>NZ_CP045295.1:0-2842500 GCF_009363095.1 Paenibacillus cellulositrophicus
GTTCGTACCTCCATAGGTTCATAATGGTTTATATCAGTTCTATAATGTTCATTATAGTTCATCCACTTAGGATTTCAAGCATAATTTAAAGCGGATACATTTCCACAATTGACCAGCAATTCAGCGATCTGTTATGTTGAACTTGGAATGCAGATCTCTTAAATCGATTGTTATATAAGTTGAACTAAAGAATACGGAGTGTACCAATAACCGATTTCGATGCTTCAGCTTATATAACTCGTACAACGATGGAGGTGAAGATATGCCTGAGACGATCAACATTCGGCCGGCGGAGGCTGCGGATCTCCCGTTTCTGTGGGAAATGCTGTTGGCTTCCATGTACACGCCGGAAGGGGAGCCACCATTATCCCGCGATATCCTTGCACGCCCTGAAATATCGAAGTACCTGGACGATTGGGGAAAGGAAGGCGACATGGCCTTTATTGCCGTCTCCAGCGAAGGAGAGCGGCTCGGATCGATCACGCTCCGATTGTTTGATCCGGAACATCCCGGATACGGATATGTGGACGAGAATACGCCGGAGCTGGGCATGGCCATCCTGCCGGAACACCGCGGCAAGGGGATTGGAACCCTGCTTATGCAGCGGGCGTTCGAGGAGCTGCACGCTGCAGGGATACTGTCCGTATCCTTAAGCGTGGACCCTAGAAACCGTGCGATGAAGCTGTACGAACGATTCGGGTTCACGGAAGTCGGCATGTCGGGAACTTCGGTCACGATGAAAGCGCAGGTTCACCGTTCGGGTATACAGGGAGCCGAGGAACCAAAATACATAAATCGAAAGCGGGGAACAAGAACATGAGCCAAAGTGCCAAGAGGCTGGACAAAGAAATAACGAAGCGGGTCAAACTGGACTATTTGCTGCACCTGCCTGAAGCCTATGAAAGTGATCCTGAGAAAAAATGGCCGCTGATCCTCTTCCTTCACGGTTCGGGAGAGCGCGGGAGCGATGTGGAGCTGGTCAAAGTGCATGGCATTCCGAAGAACGCGGATCAGGATCCGCAGTTTCCGTTCATTGCCATCTCACCTCAATGCCCGGAAGACTCGTTCTGGGCGATGGAGGAAGACGCTTTAATGGCTCTCCTGGAGGAAGTGGAAGATCACTATCGCGTGGATCCAAAGCGCATTTATTTAACGGGATTAAGTATGGGCGGTTACGGTGCATGGCAGCTGGCTGCGATGTATCCAGATAAATGGGCGGCTGTCGTCCCGATTTGCGGAGGAATGGAACCGAAATATGCCGAGCAGATCAAGGATATCCCGATTTGGGCCTTCCATGGGGCCAAGGACGATGTCGTTCCGCTGTCGGAATCCGAACAAATCGTGAAGGCGCTGGAAGGGATCGGAGGGAACGTGAAATTTACGGTGTATCCGGACGCGAATCACGACTCATGGACCGAGACTTACGCCAACAAGGAATTGTATACCTGGCTGCTCAGCCACTCATTATCTTAAAATAGCAAAGGATGGATATGCCCGGTGCAGTGTCGGGCATACCCATCCTTTTTAAGTGTACAAACATCATAGTTTCAGCGTTCCGAAAATTATTCTAAAGCAAATCCCTGAACCGACAGGGAGAACGGCCCCCGCTGTATAATTCATTAATACCGAAGAGCTTGTCTACAACAAAAAGGGGCGGGGTTATGATGCGCAAGTCTTGGTTTAAGCGGCTGCTGTTATCCTACATGCCGGTATTTATCATTGTCGTCACTTTTATTTTCTTTGTTTTCTTTCAGCTGTTCAGCGTGCAAAGCCGAAGTGAGGCGCTGAATGCCAACAAGACGCTTTCACTTCAGGCGATGCGGATCGTGGATACGTCACTGAAAGTGATCGATAATATGATCGTCCTTGAGAGCATCAACAGTGAGCCGTTGAACAATTTTTTTCGGGCCAGCGGAGGCAGTGACCCATACATCAACATCAGGGCCGTGCAGAAGCTCAAGGAATTGATTAATTACTATCCTTTGATCGATTCCATTTACCTTGTGCGCAATACGGACGGTTATGTGCTCAGTGACGCAACCAACGCTTATATTGGCTCATATCCTGACCGCACGTTTATTGAGGAATATCAGGTATCGAAAATCCCGAAGTGGACCGGCGGCCGCAGCTTTGAACAATTCAAAATGATCGGCGGCAAACAGGTGGTCAGCCTGGTGCGAGGATCGCCATATATGAAAAATGATCTTGGTATGATCGTGGTCAACGTCTCAGCGGATTCGCTAAACAAGTTAACGGAAGATATGTACGAATCCAAGGTCAGCTTTATTCAGGTAAAGGATGCTTCCGGCCGTCTATTGTTTGGGAGTGAGGCGGCAGTAGAAGAATCCGAGCTTTTCTCGGAATATACCTCCGGCTACACCGGCTGGAAATATGGAAGCGGGCTTGTCAATGGCGGATATGTCAATGCCATATCGGCGATGTATAACCTGTGGTTCGCGGTAGGTCTTATCATGATCGCAGCCGGATTCATCTGGATGATCTATGTGACGCGGCGTAATGCCAAGCCAATCGAGCGGATTGCGGAACGTTTCAGCGGCTATTCCCTGCCAGTGAGCGGCGCGGGCAGGCCCGATGAGTTTGCATTTATTGAGTCGGCCTTTGATCATATTCTGGAGCAGTCCACGACATACCAGGAGAAATACCGGGAAGATCTTCATCTGCGGACAAGGTATTTGTTCCATCAGCTGATCGAGGGACAGACCGAGATGAGTATTGAAGAGTGGCGCGAGGAAGCCGCCAGGCTGAATTTGCCTGAGCCGCTGGACCGTTTTAGGCTGCTTATCATTGAAATGGACAAATACGGGGATTTCTGCCGGAAGTATACGACAGGTGACCAGAATCTGCTGAAATTCACCCTGCGAACCGTGGCGGGCGAGATTGCGATGAGACTGAATATCCGGATCTGGTCGGAATGGACGTCACCTTCCAGTCTAGCCGTCATTTGCTTTGAGCGGGAAGAGACAGACGATAGAGAAGGGGAGGTCCTTACCCGTTTTGCAGCGCAAACGCTGAGCTGGACCGAACAAAACTTGAAATTCACCGTTACGATTGGAAGCGGTGAGGCGATATACCGGATCCATGACCTGCCCAAGTCGTATAAAAGTGCAGTTGAAGCGCTCAAATACAAAATCGTCCTCGGGGAGAACCGGCTGATCCGAAGCCAGGATATCGCCGGCACAAGCAATGCCGAAGTATACGCGAACCTGGGAGAAATTCGCTCGATCATTCAATCCTTCCGAATGCTGAATATCGGGTGGGAAGAATCTTATGAGACGTGGTTTAAACAGTTGAAGGGCAGCCTGCTTACTAACGAAGAGATATTTAATCTGATGAATTATTTACTGTATAACGTCGGCCGGGAGCTTTCGGACATGAATAAAGATGCTTACCGGCGATGGGTCCAGGAAGGACTTCCCTTGCTGACGGAAATGTTAGACCACGGCAGTTCACTGGAGCAGCTGCGGTTTGCAATCAGGCAGGAGTTGTCCGGTCTGTTCGAATCTGTGCGCCGGCAGCAGGAAGGCAGGCAGTATACTACGATGATCCGGGACATCTGCAAGCTGATCGAACAAGACTATGCCAACCCGGACCTGTCACTGGAGATGCTCGGTGACCGGTTTCAGTTGAATCCTAAATATATCAGCAAGTTGTTCAAGGAGCATACCGGACAGAGGTTTGTCGATTTCCTCATCCAGGTTCGGATGCGGGAAGCGGTAAGGCTGCTGCTGGAGACAAATGCCTCGGTACAAGAGATCGCGGAGAGGGTCGGCTATACCCATGCCATCTCGTTTACCCGTGTTTTTAAACGGATTATGGGGGCGGCACCGGGCGAATACCGCAGCGATCAGCTTCGCAAAGCGAATGGGTGAAAACGGTTTGGTGGTGGAAAACGGTTAAGGCCGCGATAGAATCGCGGCTTTTTTTGTTTTGGCAGGGAAAGGCGAAAATGGTTAATCCGTATATTCTTGTTTCTTGTTGACCGGCGCTTCAGGCGTTTACAATCGCTTTACATTCCGCCGCATCTGGTAACGGGTGCAGCGATTTTCAAATCATACCTTGGAAGGAGTTCATGCTGATGCGAAGTCCGCACAACAAGCTGCAAACCGGTCCCGGACTGCCTCATCCTGTTCAGGCCTCCGCAGCCATCCGTCCCCGCCCGCAAACGACATGGGTTCGAATCAGGCGCCATTGGCAGCTGTACTTGGTTCTTCTGCTCCCCTTGCTTTACTTAATTGTGTTCAAATATGTACCCATGGCCGGGATCGTGATCGCATTCAAGGATTACAGCGTCATTAAAGGAATTTGGGGCAGCCCCTGGGTTGGGTTTAAATACTTTGAACAGTTTTTCCAATCCCCCAACTTCTGGCTCTACATCAAAAACACGCTCGGAATCAGCTTCTATGGTTTGGCCGTCGGCTTTCCGGCACCGATTATTCTAGCGCTCGCCTTGAACGAAATCCGCAGCGGCTTGTTCAAGAAAAGCGTGCAGATGATATCCTACGCCCCCTATTTTATATCCACGGTCATCATGGTATCGATCATAATCGTCAATTTGACACCCCATGTGGGCATGGTCAGCAAGCTGTTCGAGATGATGGGAGTGACCCAAACGAATTTTATGGGCATGCCGGGGCTGTTCAAATCCATTTATGTCTGGTCCGATGTATGGCAGTACACCGGATACGGGGCGATCATCTATATCGCTGCGCTCGCCGGCGTGAATCCCGAGCTGTATGAGTCGGCCAGAGTCGACGGTGCTTCCCGAATCCAGAAGATCATCAGCATCGATATACCCAGTCTGATTCCCGTGTCGGTGATCATGCTGATTCTGAATCTCGGCAACATTATGAAACTCGGCTTCGAAAAAATCTATTTGATGCAGAACCCGCTCAATCTCGCCACTTCTGAAGTAATTTCAACTTATGTTTACAAAGTAGGCCTGCTTGGTTCCAGTTTCAGCTTCTCGGCGGCCATCGGCTTCTTCAACTCGGTAGTGAATCTGATCCTGCTGATCGCCGTGAATTACATCGCCCGCAAGCTGTCTAGCAGCAGCCTGTGGTAAGGCGAAGTGAAATCGGTGTCGAAGCTGGAACATGATTCAGTAAAAATGTGCCAAGGAGGGGGAACAAAATGTCCAAAACAGCATCAACAACCATTCGGGAGTCCCGGGGGGACCGCATATTTGTCGCGATGGTGTATGTTTTCTTGAGCTTGATTCTGATCATTGTGGCTGTGCCGCTGATCTACATCCTCAGTTCGTCCGTAAGCTCGCCGCAGGCCGTCGTATCCGGCAAGGTGTGGCTGTTCCCGGTCGATTTTACGCTGGATGGATACAAGGCGGTGTTCCAGAACCCGCAGATCGGCGTCGGGTACATAAATTCCTTGATCTATACGGTGGTCGGGACGGCGATTAACGTAACCTTAACGATTATGTTCGGATATCCGCTTTCCAAGCGGACGTTATACGGCCGCCATTTCTTTATGGTTGTACTGGTCATTACGATGATGTTCGACGGGGGCTTGATTCCTTACTATCTCGTCGTGAAGAATCTGCATTTGCTCGATACCCGCTGGGCGATGATTCTGCCGGGAGCGATGGGAGTGATTCAGGTCATCGTTGCCCGCACCTTCTTCCAGACGACCATCCCGGATGAGCTGTCCGAAGCGGCGGAGCTGGACGGCTGCAGCGATATCCGGTTTATACTCAGCATCGTGCTGCCCCTGTCCAAACCGATCATCGCCGTCATGACACTTATGTATGCTGTCGGCCATTGGAATGCGTATTTTGACGCCTTGATCTTTCTCAGGTCTCCGGACTTGTTTCCGCTGCAAATCATTCTGCGCAACGTCTTGATTCTGAACACAGTGGATCCCTCGATGATGGCTAATGTAGACCAGGTACAGGCGCAGCAAGGCCTGAAGGATCTGTTGAAATATTCGCTGATCGTGGTGGCAAGCGCTCCGGTGCTGATCATTTACCCATTCGTCCAAAAGCACTTTGTCAAGGGAGTTATGATCGGTTCACTGAAAGGATAAACAGGAATCCGGCTTGAAGGAGGTGGTGCGGTCCGCTATTAAGGAAGAACCGGTGCATGGAGGATTTACAGGTTGTGACCCAGAATACCATGAAAAAGAATGGGGGAGTTGTTTCGATGCGCAGAAAATGGACGAAGTCTTTAAACGCTGCGTTAATCAGTTTATTAGCCCTGACGATGCTCCTAAGTGCCTGCGGAGGGGGAGGATCCTCTGATACGGCCAAGCCCGACGCCGCGGCTGAGCCTGGCGGGCAATCGTCTTCGGAACAAAGCGGATTATTTACAGAGGTCGGCACCTATCCGATTGCGAAGCAGCCAATGACAATCCGAATGTTCGCTCCGCAGTTCCCGACCATCGAAAATATGAAAACCAACGCCTTTACCCAGTACTTAGAGGAGAAAACGAACATCAAGATCGATTGGGACTTGGTTCCGAACAACGCCTTGAAGGACCGCAAACAACTGATGCTGGCCAGTGGAGATTACCCTGAGGTCATCCTGCAAGGAGACCTATCCAAGGAAGAACAGATGAAGTACGGCAAGCAGGGCGTGTTTATTCCGCTGAACGACCTGATCGAACAATACGCGCCAAATATAAAGAAGGCGATGCAGGATATCCCTTACATGAAGGATTCGATCACAGCCCCCGACGGAAATATCTATGCCCTGCCTCAAGTGAACGAATGTTACCATTGTGATAACGCGCTGAAAATGTGGATCAACAAGAAATGGCTGGATCAGCTGGAACTATCCGTCCCGACCACCACGGAAGAGTTTTATACTGTTTTGAAGGCTTTTAAGGAAAAGGACCCGAATGGAAACGGCAAAGCCGATGAAATCCCGCTTTCGGGCTCGGATGAGATGTGGGCGGGCAACGTGTCGGCCTTCCTGATGAACTCCTTCATTCTGGATGATTATACCGAGAAGAACGCAGGCACCTTCCTACGAGTCATTGACGGGAAAGTGGATTTTACGGCCAATAAAGATGAGTGGAAACAGGGCCTGATCTACTTAAACAAACTGTACAAAGAGGGGCTGATTGATCCGGCCGCCTTTACGCAGAATGCCGACGCCGTTCAGCAAATGGCGAACCGGGAACCGGACAACGTCATGGGGGCATTATCCACCGCGCTGATCAGTTACGCCTACAGCATGGATGACAAAGCGCCGCGGCATAAAGAATACGTCGTGGTACCTCCTCTGAAAGGGCCCGGCGGCGTTCAGCAAACCTTGAATTTTGCCGGTATTGGCAATTCACAGTTTGCCATTACGAATAAAGCGACCAAGGATCAGCAGATTGCCGCGATCCGCCTTGCAGACTACCTGTACACCGAAGAAGCAATCGTGCTGGAGGAGAACGGACCGGAAGACAAAGGCTGGCGGAAGGCAAAAGATGGGGAGCTGGACATTAACGGGCAGCAGGCCAAGTATACGTCGATTCCGAAAACGGACAAAAAGCCAACGCATAATGACGGATGGGAACAGATCGGGCCTTCATTAAGAACTTATGCGTACCGGGCTTCCTGGACCGCGCCGCAGGATCCGCTGGCACCGGACGGTTACGGAACGCGGCTGAATCAGGTATCCAAGGAATATGAGCCATACCATTCCAAGGAGCAGTACCCAAATGGCGTATTTATCGCGCTGGAAGACGCGGAGATCGCGGCGCAAATCAAAACGACGCTGATCGATTACGTCAAGTCCAACATGGCTCAATTCATTACCGGATCCAAAGACATCAACAAGGAATGGGACGCCTACGTCAAGGGATTAGATGGACTCCAATTAACCCAATACCTTGACATTTATCAGAAAGCCTTGGATGCAAAAAAATAAATGCTGAAGTAACATGGGGCTTCCATTCTCGGTTATACCGAGTGGGGGCCCTTTTTTACATGCAGTCATGCCCGGCTCTTCGCCACGCTGTAAAGCATAAAAACGGAATCGGCTGGAAACGCTACTTCATATCTTTGCCATCTAAAATTAACTAGCCTTTGTACATAAAGACGAAAAGGAGAACAGCAGCATGGACCAACAACAAAAGCCTATGGAGCATGGCACTTCAGTGACCGGTTCCGGCGATGCCCTTGACCCCCGCATGGCTCCGGGCGAAGACGAAATGTCTCTGACCACGCGCCAGGGCCATCCGGTGAAGAACAACCAGAACTTGCGGACGGTGGGAAGCCGCGGACCGGCAACGCTGGAAAATTATCAATTTATCGAGAAAATTACGCATTTTGACCGCGAGCGCATCCCAGAGCGCGTCGTGCATGCAAGAGGAGCCGGAGCGCACGGTTACTTCGAGGCCTACGGCAAGGTTGGAGATGAGCCGGTATCCAAGTATACGCGGGCGAAATTGTTTCAGGAAGCGGGCAAACGAACGCCCGTTTTCGTCCGTTTCTCCTCGGTTATTCACGGCGGCCATTCTCCGGAAACGCTGCGTGACCCGCGCGGCTTTGCCGTGAAATTTTACACCGAAGACGGAAACTGGGACCTGGTCGGGAACAACCTGAAAATTTTCTTTATCCGCGACGCCATCAAGTTTCCCGATATGATCCACGCTTTTAAGCCGGATCCGGTCACGAACATCCAGGACAACGAGCGGTTCTTCGATTTTTGCTGCAACTCGCCGGAAACGATGCATATGGTAACGTTTGTTCAATCTCCATGGGGCATCCCGGCCAACTACCGGCAGATGCAGGGGTCCGGAGTCAATACCTACAAATGGGTAAATGCCGAGGGAGAAGCGGTATTGATCAAGTACCACTGGGAACCGAAGCAGGGCATCAAAAATTTGACCCAAGCCGAGGCGGAAGCGATACAGGGTAAAAACTTCAACCATGCGACCCAGGACTTGTACGAAGCGATCGAGCGCGGCGATTATCCGGAGTGGGAGCTGTTCGTGCAAATTTTGAGCGACGACGACCATCCCGAGCTGGACTTCGACCCGCTGGACGATACCAAGCTGTGGCCGAAGGAGCAAATTCCTTGGCGTCCGGTCGGCCGGATGGTGCTGAACAAAAATCCGGAGAACTATTTTGCCGAGGTGGAGCAGGCGGCGTTCGGAACCGGCGTGCTCGTCGACGGGATGGATTTTTCCGATGATAAAATGCTTCAGGGACGTACACTTTCGTATTCGGATACCCAGCGCTACCGCGTTGGACCGAATTACCTCCAGCTGCCGATCAACGCGCCGAAGAAGCGGGTGGCCACCAATCAGCGTGACGGCCAGATGACGTATGATGTAGATATGGCGCCTGGACAGAATCCTCACATCAATTACGAACCGTCCTCGCTGAACGGTTTGAAGGAAGCTCCCCGGAAGGAAACCGACTACATGCCGCATGTGGAAGGCAAACTGATGCGGGCCAGCATTGAACGAACCAACGATTACAAGCAGGCCGGTGAGACGTACCGTGCGTTTGACGATTTTGAAAAGAACGAGCTGATCAGCAATCTGGTTAATGCGCTGTCTTCCTGCAGCCCGGTCATACAGGAGAAGATGATCCACCATCTGACCCAGTGCGATGAGGAATACGGCCGGCGTGTCGCCGAGGGGATCAAGCAGCATGGCTCAAGCAGCCATCATGGCCCGCTGGGCGCCACTCACACTCATGAAGCGGTGGAGGATGCCGAACGGAAGGGCCACAGCACCGACTCATATTGACACCATCCATGCACCTAAAAAAGCACGCATACCTAAACGGTCTGCGTGCTTTTGTCTGCCTTAAACTTTTCTCTCGCATCGTAATCTTTCCGAGCTTGTTCGATCTGAGGATAATGCTCGTTCAGCCAATGATTTAGCTGGCGCATATAGGGGATCAAGCTTTCTCCCAACGGAGTCAAGGTATATTCCACCACAGGCGGAACCTCCGGAAGGACGCTGCGCTCAATTAGTCCGTCCCGCTCCAGTTGGCGGAGCGTCTGGGTCAGCATTTTTTGGGAAATGTCGGCGATGCTTCGCTGAAGCTGACCGTACCGTTTGGTGCCTTTTTCCAATACGAAAATGATGAGGACCGCCCATTTATTCGAAACGATTTCCAGTACACGCCGAGCCGTGCAGGACGTTACCGAAAATGCGGGTTCCGCTGCTCTTATGTTTTCCATCATCCACCTCCTAACGCACCTGCGGGTTCGTAACGAACCGAAAAGTGCCTTCTTTTCACATTGTACTCACTGTATTAATCTATGTCTACCAACCCGAAAACCCCTCCACAATTTGCCAGGAGGCGGGTGGATCCCTTATCCATTTATTAGGAGGCTTACTTATGAATATAAATCATCAACCTCTTCGTGTCGGAATCATCGGTGCCGGTTTGAGCGGTGCGTGGGGAGCTCGGGCACACATTCCGGCTCTGAAGGCGCTGCCCGAGTTTATGGTGACCGCCGTCGGTACGTCGCGGCAGGAAAGCGCAGAAGCGAGCGCCGATCACTTTGGCGTTGAGCATGCCTTTTCCGATCCGCTTGAGCTGGCCCTGCATCCAGAGGTCGATTTGGTGACCGTATCCGTCCGGGTTCCGGAGCATGACCGGCTGATTCGTGCAGCTCTTGAGGCCGGCAAGCATGTGTACAGCGAGTTCCCGCTCGGACGGACGACCGCGGAATCGGCAGCATTGCTGCAGGCGGCCCGCGACCAAGGAGTTCGCCATTTCGCCGGACTGCAGTCGCGCGCCAATCCCGTCATCCGCTACGTCCGGGAACTTCTGGCAGAGGGTTACGTTGGGGATGTGCTTGCCGTTCACGTTAATTACGCCATACCGACGTATCCGATCCGTTCCAAGCAGATCGACCAGAGCCACGTTTATTTGCTGGACGATGCGAACGGAGCCAATCAGCTGACGATCGCCGGCGGCCATCTTCTGGATGGGATCATGTATCTCTTTGGTCCATTTTCCGAAATATCGGCCATATTGAAGACGCAAGCGCGGCAGGTTCCTGTGGAAGAGACGGGTGAAATCATCCGTGCATCGGCACCGGATCATGTCGTGGTTAGCGGGATTCTGCCGGGCCAGGCCGTTTTCAGCTCCCAAATCCGCAACGCGCACGTGGGAAGCTTCGCGATCGAGATCAACGGCACGAAAGGGGATGTACACATCCGCTCACGTCAAAACTTCATGTTCCAGATCGATGACCTGGTCGTGCTTGGCACGCAGGGGAGGGGAGAACTGAAGGAACTGACGCTGCCCGGGCATATCCACCTGCCTCCGGCCGAGCTGATGGGAACACCCGCTTACAATGTGGCGGGCATTTACCAGCAGATCCACCGGGATCTGGCGAAAGACACACACGAGGCGCCGGATTTTCAAACCGCACTTGCGGTTCACGAACTGCTGGATCAAGTGCGAAAGGCGGGGGAGACAGGAGCCGCATTGACATTAAAGAAGACCGAAACCGTTTAAGGTTTCGGTCAGTGGAAGCGGAACAACGAGAAAAGTCGGTAAACCGTCGCCTATTTCTCTCAGACGGCCGATTTATATTCGCATGGGAGACTTTGTGTGTATGAGTATCAGGCCAAAGTGCTTTCCAACGGGCTTTGGACGATCTCGATCCCGAAATCGATCAGTTGCTCCGCGCCCATTAGGGTCAACAGCACCTTAGCTCTTTTTTTATGCTTGTCAATTTTTTTAATCAGCTTCTCCATTCCTTTTAATGGACCCGCTTGCACGACGATGTGGGATTCCTGGAAATAAACCTTGGAATACTCGATCACTTCACTTTCGTTGATTAGGTTCAGTACCACCAACATTTCATCGCAGGGGATTTCTTTGAAAAATTGGGACTCGTCGACAAGATAATGTGGTACTTGATCGTGATCCAAGCCATGCGAATAAAGCCTGATGCATTTGTCTTTTTCATTTCTGTAATTCAGCGTCTGATATATGTAGGGATTTTCTTTCAATTGATAATAAATGGAGTAATTCATGTCAGCCTGAATGAACACATAACCCGGAAACAGCGTTTTAACCGTGTGAACGATTTCGCTGCGTCTTTTTTCCGGGACCTTTCTTTTGGGATTGAGGCTGTACAGCAGGTCTTGGTCGAACTTGCGATCCAGCCACTTTTTGATGTTGGATTCATATCCTGTTTTGACAAACAGCGCATACCATGACATGTTGAAAATCCTCCTTTATATGATCATGAAAATCATAGCAAAGATGGATTAAATTAATTGTCGAAATATGAATAAAAAGCCATTAAATATATCATCATAGCAAAAAAAATAATAGTTTACATAAACTCCAAAATATACTATTATAATTGGTAATTAATGACTTGTTTACATAAACTTATGTTCCACTTAATCGACGTTGCGGCGCGTTAAGAAGGCATAAGGGCCATATACACATCACTACGTTAAAGTGTTGGATGCTTGCGGATTCCCTTAGTTATATAGGGTTCCCGCAGGCATTTTTGCGTTTTCCGGCAGAAGACCAGGGAGAGAAAGACAGGAGGAACGTTCATGGAGAATGCAGAGATGGACCAAAGCCGGGAGGTGCGGTTGAAACACCTATTCAACAACAGGGATGGTCCTGAACAAGCCGCCCTGTATATGGTGCAAATGCGGGAGTGCTTGTACCGCGAGCATGCTGCAGCTTTTCTTCATCCGGGTGAATGGGAATTTTTCGGCACGCTGAAGTTCGAACGAAGGATTCACAGCTATTTGGCTGGACGATACGCCGCGAAGAAAGCCGTCTCGCTGCTTACGGGTGAATGCGATTTGCGCTCAATCCGGATCGAGCGGGGATGCTTCAATCAACCGGTGGTGATCGGATGGGCGAACGTTCAGGTCAGCATCACGCATGCCGGCAATGCCGCCGGAGCCATTGCGTTTCATGAGGCTATGCCGATGGGGATCGACATCGAAAGGGTATCCGTCTCGGCCATGGAGGTTCTGATGAACCAGGCTTCTCCCAGGGAGTTGGAGCTGATGCAGTCCATTCCGCATTCCCTGGAACGTATGCTGACGCTCTCGTGGTCCGTTAAGGAAGCATTGTCTAAGGTGCTGAGAACGGGGCTGACGATTCCAACCAAGCTGCTTGAGCTCAATCGGCTGGAAGCTTGTGACGGTTATGTCATCTCCCATTTCGCCAATTTCATGCAGTATGAAGCGGTTTCAACGTTTATGGGAAGCGATGTTTGTTCGATCGTTTATCCCAAAAGGCGGCCGCCCGACTTAGGTGTACTGCGGCATGCAGTGGAGCAGGCATATCAATATTCGTAGAGAGGATGTGGAGAGCTTATGTTAGCTTATGTGTTTCCGGGACAAGGAGCCCAGAAGAAAGGAATGGGGGGCGCCCTTTTTGACGAATTCCCGGAAATCGTTGCCGAAGCCGATCAGGTGCTAGGGTATTCCATTCGGGAATTATGCCTGGACGACCCCGATTCCAAGCTGAACCAAACCGAGTATACCCAGCCCGCACTGTACACGGTTAACGCCCTGCATTATTACAAAAAAATAAAAGATACCGGCATAAAGCCCGATTATGTCGCCGGACACAGTTTAGGGGAATACAATGCGCTCCTGGCCGCAGGTGCCTTTGAATTTGGCGCCGGACTCCGGCTGGTGCAAATGCGAGGTGCATTGATGAGCCGTGCCGCAGGCGGGGGAATGGCTGCCGTTATCGGATTGAGCGAGGAGCAAATCCACGAAGCACTGTTGGCGAATCAGCTGGAGAGAATTGATGTTGCGAACCTCAACAGCCCGAAGCAAATGGTCATTTCCGGCTCAAAAGCAGACGTAGAGCATGCCAGGCCAATGTTTGAGGGCATGAAGGATGTCATGATGTTCGTCCCGCTGCGGACGAGCGGCGCATTCCATTCGCGATATATGCAGGAGTCCTCGGAGGAATTCGAGGCTTTTTTGAGCGGCTATTCATTTGGCCGCCTGACCATACCGGTCATTTCCAACGTATACGCCAGACCTTACAGGGACGCGGATATCCGCACCAATCTCGTCAAGCAAATCACTCATTCCGTGAAGTGGACCGAGAGCATCAGGTATTTGTGGGGACGAGGGGTTGAACAATTTGAGGAAATGGGACCTGGCCGGGTTTTGACCGATCTGATCACTCGGATCCGGACGGAAGCTGAGCCGCTCATCGTGGATGACAATGAACCTCAGAGTGGCAAGGAAGCCTTGGATGACAAAAGCTCTATTGATTTTTTTTCCACCGTGCCCGCCATGGAGTCGCCCCAGGATCATACCATGGAACAAGTGACCGAACGTTTGGCCTGCATATCGGCCGCCTCCTTGGGGAGCAGTCAGTTCAAAAAGGATTACGGGTTGAAATACGCATATTGTACAGGCGCCATGTACCGCGGAATCGCTTCCAAAGAGATGGTCGTCCGCATGGGTAAAGCAGGCATGATGGGTTTTTTCGGAGCAGGCGGGTTGAAAATGCCCCAAATCGAGGAAGCCATCCTTTATATCAAGGAACGTCTGGATCCGGACCAAGCCGCGTACGGACTTAACCTTGTCCACAATCCTTCGGAGCCTTGGGTTGAAGAGCAGACTGTCGATTTGTTCCTGAAGCACGGCATTACCGTCGTTGAAGCCGCTGCGTTCATGAGCATTACACCGGCACTCGTGAAATACCGGGCGAAGGGACTTAGAAGGGATGCTGAAGGACAAGTGACGGCTTCCCATAGAATGATCGCTAAAGTGTCGCGGCCGGAGGTGGCCGAGCTGTTTTTGAGTCCGGCACCGGAGCGGATTGTCGGCAAGCTGTTGGAAGAGCGAAAAATTTCTCCGCAGGAGGCGGAGATGCTCCGAAAAATTCCAGTGGCGGACGATATTTGCGCCGAAGCGGATTCCGGCGGGCATACCGACGGGGCGGTCGCGTACGCACTAATGCCGGCTATGATCAAGCTGCGGGACGAAATGATGGACAAGTTTGGTTACCGGAAGCAGGTGCGAATCGGAGCGGCCGGAGGGATCGGAACGCCCGAGGCGGCGGCAGCGGCTTTTATGCTGGGCGCGGACTTTATTGTAACGGGTTCGATCAATCAATGCACCGTTGAAGCCGGTACGAGCGACGCCGTCAAAGACCTGCTGCAGCAGGCCAATGTCCAGGATACGGAATATGCACCCGCCGGGGACATGTTTGAAATGGGGGCCAGGGTACAGGTGCTGAAGAAAGGGCTCTTTTTTCCCGCACGCGCCAATAAACTGTATGACCTGTACCGGCAATACAATTCGATCGATGAAATCGACAGCAAAACCAAGGCTCAAATTCAGGATAAATATTTTAAGCAATCCTTTGCGAGTATTTATGAAAAGCTGTGCGCGTCCTATCCGCAGGTGGTGGAGAAGGCCGAGCAAAATCCAAAATTCAAGATGGCGCTTATTTTCCGCTGGTATTTCTCCTACACCACCCGCCTGGCGATCCAAGGAGACGAGGAGAATCGGGTGGACTACCAGATCCACTGCGGCCCGGCGCTCGGCGCTTTCAACCAATGGGTCAAGGGGACACCGCTGGAGCGCTGGCAGAACAGGCATGTGGACCAAATCGCGGAGAAGCTGATGCTGGAGACGGCAGAGCTGCTGAACCGGAGACTTGCGCTGTTTGCCCGGACTCCTGCTGCAAACGAAGTTCAACCCTCAGGATTGGACCATGTACCCGCAGGCGCAGCACGTTAGCGAAAGAGGGTGTGGGAGGCTACCACGGGATAAAGCCTGAAATCATCGTAAGGCGGTAGTAACAAGGAAGAAGTTCAATCACAAGATCGAGCGAGGTGTACCTTGACATGGATAAAGATATCGCCATTATCGGTATGGCATGCCGGTTTCCGGGCGCGCATAACTACGATGAATTTTGGGACAATTTGAAGGAAGGGCGTTCCAGCATTCAGGAAATTCCAAAGGAACGCTGGGATTGGCGGGACTATTGGGGCGACCCCCAGTCCGGCAAAAACAAAAGCAACAGCAAGTGGGGCGGGTTTATTCGTGATGCAGATGCCTTTGACGCAGCCTTTTTCGGCCTTTCCGCCCGCGAGGTCGAAGTTACGGATCCCCAGCAGCGAATCATGCTTGAGTTGTCGTGGGCATGCCTGGAGGATGCCGGGGTGCGGCCGTCTGAAATTTCCGGCGAAAAAATCGGCGTTTACATGGGCGTCTTCAACTTCGATTACAAAGGGCTCCAGGAGAGCTCCAACCAGACGATTGAAACCTATCATTCAATCGGGACGGCCTCGGCGGTCATTGCCAACCGGATCTCTCATTACTTCAATCTGAAAGGTCCCAGCTTTCCGATCGACACTGCTTGTTCCAGCTCCTTCAACGCCATTCATGCCGCAGCGCAGTCGCTCCAGCTGGGTGAATGCCAAATGGCGCTCGCGGGCGGCGTCAGTCTGATCCTGACACCGTCGCGCCATATTTCCTTCTCCAAGGCAGGCATGCTGTCGCCAACCGGTTCGTGTAAAACGTTCGATGACAGCGCGGACGGCTACGTACGCAGCGAAGGGGCGGGGGTTGTCCTGCTGAAGCCGCTGAACCAGGCGGTCGCGGACGGCGATCCGATTTACGGCGTCCTGAAAGGAAGCGCGGTGAACCATAGCGGCAAAACCCACACGCTGACTTATCCAAATCCGGACGCGCAGGCGGAAGTCATCGTCGAAGCCCACCGAAAAGCGGGAATTCCCGTTGATAGCATCAGCTATATCGAAGCCCATGGTACGGGTACGCCGAAGGGGGATCCGATGGAATTCCGCGGACTGGTCCAAGCTTTCGAGAAGCTGCGGCTTGACCAGGATCCCGCACTGGAGACCCCTGGGAACTACTGTGGCCTTGGCTCCGTAAAAGCAAACATCGGACACCTGGAATCGGCTGCAGGCATCGCAGGTGTGATCAAAGTGCTGATGTCCATGAAGCATAAACAGCTCCCCGGTCTGCACAATTTCAAAAAGCTCAATCACCGCATTTCTCTGGAGGCCACCCCTTTTTATATCGTAGATGGGCTTAGGCCCTGGGAGGCTCTAACCAGTGATACAGGCGAAGCTTATCCGAGGCGGGCGGGGATCAGCTCCTTCGGTTTCGGGGGAACCAACTCGCATGTGGTGCTGGAGGAAGCTCCGCCCAAGAAGAGGACGGTCAGCAGAAAACTGCCGTACTGCATGGTCTGTCTGTCGGGAAAAACCGAGGAAGCCCTGGGCCGGAGACTTCGGGATCTTCTGCAGTGGCTGGAACGCCAAGATGAGAGATATACGCTAACCGACATCAGTGCCACACTCCTGCTTCGGCGGGAGCATTTTGGGATTCGGGGTGCCTTTGTCGTTCGGGATATCCGTGAACTGCGAAAAAAAATTACCCAGGTGTTGGCCGGGAATGATGTCGAAGGCTGGTTGACGGCAAAAGTACCTCCGAGCAGACCTGAGGAATCGCTGGCGTTCGAGTCGCAGGGTAACGCATTAGTAAAGGATCTCCGCGCTTTGAAAAGGAGCGATGCGGAAGAGTATGAACGGAAGCTGCAGGAAATCGCTGATTTATATGTCCATGGATACGAAGCGGACTGGAAATCGATCTTTCCCGCTTCTGGATGGAAGCATGCCCATCTTCCGACGTATCCTTTCGCAAGAGAACGGTACTGGCTTCCCGAAGTAAAAGACGCGGCTGCTGGCGGAATGGCTGTGGGTGAGGGCGTTCAAGCCCAAGCCATTCATCCGCTGCTTCATGCCAATACTTCGGATTTAAGGGAACAGCGCTACAGTGCCGCCTTTACCGGGCAGGAATTTTTTCTGGCGGATCACCAGGTGAACGGGGAACGGATTTTTCCTGGGGTAGCCTACTTGGAAATGGCGCGAGCGGCCGTGATCTGTGCTTCCGGAAGGGAACGTAATCGCGAGGCGGCGGTGTCGCTTCGGAACTTGGTTTGGTCCGTGCCCGTCAAAGCCGGTGCAGATCCGGTGCGGATTCATATCGGACTTCATCCGGAAGGACATGATCAGGTGGCGTTCGAAATCTACAGCGAAAACGAAGCAGACGCCGATGAACTTACGATACATAGCCAAGGTACGGCTTATTTTGTTCAAACCGATCCAGGGCCGGCCGCTCCCGTTCGGGAGATCGCGGAACAAGCGCAACTCTCCCGTTTCACCGCAGAACGCTGCTATGCTTACCTTCGTTCCATAGGGCTTGATTACGGTCCTGCTCTTCGCGGAATTGCTGCGGTGTATCCAGGTAAGGAGGATACGGAGCTGTTTGCAAAGCTGTCGATCCCGCAGTCCCTTCGGGAAAGGAACAGTCCGTGGGTCCTGCATCCGGCCATGATGGATTCCGCGCTGCAGGGGGGCGTTCTTCTCCTGAATGGTTTTTTTCAGTCCCAAGAGGAGGAACCGCAAACTCCAGGCCAAATGTGGCTCCCTTTTGCCTTGGACGAGCTCCTGATTTTGCAGCCGTGCCAAGATGAAATGTGGGCCCGGATTCGGTACAGCAAGGACCATCACCCGCTTCGTCAGGTGCATAAGGTCGATCTGGATTGGATGGATGGCGAGGGAAACGTCTGTGTAAGCATAAATGGGCTATCTTGGAGGCATTCGGCCGGGCAGCAGGCAGCAAGGTCTAATGACACGAACGGAACGTTCCCCAATTCCGGATTGCTTCTCATGGAACCGTATTGGAAAGAGGAATCCCCGGCACTGCAGTTCGGGACAAGCAGCTATCGGGAGCACTTGATCGTATTATGCGGCTGTCCGGTGGATTGGGCCGGGCGATTTGCCGAAGGCATGGATACGGCGAGAATTCTGGATTGGCAAAATAGTGGCGAAAGATGTGATGATCATATCCGCGATTACGCCGAACGTTTGCTGAGAGAGCTGCAGCTTCAGATCGAAGATAAAACGCCGGGACGCGTGCTTATTCAGCTGATGTTCATGCGGAGAGGAGCGGACTCGCTCTTGCAGGGCTTGGGCGGCATGCTGAAAACCGCCATCCTGGAAAACCCAAAGTTAACCGGGCAAATGATTGAAGTGGACACGGATGCAACGCCGGATAAGGCGATGGAATATATCAGAGCGAGTATGCAGGATACCGGCCGGTTCCACATCCGATACTTACACGGATCCCGTTCTGTAATGGACTGGAAGTCGGTGGAAGCTAAAGCGGAGCCCATGCCGAATCCGCAGCCCTGGAAAAATGGTGGCGTTTATGTCATTACCGGCGGCTTGGGAGGGCTCGGCTTCCACTTTGCCAAAGAAATCGGCGCGCGCGTAAAGAATGCCACGATCATCCTGTCTGGCCGGTCATCATTAATCGATCACAACAACATGATGCTGGAAGAACTGCGTTCGCAAGGGACGCTCGTGGAATATGTTCAGTCGGACATAACGGTTAAGGACGAAGCCCATCGGCTCGTGCAAAAGATTGTCCAGGCACACGGAACGATCAACGGCATCATCCACGCTGCGGGTCTGATTCGGGATAGCTATCTGATCCATAAAACCGTTGGCGAGCTGCAAGACGTACTGGCTCCGAAGGTGACGGGTCTGATCAATCTGGATGAGTCAAGCCGCCATGTGGACCTCGATTTTTTTGTGATGTTTTCTTCCGTATTCGGTCCGATCGGGAATTCGGGCCAAGCCGATTACTGCACGGCCAACGCCTTTATGGATGCTTATGCCGCATATCGGGACGCGCTTGTGAGCTCAGGCGAACGGAGCGGACATACCTTGTCGGTCAATTGGCCGTTATGGAAGGACGGAGGCATGCAGGTCGCCGAGTCCATTGAACGCAGCATGCTTGCGGAGCTTGGCATGGCAGCCATGGCAAGCGGAACAGGATTAGAGGCATTTTACCAGGCTTATGCCTCCGGTGCGAACCAAGTCCTGATCGTAGAGGGCAACCCCGGCTTATTCTACTCCCGGCTCACGCGCTCCGCCAATCTCACGGATGAGGCAGTTCCGGATCGGAGTCTGATTCAACCGGACAGTGAAATCCGGCCAGCCGGTTATTCTTCGCCGCAGCTTTTGCAGGAACATTCGGAGAGCTTGCTGAAGCAGCTCATTTCCGGCGTCTTGAAAACGCCGGCATCCCGGATCGATGCCGAAGCACCGATGGAGCAGTACGGGATTGATTCGATCATGACGACCCAATTGACCCGCGAACTGGAAAAGACGTTTGGTTCCTTGTCCAAAACGCTCTTTTTTGAGTATCAAAATATCCGTGAGCTGACAGTCTACTTCTTACGGGAGCATCGGGATTCGATGCTGAAAGCCCTTGGAGGAGAGGAGCGGGCTTCGGTATCACAAGTCCAAGCCAAGGAATCCAAGGTTCCAGTTGACATGGACGATGACGGGCAAGGACTTCTCCTTGCCAACCAGCGCCGTCCAAGGTTTGTTCCGCAGGAGACCGCCAGAACGGCGGGCGCGGGCAGTGTCTCAGGCCGTTTTGATGTCGCCGTCGTCGGGGTGGCTGGCCGTTATCCCGGAGCGGGCAATGTCAATGAATTTTGGGAAGTGCTTAAGAAAGGAAGGGACTGCATTACGGAGATCCCGGACGAACGTTGGGATTACCGCATGTATTTTGACGAGGACCGGACGAAACCCGGGAAGGCTTACAGCAAATGGGGAGGCTTTATCGATGGGGTAGACTTGTTTGATCCGCTCTTTTTTCATATCTCTCCGCGCGAAGCCGAATTGATGGATCCTCAAGAACGTCTATTCTTACAATGTGTCTATGAAACGATGGAGGATGCCGGATACACCCGGGACGCATTAGCGGATTCGGGAACGGTCGGTGTCTACGTGGGATCCATGTATCAGGAATACCAACTGTACGGAGCACAGGAGCAGGCGCATGGGCGTCAGATCGCGCTGCCTGGACTGCCGGCGTCGATCGCCAACCGCGTGTCATATTTTTGCAACTTCCATGGCCCAAGCCTGACGATAGATACGATGTGCTCATCCTCGCTGACGGCCATTCATCTGGCGTGCCAGAGCCTGCAATCGGGTGAAAGCGATGTCTGCTTCGCGGGTGGAGTCAATGTTTCCATCCATCCCAATAAGTACTTGTACCTTTCCCAGGGCCAATTCATTTCCAGCAGGGGACGGTGCGAAAGCTTCGGACAGGGCGGAGAAGGTTACGTTCCGGGCGAAGGAGTCGGCGCCGTTCTGCTGAAACCCTTGGCCAAAGCCGTCGAAGACGGTGATCAAATTTATGGGGTCATCAAGGCAACGGCTATCAATCACGGGGGGAAAACGAACGGTTATACCGTCCCGAATCCGAATGCACAAGCAGAGGTTATTGGGAAGGCGATCCGAAAAGCGGGCATACATCCCCGCGCGGTCAGCTACGTAGAAGCACACGGAACCGGTACGGTGCTGGGCGATCCCATCGAAATAGCCGGGCTCCAGCAAGTATTTAAGCAGGCGACGGAGGATGCTCAATTCTGTGCCATCGGATCGGCCAAGTCGAATATCGGGCATTGCGAAAGCGCTGCAGGAATCGCCGGGTTGACCAAGGTTTTGCTTCAACTCAAGCATAAGCAAATTGTGCCTTCGCTGCACTCCTCCGTCCTGAATCCCAATATTGACTTTGAACGATCGGCGTTTTTCGTTCAACAGGAATTGGCCGAATGGATTAGGCCGCTCCTGAATTTAGACGGGCGCTTGACCGAATACCCCAGAATCGCCGGGATCTCCTCTTTCGGGGCTGGGGGTTCGAATGCCCATTTGGTTGTCGAGGAGTACATTCCTGCGTTTTACGATATCGAACGGAAATCGGCGCAAAGCGCAGATCCGTTTATGATCGTGCTGTCCGCCAGGACGGAAGGGCAGCTGAAAGAACAGGCCCAAAGGCTGCTTCTGGATGCGGAAAGCCGGCATTATGGCGATGAACGGCTGCCGGATTTGGCTTACACGCTGCAAACCGGACGCGAAGCGATGGAGGAGCGGCTTGGCCTGATCGTGAAAACCGTGGACGAGCTAACGCATAAACTGCGCGTTTTTCTGGATGGCGATCACGAGTCTGAGGGGATCTATTGCGGGCAAGTTAAACGGAATAAGGATACGATGCAGATTTTTTTCCGGGACGAAGAACTTCAGGAAGCCATCTGGAAATGGATGGAGCGCAAAAAGTACGGCAAACTGATGAACCTTTGGGTCAAAGGCCTTCAGGTGGATTGGAACAAGCTGTACACGGAGTTTCGGCCAAGGAAAATGAGTCTGCCGACGTACCCGTTCGCACGGGAACGTTATTGGGTTCCAGGATGGAAGCCTGCAGGCGAACTTCATCCAATTGCTGCGAATTTCGGTCAAAACGAGATCCGTCCCGTCGAATCCCAGCGCAAGGCGGGGTTCTGGACCAAGCAATGGACGCCGGCTCCCCGGGAGAATGGTGTCTATAAAGGGAAAGGAAGAGGCGTGGCCGTCGTAGCGACATCCGAAACGATGTCTTTGGCCCGGCAAGTATCGGGCCGCATCGAGGGGGCGGTGATTTTGGAAGTGGACACCGGAGAGCTGTCCCATCCGTCAGTTGAGCGGGAGACGTTCGAAGGGGTTATTGATCTGGCGGGCTGTGGTCCATCCCCACTTCGGCCGGTGGACTGGATGGAGTGGATTCAGCAGCAGATCGAATCCCGCCACCAGGATGGGCTTCGAATGTTATGCGTTACCCGCGGCCTGGAGCCCTTTAAAAATCCAACCGTCAATCTTGCCGGCGCTGACCGTGCCGCACTTTACCGCATGCTGCAGTATGAGTACAGCCGGCTCGTATCCTGGCATATGGACGGAGAAACCGTCGCTTCCGACGAAGAGCTGGCTGAACAAATCGCTGCAGAATATAAATCAGGAAGCCTGGATACCGAGGTCTGCTACCGGAACGGAATCAGGTATCGGGCCTATCTCGGGGAATCCCTCGGCAGGAAGCGGGAAGAATCCGGCTCCGGTCGTGGTTCTTTTGCGTTCCGTAAAGAACATGTGCTGTGGATTACCGGAGGTACCCGAGGGCTTGGTTACGTATGCGCCCGCCACTTTGTGCAGAAATACGGCGTAAGGAAGCTGGTGCTGACCGGTAGGGAAACGCTCCCTCCCCGGGAGGAGTGGCACCGGTATCTCGCCCAAGATACGAGCATCGGGCATAAAATCCGCGATTTGCTTGACCTTGAGTCACTGCAAGCGGAGGTGCATGTCCTGTCGGTGTCCTTAACCGATGAAGCCGCATTGCAACACGCCGTGGAAGACATGAAGCTCCGGATCGGTCCCATTGGTGGCGTGGTCCATTGCGCCGGGGTTGTCGACGTTCACAACCCAGCGTTTATCCGGAAATCGATTCAAGGAATTGAGACGGTATTATCGCCTAAAATGGATGGTCTTCAATCCTTATATAACGTGATGAAAGGAGAGGAGCTTAGCTTTTTCGTCCTGTATTCATCGGTTTCCGCGGCGATCCCATCGCTGGCGGCTGGACAAAGCGATTACGCAGCGGCCAACGCTTATATGGATTACTTTGCCGAATCCAAGCGGCACGAATGCCCGTTGGTCAGCATTCAATGGCCAAGTTGGAAGGAGACCGGCATGGGTGAGGTCAGAAACAAGGCTTACGATGAGTCCGGACTGTGGAGCCTGACCAATGAAGAAGGAATGCAGATGCTCGATTCGATATTGACCACAGATTTCGGAGCGGTAGTGCTTCCAGCATCGGTGCGTCCGTCCGCATGGAAACCTGATGCGCTGCTTCGGCTTTCTTCCCGGATGGAGCGGAAAGCGGAGGGCCACAATCCAGGCATGATGCGCAGCGGAGATCCGATCACGTCCGCGCGTGCAGGGGACCTGGATAACCCGCATCTGATGATAGCGTCTTGGTTGAAGGAACTTCTTGCGGAAGAGCTCAAGATCGATTCCGCCAAGCTGGACACGGAAACTTCGTTCCAGGATTACGGAGTAGATTCCGTCATGCTGGCCCAGCTTCTGCGGAGATTGAACGATCTGTTGAACGCAAACCTGGAGCCGACGCTGCTGTTTGAGCATCCGCACATCGAAGCTCTTGCTGCCTGGCTCGTCAAGCATCATCCGGACCAAGCCATGATAGCCGCCAGTCATTCGTTGACTGCGGATGCAGAGCCCTTGGGGATGCTTCCTGAAGGGGATCACGGTGTATTGACAGCATCTGTCCCGGCCAAGCAGGGATATGCAGATCTCGGGGAGGATACGTGTGCTTCGGGCTGGGATGATTATCCGGTTGAAACAAGCTCTCATCGAGCGGAGCCTGCTGCCTCGTCAGATATCGCCGTGGTCGGCATGTCATGCCGATTTCCCGGGGGCGAGTCGCTGGAAGAGTATTGGGACCTGCTGAACGATGGAAGATCAGCCATCCGCCGGATGCCAAGCGAACGATGGGGCTATTCAAGCGGATACGATGCAGGATGGCTGAACGATATTGAAGGTTTTGACGCTTCGTATTTTCTGATCCCGGAAGCCGATGCCAGAGCCATGGATCCTCAGGCACGGATGCTTCTCGAGGAGAGCGTCAAGCTGATTTGCCATGCGGGATATACTCTGCAGGAAGTGAAGGGAAAACGGTACGGGGTTTATCTCGGGGCCAGAACACAGCATTCCCCCGAGGCGTCAGCGCTGATGCAAGCCCGCAACCCAATCGTTGCCGTCGGGCAAAATTATTTGGCGGCGAACATTTCGCAATTCCTTGATTTCAGGGGACCGAGTCTGGTGGTGGATACCGCCTGTTCGTCTTCCCTCGTCGGTTTGCACATGGCCGTTCAGGCGCTTAAAAGCGGGGACATTCAAGGCGCGGTAGTTGGAGGCATTCATCTGTTAACGAGCGATCAAGCCCATCGAATTTTTGATCAGCGCGGCATTTTGAATGCATCCGGTCAGTTCCATCTGTTTGACGGGCGATCCGCCGGCATCATTCCAGGGGAAGGGGCAGGCATGGTGCTGCTGAAAACGGTAGAGCAGGCTCTCGCGGACGGCGACCGGATCTATGCGGTTATCCAAGGCATCGCCGTCAACAATGACGGACGGACCGCCGGACCGGCGGCTCCCAATCTCCAGGCCCAGCGGGAAGTTCTTCGGGAAGCCTTGGCCAAAAGCGGCAAAAAAGCGGAAGACATCACTTACATTGAAGTCAACGGGTCAGGTACCGAAGTGACCGATCTGCTCGAGCTGAAGACGATTCAATCGATTTACAGGAACGACTCCGAGGTGCCGCTGGCGCTGGGATCGATCAAGCCCAATATCGGCCACCCGCTGTGCGCGGAAGGCATTGCCGGCCTGATCAAAGTAGTCCTCATGCTTCATCACGGGCGCATCGTTCCGTTCCTGTCCGGTCAACAACCGATAGCCCATTTCGACCTGCAGGCATCCCCGTTTTATTTCGAGAGGGAAGCCACCGCTTGGGAGCGGAAATCGAGGTTGGCGGCCCTGAACTGCTTCGCCGACGGAGGAACGAATGTCCATGTCATTTTGGAAGATGCCGCAGTTTGGTCCGGGGCTCGTAAGGAGCGCGATCCGCTCCCGGTTCCGGAATGGGAAAGACGGCCAAAAAAACAAGATGCAGAGCGGGAGCTGACAAGTTCCGACGAGGATCCGCCATCCGCCGAACCGCAGCTTATCTTTTGGGAAAGATTCGACTAGGGGGGAGCCAAGTGATATACGAATATTTTAACCTGTCTGCCCGCAACCCGATCATCGCGGGCCATCAAGCATTCGGGCAGCCCTTATTGCCGGGTTTGGCATATATTGACCTAATCTATCAGGCGTTTAACAAGCACGGCTTCTCCTTTCGGCAACTGGAGTTGCGCAACCTGGCCATCCACAGGCCACTGCTGATCAGCGGTTCCGAAGGTGTAAGGCTGGAATTGGCTGCCGATCGCCAGATGACCGGCATATGGAGGATTCGGCTCCAAGGGCACCAAGGGCATTCTTCCGGGGACGATCGGTCGTTCGGCGAAAGCCAATTATATGCTGAAGCCGAAATGCACCTGACGGAGGCGTCCTCTTTTATCATTGATCATTTGGATTTTAAACCGGGTCGTCACGCCGCGCCTGCTGTAGTACCGCTGGAGCGAATGTACAGCGAGTACCGCGAGCAGCAGTTGGTCCACACCGGATGGATCAAAGCGGAGGGAATGCTTTACGAGCGGCCGGACTCCGTGATCTTGGACGTTCGCGTCGCACACGATGCCAAGCCGAGCGCGCAACAGTTTTTGTTTCATCCTGCGCTCATCGACGGCAGCGGGGTAGGGGCAACGAGATTTCTGGCACCCCCGGTTTCCAATGAGCCGCGTTTGTATCTGCCTTTGTATTATGAATCTTTTCGCGCCGTGGAGCCTCTGCAGCTGCAATGTCACACCCTTGTCCGGAAAGACTCGGTCGTCCGGCGGAACGAGCTGATCTCCTGGACGATGGAGTTTTTCAATTCCCAGGGAAGCAAGGTGGCGGAGCTGCGGAATTTTACGGTCAAGCGGGTTCGCGAAGCCGGCCGGATCAGTGTTGATTCAAGACTGGATTGGAACGGAATCGGGACTATTGGAGAAGCCGAATCCGGAACGGACTACCCCTTGGCTTCGCGTGAGAGCGGCGGAACGCTAGAGTCGATCGAACAGTTTCTGGTCGATATCTTGGCAGACAAGCTCGGTATTGCCCGAGGTCAGATCGATCGGCGTGCCGGGTACTACGAGCTTGGTCTGGACTCTTCAGGATTACTGGGGATGGTGAAGACCATGGAGTCCAGAATCGGTACAACTTTGTCGCCGACGTTGTTATTCGAATACACAACGATCCAGGAACTTGCCTCCTATTTGGACAAACATTACCATGACAGATTCATGCCGCCGGCACCGTCTGACGAGCAGGAACGGCAGTATGATAGGAAGCCATCTGGCAAGGGAAGGATACAGCTTCCTTCGTCTGGCGCATCAAAGGGCTCGGGATCGGAGGGTGACATTGCCATCATCGGCATGGCCGGCCGGTATCCGATGGCAGGAAACATTCATGAGTTCTGGATGAACCTGCTGGACGGAAAAAACTGCGTGACGGATATCCCACCTTCGCGTTGGGACCGGGTGAGCATGGGGCATATCAAATCCCCATCGGGAAAAGACATTTCCAAATGGGGCGGGTTCATCGACGACCCGGATGCGTTTGATCCGAAGTTTTTTCGGATTTCCCCCAGGGAAGCGGAGACGATGGATCCCCAGGAACGCCTGTTTCTTGAGGTCTGCTGGGAGACGATGGAAGATGCCGGCTATACGCCCGATACAATCGTACCGCCGCACGGTAATTCCCGGCGCAGAGTCGGTGTATTCGCCGGTGTCATGCATAAGGATTATTCGCTCATCGGGGCGGAAGCGATGTCGCGTGGGGCGATTTTCCCGCTGTCGCTGCAGACCGGTCCGATTGCAAACCGCGTTTCGTACTATTGCGATTTTCATGGACCGAGCATGACGGTCGATACGCTGTGCTCATCTTCCTTAACCGCCGTCCATTTGGCCGTGGAAAGCCTACGGCGTGGAGAAAGCGAGGTTGCGCTGGCCGGAGGGATCAATTTGTCGCTCCATCCAGCCAAGTACGTGACCTACGGACTGTGGGGAATGCATTCCAGCGATGGCCGGTGCAGGACGTTCGGCAAGGACGGGGACGGTTATGTCTCATCCGAAGGGGCGGCCGCAGTGCTGCTGAAGCCGTTAGGCAAGGCCATTGAAGACCGTGACCGCATTTATGCCGTTATCAAAGCCAGTTCGGTAAATCATGTCGGAGCGGTAAGCGGGTTCACGGTTCCCGGGCCGGTCGCACAGGCGGAAGTTATTGCCGACTGCTTGTCGCAGGCCGGAATCGATCCACGGACGATCGGGTACGTTGAAGCCCACGGCACGGGTACGTCGCTTGGGGATCCGATTGAGATGGAAGGCTTGATCCGCGCTTTCGGCGGCGATTCCCAGGATCGCCAATACTGCGCGATCGGGTCGGTCAAGTCCAACATCGGGCATGCGGAATCTGCGGCAGGTGTCATCGGTTTACAGAAAGCCGCCCTGCAAATCTATCACAAAACGCTCGTTCCTTCCCTGCATGCGGAGGAGCTGAATCCTTATATTGATTTCGACCGCTCTCCGTTTTATGTCCAGAACAAGACGGAGGCGTGGATGCATCCTGTGGTGGAGCAAAACGGGTTACAGGTAACTTTGCCTAGGCGCGCCGGCCTAAGCTCTTTTGGGGCAACAGGCTCCAACGCCCACCTTTTACTGGAGGAATATATAGAGCCACCCAGGAGCATTGCCAAGCAGGACAGAAACGAAAGCCAGCAGGAAACGAGAGCGGCCGTGCCGTTATCCGCCAAGAATCCAGAACGGCTCACGGCATATGCCGAGCGTCTTCTGGATTATCTGCTTCAGGTCAAAAAAGCCGGGAAGCTCGAAGAACGGAATACCGCTCTGCAACCGCTTGAAAATCGCGTCAAGTTACGGCTGGAAGCGGCATTGTGCGGGTATCTGGCCCGCATCCTGTTTGTTCGTGATGATTTAATCGAAACCGGGGTTCCGTGGGGGGACTACGGCGTTGAGCCGGTTCACTTCGGGCTGCTGAAAGAAACGCTCCGCAATGAGCTTCATATCGAAATGGACGAATCCGAATGGGGCCAGCGAAGCACGGTTTCTTCTGTTACAGACTACCTGATGAAGGAGTATGCCGAGCAAATTCAGGATTCGTATAGGGATGCCGGACTTGTTGGGGTTGCACTGCTGGAGGACCACACGGATCAGGACAACGTTTTCCTGAAGGATCTCGCATATACGCTGCAGGTCGGACGAGTCTCCCTGGAGGAGCGGATTCTGTTCGTCGTTGACACGGTGGATGAACTTATTCAAAGTCTTCGGGCGTTTCTGGATGGGGACGAAGCGTGGCCGGGCATATTCAGGGGGCAAGCGAAATCAATTTCATCAGGTCCGGAAGCGTTCCAAAAGGAGGATGTCCGCTTATGGGAGCAAACCGGGGATATCGAACGCCTGGCAAACGCTTGGGTTCTCGGAACAGCTGTCGATTGGGCTGCGGTCCATGGGAACGATAAGCCTAACCGAATCAGCCTTCCTACGTACCCTTTTGCCAAGGAAAGATACTGGATCCCGGCGGACATGACAGTTACGCCGGGTCCTCGGCAGACGATCCCGGTCACCAATACGATCACCCCCATTCATCCGCTGCTGCATATGAACGTGTCTGTTTTCGGAGAGCAGCGGTTTGAGACACGGCTGTCTGGCGCGGAATTTTTTCTGACAGACCACAGGGTGCAAGGCAGCAAAGTTCTTCCCGGCGTCGCTTATCTGGAGATGGCACGGGCAGCTACGCTGCATTCCCTCGGGCGCTCAGCCCAAAAGGAAGCTTCTCAAGGGATGCGGCTGAAAAACATCGCGTGGATTCGGCCGTTTGTTGCGGACGATTCGGAAAACAAGCTGACCATCCGGTTGTTCGAGGATCACGGCGGCCGCACTTCTTTTGAAATCTATAGTAACAGCGAGGGAGAGGGACGAGTCATCCATTGTTCCGGGCAAGCGGAAACGGATGAATCTGTGGCGAGTCCGCCTACGCTGGACTTGGATCGGATCTTACAGGTTTGCAGAGACCAATCGCTTTCTTCTTCCAACCTTTACGCGAACTTTAGGCTCATGGGCATGGAATACGGTCAGGATCACCAGGGGATCGACGTCATCCATGTCGGAGAGGGCCAAGTCATTGCCAAGTTAATGCTGACGAATGCTGCTGCATCCGAAACCAACGAGTACGTCCTGCATCCAGGAATGATGGACTCGGCGCTGCAAGCCACAATCGGGCTGCACAAGCTCTCCCGAGCATCAAGCGGCCATCCTTCCAGCACTTCCAAACCGTTAATGCCGTTTGCACTCCAGGAAATGGAGTTATACGCACCATGCGAAGCTGAGATGTGGGCATGGATCCGGCAGAGAGAGGATTCTACGGCAACCACGCAAAAACTGGATATCGATTTATGCGATGCCAGCGGCCGGGTGTGTGTACGGATGAAAGGATTTTCGACCAGAGTGTTGGAAAGAGCACTTGCCTCAAGGATATCCGATTCAAATGCAAAGGAAACGCAATTCCATCGGAACACGAAGGAAACGGTGCAGTATCATCCCGATGAGGCGAGGCAGGCCAACAGCGCATCCGACTTGCATGTAGAAAATGCCGGTCATGAGCCGGTGAGTCTTGCAGGAAACGTCCATCTGCTTCCGGTTTGGGATGAAGTCCCGGCAGCAACTATATCCGCTCTCGCCACATCGTCCTTTAATGGTGAAATGCTAATTGTGGGGGGAAGCCGACAAGCGGATCTCATCCGGCGTTATTTTCCAGATGCCCGCGTGCTGGTGCCCGCTGAGGAAGATTCGGTTTCCGCGATCAGCGCGAGACTCGGGAACTTAAGCCGCATTGACCACGTCGTGTGGATCACTCCAGAGTCCAAATCCGGTTGGGCCGATTCTGAAGGTTGGATACATGCCCAGGAACAAGGGATTCTTCCTTTATTCCGATGGATTCAGGCATTCCTGGATCGACGTTATGACGAACAGCCTTTGCAATGGACCATCATTACGACGGAAACCCTGCCGGTATCAGACAAGGAGCAGGTTCTGCCCGCCCATGCGGGAATTCACGGGCTGGCAGGATCCATGGTGAAAGAATATGCGAACTGGTCCGTCCGGATTGCCGACCTCGAGAGTGAAAGCGACTGGCCGCTGGACACCTTGTTCTCGCTTCCGGCCGACCGTCGTGGCCACCCATGGGCATACCGAAACGGGAAGTGGCATAAGCATTCGCTGATCCGGGTCCATGCACAGGTACGACCGGAAAGATCCCTGCTGCAAAGAGGCGGGGTATATGTCGTCATCGGCGGAGCCGGAGGCATTGGCAGAGCTTTCAGTGAATATATGGTACGCACTTATCAGGCCCATATCGTATGGATCGGGCGAAGACCGCTGGACGAAGAAATCCGTAGCCGAGCTGGCCGGATCGCCGCGTTTGGACCAAAGCCCGAGTACTTGTCGGTTGACGCGTCCAGCGAGGGTTCGCTGCGTGAAGCCTACATGCATATTAAGGGGAAGCATGCGCGCATAAACGGCGTCATCCATTCCGCCATGGTTTTGAGCGATCAGGATCTTGCCGGTATGAGCGAGGAATCGTTTCGGGCCGCGCTCCGCGCCAAAGTGGATGTCAGCGTAAGGCTGGCAAAAGTATTTGAAGAAGAACCGCTGGATATCGTGCTGTTTTTCTCCTCCTTGATCAGCTTCATTAAAAATGCAAAACAAAGCCATTATGCATCGGGCAGCGCGTTCAAAGACGCATTTGCCCACCGGATGGCGCAGGAATGGTCCTGCCCGGTCAAAATCATGAACTGGGGGTACTGGAGCAGCCCGGAAGCTAATGCTTCAGAAGAGGTCAAGCAGCTGGGGCGCATCGGCATGGGGCTGATCGAGCCTGCGGACGGTATGGAGGCGCTGGAGCTTCTACTATCCGCTCCGTTCCGTCAAATGGCCATGATTCGAACGACTCGGGAACTAGTGGTGGAAGGCATGAGCACCGAAGATCGAGTCGAAATGCTGCCGGATACGGACAACGGTTCCTTTTCGTGGCCGCAGCAGCTTCCGGACCGAAACCAAACCGCCCTGGATTTGGAGAAAAGTTTGGTTCTGGCACACGAAGCGGATGATGTGCTCGGAACCATGCTTCTGTCACGACTGGCATCCATGGGGATGTTCCATGGCATAAGCGGTACTCGTGATGATTTGTGCAAGCAGGCCCATATTTCTCCACGATATACCCGCTGGCTGGAGGAGAGCCTGGAAGTATTGACCAGGAAAGGGCGGCTGATCCGAGCCGGCGAGTCGTATCGCTTAGCGGAAGGTGTTACGCAGAATTCGGATTTCGCCCGATCCGCTTGGGATGAGCATAAGAAACAGTGGGTGACCGATTCCAGCCTGAAACCTTGGATGAACCTGGCCGAAACGATGCTGGAGGCGCTGCCTGATATTTTAAGCGGTAAAATCCGTGCTACCGATATGATGTTCCCGAATTCCTCCATGCGCCGGGTGGAAGGAATCTATAAGAATAACCCTGTGGCGGACTACTTCAACGAGGTGCTGGCGGATTCGGCCGTGGCCATCATCCAGGAGATATGGCGCCGGAATCCGTCGTACAAAGTCAGGCTGATTGAAATCGGAGCGGGAACCGGAGGGACGAGCAGCCTGCTTTTCCGCAGGCTTCAGCCTTATCAGGACCGGATCGAGGAGTACTGCTACACGGATATATCCAAAGCCTTTCTGCATCACGCGGAAAATGTGTATGGCCCTCATGTCTCCTATCTGACTTACGATTTATTTAATGTCGATGATCCCGGTACGGGATGGATGGACAAAAAAGTAAAGTTCGACATTGCCATCGCGGCCAACGTGCTGCATGCGACGAGAAACACGCGCCGGACGCTGCGACACGCCAAGGCGCTGCTGAAGAAAAATGGTCATCTTCTGATCAACGAACTTAGCAGCAGTCGTCTTCTCACCCATCTGACCTTTGGACTCCTTGAAGGCTGGTGGTTGTATGACGATCCGGAATTCCGGATACCGGGATGTCCAGGACTGTATCCTGAGTCATGGAAGTCAGCGCTGGAGAGCGAAGGGTATGGGCAGGTTGAGTTTCCGGCAGCGCATGCCCATTCCTTGGGACAGCAAATCATTGCCGCGGCAAGCGACGGCACGATTCGCATCAGAACTTCCGTGTATGGCGTGGACCGCGGCCGAACTGTAGGAAGAAAACCATCCTTGAGCGGAGCGAGAAACGGTTCGCTGGCTGATACCGGAAGTTCTGACGTGATTCACGTACATGAGACGAAGCGAATCAGAACAGAATCCGACGACCAGACCAGAGATGCTGTACGGTCGATCCTCGCCGCTTCACAGCCATCTCAAGCCCATGACGAAGAGATGAATTCCCATAGACTGGAGCAACACGTCAGGGAGGTGATCGTGGACAAGCTGTCCGAGGCGCTGAAGGTACATCCGCAGGATATTGATCTGGATGAATCATTTGCCGATTACGGACTTGACTCGATTATCGGAGTCCACCTCGTGCAAATTTTGAATCAGTCGCTAAACATCGAGCTGGATACGACCACTTTGTTTGATTACAGTTCGGTCCGGCAGTTGACCGCCTATATATTGAAGGATCACAGGGAGGGGGCTGCCGGTACACTGGCAGAGATTTCGCCGCCTGCGTCCGCTTTGATGAATGATGGAGCGGAGGACGAACTTGAGAATTCCGGACATGAGAGCTTCGGGTCAATGGACCATCCTGCCTTGGAAAGCGAGCGGTTCGTTTCAGCGCAGGAAAGCGGAAATCCATCTGTTGCGCAGGGATGGGAGGAGGAACACGAACCGATCGCGATCATCGGAATGAGCGGCAGATTTGCCGGTTCGGCCGACGTAAACGAGCTGTGGGAGCACTTATCCCGAGGCGAGGAGCTGATCGGCACCTCTCCAAGGTGGGACCTGTCCGACCACTATCCACCGGGCTCGGCATTCTGCGAGGCTGGGGGATTTGTGGACGGCATCGACCAATTTGATCCTTTCTTCTTTAACATTAACGGACTGGAAGCCACCTACATGGATCCGCAGCAGCGGGTCTTCTTAGAGGAATGCTGGAAAGCGCTGGAGGATTCCGGATACGCAGGCACCCGCGTTCAGGGGAGCCAGTGTGGCGTGTATGTCGGCTGCCTGGGCGGTTCCGGTGATTATTCGTCTCTGGCGGGAAGCGAGCGTCCGCCGCAGGCCTTTTGGGGAATGGCCGGGTCGGTCGTCCCTGCCAGAATCGCCTATTATCTGGATTTGAAAGGCCCCGCCATCGCCATTGACACGGCGTGCTCCAGTTCGCTGGTCGCCGTCCACCTGGCCTGCCAGGGCTTGAGGTCCAGGGAGACGGACATGGCATTGGCCGGGGGCGTATTCCTTCAGTCAACGCCTTGGTATTATTTGAGTACCAACAAGGCGGGGATGCTATCGGCTACAGGGCACAGCTATACGTTCGACGAACGTGCCGACGGTTTCGTCCCCGGAGAGGGAGCCGGCGTTCTGGTGCTGAAGCGTCTGAAGGAGGCCTTGACAGACGGGGACCGGATTTATGGGGTTATCCGGGGCAGCGGGCTCAATCAAGACGGGACGACCAACGGGATCACCGCGCCAAGCGCCCTGTCCCAGGAAAGGCTGGAGTGCGGCGTATATGACAAATACGGCATCGATCCCTCGCATATTCAGGTTGTCGAAGCGCATGGCACCGGAACGAAACTGGGCGATCCGATCGAATACCAGGCGATTACGCGAGCTTTCCGTAAGTATACCGACCGAAGCGGCTACTGCGCGATCGGCTCGATCAAGACCAATATCGGGCATGCCGCCCACGCGGCGGGCGTGGCCGGCATCATCAAAATTTTGCTCGCTTTAAAACACGGGCAAATTCCGCCAACGCTGAATTTCCACCAGGGCAATCCCGGCATTTCGTTCGAAGACAGCCCTTTTTACGTCAATACAAGCCTGAAAGAATGGACCCCGGAAGGGCAGCGCCCAAGGCTTGCCGCCGTCAGCTCATTCGGTTTCAGCGGAACCAACGCCCATGTCGTCATTGAAGAATCTATAGCTCCTATGCGAGTATCGGCAAGCCGGCCGGGGCACCTGATCGCCTTGTCCGCGCGGACAGCTGAGCAGCTGCGTGAGCAAGTTCGACAGCTGTCGGACTTCATGGCTGAGCACAAAGAAACGCCGCTTGTCAACATCAGCTACACGCTGCTGCTGGGGAGAAAGCATTTGAACCATAGGTTTGCCTGTGTGGTCAAATCGGAAGTAGAGCTACAATCACTCCTTCATGGGTGGCTGTCAGGTGGTCATCTGCAGCAGCAAGTCTTTACGGCTTCCTTTCAGGAAAACGAACGCAGCGAGAGGCTGACTCTTAAAAGATACGGAAATCAATGCATCCATGAGCTGCAGGACATTCATGAGCCGGACGAGTATATGGAACGCCTGACGGCCGTAGCAGAGCTTTTCGTACAAGGCTATGTTCTGGATATCGAGGCTTTGTTCCAAGGGAACGGGCATACCGTTGTCTCGCTTCCGTCGTATCCATTTGAAAAAGGAAGCTACTGGATTTCGGAAACTTCCACGGACCGGGAAGCAGCGCGGCGACTGCATCATCCGTCCGGATCTCCTTTAGAGCGCCACCCGCTGCTGCACGACAATGTATCTGATTTGTCCGGCGTAAAATTCCGTTCCCTCATAACCGGAAATGAGGATTACCTGATCAAGCTCCAGGAAAAAGGAGGTTACCGTCTTCCTGGAGGAGCATGCCTGGAAATGGCGAGAGCAGGTGCCGCGCTGTCGTCCAATAGTTTGAAACTGCCGGCTAAGGACATCGTTCTTAGGGGCGTGGCATGGTCCAAACCGCTAAATCTGGTGCAGGATGGTGTCACCTTGGAACTGGAGCTGTTTGCCGAAGAGGACCAGACCCTCGCTTATGAAATTCGGGCACAGCCGCTGGCTGAGGGTACCGAGCCCGAGCCCTTTGTACTCAATCAAGGGTCGGTTCTTTGGGAGACGGTCCCGGTAGAGTGCGCAGATCTTTCGGCGATTCGAGCCCGCTGCTCCATCCAAACCTGGACGAAACAGGAGTGGTACCGTTCATTTGAAACATCCGATATCCGCTATGCGCCCGAACAGCGGATTATCGAGAGCGTATGGGGCGGAGACGGGAAGGCGCTGGCTAAAATTTCCGCTGACTGCTTGACGAATGACCAAGAGCACCGAATGGTGCTTCATCCCATCGTATTGGATCAAGCCCTTCAGCTAGCTTGCGCGATCGATTGGACCAGGGTGAATCCGCTGGGCGAACCGATTCGCTTTCGTGCGGCTTCTCTTCCGATCACCGCTGCAGAAATTCGAATCAAGGACACGGGTGCCCACGCCATGTGGGTTTACGTCTCGCAAAGCGAACAGGATGGCGGTTTCAGTGAGACGAGGACGATTGATTTGGACCTATATGATTCAAAGGGAACTCTGTGTGCGCGATTCGGTCATTTGACGGTGAAATTGCCCGAGCGCGATTTCCGTTCCGCCGTAACAATTTCAGAAATGGGAGAGATGAGAAGATGAGCAGACCGACCCAAGGGGATGGATCCGGCAAAGCAGCACCATCCGCAGATATTCTACAACTCACCCCGTTTTATCAAGAAACGGACTTTCAGGCTAATGAGGTTCAGGAGGCGGATGCTGCTTATACGCAGCACATTCTGTTATTGTGCGGACTAGGACCTCACTTCCAGGATCTCTGCCGCAGCAGGCTGCCCGAAGCGCAGCAAATCGTTTTGGCATGCAGCCGCTCTGAACGGCCAGATCTGGATTTGATGGAAAATGCCGATCGCATGTTATTAGCACTTCAGGAGGCGATGAAAGACAGAGGCACAGGAAAAGTGTTGGTTCAGCTCGTCATCCATTCAGCGGGAGAGCTCAAATTGCAGACGGGGCTGTATGCCTTTTTAAATACGGCTCGTCAGGAAAACCCCCGGATTGTCCCGCAGCTGATCGAGATCGGTGAAGGCGTGAACGAAACAGCATTTGTTCATTGGATCATGGCAGCGAAGTCCACCGGCAGCTGCGAAAGACTCCGGATTCAATTCGGGTCTGTTAGCCGTTTTGGCTGGAGGGAAGAGAAGATGGAAGAAAGGGGTGCAGTCACCCCTTGGAAAGATGGTGGAGTCTACCTGATTACCGGAGGCATGGGTGGACTCGGACGCCAATTTGCAGACGATATCTGCCGAAAGGCCAGCCGCCCTGTCGTCATTCTTTCGGGCCGCGCTCCCTTGGACGCGAAGAAAGAAGAGCAGCTGGCGTTTCTAAGCTCCATAGGGGCGAATGTCGAATATATTCAGGCCGATATCGCGGACAAAGATCAGGTTGACGACCTGGTCCTGCTTCTGATACGCAAATATGGCGTTCTGAACGGAATCATCCACTGCGCGGGGGTCATCCAGGACGGATACATTCTAAGGAAAACGGTTAAGGAAATGCACAGGGTGTTGTCCCCCAAAGTGACGGGGCTGACCCTCCTGGATCAAGCAACACAAGACGTGGCTCTAGACTTCCTTGTTCTTTGCTCTTCCATTGCCGGAAGCCTCGGCAACCCGGGACAGGCGGATTATGCGCTTGCCAACGCCTATATGGACGCGTACGCGGCCTACCGGAACCGGCTCGTTGCGGAAGGATTGAGATTCGGCCGGACGATATCGATCAATTGGCCGCTCTGGAAAGATGGGGGAATGGAAGTCGCAAACCATACCGAGGACGGCAGGAACGGAAACCGGGGACTGACCGCCATGGAAACGTCGGACGGACTCGAGGTTCTATATTTCGGAATCGCGACCAAACATGATCAGATCATGACATTATCCGGAGATATCGAACGCTGGAGGCATGAGCTGTTAGGCGCGGCTGAAAGTTCACGTCTTTCTGAATCCACTAGCTCTCTGGCGCAAACCGCTTCATCGCTTACTCACTTAAACTCAGATATGCTGAAGGAACGTACCGCCGAACAGCTTAAAGAGCTGTTCGGGAAAACGATCCAGGTACCGTCTTCCCGAATAAGCCTTCACGAACCGTTGGAGAGCTACGGCCTCGATTCTTTGATCGTCAATCAAATGAATCGGCAGCTGGAGGAGATTTTTGGAGATCTGAGCAAAACTTTATTTTATGAATACATGACCCTGGGGGAGGTTGCGGATTATCTGTCATCGGTCCATATCGATGCATGCATCCGCTGGAGCGGTTACGAAAATGAATCCGTTCAGGAAACGACCGCACCGGAGGAGCAAGCGCAGAGCGTATTTCCGACTCTGGTATCCCGAAGAAAAAATCGGCATGCAACATCAACCTTACCTGCAACGGTGCAGACGGATCGACCGGAACGGCAGGAGAAACCGGCAAATGAACCCATCGCTATCATCGGGATAAGCGGCCGTTATCCACAGGCAGATGATGTCCAGCAATTTTGGGATAATCTGATGGCTGGGAAGGACTGCATTATCGAAGTACCTGAAGAGCGGTGGACTTTAAATGGGTTTTACACGCCGGATCCCGGGACGGCCGTCGAAAGCGGCATGAGCTATAGCAAGTGGGGCGGCTTTTTGGAGGGATTTGCAGAGTTTGACCCGCTGTTCTTTAACATTTCCCCGAAGGAGGCCTTGATGATGGACCCACAGGAGCGTTTGTTCCTGCAATCCTGTTGGCATGCGCTGGAAGATGCCGGTTATACACGCGAGCTGCTGGCAGTCCGGCATCGCCGGCGGGTTGGCGTGTATGCGGGTGTTACGAAAACGGGCCACGATCTATACGGGCCTGAGGTGAGGAATAAGGGGGATAATGCCCATCCCTACACATCGTTCAGTTCCGTGGCAAATCGGGTATCGTACTTCCTGAATGTCAACGGTCCGAGCATGCCGGTGGACACGATGTGTTCTTCCTCCTTGACAGCCATTCACGAAGCCTGCGAACATCTTCGCCGGGACGAGTGCGAGGTCGCCATCGCAGGAGGTGTAAACCTGTATCTTCACCCTTCAAGCTATACCTTGTTAAGTGCGCAAAACATGCTGTCCGCGGACGGAAAATGCCGCAGCTTCGGCGAAGGAGCCAACGGTTTCGTACCCGGCGAAGGCGTCGGCGTCGTCATTTTGAAGCCCTTGTCCACCGCCGTACGTGATCGGGATAACATCCATGCCGTCATCCGTAGCACCAGCATTAATCACGGAGGCAAAACGAACGGTTATACCGTTCCAAGCCCGAAAGCTCAAGGCGATCTGATCCGGGCGGCACTCGACAAAGCTGGCGTCGACGCCAGAACGATCACTTATCTTGAAGCCCACGGAACCGGAACCGAACTGGGCGATCCCATCGAGATTACGGGTCTCACCCAGGCGTTTGCTGTGGATACGAAGGATACCGGTTTCTGTGCAATCGGTTCGGCCAAATCCAACATCGGTCATTTGGAGGCGGCGGCCGGCATCGCCGGCTTGACCAAAATCGTTCTGCAGATGAAGCACCGGACGCTCGTTCCAAGCCTGCATGTTTCACGGCTCAATCCCAATATTTCTTTTCAGAAGACGCCGTTTAAAGTGCAGCAGCATATGGAGGACTGGCAAAGGCCGATGATCCAGGAGGAAGGAAAAAAGCATGTCTATCCACGCAGGGCAGGCATTTCCTCGTTTGGTGCCGGAGGATCCAATGCCCATGCCATCCTTGAGGAGTATTTGCCGGAAGAGCCGGGAATTACCCGGTTATCGCCTAAGCAACGAAAGCAGTCCATCATCGTCATCTCTGCCAAAAATGAAGCCGGCTTAAAGATGAGAGCGCAGCAGCTGCTCAAGGCCGTCCACGGCGAATTCGCGCTTGAAGCTAATATCGGCGACATTGCTTATACGCTGCAGGTAGGCAGAGAGGCTATGGAGGAACGGTTGGCATTTCTGGCGGGTTCCATGGAAGATCTGAGGTTTACATTGGAGCAGTTTGTCAGCGATCAGCAACGAAGCCTTCAGGACGGACTTTTCCGCGGGACCGTCATGGGGGTTGCCCGGGTAGAGGTGCAAACCGAAATCGACCGGAACATCGAGGCATGGGTCCGGGATGAACAGTTCAGACCTGTAGCGGAACTCTGGGTGCAGGGCGCCGCACTTGACTGGGAACGGCTGTACGTGGACATGAAACCGAGCCGCATCAGCCTGCCGGGGTATCCTTTTGCCAAGGAGCGATACTTCATCAGAGATCAGGTGAGACGCACGCCGATCGTCAATAAAGAATCGTCAGCCGTTACTATGAAGAGCACAATGGCTCAACCGTCCACCGGCAAAGGACGGAGAGCGGAGATGCTCGGTCTGCAAGCAGTGCAATGCCTGGAGCTGGACGTGAAGGAGCAGATTTCGGGAATTCTTCATCTTCCCGTGGAGCGGCTGAATCTCAGCGCCAATTTGTCGGATTTCGGATTTGATTCGATCAGCCTGTCCCAACTGGCAGCACGGCTCTCCGGGCTACTCGGGATTGACCTTTCTCCGTCCGTCTTTTTCGGCCATTCCACGATTGAAAAATTGTTGCATTACATGAGCCGGGAGTTTCGGGATGTCATCGCCGACTTTTACAGGGAAAGTCCCGCAGCAGAGGGAGTACAGCCTGTCCCAACGCGGTTAGGGACAACGGCGGTTAACACTGACGCAAAAGGACTGCCCCGTGATTCTTTATCGTCGCCTGAAGAGCATCCGGAACCCGTCGCCATCATCGGCATAAGCGGCCGGTTTCCCGGAGCAAGAGACATCGAAGAAATGTGGTCCGTCCTTGCCGGGGGGCGTATCGAGGTTTCGGAAATCCCGGAGGACCGGTTTGACTGGCGTTCGTATTACAGTGATTCCGGAAGTGCAGCGGGGTCCATGGACAGCAAATGGCTGGGAAGTCTTCCCGGTGTCAGGGAGTTCGATCCCTTATTCTTCGATATCGCTCCGAAGGATGCGGAAACGATGGATCCCAGGCAGCGACTTCTGCTGCAGGAAGCGTGGAAAGCGTTGGAACATGCGGGATATGGAGATGCCCAAATTAAGCAGGGGCGTATCGGCATGTTCGTCGGTGCCGAGCAAGGGGATTATCAGCAACTCCTGCACGAACAAGGAATTACCTCCAACCATAATGCGATCCTCGCGGCAAGGCTTTCTTATTTCCTGGATTTGAAGGGACCTGTGCTAACGGTCGACACTGCTTGCTCATCCGGACTTGCCGCCGCACATCAAGCTTGCCTTAGCCTCCGCAGCGGCGAATGCGATACCGCTATTGCTGCAGGCGTGAATTTGATGCTTACTCCCGCTCCATACTTGGCGATGAGCAAGGCCGGTATGCTCTCCAAAGACGGGAAATGCTTGACGTTCGATAAGCGGGCGAACGGCTTGGTTCCCGGAGAGGCGGTTGCCGTTGTCGTACTGAAAAGGCTCTCCAAGGCGGAAGAGGATGGAGACCCGATCCTGGGTGTCATCCGCGGCAGCGGAATCAATTACGACGGCAGAACCAACGGAATTACTGCACCGAGCGCGGTTGCGCAGACGGAACTGATCCAGTCGGTGTACGATCAGGCCGGGATTCATCCGGAGCATATCGAATGTATCGTCTCGCACGGGACAGGAACCAAATTGGGGGATCCGGTTGAGGTAGGCGCGTTGCAGGAAGCATTTAGACGTTACACGGATCAAAAAGGCTTCTGTGCCATCTCATCCAACAAGCCTCATTTTGGACACACGTTTGCCGCTTCCGGACTGGTCAACCTGATTCATTTGGTTCAGGCGTTCCGTCATGAGCTGATTCCTGGCAGCACACATTTGGAGCAGGGTAATGATTTTATACAGTGGGAAAACAGTCCCGTATATGTCAGCAGGGAGAGTGTCCCCTGGCCGGAAACGGAATCCGGACGCTTGGGTGCGGTAAGCGCCTTCGGCATGAGCGGCACGAATGTTCACATGGTTGTTCAGAGCTACGCTTCATGCCCTGAGCCCGAAACAGGAGTGGAACCCTCCCATTTCCTGTTCGCCCTTTCCGCCAAAACGAAAGAAGCGCTGGAAACCAAAGCCCGTGAATTGGCGGAATGGCTGCAAAAGGACTCCTTTACCGAACAGAATCTTGTAAACGTATGCTATACGCTGCTGACGGGAAGGCAGCACTTCCAGCACAGAATGGCGGTGGTGGCCAGAAATGTGCAGGAAGCCATTTTCCTATTGGCAGGATCCGGCGGAAGAGACAAACAGGCGAACCGTTTTACGGGAAAAGTACCTGTTGATTTTGTCGGACAAAGCATGATCGGTCAATATGCATCCGACTTAACCCGCAGAGCTGCGGAACAGGAAGAACCAGCGGATACATATAAGGAAATCCTATTGGTCTTGGCGGATCTCTACTGCCAGGGATATTCCGTTGATGGGACTACCCTTTATACCGGTTGCTTTCCGCGCCGAATCGAACTGCCGTCCTATCCATTCCAGAGGGAACAATATTGGGCCGTCCATCAGAAATCGATGCCAACAACCCAAGAGCAAGGTTGGCTAAGCGTGCAGCCGCAAAGCATGACCCCTCAAACGGAATCGATTGGAGGAGCTCATGAGATTGCCGAGTCGGGATATCGTTCGTCCCCGCTTCCTGAGGAAAGCGAGGTGCTGATGTCGTTCGAGGAGGTTTGGGCCCGGGAGGATCTTCCACATGACGGTTCATTATCTTGGAAGCCGCGTACGCTGCTCTGTTTCCTGAATGAAGATGAGCATAAACAGCAGCTATTAGCGATGGTCCGTGAACGGAGCCCAGAGACCCGCATCATGTTTATTTCCCGCCACACCCCGGATACCGGGCTGTCAGTGGACGAACATACCTTAACTGTCACCGATCCGAAAGCGTATGCGGATGCGCTAGCCAATGTTAAAGAGCGATTCCCAGAAGTGGACTCCGTTCTGTACATGTGGGCAATGGAAAATCCGGCGTTGTCCTGCGATTATGTATCGATTGTTCATATCATTCAAGCCATGGCCTCAGCCCGCCTGAAACCGAAACAGCTGCTTCTTGCGGGGCGCTATTCCAATCCGCTGGAACGCTGCCACTTGGAATCATGGATTGGATTCGAGCGCTCGCTTGGGCAGGTCATGCAGGGCATACAGGTAACCACCGCAATATTCGCTGCGGATTCCGGCCGTGAAGAAAGACCACAGGCTTGGTTCCCACACATCTGGGATGAGCTTGGAGCCGAACTCGGGCAAAGCGTCCTGTACGAGGGGGACGACCGCCGCGTCTGCCGGGTCCACCCGGTGGCGGATCAGGAACTAAGTACCGATGAACGAAGCGTCAGCAGCTGGATCCGGGAGGGCGGCACGTACTTGATTACCGGCGGCTGCGGAGGGCTCGGATTACAGTTCGCGAAGCATGCGGCAGCTAGGCATGCCGTGAACCTGATTTTGACCGGCAGATCCACGCTGGAACCGGCTAAGCAGTCGGAGATTGACGCTTTGGAGGCGCTAGGTTGCAATGTTTATTATTTGCAAGCAGACCTTTGCGATATCGAGGCTATGCGAAACGGATTAGATGAGGCGCGGCGCCGTTTTGGAAAAATAAACGGGGTCCTTCATGCGGCAGGCATCTCTGACGGCAGAAACATTTTGCAGAAAGACGCGGAAGCGTTTTTGCAAGTGCTCGCGCCCAAAATTTCCGGCACCCTGATTCTGGATGAGCTTCTGCAGTCCGATCCGCCCGAATTCGTTTGTTATTTTGGTTCTTCATCATCCGTGCTGGGCGATTTCGGCGCCTGCGACTATGCGGTGGGCAACCGTTTTGAAATGGCCTATGCGCAGCATCGGGCTGATTCGGTAATCGGGAAAACACGAATCATCAATTGGCCGTTATGGAAAGAGGGCGGCATGGGCTTCCACGATCCAGACAGCACAGATATGTATTTGCGAACCAGCGGGCTGCGTTTGCTCGAGACGGGAGAAGGATTGGATGCTTTTGACCGCATTCTCGCGTCGAAACAAACGCAGGTGCTGCTACTCCCGGGCCGTCCAAGCCGCGTACGCCGTTTTCTGGGCATTTCCGGGTCAGAGGCAGATCGGATACAGGAAACTCAAACGGCATTCAATGCAACCGTTCAGGTACTTCCGGACTCCCCGGGAGGAAAAGGACGCAAAAAAGAAATGAAAGGGTGGAGCATCGAGCAGTGTCTGGAGTGGGACATAAAGGAGAGGATCGTCGAACAGCTTCACATTCCGGCCCATCATCTCGATTCCGATGAAAACTGGGCTGATTTCGGCTTTGATTCCATCCATCTGGCCCAATTTGCCACTCGGCTCAGCGAATATTACGGTCTCGACATTTCGCCGTCGATATTTTTCGGACAGTCGACGATTGCTAAACTGACAGGCTATTTCATGGATGAATATGAAAAACCCATGCTGTCCTTCTATGCGGAAGGGCTGGACAGCGCGGCAGAAGCAGCCAAAGCGAATGAGGAACAGATTCTGCTTGTCTCCGGAATACGGGAGCCAGCCGAGGATTCGAGCAGTCGCCCAGCTGCGCCTCCAAGCCCAATACAAGCTCCGGCAGCCGGTCAAGCCGAGATTACCCGACCTCGTGTGTCGGAACTCTCGCATTCGGTGTCGGAAGCCGCAGGTGACCGAACGGAGCCTGTCGCCATCATTGGAATGAGCGGACGATTCCCTGGAGCCAGAACGATCGATGAGATGTGGACCATTTTGTCGGAAGGAAAATCGGCCGTTTCGGAGGTGCCTCTGGACCGCTTTGACTGGCAGCATCATACCCGCGAGGCCGAAGCAGCCGGAGACAAGGTATTCTGCCGGTGGTCCGGAACGATTCCCGGTGTCGGCGAATTCGACCCCTTGTTCTTTGAGATCTCCCCCAAGGAAGCGGAATGGATCGATCCGCGCCAGCGTCTGCTGCTGCAGGAAGCCTGGCGGGCGCTGGAGGATGCCGGATATGGAGAACAACGGCTCAAGTCAAGCACGATCGGCATGTTCGTCGGCGTTGAGGAAGGCGACTATCATTTGTTGACTAAAGAGCAGGGCAGCATCACTTCCAATCACAATGCGATCCTGGCAGCAAGATTATCCTACGTACTCAATCTGTCGGGGCCGAATATGGCGATTAACACCGCATGCTCTTCCGGGCTGGTGGCTGTGCATCAAGCCTGCATGAGCCTGCGAAACGGAGAATGCGACACAGCCGTCGCCGCTAGCGTCAACCTAATGCTTACACCTGATGCCTACGATGGCATCAGCCATGCGGGCATCCTGTCGGAGGACGGAACATGCTACGCCTTTGATCAGCGGGCCAACGGAACGGTTCCGGGCGAAGCGGTTGCGGTCATCGTACTGAAACGCTTGTCGAAAGCAGTGGCCGATCGGGACCCGATCTATGCGGTGATCCGCGGAAGCGGCGTCAATTATGACGGAAAGACCAACGGCATCACGGCACCGAGCGAAACGGCACAAGCGCGCTTGATTCGTGACGTCTACCGGCAATATCACATTGACCCGGAACGGATCGAGTATATCGTCACGCACGGCACCGGAACCAAGCTTGGCGACCCGGTCGAAATCAACGCTTTGAATGAGGCGTTCCGGACCTTTACGGACAAACGGCGGTATTGTGCGGTAACGTCAGCCAAAACCAATTTCGGACATAGTTTTGCAGCCTCCGGCCTCGTCAGCCTGGTCAATCTGGTGATGGCCATGCGTCATGGCGTCATTCCAGCAAGCCTGAATTTCGAGCGTGAAAATGAGTATATCCGTTGGGACGACAGTCCGTTTTACGTCAATGGGGTCAGACGGACATGGGACGTATCCGGAGAGAGCACCCGGGTCGGTGCCGTCAGTGCCTTCGGCATGAGCGGGACCAATGCGCATATGGTGGTGGAAAGCTATCCGGATGCGGCAAACCGGGCGACAGCCGGAAATCCGCCATATTACCTGCTTCTATTGTCGGCCAAGACCAAGGAAGCCCTGAGGACTCGGGCGGAGGACTTGACCGAATACCTGGCTGCCGGGGATCGGTCCGATGAAGAACTTAAGGAGATCAGCTACACCCTGCTTCAAGGTCGGCAGCATTTTCAATACCGGTCGGCTGTCGTGATTCGAGACTTGTCGGATGCCCAAAACGTGCTGCAGCAGTCCCTTCTGGGTATGAACTCCCCTCATTATGTGGAGGGCAGGGTATCGCGCCAATTCACCGCCCAACGGGCATTGAACCAGTATGTCGATGAGCTGATGCGGCAAAGCCAAAGTCAACGGGAAGATGCGCAAACCTACCGGGACACGCTGCTCGCTCTGGCGGATTTGTACTGCCAAGGCTATTCCTTAGATGGAGATCGGTTGTTTGGCGAGGACCCGCCGGGCTTTGTCCATTTGCCAACCTACCCTTTTGCCCGCGAATATTATTGGGTGAAGGCGGTACAAGGCCAGGAGGATGCCGCGTCCGCAAACGTTATATCCATTCGGGAAAAGATGGATAAGGAGCTCTCCTCACGTGACGATAAGGAGCATACTCTGCCAAAGGATGGATTAATTTCGAATGACGTTAGACTCCGATCGGAACGGGATGGACAGATGCGTACCAACGGGCGCCATGATGAAACAACAGCGCTGGCGGCAGCGGCAGTCGGCCATTTAAGAACGATCGTGGCCGAGGTCACCGGCGTTCCCTACGATCGGCTGGAGGATGAGGCCTCCTTTGAGGAAATCGGTCTCGATTCCTTGATGATCACCGGATTGAACGCCAAAGTCGAACAGTGGATCGGAACGCTGGAGTCCACCTTGTTCTATCAATATAACAATATCCAGCAGCTCGCCGACTATTTGGCGGTTCATCACAAGGAGGCGGTGGAGTGCCTGCTTCCCGATGTCTCCGAGCCCTTACCAATCCATATTTCTGCTCCAAAAGATCGGAAATTGGCCAAGCCGGCTTCCCTTGTGGAGGAGACAGTCCCTGCACCATCTCACCGGGAAAGCCAAGATTCAGCGACTAAGAACGAGGCAAGTCCAGATGCCGGCGCCATATCTGGGCTAAACCTAAGCCCAAATGGAGGACAGAACGGAGCTGTCGATATCGCCATCGTCGGTTTGGCTGGTCGATATCCCCTGGCGGATACGTTGGATCAGTTTTGGTCGAATCTTTATGAAGGTAAAGACTGCATCGAAGAGATCCCTGCAAAGCGCTGGCCGCTAAAAGGCTTCTACGAGCCGGATCGGACCAAGGCGGTGGCAAACGGGCTGAGCTACAGCAAATGGGGCGGTTTCCTGGATCGGATCGAATACTTTGACCCGCTATTTTTCAACATCTCGCCTCGGGATGCCATGTACATGGATCCGCAGGAAAGGTTGTTCCTCGAGACGGCCTGGGCATGCGTGGAAGATGCCGGATATACCCGCGATTCGTTGAGACAGGACGGTTACGGGAACCAGATCGGAGTATTCGTGGGAGCAACGTTTAACAATTACCAGCTTTATATGGCTGATGCCGCGATCAAAGCCAATCAAGAGGAGTACATCGCAACGAGCCAAATGTTCTCGATCGCCAACAGAGTCTCCTACGTGATGAACTTTACCGGACCGAGCCTCGCGGTGGATACCGCCTGCTCCTCCTCCCTGTATGCCGTGCATCTGGCCTGCGAAAGCATCCGAAACGGCCAATCACGGATGGCCATTGCCGGTGGCGTGAATTTATCGATTCATCCCAGTAAATACGTGACACTCTGCCAGGGACAATTCAATGCATCGGATGGACGCTGCCGGGCATTTGCCGAGGGAGGGACCGGATATGTTCCGTCCGAAGCAGTTGGCGCCGTCCTGCTGAAACCGCTGGATGAAGCAATCCGGGATCATGACCAAATCTATGGGGTGATCAAAGGAACCGCTGTCAGTCATGCGGGCAAAACCAACGGATATACTGTTCCCAGCCCAGTTTCCCAATCCCAGGCGATCGACAAAGCGCTGGGACAGAGCGGAATTCATCCGCGAACCATTAGCTGCATCGAAGCCCACGGCACAGGAACGGCGCTCGGCGACCCTATCGAAGTGAAGGGACTGACCGACGTCTTCACCCGATATACCGATGCAAAAGGTTACTGTTCCATCTCGTCCGTAAAATCGAACATCGGGCATGCCGAAGCGGCCGCCGGAATTGCCCAATTAACCAAAGTGCTGCTTCAGATGAAGCACCGGACGCTGGTTCGCAATGTGATGCACGCCGGACTGAATCCCAACATCGATTTTGGTCGGACGCCTTTTACCGTACAGACGGCAACCGCTCCATGGGAGCGACCGGTCATTGACGGCAGGGAGTACCCGCGCAGATCCGGCATTTCTTCGTTCGGGGCGGGTGGTGCAAATGCGCACGTCATCGTGGAAGAATACACCACCGATCCGCAGGATCACCACAACGATAATGGCACTGTCAACCGAGTCTTGATTTTGTTGTCCGCCAAAAACGAGGACCGACTCAAGGCCCAAGCGGAGCGGCTGCTGTCCTCGATACGCCGCGGGCTGTGGTCCGATGAGCAGCTGCCGGACCTTGCTTACACCCTTCAAGTCGGGCGCGAGGCGATGGAGGAAAGGCTGGGCTTAATCGTACAGAGCCTCGAGGAGCTTGAGAAGAAGCTCGATGCTTTTATGGAAGGAAGAGGGCTCGGCAAAAACTACGTTCGGGGACAGGCTAAACGCAATAAAGAGATTGTGTCCGTCATTGAGGCAGACGCCGACTTTCAGGAGACAGTGCTCAAATGGATGGAACGGGATAAATACGATCAGCTATTGGGACTGTGGGTCAAAGGACTGAATGTGGATTGGAGCCTCCTTTACGGAGAACGTAAACCATTCCGCATCAGTCTGCCAACATATCCTTTTGCAGGTGAACCATACTGGGTTCCTGAGATTGAGAACTTATCCGCGCCTCGAGATGATCAGGCAGCATCTAGCGGTCCCCGGTCCGCTGTTCTTCATCCGCTATTGCACCGCAACACTTCGGACATATCGGGCGTCCGATTCAGTTCCACGTTCGATGGGACGGAATTCTTCCTGGCGGATCATGTGGTAAAGGGAAAACCGGTTCTTCCGGGCGTGGCTTATTTGGAGATGGCGATTCAAGCTGTGACACTAGCGATGCCGGAAGCTAGCGCTCAGCACAGACATCCCGATATCCGGTTGAAAAACGTGGTGTGGGCCCGGCCGATCGCGATAGAGGGAACGCCGGTGGAAGTCCATGTGGATCTGCTCCAAGATGAACACGGCGAGATTGCCTACGAAATTTATACCGTCCAACATCAAGCGGATGAGCAGGCGGAAATGACCCTGCACAGTCAGGGTTCTGCGACCGTCGGCAGCCGTGGTGAGCGTCCGGTGATCGACTTACAGAAGGCCCGGTCCCGCTGCCGTCCCGATCCGATCCCTTCCGAAGAGCTTTATGCGCTGTACGGCAGCATGGGGATTCAATACGGTCCGGCACATCAAGGGATTCGGGGGATATGGACGGGTGACGGGCAGGTCGTGGCAGAAATCGCGCTTCCTGACGCACAGGCGAGAACGGAAGCGGATTTCCTGCTTCATCCAAGCCTGCTCGATTCCGTGCTTCAGGCGACCCTCGGCTTCGTGATGGGGCCGGACCGGAAAGCGGGAGGAGAGACAAAACCCGGTCTTCCGTTTGCGCTGCAAGAACTGGAAGTCTATGGCCGCTGCCCCGAAGCGGTGTGGGCGGTGATCCGATTTAGCGAAGACCACAAGCCTAACAGCCCGGTTCAACGGGTGGATATTGATGTATGCGATGAGATCGGGACGGTCATGGTACGCATGAAAGGATTTTCCACCAGGTTGCTAGAGGCGGCCTCGGCCGTTAAAGGACCGGAAGACGATGCCGGAGTGCTGTTGTTTGAGCCCATTTATTCGGAGAGTCCAGCGCCACTGTACGGAGGGATGCCGTCCTATGCCAGCCGCTTCGTGTTCCTGTGCGATTTGGAAGAAGCCTCCGCTATCCGTATAAACTCCAAAGAGTCGGCATTACCTACCCGGTTTGTCGCACTGAACATGGCGACCGGAAACATGGCGGAGCGTTATGCTTCATATGTGGAAGCCGTGTTCACCGAGATCCGGAGCGTTTTACGGCAGAAACCGAAGGATCGGGTTCTCGTCCAGGTGGTAATGCCGACCCGCGAGGAGCACCGGTATCTCGCAGGACTTGGCGGTCTATTGAAAGCAGCGCAGTCGGAGAGCTCCAAGCTGGTGGGCCAAGTCATTGAGCTTGATCGCATCGATTCCGGCCTTATCAACCGATTGGACGAGTGTGCGAAATGTCCGGGCGATTCCCGAATCCGCTATGCGGACGGCAAACGCTGGACAGCAGGATGGAGCGAGCTTGCGGGCAAATCGGATATGCTAGCGTTGCCATGGAAAGATCATGGCGTATACTTGATCACCGGCGGCACAGGCGCCTTGGGATTGATGTTTGCCCGGGAAATCACAAGTCAGGTTCAATCGCCGACTTTGATCCTCACCGGCCGTTCGCCGCAATCCGCTGCTGTGGAGCGAGCGATGCGCGATCTAAGCGACGCCGGAGCCCAAGTGATATACAAACAGGCGGACGTGGCAGACCATGAGCAAACGGCGGACCTGCTCCGGTGGGCAGCGGAACGGCATGGAACGATTAACGGGATCATTCATGCGGCAGGCATCATCCGTGATAATTTGATCGTCAACAAAGAGGTCGACGAGCTGCAGGGCGTGCTATCAGCAAAAGTCGCAGGCCTTGTGAACTTGGACGAAGCCAGCCGTGACCTGCCGCTGGACGTTCTGATTGCGTTCTCCTCCGTGGCCGGAGCCACGGGCAATCCGGGGCAAGCCGATTACTCGGCAGCCAACGCTTTTATGGATGCCTATGCCGCCTACAGAAACCAATTGGCCCAAGCGGGACAGCGGCATGGACGCATGCTGTCGGTCAATTGGCCGCTGTGGAAGGAAGGCGGCATGTCCGTGGACGAGGACGTCGTAAAAATCATGCGTCAAACATTGGGCACCTGGCCGATGGAAACCGGGGATGGAATCCGTGCCCTATATCAGGGGCTGGCTGCGGGAGCGGATCAGGTTGTAGCCATGGCCGGGCTCGGTTCAAAAATCCGTGCCAGAATGCTGCCATCGAATCCGTTGCCTTCAGCAGTCCAAGTACAGGATGCCGATATGCCATCCAGGGAAACAGGTGCTGATACGTTGGAACAGATTTACACCGTGCTGCGGAAAAGTGTCTCCCATCTCCTCAAAGTCAAAGAGGAGGATATCGACGCCGATTCCGAGTTCAGCGATTACGGATTCGATTCCATTTCATTGACCCAATTGGCCAATCTGCTGAATGAAAAGTACCCGTTGGAGCTTACGCCAACGCTGTTCTTTGAGTACACGACGCTGGGCAGCTTTGCAGAATACTTGCTGGACCGTCATGCCGATGCATTTTCGGATCGCGCCGCTCCGGAAACCAGCCAATCTGCAGCTCATGTATCTTCAAACGTTCGTTTTGCTGATGACGAGGATTCAGAGGATGCACTGCCGAATGCGGCAGAGCACACGATCCCTGTTATGCAGCCAAGGGGCGGATATCCCAGGCGATCCCGTGCTCAATTGAGCAGAAAATCAGTTACAGATTCAGGACATGACGATTTAACCGGGCCTCCAGAACCCCCTGTTGTGATGGCGATCCCCGAGCCCGAACCGGTTGCGATTGTCGGTGTCAGTGGTGTCTTCCCGGGTGCTAAGAACATCCATGAATTTTGGAGAAATATTATAGACGGCAATAGCGCCATCAGCGAGATTCCTTCGGATCGGTGGGACTGGCGGGATTATGCTGGCGAATCCACGGCGGAAGGAACGGTAACCAGCCTGAAATGGGGAGGCTTCATCGATGGGGTCAAAGATTTTGATCCCTTGTTCTTCGGTATTTCGCCAAGGGAAGCGGAACTAATGGACCCACAGCAAAGGCTGTTGCTGATGGAAGCCTGGAAGGCTGTGGAAGATGCGGGCATCGCAGTGCAGCGGCTATCCGATCATAGTACGGGTGTCTTTGTTGCCGCCGGTCCAGGGGACTATATGAGCATGACGGGCATCGAACAAGGGAATCCGCAAGCCATGACTGGCGTCGTTCCTTCGCTGATTCCGAACCGGATTTCCTATGCGCTGAATCTGCACGGACCAAGCGAATATTATGAAACCGCATGTTCGTCCACGCTGGTAGCCCTCCATCGCGCCGTCCGCTCCATTCAGGGCGGGGAATGCGATCAGGCGATTGTGGGCGCCGTGAATCTGTTGATTTCACCCGATCCTTTCGTCGGATTTGAATCGATGGGATATTTAAGCTCCGAGGGACGGGCATCATCTTTTCAGCCGGATGCGAGCGGATTCGTACGCAGCGAAGGGGTCGGTGCCGTCATGCTGAAACCTCTGTCCCGTGCCATAGCGGACCGGCACGAAATTTACGCCGTTATTCGAGGGAACGGCATATCTCATGGCGGCAAAGGCATGTCTCTAACATCGCCCAATGCCCAAGGGATGAAGACGGCAATGAAGCAAGCTTTCCGCCAGTCCGGCATCGATCCGAGGACGGTTTCGTACATCGAAGCGCATGGGATTGCGTCTCCCATGGCAGACGGAGTCGAAATCCATTCCCTCAAAACAGGCTATCTCGAGATGGCGGAAGAAATCTCCTCCAAACCGTGGAATGATCCGTGCTATATCGGTTCGCTTAAGCCGTTAATCGGACACTGCGAGGTCGCTTCAGGAATGGCGTCTCTCATCAAAGTGCTCTGCGCTTTCCGGCATAAGGTGATACCTGGAATACACGGTTTTACGGAGCCGAGCGGCCAAATTTCCTTGAATGGCAGTCCGCTGCGGCTGACCTCGGAGCACTTGACTTGGTCCGCATTGACGGATGCGGAAGGGCGGGAGCTTCCACGGAGGGCCGCGTTGAACAGTTTCGGGATCGGAGGGGTGAACGGGCATATCCTTCTGGAGGAGTACACCTCTCAACATACGGAGGCGGCACAGGAACATCCATCAAACAGGAAGCACCTATTTGCTTTGTCTGCGCGAAACGGGGACCGCTTGAAAGCCTATGCCCGTCAGATGCTTGAGTATGTCGAGGGCATGGAGCGTCTGCCGCTCGCGGACATGGCGTTTACGCTTCAGCTGGGCAGAGAAGCCATGCATTCGCGCCTCGCCCTGATCGCCGGCACCCGTGAGGAACTGCTTGCCGGATTAAGTGCATTTTTGCAGGATGGAAAAATAACCGGATCAACAGTATCTTGTGCGGTTTCTATTGCCGTCGGCAGCGCAGAAAGCCCGCCAAAGGATGTTTCGGAGCAGGATGTAGCCGAATGGATAGCAGCTGCAAATATTCAGAAGCTTGCGGCTTCTTGGGTACAGGGCGTCAGGGTGCCATGGGAGCAGCTGTATCAAGGAAGCAAACAACGCCGAATCCCGCTGCCGACTTATCCATTTGAAACCAGAAGGTGCTGGCGCGAAGTCCCGATGAGCCGCCGGGACGCGGAGGGTACAGCCAAGATGAACAACCTGGCCTGGGAGGAGACGGAGGCAGCCGCTGCCGCCATACAGGCAGGCAAACGAATCACTGGAGTCGTAAGCGCCCTGCTTGGGATGGATCCTGAAGAAATGAATCCCGACCTTCCGCTGGATCAATATGGACTCGATTCGATTCTGTTCATGCAGCTGCTGCAGCGGCTGCAGCAGCACATCGATCCGGGAATCGACTTATCGAGCCTTCAGGAATGCCATACTCTTAAAGATTTGATTCGGATTGTCCCGCAATCCGTTGTCCAAACACAGCGGGACAATCCCATTGATGGTGATCAGCGGGTTACAGGCGAAGTCAGGACATGGCCAGCCTTTCCGGAGCTGATTTTGCTGAATGCAGGTTTGCGGACGCTGCGGCCGGTTTTCTGGTTTCACGGCGGCCTTGGCGGCGTAGAGATGTACCAGGATCTATCACGCCAGAGCGATCGACCATTCTATGGCATTCAGGCAAGAGGATGGATGTCTGAGCGGGCGCCGCTTCAGGGGGTGGCCGCTATGGCAGCCTATTATGTGCATATGATTCTCTCCGTGCAACCCGAGGGACCGTACGATCTGGGCGGCTACTCCCTTGGCGGCGTGTTGGCCTACGAAGTTGCGAGACAGCTTCAAGAGCTGGAGCACAAGGTAAATACCGTTGTCATGCTCGATTCCCCGTATGGCGAAGCTTTTCAGGAAGGGGAGATTTCCAGGCCGACAGCGGTGCTGCAGGCGGTCAATCTCGCCTTGGCTTCAAACCAATTTCAGCGTCCGGACACTTTTGCCGAAACCCTCATCCACAGGGACGAGCTGGAGCTTGCCTCCGACGAAGAAGGGCTCCTGCAGCAGCTTATACAACTAGGTTACGGGCGGGGTTTAACCAAAACGGAGCAGCAGATCCGCGCGATGATCGATGCAAATATCAAAATGCAGCACGCATACCAGTTTGACCGTTTCTCGGTGAAGCCGCTCAGTAATGCAGCGGAGATCACCTGTTATTATTTCCGTAATAAACGAGGCTTGATTTTCGGAGAGCTCGAACCGTACTTTTCCATTCACGAAGACACAACACCATTGGACCAAGCGGCTTATTGGGAAGAATGGGAGCGGCAGTTCCCCAACATTCACATGATTGATATCGATCCCTCCAATCATATGGTGCTGCTCTCGGAACCTCAGTCTTATGAGAAGATCTACGAGTTCTGCGCCCGGTTATACTCGAAGGAAGGTGTTTCGGAGGCATTTCTGAACGATTTTAAAAGAAGAACGGCAAACCCGATAAGCGGCTAAGTGCGCAACCCGGTCGTGAGGCTGTATGCTCCGCCATTCGACCGGGACCTGCGCTTCCGTTGAAGAACAGGAGAGGAGGGGAGCTCAACTGAGCTATGATGTTTATCCGCTGCGAACCGTTTCCCTGCCTTTTATTAATTACACGTATATCGTGGTGGATTCCCGCACACGCCAAGGCATGCTGGTTGATCCGGCTTGGGACATCCAAATCATTACAGGTAAACTGAAGGAGCTGCAAGTGAAAGTGCAAGGAATCCTGCTGACGCATTCCCATCAAGATCATGTTCATCTAGCATCAGAGTTAACGGAAATTTACGGTTGTGCCGTTTACATGTCCGCGATAGAGGTAGATGACTATGGGTTCAGATGCAAAAATTTGATAAAGGTGTATGATAGAGAGAGACTGCGCTTTGGAGAAACTACGGTGACGTGCATCTGGACGCCAGGGCACACCTCGGGAAGCATGTGCTACTTTCTGCGGGAATGCGTGTTCACTGGGGACACGCTTTTCATTGAAGGGTGCGGGGAATGTCAATTTAGAGGGAGCTCAGCAGAACAGATGTTTGACAGCATTCAAAAAATCAAAGCCAGTGTTACACCCGACATGCGCGTTTTTCCCGGCCATTCGTTCGGTGAACCTCCCGGTGCAAGCTTTTCCCACTTATATGACCGGAACATTTACGTTCAGCTGGAGTCCCGCAAGCACTTTGTCGACTTCCGTATGAGGCCAAACCAAAGCCAAGCGTACCATTTTCAATAATCTGGAGGTTACTTCACCATCATGGCAAAACCCGTCGTTTTCTTGTTTCCCGGTCAAGGCTCCCAATATTACCAGATGGGAATCGAACTTTACGAACGGCATTCCGGATTCCGGGCATGGATGGACCGGATGGACCGGTGGCTGTATCAGTCAGCGGGCAGGTCTGTCGTCTTGGAATTGTACGATAGCGTCCGTAAAACGGGCGAACCTCTGGATCATTTATCCTACAGTCATCCGGCCATCTTTATGGTGGAATATGCATTGGCGCAGGTGATGATAGAAAACGGGGTATATCCGGATATCGTGCTGGGGACGAGCTTAGGCGAGTTTGCATCCTGTGCCGTTGCCGGCGTTATCGATTGGGAAACGGCTTTGGAGCTTGTTGCCGCTCAAGCCGACGTGGTCCAGCAGACTTGCGAGCCGGGCGGCATGATCGCCATCGTAAGCGATCCCGCGATGTTCGAGCAAACCGTTGAGCTGCATGCGCACACCGAGCTGGCCGCTGTGAATTTTCATTCCCACTTCGTTGTATCCGGCACAGCGGAAGGCATCCGGCAGGCGGAAGCGTTCCTAACGCAAACCCGAATTGCCCATCAGGTGCTGCCTGTGCGGTACGGCTTTCACTCCGCATCAATCGACGCAGCGGAGACGGCGTATAAATCTTATTTGAAAGGGATCAAGTTTTACCGGCCGCAGGTGAAACTGATTTCCGGTCTATATGGGATGGGCATCACGTCGTTATCTTCAGACTATGTCTGGGATGCCGTTCGGCATCCGATCCGTTTTCTGGAAGCGATCCAGCGGCTGAGCCCTTCGGAGCATATCTGCGTAGATTTAGGGCCGTCCGGAACGCTCGCCAATTTCACAAAGCATCTGTGGAAAGCAGTATCCGGTTCAGGAGTGTACAGCGTGCTCAGTCCTTTTCAAAAGGATTTGGACCGGTTGGAATCGACGATACGCCGAATACAGCAAGAGTAGCGGTATTCTTGATCTAATCCCATTCCCACAAACTGGGGATGGGATTTTTTTATGGGAATAAGTGTGAATAGAGCAAACATGACGGTTACAGAATTGCAACAAACCGGATTGAAAACATCAATGTTAACGTAATATTTATTATGTTAACCTAAATTGGGTGATATAATTTTCTATTTATCACATTTATATTTAATATCATTAATAAAATTCTCATTTCCCTGCAATTCCCTCCAATTTATTCACTAGGGCTAACTCTGACCTTGACCTGGAGTCAGCTCCAGCGTTTACAATAAGGGGGAAAAGGGGTGATTTTCTATGTATAACATTCGGGAAGCTTCCACAATGACTGGATTTAGTCTGGACACATTACGTTATTATGAAAAAATGGGACTGATCCAACCAGCTTCGCGTGGAACGGGTGGTGTCAGGAGCTATAGCGATGCAAATGTCCACCAAATTTTATCGATCAAATGCTTAAAACAGAGCGGTTTGTCGCTGGAAGACATTAAGGATTTTATTGCCGACGGGCAGTGTTTCAGAAACAAGGAAGCTCTGGACGATGAAGAGATGAAGTTAATCCAAAGCCGGATGTCTATTCTAGCGGCTCAATTGGACCGGTTGGAGGAGCAGCGGCAGGCACTGGACCAAACGATCGCGGAAGCACGGACCAAATTGGACTATTACGAAAAGCTTATGCAATCTTAACGAGGAAAAAATGATTAATGTAATTCCAAACTCGTGGAGCCAGGACATCTTGAAAGAAAGTGTGCCTTGGTCATCCGCGCAATAAATGGTTAACATAATATATATTACGTAACCACTACCTTCATTGTGTCCCCGTAGAGATTCAATGTAATGCAAAAAAAGCTTGTTTGGTTCGTATTGGTGTTTGTGCTGGTGGTGGTGTTAGTGACTACATATCTTGATTGTGGTCTTTTTTGGCCTGGTTTCGCGCCACTTTGATCCGGTTTCCGCAAATCTTCATGGAGCACCATTTCCGTCGTCCCGAACGGTCAACATAGAGCAGGACGCATTCGGGATTGGAACACCGATGAAGAAACGCCAATTCACCGGCTTCCAGCAGCCGGAGCGCGTCCAGGGCGACCAGGGACAGGATCGCATCGATATCAGAGCCTCGCGGAACGGGAACGAGTCTTCCGTCGATGAAGTGATAGGACAATGGAGCGTTGGCAATGCACGCTTCCATGAGGTGGATCCATGAGCGGGTAACCTCTTGGCCGTCAGCCAGCCGCTCGTACATGTCTCTGACGACAATCCGAAATTCTTTAACTTTATTCAGCACTTCTTTCGTGATCTCCGATGATGCATGCTGAAGTGAAGGCAGACTTTCCTTCATATTTAATGCTTCAAGCCAAGCGGTTAGATCTTCCGGACGGATCAGTAAATCATGGCGGATGCCTCTGCGAACCAGCTCGGTATTGACCAAATCCAGTGAAGGATGACCAGAGAGCAGTGGAAACGAACCTGTATTATTTAGCGTCATGAAATTTCCTCCAACTGACATTCTTTTTAACTAACCTAATAATAATTAATTGACAGGTTAATGGAAAGTACCTATCACACTAACCATAACAACTGCACTTTTGTGGTTAGTTCATATCGTGAGGTGGAGTCCATGTCTAATATCATTAAACCCCCGTTTAACAATGAGTCGGCGCTTGCCAAGGTAAAAGCTGCCGAGAACGCCTGGAATACAAGAAATCCGGATCTGGTGGCGATGGCTTATTCTCCCGACTCGGAGTGGAGGAATCGCACCGAGTTTTTTAAGGGAAGGGAGGCCATCCGGGATTTTTTGAAACGAAAGTGGGCGAAAGAACTGGATTACAAGCTGATGAAAGAGCTGTGGTGTTACACAGACAATCGCATTTCGGTGCGTTTCGAGTATGAATGGCGGGACGCTGACACGGGACAGTGGATGAGAACGCATGGGAATGAGCATTGGGAGTTTGATGAAGAAGGGCTGATGCGAAGACGGGATATGAGCGGCAACGATTATCCGATCCAGGAATCGGACCGCAGGTACAGATAATTCTCGTTACAAGCAGCAAGGGCGCCAACCGAGTGGATGGACGCCCTTGCATAAGTATTCATGTCATTTATAAGTTAACGATTCAGCTCAGTAATATGAAGTGAAATCGAGTTTTCGTCAGAGCTTTCCAGTGCTTTTCTGTTCAGCAGCAGGTCTTGCAGGTAGGAAGATATTTTGGAGTCCAGTTCTGTGATAATGAGCGATTTCATGGTTTCAATGTCCTCATGTGCACAAAAGGTGTGGTTCGAAATCAGCCCGTTCGCGTATGCCTTGGTATCGTCTTGGATCACACCGAGCTTTTCTTTATACACTCTCTTGACGTTGGCATCTTCTGATTTAATTTCGTAATAACGCCCGGTTTCCTTCAGGAGCTTCCATTCCTTGACGCAAACGACAAGTTGATCCTTATGCACAATGCCGGACACCTTAAATAAACGGATCGAGTTATTCATGTAGTTAATTACTTCCTTCTTCCTGTATGATCATGATTTCATGCAGCCTCAGAATGGCCGCTATACATATTATCACTCCTTGATATTGGAAGCAAATGCTAATTATTGGCTTGCCATGTCAGGGAATGATTCGAAAAAAGCCGCCAGGCCTTTAGTGGAGGACCTTGCGGCAGGTTGGTATGCAGATGAAAAATATTTTAGACGGATCATGGAATCAACGATCCCTGGTGTAACGTCGGCGAGCTTAACAGCTCCATCCATTTTTTGATGGCTGTGATCAAGATAATGACGCCCAAGATCAGCATAATGATCGAAAGCACACCATTGAGAACGTTATATCCCGAGGCTTGCGGATTCAAGTACACATTGCGTACCATCCAATATCCTGCGTAGTTCACCGTGACGTATAGATACGCAAGCGGAATGATGCACGTCAGAGCGTAGATCGGCTTATCGGCGATTTTTAAAATAACGGTTGCTCCGATAATCAAGCCAATGGAAGCCATGAGCTGATTGGAGACGCCGAACAAGGCCCATACCGAGCTGATATCACCGGAAAAGAGCAAGTATCCCCACATGAAGCAGGCGAGTGCACTCGCAAAAATATTGCCGGGCAGCCAATCGGTCCGCTTCAGCGGCTTATAGAGCTCGCCGAAAAAGTCCTGGATCAGATAACGGGAAACGCGGGTCCCAGAATCGATCGCCGTCAGTATGAACACCGCCTCAAACATGATGACGAACTGGAAGAAAAACGGTGCCAGATGGCTGAACCACGGAATTTTTGTGAAAATATACGACATGCCGACCGCAAGCGTGACCGCTCCGCCGGTACGGCCTTCCAGATCCATTCCGATTTCCTTGCTGAGCTGCGGAAGGTTTTCCACATGCATCCCAAGCGTCTGGAACACGGCCGGGGCGGAATTGATGGCGAAATAGTCAGCTGGGTGCAGCGCTGTAGCGGCGATCAGCGCCATGATGCCGACCACGCATTCGACGAGCATCGCTCCGAAGCCGATAACCTTGATGTCGGTCCATTGATTGATCATTTTCGGCGTCGTTCCGGAGCCGACGAACGCATGAAAACCGGAAATGGCTCCGCAGGCGATCGTAATCGAAATAAAAGGCCAGACAGGACCAGCGATGACTGGCCCTCCGCCGCCGGCGAATTCGGTAAAAGCCGGAAAGCGGATCACCGGGTTAATGATAAACACACCGGCAATAAGGGCGACGAACACGCCGATTTTCATAAAGCTGCTCAGATAGTCCCGGGGAGCGAGCAAAAGCCATACCGGCAGCGCCGCTGCAAAGAAAGCGTAAATCGGCAAAATCACGGCCAGCGTCTTGGCATCCAACGTCAGCCATTGGGCGAAGGCCGTTTCCTGAATATAAGGACCGGCAAATACGCCGATCATAAGCAGAATAAATCCTGCGGTGGTCGCGGTCTTCAGCTTGCCGGTTTTTTTGTAGTACAGGCCGACGCCCATGGCAATAGGAATCGTAATGCCGACGGCAAAGGTACCCCAAGGATTGTTTTCGAGCGCATGGAGCACGACCATGGACAAGCCCGCCATCGTAATAATGATGATGAACAGCATGGCCAGACCCGTGCAAAAGCCGGCGATCGGTCCAAGCTCTTCCTTGGCAACTTCGGACAGCGACTTGCCTTGCTTGCGCATGGACGCGTACAGCACTACCGCGTCATGAACCGCACCGCCGATGACGGCTCCGATCAGCAGCCACAAGAGGCCGGGCAAGTAACCGAACTGGGCGGCCAGGATCGGCCCGACCAGCGGCCCCGCGGCGGCAATCGCGGCGAAGTGATGACCGAAGGTGACCCATTTGTTCGTCGGTACGTAGTCCTTGCCGTCTTCAAGGGTATGGGCCGGCGTAGGCGTGCTGTTGCTGAGCTTCAGCACCTTGGCGGCCATGAACGTCCCGTACAGGCGGTAGGCGATCATGAGAATACAGATGGATGCTATGACGATTGTAACCGCATTCATTTTTGGAGTTCCTCCTTTATTCACACCCAACTTGTAACGGGTGAAGAGATTTTATCCGTACTATACCTGATGAAAACCGATTCAAGGTGTTTTCAGGCCGAAATGTCGGGAGGAAAGGATGAACGGCCAAAAGAAGGCGGTGAATGGCAGACAGATGTATTCCGGGTGAGCCCTCACAAGGATAAGTCAGACATGAAAGGGACTGCCGGCCATCTGCCGCCGGTAAAGGAATGACCTCAGAAAGACGGTAGATTGTTGACCCAAAACTACAATCCGAGCAGCTGCTTCAGTTCCTTGGTGAAGGATCGGCTGACGGGAACCTTGGATTCGTCTTTCATGACGAGAATACAGGCGGAGTTGAACCACGGCTGAATTTCGGTGACCGCGTTCAAGTTCGCCAGGTACGACCGGTGCACCCGGACGACGGAAGTTCCGGCCAGCCGGCGCTCTAGATTGACCAGCGGCTCATTCAGCTTGTACCGGTCGCCTGTTGTGACCAGCTCGCTCTTGCCGTCCTCTGATCCCAGGTAGACGATGTTGTCGATATCAATAAGCAGTATCCGCTCTTCCGCGCTGACCGCCAGCTTGCCTGTACGATCGGGTCCCAGCGGGGGAGAAGGGGCTGCCCTTTTCTCGCGGGCGGAGCGGAGCTTCATGACTTTGTCGACTGTTTTCCGCACCCGCTTTTCCTCGAACGGCTTCAAAATATAGTCCAAGGCGTTGACTTCAAACGCCTGCAGTGCATACTCATCGTAAGCCGTGGCAAAGACGATATCGGGGACTTGCTCCAGAACCGAGAGCTGCTTGGCAAGCTCCAGGCCGTTATCCTCAGCCAGCTGGATGTCAAGAAACACGACGTCCGGCGCCATCTCCGCAATCGATTGCAGCGCCGTCTCCAGCGAATCGGCCTCTCCGACAATATGAACCTGTCTGGTACGCCCGAGCAGATAAGCCAGTTCGTCCCGGGCGAGCGGCTCATCGTCGACAATGTATCCTTTAAGCATGCATTTCCCTCCTGCGTGCAAGATGCAAAGGCAGCGTAATCACGACTCGGGTTCCAGGGGTACGGGCATCGCTTTCGATATGGAACGAGCCCTCGCTGCCGTAGATCTCCGTGATCCGCTTACGGATATTATGCAGCGCCGTGCCTGTACCGTCTTCCGAATGAACGGCCTGCTCACCAAGCCGGTCCAACAGCTCCGGCGAGATTCCTTTGCCGTTATCTGCCGTGACAATCATGACTTCATGGCCTTTCTGGCTCGCGGCAATACATACGCTCCCTTTATGGTGGGGACCGAGTCCATGGAAGGCATGGCGCACGGCATTTTCGACCAAGGGCTGCAGCGTAAACGGCGGTATCTCCAAATTCGCAAGTTCCGGTTCGATATCGAATGTCATCTCAAATTTATCAGGGAAGCGCGCCTTCTCCAACGTCAAGTAGGCTTCCACATGCCTCAGCTCCTGGCTGAGCGGGATCAGGATCTGCCGTGCGCCATGAAGGTTGCTGCGGAAAAAGACTCCGAGCTGAATGAGCAGCTCCCGTGCTTTGTCCGGATCGGTCCGGCACAGCGCTGAAATTGTATTGATCGCGTTAAACAGAAAATGGGGATGCACCTGCGCCTGAAGTGCTTTGACTTCGGCATCCCTCAGCAGCCTGCTCTGCATCTCCGCCTCGGCCAGCTCAAGCTGCGTGGAGAACAAGCGGCCGAGGCCTTCCGCCATTTCCCGCTGAACACGGTCCAGCCGGTCCGGGTTCGTATAATAAAGCTTCAGCGTCCCGACAGTGGCGCTCCGAACCTGCAGCGGAAGCACGATCGCAGCCTGCAGGCTGCAGCCATCATGGAAGCATTGTATGTCTTCCTTCGATGTCGCAACAGACATTCGTCCCTGTTCCAGTACAGACCGGGTAAGCTGTGTCGCCAGGCTGTGGAGCGGGACATGATGGTCCGAGCCGGCACCTACATGCGTAAGCACCTGCTCCCGATCCGTGATCGAGATCGCATCCGCATCAGTGGCCTCCAGAATGACGCTTGCCGCTTCCCGGCACGATGCCGGGTTCAGGCCCTGACGGAAAAAGGGCAGCGTCCGGTCGGCAATATGAAGCACCTGGTTGGTCTGCAGAGCGCGAGTCCGCTCCTCCTCCTGCAGGATAGACTGAATGATCAGCATAAACATCAGGGTGCCAAATCCGTTCATGACGATCATCGGCAGGGCGATGACCGAAACCAACTGAACTGCGGCGTCGAAAGGGCGGGCTACTAGCAAAATAATCCCCATCTGTATGCATTCCATCAGGATTCCGATGGCAACCGCACGCCATGGCGCGCCGGGATCGGACCTCCGGAACCGCCTGCCGATCCAGCCGGTGACCAAACCTGCGAGTATGGTAGATATAGAGCAGGCGGCAGCCGTATATCCGCCAAGCGTCAGCCGATGGAGACCGGCGATCAGCCCGGCCCCAAGTCCGACCAGCGGTCCGCCAAGCAAACCGCCGATGGCCACGCCCATAATCCGCGTATTGGCCAGTGCACTGTCAACCTGCACGCCGGCCTGCCAGATTTCGGAGCCGATGGCACCTCCATGAATTTCTACACCGGTATAGTTACTGATCATGCCGAACACGCCAAAAATGACGATCAGCAGCAGCTTCGCGGGAAGCCGATCCTCATGATGCAGCGTCTGGCGGAACGACGTCATCCTGGACAGCAGAAAGGCGACGATAATCAGGATGCCGACTCTTTCCAGCATAAGAGGCAATAAATAGAACATGTCAGCATCATCCTCCGCAATCGTTCGTTGTTCGTTGATTTACCCGCGGAGCTAGTATAATCGGAAATTGCAGCGTTTTCAATCAGTGCTGTTTCGACAGATTGCCTCAATCATTTAACGGCATGAACGACATAGAGGGACATCAGCGGATGTCGAACCTATGAACATTTTGCGATTACCCAAGAAATAATTTGATCGTTCGGAGCGCGGATTACCCGTTTGGGTAGAGCTTCATTGGGTAGGGCTTCATCATCTCATTTGCCACCGTTTATGCGAAGAAGAACATGAAGCCTAGGCGGCATATGGAGTAGTCAGGGCAACCAGTAAGCGCAACATCTCACCGAACTTAACCGTCTGACCTTAATGGGCTAGCTTAAGTAGAAGCTTACCGGAATATTTCCTAAAGTCGTCCAAGACATTTGTACACCAGAGGCGTTATGTTATTGTGTGTGAACCAGCGACGTCATGAATCCAGCCTGCTTCAGCTGCAGAGAGAACGAATCCCAATACAATAGCGCTAGAACTTCAAGTGATCTTTGGTATACAAGATGATGTTTGTATGCATCATTCCGGAAGCACCATTGGCTGTGTAGATCACCAAGATGCTCAACGTCCACAGCAGCAGGCCCACGGCCTAGCTCGGCCCAGCGTTCGAAGGTCATCAGCAGAAACCCGGTTGTATCGATGATCCACGGTCGGTAAATGACCGGTTTCCAGGGAAATGAACGGTATGGGAGAGAACATCATTCCGCGTACATAGACATGACGAGCGAAGATTATGTAAGATCATACATAGAAGGGCAGCGCCAGTTCATACATTTCCTCCGGAGCCGGGATGGCGATGGATGCAAGAAAGCATCATGAGGAGTGTGTTATTTCCTCCGGAGCCAGGATGGCGACGGATACAAGAAAGCATCAAGTAAGAAGTGTTCCATAAGAATAGTAGGCGCCCGGACCTTGCCGGGGCTCTGCCGAAAACATGTTTCAATACCTCCTCTTTACGTTTCATACAAGTCAAATTATAATTTTGAAAAAGGCGAAGGGAAAGGCGAAAGCTACAAGCTTATTTTTCACCTTTTCATGGCAAAGGAGGGGAATTCATATGGACGTTGTCCATTACTACAATAAACTGAATCAACACTTTGCTTCCGAGCCCCGAGGCTCCTCGATCCAGGTGACGATGCAGGAGCTGGAGGACATATGGGAATGCACCCGGCGAAATGCACAGCTGCTCGTTCAGAAAATGAAGGAACTGGGGCTTATTGATTGGCAGAGCGGTTTGGGTCGGGGCAATACGTCGCGGCTCGTTCTGGTTGCCGATGCACAGGAGCTGCTACTGGACAAAGCCAAAGAACTGGCTTTAAAAGGACATGTCGGCGAGGCGTTCGGGCTGCTGCATGCGCATACGGACCCCCTGGCCGAATCCCAATTTTCCGATTGGCTGGCCGGGCAGTTTGGTGCACAGAAGGCTTCCGACCATAAGGACATTCTCCGTTTCCCGTTTTACCGACCGGTGCTCGATCTCGAGCCGCTGTTCGTCATTCGCCGCACGGAGACCCACCTGATTCGACAGATTTTGAACACGCTGGTGGAGTTCGACACGACCGGTCATGTGATCAAGCCGGGGCTCGCCCATTACTGGGAATCGGATCGCGAGTACTCCGAATGGACCTTTTATTTGCGGAAAGGCGTGCTGTTTCATCACGGGAAGGTGATGACGGCTGAAGACGTTCAATTTACGTTTCAGCGCTTTGGGCAGCTGAATCCGCCGGACTGGTTCATGGCGAATGTGGCAAGGGTTGAGGTCCTCAGCGATATCAGCGTACGTTTTCACCTAAGCGAACCTAACGCCCTTTTTCTGCATCTACTGGCTTCGGAACGCTTCTCCATCGTACCTAAGGACCTGGACCGCATTGCGGCGACCCGGGATATACGGCGGATGCCGGTAGGTACAGGCCCATTTGTCATGAAGGAGAACAGCGACAACGGCATGATCCTCGAAGCGAACGAGCGGTATTTCCAGGGCCGGCCGATGATGGATCGCATCGAGATTTGGGTTTGGCCGAACTATTTGGAGCATCTGAAGCCCGACAGACTTCAGGAACGTGACACGCAGGTGCTCTATTTTGAACCGATAGGTAAGAAGAAAACGGGCACTTTGCTGACCCGGCTCGAAGAGGGCAGTACTTATCTGACTTTTAATCTGTCGAGGGACGGAATACTTCATGACATGAAGCTTCGGGAGGCAATCCATTTAGCTATTAACCGCGAACAGATGGTCAAGGAGCTGGGAGGAAAGAGAGAACAGCCCTCCTCGGGCTTTAATCCGTATGACCATGACGAGGCGTACGGGCGGGGCGGGGAATTGATGCTCGCAAGAGCCTGCCTGGCCGAATCCGCCTACCGTGGAGAAATGCTGACCCTGTACACTTACGAAATGACCAGTAACGAGCTGGATACCGAATGGATCCGTCGGGCCTGCGAAGACATCGGGGTGAAGATGGAAGTCCATGTGATGCCGATCCGTGAGCTCACGAATCCATCCGTCTTTAAACAAGCCGATATGATTTATGCCGGAGAGGTACTCGGTAACGAGCCTTCCGTGTCTTTGATCGAAATGTACCGTTCCCATTACGGATATATCCGCAACCACTTGGACGATGCCGCGAGGGATGGGGTAGACCGGGCGCTGTCCGAGGTTCTGGCAGAACCGGATTACACCGTAAGAAGGATTTTGCTGAGGCGGATTGAAGATCAGTTAAAGAGAGACCATCATCTGTTATTTATGTACCACAGCATCCACATCATCGGACATGATCAATCCTTAGGCGGCATCACCTTGGATACCTGGGGTAAAATCAACTACAAAGATGTGTGGGTCAAGCGCTGAGATTGCAGGTGCATGCAAGGCGTGACAGGCGTCAATGCATGTAGAGAACCCTTTTTTAAAGCTGGCAGGGGCCATTCGTCCCCATACTTCCGTCTGACATACAGTTTTTAGGGTATGTGTTATCGTAAGGCTACCGTTTTCAACCAATTTCATTCGAAAAGGATAGGGATCTCTGATGGATATCGGATTTATGGACTGCATCGCGAACTTTCATACAAATCCGAGCGACAAGGATAACAAGGAAGGAATATTTCAATCCCATTCCCACCTATCCGCCGAGATCACCCTCCTGGTGAGGGGCGAAGGCTTTTATGCTGCAGGGGAACAGAACGTTGAAGTACTTCCCGGGGATCTTCTGTTAATTCCGGCGGATCTGAAGCACAGCTACGTCTGTATCAAAGCTTGGGAAGGTTATTCGTTGCACATCTATGATCAGAACCTTCCCCCTTACTGCCAGTACTTGTTGTCGCATGCGTTTTCGCAGCGTCCGGGTCCGATCCTGAAAGCCTCTTTGACCCCTGGCGCCGCAGAGCGTGCGTTAGCCGCCATGCACCAGATCGAGGAAGAATGCAGGCGGGAAGAGAATAGCGAATATTCCTATGATCTGCTTCGCAATGCTTTGGAGACACTGCTGCTGGCTTATCATACGGGAACTTGCGACCAAGCGACTGAAGCACCCTCGGAGCATCCTGAAGAGCAAATGATTCAGGACGCGCTGAAGGAAATTCACCAGAATTACCATACATCGCTGAAGGTGTCGGATCTGGCGGCGAACCACTATTTGTCGGAAAGCATTTTCCGCAAAAAGTTTACCGACCGCATCGGCATGTCACCTAAACAGTACATTATTTCCCTGCGGATTGACGAAGCCAAGCGGCTGCTGCACACCTCGCGCAAGCCCGTTGAATTTATCGCCTCCGAAGTCGGCTTCAGCTCGTCCAGCCGTTTTCATGACTTATTCGTCAAGCATGTGGGCATGACGCCGATGGAATGGAGGCGCAGCGGGGAAAGTTAATGCTGTGAATAACTCGGAAGGTCCTTGTCCAAAGGGCCTTTTTGCGTTAACAGGGGCTGTGCCAGCCGTTTGCTGGCATCTGGTAAAGAATGAATATAAAAGTTTTCGACCGTCGAAAACGAAACGATTCTATACATTTTCGGGAGAGTATGTAAGCGTTTTTATGAACTTGATTCTGAAATCGTTCGCTATAATAGGGAATACTCCAGGAGCCAATCTTCTGGAGAAGATAACCTAGACGGGAGGAACTGCATGAACCTCTTGAGCGGACGCAAAAGATTATCAGGCCTTTGTTTAAGCATTGTGCTCGGAGCCGTAATGATCGTCTCAGGCTGCGGCACCTCAGCTCCCGGCCTGGTGGACCGGCTCAGCGCCGGCGAAGTGAAAGATATGCAGCAGCCGATTCCGGATGCGCAGATCAAGTACAACAAGGACAAGATTTTCCACGTCTTGGGCGGATGGCCCAAGCCCCCGCTGTACCAAGGCAACCCGTTCGGCTCCGGAGGAACCGGGGATACGAACAACCGCTACATGTTTGAGGGCCTCTTCTTCTTTATCCGGTCAATGAACAATGTGTACAACCGGCTGGCGGAATCCTCCGAGGATACCGAGCAAACGACGACCGTACATCTGCATCAGAACGTAAAGTGGCATGACGGAGCCCCTTTTACCAGTAAAGATGTATGGGCGTACTACCGGCTGAACAACGGGGCCGAAGTGACGAAGTATTTGACTTCGATCGAAACCCCTGATGACTACACCATTGTTTTTCACTGGATGAACCCTGCGCCGTATCCCGAACTCAGAAAGCTGCTCCTCGCCCAGGATCTCCAGGGCCAAATCCCTTACCACATCTACAAGAAATACGTGGATAAGGCCGACGCTTTGCTGAAAGAAGCGAAACCGCTTACAGACAAATCCAAGGACGGACCGTTCAACTTGGATATTACGGATGAGCTCAGCAAAAAAATTGCCCTGAACTGGAATGAATTCACCCGTGCGGGCCCGAAAATTCCGGTCGGCACCGGACCGTATAAGTTTGAAAAAGTGACGACGACCGATATGCTGTTGGATAAGTTTGAAGATTACTGGAGACCCGATGCGGTCCATTTTGACAAGATCTGGATCAAAAACGTACCGGAGCTCTCGGCCCAATACGCTCTCGTCAAAGCAGGCAAGCTCGACTGGTACGACGGCACCCCGCCGAAGGACATCCTCGAATCGCTGCTGAAGCAGAACAAAGATCTGGTTCACTACCGGATGTATGATCCGGCGAGCGTGGGGCTGATGTACAACATCCGCAACAAGCCGTTCGACAACCTCAAATTCCGGCAGGCGCTGACCTATGTGCTGGATAAGAAAAAGCTGCGTGAAATCGGCAACTTTTACGGCCAGGAATACCCGAAAATTTCGATGACGGGCATCATGCCTTCGTCACTCGAAAAAGAAGTCGACAAATCCGTCCTTGATCAGATGACCGATTATACGACGAACCTGGATAAGGCGGCCGAGCTGCTGAAGGAGATCGGCTGGACCAAAGGATCCGATGGTTTATGGCGCGATCCTGACGGTAAGGTGCCTTCCTTCATCATCGGAGCGCCGAACAACTGGGCACCAGGCGTGAACTCGGCGCAAATCGCCGCGGAGCAGTTCACCAAATTCGGTATACCTACGAAGCTGAAGGCGGTGGACAGCACTATCTATTTCTCGAACGCCGACAAGGGACAATACGATATGTCCATGGACTGGGTTGACGTGTCCTGGGGCTTCCAGAATCCGTGGAGCTCGATGCGGGTGCTGTTCTGGCAGGGAACGAAAACGAAGGTCGGCTTCCCGAACGTCAAGAAGAAAGACGCGGACGGCAACGAAGTCGATACCGGCAAACTCGATCTGAAGCTGAAGGGCATTGACGGGAAAGTATACGATATCGACAAGGAGATGAAGCGGTTCCCTTATGTTCAGGACGAACAGGAGCGCCGCAAAATCATCGACAACTTGGCCTGGATCGCCAACGAAAACTGCTGGGGCGTGAACTTCTTCCAGAACGCCACAGGCGCCTGGCTGAATACCAAAACGATGTCCGGGAACTTCCCGATGATGGACCAAATCGTTCAATACAACCGGGATATGCCGCTCGCTACCGATCCGGATGAGCAGCTGGCCATCACCCACCTGAACCACGGCTTCAACTCAACGTACATGCCGGAAGAGTATTGGCCGAGATAATGGCCGCACAAGCCGGATAAACACTTGGAGGTGACAGGAATGAGCCTGAAAGGGGTCTTAAAAAGAATCGGTGTTTCCCTGATCACGGTCTTCCTCGCGATGCTGCTTACGTTTTTCCTGCTGCGGATGACGCCCGGCAGTGCGATCGATACGTGGGCGAGGGACTTTGCCACCCAGCGCGGGATGAGTCTCGAGGAAGCGTACCGTCAGATTACGGCCATGATCAATTATAATCCGAAGGAGCCGATCTTCACCCAGCTGGGACGGTACCTGGGAGGACTGCTGCACGGCAATCTGGGCATGTCCATGATCTATCAGAACGTTTCGGTAAACGAAATTATCGCCAACGCGCTGCCTTGGACGCTGTTTGTGCTCAGCGTGTCGCTCGTTATCAGCTTCTTGATCGGCATTAACCTGGGCGCCATGATGGCGTTCAAGCGCAAGACAGTCCTGGATCCGATCATTTCGATCTATGCGATCCTGACGTCCTCGGTGCCTAATTTTATTGTCGGCATCCTGCTGCTGGTTATTTTCGCCTTTCAATTTGGCTGGTTCCCGGTCAACGGGGCTTATGACCCGATCGTGGAGCCCGGCTTCAACCTTCCGTTTATCCTAAACGTGCTGTATCACGGCGCGCTGCCGATTCTGACTTACGTCATTACGACGATCGGCACATGGGCATTGACGATGAAGGGGAGCGCGGTCAACGTGCTGGGTGAGGATTATATCGTCGCCGCCAGCATCCGCGGGGTCTCCGAACGGACGCTGATGAGCCGTTACGTCAAGCGCAACGCCATGCTGCCGCTGATTACGACGCTGGCCGTCAATTTCGGCTTTATGCTCGGCGGATCGCCGCTGATCGAAAATGTGTTCAGTTATCCCGGTATGGGCTATTACATCGGGCAGGCAACACAGCAGCGCGACTATACTTTGATGCAGGGCTTGCTGCTCGTGACCAGCATCGCGGTCATTCTGGCCAACCTGGCCTCGGACCTCATTTATGCCAAGCTGGATCCGCGCGTCAAGCTGGAGGAGGGCTGACGGATGAGTCAAGGATTTATCGATTTCTGGCAGACGATGTACCGCAACAAGAAAGCGTTCTCAGGTATGATCATCCTGGCGATCTTCATCTTTATGGCCATCTTCGGGCCCATGATGGCCTCGCTGGACATGACCGTCAACTTCGACGGCCGGTATAAGAGCCCGTCCTTCGCCCATTGGCTTGGCACCGACTACGGCGGCAGGGATACATTCCTGCAGCTGGTATACGGTTCCCGGGATGTGCTGTCGATCGGGCTGTTCGCCGCCCTGTTTACGCTGGTGCTCGGATTCGTGATTGGGGCGGTATCCGGCTTTGTCGGAGGCAAAACCGACACGGTGCTGATGTTCATCACCAACCTGTTTCTAACCGTTCCGAGCTTTCCCGTGCTGATGATCGTCGCCGCGCTCGTGCAGATCAAGAATCCGGTCATGTTCTCCTTTATATTGGCGGCATGGTCATGGGCGCCGCTCGCAAGGGCGATCCGGTCCCAGCTGCTGTCGTTGAAAAACCGCGAATTTATTATCGCCTGCCGGATTATGGGCCTGAAAACGCCCTATATCTTATTCAGGGAGATTCTTCCAAACCTGACGCCGTATCTGGCGATCAACTTTATTATGGCGGCCCAAGGGGCCATCGTTGCCAGCGTCGGACTGATGATGCTCGGTCTTGCCCCATATTCCCCGACCAACTGGGGGATGATGATCCAGCTGGCCGTACAGAACACCGGCGGCATTTTCAACCCCAAAGGCTATATCTACCTGATCTCGCCGATCATGTGCCTTGGGCTGTTCCAAATGGCCTGCATCTTTTTCAGCAACGGGCTGGAAGAGGCGCTGAATCCGAGACTGAGATCGTAAAGGCCGGCGATGAAGGAGGAGTAATTGATGGAACCATTGGTGGAAGTGAGGGGGCTGACGATCGAATTCCCGATGCGCGCAGGTCTGCTGCGGGCTGTCAATGAAGCCGATTTTGTCATCCCCAAGGGACAGATCACTGCCCTGGTCGGGGAGAGCGGAAGCGGCAAATCCACGATGGCATCCGCCATCATGCGGGCGATTTCGGTTCCCGGACGCGTTGCCGGCGGATCGATCACGTTTGATGGCCGCGATGTAATGAGCCTGAGTAAAAAAGAACTGCAGACTTATAAATGGGAGCAAGTGTCGATGGTGTTTCAGGCGGCGCAGAACGCGCTTAATCCCGTCGCCCGAATCAAGGATCAGATCATCGAGACGTTTCGGGCCCATTCCAAATCGTATACGGAAAAGCAGATGGTGGATAAAGCGCGGAATCTGCTCGATTATGTCCGGCTTGATCCGGACCGGGTACTGAATTCGTTCCCCCATGAGCTCTCGGGCGGGATGAAGCAGCGGGTCATGATCGCCTTCAGCCTGCTGCTCGATCCGCAGCTCGTCATCCTCGATGAACCGACGACTGCGCTGGACGTAATCACTCAAGCTTATATATTCGATATTTTGAAAAAGATCCACAAAGACATGAATATTACCATGCTGCTCCTAACCCACGATATCGGCGTCGTCGCCAAAGCCGCCGACCGGGTCGGCGTGATGTATGCAGGCAACGTCGTCGAAGCCGGCGACGTCTACGATATGTTCAAGCGGCCGAAGCATCCTTACACCGCGAAGCTCATGAAAGCTGTTCCGAGCTTGTATGAAGACGTGTCGGAACGGAAGGGGATCCCCGGATCTCCGCCGGATTTGCTCAACATGCCGCCGGGATGTCCGTTTCACCCACGCTGCGAATATGCGCACGCGAAATGCAAGGAACAGAATCCGATCAAAGTGTATACGCCCGCCGGGCATGAAGTCGCTTGTCATTTATATCCGAATCCCGAGTCGGTTGCGGAGGTGCGTACGTCATGAATGCCAGAAATATCGAATTTGAGGTAGAGCCCAGACAGCGGCTGCGGGAAGCGGCCAGAACGGAGAGTTCCGAGGTGCTGATGCGGCTCGATAGCGTAAGCATGTACTTTGAGCGGAGCCAGGGCATGTTTGGTCCCCCCCAAAAAGTGGGGGCAGTCGTCGATGTCAGCCTGGATATTCATCCCGGCGAAATCATCGCACTGGTTGGCGAGAGCGGATGCGGAAAAACGACGCTTGGGAGCATCATCACGGGCCTGCAGAAGCCGACTTCAGGCAAGGTGCTGTACAAGGGGCAGGAGGTAACCAAGCTGAGCGGCGAGAAGGCGAACCAATTCCGCGGCGACGTTCAGTTGGTGCAGCAGGATTCCTACGCCGCGCTGAACCCGATGCGGACCATTTACCAGTCGCTGTCAGCCCCCATCCTGCAGCGTAAAATCGTCCGCGGCCGCAAGGCGGCCCGAGCGCGGGTCATCGAGCTGCTGCAGACCGTCGGCCTGACGCCGCCGGAACGCTTCCTCGATAAATACCCGCATCAGCTGTCAGGCGGCCAGCGCCAGCGGATTCTGATGGCCCGCGCCATCTCGCTGAATCCAAAGATCATCGTGGCCGACGAGCCCGTCTCCATGATCGACGTGTCGCTGCGCATCTCGATCCTGAACCTGATGTCAGAGCTGAACCGCAAGCTGGACATCGCCATCATCTATATTACGCACGACCTGGCAACGGCCCGCTACATCGCCGGAAGGGGCCGCATGGCCGTCATGTATCTCGGACGTGTGATGGAGCTTGGCGGGGTCAACGATGTCCTCAGCCATCCGAAGCACCCTTATTTGCAGGCGCTGCTGTCCGCCGTTCCGACGCCCGATCCCGAAATCGCCAAAGCGATGGCGGAGCTGCCACTGCGCAGTCTGGAGATGCCGAACGCGGCCAAACCGCCGACTGGCTGCCGCTTCCATCCGCGGTGCCCGATGGCCACGGACCGCTGTTCCTCGGAAGAGCCCCAGCTCCGCTTAGTAGGCTCGGAACAGACGGCTTGTCATTACGCGGAGGAGGCGCATGAGCTGTGGCAGCGCAAGATGGCTGACATCGGCGCCATCAAAAGCGTGTGATGGGCGACTTCGGAGCACTGTCCAGAATCGTTCTTTCGATGTCACTAGTCCTGCTGCTGCTCTGTTTCGTCTCCCTGACGGCGGTAAAGCCAGGCACCGGGCCGTATGTAGTAGTTGTTCTGTCGGTCTGGATCAATATCATTCTCTCCGGCTGCATCATTCTCGTTTCCGTCTGGCGGAAAATGCGGGATGCCAAGCGGCGCAGGTTGGAAGAGGTGCAGGAGCCTGATGGGAAATGAATTTCGGACTAAAGGACGGACATCCAATGATTAATGGCATGAATTAATTACCGAATCACCCTTAAAAAGCACGATTCCCGCTGTGGGGAGCGTGCTTTTCGGTTTCATAGACACGATGTTAAAGGAAAAAGAGGGTGTTACAATTTTTATTTAATTACATTAACTATATATCTCATTAATAAATATCGATTCCCGCCATGACCCGGCAGAGTATTGCCCCGCATATACAGGTTAATATCAAGTTGAAATCATATGTAACTGATCCTCCAGAAGTACCCGCGCCCAACTTAATTAAATTTATAATTCGTATCGGGTTAACCCCCGTAACTCTTGCCCGTATACTCACGTCGTTAATATAAACACACGTATATTCAAGCCGTAGCGGGAAGGAGCAGACAGTTGGAAAAGGAAAGCAGACAGCTTCTTTTTATACTAATCAGTGCAATGTCTGTTACAACCTTGATCGTACTGTTTATTTTGTGTGCAGGCCATTTTTTGGACCGAAACCTGCGCCCAAGTACGATGCAGGAGGCGAGGGTGCTTCTTCGAAGCGAACTTCGTTTTCCGGATGAAGATCAGATTGGCTCTGTCCAGGTGTATGACGATATATTTATGGAACCGGAGATTCGAATCCGTTACCTGAATGGATTACGCTTGTCCGTTACCCGGCTGCGTGGTCCGTCCCCTTATCCGGTTCTGTCTCACCAGAAAGCCGTTCCATCCACGAAGGAGCTTCGTGATGACCAAACGGAGAAAGCGGTGTATCGTTTCGTGAAGGATGATTTTCTGTATACGCTGCACGGAGACGTCCCGGAGCAGGTTATCTCAGATACGGTCCTGCAGATCTTCAAAAACGAGTGAACAGGGCGGATTGATTATAGGAGCTATGCACCACTCGTGCCGGTTAACAGCGGCCTTTCGGCTGACCTTAGTCCCGTTGGAGGGGGAAAATGGTCCAGTTTTGGTTTACATCCCCATATTCATTGCCCTACCCAAGACGAATATAAGGTATATTGGGGAGGAAGCCGATCTTATAACTTCACAGCTCTTGTCAGGACAGCCCCTCAGAAGCAGGGTGATGCCATGAAGGAGGAGATTGACACGGATACGATCTGGAACATCCGAAACGGAATCAGGGATATCGCCGAAGGGGTGTATCGGTGGGTGCAGGAAACGCTCCGGCGCCTCCCCTGGCTCAAAACCTTATATACGATATGGTGCTGGATATCCCTTTTGTTTTTTATCCTGGGCCTGCTCCTGTACCGGGATTCACGCACGATGCTCGTCCAGTATTTATGGTCTTTTTATGTCATGCTGCAGTTTTGGTTTCTTTGCCGGAGCAAAACATTTACCTGGAAGCAGGCGGCCATGTTTATGCTGCTGGGCATCTTTCTCGTCATCCCGGTTACGGCGCTGACGCTGCTCGCGGCTCACGGCCTGTTTGGCGGGGATACGCGGGACACCTGGTCCCAGGCTGTCCTGACTCCGATCTTCGAGGAAGTGTGGAAGCTGCTGCCGCTCGGGCTGTTTCTGCTCTTTTCACGGCGCGCCTCTTCCATGAGCCTTGCCGATTATACGCTGGCCGGAGCCGGGGCGGGCGTGGGCTTTCAATTGATGGAAGAGCTGACGCGCCGCTGGCTGAACTCCGGCATCATCGGGCGGACGTACGGCTATAGTGTGACGATGCTTGGAGGGGAAACCATCCATTGGGATTTTTGGACGCTGTTCCCCGGCCGGTTTGAAGAAAGCATCTTTCCGACCATCATGTCGGTCAGTCATCCTGTGCACACCGGCATGATAACCTTAGGGCTCGGTTTGGCCGTGCGTTTGCGCAAGCGGCTGAGCGATGCTATCTTCGCCCTGCCCGCACTGCTGCTCGTCTGGTCGATCATCGATCATGCCGCCTATAACGGGCAGGGCTCCTTGCCGGACTGGTTTATGAAAATCAGCGACCTGACGGGGAGCGGATACCGCACGAAAGGCGTGTTCCTCCTGATGCTGGCGATTGGGCTCGTGCTGGATTACGTCTCGTTGAATCGGGTGAAAAGCCGGCTGCCGAGAATGGAAGGCGAAGGATGGATCAACCCGGTGTCAGAGCTGTGGTATATGCTGGAGTCTCTCTTGACCCGCAGGGAACGGCTCGGGAGTGTCATGTCCTGGACCCGGGAACGCAGGGAGCTGGGCTTCTCGCTCCTATACGGCAATCAGGAAGCCGCCGCGCTGCAGGGTGACCTGCAGACGAGGATGCTAAAGCACTTCCGTGCCGCCGCCGGTGTGACCGCGGCCCTTCTGGTGGTCGCCGGGCTGGCGGGCTTCGCCGCTTATTTCCAGGCGCACGTCCATCCCGCCTATCCGGCTTGCTTCTCATGCATGTTCGATTCGCTGCAGAACTGGTGGGACCGCCTCGGTTTTTGGGAAAAAAGCGCCATCGTGCTCGGAGCGTTCGCTTTGTCCTTGATGTTCGTCAGCTTCTGGCCGGCACTCGGTATTGCTTTAACAGCAGCGAGCATACCGGCGAGCGGCCACGAAATCGCCAAGGATATCCGCGATCCGAAAAGACTGCTCACCCCCGAAAATGTGATCTCTACGCTGCTTGCGCTGGCGCTGAGCCGTGTTCCGTTCGGCAGGCTGGCCGAACGCTTCGGTAAGAAGGGCGGCAGCAGGCTGAAGGATTGGCTGGAGAAGCTGCTTAAACGGCGAAAGGAGTCGAAGCCGGAACCCGACCTGCCCAAGAAGCCGCATAAGCCTGATGTGGAGGATCCACCGCCAAAGAAGGAGAAAGATCCTGAGGAGCAGCCGCCGAAGAACGATGGGGACGATTATGTGCATTGGAGCAAAGCGAAGTACCGCGGGGTAGAGCTCCACGATGCCAAGAACGGAGCGCTTGGGGAGTTTGACGGCGTCGATTTGGAGAAGGGCATCTTCTATGAAGCCAAGTCGGCGCAAGGGCTCGACCGCATCCATCCAAAAACGGGCAAGCCGCAGCAGACGCCGCAGCAATTTACAGATAAGCAGTTGTACCAGAAAACGAAGGTGCGGATCAACAACCTGATGCAGAAGGCGGTTGGGACGCGAACAACGCCTGATGGAACGACGGAGATCCCGACGCTGGAGCAAATCAAAGGAATCAGGCATTTCGAGTTTCAGCTGGACGGGGACTCGCCGGCGTTACGGGCAGCCGCGGAGAACAGCTTGAACAAGCTGCGTCAAGAATTCCCGGATTATACATTCAACATTCGATTTGGGGTGAAATAACATGTCAATCAGCGCAATTATTGTGGACCCGGAAGACGAATTTGAACGGTCCTTTATGCTTCCTTTGGCGACGGAATCCTTTTTCCAGAAATATTGGGTGCCGGCGGTGGAAGAGTTGAACTTGCAGTGGGCCGCACTTTTCCAGGACGGTACGGACGTGGAGTCCGAGGACATCCCGGCTGTCTTGGGCGAAGTGTCCCAGCTTAAAGAATGGGCGCGAATCCACATGCATGGGGACGACCTCGACCACATGTTACGCAGACTCGAGCTGCTCGAGACGGAACTGCCGAAAGCGTACAGGCGCGCCGGAGCGGTTGTCTACATCGGTTAACATTGCCGGTTAACATCGGTGAATGAATGAAAGATTGTTTTAATCTCATAAGATTTGAATGCGATCAAGTCCGGGTTACACAGACGCCGGGCTTGATTGCTTTTAACCGCGCTACGTGATGAAAAGGGAAAGGGGAGAGCGTAGTGAGGCAGTCTTATCGAATGGACGAAGGGGCTTTTGTGCATCACTTGAACGAAGCTTACGGACTCGCTGCCCGGAGGCTTATTTTTATCCCTTATGGAGATTCGGCCTATTCTTACCGGGTGGAGGGAGAAAACGGGACGCGATACTATCTGAAACTGTTTGACCATGGCAATGACAGCCACCGCCAAGGCATCCTTCGGTGCAGTCGTTATGTGCCGTTTATGTGGGAAATGCATCAGACCGGTCGATTTGTGGAGTTGTCTTGTCCGTACCGAACCTCAAGCGGCGCTTTTCTGCTACCCCTCTCCGGCTGTACTGCGGTTCTGTTTCAATTTATCGAAGGGGAGACCTGGGCTGAGGCTTACCCGTTTTCCAAGCACAAATTGGAGCGTATTGGACGGCTGGCTGCGCGGATTCGGCAGTTGACTCCCTTTACTGCCACATCCGGCCTTACGAGTGAAACGTATGATGTCTCCTTCTCCGAACATTTGATCCAATGCTTGCAGCAGCTTGAGCATCTTCAGACCGGTGCAAGTCCCGCTAGCCAGCTGCTGCGTGAGCTTGTTATCCCTCAGCAAACGCGCATAACCGAGCTGCTGCACCAGATGACAGAGGTTCGTGAACGTCTCGTGCTTGACCCGGCCCCCTATGTGCTCTGCCACGGTGATCTGTGGGGAGGGAATCTGATGGAGACCGCAGACGGACGGCTTGTCGTCCTGGACTGGGAAGCGGCCATGCTTGCGCCAGCAGAGCTGGATATCGTAGGGTATATCGGGGACGGACTGGATCATTTTCTCACAGGGTATGAGCAGGAACTAAGACAACAGATAGAGCTAAACCCCGATTTGCTGCGTTATTATGCATACCGCCATCATTTGAGGAACCTGACCCATTGGTGCATGAATATTTTGCAGCGCGACCTGGAGCCAGACCAGCTGGATAACGACCTCGAAATGGTCCGGCATCACTGTTTGAACCGACTGGATACCGTAGAGGCTTCGCTGAGGAATGCGGCGGATCGAAATATTTAGAAGCCCGATATGAATTTAATAGCGTAAACAAGCGATATGCACAGCTACAGCCAGAAATTAATAGATTGCCTCCATTGTAAGCGTTGACATGAAGTTCTTTTGAATTTTTTCATACGTATCTCAAACCGTTTGCTTCTTTACAGCAGGCATCCGGAAGGAGTAAGATTCAATTCGTAATCGTGAACTTGTGAACCTGAAACGTAATACTCCTTGATCGCTGAATTCTGAAATCAGGAGCGGGGGAACCAAAGGGAGGAAGTTAAGCCTTCGTCCCAGGGGTGAATCACTTGATGTTCATTTATTGAGTGTAGGGATACTTTCGGTCCCGAATCCGTCAGCTAACCTCGTAAGCGTTATGAAAGAGGGATTTGTCGTGCGCGTAAAGCCACGGGAAGGTCCAGCTTTCCTGCGGCTTTTTTTGTTGTGCCCAAAAAGGGTTGAGCACGTGTCTAACGGGTACATCATGAGCATTTCAACTCTAACAGTGGCGGTGACAAACATTTTATGGCAGCATTGAAAAGACTTCTGATCGGACGGCCGCTGAAGTCTACCGAATTGGGAGAACAAAAACTGAATAAGAAAAAAGCTTTGGCCATTCTATCCTCCGATGCGCTGTCGTCCGTAGCGTATGGGCCGGAGCAAATTTTGCTGGTTCTGGTCACGGTCAGCACGGCGGCGTTCTGGTATTCGATACCGATCGGAATCGGCGTACTGATTTTGCTGGCTGCACTCATTTTATCCTACCGGCAGATCATCTTCGCTTATCCGCATGGCGGCGGCGCTTACGTCGTCTCCAAACAGAATCTGGGAATCTATCCCGGGCTGGTGGCCGGCGGATCGCTGCTGGTAGATTACATTTTGACTGTTGCGGTCAGCGTTTCGGCTGGCACGGACGCGCTGACTTCGGCGTTTCCGGCGCTGCATGAGCATACGGTGGGGATTGCCGTCACCTTCGTTATCCTCATTACGCTGCTGAATTTGCGGGGCGTCACCGAGTCGGCCTCCATCCTTGCTTATCCAGTGTATCTGTTCGCCTTCGCTCTGTTCATTTTGATCGGCGTTGGAATGTACAACATCGTGACCGGTCACGTTTCGCCGCATTTGCATACGCCGCTCGGGACGCCGGTGGCGGGGATCAGCCTGTTCCTGCTCTTAAAAGCTTTTGCCTCGGGCAGCTCCGCCCTGACCGGGGTCGAAGCGATCTCAAACGCCATCCCGAATTTCAAGGATCCGGCCCCAAACAATGCGGCCAAAACCTTGATGGCAATGGGGATTCTGCTGGCTGTACTCTTCTCGGGTATCGTATTTCTTGCTTATTATTTGGGCATATCCCCAAATCCCCAGGAGACGGTCGTATCCCAGATTGCCAATCAGACGTTCGGACGAAATTTTATGTACTTTTTCATCCAGGGCACGACGGCACTGATCTTGATCCTGGCGGCCAATACCGGATATTCGGCGTTTCCGCTGCTGGCGGTCAATTTAGCCAAAGACCGGTTTATTCCCCGGATGTTTACTGTCCGCGGCGACCGATTGGGATATTCGAACGGAATCATCATCCTTGGGCTACTGTCCATCGTGCTGATCGTCGCCTTCCACGGACAGACGGAACATTTGATCCCACTGTACGCGGTAGGGGTATTTATCCCTTTCACGCTCTCGCAAACGGGGATGATCGTCAAGTGGATCCGGGAAAAACCGCAGGGTTGGGTAACGAAGCTCGTCATCAATACGATCGGCGCGTTGATCAGCTTCACGGTGTCGGTGATGTTCTTCGCAACCAAGTTTGCGCAGATCTGGCCGGTACTGATCTTTTTGCCGCTGATCGTGTATCTGTTCCACCGGATCAAGAAGCATTATGAGGCGGTTGGCGAGCAGCTGCGGCTATCGACGTGCGAGCCGGCGGTACCGATTGAAGGCAATGTGATCATTCTCCCTGTCTCGGGCATTACGCATGTCGTGGAACATTCCCTGAATTATGCGCAGTCGCTGGCGGCGGATCAGATCATTGCGGTATATATTCCGTTTGAACGGGAAGAAGAGAACCGGTTTGAGGAAAAATGGCAAAAATGGCGGCCCGACGTGCGCCTTGTGACGCTGCATTCTCCGTACCGGAGCATTATTCATCCGCTAAGCAAATTTATCGATACGGTGCACCGGAAAGCCAGCGAATCCAACTACCAGGTCACGGTGATCATTCCGCAGTTTATTCCAAAGCGGAGCTGGCACAATCTGCTGCACAACCAGACGAGCTTGATGATCCGGACTTATCTTTTATTCCGCAAAGATGTTGTTGTGACGACGGTACCGTATCATTTAAAAAAATAGCGATTCAGATGGTTCAAACCATTCGTAATCAGGCCCCGGCATCTGTGCCGGCGGTCTTTTTTTGCGTAAAAGCAGCGGATATATAGGAAGGGAAAGAGTAATCCCGTGGGAATAATGGCATGAGCGTAATGGCTAAGAGTAAGGGCTTATTTCCTGTAGAGTAGGGGATCTGTATATTTCACGATGTGCAGGGTGTCATAGTATTAACGCAACAAAAATTCATCCATTGCGTCTAATCAACGTATATAGAAAAGCATCAGGGGTGGAAAAGATGAATGGGAAACTAATAACGATATTCGGTGCCGTGCTCGGTTCTGTGCTCATATGGGCAGGAAGCGCAGCTGCGGAAGAACGGTTTACCGATTTGCAGCACTCGAAGTGGGCGGAAGACGGCATCACCTATATGGCCGAACGGGGAACCGTCGCTGGATACGGTAACGGGAAGTTTATACCCGAAAGGCAAGTCACAAGAGCGCAAGCCGTCACTTTCATGGTGCGGGAACTCTATCCGCAGGAGCTGCAGCAAGAAACGGGCGGCGGCATGACCTATACGGATGTGCCTAAGAACCATCCGTTTTATCTTGAAATTGCCATTGCCGCAAAACATGGGCTGACCAGCGGATTTCCTGACAGCACCTTCCATCCGGATGCACCGATGAGCCGTGCCGAAACGGCGGCGTTTCTTACACGGGCCTATTCACTCGTAAAAGGCCAGCAACCCGTAACATTAACGGATACAGCAAAGCATTGGGCGGCAGCGCCTATTCTCATCATGAGCTCCAACGGATTGATCGGCGGATATTCAGATAGCACCTTTCGTCCGGACCGATCTGTGACGCGAGCGGAGTTTGCCGTATTTATGTCACGGGTCATTCGCTTCGAACGTCAAGGAGCCATTCAGACACGGGATTGGGATAAGCTGATGTCCTATATGACGGTCAGCGAGCAGGTCGGCCAAATGCTCATGCCTGACATCAGGCAATGGAACGGGCAAGTGACGACTACGGTCAATGAAGGAGTCAAACGCAGCATCCATGATCAGGATTTGGGCGGACTTATTCTTTTTGATAAAAATATCGTAGACGCTCGGCAGGTCACCACTCTGACGCATGATCTGCAGATGGAGGCAGGCGATATTCCGCTGTTCCTTGGCATCGACCAGGAAGGCGGGGTCGTTAAACGAATCCCCGGAGGTACGAATCTGCCTGGCCAAATGGCGCTCGGCGCAACCGGAGATACAACGCTCGCCGAAGCGGCCGGACGGCTGACCGGGGAGGAGCTAAAGGCGCTCGGGCTTCGTGTCAATTTTGCGCCGGTGCTCGACATTAACAGTAATCCGGATAATCCGATTATCGGAATGCGTTCGTTTAGCTCGGATCCGGATTTGGTGACACGACTGGGTCTCGCAGAGATCCAAGGACTGCGGCAATCGGGAGTCATCGCGGCGGTCAAGCATTTTCCAGGCCATGGCGATACGGTAGTAGACTCCCACTTAGGAATGCCGGTGCTTTCGCATGATCGGGAGCGGCTCGATACCGTCGAGCTCAAACCGTTTCGGGCAGCCATCGATAACGGAGTAGAGATGATCATGACCGCACATATTGCGTTTCCAGCAGTAGACAACGAACACAACACATCACTTAAGGACGGAAGCAGCGTGCCGATTCCTGCCACGTTATCCAAGAAGGTACTGACCGGGCTGCTCCGGGGGGAGCTTGGATATAAAGGCGTCATCATTTCCGATGCCTTCACGATGAATGCAATCGCGGAGCATTTTGGCGAAAATCAAGCGGTGGTGCGTGCCGTTTCCGCAGGTGTGGATATCATTCTCATGCCGCAAGATCCGGCAGCCGCGCACCAAACGCTGGTGAACGCGGTGAAGAGCGGGGCGATACCGATCGAAACCATCCATTCGTCAGTGAAACGGATTTTGGAGCTGAAAGCGAAATACGGTTTGTTTGACCGCAGTGGAAGCCTTACGCAGCAATTGGCCGCGCTTAATGGTGTCATTGGTTCCGAAAAGCATCGGACTGTGGAGCGGGAAATCGCAGAGCGAGCGGTCACCTTGTTAGCCAGTCGTGATGGTGCGCAGCCGGATTCCATTCGTCAAGGCGATCGGGTTGCGATTGTCGCAGCCGATGAGGAGCAAGCGAAGCAGCTCGAGAGACAGCTGAAGCAAGCCGCAAATAACCTATCGCTGAAAACAGTAACAGCCCTAGTCGGTCAAGGAAAAACGAATGAGGCGCTTCAGGCGGTGGATCAGGCGGATTACGTCATCCTGGCTTCATATCAGTTCCGTAACGTGGCCAGTCAATTTGGCTGGGCCGATGATCAAACGTTGATCGATGAGATGAACAAACGTAACAAGCGTTATACGCTGTTATCGCTGGGCAATCCGTATGAGACGATCTACATTCAGAACGTGCGTTCGGGGATCGCAGTTTACGGTAAGCAGGAGCCAAATACAGCCGCCGGGATCAAAGTGCTGCTAGGCCAACTGAAGGCCGGCGGGGTGCTGCCGGTGACAATGAAGTAATTATTATCAAGTTGGTGGTTATTTGGCTTAACCGGGTTTAAGTGGTTGGTTAAGTAAGAGCAACTTAGCAATAATAGCCGCGCATAAGCGCGGTTTTATTGTGCTTTTTTTTAAATAGACGGAAATAAATGATCAGGCTCATTATTACAAGTACGATTTAGATGAAATTACTGTCCATAAGCAGTGCAAATCTATAACTGGGCGATTGTTCGATGACGTAATATATAAATTAATAAGCTAAGCCAACTGACACTAACACTAATGCACAATGAAGATGATAATAAGTATCGCGGAACTTTTTGGAGCTTGGGTATAGAGGATGTGATGGGATAAGCGCCGCATACTGAATAGTGACTGACTAAGATGAATAGATGAATCTTATAAGGCCATCTTTATATTTTATAATTACGTAAAATAATAATTTGACGAATAAATGAATATAAGTTATTCTGTACATAAGGAGGTTTAGCAATAAATGGATAAAAATACGAAGCTGCATTACATGAAACGCGTTGATGATAAATGTGCGGAGCTTCCTTGGTACGTGACCGAATACATCGATAGCCGCAAACGCAAGCTGTCGCACACGACGCTGCTGAATTACTGCCACGATTACCTCATCTTTTTTGATTGGCTTGTGGCTGAGAAACTGGCTGCAGATGATCGTAAAGACATTGAATTGAATGTTCTGGAATCACTGACTGTGCGCGAAGTCGAAAATTTTCTGTCATTTCTGGAGTATCAGCTGGGCAACAACAAATACACGATCAACCGGAAATTGTCGGCGTTAAAGTCGTTGTTTGATTACCTGCAAAACAAGGCTGAAACGTCAGACCTCAATCCGTATATTCAAAGAAATGTGATGGCCAAGATCGACTTTAATTCCATTAAGGAAAGCCAAGAAACTGTGGCGAACCGCATTGAGGGCAAAATTTTACGTGAAGACGATTTTGAGAAGTTCCGGCAGTTTGTGGCACATGATTTCGGTGAACTGAACAAAAGCAACAAACGTATGGTCCGGTTCCACGAATTTAATCGTGAGCGGGATACGGCCATCGTATCGCTGATCCTCGGGTCAGGACTGCGTTTATCCGAGGTAGCGGGAATCAATATTGAGGATTTGGATATGAACAAAGGCCAAGTGCGCGTGCTGCGTAAAGGCAACAAAGAACAATATGTATATTTTAGCCAGCAAGCCTTATTAGACCTGGAAAGCTACTTGAAAATCCGGGAAACACGATATGTACCGGGAAAATCGGAAAATTACTTATTTATAGCAGCACCAATCGGCCGCAAAGGAAAAAGCCGGCGGTTAACACCGAGATCGATTGAAAAGCTTATCGAAAAATACGCTGCTGCGTTTGGTAAACCGGCACTGACGGTGCATTCTTTGAGACATTCCTTCGCAACCCGCTACCACCTGGAGAACAACGACGTACCGAGGCTGAAGAACCAGCTGGGGCATTCATCGATCCAGACGACGATGATCTATACGCATTTAACGGATGAAGAGATGAGAAAAGCCGTTAACAATATGGATAAGTGATGAAGTAGTGTAAACTTTGGCACATTTTCACAAAACTCGTATTTTGTACATATGTATGCTATTTAATCATCCGTGCGGCGCTTCTCACCTTCAAACGGCGTTTCCGGATCTACTTGTCCTCTTCGTCGCATTTGAAAACTTTGAATTAAGCTCAATATAAGATAATCGAAATATTCTGTAAATAATTCTCCATCTTAAATAAGGAGTAGAAATTAAGACCGTCACTTTCAAGATTGTTTCTTCCTTGTTGTTCCCTTTCAATTACACAAAGGACGCTCACAACATTGGCTCCAGCGTTACGCAAATCAGTCGCACTTAAGAGGATCTGTCCTCCAGTTGTAACGACATCCTCGATGATACAAACAGTTTTTCCTTCTACCTCAATGCCTTCTGCAAGCTTGCATGTTCCATATTCTTTTGCTTTTTTTCGAACAAATGCCGCTGGTATACCTGTCTTTAAAGATAGTGCAGTTGCGACTGGAATACCGCCCATTTCAAGCCCTGCCAAAACCTCGGTGCCTGGAGGGATTAACTTAGACAGATGCTCAGCTATTTCGTTGAGTAAGACAGGGTTAGACTCAAACAGGTATTTATCAAAATAGTCGTTTGATTCCTTTCCAGATCTTAATTTAAAGCTTCCTGTTAAGTGTGCTGTTTCGTAAACCTGCTTGGCTAACAATTCTCTTTCCACAACTTCACCAGCCTTAAAAATTTTCTTTATTTTACCACAATTTGATTTTGCATGATTGATTTAAAACTATCTTGCTCGTTAGCGTAATGAAGTTGCCGATCAGCATTGGCAGCTCTTCCTGTTTGTTTATTCAACTATCGTTTTCCGTTAGAGGACTTACCTGAAATAGAACAGGTTTTTTACGAGTATTTAAGTGTAAATATTAACTTTTTGTTGATTCTCTATGTTGAACTGTTAGTTCAATGAAAACAGGGAGCAGATACCACAGTAATCTGCTCCCTGGCTATTTAATCATCCGTGCGCTTCTCACCTTCAATCGGAACGACTCTTCCTTCGACTTCTTCAGATCGAAGCTTGCCAAGCTCCTGACTATTCCCTTGTGCATCGGTCTTGCCGAAAGTATATAAACCGCTCACCCACTGATTTAAGAAATAGACCGAGCTTTTAAACTTCGGTTTCACACCCTATTCACGCTTAGCTACATCATCATACTGCCATTTCTTGATCGCTAATCCTTCTTCATTGACCTCGTAGTACCCATAGTCGTAACCTGCATTATCGATAATAAATCGCAAGGCTTCTCCTTCGGGGAATGTGAAACCATAATGATGATACCCTTCACCACCTTTCAACATTGGCGCATCCCCCGAGATCTCCGGCAGTTTTAACGCGATCTCGCGTGCTTCCGTCAAATCGCCGTGCATCAGCGTCTCGTATTCTTGCTGAGCTGTAGGAGTTCGCACGATGACACGGTTGTCTTTCGCGTTATACTTTACATAGGCGCCTAGCGTCTCGCTGATGAACCGAAGCGGCACATAAGTCAGTCCGTTCTTGTTCACGACTCCGGCGTCAATCGACACGGATTTACCGTTCACGTTCGCTTTCTTCTCCCCTTCCTTCAATTTCACCATAATCTTGTTATCTTTTGTATGAAACATCACAACACGCGTCTTCGGATCATATGCAAACACAATCCACGCCTGATCCGTCAGATAGCCCGCAATTTGATCATGGCATTTCCCTTGACCATCATCGCGTCGTATTGAAGCTCCCCGTTCACGAAGACAGAAGGAGCTGCTGCATAAGCTGATGAACCGTTGAAGAGGACACTGGCAAGCAGAGCGGAGCCAACTATGTATTTGAGCCTTTTATTCCATTGCATTATTTCTCATCCCCTAGATAAAAATAGCATTTCATACTTATGTTGACGGGATTGATAGTGATAAGTTGCAGATATAACGAATTCGTCTTACTCGTTTTACCCGATTCATATTTCCCCACTATCCAGCCCGTTAGCTTAATGAAGCTGCATATCAGCACTGGCAGTTCCTTCCTAGTCGGTTATTCAACTATCGTTTCCCGTTAGCTTAGCCCACTTCTGGTTGACGACGGATTTGTGTTGCCTGCTCAAAACTATAGGCGATGCTGATTAGTGTGGGCTCACTTAAAGCCCTCCCGGAAAAGACAACACCAAATGGCCCCTGCGTCGAATCGCCATCAGCATCAATTGTTCCTTTTGCTGAATAACCGGCGGGCACCGTAATAAGGGGATACCCTAACCGGGCAGCAATGTACATGCCATCAACGTCACCAGGTAACATTAAAGCATCTAAGCCGTGTTGATCGAGTACATAGTCAATCCCTTGCGTTACAGCCGGATGGTTATATTCTTGTCGTTTAAGTTGATATGTTGTCTCGTTTAGCGCATTTTGTTCCGAACGAATCAGATTATCTTGGCCAAACTTCAATGCGGATGCAGCGTGTTTCTGATTATAAGCTATCAGATCTTGAAGAGAATGTACGGGCAGATCCGAGTTCAACTTTGATAAATAGCGATTCAGGCCTGTTTTGAATTCGTAGCAGATAACATCATTGTTCCATGGATGCTGTTCCAAATGGAGGTCCACAGGATCGATAACTGTAGCACCTTGCTCACGCAGAACATTAATGGCGGATTCCATGATGGAAAGTCTTTCTTCATCCAACGACCGATAGTAATGTCTAGGAATCCCAATTCGAGTTTTACACAGAAAGTCTCGGTCTAGATAAGTTGTGTAGTCATGAAAAGTACGATGTGTGCTAGTCCAAGTTGCCTTATCGTTTTCGTCAATCCCGACGATTGCCCCAAGTAGAATCGCTGCATCAGTGACTGTCTTTGAAATCGGTCCTGGCGTATCCTGACTTATAGAGATTGGGATAATTCCGCTGCGACTCGCAAGCCCTACAGTAGGTTTTATTCCGACGAGAAAGTGTTGGCTGGCCGGCCCAATAATCGAACCTGCGGTTTCTGTTCCGATCGCTGCTGCTGTCAGGTTCGCCGCTACGGCTGCAGCCGATCCTGAACTTGATCCGCTGACGAAGATCTTGCCAGGTCCATATGGATTCAACACATATCCTCCTCTGGAACTGTATCCAGCTGGCATACGATTGGACATAAAGTTCGACCACTCGGTCATATTGGCCTTACCTAGAAGAACAGCGCCAGCAGCCCGGAGCTTTGCGGCTACGAACGCATCTTCAGGAGCAAACGACTCAGCCAATGCGATTGAACCAGCGCTCGTATGCATCCGGTCGTACGTATCGATGTTATCCTTTAGCAGGATTGGAATTCCGTGCAGCGGCCCCCTACTACCTGTTGTATTTCGCTCAAGGTCAAGATTCCTTGCTATTTCAAGAGCATCTGGATTGATCTCTAATACGGCATTGATCAGAGGATTATACCTATGAATGTGTTCGATATATGCAAGGACGAGGGCTTCGGATGTACATTCACCCGAAGACATTGCCTTTTGCATGCTCACCAAATCGGCTTCCTGAATCCAATCTTGTAAGTTAATGCTCATATATTAAAATACCCCCGGTACTGGTAAATTTTCGGACAACAGTAATATGGTAACATGCTGCCTTGCCAAGGGTATAGGTAAAGTTTTGATTAGATAAGAATGTATCGGTTGGGCATCGCAGTAGAGCTTGTATTTTCCCGAAGGTTAATGTTGTATCTAAAGTAATCTGCCCGTTAGCTTAATGAATTTGTGTAGTGAAATGTAGTTTGAAGCTTATCTAATCGGTAATCGGATTATGTTCTTGTCCTTTACGGCAATCGGTACAAGTTCTTGTCTTTGGTTCGGGACAAGAACTTGTACCGATAAAACAAAAAAGCCGCTAAAATAGCGACTTTCAATGGGACTATGTTCTTGTCCTTCGACAGCGGCATATTGGCGACCGACACCAGGGTATACCCAACCACCGTCACGAGTTTTTACTAAAAGTATATTTCCTTGCCCATCTTCTACAAATCCACCTGTGGCAACGATATGCGTTGGAAATGGCATATTACGACCTCCTTATGCAGTAATGTTTGTATATTTATTTCCACAGCCTTCTCGCACTACCCTGCCCGTTAGCTTAATGAAATTGCATGGAAACATAGTTAGATACTTATCTAATCGGTAATCGGCTCATGTTCTTGTCCATTACGGCAAGCGGTCCAAGTTCTTGTCCTTGGCTCGGGACAAGAACTTGGACCGATAAAACAAAAAAGCCGCAAAGGGGTAGTCCAAGAGGACTATCGGACAACCCCTGATTAAATAAAAGCAAATAAATAGCTTAAAACGCTCACGCCACTAACGTTCGCTATACAGTCTACAGGTCTTTCTTAATAGTAGAAGTACAATTAGTATCGTTAAGATCTGGATTTTGGGTGATCTTACGATAGTGATCAATTTTATATTCAATGATTTTTTGGACTTCAAACAATCTAGAGATTTCATTTTGAATCTTATGATGGTGATTTTCCAATATAGAGAGTCTTAAAGGTACCGTATCTTTATCAAGACTTGAAAGTTCTCGATAACTTTTCATTTCTTCTAACGTCATCCCTGTTGCCTTCAATCGGGTTAAAAATATGATACTTTGGATCTGTTCTCTACTATAAACCCGATGCCCGTTTCGTTTTCGGTCTGCATAAGGCAGCAGTCCAATTTTCTCATAATATCGAATTGTATCTTCCGTTAAACCTGTTAATTCTGCAGCTTGCTTTATGGAGGTTACAATCTCCGGAATTTCTTGCATAGGATCGTCTCCTTAATTATAGTTACCAAGGAACTTCGCCATTTTCATCAAAGAAACCACCTGTTGGCCCATCTTCCGGAAATGTTGCAAGGCGAACTACAATCCCGGCGGCTTGCTCGACCGAACGATAGCCCGAATGTCGATTTAAATCCGTGGCCGTATAACCAGGATCAGCAGAATTGATTTTTAGTGACGTATTTTTAAATTCTTTGGCAAGCATTACGGTTAAAGCGTTAACAGCCGTTTTGGAGCTACTGTAAGCTAGCAAATTGAAACGTGCGAATTCGGATTCGGGATCACTATTTAATATTAATGAACCGAGGCCGCTTGATAGGTTGACAATTCTACCGCATGGAGACTTTTTTAGTAAGGGAAGCATTGCTCTCGTCACTGCAAACATGCCGAAAAAGTTAGTCTCAAAGGTTTCTTTTAAAACAGACAACTCCAGTTGACTGGGGGAAATGCCTCTTTCCAATGATACTCCAGCGTTATTTATCAAAACGTCCAGCGACCCAAATTCTTCTTCAATATTCTTGAATGCAGCTTCAATTGTATGTTGGTTTGTAACGTCTAACAAAATATGGTGAGCATTTACCCCTTCATTTACTAACCCAGCTGCTGCTTCCTTTCCTTTCTCCTCGTTTCGCGTTCCAAGCAGGATTGTAAACCCCATAGCTCCCAATTGTCTTGCCGTTTCGTATCCAATACCTTTGTTAGCTCCGGTAATCAGAACGGTCTTTACATGATGCATGGTTTAACCTCTTTTCACTATAGAATTGGTTTGACTTTGCTGACATACCTGAGTTTACGACTTGGAGTATACTCCAAGTCAAGAGAAATTATACAGGCCAAATTCATTTTCCGCCTACAATGCGGAACAAACGTTTGATATGCTAATATCAAACGTTTGTTCAGGGGGGCGATTCTTATGGCTAAGAAAGAACCTACATCGCTACTAGAAAAAAGTAAAAGTAAAATCAGTGATTCTAAATTTGGGGAAGCGAATCCCGTTATCTAAAATTACGACGAAGGATGTTCACTGCGAACATCCGAAACGGTTCCCTTCGGCCGCTCTATTTTTTCAATCCCTTAACAATAAGTTGTATTCCAAACTCAAAAGCCATTTCTGCCTCGTTCTCAATCGTATTCATTACATCAGAAGTTAATGTATCCATATCTGCATTGGGTTGAGACTCTTTAACCTTCTCCATTTGGGATGGTGTTAATATTCTCCTTTTTTTTCGTGTTTGTTCTTCCATTACAGATCCCAAAACAAATTGCCCCATGGTAAGCATAGCCATTTGAGCTTCTTTCTGAGAAAAACCTGCTCGTACTAAATATTCAACTTTAAGCTCTAGTTGAGCAAGGTCATTAAAAGTGGGAATTGAGCCGGCATGGAGCATCGCTCCATCCGGATAAGCTAATAAAGCATTTCTAAAGCTGTAAGCATGATCTATGAACCATTTCTCCCAATCTTTCGGATCATGCGGCGTCTGAATGGTATGATATCTGGCGATTATTCTAGAAGCCATCTCACCAAGCAGCGTTGCTTTATCTTTTACATGCCAATAAAGTGATGCTGATTCAACTCCCAATCTCTGAGCCAAACGCCTTGTTGTAATCGCCTCTAATCCACCCTCCTTAAGAAGTTCAAGCGCCTTCTCTATAACATCTTCACGTTTTATCTTTGCCATATTTAGAAGTTCTCCTTTATTCGTACTAAAACCTATCAATGATCAGTATATCATATTGACAAATCTATCAATGATAGATTATCATCAAAACATCCTAAAATCTATCAATGGTAGATTTTTTGTTATTTATATCGAGAGGAGCTCGCATAATGAATTTAAAAACTGCAGAGTACATGCAAATCAATTGGGGTGAGCCCGATGAAATCAAGCTCGAAGCCTCTGGTACCAGGTCAAATTTTCAAGGTCGATATGGAATTAAGAACAAAGCTCCATCTTTCAGCTGATTGCAGTAAAGGAGATGGTTCCACGCATAATGATCCTGTAGACTGACCTACATAAATTTTTACTACATCGTTATCACATTCACTGCAATATACATGAATTCTCAGCTTCTTGACCCGTTGTTATTTTACACATTGATCATTTGGGAGGAAATTTGTAATGAATAGCTCTGACAAACAATCCGCTAAACTTGCCGCTATACCCTTTATATTATGGGGACAAGCCATAATTATTGTTCTTGGTGCATTTACATCTATGTTGTCTTCTACAATGCTTAACACAGCCCTACCCTCAATCGCAGCAAGTCTGAATACTTCAAGTTCCATTGCACAATGGATAGCTACAGGATACTTTTTATCTTTAGCTGCAGGTGTCCCCCTCAGTGCCTGGTTATCCCGTAAACTCGGACCAACCAAACTCTGGCTAATTAGCCTTGTTTTGTTCATGGTTTTTTCAATATTGTGTGCAGTATCAACAGGGATTTATATGCTTATCATCTGTAGAGTTCTGCAGGGTTTATCAGGTGGTTTACTTGTACCTGCTGGGCAAATTGTCACAAGCATAGCAGCAGGTCCGAAGCGTCTTGGTAGAGTGGTGAGCATCGTCGGCATAACCGTTGTAGTTGCTCCAACGTTAGGTACCACCTTAAGCAGTGCAATTCTTAGTAGTTTAAGCTGGCCTTGGCTATTCTGGATCAACATCCCTCTTGGTGTGATAGCGTTCTTTGCTGGTTTGAAGTGGCTTCCAAAAATCGAGGTTTCTGAGGCTGGAAAATTTGATTGGATTGGCTTTTTATTCGTTTTAAGCGGCGTACCCCTGCTCATTTATGGTGTAACCTCCATTGGAAACACCGCAAACGCAGTTCCGATTGGCACTTCTATCATGATAGGAGCCGTTCTTATCACTGGCTTTGTTGTAAGGTCATTAAAACTTGAAAAACCCATATTACAACTAAGACTTTTTGGTAATGGAGTATTTTCAGTAGCTGCTGTCGTTATGTTTTTGGGTGGTGCAATAAACTTCGGAGCACAGCTGCTTCTCCCCCTTTACTTAACTGATGTCCGCCACTTGAGTCTGCTTACTGCAAGTCAACTAATCTTGCCTCAAGTTATAGGCACAGCTGTTGGTTTTCCGCTTGCAGGTCGTTTTACAGACCGATATGGAGCTGGAAGACTTATATTTACAGGCGGTATCATAATGATGATATCCATGCTTTCGCTAATTTTTATTGAAGTAAATGCAGGCACTACATGGGTTGCCCTCATTTTCTTCATCTGGGGGCTAGGTACAGCATTAGCAACTGTTCCAGCTATGACCGCCGGTTTAACCACGGTTGCTCCCGATCAAATACCCGATTCTTCGCCTATCCTAAACATGCTGCAACGAATTGGAGCATCTATAGGCACAGCTGTAATCACCTTGCTATATACTAAGAATTTAACTAGTGGCCTGGACCAAGCCCATACTTTAGTTGTTTTTAAAAATGTCGTTTGGGTGTTATTGGGAAGTATACTAATACTCCTGGTATCATCCTTAATATTGGTACTAAGAGAAAATACCAACTCACGTTAATACTTATAAGATATTACATGTCGTTCAAACTGGTCTTGCTATTTAAATAGAAAGCTTTGAGTGATACAAACCTTGTTAATAGATGAAAACCGTTAATCATAATTACGTAAAGATTAACGGTTATAACCTTTTTTAATGCATCTTATATTCATCACTTTTGTTACTTATTGTGATATGTATGACATAACTAACTCCTCTTTAAAAGCCCGTAATTTGCATATTTCTTAGACCGTCTTAATGGGCCCGCCAATGAATAAAAGTAGCCGATCACGTTATCAGCTGCTTTCATTAGTTTTATATAACTTTATACTTTTAATAATCCGGTACCCTGCCAGGTACCGGATTATTTATTTTTTTTACAAAGCTCTTTTTTAAGTCTCATTAATTTTGTGATTTTTTCGTCCAACCTTTGAGAAATTCCCACAACCTGGTCACTGGCCAGCTTTAAGCCGCTACCCAGTCGGTTAAGTTCCTCGCGCAGCTCTTCAACTTCTTTTTGCAGGACATCCAACTTTCCAATTGAATCAACAACCTGGTTACCATCACTCATGACTCCTCCTCCCTCCTCATAAATGGTTGAAGCCCCATATGCTGGCTTCTTCTAGCTCTTTTGGCGGCCACATGGGAGCGGGCTCCGAAGGGGCCGCAAAGCTTGGGAACAAATGAAGATGGAACGTTCATGGACGGCATGCAACATCTCCTTGGTCAACATCCGATATATCCCGGTAACCCCCGGGCCAAATAATATCTTTCCTGCAGATACCGTCCCAAAAGCAAATGACGGCCCTTGCATTTTGCAACTCGCTGAAATCAAGTAATCTTAGCTCCATTTCGGAATTAGCAAAATACTAGTAAATTCCTAGTGGAAACAAAAGGAACGGTTGAAGTTAAGATCAGCTTCAATCGTTCCTTTTTAACACTAGCAACAAGGCCTGTTAGTTCCTAACATATGCACAGCTCCTAGGTGGCTCTAAGAAAACACTAATCAGCCAGTACTGGATATTCGGCGATCCGAAGTCTAGCGCATCCATATGGAATGAGTTCCAACTGCTCATCCGGCTCCTTGCTTCGCACGGGTCCAACCGGAACGGTCCCCGCAGAGTTCATTTCCATGGTCCACTCAGGGATGCGTCTTCCGTACACTTTCAGACGCACAGGGGCATGTTTTGCCATAAACGGCTGCCGGGTAACCTCGCCCAAATTAACCTGTACCGAGTTGCCGGGATCACGGAGAATCAGGTGCAGGCCATAATTCCAAGGGGTTTCAGGGTAGATTTCCCAGTCATGATAGGGTTCATAAATGCGGTGCCTCTGCCAGCGTTCTTTCACGGGGATCACATACATCAACGGTCCCCTTTGAAGACCAACCGTGCCGTTTGCACGGGTCACCGTGCTAACACTCATCGGTAGTTCAAGCGAAATGGAATCGCCATCATTCCAGCTTCGGTGAATGGCTGCAAAGCCTTGGACCACACTGAATTCTACCGTCTGGCCATTAATCTTGACCACAGGTGACAAGCACCATCCGGGTATTCTTAATTTCACAGGAAATTCTAATGCCTGATCCAAAGAAAGGGCCATCTTAATACTCTCTTTAAAAGGATACTCCGTCGTCACCAGAATCGAAACCTGCTGGCCGTCTGCCACCAAAGCCGTTACCGTGCAGGGCGCATAAGATACCGCTGCCAGGCCGTTATCCTCAGTCGCCATCCATAATCTCGCAGCAAATTTCGGCCATCCTTGATGCATATTAGCCGTGCAGCAGCCAAAATGAGGTTCAATACCAAACAGATTGGCTTCATTATTATTTTCCGTCCAGTTGCGCTTAGCATGCGTACACATAATCTGGTTCGCTTGCTGATCATATTGGTGAACTTTCCAATCTGGACTGATCGCGGCAGGCAGCGCATTAAAAGCGACCTTCTCTAGCACATCGCCAAAGCTCCCGTCACCGGTAATCCGGATCAGATGCTCAAGTGTATACATGTATTCAACGACGGCACAGAGTTCTGTGCCTTGGCTTGGATGGGTTCCCGCAAGCCATTCATCGCCGGAGAACATCCCACTCAATTGACCATGATACGTCATCACGCTTTGAATTCCCTGATAGACGGATTTTAACTCTTCAGGATCTTTCGTCAACAGATAGGCAAGAGCCGGTTCCTTAAACGACATGGCGACATTCACCACATGCACCCTGTGGTCGAAAGCAGTCTGACGGTTCCAGTAAGGGTAATTTCTAAACAAGCCTGACCAATCCATCGTCTGGTTCCGGATTAGCTCCATCAATTCCAGCAAAAAGTTTTCGCCCGTCCGGTTGTACAGCCATTGAATACTGATCAGGTTCTCCCCTCCCCTGGCTTTCGCCCATTCGGAAAGAGGCCGTTTTGGAAGTTCCTGCAGTTGGTACCGGAAATAAGCAGTCATCAAGGTTTCCACTCGCGGATCCCCTGTATATTCCGCATGCTGTATCAGAACTTTAAGCATAATCATGCGGCTCCACCAATCATCAATGGTTTCCGGCCCGAATTGTCCATCTGCTCGAGAGCTGGAAAGAGTCCATTCGATCCAAGGCTGAACTTTCTCAATCAGCTCCTCGTCGCCGAGAAGATAAGCCAGCGGCAGGAGTCCGTCTAGATAATACGGTCCTCTTTCCCAGCTGTCTCCACGACCTCCCAGCCAACCGTTATCCGGACCTACATAGCTCCAGAATTCGTCAAGATGTCCTGTTAGACCGTTCCTTTGAATCTCGAGCTGGTCTTTCAGCCAGCCTGCAGGTTGGATCGAACCAAGCGGTAGCTCCATATAGGGAGTCGTTGCCAGCGGTTCACGGTTTATCACTGTACGCGTCACTGTCCATAGTCACCTCGATTATAAAATGACATTAGGGACAGTCCAAAGTGAATCCTGCCCCTAATGTTTGTCCAAATTCACTTTTGCTTCAATAAATTATCCAGTTCGGGAGCCAAATCATCTGCAGCTTTGGATGCGTCCAATTGCTTCAGGCCGACCAGATCCATCTTCTTCATGATCGTATCTACAACTTCCTGCCAATTGTTTGTAAACGGGATGGCCCGGGAAAATTCAACAGACTGGAACCATACTTCTTTCTCTTCAGGGGACAGTGGATTGAACATATCTTCCTTCCGGGATTCCGCGACGGACTTTAATACAGGCATTCCGCCGACATTCTTGTCCACCAATATATTTTCGGCTTCCTTGGAAATAAAGAATTTAATGGCTTCCGCCGCTTCCTTCACATGCTTTGAGCCTTTATAAACCACATACGTATCCACAAAGTTCGGTGTAAACGCCTTTCCGCTTGCGCCCATGGGAATCGGTGCTACGCCCCATTTGAACTTGTCGATCTTGCTGAATCCTGGCATCATCCACTGCCCTTCAATCAGGATGCCTAGCTTCCCTGACAGAAACAGCTGATCTGGTGGCATTGTTTGGGTCTCGGCAGGTGTCGGGGAGTATCCATCTTTGATCAATCCTTGAAGATAGGAAAGCGCACCCTTGGATTCCGGGCTATTGATCATCGATTTGGACTTGTCCTCATTAAACAGGTCCCCTCCGTTTGTCCATAGATACTGGGTTGCCCGCTCTGGATTAAGATTGACGTAGACGCCGTACTGCTTGCTGGCTCCCTTGCCACTAGAGAGCTTCGATGCAGCGTTCTTCAGATCGTCAAAGGTCCATGCTTTATTCCAATCGGTTGGAGGCTCCGGAATGCCTTCCTTCTCGAACATATCTTTATTGTAGTACATCGCCATAGTGTAAATTCCAGCAGGCACACCGTACATTTTACCGTCCTGTTTATACTGATCAAATGCGGAGCTGTAATAATCCTCCATCTTCAAATCCCCTGTATAAGGTGCCAGGTCTTCAAGCTGCCCCTTGGAGGAGAACATCGGCATATACGCCGCCCCTACCCGGCCGATATCCGGCGGGTTGCCCGCGGCAATTTGGGCAGTCATCTTCTGAATATATTCGTTCCATCCGCCGGGAAGACGTTCAAGTTTAATTTCCGTTTTGGGATGAGATTGGTTAAAGGCATCCACAATGCTTTGCCAAGCCGACATTTCGTCCGTTCCGGCAACGATCGACATCCGGAGAGTGACCTTCTCCTCTTTCCCTGGAGTTCCCTCTTCGCTTGAGGTTGATGATCCGCCAGATGAACAACCAGAGATAAAAAGTGCAACGATGCAGCTGATAAACGTAAGCCTGAATACCATTTTTTTCATAGAAACACTCTCTCCTTTTCTACATAATTTGTGTTACCCTTTCATACCGCTGAGTGTAATTCCTTCAATAAAGTACCGCTGTGCAAAGATATACACGATTAGCACAGGAATCAGGGAAATACACGAAGCTGCCATCAAGAGGGGCCAATCCGTCGAGTAAAGCCCTTGAAAAGAAGCGATGATGAGCGGCAGCGTAAATTTCTTCTGATCATCCAAATAAATCAGCGGCGTAAGGAAGTTGTTCCAGTTACCCATAAGGGTGAAGATCCCGAGTGCAGCCAATGCCGGTTTGCAGTTGGGGAGCACGATTTTCCAATAAATTTGCCATGGATTCAGTCCATCCACCCTCCCGGCATCCTCCAACTCTTTCGGGATAGAGCTCATATACTGGCGCAGTAAAAATACACCAAACGCGTTGCTAAGTACCGGGGGAATGATAAGAGGCCAGTGCGTATTCACCCAGTTAATTTTGCTGAACCACATAAACATCGGAATCAGGGTCACCTGACCTGGAATCATCATGGTTGCCAACATCAGCATAAACAGAAATTTCTGTCCTACAAACTGCATCTTGGCAAATGCGTACCCTGCCATCGAACAGGTCAGCAGCGAACCTGCCGTTACAATAACGGCAATTTTCAAGCTGTTCAGATAAGCGATCCCGATCGGAAGTGTTGTCCAAGCTTGTTTGTAATTATCATAGTGAAGAGGGTTGGGAATGACTTTAGGCGGATATTCGAATACCGCTCCCTCCCCTTTGAGAGATGTCGAGACCATCCATACAAAAGGAGTGACCATAAGGACCGCTCCGAAGATCAGGACCAGATACAGCAGCGGCCTGGCGAGAAACTTATTTTTTCCACTGTTCCATACCGAAACCTCCGCACGTTTTGCCGGCTGTATGTCAGACATCGTAATTCACCCACTTTGAGAATTTGAATTGGATCAGCGTCACGATCAGAATAATAACGAACAGAATGAAGGAAATCGCTGATGCTTCGCCCATCCGGAAAAACTGAAATGCTGTATTGTAAATGTGAAGTACCAATACATTTGTGGCATCCGCAGGACCTCCGCGGGTCATCATATAAGGCTCTGAGAATACCTGCATAGAACCGATCAGAAGCATAATGACAACAAAGAACGTTGTTGGAGAAATCATGGGAATGGTGATTCTCCAGAATCGCTGCCAGCTTCCAGCCCCGTCTATCTTCGCAGCTTCATGAAGCTGTGAGGGCACCCCTTGCAGACCGGCCAAGAAAAGAATCATGTTATAGCCCACACCCTGCCATACCGTCATAATGACAATGGAAGGCAGCGCCCATTTCATATCGGATAACCAGCCTGGTCCTTCAATTCCAAGTGACATCAATACCGAGTTGATGAGCCCGTAGCTCGGATTGTAAAGCCAAGTCCATACGAGAGCAACCGCAACGGAAGAGGTCACGACAGGTATAAAGTAAGCAGCCCGCAGCAGTGTTTTCCCTTTCAAATTTTGGTTTAGCATTAGAGCAAGGACCAACGCACCAATAACTGTCAAAGGAATATTCAGCAATGCAAACACTGAAGTGTTTTTTAATACTTTCCAGAATATCGGATCAGAGACCTGCTTGCTGTAATTGGTGAGGCCAACCCACTCAGGCGTAGATCCAATGTCCCATTTCATAAAACTGATGACAAAAGCGAAGATGACCGGACCAATGACAAACACGAGTAATCCAAGAATCTGCGGGGCGATAAACAGGTACGCCCATGCGTTGTCTCTGACCCATCGCCGTGTCCATGTACTCAAATTTCAACCCCCTTTGTTATTCAAACACTTTGATGTGTCTAGACTCCCATAAATCCATGGTGACGTGGATCCCGGTTTGGAAGCACTTACAGGAGCTATTGTATCAACGAATAACAAAGCGAAAAATAAGGCGATTCTTTGATTATGTTTGGTGATATTACAATATAAGACCGCTGCTTGAAGCAGCGGTCTTACGATTTACTCATTTATCAGCTCGTCGTGTTCAGTAAATATCCCATTGCGATTCCGATACTCTAAAGGTGTCAATCCTTGGCTTCTTCGGAACAGCTGGCTGAAATGTCTCCCATCGGTGTAACCAACTCTCTGCGCCACTTCGTAAATCTTAAGGTTGGCTTCTTTAAGAAATAACTTAGCTCTTTCGATCCGGTAACGACTTAAATAATCGCTAAAAGACACCCCTGTTTCCTGTTTGAATAGCGTGCTTAGATAGCTTGGGTTCACCCCCAACACCTCTGCAATTTCGCCAAGCTTGAGATTTGTGGCATATTTCTCATGAATTATCCTAATGACCCGCTGAATCACATGGTTCATTTGAATATTCAGATAGCTTCGTGTCCGTTCTGCATAATCCTTAACTACCTGTCTAAGTCTCATAATAATTGTTGATATGTTTTCGCTATCTCCATCTACAACATAATTAAGAAGCATGTTCCCGTCATCTAGCCGCTCATTTCCATTCTGAAGTTGTATCAGAAAATGGACTGCATGCTTTTCTAGCTCCCGAATTGTCATTTTACTATAGTGATCTGCAACCTTATCGAAAATACGCAAAGCTTCATCTGGATTCCCCTCTCTAACATGCTGGATAATCGCATATTCCAGATCGATGGGGATAAGCAGCAACGTTGCATCCATGTCCGTTAATTTTTCATAGAAAACAATTTTTTTATCCTTGCTGGCAAAATATGCAGCAAATTTACTCTGTTCGTATGACTTACTGGCCTGTGCAAATTGTATTTTTTGTCCGATCCCTATTCTCCAATTGACAATCCCTGCCGCACAGAGCTCTAGGCCAATTTTGTCGAATAACTGATTTAGCTCAAGAGATGGTGTTCTAATACTTCTCCCACCCAGTAAAATCGTCCACTCCGAAAGACCATCCTGCAATACTAAGAATGGTGAAGCATACTCCATTTGCAATTCATTCCTTAAGATATTTTCGCAAGGTCCACGAAGTGAATTATTATTAGAGTCTAATAGAATACTGGCTACTGTTAACCGGTCACAATCCGAAAACATGGACAAATTAGATATGGATAACTCATCCAGTGTTCCGCCGTAGATCACCTCACGCATATTTCTTTCAAGCAGCTCCCGTTCATAATCTTTGGCCATTCGGAGTGACTCCTCATATTCCTGTTTTACATGACTCGCCTCATCGAGATGAATTTCCGCCTTATTAATAATTTCAATGATATCCGGTGCTCGCATCGGCTTCAGTAAATAATCAAACGCCCCATAACGTATCGCCTTTTGCGCATACTCAAAATCTGGATGGCCTGTAAGGAACACTACCAAAGTATCTAATCCCATTTCTCTAATTTTTCCGAGGAGTGACAACCCATCCATCTCCGGCATGCGGATATCCAATAAAATCAAGTCAGGTTTATGAAGTTTGATTTTCTCCAATGCAGTAACCCCATTCGTAGCCTCTCCAGCCCAAACCCACTCTTTCAGGGTGTTGACCATCATTCTTAGTCCATCCCTCGCCATTCTCTCATCGTCAACAATTAAAATTTTGTATGGCATTGTTAATCTCCTTAGATGTTATTATCATTTAACGGCAATTTGTAAAGCACCTTTGTGCCTTTCCCTTCTACACTCGTAATTGTCAAGCCGTAGGCCTCCCCAAAGGTTAGTCTCAACCGCTCATCCACATTTTGAATTCCGTGTCCATCACGAACATGTCCTGGCTCCATTAACTGGGCCAGTCTCTCTGCAGAAATTCCAACCCCGTTATCCGAAATTTCAATCCGACATTCTCTTTCATAACGATAAATACGAGTACAAATAATCCCTTGCCGAACACTGGGCTCAAGACCGTGAGTAATAGCATTTTCGATCGTAGGTTGCAGCATTAATTTAAGAACCCGGGTATCCTCGAGTGAGTGGTCTATATCATACTCAAATGTTATTCGATCCTGATAGCGGGTTGATTGAATATGAATATAGTTGGACAGGTTGTCAAGCTCATCTTTCAGCGTAACAACTGGGCCGTTCTTTCCGATGCTGTACCTTAGCATATTGGACATGGCAACAACAACATCGCCAATTTTCTCTTGCCCACGCATATATAGCATCCAATAGATGGTATCTAATGTGTTATATAAAAAATGTGGATTGATTTGAGCTTGAAGAGCACGAAGTTGAGCACTTTTTTCTTTAAGTTCCTCTTCATAAACACGGCTGATCAGTTCTTTGAGCCTTGAGGTCATTTTATTAAAATTGCTGCTTAATATTAAGGCCTCCTCATTACCGGTTAAATGAGTCTGCACGCTAAAATCCCCACTTTCTACACTGCGCATTGCCCGTATTAATTGCTTAATTGGTGTGACAACAGTTCTTGTAATAAGGAGAGAAAGCAAAATACTAATTAAAATCCATCCTCCAAGATAGAGAATGTTACTTTTGTACACACCTTGAAGTCCTGGAGTCATCTCGGCGATCGGTACTAACCCCATCGTTTTCCAGCCCGTCGTTTCTGAGGTGTGGAATGCCATAAAATAGGTCTGACCATCAATCTTATCAATGAACGCCCCCTCGGAATTGGCGTACAATTTGTTTAAAATATTACCGTCTAGACGGCGACCCACCCAGTTTCGGTTTTGCCCAGAGAGAACAGTACCCGTAGTATCTACAATAATTGCTTGTCCTGTTTGTCCAAGCTGAAGTTCCTTAATCGAATCATAAATAATATTTTCAGGCATTTTGAACGTTAAATATCCAATTGGAATGATTTCAGGGCCTAACATGTTTTTGATTAATCGAACCCCTTGAATATGAGCTTCGTGAAACGTGTCATAGCCGGCAAAGTTCCAATAAATCTGTCCATCAAGTTTCGTCACTTTACTTATAAGCTCTCCACTCAGAGGTGTGTAATTATCTGATAAACCAATGAGGAATATCCCTTTAGTTGAATAGACGCTGATGTCTGACATTTTTGGTGAAACGACGTTATATTGGGCCAATTCCTTTGATAGCGCTTTCCTCTCCTGGTATGAAATATCTCTATGAAATTGTTTATTAAGGAGTTGTTGCACAACGGGATTAATCAAAAATGAGGCATCACTGTTAAACTGTTGTAGGTTTAGGTCAATCTCTCCGTTGGTTTGTTTCAGCATCTGGATAATATACTGTGAAGTATTACTATTTATAATATCCTTACTTTTGAAATACGTTCCGATAGAGGTGGATACGACAGGGACTGTTGAGATGAAGATAAAGCTGAGAATTAGAATATACGTCAAACTTAAGTTTTTTCCGAAGAAACGTGGTTTTCTCAATCAGAATCACACCTTGATGAATAAATTGTAATAAGTTATCTTCTTGCACCTGATTATGCATGGAATCACAAAATCCGTCCAGCTAAAATCATTTTTAAAATCATCACCATCAAATATAAATCTTGGAAGCTCTGTTGAGATTTCGGATCGGCGCATTCTCTTGGGCCACGTTCTCCACGTTATATTCCATTTCCAATTTATTATTGAACGTACGCAGGTAGCGTGTAGTTCTTAATCAAGGTGCTTATCTTAATCTAAGCATTAAGAAATTACTTTAATTGTCTCTGAATTCCTGTAGGGTAAGAGTCGAATGCTTGAAGGTATATGAACGTTGATAAGAGCTAGATGAAAACAGAACCTTTAGTGGCGTCAGTTGCGCGGTTTTTTAACTAATATGGTGATGTGTTCGAACACCGAAACACCGGAAAGGGAGAGAGGCCTATTACAATCATCTCCAAAGTGTTCGTAGTTTAATGATGAAACAGCGGCAGTTTAGGACCTTAATCTCGGTCCAAAGCTGCCGCCGCTTAGTTCTGCATATCCGATTAGATGCTCTCCATGATGAATGAATACACTGACGGGCTCCTTAAGATCTTGTGTTTATTTCCACTGAGCAATATCGTGAACTGGGAATCGAACGGGAGGGCGGCTCTCGGCAGCCGCTTTACCAATCGAAATAATAATGATTGGGATGTAACGCTCAGCATCAAGTTCAAACGCTTCTGCAATCTTTTCTTTGTTAAACCCGGCCATCGGATTGGTGGCATAGCCATGTGCGTAAGCTGTTAGTAATAATTGCATAGATACCAGTCCGCCATCAACCATAATGGATTCTCGTTTTTCTTGAACGGAGAAACGATCAAATAGCGGTACGACAGTCGAAAGGATTTTTTCTTTCATCTCCTGTGGCATGTGGCCTAGTTCTACTGCCTTACTATAAATTTCATCGGCACGGTCCGCAAACTGGAGATCGCCAAATACGGCAATGACAGCAGATGAGGTATAGATTTGCGTTGAATTAAATGGTGCAAGCTCAATCAACTTCTCCTTGGCTTCCTGACTTTCTATAACAACAAACCGCCAAGGTTGCAGATTGAACGATGAAGGCGCAAGAGTTGCTTCCTTCAAGATTTGGCTCATTTCCTCACGGCTGATTTTCACCTCCGGATCGTATTTTTTTATGGTACGTCGATTGTGAATAACCTCGTTAAAATCCAGATTAGATGTAGATATCATTTTTTTCTACCTCCTTTAAATTATAGAACATCGGGAGAAGCGGGAGGGTTGCCGACAAGCAAACGGTCGATAATGTCGGTCAGCGCTTGTCTTTTCGCTTCATATTCTTGTTCGTTCCAGTCAAAAATACCTTTGTCAAACCAGAATGAAGCGCCAACTAATAAAAATTCCACAACCAATTCTGGCTGCCGAACATGGAATATCCCCTCTTCTACACCTAGTTGAACGATCTGTCGAGCATAGGGGAGTAAACCCATAATCTCGGCGACTATCCATTTCTGATGCAATGTACTGTTGATTTCTTGATGAAGGTAACCAAATACATCCACGTCTTCTTCGTTCGGGGAAGCATCCGTAAACAGACGTGTAAGTTTCTCAAGTGCATTCCATTGTGAACTTTCAACCAAGTTCTTTACACTTTCGAGTCGCGAGGCCAAGGTACGCTCGCAAGCGGCATTGACGACTTCTTCTTTGGACTGGAAATAGTAGTAGAACGTTCCTTGGGCAACTCCGATTTTCTTGACGATATCGCTGACCGAAGTCTGTTCATAGCCCTTCGAGGCAAATAACTCCATTGCGGCATTCAAAATCTCATCTTTTCGTTCCTGAGGGTCCTTTGAAACTCTTGGCACTTGAAGACCTCCTTTTTATCACTCCTGTCATATTTTTAATATATCCAATTGACTGAATGTCAGTCAACGATATAAACTATTTTACATACTGACTGACAATCAGTCAATAAATGAATAGGAGGACTTTTATGAACAAACAAAAGATTTTATTTGTGCTTGGACTCTCTGCAGCGATAGTTTCACTAGCGCAAAGCTTGTATGTCCCGCTGCTCCCCGACATGCAGCGTGACCTTCACACTTCCTTGTCTATGGCCAACCTCACCGTTACATTATTTACGATCGCAATGGCCGTAATGCAGGTAGTACTCGGACCGGTTGTAGACCGAAACGGTCGCAAAAAAATACTGATACCCGGCATGATTGTATATGTATTGGCTACGATTGGTTGTATGTTTTCTTTTTCGATTGAAATGCTTCTGATCTTCCGCGTCATTCAAGGAATTGGTGCGGCTGCTGTACCTCTCGTTGCCGCAACCATGATTGGAGATATCTTTGAAGGAAAGAAGCGGGCCGAAAGTATGGCTACATACCAAATGATCTTAGGAATCTCGCCTGCAATTGGCCCTTTGATTGGGGGCTTCATTGGATCCGTGTTCGGATATTCTGGTACCTTTGGTTTTGCGGCGGCAAGTGCCGTGATCATGATGTTTATCGCTCTGTTCCTGCTTCCGGAAACCAAACCGACAACTACAACCTTAACTGAAAAACAGTTTGGACTAAAGGCATTCGGACGAATTTTTAAAAGTAAGACCGGCCGTGTCGTGTTGTTGAGTGGTTTTGTTCTCTATGATGTCTTTTACACATTTATCGTATTTCTGCCAATGATATTGGAGTCCCAATATCACTTGGGTGCTGCGAACATCGGCGTTTTTTCGCTTGCGTTAATGGCCCTTAATCTTGTGGGTAGCAAACTCAGTGGAAAACTTCAAACCAAAATCGGTTCAATAATATCGTTATTATGGGTCAGTTTCTCCATTGTAATATGTCTTGTGATTTTTATTTTTGCCGCTAAATTTTCGCTTATAACACTGCTTCTAGCATTAATGCTCACTGGCTTCGTGAGCGGATTGGCTATGCCTACGATGCCTACCTTGTTATCTGCAGAATTCGTTCAAGAGAGAGCAACTGCGATGGGAATCTACAACTTTGTTCGCTACTTGGGCATGGCTTCAGCGCCGATGATCGGGAGTGTTTTATATCCTCTTGGGGGTACAGCCTTGTTAATCGGCGTAACGGCTGCTTTGGTTGGAGTGATTGTCATTGCCACTCGTCAATTATTGCCATTGAAGAATAAACAGAGAGCATAACTTTCAAGACTAGTTCTTAAGGTGAAAAGTGAAATTCAACAAAACAAAACGCTTCTTTATACCTAACATATATGCACCCCGATCCGGATCGCATAAGAATTCGGATCGTTCAGCTGGACTTCATGAACATTCACATGCCCGATATTGATGGTACAACCAGCGGCCTTTAAATTCTTTCTTCCACTCCTTCCCCTCTATCTATATATCATCGCAATTACGGGGGATGTAGATAAACGCAAAAGGTGTATAGAACTTGGAATGGTACACTTTATTGAACAACCCGTTGGAATTCAGCGAATTAGAAACTCTATAGATTCTCTTTTCTTAAGTCCTGAAACGGCCGGATCGTGAGTCTTGACTAATATGTAGTCAAACCATGACTTTACACAAAAAAGCCAACTCATTCATCTGAGTTGGCTTTTTCCATAGTTCGAATCAAATAACTGACATAACCTTAAGTGATTCCGAGCATTCCTGTCTATTCATTTGAGTAGCATTAGGATAAATGGTGACCTCAGTCAATCGTTCCTGAGTATCAACTTGTTTTTCCCTTGTCTTCTCTTGGCCAAATGAGGTGCAGTTTCTCTTATATTCCGTAAACAAGACGTATAGATCAATCGGCCCTTGAAATAGTTTAATGCTTCGATGGATTCGCAAGATAAGCGTCTTTCCTTGTCGGCTGTACTTAAATATAAGATAACGAGCGAAATCGCCGCCATATTTTGCACCCTTTTGTCTGTTAGGAAAGAAAGAATCGGCTTCTTACCACATAGTCAGAACAGCTTCGGCGATAGAGCATCCCTGCTCCCGCCCGGCTTCCGCTGTTACTCTGCTGCGAGCCGGGTCGTACGGATTCGGGCCGATGGCCACAACGCTGCGTTCATCGGGTGTTATGAGATAAACGTCCGAGCTTGTACGCATGCTTGCCGCATCCTCCGCCGCTCCCGGGATGGAGCCATAACCATTTGGCATCGGGGAGAGAATCACGATCCGTTCATAACCTTCAGCCAGCCTTGAATTGGTCGTGGACACCATTCCTCCGTCGGTCCAGAAGCGGTCACCGATCGATACAAGCGGCCAAACTCCCGGAACGGCTCCGCTGGCCGACACGGCATCGAGCAAAGAAATTCCCGATTGATGATCGAAAGTATGAAGTTGCCCGGTATCGGCATCGATAGCGGTCACCTTAAGATTCGCCGGCCATTTTCTAGTCACAAGGCGACTCTCGACCACGGTGCGCCGCTGTTCAGGCGATACAGGAGAGGGATTATTTTTGGCGATAAGGCCGAATTCTGCCCCGACTTTTCGCGGGTCGCTTCCTCCCGTGTCAAATGCCTTATACCACGCTTGCATTAATTCTTTGGACGCGGCGACCGGTATCTCGGCCGAGTTCGTCTCCAACTGGGCGGCAAACAGTTTATTCATGTCGTACCCACTGGCCAGGGCTGCTCCGACAAAGGCACCGGCGGACGTTCCGATGATCACGTCAGCTTGATGGAGGTCTACTCCGGATTCGAGCAGTCCCGCTAAGACGCCAACCTCCCATGCGATGCCCGTCACGCCACCGCCCCCCAAAACTACAGCTCTGGTCGGTGAATTCCTTTTCTGAGCGTTCATTCACAGTTCCTCCTTCTGATCGACAATGGTGTCAATTGGTTTGACATGGTTCCATTAGACCTCTAAAGTATAAACTATAAAGTATACTTGAAGGTCAAGCATTTCGCGGGAGGAAGAAAAATGAAAATCCATGTGCTGGCACAGAAGACCGGTTTAAATCCACCGACCATTCGTTATTACGAGAAGGAAGGATTGCTGGATAGACGCCACGTTGAGCGCAGGGACAATAACTATCGTGAGTATACCGAGGAAGCGGTCGAACACCTTTTATTGATCAAAAGAGTTCAGGCTGCGGGTTTTACGATAAGGGAAATCAAAGTTATTTTGAAGGAAGAAGATGGGAACAAACTTGAGCTCTCCCGGGCCATTGAATTTTTGCGGAAGAAGATGAAGGAAATGGACCGTAGAAAAAGAGAATTGGAAGAATCGCAGTCTCTTCTCGCTCGGATGCTAAACAACAAATTGGCGCTACTGGCGAAGAAGGGAACATCAGAAAATAAGCCGTTGCCGTAATGAAGGATAGACTTCTGTAACCGTAACTCGTTTTGGCGCTAAAAACCACATATGTATTGAGGATCTTATCAATCACGGTTAACCATATGTGTTCTTGTCTTTTTCGGCAAACGATATATGTTCTTGTCGTCTTGCAATTGGTTACTTTTCTAATGCATCCTTACATTCAACTGAGAGCAATCAAAACGTGATATGCCTTCAAATTAATCCTTGTAGCTGCCTCCGGCAAATGCTCCCTTAATTTCCATATCGTTCACATACTGGAGGTAATAACTAAGCACTCATTTCCCCATCGTATTTCCAACATACGTTCCCCAAAGTTTTCCCATCTCCGCTGCGGTTAATTGTGATTGCTCTGTTTTCACAAAGCTCATTCCTTTTATGGTCTATTGGGAACCCATGCCTAGGATATCCAGGGAAAAGATTCGAAATACACTAAAAATATACCTTAAAATGCCATTTCCTCGGACGCAGAGAATGGGGAGGTTGCCGACCAACAGTGAATAACAAAATTCAGTTAGATATTTAACTAATCGGTAATCGGAACATGTTCTTGTCCTTTACGGCAATCGGTACAAGTCCTTGTCCTCGACTCGGGACAAGAACTTGTACCGATAAAACAAAAAAGCCGCTAAAATAGCGACTTCATATGGGACCATGTTCTTGTCCCCCGACATCGTTTTAAACAAAAAATAAAAAAACCGTTGGGATTAATCATCAACGGTTTTTTAAAATTCAACTTTTTAATAAATAGATCAACCGATTTTTGGAGTTGTCGGATGTTCTCATCATCATCAGGTTCGCTCATGACTTTCCCGCGCAAGATCGAAGCTTGCTCAAAATATTACTTCTGCACCGCTTCTTTCAGAATTTCGACCTTCTGATCCTTGGACATATCCCATGTGGTTGAAATGCTGTATTCGAAGCCACCTTCATGCCAAAAAACGTATTTTGGATAGATATGTGCCGGTAATTCATCCTCAAAGAAACCTTTTTTCTTGCTTCCTTCTGAGTCCAACGTATATTTCGAAATGGCCAGCGTATCTTTCCCGTTCGTATATTCAAGACGGATGGTTGCCGCCTCTTTCCAGTCTATCTTTTTCGCATAGACGGGTTTACCGCTCTTCTTGCCTTCGGCCCTTACTTCATCAAGGAATTTTCCTTCGGTTGGACCTTCAATTCTTGCTTTGGAAAACTTATATCCCTCCGGCAAGTTGGCGGGCTGCTTCAGAATGGAGCCCTCGAGCGTAGCGCCTAGCTTGCAAAGGATTGACGATAATGAAACTTGTACTTTCTGGCGCTATAAAAAAGCACTCCAACGACGACCTTATAGGCTATTATTGGAGTGTTTCCCTATTTGGTTATTCGGTTGTCCCTATAATAAATCTAAGCGCTGTTACTCAACCAACACAAAAAGATACAGCATTTGTTTGCCCTCAAGGTCACCTCAATAGTTTCGTTTCGAATTCCCGGCAGCTCCGATTTAACTCGTGCAAGTCCCAATACCCAATCCTCAGTTGCCTGGCACATCTCGATCGTTTGGTCGATATAATTCTGTTGCATCTCAAGCAAGATAGGCTGTGCTGAGTATAACCAACGTCCAAGACTGTGATGCAGCATGAGCACTTCCTTTTCCTTGTCATAATTGTACCCATTCCTTTCGCTTTTCTCGAGACACAAGACGGAATGAAATACTTGAGCATTGAGCGATTGTTATACTCTTGAGTACATGGATGTCAGTACACTACAAATCTCGCAGAGGGGAATGGGCGACCCCCTTACGAGGTGACCGCAAGTCCGGAACTCAGTCTTTAGTATTATATTGTGAGTAAACTTCCTGAGCCTCTTTCATCACTTTATCTCCACCCATACTCATCCATTCAGAAACAAATTTGTCGAAGTTCTTTAAGTCACGGCGACCGGTAATGAAATCAATAAACGTCTTCAACGTATACTGATCAAGACGATCAAAGTACTCGTTGTAAATGGGCTTATGAATTGGGAACAATATATCATATTTCCCTACCCCCACTTTTTCCGCATTCTTCCGCAATTCAGCATATTTAGGAGCAGTCATAAATGGTGCCTGTATATCGTAATTGTTAAACATTCCATCGTAGTGATACACGCTGCGATCAATCCCAAACTTCAATTGCTCGTCTTTTTTGTCATAGGGCGGAATCCATTCATAAGAATCACCATTCTTATTGTAAGTAACCCCTTCCTTTCCAAAGTAAGAAACTTCTAAATAGTCTTCGTCAAAGTTAAACGCTTCAATCATTTCAATATACTTAATCATCTTCTCAGGCTCTTTCTCCATATGCTTCATAAATTGAAGACCTGTATTGCTCATCGGTTGAATTTGTCCGATTCCAAATGCACCATTCGGGCCCTTAGGACCGCTCGAAAGCAACCATTTTGCATTTGGGATTTTCTCAACGTATTTCCCATCAAAGAAAGCAGCTGCCGGGAGAAAACTCCACCAGCCCCCTTGTATCATTCCCACCTTAGAGTCAAAGACTTTCTGATCCAAATTGTCCGATTTATTAATCACAAACTCAGGATCAATCAATTGCTCGTCGTACCAACGCTTCAAGACAGCGAGTGCTTCCTTAGTCTCTGGTTCAATTTCACCGCGAGTAATCTTTCCATCCTTCTCATAGAATATTCCTAGATAGCTGTCGAACGCTCCGAATACAGAACTGAACAGCCCTCCTAGATCGCTAGGAGATCCCAAGGAAGTGGTTAGCCCGTAGGTATCCTTCTTCCCATTATGATCAGGATCATCATTTCGAAACTTGATCAACATATCTTCAAATTCAGCTAGCGTTTCAGGTTTTTTATTAATTCCGAGCTTATCAAGCCAGTCTTGACGTATACCGAGAACGTTCATGGACGGTCCGAGTGTCCATATATTAGGCATGGTATAATTCTTCCCATTACGATTAAAATATTTGAACAGATCTTCATCCGTATTCTCTTTAAGCCAAGCCATGTACTTAGGTGCATGTTTTTCCAACAACTCAACAGGGATTTCTGCAAATTGCCCTTGCTCTACATATTTATCATATTCTGAGAGAGTAATATTTTTAATGTAGTCAGGAGCCTCGCCTGATACGATCATAAGATTCATCTTTTCCTTATAGTTCTCGCCCCCGACCAGATGCTCTATATCAACATTAAAACGGTTTTCTGCATATTCTTTTGTAAAAGCATGGTCCACTGGTAGAGCTGAAGTCCAAAACTCCATATGCATCTTTTTTGAGCCGTTTCCACCTTTTTGGGATTCTTGCGAATTTTGATTTTCTTTCTCTGCACATCCAGCCACAACAGTAGCCGCCAGAATAATGAATAATCCCATTTTAAACCATACGATCCTCTTCTTCATATTGGCCGCAACCCCTTAATATTAGTCAATGCCACCTATCCTTTCACTGCACCAACCATTATGCCTTTAACAAAATATTTTTGTACAAATGGGTATACGATCAGCATCGGAATAACAGAGAGACATATAACTGTTGCTTGGAGTTGTTTGGTGCTGAACAAATCTTTCAATGGAACTCCCTGAGTCATTCGTTCCATATCATTCAGGTTGTTTTCAATAATAATCTTGCGCAAGATCACCTGAAGAACTTGTTTATGTGGATCCTGAATGTAGATCATAGAATCGAACCAAGCATTCCAGTGTGCGACAGCGATCCATAGTGAGACGGTAGCTAAAACTGGAGAAGAGATCGGCAGGATAATTTTAGTGAAAATAGAGAAATAACCTGCGCCATCAATTTGAGCCGATTCTTCCAAGCTATCTGGTAAGGAACGAAAAAAGTTTCGCATGATGAAAACATTAAATGCCCCAGTAAGCCCAGGAAGAATCAGCGCCCAAAATGTGTTAATTAATCCAAGGGACTTAATTAGCAAATAGTTTGGGATAAGTCCTCCGCTAAATAACATAGTAAACAATACCAAAGCCGTGAAAAATCGATTGAAGGGAAGTTGTGCTTTTGCCAGAGGGTAGGCAAGTAACGCAGTTACTGTAGTGCCAAGGAGAACACCGCAAACTGTACGCAATATCGTGTTTCGGTAACCGCTCCAAAGCCCCGGATAGTCAAGGGAGAGAAGAAAACTACCAAACGAAAGTCCCTTAGGCAGCAGCGTGATAGCTTCCTCCTGCTTGCTGGACAGAGCGGTAACCACTTGATTCCAGAACGGATAGATTGTGATAAGAAATATGCAACCCAACAAGAAATAAATCAGAGAATCGCATAGCACATCGGCAGGTGTTCGATTTTTTACCATAACGCGTACTCCCTCCCTCCGACAGTCCTAACAATACGGTTTACAACCAGCACCAAGATTAATGCAATGACAGATTTGAACAGCCCAACGGCGCTGGAGTAGCTGTATTGCATTTCAACCAATCCTTTGCGATAAACATAGGTGTCGATAATGTCAGAAACGTTTAATACACTTGGATTATACATGTTAAAGATTTGATCGAAGCCCGCATCTAAAATATTGGACATGCTTAAAATAAGCATAATTGCCATGACTGGAACGAGCATTGGCAAAGTGATCATAGTCGTTCTTTTCCACCGTCCAGCTCCATCTATTACGGCTGCCTCGTACAATTGAGGATCAATTCCCGAAATGGCGGCAAAGTATATGATCGAGCCCCAGCCAAAACCTTTAAAAATGTCGGTTATGACTAGCAACGAACGAAAGTAACGCTCATCAGCCATGAACAAAACCGGATTTCCGCCAAACAGTTTAATCAACTCATTGATGGGACCGTCAAACGAAAAGATCATAATGAAAATGCCACCCATAACTACCCACGATATAAAATGAGGCAAGTAAGAAGCGGTCTGAACTGCTTTTCTAAAGCGGAGCGATGATACCTCGTTTACGAGAATAGCGAAAATGATAGGAACTGGAAAACCAAAAATCAGCTTATAAATACTGATTAGAAGCGTGTTTTTGAGGATTTGATAAAAAGAAGGATCTGTGAAAGCCTTTTCAAAATGCTTCGAACCGACCCAAGGGCTTCCTAATATACCCTCCTTAATAATAAAGTCTTTAAACGCCAAGGTGACTCCATACATGGGGATGTAGTGAAAAATAATGAAATAAACGATTCCCGGAAGTAACATGAAATATAAAACTCTGTATTGAATTAGTCTTTTCCGCAGTCCACTTCCACCCGCAAATCTTGATACAATACCATGATGTCCTGCCACATACTTCCTCCTCCACTGTAAAGTAATGCTTCCTCCTTCTAATAAAATATTATCCTAATTCAACCGAGGCAGTATATGATGGTGTTTTTTGAAACATACAAATATCTTTAGTTCTTTGGTCAAGACACCGAATTGTAAACATTGAGAATAAATGCACCCCCAGAATTCATCGGATAACCTAGGGGGTTCCAATGTCTATTCTAAGGGGTGCGCGTTACTTTTATTTTGCCGGTACGCAGGGATGACAATAGTCATTTTCGTCCCAACCATGGGCTCGCTTTCAATTCGAACACCATAATTTGGCCCAAAAAATAATTGGATTCGTTCTCTAATATTGAATATTCCATAGCCGTTTCCTTTCCGGAGTTGAAGGCGTTCTATCGCCTCTATATCCATGCCGGGTCCATTATCCTCCACAGAAATCTCAATCCGTTCATCAACAACGACCCCTGTTAAACGCAGCTTACCGCCCTCTTTCCTGCGGTGATAAATCCCATGCTCAATTGCATTCTCCACAATCGGTTGAAGGAGAAGATTAAGAGTTTCGTAGGAATAGATGTCTTCATCTATTTCAAACTCTACCTCAAAGCTGTTGTCATGCATGATTAACTGAATATCGATATAGGCTTTTACAATCTCTAATTCATCCCGTACTGAAATTATATTGTCCCCTTGATTCAATGCCTTTCTATAAAATCGTGCCAACGTTATAACAATTCGGCTTATTTCTTCGGAACCCAGATAAAGGGCCTTCCAATTAATAGTGGATAACGTGTTATATAAAAAATGAGGATTAATTTGAGCTTGAAGTGCTGTTAACTGTGCTTTTCGTTTTTGATTTTGTACTTCATACACCTCGTTAATGAGCTTATTGATTTTTACAAGCATTTCAGCAAACTGATTCGTAAGTAGCCCCATTTCATCTTTCGCAGTACTATGAATCTGTACAGTAAGATCACCATTTTTGACCAAATTCATTTTACTATGCAAATATAATATGGGTCTCACCAATGTTTTGGTGAAAATCCATCCGAGAATAATCAACATTACAATACAAATACCAATAATAAGGAACATGGTATACAAAATACTTTCCGTTTCGTTTAAAACAACATTAGGAGACACACCATATTTAATCGTCCAACCGGACGTTGACATTTTACGTTCCATCATAAGTTGATACTTATCCACATTTGTATTGTTCCGTGCAACGGAATTAGCATACAAAACCTGCCCGTCCTCATCGATTATCTCCAGACACCCTTGATTATTTGCCATCTGCTCAAGTCCCCCGAAAAATTTCTTAATACTTAGTCCTATATAGAGAATTCCTAAATCGGACGTAGACGCAGTTTCAGGGATAACACGAATAGCAATAACTCTATTTTGCTTTTTGTCTATGTACCATTTAACTTCATTAGGCCGCAAATGCGAAGCAAGATCCCACAGCTCAGTTTTTTCAGGTGGCGCATATATAAGGTAATCACCGTAGTTGGAAATTTTCTTGCGAGAATAAATCGTCATTTGCTCCATTTCCTTGTTGCTTAACAAAATGATGTTGAAAAGGGGATCCATAGTTCCTCTTAGGTCTTGTGATAAATTAATATAATCTATATAATTATTCGTTAATATTTTTTGTGTTGTGGAGTTAAAAATAATAATATCCTCTATGGATTGATAATGATCCAGTTTGTAAGATAGATGGCTTTCGAATGTTTTAAGCTGCGTTTCTATTCCTTGATAGGCCCGTTTCTCAAGCAGAATACGACTTTGAATAAAAGCAAAGCTCCCTAGCACGACAAGAGGTATAAAAATCATAACAGAGTAGGTCATAATTAATTTTCTCTGCAGTGACATGTCTCTAAAAAAAGCGGGCAAAGCATTCATGATTTTAAATCCTCTCTGTATTTCTGAGGTGTTTTCCCATAATATGTCCTGAACAACGAACAAAAGTATGATTGATTAATGTATCCTACTTGTTGTGAGATATTAATAATCTTCATACTCGTTTCTCGTATCAGTTTTTCAGCCTGTTCCATTCGAAAAGATGTAATGAACTTTTGAAGGCTAATGCCTGTCTCTTTTCTAAACAGGAAACTTAAATAACTCGGCGTCAAATAAACCTTATTCGCTAACCACTCTAACGAAATACGGTCCATATAGTGTTTATTAATCAGCTTTTTGACTTGCTGTATTTGTGAGTTGTAATTCGGACTCGACATCAGTCCATGCTCCCATCGATCGACTAGACTATCTATTAATGACCGAGCACCACTCATATGCCTGGTATTCTCTATAAGTTCCGCAATTTGTTGTTCATCTTCCTTCAAATCTGTCAATTTGGTCTTAACTAACTTTAGAATTTCAAACAGCATTACTTTAATATAGAACCGAGAGTAATTGGTCTTTTCTTGTAATTGAATGAACAAAATGTTGAGGTGATATTTTACCTTACTGACGTCTTCCGCCCCAAAAGCCTTTCTGATATCGTCCATACTTGTCTTTATCAATTCGCTGTCTTGCACTGACTGTTCATTTTGTATCAGAATTCGACTATTTTCCGCAAAAATTTGGTAGGCCAATAACTGCTCTAACTTCTCAAATTCCGTCTTATATTGCGAGTAATCGGTTATTGAAATACTTCCAGTAATAAATACTAGCTGGTGAAAAACGTTCTGAAACATTTGCTGAATCGCTATTGCAAAATCGGAAAAATGATATTCCTTATATTCCTCTATAATGATAAGACATTGCGTTTCATTTAACACAAGTTCATAGCTTCTTTCAGGTAGTAATTGATGCAATTCACCGACCCAATCTTGTTTATCTCTATCAAAAAATGAGTTTTTGCAAGAGATAAGAATCATTCGTTTTGCTGAAAGAACCGTTTCCCCTGATGTGGAGGAATATAATCCATTGATGAGCTCAAACGTCTTGCGTTCCTTTTCATACTTGAGATTTTCCATCGATACTTTCTCCAAATGAATGGCTTGTTTTCTTAAGTCCTCCTCTTCCTTGCATGCAGCTAATAGATTGTTCATCAAAGCAGAAAATTCTTCGGGGACAATTGGTTTTAACAAATAACCATAGACCCCCAGCTCTATCGCCTGTTTAGCAAAAGAAAATTCTGCATGGGCAGTAAGAAAAACAATTTTGACCAGCGGATTAATCGACTTTATTACCGCACATAACTCCAATCCATTCATGTGGGGCATCATAATGTCACAAAGAACAATATCAAAGGACTCACGGTTAAACCGTTCTAGCGCTTCCTCGCCATTTGTCGCTTCTCGGCAAGAAAGCGGGAATTCAAACATTTTAGTAAGGAATGATATCCCTTTCCGCTCGATCTCCTCATCATCCACAACTAAAACATTGTATGGCATGACAACAAGTCTCCTTTTCATGAATTTGTATATATTGGCACATACGATCATAGCCAAGGATATCCTGATGCGTAGGAAGCCCGTTGAAATATTGTTTTAATTCATTTAGATTCAGTATCAATTTTGTATTCGGAAAATGCGGGATCAGAAGCGTTTATGAAGGGCTATATAAAATGTATCCATAGGTCTTGCCGGACAAATAGTTACTGTGTATTCCATTGCCTACGCAGTCGGTACGCCGATTCTAATCGCAATCACATCAAATGTAGATCGAAAAAAGCTATATTATAGGCAGCACTATGTATCTTCGTTTTCGGCAATATCATCTTTGTTCAAAGCCCAGATCATGCAATGCTTATGATTTCCCGGGCTGTGTTGGGAGTAAGCGCAGGTGTTTTCGCCGTAGTTGCCACTTTAGGAACTTTGATCGGGGAGTATACGGGAGGGTGCTGAAGTACACTAAACCGTCTTGTCTGTCTTAAATGCCAAAAAATAATGATTTTCAATTATCTCCTTACACTAAAGAGCGGATGTTGTGCGGAGTCGTGTTGCCGCATAGCGTTCCGCACAACAATTAATACGTTATTCCATTGTGTATAAGACTTCTTAATTGCAATGTACCATGCTGTCATACAAAAATGTATTCCACTATGTTCTCCCAAATAATGTTTGCGTGTTCAGTTCGTGTTTTTCACCTTTCTATCTTTAATACGGTTCGTCCACCATGCGATTGGTCAATTTACCCAACTTCTCGATTTCTATGGTAACAACATCTCCATGCTTCAAGTAGACGCGTCGATCTTCGGGATAACCAAGCACAACGCCTTCCGGGGTTCCTGTCAAAATAATGTCCCCCGGGTCGAGCGTCATATGCTGCGAGATGTAGCTTACGATTTCTTCACAGGAAAAAATCATATCGGATGTGTTGGACTGCTGGCGAATTTCCCCGTTTACGGTGGACTGTATAGCCAGCTGATTCGGGTTGCCGACTTCATCGGAGGTGACCAGATAGGGTCCCAACGGGCTGAAGTGGTCGCAGGACTTCCCAATCAGCCATTGGGGGGTTCTCATTTGCAAGTCGCGGGCCGACAGATCGTTCACGTTCGTATACCCGAACACATAGTCCAACGCTCCTTCCTTCCGTACATATTTTGCCTTCTTCCCGATGACAATCACGAGTTCAGCCTCATAATCTACCTCTTGAGTAACCCGGTTGGGCAGGGCTATGTCATGCCCGTGTCCGGTTAACGTATTATTGAATTTATTGAAAATAATCGGGTATTCCGGAATCGGCGCATGGGTCTCTTCCGCATGTCGACGGTAGTTCAGTCCGATACAGATGATTTTGCCGGGACGGGTTACGCTCGCGCCATAGACTTGATCATTTCCATCCAGAACATAGCCTGTATCCGAAGAACCTTCGCTTGGAAGCGCGGCCAGGTACGCCCTTAATCGTTCAAGTCCCTGTTCGCCGCCTGCAATAACTTCCATAACGTCGGTTGGAATTCCCTCCGCCGGGTAAGCTTCCAACGCTTTACCGATATCGATAATATGGCTGTCCTGTTCAATTACTAGGCGATACTCGCCTTGTTGTTCAATTGTTGCCAATCTCATCTTTTTTTTCACTCCCTTTGATTATGCGTTCTTGCCGAACGTGACTCCCCCATCGATGTAAAGAGGCGATCCCATCATGAATTTGGATTCATCGGAAGCGAGGAACAGTGCCGCATTCGCTACGTCTTCCGGGCTGCCAAGGTCATTGCTGAGCTGTCTGGATTTCAACGAACGCTTAGCTTCCTCAGGGTCGGCATAGGAGGTTTTAAGATAGTTTTCTACGAAGGGGGTTAGAATCGTTCCCGGCAGCAAGGCGTTGACTCGAATATTATAGGGCGCATAATCCACCTGCATGGACTTTGTTAATGAAAGCACCGCCCCTTTGGTCGCTGCGTAAGAAGCTCTCCTCGCCAATCCGATCTCGGCAATGCAAGAGGACATATGAATAATGCTGCCCGATCTGCGCTCCATCATATGAGGTACCACGTACTTGGTAGGCAAGAACACGCCGCGGATATTCACGCTGATGACCTTGTCCCATTGCTCGGGCTCAATCTCGTGAATCATGCCGACTCCGCTAATGCCTGCGTTGTTGAACAGCACGTCAATGTGGCCGACAAGATTCAAAGCTGTGTCCACCATCGCTTGAACCGCCTGCACGTCGGTAACGTCGGCCTGGATGGAGTGGGCAATGCCCCCGGCATCCCGGATTTCCTTAACCGTCTGCTCGCCGGCAGACTCTTGAAGATCGTTAACGATCACGGTAGCCCCTTCGCGGGCGAACAATAGCGCCGAGCTTTTGCCGATTCCGGAGCCAGCCCCAGTGATGAACACCGTTTTGTTGCGTAATATCATTTCGGTTCCCCCCGATTTGTACGGATGTTATGTTCAACAGAGCGACAACTACGGCATAGTTGCTCTGCTATTCGTGGCCTATTTAACGATGTGCCTGATTACCTGACCCGATATTCGTTAAAATAGCGAGGGATAATCGACGTCGAAGCACCCGGCTGTTGCGGGAGCGTGTAGAAGCCATTGACTACATTAATCGGTTCTTCGAAAATGTGCTTGATCCATGGGATGTATTCCAGCATGATCGCGTTCGGCGTAGCGGCCACAAGATGCTGATGAATTTGTCCCATATCTCCGACATGAGGACACACAGGAAGATCGTGAGCAGCAGCAAGGCCTGCAACTTGCAGCCATTCGGTGATCCCGGCTACCCGAGTAACGTCCACCTGCACATACTCGACGGCTCCTTGCGTGATATAGTCCCGGAAAGCATACTTATTGTACACATGCTCTCCAAGCGCGATAGGAACGTTCAATTCATCCGCAAGCTTGCGGTGTCCCGAAATGTCGTCCGGATTGAGCGGTTCTTCCAGCCAGATCAAATCGAACTGCTCCAGTCTCTTGCCCCAGGTCATGGCGGTCGTAATGTTCCATTGCTGGTTGACGTCGATCATCAGACCAATCTCATCGCCGATTGCACGCCGGACGGCCTGCACCCGATCGAAGTCCTCCCGCGGATCTGGCTTACCTACTTTCATCTTGACTGCCGTGAAGCCTTGCTCCAGAATCCCTGTGATGTCTTTAATCAATTGGTCCTTGCTCCAGTTCAGCCAGCCGCCATTTGTATTGTAGGCCTTAATCTTACCCATCTTATGGCCCCCCAAATATTGCCACAGCGGTTTTCCGGCCGCCTTAGACATAATGTCCCACAGCGCGATGTCGACGGCTGCTAATGCCATATGCGTAATGCCGGAGCGTCCGATCCAGTGCATCGGACCAAAGCGGAGCTCGTCCCATATTTGTTTAACGTTAAAAGGGTCTTTACCGATAAGCGCGGGTGCATAATACCGGTCGATCGTGTCGGCAATCATTTCATCGCCTTTAGCCGTCGTACCGGTATAGCCGTAGCCGACAATCCCTTCATCCGTTTCGATGTGAACGCCGGTGACTCCCCAATGCGTGGCCACGTTGATGGCATCGGTAATCGGCGGAGTGATCGGGACATGCAAAATGAAGCTTTCTGCTTTTGTAATTTTCATAGAGTCATCATCCTTCGGGTGTAATGCTGAAATTAGTATCCAAGAGACGCTCCGCCGTCAACCGGCAGCGCCACACCTGTAACGAACCGCGAACCGCGCGAAGCCAGAAATAACGCAGCATCGGCAATTTCCTCGGAATCGGCCGGACGGCCGAGAGGATGCATATTATTAAGAAGGCGAGTCGTCTCCTCCGGATCGTCTTGCTCAAGCCTCCACTTCTCCAAGAGCGGTGTCATGACTCCAGCAGGGCACAGACAATTTACCCTGACGCCGTCCGGCGCATAATCGAGTGCTAACGCTTTCGTTAACGCCACGATTGCACCCTTCGTCGAAGCGTATACCGCATTTTGCTTCTGACCGATGAGACCGTTCAGCGAAGCCATATTGACGATGTTCCCTTGCGACTTGCGAAGCGCAGGGATGCACGTCTTGATCATCAGAAATACGCTTTTGAGGTTGATATTAATAACCCGGGTCCATTCGTCTACCGTTACTTCTTCCAACGCCTTGGGCAAGATGGTCGCTGCATTATTGAACAGGATGTCGATACGACCTAATCGATCTTCGACTTCAGCGACAGCTCTTTGTACATCCTGCTCCGATGACACATCCGCCTTGATCGCATAGGCCCGCCGTCTCCCCGGCTTGGACGAGATGCTTTCCGCTACCCGCCGACCACTCGCTTCCTCGATATCCACGATGATGACGCTGGCGCCTTCCTCCGCGAATCGCTCCGCTGCGACTTCGCCGATACCTGAACCTCCGCCCGTTATGATGCATACCTGATCTTCCAGCATCATAGATTCGCCGACCTCCTTATCCAAAATCGTTTACCTGTACGCTCCAACTACCTTGCCGATTTCGAAGGCCGCCTTATCCAGCGCCTCCTGCGGCTCGAGACGACCGACGATTGCTCTTTGAAAAGTCTGCCAAAGAATGTCTTCCGTTAGCGGATATTCCGGGAACTTCGGAGGAATGACCACGCTCGTAAGAATCGTTTCCTCCAATAGAGACAACCTGCGTGCTTCCAATGCATCCTCGGCCGCCGCTTTTTTCAGCTTGTCCATTACCGACGTTCTGACCGGCACATGACCGTGGTGCGCATCGAAGAGCTGGCTCTCGTGAGAGGTCAGATGACGCAGCAACTGCACAGCTTGTTCCGGATGCCGCGTTCCAGCAAGAACTGCGAACGAATGGCTGCCGCAGTAGACGGCGCGTCTGCCTTGCGAGCCCGCCGGCGTTAATGCCAAGTCGAAGCGCCCGGCCAACGGAGACGCATGATCGGTCAACAGGCTGAAATAGCCCGGCCAATCCGTGACGAACGTGCTGTCCCCGTTGCGGAAGTTGGCCGATACTTCGTCGTACTCCATCTCCGGCAGACCTTCAGGAGTCAATCCTTCTTTATACCACTCCCGCAGCCGCTGTAACGCCGCAAGGCCAGCCGCGCTGTTGAACGCCGGTTGGAGCCGCTCGTCGAACAGCTTGCCGTCCTCGCTGGACAGCAGTTCGAAGAAAGTGCCGAACAGTCCTGACCCCTTGCCCGGGTAAACCAATCCGGTATAGCCCGCCGCTTTAGCCCTGCGTGACGCTTCACTCAACTCTTCCCAGGTTTCAGGTACGCCGATGTTCAGTTCGGCAAGGCGATCCGAACGATACACCAGCAATCTGGCATCAAAGTTTCGAGGAATGCTCTTCAGATTCCCTCCAACCCGGCAAAGTTCAACCAGGGTCGGAGAGAAATCAGCCAGAGCGCTCTGGTCGAAATAGGGATCCAACGACAGCAGGTGCTCCGCTTGGGAAGGCGCATATTTCGAATGCGTGGACACGAGATCGAAAGGACTCTCTTTCGTTTCGAAAGCTTCCTTCAGCAATGCGTTCAACTGCGGATGCGTGCCTTTGAATGCGACGTTAACGGCAATTCCTGATCTTTGTTCGAATACCTCAAGGCTCCGATAGAGTGGCCCATACATGGGGCCGTCTATTAAGGCCACTTTCAAGGAGGTAATTGGCAATGGTTCTCCCCCCATATTCATTATAAAGCGGTTACAATATCATGTACGATTTTAATATATCATACATGATTTTAGGTGTAAATAAACTTGGGCCGGCTTTTCGATCTGATTCACTTAACCCTAATTATTTCTCGAAATTGATACGAAGTCTTTCGTGAGCGTTCCTTAAATGGTTACGCATTGCCTCTGCAGCCTGTTCGGTATCGCGCGTAAGAAGCGCACGGACAATGATTTCGTGCTCGATCTTTTCGGCTTCCATATCAATGTTGCAACGCGTATCATTCAGATATCGATGGATGCGCTGAATCAGGCTTGTCACCATGTCCTTCAAATTTTCGTTCTTCGCGTAATGTAGAATTGTGCCGTGCAAGTCGCCATTCATCTTAAAGATTGTGGTTTCCCGGTCTACTTCCCCTCGCCCCGGTTCGTGGGATAGAAGGTCCTCAAGAACAGCCTCAAGCCTATGGGGCGGAATATGCGCTATCGATTTGCGTATCGACAAATCTTCGAGTTGACTTCGAATCTCAAAAATTTCGTCGATGTCCTTCAAACTCATTTCGGCAACGTACATCCCCTTAAACGGAATTAGCGTTACGAACCCTTCCGAAGCCAGACGGGACAAGGATTCTCTAATCGGAATATTGCTTACGCCAAGTTCCCGAGACAAGCTATCGATATTTATTTTATCTCCGGCCGCCATCCTGTGGGACAAAATTTGTTGCTTCAATATGTCATACAGCTCTTCTGTAAGAACGTACCGGTTCAATTTCTTATCTTTCTTTTCCGTCATATCTTTTAACTCTCCATTGTCTTTTTTTAAATTATACTACATCATGCTTGATATACCGAAATTATATTCGTAATACAACAGGGGCCTACTGGGCTTGCATAAAAATCAGGTAGGAAACTACCCATAAATTGAGTAACCGACTCCGGGTAGAAATGGCCACCTAAATGGTGGCCCGAACCCCCACAGAACCCGGCGTACGCATTTCCCGCACCGGGCTCTTTAGAAATAGATTGCATATCATGACCTTTTATAAGGCGTCGTACATAATCTTAAACTATCCAGTCCATTAGTTTAGAAATAGGCAGCCGGTCTTATTGATCGGCTGCCTTCAAATATCTTTATTGAGCTATCGTTTCCCGTAAGCTGAATACCAAATTAACAATCTTTAATGATGATAAGATAGCCCTCTGAATCGGTTACGTGAAAACTTTCAATCACGCCGTTTGGTAAACGCGGACCGATAGCTCAAAAGCCATTAATATGTAAATCGGGATAGTTCGCTACATTTATAACATTGCCTGAAGGGTCTGTAACGTTGAATTCAGGGAATCGATCAATTCCCCAAGTATACGTTATTTCCGTTACTTCTTCACCTGCATCGAGGAATCTTTGGTAACATTCAAAAACATCAGATGTTTTTATACAAAGTACCGCATAGGGTTTTCCGTCCGATACAATATGGACTGGAATGGGTTGTTCTACTCGTTTTAAAAACAAATAGGGTCCTGGTTCAAGCTTCAGGTCCGATTCTTCTTCAGTTTTCCAGCAATGTGTAAAGCCGAAATTCAGTTCATACCATGCAACGGATTCATCGATATTTCTAACTGGCAGTCTAACCTGAACTACAGTATTAACAAGTGTTTTACTCTTTGATGTGGTGTTCATTTGAATCCCTCCCTCAAGAGAAATCATTCAATACCTTCCATATCTTCTCCACTGCAATAAATAATCCTCTGTACCACCGCATCCGTTCGTTAACCTTGTGTAACATCCCTACAGAGATTGGCTTAAACAATCCGATTGATTTTTGAAGATAAAACTATCGTGTCCCGTTAGTGTAATCCTCGCTCGTTTAGTAACGAGGAATTGCCTACCTAATCTCCTCTCTTATATACGCTTCACGATACTCTTTCGGCGGCATCCCTGTTAACTGCTTGAATAATTTAGAGAAATAATGAACCGACGAGAAGCCGTATTTCTCAGAGATCTCCGTGATGCTTATTTTAGAGAACCGTAGATCATCTTTGGCGCGGTTTATTCGGAATTGATTCATATATTGTATCGGCGATAACCCGGTTGCCTGATGAAATAGTTCAAAAAAATAGCCGCGGCTGATGCGAAGTTCTCGAAAATAAAACTCAAGCGGCTTAACGTTGCCGGTCATCAAATCATGATCCAGTCGTTCCAAGATCTTGAGCACTCGTGGATCAGGGATATTTTTCTTCTTGAGGGCGAAAGTGAGAAAGTACTCCATGAACTGCTGAAAATTGGACTGAATCTTCAACCCCCTGTAATACGTGCGCTTGTTCGTGTATTCATTGTTTATAAAAAAAGTCTCAAACCAATCTATCCAAATCTGTAGCTTGCCCACCGTCATATATTCGGGAATCGGCACAGGAAACGAAGGCCCAATTAACGATGACTGCAATTGAGAAGTGTCGAAACAGATCATGTTCGGCGTCAAAAAGGCTTCTCGACGATCAATATGCTTCCAATCGAAGTAACAGCAATAATGAATCATCGGCTGTTCCTGATTGGCATACCAGTCGTGAAGCAGACCAGGCGGCATATATACAAGCGAACCGGGGCCTACCGGGTGATCTTCTCCTCGAAAGTGAACCATGCCTTTCCCCTCGCTGATCAGATAGAGCGATGAAGCGTAGCAAACACGCGATATGCTATTCTGGCCTTTGGAAAATAGATATCGGCTGGCGTTGTATACGTAAGGATGAAGATTTGCAAAATCTATCACGACCCTCTCCTTCTTTTTGAAAATATGTATGACGATTGTATAAAAGATATACGTTTCTGTAAATACGAAGACAACCGTACTTGATACACTTCTTAAGAGATTCAATCATCATGAACAAAGATGAAGGTTGACGAATGCATAAAATCAAAGGAGCGTGACAGGAATGGCGAAAATCAAAGAAATATTATGTTTGCACCATAGTCACCTGGATATTGGTTACACACATCCCCAGCCGTTATTGCTGGAGCTGCAGAAAGACTATATTGACGAAGCGATCAAGCTTTGCCTCCAATCGGAGAATGAGCCAGAGGATGCGAAATTCCGTTGGACCTGCGAGGCGACTTATCCGGTGATGCAATGGCTGGAGACAGCTACCGAGGAGCAAGTTGCAGATTTCCGCCGATTGGTGAACAATGGACAGCTTAGTATTGCAGCACTTCCTATGCACACTACCCCGCTAGTATCAGCGGATCAGCTTGCGCGGATGCTGCATCCTGTTCGTGAGCTGCGGGAGAAGTATGGCATTTCCGTAAAAAGCGCAATTAATCATGATGTTAACGGGCAGCCATGGCCGCTTAGCCAAATATTACTCGATGCAGGTATCGAGTTTTATATCACGGGGATTAATGTACACTTTGGGGGAATTCCGTTGCCGCGCCCTTCCGCATTTAACTGGAAAACCCCTGACAATCGAGAGCTTTTGACTTTCTTGGGTGAGCATTACTCTCTTTTCAGTCAGTTCTTCTTCACAAATCAAGATGATACGAAGCTGATGGCTCAAGGGATCCAGGAATACCTTGATTGGTTGGAGAGAAATGACTATCCGTACGATTTTGTGTATTTAACGGCAACGAATCCTCCGCAATATGATAATAACTGCCCGGACCCGAATTTGTTGTCACTGATCAGCAGATACAATGCTGAGGGGCATGGCCACAAGGTTATTTTTGCAACACCGGAAATGCTTCTCGATCGGGTTAAGCAGATTCCGCAAGAGCAAATCCCGGTTCATTCAGGGGATTGGACGGACTACTGGAATTTCGGTGCGGGAAGCTCGGCGAAAGAAACCAAGATCAGTCGTCAAACGAAGCAAAGCTTGAAGAAGGCTGAATTCCTGGAAGCGATCCAAGGGGCGCCAAACCTGCAATATAAGAAAGTGAAAAAAGAGGCATTCGAGCAGTCTTTGCTCTATGATGAGCACACTTGGGGTTCTTGGGCCTCAGTTTACATCCCTGATCTTCCGGTATCACAAGCGGAGCAGCTGCATAAGAAAGAGATGGCATACAAGGCAGCAGACCTGTCTACATACGTTTTCTCCAAGCAATTGGAAGCGGCAGCAGGAAATCCGAAGCAATCCGGCAAGCCTGATGGCGTTATGCTGGTCAACACATCAAGTGAAACACAGCATGTTGAGGTCAAGGTGCCTGAGCATTACTTCGGCAATCATCGTCATATTGCCGCTTTGCGTATAATGGACTTCTTGCCCTATGCGCAGGAAGACCAAAACTTTAGATCGTATGGAACCGTTGAGATCGCGCCATTCTCGTGGAAAAAGATTCCGATGGGCCAGCTTGAAGCTCGGCTGAACACATCATCGGACAGCATATCGGTGACTGAAGGGACGATCGAAACACCATTTTACCGGATGACATATAGCCCTGTTACTGGACGAATTGTTGAGTTGTTCGATAAGAGTCGTAGTTGGCAGATGCTTGATGAAAAGAGCCCTTGGACGTTTTTTGAATTTGTGCAGGAAACAGTGGATGGGCGTCACAACAAGGAGCACCGGGACACCTTCTTCCCGCGTGATGTCGATAAAGGAAACCACAGCATTTCCGTCTGGAACCATGAATGGAAATCGAAACGTGTCGGCGCCAATCGGCTGAAAGCTTATTCGGTCGAACAAACCATGGATTCAGTTACGTACGTCGTACAGCTTGAAGCACCGGGAGTTTCCCGACTGGAGCAGCGGATAACTTTTTCCGCAATCCATCCTAGAATTAGTCTTACTGCTTCAATGAATAAATCGGATATCAGAACGCCCGAATCCATCTATTTTGCCTTCCCTTTACGGATGGATAAAGACTGGCGTGCCCATTATGATACGGCCGGTTTGCCCGTCGAGCTTGATCGGGAACAGCTTGGCACCGCGTGTCGGGATTGGGTGACCGTCGACCAAACGGTTTCCATCTATGATAAACAGAAGGGGATCACACTAGCATGTCCAGACGCACCGCTCGTTCAAGTAGGTGATTTTCATTTCGGCAAGGAGAATGAGCAGATCAAACGTCAAGAAAATCCGCTATTGCTGGCATGGGCCATGAACAATTATTGGGATACGAATTTCTGGGCTAGCCAACCTGGGGATGTCCTTTTTCGCTATGAGCTAAGTCCATTTGAACAATTTGATCCTGTTGAGGCATATCGTGCGGGCATTGCTGCAGCGGACCCTATAGCCATTAACGCGGCGGTGATGTGTGAAAGGGAGGAAGAAGGGCAGTGGTTTGGACAGTCAAGCGGCACGGTCGTCTTGCAATACATGAAACCGGCTATAGATGGAAATGGATTCATTCTGACCCTGCGAAATGTCGGATCCGATCCGTCCGAGTATACTTTTACCGTAATAGATAAGGAAGTCGAGGATGCCTACCTGGTAAACCCGTTGGAAGAAGTCGTTCACTCGATTCCTTGCAGCGGTAATGAAGTAAGTATTGTGCTGCAGACTGGGGAATTATCATATTTGCGGGTTAATCTTAAGTAAGGCATTTTGCGGAACGTGTTAACTTATACACCACTAGGAACGGATTAGCAAAATCATCTCTAAGTTTTCGACCAATATGAAATTCAAAATAATCGTGAATGTATAATAACCATAGATTTTAGGAATCGCAGTCCCTCCGTGCTTATCTCAAGATGGTGTTTCCTTTGACAAGACTTTCGCCCTTCAAAAACAGCAACCAATTACTTGCCGGCTGCTGTTTTTGTTGTTTTGAACTACTGTTCTCAATTTGCTTAACCATGAGTTACTATCTCAGGATCATATTAAACTCAATAGCTCATCACGGAGTTTGGAATAAGAATCATTCCATTCCATCTTTGCATAACTGCGGCAACATCATACGTGAACTGTCAAAAATCTATTATCGGTCAGCTTCTTGCTCATGGTTTAACCTCCTAATTAATACATAGTCCAGTAATCGGCCCCGCGGCTAACGTTAGGGCTTTTTGATAGGGGCCGCCCCTCTCTCCCACGCCTCCAAAATCACAACGTGTTCCACTGATGATTTATTTTCCCAGCGGATGTATCCCTGCTTTTCGAGCTCCTTCAGTGACGAAATGATTTTATCCTTACGTTTGCCGGCCATAGTCTCAAGCTGCTCCATGTTCGGCATTTTATTGTGCCGGGTCAGATAACTACTGAGGATCTACAACATATATAACCTCGGTTTTTAAAAGGCGTATTACAAAAAAATTAGTGAGGGAATGTAATGGTTGAGGAGTTAAGAACTGCCGCTGCATATGCGCATAGTCACGGTAAAGCTTAAAACGATGATTTGATCGTGGGTAAAGCTCAGTTATCCGGGGATCCCGATCCAGCGAAGATTAGGACTGCGGACGGTCCGGTGAGGGTGCCATATTCTGAGATTGAGTATGTGAGAGCGATTAACGCAACTTCAATAAACAAACGGCCACGTCAGCTATCATGCCAACGTGGCCGTTTGGCTTACTGTTTCTCAATTTGCTACATGCGATCTTCCAGGTCCTTAATATCCTGTGTGTTGCCTGCTATCAGGGCGAGATGGTTTCGACGCAGCCGGTTCAGCGAAATCGAATATTCCTCCCTGGTTAGCGTCGCTATTAATGGTCAAACAAAAAGGCCGCCCAAAAAGGGCGGCCGGGAAGTGGAAAAGCAAGGTGCTTACCTCCCCATTTTGGGCATTCTTAATAGGTTATATACTCACATCGTGGGGCTCAAATTCCTCACGGCGATTAAACTCCAGAAACTCGCTCATATCTTCTCCTCTCTCCACTCCCACCTTTATTACTTACTTATTGTTTTCTTAGAAAAAGAAAGATTGAGTTATGATAACCAGAAGAATGAATAGAACCAAGATAGCTGCCATATTATTGCGGAAACCACCATAGCCTACTTCGTCACTCATCCCACACTACCTCCTAAAATTAAAATACATGGTATCTTATGTTTTAGTCAGGATTTGGTAAAGGCAAAATTCTCAAGGGCAAACATTGATTTTAATTTTCATACTATACTCAAAAATGCTGCTAGACAAAAAGACCCTGCCAGTACTTAAGCCAGCAGGGTCTTTGCTATACCAATGCTTTCAAATTGTATAACGGCGCGTCCCAAAATGTTGTCTTTATTTTACAAAATATCACTTTGTGTATACAGGCAAATCTTTTCCCTCTTTGCATAACTTGTAGTAAAGCGCGTTAGCCTGAACGGGTAACTGCTTCGTTACTATCACAAACGTCAATCACATTCATTGTTGAGTGTATAACTGCCGTGACCTTTTGTCCAACGCGTTCATATGATGCTTTGTCAAAGAAAGGGGTGATGAGATGGGAGCCTATCATGACTGCATGCGATGCTTGAACCAGAGAGTCCGCATTTGGACAAGAGACGGATGTATACACGAAGGAAGAATCCTAAGAGTGGATCGTGATAACGTGTTTTTGGAGACAGATCGAAGAGACGGATCACGCAACTCCATTTTAACATTAAGCCTGTTCACGCTGCTCGCGCTTACCTTAATCTGATCTCTTGAATCTCCTCGCAAAGAGGAGATTTTTTTGAAATCAAAACTGGTGAGGAATTTTTGTAATGAGCCATTTCCAGTGAATACGGCCGGACATCAGGATGTAGGCATTTTTGTGTCATTATCCTACAATGTAGGCACATTTGTGCTTTTTTTATGACACAATTTCTCCTAAATAAATAACAGAAAGCCTGATCCATCAGGCTTTCTGCTGGATAAAATAAAATACATAAAGTAAAATAGTAAAGACCCTGCCAACACACAGCCAGCAGGGTCTTATTATTACAAGATAATTAGAATATCCCACCCTACAGACGGGATGGATATTTCGGAAGGATAAAGAGTGATACATCTGTAGAATGGAGAAGAGCAAGTAATTGCGGCAGCATTTCATTATATGCAGAGGTTATTCAAATGCTCCAAAAACAATTTAACCCTGTCAGCACAAAGCTGGCAGGGTTAAAAAAATGTTGTTTACTTAGAAAAAGAAAGATCTAGTTATGATAACCAGCAAGATGAACAGGACTAATATAGCTGCAGTGCTGGTACCAAGACCACCATAACCATAGCCTGTTCCGCCTACAACTTCACTCATGAGTACGCCCTCCTTTAGTTTAGAGTACATCATATCTTATGGATTGCTGAACTTTTTGGTAAGGGCGAAGATATCAAGGGCAAACACTCATTTTTAATTTCGGACTATAATTAGAATGAATCAAAAAAACAACCCTGCAAGCTAATAGCCAACAGGGTTTTCGTCATTCCTCGTTCCTTATTCTTTATTACCAACAAAATGTCGACAAGATAATTACCAGCAGAATAAAGAGCACAAGGATAGCACCAACATTGTTGTGCAAGCCGTATCCGTAACCTACGCCACCAACAACACCATCGCTCATACATGTACCTCCTTTGCCAGAAGTTAATATTACAATATGTATGTTCCATTATTTAGGAATGGGTTAATACGCTTGATATTTGATTTTATTCTTCTTGGAGTTTCATTTATAACTTTAAGAGTGCCCCTTGTTTTCAAACAGAGCAAAATGAAAAACTAAACCTTTGTGTAAAAGATAAATGCCATGCCGATAGTAACCAGCAGGGTCTTTGTGTTACGAACAAAATGCTTTCAAAATAATTACCAATGGAATAAAGAGCACCAAGATAACACCTATATTATTAGGGTAGCACCAAATCCAACACCTCTGACGTCGCTCATGAAAGTACCTCCCTCTTATCAAAAATATTGATATCATATGGGTAAAGTCATATCTCTGCTTAGGCGCTTGTATATTTTTATATTCAGTATAATCATTATCTCCACTCACAGCTTTCACTAAAATAACTTTGGTGTCATTGGTAATCCATATACTAAATGATACGTAAGCTGCAACAAATATGACCACTAACGTTAAAACCAGCCATTTAACCATAATGTCTGCCCAAAAAAAGAACCCCTAATTGGGATTCATTTTGGATTTAAATTTGTATGCTTTGCTCGATGTGATCAACCATATCCGAAGAATCTAAGAAGCCCACACCAAGATCTAATGAACGATGAATCGTCCGTATGGATTCTTGTTCATCCCGGTGGCTATCGTAAGAATCGGACATGGTCATGCAGCCTAACCCTAAAGCTGATACTTCCAGTCCGCTTGCGCCAAGCGCTCTTTTCTTCATAAATAAATCTCTCCGAATGCCTATCGGTAAAGTGGGCAGGTTATCGTCAAGGCCTTTTTTTTGCTATATCTATCAATAATCCTTCGCACGCTCAGGCCGCTCTGCAAGCCAGTCCTCGAGCCTCGCCACCCGTTCAGGATAGAGACCGCTTCTTGCTAAGAAGCCAATGCCGTGATCAAGCATCGGATCTTGATCTGTCGGCTGGTACCGCAAATCGACGCTCCAACGCACCTCATGAGAATTATTTGGTGTCGACATATGCAGACAGCGATCATTAAACAAGATCGCACTGCCCGCAGCTACAGGTAGTGGCACGGTATTTGTCTTACCCAACTGGTCCTCTCTCAGTGCAGTATAGCCGGTTCCACTCTCCTGCTCCTGATACCATTTCAGTACCCGCTTGCGGTGTGTTTTGGGCTTAATATGCAGGCAGCCATTGACCTCATTGGCATCAACAATGGCGATCCACACCGTTATGACAGGGTTCGCGTTGGCACCCGGCCAATACGATTTATCCTGATGCCAAGGGACGGCCCCTGCAGCGACCTTCGGTATTTTCGGCCTGGTATTGTAGACTGGATTAGCGAACAACTCATCTCCGATGAGCGACGTCACGGCATCCAAAATTTTCAGATTTGTCATGAGGTCAAAATAGCCGGGTAAACGGTCTCGCCAGCTCCTGCCGTACTTTAGAAAATCTTCCGCCGTCAAATCTACGAACAACTCAGCAAGCCGTAGAGGAAATGGCCTGTCTTCCAGTTTATCAGAGACTAGACCCGCTTGGAAAAGCTCATCTGCAATCATGGAAACCTTTGTCATCATTGCTTCCTTGACAGGAATCATTTCCTTCTCTGTTAGTAGATTTGGCAGGACAATATATCCTTCTTCATTATAGAAATCAATTTGTTCCTTCGTAAGGCTCCCCAAATTTTGTTGGCTCATACCCGCTTTTCCTCTCTCATGAAATGTAGTTCCAATAAGCATAATTTAACAAACACAAGTAAGTTCGGTATTTAGGGTTCTTTCCGAGATATTGTTCATTTTTTTCGGTTTTCTTCTTTGAAGCAAAGAGAATCGGCTATTGTTTACGCGCTTCATCTGGTGAAGATGGAAAATGAACCATTACAGTCGGAGAAAAAAAATCCAATAAAGAAAGGGGATCTCGTCTTCCTCCCGCCTACTATCCTTCACTCCTTCTTCTCATCACCAGAGCAACCACTCATAGCGTGTAACATTTATTGTGAGCTGTGGACAAGTAACCCGCAGTCAACACCGTACAGGAATGGCTCCTATTCAGAGGTGGATTTCGGGTTTAAAATGCGATCACTGTCGTTTCTCCAGAACTCCTATACCCCTCCGCAGAGTTACTCATTCTGGCAACCACTTATTTTTAGATTGTGCCCATAAACAATATAGGAGCAGAGAAGCGGCTAATCTCAGTCCACTTCTCTATTTCTATTAAACTAGCAATTACTGTTCACCTAACAGCAGCTCCATGACATACATTTCAATGGCCTCGTAATCTCTGGCAGCGCGGTAGCGGTCAACAAGCTCCGTGTTGAATTTCCGAACCTTAGCCTCCATCAGCCTTACCATCTTCAAGCTATTTTCCAGATGTGCATAGGAAGATTCAATGGATTGTGTACGCATGGCTTTCACATCAAGCCCGACATATTCGCCATTTTTGCCATAGCCGTTATCCATTAATACTTTTACCTGATTAAACGCAGAACGGAGATTTTCCACTCCGAAGGACTTGTCCTGGTCATAACGCAAGCCGTTCTGATCGTTTAAGTGAACTCCCCACAGCTTGCCTTGCGAAAGACAGAACCCGAGCTCAAGGGACGGCTCCAAGCCTGCAAGAACAGCGTGAGCGGACTCTAGCAATGCACCTACTCTGTTAGGATCATTCGTACCTGCAGCAAATCCCAGCACATGGCCTACCGTAGGAACAAAGCTGCGGTCAATCGGCTCATTCGGCTTCGGTTCAATCAAAATGCGAATGGTTGGGTCATACGCCAGAATCTCGTTAGCCGCTTCACGCAGTCGCTGTAGACCAAGCACAGGGTCCTTGCTCTCCGCACAGAGCGTTCCTTCTCTGGCTAACCAGAGTACCAGTCGATCTGTTCCCAGTTCTTTTGCAATATCGATGGAACGCTTAGCGCGCCATATGGCGAACTCGCGATCCTCTGCGGAGTTAGATGTAAATCCCCCATCGATTGTCCGATCATCGAGCCATAGACGCGGAGCGACGAATTCAGCTTCCAGCCCCAGCCCATCCAGTTCTTGCTTAAGCTCTCTTGCACGAACTTTAATCGCATCCTCGGACAAGTCATTGATATCTGGAACCGCATCGTCATCATGGAATTGAACACCTGTAAAGCCGATTTCCTTGAACTTGCGAAGCTTGGCATCGACCGGAATCGAGCTTCTAACCTCCGGGCCGAAGGCATCTGCGCCTTCGTGTACATTCCATGGTCCTACCGAATATTTGAAGTTTGTTGTTGTCATGTTAGTGAAACCTCCAATTTTTTTGTATGATTTCAGTTGTTTATAGAATTTTATGTTATTTAAATTCAATCAGACAGTATTATGGATGATGTAACGATTGTGCGGCAGCAAATTTACTCGGAGTAATGCCTACTGCGACTTTGAAGGAACGGCTGAACAGATGAATACTAGAAAATCCAACAGCCTCCGCAATTTCGGTCAACGTATACTTTCCTTCGATAATTTTTCTTTTGGCTGTCTCAATCCGAATATGCATCACATATTTTTGAACGGTGATGCCTAGCTGCTTCTTGAACAGATGAGACAGATGATTTGTTGATATACCGGCATGCTCACTAATGACTGCATTGCTGAGCAGTGGATCCGCAAAACTGTCATTAATAAAGTCAATCGCCCGCTCAATAAACGGCCAGCCTTTTGTCAGCTTTCCCTCATCTGCCTGCAAATTCGTCTGCCCCTTTAAGAACAAGTACAACAGCTCTATACAAATGGACTTGATCATGAGCTCATTGCCTGGCTTAGCATCCAGAATCTCCTTGTATAACAAAAGAAACTTTTTTTTAATATCGATTCGCTCCGCGAGCTGCATACGAGAGATCGGACAGATCGAGGCGAGTTTCATCTCCCGTTCTGACACCATATCCCTGTCCTGCTTGGTTGCTTGGGTATCCTGCAGCTTGCTTCGCTGCTCATCGTAATACAAATCAAAATGAAAAATATATTGAATGAGCGGTAGGTCTGAGGTATAGTGAATGATATGTGGCATAAATGGATGCATCAGCAGAATGTCGCCCTCTTGAGCCAAATACTTGACACCGCCCAAAAAAAACTCAGCTTCTCCCTGTTCGATATAAGTAAATACATGATCGTGATTCAGCCACTCCCCCGTAAGTGCGAAGCTTTTCATAATTCTTGCATGTCTTACAAAGGGTGAGATATCATTCATCCAAGTTTCAAACACACCGCTGCCTCCTAACTTTATTAACGGTAATCCCTACACTGACTCATAAGTGGTCTCAATGCGTGACCCAGTTAGTGCCGACTGTCCGATTGCATCAAGTACCACCTGATTCCGGTATCCATCCTCGAAAGTTGGTGAAGGATTCGAACCACTGGCAATCCCTTGCATCAGTTCATAAACCAGATGGATAAAGGTATGCTCGTAGCCAATCGGATGTCCGGCTGCCCAGTAAGCACCCGCATAGGGATGAACACCTTCTGTACAGTTTATTGATCGATAGCCCTGCATACCCTCGGGATCATCCTTCAGATAGAGCTCAAGGGTATTCATATGCTCGATCTCCCAGCGTATAGAGCCTTTGGAGCCGTTAATTTCGATTCGGTTACTGTTCCGGTTGCCTTGGGCAAAGCGAGTCGCCTCCAGCACACCCATCGCTCCGTTCTCGAATTTTAACATTGCTGCTACGGCATCGTCTACATCAACATCAGCCATGACTACCTCATCGCTTAATACCGCATGTAAGCCTCCAGCCATCTCACCAATCGGCCTTCTTTTAATAAAGGTCTCGGCCATACCCGTTACTTCCTTAATCTCGCCGACTAAAAAACGGGCTAGGTCGATAGAGTGCGCCATCAAATCTCCAAGCGTCCCAGAGCCGGTCATTTCTTTGCGCATTCGCCACACAAGAGGGAAATTTGGGTCCATAATCCAATCCTGCAAATACTGTGCCCGGAAGTGATAAATCTCGCCCAGGGCTCCCTCATCGATCAGGCGCTTTGCATGCTGCAGGGCCGGAACAAATCGGTAGTTATGACAGATCATATGCGTGATGCCTGCTTTATCTGCTTCCCGCCACATCGCCAATGCCTCCTGAGCATTCATGGCCAGCGGCTTCTCGCAGATGACATGCTTGCCGGCCTGAGCTGCAGCAATTGCAATTTCGCCATGCGAGCTATTGGGCGTTCCAATATCAATCACATCAATATCATCACGATCCAGTAATCTGCGCCAATCTGTCTCATAGGACAGCCAGCCGAGCTTCTCTGCAGCTGTCTTGACAGCTTCAGCGTCTCGTCCCACAAGGGTTTGAAGAACCGGCTCGACATCTAGATCGAAGAAAAATGGCAAGTCTCTATAGGCATGACTATGTGCCTTGCCCATAAATTTATAGCCGATCATACCGACCCGAATCTTCCTTTTAAGTGTCATGACTGTAGCATACCCCCTTGATTGGAATATTCAGTTCACGTTCCACGAAATTCCGACAAATTTCCAGACTTTGAATGGGTGTACTGGTGGACTGATCAATCTCAACCGTCATCCAGCCGGTGTATCCGATGTCTGATAGAGCCTCGATAACGGGCTGGAAGTTGATTGTGCCGAGCCCTAGCTCACAAAATACAGGCAGCGATTCATTCCCCAGCAGCATAGGGAAATCTTCCTTGGTAGCTTCCTTGCTGGTCAGGTCCTTCAGATGAACATAAGCGACGCGGTCACGATATTTGCGTATAACGGCTACCGGGTCCATACCGCCGCCGGTCAAGTGTGCTGTATCCGGGGCAAAGAACACGACCTCTGGATCAGTCAAATTCATCAGTGTGTCCAGCTCATTCTCATCCTGAACTTCCGTCCACAGATGGGGATGCAGACAAGCCTTCACACCAAGGTCATAGGTCCGTTTCGCTGCTTCATTGATCGTTTCAGCTGCTACCTTCAGCTCATCCATCGTGGTTGGTTTCTGGCGTGGACCTCCGGGACCGAATACTAAATTCTGAGCACCACACTCCGCAATAATTCGGGCAAGCCTCACGTTATAATCGATAATCACTTTACGACTGGCAGGATCTATGAATCTGCGGTTCATCTCGCCAGAGGCTCCGCCGTAAAGCGCAGTCATCACCAGACCTTTACTGGACAACAATTCTTTGAACTCATTAATGCGGTTTTCGTAAGAAAGGGCAAATGAAGACCAAGGCTCAATCGCGGTATACCCAAGCGCTGAAGCTTCCTCCAATGCTTTGAAATGATCTTGCCCCCAAGTAATTGCATGTACACTGATCTTGCCTTTGAAGTTAGACATGGTAAATCCCCACCTTAATCATAAGTAATAGCTAATTTCATAATACGCGATAATAACGACAACTCATTCCTCATGCCCTTAACCCTTGACCGCTCCGGCCGTCATACCGGACATGATTTTATTGCTGAAGAATAGATACATGACAATAATTGGCAGTGAGGTAATAACGAGCCCGGCAATTTTGCCTGTATAGTCGGTTGTATGCTGCCCGCTGAAGAAGGTAAGCCAGATCGGAAGTGTAAATAGATCAGAAGATTTGTTCAGCACCAGAGCAAAGGAAAACTCATTCCAGGTTCCCAGGATACTCAGAATGGCAACCGTAGACATGATGGGCAGGCAAATCGGAAAAATGACTCTAAACATCGTATTGTCGAAAGAACTGCCATCGATATAAGCGGCCTCTTCAATTTCTCGGGATATACCTTTAATGAAGCTATCGAAGAGGAAGATCGCAACAGGTAGATGAAACGCAATATAAGGCAGAATCAAGGTAAAGCGATTATCCAGCATGCCAAACCACTTAAACTGAACAAAGAGCGGGACAAGCAATGCATGGATTGGAATCATCATCCCAGCTAGGAAGAGTACCATCAACAGCTTCTTGCCTCTGAACTCAATTCTTGAGAAGAAGTAGCCGATAATGAAAGAAAACAAAATAATGATCGGAACCGGAATCACTGTATTCAGTAGGCTGCTAAATATAGCAGAGCCGATGTTGCCAATCTCAAATGCATTGGCATAGTTCTCTAGAGTCGGGCTGGTTGGAAGCGAAATCGTGTTCAAGCTGAAGTCCGGATTCGACTTTACGGATGTGTAAACCATCCATACAATGGGAAACAAGGCTGACAAGGTGAACAAAAGAACAACGATATTCACAACTACTTGCAAGAGCATGCCTATTGGCGTGGTGCTTTTCTTCATCCCCTCTCCTCACCACCAATCCACTTGAACATGACCAGAACGATAATGGCACATAGGATGAGCATCCCGATCGAAATCGCACTACCATATCCGAGTCTGCTCATTGTAAAAGCATTATTGTAGGCATATTGAGCCATAACCATAGAGCTTCTACCTGGTCCTCCGCCTGTCATGACATAAATATGATCAAATACCTTTAAAGTACCTGTGATGCAGAGCGTCAGCGCTACAGTCATCACATTTCTCAATAGCGGAAATATCACGAATACCGTTTTCTTGTACCAGTTTGCGCCATCGATTTCGCAGGCCTCCAGGACATCCTTCGAGATATTTTGCATGCCTGCCAAAAAAATAATGAAATACAAGCCGATATACTGCCATACAAGCGGAACGGATACCGTATAAAGAACATAATCCGGGTTATCCAGCCAGAGCACAGGCTCCATGTTGAATAGATTTAGAAACCAATTCAGAATGCCCAGCCGATAGTTGTAAATCATAGACCATAGGTAACCTGTAACAACAGGAGCCAATACGACTGGCAAAAAAATCGCGATCCGGTGCAGACTGGCCATCCGAAGCATGTTCGTCATAAAGAATGAGGAGATTACAAACGCGATGCCGATTTGCCCGATCACACAAATGACAGCTATAATAATATTGTTCTTGAACGAAAACCAGAAGTCACTGTCCTTCACTAGCGCCATATAGTTTTGAAGCCCGACAAATTGGGTAACGCTCTCATTCTGCAAGCTGTAATAGAACGAGAGCACTAACGGAACAAGCACCGTAAATGAGTAAATGAGCAGAATCGGAACGAGATATCGCAGCAACGGTCCAGCTTGAAGTTTGAAAAGACGACTGTTGTTCATATACTCAACCCTTTTCTAGACAAAATTATTGTTGGGAATCCTGTATCGTTTGTATCTTTTTAGCTAGGTCAGCGGGTTGAATGCCCCCAATTAACAGATCTTGAATACCTTTATAAATGACTTCCACCAGCGCTGGATTGAGCTGAATATCATAGATTGGCGTAAACTTCTTGCCTTCCATGAATTGAAAATATTCAACCGATAGCGGAGCCAGCTTGGACTTATCATAATCAGTCACTTTCACAGGCGGCTGCCCATTACGCTCAATTTTCTTCCGACCATATTCTTCGTTTGATACTTTCTTGAGCAGCTTGATGGCCGCTTCTTTCTCCGCACCTGTTAGCTTGGCATTGTAAGCAACCGACCAGCCGGAGCCACCAGCGACAGCAAGAGGGTCACCCTTCCCTCCAGGAACGGGCGGTAAACTTGCAAGTCCTGTAGACTTCTCTATATCCTCTGGACCATCACGTGTAATGTCAGTGACCGCCCATGCACCGTCGATGATCATTGCAGCCTGCTTATTGAAATAAAGTGTTCGCGCCTGGCTCGGATCAATACTGTTAATATCCGGGTTAAATGCGCCCATCTTAGCCAAATCCTGCAGTTGAGTCAAAGCGCTTACAAATTCAGCATCTGTGAACTTTGCCTTGCCAGCCTTCATTTCATGGAACCATTCCGTGCCAGTGAATCGATCAGCCAGCGTACTGAAAATGGTGGAACCAACAGGAACATTGGATTTGTTGCCCATTGCAATAGGTGTTACCCCGATTGCTTTTAGCTTCTCAATGGCATCTGTGAACCCATCCCACGTCTTCGGAAATTCGGAAATGCCCGCTTGTTGGAAGAGCTTCTTATTGTAATAAATCATGTGGACCGTAAACATCGCGGTAGGCACACCGTATATGTTGCCATCTACCGTAAATTCATCAAAGCTGTTCGGCAGGAAGCCATCCCTCCACGCCGGATCAGCATCCAGCGCTTCATTCAAGGTTCCTACATAGCCCTTGGGGATATAGTCGATCAGCATGGAACCATTAGCAACGAACAAGTCCGGCAATTCTCCGGAAGCGCCAAGTGTCGTCATTTTCACCCTGTAGGCATCATGGGGAACGGCTTCCTCAACGAGGTTTATATTTTTATTCTCGTCGCGGAACTCTTGCAGCGCTTCTCTGAATATTTCGCCATTTTTATCCACATCGTAATGCCCAATAGTCAGTGTGATTTTGTCAGTAGAAGATTCCGCAGCCGATGCATTCTCGTTCACAGCTTTTTTCTCACTACAGCCGAACAGGGTTAGCGATACAGCAAGACATGTGCTTAGCATGATGATCGTTTTTCTTTTTCTACTTTTCATAAGAAACTCCCCCCTTGACTATATACCTGCAAATGCTTTGTTAAATCCAGCCTGGGACCGTGCCAGCAACTGAGTAGACTCCTGCTCGGCTGCTAATGGAGACAACACCTCTTGGGCAACGACATCCTTATAGCCAATCTTCCCAAGACTGCTCAGAAATCCAGTTAGATCAATGGCCCCTTCCCCGGGATAGAGCCTGTCACCGTCCATGAGCTCACTAATGGCCCAGTTCTTCGCATCATTCAGATGCACATGGACGATCTGTTCTGGTTTAAGCTTCAGAATGGCCTCTGTCCCCAATCCATTGGTATGCCAATGATAGGAATCAAACAGTAATCCGACATTACGGGCTTGAATGGTATCAATCCATGCTAGCGTATCGTCGAGCGTCCAGATAAACGGATTTGCCCACTCTTCTCGCAAATGCCAGCTGCCTACGAATTCCAACCCAAAACGAATACCATACGCAGCGAGAATATCTGCACATAGACGCAATCTGCGAGTCGCAGCAATCATAAACGGAGCTACATCTTGATCCGTAGATGGCAAAATATACGTACAGCATTTATTCCCTCCCAGCAGCTTCGCTGCCTTTGCCTGTTCAACGAGCGCTGGCAGTCCCTCTAAGAATGCCTCCTCCGTTGAACGCCAATCCACTGGCATATCGAAGGAGCCAAGGACGATATTGTTGCTTTCTAGCAGGTGTAATGCCTTCTCCATCCCAACCTCACGGATCAAATCCGCAGGGTTGAGGTCAACTGACTGGAATCCGAATTGTACCGCATAGACAATAAACTGTTCATTTGAAGCAATATGTCCTATACCGGCTCTCGTTAAGCCTCTGATCATTTGTCTGCCTCCTAACACCAATCGAATAATACGCCATGATACTGGTCCTTATGATTACGCAAGCCTTCGTAAGCTTCTTTCGCTTGCTCTGGCTTAATCACATGACTCAGCAGCGGCTCCAGTTGCAATCGTTTCTGCTTAATCAGTTTGAATACAATCTTGGAGTTGCGAACCAGCGAATGCTTGACGAACGTATCAGGCTCGCTCGGATAACGCCACTCATGCGCACCCTTGAAGGTAATGGAACCGCGTGAGAAAAGGTGACAGTAGTTGAGCACATCCGTGACGTCGGTGTTGTACACGCCACGCGGGCTGCCTAGGAAAATGATCTCGCCCAATCTAGCGATCCACGAAAGGCTATCTACGCCTACTTGAGGGACACCTGTTGCTTCAATATGCGTCGAGACGCCTTTTCCATCCGTCAGCGCTGTGATTTGTTCTTTTACCTGCTCTTCCCCGCCATTGATTGTCAGTTCTATACCACATCGTTGTGCGGTTTGCAGCCGTTCTGGCGACAAGTCAATACCAATGACATTGGCCCCTTGCAATCTTGCAAGCTGTGCTGCCAAGTTCCCAACAAGCCCAAGTCCTGTCACGCTGACATAGTCGCCAAGTTCGATATCAGAGACACGTGTGGAGGTGAAGGCAACCGTCGCCATTCTAGTGAACGGTACCCATTTGAGATCCAGATCCTCTGGTACCTTTATGAATACGTCGGAGGCACGGACAACTTGATATTCCGAATGGCAGCCGTAGTGAAACACCACATCGCCTGGCTTGAAATTCGTTACACCAGAACCAACCTCGATGATGGTACTTACGCTTGAATAGCCAGGACAGACAGGAAGCTGTGCCCATTCCTCTTTACCAGTAAGCATCGCCAGTTCCGTTCCAGGGCTAATAAGGGAGTAAATCAATTTAACAAGCACTTCATTGCCCGCTAACTCCTGGGGAACGAACTCTTCCTCCACCGTCTCCACTTGCTGCGGACTTACAAACATGACCTTACGATTTTTCATAGTTTTCACTCCTGTTTTTCATCTGCGTTTGGACCCTATTAGAGAAGCAACACTTATAATGTAAGGCTTTTCATTTCGAAAGTCTTTGATCGTAAAACCAATTTTTTATCTAAAACACCGATATAGCAATTTGAATCTGTGTGACACAACCTATTAGCGTACAAGGTCACTAAAAACTGAAAAATGTTAAACATAGCCGCGATTAAAAAAATCCATATACTGTAAATCCTGTGAATGATATCAACTTCACCTTTTGCAAAGGAGAGCGCAAATATTCCGCTCTTTGCGACCTCTTATATTTTTGCATGGAATACTTATCTAATCGGTAATCGGACTATGTTCTTGTCCATTACGGCAATCGGTACAAGTTCTTGTCCTGGGCTCGGGACAAGAACTTGTACCGATAAAACAAAAAAGCCGCTAAAATAGCGACTTTCAATGGGACTATGTTCTTGTCCCTCGACACCAAACTCAAACAAAAAATAAAAAAACCGTTGGGATTAATCATCAACGGTTTTTTAAAATTCAACTTTTTAATAAATAGATCAACCGATTTTTGGAGTTGTCGGATGTTCTCATCATCATCAGGTTCGCTCATGACTTTCCCGCGCAAGATCGAAGCTTGCTCAAAATATTACTTCTGCACCGCTTCTTTCAGAATTTCGACCTTCTGATCCTTGGACATATCCCATGTGGTTGAAATGCTGTATTCGAAGCCACCTTCATGCCAAAAAACGTATTTTGGATAGATATGTGCCGGTAATTCATCCTCAAAGAAACCTTTTTTCTTGCTTCCTTCTGAGTCCAACGTATATTTCGAAATGGCCAGCGTATCTTTCCCGTTCGTATATTCAAGACGGATGGTTGCCGCCTCTTTCCAGTCTATCTTTTTCGCATAGACGGGTTTACCGCTCTTCTTGCCTTCGGCCCTTACTTCATCAAGGAATTTTCCTTCGGTTGGACCTTCAATTCTTGCTTTGGAAAACTTATATCCCTCCGGCAAGTTGGCGGGCTGCTTCAGAATGGAGCCCTCGAGCGTAGCAGCACTTTTCAAGTAGTCCTCGTAAGCGGTGAATGTTTCTATCCCTCCCCAATAACTTAGGTCGAATCCACTGTTAGGATCCTTATATTTATGATACAGAACGTACATATCGCCTGTCTCTTCACTAAGTTTCTTCACTCTATTGGTCTCATCTTCGATATACTTTTTTTCCTCTGGAGTTAGAGCCTTGGCTGCAGCTACTGCTTTTTTCCGCGCCTTTTCCAGTTCTGTCTTGTAAAGCTCGCGGTCTATATTTCCCTCGGGATAGATCATATCCGAAACATGATTCACAACAGCTTTTGAATCCTGTTCCGATTGCACGGGAGCCTTCGGTGTTACGCTCCCTGAATCGCTTTCCTTAGCATTAACCAATGTCACGCTGCCAAGCGCAATAATCATCCCCATAGCCAGAATGGACAGGCGGTATGATTTTTTGTGAAATTGTTTAATCATCGTAAGTCTCCTTTTCATTTGTTTATGTGTGGCGGACAAGCCGGCAAGCCCCGGTTGGCGTTGCTTTCCTGAATAATGCTCCAACACATGGATGATCGTTTGTCCGTATGCATTGTTTTGCTGCGGGCTCATCCGATTCAAGGCGCATGCATCGCAGGCCATCTCCTGATCCTGTCTTGCTTTACGTACGGCTAGCCATAATAACGGATTAAACCAATGGATGATCAGGATGATATGCATCAACCAGTTCACGGCGACGTCCCGCCGCTGAATATGCGCGAACTCATGCGCCAGAATATATTGAAGTTGATCTTTTTTCAGCGTAATGAGCAGACTGGGCGAAATAACGATCGCCGGATTGCGAAAACCGACCACGGCAGGTCCGGGAATTCGCTCGCTGGCCACAAACTGCACGTTACGCTTTACGCCTATTTGCTGTTTCGTCTCGTGAAACACGGCCGATAGAAGAGGCATATCTATTTTTCGACCCGTGCGCAGAGCTTGTTTCAATCGAAGCTGGTCGCATACCGTTTTCGCCGAAAAAAGCAGCACGCCTGCAAGCCAGACCGACATCAGCGTATTGGCGAAGCCTATTTGCTTGAACCCATTCCACCAAAATCCGCTCTCCTGCACAGGTCCCGATTCAAATGCAGGTACTTCCGAAGTTCCGCTTGCTTCCGGGTTTGTAGAGCGCTCAACATGAACAGTTGCCTCGCTTATTCTCCCCGCTTCCTTCCAACCCGATGAAGCTTGAGTTTGTTGATGAATACCGGGCGCTATGGCCTCCAGGGACAAAACATTGTATAGGCTAAGCGAGGATTCCGGGGCCCAAGGGAGCAGCAGGCGAATGGCCACGGGAAGCCAAAGCCAATATTTCCATCTGGCTTCAATCTTGTTTCTTAATAGAAACTGCAGGATCAGGACAAGTACAATCAGGATGAAGGCCATGAACGATCCGCGAATCACCCAGCCGAAAAAAGACGATACATTCTCAAGCAATGTAAGACTCATCAGGGCTCTCTCTTTTCTGTTTCCCCGTCGCTGCGGTTTTCGTCAAACAAAGCCTTTAAATCCTCGATTTCTTGTGCATTTAGTTTCTTATCCTGCAGAAAGTTAGCCAGCATCGGCTTTAAAGCTCCCCCATAGAGTTTTTTCATGAAGGATTTGGTTTCGGATTGCAGATACTCCTGCTCGCTGATGATCGGAAAAAATAGTTGGGTGCGCTTTGAACCCTTTTCCAGTTTCGCACCCGCTGCTTCCTTCTGCACCAGACGAGTTAGGAGCGTCCGGGTCGTATTGGGGCTCCACCCCATTCGATCCGTCATTTGCTTTACGACCTCGCTGGAAGGGCAGTCGCGATTGGCCCATAATACACGCATAACTTCCAGTTCTGCATCCGTAATCGGTGGTATTTGATTCATGCATGAAACCTCCAAAGTCAATGTACTCAAACTACATATGTAGTTACAATACACATGCTACAATTGTAGTTTAGTAATGTCAACTTGTATGTGAGAGCGTAATATTCACGTTTTTGTTACACACAAAAACGTTTCGCACGTCTGCGGTCATGACGATCTCCAAAAGAACCCATGTAATCGTATTTTGGAGCACCTGTTCGAGAAAACCTATAGCTGAATTAATATGTTATTTTTTCACGGCTGCTTTTAAAATTTCAATCTTCTGTTTCCTGGGCATATCCACAGATGAGGTTGAAATGCTGTATTCGAATTTGCCGCCATCATTCCAAAAGACGTATTTTGGAAAGACGTGTGCCGGCAGCGTATCGTTATAAAAGCCTTTCTTCATGTTTCCCTTTGAATCTACCGCATACTTGGAAAAGCCCAGCGTGTCTTTTCCGTTCGTATATTTAAGTCCGATTGTTGCCGCCTCTTTCCAGTCGATCTTTTTCACATAGATGGGCTTTCCGCTCTTCTTACCTTCGGCCCTTACTTCATCAACGAACTTTCCTTCGATCGGAGCTTCAATGACTGCTGTTAAGAACTTGTATCCTTTTGGCAGGTTCGCAGGCTGCTTCAAGATCGATCCCTTCAGGGTAGAGGCTTTTTTCAAGTAGTCCTCGTATGTTGTGAATTCATGTATCCCTCCCCAATAACTAATATCAAATCCGCTATTTAATTGGGGGTATTTATAATACAAGACATACATATCGCCAGACTCTTGGCTCAACTTCTTCACTCTTTGGATCTCATTTTCGATAAACTTTTTCTCCTCTGCAGATATAGTCTTAGCTGCTTCGGCCGTTTTTTTAACAGCGGCTTCTTGGACTTTCTCGGAGGATTGCGTCTTCGCCGCGAGGCTGACGGAAGAACCCATTAATAAAATGCTGCTTAGTGTCGCGATTGCTACTTTCGTTGCTGCTTTCACTTGGTAATGCTCCTCTCCTATAATTAAATTTTTTTATTTTTACAAACTACAGTTGTAGTTGCAAATTAATACTACAACTGTAGTTAATTAATGTCAATACGGTTTGTGCAGAAATTTATTTAGTTTTCGTTAAATACAAAAAAAGCCGCTAGTCTAAGCGACTTATAAGGGGACCAACCGTGTTTAGTTTATTTATTGAGCTATCGTCTCCCGTTAGTTTAATGGAATTTTTTGATTGGAGAACAGTGCCACTTTAACGACAATAACAAATTAATCTTGCACTTCGATAACAAATACGTAGCTTGAACTACCTTCAGAAATTCTCTTTTCCTTATCTTTTAGCCAAGTTGCTGAAAGAGAATAGTAATAAGCACCTTTTTCTTCAGGAGCATGGAAGGAGTTCTCATTTATTGTTTCTTGAGAATGTGCGCCATTATGATATTTGGAAAGGCTTATCTCAGTTGGCTGTTTTCCTTCAAATCTAAACTTTTTAGTTTTTCCTAGACTTCCATACCCCACTGTCAATCTCTCTTTGACATAAGCTATTAACTGCTCAAAGTATCATCTATTGTATAAACCCCACCTTGCCCCTCTTCTACTAAATAAACATCAAAATCATTTGATCCCCACATGACAAATCTAAATTCCTTGCCCCGAGGAGCTCTCAAATGCACGGTTTTAAAAGGGCTGGCTTTATCGCTTAATTTGCCAAGTAAGGAAACTGTACGGTCTGCACCTGCTAATAGTATACCTTTATCCAAACTTTCGGGATCGTTATAGAAATAAAGGATATGATGCGTATCAGCAGTATTGTCCGAAACGGCTCTGACGGATACACCACCATCCACCGTGTTAGCAATGGTAAATCTTTTGCCATCCTTCAGTTCCAAGTAATGTTCATGCTCGGAAACATACCTTTCTACACGACCGCTTTCGAGGTTGTAAAATAAATCCGCTGATAGTGTATTGGGCCACATCCCATTAACCTCGGAACCATCCGCTAATGTCGCCTTCATGAAATATAGAATCGTGGTTTCGCTGGGCATTCTCCTTGTAGGTACCAGCTTAGCGGTAACATCGCTAATCCAGTTTTTTAATACGCTGTCGTTTAGTTTCAAGTCCTCTGATACCCACCCTAAACGAAGCAAAGCGATCTGAGCTTGAGATAAAGCATAGTACATTCCTAGCTGAGGAATGATACGTTCAAATACCGTTATCGTTTTGGCAATGGCTGTAACCGTCTCGGATGCCCCTACTGCCGTGTTTCCGTACATAGAACCGACTTCTGCTTTAAAATGAGAATCAAGGAACATAAGTGAACCTTCATTCTTGTTCAATGTAACTTTCAGTGTCGAGTATGCAGTTCCTTCATTAACAATTTCTAAAGCCCTGTTAAAGGCATAAGACTCTCTATACTTGCCTGTATCGGAAATTATACCGAATCGTCTCGTCAATAAATCATTTAATTTCTTAAGCAAAAGATCTTTATTAGCTTCGTTGCTTATTGAAGCGGCGTCAAGACCCAATAACCTGACAATCCCCTCAGGCTGGTAAGGGTCAACAGGATAGTTGATCGTTTTACCAAAGTGCTCTTTAAGTCGTTCAGATAATAATATCAGTTCTGACTTCAGCAGCAAATTGCAAAGAGATAACACATCCTCGTTCAGATACATATATACGAAACTTTCATTTGCGATAATCGTTTCCAGAATATCTGCAAGAAACATATCGCTTACCAGAAAATCAGACCCTACTCGCAAAGCAAGACGACCATCATCTGAAAATCCGGCTCTAACAGGCGGAAGAGAAAGTTCAACATGATGATCTAACTTCAAAGCGATTCCAGGTTGCTTGGATGTATCATTATGTTCATCAATCGCTGATTTTAGTCTCATACTCATCTAAACTCCTTTATACATGACTCCTCTGTAGGGAAGGCTATTTCAAATGATTGTTTGCTTGCTCTCTCGAGCAATCTCTTTTCGAACGATCGGTGCGACGCGGGTGCCAAACAACTCGATGGCGCGCAAGACTTCGCGATGCGGCAATGTGCCGATATTGAGATGTAAGAAGAAACGGTTCGTACCTAGATTCTTTCGAACGAGAAGAATCTTCTCCGCGACATATTCAGGATCGCCAACATAAAGGGCTCCATTAATACCACGCGCAGCATCGTAAGATGTACGGCTGTATGGCGGCCATCCTAACACTTTGCCGAGTTCATTCATTTGAACCGACGTGTAAGGAAAGTGTAACTCGGCAGCCTGATTCGTTGTTTCTCCAACGAAGCCGTGTGAGTGTGTCGCAATTCTAAGTTTACTCACATCGTGACCGGCCTCGGCGGCAGCTTGTTTATACAATTCGACTAACGGAGCAAATCTTTCCGGCATTCCGCCAATAATGGCAAAGACGATGGGCAGCCCCAGGGCTCCTGCTCGAATGGCCGATTCAGGGCGCCCCCCGGTTCCGACCCACACCGGAAGCGGGTCTTGGACGGATCGCGGATAGACGCCAAGATTTTGGATCGCGGGGCGATGACCACCTCGCCATGTGACTTTTTCCGAAGCTCTAATCTTTAGAAGCAACTCAAGGTGTTCTTCAAACAATTCGCTGTAGTCATTCAAGCTGTAGCCAAACAATGGGAACGAATCAATAAAGGATCCCCGGCCTACCATAATTTCTGCCCTGCCGTTACTGATGCTATCCAACGTGGAAAAAGACTGGTATACGCGAACCGGATCATCCGAGGAAAGAACGGTAACGGCACTCGTGAGCCGAATTCGCTTGGTTAAAGCTGCAGCCGCTGCAAGCACCACGGCTGGCGATTCAGAGGCATAATCAAATCGTTGATGCTCTCCGATTCCAAACACATCAAGGCCGACTTGATCGGCAATAACGATCTCTTCGATCCCGTTCCGAATCCGCTCGGGGTGGCTCATCCTCTTGCCCGTTATGGGATCCGGTGAGTTCTCTAGAAAAGTATTGATGCCTATTTCAAAGTTGTCTGTGAATTCAGCCATCGTTGATCCTCCTTCATTTCCTGCTGTAAATACCTTAAATGGATTAATTTCTACTTGATAGTAAAACTGCTGTTGATTGCAGGCAAAAATATATTATCGATGACCCGCAGCAACGTTTTTTGGCGCTACTTCATGGATACGTTTAAGATCCGATTCCGTAAGCTCAACCTGCAAGGCGCCTATATTCTCTTCTAAATATTTTCTTCTTTTCGTTCCCGGAATAGGCACGATATCGCTGCCTTGCATCAATATCCATTTCAACGCCAGTTGAGGGGCAGTGCATTCCTTTTCAGCAGCCATTTCTTGAATACGGGCGACGAATTGGAGGTTTTTCTGTAAGTTTTGTCCTTGAAATCTGGGAAAATTACGTCTAATATCGTCGTACCCCAAATCCTCGTATCGTTGAATCGTACCGGTTAGGAACCCACGTCCAAGCGGGCTGTAGGCTACAAAACCGATGCCTAGCTCTCTGAGGGTAGGAAGAACTTCGTCTTCAATGTCTCGGGACCATAAGGAATATTCCGTTTGCACTGCCGATAATGGGTGTACTGCATGTGCTCTGCGTATCATATCTGGCGAGGCTTCTGAAAGGCCGATATATCGAACCTTCCCTTCCTTTACCAGATCAGCCATCGCCCCCACAGTCTCCTCGATTGGTGTATATGGATCGATACGATGCAGATAATACAGGTCGATGTGGTCAACGCCTAATCTGCGCAAGCTTGCTTCGGCGGCAGCCTTAACATATTCCGCTCTTCCGTTATATTCCCACATCGGCCCTTTGTCACGTACTACACCGAACTTGGTAGCCAAAGTGACCTCATGACGTCGATCTTTGATCGCTTTTCCCACCAGTTTTTCATTTTCGCCGACACCGTACATATCCGATGTATCTAAGAAACCTACACCAAGTTCTAAAGAACGATGAATCGTCCGTATGGATTCTTGTTCATCCCGGTCACTGCCGTAAAAATCGGACATGGTCATGCAGCCTAATCCCAGAGCAGAAACTTCCAGCCCGCTTGATCCAAGCGCTCTTTTCTCCATAAAAAATCACTCCTCATGTTCAATGCTGAAATAACAATATGGTATGTTCTGCCCATTTTCTCATACGCTTTTTAGTTGTTCGGCTACATTCTGTTTATTTTTCAAAGCAATCGAAATTACTGCAAACACGGTTGCAAGTAATACGATTAGTCCTCCGACCCATCCAACCGATGATAGAGAAAGTTGTTCGACAATCACACCACCTAGAACTGCTCCCAAGGCGACACCAAGATGGAATGCAGAGGAATTCAAACTCAAAATAATATCGGTTGATTGAGGTGCCATAGTAACCAGATTAAACTGCTGTGCTGGGGCCGTTGTCCAAGCTCCAAGCATCCAAAGAGCTAGTATGAACAAGGCGCCTGCAAAGGTAACGGCAGCAACCGGGAGAAAGAACAGGGCAATCACATGAAGGAGCAGACTTGCAATCAGTGTTCGAGCAATTCCCCATTTATCGGCTCCGTATCCTCCTATACGTGCTCCTACTACAGCCATAAGTCCCATACCTAGCAAGACTAGGCTGATTGTATTGGAGTTAAGACCTGCGTTTTCGCGCAGCAATGGCGCTAGATACGTAGAAACAACAGAATAACCTGTAATAAAGAATAAAGAGGTTAACAAGCCACTTATTACTTTGAATTCTTTAAGTACGGCCAGTTGTTTAGATAGCGAAATCGCTTCTTGACCGGATAACTTAGGAACCGCTTTTGCGATGGGAACAGTCGTTGTTATGGTAATTACGCCAAGGATAGCGAAGATCCATCGCCATCCCATATACTCCCCGATCAAAGTGCCTAAAGGAAGACCGATGACAAGTGAAAGACTTGTTCCCATTAAGACAGTACCGATCGCACTTCCTCTTCTCTCTGGCGGAGCTATTTGTGCGGCTACCCCCAAGGCAACAACGGCGAAAATACCTGCGCTCACTCCCAAGACAGCCCGGGAAGTCATAAGGAATGCATAATTAGGACTTAGAACAGCAATGATATTGCCAATAACAAAAGTACATAGTGCTGCCAGTAATAGCACTTTTCGATCTATTTTTGATGTAATAGCGATCAGAATCGGCGTACCCACTGCGTAGGCAATGGAATACACAGTAACTAATTGTCCGGCAAGACCTATGGATACGTTTATATCTGAGGCAAGCATGTCAAGAATTCCAGTAATAATCGATTCGGCCGTACCGACCACGGTCGCACCTAATGCAAGAAAATAAATAATCAATTTGTAGCTCTTCATGTTGTAGTCCTTCATAAATGCTTCATTTCCCCCGTTTTCCTAATATAAAATGGATATGGAATCTAAATGAATAAAACAATTCATCAAGAAGCTTTTCTACACATTAGGATGCCATTGTCCCTTGTTTGAAAGCATACGGCGTCCACCCCCTTTCAATCGAACGATCGATCAACTTTATTCAAAAAAATTATCGAACGATCGATCAACTTACTGCAAAAAAATTATCGATCGTTCGATCAATTTATTTCAAAAAAATGGGCTGCTCATGCTTTAATAGCATCCCAGCTCATTTGAATCATTTTATCGATATTAGCAGAACTGAATTCATATTCACCATTTATATACTCTTTCCCCATTTGGACAAATGGCAGACAGGAGTAGGTAACCAAAAGATTGGTCTCCAAATCCTTGAATAGTCCTTCTTTGATCCCCCTCTCGAATAGAGCATACATCGGCTTGAACACACCACCGTTTTGGTCTTTACAGCTTTTGCGTATAAACGGAGAGTCAAGAAACTGTTCCATTAACAGAAAGTTAGCTTTATTATTCACAATATAATTGGAATAATTACGCAAGATCTTCTCAAAACCATCCTTGACTGACATATCCGCTGTTACACCTCTAAACATCATCTGATGCATTTGATCCTTGAGGTTAAAATATAGTTTAATCAGCAAGTCTTCTTTACTTTCAAAATAAAAGTAAATGGATGATGAAGAGATGCTTGCCCTCTTCGCAATTTTGGACATGGATATATCGGATAGTCCTATTTCATTGAGAAGTGCAATTGTTGTCTGATAGATAAGTTCCATTTTGTTTTCAGATTTGTTTTTCATGAACTGATTATAATCGATCGTTCGTTCAAAATCAAACTGTATTTTCACTGATTAACCCCAACGACTTGCAATATCTCCCCATGTAAAGTGGTCTGCCTCTATTATGCCCACATGTACAGTCGGATGGAACGCTCGTATCTCGACTTTTCATTCGGACGGACTCTGCACTGTCCACAGACTTCTACGAAATTTCTTAAGTGATTCGCTATTATCCTAACTTCATTTTCGCGGATTGAAATCGACCTTAATCTCCGGGCCGCTTAGTTCACGTCCTTCGTCTCCAGGCGAAGCATCGACAGCCAGGCAATCCACAAGCCGGCGGCTCCAAGCAACAGTTGGATCTCCAAGTTGGAGTTAATGGATACCAGTGGTCCGTTAAAGCCGGAACATACGATGAGCACCAGCAGGATGGAGGAGACCATCGTGGCCGCAACCGAATGCTTGCGCATGCCGAATAACAAAGGCATCAGCGCTATCGCGGCAGTCGACAGCTAACTGACGGTGTACTCGATCAGCAGCACTCTTATCTGTTCCATCGTCAGCGAATCCGCAATGAATGGATAGAAGCGATCCACGGCGACCAATATGGAACCCATCAGCACGTCGGTGAACAGGATCATTCCGAATGTAAAAACGAAGATGATGACCAATTTGGCAACGATCAGCTTGTGGCGTTTGATTGGATACGTAAAGAGCACAGTCAACGCTTTGTTTCTGTATTCCAAGACAATCATGGATGAGAGCAGCGACCCGGCGAATATCATGAAGGTTGCCCTGACGAAGGTGTCGATCAGCATAAACGACCCCGGGTACGTGGAATAAGCATAATCCTCAGCTCCATAATCGGTAATGCCTATCAGGGTCAGAAACAGAAGGATCGCTAGGTCGGCCAAGGCGCCATAGCCGATATAACGGGCGAGCCGGTACTTCCGGAATTCCAGCGAGATCAGTTTAAGCATCGTCACGATCCCCCTTCATCAGGTTCATGAAATATTCCTCCAGAGAGTGCGCCCGTTTGAAGATCGATTCGATAGCAACGTCGTGGCGAACGAGGCCCGCATTCAGGTGCTAATCATATCCGGGTGCACTGATGTATTGGGCTGTGTCCTTGAGCGCCCGTAAGTTACTGTCATTGGCGTTCATGTGCTTCGATTTGACGGAGAATTTCGTCAACGACGTGCGCGATCGGTGCGGTGGCGTCGATTATAATCCCGTTTTTAGGAACGCCTTCATTCGTTTGATGCAAGCGCGCACTAATTTCCCGTTCCTCTGGTCTGCCACCCCAGTCAGTTGGGTCCAGCGCCACTCGCTCATCAATCCGCCGGAGAGAGGTTTCCAGGTCGACTTCAAGGACAAACACGCCGTCGAAGAGGTCGATGAATTTGGGGTAATTCCGCGAACCACCGCAGAAAAATGTTACCGCCTCATCCTGATTGTCCACCAATGCTTTTACTTTATCAACATGCCAAATGTGGTGTTCGGGTTTAAAGCCATCCGTCGGGGTACCCGTTTCCGGATCGCCTTGATAAGCCAATTCACGGTCACCATGAATAGCATGGTAGCCGCGCTGCTGCAATTCGTTGCAGACCGTAGTTTTGCCAGCGCCGGAAACGCCACCAATCAGATAATTCCTAATGCCCATAGCAGACCCTCCATTCAACTGAATAAGCACAATATATTAGATGTTTCTATCTGCACTAAACTGCCCGTTAGCTTAATAAACGATTTATGCCAAAAAACGCTATAAAGCACAAATTGCGAGGTCAAAGATTAATTGATGGGGAGGGCCTTCCAGTACTTCCACGCTTTTAGATAGCTCTCTAAATCATGCGGATGGAATTGAATACAGATACCAATACGGCAATAAAGTTGAAAGATAACTTCTTCAATAAACCTTGATCTCTCCAAAGGTTCATGATTCAGCAAATTGAATGCAGGCAATATGGTTTCTAGGTTTAAATCTTCTGGAGAGGAACAAAAAGCATACGTAAAATCGTATAACAGAGGGCCAATCATTGGCGAAGGGTCTATAACACCAACTAATGAGTGTTCAAGAAATACAAAATTATGGACACCAGTATCTCCATGGAGCAAAAATCTTGCTTCATTCTCTGCACTTTTGGATATTCTTTCAACAATGGATTCCAATCTATAATAATCCTCAATTGGTAAAAGGCTTCCCCAATTATTTCTCGTATCTTCTAAACTCCGAATGTTCCATTCACGCCAGGATTGAACCGGTGATCCTAGTCTTCCCCACTTGTCTGTATGTAGATGTTTTTCGTAATGATTGAAGAGCTCTCTCACCAATGTTGTCAACCAATTGATTTTTAAACCATTGGCAGTATGAGTTGTACCTGCAATGTATGAATATACGATATACTCTTTTGCTGGATCAGTATAGAGAATTTTAGGCAAAAGATTAATGTGCCGATGTGTATTAAGAAATTGTTCCGCCAAAATAATTTGGTTCGAGTGATCTATTTTTAAAACGTATTTCGATTCGCTGTGCTCTGAAAGAATATAAACCCGCCCATCTGTAGAACCAGTCCTATTTTTGGTTGCAATAACAGTGTTATCAATTAAGCCTTTTTCATGAAGATCTTTGAGGATACTGTTTATATCTACTTGTTCAAACATACAATTTCCCCTTAACTATCGATTAGGCGAATATGTGACTAATATAACTCTTGATAAAATTCCTTTTTTTATACCTTCATCTATAAAGATCGTATAGTTGACCAGGAGGAAGTTCAAGGTAAAGTTTTGTTTAAATCAACTATCCTGCCCGTTAGCTTAATGAATTAGTATAGTGAAATGTAGTTTGATGCTTATCTAATCGGTAATCGGATTATGTTCTTGTCCTTTACGGCAATCGGTACAAGTTCTTGTCTTTTCTTCGGGACAAGAACTTGTACCGATAAACAAAAAAACCGCTAAAATAGCGGCTTTCATTGGGACTATGTTTTTGTCCCTCGACACTTTCAATGGGACTATGTTCTTGTCCTTCGACAACAATACAGGATTTCATAGTTAGTCACCGCCTATGTATTTTACATTGGCACCTATCTTACAGCTGGACGATGCCCCGTTCGACCGCTATAGCGACTGCTTGGGATCTTGAATTCACCCCCAATTTATTGTAGATGTTCGTTAGATGTGCTTTTACCGTACGTTCGGAGATTCCCATATCGCCGGCTATTTCTTTGCTTCGATAACCACGTGCAATAGCCTGAAGAACAATCCGTTCTTTCTCAGAGAGCAATGTGTTCTCTGTGGACGTATCCTGCTCGCTATAGCGTTTACGCCTTGATGAAAATACTCTTTCCACAATTTCTGGCTGCAGCAGCGTTTCTCCACGTACTGCGGATTCAATCGTGCGGAATAAATGATCTCTGCCCGTATCCTTCAAGAGATATCCTTTGGCACCCAGTTCAAGCCCGCTTATCATCAGTTCATCTTCATTATAAGTCGTTAATATAACGACGGGGATATCGATGTTCCTTTCTTTTAGCTCCATCATGGTCTCCAATCCACTCATTTTAGGCATATTCAAGTCCATCAGAATGACATCAGGTGTAAGAGATTCCAATAACTTCAAGGTCTCTACTCCATTCTCCGCTTCACCTATGACTTGAAAATTCTCATTCGTCTCGATCATAAACTTGAGCCCTTCTCTTACTACTAAATGATCATCAACAATAAGTATGTTGTAAGTCATGTGGTCTCTCCCTTCTTATCTGTTGTATCTATCTTGATTACAGTTCCGCAAGGTATGTTATTGGTGATTATAAGCGATCCCCCTAAAATCCGAACTCGCTCTTTCATTCCAATTAGTCCGTAATGTCCAGACATGGAATTCTTTTGATTTGAAGCTATGCCTATTCCATCATCTTTGATTTCAAGCTTCATGTTCTCGTCTTCTATATGAATACATACCCACACATGACTGGCTTTAGCATGCCGGGCCACGTTGGTTAAACATTCTCCTATTATATAAAGCCCATGTTCCATCATCAACTTGGATACGCCCCCCTTCATGCTCATATCAAGAAATACTTGAATGCCGGTGGCATTCTTGAACCGTTCTACTTCCTCGTGAACCGCATCCGAGAAGTCGACGGTAACAAACGTTTTTGAGCGAAGATTATCGATGGCCAACCTGGCTTCGGATAGTGTTTTCTTGGCATGGATCATGGAATGCTGGACGATTTCTTGAGCCCTTTGGTTGTTGCCTTTCGTCAAATGTGCGTCGACCGCATCCAATTGCATAATGATACCCGCCAGACCTTGGGCAAGCGTATCATGCAGATCCCGAGCCATTCGTTGACGTTCGTTCGAAAGAGTTAGTTCCTCAACTTTGCGATGTGCTCGCCCCAGATCTTCAAGAAAGGCTTGGGTACGGATCCTAGCATGAACCTGCTTTAGAAATAAATCGGCAAAAGAAACGAGAATGACAGTTATCATTACATACAAGATCGATAATAAAATCAACATTTCTAATTGTCCCATAATGAAGAGAGTTGATATGAGTAAAACATAGTAAAAAACGGACAGCATGACCATTTTAATTTTGTGATAGTAAACTCCAACACTCTGACATGTCAATACGGGATACAACCCAAGTATTAATAGAGGAGTAGCTTGATCCATAATAAGCGCACATCCCATAATAATCAGGCCTTGAATCAGAAAATAAACCCAAGGATATTTATCCGTCAGGGATGAGAAGTGCCAGATTAATGAGGCGTGAAGAATCATCAATCCTGAAAAGAAAGATAAAGCAATCAACGATGGCTCGTGCAGAAGCTGTACAAACATGGATAGAAAATAAATAAAAAGAACCCAAGTCATGCTCGGAACTCTGGCATTAACTAAGGTGTCGGGTAAGTTGTCGTTATATCGATTTTGTTGCGTTCGTTGCTTTAACCCGTTTTCCGTTTTCATGTGTCCTCCATATCGTTCTATCTATGATAACAACATTCAAGTTCTTCCATTTATATTTTCTATTATACCCTTATTTTCGACACAAAAAATCGTACATAAGGGCATTTCTCCTCATGTACGATTGGGCAATGATCATGCAGTAAAGATTACTTCAATTCGATTTTATAAAACAGTTTCTTTCTTTGCTGCTTGTGCTTTTTCAATGGATTCGCCTTCAACATCGATATTCGGCAATATACGTCCTAGCCATTTCGGGAGATACCAAGCCGAGCGGCCCATTAGGGTCATGACCGCAGGCACGAGGGTCAGCCGTACAATAAATGCATCAAACAATATGCCGAACGCTAATGCCAAACCCATCGATTTAATCATGACATCTTCGACGAAGATGAAGCTTGCGAACACGGCAATCATGATAAGTCCGGCTGCAGTTACGACGCTGCCGCTATTCTTAAGACCGGACAATACGGCATTTTTCGCATTTCCCGAATGATTGAATTCTTCGCGCATGCGACTGACCAGGAATACCTCATAATCCATGGCTAATCCGAATAGAATGCCTGCAGTCAATATAGGCAAGAAGTTTAATACTGGACCAGCTACAGGGATGTTAAAAAGGTTGGCCAGGTAGCCATCCTGCACGACAAATACGACGAATCCAAGTGTTGCCGTAAGCGTAAGGAGATAACCTAACACGGCTTTGATCGGAACTAAGATGGAACGAAATACCATCATGAGAAGAATCAAAGCTAATCCCACAATCAGAGCTGCAAATTTAGGCAAAGCCTCATTTAATTTCTCAGAAATATCGATATTCACTGCCGTTGTACCAGTAACCATCACCTCAACTTGATCCTGTTGCTTAATTTCAGCTGCCTTATCGCGGATCAAATGAACCAGATCGCTAGTTTTCTCACTTTTTGGATCGGTTCCAGGGATGATTGTTACCATGGCTATTTTGCCGGTTGCGTTCGTGACAGGCGGAATTGCCATTGCCACATTCGTCAGCTCGCTTAGTTCCTTCCCTACCTTCGCGAATGTCGCTTGCGCATCGTCTGCTGACTCCGCTTTAAGAATCACGGCGAGCGGTCCATTCATGCCGGGACCAAACCCTTCCGCTATCAAATCATATCCACGGCGTTCCGTTGTTTCGACCGATTTAGAGCCTTTATCCGGAAGACCCGTTTGTAAGTGCAGTGCAGGCAGGCTTATTGCTCCTAACAGTAAAATGCCTGCAAGAGCGATCGGTAATGGATACTTCGTAATTATTCGTCCCCAACGACTCGACTGTTCGCTGACTTTAGGGGGAACCTGAGTGGAAGCAGCCTTTGCCTTCGGACGAATCCGTTCGCCTGCAAATCCAAGAAGCGCGGGAATGAACACGACGGAAATCATTACGGCAACAAGTACCGTGAATGCTCCCGCTACGCCCATTACTGTAATGAATGGAATTCCTGTTACAGATAACCCGGCGAGTGCTATAATAACTGTCAATCCAGCGAATATAACAGCGCTACCGGCGGTAGCATTTGCATGCCCAATGGACTCTTCTACACCTTTGCCTTCCATGAGATTCTGTCTGTATCTCGAAATAATGAATAGGCCATAGTCAATTCCGACTGCTAATCCGAGCATGATTGCTAGAATTAAAGAAAATGATGCCATTTCGATAAAATTAGAAGCAATAATGACGGACATGACGCCTATCCCGAGCCCGATTATGGCTGTTAGTATAGGTAATCCGGCAGCGAGCAAGGATGTAAACGTAATTGCCAGGATCATAAATGCGGCAATGATGCCAATGACCTCTGATATACCGCCAATTTCAAGTTCAGAGAATTCGACGGTTCCGCCGAGTTCAGCCTGTATACCCTCGCTGCGCGCTTGCTCCACACTTTCCAATACGAGCTTTTTAGATGCATCCGTGACTTGTAAAGCCTCTGCTTTGAATGTGATTAGCGCGTATCCAATCTCTCTGTTATAACTGATTGTACCTCCCTCGTATGGGCTGACGATCGATGCGATCTCAGTGTCCTTAGATATGGACTCTAGCGTCTTAGCGATAATGTTTTCCGTTTCTTCTGATTCCAACGTTTGACCTTCAGGAGCTTTGAATATTACCTGAATCGTACCGCCTTCAGGCTCTGTACCTTGCGAGAACTCTTCTTTCAATACATTCATCGCTTCCTCGGATTTGGTGCCAGGAATGGTTATTTCACCGTTTAAATGAATACCCATTCCCAGCCCAAGGGAAACGGTGATGAAGAGTACCATCAAACTTCCAAACAAGACTTTCTTTTTGTTTCTAGCAGCCGACATTCCAAGCCTATATAAAAACGCTGCCATTCTAATCACCTTCCTCTACTTGGATGAATATTTGTCATTATAGCGTTTTGGCAGCGTTATGATATCGTACATGTGGGCATTCATAGTAAGTACTTTTGGGCATTCCCATAAGGGAAGAGGTTGAAATTGGCTGGAACTTACTTCACCCCAATGTAGCCACTTTTATGTTATTAGACATGGTATCTTCACTATTGTCCCTTGAAGTTAGACTGCCATTGCGGTTTCAGTCTGTTATTCAAACTGCCCGTTTGCTTAATTCATTCGAATAATATGATTCTCCCAGAATGTAGCCACATTTGTGTCAAAATCCTACAATGGGGTCACATTTGTGCATTTTTTAATGACACAAATCTAGCCACATAAAATAAAAAAAGCCCAGAGAATGATCATACCCCTGTCAAGTAGACAGATGAAAAAGACTAAGCAGTCCAGCACGTGCCTGAACCCAATCGGCGCGCGCTGTTTGAGTTTTGCCTGAAACCGCTGGTAGTTGTAAAAGTAGATGTAATCTTCAACGGCTTGATGTAACTCTTCTTCTGATTTACACTGAAGGAGGTACAACTTCTCCGTTTTGAAATGCGAAAAAAAGGAATCGATGCATGTATGAGGCTTTTTTCGAGTGTCTACTTTGATAGGATAATACCAAGAATCAGGCTTTAGTACTTCTTGTAATGGGGTCACATTTGTGTCATTAGACAGATATACTGTTCCATTCGAATCAGTAATCAGCTTCATCAATCGGCGATTCCATTTATGACCACCAGTTGCAATTCGTTGTATAAAAAAACGAGCTCTCACTTTCCCTACAAGGGGCTCGCCTTTCGTAAATCGCAGCTGAGCAAACTTACGTTCCCTGTTATCTTAACGATGAATACCGAGAGTCCATACCTTCATGAAGTACTTCACGATGCCTTCAATCCTCTAATATTTACACATTCTTAGCTGTCCTTCGCTGGGAATCCGCTATGCTCGGAAATTCGAATAGGTCGAATGTAACTTTTTGACCCTCTTTAAGAAACCGAAAACCGTTTGGTAACCTAATTGGGTCTAGTAGTATTTCGCTAAAGTGAACAAATACATGGTTGCCGTCCTGACCGCCTAACATTATCCGCCCATAACCTTTATCTTTTTTGAACCATTTTACAATACCCCATCGTATTTCCCCCATATCAGCACCTCCTCTATCGCTTTATTAATTATCACTGGGATTCGGCTCGGTAATCGGACTATGTTCTCGTCCATTACGGTAATAGGTACAAGCTCCTGTCCTCGACTCAGTACAAGAACTTGTTCCGATAAAACAAAAAAGCCGCTATAATAGCGACTCTCAATGGGACTATGTTCTTGTCCCTCGACAGCTCCTAACATCCTATTTTGTTGCTGAGGGTGTTCCAAGGTTTACTTTTGGGACACCCTCTTCTTCTCAAGATGGTAATTCATTATGGCTTCAAAAGCTCGTGTTGGTGCCCACTCAGCTTGATTTTGTACTGTCCAAATGTTTTTTTCCTTTCATCTGAACTTAGATTTCCAGCGCGTTGATAACCGAATGTAGAGATCCCATCTTTATCAATGGGCCAATCATAAACCTTACCTAAGGTATCAAACCCATAATAAAATCCTGGCTTACCTAAATAATCTGAAGACCATTGTCCATTATTGTGTGTTGCATATTTCAAATTGGTTGTTTGATCGGCATCTAGCAAGCCACGTTGATACTGAGTTAGATAATAGACATTGCCTAAATATGTTTTTACCGACTTTATAGGCACATTTTCAGCAGCTACTCTTGAAATCGATTCTCCATTTACCTGATATAAAATAAATTTTTGCGTTGTATTGTAGTCATAAATCAGATAGAAGTCACTCTTCTCAGTTTTGAACCAAATATCTCCAAGATGAACTGTGTTCTTGTCGTCATTTGTTACATGATAACTAAAGTCGTTGAACGTATAGAAATCTTGGCTTACCCGTAATTTATTGTTCTCTTTTGTTATAACCAAATATTTATCACTATAAATAACATTCTTACCTTCGTAGGTCAGCCCATAGACGCGAATTAGTTTGGACTCTTCAATCGGTGAAGTATTGACATCCCTTATAATAATAAATCTATATGGCTGAGTTTCAGTGCTTTTTTGATATACTACTTTTTTGTTCAGAGCCTCCCCAATGTATCTTAGAGGAATATAGGTTGAGCCATTGTAGATGTTTGCAGGTACATCCATAACAACGGTTTTACCGTCTATAGTGATGTTTTTATTTTTTATTTTCATTAAAATTGTTTTATTTGAATACTGAATGCGAATGGACTGACTTTTTGTATTGAAATCTACTACTGCACCAAATCCTTCAGATATCAAACGAAGTGGCACTAATGTTCTGCCATCTTTAACAATCGGTTTTACAGCCGATTCCTTTTGACCATTGATTAATGCCACGGAACTGTCCAGGGAAAGAACCATCGTGTTTTTAAAATCAGTACTCGTATCATTTTTAGTTTGAATACTCTCTGCTTCAATCGTACCCATTAAGGAAAAAAATAATGTGGAAGAAATGATAGTTAATAAAAGAAAAAGCTTTGACTTCATAAATACACCTCTCTTTTTGTATATTAGCTTTAAGTTAACAATATATGTATAAGCTGTATTATACACGTAAATTTACTGAATTACCCGAAAGTTACCGGCTTTCCAACTTCGACTCCCCGGAAGTCCTGGGTCCGAGCCACGTGCTTAGACTTAGCGATATCCCCCCCGACTATGAGAGTCGTTGATGTGACTTGAGTTATTCGCTCGTTTTGAGTAGAATTCATGTTGTATTCTCCTTGGTTTTGTTTTGGAATCCGTTCGCTGGCTGCTACCGGGATCCCAAAACAATTTTACCAGGGAGTCTTTTTCTTTCTCATACCTGATATTTCTGCGTTATAGGAATGCTTCCTGTTAGCTTAATGAGCTTATCGGTAATCGGCTCATGTTCTTGTCCATTACGGCAATCGGTACAAGTTCTTGTCATGGGCTCGGGACAAGAATTTGTACCGATAAAACAAAAAAACCGCTAACATAGCGACTTACAATGGGACTATGTTCTTGTCCTTCGACAGCTACTAACTGTTGGTTGTCCCCCGATAGTTTCTTAAGGATTAATCTGTTTGTTTTTGCTCTCCATCCGTTTAGTTGTACAGGGCGGACGACCGGTCTCCGTATATTTTATCGAGATGCTTTTCACCCCATAAGCAGAGGCTTTCCAGGATCTCTTTCAGGCTCAAGCCGTATTCACTAAGCTCGTACTCCACCTTGGGCGGAATTTCATGATAGACGATGCGGTTGACGATGCCGTCCCTCTCGAGCTCGCGAAGTTGCTGTGTCAGCACTTTTTGCGTGATATCTGGAATTAATCGTTTCAGCTCGCCCATGCGTTTCTTGCCGGTCGTCAATTCGTATAGGATGACGCTTTTCCATTTGCCTCCGGCCACGTCGAGTGCGGCCTCCATGCCGTTGCGGTATTTTTTCATGCTTAAATCACCTTTGCTTTCTCCGATTAGATGGTATAAAAAGAATACTATAGTACCTGATAGTACCTATCGTACTTTGAGGTACGTACTTCACAGAATAGAGTATATCATCCATAATGACTTTTTGTAACCGGCCGTCGGTGATCGATTCAACGGATTCTGCTGATGCCGCCGGAAATCTAACGCAGAGGAAGGTCAATATATATGAGAGCTCTTGTTACGGTCACGCACCCTCGCCAAAATTCGCTTACGCACGCGGTGATGAATCGTTTCGTGGAAGGTCTGCAGCAAAACGGCCATGAGGTCGACCTGTTGGACTTGCATCGCGACGGGTTCAACCCTGTCTATACGCTCGAGGACGATCGAGACTGGATAAATCCGGACAAGGTCCACGGCCCCGAGATTCGTAAAGAAATGGATCGGATTCTTGCTGCGGACACGCTCGTTTTCGTTTTCCCTCTATGGGGGTACAGTGTCCCGGCAATGCTTAAGGGCTACTTGGACAAAGTATGGAATATGGGCATGTTCGAGAAAATGAACGCGAAGAAGGTACTGTGGATTTGCCTAGCCGGCGGAGAACAGGCGCATATGGACAAATACAAGCGCGAGGAGACGTTGGCGCATTATCTCAATATCCTGATTTCCGGCTATGCGCGAGTGAAGGAATCCAGAGTCGAGTTGCTAAAAGGTACCCTCCACCAGTCAGAGGAGCATGTCATCGGGCTGCTCGAGCGCGCGTACCGACTGGGATGCGAATACGAGTGACCAACGGCCGCCGGGAAAGGAACACGTTTCCGGTGGCCGTTAGCTTAATGAAGCTGCATTGGAAACATATTTAAATGGTTATCTAATCGGTAATCGGCTCATGTTCCTGTCCTTTACGGCAATCGGTACAAGTTTTTGTCCTCGACTCGGGATAAGAACTTGTACCGATAAAACAAAAAAGCCGCTATAATAGCGACTTTCAATGGGACTTTGTTCTTGTCCCCCGACAGATTATTTGTTCACCTCTACGTTCTAAGAGCGGCAAATATGGATCGCCTCAGGCGCCCCCTGATCCTCTTCGGGCCATCCGTATCGCTAGAATGAACGAAAGCTGCTGCGCCACCATAAGCAGCATCCCTCCGAAAGCGGACTTGCTGACGATTCCGTATTGAATCGCCCCGACGGGTTGGGATATACATAAAATGTGTTGTGGATGGCTATATGCCATTACACTTGAACCGGCCATGACCATACATATGGGAAACAGCAGTATGCTTCCTAAAACGAGCAACTTCTTTCGATTGTTCCACAGCCGTCCGGAACGCTCTGCCCGAAAGAAGTGTTCCCACATGAGCCAGGCACTTGCTAGCAAACCAATATGAACCATAAAACGTAGAATAACTATTTTTAATAGCACGTTGAATACAATGGGCAGCAACAATACCGACAAAAGCAAAAAGAAAACCAGTTCAGCAAACAGTCCATACCTGTCGTTTTGCAGCACCCGACATCCTCCCGGCAGCCGGGAAAGCAATGCATTCCGAATCCAGACCGGCAGGCCTGCAAGGAACAAGGGAATCATGCATAGATATCGAATGCAGAGCTGTAACACGTAAAAATCGATCGATTCCTTGACTAGCACGGACAAAAAACTGCCGTAACCGAAATAAAAACATACTAAACCGGCATAAAATAAAGCTTGTCTATTCCAAGGAATCGCGACGAAAACGCCTGCACGACTAGGCTGAATATTGCCTGCTTTGGCATATAACAAAGCAATACCTGCAGCGACGACCAACAGCTCCGGCGTCAAAACAGCATGCCAACCATACAGTTCTACCAACAAAAACACAAGCATCTTCCTTTCACACGTTCACTACCTTCCGCCCATCCATCCCTGCTCATATGCATATCGCGCCAGTTGAACCCTGTTTTCGAGGTGGAGTTTTTGAAGGATGTTTTTCAAATGGTTTTTTACGGTATGCTCCGAAATTTCCAGTTGGCTCGAAATCTCTTTATTGCTTAAGCCCTTGGCAACAAGCCCCAATATCTCGCGTTCCCGCGCGGTCAGCGGACTCATCTCATCGTCCTCGGTGCCCATGGGAGAGAGCTCCTTCAATATGCGAAAAGCTAGCTCGCGCGTCATCGGCGCTTCATCAACGGCGATCGCTCTCAAATACTCATGCCATGCCTCCGGTTTCAAATTTTTCAGTAAATAGCCTTGGGCGCCTTTCTTGAGCGCGTCGAAGAGATGGGCGATATCGTCCGAGACGGTCACCATCACCACCTTGACATAAGGATATTTTTCCTTCAGACGTTTGGTCGCTTCCAGTCCTCCCATTCCCGGCATTTGGATGTCCATCAAAATCAGATCAGGCATCCATATCTCACTGAGTTTTAGTGCTTCCTCCCCACTGCTTCCTTCTGCCACCACGTCGAAGGCCGGGTCGTCTTCCAAAATCATTCGGATGCCTTCCCGGGCTATTTCGCTGTCATCGATGATCATTACGCGGAATGTTGACATGTTACTTGTCCTCCTTTGCGATTGTAATCCACGTTTCCTTCTCTATTCGTTCAATGAGCAGCAGCCAGGACATATGATCGGCCCGATCCCGCATCATTTTCATGCCATAACGGTTTCTACCGGTGGCCGTCTGTGGATCGAAGCCTTTTCCGTTATCTGTAATTCGGCATAACCATCCCATGTTCATTGCCATCGCCTGAACGCGCACCCGCGTCGCATCGGCGTGCTTATGGATGTTGAGCAGCGCCTCGCGCATAATCGCCAGCAATTCCACTTTTTCCTTGGGACTAAGCAGTTGTTCGGGTAGATCCCACTGCAATTCGAATTCCAAGTCGGTTTCCCGGCGCAGCTCGTCCATGAGGCTTTCTATCCCTTGCAGCCACGGGTTCCGGTCCACGTCCGCCGCAAGCCGCAAATTCGCAATGGCTTGTCTTACATAATCGTTTGTGCGGTGCACACTCTCTTTCAATTTATCTAATGGCAGCCCTTCCGCCTGTTTCATCTGTTCCATCCGTGAAACTTGCGCGTTTAAAAAAAACAGCGACTGCGCGATCCCGTCATGCAATTCCCTAGCAATCTTTTCTCTTTCCTCCAATACCGCCTTCTCGGCTTTCGCATGATTTAGTTCTTCCTGATTTTGTTCAATGATCGTAAACAGCTGTGTCAAGAATAGAATCGTAACCAACAGCACTAGCAGAGGCGCAAGCCAATTACCAAACTCCATCGATATATAGGGAAGCAGAAACTCATGCCGAACGTACTCCCAAATTCCAATGGTTAACGTGGGAATCGTCAGGATCAGCCATTTGATTTGCTTATATGTCAACCTTAAAGTCTCCTTCCAAGTACAGTCCGTACCCTTTATTTTATCCCGAAGCAATTCGAACAGATATGACTCCAAATGGCTATAAGCAGTGGATTTACGATCGAATTTTTGTCAAATACATGAAATTTACGGTGTTTCTCACCGTTACGTCGACTCATAGCGCTATAGTAGAATAAGCTAGAACGTGACAGACCGTTTAAGCATGATAAGTTACTATATTTGCCAACATAAAAACACCTCCAAGTTTATATCCATCCCGTACGACATGGTTGGTTTTTCTTGAAGGTGTTTTGATTTGTACAACCTTATAATTATCTGATATAACAAATTACTTGATAGGGATCATCATCCACGGTGCAATTTCGTTAATGATGGATTACAGTCATGAACGTTCCAAGGCTTTGATATCTTTTTTGATTTTGTCGTAAGGAGGCTCTTGGCCATCGTAGAAGGAAACTACGGTTCCCGTTTGATCAACTAGAAAGAAAGAAGTGCCATGGATCACTTGATCCGAAGTCGTATCCTTCTGTATCGCCATCTTGAAATTATTACGGGCAAAGGTTTCGATGTCATCGAATGAATACCCCGTAAGTCCCTGCCAGTTGGTAAGGTCATCACTGAACTTACTGATATAGGTTTTGATTGCATCGGGATGATCATTCTCGGGGTCAACTGAAAACGAAACCAGCTCAGCCTTAATTCCGGCGTTTTTCAGTTCTTTCTGAAGATCCGACATATTGGCGGTTAACATGGGGCAGACGGTAGTACAGTGCGTGAATATAAAATCAGCCACCCAAACCTTGCCCTTTAAATCCGAAATGTCTTTGCGATTTCCTTCCTGATCGATATATTGAAACGATTCAAGTTTAATATTGAGCTTGTGCGGTTTACCATCTCCACAAGCGGTGACGAGCAGGACGAAAACAAGAAGCACTGCCAGAAAATAAACGTTTCTGGTCTTAACCATGGTCATCTCCTCCTTTATTTACTTCTTGTCTGCCAACCAGGATCCGAGTGCCTCAATCTCCTGCTCAGATAACCGGCTCTTAAATGAAGGCATTCCGCCGCGTCCTAGGGTGATTCTCTCCATGATCTCTTCCTTGGAGAGCTTGGACTCGATTTCTTTCAAGCTCGGGCCGACCTTGCCGCTTAGATCAGCAGCATGGCAAGACAAACAATTTTTTTTATATAGCATATCTGCCTCTGAATCTGTCTCGACTGCAGCCGTGTTCGTTTGATTCTGCTGGCTGGAATTACCTCCGCATGCGGCCAACATCAAAACGGTGATGATAGAAACAGCAAATAACGACAATCTCATTTTCATCGTTCTTCCTCCTTTTCCCTAGAATGATCGGCTGGCTGATAAACATCAGTGTTGATGTGTGCTCTGATTCGGATCAGCATTCGCCTGTGCTATCTCTTTCTCTGAAACGTTACCTATAACCAGCTGCCTGCGCGGCATGTTATGCATACCGCGGGCAGACACGTGTGCGATAACATAATAAATGCCTTCTGACGGGAACTCTTTTTCAATGCTGTATACACCTTCACCCTGATGCTTACCTTTAAGCGTCTCGTGATTTTTATCGCCCCACTTCCATACCTCGAACTCTACCTCTTTGGCATCGTTGACTGCGTCCCCTCCCTGTGAGACGCTTGCGCTTATCGTAACAGGCTGATTCAGTACGATCTTATCTGGGCTAGTTTTGATGTCTACGTTAATAATGTCCTGGAAAATGCCTTGCCCGGATTCCTTGTCATACGCCGAATCTGAACATGCAGACAATATGAACAGGCCGGTAGTTACAATCGCTACAGATACTGCTTTATGCATCTTACTGTTCACCAATCCCATACCCCCTTCTTTGCTCCGATCTTTTCCAAGAGTATCTGAAATAACGTCTGCTTCATGCCGGCAAGCGACTCTTCAGTACACGTCGAGTCCGGCTTGTATTGCAGCTTTTCAGCACGCGAGAGCTTTGATTCCGTTAAATTGTTCGTCACTTTTGCCGAATTAAAGCAAGGCGGTGTAACGACCCATTGCAACGAATGATCCAAAATCACCCTTGTATTCCCGGGGGTTGAACGGTCACCCGGATGAAAAGCAAGATAAAAACTGTCAGCACGAAAAAAATACTGATTGCTGAAATGACTTTTACTTGAGCTGACATGAATCACCTTCCCCCTAAAACAAGAAATCACTTACTTGAAATCTTAAATGGAGTCTACCTTTTAGACCGAAGTAAATAGAGAAAAAATGGAGCCCCAATAGCCCCCATAATAATGCCAACAGGAAGTTCCACCGGTGAAAAAAGCATTCGCGATATCAGATCGGAGGTTTCAAGCACAACGATCCCCAGTAAGGCGCTGCATGGCAATAACCAACGATAATCATTTCCGATCATTAACCTTGCAAGATGAGGGATGATCAGACCTACGAAACCTAGAAGTCCAGCGACGCTGACTGCTGCGGCTGCCAGCAATGAGGCCAACGTAAGCAGAAAGACTCTTACCCATTCCAGCCTAAGTCCAAGGGAAACGGCGGTGGCTTCTCCGAGGAGCATGATATTGATCCAGCGTCCGCACAGGCAAGCCGCTATAGCTCCAGGAAGAATATACGGCCATAAAACTTCGACGTGGGGCCAGCTTTTGGCGGACAGACTCCCAACCATAAATGACAACACCCCTTCTACTCGATCACTATAAAATGTTAACAATGCCGAGATACCCGAATTCAAAAATGCGGACACGGCAACGCCGGACAAGATTAACCGCACTGGAACCATACCATTCTTCCAGCCCAGCATATATATGATCAGGGCAGCTATGACAGCCCCCGCAAAAGCAGCGGGTACCAGCAGGTGGCCGTATTCGGGTAATGCCAGTAGGATACCAATGCCGGCAACCCCTGACCCTGAAGATATGCCAATCACATGCGGGTCCGCCATCGGATTCTGCAGCACACCTTGAAGAATCGTCCCCGATAAGGCAAGTCCCATTCCAACCAGAGCTGCAATCAATACCCGTGGCAGGCGGATATTCCATATAATCGAGTAAGCATCCACATCTTTATGCCCCGTAAGTATGGATATCATATCCACCGGATTGACTTTCACCACCCCAATGCTAAGACTAGCTGTTAAAGTCAGTAGAGCCATCATAAGCAGGGTCAGAAGCCATGCGCTTCGCTTCGTCAATAGCTGGTTCGTATTCCGCATTAATTCCCTGCTACTGAGTTAGGGTATACAAGTTTTTTCATGTATTTGAGAGAATCAGCAATTTGGATTCCAGGACTGGTAACAAACATGGAGGGTGGAAGAATGTGAAGGTCACCGGATTTCACCGCCTTCAGAGACGACCATGCCGGGTTACTCTCAAGCTGCTGTTGTATCATCCGTTGCCCATCCTCGTTCGAGCCATGAACAACAATGAATAGATAGTCGGGATCCAGTTCAGCCAGCTTTTCCATGCTAAAGGGTACTGAACTAGGCATCTTTCCTGACGGAAGCGATTCAGCAACATTTTTCATTTTCAACAAACGTGCAATGTCCAGGGCAATGCTCGATTGTTTTTGCAGTGAGATATTGTTCGCCATCAGCGTAATGATTGCGTATTTAGGCCCATCTGAAGGCAGGGATTGGGTTAATGATTGAAGCTGTGCATCCATGTTACCGACAGCGAGATTGGCATCCTGCTCCTTATCCAAAATTTTCCCCCATAGCTGTGCGTTTTCCCGAATGTCGGCTATTGAATTGATGGTCAAAATAGCAAAAGGGATTCCGGCGTCGGTAAAAGTGTCAATCAGGTTTTGATGGAATAGCGGTTGTCCAATCACCAAATCTGGTTTCAGTTTCATAATTTGCTCCATGTTCACACTGTTTATGGCTCCGACTTGCTGGACATCTGCCGCTTTCTCCGGGATATCGACGCCTGGAGAAGTTGCAATGCCCACGGCTTCTCCGCCTAGTTGATAGAAAAGTTCTGTAATTTCATTGTTAAGGATGACGATACGCTCCGGCTTGTTTTCTAATGTAATGCTCCTACCGCTGTTATCTTCAAAAGTAAGAAAGTGCTTATTCGTTTTATTGCTATCGTGTAAATCAGTCGTTTCAGTGCCGCTACTTGCTTGCCGCGATGGGATGGCTGGCGAATTTCCGCACCCCGCCATAATCAGCAGCCCTAGAATCAAGGTCCATGTCAACCCATTTTTCCATGCCATTCAAACCTACCTCTTCTCTTGCATGTTTTATTCCACGCTCTCATGACAGCTTGTTCATTGTTCTCGCTCCTTTCTTCAATGGTTACTATATGACAGTCGGAAGAGGATCGAACAGACTCGAACGAGCTATAAAATCAAAAAAAAATGAACAACCTGCATCAGAATCACCTTCCAAAGGGAACATAGTTAAGGAAGAAAAGTATACTTTTACCTTCTTTCATACCTGTTTTATCTGAATAACCCCATAGCGTCCTTTAAGTTTGTCTCCCTTGTAAAACTTGATAGCTTTAATTGCAAAATACAAGAAAAGTTCACAACATTATGAAAGTAATAGCCCTTATGAGTTATTGGCGTATTGTTCGACCTAGGTATAATTAATATCGTTAAAAATCCAGATCCGACTGGACAAGTAAAGAAATATCCGAAAAGGAATAGCTTACAGCCAAAATTGGCCAAAAGTGGCATAACGCATCATTTAAAAACGGAGGCTTGCTTACGAATGAATAAAAATAAGTATAATCGGTTTTGGCGGTGGCATTTTTATGCCGCGTTATTTATTACTCCCTTGCTTATTACATTAACTTTAAGTGGAATCGGGTATTTGTTTTATCCAAATATTGAGAATAAAATATATGACCATTTATTTTTCGGGGACGGTGCTCAGACGGAACAGCTCACGATTGACGAAGGAATTGAAAAAGCATCGCGGCAATATAAGGATTACTCTGTCTCAAAGGTGATTATTTTAGATGATCCCTACAATGCACGATTGACGATGACAAATGAACAAGGCCACCAAAAGTATGTTTTTTTAGATAATCATAATCAAATCGTTGGTAATCAAAATGCAGCTCATACTTTTTCGAATGTCATGAGGAATCTTCATAGTTCGCTCTTTGTAGGCGGAACCGTCGTTAATTATTTGGTTGAGCTGGCAGCTTGTTGGGCCATTTTCCTATTGTTTTCCGGAATTTATATGACATTCAAGGGAAATGCATTGAAGAAAAAGAATAAATCAACAGACCGGCAAAAAAGCTTGAAATGGCATGCATTAACAGGAACCATCATTACGATTCCAATGGTTATCATTATTTTTACCGGCTTACCTTGGTCCGCATTTATGGGTAACTTTATTTACTCTGCAGCTCAAAAATATCCGGCGATCGGAACTCCCACATTGGCAAAACAAGCACCCACATCGGATATGAATGAAATTCCGTGGGCGACCCGTAAAAATGAGGCCCCCACTTCAACCGAGTCTCATGCCGGTCATGCAGGACATGGAAACATGGCGAATATGAATATGGATGACATGTCAATGAACAGCAACAAGATCACCCTCCAGCAATTGATGAATGAGGTTGATAAAAATCATATCTCCAAACCGTACTCGATCATTTACCCAACGAGCCAGGATGGAGTGTATACCGTATCTAAAGGAAGTAATACGGGAGTAACCGGCTTAGATGTTAGCCCATACAAGGAAATAACATCCTATTTTGACCAATATACCGGCCAGTTCATATCCAAGGTTGGTTTTGAGGATTATGGCATTTTAGCAAAATGGTTTACATGGGGGATCCCGCTGCATGAAGGCCATTTGTTTGGCTGGCCCAATAAACTGTTGAATTTGGTGGTTTGCCTTGCTTTCCTGTTTGTTATTTTTTGGGGATATAAAACGTGGCTTGCACGTAAAAAAAAGAACTGTATTTCTGCTCCTCCATCAGGCAAAATATCGGCCGGGTTTATTGCATTCATGGTGATATTAGGTTTATTGATGCCTCTTTTCGGAATCTCATTCATTATTGTCGCGATAATTGAAGTCATCATTAACCTTACTCATAAGACAAAGGAGAGCATTTCAAGCTGATTCTTTAACTCTGACCGGAGCCTGGCGCGGGATATGGAAGGTTCAAGACCTCTTCATCCGTTTGCTTGGGCTCCTTTATGAACATCTCGGTCTTTTAAGTCTTACCACGCTTATCAAGCAATCACTTGATCGCGGGTTCGTATGATATACAATATAGTTTCAGGGATAAGGATAACGATTAAGCTGCCTATTACATAAAACTGCGATCCGTAGTTATGGCTCTTTTACTTCAGTTTCTGCTTCTTGTACTTTCTGACTCTCCTGCTCTTCGACTTCTCTGATCCGTCGATAAAAGTCACTCGACAAATAACCAGCTCCCATCGGTAAGTGTGATATTTCATCTAATCCAATTTTTTCCATATTTTGAAGTGGACATTTTAGATTAAGGGCACTTAGATACGCTTTTTGACCATAACTGTATTTGGACTCCGTTACATCTGCTACCCATTTCTCGTTCGGTTTAGTCGCAGTGAAATGTCCATTTTCTCCATATTCAATCTCTTTGATAATGGCGAGCTTCTCATTTGGGGTATATGGAATGCCTGACATGAAAAATGCTCCCCTCACAGTAGCAGGTTTTATTATTTCACCTGTCTACTATTTGGGGAGCATATCAAGAGGATGGCCTTAATGCTTGTCGCAAGATTATCTATTTATACAAGTTCGCCGGTCCAACGAATTATGAAGCGGGTGAAAGCTCGATCCTCGTTTCCAGTCCTTTCAGGAACTGCTCTTCCTCCACTTCCTCCGCAAAGTCATCCCGAATCAGGAAGGGCTTCACCGTCAAAAATGTACTCGTCCCCGAAGTCGAGGCGTATCGGCGATCGAAGACGAGGCGGTTCCCGTCAATCTTGCCTTCCCCGTTGAGTGCAGGCAGTCTGCGTCCTTGATCGTCGTACACAGCAATCCCGATTCGGGTTAACCGCTTCTCCTCATCCCACGTTAGCGTCTCCGCACCCGCCAGGGTGACCGCGGTCTTCAATCGGGCCGTGATCGGCGTGACCGATACGTCAGAAACCTCGAAGGTAAGGTCTCCCGCACTCGCGCTAGTATCGGGCTTCGCCTCGATTGCTTGGACGGCGGCCTTCCGGAATGGAATCTCCACGACGAATTCGTGGTCGATGCCGTCCATTTTGATCGTAACCGCTCCATTGAAAGAATCCGGAGCCTCGCCCGGTTTCATCACATGCTCAAAGACGAGCGTATTCGGGGATGCCTCGCCGGCACTCCCGAAATTCAAACCTTCGTCCTGTGCCTCGCCATCCACTGTAAAGAACACATTCTCGATTGCGCTGGAAAGCTTCATCGCACTCAGCCAACGCGGACTACGACTTTGCCGAATGGCGATTTTTCGCGATAATATGTCAGGGCTTCCTTGGCTTTGTCGAAAGGGAAGACTCGGTCGAGAACCGGCTTGATCCGGTGCTTTGAGATTACGGTGTTCATCGCTTCGAACTGCGTTCGGTTGCCAACGGCTATCGAACGCAATCCGTATACATTGGAGACTAGCGCGTTGAAGTCGATCGTCTGCGTCCGATCACTCAAGCCTCCAATCAAACTGATATGCCCTTCAAAGGCCGTCGACATGATGGATTGTATAAGCGTGCCCGCGCCCCCGACCTCTATGACGCGGTCAACGCCCCGTCCGTCGGTCAATTCGCGTACCGCCTTATGCCAGTCCGGCGTTACCCGGTAATTAATTACTTCGTCTGCACCAAGCGCCTTGAGTCGCTGTGCTTTGGCTTCGGATGACGTAGTAGCGATGACCCGCGCGCCGAGCGAATGAGCTAATTGCAACGCAAACAGGGAGACGCTTCCCGAGCCGAGCGTAAGGATGGTATCCCCGGCAACCATATTCGGGCCGCAAGTGAGCGCATGCCAGGCAGTAACGCCTGCGCAGGGCAACGCCGCGGCTTCCTCGAAGGAAAGATGCTCCGGGATTGGGACTAACGCCTCTTCACGCAGGACAACATACTCCGACAGCATGCCGTTTAGCGAACCTCCGAGCTGCGCGGCATTGGCCAGACTGAACGGGCCATGCGTCCAATCTGGGAAAATGGAGGCTACGACTGGATCGCCTGGCTTCACGCGAGTAGTCCCTTCTCCGACCTCCACGACTTCACCGGCTCCGTCAGATAGCGGAATGACGTCAGACCGAACCGGCAGTGGATAAACCCCCTGGAAAATAATCATGATTTCCCGATAATTCAGCGAACATGCCTTTACCCGAACAAGCGCTTCTCCCGGTCCTGGGACGGGAATGGCGTGCTCCCTAAAGGAGATTCCATTCAGCCCTTTTCCCATTTCCACATGATAACTTCTCATCTTTTGCATCTGTAAGTTCTCCCTCGTCTATACCTCATCGGTAAACTGATAGTCCCTTGCGATCCTGCCGTCTTCCCCTAACAAAATAAATACCGTGCCCGCACCTAGCGTCTTGCCGCCCCCAGACGGCACCATGACCCAACCGAGCCTGATGGCGCCGTGATGATGACTGACGTTGTTCAAAGGCTTAAATGTATAAGAGCCTTGATCGACGAATTTGTCGAACGCCTCGACGATTCTGGCTTCGATGGCATCGTGTCCCTTTTCTTCGCGCGTGTCCGTGCAATGAATCGCTCCTTCCGTCCACAGCTCCTCGATGGCCTTCCTCCGCAAGCCTGCATCCGGTTCGTTCCAGACGGCGTTGTACGCCGCCGCTAGCGCAGCTATTTCCTCGCTCACTACATGCATCATATCCGTTCATCTCTCCTTTTTTTGAATGATTTCTCTTACTCAATGTATCACTTAAACAAGACAATTCCCGTCTTGTTTAGAAAGTCGATTTTTGATGGGGGATTGAGATCCGGATGAGCAATTACTTTGAATCGAGAGACTAGAATCAACTGTTTTATGGAAAAGATCATTCAATATATGAAAGTACAGTCAGTGCGGAGATCCCATCCATAAATGACAAGGTGAGGTTATTATTAAAAGCAGCGGCAGTCTAGTCTAGGTCTCATATGCTCCCCTTTCGAGTTCCTAGTACGTCACTGCTTTTTTACGAGTCAGTCTAATTCTGTTTGTCGGGTGATCATGTCGTTTGAGCTTAGAGTAAGGAGAAACGCCAAGTCGGACGCACTTCAGGGCTTAGCGTATATTTTCGTTAAAAAGTTGGCGGTACCCAAGAAAGGATAATTGAAAGCATAAAAGCACAGGCTCCCTTTTGTACTTGCTTATGCTTATTTATTGGTATATTTCGAATTCATTTTTCAATCGTTTAGACATCAATCTAATCGGCAATCGGAATATGTTCTTGTCCATTCCGGCAATCGGTACAAGTTCTTGTCCTTGGCTCGGGACAAGAACTTGTACCGATAAAACAAAAAAGCCGCTAAAATAGCGACTTTCAATGGGACTATGTTCTTGTCCTTCCACAGGTAGCAATCACAATCCCAATCCATGCGCTGCGGCTCCTCCAGACAATCATGTTCTTGTCCCTCGACAACAAAAAAGCCGCTATAATAGCGACTCTCAATGGGACTATTTCGTTGCTTGGCTGCGTCCTACTCTACCAGGACCTTTCGGTCCAAGTACGATCGCGCTAGAGGCTTAACTGTCGTGTTCGGGATGGGTATGCCCGGGACACCTCTAACATCACCACCTAGCAAACGTTATTCAAAAAAAAGTTTACCGCGAGAAATTCACTGCACTTTCTCATCGTTTCAAGTACTACCCTTGAAAAACTGGATACGAAACAAATCTGTATTTTAGCCCCTGCTTTATTCTTCCAGGTGAATTTGGATAACCCCTGGACCGATTAGTACCTGTCAGTTTTATGCATAACATCTACCTCTGGCCTATCATCCTTGACTCCCTGCTATGCTCCCGAAGTCAAACAGTTGATTCATTCTCTTCATGCCGTTACCGGTGATGCTATGAAGGGTTTACAAAGTTAGATCACTGTTTTTTCTTCTGTGACCATGATGCCGACAGAGCTGTAGTCAATGAACTTCTTTTCGTCGGGTTGAACTTTTTGCAGGTAGTTGTCCGATGTGAAGAATGCATCATGGTCGGCCCAACTGTCGAACCAGATTTCAGTAAGCCCATCATACGCTGGTTGCGGATAGCCCTCGGCGGCAACCGGGTGAGACACCACATATTTTCGGACATACTTCTTGGCCTCTGGGATCGAGGTAAATAACGGAGCGTGGTTATGTCGATGGTATTCTACGAACTTATCGACACTCATCCCCCCGATCCGATTGATCATATATACAAACTTTATCATGTCGTTTTCCACCTTTCTGTAATAGAGGCTCATTCGTTGTGGCGGTTTACTAAAACGTAAATTTCGTTTCGTTATCCAGTTTTCAAGGATCAAAGCAGTTCATTCGATACTGCAACTCAGACAGCTTAAATATGAGAGTTGAACTCTCAAAACTGAGCAGCGAGTGAATAACAGATCTCAACCTGATTCGTTGATTTTACTCTGTAAAGTCTCATTCTCATTACTCATTTTTCAAAGATCAACTTCGTTATTCATTACAGCCTTCTGATCAAATAAATTTCTATATTCCTAAGATTATTGAATTAATTATCAAAAAAAATTATGTCAACAAGAAGGGCGAATATTTTTCCACCACTCTGCGGTTCAGGCTGTAATAAATAAATGTTCCTTCTTTCCTCGATTGAAGTAATCCGCACTCCGACAACTGCTTCAGATGATGCGATAATGTCGAGTTGGCGACGTTTTTTAACTTCTCTCCCAGCGAGACGCAGCATTGGTCCGGTTCGCTTGCAAGGAGTAGGACGATACTGATCCGCGTCGGCTCTCCAAGAGCTTAGTATACTTTTATGGCATCGCGCATCTCCGACTTGCTTTCCATGTACTGTCTCCTCGTTTTTCATCTATATTTCCTTATTTCTAAAAGTATAAAAATATAGTATGATATTTTTTCTTATTTGTAAATCCCCATCAAAAAAATTTTTAAGCGTGATTTAAAGGGGACCTTGTTCTTGTCCCTCGACATAAATTCTACGCATAGTTTTCTCATAAAAAAAAGCATCCCATCAAAATGCGGGTGCTTTTTTTTTGGGAGTCAGCTTCAATACGTTCGCTTTATCGCGAATGCCATGTGCTCCCTCTTTACTAGCGACGATGAACCGGAGCTTGCCCTTGGACGTTGTTGCAGTTACTAGTTTCGCTTATGCTGCTTCGGAGACTTGCCCCGGCGCTGAACACCGTCATGCAGCTTCTTCGCTTAATCGATATCCTCTCCCAGCGTGCTCTTATCAACGTCAATCCCGAGAACTTCGATTTCATCGAGGAAGACCCAGACGTTGACAGGGAATTCGACTTTGACGTAGCGGGCGTACACTTTATCAGCTCCCGCTTCCCCAGGCACGCCGTCAATTATCCCGCTCCAGCTCACGAACTCGGCCGAGGCTCCATCTTGTGCCGGTGGTGTAGTAACGGTTGCAAGCCGGCTCCAGGATTGGCCGTCAGATGAGACGGAGAAAGTGACGTTTTGAGGGAAATAGATGCCGGGTCCTTTATCCTGAAGAAAATGGGCTCTAACTAGCCCGATCCATTTGCTGCTGCCCAAATCGAATGTGATTGTGCGGCTCCGTTCGTCAGGGTAGTCGCTTCCCGCATAGCCCTGCCACTGCTTGTTGCCGTAATCTGCCCCGCCGAATTGGCCGTTCGTAAGTTCGTTCCCGGAATCGGGATAGTTGCTGTTAGGCGGCTTCGAAACCGAATAATTTTTGCCAAGAACCAGATTGCTGAGCCCCGAGCCGTCAGACCAGGTATGAATGAGAACTTGGGCATAGGTATCAAGCAGTGTTGCTGCCGGAGCGGATATCAGCCCTTGCGCTTGCACGGCTGGATCGTGAATGTGCGCGAGAAAATCCTGCATATACGTTACGGCATCCTTCGGCTTGTTTTGTTCCAGAAGAAGCTTGATGATCTGCAACCGATACGACAACTCACTGCCAAAAACCGAATCGATTTCTTTCGATGCGACATAACTCCGTACAAGCTCAGCCATCGTCTCCGGCGCCGGGCTGCTGTCAATGGCGTACGTTCCGTTCAAATATTGATACAGCCAGTCATACATTAAACGCAAACCGGGATCCTTACTTACCCCTAAGTTGTATACTGCATTATTGCCTTGATAGTAAGCTCTGAAACCATTTTGCATCAGGCCGGACCTGACGCCGCTGTCCAAGTATTCGATATAACGCTTGCGGAGTACGGGATCTGTCAGCATCCCGTCATCAAATTCAATTTCGTTCCCCATTCCGTAACGCTTTGCATTATTCGCAGCATCTTCCAAACGGTCGGAGTCCATTCCGCCAAAGAAGTAATTCGGCTGGTAAGCCGCGGCGTCCATCCCGACGTCTTTCCACATAAACATTTTGTAAGCTAAAGAGTGAGGAATCCAGAAAGCCTTCATCTGCATGGCATGCACTTTTTCTGTCACCGCGCGAACCATGTCCGGTCCCGATTCGGATATCTCGATTTGTTCCGGCATCCAATACATGCCGACAAGATCAAGATTAGAGTAGCTTTCCGCCTGCCATCTTTGCTGGGTCTGATCCAGCCACCACTGCACCGCTTTTTTCCTGTTTTCAAACGCTTTTTCTTTGCCTGCGACGGAGTCGTTAAAGTTTAAGGAACCGCTGCCGTCAATATCGCCAAAATCTGTTAAAGATTCCCCGGGATTCGGAATCATTAACACAACCTTAACTTGATGATCGGGCTGTTTCAGTTTAGCCCCAATTTCCTTGGCTGCCTCATTCAACTGCTGCATATCACCTGAGGGTGCAAATGTTTTATCCAAATACCATTTCCAATCGTCCAGGTTCGTTTGTCCGAGACCGAAATCGCGGCCGGCAGGCGAAGCAATCCCGAGATATAGAACGCCGTCAAAAAGCCAATCGACTGGCTCACCGTCTTTATTTACATAACTGATGTTAGGGATAATCCGTTTCTTGTTCCAATTGCCCATACCATTCGCGTATTGTCCGTTATACAGCAGATTCAGATTCCGGATACCAGCCGTATCTTCCCCCGGCTCCAGAAAATGAGGCTGCTCGGCAGGAACCTTTACCGCCCCGTCAACCTTGCCGTCCGCACCCATAATTTCGACTTCGTCAATATATTCCCATAGCGAATGATGCATCGTAAAAGCTATCTTCACATAACGGGCCAAAGCCACTTTGCCATCCGTATTCCCGCCTTTGATTCCATCCCGGTTGCCATCCCATTCAAAAGTCTCGTGTCTGGGCGGTCCTTCTCCCCAAAGCAACTGAGTAGCGTTATGGGAAAGCAGCCCCCAATTTTCCTTATCATCAGAGACATACATCGATACCGACAGCGGGACGAGGATCGAGTTCGCTGGATAATCTTGAAAGAAATTAGCCGTAATCTTTCCAATCGACTTTTCCTCTCCTAGATCGAATACGATTTCGCGCGTTTGTCCGCGTACATGTCCTACCCATGCCGGGTCGTTCATATTTAATGTGCCGTATTTTCCGTCCGTAAGCTTGTGTCCATCATCGGGATGCGAAGCTTCCGGCGCTTCTGACCATTCGTACGGTAGGCCAACCGCGAGATTGCGGAATTTCGTCTGCTCTTGTGGATTACCAGTATCATTTTCTGCTTCCGTCTGGTCAGCATCTGCCGCCTGCTGGATCGTCACAGCCGGCACAGTTGATTTCGCCTGCACCGCAGAGACCGGAGCCATTAACAATTGGGCCGCTATGAATGCGGATAGCCATTTTTTATTCAAATTCATCAAGGCCAGCTCCTTTTCTTTATTCTCAAGTATAAAAATATCGAAAAACAACTTTAAATCTTTATTTCTACTCCGGGTTCCCGCTTTTGCGAAATTAGGTATAAGTCATCCGCATATCGGGATATCTGTTACATGGATAGGCATCCTAAATTTACCAGATTTTCATGTGATTCAGGTTCAATGCGCCTTTCCCGCCAGGAACTCATCGATTTGCCTTTGAAGCTCCTGCTGGATCTTTTTGAGAGCGGGACCAGCCTCCGCTTCGAATTTCTTCAATGTTTCGTCCGGATCTATAACCCCGTTAAACAGCGCCGTGGAATATTGTCCATCGACAGTATTGTACTGACTGATTTCGTTTTGCACCGGGGTTCCGTCGAATTCGAAGCCGGCCAAAATATCGGTAGTGAACATGTCGGCATCGCGAAGCACGGCGTCCATTTTCTCATTCTCCGGGTCGCCATGTTCTTCACTGCGCTCATCGACTGGATTCCATACCCAGACATAGCCGAAAGCAGAGTAGCCGGAAGTATCCAGAAATTTCATTTTGTCCTCTCCTACCGGTTCCCAGTGCTTTCCTGCGATTCCGTAAGAGAGCAGATCGTAGTTTTCCTTCTCATTCGCCCAGTTCAGGAACATCATCGCCCGCTCCTTGTTCTTGCTCACCTTCGGAACAGCGAGAAAGTTCCACTGTTTGAAATTGGTGATGTTTGCACCCTTCGTCGGATCGAAGAATGTGACTGTTTCCAGCTCGCCGCCTGGCACGTTATTCTTGAACGTGTTCTTGAATTGGTCGCCAATGCCGAACGCGCCGTTCGGCACGATTGCCACTTTGCCTGCCGAGACTGGCTGCTGGAAATCTTTCGTCGTCAAAATGTCCTTGAAGATCAGTCCGTCGACAAACCATTTGTGCGTGTTCGCCAGCCACGTCCCAATCGGCTCCCGCTCTTCCAACAGATTGTATACTTTGCCGTCATTGTTTTTATAGTAGAGCATCAGGCTATTGCCAAGTGCGTGAGTCGGCCTGACATGTGACTCGTAATCGTTAAGCGCATGGTGGCCGACGAATGAATAAGTGGAAGAGCCTGCGGTCATCGGGACGATGCCTTTCTCTTGCTCCTTCACCTTGTACGCGAGTGCGATCAATTCGTCATACGTCTTGATCGGCGGTACGCCCAGCTTCTCTCGAATGTCCTTCCGCACAATGTACGAATTGCCGGACATGTAGCTGACACCGAGCGGAACGGCCATAATTTTGCCGCCGTACTTGTTGTAGTCCCACATTTGCTTCGGCCGTTTCTTGAGCACGGTTTGGCCGTATTGGGCCAACAGATCGTCCAGTGGCTCGTAGAATCCACTTGCGATCATCTGATTGATATGCAGCCATGGCGCATCGAAGATAAGATCGATGTTTTCGCCGGAAGCGAGCGTTACCTGTGTCTTTTGCGCCAGATCAGACCAGGGTACGAACACGATATCGAGCTTGACATTGATCGTATTCTTCATGCGCTTTTCTGCTTCGGCGATAACCAAATCCATATCCGGCGGTCGATCGCCAGGAATCATGATTTTCAGGGTCACCTCTTCAAGCTTGGCACCACCGCTGGCGATGTCCCCGGTCTGTCCTGATGGTCCGGGCGTCTTCCCTCCTCCTTCGTTCTTGCCCGAACAACCCACAATCGTAACGAGTGTGATCAATAACACCAACGCGATGGGCAATAGCTTTTTCATTGTTCATCCCCCCTGATTAAACTATTGAGAAAATAGGTGAATGGGCCAGTTCGAAAACATCAGCACGCTAAAGCTCGAACCGGCCAGACACGCTTCCCGCTTGCCGTACTATCCTTTTACCGAACCAAGCGTCAAACCTTTAATAAAGTATCGCTGAATGAACGGATAAACGAACACGATCGGGCCGATGGTAATGCAGACAATAGCCAGCTGCATGCCATAAGTCGGCAAGACGACGTTGTACTGCGTCTGGCTTACGCCCACATAAGCCATAACATTCAAATTGGACATAAGCTGGCGTATCATCATTTGCAGCGGCAGCATCTTGTAATTGTCGATGAACAGCAATGACAAGTACCAGTCGTTCCAATATTGCAGTGCATAGAACAGGCTCACCGTCGCGATAACAGGCAGCGAAATCGGCCAGATGATTCGAAAGAAAATATAGATATCATTGGCGCCGTCCACAGTCGCAGCTTCATTCAATTCATATGGCAACGTCCGGTAGTAGGAGACAAGAATGAAAGCATAGAACGGATTGAGCAGATAAGGTAAAATGAGCGCCCAAACCGAGTCCTTCAAATGCAGCCAGTTGGCAATTAATATGTAGAAGCCGACCAGCCCTGTACCAAACAGCATCGTCAGGAAGGTCAAAAACGATAAAATGTGGCGGTACTTCACTTTCCGGTGGCTCAGCGTGTACGCATAGGCTGCTGTCACGAGAACGCCCAGCGCCGTGCCGGCGATCGTCACGAAAATCGTAATGCCGTAGCTTAGAAACACCTGCTTGCCGGATAGCAAGAATTTGTACGCATGGAGGCTGAATTTGCTCGGCAGCAGCTGGTACCCCGCCGTCTGCAGAAGCGATTCATCGGCGAACGAGTTGATGAACACAATCCAGAACGGAATGAAGCAAAACAGCGCAAACGCACCCAGCACCGCGTACATCAAAACAAGAAATAACCGTTCTCTCATGTCGATCACACCTTTAATTGTCCGGCGAAAAGGACGCATAGTATCGAGCTTTGCCCATTTCGCCGAACATCTTTAGAATAGTCTTGAATCTGCGTCCACTTTGCGTGCGATCGCATTGAAGATCAGAATCGTGACAAGCCCCATGCAAGATTGGTACACGATGACAGCAGAAGACATGCTGAAATTACCCAGCTGCCTTAGCGAACGATACGCATACGTATCGATGACATCTGTCGTCGGAAAGAGTACACCGTTATCTCCGATGATCGCGTAAATCATACCGAAATCGCCGTAGAAAATTCGGCCAATGCCTAGCAGCGTCAATATCATTACGGTCGGCCGCATCAACGGCAGCGTTATGTAGAGCATCTGTTGCATCCGGCTCGCACCTTCAATTCGGGCACTCTCGTAATATTCCGATGAGATACCCGCAATGACGGCCAATAAAATAATGGAATTATAGCCGGCAATCTTCCAGGCGCTAATCACGGTTAAGATATACGGCCATACACTAGGCGTCAAATACCAGTCCACTCCTTCGTGGCCAAGGAAGGTAAGCGCGCGGTTAATCAGCCCCTCGGATGTGCTGAATAGCGTCGACGCCATCATGCTGACGACAAGCCACGAAATAAAATACGGTAAAAAAACTAACGATTGCGTGATTCGCTTGAACAGCCTGTTTCGGACTTCGTTCAGAAAGATGGCCAGCACGACCGCACTGCCGAGGCCGGATACGAGAAACAGCGCATTCAGGAAAACAGTATTCACAGTCACTCGGAGCCAGTCTTTCCCATTGAAGAAAAACTCGAAGTTTTTAAATCCGACCCATTCGCTCCCCCATATACCATCCGATAGCCGGTAATTCTGGAAGGCGAGCAGATGTCCCAGCATGGGTATATACGCGAATATGATCAGAAACGCAATACCGGGCAGTGCCAGCAAGTATAAATACCGATTCCGCGACAACTCTCTCACAAACGGCAAGTCGAACCTTCTCTGTCGCTCCAAAAAGCATTCCTCCTTTCTTGTACGGCTTGCAGGATTCGAACGGAGCCATCGTAGCATTCACGCAGCACTCTGCCTAGTTCTCATTGGCCGGATTTGGTTCTCGCACGGACGAATCGCGAGCATTCGACCAATTGTTATTGGCCTGGTAAGTTCTCAATCGTCCGCTGCGCCCGCTAATTCGCAGAGTTTCCGGCCACTGGCCGCGTCCGATCCTTCTGTTCGCCCGCCTTGCTGTCGCGGTATTGGTTCGGCGTCATGCCGGTCGCTTTTTTAAATGCTGTAAAAAAGTGGCTTTTCGACTGAAAACCGGACTGCTCTGCAATTTCGGAAACCTGCATGTTCGTTTGTTCCAGCAGCTCTTTGACCTTTCCGAGCCGCTCATTCAAGATGAAATTCGATAGAGGCATACCATAGTGGTCGTGAAACAACTGCCGAACGTATTTGGGCGACAAAGCGATATGATCTGCGATTTCGTCTACCGACAGCATCGGGTCATGGGTGTGATAGCGGACGTACCCCATAATTTCTCCAATCAGCTTTTCCTTGCGGTTGAAGCCCTTTTGGTCGTTAAGCAGCCGAATAATCCGCCCGGTCTCTTCCTTCAACCATTTGCGGACCTCGGTAAGTGTGGCGAACTGCCTCAAGTGACGCTCAATCCCTCCAACACTCTGAATAGACGTCATTTTGCTGAACGATTTGACGATCGCGAATAGAAGCAGCTTCAGCTGGAATTGACACTCGGTATAGTTCATCGTCTGCAGTCGTGCGAACAACTCGTCAAGCAATGCCAGCACCTTTTCTTCGTTGCCGCTGCGAATCGTCTGGATTAAGCTATCATGCACGGCAGAGTCGATCGGCGCCTGCAAATCAGCGTACTGTTCAAAATCTTGTTCAACGTAGATTTTGTCATTACCACTGACAAACTTGAATAACGTCAGTTCGATCATATCATCGTATACTTTGCGTAAATCGTCATGTACGCGCCGGGCTGAGCTTTCTGCGATCGTTACGTCCAGCTTGACGTACCTGGTGATTTGACGACTCAGCTCCTTTAGCTCTTTGGTCAGCTCGGGATCAGGGGAGGAGATGGCCGCGCCTACCAGCACAACTAGATGGTCGGTACCAAAATCCACCACCTCAATCGGCCGTTCCGGCAGGCCCAACAGCTCCTCTGCGATATTGCCGATTGCATACTTGAGCAACTTGCGGGAGACGAAATCGTACTGTTCAGACATTTCGTAATAGGAATCGATCTTAATAACAGCCAATCGAAGCCACTCATAGTCAAGTAAGCACGATTCGCGGACAATCGCCGCTCTGGCGCCTTCGGTTAGCCTACCCTGCAGCAGCCATTGCCGCAAATATTCAGTCTTGATTAGCGGATAATGATCGCGAAGCATAACGAAGCCCTGCTCAATGACGCCGTAATCGTTCTCTCCCCTCACGCCCAGTTTCCGCTGCAATTGATCCGCCAGTCGGCGGAATGGTCCGACGAAACGGCGCGAATTCCAATAGGCGACCAGAAGCAACGCGACGAGCAGCAGGAAAGAGCAGACGATGATGACTGTTTGGAACGCCCCGGCCTGTTCGCGGAATTGCTTCATTTCAGTGACAGATATAATGGTCCACCCCAGCGATTCCAGCCGCGTATAGTTGACGAATGCTTTTTCACCCGTATTGTTCAGCTCGAATGAACCCTGCATCAGCCCGGTCTGCATGTAATCGATGGTCTCGTCGAGCCGCTTATCCCAATCGCCCAGAATCAATCTTCCTCGATTATCAACGATCGACAGCAGTGTATCCGCCCTTCCGTCGCCTGAGATCAAATGCTTCTGAAGCTCCTTCTTGTCGAACAGGACGACAAGATACCCGTCACGGTTTTTCTGCACCGGAGTCGAAGGAAGCTGGAGTGCCAAATACGAATTGTTTCCTATCTGATGATCAAAATAGCGGAGGTAGGTACCGGGAGTGCGTTCGATCCGTTGCAACATCGTCTGATCGGCAAATTCCTCGAACGTAAGCAATCCAACTTCGGAGTCGATCACCTCACGTTTGCGGATGCTAAACAAGTATGCGCTTTCAATATAAGGCTCATGAGATAAATATTTAGATAATACACCCATCGTGTTGGCATTCTGCAGCAGATTTTCAGATGAAGCATACATCCAGTTTTGTACAGAATGGTCTTCATACATGGTCAGGCTGTACCATTTCAGCTTGTCCAGAATGTACTCGACCCGCTCCGCCATTTCGTCAATGCGGTCCTGGTTGAACGTCCCCATCTGGGAGTATGCGAAATGAGAAAACCGGTTAGCCAGAAACAACGAGAACGGTATGATTGTAATTGCAAAAAAGATGCCACTAATCACGAATATGCGCCAGGATGTTGATCTAAACATTAATTCCCTGTCCCCCTTCGTCTTTTGCAGTTCTTTTATGACCGATTCGTCCTATCATAATGTACTCTTTTTCCATTTGACTAGTTCTTATTTGTCCGTCAAGTTCTATTTCTCCGGATTCGTGCTGCAATACCTATCTTCCTGCTCTAGGGATTAGTGGATCCGATGTCCCCCAAGCCCACGATACCCGATGAAATTTGGAATGATACGGCCTCATAAGCCGTGAGCAAAACAATGGAGCAATAACGCCAGTCTGGGGTATCCGACCGTAGGATTATAGCGCTGAGCGACTTGCTGACCTCACCTTGTAGCCCCTGTTTTTTACCATATGTATTAAAATGATTTATAAGCTCCTCAGCTTCTTACCTGCCACTTAAAGCCAGTTTCATTGATCTTTTAGGTTTTGAATATCATGTTTATCCATCATTATTTTTTCAGTTGACCTGTTACTCATATCGCTCGTTTCTGATTCAAACAAACCAAACGAACTTGTTCAGGATCTCGAATCGTTGATTTTTCATCAAGCCGACTTTTGCGCACATGTCAGGGATGATTGTTCAACATTCGGGTGGATTTTGGAGGGAATGCTAAAAAAACATAGGATTTCATCTGGCAAGTGTAGAATACAGTGGGGAACCCTCGGTAAGAATCTGCTCAGCGGGTCGCCGGGCAATCCCCGGAATGCTGTCCAGTCGATCCAGGTCATGCTGAAAAGGGGCATGCCGTATGGCTACCTACAAATGTGTGAGCATGGTTTTTGAATCATACGTTGGGTGGGAACTCATACAAGCCACTTTGAACGAGAAAATTAAAGTGATAGGAATCGTGTGCAATGATCACAACGACCATATTGGAGGTGTCTCTCATCATGAGCAGAAGTTTTCTGCTATTGTATGGGGTCGGCGGCAGTGACCCCGATCATTGGCAAACTTGGTTACATCAAGAGCTAGTAAAACGAGGTGAAACAGTCCGATTTCCTGACAGACAAAAATCAACCTGACAGGGATGTTTGGCTCGATCATTTATCTTCTGTCTTTGAAGAAATTCCAAACGATGAAGAAGTCATCGTCGTGGCTCATAGTCTAGCGTGCATCATGTGGTTCCACTACGCGGCTTCAACTCCGAAACGAAAAATTCAGCGTGCCATTCTTATAGCCCCACCCTCGCCATTTTTGGAATACGAACCAGTGATGACTTTTTTCCCTGTACCGGAAAACATGCATGAGATCGGAATGGTTGCGGAAAAAACGTTGTTGGTTTTATCGTCAACTGATCCTTATTGCTCGGTGGAAGATGCTTCACAGTACTTTGATCTAGGAGTTCCTTGCGTGATGTTGCCCAAAATGGGACATATCAACGTTGAAGCGGGCTACGGTCCATGGCCATGGATTCTTGATGTATGCTTGAACGAGCAAGTTACATTATGATTCGATTACGGTAAATAAAAAAGCCGCTATAATAGCGACTCTCAATGGGACTCTGATAACCTTTTGTATTGACGACGTCCTGGCCCCTTAGAGTCGCTCATATAGTTGTGAGGCTTGCCGAACACCTAATGCATGACGTCCCGATGGGCTTAGGGTGCTGGATGTGGTCACTCACTTCTCAGAGTGACCAGGAGCGTCAATATCATGATAGTCGAAGGATTTTCTGGAAGCAGCCATTGCATTTAACTCGTTCTCAAAATAGCAATATACTTCATCTGCAATTCCCAGAAACTCTTCAACAAGTACATTATTACTATCCAAGTAACAAGCATACAGATAATCAACTAAAGCGGAGTCAATGTCACAATAGTTTAATATGGCATTCTTCATCTTAATAATGTCATCTTGCCATACACCTGTATCTTCTAAAACTAAAGAGTATAATGCACGAATTAATCTCTTAGAGTAACCTTTAATATATCTATTCTTCATTGTGTTATCACTAGCATTAGAAAGTGAACGATGTACACGATCTACTTCCTTCTTGGTCTCTGTATTTAAATCTAAAATGAACTTTGGAGAAATCATAATCGGGGGTACTTTTTCACCAACGTCATCACCATATATGCAAACACAAATGATCTTTACCCAAAAACCCCACTCATTTGGTTTACTTAATACATCGTCAATCGAGCAAATTGTCGTATCAATCTTAGATACTACTGGATATTCTTCCAAAATCCGGTCATTAATATTTGACAATCTTTCGTAATCAATATCTTTGGGATTTACACATACAATAGTAAAGTCTGCATCTGACTTAAAAGGTTTAGCCGTTCCTTTTGGAATCGAGCCACACATATAAATGCTATGAATCTTACCTTTAAATTCGGTAAGTATATTATCTTTATACTTATCAACAAAATCCTTATATTCACTTTGTATTTCAATTCTATTTATAACTTTTTCTAATATCATATAGACTCCTCCTAAACTAAAAACTTCTTTCGGCTAACGTTCAGGCGTTCACGAACCTTCACCGACTTAAGTGACCGAAGGGAACGGCCGCGATGCGGTTACGGTGCAGGGTTGTCCGCCTGATCCAGCTTCCTCAAAAACCCTCCGCGGACCAAGGTGCTTCAGCCCCGATGCGTGAATACGGTGTTACAAGATGTAATCGCCTTCTTAGAAATACCTACACTGATTATTTCCTTCATTTAGTTCAAGAAAGTCTTCTATCCTCCAATTGTTTAAATAATGTATTTAAGCTTTCTTCTACAGTTTGATGAGCTGTATCTATGACTATGTGGTCCCGATCCCAAACATCATACTCTCTATTTCTGACCTGCTCCCACGTCGGAAGTATAAAACCCCGAATATCAGCTGTACGCATTTCGATTCGATTCCTGTGCTCGATATAATCAGAGCAAAGTACTTCAATTTCCACATAAGGTATTCCAAGAGAATCGGCCACGTTGCGCCATGCCTGGCGCGTAATTTGGATAGGGTTAACTGTATCTGCAATCACATCTAGGCCCAGTAGAAGATTCTGTGATGCAATTGCATAACACACAATGTAACCCTCAGGCCCTTCGATGGTCTTTCCAGCATCTCGCATAGCCTGCTCCACGACATCAACCCGAAGATATGTAGCCTTTAGTTCTCTTGCTAAAGCCGATGATAATGTGGTTTTTCCGGTACCCGGCAGTCCACTAAATATATAAAGCATTAAACTCATCTCCTTCGGGAAAAGCAACATGGTTTTCGTCTTTGCGCTGATTTCTTATAACCTCTAATCTACGAACTTCGTAAATAACTTCATATGTAGAGTATTCGCGAAATCAATAAACTCCCCTGCGTGTTAGCTTAATAAATTTAATAAATAGTTCAATGCTTATCTAATCGGTAATCGGCTTATGTTCTTGTCCTTTTCGGTAATCGGTACAAGTTCTTGTCCTTGGCCCTGTACAAGAACTTGTACCGGTGAAACAAAAAAGCCGCTAAAATAGCGACTTCAAATGGGACTATGCTCTTGTCCCCCGACAGGTATTTTCGGTGACCTTTATTCAAAAGTTTCGTTGCTGCTTTATAAATTTCCAAAATTGGTAAATTACTTAATTTATTCCCGCTGAATTTTATGTCCATTGGTTCCATGCTGTTTCAAACATCTTACTTGAGTTTAATAACGTGACGGTATATGGATCCCTCTCTGCTTCGTCATAGAGCGCAGAAGTACTGAAAAGCTCAACCTGTTTTCCCTCTTTCAAAACCATAATATTCGAACATAGTCCTGGTAACAGCGTGAGGTCATGAGTAATGAACAGAAGAGCTAAGCCTTGTTCCTTCTGAATGGATATGAGCAGCTCAATCATCTGCTGTTGTAATAAGACGTCGAGGTTGGAGACCATTTCGTCACAGATTAACAGTTTGGGACGAGTTAACAAAGCTTTGGCGAGACAAGCTCTTTGATACTGCCCACCACTCAGTTTTCCGGGGCGATTTCGAAGAAGGTTCTCATTCAGGCCAACTTTTCCCCAATATTCAAGGACTTTATGCTTGCGCTCGGCTCTATTATAACGGGTAAAATTAATTAAAGGTTCTTCCAGACACTGAAACAAGCTCATTGCGGGATTTAATGTGGAGCCAGTATTCTGAAAAACAATCTGTATATCGCGATACCATTCTCTATACGATAATATTCCTTTGCTGGGCAAGGGCCGCCCGTCAAAGAAAATATGGCCTGAGGTTGGTTGTTTTAAAGCCATGATAAGCTGGGCAAGCGTGGATTTGCCACTACCACTCTCCCCCACAATAGCCAGAGATTCTCCATCTTCTATTCCAAAATGAATATCTTGCAGAATGGGTCTTCCGTGAATTTCCTTATACAGTCGCTGGATTTCAAGCATAAGGTATCTCTCCTTTTCCAAGAAATCTTTGAGAGCAATGCCTGCATAACTCTTGGGTGTATTCATGTTCAGGTGCGCTTAAAATGTTCTCCTTACTGCCCTGCTCTATTATTTTCCCTTCCCGCATAACACCAATCGTGTCCGCAAGATAGCCGGATATAAGTAAGTCGTGGGTAATAAACAACATGCTCATATCCGTGTCCAGAATGAGCTCTTTCAGAAGGAATATGATCTCAGCCTGTGTTTTGACATCAAGTGCACTCGTTGGCTCGTCGGCTATCAGGATTTTCGGCTTTAACAGAAGCGCCATCGCAATCATGACACGTTGATTCATTCCACCGCTTAACTCATGAGCATAACTGCTCATCACATGGGACGTGTCCTTTAAGAGAACTTGGGACAACATTTTTTTTGCTTGCTTCTCAGCCTCATATCTTGAAACAGGCAAGTGACTGCGCATCAGATCAACGAATTGCCTACCAATCGGAATCGACGGATGCAAGGCCTGTTCCGGATGCTGGAAGATGGCACCGATCTGGCCCCCTCTTATGCTGCGCCAGCGCTTCCTTGATAATTGCTGCAGATGTTCACCCTGTAACACGATGTCACCTGACATCTGCAGATGAGCAGGCAGCATATCCAAGATAGCCTTACTTGTCAGCGTTTTACCGCTGCCGCTTTCTCCAATCAATGCATATGTTTTCCCAGTCTCCAGAGAAAAGCTGCTATTATGCACAAGCGATTGACCTTCCTTATTTCTGATATTTAGATTTTTGACTTCGAGCAAGGTCGTCATTTAGCGTTCCCTCCTCAGTCGCTCGCCTATAATTTGGAACGAAGCAGCAGTCAGAAATATCATAAAGCCTGGAAAGAAGCCCATCCATGGGGCGACCTGCAAATAATTTTTTCCGTCCAGTAGCATGACACCCCATTCTGGAGAAGGAGGCTGTGCACCAATACCCAAAAAGGATAACCCGGATAAAGTCAGGATCACCTTACTCACGTCCAGAATGAGCATCGTTCCAATCTGAGGCATGATATTCGGAATCATATGTCTGGTTATTATTCTAAGTCCAAATGCCCCGCTTACCCTGCTGGCGGTAATATAAGGTTCCTTTTTCACATCATGAATTAGCCCTCTTATGATTCGTACGTACTTGGCCCACCAGGAGAGGATCACCGCAAAATATACATTTTCCATGCCAAAGCCAAGGAAACCAACGACCACAATGGTAAGTAGCATACTCGGTAATGCTGTGAAAATGTCGGTTAAGCTCATCATAAGCATGTCCAGCTTGTTCCCCAAAAAAGCACTCCATGTCCCCACCAGAAGACCAATCAACATTACAACACTAAGTACAATAAAAACAGGAAATACCGATTCACTAGTCCCGTGTATGACCCGGCTTAACAGGTCTCTTCCCAAATAATCCGTTCCAAATGGATGAGCAATACTGGGAGGAAGAAGTTTCTGTTGATGATTCGTATGGAACGGATCATAAGGTGAAATCCACGGGGCCGCAAGTCCTGTAATAATAAGTAGGATGATATATAACAACGCTGCCGTTGGCAGTTTATTCGCTCGGATGATACTGATCAAACTTCCCACCTCTGTTTGTCAAGATGAACACGCGGGTCCGCAAGGAAGTACAACAGGTCGGTCATATAATTAAAAACAAAAATAAATGCTGCCACGAAGAGTGCGCTCCCTTGGATGACTGGAAAATCACGGCGAAAAATAGCTTCAAGCATGTATTTACTGAATCCCGGAAAACTGAAAATCGTCTCGGTGATAATCGAAGCCCCAAAAAAGCTGGGTAGACTCGTCGTGATTAATGTCAGAATTGGGATGAACATGGAGCGCAGTAAATAAGACGGATAAAAGATGCTCGGCCGCAACCCCCTGGTTTTTGCAGCCTCAATGTACGAGAACTTGCTGTACTGGATCGTATAGGATCGAACCATCCGAATAAAGTAAACACTTTGCACCAGCGTCATGGCTGTTACCGGCAAAATATAATGCCGTATGGTCGAACTGCCTACAACAGGCAGGACGGGCCATATCACGCCTAAGGTATACATAAGAAGAATAGCAAGCCAATATAAAGGGATCGACAACCCCAAAATGGTCATTGAATAAACCACTCGATCTGCCATTGTGCCTTCATTCAATCCCATCCAGATTCCAATCGGTATGGATATGAAGAGGGTTAATACAAAAGAGCTTGCAATGAGTTTCGACGTTGGGCCTAAACGTTCAATCATTTCACTTAATACGGGTTCTCCGGAAGAAAAGGAATGCCCTAACTCTCCTTGAAATACGTGATGTGCCCATGCTAAATATTGCTGAATGAACGATTGATCCAGTCCCCATTGTTTCTGTAAATCAGCTACGATGGATTGCTCCGGTACGGCTCCGATTTCCAGCAGCAGCATCGACGCCGGATCACCCGGCGCCAAACGCATTAATGTAAAAACAAACAAGGAAAATAAAACAAACGTGACTATCAACATGAACAGACGATGAATCATAGAGCGGAGCATTACTTCGCTTCTTTCTTCAGGTAATGCCACTTCAACGGGTTGTCCTCAATAGCATTGAACCTAAAATCAACCACATGGCTTGTATGAACAAAGGTTTGCTTGGCGTAGTATATCGGAACAGACATGGCTTCCTCATTCATACGGAGGAACACCTGATTGAAGAGCTTTTGCTGCTGCTGAGTGGAAACCGTAGCCGCAATTTGATCCAGCAAATCGGATAAAAGCTTGTCCTGATACGCAACTCCCGGTGAGGATGGCGAATCATAGAATAAGGAGGACAGGAATCGATAAGGTAATTGAGCATCAGTGTATGTCCGATACATAAGCAGATCATATTCCTTCGTGCTCCACAGGGTATCGTAGTAAGCTGCCCGTTCCTGATTCACAATATGGATTTGAATGCCGATCTGTTTCATGTTGTCTTGAAAAATTTCAGCCATCTCTTTCCATTCCGGATATTCCTCTGATTGAATGACCAGACGAAGTTGCAGTACTTGTCCATCTTTTTCATAGAGCTGCTTGTTCTTATTCCATTGGTAGCCCGACGCTTCAATCAGCTGTTTGGCTTTTTCGGGATTATACGGATACGAAGGCTGATTACTGTCGGATATAAATGCAACCTTCTCTTGGAACAATCCTCTAACAGGGTCCCCGCTACCACCTGCATACTTGCTCGTATCATTGCCATAATTGATAGCTTGGCGGATATTCTTATCAGCTAGAGAAGTATTGTGTTGGTTGATAACCATAAAGTAGGACATTGTACTGTTTCCGGTTTCGATTACGTAGTTGTCGTTGTTCTGAAATACAGGGAGACTTTCCATGGGGATATTACCAAGTTCACCGCCCGCAAGATCCACCTCTCCAGATTGCAATGCCATTACCCTCGCCTGAGGATCTGTAATGACTTTGAAAACAAGTGAATAGTCGGATGGTTGTTCTAACCAATAATGATCATTCGGGATTAGAACAGTCTGAATCCCTGGTTGATACTCTCCTATTTTCCAGGCACCCGTTCCGATCGCTTTTTGAAAAGTACCATTCACATCTCCCTTAGGGGTTACCGAGTTCGGACTCATAATTCGATATGGTCTTGCCTGACTAAGCTCGTACAACACTTGCGTTGCTGTATCCTTAAAGGAAAGTACGACTGTTTGATCATCAGGTGCTTCAACTTTTTGCAATAAACGGGATATTTCAAGCGAAGCATTCTCTTCCCTGCTTACCGCTCTTTCCAAAGAAAACTTCACGGCTGCTGAATTCAGTGGACTGCCATCCGAGAACATGACCTGATTTTGCAGATGTAAAATGTAAGTCCTGCCATCATCGGATATCTCCCATGACTCCGCCAGGCTGGGCGCAAATTCACCTTTTCCTTTATAGTCTACAAGGGCATCATATATAGCCGCATGCGTATGTCTGGAACCATAGTAAGTCGAGGCGTCAAGCTTGTCTGCTTCAGTATCCTGCGTGACTGCGACCACAATGTTCTTGTCCTCCTCTGCTGCAGAGGGTGAGCTCACATGTTGTGAACACCCCATAATGAACAACAATAAGACAACAGCAATTACTCCAAATCCAGATCTTCCAAACATCCCTACTCCTCCTATTCCTCTTTTAAGCTGTATACGATTGCATAGCTGTTATTCTCATGAATACTTGCTAGATGAACAATCTTTGTATATTATTAATCGTAATCATTACGATTTGCAAGGGATTTTTTATATAACAAGGAGTCGATGTTAGTGAGTAAGCATAAACTTGTACAACAATATCGGGATTATTGGGACAAAGGAGCAGCTGTCTACGATGAAATTGTGGATGCCGAATTTGCGTCCAACCGATATGATCAATGGAAGGGAATTCTGAGTCATTTTTTGTCTGAGAAAAGTAATTTAAAAGTGCTCGATGTAGGTACGGGGCCTGGTTTCTTCGCGGTTCTGCTCAGCCAGATGGGGCATCAGGTTACTGCTATTGATTCTTCTCCGGAGATGGTGGCTAGGGCTAATCAAAACGCCCATAAATATAATTGCAGTATCCAGGTTATTGAGACAGATATTATAGAATATAAGACAGAAGAAAAATATGATATCATCATTTCACGAAATGTGACCTGGTTCCTGTACAATCCAGTAGCTGCATATCAAAATTGGCATGGAATGCTTAATGATGGAGGCCAGGTTATTATTTTTGATGCGAATTGGAATTTATTTTTATCTGATCCGAAGGAGGAAGAGCTTTTTCAAAAAGACAAGGAGGAGGCTGCCGCAAAAGGGTACGTGCCGTACCGCCCAGAGAAGGATGTCGAAGAAGGAGACCAACTGGCACTTACTTTGCCATTGAGCTATGTAAGGAGACCTGAATGGGACAGCGAAATGCTTCATTCAATTGGCTTTGCCCAAATCCAAATTCATCAAGGATTCGATGGTGAACTGTATCATATAGGTGAACAAATTCTGAATCGACACAGACCGATGTTTGCGATCGTTGCCAATAAATAACTCAACATTTGCAGCCTCGGACACTTTATAACTCCGTTTATGCGGGCATCAGCTTTACGCACTTGGTTCTTCTTTCGACCCTGCTCAGCCACGTATTATAAAATGTTAAAAACTACATTTGTAATGAGATTAATTATCAACACGAGAAAAAACCTGCCCCTCTCCCGGGCAGGTATTAAAGGTGAATCGTATGAATGGCTTACCAACATCGATTACTAAATATTAGTCCAGAAGGCTGTAGATTTGAATGCTCTCCACCTTGGCATTCTTGATATGAAACGACATCACATCCACATAATTGGATGGCTCGTAACGGAATTCATCCTCCTCATTAGAGGCTCCATCACCAAGCAGTTTCCCCTCAGGGTAGGCGTTTTTAAGTGTATCAAGGCTATCTCCTGCTTTAATGTTTCGCACTGTCGCGTACTTAGGATCTGTCATTTCGATATGAAAGATGGAGTCTTGTTTCCCCTCCGGTATACTGATTGTTTTAATCTCCAGACCAGGATACGTATAAACCTTTTCTGTAAAACCGATTAACGTATCCATGTTTGTTCCGTCGCCGGCACTGTACGTATGAGATTTCAGGTTATCTGGTTTGCCCAGCATCTGTTCCATCTGGTCTTCATTCGCTATATCCGAAATCGCAATGGTGTGCTCATTATAGACAAAAGCAAGCTCCTTCAGCACCACATTGCCTTCCTTCTCCATCGAACCTTCCTTAATCACTTCAGCACTCTGTCCTTCCGAATTTTCTGAAGCAGGCGCAGTAGAATTTGATGCTCCTTCGCCTTTGGCCTGTTCGTTCTGCGTCGCCTCTGGCGACTTGGCACCACTAGACTGACAGCCCGTCAATGCTAATGCAACCGTTAGTAAAATACTCAGCAGGATACCAGATGCAGCTTTATTTATCAATTTCATCATGATCCCTCCATAAATGTGTGATTTCTTCTTATGAAGTGATTGTAAAAAAAGCATTTGTTAGTCTCATAACAGAATTGTATCAATCTTGTAACGTAACTATTTACGCGCGTTTTTACGCACGGGGTAACACAATCGTAACGGTCGTTCCTTCCCCGATTTGACTTTCCATGTCGATATATCCATTAAACCGCTCTACAATCTCTTTGCAAATCGAAAGTCCAAGACCTGAACCGTTCGCTGTGCTTGCATTTTTCGCCCGGTAAAAGCGTTCCTGCACTCTCTCCAGCTCATCGCCCGCGATACCGATACCTTGATCACGTATCCGTATAACTACCTCGCTTGGCGTATATTCCAACTTCAATTCGATGAGCGATGGACTGCCTGAATATTTGATGGCATTGTCCACAAGGTTGGCGATCGCATGGGACATCAGCATTGGATTCACGTAGGCGTGGACTCTCGTCAGAAGTTTATCCTCCGGTTCCGCTTCCGCCTCCCTGAACATAATCTCGATTCCTTTATCTTTGGCCTTGGCACTCATACTCATTGCGACTTGCTGAATCAGTTCGTTCATTTCCGTCTTCCGGGCTTCCAGTTCGTTAGAACCAGCCTTGTCGAATCGCGATAGCAACAACAGTTCATTAATCAAGCGCGTCAGCCGATCCGATTCCTGAAGCAGATGAGCATAGATTTTTTGCAGCTCCTTGTTCTCGTTCTCCCCTTCAACCAAGTATTGAGAGAAACCACGAATGGCTGCCAATGGTATTTTTAACTCGTGAGATACGTTGGAGACAAACTGTTTCTGGTACTGAATGTAATCATGAAGCTGCCGCCCCATGGAATCCAGCCCCTCTGCCAGCATGCCCAGCTCATCCTTCCGATTTAGATGAACTCTCCGAAACTCCTGTCTAGAGAAACTTTGCGCAGCGCCAAGCAACAGCTTAATCGGCTTGGTTGTGTTACGGGCAATCCACAGACTGGATAGCGTAATCAGTACAATAAATCCGCCTGCACCCGCAAACAGGATATAACGGATTTGATCCATAATCGCATAAAAGTAGGAAATGTCCTCCACGAACTCATACACATAAGCGTTTTGGTAGTATTGATCCTGAATGGGAGTGGCAAAATAAAGCAGATGATTTTCCGTTACGGTGTAGGCGTAACTGCCGCTCAGCGCTTTCTCAATATTCTTTTCAAAAATAAGAGGTTTGCCATCATGAATGATGATGCCATCCACAGCCAAGCCCAGCAACTGCTTGGAGCTATCATAGATACGTACTTCCTTGCCTGAAGCTTTCAGCTTCTCCAGAGCAAGTCTGACGATTTCTTTTGTCTGCGGCTCCCCTGTCGATGATCTATGCTGTGCCAACACCTCACGAAAGGACAACTCGGACAGATCCGCCTTCTCCATCATCTGTTTTTCAATGGTAATGAAGCTGTAGTAATCGATGGCTTTATTCACCGCAAAAATGATGATGCCAAAGGACAGCACGGAGAAAAATAAATAATTCAGCAGTAACCGGGTTGCATACTTCAGGCTTCGCCACCTCCAAGTTGATAGCCAAATCCATAGATCGTCCTGACATACTTCGGTTCGTCAGCGTTATCCTCCAGCTTCTTCCGTAATCGCATGATGGTCATATCCACACTGCGACTGTCTCCCATAAAGTCATATCCCCATCCGATCTGCAGCAGCTCATCCCGGGTAAAGATTTTGTCTGGCCTTTTGAGTAACGTTTCCAGAATTTTAAACTCTTTGGCCGTTAAAGACACGGGTACATCGTTTTTCAGCACCCTTCGGCTTTCCAGATCAAATGTCAGCTCTTCATGAATGATGCGTGTAGATTTCACTTCTGTTCCTTCACTTGATTCTTCCTTGCTCTCGTTTCTTCTCAGGATCACCTTGATCCGAGCGAGCAATTCACGATTGTCAAAGGGTTTGGTCATGTAATCTTCCGCCCCTAGCTCTAGTCCCAATACCTTGTCGATTACCTCATTTTTGGCAGAGAGCATGATCACAGGAACGGCACGTTTCCCGGTGATTTCCTTGCACAGGTCATATCCAGAGCAGTCAGGCAGCATCAAGTCAAGCACCACCAGGTCCGGCCCAAAAGCATCCAGCAGCTGCAGGGCTACTTTACCGTTTTCAGCCGTTTGAACGACGTAGTTTTCTCTTCTCAATACGAGCTCAATTAAATCTCTGATTGCGACTTCATCGTCAATGACAAGTATTTTCTTCAATGTGCACCCCTTCTAGCCTTGTTCCCCAGCTTGAATCATAATTTACCCTCATTTTACCCTCATCTTAGCACAGACACTTTAGATTCCTCCACCAACTGGATGATGAGGTATATTCCACTGAGCCCAACATAACTAGTAATAAATCCGAAGAAAGGAGAACAATCCATGGATCTTCACGCAATTCCTTGTCAATGGACATACACGTCTCCTCACGGCCTTTCGAAACGTTTTCGGAGTTGTTTCATTGCCAGATGATGCCTGGATTTACTATGCCAACGGTGATCTGCAGCATGTCTGCGATTTCAGAGCATAGTCGTGAAAATAGCGCAGGATGACGACCATGCTGACTCCGGTTAAAAACGATGAGACATCGATTAATTCTTGGATCGAGATGATGACCCGAAGCGGTTCTTCTTTTCATCAAGCCGACTTTTGCGCACATGTCAGGGATGAATATTCAACATTCGAGTGGATTTTGGAGGGAATGCTAAAAAACACAGGATTTCATCTGGCAAGTGTAGAATACTGTGGGGACACCCTCGGCAAGAATCTGCTCAGCAGTTCGTCGGTGAACAGGAAGATTAAAGTGATAGGAATCGTGTACAATGATCACAACGAACATTTTGGAGGTGTCTCTCATCATGAGCAGAAGTTTTCTGCTATTGTATGGGGTCGGCGGCAGTGACCCCGATCATTGGCAAACTTGGTTACATCAAGAGCTAGTAAAACGAGGTATAACAGTCCGATTTCCTGACTTTCCAGACAAAGATCACCCTGACAGGGATGTTTGGCTCGATCATTTATCTTCTGTCCTTGAAGAAATTCCAAACGATGAAGAAGTCATCGTCGTGGCTCATAGTCTAGCGTGTATCATGTGGTTCCACTACGCGGCTTCAACTCCGAAACGAAAAATTCAGCGAGCCATTCTTATAGCCCCGCCCTCGCCATTTTTGGAATATGAACCAGTGATGACTTTTTTTCCTGTACCGGAAAACATGCATGAGATCGGAATGGTTGCGGAAAAAACGTTGTTGGTTTTATCGTCGACAGATCCTTATTGCTCGGTGGAAGATGCTTCACAGTACTTTGATCTAGGGGTTCCTTGCGTTATGTTGCCTAAAATGGGACATATCAACGTTGAAGCGGGCTACGGTCCGTGGCCGTGGATTCTCGATGTATGCTTGAACGAGCAAGTTACATTATGATTCGATTACGGTAATCGGAACAAGTGCTTATCCTCGACCCGGTACAAGAACTTGTTCCGATAAAACAAAAAAGCCGCTATAATAGCGACTCTCAATGGGACTATGTTCTTGTCCCTCGACATTACCCAAAAGATTTGAACCCCTGTATACCAGGCACCATAATGATTGCACGAGGCAATGTTCCGTTTGTTGATGATATTGTCCTGGATGCTTGTTGGTTACTTTATGTATAAAACGACTTTATTGTCAGTACACAACAACGTGATATCCTTCTACTATTTCTCGATCGTAACTCACGTCCGTTTTGCGTCCATCCGGGAATTCTCTGATCACTTCTCCGTCCTTGCCGTAGGATATAAACGTCCCCGCCTCTTTTGCACTCTTTCTGGCTACCTCGGCAGCTTCACGACCTGCCCTTTCAAGGTCTTTAAACGAAAAATCCTTCATTTCCTTCCGCCTCACCCCAAATTTATCTTGTTATGTATTCCTCAAGTTTTCTGCTAGAAATGTTATAAGCTGAAACAATGTAACTATACCACAATAGGGGTTAAACCCTTATTTATAAGTATATTTTGAAGATCATCTCGATCTGTTCAAGGGCAATAAACTTTTCAATAAAAATGACTCTACATTAGGAGAGTTCTCGTAATATTTATTTTCGGATGATATGTCTTCCGGTGGTTTTCCACAAATGTTCATCTACAACCCTTTTAAGCGTACCATTTCGGCAAAAGCCGCAAACGCTTTGCTGCTGAATCTGTCGTTTCGGCGAACGAGACTCGTGCTCGTAAAGCGAAGCCGCTCCGGTATTTGGTAAGCCCCTAACGACCGGTACTCCCCTTTAAGGACGGATGCCGGCAGCAGTGTGAAGGCAAGCCCCGACTTGACACAGCTCATCAGCGTTTCCAGCGAACCAATTTCAATGAAGGTCTTTGGTAAAATCCCCGCACTGTCAAGCCACTCCTCCAGCACCATTCGGAAAGGGCAACCTTTTGGAGACACCGCCCATCTGGCGCTCGATAAATCTGGGTACGCGCCAGCCATCCCGCCGGTCAAAAGCATAATTTCATCTTTTACCGTATATTCGAAAACCAACTGCGATGCCGGTATATCGCCCGTCACGAATGCTCCGTCAAGCCTGCGGTCCATCACCATTGACAGCAGCTCAGATGAGGTTCCAGTTACCAATGACAACGACACTTCAGGATAGCAGGATTGAAAATCCGACAACACATTCATGAAATTGCCGCAGGTCACGGTTTCCACCACCCCTATAACAAGAGGTCCGCTGGGATGCGACTTTTCCTGCACCACTCTAATTGCTTCGTCGGCAAGGCTCAAGATCGCGAGTGCATAATCGCGAAACTGGGCACCTTTTTCCGTCAGTCGGACCCCTTTGGGATATCTATGGAATAAATCGGCTCCGATTTCCGACTCCAGCTTCTGAATCCGGGCTGTCACGTTAGACTGGACATAATCCAGTTTTTTCGCCGCGCGGGAAATCCCGCCTTCCTCTGCCACGCTTATGAACACTTTAAGGTCCGTCATTTCCATATCTATATTCCTCCGAAAGCCCATCAATAATAAAGATGGATATATCATTACCAATCATTATACGGTATGGATTAATTAGATTACAATTTGCTTATGGAAAATGAGTTTACACCCTGAGGTGGAAAGGAGTAAAAAAATGACTTCAACGACAGAGAATCAAAAGTTGCTTGTTCTTATAGGAAGTCCCCGGCGGAACGGCAACTCTTCCGAGCTGGCTGATGCGGTCCGTTGGGGTGCGGAGAAAGCCGGAGCTACGGTGGCACTGAGGTTTATAGACGATTACATTTCGAGTTTTCTACGCGACTGCAGGATATGCCGGAGAAGCCTGACGGAGAATGTTCAATCGCTGACGACTTTCGTTCATTGTTTATCGACGACTATTTGTCCGCTGACGGAGTCGTGTTCTGCTCCCCGGTTTATTGGTACGGTTTGTCCGCCCAAACGAAATCATTCTTTGACCGCACGTTTTGTTACTATGCGGCTTCCCATCCCGATTCGGCGCAGGTCATCCGGCGCATGTCCGGCAAACGCATCGGACTTGTGTTATCTTCCGAGGAGACGTACCCGGGAGCTACGCTCGGAATCATTCATCAGCTTCAGGAATTTTCCCGATACACTCACTCCGAGTTCATCGGCGTCGTCCGCGGGGTCGGAAATAGCCGTGGAGAAGTGATCCACGATCCGGGTTTACCCATGCAGGCTGCTGAGCAACTTGGGCGCGACTTATTCGTGCGCAAATATACCGACTACCGTCTCGATATGGAAAGAAGTGGGAGGGTATGGCCTGCCACGGATTGAACGACACGGCTACTGATGCGCCTAGTGGGTAACTATGTAATTGACCGTTATTGCCTCTGGATTTTCCTTCAGAGGCTTTAACCTGAAATCACGATATATTTCAGCATCTATTGAATCCAAAATACAAATCTCCTTTTTTCACCTCGACATACTACCATTTTTAAATCATATCCAAAATATATAAAATAAAAAGCAGCAGCTAAGCGGCATTAAAGAATGTATGTACTTGTCGTCATACAGGATGGTCACCCGTTATCTGATGCGTTCCCATCTGTTCTTAAAATAAATGCCTTCCTTCCGAATTTCGAATATTCTTGAATACTAACTGAAACTGTTCTGCCGTATTCCCTTTTTTCTATGTGGATTACGTTAGTAGGTAAATCGTAAGGTTCATCCAGTTGGATATTTAACGTACCTGGGTGCTGATCGGCAGCTTCTTCCTGTTCGTTTATTCAACTATCGTTTCCCGTTACTTCAACAAACTGTATTATGAATTGTGATTAATAGTTCCTCTGAGTACATATGGTGCTGATGATTTACCAATTATAAGTCCCTTTAACTCACTTGGTATATGTATGTATTCCTCTGCTCTTTGTGGTTCCATCCAAGTAACTTCCTCAATTTCTTCTGGAAATGAGATATTTATTTCTCCACCAATTACATTCCCTCTAAAGGTAAAGAAAATTGTATGATGTTCCCTATCTACAAAAAACGCTTCGCTTACACTGAAAATACCATTTATTTCAACCTCTAAGCCCGTTTCTTCTTTTACCTCACGAATAGCAGCTTCTTCAAGTGTTTCTCCACGTTCTACTGTTCCACCAGGAAGTGTATAGTAGGAAGATTTCATACCTTTGTTTTTGACCATCAATACATTTTTTTCTTGTTCATCAAAGAGAAGCACGTAGGCAACATCTACTCTATTCATTTAATAAATCCCCTTCTCGAAGAAATGTGAATTATCAACAATTCGTTACTTTATATGAACTATCCTGCCCTTTAGCCTAATGCTGAGGCCATTTTAGCTTTGTAACTCCATTTATGCGGGTATCAGCTTATCGCACTCGGTTTATAAAATGCTAAAAACTACATCTGTAATGAGGAATCATCTATAGAGTGAAAAGAAAAGGCACCTAATTAAGTGCCTTTCACGATCCCTCTATTTTAGCTTCCCACGTCGACGTATGGAACGCCCACACGACGCGCGCGCCGTTCGCGAACCGCCGCACACATTCAGTAAATCGTTGTGGAACTTTTACGTTATCCTTTCTTCATTTAATCGAATAGCAAAGACGTATCCTGAGATTCATAAATTTGAGCCGCGCACGTATCCAGTAATGATTGAAGCTTCCGATATAAGGCGCCGCCGAGACTTAGCCGCTTGACGCCAAGTTCTTGGAGCTTTTTACAACTTGTAAGCCCTGGCACAGACATAAGGTTTAGAGGCGCGGCAATTTGTTCTGCAGCCGCTTTAATTTCGTTATCGTCCTTCAATCCAGGAACAAAAATTCCACTTGCGCCGCTTTCCACATAGGCTTGTGCCCGGACTGTCGTTTCGTTGCACGGATCCATACTCAGCAAATAGGTATCTGTTCTTGCATTAATATAAAAATCTTTATAGCCACTATTCTCTAGTGCCCCTCTGATTTTCGATAAAAGCCTGCATTGTTCGTTCAATGGTTTGAGTCCTGCTTGATTCTTGCGAGAATCCTCTATATTGATCCCCACAACGCCTATATCAGCAAGTTTCATTACATTCTCGACGATCGTTTTCTCGTCTTTTCCATAACCCGACTCTATGTCGGCAGAAACAGGGATGTTCACATGATCCAATATCGTTTTTATGCGATTTAGTATTGTGTCAAATTCGATTCTTTCACCATCCGGATGACCCAAGCTTTTCGCTATTCCCCAGCTGGTTGTACCGATAGCTTTGAATCCGGCTTTCTCCAGAGACAACGCAGAAAACAAATCCCAAGCAACTCCTAACAATAAAAGCTCGTTTGATTGATGTAGTAGTTTAAACTCCTGAATTTTGTGCATACCTTTATTCCCTCCTGCATCTTTGTAGTAAAGCTAATCCTCCAACTGCTTTCGTCCGGTATCAGGCAATTCGACCCTGACGAACCCATCTAACAATGAATTTCCTGACACCTGATTCTTTTATAATTGCTTGAGCTTGTTGTCATTTTAGGGTTAAAAGCTAAAGCGATCTAGGCAGCTCTTCGAAAGCAGAAGAAATCAGTTCCTTTTTAAAATGCCTAAATATGCACTCCACGGTCCAACGTCAGCCCGGTATCTCTCCGCTAACACCCGAACCATTTGCGCAATATGCGTAAAATCATGAACAACCCATGTAGAGAGGAGCTCCCTTAACTTCACGACGCCGAATTCCGGATGCAGTCGGGTCTTTTCTAGATCGAGGGGATTGACGACCGACCTCAGTTTGGATATGTTCGCCAGTCTGATGGTATGGAACTCTGATAATGCCTCTTCAACGGTTCTCTCGGACGTGTCCTTCAAGTGGGAATAGCGATCAAATAGTGGAAACAGATTGTTTTCCCCTTCCGCAAGAATGGATTCTATCCGCGGGATCCAGTTATGCTTCTCCGCTTCAACGAGGTGCTCAACGACTTCAACCAGGTTCCAGGTTCCTTCCCCTTCATTGCTATGCAGCCATCCCTCGGATAGACCGGATAAGAAGCACTCCAAAGTTTCCGGTGTGCGCTCCAAAATCCCAATGGCTTCACTCATATGGAAGTTCATATCAACACTCCTTTTCGCTATTTTTAAACTCATCTTCAAACTAGCTCTAGACCTCCTGGGCGGTGCAAAAATTTCTGACCACAGCGGTTCGATTGCCGATACCGTTTCGCATGACCAATGAACTGTGAAGCCTTCTCTATCCCCCCCGACAGCGCCGCATTGGAATCGCCAAGCATGGATGATATACGTCCAACCACCCCGGCCGGCGTCTTCGTGGCAATCGGCCATTCGCCGAACCCCAAGACCCTCGACGGCAAGATTACGACGGACGAAATCGGCTACATCCAGGTGAAGCCGGGAACGACCGAAACGAACATTCCGGGCGTATTCGCCTGCGGAGACGTGCAGGACGTGCGCTTCCGTCAAGCGATTTCCGCTGCCGGTAATGGATGCATGGCCGCCATGGACTGCGAGAAGTTCCTGGAAGACAGCATGGTACATGACTGGAGCGAAACACTGTAAAGCGGATCAATACGAACATAGAGAAGGAGCCGGGGACACCTCCTTTTTATATAAGAATGGAGAGTGGGCCGTTAACTGATCTTGCTGAGGAAAGTGGCGCTGGTGCTTTATGCGTGCTAGTCTCTGTGTTGCTAGTTTCTGTGGATGGCATGTAGGAAGGGCGCTGTGCGTTAATTCGATTAAGATGGAAAACGCGCTGTATGCGAGAAGCAGGCCCATCGTGATGTTAAACGGGGTTTGGTACACCGACAGCAATCGCTGAAATATAAAGCCGAACATGCTCCAACAGAAGGTGCTTATCACGCTCAAGAGTGCCAGAAACAAAGAGAAGCTGATCAAGGCCAGATGGGAAGAATAATATGGGAGAATAAAGGTCGATACGGACGTTATAGCGTACAATATTCCTTTGGGATTGATAAACTGCAGAAGCACCGCCGTCAGAAAGCGATTGTTTTTGTCCTCTCTGCTGCTCGCGGCTTTCTTGCGTTGGAACACGATTTTAACGGCGAGATACAGCATATAGGCCGCTCCCAGAATCGTCATCCACCACCGGATACCGGGAATGAGATGTTTAAGCAGCAGATTGCAGTAACTGCACAGCAGCGCCACGACAAAAAAACCGGCGCCAACGCCCAGACAGAATCGGATCGTTCGTCGAAAACCGTACTGGTGGGCAAACAGCATCGCCATAAAGTTGTTGGGGCCCGGGGTAAAGGTGCTCACTAAAATATAGACTAGAAACGAATATACAGGCATCTTCGGTCTCCTCCGCTAGATGTTATAATGTCCAAAAAATACGCTATAACGCATTTATGGCGGCAATACATGTGAGAACAGCAGCCGGATGGCCACTGCGGCGAGCAGCGTCACCCCGCAGACGATCCAGAACGTCGTGCGATGTCGAACATCAGGTCAACCCACGTCCCGAATAGGACGCCCAGGATCTGCGAGACGGTCTTCCCAGCAATGACGATCGACAACCGCGCACCCCCACTTTGCGGGCGCGGCCAGAGTGGAGGCGGTGGCGACGGCCACCTGTGAGAACAGGCCCGTCCCCAACGTGGCTACGATCCGTCCGGTCAGCATCAGGCTGTACGAGGAAGCGAATCCGCAGACCACGTTTCCAACGGCAAGCAGTAGCAGCAAACCGAACAACAATCTCCTGTGTTCTATCCTCCCGGTCAGTGTCGTCAGCAACGGCGACGACACTGCTAAACTGGCGAGAACGCCGTCACCAGCTGTCCGGCAATCGCCGTCGACACGTGCAACGCCGCCGCAAGCGTCGACAGCCGCCGCCGATCATGAACCCTTCCAAGCCGATCGCGAACGAACCGAGCGCCAACCAAAAAATCCGTTTGTCCATTGTAATCTCACCTTATCCAATTTCGACTTTTCTCAATGTAATTAAATTAGTTACAATGAAAACTATAACCAGGTTCATTCGCGGCTTGAATCAGAGGTCTTCTCAACGTCAACATAACCAAATCAGTTGCATTGAACACCGAGATGCGCCCCTCCGTCGGCCTATAAAACAAGTACAGCGGCTTGGGGATCCCATTGTCACTTACTCTCAATGATACTGAATCAGTTGCATTGATCGCCGCAGAAAATAACGCCAATCGGATTATTCAAACGGCAGACCGGCTTCCTCGGACGGCTCCTGCGACCGATTCCCTTTTCCGATGACTCGGATCCTTCGGTCGTTCGGCATCTCCGAGCCAGAAGCTGTTCCCGGCTTGCGCTTCTCCGACCCCCTCTGGTGAGCGGCTCTCCTCGGTTCGTCCTTCTCCACCCAAAAAGCCAGCCAAGTCAAAATATGAAGCGCGATCGTATAACGGCTGACGATGATCATGCGAGCACCCTCCTTCAATAAAACCATTATAGTTACATTGAATCCCCTCCGTCAACGGCCCCCCGGCATGTTTTCCAACAATATCAAGGATGCAAGCAAAATGTTTACGTGCATAATGATGGTGCGGCAGAAACTCATCCAACACCGAATAATCAGTAATGCGATGGCGTTGACGTTTATAACGAATCCAACAAGTACACCAAATTTGTTGCATTTCTTTTAAAATATTGAAGCCCGCCCATTGCTTCTTTGGTGTAGTCGTAATTTCTCCATAGAGCGGGCTTGCTCTATCAAGCTCAAACGGACCGAAAGTACCAATACCGAGAGCATCGATTGGTTGGTTTACTGCGGAAGTACTCGATCACTTTCTTCATGGTTAGATCCGGGGTTTCTGTTGGGAAAACAGCACTATCCCATATGACTCCATGCTTATTACCGATACCGCATACAAACTTTGTACCTCCAGCTTCAATCGCTGAACAATAATGAAAACGTTATACGTATAATTGTTGCAATCTAAGTGCTTTTTGATATCCTAAAGAAGTAGAATACACGGGAAGGTTGAGATTAATGGTTAATGTTACGATTGCCGATGTGGCGGCCAAAGCCGGCGTTTCGCTTGCGACTGTATCACGAGTGCTAAACAACCGCGATGGAAGTATAAAGATCAGTGAAAAGACAAAGCAAAAAGTGCTGCAATCGGCCCAAGAACTCGGTTATCAGATCAACCCCTTCGCCGCTGCTCTCCGATCAAAGCGCTCAGGAGTCATCGGTGCGATCATTCGCGACATTCATGACCCCTTCCTATCGCTTCTCGTACGTGAAGTGCAAAAAGCCGCGCACGATAAAGGAATGGAAATGCTTATGGGACACGCCGATTACGATGCACATACTGCAGAGCGTCAGCTGCATTTCATGATAAACCATTGGTTCGATGGTCTCGTTCTAATTGGAAATCTGTCCACCCATTCTCTTCTGGAACGCAGCAAACAAAGCGGTACCCCCATTGTATCGATTACCGGGGACCGTTCACTACCAATTCCGCAGGTAAGAACAGATGACGCAAAAGGCGTTCATTTAGCTCTCGATCATTTAATCGAGCTGGGTCACCACACTATAGGTTTCCTTGGGAATCTAGAGCACGCTGGAGTAAGGACACGATTGAGAGCCTTTAAAGATTACTTGCAGCACCGTGGTTTTGAGCCAGACGAAAGCCATATTCTAGACGCTCGCGACCGGTTTACCGCTTTCGAACGTTCCAAAGCGTTCTTTGAATGTCGCAAAGCTCCCTCGGCCCTGTTCTGCACGTCGGATCAGTACGCCTTGAGCGCAATTCGTGCGGCTTGGTATCTAAACAAGCGAATACCAGACGACCTGTCCATTATTGGATTTGACGATATTGAAGAAGCGGCTGATTCCTTTCCGCCGCTAACAACCGTGAAGCAGCCGGCGCGAGAACTTGCCATTACGGCAATCAACCTGCTCACCGGCTTAATCGATGGAACGCGTGATACGATTGAGCAAAGCGAATCCGTTGTCGAGCCGCAACTAATCATCCGGGAAACTACTGCTACCCGAGTCTAGCTGAGAAGTATGGTCCGTCCGCTTGCGGATGACTCATAAGATGCTTCCATGATACGCAACATTTCGATCGCATATTTGTAACACTTCACCAAAACGCTCCATCGGAACTGAGCACCTTAAAAACAATTTGGTTGCCTCGCACAATTTTCCGATAGACGGTGGAACCACGAGAATCAAGGCCGGAGGGTTGTCATAAGCTCCAAACGGGGTGGCCTTTATGATGTCCGCCAACTCACCGGCTTCCTTATTTGAATTGCCATAACACAGTATGGTAGTCATCCAGTCATTCCTTTCGGGAACCCAGTGTACGGTTATAAGAGGTCCGAATTGGCACGCTGACTTCCCCAATATGAATATGGCTCTTACCTGACCCGCCATTCTTGCTCACCAGCTTGACGGATTTGAAGTCATCGACGACAACCGCCGCTCCCTTGCCCTTCAATAATCGATCCAGACCAACACCTGCAACATACATTCCTGCCGCCACCGCTGAACGAACACCGCTACTGGCATCTTCGAACACAATGCAACTGCCGGGGTCGACGTTCAACCGTTCGGCAGCCAGAAGATAGCAGTCCGGAGCAGGTTTTCCTTGAGCGATGTGCTCGGCTGTAACGATTACATCAAAGTAAGTCTGCCATTTCAGCTGGTAAATGACCTCGTTCACCTTTGACGCAGAAGCACTCGTTACGAGCGCGGTCTTTACACCCGCCTCGCGTACTGATGCCAGAAATGTTGATACACCGATGATTTCCTGATAGGTCATCGTTGCTTCATACGATTCAAGTTTGGAAAGAACCACAGCACGTTCGATAGAAGTCAGCCTAGGGAATAGACGGTCCAGTGTATAGGAAGCTTGACACCCATAGATAAATTGATTAAAATCCGAAGGTTCCAAACGGATGCCACATCCAGTGGCGACCTGATTCCAGAATTCCTTGACTGAAGATTGTGTGTCGATAAGAACTCCATCCATATCAAATGCAATTGCTTTAAACATGCGGATACCTCCGAGATTTTACAAGTGAGGGATGATGAAGATGCAGCGATTCTAACGCTTCCGCAACCGCATCAGGGCGCTGTCGCGGCAGAAAATGTCCTGCTCCGCGGACCACTCTTCTTTCCGTGCCTTCGATAAATTTGGACATCAGTTCCTCCGATCGGAAGAGAGGGTGGACCGTATCTTCATCTCCGTGCAGCACCATTGCCGGAACTTCAATTTGCGGTAATGTCGATAGATACTTTTCAGTCTCGATGAATGCAGGATCACCGTTATCATTTTGATGAACATGCCTGTACTCCTGAATCACCACTTGTACAAAATCCGGATTCTCGAATGAATGGGCCGTTCGCTCGAAGGTAAGATCGTCAAAATGCCAGCTAGGCGACCAGCGTTCCCACAACTTTCGACAGATCTCTCTTCGATAAGCTTCCAGTCCCGCTTTTCCACGCTCCGTATTAAAGTACCATTGATACCAGCATTCTGCTTCCAGGGCCGGAGGAGCCGGCTTAGGAGGAGACATCACATCGTGGACATCATAACCGCCGATTGCTACCAGAGCTCGAATTCGTTTCGGGTTCAGGATCGCGGCGACGCAACAGGCTCGACATCCCCAATCATACCCGGCTATAGACGCCCGTTCGAGCCGCAAGGCATCCATGAATTGCAATAAATCCAGCCCCAATGCAGCCTGCTGCCCGACCCTTGGCGTATCCGGATCGATAAATCGAGTCGGACCATAACCCCTCAAGTATGGCATCAATACCCGGTAGCCTGCCGAAGACAATATTGACGCCGTCCCATCCCAAACACGAACGTCATCGGGGAAACCATGCATCAGGATAACAGGGAAGCCGTCTGGCGCCCCCTCCTCTTCGTAAGCAATTTCCAACTGCGGCGTTCGAACCGTTTTCACTTTCACTTCACTCATTTGGGATCACCTCAAAGTATTGGTCTGTCAAGTCGTTGCAAACATTAGACCGCTTTCCTTTTTGTCGCAAAGTCAACCCATATGCGAAAATCGAGTCGAAAGTGTCAGGCTTTACCGGTGAGACCTCCAACAGATCGTAGCCTGCCCGTGAAGCGCGCTGGATCGCGAGCAGTCCGGACTCGTTTGACCATTCCGCCAATCCAGGAGAGTGCAAGAATTCCATATTGAATCGCCATTCACTTCAATCTCTCCATGCTTAACTCGGTATTTCTTATTGTAGTTTTGGCTTGCACCAATAAACCCACACACTTTCAGCAATCGGATAAGTAAGATCCCCCCCTTAATGCAATCGATATACGTTAAACGTTTTCATTACAATCATATTGGAACCTGAAATAATTTGTCAATAGCCATTTTCAGCGAATCGCTTCAAAGGAAGCCTTAGTCCATTGTGCTACTGTACAAGCATCGTGCGCTCCCGAAGCTTCCCGATTTTTCGCTCAGCATGTAAATAAAGGCACCCTGTAGAGGTGCCTTTATCGTATGCTTTATTCATAGAGACCGACAATTTTGTCGGCGATTGCGCTGATCTACGAGATGTAAAACGTCTTCAGCTTCGATTTTGCCGGCGAGCTGTCGACGAAGCCGGAAGAAGCGCTTGGCACGATTGAACCAGTGGGCAATATGATTGATACGTTGTCAAGAATGTGGAGGTAGGCGTGACATTCCTTCCCATTTTGAACATTCTCAATATAGCGAAATAAAGGAGCTCATTGAGAGCTCCTCAGATTGTCGAGAAACCCACGTCTTTGAGACGTTGGGTTTTTCGTTTTTCATTTGCAGTTGCTAAAAAGCCAAAAAGAGGGGTTATCCCCTCTTTTCCAGGCGATCTAGGTGGACCGCCATCTTCTTCATATTCTGCACGGCGGCCGTTATCAAACATACGATAAAAGGAATTCGTTTCCCGCCCTACTTCGGTCATTTGATCCCTCCAAGATCCACATGAGATTACTCATCTACAAATCTTCCCTTTCACTAAATCTAATCTCTAGGATAGTTAATTTCCATGATATCCATAAAAGGGACCTTGGTAATAACTCCATCCTTTTTGATGTGTACTTTTCCAGTCCGAGAGTCCATTTGATCTATTTGACCCCTTACTGGCTCATCCCAACCCCACACAGTAAGTAGAATTTCTGACCCTTCTTGATAAGCCTCTGTAAGCTGATTGCCTATCTCCTCTAGTACAAATTCATCCCTTGTCGGTCTCTTGGGAGCTTTTGATTTGATCATCGGTCTCTCCTCCTCGTTGTAAAATGCGCAGTCCGCATAGGAGCGCTCCAATACATTAATAACTAGTATAATTTTACATTACAAAGTTACTTAAGAACAGCGTTACGCAAATCTACAATATTACTGATATAACAAAGCCCAATAATAAAAAAGGATTTGCGCCATTTACCCGCCCATGAATCCCCCAAAAAGCGATTATTTGGGTAAGCGATAACTAAAATAATGTCGATATAAAAACCATACAGTGAAAGTTGTCAGATTCGAGCCGTGAATGAAGATTGGCTGCTGAGCGAGGGCGTGACACTCTTGAATAAGATTGAAGTCAACACGATCCATACGATGCTGAACTGCGTGCGTGACGGAATCGGTTACGCACTGGTTACCAATTCCGTCGTTGCTCCAGATGACGACCGGATTCGGGTTCATCCCGTCCCGGAACTGTACAGGTTTGTGATGACACGTTGATCGCACGTAAAGAGCCGTTCCAGAACAAAGCGTTCGCCGCTTTTGCAGTATACGTCAGAGCAGCGGGGTACGAAGTATGAATTTGCCCTTGAACATGTAATTCGACTTTTTCCTAGAAAGTTGATCCTCTTCCTTTACTACATGCTAAACTTCCTCGTGTATATTCTTGTCGTCTTACATTTTTTATCCTCCTTTTATAAATGATGTCGTCATCTCGGCTTCCTGTGGCTTGATATCCCCCACATTCAGTATCCAGGACTTCCGGATATGATGATTCCAGGACTTGCTGAGCTCCTCCCCCATCAAGGCAAGAGGTATTGACTGAGTCACAAATAGCTTTGGTCGACCGGAGCCCATTAGGAAACGTGATAGTATAACCCAATGAGATCATTCTGTTCTGTATCTACTGACCGTGGGAGTGAGGTGTGATACATTCCTTCGTACTGTTTTCTTCCGGGTTTGCTGTTCCTGATGATTGCGTAGTCAGTGTATTGGTTTCTTTTAGTCCTTCTTTTAGGATTACTTGTTGTCTGGCGAAGTCATAAATCAGAAAGCACGTTCCGATGATAAGCAAAAGAACGGCAATAATTCTACGCATGTTTTCTCCTCCCGCGTTGCTACGGTATTCTAATCGAACGTAAGATTGAAGTGGTTAAAACAAATAGAGGCTGCCTCGTAATAAATCGTGCAGCCCCTATAATATTTCGTCGTTGCGTTAATGGTAAATTAAATAATCTGGTTGAGTAATATGTGGAGTTTGGTTCGAGACGTCTGGATACGTCGAAAAAATAAAGGTTATTCATATTATGATTCGATTACTTAACGGTAGTAGTAATATTTACTTCTTTTATAAGAGAGGATTCGGCGATACATTGCCCCATCCTTCAGTTTAAGGAAATGAGACATTGCCGGATAAAGATTGGCTTCAATAATGGAAACACGCCCATACGGATCGGTAGCAATATCCAGGCCATAAATTCGGTGTCCGGGGAACAATGCGTTTAATCTTTTTGCGGAACGAAGCGAAACCTTATCGATTTGGTATTCTAATGCGGATATAGGTAAGTGTCCGATGGAAGACTGTTGGATGCCCGGCTTAAACCTAAGCAGTTGTCCATGACTCCGCGTATTGTTGGACACAACGTACCCTTTGCCTGCCACCTTGATTACCTTTCCTGTAACTACCCATTTTGAAGAATGTTTTTTGCGTTGAACGATGACTCTCATATCAAAGGGGCGATTATTTATGGTCGGCCGAGTAATTCTCTGTTGAACCATATAGGCGGCAGACCTGATTATTCTTTTAATATACCGATAGGTATTCTCTCTTCCCTGTTTCACCGTTTCCATACGCTCGTAATGGATGGCATAATTGTCATTCCCCAAATCTGAGACTTGAATGACGCCCCGTCCGCGGCTTCCCCAAACGGGTTTAACAATGACATGCCGGTATTTTCCCAAAAGTGTCCAGAGGGAATGTGGACTCATCTTCCGCGTTTCAGGTAAATAAGGGGCAAGGGGGGGATACCTTTTCAAAAACAAATATTTTATCCATTTATTTTTTGTTACTGATCCCATTGGACTCCACCTTTCTCTTGTTCATTTCAATGCGATCCAGAAAATCTTCAAGCAATTCCAAAAAATACTCGATATCCTTGGACGTAATGTCCCCGATATTGGCAATTCGAAACGTTCTTAATCCCTCCAATTTGCCGGGATAAATCATAATGCCTTTGCTATAGAAAAAATCATGCATGGCTTGGAAGTCAAAATCTGTATAAGGTTCATGAATGGATGTAATCAGCTTGGAGTGATGCGCTTCGGGGACCAAATAGGTTAAATCCAGCCTTTTTAGACCGGTGATTAAAGTTTTCCAGGATGCCATGTATCTTTCATAACGTTTTGCCACACCCTCCTGCTTTAATTCCTCGATGGCCTGCCTAAGCGCATACAATGCCTGTACCGGCGGTGTAAACCGCATTTGCGCATGCTCCGCAAAATATTGATATTGGGCGTACAAATTCAAATAATAACTTCTGGGTTTCCTGTCCTTCAAACTCTCCAACTTACTTTTCTCAGCGATTACGAACGAAACCCCGGGCAATCCCTGCAGGTTCTTGTTCGAACTGGATGCCAAAAAGGAAATGTTCATTTCCTTCAGGTCAATCGGAACGGCAGCAAATGAACTCATGGCATCTACCATCATGTCGATATGATACTTTTTGCATAATACTCCAAGTTCCTTCACATTGTTCAGAAGGCCGGTCGTCGTCTCGTGATGCACGACGGCAAGATGGGATATCTTTCGTCCGGAAGATTGAATGCAACGCTCTAAGTCAGCCAAATGAATCGCATCGTCGAAGGAACTTTTAAATTCCAAATAATCGATTCCATAAACCGCGGCGATTTCGCACATCCGTTTTCCATAAGCGCCATTATTTACAATAACTACAGCTTCATTTCCAGGGACGGAACTGATCATCGATTCAACGGCTGCAGTGCCCGACCCACCAAATAATATGGTCTGATAATGGTTCGGGTCCGCAACCAAACAGGTAAGCTCTGTGGAAATATGCTCCATGATTTCGCCAAACTCGGCTTCACGGGGACATATATCCGGCACCACCTGTGACCATTTCACGCTATCTGTAGTCGTTGCCGGACCTGGAGTAAGCAAAATGTTTCTCTTTACGGTCGAACTCATGAACCATCCACTTCCTTGATCATTAAGGGGTCGTTTTTGATAAATCGCTCCAGACGTTCTTTTACTTCATGAGGCTTTATGCTTGGGCGAGCAAGTTGATCTTTGGACTGCATGGATATTTTCATATAAAGGAAAGTAAGAACTTTAGTCTTTTTCCATTCTTGTAAACAAGTTTTCAGCTCTTCAAGGTTGTGGACATGGATTGCCCTCGTATAACCGCAGGAAGCGGCAATGTTCACGAAATCAATATTATGGGATACCGTGCTTTGCCCTCCTGTTGATTCGTGAGCGTTATTATCGAGAAGAATATGAATCATGTTATTGGGGCTGTAATACCCATTTGTCGCAAGACTTCCCATGCGCATCAATAAAGAGCCGTCTCCGTCAATCACGACAATATTTTTGCCAGGCTGACTTAGGGCGAGCCCAAGTCCAAAAGAACTGACACACCCCATAGAGCCGACCATGTACAGATTGTTGCTTGCATCTTCTATTTCATACAATTCCCGTCCTGTTTTGCCTGTGGTTGCAAGCTGAATCGTATCCCCGTCTTTCACCGAATTGATTACACTTAATGCCTCATGCCGCGCAGGCATCTGATTGTCTTTATGGGCACACCGTAGAATCCGGTTTGAACGAATGGAGTTTTGCTGCTTTTTCAAAGGCTCTGCGTCAAAAGTCCCTTTCTTGACTACAAAGAAAAATGGCCGATTCCGGGAAATTTGCTCATTGGCCTGAATCAGCTGTTTCTTGGCCTCTTCCAAATCTCCGGATAGATATTGCCATTCCACGTCCATCAATTCCAGCAGATTCGTCGTGATCTTGCCCATAAGCTCATGTTGGGGCTCATCAGGAACCCCTGGCTCTCCGCGAAGGCTGACAAATCCCAGCAGCGGAATTCGAAAGGGGTAGATTAAGGATGTTAACGGCGAAACAGCGTTGGTTAGCCCTGAATTTTGCATGAGTACAACGGATTTTTGCCCCCCTATATAAGCCGCAGATGCGATGGCCACCGCATCACCTTCGTTGGCTGCTGCAACATAATCGAATTCGTTGATGGAGTAATTGATTAAATTTTTCAGGTAGGAGCAAGGTACACCGCTGAAAAAAGTAAATCCTAATTTTCGGAGTTCTTCCCCAAATATCCTAGTGTCCATTATATCCCCTCATTCGAGTCGGGCTGTGTTGCCGGTAAATATCGTTGTTCCGCAGCTTCCAGCTCTTCAGCCCCTTGAAGCCTAAAAACTTCTTCCAGCGTTGCAACTTCCTTTTCGATATGAACAAGACTTTCATCCTGATAAATTCTGCGGGATACCTGTTCCATCGCTTGAATGGATGATCGCAAATTATGGTTCGCCCATATAACAAGGCTAATCCCCAGCTCCCGAAGCTTGTCGGTTGGCGTCAAATAATACTTTGTAGGTACGATAACTACGGGCAATCTTCCCGCCCATTCCTTCATGAATGCCTCAATTTCCGTGATGTCCTGCCTCTTGCTGTGTATGAGAACCGCGTCGGCGCCTGCCTTCCGGTACGCTTCCGCCCGCCGCAGCGCTTCGCCAAGTCCCCTCCCTGTAATAAAGGCTTCCACTCTGGCTACAACGATAAAATCGTCGTCGGTTTGCGTGTCTTTCATGGCCTTGATTTTACCGCAAAATTCATCGATATCGGCCATCGGCTGCAATTGTCCATTTAAGAATGAGTTCGTTTTGGGAAATTGCTTATCTTCGATACAAACCCCTGCAATATCCCGCTGCTCCAGCTTTTTGACCAGGCGTCTTGCATTATTGAAGTTGCCATACCCCGTATCCCCGTCCAGCAGGATCGGGATGGACGTCGCATCACTCATGAATTCAAGAACATCCAACACCTGGGTCCAGGAGGCTTCGTTATTGTCTCTTACTCCCATCGCTGCAGAGATGGATAATCCGCTCGCCCAAATCCCCCTAAATCCCGCCTCCTCAACAATTTTGGCAGACAAACCATTATGAGCTTCCATAATAAATTCCAGTTTTTTGGAGTTGATCAGGTTTCTAAGCTCCTTTGTTTTTTTCATTGAAACTTTGCTCCTTCCCTTTAAAATAATCAGCCTAGATTCCCATGGATCGTTTGTTTTCCATAATGGTTCTGATCATTGTGTGATCGGAGAGTTGAGTAAACAACATATGGCCCGGATGTGAATTCGCTTCAATAATCCAAATGTGGCCGTTCTTGTCTAGGGCAAGATCCACCCCTAATTCATGAATCGAGTGCCATTTATTAACCGTTTCGGCAATGGTAATGGACAATTGTTCTATTTTACGAAAACAGGCGTCCACTTTGGAGTGGTCATTCTGAAAAAGACTCATGAGGACCCTTCGCAAAGGTTCCGCATGCCCTCCTTTATGATAATTGGTCACAAATTTATGAGGGGCGGCAACACGGGCGGCCATACCCGAAATGATCCATCTGCTCTTTGGCTTCTGCAGGTATACACGGATATCAAAAATTTTCCCATGATACTTCTCTAATTGCAGGTCTTTCTGCACTAGATACCGATGCCTTGGTTTCCGGAACGAACGAATCGCTTTTAAGACAGAGGAACGTCCCGCAATCTTCAGACTTGAGCCGCAACGAACCTCAAATCCCCTCCCCAATCTCTTGACACGGATAATTCCGCTACCACCGCTCCCGTGATTGGGTTTTATAAAGACAGATGGATAGGTTTGGAGCATCCGTAAAATCCTTGAATCCGTCATCCAGACAGTTTTAGGCAAATGTGGACGTAAGACAGGGACCTGTAACATTTCCCTATACTTCTTCATTTTTCCAATGGTCATTAACATCCCCTTCTCATGTTGGGATCCAGATACAAAGAGCATATTCATTAAAAAGCCCTGCTGTGTAGACTAACTTCCCATAAAGAAAAATAATACAATCACTCTCACCGAAATTATTGATTACGTTTCAGAAAACAAAAAAGGCACCGAACACGGTGCAATTCATGATGTATATAGGATTAGATGAGTTCAGATCTAGAAAACAACATGCTTATGTATTTGTATCTATTGAAGAGCTAGCCTCACAATATCATCTAAAGACTTGAATTGATAAAAACCCTGTTCCTTTAAAAAAGGACAGGGTTTCTAACCATCTGTGAGCTACATTCGAGGCTCTGTTTCTGTATATTATTCTCCCTTGCTCTCTGAATCCGATCTATCGGAAGCTCCCCCATGCCAGGAAACATGTTATTGTATTTTCGCATGAGAAACTTGAGTAGTTTGAGGTTGTATTAGTTAGGCAGAGATGCTGCAGAAGCTTGTCCATTGTTAGGAATGACGCGGCGTGCACTCACAAAGGTACGATCCCAAGCGCTTCCTGCAAAATTGGAAATCGTAACGCCTATGCCGACCCGGTACGTATGCAGCAATTGTCCGTTACCCATATAAATACTTACGTGATTAATAACCCCATCCCGATTTGTATCTGAAAAAACTAAATCTCCCGGCTGCAGCTGATCTTTGGAAACTGGCGTACCTACTTTGGACTGCTGTCTCGAGGATCGGGGAAGATCGATGCCATTTTGCTTGAAAATATATTGAGTGAAAGAAGAACAATCGAACTCATTCGTTCGCCCAGTTGGGGCACCGAACTGATAACGAACGCCTAGGAATTGTTTGCCTGTTTTTATTACACTATCTGCAATGGAACTTGCGGACGCAGTAGCAGCATGCGCAGGCTGTGCAGGAAGCAGCATGCTTCCGGATAAAACAATGGAAAGACTTAGACCGACCCCAGTTAAAACTTTGACGATTCGGCTTTTCTTGATGTTGTTCGTGTTGTTATTCATAAAAGTCCTCCCTAAATGTGAGAAAAGATTTTGTTGTGGCCCAAGGAGCCAAGTGACACGTAACCCTACTCAATCAGTTATAAACTACAGAAATATAAAATTCAATAGAATTATTAAAAAAATGTAACCTGTTAAAATTATACAATTACTTATTGTGATATTCTTGTATCCACTTTTCGGCGTTTTTTTCAAAATCCACCCAATCAAAAAGCGTTGCCATAACGGCATCGTTTACATTCTCCGTGCGCAGGTTTTTTATTAGTCATTGGAAACGGAAAATAATGTGGAGGACGTATCCCAAGCGAAGGCGCGGGAGCCACCTTTATTTATTGAGCTAACGGACAGAATACTTCCAATATGTAATAATATCTACGTTGGTAACGTATCTATGGACGGTTACATTGAGGACGAGCATGGCAATATCGATTGGACCATCTGCGATGACGAGGTGTTTGCGTTCTGGACGGACTTCGAGCGGCCAATTGGCACCTACTTATGCGGAAATCGAATGTAGGAGTCGATGGTGTGCTGGGAGACAGCGAGCATTGCCGGAGAACCTCCGCATGCGGCTCGAGCTGCTTGGTGAGCGCCGCTTCCGAAGCGGCGCTGTTCATCTTCACTACCGTATGATCGTCTGACCGCTACGCTGCTGCGCCAATATTAGTAATTCATCGTCAAGCAAGCACATTTTCATGTTTGAGTTTCATTGATTTTTGTCATCACGAAAAATTTCTAGGCCCGCTGCGTCTTTAATGTCCTCGTGTAGAGCAATGTCTCGTTTCGTATTCTTCTAATTTTTTTAGAAATGAGGTGATTCTCCGCTCATTTTCAAGTGCCCACTGTAACCGGCTTTCTGTAAACGGAATTCTCTTGAAGGGGGAAATCACTAAATAAGTCGTAAACGGAAATCGTAACCAAACACGAATAAGTTCATAATCCATTTTTTTTAGGTTCGCTACCTTGCGGTAACCATCCAAAATTGCTTTTGCGATCGAAAAATCCCAACGGTAATCTTTGCTGGAATTATAAATAACCCGATATAAGTCATAAGCGCGAAGATCGACATGCAAGGTTTCGAAATCAATAAGGTACGTCCCTTTATCATTCATAATAAAATTACTCGGCCCACCATCCCCATGACACAAGACTCCGTATCGTCGGGGACTTTGTCGGTAAACCTCATATCTGCTGCTTCGCAGCAATGCTTTTGCTTGATTTGCATAACGCAGAATCTCTGGTCCATGGCGTTGGATAAATCGACTAATAGGCACACTAAAGCTATTTGTTTTTGCTTTTGAAATCTTATTTTGAATATATCGTTGCCGTTTATCCAGTTTGGAATACCATGTCCCGATCTCGCTTTGGGAAATGTCTCCCTTAAGCGCGGTTTGCCCTGCTTTATGAAATCTGGCTAATGCAATACCACATGACCGCATATCCGCAAGTGAACGCGGAGAAGGTTCTCTCCCGGAAATCCAAGGCGTCAGTACGAAGAGCTCCCCCTTCTGCGAAATTGCATGAGGTTTTCGCCCTTCCGGGGTTTGGGGATTACGCCAAGCAAGGAGTGGACCGTTACGCTGGACGTGCATTAACATTCGATCAATCCATCGTAACCGCGCAATCTGTTTAGGCATACGCTTCAAGCTGTATTTTCGCCCGTCCGGAGTTACAATTTGATATATTCCTCCACGGATACGTTTTTGTGCACTTGCCTTGATTCCAAACTGTTTCACTAACTTGTTAACATGGGTTGTAGAGTATTCACTCATGCTATGGCTTCCCCCGCTTCAAGTCCGAAAATAATGAAAGGTATTTCCTGGTTATTACAGGCCATTTGTACTGGGCTGCAGTAGTACGGGCATGGATTGTTCGCTTTCTTGATTGTTCTGGGTTATTCCAAAATTCCTTGATGGCTCGGGCAATATGGGCGGTATCAACTGAATGAATGATTTTGGCGTTGTGGGGGGTTACAAATTCCTTCATGCCCCCAGATGTTGTAGAAATAAGCGGAACGCCGTTTGCCATAGCTTCCAGTGCGACCAAGCAGAACGATTCCTTTTTGCTAGGATTAATTACGGCTCCATAAGAACCGTACATCCGTTGAACTGTTTTGTGTGGGGTTTTTTCGGCCCAACGAATTCGCTTCTCGACCCCAACTTGTTTTGCCAAGGAGCGCAGCTTGTTCCTATAACTCGCTGTGCCACTTCCAACAATAGTTAAATGGATTTTGCTATTTTCCTGGGCTAAAAGGCCGACAGCTTTAATTAAGGGCTCAACTCCTTTTGATGGAATCAATCTTCCTACATAAAGCAATTTATGCGATAAGCCTTTTGTTGAACCCTTCGTGACAGGAACAACGCCGTGGGGGATAACGATCATCTTATTTCCGCCAATTCGAGGATAAAGCCTCCTTGTTACTTTGGCCTGCCAGCGGCTCGGTACAATAATTCGATTTGCAGTGCGTATCAGTGTGGTTTGATGTTTACCAGGAAGCGAAGAGATGCCTTGTGATGCCAATGAATGACAGGTGTAGACGATAGGGAGATCAAATCGCTTTCCTGCTACCTTGGCAGTATACGCAAATTCTGTACTATGCACATGAATAATATCAGGCTTGCCTCCCCCCTTAGCGAATGCGCTATTTATGATGGCTTCGGCTATAAATGAATGCTTGGCTCGATTAAAATACTTCGAGTTTTTGGGAAATCTGAGAATGCGCATATTGCCATAAGTATTTGATGTCGTTAATCGATCCGAATTCCCGGGGCACAGAACCGTTACTTTTGCGCCAAGTTTGCTCAACATTCTCGTGAGCTGGGTAGCGACGATCCCGAGTCCTCCTACAATTTTAGGTTCAAACTCATTTGTCATGACCCATATTTTTAGTTTACTCTCGTCCCCCATTTTCCCCCTCCTAAGCGATGAGTTCTAAATACATATTATGTTGCCCGATCATTTTGGTTAGTTAATAAATGTGTATGCATGGGCCTAAGACGGATCTGGATTCCTTCATTTTCAGATCATAATTTGCAATATAAAACCGTGATCTTCTTTGGAGTCGCTTCAATATATCCTTAAATCCAATAAAAAAAGCCACAATATTAGCGGCTTAAACATCCTCGGGAGCCATAACGCGGTAGTTATGGATTCCCCGATAGACTTCATTGTATTTAGGAATCGTGACCCTATTTGCACCCTCATTCATGATCAAGATTTCATCAGACCAGCTTCACGTAAGAAGTGCTGTACCACTTGCATCTGATATTCAATCCTTGTATTCATTTTAAGGCTCCAGCATGTTTCGACTGTTACCGCATTGGCATAAATTCGCTCTGCCGCAGCGGTACGAGAAGAGCCTTTAAGTTTGTGCAGCCGAATATGAAACCGGTGGGAAGGACGATTAACAATTCCGTTCATCTGTTTGATAATCTTCCGGACAATGGGAATAGAACCGTTTCCTGGGTTCGTGATTAACGTCTGACCTAGTACATCTTTGCTTTTTGACGATAAACCATTTGCTTCATGAAGATCCAGATACCAGGCTGGTTTATATTTTTGCATAATACTATACAAAGAACGGGACATCTCCTGTGTTGCTTTTCGGTTCTGCCCGCGTGGAAATGTACGATTCAGGTCCGGCGTGCCCCTGACTCTTTTCTTGAAAGCAGGTTGGTTTGCAACAGGGACTACAATCAGACTCCCACGAATGATTGTCAACTCCTGATTTCTCAGCTGCTTGACCAATTTCTGTGCTGCGCGAATACTACCCACTTCCTTGCCGTGGATGCCAGCCACGATCATAACTGTCGGACCAGGGAGTTCCCCATGGAACAAATGAAGCCATGTTTCAAATGGTGTGCCTTTGGCGAGCTTTTGTCTTTCTGTCAGCATAAGATTCACCACCCCTTTTGCAATATCCCATTTTTATTGGAGAAGTATAGGCTGGATCAGGTTTCAGCAAATATTTCGGTCCTCTGCAAGCTTCTCAATACGCATAAAGCTCCCAGTTAAACAACAAAAACATGTCATTAAAAGGCTGCAACTTGAAATTCCAATGGTCGTTAATGGGGTACACAGTGGATTGGCAGCTTTTTAATAGAGATCTAAAAATAATATTGAAAGGTGATATTACTATATATAAATTCAAACTGCTTTGATTGTGCCTTTCACTAGTTTCATAATATTTTGGGGAGTTAAATCTATCCCTACCCTGACTTATTTCAGTACCTTCTCTCCTTAGGTTCATGAAAAGGGCAATAGTCCGAAGCCATCATCACTCAAGTGACATATTCTAATTATGTTTATTAACTCGGGAAAACGATAAGATTCGGTAGTTAGGGGGAGTGAGAATGAATATTTTAATGTTGGTATCACGGCTGAATATTGGAGGAACAGAAAAACATATTCTTTCTTTATCCCGATATTTACTGACTCGTGGGATCCGGGTTGCTGTTGCAGCTAAAGGAGGACCTCTTACTGACTCATTTAAAAAAGCGGGGATTTCGCTTCATATACTGCCAACTGGGAAGAAATCCGAAAAGGTATCCATTTTGTCTTCGATCATTGTTAAAGGAAGATACAATCTAATCCACGCTCATGACTCCAACTCATTTAAACTCGCAGCAGCCTTATCCAAAAAACATAACATTCCTTTGATCGTTACCGTACATGGCACTTATCATCGCCAGGAAGCCCTATTAGCTGCGGCAACAATGTCAAGACGTGTGATTGCGGTTTCACCCAAGCTCTCCAAATGGTTGGCAAGTCATAAAATTCCTAAATACAAGATCAGGATGATCCCTAATGGGATTGAAACAGCAACATTTCGTCCTATATTGAATAAAAATTACTCGAGAAAGGCTCTTCATTTACCAGCAACTGCCCAAGTTCTTGTGTACGCTGGAAGATTCTCATCTGATAAATATCCCATAGCTAGAAAAGTGATCCAAGCAGCAGAACGAATTGCTAAAAATAATAGTCAGTTTATAGCTGTTTTAGTTGGACCCGGATCCCGCACTGATTTGAATCAGCTTGCAGCAAAAGCCAATCATCGTCTTGGTCGAACAGCTATCATCATTCGTCCCCCAATGTCTAGTATCCAACTTGCTTACTTTGCCGCAGATGTCGTAATAGGAACGGGGCGTGTTGCACTTGAAGCTTTGGCTTGTGCAAAACCCGTTATTTCTGCAGGTGTTGCAGGATACTGTGGTATTGTTCAGCAAAAAAACATGAATAAGTTGATTCAATGTCACTTCGGCGATCATGGTGCAGTTGCACCTATCTTAACCAAAAAGCTCTCATCTGATATAAACAGTCTGTTAAGTCATCCAAACAGAGCCAGGGAATTTGGGGAAGTCGGCATGAAAACAGTAAAGCGGCAATTTTCCATTAATAAAGTTGGTGCTCGATTACTTCAACTATATAAAGAGGTAGACAGAAGAAACCATAGGTAGTTCCTTTTTATCGGTTTGCCTGTACTCTTGCTTTGAGGTGAAAGTGGGTTCCGATAGCGGTTGCTGGCGCAAGTAAAGGACATAGGGTCGTCAACAGAAGAGTTGTGTTATCATTCTCAAGCTCAATCCTTCATTATTTCAACATAATCTGGATGCAATGTATAGTTGAAAAACCATTAGGTTACGCGGCTTTAAGTGTGTATGTTCTTGTCATCTTACAGTAAATTTGCACCCGACTATGCATTTTGACAAAAGATGGCGTTCAAACTTTGCAGTCTGAACGAAAGACCTTATAATAACAAAATAAGCGAGCTCCCAAGAAAAAGGGGGCTCGCTTTTGTAAATTATTCGGTTTGATTTTAATAAGTTGCAATTGATTGCAGTTATGTCTACTTACGCAAATACTCCTGCATGAGAAGATTGCGTTCTTTTACGTTCTTTCTCGTTATGAGGAGGGACTGCAGGAACACCATAACCCCTATCAGCCATTTTCTCAAAAGCATCCACAATCTCTTTGTTCATTTGGCCTCAGCCTTTCCAAAATAACGAGAAGTTTATTTGAATAACGCCGTTATATCGTATAACCGGCCGTTCGCTGGAACAGCGGCTCCTCCCTTCCAAGTACCTTGTTGAGTATCAAATTTTCATAATAAGCAAAACCACTATCTCTTTCACGTGGCCGGTCCAGCGCAATTCGCTTATCCAATGAAATGACTCCATCTTCAATCAGAATTACCCTGTCAGCCAAGGCAACCGCTTCGCTGACGTCATGCGTGACGAGAATAACGGTAAAGCCCTGCTCAAGCCAAAGCCTTTCGATCAACTGCTGCATTTCAATCCGAGTCAATGCGTCCAAGGCGCCTAGCGGTTCATCCAGCAGCAAAAGGGTAGGTTTACTTGCCAGTGCCCGTGCCAGTGCAACGCGCTGCTTCTGTCCGCCCGAAAGAAAATGCGGCCAATCATCCTCTCGTTCTGATAGACCGACTAGGTTTAGCGCTTCCGCAGCCTTAGCTTTATCTTTTCCCGGAGTACCGATCCTCACATTTTGCAATACAGTTTTCCATGGAAGGAGTCTTGCCTCCTGAAACAATACCCTTGTATGCCCGCTCCCAGAAGTAGCAGGATCATTCTCGTTGATGGAAATGAGTCCTTCCGACGGCTGCTCCAACCCGGCAATCAGCCGGAGCAGTGTACTTTTGCCACAGCCGCTCCTCCCGACGACGGCGATAAACTCTCCGCGTTCAATCGTCAGATCAACCTGCTGCAGAATCCGCTTTTCACCAAAATATTTGCGGACATGGTTTAGGCACAGCATTGCTCCCTTTCCGATTTCAGACACCGCATTACACCCCCTTTTACTTTTTGGCCACACTATAATTCGGGTTCCACTGGAGTAGCCATCGTTCCAACCCCTTGGCGATGCTATCTGAAAGCTTGCCCAACAGCGCATAAATGATAATGCTAAGAACGGTAATATCGAGCTGCATAAACTCTCTGGCGTTCATGGCCATGTAACCAATGCCCGAGTCTGCAGCCACCGTCTCGGCCACAATGAGCGTCAGCCACATAATACCGAGTGAATAACGTATTCCCACCAGAATGGAAGGCAGTGCACCCGGGAGAATGACTTCCTTGTACAGATCGAGGCCCTTCAGTCCATAGACCTTGGCCATTTCGATCAGCCCCCGGTCTATTGACCTTATACCGTGGAAGGTATTGAGATAGATAGGAAAAAACACGCCGAGGGACACGAGCAGCAGTTTAACTTCCTCACCGATCCCAAACCACATGATCACCAAAGGAATTAGTGCCAAGTGCGGCACATTCCGGATCATCTGCACCGAGGAATCCATTAGAATCTCTGCTTTAGAGGAGAAGCCGTTGATTAACCCGAGAACAAAGCCAATTCCGCCCCCAATCAAAAACCCAAGCAAGGCCCGCCTTGCACTGATCGCAATATTATCAAGCAGCACGCCGCTTTTAACAGAAACAATAAGCTCTTTAACGACTTGCAGCGGCTGCGGAAGTTTATTCGCCGGGATGATCCCAGTAACGGTCAGAACATGCCAGGCCAAAAGAAGAACGACAGGCAGCAGCCAAGGGGTAATGGGCGAGACCCAAAAGTTGTATTTGATTTTTGGTTTACTCATAGTTTGGCGGCTCCTTTCAAATGGAACGGCTGGCTAATAACAATTACCAGCCCTATTCCGCTTTTTTTTCAGAATTACTTTTTATTTAATCATTTGAGTAAAGGCATCGCTCCAGAGCGACTTCACGTCCACCTTTTTCGTCAGCAGCCCTACAGATTGAAGTGTATCTGCGACATCCTGCTGCGAGGCGATAGCCTCATCTGAAATGGCAGTTACCTTTGTTGGCCGCTGCTCCTGGCTGTTTTTCAACGTTTCAAGCGCCTGTTCAAGCGGTTGCTTTGTATTTTCAGCTACGATTTCTGCCCATTTTTTCTGATTATTGTGGATCCATTCATTATATTGATTTAAACGGTTCAGAAAATCGGCAATCGCTGCGTGTTTGGCTGGATCAGCAATATCCGCCTTAGTCGTAATCACCGGGAAATTGCCTGACAATATGTCCTTAGCGCTGGCCAGCGTCGTCGCCCCGTTCTGGTGAGCCGAAATAATGGCATTGCCATAGCTTGCCAGTGCATCCACACTACCGCCGATCAGAGCGCTAAGTCCATCTGATGTTGAGAGCGCGACTGGCTCAATATCGCTCCAGCTTAGTCCTGCTTCTTCCAGCATCTTTACGAGAAAATAATGGGCTGTCGTACTTTTAACATAGGCGACCTTCTTACCTTTCAGATCCGATACCTGTTTTACAGTTGAACCCTTTGGAATCACGAGTTCTTGTTCCAGCGTATCGGATTTCTGGATGGCGATGATTTGGAGGTTACCTCCATCCGCGGCTTGACTGGCAAAGATCGGCGGAATTTCACTGGTAAGCGCGATATCTAAATGGTCTCCCGCCATCGCTTCCAACTGCAGATTCCCACCCTGAAAAACGCTAAACTCCACTTTGTACGGTGTGTCGTCCAAACCCGCCTCTTTAAATCCAGCCTCCAGATTTCCCCACCCCGTCTGTCCGACCTTTAAGGTGACTTTGCTCACATCTGGCGAACCTGCCGCAGCAGCAGCTTCCGCTTCATTTCCGGATCTATTTTTCTCATTTCCGCAAGCGGCCAGGATGACGGCTATGACGAAAGGTAATACGACAGATAGAATTGACAGCTTTCTCTTGTTCACAATAGGTTCTCCTCTCTATGTCTATTAAGATACAGGTGATGCCAGTCCTATAACCCGTTTGCCCGTAAGGTCAGCCTGAACAATCGCCAATGCAATCTTTTCCCGATCCACAGTGAACGGCAACTTTATCGCCTGCACCTTCTCCAACGGAAACACCTTGGCTATGGCCTCCGCATGTTGCTCCGCATTTCCCCAAAATCCCAACTGCTCTAAAGTAACCGGCAGGTGGAGCTTGTGCAGTTTGCCAGCCAGTTGCAGGATTTCTTCATGCGGAAGTCCCTGTAGTATCGAATGGACGATTAAGGAAAAGGCGATTTTTTCGCCGTGCAGCGTGTCTTTCGTCTCGGGATACTGGGTAAGGCAGTCGTGAAGGGCATGGGCCAGCGCGATGCGTGGCTGTCCTCCAGTGACACTACCTACCTGTCCTGCAAGCCAGATAATGGCCTGACTAGTTTCGTGAAATGCCCAAGTAACCTCATCTTCATATGCTGCTTCGTAAGCCTCCTGCGCATATCGGTCAAGCACTTCAACAGCTAATAGGGATGTATGTACGCTAAGCCGTATATCTAGATCTGAATGAAGATTTTTCATATTAACTGCAGTCTCGTTCCATTTCACATACGTATCCGCAATACCGGATGCCAAATATCGTCTTGGGGCCGCTGCCAACACACGGGTATCCGCTAGAACCAGCTGTGGGGACTGATTGAGGGGCAGATAACCTGCAGAACGTCCCTCATTATCATAAAGAACCGTCAGCGCCGACCAGGCAGCGCATGTTCCGGCCACCGTAGGCACCGTAATACTCGGCAACTCCAAGCGTTCGGCTACTGCCTTTACCACATCCAGTGCTTTGCCTCCACCAATGCCCACAACGGCTTCGTATCCCTTGCCGGATGCTGCTGATACATACCGGGCAATCTGCTCCAACGTTGGATACCCGGCAAACGTATGGATTTCATACTCCGCCTTTACTTCATCAAGACTAGCTAGAAGGGGAGCCGCTGCCGTCAATGCTGTTTTGCCGCCAATAATAAGAAGTTTTCTGCCGATCAATGTAATCCTCTCTCCGCCGCTGGCGAGGATATTAGGCTCGTTAATATAGATTGCAGGGGCTTTGACGTTGACCATGTAGTTGACCTCCTTAAGTAAAATGGATTTTATGCATAAAACTCGATAAGGTATTGGTGTCCGGTTTTTAAACGGATGTGAAAGGTCAAAGATCCTATCCCGAATAGATAGAATAATAAGCCTCAGCCAGGCTTCGTATACCTTTTCTGATTTGCTCCTCACTGCAATGACTGAAGCAAAGTCGCAAGTACCGGGCCCCTTTTCCATCGTTGAAAAATGCATTTCCGGAAACAAAGCTTACACCTCTTCTGTGTGCCAAAGGAGCTACGGCATTTACATCCACATGTTCGCCAAATGTAACCCAGATGAAGAATCCCCCGTCTGGTACGGATACCTGGATCTCACTACCCAGTTCTTCATGCAGAGCCCGGATCATCGTATCCCGCCGACTGCGGTAACGATCGCTCAGACGCTCTACCTGCCTATCAAAATCATAGTATTCAAGAAGTTCACCTACGATCTCCTGCGTAAATGGGTTAAGCTGGCTCCCCAGCGATAAAGTGGCCATGTACTGGATGATTTCTTCCGGGGCGATAACCCAACCCAGCCGGAGCCCCGGACCCAGCGTTTTCGAAAAGGTACTCACGTAGATTACCCGTTCCGGAACAAACGAGTACACAGCAGGGAGGGTGGTCCCGTTGAAACTCAGCTCAGCGTATGCATCATCCTCTAAGATATACACATCATAATCTTTGGCTAGTTGCGCCAGCTGCCGTCTGCGCCCAATAGGTAGCGTTGAACCTGTAGGATTTTGAAAGGTTGGCATGACGTAGATAAATTTAGGTAATTTGCGGCCTTCTTCCGATGCCTTCTGTAGAGCCTCTTCAACCCGATTCACCTGCAGACCTTCTTCGTCTACAGGAAAGGAGCGAATATGTGCGCCGGCAGCTCGAAAGGATTGCAGGGCATTGAAGAAGGTCGGCGCTTCCACCCACACCTCATCCCCGGGATTTATCAGAATCCGTGCAGTCAGATCAATCCCCTGAATCGCCCCAAACACCGGAAGAAAGTTGCCTCCTTCCGCATGCAAGCCAAATTTGCGAACTCGATTTAGCACCCAAGACTTGACTCTAACAGGCCCTTGAGCACCCGAATAATGCAGCAGATCAACCCGGGGCACTTGAAGGGCGGCATTAGCCGCCTCGTTTAATTCCCTGATAGGCAAGAGATCCGACGCCGGAAAACCATACGATAGATGGACATGCTCTGGTTCTGCCGATTTCGTGCCACCTAACGACGGTGGCGGTAAATGGTTGGAAAAGCGGGACGAATAAGCTAGGTTCCCCATAAATAATAACCCCCTCCTTCTAATCATCATTGAAATGTAGAGTGATAAAACCAATAATTCCGATATGTTTTATGATAATCGAACAAAACCATGCTTCATAATAGAACAATCAAATATAAGGATTGATTTTTTATCAGGGACATAAAAAGAAGAACCTTATCTGGACTTGATGAACGTCTATGCATAAGAAAAGGCACCCGTTTAGGGTGCACCCAAAGGAATCTATGTGGGGCATCTTTCTTTAGGAGCCATAATTCAGCCCAATACACAAACGGATCCGAATTTCATTGCTGATGCCTGGTTTGAAATGTATTCAAATAAGAATAAAGCGGGGGAGACATTTCCTATTGGCGTAACCTCGCGGCCATTTGGGGGTATTAATTTTCTAAATGCAGGACTGCTTTTCCGCTATACTTCCGTTCCATTAATTGATCCGCTACCCGTTTGATATCTGTCCATGGTGCTTCCACCTCAATTCTGGGAATCATTGTTCCTTCCGCGATCTGCTCAGTAAGATACCGCAAATCATCCGGTACGGAATAGCCCTTTAATTCTTCTAACAAATACAATCCATATAAAGTCGTCCGGCCCGTATGAATTAAGTTCCTTACGTCGATGGATGTAAATGGTGAGCAGGAATACCCCATCGTTACACCAACACCCTCAGGTGCCAGATGGGATAGCAGACTCGCAAGCGTATTCCCGCCAACTGTGTCTATGATCAGATCATAAGGTCCAAACTGCCCCGCTCTTTCGGAGAGTTCACCAACAATAATCTGATTTGCCCCGTCTTCACGAACCAGATTGGCCTTCTCTTCCGATCTGGCTGTTCCGACCACGAATGCTCCTGTCCGGGCAGCGAGCTGATGGGCATAAACGCCAACCCCGCCCGTAGATCCAGTTATCAACACCTTTTTCCCAAGAAGAAGCCCCCTTTTTTTAAGCGCATAGAGGGCGCTGAGCCCGGCGACTGGAATCGTTGATGCCTGTGCAAAAGAAACCGAATCTGGTATTTCAGACATCAAGGAAGTCCGGGCAGCAATTTGTTCTGCCCAAGCGCTGGAAGGGAGTAGTCCGACGACACGGCTCCCTTTTGCCGGCCCCGATCCGTCTGCAGCCTGATCGATCACGATGCCTGAATAATCCCATCCTAGCCGTTGCTCAATGACTCCGCTCAAGGAATCCCTGATTTCACCACGGTTTAGAGAAATGGCTTTTACTTGAACGATTGCCTCATTATATTGGGGGATCGGCGGTTCCACTTCCTTTATAATAAGCCGCTCTGTAACTAACGGGTCTGCTATGATTGCACGTACCATGATTGCTCCTCCTCGGCGTATATTGGATAACCCCCAAATTGACAGGGGATTTACCTAGGAGTATAATTCTCTAACATCTTTTGACCAAGAGTAAAAATACACCTCCCGGAAAGAGGAGATGAACCATGATTTATTCATCCAATGCTCATATGGAGACAAAAGTTCTTAAAGCGGTAATCGGTGAAATCGAAGCGGTCAGAAGCAAACGCCAACAGCGATACCGCGAACTCCAGTCCCACCCGGAACTGAAACGATTTACTCAGCAAGAGCTAAACGATGTAGCCTTTACTTCGTATAAAAACATATTATCCGGCCGCTCAAGACGCATTCCAAGCCGGACGGCTATCATGGATATTGCCGATTATCTGGAGTGTACATCAGCAGAACGAAATGATCTTCTGCTTGCCGCAGGCTATATCCCGGAACATTACGAATTGGCGGGAACAGCTCTTAAACTAGCCTTAGAACAAGCCAAGCTGATCCTGAGTGGTCTTCCTCTCCCCGCCTTCATTGCGACCCACAAGTTTGATATTACTGACATGAATCCCATGTTTCAGGGTTTGTATGGTGTGAGTTATGATACGCTTCACCATGGTCGTTTTAATATGATCCACAATCATTTCAGTCCCGATTTACCCATTCGTAAACGGTCCTCATTCAACGAGGAATCATTCCAGAAATGGGAATCTCATGCCATATACGGAATTCAGACCTTTAAGCTGAATAATATGTATTTTCGTCACGACGCTTGGTATCGTGACTTACTGCAAGATTTTAACCGATTTGAAGAATTTAGAACCTATTGGGATTATGAAGCGGAGTCACCTATAGACCCTATTTTCGAGCCAAAAATGCTCCTCGTTCGTAAAGGAGAAGATTCGGAATGGTTTCCCATTCGCGTGCGCCAGATCCACATAACCGTCAGCAGCTACATGTTTCCCCGAATTGAGGCTTTTTTGCCCGAAGACCTTCCGGCGAGACACATGTTTGAGTGGCTGGGTTGTCCTGTTGAATCTATGCTTGACCGTTATCAAGTGATAATCTAAACTTTGAACGGGCAATCCATTTGGCAAGAATAGAACGTAAATCGTTAAAACCAAAAAAAGCCGCAGCTATGCGGCTTTTCAGCATGTATGTTCTTGTCGTCTTACAGAAGATCAAATTAATCTTGCCACAGCTCATTCGATTCTCGTATGGCTGCTGCAGAGGTTTTTCCCACGCTATTAAAGGCAATGTCTCCGTGTCCCCTTCTCTTTTATCCCTTCGTTTATTCATATACTGTACGAGGTAGGCATCTTTTCAACAATTTTATTCGTAAACAATTCTTTTACATCGGTTTTGGCATCCGCTCTTGACCGGCTTTTCGGCTGCCAGAAAACAATCCGACAGCCAGCAGCAATGCCAGGGATATGATGAAGAATCCCGCCCAGACTATAACCTCTACAGACGCGCGATTAATCACCACTCCCCCAATGCCTGAAAGCGCTGCAGCTGAAAGCTTTTATTAAACTGTCCCCATCCTTGACCACCATATCCGACGATCTGACGAGTGGGCTTAAGCTGCCAAATGCCAGGTTTCGGTAGCTTCATTGAGGATGGTAAATGTGCATCTGCACCGTTAAAGGACCGAACAATGATGTAGGAATATCAAAAATAAACGGATTTATCTTCTCACCGGATTTTATATTAATGGCATCGACTTTAAATTCCCCGTCCAAATCAGCTTTACTTCCCCATAAGTGCCACAGCTTAATGAGGCCGCCGGATATTGCTGGCAGCCCCATACTTAGATTCACTATAGAATTAACTTCTTACGTTAGCGGAGCCGATAGCTAATGGTTTAATCTCATACGATCTCCGTTCATTATTTCCGACTACGTATTCTTTCCTCAAAATTCCGTACAGATCTGTAATGTGAATCCTTATCAACCACGGTTAACCATATATGTAGAACATTTAGTGTTATAACATAAAAAGCCGCTCCTACGCGGGTATTAAGCGTCTATGTTCCTGTCGCTTACAAAATAAACAGCACCCCCCTACTCTGCGTTATCCTGCCCGTTAGTTGAGGAAAAAGCAGCCAGCTCCAGCTTTCAGGTCGGCTACCCTCAGTTATCTTCATTGAGCTATCATTTCCCGTTAGCTTAAAGGACTTGGTTGCTACACTTCAGGTTGTACACCGTGAGGGTCTAAGCGAGAAATCCGTTGAAACGGCTTTGTCTTCCAGAATTCATACGGTACGAGCCCCTTACTCCGAATTGCATCTAATGATCGTGACTTCATATGAGGACGAGTAATGTACTGTTCTATGTTGCTCACCGTCAACCTTACAAACATAGCTTCCATTATCTCTTCTGGCTGAATTTTTAATTGGCCATCAATGATGTCTGCTCTAAATACCACCGATAATAGATTGCTTGTTTCCTTGTAATAAACACCCGTTACACCAATGGGACGTATCAGAATTCCAGTCTCTTCTAGGACTTCACGAGTAATTGCATCATCAAGTGATTCACCTTCTTCTACATTTCCACCAGGGAATTCCCACGTATCCGAGCGCCAATGAGTCTTTACTAACAGAACTTCACCTTTATTATTCTCAATGAGTGCCGACACTGAAATCTGATGTTTTGGCGGCAAATATGCATCTACCAAAGAAATCCCCCCATTCACGAGCATCCTCGATCACCACATAATATGAAATTAACTTCATTTTCCATAGTACAACCATATATTTGATGTCGTGATACTATACTGCCCGTTATTTTAAAAAAAGCATCCGGCCAAAAAGCCGGCTGCCTTTAAATGTCTTCATTCAGCTATCGTTCACAGTTAGTTTAACTTTTTAAAAAACTATTACTGTTCAAGTCCTACAAAATTGCATCGCCAATCAGAAACCCATGCGGGAAAATACCCTAATCGATGAGCTACTCTCTGTGAGGCAATGTTACTGGCGATTACATCATAACTTGGTAGCGCGCGCTTATTCGGATATCATGCGGTTCGTGAGGCTGCCCAACTTCTCGATGTTGATCGTGACGATGTCGCCGGCCTTTAAGTAGACCTGATTCTCTGGCGGTTTGCCGAGCACGACGCCTTCCGGCGTCCCCGTCAAAATAATGTCGCCGGGCACGAGCGTCATATGATGCGAAATGTAGCTGACGATCTCGTCGCAGCGGAAAATCATGTCCGACGTGTTGGAATGCTGTCGCACTTCGCCGTTTACTATGCACTTGATGTCTAATGCGTTCGGATCGCCGACCTCGTCCGCGGTAACGAGGTACGGCCCGAGCGGCGAAAATTTGTCGCACGACTTCCCGAGCAGCCACTGCTGAGTGCGCATCTGCAGGTCACGCGCGGACAAATCGTTAGCGGCGCAGTAGCCGAATACGTAGTCTAGCGCCTCTTCCTTGGCGACATATTTGGCCGTCTTGCCAATCACGATGACGAGCTCCGCTTCGTAGTCAACTTTCTGCGATGTGCGCGGCAGCAGCACGTCTTCGCCGTCAGCAGCCAACGTGTTGCTGAATTTACTGAACAGAATCGGATATTCCGGGATTGGCGCGTTTGTCTCCACGGCGTGTTTGCGGTAATTAAGGCCGACGCAAATGATTTTGTTCGGGTGTGTAACACACGGTCCGAGCTTGAGACCAGATTTTCCGAGCAGGACGTCGTTGCAAGACGCCAGTGTGCGGTTAACTGCTTGCTGCAGCGTCCGTATCGCTTCCTCCCCGCCTTCGATCACTTCGTGCACAGTGCGCGGTCCCGGACCGTCGCCAAGCGCCGCCGCAACGTCGACGATGCCTACCTCGGTAGCGACACCGAGGCGGTATGTATTGCCTTCAAGATAGGTTAACAGTTTCATAGGTTATGGTCCTCCCTAAGCATTTTTTCCGAAGACGAGGACGCCATCGATGTAGAGTGGCAAGCCCATCATGAACTTCGGTTCGTTGGAGCCGTGGAACAGCGCCTCATACTTTTCCTCCGGATCGGCATACGACTGGCGCAAATATTACTTGACAAACAGAGTCAAGAAGGATGTTGTACGTACGGTGCGTAGTCGACCTGCATCGACTTGGTCAGGGCGAGCCTCGTGAATCGCCCCGTCGCTGCTGATGTCGGCATGCTTGATGAGCGTGGTGCCTCCGACGTACGCCAGGGATCCGGCGAGGAACTTAAGAACTGAAACTAAAATACTGGTGTCTTTACTTTTTAAAGATCAGAATCAAGAAAACTGCCTGTAAGAGAAAAAGTCTTCGATTGAGCTATCGTTCCCGTTAGTTAATTCAGTTCACAAATAAAAGCAGCAACTGGTTTTGAAATGATCAATTCTCCACCACATGATTCAATTTTTTGTCTAGTTAGAGTAAGGAAAGTGTGTGAGATTGCTTCCCGTTGTTCACGGCTTAATGATATGTCATGATAAGGACCTTGATAGAGTTGAGTTGCCATATAGTATTTTAACACAGGCTCTGGATCTGTTACCTTGAATCCTGCCTCATAAGTTAATAATTCTACTCGATTAAAGTGCTCTAACAGTATGGCCTCTCCATTTTCTAAGGAAAAAGGAATCGGATCTTCTTTAATTTCAAATGGTATATGTAACTGATGCATTGTCTCCTGATGCAGTGCGAAGAATTCAGGCATCCCCCGGCTGCTATTAGTCGTAGCTAAAAATTGTCCTGTATTTCTTAAAACTCTGCAAATTTCCTTCAATCCTTTCCTCAAATCAGGTAGATGGTAAAGCATGTGATTAGCCATGACAACATCAAACTCATCAGAAAGAAACGGCAATTTCTCAGCGTCAGCAATCATGTGGAGGATAGGTAGCCCTTCCTGTTCTGCCTGAATACGTGCTGAATTCATAACTCCTTCTGTTAAGTCACAACAAACCATAAACCCACCATTATTCTTCAAAATTTTACTGGTGGGGATCGAGAACCTCCCATTCCCTGTTCCAATATCAAGAACGCGTTCACTGCCCAACAAGTTAAGCTTATCTATTGTCCAAGTTTCAAACATTTCTGTTGATATTCCGTATTTACACATGACCTCATACTTAGCACTAAGATTATTACCTGTGTTATAAATCAATTGTATGCTTTCTTTATTTTGTGAATTCTCGTAGTAGTTCCGGACTTGACTCATTTTCTTGCCCTCCTAACCGTACTTTAATTGTTCACAATTTTTAATATAAATTAAAATCTCGATAAAAGTTAGGGGGTGAATTTGTCGATATTCCTGCAGTCTAATTAGCACTATTTTGCCCTTTAGCTTAATAAAGCTGCCGATCAGCACCGGCAGCCTTCTCCCTGATCGTTTTCTTCAGCTAACGTTTCTCGTTAGGTCAATCGTCAATTCCATAAATAACTATGTCATTTCGCATAACTGAACAAATTTTAAAGAATAAGGGATCCTCTGACTGACGCTACAGCCGGAGAATCCCTATTAAAGTAACGTGCCCTTTAGGCGACTGAGTCAACCGCACAACTATGCTGGAACGTAGGTCAACCTGATCACCTTCTCGCCAATTCGATCGCTTGCCACAAGACGCAGCGGCGGCCGCGGACCGGCGAAGAACGGCTTGCCATGACCCAGCACGACTGGATGCAGGTAGAGTCTATACTCATCAACGAGACCGAGCTCCGTTAGACTGTGGGCCAGCTCCGGCCCGGCAACTTCAATCTCCCCTTCATGCTGAGTCTTCAGCCCACGTATGGCCGCTGCGAGGTCGCCCTCAATCAGAGAAGCGTTCGGACCGACGGTCTTTAACGTCCTCGACACCACCCACTTCGGTATGCTTTGCCACGCCGCTGCGTATTCCCGTTCCGGCGCATCCCATTCCAAATGGTCTTCGTCCCAATACCGCATGGTCTCGTACATGCGGCGCCCGTACAGGCAGCCCGCCAGGCCGCGCACGTCGTCGATGAAATGACGGAATAGCACGGGGTCGGGCTGAAATGCCGGGTGGTCGTGGTCGACGAATCCGTCCAGAGACTGGTTTAATGCGAAAACGATCTTTGCCATGCGACTGACTCTCCTCCCTGGTTTTCTCGCACATTCAACATCAAGATTACACGTTCCATATGCAGCCTCCTTTATGTCTACATTTTATCATCCAACAGAATGTCCGGTTTCTCATGGATTGCTAATGAGCACAGTCCTGGCCTAACTGAATGCAAATTTAATTTAACGAAGGATGTCTAACCAAGATAGGATGAATCATATCGAAGGATTGACCAATGTACTCACGCGCCGTTTGTTAACAAGCGTTCGAGTTTAGTCTCGGTAAAACAATCGGAACAACACTTCCGTAAATCGGATTTCGAACAAGATGCATTACTTTAGCCAAGCTATAAAGCGCGCGAGTATGGTGGACACTTCAGCCCGCGAGACAATACTGGCAGGGTCCAGAAGGTTCCCTGGCTTGCCGTTCAGGATTCCCACCTCCGTAGCCCAGCTCATAGCGTCCTTTGCCCAATCAGAAATCTCGCCGCTGTCCGCAAAGCTCTTGCCGATGCCGCCCACAGCAGGTTGCCCGCCGTACCGGTACAGGAGTGTGATCAGCTGCTCACGGGTAATGGCAGCCTCCGGAACGCTGCCGTCGCTGATCCCCGCAGCCACTGCCCAGTCCTGCGCCTTGCTGTACCAATACAAGCCCCCTTCGGTCTCGGCGCCGTCCAGCCGGGCCATCACGGTGAAGAGCATGGCGCGGCTCATAGATGCATTGGGGGCAAAATTCTCTTTATCTGTCCCTAGAAACAGTTCACGGCTAGCAGTAAAAGCAATCGACTCCGCAGCCCAATGGTGGTCAGGCACATCCTTAAATGTGATCTTGTTGTCTACCAGCTTCACCGTTACATCGCTCCTGACCAGGATACTCAATCCATTCTCCGTCATTACGGAGGTCCCGATGATTGTTCTGGAGCGGTCACCTCTGACTGTATAGGCTACAGTGGAGGCGGAGGCTTTCTTGACGGGAATTGTAATCCGTGCTTGTGCCACTCCTTCGGGCAGATGAACTTCGGCCGTTACTTCCCCTAGCGACTTCGTAATTGTCTCAACCTTCACACCCTGCGAATCGGTGACGACAGAACGGCTGCTTCCGTCCGGCTTGCTCACGGTCTCGCTTTTGCTGCCGTCTTGCTTCGTGACTACTTCGGTCAGAGTGCCACTGCGTTCCTTCGTGATGACTTTACGGTCGCCATTCGGCCAGACGGTGGTCTCCGTAACTGTTCCGGTATTCTGGTCTGTGACGATAGTCGTTGTGCTGCCGTCCCCATTCTTAGTGATCGGGGCAGACGTAGGCGGGGCAGTCGAACTGGCAGGCTCGTTGCCAGAATTGCTGCCGCCGCTGGTCGCATATACACCGACAGTCACAACGCAAGACGCTGTGTAACTGCCGTCTGCAGTGGTCGCCTTTATTACAGTCGTGCCGGAGGCGTGGGCACTCACAAGTCCGTGCTCATCCACAGTAGCTACAGCCGGGTTTGATGTGCTCCAAATCACGGTCTTATTAGATGCTTCAGCGGGTTCTACATGTGCGGTGAGCTGGACAGTGGAGCTCCCATAGTTGGTATACAATTGTGCAATAGTTGGGTCCAGGCTCACACCGGTGACAGGAATCGATTGATTAAAAGCCGTAATAGTGAACTCCACATAAGGACTTGCTTTATGTGTGTCCGTTTCGCGGTATCGAACCCAGTACGTTCCGGGCTGCAGATTGGCAAGTGTATCACCTTCTACATTTAACCAGGTGCCCCCATGATCTGAAGACCATTCCATGGAATCATTCACCCCGGTGATGCGTCCATCATTGGCGCCAGCCGCTGTTTCATCGACTTTCCCAAGACCCTCTGGAGCGGCCTTCGGTCCTCCTATGACCATAGCTTTGAAATCATCAAAGTCGATGGAGGCATTGGCGTACCCGTCGATCCCAAACAGTTGTCCGATCAGCTTGTCACCGCCTGTATGGCGGAAATTGTAATCCGTAGCTACCGGAACATCGTCGAGGTAGACGGTGTAGGTCTTGTTATCCCAGTTGGACACCATTTTGATTTTGTACCATGTATTGTAGGACACGTTTTGGACTGCTTTCTTGGATCCACCGTTCTGTACAATAAACTTACCGGTATCAAAAGCAGTGACCATCGAATAATTGCCGGTACCGCTGTCGTTTCTCATCATGGCGCCATTGGCGTACTGGAAGCTGCTGTTTAATCTGGCGCGATACTCGATGACGATGCGCTGATCCCCCTCCGCTTTTACCTCCCCTGTATATGGCAGGAACAGGTTTGCCTTGCCCGAGGTAGCGGTCGTGGTCAGTCGAAGAAATTTATTACCGTCCTCTTCCTTTACCGTTGCGGTAGCTCCATTGGTCAGATCTTCAATGGTGATACCGTAAGGGTATTTGCCTACCGTATCGCCGGAGAAATCCCGGTAAGCGTTATAGACAACGCCATCCTGCACGCTGTTAAGCGAACCTAACAGAGCCTCTTCCGCCTGAGCGAGATTATCCAGTACCCCGTCAAACTGCTCTTTGCTCAGATCCGGGTTGGAGGCCATCTCTTCTGCTTTATTCACCTCGGCCACAAAAGCGTCATACTTGGATTGGCTATAGTTGCCTAACCCAGTGCCCAACGGATAAGAGAAATTCGCCAGTCTATTGCGGTGCTGATTCACAATGTCATCAAGGCCCCATCCTGCAACAACTTCTACGGGTACAGTGGAAGGAATATCTCGGCCATCCACCTTCAGAATGACTGGCACCTGAACCGTACCAAGAGAGCTGAAGTCCATCCCCTCCGGCTTCCAGCTGACAACTTCCGCCGTCATCGACTCGCTATTGTATACAACATCCACAACGCTGGGCGGATCAGGAGTCACTCCCGAAGGAGTCTTCACTTCAGAAACCACCTGAACCGCATCAGAAGCGTCGATTACTGTCAATTGGATTGCCGTTTTGCTGCCGTTGTATTCGGCTGTAATAAGAGCTGTACCCGGTTTATCTGCGTATACCGAAGGGGTGACCGAGACAGTATCAATCCGGGCCACTCCGGGATCGCTGCTGGTATACTGAGCATCAGCTGTCACATTCTTCATTTCATAGTTGTTATAGCGAGCAGTTAACTGCAATGGGAGGCTTCGCTGTCCGCTGGTCAGGACGCTGTCCAATCCGCTCATGTCAAGAGACTGCACCGATCTGGGCTCTGCGATTACGGTTACCGCGGCCGTTGTTGTTTTCCCCTGATATGTCGCGGTAATTGTCGTACTGCCCGCCCCGACAGCTTTAATCTGATCCCCTTCATCAATAATGGCAACCTTCATGTCGGAAGAACTGAAGGTAGCTCCAGTATCGATAGCCGTATAGGTAGCGCCCGTTACCGTATACAGTGGCAACCTGCGGGTTTCGTTCAACCCCAGGGTAAATCCCGGGGATTCAAATAAAATTTCCGATGTATCCAGCTTAAATAGATCCATACTGTCGATTTCGGCCAGATTGCTCCCTTTCGAGAAGCGGATGATGTTGTCGCCTTCCTTAAGGAAGATTTTCGCCGTGGAGGTTCCCCAACGATTCGGACCAGAATAGACGATGTTCAATTTGGCACCGGAGCTGCCGTTGACCGACAATATATGGGAGGCATCCGCCGCATTGGGGGAGCCATTGGCATTGCGCACGGACAGGTTATAGAATCCCGCCTCCGGCACATTTACTGTAAACTGTGCATAATCATTGGTGTTCTTGATACCTGCGATTTTCATCCCGCCTGATGCGGTGCTTTCCCGCAGGACAGCCGGAGAAGTTTCTCCATTCGGATCCTTCACCAGCAACGCATTTTCCGCTTCATAGCGCTTCCGCATCAGCTCACCGGAAGGTATGGCAATCGGCATGTTCGGATCTACCGGCGCTCCCAGGTTCGGCGTATTGTCGTCATTCCAAGTGAATTTCTGTGCGTAGACTTTGCGGGTCCAGCCTGACCCCGGCCAGCGGGCAGCATGGTAAATGATCCAGTCCTCCGCACCATCAGGAGATGAGACGATACTATGGTGGCCAGGGCCGTAAACACCATTGGCACTAGAAAAGATCGGCTTATCCCGCTTTACCCAGGAGCCAGGGTTCATTAAATCGTCGCTAATCTTGGCCGTAATCAACCCGAGGGAGTAACTGTCTGTCCAGCTTCCGTTGGCCGAATAGATCAGATTGATGGTGTCGCCCTTTATAGTGACCTCGGGCCCTTCATTGATCCTCCCCGGGGAAGTTTCCCAGTCATATTCAGGCGTTGAAATCAGGACCCGTTCCGAACTGATGGTCCGCGGATCGCTCATCTTTGCGATATATAAATTTTGAAAGCTTCCGTCGGTTTCCTCCCAGCCGGACCAAATAAAATAGTGATCCTCATTTACAGTCAGCACAGTGCCGTCAATTGCCCAACGATCGGTGGAATCGGTAATCTTCCCTTTGAACTCCCAGGTTCCCGTCATCGGATTATCACTGGCGTTCTCCAGCACGTACATGCGATGGTTTGCATTGGTTCCGTCGTCGGCTGCGAAGTAGATATACCATTTGAATAGGCCATCGTTATCTCTGAGATAGTGCATTTCAGGCGCCCAAACATCGGAACTGTACATGGACCCTTTAACCGGTGTCCAGGCTAGGCTTCTCTCGCCCGCTTCAATGCCAGTAATCGTCTTCGCTCTGCGGATCATGATGCCGCTGGCATTGACAAACACATTGTAGTAGTAGCCGTCCGTATGCTTGTAAACCCAAGGGTCGGCCCCTGTCTGCATGATAACATTGTAGAAATCAGACACATCCTTTCCCTCCTGCCGGGATGCCAAATCCGCCTTATCCGGCGTTTGCTCTGCCGCCATAGCCGCTCCGTTCCATTGTGGCAGCATCAGCAGCACGGCGAGACAAAACAGCAAATACCTGAATCTTTTCCTATCCCATAAAACCGCTTTCAACTTCATCCATCCCCCTGTCATTGATTTTTTCAGCCATGTCCTCATTCTACTTTCAGAGAAAATTTAAAAAATGTACTATCTTAAATTGTTTTGGTAACCGTTTTAGAAAAAGTGTCTTGACCTTCGGATTATACTTAACCCTCTCAGCGTCTGATGGTTATCGCCGGAAATTCGAAGAAAAAAGGACACAATCCCCGATTAAGGGATGTGTCCTGAAGAAAAACAATTCATTGTAGTGTGTCCGGCTATCGACATAACCTTACTCTTCCGAAGGTTTGCCGTAGCTTAACAGCTTTGGAATCCTCACGGTCACGGTCGTCCCATGGCCGAACTGGCTATCTATGGCGATCCCGTAACCCTCTCCAAACAATAGCCGGAGCCTGTTATGGATATTGGAAAGTCCGATGCTTGCAGCCGGTTGGCCATCTGGTGCAGGTTCTGGGGATGCCATGCCCAGCTTAGCCTGAAGGGAAGCCAATTGCTCCGGGTCCATGCCCTTCCCGGTATCCGTGATTTGGAAGCACACGTCCCCGTGCGCATCTATGCTCCCGGTAACTTGAAGCCGGCCCCCTTGATCCATCCGCTCCAGCCCATGATAGACTGCATTCTCCACAATGGGTTGGAGAATCATCTTGGGGGTTTGCATCTCCAGGAGTCCCTCGTCCACATCGATCTCGATGATAAATTTATTTTCATACCGGATGGCGATAATGTTCATATAAGCCTGAATACAGTCCAGCTCTTCTCTTATCCGCACAAGATCATCTTTTCTTATACTGTACCGGAATATTTTGGACATGCAAGATGCAATTTGCGCGATCTCCCTGCTTCCGTATTCCAATCCGATGCTGCTGATGCAATTGAGCGTATTATAGAGAAAATGGGGGTTGATCTGGCTTTGCAGGGCAGCAAACTCCGCCTGTTTCTGACTCAGCTCAGATTCATATAATCTGGCCTGGGTATTGATCATATCGCTTGCCATCTGTTCCCTTTCATTGATTACCCGGTTAATGTCGTCGGCCAGCATGCCTACTTCATTGGTAGACCGGACTTTAATGCGGAAGCCCATATCCCGGCTCCCAACTCGCTTCATATCCAGAACAAGTCCCATCACCGGACGCATCAGATTGTTCATAAAAAAACTGCCCATGATGAGCATGCTTAGAATCATCCCAATCCCCACGATAATGCTGACTTTCCGTATAGGGTTCATGTCTGCAGTAAGCTCATGCACTGGAATCATACTCACAACCCGCCACCCGTCTGCCTGCTCCAAACCCTTAACCTGGACAAGAATATCTTCCCCATCGATCGTTGTTTTGACCCCGTTAAGCAGGATGCCCTTATCCATAGACAGAACTTCCCTGAATAACGCACCTCGGGCATTGGAATTGGTGGAAGCAATCACCTCATCCCGGCTATTCAGAATGTACAAGGTAGAGTTGGGCGTTAATTCCGTATTTTCTACAAGCCCCTGCATTTTGTCCATATTGACCAAAACGGTACAGTAACCCGTAATTTGGGAGAAATAGATTCCCCCGATGGCCTCCACAATCGGCGCTATATAAAAGAACTGTTCCGTTCCTGTTCTGTCGTCTTTTAGAATCGAGGTGAACATCCCCTTGTCCCGCAGCGAAGGATCTTCCTTATACTTCTGGATAAAGGTATCGTAACGATTGAGAAAAAAAATATCTCCGCTTGCTGATGCCAAACTGTACAGCCGTCTTCCCCGAATATCATTAATTACAATTCCGTCCACATACGAATTAAAGGATCTCATATATTCCATGAGATCCAATGCATTTGGACCGCTATTAAACGCCCTTTTGTAATCATCATCCACTACAGAAAATTCCTGAACCCGTCTGCTATTGACCGCAATGCTGGTGCTGACCCTGATATCACTAAATGCAGAATCAATTTTGCGGCGTGTTTGTTCTATCATTTGGTTACTGTAATGGGCGGCTCTCTTCTGGGTTAAATTAGAGAAACTATAATAATAATAAAATTCCATGACAGTAAAAATGATGATGGAGAAAAAAAAGATAAGCCATATCTGATGCTTCAATTTCAGTTTACTGATCTTCATGGCCCGCCGCTCCGTTCATATCAACTTTTTCTGAATTTGGCGGGGGTCATCCCGCAATGCTTCTTGAACACTTTATTGAAATAATAATAATCGACATACCCGGCCTGAATGGCCACTTCTTCAATGGATAGATCCGTTCGCTTCAGGAGCTCACGGGCTTTCTTGATTCTCAGCTCCGACACATATTCAGAGAAGGTTTTGCCCAGATTTTTTCTGAATAATTGGCAGCAATACACCTGGTTAATGAAGAACTGGGCAGATAGATCCTTCAAATACAATTTCTGCTCAAAATGATGGTTGATATAATGGATCATCCTGTTGAAGCAGGACTGGATGTCCCCTTCTTGCACTGAGCGGCTGTTTCCTATCCTAATGGAGTCGAGAACCTCATGTAAAAAGCTGCATAGCGACTCAAAGTGTTCAAATCGTTCCTTGATCTCGGAATAATTCAGGAATTCCAATTCCATATCCTTCAATTCCTCAGAATATGCTTTGATAAGGATCCCGACGGCTTGATTCCACAGGTAGACAACCTCAGACATGCCCAGATGATGATCCCTGAAATATGCCTGCAGCCCTTTAATGTACGCATCCACATCGTCAAATTGATTTCCCTGTAGGATGTGGTGGATTTCATCGATACATGGCTTCACCAGATGAAGCTTCGGCTCGTAGTGAACGACGCCCCCAGCTTCTTCAAGAAAAACCTGGGAAGCGGACAGGTCTGCTTCTTTAATGAGCTTGCTCATGTGCTTTAGTTGATTAGAGATGCTGCTGACGCCCATAACATGGATGCCCGTCTTATTCAGAACCCACTTATCCGACAGTCCTTCCAGACAAGCCCTATGCTCCGTCATCAGGACAACTAGCATTTTTCGGGCTCCGGCTTCAACTTCCACAACATGAACAGGCTTTCCCTCCAAAGAAAGCAGGTTCCTCATATTTTTATTTTCTCCCTCGAAATAGATGGACAACACCTGATAATAGTACACAGCTGCATCATCGGGAAGCGGTAGGAAGCTCTTTATCTCGCCCTCATTCGCCGAGGTCAGTGCATCCAGAAGGAGTTGGTTGCGTGCGGTGCTTCTTCGGGAGAAGTGCATGGCCAGCTTCGCAATGAAGGGGTCAGCCTTATCGATATCCAAAGGTTTCAGGAAATAATCCAGCGCGCCATAGCGCAGCGCTTCCTGGGCATATTCAAATTCCGCATATCCGCTTACGATGACAAACTCAATGTCCATCCCTTCTACTTTGGCCCTCTTCATCAGATCCAGTCCGGATATTTCAGGCATACGGATATCCGTAAATACCAAATCGGGTTCATTCGCTTTTATGGCATCCCATGCTGTGTAAGCGCTTTTAAATTGTCCGATAATTTCAAATCCATATTTATCCCAATCGAAGGCGTTGCGGATTCCTTTAATTGCCCACGGCTCATCATCTACAATCATGACCTTGTACATGGGTATCCTCCTGAACATATGGATTCTCCCGAATAATAGCAAAATTATTCGGGAACAGCAACGAAAAAAGGATAAACCACAGACTGGTTTATCCTTATGCCATGGATTACTTGCTCTGTGCTTTGACATCTCTATAATTCTTTATATTCTCATCCTGAACAGCCTGACCGCCGGCGTCCATGTATTCTGTCACGAGCTTGTCATACAAGGCGTCGAACTCTGCCGGCTTGGCAACGACCAGCCTGTCACTCATCTGCTTGTTCATGTCACCCAACGTTTTGCCGTACTTGATACTAGCTTCGTTCGAGACACCGTAATAGAAGCCTGTATAACCATCCGTCGTGTTGATCTTGTACGAATCGACAGCCAGTTTTTCATAGCTCTGATCTCCGGCTGCTAAGGCTGCTGCATACGTTCGGACATTCTTTTCGGTATCGCCCAGCTCTGCACCGTTTACAATTAGAGTATAATCCATATTCAGATTGCTCGTTTGCATATTTTCGCCGGTTTGCGCAATCCCTTGCGGGATGCCGTTTACAAGCTTATGGTTGACGCCTTCTTCACCAAACTGAAGGAAGTACATCACCTCCGGATCAGCCATCCAGTTCAGATACTTTATGGCCAGCTCCGCATTTTTGCTGCTTTTCGGGATGAAGGAGAAAATCCCGTTTTCATTGTACATCTCTTTCAGGTATTTCCCCTCATCGTTTTTGAAGGTATCTACAGCAACATAGTTGGCATCAGGTGCATTTTGCTTCAGGGGTTCACGAATTTTTTGTGAAAGTGGATAATCCCAGTTGGCAGCGTAGAAGCCTACTTTGCCATTGGTCACATCGGCATCCGCTTGTTTGGTTGTTTTATCCAGTGCAAAGTCGGGGCTGATCAGCTTTTCATTATACAGTTTGTTCAGCCATTTATAAGCATCCTTGGTGCCGGGCTTCAGCCAATTGGTGGTGGTAACGAATTCCTCCTCCGACATCGGACCCCAGAACGAAGGAATCAGGTTGCCAAAGGTGTAGTTCATGCCGGAAGCCGCTGTTGCCCACGGAATGACACCATCCACATTACCCGGGTTCTTGTCACGGAAAGCAACGAGGGTATTATATAGCTCATCCCGATTCGTTGGAACAGGCATTCCCAGCTTATCCAGCCAATCCTTGCGGATAAACATGCCGTTCCAAGCAATCAGAGTCCGCTTGCCTGGGATCGAGATTTGTTTGCCCTCATATTTCCCGTAGGAAAGAACTTTCTCGCCCAGATAAGACTTTAATTGCTGGCCATGCTTCTCCAACAATTCATCCAGTGTATAGAGGCCACCGCTTTTTGCGAAACGGGTTACGGTATTCCCGTCATAAGTGAAGGAAATATCAGGAGCCTCGTTGGCAGCCATCAACACATTCAGCTTGTCGACTTCTTGGGAACGGGGAACAGGAACAAATTTTACAATGGCGTTATTAGGCTTCCCGAATTTTTCATTGACATATTTGGTCCACGTGTTGTTGTTCAAGTCCGGTTGTCCCTGAATACCTCTGTCAAACACTTCCACTGTCAAGGTTACTGGGGAACCGGAGCCCGCTTCCGATGCGTTGGACCCTTTTGATACCGTCTCCCCATTGTTATTGCCTGCGCCACCACAGCCTGCCACTCCTACGGCTAGAAGCACTGTGCTAAATAGAATTGCTGCTTTCTTCTTTATGCCCTTATACACTTTAACCACCCTTTCGTTCTTATGATTGATTCTCTTAAATCATCCGCGAGGCCGGGATCCCCCCTTCATCATAATCTGTTTCCCTATCAACCCTTGATAGCCCCAGTCATCACACCATCCACGAAATACTTCTGCAGTTTAGGATAGATCAGCAAAATCGGAATCGTTGTAAACATGACACTGGCCGCTTTCAAAGACTCAGGGACAATATAGGAGCCGACACTTCCTTCTCCTCCTTGTTGGCTATCCAACTGCTGATTGGCCGAAATGATCTGGTATAGCTTCATCTGCATAGGGTACAGCTCTTTTTTCGTAATATAGAACAGCGCATCCTGGAATCCATTCCATCTGTCCACCGCATAGAAAAGGCTTAATGTGGCGATCGATGGCAACGAAAGGGGGAGCACAATCTTGATGAGAATGCCCAGATCCGAACACCCGTCAATGGCTGCTGATTCCTCAAGGCTCTCCGGAAGATTGCTGAAGAAGGTTTTCAGGATGATCAGATTAAACACGCTCATGGCACCCGGCAAAACCAGGCTCCAAACCGAATTCATCATTCCCAGGTTTTTAACCAGAATATAGGAGGGAATTAAACCGCCGCTGAAATACATAGTGAAGACCAACGCCGTCAAAATAAAGTTTCTTCCCTTCAGCCGCTTCTTCGTTAACGGATACGCTGCACATATGGTCAGGAACATGCATACCAAAGTGTAAAATATCGTAAGCACAATACTGTATCCAAGCGTATAAAGCATATCCATATCGCTCAATATGGTTTTGTACGTTTCTGCTGTGAAGTCTACTGGCCACAGTCCTACCTTTTGAGAAATAATCGCTTCGTTGGAACTGAAAGAAAGCGCAATCATGTACAGAAACGGTACGATACATGTGAAGGACAATGCCACGATAAATACAATGATGGCAATATCCGCTACAGTCATTTTTTTCATCTTGCCCCTATTGATCGCCACCCTCACCATATCCCATCCTCGCCTAATTTTTTCGCAACAAAGTTTGCAGATAACAGCAGGATCAGGCCGACCACGGATTGGAACAATCCTACCGCCGTTGCCTGGGAGAAATCACCCGAACTAATACCAACTCTATACACGAAAGTACTGATAACATCAGAGTAATCGCTAACCAGTGAATTCCCCATCACAAAGGGACGGTCAAATCCGATAGAAACCATTCTGCCTATTTGGAGAATCAACAAAATATTGATGGTTGACTTAATGCCAGGCAGTGTAATATGCCACATTTTTCGAAGCCTGCTGCAGCCATCAATATCGGAGGCCTCATACAACTCCCTATTGATTCCGGTAATGGCCGCCAAATAAATGATGGTGCCCCATCCGATATTTTGCCATACGCCAACGGCGATATAAGTAATCAACCAAGGTGTTTTCCGAGACAGAAACTCAATCTTCTCCAAACCAAAGCTCGACAGGAAATTGTTGATCATGCCGCCGTTAGAAAACATCAGATAGACCATACCGCCAATAATAACCCAGGACAAAAAGTGGGGCAGATACAACACGGTCTGGGTCATTTTCTTGAGTTTTGCTTGTCTTACTTCATTGAGCAAAATCGCCAGAAGAATGGGCGCTGGAAAACCCGCAATCAAGTCCAGAACATTCAGGACCAGCGTATTCTTCAATGCACGGTAGAAGCTGTCCTGCTCAAAAATAAACCGGAACACATCCAGTCCTACCCATTCGCTCCCTCTAATTCCTTCAAAAATGTTGTAATCTTGGAATGCCATCACAAGGCCATAGATGGGTGCATACTTGAAAATCAGGATATACGCCATCGGCAGCAGCAAAAGAAAATATAACAGACCGTCTCTTTTGATATAGTACAGAAAGTTATTTTTCCTTTTTGCTGCGCCGTACTTTCGGGAGCTGTCTAAAACCGCTTTCATTTTTCCCATCCCTCCGACTGTAATAACGAGCTCTCATGTTTATCATTTTACCTTCAGGATGAAATAAAAAAATGTACTCCCTTAAATCAATTTGGTAATAACTTAAAAAGGTAGTTGTATGTAGACTGAAGAGTGAGGAATTAGTCAGGTAAACAAAATAAAGAACCAGAGACCATTTGGTCCTGGTTCATTTAAATAGGTATCATGCCTTCAAAAATACATAAGATGAATTTTTAGTACATGCAACATTGTCGGCTTCCCCTTGCAACAAGAAACCCCACTTTAACTGTTTCGGAATCTAAAAAACAGTGAAAAGTGGAGTTGCCTCGGCAAACTATTGATTTATGGTTTATCTTTAAATTAAACCTCGAACATTGTAAAAAGAAGAGCCTGAAGGAACGCCTCTAATTGGTCGGTCTACCGTTATTTGTGCGCATAGTGGCAGGCAGCTCGAATCGGCTGTAGCCCTCCATCCGGAACAGCCGGGTCGGCGTCGCCCAAGGAAGCGGATATTCACTGTACAGTTGCCGCTTCGCTGCCGCGTCTCTCATCTTCTCGGACAAGCTGGGCAGCAAGCGCACCGTGGAATCTCCATCCTCCCGCTCGGTCACGAATCGGCCGGGAATGGCACGAACGGCGCGAGCCGACTCATAGGCGCCGTTGGATACCAGCACGAAGCCTCGGCTTGCCTTGAGCGGCGAGAAGAGTGGTTTCCCTGGGGTTTCAATCGCTTCCATCAGGTTCAGATACATGCTGCACATCAAATCGGTCGGACCAAACGCCAAATCCTCTTCGGCGTCCTGTGCGCGAATGGTCAGCTTGTTCTGGTAATTCCAATGCGCTTCACCTCGCGTTCCATACACGGCAATCGAAGGCACTTCGCTGACTTCGTGACAAAGCATGGCGTAAAAATGAACGCTCACACCGTTAGCCATAACGGCGCGAATACAGGAGACATCGTCCCCATCGATGTCATTGACGTGGTAAAGCTCGGCCTGCACCGATTCTGGGTACAAGTCTGCGGCGCCTCCTCCGGCCGCCAGCAAACTATGGTGCAGCAAGTGAGCGAACGGATTGTTGAACGTCCCGTCCAGCACATACTGGCCGTCGCTGACCAGTTTGCCAGCCCAGCGGGTTCGATCGTAGTAAGAGCGAAGCCGTTTCCACATGCCAATGCCGACCACATGCTCCACCTGCCCGAGCACACCGGAGCTGATCCTTTCCAGTAGCGTTCGGAATGCCTGGCCCGACGTATTCTGGAAGTTCACCTGGCACAAGCGCCCGGTCTCCCTCTGCACCGCAATCATCTCGTCCAAGTCCTGAATCGTTACCGCCGGGGGCTTCTCCACCAGCACGTGAAAGCCCATCCGCATCACCTGGATGCACATCGGCTTGTGGGAGGAGATCGGTGTGACGATGACGACGAAATCGATATCCGGATGCAGCGTGAGCATCTGCACGTAATCCATATAATGGACGGCCCCAAGTGCGGTCAGCTTGTCGTAAGACTCCTGATGAGCGTCGACATTCGGCTCCGCAAAAGCAGCAACCTGCAGGCTACCCTCTTCGACCAGCTTCTGCATGACTTTCACATGTTCAGCGCCGAATCCCCCGATCCCGATCAGCGCGGTGCGACAAATCTTCACATTCCTTCCCTCCAAAGCTATGCCTTGACGAGCCGGGAACGATTCTCCCGGCCCGCCAAAGCTGCAAATTTATAATTCATACATGCTGCAAATAACGTTCCTTGATGAGCGTCAGCGCCTCGTCTCCCGGCATATCCCATACCTGCCGGTTGAAGATTTCCACCTCGATCGCCCCCACGTAACCGGCCGCTTCAACGGCATGACGCATCCGGCGCAACTCGATAAAGCCGTCCCCCATCATCCCTCTGCCCATCAGCAGGTCGGGTACCGGCACGATCCAATCGGAGACGTGGAAACCCAGTATACGCCCCCTGGCCCGCTCAATTTGCACGTACAGCTCGGGGTCCCACCAGACGTGGAACGCATCAACGACGACGCCGACGTCTTGCTGGTCGTGCTGCTCCGCGAGCGTGTTGGCTTGCGCCAGCGTATTGATGACGGAGCGTTCAGCGGCGTACATCGGGTGCAAAGGCTCGATGCCGAGCTTGACTCCGTGCGAGCGGGCGAACGGCACAAGTTCCGCGATCGCTTCTTCGACCGTCTTTCGGGCGAAATCGATATCCCGGTCTGGCGCCGGTCCGCAAACGAGCACGAGCACATCGGTACCGAGCTCGGCCGCTTCCTCGACAGCGCGGCGATTGTCGTCCAACCGCTCTTTGCGCGCAGGCGCGGTGGCCGCCGGAAAATAACCCCCACGGCACAGGCTGGAGACGCGCAGGCCCGCGTCCCGCACAAGCCGCTTGCTCTCGGCCAGGCCGGTCTCGGCCACTTTATGCCGCCATAACGCGATCCAAGGCACTTCGGCGCGAACGCATGCTTCCACGGCCTCACGCATATTCAGCCGATCGGTCGTAATCTGGTTCAAGCTGAGTCTGTCTATGGAACGAAGCGGTTCCATACTGATCCCTCCCGGATTTCAAACATCTCTATAAATGATTACGGCCAAATACCCGCCAGCGCCAAGACAGGCTTCATCCGTTCGGTGGCAAGCTCCGGATCGGCCAATAGCCCGGCCCTGTCGGCAAGCACGAACAGCTCGGCCAAATGGACGATCGAGCGCGATCCCTCCGCTCCCCCGATCATGCGGAAATGCGGTTGGCGGCCGTTCAAGTAGGCCATGAACACAATTCCCGCCTTGTAGGCGTATGTCGGCTTCTGGAAAATATGACGCGACAAGGCAACGGTAGGCTCCATAATCGCTTCATAACTGACCAGATCGCCTGCGTCTAGCGCATGAAGCGCCTGGGCGGCGGCCGGCGCGATCGCGTCGAATATGCCGAGCAGCGCATGGCTGTAGCCCAGATCATCACCCTTGATCAGTTCCGGGTAGTTGAAGTCGTCCCCGGTGTACATCTTGACGCCTTCCGGCAGCAGCCGGCGCATCTTGATTTCTTTACCGGCATCGAGCAGCGAGATTTTAATCCCGTCGACCTTGTCCGCGTTTGCCCGAATGACGCGCAAACAAACGTCCATCGCCTCGTCCAGATCGTCCTTGCATCCCCAATAGCCGGCCAGAGCGGGATCGAACATGTCGCCAAGCCAATGCAGAATGACCGGCTGTTTCACCTGTCCCAAAATGCGCCCATACACCCGCTCGTAATCCTCGGGCCCTTTCGCGCAGGCGGCAAGCGCGCGGCTCGCCATCAGAATGACTTGACCGCCCTCGCCTTCGATGAAGCCGACTTGCTCTTCATAGGCGGCTTCCACGTCGGCGATCGTGACCGACGATTCCGGAAACAGATGGTCGGTTCCCGCGCCACAGGCGATTTTGCCACCGACCGAGCGCGCTTCCGCGATCGAAGCGCGGATAAGCTCCTTCGAGCGGTTCCAGTCGAGGCCCATGCCGCGCTGCGCGGTATCCATCGCTTCCGCCACGGCCAGACCAAGCGACCACAAATGGTGCCGGTAGGCGAGCGTCGAGTTCCAATCAATCTGCGAGTGATGCAGCGGATCTGCGTCCGCCAACGGATCGCAGACGACATGGGCTGCCGAGAAGGCGATGCGGCCCGTAAACGGCTTGGCTGGCACGGAGAACGAGCCTGCTTTGCCCGGAGTATATTCATACAACGCTCCCCCTGCGCGGGGGAGGAGCAGCGATTGGGTCATCTGTACTCCCCTCCTTAAGAGGTAATTAAAAAATCGGCTTTTGATCACGAAGTATAGCTATGAAGCTTACTCGTCGTCGAATCTTGAATTCAGCCGGGCCTTCCGTAACTCACGTAGGCTCACCTACGCTGCGTTGCTCAGTCCCTAGCTTCATCCAACCTTCTCGGTGCTGAAAAGCCGATTTTTTTAGTATTTATTTTTACAGACTCAGCTTCGGCACGTCGATCCAGCGGCGTTCCTGCCACGACTGCAAGCTGAGATCGGCAAGCTGGGTGCCTTTCGCGCCTTCGAGCAAATCCCACGGAAAGGGCGTGCCGATGACGACATGCTTCAAGAAGAGTTCCCATTGCACCTTGAACGCGTTGTCGTATGACGAGTTGTCCGGCACCTCCACCCATTGGTCACGGAACTGGAACGGGTTCGGAATGTCCGGATTCCATACCGGCTTCGGCGTATTGACCCGATGCTGCGTCTTGCAGTCCCGCAAACCTGCCACGGCGCTGCCTTCGGTGCCGTCGACCGTAACCGTGAGCAGATCGTCGCGGTCTACGCGCACCGCCCAGGACGAGTTGGCCTGCACGATAATGCCGCCTTCCAGCTCAAATATGGCGTACGCCGCATCGTCCGCCGTGCATTCGTACGGAACGCCCTGCTCATCCAGACGTTTCGGAATATGTGTAGCGGCAAGACAGGAAACAGCCTTCACTTCCCCGAACAAATTCTCGAGAACATAGCGCCAGTGTGCAAACATGTCGACAATAATACCGCCGCCGTCTTCCTTGCGGTAGTTCCACGATGGCCGCTGACCCTGCTGCCAGTCGCCCTCGAACACCCAATAGCCGAACTCCATCCGCACGGACAGGATACGCCCGAAGAAGCCAGAGTCGTTTAAGCGTTTCAGCTTGAGCAATCCTGGCAAAAACAGCTTGTCTTGCACAACGCCGTTTCTTACCCCGGACTCGGCGGCGATGCGGGCAAGTTCGAGCGCCCCTTCAATGTCGACGGCCGTCGGCTTCTCGCAATAAATATGCTTTCCTGCGGCGATCGCCTGCTTGATACTTTCGGCGCGGCGCACCGTCGTCTGGCTGTCGAAATAGATTTCATAGTACGGATCGGCGAGGCATGCTTCAAGATCGGTACTCCAACGTTCGACGCCGTGGGCGGCGGCCAGCGCCTGCAGCTTGCTCTCCTGCCGGCCGACCAGAATCGGGTCGGGCATGATGACGTCTCCGTCCGGCAGAGCGACGCCCCCTTGCTTGCGAATAGCAAGAATCGAACGGATCAAATGCTGGTTGGTTCCCATCCGTCCGGTAACGCCGTTCATAATAATGCCGATGTTGCGAACTGCCACATTCATCGCTCCCTTCGCTTCGTATAACCGTATTGTAGTCGATGCGAATCCGCTTTTCTTACGATTACGGGAACACGATTCTCAATTTTGGAAGCGAATTATTCGAGCGAAAAACAAAAACCCCGCCGGCGCTTATCCGATGGGGGAGGCAGGGGAAAATATGTTTCAAAAAGGCTCTCTGCCTAATCAGCTTGCTCGGGTGCGTTCAGCTCCCGGTACGTTTTTGGCGACAGCTTGGCGACCGCTTTGAACGACCGGTAAAATGTAGACACGGAATCGTAGCCGACCTCGAAGCAGATCGATATAATGTCCTTACCGGTTTCCACCAGCAGCTTCTGGGCGACGCGGATGCGTACCTCGGTCAAATATTGCATCGGTGTCATGTTATACCGTTCCTTGAAGATGTTGTTCACATGCCGCGTGCTGATGTCCAGCTTGGAGGCGATGTCCCCAGCGGTCAGCGGATCAAAATACTTCGAATCGATATAGCTGCGAATTTTCTCGGCACGCAGCTTGTTGGAGCTGGAGCCCGCTCCGGTGGCCTCCGTTCCGGCCGATCGAACCAGCAAGAGCAGCAACTGGGACAGCTGGACTTTGAGCGAAAGCCGGACGAGCGGCGACAGCTCCCTGGACTGCTCGAACAGCATTTTCCTCAGCAGCTGACGCAGTTCGCTCGCTGCAAACAATCCCGGCTTCATCAGACAGGAGTCCGGAAAATAGGCGTGGAGCAGCTGCGCCCTCATATCCGGATCGAGCACTGCCTCGTCAAACGCCAACACTAACAAGGTCAGCCTGAAGTCGGACATGACGGAGTGGACGGAATACGGAACGATCAGCGCCGTATCGTCGACCGCAAGCTTCCGTACTTCACCCCCTAGCCGGATCGTACCTTCCCCTTCCAGCACAAATAGCAGCTGGTACGTCTGGTGATAATGCTCGGACACGAGATGTCCGCCTGTATGCTTCTGCTCGTATAAATCTATCGCATTCCTGGACAAGTCGATCCATTTCATCGTCACGGCGAAGCCCCCGTTTTTTGAGCATTACATTTAAAGCCATTTTAGCGCGATCGGCGGCTTCGATACAACATTTTAGAATAAGTGAAGCTGACATGGACATTTATCGTTTGAATAAAAATAGCCGCAGGTACGCGGCTAATAAGCGTGTATGTTCTTGCGTCTTACATGACCAAATCAATCTGGCAGCATACCCCTTCATTGTTCTAATATTTATCATCTAACTCCAAGTTCTCTCCCCGCTTTATTCCATAGTGTTTGAGGGCTCGGATGCCACAGCTGCCGAGGACGTAAAATAGGCCTGCAGCCTCCGGTTCAACCATATGGAAGCCGCAATAAACAACGCTACTCCGATTAACTTGACGGGCTGGGCAATAAAATCGGACAGATGCATTCCGATATAGGAAACGCAGAATACCATGACACCTTTGCCTAGAGTTACGGCTGCCGCAAAGGAAACTGTCGGCATTCGCGTTAATCCCGCGGCCATGTTTATGACTACGAACGGTCCTATCGGGAGCATGCTTAAGAGAAAAACGAAGCTAAACCCGTTCCTCTGCGCCCATACCATGGCCATCCGTACTTTGGGCCTGACCGCCCAGCGTTGAATAAATGGTGTATCCGACGCTTTGCGAAAAAGCCAAAACGTAAGAAAACTGCCCGTTACAAGGCCGATCCACGAATATAAAAAACCCAGCCACAAACCATAGATGGCGGCATTGGCGCCGACAATCATGATAGTAGGCAGTGGCGGAACGAAAGACTTTAGAAAAGTTAGCAGAATGCCGGGCAGCGGCCCCAGCGAGCGGAAACGCTCCAAAAGGAGTTCGATGTTTTGCTCCGTAAAATACTCCATTATGCTGATCTCAGCGCCTAACATAGAATGTGTTTCCCCCTATAACTCCAAGTGATTTCATGATAACTCTATATGATGCTCTTATTTTCTAAGGTAGCAGAAGTTCTGTCCGCATCATTCTCCTATTCAAATTTTAACTGGAGCGAATCACAAATTGGCATATAGCCTATCTTTTGATAGATGCTATTAGATGTGGGATTTGCTAGGTCTGTATATAAGACGCACTTATTAAACCCTTTATCCAATGCAAGTTGGCTTATTTGCGCCACAATTGAAGTAGCGTAACCTTTCCTGCGCTCATATGGAGGGGTATATACAAATGCCACGCCAATAGCCGTCTGCATTTCCCTTGTATATCCTGCCATAGAAACGGGTATCCCGTTATCCTCTAAAATATAGAGCTTTTTTGATGCTATTCGGTAGAGATAAGGGTCTGCATTTTGCGGGATGGACATTTCTGTTTTGCCATAACTCCCCGCTGCATAAAATGCTTCAGCCCAGTATGGGAAAAAGTGAATATCCTTTTCATCTAGCAATCGAACGATACCAACCTTTTGAATGTCTGGGTTTACTGCCGTAAGTTCATAGATACGTTGGTTCATGGTTGTTTTAAAGGTTATTCCCTTGCGCAAGGTATATTCTTTGGCAAAATATTCTGCCAAGGTTTTTTCTGTTATCACACCTGGAATTTCACGGTCTTTCAGCCCATCTATCAGACAGTTTATCGCATCCGGGTTAATGATGTTGTCTGTTGCATAAAGCGTAATATCGTGTGGCGGTGTCATTATAGCGGTAAGTTGTATGCCCTTAGCATCCGAAATAGTTGCCATAAGCCAATTTACAGGGTCACGCCAGTCTGTTTTGTCTTTTCCTTCATGCCCAATGATGATATTGCCAAGAGGAATCACATTTTGTGCTTCATGACGCATCAGCACATCATAGGTGTCATTGTAAAACTCATGCACATCCGTATACAACCTGAATTGCATTGCAATATCACCCTTTCATCTGCTCAACTCCTGATCTTTAACCCAGCCTGTTAAACCACACCCATCCCTACCCAATGCTTCAGCATCATCAAATTCAAGTTGCCGTAATGTCAAACGTACTGTAACATCAATTTACTCATTCGATAACCCTCCAATTTAATTATTATTTTATGAAGACGCAAAAAAACCCCATCCCATTAGGGACGGAGTTGCTCCGCGTTACCACCCTGATTGACGTTTATAATAAACGCCCTCTTTAGCCATCGTCCAACAACGATGCTTCTTTGTAACGGTAGAATCCCGGGCCCATCTACTATAATTCGGAGGCCAGCTCTGAGGTGATTTTTGATTTGGATATCCGCTGCCTCGCACCAACCGGCAGTTCTCTGAACGGCGTTTCCTGATCTACTTGTCCTCTTCATCGCATTTGGTAATTATTAATTAAGTTCAATATAAGATAGGCGCAATATTCTGTCAATCTTTCAAACAACAACAGCTCGCATAAGTAAACAGTCCTGCCTGCTATCTTAATGCCTGAAGCCAGTTTAGTATTGTACTTAAATTTTTTTAAACATATACCCATGTCCCCATAATGTCCGAATCCATCCATTTCCTTCCGGGTAATAGGAGAATAGCTTATCACGCAGGCGTTTAATGTGAGTATCTACTGTACGACGGTCGTAAATCCCTCTGTGCGATGACTTCCAAACTTCAGTATGCAATACTTCACGAGAATAGACTTTTTCTTGGTGTGTGATCAGGAAATAGAGCAGATCATATTCTTTCGGAGTCAGATGGACCTCATTTTGTTTCACCATAACACGGCGTGCTGAAGGATAAAGCACAATTTCACCAATCTTGAAAGCGTTATTTAGCAAATCACCGGTTTCAGAAATATAGGGACCGGGAGAATAAACACGGGTTATCATGTTTTGGATACGTAGCACAATTTCCCTTGGGCTAAATGGCTTGATGACGTAATCGTCTGCTCCCGCTTCAAAACCTTCAAGGCGGTCCTTTTCTTCCGATCGCCCAGATAACAACAGAATCGGAATATCAGGTTGTGTCTGTTTCATACACTTGCAAATCTCAATCCCATTCATGTCAGGCAGTAACCAATCCAGCACGATCAAATCATAATTTGCGTGGTTCTCACCATATCTTTCGATGGCTTGTGTACCATTCGATGCTTCTTCGACTATGAATCCTTCGAACTCCAAATACATTCGTAGAATGTTGCGAATGCGTGTCTCGTCATCAACTAGTAAAACTCTTCTATGGTTTGTCATCATTTTCAATCGCCCTCCTACGTCCTGAGTGAATCGAACCAACCGATTAGCTTACAGGAGCTCAAGCGTTTTAAACTCCAGATTCACCAATCATCTGTAGTTCAATCTGTTTTAACTTATAAAAGTATCCCTTCTGTTCCATCAATTCCTTAAATGAGCCGATCTCCACAATTTCGCCCTGCTCCATGACGACAATCTGATCCATCTTCTCTAGACCGGTGAGGCGATGACAAATGAGAAGAAGTGTATCTCCGCCCGCTTGCTCGTACAATTGCTTTAGAACGCGTTGCTCGGTTACATAGTCCAGAGAAGACGTTGGTTCGTCCAGCAACCACAGATGTCTTTTGCGCAGCATGGCTCGTGCTAAGGCAAGACGCTGTTTTTCTCCATCGGATAAGTTTTCACCTTTCTCATAGACCACCTGGTTTAGCGAAACATTTGGTAATTGGGCTTTAGCAAGTACCTCCATTAGCTCCTCGTCAGAATGTTCATCTGCATTCTCCAACAGATTTTCACGAAGCGTCCCTTTGAAGAAATGGCTTTGTTGCAACACTACATTTGTCAATTCCCAGATGTTTTCCTCATCCAACTCGTTAATCAAGACTTTGTTTATGCGTATATTCCCCGATGTTGTTGTTCGCAGTTTGAGCAACAACTCGATTAATGTAGATTTTCCTGACCCGCTCGGCCCAACAATCGCTGTTTTAGAACCTGCAGCAAGATGTAGTGAGAAATTCAATAGTGCTGGCCTCCACTCCCCATCATATTGAAAAGTAGCATTGCTTATTTCAATGGATACAGGTAAATCGGTTGGCAAAGACTCAGACTTACTTAATTGCAATGTTGCAGCTTGAGATGGTATTGTTTCCATCAGCCGATTGGCTGCATGTTCGCTATCTTGCTTATATGCAGGTAATACGGCCAAAGCAGCTGCCTCTTCGAAAACAGTTTGCGTGGCCATGACCAGCATGGCAAGAAATACGCCAGCAAGTCTTCCGTCCAGAATCAAATAGGCACTGAGCGTCAGCACACCCCAAGCAACAAAAAATGTAACAAAAACATGCATGGATTGTCCCCGTAACAATTGGACAGCAGCTCGTTGCTGTTCAGCTGCCAATGAAGCTGAATAGCGCTGAAGCTGCTCCTCACGCTGTGCCAGCTGCCCATAAATCTTTAAATCCCGAAATCCATACAGTGTTTCTGTGATTTCCGTGGACAGTTTCGATCGCAGCTCGCGGACGCGCTCATGAATTTTTCGTTGTCCCAACAGAACGATTCCAGGCACGACCAGTGACGTCATCAACATTCCCAATACCAGCAAACCAGCTATCCAGAAGGAATAGGAAGCTGTAAAAAGCACCGTTGCCAAAAACACCATAATTACAATAAGCGGCGGATATGCAACGCGCAGAAAGTAGTGTTGTAAACTTTCTACATCTCCAACGATCCGTGCAAGTAAGTCCCCACTTCGATTTTTATTCAGTATTCCAGGTGTCAAAGGGATGAGCTTAGCAAAAAAGGAAGTTCGCAAACGGCTGAGGATGGAGAACGTCGCCCGGTGGGTATACAATCGTTCTCCATAACGGCTCACCGACCGGAGAAAACCAAGAAATTTCACAAGGGATGTAAGGATAATCAATGTATAGAGCGGTGGCGCAAATACCGTTTGAGAAATCAGATAGCCACTTGCGGAAAAGAGAGCTACACCGGCTATTCCAGCAATAAACCCTCCTATGATCGAAAAGATAATATCCTTCCGCTCTTGAAACATCGCTTTCGATAACATAGCCAGCTCACTCATGCTAATTCTCCTTTTTGTTGAACAGCGACCATTTCAGCATATGGGGGCAAGCGTTTCAGAAGTTCCTCGTGACACCCTGAATCCACGATCGATCCATGGTCTACAAACAAAATGTTGGTGGCGTGTTGAATCGTATATAAACGATGTGCCACAGTAATCATGGTAGACGTTTTCGACAATGTGGAAATGGAACGTTGCAGTATGCTTTCGGTGCGCAAATCGAGCCCTACTGTAGGCTCATCGAACAATATGATGGCAGGCCGCTTCAAAAATGCGCGTGCCAGGGCAAGACGTTGCTTTTCGCCACCCGATAGTCCACGTCCGCCTTCGCCAACGAATGTATCAAACCCCTTATCCAATTGTGCTGCAACCGCTGTAAGTCCGGCTTCCTCTGCCGCCTTCTCGATATCTGCCCTAGAAACGTCCCTACCTGCACCGATCGCAATATTTTCTGCGAATGTACCTGCAAAAATGTAAGGGTGCTGTGTGATGTAGCTGACATGTTTAAACCATACTTCTTCATGATCATGAGAGAGTGGGTTTCCATTAACCAGAATGATCCCCGAATCCGGTTTCAGCAAACCGGCAATAAGATGAAGCAGTGTCGTTTTACCGGCTCCACTCTTACCAACAATGGCAATGTTGTCCCCCGGGTTAATAAACACACTTCCCGAGTGGAATTCAAATGAATCAGGAGCATACTGAAATCGTACATTTTTTAATTCTATCGAAGGGGGTACCGGAAGTGTCTTTGCATGGGACAACTGAAAATTTGGCATCCGATCGTTACCATCGCTTACATGCGCTTCTACCGTATTCTTCTCAAGCATACTCTCAACCTTACGGATCGCTCCCATGCTTGTCCGCCCGCTATGGAAAGCGGTGCCTGTATTTTTTAAGAGATTATAAAATTCTGGAACGAGTAACAGAACGAGTAAAGCCGTGTGAAACGCCATTGATTTGAAAACAACCAACTGAATGGCCAACTCAAGGGCGACAATACCGATACTAAGCATCACAATGGATTCCAACACGAACGTATTCATGAATGCGATTTTCAAAATATCCATGGTTGTGTCACGATAGTTGAGACTACTGCGCTCTATCTCCTGTTGCTGACGCTGAGTTCGCCCGAATATTTTCAAAGTAACCAACCCTTGAAGGGAATCCAAAAACGTACCGGAAAAGTTGGCCAGCTGCGCATATTTTTCTTCCGATTTATTTTTCGTCTTTAGCCCCACCAGGATCATAAATATCGGAATAAACGGAGCCGTAAACATCATGATCCAACCTGAATTGGCATGTTGAGTAAATGTAACGATCAGGACTAAAATGGGAATGATCATGGCTTCCACCATTTTCGGGATGTACTGACTGAAATAACTATCCGCCTCATCTACTGCATCCAATGCGACGCTGACCCTCTCTCCCGTCTGTCCCTGAAGACTTAATCCCATGGAAACACGGGTCAAGTTTTGCAAAACAGATTCACGCATGTTGGTCTTTGCAGTGGCAGCCATATGGAGACCAATTCTCCCATTGACAAATGAAAACAATGTACGTAAAGCCATCATCGCCAAAAGCATGCCAAGGATCAGAGCCACGGATGAGAAAGAGGCTTTTTCCACGAAGATGCGCTGAATGGCTTCTGCAAGCAATGCAGCCTGACCAACAATGGCTGTACCAAGTGCAAAGGATATGATGCCAAGAAGAACAACATATTTTCGTTGTGCAGACATGTGTTGAGCAATGAGGTTTTTATTTCTCTTCACGTAAAAACTCTCCTCCTTCCGGAAAGTGGCCTTGAGGGAATATTCCCGTAAGAAACAATGTACTAGTCTATTTGTTTCCTTTCACATAATCCGCATCAAACAGAAAAAGCCTGAAGACCAAGATCAACGAAGGAACTAAGAGACACATACCACCGATAAACGCCACTACCAGTGCGAATCCCATAGACGAAGAGGTGACACTACTTTGAATGGTGATGTATGGATCAAGAATGTAAGGATATTGCCCAATGCCGTAAGCAAAAAAAGCACTGAAGAATTGCAGCATGATGCATATAAACGCCATCCCGTAACGGCCTCCTCGGTATAATAACCACATGGCAATCATGAAAAAGGCAACGGAGAGCGCGAGTAGCCACCATAAATCCATCATATTTTGGAAATGCCGCTCATTGTGCTGACCCAAAAAAATAAATGCTGTCAGTGCGATAACGATTGTAGGCGTGCTCCAAAAAAGCGCATAGGTTCGCATCAATTTCAATGCAGCATGATCTTCAGCACGCGAAGCGTAAAAAGCAAGAAAAGCAGCGCTAATGAATAAAACAGATACGATAGCCAGTCCAACGATGCTCCAAGACAGCGGACTGCTCAAGAGAGCCCAGTAATCCAACGAGGCCGTCTCTCCTTGTTTCAAGATAAAACCGCCTTCGGATAATGTCAGCGCCACTGACAAGGAAGCAGGAATAAGCACTCCGGTTGCTCCATACAGAAACAGATAAACCATATTATTTTTGGAGCCATAATTTTCAAATGCGTAGAATGAACCGCGTATAGCGAGCAAAATGACCGCAAGACTTCCTGGGACAAGCATGGCTGATCCATAATAATAGGAGGTTTCCGGGAAAAAGCCGATGATGCCAATGTAGAAAAAAACGAAAAATACATTCGTGATTTCCCAAACTGGTGATAAGTAGCGAGAAATCAGTTTGTTGATGACATGATCCTGTTTGGTTAAACGAGCATAAAAGGCAAAGAAACCTGCGCCAAAATCAATGGAAGCGATGATGATATATCCGTACAAAAACAACCAGAGCACTGAAATTCCAATCAATTCGTAATTCATCATGTGTGCTCACCCTTCAATGTTGATTTGTCGCTTGCACGCTGCGTCCACGTCTCCATCTCAACTTCCGCCGGATTATTATTGAAAATGCGACGAAGAACAAGAACACTAACGGTTCCCAATACGATGTATAGTAGAAGGAAAAAGAAAAAAAGGATCCTGACGCTTGGGGATGTCGTAGCCGCTTCCTCTACACGCATATATCCTCGGATAATCCAAGGTTGCCTGCCGAGTTCTGCGTAAAACCACCCCAGTTCAACTCCTAAAAATGCAAGCGGTGCTCCTAATGCAATCATTCGCAGTATCCACTTGTTGAGTTCGTTACGCTTTTTCCAAAATACAAATAGGAAATACAGAAAGGAAATGCCTAAGAATAAAAATCCAATGGTTGCCATTAAATCGAAAAAATAATGAACCACGAGTGATGGTTGTTCGTCGATAGGAAACTCATTAAGACCCGTTACTTCTGCATTGAAATCTCCAAAAGCCAAGAAACTCAGAAATTTGGGAAGGTGGAGTGCTCCTATAATTTCATGCTCAGCATTAAGCCACCCTAAAAATATCAAATCTGCGCCGCCTTCCGTTTCAAAATGCCATTCGGCAGCCGCAAGTTTTTCAGGTTGATGTTCGGCCAAAAACTTAGCGGATACGTCTCCGGCTAATGTGTTTACTAAACTGAACAACAAAACGACAGCCATCATCAGCTTTAAGGCTTTTTTGTGGTATGCTGAAACCCCTTTTCGAAGTATTGCGAATGCTGCAACACCTGCCAACAGAGCAGCCCCTGTTAAATAGGCCGAACTTAATACATGAAACACCTTGGAGAATGTTGCCGTACTCAGCATTGCTTGAACGGGGTCAACGGCTGTGAATTGTCCTCCTTCAAACGTAAATCCCCCTGGTTGATTCATAAATCCGTTAACCGTCGTGATAAATACTGCTGACATCCCTGCACCGATGACAACAGGAATCGTTAGTAACCAATGCATCATCGGATTTTTAAACCGTTCCCACGTGTACAGATAAATCCCTAGGAAAATGGCTTCAAAAAAGAAGGCGAACACTTCCATAAACAATGGAAGGGCAATAACATTTCCCGCAAGTTTCATGAAATTGGGCCATACCAAGGAGAGTTGTAACGAAATTGCTGTTCCTGTGACTACGCCTACTGCAACAGAGATAACGAACCCTCGTGACCACCTCTTTGCCATTAGAATATAATGAAGATCTTTCTTACGAATACCGATAAACTCGGCGAGTGAAATCATTAATGGAATACCCACGCCAAGTGTCGCGAAAATAGCGTGGAATCCTAGTGTCATTCCAGTCACGAGTTTACTCCATAGCACTGTATCGATTCCCATCTTAACTTCCTCCCTTCAACGCTGTTCCTGTACACAAAATGAAAAATAAAAACATCAGGTTTAGACGTTAAACTTTACGACCTTCGGGGATTAACATATGCTCTGCTCCTTCGTGAATAAAAAGAGAACTTTTTCACATAGTAAGTTGGCATTTCCCCAAATTTGTGAGAAATGCAGTTGAAATATTACAAAACCTGATATTTAAAATTTATTATATATTCGACGTTTAGCCTTGCAATGATGGTCACACCTTCTCCTCTAAACGTTCAAGTAAAGATCAATTCTTTCTTACAACTCCGTGAAAAATACAAAAACCACCCGTTTGGGCTATTGCATAAGACAGCTGCCCAGTTCCATTCCGGTGTGCCAGTACACCAGATTAACTGGTCTTTAAGCAGCATTGTTGCAAATAGGATGAGAAGATTTTTGTATTCATTAGCATGTGCTTGTTATCCCCATCCAACTTGCTGAGTAAAATCCCCCCTTCCAACAAGGAAAATGCAAATGATGCAAGCGCATCCACATCCAGATCCTCCCTAAACTCCCCAGCTTGAATTCCGTCACGGATAATACTTTTCATCATATCCAAGAAGGTATGCATCCCTTGCCTTGCTTGACCACAAAGCTCCAAATGAGTATCGTCACTTTCTACAGCTGTATTCTGCATGGGACATCCGCCAATAAATGGGGGATCGTTGACGACATTCTCATAGACACGAAAAAAAGCAACCAACTTTCCTGACGCAGACTGCTCTTGATCGACCGCTTCAGAAAATTTACAGGCGACCATACTGGCAGCATAATTGTAGGCTTCAAGCGCTATCTCGTCTTTACTGGCAAAATGTCGATAGATGCCCCCCTTCTTAATTCCTGTGTCGGCAATAATATCGTTTAGCGATGTACCGGCATATCCTCTCTGGTTAAAAATTTCAGCCGATTTCATAATGATGTGTTCCCTTGTTCTGTCCCCTTTTTTCATGAGCTCCTCCGTATGAACCGTATTTTATTTCATTTGTTTTAAACGAATTACCCAATTCGTCCTTGCAATTCACTAATATCATGCTAATATAAAAAATACCGATCGGTCTCTTTCCGCATTATACAGCAAGCCATTCTAGAATGAAATAGCGCTGGGTCATTTTTAATTCATTGCAGGCATTGGCTTGTTGGAAAAAATAAAACTTATAGGGGGATTTTTCAGTGACTGTAAAAGTTGGTATTAACGGTTTTGGACGAATCGGACGAATCGCTTTTCGCCGAATTCAAGATGTGGAAGGCGTCGAGGTTGTAGCGATTAACGACCTTACGAACGCTAAAATGTTAGCTCACCTGCTCAAATATGATACAACGCAAGGCACTTTTCACGGTGACATTGAAGTCCATGACGGAACCTTCAAAGTAAACGGCAAAGAGGTTAAGGTTTTGGCTAAGCGGAATCCTGAAGAGCTTCCTTGGGGAGAGCTTGGCGTTGATATTGTTCTCGAATGTACAGGCTTCTTCACCACGAAAGAAAAGGCCGAGCTTCACCTGAAAGGCGGAGCGAAGAAAGTCGTCATTTCCGCCCCTGCTACAGGCGACATGAAAACGATCGTATACAACGTGAACCATGACATACTGGACGGAACGGAAACCGTCATTTCTGGCGCTTCCTGCACAACCAACTGCCTGGCCCCTATGGCTAAAGCTCTGCACGACAAGTTTGGTATCCAATCCGGGCTGATGACGACCGTTCACGCTTACACGGGTAACCAAAACACGCTTGACGCTCCGGATCCAAAAGGCAATTTCCGAGCTGCTCGCGCCTCAGCGGAGAACATCGTTCCCTACTCCACCGGTGCCGCAAAAGCCATTGGCCTGGTTCTTCCGGAACTGAAGGGCAAACTGGATGGGGCATCTCAACGTGTACCTGTACCAACAGGTTCCGTGACTGAACTCGTTGCCGTTTTGAATACCAAGGTAACGGTTGAGCAAGTTAACGCTGCTATGAAAGAAGCTTCCGATCCAGAAACTTTCGGCTACACGGAAGACGAAATTGTATCTTCCGATATCAAAGGCATCACATTCGGTTCGCTCTTCGACGCCACTCAGACGAAAGTTCTGACAGTCGGTGACCAGCAATTGGTGAAAACCGTAGCTTGGTACGATAACGAAATGTCTTATACAGCCCAATTGGTTCGTACGCTGGAGCACTTCGCTAAGATCGCTAGATAAATAATCAAAAGATGGAGAGAAGGAAAACTCTATTAAGGATGCGCTCCACAATACGATGATCGATTGTTCGGCATTAGTCTGGTTTTGACGGGAGGCACGTCGGTTGACGCTGTACCATCAATCCGCGGCGGCGCCATGCTGTCTATCCTGAATTCCGAACCGAAAGGAAGATCACAATGAAAATTCTCGTCACGGGAGGCACCGGCTTGCTCGGCGGCCGCCTGATCCCGAAGCTCGTGGAGGATGGTCACCAGATATTCGCCCTCACACGCTCTGTATCATCTCACGCCAAACTCAAGGCCATGGGTGCGACGCCGGTCGATGCCGATCTCGAAAGCAGTACGCCAATCGTGTTACCGATGATCGATGCGGTTGTGCATGCTGCCGCCCTTTTCCGCTTTTCAGGGCCTCGCGCACCCTTCTTCCGTACCAACATCGATGGCACCGCAGCCTTGCTGAAGGCAGCCGAGTCTGCCTGTGCGAAGACATTCGTCTACATCAGCGCGGCGGGGATCCACATGGATAACGGCGGTACGATCATCCGCGACACCGATGAAAGCGCGCCGACTTTCCCGGACCACTTCTCCGCCTACCTGGCGAGCAAGGCACGGGCCGATTCATTGGTTCTGGCAGCCAACAAACCCGGCTTTCGCACGATCGCGCTTCGCCCACCGGCTATCTGGGGGCCTGGTGATCCGTTTAGCCGAGCGCTTCCCGAAGCAGTCGGATCCGGGCAGTTCGCGTTCATCGACCGCGGCGATTACCCTTTTTCAACCTGCCATGTGGACAATGTGATTGAAGCCATACAATGCGCTCTTGAACGCGGAGAAGGCGGCCATGCCTTCTTCATCAAAGACCAGGAAGGGCAGACTTTCCGTGAGTTCGTCGCCTCGCTTGCGAACTTGCAGGGCCTGTCCATTGATAAGCTGCGTTCGATACCCTACTGGCTCGCCTCTGCCATTGGTCGGCTGTTCGACATGATCTGGGCCGTCACGCGGAAAGACGGCGATCCGCCGATCTCACGCTCGATGATACGCATGATTGGGCGTGAGTTCACCGTCAACGATACCGCTGCACGTCGAGAGTTGGGCTATGTCGGAAGAACTTTGCGCGATGCTGGCTTGCAAAGCTATGAGGAACCATCTGCTCGACGATAGGGTTTTGGAGGGCAAACGACGGCAATTGATGGTAAGTTGTTCACTGGAATGGCTCTTTTGGCCAATTTGGTAGGCAGCGTCTGACGAAGATGAGCACTACAGGATCATCAAAAAGCCTTTTAGCGCAATAAAAAATGGAGCAGTCGCCGACGGCGATATGCTCCTCTATTGTTTAACTAAAGTCTCCGTTCCCCGCTCATCATTTTAGCATAACGCCACTATCTGCTTATCCTGATTACACACTCACCCTGAGCGGCGGGTATAATGGCTGTAAGCTTCATCCGATACAAGGTATCTCCCCATATCTCTCTCATGATTTCGTCCTCGAGTAAAATTTTTTCTACTGAGTACGCATACATTTCGCTGTCATATTGTATTTTTATCCTATTGTAATTTTTATCTTGAAGGATAATATTCCCGTTTTCTTGGGTTTGAGGAGGGTGAGGCGTTATTAAAATCTGTGTGATATCATCCGTCACTTGATTTAGAAGAAAATTGTCACTGATTTCAATATTCGGGGACAAACCACGATAGAAATGAACTGATCGTATCCAGCTTCTTATTCCGGCGAATTCGGGGTAGGCTCCCGCGAGATTCATGGATAAAGATGTAACTTTATCATTCAGGTTATACTCGACTTCATCGGCCCTAAATTGTCTTCCGTCCTGTTGCTGAACGCCATTTACCATAGGGAGATTGTGATATCCTGATTGCATCGCCCATAGGGTATAACGCTCCGAGAAAAACGATTTAGATGTATAGGTCAATAATCCGGGATCAATTATCATCGGGGAGCCATTACAATATACAATGAATTGTCCAATGTCATTGTGATTATGGCTTTCACCGTTATTCCCGCCCTTGGCAGCTAGGAATAGCCCTTTGGACGAGCCTTCCTGCTCTCGTGCCACCATGATTTGAATGCTGTCAAACCATGCATCTCGAATATAAGGAGATTTTCCGGAATATTGCTCTACTTCCGTATAATTAAATAAAGCCGGCAAAAGGCGAAACATGGATGAAAACTCTAAGCGGGTCCCTTCTTCCCGCTTCATTCTCTGGACCCTTGCTCCAAGCTCACACAACCTCGAATCTCCAATACGGCGTCCATATCGATATGTAAGTTCCGCGGGGATATGGACTTGTGCCTGGCTGTCAGCGAAGTTGACAAAATACGAGTCATCGATAAAAGCTTTGTAAATATAACATCCTATTTGCCTAATTTGAGGTTCTTGGTATACATCAATTTTACCGCCAGAAACACCGTGAAGCAGTTCCAGACTATCAAAAATCGTTCCTCCGGCATACATCCAATACTTCGGACCTTCCTCACAACCGCCGTCTGAAGGGAGTCTATGTAGATACATATCTAAGCTTCTCATCGCCTTGACCACCGCTGCTTCCCGTCGATTGGGGTCGTCTTCCAACAGCAAAAACGCCGCTAAGCAGTTTGAATTACACCATGAATTCCAATTGTTCAGCATCTTCTCCTGATTGAAACCCATCCACCAAAAATCATTCCGCTGTAAATAAGGATCAAGAATCCTCCTTTTCACCTCGTGCTGTATACGCTCGCTTACCATCATGCTTATTCCATCCAATTTGGTTTTCAGCAGATAATAAGTCCATGCAAGCAGCGCGGCCGTCTCGGCAGAGAATAATTCAATGATCTGATCCGAGATGTCTGGAAGTGGATCCTGCCTCTTCATCATATAACCGTGGCCAGGGATCCCCCAGAATGTTTCTTCACATATACACCATATTCCGTTTATGATATCATCCATAAAGCGTCCCTGATTTTCAAAACATTCGGCGATGACTAAAGAAGCCAGCACCTCTCTTCTTTTCCACGAAGCATTGTCAAAATCGACCCGATTACCCGTTCTGCTATAATCCATATATTGAGTGGCAGTTATAGTAGGCCATGCATAATGAAGCTTACTTGTGGCTTCTTTGATCCAAAAAGACCTAAGATTCAATGGTAGCTGTTTCCATTGATTTCGGTCTTCGATTGTAGGAAACGGTCGGTAATTATTCCGGTTAAGCAAACTCTTTCCAAGATTGTCATTAATAAATCGCTCTGCTAACATGAACGTCAACCTCTCCCCAATATATCAATGATGAAAGCCTTTTCCATTAGCCCAATAAAGATACTTGTTATACAACAACTTATAATATAATTAATCAACTGATCTTTTAACTAGTAGACAAATTAGTTGTGGACTGCATCCGTAAAATATCGGTAGTCGGAGGACACCCAAATAATCGGGCATATTCGCGACTGAATTGAGAAGGACTTTCGTAGCCGACATGAAATGCGACATCTGCGACGTTGTATTTATCAGTTATTAAAAGTCGCCGCCCTTCTTGTAATCGCAACTGTTTCTGATATTGAACGGGTGTCATCGCAGTGACTTGCTTGAAATGTCGATACAGAGATGAAGTACTCATATTGGCGATCTGCGCTAATTCATTAATGCGTAAAGGTTTGTCAAAGTTTGTTTTAATCCGTTCTACGACCTCTGCAATCGTTGCAAAATGACTCCCAGATGTAGCAATTTGCTTGAAAACATCCCCCTCCTTTTCAGTAAGTAACCTGTATATGATTTCCTTAATTATTAATGGTGCTAGCGCTAAAATATCTTTTGGAGTATCCAATAGTCTTACTAGCCGAATCACTGCATCAAGAAGATTCATGTTCATTTTACCAACAAATAAACTTTTCGGATAATGCTCTATGCTTTCTGGAAACAGATGGGTCTCCTTCATGATTTCAAAAATCTCTCCTGCATCAAGATCAAGCCTGATTGACAAAAAGGGAGCTTCCGGCGAAGGTTTGATCACCTGTCCCGATATGGGCACGTCTAAAGACACAGCTAAATAATCGCTAACCCCGTATTTGTAACTTTCATTGCCCAGAATGATTATTTTTTCACCTTGGGCAACAATGCATAAGGAGGGCTTTTGAATTCTACATATTGGGACCAATGCTTTGGAGTCTTGGATGAGATGGAGTGAAGGAATCAGGGTTTTATGGTCCCCATCTTTTCCGGTAAACTTTTTGATGAGTCCCGCTAACTCTTGTTGTTGCAAAGCGATTTCGGTCACACGGAACACCTCTGCTCTAATATGATGTCTCTCATGCTTTTAAATATAAAGTAAAGCATTGTATTTGTTAATAGTATGACAAGAATAGGCATAATGTTGAAAGTTTTCTTATACAGGTCAGAGCAGGTGCTGATACATAATAAACACATCTTAAATGAAAGGATGAGATATCATTGCTGGATCAAAAGGTATGGTATGTTACAGGGGCTTCGAAAGGTCTTGGACTTGCTCTTGTAAAAAAGTTGTTAAGTAACAATTACCGGGTCGCTGCTACATCAAGAAACTTAGAGGAGCTGAAACGAGCTGTTGGCCAGGTCCCAGAGGGTCGTTTTTTGCCACTGCAAGTGGATCTGAAAAGTTCCGAGTCTATTGATCAATCCGTGAAATTGGCATACGAATATTTCGGGCAAATCGATGTAGCGGTCAATAACGCCGGATACGGAATTGGAGGAGCAATAGAGGAGCTTTCCAAACAAGAGATCATGTCAAACTTCGAAGTTAATGTGTTTGGCAGTATTTACGTCATCCAAAGTGTTTTACCCTACATGAGGGCGAAACGCTATGGCCACATCATTAATATTGCATCCATCGCTGGAGTTGCTCCACACACGGGATGGAGTATTTATGCTGCCACAAAGTCGGCTATTATTGGGATGTCTGATGTGTTAGCCCAGGATGTTAGATCTATGGGCATTCATGTAACGGTTGTTGCGCCGGGGGGATTTAGAACTGAGTTTAACTCAGCCGAATCTCTTGTTGTCGCGGATTATAAAATTGCGGATTATCTTCCTCTCCACGAAGGTATTAAACAATTTGCAGCAAATCATGGCAAGCAACTTGGTGATCCAGAAAAGGCTGCTGACGTTTTTATCGAGCTGGTAGAATCCGACAATCCACCGACCTGCTTATTTCTAGGATCCGATGCATACCAGCGGGCAACCGAAAAATATAACAAGCTGCTTGATGATATGCAAACAAATAAGAAGATAAGTGAACGAACGGATAGTAACTAATCTTCGTTATCAATAACCGTTGTAGTCATTGATTGGTTGACGCTCATTTAATGAGCGTTTTTTTCTGCTTGCACATGTAGCTATTTGAAAAATAACCTTACTGTATTGTAGAAAAAACCAAGAATTAATACATATTCCTCTGATAATGTGTTATCAAAGATGACCACCCTATACGTTGGAAGGAGTTATCGCGATGGATGTACTGTTACCGCAAAGCAAAATTGATTTTTATCAGGAGAATGGTTTCGTTGAAATCGAGAATGCCCTAACGGAAGAAGAAATGAATGAATTATCCGAGTTTTTAGAGGAAGCCATGACACAGGAAAGTAATCATTCGGTAGCCACCTCTGTCAAAGGCGGAAGCTACTACAAGGTATTAAACCAGAAGGTAAACCTTTGGCGCGATCATGGCGGCATGAGCCGTTACACGTTTCACCCGAAGCTGGCTAAGATGGCAATGAAGCTAAGCGGAGCGACCGGCATTCGCGTCTTCCATGACCACGGATTGTGGAAAATGCCGCAGGATTCCAAGCCGACGGCCTGGCATCAGGATTTTCCGTATTGGCCGATGACCGCACCCGGCGCCTTGTCAGTCTGGATTCCAATGCATGATGTCGACGAACGAAATGGATGCATGATGTTTGTTCCTGGCTCCCATAAGGTGGGCACGCTGCGGGGGATTAACTTAGCAGACCCTCAGGACTTATATGATCAGATCAAAGGAACAGAGCTGGAGAAGACGAAGCCGGTGAAGGTCCCGTTGAAACGAGGCAGCTGCACGTTCCACCATGGTCTCACCTTCCACTTCGCTCACGCGAATCAAAGCGACGAACCAAGACGTGTATTGGCAATCATTTACATGCCGGACGGGACCATTTACAGCGGCAAAAGCCACCTAGTAACAGACCATGTAGGTCTTGAAGGAGGGCAACCGTTCGGCGGCGGTTTATTTCCTTTGGTCGCCAAACAGCCATAGGTACGAGAGCGGGCGGGTCATTCGATCCAGCCCGCCTTTTCTGTCTTACCCGTTTGCCTGCTAAGCGTTATAATTTAGTTATGATTAGTCCTATGTCAAATTTTGGAGATGATCACATGACACGAATGGACAGCGGAAAGTTCCTAGAAAGCCGTGATTTCCTGTTTCATGCCGCTCCCTACCGATTCAGCTCGGGGGAGATCGTTCCCTCCCATTCGCATGACTTCATCGAGCTTGCTTATGTCGCCCAAGGACAAGGAGAGCATTACTATAAGGGAGAGTACTACAATATTGCGGAAGGCGACGTTTTCATGATCGAGCCGGATGAAGAGCATGCTTATCGAGCGGGCAATGCGCATCTCCCGGTCGTCTATAACGTGCTCTTTCAACCCGAGTTGTTACGGCGCGAATTGGAACCGCTCGCCGATGTCGCCTCCTTCGTAGACTTCTTCTACCTGGAACCCTTTCTTCGAAAGACAGTACGTTTTCAAGGGCATCTCCGATTGAAGCCTTATGAACAGATCGAAATGGAATCCCTTCTCCATCGCTTGATTCTCGATTTCAAAGAGAAAAAGCTTGGATATCGTATTTTGACGAAGACGCGCCTGATTGAACTTTTTATTTTTTTGAGCCGCTGCCATCACGACCGGAAGCATTCCCCCCTGCAGGAATTATCGTCTGACGAGAAGGTCATCCTGCACATCAGCGAGTTTATTCGCAAGCATTACGCACAGCCGTTAACGCTTGCTCAGGTCAGCGAGATGTGCCGGATGAGTCAGACCGGATTCTCAACCAAATTTAAGCAATATATCGGCAAGACATTCACTGAATTCCGCAACGAAACACGCATTCGAGTGGCGAAGCAGCTGCTGGAGCAGTCCGATCGCAAAATTATGGAAGTTGCCCAGGATGTCGGCTACGAGGACTTAAGTTTCTTCAATAAAATGTTTAAGAATATGGTTGGATTCTCACCCAGCCAATACCGCAATGCAGCCACAACAGCTACACATGCTTCTAACTCTCCACCATCCTAAGCAGCGTCATCGATTGGCCGTATGGCATCGGGCAAGTTTTATTCTGCTTATAATATTCAATGGAATCAGCGACCAACGTGCCATTCGAAAACTTCTTGCACAGTGCCGCAGGGGTCGATTCTGGAAAGCACAGCCTGCAGCGCCTCATCCCGGCTCTTAACGGTCACCGTGGAAGCCTTTTGGATTTAAATTACAAACCGGGCTTGAATAGTTTTTTCAAAGCTTTTCTTGCGTAAACTCCTTCTCCCTCAGACCACTTATTCATGTTCCTGAAATCAGTGTTGTCTGTGATCTGGTCAATGTTACCAATCAAACGTTTTTTGGATAACTGCCGAATGTCTGTATCGACAATTTGATTTGCGATGAGGCAAGCAACATCTTCACCCCTCATGACTTTAAAAGGACGATCAAAAAAGTATGAAACTTCATCGGGAATCTTTTCAGTGATCTTTAGTCCGTTGTGCATATGTGATAGATGTTTGTAAGCATTATTCAAAGCACACTCGCGCTCTCTCCATGTAACTGCCGTTTGAGCAGTCCAAAGGTAAGGAAGTAATTGATCAGAACATTTCAAACGTTTAAATGCCGTACCAAACCATTTTGGATAAGGTGCATATTGACGCTCCATGAGAAAACAGAGATTTATAATGTCGCGGACAAGGCGAGAAGCAATAATAGCTGAGCCAAGTTCGTCCCCTATAAAACCCGAACGATGCATCAGATGTTCTTCTTGACCGATTCGCTGCCAACTGGATGCCATCAGGTATAACCAAATATCGTGAGGGTAATATTCGAATTGTTTGCGTAATGTGGAAAGTTGACCGTTATCGTCCCTATAAACTTCCCCCCGTGTTATTTCGAGAAGTGACTGCGAAGGAAAGGTTAGCCAATCTACAGGCTCTAACTCTTCAATATTGCTTACAGCAAGGTAACTTTCAATGAACCCCGGCACCGTGGTAATTACGCTCCTCCCTATATCTACGGGAAAGCCATAGAACCGTTCTGGAGCTCGTTCTTGCAGAGTTGATTGTATGAGTTCGGAATACCCGATATCTAGTTGGTTAAGAAAAAGATATACCCGGGGAACCCAATCGTGATCAGTCGACATTTCCGTATCATATCCGAGCACTTCGCTACCGGGACCAATTAGAGCCGATGAATAAGACAAGAACGAGTATTTGTCCTTCATTACAGGCTCAACGATTTCGATATGAAATCGACGGCATAATTCTATTCCTTTGATAAAAGACATTTCCCATTCCCCCAAGTCCATCAACCACAAATATCATATTTAAGCCCATTCACTCATTATTTCAGCATAATCTGGATGCAATGTATAGTTAAAAAAACATTATAGTAGAACTATCCTCCCCGTTAGCGTAATGAGCCTTTTTAAGAGCTAAACCGGCTGGATCTTGATGTCTTGACGATTATATAGTCAAACCATGCCTATGGAAAAAGCCAACTCATTCATCTGAGTTGGCTTTTTCCATAGTTCGAATCAAATAACTGACAACTAACCTTAAGTGATCCCGAGCATACCTGCCTATTCAATTTGAGTAGCATTAGGATAAACGTTCGTATGACCTCGGCCAATCGTTCCCGAGTATCCACTTGTTTTCCCCTTATCTTCTGTTCTTCTTGCGGCCTCACTTTACTGCCCAAAGTGACGGCGCTAGCTTGGCCAAATGAGGTGCAGTTTCTCTTATTTCCCTTAAACAAGACGTACAGATCAATCAGCCCTTGAAATTGCTTAATGCTTCGATGGATTCGCAAGATAAGCACCTTTCCTTATCGGCTGTACTTAAATATAAGGTAAACGAGCGAAATCGCCGCCATCTTTTGCACCTTTTTGTCGGTTAGGGCAGAAAGATACAGCTTCTACCAAATAGTCAGAACGGCTTCGGCGATAGAGTACCCCTGCTCCCGCCCTGCGGTCGCTGTTACGCTGCGGCGGGCCGGGTCGTACGGATTCGGGCCGATTGCTACAATGCTGCGTTCATCGGGCGTTATTAGATAAACGTCCGAGCTTGTACGCATGCTTGCCGCATCCTCCGCCGCTCCCGGGATGGAGCCATAACCATTTGGCATTGGGGAAAGAATCACGATCCGTTCGTAGCCTTCAGCCAGCCGTGAATTGGTCGTGGACACCATTCCTCCGTCGGTCCATAAGCGGTCACCGATCGATACAAGCGGCCAAATTCCCGGAACGGCTCCGCTGGCTGACACGGCATCGAGCAAAGAAACTCCCGATTGATGATCGAAAGTATGAAGTTGCCCGGTATCGGCATCGATGGCGGTCACCTTAAGATTCGCCGGCCATTTTCTGGTCACAAGGCGACTCTCGACTACGGCGCGCCGCTGTTCAGGCGACACGGGGGAGGGAGTATTTTTGGCGATAAGGCCAAATTCTGCCCCGACTTTTCGCGGATCGCTTCCTCCCGTGGCAAATGCCCTATACCACGCTTGCCTCAATTCATCGGAAGCGGCGACCGGTAACTCGGCCGCGTTCGCCTCCGACTGGGCGGCAAACAGATTATTCATGTCGTATCCACTGGCCAAGGCTGCTCCGACAAAGGCACCGGCGGACGTTCCGATGATCACGTCAGCTCGATGGAGGTCTACTCCAGATTCGAGGAGTCCCGCTAAGACGCCAACCTCCCATGCGATCCCCGTCACGCCACCGCCCCCCAAAACTACAGCTCTGGTCGGTGAATTCTTTTTCTGAGCGTTCATTCACAGCTCCTCCTTCTGATCGACTATTGTGCTAATAGGTTTGACAAGGTTCCATTAGACCTCTAAAGTATAAACTATAAAGTATACTTGAAGGTCAAGCCTTACGCGGGAGGAAGTATGAAAATTCATATGCTGGCGCAGAAGACCGGGTTAAATCCGCCGACCATTCGTTATTACGAGAAGGAAGGATTGCTGGATAGACGCCACGTTGAGCGCAGGGACAATAATTATCGTGAATATACCGAGGAAGCGGTCGAACACCTTTTACTGATTAAAAGGGTTCAGGCTGCGGGTTTTACAATAAGGGAAATCAAAGTTATTTTGAAGGAAGAAGACGAGAACAAACTTGAGCTCTCCCAGGCCATTGAATTTTTGCGGAAGAAGATGAAGGAAATGGACCATAGGAAAAGAGAATTGGAACAATCGCAGTCTCTTCTCGCCCGGATGCTAGACAACAAATTGGCGCTGCTGGAGAAGAAGGGAACATCAGAAAATAAACCGTTGCCGTAATGAAGGATAGACTTCTGTAAAAAATTAATGTGGTTTCTTTTCTTATCATTTAATTTTGAGGAGCACTCTGCCTCTGCCGTGCCGTTGCTCACACTTCGTATGCGCCTGGCGAACGAAATCCAGATCAAATACATTAGGGGCTTCGGTTTTTATCACCCCGTTAGCCATCAGATTGGCTAAGGCAATAAAATCTTCACGATGCGGAGCAATACATTTTCGAAAATCTGCTATATTAGGCGAGTCAGCATTTTTCGGTCATCAGTTGGCTGATTTGCGCCATTTCTGCCGGGGTTAACGGCCCGAATTTCATTGCCTCAGCATTCTCACTTACCTGCCGTATAGTGCGGAATCCTGGGATGGGAAGCGTCATTTCACTTCTTGCCCATAGCCACGCAAGGGCACCTTGGGTCAGCGTCCTGCCGTTTGAAGTCAAAATTTCCCGTATAGCTCGCAGCTGGTTCGTCATCGCCGAAGATGGAATGCCATCTTTAAAGTATTGTAGCCAATCCAAGTTGTTTCTTCGCCGAATATCTTTAGGATCCACCACGGAAACCACCTCCGAATATTTCCCGGTAAGCAGCCCCATGGCAAGAGGCCCCCGATTGATGCTCGACAAATGATGCCTTTCGCATAGCTTGAGCATATCCGTATTATCGTGAAACAGATTGAACTCGTGTTGAATAGCCGTACAATACTGACTTTGTGCAAATATTTCGGCGCGGCTGGGCATGTCGGTAGACCACCCGAAATAGCGGATTTTGCCTTCGCGAACAAGATCCTCAAGCGTTTCCTTTACTTCTTGAGCCAATTCATCCGGGTAATCCCCTATATGGAATTGATAAAGATCAATATAATCGGTCTTCAGTCTTCGCAGCGATGCTTCGCATGCAGATTTAATGTATTCGACGCTTGCATTTTGGCCTAAAGCTTCCCTGGTCTGCCCGTTTGTGACATAACCGAATTTTGTGGCAATAACTATTCGATCGCGCCTTCCCTGAAGAGCTTGTCCGATTACTTCTTCACTGTGTCCTGCCCCATAATTGTCAGACGTGTCGATGAAATTTATGCCATAATCTAACGCACAGTGAATGGCATCAATCGATTCCCGGTCGTCGACCTCGCCCCAACCGTAAGGTTCTCCGGTTAACTCATCATGCCAAGGCCCACCGATCGCCCAGCAACCTATTCCCAGAGCGCTAACATCTAGACCCGATCTCCCTAATTTTCTTTTCAACACCTGTCTCAGCCCCTTTGACCTTGAATTTATGTTCAGTATAGTTAGTTATACTGGTAATCCATAGAGCCAAAAATGAATCATTTTGAGGAGCCAATCAGAATGTGTTCCAGAGTGCGACCAAAGCCGCAGCTACGCGGCTATTAAGCATGTATGTTCTTATCGTCTTAAAGTATCCACCCAATAATTAGCGTTCTTTTATACGTCGTAAATCTCGCTAAAACGGCAGCGACGGGTCAGAGGATATTCAGCGCCTTTTCAAAGGGTTTTTTACATTTTTCATCGTCGAACTTTTACTTTTGATTTAATAATTTTGGTCTCTAAAATAGTTCTAAAAATTCTTTTGCTGCTTTTGATAAATAACTATGCTTCCTCCAAATTACTTTGGGTTCAGATATTAAGGTCTGATCCTTGAGCTGAATGACTCTCAATCCTCCCAATGAATGAAGGGATAATAACGAGAGCGGTAAGATCGTTGCACCAAACCCCGATGAAACGAGACCAAGTAACATAATTAAATCTTGACATTCGCAGAGTATATTTGGTTCTAAATCTAACCGTTGAAATTCATTGACAATTTGTCCATATGCACCTAAACCATAATTTGGTCGCAGAAGAATCAATGGCAAATCGATGATTTCCTCTAGCCTGCATTGTTCTAATCCGCTCCACGTCCATTTTTCAGGCAAAACAAGCACATATGGGTCACTCTCCAATTTCATTTGAGAGATACTTTTTTCTGTTATTGGACTATTTGTTATCGCAATCTCAATCTGACGTTTAGATAACATTTTTATGAGATGAATCGTTTCACCTTCCCATACTTTGAAAGTAAGACCAGGATTTTTCTCACGAATATCTACCACCTTAGAAAGAATTAAAGATGCACAATAAAGATTGGATCCAACTGATAAAATCCCACTGGCGCCTTTCCTCAATTCTTGAACTTCAACCATTGTTTCATCAAGTTTATTTAAAAGTTCTTTTGCACGAAGAAGTAATCTTTCCCCTTCCAAGGTTAAATGAAGACTTTTGTTATTTCGATCAAATAAAACAACGCCTAGCTCATCTTCCATTTGCTTGAGTTGTTTGCTTAAAGGGGGTTGAGCAATATTTAATTTCTTTGCTGCGGTCGTAATCTTACCTTCTTCTGCTATAGCGACAAAGTATTTTAATTGTCGAATATCCAAGATAAAACCTCCATCATACCCAAAAGATATAATAAAAAGATAAAACAGATATTTTAAGTATTGATAAATTGAGTATACACTAAGATGCAGTGTCATTCATAAGTTTGAAGGAGTGTGGACTTTGGTGTTCAAAAAAAATACCATACAATTTCCAAAGCTTTTATCCGTTGGGAATATATCAAATGGATTTGTGGCCTGGCTTTTTGGTTCAGCAGGACCATTACTAATTGTTTTGCAGGCTGCAGCAGAAGGTCATTTGACTGGTAGCACAACCAGCTCATGGATTTTCGCCATTTATGGAGTGGGGGGACTCCTAACGCTCATCGTCTCCTTATATTATGGGCAACCCATAGGCTATGCCTTTTCAATACCTGGAGCCATTCTTGTGGGCTCAAGCTTAACCCATTATTCTTTCAACCAAGTTGTTGGTGCCTATATAATAACCGGGATCCTTATTTTTCTTTTAGGAGTATCCGGCCTTGTTACAATATTAATGAAGGTTTTGCCTATGCCGGTTATGATGGGGATGGTGTCAGGCGTCTTGCTCCCTTTCGGAACGGGAATGATCGGCTCGGTTGTAAAAAATCCGTTACTCAACGGAATCCCGCTGCTTGTCTTTCTTGCGCTTTCTTTTTTCGTACGATTTTCAAAAAAGTTTCCGCCTATATTAGGAGCGATCATTGCAGCAATGATATGTCTTATATTTTTGCCGGATGTTTCTGCACAGCCTCTTCATATAGCAATGGGCATTCCCCATTTTATCATCCCATCATTTAGTTTTGCCGTTGTAGGGGAACTTGTCATCCCGTTACTTTTAACAGTTATTGCCATTCAAAATGCCCAAGGGATTGCTATACTAGAGACCCATGGCTATCGTCCACCGATCAATGCCATGACCAATTGGAGCGGAATCGGTACCATCATAAATGCCTTTTTTGGGGGCCACCCAGCCTGTATTGCTGGTCCCATGACGGGCTTACTTGTTAATAAAGAATCAGGCAAACTTGAGCATAGGTATGTCGCAGCTATTGTATTAGGAGTATTATCCTGTCTATTCGCTCTATTTTCTCCAGTAGCATCGCAAATTCCACATGTCATTCCTGCCTCATTAATTCAATTACTAGGTGGGATCGCCATGATTAGTGTACTGGTTGACTCTTTGAAAATGAGTTTCTCTGGTCCATTCAAATCAGGCGCTCTCTTTTCCTTTATAATCACAATCTCTGGGATCTCTATTCTCCATATCGGTGCGCCATTCTGGGGTCTGGTTGGAGGTATGTTAGCCACCGTTTTCTTGGATAAACAAGATTTTTATAAATCCGAATCAAGTGACCAAAACAATGAGACTAACTTGAGTGAAGCTCTTTGCAAGGATAAAATTTCCTAACACCGTTTCTTTAGACTTCGAATACATCTCATAATCGTAATGTATCTAAGTACAAAGTTCATTTTAACCACAAAAGATGTATCAGCATATAAAAACAAAGCCACTCCTAACAAGGGAGTGGTTTCGTTGGTTTCGTTGGTTTCGTTGGTTTCGTTGGTTTCGTTGTGTAGAACAACTTTTTTATCCAAACGTTTGTGTCATTGCATTAGCCAGACTCTACTGTTTTATTGTTGATCCGGCAGACTTAATGCATTTGCTGAAGTTTGTGCTTGATCTATAAATTCCTCTGCTTGGGTCAATTTCTGCCGGGCATTCTCCAAAGCTTTCGGATTTGTTGCCGCATTAGATTCATTCATCGAGCTTATCGCCTGATTTAAAGCCGTTTGTGCCTCAGAAACCGCGTTAGACGCATGCTTCTGCAGCATATTGCCGTTCGAGTTAAGTGTACGTTCTGCTGGTTTTCTTGCATTTTCAGTGGCTAAATCAATTTTGTTTTCATTAGGCACAGTGAGTCCTCCTCCTCCCTTGGGCAAGATCATTATTTACACAGAAGTAATTATGGGGTTGAGATTTTGTTATTATTCCTGCGAATGAATGGGAATATCCGGATCCCAATTTCCAGAAATCCATTTTAGTATAAGATCCGATGCGTTGGAAAATCTAACGTTGAACTGCATGATGCATTCAACTTACAATGAAGGGACGAGATATGGATCTCGCCCCTGTTGTTTCCTTGTGTCCATTCAATTTCGATTAATAAACTCAAACCACCGTATCGATATTCCAGAGTAGTTAGTCCGTAACAGGCAGTTTGATATCGACCGTGGTTCCTTGATTAACGGCGCTTCGAATGCTCAAGTTCCCTTTATGGTCATGAATAATTTTATAGCACATCATCAAACCAAGCCCTGTCCCCTGTTCCTTTGTCGTATAAAAGGGTTCCCCTAACCGATGAAGGTTGTCAGTAGGTATCCCAATACCTTCATCCTTAATACGGATAATGAGCTCATTCAATTGCTCAAAGGCGACGATATGAATTTTGCCACCATTGGGAGTTGCCTCGATTGCATTTTTTAATACATTGACGAACACTTGTTTAATATCCACTTCCGAACAACAAATTGGAGGAAGAACTCCGTGTATTTCTATGTAAACTTGAACCCCATTCATTGTAGCTTGGGCTTCTAATAAATTGATTACACTATACAAAAGGGTACCTATATCGTTCCTTTTTAAAACCTTCGGCTGCGGCTTGGAGAATATCAATAGCTCATTGATAATACTATTCATCCGGTCGACCTCAGATAGCATAATCTCACAGTGCTCAACTCTTCTCTTATCAGATTCCTTCATAAGCTGAAGAAAGCCCTTTAGTGATGTTAAAGGATTACGGATTTCGTGTGCTAGCCCTGCGGCCAATTGTCCAACAACATTTAATTTATCTGCTTTCCGGAAAAATTCTTCAGATTTTATTCGCTCTGAGATGTCCCGGGTAATGCCTGTCAATGCAATAATTTCGCCGTAGCCATTTTTAATTGGAGAAAGGGTTATAGAAACATGCACTAACTCTCCGGCTTTATTCTGCCGAACGGTCTCAAAAGTCTTTGCCAGCATATCACCTTGGATTTCTTGGGTAATGGATTTGTATTCATCTTCCATCTCCGGCGGGACAATGGGCAACTGCCTACCAACCAACTCATCTTCAGACCAACCATATAACATTTCAAATGAATGGTTTACACGTACTACGTTACCCCCCGTATCTATGATACAAATCCCATCTGCCGAGTCATCAATGATCGATTCCAGCAATTTCTTAGTTCTTTCCAGCTCTTTTTCCGCCTTTTTCCGTTCAGTAATATCCACACATGAGGCAATAACCTCAATGACCTTACCATTTCGTCGAATTGGCCTCAGCGATGCCAAATAATAGATGCCTTTCGATTCCCCTTCATATGTGACCCCTTCATTTCCTTCCCAGGCTTTAACATAGTGCCATTCCTTGGCTGCCGCTTTCCCAGCGGGGAGAAAGTCCTTAAGTTCTTTCCCAACGACGTCTGTTTCATCCAAACCCATTTTGGACATTAATTGTCCAGCGCAATAAGTATGAACAAACCGTCCCTCTTCATGAATAAATTTGAAGGTCATGCCTTGCTGCTCTCGTAATATTTCCTCAATATCTTGGAAGTACTTTTCTAGATCCTTGTCCGATAGTTTCCTAAGCATTGGTCTCCACACCTCTTCAGAAGGGCTCGAATAGGAACACATTCGACAAGCATTTTAGGAAGTCCTTCATATGTCATTCCTGTCTTAATCCAAATAAATTAGCCCTCGCTTGGTAGTCACCTTCGTATCGTAAGCCCGCTCCCTTTTACACATGCAACCTGCCATCTTACCGTAGATATTATTGTTCCAGCATTTTTCTTTCCAATGCTGTTAACATCCCCTTTTATGTGAATGCAAGTGAGGAAAACGACAGCGGGGGTAGAAATCGGCTCGTCTGCCGGCTGATTCGGGTTGGCTAACTCCTTTGCCCTTTTTGCTCAAGAAACTGAACGAAAACTTCATGAATGGAAGTTTTGTTCTTACTGGCAGTATCCATGATTATGCTGGCTCCTCGACTAATTTGCCTCATCGTATCACAGATTGTTTCCAGAGAAATAAAGGTATACTCATATATTGAGATTGGGGTTGACAGGATAAAGAGTGACCGCGTACAATTATTTTGTTTCATATGAAACATAAATTATATATAATTTTTATAACACCCTCTTTTATAAGTACCGAAAAAGGTTCAAACGAAATAATAATTAATGAAGGAGGTTCATACTTGCCTATGGAAATCGTGAATCCCAAGACATTGACGGATCAAGTTACATCTGTCATTTCCCATGTCGTGGTAACTACTGCCTCTAAACTGGCCTTCATCTCAGGTCAGGTTGCTGTAAATGAAACAGGCGCATTGGTCGGTTCAGGTGACTATTACGCGCAAGCGATTCAAGTGTTCACCAATCTTAAGTATGCACTGGAAGCCGCGCGAGCGGATCCATTGTACAATGCAAAAATGAATATTTTTGTGGTAAACCACCACCCGGAATTGATTTGATTATTTTTGACGCAGGATTTCATGTGTTTGGCCCTAACTGGCCGAAGACAGCAAGTACCTATATAGGTGTTCAAGCGCTAGCCGATCCTGAATGGCTTATCGAAATAGACGCTATAGTGATCTTCCCATAATGTTCAAGAAAAGAGGTTATTGATATGAAATATGAAGTCATCCTAATCGGTGGCGGACCTGTCGGCATGATGTTGGCTGGAGAATTGGCATTAGCCGGTGTGAAGGTCTGCGTCATTGAACGATTAAAAGAGACAACCCGATATTCACGTGCGCTTACCGTACATCCACGAACCCTTGAAATATTAGATATGCGTGGAGTGAAATCAAAATTAATCAGTAAAGGCCGCTTACTTTCTAGAGGACATTTTGCCGGATTAGAAACTCCTTTGGATTTCTCTGTGTTGGATTCTTCTTCCAATCACACTCTCTTTTTACCGCAGAGTGAGACGGAGAAGGTGCTGGAGGAATGGGCTCTTAGCCTTGGCGTAGAGGTCTGGAGAGGGTTTGAGGCTCTATCTGTGCATCAGGATGAGGATGGGGTCGACGTTAAGATCGCCGGACCTAATGGAGAAACAACGTTAAGATCGGCTTATGTGGTGGGTACAGACGGAGCCAGAAGTTTGGTTCGCAAACATGCAAATATATCCTTTGAAGGTACAGACGCGACCTTCACGGCTATTCTGGGAGATGCCGTTCTATCTGATTTGGCTCCTATGAGTGTCATATCCCGAATTACAGAAAAAGGTTTGGTCAGCATCATGCCGATCAATGATCGTATCTATCGGGTCTTAATTATCGACGTGAAAAGACGAAACATCTCTAAGGATGAGACCCTAACATTGGAAGAGTTTCGATCATCGCTCATCCGTACGACCGGAAGCGACCTGGGATTGAACGATGTGAAATGGATGTCCCGTTTCGGAAATGCTACGCGGCAGGCGGCACGCTATCGGAATGGTCGATTGTTTTTAGCGGGAGATTCGGCGCACATTCATTTTCCGGCTGGTGGACAGGGAATGAACGTCGGCTTACAAGAAGCGATGAACTTAGGCTGGAAGCTAGCAGGAGCAATCAAAGGCTGGGCTCCGGACTGGCTGTTGGACAGTTATCATACTGAACGTTTCCCATGGAATACAGCCTTGCTCCGGAATACCGAGGTCCAAACTCTGCTTCTGGACGTGACTCCTCCCATCACGGAACTGCGAAGCATGTTGGCTAATCTAATTCAAATACCAGAGGCTAATTATCAAATCGCTGCACAAATTTCCGCAATGGATGTACATTATGCTCCCGACACCGAAGCCCCTTCCCATCCTTTAAACGGGAAACGGTTCAAAGATCTCCGCTTAAAACTGAAAGACGGGCAATGGATTAACTCCTATCCGCTCCTACACAAAGGTACTTTTCTTCTGTTGCATTTCCATTCGAATGAACAGAATAGCGGCCAATGGGAAACGTATAGCAACCTTCAAGTGTTACATGCATCTTTGGCTGAAGCAGACGCGGATTGGAACGACGTCCACACGGCACTCATTCGTCCGGATGGACATATTGCCTGGGCGATTTCTCTATCTGATCCGAATCCAATGCAAAAAATAAATGAAGGTATCACTCGCTGGTGCGGAGACATTACGAATTAGCCATACAAACTTCATAAATCTGCCGATTGAGACGCTGTCCCCCACTTCGTTAGGATAAAGCCACTCAGAACGTTACGCAGGAGAAACCGCAGATATGAACGTTCCGTATCCTTCGTGGCTGTGCTTATAACCATACAGGTTTTTGTCTTTTTCGGCAGAATATATATGTTCTTGTCGTCGGGTTTTGACAAGAACATATATCGTTAAAACAAAAAAAGCCGCTTTTACGCGGCTTTTAATCGTTTATGTTCTTGTCGTCTTTCAACACTTCGCCTGATTTACTTTAATTAAATACCTTTTTAACAAAGTCAATAAGCCTGGACTTTAAGGCATCACCGTGCTCTCCCTTGTGGTACATATCTGTTCCGTGATAGCCACTCTCATCCACAATCAGCTCTTTATCCGTTGCTCCGGATGCTTGATATAATTTGCGCACTTCTTTTTCAATTGAGCCTCCATAATCGCCAGGTGAAAAAACAAACACGGATGGTGCTTTAATCTTCTCGACGCTTGGAATGGCATCAAGGGGCCCACATTGTGCAGGAGAAGAGAGAATAATCAGCCCCTCAATAGGCAGCGCTTGACGAACGCCTGCAATGATTGCTGTACTGCCGCCACATGATGCTCCTGCCAAAAACACTCTTTTTGCCCCCAATCGTTTGAGTTCACTTAAGGTAGCATCTGCATCACGATCTATGTTCTGATTATCCTCCGGAATATTCTGTGAGGCACCATGATTACGATATTCAGGAATAACAACCAGATATCCGCTGTCTGCCAGTTCAGTTCCCATGTCAAGAAAAGAGCAAATGTTATAGCCTTGCTCGTGTGCAAGCAAGACTCCCTTATCTCCGCTGCCAAGCACAAGTGCCGACAGATACACCCCATCACTGGTTGTTAACGTAGTTGCTTTATTGCGTAGCTCATCAGGAACACAACTATTCACAAGATGCCCATTAGAAGATTTCACTGAACGATCCGGCCAGGCAGGATCATAATCAATCGGTTTGTTTGTTGGCATGTTCTTCACTTCGGCATCTGGTGTTTCATTTACAGCATTTTCTATAGGTTTCGTATTTTGAGGTTGATTAGATAGAGATTGATTTTCATCTGGAGATATAGGCTTATTGGTGGTGCATCCTGTAATCGTTACTAACAAAATGAGCAATACAAATACCATTTTTGTTCCTTTAAAAAATACGTTCATAGATTTTCTACACCTCTAACTATTACTTGTTGAAGGAAACCCCTGGATGCTGCGGATCAGTATTAGGACTCAAATAAATTTAAATATACACAAAATGTATGTTCGATTAAAGGGAGCGATGTGCAGCCGACCAAAAAGCCAGCAGCCTCCAGATGTTTTCGTTGAGCTGGCGTTTCCCGTTAACTTAATGCGGATTCAGATATCCATACTCTTGCTCTCCTCAATAATCTTAAATGAATTACGTTAATCGTTTCCTGTTAGCTTAACGAAACATAGAGCAGTTGCAACTTGAAAACTGCTCTATCTGATTTGAATTTAATCAAAGAAAATGTGTTTAAACAACCAACCTAAGTTAATTTCCTAACTGCAAACCATAGCTCAACGAAACTAAGTCCGTCTTTAACTCCTGTAACTTCAAATTCCATCCCATCGACCTGCTCGTATCCAGCAGTAGGAAGCCATTCGGAGAAGAATCGTTTATATAATGTCTCAATGGTTTCATCAAATTTGTCCCAAGTGAACGGATCAGAGGGGAAAATAACCCATGTTTGAGCTGGTATTGTTATAGTTGTGTACCCATCCGTTTTACTTGAATCCCCTTTAAATGCGGACAGCATATAGGGAAAACTACCTTCTTCCGTTTTTTTGTAGCTACAAACAGCATGTACTTTATGATAGTACTGATTTAAAAAAGCTGGTAGATCACCTGCATTGTCCGTAAGTCTTTCAACCTCGCCGTTAGCATGGCTTTGCTTCCATAATTCTGCTGGAGTATCTACTCCGTTTAATTGAAACACTTTTTCGATTCCGAATACTTGAAAGGTTGCTTTTGTCTCGATACGATAGTTCATAGCCTTTTCTCCTTTATTGAAATAAGGAAGGAAAGACGTGGATAGGCTTTGAGGTCAGTCCCTTCTTCTCGAGCCATTGCTGGATTAACACCATGTAACAATTGAAAAGCTCTTGCGAATGAAACTGGAGATTCATAACCATACTTTATCGCAATGTCAACAACTCTCATATCACTATTCTGTAATTCAATTGCAGCAAGAGTGAGCCGTCTTCTCCTTATGTATTCCGCAAGAGACACATCTGTAATAAATGAGAACATTCTCTGGAACTGATATGAAGAACAACAAGCACATTGAGCAACTTCATTCAATTCGATCTTGCCGGTTAGATTCAATTCGATGTAATCCATCGCTCGATTCATCCTCGTGAGCCAATCCATCTGATCCCTCCTCTTATCAAAAGTATAGGTATGCTACGTTTTCATATCGCAACTATTTGTGCACAATTTAGTTTCCTTAGAGAATTCATGTCGTTTCTAATAATTAATTATATAGCGCAAAGATCTACGGATTAAATTAAGTTTTCTCGGAACGTTGAGATCTTGTTTTATAACTATCCTGCTGTTAGTTCAACAAAAACAACAGCCGTTTAGTAGCCGGCTGCTGCAGTGTTGTTTTAGATTGTTGTTTCCCCATTAGTTCAGATGGCTCGACGATTTATATTTGACTTCTTTCCCCATTTTGCTAACACATACTGCGCTAAATCAAACAACAGATTTCTCAAGAATCTCCTTATGAATATCTCCATAAGTTTTGCTTGATGAAGTGGGGGTAGCCTGGATAACTGTTATCATGTTTTGCTTAGGCAGAATATTTATCTCTTGACCGCCGAATCCCCTGCATGCATAGCCATTTTCCAGTATCCACCACAAATATCCGTATGAGCTGTTGTTGTCGTTTGGCCTAAGCATTTCCTTAATATAATGTTCAGAAACAATCCGTTGGCCTTCTACAATGCCGTTGTTTAGAACTAGAAATCCTATCTTCGCAAGATCTCTGGCAGATAAATTAGAATGTTCCTCTCCTTTCATCACGGTATACGATACACCACAAGGGCTTTCAGCCCATCTTCCACTCGATATTCCTAGAGGCTTATATAAAAGCTGCTCACACAGTTCATATGATGTATTTCCGAAAGCATTCCCAATAACAGCAGATAACAATAGCACATCCCATTCTTTATACACGTAGCTGCTTCCAGGATAGTCCTTCATCGCAACATCTGCGACATGTGCGATCCAATCCCTCGTCCGCTTCATTTGCTCGACCATCGGGCAATGATAATGAACGCCGCCGTTCCAGAAAATCCCTGATGACATGGTGAGAAGATGACGAATCGTTAGGGCCTTATGATAAGGATGGACACCGGTTTGAAACGCGGGCAAGTAATCGCCGATTGGCTCGTCCAGGCTTCGAATCATGCCTTTATCGAGACAAATCCCCGTCAGTAAAGAAAGAATGCTTTTCCATATCGATTTAATATTATTTCTGGTATTTTCATTATACTTGTTGTAATATCTTTCAAATACAATTTTCCCGTTTTTCACAACAAGGACGCTGTTGACAAGCCGATATCGCTTTTGTTTAATAAAATAATCAAGGTCGCCTAACATCTCCGCATCCATGCCTTCCGCTTGGGGCGTGGAATATTGCCACTCTAAATTCATCTCAAATACCTGCCGATGATCGATTTTTCGTTTCTTTTCAACTGCTCTGGGGATCCGAGCGCAATAATAAACCCACCATCACTGCCGCCTCCTGGCCCCAACTCTATAATATAATCGCAATTGCTTAACACAGCGGGGTCATGCTCAGTCACAATGACCGAATTCCCGTTCTCTGTTAATTCCAGCATCAGCTTGATTAGTTTTTCACTATCTGAAAAAGATAAGCCTGTTGTAGGCTCATCGAGAATATACAAACGATCCTTACCCGATTGCTTACCAAGCTCTTTAGCGAGTTTAATCCTTTGAGACTCCCCGCCGGAAATGGTCGGTGTTTGCTGCCCCAGCTTAATATACCCCAGTCCCACTCGTTCAAGAGTGAAAAGTAAATGGCAGATATTCTTATCATATGCAGCACGTTCCTCATTTCCGAAAAAATCTATCGCTTCAGATACGCTCATTTCGAGGATTTGCCGTATATTTTTGCCTTCAATCGTTATTTCCATGGCTTCTTCTATAAAGCCTGTTCCTCCGCAAGCGTCACAATTTTGTTCGATATAGTTTCCAAAGCCCACATGATATTTAATCACTTGATCACCTTTGCATTGACGGCATCCACCTTCGGAGTTCAGTGAAAATAATCCTGCTCCATATCCTCTCTCTATCGAATCAGACGTGCTTGCAAACATTTTTCGGATCCGATCGTATATCCCCGTGTAAGTAGCCGGACAAGAGGTTCTGCTTCTTCCTATAGGTTTTTGATCAATGACCAAGCATTTCTTGATATGTTCAATTCCACTTACCCTTACATCGGATAAAAATACCGTTTCTTCGTCTTCATCTGTAATTGTAAGAAACTCTTTTAGTTTAGGAACTAAGGTGCCTGAGATAAAACTCGATTTTCCACTGCCCGATACCCCAGCGATCCCTACCATTACCCCGAGGGGGATTCGTACAGTTAAGTGGCGAAGATTATGTAAGCATGCATTTTCAATCGTCAGCATTTTTTCAGGGTTTATCTTAGAATATGTCTGCTTTACCTGCAGCTTTTTTTGATCGGCTAGATATGGCGAGGTTCTCGATAATTCACAGGTCATAAAATCGTCGAAGCTGCCTTGAAAGATACGATGACCTCCAAAAATTCCAGCATCAGGTCCTAGATCAATGATATAATCTGCAGCACGCATAAAATTTTCATCGTGCTCAACAGCAATTACCGTATTCCCCCGATTAACCAGATTTTGAATAATTTGAATGAGCTTTGCTTTCTCAATTTCATGCAAACCAATGGTCGGCTCATCGAATATAAAGATAATGGAATCCATCTGAGCAATGATAGAGGAAGCGAGGAACAAGCGTTGTATTTCGCCACCCGACAAGGTTGGGACAGGTCGCGACAATGAAAGATGGTGAAGGCCCACATCAATCATACAATCCAACTTAAGATGAATCTCGTTGATAAGCGTCATACCGAATAACTCAGAGTTTTCCTTTGTTAAAAAATCATTCAAATCTCTAATATACATATTCTCCAGATCTGTTATGGTTTTTCCGGCTATTGTTGTATGCATTGCCTGTTCACCCAAGCCGGCTCCTCCACATTTGCTGCACGGTTCCTTCTTTCCGTACGCTTCAGATAAAATGCCATTTTGCCTGCCGCTAATTTCACCATATTTAAATCCATTCAACAGCCAAGGAATGACACCCTGAAAACTTGTCTTTCCATGATCTCCATATTTTAAAGCTAACAGTTGTTCATTGTTCAAAGTATGAAGTGGTTGCGTTACAGTCAGTCCATGATATGAACAAAATTCGTCTAACCTCTTTCTGGCTCCTCCCCGATATAGCAACCGTTCAACTAATAGATCTTTTAACTGTGTTCTTCCATCAGAGAATATCTTATCTTCATTAATGGAATACACGTTTCCATTACCTAAGCACTTTACGCACATTCCTTTCGGTGAGTTCCTCAGGAACATGTCCATGCTTAGGGAAAGCCCATCGTCGTAATTGGGATCTCTCTTGCCATATGTAGCAAATAAAACGGCGAGCATATTTCCAATCTTTGTCCGCGTTCCAACCGTGCTACGTGGATTGGATTGGCGAATAATTCTTTGTTCCACTGCGACGGTAGGAGCTAGACCTGTGATTTGATCAAAAGTCGGTGCGGCGTCCACCATAAACTGCGTACCCGAAAACATGAGGTATCGGCGTTTACCCTCCTCATACAATGTGTCGAATGCAAGACTGGATTTCCCGCTACCGGATACTCCGGTTATCACGGTCAATTTACCTCGTGGAATTCTAATATCGATATTTTTCAAATTATGAACCCGTGCACCCTTAATTTCGATAAATTTGTTCATAGTATGCTGCCTTTCATAATATTTTATCTTAAACCCATCCATGGGAGGCAGGCTTCTTTAATGATTCGTACCGACTCCGCTTCCAGAGATTTCGCGTGATGTAGAAAGGGAATCATCCCTTTTTCTTAGATGTCAAATGACCCCTTATAATTGCTTTCAAGGACGATTTCGATAAGTTGTTTTGTTATCGTGTAAACAGGTGTTGAGTCAAAATTACTTAGCAGAATAATTGTTATATCATCGGGTATGATTCGACTGTACTCAGAACTAAAGCCATTTATTCCGCCGGAATGGTGAACTCTTAACCTACTTAACAGGAGATTCGTATAATCATCTTCTGTTATAAACCAACCATATCCGTAGTTATTCAAATTAGGGTTAAATAATAATCTTGTAAATTCTTCACTGAATATATATTTTTTTTCAGATATAGCTCGATCCCATAAAAAAAGGTCCTCTATTGTAGAATATAAGTTACCGGCTCCATATGCAGTAGACATATCTATAAATTCGGTGTTACTAACTTCCCCCCACATACTATAACCAGATGCTCTATCCTTGAGTATGGTTCTGAAATTATCACATCCGGTAGAATACATTGATAGCGGCTCCAATAGGTAAATTCTTAAATAGTCCTCATAGCTCATTCCTGAAATCTTCTCAAGTATGTATGCCAATAAAATATAACCAGCATTACTGTACGAAAATTGTTCGCCTGGTTCAGATAATAGTGGCAATTCTTTAATGCGCTCCACTAACTTTTCTGCTGAATTATAAAGCCTCATAGAATGAAAATAGTTTAAGTTTGAAATCCCTGAGGTATGTGTTAGAAGGCGGTGAACTGAGATGGACTGTCCATTCGGATAATCGAAAAGATACTTATTTATTCCTTCATGAATATTTAGATTATTCACTTCAAAAAGATGCAATATCGCAACAGCGGTAAACTGCTTCGTCATTGATCCAATTCTAAATTTCGTTTTTGCATAGTTAGGTACGTTATGTTCCAGGTTAGAGTACCCATACCCTTTAGATAATAATACTTCTCCTTTTTGGGCCACAAGAACAGTCCCATTAAAATATCCAGAGAAATATGATTCCCAAGTTAAGTGTGATTTCATATATTGATCTATTTTTTGAGCGATTGAAGCGATCTTTATCATCTCTTTCATTTGATTTCTGTTAACGTGATATTAAAGAAGTTCGTGAATACTCCACCTCAAAATGTATTCAAGAAACGATTGAATTATCCTGCCCGTTAGATTAATCCCTTCATACTTCATTCCGATATTCTCCATAACTTTAAAGGTGCAGGATTTCCCGTCATTACTAAAGCAAATCCGCGATTTGACTCATTTTTTTGTAAAATTGAGAACCTAAAACTTAGGCATCTCGTTTACGGAAAAGTACAATAGCTACTGTAATAAAGATCAGTGTCCATAACATTGAAATGCCTGCCCCTTGCATGGGAGTAAGGAAATTTAATTTAACAGAGGAAGGCGGCAAATACATATAATATCCTGCCGTATCTGGAAAGAATTTCCTTATCCTAGGTGGAAAATCTCTCGTCAATGGACTGACAACGAAATAATAACCAAGCAGCACTACTAAAGCAGGAGTGGTTCTTCTAAATAAAGCACCTATAGCTGCACTAAGAAGTGTGGTACATGTTAGATAACCTGTTGTACCTAATAGTGTTTTTATCATCGTGTCTATTTCAATCACTACTGCTGTGTCTCTCATCATCGTAAAAGTATATAGAACACCTGAAGCAGCCATAATAAATGCCGCAGGAATGGTTATAATGGCCAATGCAAAATGCTTCGTGGATAATTGAACCCCCCGCCAAGGTATCGTAGTTAAAGTACTTCGAATCTGTCCACCAGTGTACTCCGAACAAGTAGCTAGTATACCAAGAATAATGAACCCTGCTTGAAGATATCTCATAGAAGCAAGTCCTATATTCAGTATACTTTGCGTTCCTGCTGCCCCTTGTAGACCAACAGAAGTAAAAGCTGCAGCTAACAGTAAATTAAGAATGAATGTACCTGTAAGAGTGAGCCATATTGAAGGTAGTGTAACTAATTTATCCAGTTCAGCGCCAAGGATTCGTGTTATCTTTTTACTCGAAGGGAAACTCATGATGCAACGTCCCTTCTATGGAATACGATAGCTGCAGCAATGAAAAGAACGACGACCCAGGCAAACATGACTAAACCGCCTGTGAACGGGGTGAGAAATCTATTGCTCAGAAACATAAACATTTCAAAGCCGGCCCGATCCGGTAAGTATAACGCCAACTTTGTAACCTTAGAAAGCAGGAAACTGAATGATACAAAGGATGTATTTATGATGAGCACAGCAAGCGGGATCATGCCATGTTTTGTTAGAACAGTAATCCCAAATGCTAAAAGAGCAGTGAATGCCCAGAAACATACTGCACCGAGCAGTTTAGGCCATTCAAATGCAGGGGTGTACTCGCCAAGAACAAGATGCGTAGCAGACACCGTTGTCATAATAGCCACCACACTAAGCAGTATGCTGATCACTGTCACAGCGCCTGCTTTTGCCAGCAAAAAATGAAGCCTTGATGAAACAACCGTTAAACTTGTTGTAATCTGTTGTCCTCCACCGGATTCACTGCTCTCTGTTAAATACTCACTGCTGACAGCAAGCACACCAAGAATAATGACACCTTGCACACCGAGAGCTAATCCAATATAGCCAACTTCCGATAGCCGTGTGCTAACTCCAGCTATAATCTCCTCTTTTTGTGCCATACTGTCCAAGGCGGCAATGACCGCTGGGGCAAATGCTCCGATCAGAAAGGCAAGCCAAATTCCCGGCAGGGAGAACAATTTAGATAGTTCCGCATTGAACGCTCTCATACAACATCACCTGCAAGTCCAGATGTCAGGGCAAAAAAGGCTTCCTCTAGTGTGGAATGGTTACCTATTACTTCTTCCAATGTTCCATCTGCAACGATTTTTCCATGATGAATAATCACCACATCATCAACAGTCTCTGCAAGCTCTCCCATGAGATGACTGGATAGCAACACCGTATTACCAGACGCAGCACGTTCACGTAAAAATGTCCGAATCCAGCGAATTCCTTCCGGGTCGAGGCCGTTTACAGGCTCATCTAAAACCAATATTTTGGGATCGCCAAGCAGTGCAGCTGCCATCCCAAGTCTTCTCCCCATACCAAGGGAATACTTCCCAACTCTCTTACCAGCTGCATTCGTAAGACCTACTATATCCAGCACTTCCTCGACACGTGAGCGAGACAATCCTGCGGCGTGTGCCATCCAAAGCAAGTGCGCCCGTCCTGTTCGCATACGATGAGCTCCAGATCCATCAAGTGCGGCACCTACTGTGGTTAGAGGATTATGTAATTCTGCGAATGGCTTCCCATCAATTAGTGCATTTCCTGAGGTGGCTCGATCTAACCCAAGCAATATTCGAAGAGTAGAACTTTTACCTGCCCCATTTGGACCTAAAAAACCAGTTACTCTACCTGGTCTAGCTTTAAAGCTGATACCTGATAAGATTTCTTGAGTCCCGCGATGTTTGACGAGGTTATTAAATGTAAGCAACCATAACACTTCCTTTCTGTTATGGTTCTAATTATAAAGAAGCAAGGTTACATCTCGGTTATCATGCTGTTTACTTCTGGGTTAACTCTAGGTTAAGCTCTACCAATAGCTACTCTTGTACCATTTTCATTGGATGTAAAGTCAGCTTTCAGCTTCATTCTTTTCAACATATAATTTGAAGCTGATAAACCAATCCCTTCTCCGCCCTCATAGGATGAGTTATCCATACCTGGACCTCTGTCTGCAACAATAATCAGTTCTTTTTCTACGTCAACCACAATGTTTGTATATTTCCCCTCTGCTGCATGGCGAATAATATTCTGAAATAAATTATCCAGAACTCGTGTCATCCATTTAGGATCTGCTTCCCAATAAAAAGTCTCCTCTGTCGGTAAATCAACCTCGAGCTGAATTTCTTTTTCTTCAAATAGAGGATACCACGCAGCAACTGATGCTCTTACTAAACGTCCGATATCTGTTGAAGTGGTTTGATAAGGATGTTTCCCTGATGTAAGCAATGTGTAGGAAAATAAATCATCCATTAGATCTCCGACTCTAGTAATCGTATGGTTTATCTCTGTTAATGAGTTCAGTCCTTCTAAACTTATAGATTCTTTATTTAATCGGGTGATGTGTCCTCTCAAAATAGTAAGTGGCGTTCGTAAATCGTGAGATAAATTCGCAATGAGTCGTTGTCGTAATAACTCCTCTTCATACTCTCGCTTGCGACTGTCTTCAAGCTGCTGAATCATCCAATTAAAAGAACTTCCTAACTGGTCAATCTCATCCATACGATCCGCTTGAACTGATATGGGTTTAGGAAATGAGTTATTTTTAGCTGAAGATGACATGACTTCCTGTAAGCGGGCGAGACGTTTTTGAAGTTTCAAGAAAAACAGCCAAGATAATATAACAAATGCGACCATAATAAAACCAAACAATAGCACGGAAACGTAAAACAGATTTAACGTATTTACATTTTTTTCATGCGTATTTGAAACCCCAAAAAACGAACTGATGAAAATAAGCATTATCGGAGGAAGAAAGATAAATAGAAAATGTACTTTTAGAAACCGACGAAATAATGATCTATTCTGTTTCATAGTTTCACCCGGTAGCCTATTCCCTTCAACGTTTCGATAATCTCTGGGGAATCTGGATTACGTTCCAACTTTTGACGTAGTCGACGGATATGCACCATTACTGTTTTATCACCCGTTATATAAGCTTCTTTCCAAACTGCTTCATAAATTTGTTCTTTAGGTAAAACTTGATTAGGATGGCGTAAGAAATACATTAAAATTTGATGTTGTTTCCCTGTCAATATAATTTCTTCACCTGTGCGTTTGTCAAATACCATTTGGCCTTCTGGATCTACTTCAATATGATTTCCTAATAAAATGCGTTCGGAATGTGTGACACCACTTCGACGGATTAATACTTCCAATCTTGCAACTAATTCATCCGTATGGAATGGTTTCGTTAAATAGTCATCAGCAAATTGTAAGCCATCTACCTTATCATCGATCGATGTTCGAGCGGATAACAGCAAAATAGGAACCGCAGGAGCTGCCTTTTTTAATCGTTTTCCCACAGTAAAACCATCTAAACCAGGTAACATGATATCCAATATAACGATCTCATGCTGATTTACTTCTTTCTCGGCTTCTTCACCAGAAATCAGCCACTGAACTGAAAATCCTCGCTTTTCCAATTCTTCTTTTAGCAGGCTGCCTATCTTCTCATTATCTTCAATATATAATATGGTTCTTTTCAAGTAACATCCCCCTCTCTAAATTGAGTTCATCACTAGCCAGATTAACACAATATAAATAATCGTTTCCAGTTAAGACAATTTTATTGTTCGCTTACTCTTGTGGTCTTACTTTAATGCTGCTTGTTCATTTTTCGGATTATCCCAGCCCTCAAAAATGTTTTTTTACTTCTGCATGGCAAATACATCAGGATCATGTGATACCTCAAAAATGAAGCTGCCGGTCAGCAACCGGCAGCTTCATACTTGTAAGCTATTCAACTATGGTATCCCGTTAGCTTAGTCGTTCATTCATTTGTTTAAGGTGATGAAAATCGTGGTCAATGAATATCTTCAAGTATTTATCCACTGTAAACTGACGTTTTCCAGAACCAATTGTGAACTTAGCATTACTGTCGATTCCAGATATGGCTTTAATTAATATTCTTCGATTCAGGACAAACTCATCTATTAAAGAACCAGTTGTAGTAAAAACACTTATGTATTCGATGGCTTCTCTATTATGTAAGTCATGATTAGGGAATGCGTTCAAGTTTGCACCCTCATTCATATAGGGGACATGATTCTGTAAAATGAACTTATCCCAATAATATAGATGTCCTATGATTTCCTTGACTGACCACTTACCTTCACTTATTGGCTCAAGAAGACGTTGTTCATCGAATTCCTTATACTTTAGTATTTCTTCTGCTGTCTGATCATAACTTAAAGCTGCTTTATTACTCATTTATTAACCTCCATTTCAGATATGGATAAGTTAATTTAACCCAATAACAACGCATATGTAAAGAACGTTAGTTATGACTTTTGTGCCTCGGATTACATGGGGTTTTGACAACAACATATATCAAAACACAAAAAAACCGCGGCTAAGCGGCACTAAAGGCAAATATGTTCTTGTCGACGGACGTCCAGCTCTTCGCAGAGTTCATTCGTAGGCAGCAGCCAAGCTTGAGGAGAAAAGGAAAAACCAGCTTCCGCGCGGAAGCTGGTTGGCTGCTAATTATACTCCATCGTCACGGTCCCGGCATATTGGGGCACGTTCTCCTTGGACAAGTTCAGCGTTTGAACGTGAGTCGTCTTCGCCTCTACAGCCTGAAGAAACTTATCCACCTTAGCGAAGAACAATCGTCCGAGTAGGCCGAGCGCCTTCGTGCTGTAGTGCATCGGAATCGCCACGGTCGCCTGCAATTGCCGCATCACCTGTGCCGCCTCCGCCCCGTCCAGCGTCATCCTTCCGCCCACGGGAACGAGGAGGACATCCACCGGGCCGATGGCGTTCACTTGCTCCTCTGTTAACAGATGGCCCAGATCCCCGCAGTGACAGATCGTCAACCCGTCCATCCGGAAGCGGAACACGATGTTCGGGCCTCTTTTCTGACCGTTCACCTTGTCGTGGAACGTGCGAAAGCCGCTAATATCCACGTCTCCTACGCTGTACTCCTTCGGCTCGTTCACGACCAAGTAATCGCCTGAGGCGGCTTGAATCTTATTGTGATCGCCGTGATCGTGGGTCACGACGACGATGTCCGATTCGATCGGGACCGGCATGCGGTAGCCGAGGAACTTGTAGTAAGGATCGATAAGAATCCTGGTTCCGGCGTCCGAGGTGAACTGGAATGACGAATGGCCATACCACTTGATCTGCATGATTTGATGCGCTCCTTTCGTTTATCGGGTCGCGACTCCGGCCCCTTGTTCCCCTGAAACTATTCTTATACACGTTATAGTAAGCCCACGCCGCATTGAGCAGCAGCAACGCCGCCGTCGCAAGAAAGACGAATCTCGGCACCAAACCATGCCGCTACTAAAATCCTAAACACAGTTCAAAGGTGTTTTGCCATAAAAAGTATAGAATAGTACGCCAAAACAGATAGTATATACATTTCTCTCTGGGTCGCTTTTAGCTTTGGCACTGCATGCAATTTGTACCTTTAGCTTTGTTTCTGAGCTTTGTTTCTGGGCGTTATTCTAGCAATTTCTCGCTCTGCAGCTTGCAGTACACTTTGAAGTAAACCCAAATGGCATTCATTAAGAGCAACGCGCCAGTAACAAGGAAAACATATCGGACGCCGAAATGCCCTGCGATTTGACCGCCAAGCACCGAACCGCCAAAGACGCCGAGATAGGCAGCCGACATATTCAATCCGAACACGCGGCCGGTCAGATTGGACGGGGTGATTTTCTTCAGTAAGACGTTGACCGAAGGATTTAGCCCGCCTGCCGCCAATCCTAGCAGGAAGCGAAGCGCCATCAGTTCCCAAGGATTGTGGACGAACGCCTGCGGGATGAACAATATACCGGCCACGATCAGCGTGAAGAGCATGATCTGATGTGCCCCGATCTTATCTGACAGCTTCCCCAACCGAGGAGCAGCAATGATAGTAGCCAATCCCGAAGCCGAGAAAATCGCTCCTGAGATCAATGCGACGTGGCCCAGATGATGAGCGATTTGATCGACAAAGACCGTAAGCACTGGTTGGACCGAATACGTGGCGATCGACATTACGAAGTACGTAATGAACAAGGTGATCGTTAAGCTTGGCTGCGGAACTTGAGCCCAGAATTCCTTGAAGCTCGGCACCTTTTTTTCCGTACGGACGAACGTCTCTTTCACGAAGAATAAGGTCGTCAGGAAGGCGATGAACATGAAGCCACCCGTGATGTAGAAAATGTTCTGCATCCCAAAATGCTCTTCGATTAAGCCCCCGATCAACGGTCCGAGCAGGGAGCCCGCGATGTTGGCCGTTGATAACGTGCCCAGAGCCCAACCCGAATGTTCCTTGCTCGTCTGGGTCGCGATCAGCGTTGTGCAGGCTGTGCCATAGCCTGTAATGACGCCTTGCAGCAACCTTAAGCTGATCAGCCAGTAGACATTCGGCGCGAAGCCCATGCAGCCGATGACGATCGCCATGCCAAGGCTGGCTCTGAGCAGCATAGGCTTGCGACCGTATTTGTCTGCCGCGCGTCCCCAGATTGGCGAGAATATGGCGGAGATAATATAAGTCACACCAAATGCGACGCCGGACAATTGGGAGATCCAGGATGCGTTCTCAACACCGAGCTGCTTAATAAAGAGAGGCAAAACAGGCGCAATCTGGCTCATGCCTACACCCGTCATGAACATGCCGAACCAGCAGACCCATAAATTTCTTTTCCATATCTGCATTACAAATGCGCCTTCTTTACACCAAAGTATCGACCCACGCGTCTACCGTCACAACATCCGCCCGTTTGGTGAATACTTTCTCGATCAGAACGCGGTGCACTTCTGGATCAGGATCGAAGCAAGCATCGGATAGAACGGTAAGCTGATAATCTTTGTCCGCTGCTTCCGTCAATGTCGACAGTACAACGCCGCTCGTGGAGATGCCGCTCAGAATAAGCTGGTTGATGCCCTTAGCGCGAAGAATCATCTCCAGATCGCTGCCGGCGAAGGCACTGACGCGCTTCTTGGTAACGATCGGCTCTCCTGGCTGAGGCGCCAGCTCCGGATGAATTTGCGTCGGCTCGTCGTTCACCGTCATGCCGCCGTATTGAGCCGCTCTCGCGAGCATTCGGTTCATCGGGCTGATCTCCGGATAGCCTTCACGGAAGGCGATTCGCACGAAGATGACCGGAATGTTGTGATTGCGTGCGGCTTCCAGCGCCATCTTGTACGGGAACAGCGCTTGCTTGTCGCCGAGGTGCCCGGCAATAGCGTTCTGCAAGTCCATAACTAACAAAGCAGGATTGATCTGTGTCATTCGTTGAACACTCCTAGTCCATATGATATGATTAAGCGGAGAACCCTCCACTTCATATTAAGCGGAGACATCTCCACTTGTCAACCGTGATCGAAATCGAAATTCAAGGACGTGATGTGCATATGAAAGAAACGGATACATCCCCACCCCGTTCCGAACGCCGCGACGCGGCGGCGAATCGTCAGCGCATCTTGGATGCGGCGCTTCGGCTGTTTGAACAGCATGGTGTAGAAGCCGTCAGCATGAACCAGATCGCATCGGAAGCGCAGGTCGGGCCTGGAACGCTCTATCGCCGATACAAGAACAAAAGTGAATTGTGTCTGGATTTGATCCGCGACAGCGCCGACCTTCTATTCGAAGAATACGAGTCCTACTTGGAGCAACACAGCATGGAGCCGGCGCAAGAGCAATTGAAATATTTTATCCGTTTGTTCATCCGGTTCCGGGAGAAGAAATCGCAGCTCTTGATCGGCGTCGAGGACTCCTCGCAGACAAACCGGCCCAAGTCGCGGACTAGCAGCCCCATCTACAATGAGCTGAACAAAATTTTTGTGTCGTTATTCGATAAGATGGCGGCTTCCGAGACATTAAATGCAGACAGTGACAGTGTTTTTAAAGCCGATATGCTCCAGATGGTGCTGAGCCGTGACTTCTATTCTATCCAAAGAGATGTCCGCGGCCTTTCGCCCGAGTCGATATTTGAACAGATCTGCTTCATGTTCCACTTGTGATGAAGACTCTTGAGAACCCTCCGAATAGATCTCCCTAATAAACAACCCCTAGCGCTCGAACAGTTACGTTCAAGTCTAGGGGCAGTTTATCTAAAAGCTCGTATCCATTCCTTATTTATTTTCCTCAAAATATCAACCTGATTCGAGCGAAGACAATTAACATCGATACGTCAATCAGCTCGCTGTTATGGAGTGCATCGCCCGGGCAGCAGCAGAAGCTCTTTCGGTGCCTAATCGATAACATCGCTACAAGTGTGTATGCTGTCTAGTAATTTTCCCCGCGATAATACCGTTCAAGCTTTTGTTCCAAATGGACGAGCTGGTTTTTCTTCGCTTCAATGTCATCCAGCAGCTTTTGCTTCTGGTCTTGAATCAGTTGAATTCGTTCCGGAAGGGTCGAGGTACCCTCTTTGACCTTGTCATAATACATTTTGATATCTTCCACACTCATTCCGGTTTCACGCAGACATTTGATAAACACCAGCCAATTCAACTCGTTCTCCGTATATAAACGGTTATTCTGCTCGCTGCGCGCAGCCGGTTCCAGCAGTCCTTTTCTCTCATAAAAACGGATCGCACCGATGTTGATTCCGACTGATTTTGCTACTTCTCCGATTGTAAGCATATAACCCCTCATTTATAAAAAAGTTTATGTTGACCTACACTAAGTGTAGCATAGTAACTTATAAATCAGGTAGCATAACCATTATACAGAAAGAGGGATTTGAATGAAAAAAACCGCCTTCGTAACCGGAGCCAATAAAGGAATCGGATTTGAAATTGTTAAGCAGCTGAGTGAAGCCGGCTGGAAAGTCATTCTAGGTGCCCGCAGCACCGAACGCGGCGAAGCAGCCGTATCTGAGTTGACTTCCAAAGGGCTCGACGTAGAATTTGTACAAGTAGACATAGAATCCTTAGAGTCTATTGAACAAGCTGCCAATACGATCCAACAAAACTATCCTGACCTGAAGCTGCTGATTAACAACGCTGGCATGCCTGGTGCATTCTCCCGCTCGTTTATGGATACTAAAGAGGAGAATTTGCGGAACGCCTTTGAAGTTAACTTTTTCGGTACCTTCCGTTTGAACCAGCGTCTGTTCCCGTTGATTAAGAACAACGAAGGAACCATCATCAACGTCTCAACCGACATGGCCTCCCTGGATCATATGCAAAATGCGGAATCCACTCTAAACGCTTTTGATTATAATTCCTCCAAAACGGCAAACAATGCCATGACCTTATCGATGGCTTATGAAGTTAGAAACAGCGGTGCTCAAGTATTTGCGGTAACGCCAGGGTTTACAACCACCGATCTCAACGGCAATGCCGCAGGCGGTAAATCCAAGGAAGCCGCTGCTGCCATTATCGTGGGTTATGCTATAGATGGCAAACGTCATAACGGCGAGTTTCTGGATGAGAAAGGCATTTACGCTTGGTAATTAACTTCTAAGCCTTGCGTTTAGCAGGCTCCTGGTCTAAAACATGCAGTTCAGAGAAGGGAGATCCCAGAGGGATTTCCCTTCTTCGTATTATTTAGGATGCTTTTGAATGATACCGGAATAAACTCTGACTTTTGTATTTCACTCCACCCTTTTGCCGTTCTCATCGTTGTAAATTTTACTGGTTTCATTATCACATCCGGTTCACCTCTGAAAAGCGGCTATCCGCTCCTTTCATTAAGCTTCCGCCTTGATTTTTCAGATACATATCGAAGAAATCCAGCATATAGGCATTGATAACGGTGTTCGCTCTTTCCGGCGCTATCTTTCCTGTAATGCCCAGCATCTTAAAAATCGGAGAAATGAACTGTACGTCAGTAAAATTCAAATGCTCCGTATTCTCGATATAGAGGACTTGTCCCCCTTCCTCGACTGTTTCGCGCATCCGTTCAAGCTCCACCTTTTTATCCGCCGCCACTTGATCCTCCCACTCTCTTGTTGACCCCATACGGTTAAGCTCTGCATCCGTGTAGACCTGGTTATCCATCACCCTTGTTAATTGTTCGAAATAGCTTTCCGAGTTGATGAATAAAAATGGCTTTCGCAGCCCCTCTTTGTCACGCAGACGATATAGCCCTCCATCAAGGTCTATTCCCACGGCAATGCGCGGATCGTAAGCAGCATCATAGGCCGTCGCTCCGCCAATGGAATGACCGAACACCCCGACATGACCGAGATCAATCCTTCCATGTAGTTGACTTGGTATCTGCCCCGATTGGATGAGCTCGAATTGGTCCAGCACAAAAGCCACATCGTCGGTTAACACTTTTCCCAACTTGTCGCGATTCTCTCTTTCCGTCGCGTAATCATGGTCGGGCGAGAATAAATTGTCGGTTGTGCTGGTCGTGATTCGACCGTCCGGAAACTTGGTTGCAAATGTATTGTAGGTGTGGTCGATCACGGCTACGATATATCCGTGACTCGCTAGATTTTCGGCTTGCGACGTGTGGAGGAACCTGGAAGAACCGTTACCGGGATTCGCAAGAATCAGCGGGTATGATGTCTGTGCCGAAGATATTTCAGCATCCGAATAAGCATGACTGGATACATACTTCAGGTGTTGAAATGTAAACCCGGGAAGGCCATAGTTCGCAGCCATATAACGTAAAATCGGGGTATTGGGAATAAAGGGAGCGTATTTGCCAGTGCCTGCTTGAACTGGATACCATACCTGAACCATCAACTCTCTCTTACGATCTCTAGCTTCGTCGAAAATCTCTTCCCTTTTTGCATCCACGAGATGAAAAGTTTGAGTACCCACCTTAAAATTGCCTGTCGGCTCAGGTAGTTTAAACACCGGGAAAGCATACATGAGACCCGCTGTGACGACCAGCATGATCGCTATAGCGGTATAAACTGAACCCAACATAAATCGTGGGATTTTCATTGGACCTTTTTTATTAAAATAACGATAACCTGATATGGCTAAAAACATGATCGTTAAACCATACGAGAATAAGAGCTGAACTCTGTATCCTTCCACCGTCCAATGAATGACCAGTACAAGTGTGGCGATCCCGCTTACAACGAATACTGGAACTCTACGCCGTCCTTTTTTCAATAGGACTGTTATGATAAACAAGCCGATGTTTGACAATAAAAGCAACAGTTCAAACAGCCTCATCTCGATTCCTCCATTAAGAAAATCTTTTCGTTTGCTCCAATGTTATCCTGCGAGGCTGGCCTAAGCTATCGACTTTCCTTACATCTCCCTTTCAAATTAGTAAGACGCTTACTGTCTACGCAATCATCCATACAAAACAAAAAAAGCCCCGATCATGAGTCGGGGTCATTGTAAAAGCCCTGAATGTAAAGAGGTACTTGTTTTTTCCTGCTTTTTGCTAGGACTGCTCGCCCGGCACGTTCATATTTACTTTCTGTTCATCTAATGTTCCTCGTTCGCTTAATCTACTAACATCTAAACTATAGTAGCACGGTATCCGGTTTTCTTACCTTTTTCAACTGCTTCAATATAGCCATCAAAATAATATGGAATCTCATCTTCTTTACCGTTCTGGATTCGGCCTTTAACTTTATCAAATGCAAATATAGAAATTGAATAATCAGGCTCACCGGTAACTAAAACAGGTTGGTCTCTATCCTGTACCCAATAGTATTGGCCTCCATAATTCCTTCTTGCCACTTCAAAGATGTAACTTCCAGCCATAGACGAAACAGAATTCAATGCATCGTTATCCAGTTTATAATCACATAACTCTTCGAGAATATCGTCTAGCTTTCGTAGACTTTGGATACTAAAATCAAAATGACCCCGATCCGAAAAATTTTCCGCAAAGCTCTCCGCTGTTGAAATAATGTCTTGTTCTAATCGATTTTTCATAAACTCTATTATCATTTCCTCCTTGTTCACTCTGCTTCAACAGTATGGGCAGAAAATGTGGATTTAAGTGAAGACCAAACAAGTTGGAACCTTATTGGAGAGAAGTCTCTAGAACATTATTTGGTCATTTGTCATATGTATGCATTACTGCCATGCGGCTTTTAAGCGTAAATTTACTTGTGTTCTTACAAAAAACCGTCATGGATTCATGAGACTGACTTATCGATTATCCAAATTATAACAATATCCCTTTAATAGTACTCCTGAGGCTGGACTAAAATCAAGATCTTGAAAGCGAGTAAAGCCAAGACGCTCATAGAGACGAACAGCAGAATGCATTTCGTCCTTTGTGTGCAATCCTATTGCCCTCTCGCCATTAGCTTGAGCGCGTCGTATACATTCCTGTACAAGCAAAGCTCCTACTCCATGGCCACGCATCGACGGATGCACGGCAAGCAATCGTAACTCAGCCCAACCAGGATTACGAACTACCCTTTCACTTGCACTAGATGTTGAATGATACAATAGAACACTACCCACGATATTTCCGCCAGACTCAGCGACAATTCGCTCTACAGATTCTTTTATTCCAAGCGTCGTCACTAATCTCCGATTATACTCTTCGCGCATTGAACCACTCATTGTTCGGGCATATTCCTCATATGCCTCTTCTACTATTGCTCTTATGATGTCTTGCTCAGATTCCACGGCATTTCGAATAAATATTTTATTGATATCAGTCATCTTTTCCTTATCTCCTTTACTAATAAAGGCATTAACCTAGTGCAAACTATATTTTAGTACTGTACACGTGCATATTAACCTTAGTATATACTTTGGTTTAAAAAATAGGTGGGTCAAGAATGGTTATAATTAAAAGTTGTATGCACGGCAATCGCTCTAATGTATTCTTTCGCTTTGGAATTTCGAATCCATCAGAGTCCCCTAATGCTTGTTCTGAAGAATAAAAGTTATATAATGCCTCTCATTAAAACTATCCTATGAAGTAATTTAAAGCAGGTGGTCATTCTAGCCGGCTACTATCTTATCATGATAGAACTACTTGCGAAACCCGGGAACGGAGGGTCCAAATGGACGTCGAATTGGCTTCGGTAAACCATATATGTTATTGTCGTCGGGTTTGACAAGAACATATATCGTTAAAACAAAAAAAGCCGCAGTTACGCGGCTATTAAGCGTATATGTTCTTGTCGTCTTACACCTATAAGCAGGTTTTAACGCATTCAACCTTGCAGTTGAGAAATCGACTCTTTCAGGACCTCTCTAAAACTTTTCGGAGGCCGGCCGATCAAATCAGCCAGAGCAGGATCGACTTGTGCGAAGTCGCCATGACGGCTTGCCAGAAACATTCCCATCCGCATATTTATACTCGCTTCCGGCACGCCTTGAGCCATCATGCGGTCTCGAAACTCTTCGTCCGACACAACGATTCGGCGGATGGTCCGCCCCAAGACCTCGGAAGCGATTGTCGCAATCCCTTCCATGTCAATGGCCTCGGATCCCGTAAGATTGGGGGTTATGCCATCCAGTTTCTGCTCGCTGATGATCGCCGCCGCAGCCTCGGCCAAATCGGAGTGGGCTGTCCAGGCAACCGGACCATCCTCAGGTGCGATCAGTTCCCCTGTTTTTATGGCTCCACCGATCAACAGGAGTGCCGATGCGGCGTAGTAGCCATTACGGAGCGATGTGAAGGCCATACCTGAAGCATTGAGCAATTTTTCGGTAGCCGCATGGTGAATCATTGGAGCGAAGTGTGAGGTTGGGGAAGAACCTATATGACTTGTGTATAGCACCCGAGTAACCCCTGCCCTCTTTGCCGTGTCAATCGCGGTTTGATGCTGCTGAATGCCATGCGGGATGTCAGCCTCGCCCATGATGCCGGACGAAACGATGAGTACCTGTGAGGCCCCCTCAAAGGCGTGGTGCAGACTCTCGGCATCGTCGTAGTCTCCCCGACGGACACGAACCCCACGTTCTCGAAGCTCTTGTGATTGATTCGGATCACGGACGCTGACACCGATCTCCTCGGCAGGTACGCGCTTGAGTAGTTGTTCTACCACGACCCGCCCCAATTTCCCATTGGCTCCGGTAACGATAATCATAACAAACAACATCCTTTCATTTGTATGATCGTGTTTATACGCGAACAGTCTTCCCGTTTCTAAATTGCATATTGGGAAAAGAAGCGCCGGCGATCTCCTGTTCTGGTAATGCATCTTCAATTTCCCTGATATCTTCTTCGGTCAATTGAATATCGAGTGATTGCAAAGCTTCTTGAAGATGAACCGGCGATACGGTACCGATAAGCGGTATGATGTCTTCACCTTTGGATAATATCCATGCAAACGCCAGTTGGGATAACGTCATTTGTTTTTTTACGGCGATCCCTTCGAGTTTTTTGGCCAGGGCAACGTTCTTTTCTATATTCTCTTCAAAAAACAACGGAACATAGCCGCCCTTGCTCTTTTCGATCCGCTCATCTGTCCATTGGCCGGCAAGAAGACCATGAGCCAATGCCCCAAAAGCAACAACGCCGATGCCCAATTCCCTCGCAGTCGGCAAAAGTTCTTTCTCGATGCTTCGGTTAAAAAGCGAGTATTCGACTTCCACCCAGCTGATCGGATGCGTGGCATGCGCTCTTCTCAACGTCTCTGCGTCAACTTGGCTGACTCCAATCTGTCTGACATAGCCGGCCTTAACCAAATCGGAAATGGCGCCGATCGTTTCTTCTACAGGAATACCCAGATCAATTCTTGCCGGCTGATACAGATCAATATAGTCAAGATTGAGTCGTGTGAGCGAATAGGCAAGATAGTTTTTAACATGTTGTGGGGAAACATCCAGTCCGTACAAGGAGCCGCTTGGCGTATTCAATGCACCGAACTTCAGTGATATAAAATAGTCATCCCTTTTGAACCCCTTGAGCGCTTCGGCGATGACCATCTCGCTTCGGCCGGCACCGTAAAAGTCCCCTGTGTTGAGATGGTTGATTCCACTCTCAAAAGCGGTATGAATAGCAGCAATGCCTGCACTTTTGACAGCTTCATTGACATTGGACATATGGCCGCAGCCGAGTCCGATTCTGGATAGCTCCAGTCCGCTTGGTTGATCATTCATTATGGAAACCTCCTGAACTTTAAAATAAAATTATGTAGTCATCTACATATTTGTTCAAAAAATAATCAAATGTGGTAAACTCATCCATTCGGCGGCTATTTTTGGACGTTTTCAAAAGCACGGGTCAGCAAAGAAACAAACATGGCTTTTTCGGCATCAGACATCCCTTGTGTGATCAATTCTTCAGATTTCGAGAAGGCATCACTCCTCTCGCTAAGAAACTGTTTGGCTTTATCTGTTATGTCAATACGAAGGTTGCGTCCATCTTTAGGGTTGCTAGTACGCGTGATAAATCCGGACTTTTCCAAACCGTTCAATAAATTTGTCACAGATGGACCGCTTAAAGCCATTGTTTTTTCAAGATACTTTCGATTGATCTCTATATGCTCCTCAATGGATTGATGAATATGCGAGAGAAGAATCGCTTGCGAGCTATTCAAGCCATGGTCCTTCAGAAGCTGGTCGATGATTTCCCGGACCCGTTGTGCAATGACTTTGATGTATAGGCTATAGGGGTACATTTCGAAAACACTTGGCATAGGTTTCTCCTTGAATTCATGTAGATGACTACACTATATATGGGGTAGTTATTTTTGTCAATAACTCGTATGTATTGTACGCCACTGCCCTCAATCCAGCTCTCCTGCAGGGCCTCTATACCCCTTTTATTCACTGAATTTTTCGCAGTTACTTAGGATAACGTTCACCGCACATGAATCGTAAACTACCCTGCCCGTTAGTTTAACCCCGAACAGAAAACAGCCATCTCCCCCTCAGCGGACGGAAATGGCTGATATAACGGTACCGGGTAGACGTTTTGCCGCCGTCAGCGAGCCTTCGCAAGTTTCGTACTGCGAACCGATGCCGCAGCGTATACGACAAGCGCTGTCCAGATGAGCGCAAAGCCAATGAGAAGAACCGGTGAGACCGACTCCTTGAACACGAATACGCTCAGTAACAACATGATCGTCGGCCCGATGTATTGTACGAAGCCGAGTGTAGACAGGGCCATCCGGGCGGCCGCTCGCGCAAAGAAAAGCAGCGGTAGCGCTGTTACCACGCCAGAAAGAAGCAGTTCGACGAATGTGGACACAGGCAGCGTCCATGCCGTCGTTTTTCCCACAGCCGCCAAATAGATCCAGTAGCCAAGCGCAACAGGCAGGACTACAGCCGTCTCCGACAGCAAGCCTACAGAAGCGTCTTGTCCGATCTTCTTCTTCGCGAGTCCGTACAAGCCAAACGTCGCGGCCAGTGAGATTGAAATCCATGGGAACCGTCCGTAGTCGATGGCGATGAGGAGAACCGCGGCGCCAGCAATGGCGATCGCGATCCATTGGCCTCGGTTTGGCTTCTCTCGAAGGAAGACCACCGCAAGCAGCACGTTCACCAACGGGTTCAAATAATAGCCGAGACTTGTCTCGACGACATGGTCGTTGTTAACCGCCCAGATGAAGATGAGCCAATTTGCAGCGATCAGCAGTCCGCTAGCGGTGAGCGACAGCAGGAGCGAGCGGCTAGCCGCAATCCGTTTCATGTCACCCCAGCGACGCTGGACTGCGACGAAAATTCCCATAAAGACGAACGACCAGACAACCCGATGTGACAGTATCTCCCCTGCCGGCACGTCGTTAAACAACTTCCAATAAAGCGGGAGAATCCCCCACATGATATACGCGATAATAGCATTGACCAACCCGTTGTTCATCATCAATTTCCCTCTCCTTACTCCGATGTCTTAACGGATTATACGCCTCGATCATCGTTTAAGTAAAGGGATTAATGTTTTAGCCCAAATAAATCGCCATATGCTCCACTTCAGACCGTTAAATCATTTTCTGATTTTATATGAATCGCTTCTTGTAAAAGTCTTTGGAGAACAGCAGCAAACACGGCGATCACCATAGAGGCGAAAATAATGGTCCATCCCATCGGTATGAAACTGGGAGGGTCAACTTTCCTTCCCATGAGATAGTAGAGTGGCATGCCTAACAGGTACAGGGTACTGATTGTGATGGCACAGTATCTTATATTTTTTAATGCTTTTACCGATAATTCCGAGAACGCTTGGTTCTTATCAATATAGCTTAAAAGTGTAAAGGCCTTATACAGGGCAAAGTAAAAAGGAATCGCTGCTGCGTACATATCCATTAAAACGAGAGATTTCATATAAGCTATTTTGGGATACAATTCTCCAGCAAAATTCCCGATCTTAGGCACTAAAAATATGCAAATTGCGAGAATGGGTATCCCAATCATAATAACAGCCATCTTCAAAAAGAGTGTTGTTCCTCGTTTCATAAGTGCACCTCACTTATTTGATGTCAGTTTTTACTTTGCCACATAATTTATTGTTTTACAATAAATTAATATCGTTTTATATAAAAATAAAAAGCATTTCTCATTACAAAGAAATGCTCTTCCTTTTAAATGTTAAATTTACAACTCATTCAACAAAACTGTCCTTTAGCTTAGCGCCTGCAGCCCAGATATAGCAGCGGTTTAACTCCGGGCCTGCTCATTCACGACCTCATCGATACATTTTGATCCGTTAACCGCTTCCATAACGATAGTTCGTTTGTCCACTTCTCAAACCACTCTTTATCTTTCCAATCCAAGGAGAGATCTATAAGTTCCGGTAAATCGTCCATACATATTACAGCGTTGTTATTCCAAGAAACCCGATCCGTAGAAACTTCGATAATTCCCAAATCATTTGGAATTGTGGCTTGAACCAAAACCGTGGATTCCCGCATCAGCAACAAAAAGCCGGTTACCTTCTGCCCTCTGTAGCTGGCAAATACCCAATCTCCTTCGGTCATCATCCCATCAGCCTCCAATGAGCCTGTTACTTAGAATTAAAGGATCGCCTTTGTTTATGTTTATGCTTAATGTCATCAAATTAGAAAAAAGCGCCCGATTATTCCTAGTTACCTATGGTTAGCGTCTGGTCAGTTTATATTATTGGATCGCGGATCTCTAACTCAAATCAACGTTATCACCATTGGCTTTCTTGGCACGCATGGTGATTTTACCTAAACACTGTTTTGGATTCGAATACCCATGTTCAACTTCACCAAATAACTTGGTTAATAATGACTCAAGCTCACCAAACGCCCTCACTTCAATTTCAACTTTCATGAAGCACACCTCCATAATCATTTCCCTCATCATCCAGGTATGCAATTTCAGCTGATATCTACCTTGTCCTCTGAAGACAGCAAATCCCCCTTCAGAATAAATACTCAAAGGGGGATTTGACTATTTCGCTATTCTAATGCAAGTCGTTGACTACGATTGAAGCTTGCAAATCTCCTTATCCATAAGAAGCTTGATAAATAACCCGCCTTGTACCGATCTGTTCTGGAAACCAACCATCTTCGCGTCGGTCGTCTGGTACCAATCGGTCATCGGAACGCGGCTCTCCGATTGATCGTAAGCGAGCCATAACCGATCGACGATCGTATTGAAATCATCCTTGTCTTCGCAGAGCGAGGCACTCCACACGATCCAATCGGATTTGGTGTAGGTGTTGCGATTGTCCAGCATAAGGCCGTAGGCACCCGAATGCTTCTCGATATAGGCTTGCGTCTCTGCCTTGAACGTATCCTCAGGGAATAAGTTCAGGCCGAAGATTTTATCCCAGATGGCATTATACTTCATGCTAAAAGAGCCGGGGCGATCGAACGCAAGACGGAACGTACCGTCATCGTTTGCAGCCATAGACTTCCATTGCTCCGCCATCGATCGGGCAAGTTCCATGAGTTCCTCTGCCTTATCCTCGTTTCCTGCCATGCGGTTCAAGATAGAAAAGCTGGCGATACCCATAATCGCTTTAAGCGACAAGTTGCAGTTATGGGCCAGGTGCCCCGCAAAATCGTCCGTACACAGCTGGTTATCCGGATCGATGCCGTTTTGGATCAAGTACTGACACCAAGTTTCAAGATGTCCCCAGTTTTCTTGCGCAAATGAAACATCCTGCTCCGCTATCGCGACAGCCGCAGCGCATATTAACATGTTGCCGCATTCTTCAACCGGCATTTGCCAGTCGGGCGTAGTTCCGTTGCTGTATACTTGCCCATTCAGAAGCGGGTAGGTGCCCACATCGTGGGGAGCAAAGTCAAAATGCCAAACATCGGTTGAAGCGTATTTAAATATCGGCCGAAGCATCCCTTTCACCAATTCGGGATTGTATAGCAAAAATTGTGGAATGGATGGGTAAGTCACGTCAAGCGTAGCCGCACAGCCATTGCTGAAGTTCTCCTTGGAAATGAACAGAACTTCTCCATCCGGACCCGCTACGATTTTATGGGCGGCAATCGCTTGCCGGTAAGCGAGGGATACCAGGTCTGCATACTTTTCGCTTCCCGATGCGATGGCGTCTTGATACAATTTTTCAGCAAACCGTTCGCATTTTTCATACAACGAATCATATTCTTTTAGCGCCTGCTTTATCGCCTCTTCAATCGTCTCTCCGTCTTTTCTCCAATAGGCATCCAGCTTTTCGTGAAAATATTCGATCGATTTAATATCGTCATAGCCGACTGCAAAAAGCCCTTCTGCATTCTGCTCCGTATCCAGAACGATCGATAGCCCCATGGCATGATTTACTGTTCCGTAGAGGTTTATATCTTCGGAAGCGCTTACTGAAGCGCCGCTATGATTGGATGCGAGATAGACGTAGCCCCAGTTAATTCGAAGATCATCCCCGCTTCTGGTTAACGGATGCTGAATGCTGCTGCCCACTTTGCCGCAAGTAAAACCAGGTTCGCTCAGATCCGTATACACGGTCGGAAACTCGTATTTCAAGTTTTGGCATAACTCTGCATCTACAGTGACGGCAACTGTGACGTCATGTTTTTTCCCGTCGTTCGACTCGGTTGTCACATGTATATAAGACACCGGTCTGGACATGAGCTTCAAATCATCCAACAGCAATGGAGTCGTGAACGTAACGGTTAACCGAATCTCATCGCATGCAAACTCGTATTGGCTTGACAAAGCATGAATATCCAATCTTGTCTGCTCCATGAGCAGGCTATCCGGCTTAATGCCCATGAAAACATATTCTTTCCCATCAACCAGCACAGTGCCGGTCATCCGGTGAGGTTTGCCCGTCCAATGCTTGGTTTCCGATTCATTGAGCTTGTCTGCCATGGACCAGATGGAAAAATAAGGGTCAACCGTAATCAGCGGAACAGCTGGTGCACGAAGATTCATTTGGATTCCTCCCATTAATGCGTTTCTTAGTGTATAATTTATCATGTTCCAAAACGTAATTTAATAGGATTTATCATTGTAAATGTGAGGATTATCATGATGAACGAAACCATTTTCAATTTTTGGCATCTTAATGATTCCAAGCTTCCACTCAATGTGCTCATGTCGGGCATCTCTTACTGTGATAAGAATTATCGGATCGAACGCCATGGAGAAAACCTGTACTCGTTTGAATACATCATCGACGGCAGCGGCGTTCTAGAGATTAATTCCCAAACGCTGTACCCTCAGAAAAACGACGTTTACATATTGACTAAAAACAGCGACCATATCTATTATTCCAGCGAAGATCAGCCCTGGATAAAAATTTGGATTATTTTTAATGGTGATTTTGCCGAATCTTTATTCAAACAATATCTACCTGAAAATACGTATCTCATCAAGGAGTGCAACATTCTCTCCTATATGAATGAGATCATTAACCTATCGTCGGCCACACATATGAACTATCCCAGCTTTATAGACGAAGTAACCGTCCTTCTTCTTAAAATCGTAATGCGCTTAAAAAACCATTTAAAACATAAAGCGCCAACCGTATCCGAGCAGATCAAGTCGTATCTGGACGGCAATATCGAGAATAAAGTGGATTTGGACGATCTGTGTGAACAACTCGGATATTCGAAAAATCATATGATCAAGATGTTCCGGGAAACGTACGGGATCACGCCTTACGCCTATTTTCGCAAACATAAAATTGAATTGGCCGAGCAATATTTGCTGAATACCCATCTCAGCATTAACGAAATTTCAAACAAGCTGAATTTCGCCGATCAACATTATTTCTCCTCTGTCTTCAAATCCATCGCCGGTGTTTCCCCTTCAGAGTATCGGCAGATTAAATAATAAAGAATGATGACCAAGGTTCTCTACCCATCGCTGGATTCGCCGGATTTAACCCGGACATCATCAGAAGCCGCTGCGGTGATACCATAGGCTTTAGGCTTTACTGGTTATGGGTTAACTCGAAAAATTTAATTAGATGACCGAGCAAAATCTGAGGTTGAGTAGAAATATACGAAACGTGATCTCCAGGCACTACGATGAGGTTGGTGTGAAGCAGCTTTGCCATTTCATTGGCGTACTCTGGGCGAATAATATCTCTGTCTCCATTGACGAGGAGGACGGGCACGGTAATTTGCTGCAGCTGTGTCGGTTCAAGATAATCCTCTGTATTCGGGTTATTCGCCATTTCTGCACCTTTGGCAATGAGTTTGGACCAGTTATCAGGATGGGGGGCTACACGTTCGTATTCTTGCTTCATCTGTAATGGAAAAGATTCGGCAGAAGCATGTTTTATGCCTTCGACGATATAGGGAAAATAGCCATCCATACTATAAATAGTCGAGGCTAGTGCCAGCTTACGAACAAGGTGAGGATTAGACTTCGCCAGATGCAGTGCGACTGTTCCACCAGCACTGTATCCAAACACATCCGCTTCCGTGATTCCTAATTGACTTATTAGTTCAGCGGTGTCACGACCCATTTGGGCAAAACTTAAGGGGCGGTTAATGTCTGCAGTATGACCATGGCCTTGCTGTTCAATTAAAACTACCTGGCGGTGAAGCACCAACTCCGGTAATAGGGGATCGAACATGCTGGCAGTCGCAAACTGGCCATGGAGCAAAATTAGTGGTTTACCACTCCCATGGATTTCATAATACATATGTAGTCCATTTACTTTCTCGTAACCACATTTTTTTCCACTCATGCTTAAGCCTCCTTGCGTTGTATTTGTAAGATGGTCCATTCAAGTTTCGACCTTCGGACGACTGATATTTTTAATAGTATCACAGCCAATGTTTCTAAGTTCTTTTGGATTGCTATCTTCAACCATGTTCTTGTCGTCTTCCATCTATTCAGATAAATGCGTAGCCGATTTGATATCATGTTGACTTAAAAATTTCATTAAATCATGACTCAGCTGCACAATCTCATTGTTTGCACTATTCGCATAATCCGGTAACATCATATCGCGAACCATTTTAGTTCGTAGCCATGTCATAAAGAACAGATCCAATAATAAGTTTGGAAATTTAAGCAACACTTTAAGCATGGGTGGATCAATTGAAACGCCTGCTTTTTGTATGGCCTTTAGATATGCTTTTAAAGTGACTGTTATTTGGCGTGCCGTCTTTCTGGTTCTGACTGTTTTTTTGTCAATTATTTTATTCTCAGAATGTAAAACGCTCAACATGGCAATGTCGGATACCGAATGTGTGATGAGATAAGCTTGCATATCCTTTTTAATAACGTAGGGAAGCTTTGCTGTTTTAAATAATTTTGCGAGTTTTTCGATGCGTTCTGTCACTTCACCATTCACTTCTCCAAATGCAGTTGCCGCTATAATCTTTGGTAGAAATCGAGCATGCAATACTCCATCTTTAATCTGTCCGCCGAAGCCGGGGAAAGCGGGTAAAAGTCGATTCCCTACAATATCCAGCCACGAAGAAAACCCAATTGAATTACTAGTCATCGTAACGATATGTTTGCTTTGATTATCTTTTAGCGCTAACAACGCTGATTCGGACCGGTCATAACGAACGGTGACGAAAATAAAATCGTAAATATCATCATTTTCGAGCGTATCAATGACCTTCACTTGTATCGATTTAACTGCACCTTTTTCTTTATACTGCAGGCCATTTTCGCTTAACGATTTAAATCTTTTAGAATGGGCAAACAGGGTAACATCAAACCCTGCTTCAATAAACTTCATTGCGTACATGCTGCCGATGACACCTGCACCAAAAATTAAAATTCTTTCTTGTTTTGCTGACATGAAAACCACCCCTACTTATTAACATTTCCTTTGGATTATCAGACAACGTGTTGTATGATGTGATCATAAATCTTTATTATTCCTTGATCAACCATCAGTATTTTAGAATTTGTCGGATAATATTTTTATTGGCTAATAGGAGGGTAACATGAAAAAGCAACCGCAAATAACGGAGAAAACAAGACAAACGTTTATAGAAGTTTTTTGTGAGTTATATAGCCAAAAGCCGATTGAGAAAATTTCGGTTCAGGAAATTGCGAATAAGTCAGGATATAACCGCAGCACCTTTTATCAATACTTTACTGACATATACGATTTGTTAGACTCTGTTGAAAATGACTTAATGAATGACATGAAAAAAGAATTGGCGAATCAAGAGCTATCGATACATACGTTTCAAGATACGCTCTATTGTCTGGACAAAAGAGAACATCTCCTGGTTCTTAATGCCCTTTTAGGAGATTATGGAAGCGCCCGTTTTTTAAAACGCTTAAAAAAAGAAATCACTTTGGGGCAATTAGAATTAAACGTTCCGCAAAACGATGCCTTAACGCCATACTTCATTGAGTTTTACCTGACAACTTCCCTTTCTTTATTTCGGCTTTGGATCCAGCGGCAAAAGGATTTATCGTCAGAACAATTTTTCAAGCTAGTGGAGAACTTATATTCAAGCGGGATTACGCCCTATTTTAAAGAATGAGTCTGTCTTCAGACCGATGAATTCCCGGATCGGCTGTCGTCTATATAAACGAAGGCGTAAATGAACACAAACTAATTTGACGAAGAGGTGTTTTGAAAATGGCATTAATGTCCGTATTCACGAGCTTCAACCTGCCTGTAAAAAACGTAGAACAATCGAAAGCGTTCTTCACCGGACTCGGATTCGAGCTCAATCCGCAATTCCCCGATAATGAGAATTCGGTAGCCATTGTGATCGGCGACAACCTGCAGGTCATGCTGATCAATCAAGCATTCTTTAATACGCTCACGGAGAAGGAAGCCGTCGATACGAGCAAGTATGCGCAAATGACGATCGCATTGGCCTTCGAGAGCCGGGAAAAGGTCGATGAAATCGTGAATACTGCGGTCTCCTTGGGCGGGAAATTGCACGCTGAACCTGAAGATCATGGGAACATGTATCATTGGGGCTTCGTGGACTTGGACGGCCATCTATGGGCCATTAACTACATGAACATGGACGCGGCTCAAGGTTAAGGCTAACGCAGGATCATGCTCGTACCAGGGTTTAAAAAGAAATACGCCGGGCATCTTCCCCGGCGTCTTCTTCGCGATGATTAGTTTTGTTCGGTATAGGCTTTGAAATTGTCCATGATCGCTTGCCAGCCTGCTTGCTGGAACTCGACGGGATTGGAGCTTTCCGCGTCGAACGTTTCAATGACCTTCGTCTCATTCCCTTGATCGACGAAAGCAATATCTACTCTTCTTCCGTCTTCCATGGTGTAGCCGATCGCCTCATGCCGATTCACAACATCGTAGACGCCGCCAAAATCAAAGCCCATGCTGCCATCCTTCGCTTCCATCCGCGTCGAAAACTTGCCGCCAACCCGCAGATCGTTTTCCGCTCTCGGCGCATGCCAGTCCTCGGACGCTTGATTCCACTTCGTGATGTGCTCCGGCTCGGACCAATAGCGCCATACTTTCTCGACGGGAGCTTGAATGACGGTTTGTACAGTTACTTTCGTTGGTTGATTCGTTTCCATTGGATTGGACACCTCTCTCATGATATTCGTCGTTTGGTTAGTCTCAATAATATAGACGAATGCCAAATACGAAATTCATCGGTCGAGTCGCTCAGGCAGCCCAAATCGCGAAAATAATTTTGTATTGATGAAGTTTTGAACGTGCAGGATTTGATTTTCTTTGGTTTCGATGACGTGGATGCCCCAGGGAACCAGGCCGGAGCTGTCTTTGTCCGGCATATACTGGGCTAACGCCGGATAACCGCCATTCACCGTAATGGGCACAAAACGCGAGCCTTCGCAATGCCAGCGAGTAAGCGAATAGAAGGCGGACAAATCTTTCTTGCCGTGGATCCACATCTCGAAGGGCGGCATCGACATGCAGCCTTCCTCGTGGAACAGCGCTACGAGCGCAGCAATATCGAACTGCTCGAAGGCCTCCACATACCGGGACAGCAGCTCCTGCTCCGGTTGAACGTTCATGCTGCTGAGCTCATCCGAGCGAAGCTGCGCCCGGTCCATCGTCTCTCGGGCTCTCTGCAAGGCGCTGTTCACCGCTGCCGGCGACATTGCCAACGTTTCCGCGATCTGCTTGGAGGACCATTCAAATACATCCTTCAAAATGAGTACCGCTCGCTGCCGCGGAGGCAAGGTCTGCAGGAGGGCAATGAAGCACAGTTGAAGGGTATCTCTGCGGACGAGCCGATCCTCCGGATTGCCCCCAAAGTCGGGAGACGGCCAGATCCAGGCAGAGTCCGGCAGCGTGTCGCGCGGCTCGACGATGGCGAAGGCCGGGTCGAACAGGTCAACGGGAAGCGCGCGGCGTTTGGATTGCCTCAGCTTGTCCAAGCACAGGTTGGAGGCAATCCGATAGACCCAAGTTTTGAACGAGGAATCCTGTCTGAACGTGCTCCAGCTCTGCCAAACCCGAATACTCGTCTCCTGAACAGCATCATCCGCATCGTCCATGGAGCCTAGCATTCGGTAACAGAACGAGGTTAAGCCCGGCTTCAAGCTTGCAAATAATGATTCGTCAAATACCTTCTCGTTCATCGTGTCCTCCCTTAACGATCTCCCCGAAGGGCAATACCTTCATTATATGCAATGGAGCGGTCTAATTCATCAACGTTTCTTGGCATTCTTTGTTAATCTAACCTGCCCGCTAGTTCAACAAAAGCAGACGATCATGATGGTGAACTGCTTCTCTGGGTTTTAGGAAGGATAATTAATTTGTCTGTTTGGATATCGTCCCGAAATATTCCACAACTACCTCACGGAATTCGAGAGCAGCCCGCGAAATGTACCGACTCCTGTGCCATAACAAAGCTATCTCCCGTACCAATTCATGATTCTCTACTTTGAGATATTTGATATGTTCCCCAGAATACCTTGCCGTACTTGGTATAAAGGCTATGCCAATTCCCGCTTCTACTAGAGAACTTAGCCTTGCAGGTTCGTCACCCTCATACACATATGTAGGTACAAATCCAACCGATTTGCATATAGAATCCACCAGATCACGAGTACCGTAGCCTCTTTTTACACCAACAAAACATTCATCCCTTAGCTCAGTCAAAGATATGCTGTTTCGGTTAGCAAGCCTATGCCCTTTGGGAACAGCTACAAGAATCGGGTCGATGAACATGATTTGACATTCAATGTCTTCCCCTTTTATAGGAGGTGAGGACAAGCAAAAATCAACCTCTCCTCTATGAAGAAGCGTAACCATTTCCTGCGTGGTGAGCATTTGCACATGAAATTGGATATCGGGACGCTTGTTCCGAAACTCTCGAAGGATCTGAGGCAATGTGCTTGCGGTGGTCACCGCCAATTCGAGTGTGCCATGTTCTTGGCTGGACACATCGCTAATCTCCTGCTTCCCCTGTTCCAATTCAAACAACGCCCTTTCAGCACGGCGATAGAATCTGCTTCCAAACTCATTCAATCGCAGTTTCCTCCCTATTCGATCGAATAGCAGGACCCCCAAATCCTCCTCCAAGCGCCCAATCGTTTTGCTTAGTGACGATTGAGTGACATGCAGACTTCGTGCTGCTTCAGTCATATGTTCCAAACGAGCTACCTCGAGAAAATATTTCAGTTGAAGAAGTTCCATTTCACACTCTCCTTTCATTCCCTTGCGTCAATGAAATCATAGCATAAAATGCGTTGGAATAAATAAATGATTTCAAGTACGATGATGACACTAACATACAGATCGGAGGGATAAAAATGAGTATTCGCAATAGGTGGTTGATGATCTCCGTTGGACTAGGGATTCTATTGAACCCATTAAATTCTTCAATGATTTCAGTTGCTATTCCAAGGCTACAAAATGTATTCCAACTCGACTTTACAGTGGTATCCTGGATCATTTTTTCTTTCTACATTGCGAGTGCTATCGCTCAACCTATCATGGGAAAAGCCAGCGATTTATTCGGTAGGAGGAGGATATTTCTTAGCGGGCTTGTTGTATCCTTCGTTGCATCATTATTAGCTCCACTATCCCCAAACTTTGGTTGGCTCATCGTGTTCCGCATTGTGCAATCCATCGGAACAAGCATGATGGTTGCGGTTGGAATGGCCATTGTGAGAATTCATATTAGGGAGAAACAAGCGACTGCACTATCAGTCTTGTCCATATTCCTATCCGGGGCGGCAGCGATTGGCCCCTTTATTGGCGGGGTCATCATTCACTGGTGGGGCTGGCCTGCTATCTTTTTGGTTAATATCCCCTTCGTAGTGACAAGCTTTTTATTAGCTTGGAGGCATATTCCGAATGATGTTCCGTCTATGACATCCGTTGCTCGCAACATGTCCTTTCGCAGATGGTCTGATTTGATTGATGCGCCAGGAGTTCTGCTGTTCACCGTGGGTCTGGTTGCTCTGCTCGTTGGATTATTGTCCGCAAAATCATCTGGTCAAATTTCATTTAGTAACGTTATTGTCGTGCTGTTTGGCTTCGTTGGACTGGGAGCTTTCGTGCGACATGAGTTAAAAGCGAAGGCACCCTTTATTCCTTTACGCACATTCGCTAAATATCCTGCAATGACTTGGGTCAATGTCGAATTCATGGTCGTTAACTTGCTTTTTTACTCTCTCTTTTTCGGGCTTCCGTCCTACTTGCAAATCGTACGTCATGTCAGCGAGTTCCATACCGGGATGCTCATGCTAAGCTTAGGCTTATGCTCGCTCGTTGCTTCTCCGATGGCAGGACGATGGATCGATAAATCAGGACCTCGACCAGCATTGCTTATGTCCGGAGTGCTGATGACATTTGGGTCCGTATGGATCGTGATCATGACACTGGATCAGACTTCACCGGTTATCAGTGTGTGTGTGGCTTTAGCTGCATTCGGTATTAGCAACGGGTTAAACAGTGTCGCTATGCAAGCGGCCTTATTCAAAAGTTCACCAAAAGAAATTATAGGTGTAGCATCTGGAATATTTAATACCTCAAGATACCTGGGAACCATTCTCTCTTCATTACTTATTAGCAGCGTAATGGGAGATAACTTCAACTTCGAGGGATTTCGAGTACTTGGGATTATCCTCACGTTAATTGCATTGTCCTTGGTATTCGTAAATTGGCGTCACAAGGAGTCCGGGCAGCTGCATGAGTCCTAGTTATCTGACAGATGTAGCTTACCCTTCGTTACCTCAACAGAAAGCGGTAGCTGATCGTGAGAATCGGCTAAGCAGAATACTAATTAGATATATACCTAATCGTAAATGAGAACATGTTCTTGTCCATTTCGGCAATCGGTACAAGTTCTTGTCCTTGGCTTGGGACAAGAACTTGTACCGATAAAATAAAAAAGTCGCTAAAATAGCGACTTCAATGGGACCATGTTCTTGTCCCTCGACATTTGCTGATTCTCCGTATCTATTTTCCATAAACAGGACGTTACTACTGTGATAGGCCTCAAAAAGGGGATTGGTATCAAAAATAAAATGAGGTGGAATGTCCCCGGATGTTTTGGATCGATCAGAATCCGCAAATTGACCAATAGCTTTTGCTACCCCATCCTTAATTTCAACAAGAGTCGTATTGCGACCGTCCAGTAACATGTATACATCTGCTCTTCCTACAGGGAAAGAATACTATTCGTTTTCATATTTGTGCTTTCTATTTTAACATGTCGAACCGGGAGAAAGACGAATCATCGCGGCTTCTCGGGATCTCGAGTATACAATGAACCCTTAAAAACGGATTTGTTCCAGAAGCGCAGCCGACTATGTTATCTACAACGCCGAGCCGCATAAAAAAAGCCGCATCAATGCGGCTGTTAAGTGTGTATGTTCTTGTTATGTGCAGATATCCTCTACAAGGAAAATTCACGCAAATCATGAATATCCCTTATCGGGGGACGTCCAAATAACCGGGCGTACTCTCGATTAAATTGTGAAGGACTTTCATATCCAACACGGAATCCTGCGTTAGCTGCATCCAGGTTTTCCGTAAGCAGCAGTCGTCTTGCTGTTTGCAAGCGAATGATCTTTTGATATTGAAGCGGGCTCATGGCCGTTACTTTCTTGAAATGTCTATGCAAGCTCCGCGGACTCATCTTGACCGTCTTAGCCAGCTCTTCAATGATTAGAGGCTCGGAATAATGATTTCTGATCCATTGTATGGCTTCGGATATACATTGAGCATAGCTTCCGATCACTACAAATTGCTTCAGCAGGTCTCCCTTCTCGCCTTGAAGGACCCTATAAAATATTTCCTTAACGATCAAGGGAGCCAGCATCTCAATATCAGAGGGGGTATCCAGAAGTTCTACAAGGCGTAAAACCGCTTTGAGCAAGTCCGAGGTTGACGAATTGAGCAGGATTCCACGTTCAGTCGTCATCTTCTTCGAAGGACTGGATGTTTTCGATATATCGAGAAGAAGATCCGGATTGAAGGTCAGTTGTAAACTTAGGTACGGATAGCTTTGCGATGCTTGAGTAATTTGTCCGATCACAGGCAGATGTACCGGAGAGACCAAATAGCTCCCTGGGTCCACTTCATATCTTTCCTCGGCTAATTCCACCGTTTTAGAACCTTGGACAACGATGTAAAGGGAAGGATGGCTGTTGCTGTACACTGGCCGTGACTGCTGAGATTGACGTCTGAAATAAAGCTCAGGAATTGCCATACTGTGTACGCCATCCATCGGTGTAAGACGATCCATGTACTGGACTAACTCGGAAATGAGCTCTTTCAAGTTTATGCACCAACCTCTTTTGTTCAAAAATCAGTTAAACCCCATTATACTTCTCTGGCGGGATTAGGCAAGGAACGGGCATGAATGGTCTACCGGTTGAACCCCCACTTTTCTTAAAATGAAATGTGTAAGAGACATATATTATACAAGAAAGAAGTGGTGAGTGTGTCCGGAATACAAGATAAAGTCATTGTAATAACAGGCGCAAGTGGTGGGATCGGTGAAGCAACTGCAATGCTGCTTGCCGAGAGAGGAGCCCAAGTTGTACTTGGCGCGCGGCGATCGGATCAGCTTGAAGCTATAGCTAACCGGATTGAGAAGTCTGGCGGTAAGGCAGCTTATCTCGTTACTGACGTGAAGCGGTCCGAAGACCTTTCAAACCTTGTTCAATTGGCAAGCGAGAAATTCGGCAAGCTTGATGTTCTTATTAATAATGCGGGTTTCATGCCCATGTCTCCCTTTGACGATCTGCGGGTCGAGGAATGGGAAGACATGATCGACATTAACATTAAAGGAGTTCTATATGGGATAGCAGCGGCACTACCCACTTTTCGGAATCAGGGCTCAGGACATTTTATTAACATTGCTTCCACGGCAGCCTATCGGATTTTGCCTAATATGTCGGTTTATGCAGGGACAAAGCTTGCCGTTCGTGCGATCTCAGAAGGTCTGCGTCAAGAGGCCGGCGATAAGCTTCGCGTTACGATTGTTTCACCCGGATTCACAAACACACCTGGCTCCATGCAATCGGATGCTCTGGACGCTATAAGGGACCCAGAAATGAAAGCCAAACTCGAAGCTTATCAGAATATTGGGTTATCCCCCTACTCGATCGCTAAAGCTATTGCGTTCGCAATTGAGCAGCCCCATGACGTGGATGTCAGTGAAATCGTGGTCCGCCCCACAGCGCAAGGATAGGAGACGGATCATGCTGACTAAAAACATCAGAAGCCACCATTTTTCGTTACCTTGAAATTGTTTAAAAGTAAGGAATAGTTTTAGAGCACATACTTGAGTCAGGTTTTCAGCTACCAGTAAAAGGACGTACCACCGCGTTGCGGTTTGGGTACGCCCTTCTTTATAACAGCTTATTTAACAATTCTTCTTTCCCAAAACAGCAGCCTGTTCAAAATGCGATGTGCCAGAACACCAGATTAACGTGTCTTTAAGCAGCACTGCTGCAAATAGGACGAGAAGATTGTTATATTTATGAACATGTGTTTGTTATCTCCATCCAGCTTGCTGAGCAAAATCCCTCCCTCCAACAAGGAAAATGCAAATGATGCTAGCGCATCAACATCCAGATCATCTCTAAACTCCCCAGCTTGAATGCCGTCACGAATGATACTTTTCATCATATCCAAGAAAGTATGCAAACCTTGTCTTGCCCGACCACAAAGCTCTGAATGCGTATCGTCACTTTCTACAGCTGTATTCTGCATAGGACATCCGCCGATAAATGGTGGATTGTTTACAACATCCTCATAGACACGAAAAAAAGCCATTAACTTTCCTGAAGCAGACTGCTCTTGATCGACCGCCTCAGAAAATTTCCTGTTGACCATGCCGGCAGCGTAATTGTAAGCTTCCAGCGCGATCTCGTCTTTACTGGCAAAATGTCGATAGATGCCCCCCTTCTTAATTCCTGTGTCGGCAATGATATCGTTTAGCGATGTGCCGGCATATCCTCTCTGATTAAAAATTTCAGCCGATTTCATAATGATAAATTCCCGTGTTCGATCCCCTTTTTTCATGAGCTCCTCCGTATGAACCTCTTTTATTTCAATAGATTTAAATAAATTATACAATTCTGGCCTTGTCATTTACTAGAATCCTGATAATATAAAAGATACCTTTCGGTCTCTTTAATTGTACAGCAAGCCATTCCAAAATGAAATAGCGCTGGGTTTGGAATAAATAAACGTTTTAGGAGGATTTTTCAATGAATGTAGAAGTAGGCATTAGATTGCTAGATAAGTAACCTCTCACAATATAAGAAGGAAAGAAGGAAATCTCATGGAGGATGCTCTCCACAATACGAAGACCGAGAAAAATGAAGTTCTCTTGCTTCCCCGTGAAGGCCTCATTATTACGTTGCTTTGCATGACTGTTGTGTTGGTCACGATGAATACGGCCATGTTTAATTTGGCATTAAGCGATTTAAGCCACGAATATAACCTGCCTTCATCTATCGTTTCGTTGACCGTCACCGGCTATTCGATCATGTTCGCCATCTCCTCGATCACCTACAGCCGGTTGTCTGATTTGGTTCCGCTTAACCGATTGTTCGGCATTAGTCTGGTTTTGACGGGAGGCGCCTCGGTTGGAGCGATGCTGAGTAACCATTTCTGGGTGCTGCTAACTGCCCGCATCGTGCAGGCTGCCGGGGCTGGGGCGGCACTCTCATTGTCCATAGTGCTCCTAGCCCGTTACATACCTCAGGTGCGCCGGGGGAAATCAATGACGTTCATCATGTCCTCCGTGTCACTGGGTTTTGGACTTGGCCCGGTGATTGGAGGCCTTGTGGTGCAATATCTCGGTTGGAAATATCTTTTTGCCATTACATCCTCGCTGCTGTGCATTGCCCCGCTGCTTATGTATTTTATTCCAAAAGAGTCGATGTCCAAACGGTCTTTCGATGTAATGGGAGCAGTGACACTGAGTGCAGGTACAGCAGGTCTGCTGCTATTTTTCACCAACTATCATCCCGTTGCCTTGGTGATCGGAATTTCAGGGATAATCGTCTTTACTCTGCATATCCGCCGAGCGAAACATCCATTTGTGCTGCCGTCATTATTAGCTAACAGAACCTATCTTACGCTTGCTTTAATCGGGGTCTTAGCCTATTTATGCAACTTTGCAACGCTTTTTTTGCTGCCGCAAATGCTATTGAAACATTTTGGTTTGAGTGCAAGTCATGCCGGATTTGTTATTTTTCCAGGTGCTATTTTGTCTACATTGCTATCAAGAAGGGTCGGGGCGATGATCGACGAGGGGGGAAGCAGCAGAATGCTGCGTACGACTCCTATGCTCGTATTATTAGCGGCCGTATTATTCGCAGGACTGGGCACCCACCTTTGGGTGGCCAATGTTTTTGTGTACATGCTGATGAATTTAGGCTTTGCTATCATTAGCAGCAGCGTTTCTAACGAAATTTCGTGCATACTCCCCTCTTCTCAGTTGGGTTCAGGAACGGGATTGTACCAACTGATGCAGTTTATCGGCGGCGCATTCAGCATTGCGGTGATGTCGAGTGCAATGGAATGGCAAAAGCATCTTCCGCCTAGCCAGACGTATGCCAACCTATTCTGGGGGCTTGCCGTGGTGGCGGCTATATCCAATTTGTGTGCCTTTCTGTACCTAAGACGAATAGCCCCAAAAGCCACATCGTCATCTTCATCTTAGCAAAGTTAATATGGTATACATTAATTGATCGCACATATCAAATATGGTTAACCATATAAAGCCGCAGCAACGCAGCTTTTAAGCGGTTAAACTTCGATCTTCAGCATGAGAATGTTCAAAGTTTATTTCATTAGGCAGTTGATTCAAGTCGAGTTGCTGTTCTAACATAGGGAGGATGCCACTTTGGTGTTAATGCCTGTAACTTCAATACCCTCAAAACGCACTACTTTTACAAGCCTATATCAGGAGGTAAATGCCCATGATCCCAACAAGTGAATGGCTGTCCCAGTGGGAGCAGCAGCGTGACAAATTGAAATGCCCTGTAGATTTGAATGATTATTTTATTTTACCTGAAATGGCAGGCAAGCAGCTGGCAGTTATAGATTTCGGTCCCACCTCCATTCCTACCGGCCAAATTCTTGTCCGCGACCCGCTATGTTATTTGGGAAGTATAGGGGAGCAGCCTTATTTCCAAACGGCGTCCGTTGGAACCTACTCAGCCGAAGCCTGTGTGGTGAAGCCGGACGAGGATGGTGACTGTGCCCGCTATGCCGCCGTTCGTCTGCGATTTTCCGATGTTCCTGCCGTCCGGTTCGAGGAAGCTCTGATTGGGCATGAAGATATTTTAGGGATGGGGGACGGAGAGTTTTTTGGCTTCAATGTAGATGCCGGTCTGGCATGTATTTGCGATAAGCAGGCACATCAAGCTTTTTGCAACTTTGCTAGTCGGTGGCATCAAGAACATCCTGATGGCAATCTTTACGATGATTATTTTGCAGCCCTGTTTGCCAAGAGTTATCGCGAAAATCCACAGTATCAACGCAATGGTGGCGATTGGCTAAACTGGAAAATTCCCGACACCGATTACCATATCCCCATGTTCCAATCCGGATTTGGCGATGGCGCTTATCCGGTTTATTGGGGATACGATCAAGCAGGTGAAATCTGCCAAATCGTCGTTCAGTTTATTGACATTCAATTGGCATATACGTAAGTCAGATCAAAGGAGAACGACCGTCATAGGCGTTCTCCTCCTCGTCACACTGAAACTTTTATTGCCTCTCTTGCTAACTGCTGGGCGTAGCCTTCATCGAGGCCACACCACCAAAAATCCTGGATGACGAGCTTCGATATATTCATCACTACAGTGAATACAGATGATTACCCCTGCTTGTTACATATGTACCACCCCTCCTTACTCCTCACATACACCGGTATGATTTTACAATGTGAGTAAAGCCAGTCTTTTGCTCGTTTACGATGACTATGAAAAGGTAGGAGCAGGGAGTTCATCAATTCTCAACCGAAGTAAACTATATGGTTTTTCCCGCAGGTCTCTCCCATAATGAAATCTCGCCTGCCGATGTAATTGATTCACAATGACATATAAGTATTGATCGGGGCCAATCGAAAAAGTATCCGGCCATAAAATTCTCGGATCATGTGCGATGGTTTCCATTGCGCCATTCGGCAATATTTTCCGGATGCTATTATTTTCATAGTCTCCTGCATAAACGGTTCCTTTTGAGCCGGTGATCATTCCGTCAGACGCACCTTTTTCCCCCCAATACTGCACATATTGAGATAAATTCATGTCCTGTATGCTTCTGTCTCTTAGGGCTTCTGTTGAGATCGAGAACAGTTGACGGCTGGTTAGCGGAGCATAAAATAAAACCTTACCATCCAGAGAAATCGCTAAACTATCGGAAGCCATTCTAAAAGGGGAAGTTGAGCCGTCCGGGTTTCGATTCATCAAAATTCTACCTTCTACTTTTGGTAAAAAATTAGAATCAGGTGAAGTTGATACTGCCCCATTTAACCGTCTAAACGCTTTCCCATTTTCTAAATCCACGACGATAATAGCCCCTGGCCCTCTGGAAGAAGAATCCGTTATATATGCATAGCCTGCTCTTCCTACCCGAAAATCCAAACGGACGTCATTCAGATAAGTTGTTGGCAAAACAACATCTTCAGTAAAGGTATATACTCTCCTTATTGTGTTCGTGCTTAAATCAACAGCAACTAATTTTGCTCCCCCTTGAATAGGTTCAGAAAAATTTGGTGCCCCTGTATCCAGTACCCAAAGTGTTCCTCTTCCGTCAGCAACGATACTTTGGACACTGACGAAAGACATCGTAATATTCGCAGTATTAACCACATTGGTTTCTAAATTGGGATAAGCCTGCAACTGCCCCTTTACAATTTCCGCCACAGTAAATTGGACATCGTCTCCCCATTTCGGAAAGCATACAAAAATACGACCGGTTTCCGAAACGCTGACACCAGTAGGCATAGCCCCGTAAAAAGCATGCACTAGCTCAAACTGCCCAAAATACTTTTCCATAGGTAACATAGGTTGCATGATATCCTCCTCATCAAATCTAAACGGATATCATCTATATATGATGAAAATTTGATGTAGTGCCTGGTTCTTGTTAAATTCATTTCATTTGCTTCTATTTTTTAACCAGCTGTCAAATTCATTTGCAACAAGGCGTTCACCTGTTAATCCTTCAGATTGCTCGGAAGCAAGATAAACGATAGGTTTTGCCATAATTTCCGGCTTCAGAATCTGAGAGTTTCCTTCAAGTTCCCTTTTCACTTCCTCGGGTATCATTCCGGTTACGGTGGCCCCGTCAGGAAGAAGCATATTTACCGTCACTCCAAATTCACGCAGGTCTTCAGCCATGATCAATGACAGGGACTCTGTCGCGGCACGAGAAGGGCCATATGGGACAAATCCTTTTCGTATCATCGTTTCATAATTCATCGATATATTGATGATTTTTCCTCTTCCCTGCTCGACCATCAGGGGAGCGAATCCCCGGGAGGTTAGGAAATAACCGGTCACATTTGTATCGATTAAATTTCGAAATCCTTCAGGAGTGACCTGATAGAAAGGCTGCGGTTCTGTAAGGAATTTTGGGTTTACAGTCCTCATGCCTATCCCTGCATTGTTCACGAGGACATCGATTTTCCCCCATTCCGCTTTTACCCAGTTCACTGCATCTTGCACCGATTCCTCTGTCCTGACATCCAATGGAAGTTCAAATACATTCGAATATCCCTCATCTTGAAGTTTTTTTACAGCTTCCGTCATTTTTGCTCCCGGACGGGAGGCCACTGCAACAGTTGCTCCTTCAACAAGAAGTGCTTCTACCATGGCATATCCTAAGCCGCTTGATCCACCTGTAACAACAGCATGTACGCCAGTTAATACTTTTGCCATTTTTTTCCACCTCATGTTGGGTTTAAATTTCTCCAAATGCAATCTTACTTTCATTATTTAAAAAACCTGGACTGGTTAATAATCAGGAAAATCCCTACCACTATAGCATTATTATATCCCTAATTCCTGTGAAAAATATAAAAGTTGACCCTGTTAGTGTTCATAATCACCTCAGGGTCAGCCTGACTTCATGACGATTTGGCTTGATGATTTGGGACTATAATGTGTTTCCATTAGGTTGGATCTGAAATATCAATTATACGAGTTCGACCCAATTAGATGATTGGATAATTCAACTTGTAACTCGGGTAGCAATAGTACGGTGGTCTAAGTCCAATTTTAGACATCGGCCAGGAATCCTCTATATAGACCATCTTTACTTTTTCATTTGAATGGTTTACTAGCAATAGCTTTACTTCTGGATTAAATTCATATCTCAAAGTGGTAACTCCCTTCCATTAAGAATGTGTGGATTCTCCCCCATCAACATGAAGAACTTGACCAGTAACAAAACGAGAATCATCAGAAGCAAGATAGACATAGGTTGGCGCAAGTTCAAATGGATGGGCAACTCGTTCCATTGGATTAAATGCCCCATATACAGCAACTTGGTCTGACGAGAAACTTGCTGAAATAAGTGGGGTCCAAATTCGGCCGGGGGCGACGGCATTGACTCGGATGCCTTGTTTCACGACATTTTTTGCCAAGGCACGTGTCCAGCCAACGATTGCGCCTTTTGTGGACGTATAATCAATCATTTGCTGCTCACCTACATACGTCACTACTGAAGAAGTGCCTATGATTGAGCTGCCTGGTTTTAAATGGGGAAGCGCTGCTCTAGTTGTGTAAAAATGAGAGTATATATTTACTTTGAAGGTGTCATCAAATTGCTCATCCGTAATGTCAAGCAGACTTAATTGTTGAAATTGAATGCCCACGTGGTTACAAAGAATATCTAGACGTCCAAACGTATTTACTGTTTGTTCTACAATGGAGATACACTGTTGTTTGTCTCGCAAGTCACCAGGCATTAGAATACAACGTTGTCCGAGTTGTTCAATCCTCGTTTTTGTTCTATTTGCATCCTCATGTTCATCTAAGTATGAAATAGCAACATCTGCTCCTTCTTTAGCAAACGCAATTGCAACTGCTGCACCAATACCACTGTCACCTCCTGTAATAAGTGCAACTTTTCCTGTTAACTTTCCGCTCCCTTTATAATTCGGATTTTCGATAATTGGAAGGGGTACCATTAATTTTTCCACGCCTGGATGGCGGAGCTGGCGCTGTTCAGGCAAACTTATCGGAATTTCTTCGTAACGTGTGATTTTCCCATAGTTAGGGTACATAGGATAAGGTTGAGTTATCATGTTCGCTTTAAACATTTGTTGCATTTGTTTTATTTGGTCTAATTGATGACTTTGGTCCTTTTGATCCATGGAAACCTCCTATAGAAATAATTTTCTTCTATAGGATGTATATGTTGTTTACTGCAAATAAAGCAAAAAAATTGTTTGCTTATCGACACAGAAGCCTATTTTTCCTCATAAGAGACAGCATTTTACGTTATTGAACTGACCTTTAGACAAGGATCTTTACTCATAATTTTAGCCCCTTCCAGCATTTAAAACGAAAAAAAGCCGCAACTATGCGGCTGCCTTCAATATTTATTGAGATCGCTACTCTGCCTTAGAAGGCAGCTTAAAAACATATTCTTCGACTTCCTCCGCACGTGCATTGGAAAACCCCTTGTCTTCACCACTAATCTTAAATCCGCATTTTTCCAATATCCGAATAGAAGCTGTATTATCTTTTGCTGCACGAGCAAATAAGGGACGAATGTTTACATAGTCAAGAAGTTGAGAAAGTGATCTAGTTGCAATACCTCTTCCCCAATACTCTCGTCCGATCCAGTAGCTGACTTCTGGTTCACCAAACTGTTCAAAACTCGAAACATGCCCCGCCACTTGATCGTTAAAAAGCACGGTCTTTTTTATAATCCGATCATCGTCTAATATCTTGTGCCAGTGAGACATAAAGGCGATCTTATCCGTTGGATCTTTGGCAGTAAAGGCAGCCATATGGTTGGCAGTCTTGTCCAATTGCTGCTCAAAAAATATCGGCAAGTCATCTTTATTCACGTCTCGCAATATCACTTCGTTATTCATATTTCCACCTCACTAAGTGATGTTTTCCGAACCGAACGAAAACGCCTTTTGAAAACGGCCTTTCATTGGGGAAATGAAAATATCAGTCCATAGACTCTGTCGAAATCGTCCCGCATCCGTTGAATAATGCGAAATGTTGAAAACAATGGTTCATTGCTGTTCGCAACTGCTTTGTTGGCTGTATGCCGTTTTCGTACCATACATTTTTAACAACGAGTGTTCCGGTTTTTCGCTCCGCGATGACTTCGGCTCGTCCGATTAGGCTTTCTCCATATAATAGAGGCAGCACATAATAACCGAATTTCCGTTTGATTGCAGGCGTGTAAATCTCCCAGGTGTAATCGAAGCCAAACAATTCGCTGATCAGCTTTCTGTCCCAAATCAAATTGTCCAGCGGGGCAATCAGCTCGCAGCGAAATTTCGGTTCAGGATTTTGCAGGACAGCTTCAATTAACGGCAAGTCCTCTGCGCGGCAGTACAGCGTATCCTTCAATTGCTCTACGGCAATAGCCACAATGCGAGCTTCGTCCAACAACTGGCGGAAAACCTCGTTACGCTGCTCCGCTTTCAATCCCCATATGTTCAGCCAAGCATCGGATGCCCGATTCCATAACAGGCCAACAGCACCGATCCGGCGCAGTACCCGCCACTTGTGATGATCAAGCTCTGCCTTCAGCGGCTCCGACGCATTCAGCAGATTTGGCGGTATGTATTTCTCGGCGATATCGTAATATTTACGTGTTCCTTTTTTATGATGGATAATCAACTCGCCTGTCGAGTACATCTGTTCCAGCACCGACCGGGAGGTATTGTTTCCGCCGCTCCAGTGGATGGCCGATTGCCACGAGAAATTCCCATCCAATTGTAGATCATCCGAGCTTAGCGCACCGTGATTGTGGATGTGAACCCGCACTTGCTCAGTCAACTCTTCCATTCCGGGGTAGCGCTTGGCATGTTGTCGGGCGGCCTGCCTGTACCGCTCAAAATACGGCCAGTCCTCGAGAGGTATAATAGCGAGATTCTTGTCAGGATAATCGATCAGGAATCTATCTTTATACAGCAGCTCGTCGAGCATGTTCTTGGTAAATCCTTTGATTCGCGACTGCAGCACCAATTCGGCATTTTTTCCGCAAACATCGATGGGATCGTATTGAATACAGCCGACCTGCCGCACAAAATCCAATACTCCCTCCTTTCCAGCAAATTGATATTCACCTAAGAGCCCGTGCTTCAATAACAGAAATTGTCTTGCCTGGCGGTTTGTCAATTCGATCATGAACGCATCGACTCCTTAACGAAACATTCGGGAGCCGCTTGCACAAGATGACGGATGGCGGAGTTACTTATCTCAATATAGTCATTATTTACTTCTTGCCATAATGGCGGAATCCATTCGGGAACTTCGTCTGCAATCCTCTTTCCTAATACCGAAAATGGCTCTTTTTCAACGATTCCAACCACGCCTATTCCCCCTATCTGTGGAAAACGCACAAACAAACACATGTTCCCATACATTTTACCATTATCTAGAGAATAAAAACAAGAAGGATTGAAAAATAACACTCGCCCGATCGGATCTTCCAAGGAAAAGGGGCACCCGATTTCGAGTGCCCCTTCAACCTCTATCACCAATCCTTCATCGTCTGTTGACGGCTGATGAATAGACGACCGGGAAATGATCGCCCATCAGAATGTCCCCTTTGTTAACCGTGACATATGACAGCATCGGATGGCTGCCGTCCGGGTCGTAACGGGTATGTCCCGGCATGTAGTGAACGGCGATTGCCCGCCGTTTGCGCTCCGAACGGTTGTGGGGGCTTCCGTGCCAAGTGAGGCAATGGTGGTAGCCAACCTGCCCTTTCTTGATTTCAAACGGTACCGCTTCCACTTTTGCTTCCTTCGGCAGCAGCTCCGGCTGACGATGGTAAGGCATGAAATCGGGCGTATTCGCCAAATAGGTTTGATGATTCCCCCACTTATGGCTGCCGGGCACCATCCACATGCAGCCGTTCTCGATGACCGCATCGTCGAGCGCGACCCAAGCGCTGACTAAATCCGCGGGCTGTATGATCGGCCAAAGCGGGTGGTCCTGGTGCCAGTGTGTCGGACCGCCGGAGACGGGCGGTTTATATTGGATTTGATCATGCCATATCCGCAGCGTATCGGTGACGCACAGTTGGGCGATCTCCTCACAAATGACCGGGTGAGCGGCGTGCTGAAAGAAAGCGTCGCTGGCCATCCAAATGTTGACGATTTGCACCACTTTCTCACTGACCGTCATTTTCATCCCCTCATGAAGGGAATCGCTGCTTTCAGCAAGCATGTTTCGGTTCAGTACCGGTTTATTCACCGACTTCCCTTCCATGACTAAATCAAGCTCTTCGCGCAGTCGCTCCACTTCCTCATCGTTTAAGACAATGCCGCCCTTCACAAAACCGTTTTTCTCGAATTCAGCCAATTGTTTTGCATTCAGCAACTTACCTCACGCTCCCGCCCGTTTTATAATGATGGATGTAAACGCCTTCTATAGATTTATCATAGATGGTATGCTCATTATTGTATTTTCCGAAATCCATCATCTTTTTGGGTATTTGCAAGTTTAAGCTTCAGACGGAGGAGATTGGTCATGTATACCGGAACATTAGACATGATTACGCCAACGGTCAATTTTTCTGCACGGGCAACGGCGGAGGCGGGAACGGATTGGGGGTATCGGAGGATCCCCGACAATCAGCTTTTCTATGTCGTGTCCGGCTGCGCAGAGCTCGAGATTGGAGGACAAAAAGTAGCCATTCGGCCGGGAGAATGCGTTTGTTACGGTCCTGAATGCCAAACGAAGCTGACGGCTATTCGAACGACTGATTATATCAGCGTACATTTCCATTGGCACGCCTCTTCTCCTATGCCCGTTCATCCCGGACTCCAAATCAAATATGGCGATCCAGGTTCGTTCAGCGCCCCGCAACTGTCCGTTTTTCATATACCGTCTTACGGAGAAGTCAAGGTTCCAACCCTGCTAACCATTGCCGGACTTGAACCGATTCTGACTAAAATGGTTAATGAATACGAATCCGAGCTCCCGGGATATACGCTGACACTGCGTTCTCTTATGATGCAGGCGATTACCCTGATCTGTCGACAGCTGCTCGGGAACGACCACGTACAGGGTTCGAGGAACAAGATCGAACCGGCCATTCAAGCGATGCAGGATGAGCCCGGCATAAACTGGTCGGTTGCCGCACTTGCGAGATTGTGCGGCTATCATCCGGTACATTTCACCAAGCTGTTCAAACATGAAATGGGGGTGACACCGAAGCATTTTATTATCAGAGAAAGGATCAAACGGGCGAAGCTCGCGCTTCTGCAGGGCGAGAAGCTGGAGTTGATCGCGGAAAGATTCGGTTTTAAGAGCCTTCACTATTTCAGTTATCAATTCAAGCAGGAGACAGGTCTCACGCCGACGGAATTCCGAATGAACGGCCGGACCGGCGGAGATGGATAGCGCCAATCATTGATTGGGTAGATTGCATAAAAGATAAATAACACGCCCTTGCAAAGCAAGCGCTGGCTTAACGAATCGATTGTCGGGTTGTTTGGTCGTAAAGGTCCGCAAGCGATTTGGCAATCCGCTCGATGACCGTCTTAGAACGGTAATACCCGCCGTGCGAATTAAGTGGGGTGCTGGCCAGAAAACCCGGGTTTCTGACCTCCACATCTTCTGTCACGGCCGCATCATACTCCGCGCTTAAACGTTTGAGCGGATAGGCGATCACATCATCTTTATCGTAGAAATTAACCCATTCGCCGTATGGGAGCCCTTCGGCCAAAAGAGCAGGCGAAGGAAACGATATCGGCTTGCCAAAGTCGTTATACCGCATCGTCCAGATCGCGATCGGGCTGCCCATTGTGTAAAAATGTGTTAGCGTATCACCACGAACGAGTGCCGAAGGATTTTCACTTATTGATGCAAGCTTGCCGCTTGGCAGCCTGCCGTTTTGCAGGTCGTAAATGAAGTTACTCGCGATGATCGTGCCAAGACTGTGGCTTATGATGCACAGCGGGGCGCTGGGTCCTGTGCACTGCGCGAGCTCCTGAAGCTTTTCATAAAATCGTTCGTGAATTGCGGTGTAGATGTAGTTTCTATCATCGTCACCTGCTTTATGGGGCAGCGGTTGATAGGCAATCGCGTCACCTAGAAAGCTGATCGCGTACCCCCGAGCATCGATCCACTTGTTCCAGTGCAGATGGTCAGGCGCAAGCTTTTCCTTGAGCTCATCTTCAAGCCGGTCCGTGATGTCCGCCCAATAAATCCCCTTGCTGACCAGCTCCACCGCTGGACATATTTCACTTAACCGCTTGCTAATGAGCCCTGCCATCGCCTCATGAAAATGTTCTTTTTGCTTTCCAATGCCGTGTACAAACCCTACCGCGATTTTCATCGAGTTCCCCACCACCTTCATCGCAGATCAACTTCCATATCATTCTAATTATAAGGGAAAGCATAGGCGCCGTTCCAACAAACAACAGGTGCTGCCTCTGAATTATGGCGTGTGCTCGAGGAGCATGGCCAGAAATGATGTAGTAGGTTTCTTCGTTCATTCAAGCTCCTTTTTAGTACTGTGCTTGGGACTTTGCCAATATACTCTAAAGATATGATATGACAATGGCTTCTTCTATTTTCAGGAAGGAAGATCAGCACATGCCGATAAGTCCGCCAATGCTGCAGAGGGGCGATACCGTTGGAGTCGTTACTTTGGGGAGTCCGCTCGCTGCAGACGTAATTAATGCACGGATCGAAATTTTGAGAGCAATGGGATTCAATGTTGTATTGGGTCAATATGTATATGCACAAAACGGGTTTCTTGCCGGCACAGACGAGCAGCGGGCTTCTGATTTGATGATGATGTTTCAAGACGAGCGGGTTAAAATGATTCTACCCACCAGAGGCGGTACAGGAGTGGCGGGAATTCTTCCTTACCTTGATTATACGGTGATCCGCAATAACCCCAAAATTGTGACAGGTTACAGCGATATAACAGTACTATTAAACGTAATGCATCAATATGTAGATTTAATAACATTCCATAGTCTGCTGCTCATTGACTTCAAACCCGATACGCCCGCTTATAATTTCGATCAGTTTTTCTCTGCGACATCCGTGTATTCATCAACCCGGACCATCTTCAATCCGCCTGGGATGCCGCTGATCAGCCGTGTTCCGGGCAACGTTACTGGGCAGCTTGTAGGCGGTAATCTGACATCCTTTGTCGATACATTGGGCACGCCTTTCGAAATCGATACAAGGGGTAAAATTCTTGTTCTTGAAGAAACTCATGAGCCTACCAATACCGTATACAGGTACTTGAATCATTTGAAGCTTGCCGGGAAATTCCGTGACTGCCTCGGCATTATTATGGGAGAGTGCTCAGGCTGCCAGGCAGCTTATGGCAAATCCTATGAGGATATAATCAACGAATTTGTTGTACCTCTCGGTAAGCCGCTGATAACGAACCTTGCCACAGGTCATGGCTTTTATAAAGCTGCTTTGCCGATTGGCGCAACCATCAATCTCGATTCAGTCAATAATAGAATAACTATAGTTGAACCTACCATCAGCGGCATCTGATCATTATGACCAACGATCAGCCTGTCTTTATTGTGCTTACGTTATCCGTTAGCGTAACAGTGAAAACTACTGATCTGCATGAAGTTATTAGTACATACATTACTGTATTATATGCTGTTTCCGGAAATAATTTGATTTACAGTTCGTAACGCAGAAGAGATCGCACCTTCAATCCAACCGGGAAAAAGACTTGTATTATCGCCAGCCAAATAAATTCTACCTTCTTCGGCCGTCAGTGTTGGGAGCATTCGAATCATCTGTTTCGGCTTATACCAAGCATACGCACCTCGAGAGTAAGGATGATGATCCCAAGAAAAAACCGTCCCACCTTCATAATTATAAGACAATTCAGGGAGCACCTGTTTGATTTCTGATACAGCTGAGTTAAAATTACCAGCTTTAGACAATTCTCGCGCTGATTCACCGGAGGAGTACGAACAAATTAACCCCCTCCTTGATGTCGTTTGCGAGAATGTAGCATCAAGCAACCATCCAATTTTCAGATCCGTATTTACTGTAGTAAAGGAACTTAGGTTGTTCCAGAATCTAGTTCTGCTTTGTATGACGGTACGCGTAACGGAAGTTGAAAGTTGATTTTGAATGGCATCATTTTTTTCTTTGCTAAGGGAAGGAGAAAAATGAATTGTACGCAAGACTGTAGAGGGAATGGCTACAATGACCCGATCACAGCTGATCGTGAAAACTTCGCCGGAATGATTAAATCGGATAGTTACTTCTTTATTACTATGTTCAATATGCGTCACAGCACATCCATAACTGATATTTGAGCCAATGGTAAGGGCAAGCTTTTTCGGTAGTTGATCCATTCCACCTACTATCGTTTTTGAGCTTCTTTCGGAACCGGCCATTTTTAAATCAAGCAGCCGCTGTAATGCAGATACTTTGCGAATACCATCTCCTAACATCTGCATATATCCGATTTCAAACAGCTTAATCGCACCCGAAGATGCTCCTTGACCTCTAAGATATTCTTCCATTGTCATTGAATCGAGCTGTATCGCTTGTTTTGTGGGCCAGCCCGGCAAAAAAGGATTACCCGTCGCATTAAGCCCCGGCGTGAGATACTTTCCCAACATTCCCGCATATCCTAAAATTCTTTCCTCGGCTGTAAGTGAAACAGGCCATAATGCAGGTTCAGCCGGAGAATCTATGATTAATCTCCCGCCGATATATGACAAACTCCTATTGGGGACTGGTAAATTTATCAATTGAACCCCGGCTTGCTGGGCATAACTCAATGTGAGAAAATGATGCTCTCCAATGAATGCAGCCCCGAGCTCACAAAACAATCCGTCGGCAAAATGATCCCGCATCGTGTATATGCGGCCACCCGGTTGGCTATTGGCCTCTAATAAACGCACGTTATATCCTTGTTTCATAAGCTCCAAAGTACATACCAAACCCGCCATCCCTGCCCCAATAACTACAATCCGCTCTGGAAAACGACCTGTTACCATACAATCCGATTCCTCCAAATATTACTTTATAGACATTATGTGTGTTTGTAATCCAATTGGTTCCTAGGCACTTCTTTTTATTCTATGCTGCCCGGTATTTTCAATAAAAAAGGAACAGTGCCGGCTCATGGCATTCTGCTCCCTTATTTTGAACTATGATTTCCCGAGCGCAGTCGATGGGACAATTCATTTCCAGGTGCGCCGGAGTAGGCTGTCCGTAAGTGTCTGTACGTTACTGTCGTCAACGTTTATTGGTCACCATGAATGGCATGGTAGCCGCGCCGCTGCAATTCTTTGCAGACCGAAGTTTTGCCGGTGCCGGAAACCCCTTCAATCAGATAATTCCTAATGCCCATGGCTAGACCCTCCGAATCTCCTTTTACTTCTTATTCGTTCGGAATTAATTCATACAAGTCACGAACATCACAGCCAATGGAATCTGCGATCGATATGGCCATTTTGAGTGGCATCACTCTTTTGTTTTCAATAAAGTCATAAACCCGTTCCGGTTTAAAAAGCAAGTCTTTTGCCAGCCATTCTGCTGACTTACCGGATTCCACCAATCGTTCATTCAGCAAGCAACGTCCAAGTTCAAATTTCAATTAGCGATGACCTCCCGCGTAAGAAAATAGTTATTTAACCTTAAGCGTTGTCCATTGCCAGCAGGAGTATACTTTATAATGGAGGTCATAACGATAAGATTCCACATGCGTCTGCCCAGTTGGTTGGGCGAGTTCCATCGCCGGGCTATCGTCCGTTAGTTTAATCTGCAAAGCAGTGCTATTTTATTCAAAAAACCATTTTATTTCTGTTGAGCCGATACCTTTTTCAGCTATCACGGGTGCTTTTTGAGCATCACCTAACTTTTCAATGCGCAATTGATATGGTTTTAGCATCTCTACCCAATTGTTGGGAGGCGACAAATTTGAAGCAGCATGGCTGAGATAATCAGTAACAATCTGTTTTAATTGTTCATTGCTTATTTGACCCGGATCATATTCAATTCCAACTTTGTATAGTTTCACTTTGGAGTCGGCAGCGAACCCCGTTAAAAGTATGCCAGGTTGTTTATCAATTTGTTTCATACTTTCGGACAAACTTTGTCTCACTTCAGGAAAAGTATCCTTATTTCTTTCCCATTGGCAGCCCGCAATAATGGTAACGGACGCAATCAGAACCAATATTATTAAAAGATGTAAAGTACGCAGCAAATTTAACCTCACCTCTGTGCTTATGGATGATATTTTTACCACACCTGTTTTCAAATTTCTCTCCATCTGGCTGACTATAAATAATCTGTACCCAACTTACGTAACCTTCCGGAATTAATATCACAGTTGGTGTTCTTATACTGTAAGCATTTGCGGTCATGGCAATTGTCAGCAATGCTCCAAGCAGGGACACCGTTTTCTAGATAACTCGTGCCTCCATTTCTCAAACCCCTCTTTATTTTTCCAACCCAAGGACAGCTCTATAAGCCCTATCAACGTTATAAGCGCCAACCTTGTGTTTGTAATTCATATCAATTAAGGCTAACCAATTCTTCCTTTTCACTCCGAGACGAGTTCCCGGATTCCCCGGATGATCTGCTCCCGTGCCTTAAGCTTGTCCTTGAGCCGGCCAATTTCGGCCTCTGCATCTTCTGACCTGCCTGTTCCTTTGAACTCAAATCCGGTAATAATCCAATCGGTGGACACCTTGTACAGATCGGCCAGCCTGGACAGCGATACCAGATCCGGTTCGGTCTTTGCGGTTTCATACGCGCTCAAGGTTTTATTGTTGATCTGCGTCAAACGAAATACTTCCATTTGCGTTAGTTTACGGTTAATACGGGCGTTGCGCAAACGTACGGCGATATCCTCCAATTGTGTCTTTGCCATGCATCAGCCACTCCTCCATAGAAATTCTATAGACTGTATCGTCTAAAGATAGAACGCACGAAAATCCAAAAAGTCCCATGGCAGGCTGCCCTTTAATGAAATTAGTAAGAATCTTTGGCTCTAAAAATAACGAAATGGATGCTTAGCCCAAAAGCTAGCGTGTACCACAAGCCGGTAATTCAGAATGAGATCTTCTTATGTCTGATTTTCTCCTGCTATGAAGTGAAGCAGCGTCTCGACCCTGATTTTTTTGCTCGACTTACCCTACTTTAACCAATAATCGGCAGCCGTTTATTCGATAATAAATCCTCAATAAGCATCTTATGTTCGGTGAATATATGCTCTGGTAACTCTTTAAGAGAATAAAATTTATTTTGAATCGACTCCTCGTTACTTTCAACTAACTCACCACTATACTGATCACAAACAAATGATATTAGGACTAGTGATACTTGGTCGCCATTAGAAAACGTCTTGTCATACTGAGGGCCAGAGTAGATCCCGAATAACTTAAGTTCTTTTAATATAAGCCCCGTCTCTTCATAAATTTCTCTTCTTGCTGTATCTTGAATGCTCTCTCCTAAATCCATAAACCCGCCTGGAAAACCCCATTGACCATTATCAGAACGTTTCTGCATCAGGACTCGGTTTTCTTTGTCAAAAACAAATGCACCCGCAACAACCATAATGACCTTCTCGTTCCCTACCATTGACCTTAAATGTTGTATGTAATCCATCTACACCCTCCACTTTACTAGTCAAATCATAGCAATAGTTTATGTTTAATGGATTAGGCGTGGAATGGATTTTTGTAACTTGTGCATGGATATTTATAGTTCTTGTCGTCTTACATTACTTTATTCTAATAACTACTTTTCCCTTAGCCCTTCCGCTTTCCAGGTAATGAAATGCTTGCTCGGCATCTTTCAAAAGATACATCTTATCAATAATCGGCTTAATGAGTCCGCCTTCAATATACCCCTTTATAACGTTTAATTGTTCTCCACTCGGTTTCATAAAAAGGAAGTGATACGTCGTTTGGCTCTTTTTCTCTTGGGCTTTGATCTTACGGCTCGCGATAGACAAAATGGTTGTTTTCACCCAACCCAGTTTCGCCTCTCTTCCAAATCTGGTGTTCGGCATGCCGGAAATGGATACAATTTGTCCGCCTGGTTTCAGTATGCGGAATGATTTGTCCAGAGCTTCTCCACCTAATGTATCAAAAACAGCGCCATATCCGTTAAGGATTTCTTCAAAATTCTCTTTTTTATAATTAATAATTAGATCAGCCCCCAACGATTTGACCAAATCATAGCCTTTTTCACTTGCAGTTGTAGCAACAAATGCGCCCATCAGCTTGGCCAGTTGGATGGCGAAGGTTCCTACGCCTCCCGAACCAGCGTGAATCAAGATTTTTTGGCCTTTTTGAAGATTTAAAATATCAACAAATGCTTGGTAAGTCGTAAGTCCAATCAGTGGTATCGATGCCGCCTCTTCAAAGGTGAGATTCTCCGGCTTCAGACAAATATCTTCCTCATGAACAGCAATAAACTCAGCTAATGTTCCGATCCGGTTCTTACGTGGTCTTCCGTAAACTTCATCTCCAGGTTTAAATGTATTGACCCGGCTGCCAACCTTGACTACAACTCCTGAGAAATCATTCCCCAAAATTAGAGGAAACTTGTAATTCAATAATAATTTCATTTTCCCTTCCTTAATTTTATAGTCAATAGGATTTAAGCTGGCTGCATGAATTTCCACCAGTACATCATGTTCTCCGATTTTCGGCATAGGTTGTTCAGTCATGACTAATGGAACATTTTTTCCGTACTTGTTAATGGTCATAGCTTTCATTTCAAATCACTCCTAATAATATGATTATCAGTTTAAACAATTAAACCAAATGTTGAGAAAAAGCTCACTAGAGCTTAACCTTTTTGGTTAATCATTGAGACCATCGCATTCGTCTTCAACGGCAGTAATTAATGACTTGAGTTGTTCAAGTGGTTTACGGACAGTCAACACATAGTAGTTTTCTACGCCTTTTTTTTCGGATTTAATAAAACCAGACTGTTTCAATACCTTTAAATGATGGGATACAGCTGGTCTGGACAAATTGATATGTCCTGCTATTGTATTCACATTAAGTCCCAATTTGTTCTGTGCTAACAGCATAATAATAGCTTGACGGTTTACATCGGTCAGCACCTCCAATAGAGGGATACAATCTTTAAATTGTTGTAAAATATCCTCCGTTTGCTGGCTCATGCCATTCACCTCTTAAGTTCATTGGTTTAATCTATTAAACATAATTATAGAGCTTTTAATAACAAAATCAAGCCTACGTAAAAACATACCTATAATTTGTGCCTTTGTGATAAGGTTCATTTGAATGAATTACCCATCCGATTTCAATTTAATTTGAAGGCCTCTCCTCTTCATATGTCTTTAAGAGGGAGGCCTTTTATGTCATGATCTTTCGGTGGATGTGGGACTGCATCCGCAAAATCCTCATGCCTCGTCCATGCCATGGTTACAATAAGAGCCCACCGCCCGGCCCAAAATCCCATCGGATGCATAGACTGATTTATCCAATGTGAGTAAGGAGGAAAAGGCTTTTGGTGAACAAGAAAAATAAGGGCCGATCAAAAACGGTCTCCCCCCGGCCCAAATTCCGCAAAAAACCAGTGCATATCAATGCATCTGAAAACGAGCTTGAGTGGTTGGTCAAAATCAACCCCGCCCGAGATCCCAAACAGGTCCAGTTAGTCGTAGATCTCCCGAATGAGGTATATGAATACTTACAGGAGAATGAAGTGGAATGGGATCGTGCCATTCAAAATGGTTTGCGTAGTGCAATGGAACCCGCGATAAACCCAGATTCGTTCAAGGAAATAAAGTACCGAATTCAAGTAGTTACATCCGTCGACAGCAGCGAAAGTTAAACGGCTTTAGGATCTGTTTCAGACGCAGGATCTGCCATGGTTTATGCGGTTGTAGCACCAGTTCTTATATTCAGCGAAGGACACCTTCGTTCAACCGAAAGTTGTACGATCCTGCCTATTAACATTGCGACGGCAGCCGATGATTTTGGCCGGATGCCGTCGTATTGCTCCCCGTTAACTTGAGGTCGTTACCTATTGACCAGCACCTTGCTGGTTCAATGATCCGAAAATCAATGAAAAACCGAATTTCAAGCGGGTACCTCTAGGGATCGCCGACGGTCTCTGGATCACCAAGCTCCGATCTCCGTGGCTATTTTACTTTATTTAATAAGTTTGTTACCATTCTGCTCAATGTTCCTTGATCGATAAAAGGAGCAAGACTTGCCAGCAGATCCGGGCTAAGATGTTCTACTTCGACTCCAGCAATCAACTTTTCGAGATTTTCCCTGCCCAGAAAAGGAGCGAGGCTAATGATCCGGTTCGCATCGATGGTGCCGTCTACAACCCGATCTGCCAAACGACCTAATGTCTCTCTGCTGATGAAGGGTGCGAGTTGATTCACGACATTCCAGCTCACGCTGCCTTCTTCAGCTTCTAGTATCAACCGATCCACCTGCTCCCTACCCAGAAAAGGGGCGAGGCTTACGATCCGGTTCGCATCGATGGTGCCGTCTACAACCCGGTCTACCAAACGATTTAAAGTCTCTTTGCTGATGAAAGGTGCCAGCTCTTGGACCAAATGCCAGCTCAAGCCACCCTCTTCGACATGTTGTACCAACCGATCTACTTGTTCTCTTCCAAGAAACGGAGCAATTTCAACCAGACGATGCACTTCTAAGGAGCCGTCAATCGATTGATCTACCAGTCGGTTTAATGTGTCACTGCTAACGAATGGAGCAAGCCCGGTAATGGCCTCCCACAGAATTTCGCTTCCTTCTACTTGTCGAACCAGTTCATCTAATGTATCTGTTCCGAGGAACGGCGCCAGACTCAAGATCACGTCTAACTTAAGGACGCTGCTGTCTAATCGTTCAGTCACCTTATGCAAAGCGCTTGCTTTTACAAACGGCGCTACTTCTACAAGCTCTTCCAGTTCCAACTCACCGGCATTAACTCTCTCTGCAACATGTTCCGGCTTGTTCTCTGCGATCTCCTCCACGATCGTTCCTAGGTGACGATGCTCCCGAACTTCTGTGTGCTCTCCTGCATTTAAAATGTCGTCTACCGTTTTGCCGAATAATCTAGCCAACTGCGGAAGCGTTCCGATATCCGGTAACGAGTCGCCCCGTTCCCATTTCGATACCGCTTGATGGCTTACATTCAGTTGATCGGCAAGTTCCAATTGTGTCAGATCCCGGTCTTTGCGAAGCTTCGAAATATAAGCTCCAATTTTACGTAAGTCGAGCATCGTATACCTACCTCCGATTAAACAAAATGTACAGTGCGCACTGTCGAAAACAGCATAACATTTCCAAAAACGTCAACCTATCAAGCGTTGGTTGAATGGGCACATCCGCTTTATTCAACTGCCGGTAGAATGCTTTATAAAGTAAATCGTTTTACTCTAAAAGGCAATATCTTTTGGCGGAAAATCATTTGATTTGGCCAACATATAATTCAGCAATTTAAGGCAGCCGACCTCCTGCCGACTAAGGAAAACGCTCCTATTACTGATCAGTTAATTCTGAACCTCCGGCTTAGTTATGTGTTTATTGGCTGCCCTGCTCAGCTTCCTCCTCTACATCCGCGAACCAGAACGTATCGCTGGTTTCATTATCGCACCCGGTTAGCTTGTAATGAGACCCGTACTCTTTATTCTTCTCGAGTTCAATACCACGGCACACCGTGCTTGGACGACCTGCATCGCTGCCAAACCCGTCCCTCGAATTGTCATACGTATACACAATTGCCTCGGCCCCATCATAGACCAGTTCATAGAAGATTGGGTCGCCTTCATCCGTGTACTGCGTAATTCGCACCTGATTCGGCACACCCATGTCGAGATTCCCCAGAAACAGCTTCCACTTGTCGAGATTGTACATCTTCCCGTGAACATTCACGATATCACCATTCGCCGCTGCTTTGTCAGCATCATAAGGGTCAGACACAGCGGGGAACGCTTTCGGCTTCGGTGGCAGTGAAATCGTCTCTCCTTGTGCAGGAGCAGTGGAAGGATTGGTCGTATTGGTAATAGATCTGCCCGACTTCTCACTGCAGCCCGATAGCAAAACCAATCCAGCTGCTAATATTAACACCCATTTGATCATGAACCATCACCTCACATTTAACAACGCTATAGCGAGTATGAATGTTTCAATCGCAAACGCGAGTACTAGACTATTCTTCTATTTGTTGAATTAAAATGTTCCGTATACTATGACCTCCATGTATTTAGTAAGGATTCCCAACGCCTTGATGTTCTTACACATACACGCTATTACATAGCTTCATGTCTGGAGCCAGTTTTACTTTGTATCCCCGTCCGCGTTGATAAAACTCAATTTCCAAGTATAGCCAATTAGGGATTTTTCTATTAAAATTGTCCTGGGGTGATATTATGGAGAAATTAAACCGTACTGAAAGCAACTTCAAAAGCCAGATCTACAAAGAACAAAAGGATATTCGTAAGAAACACGGAAAGAAATTTAACATTTACATTGAGGATACAGAACTTGTGAGGGCTGAGTATGATTAAAAGAATAAAGCTCCGTGCGCTGCTCCTAGGAGGATTTATTACCCTTCTCTTTGTTGTTCTGTTGATTCGGGTATTTACGCTACAGGTTGTCAAAGGACAAGACTGGCACGAGCGGGCGGTATTCCAGTGGACGAAAAAGGTCCCGATTCCGGCAACCCGCGGCATGATCACGGACAGGAACGGCGACGTTCTCGCATCCGATGTGCCAGCTTATACGGTCATCGTCAATCCCGCTGTCATCCACGAGAACGGGCTGGAGGACGAGATTGTCGAGGGACTGCACAAGTTGTTGGGCAAGGATGAAAGCGAGCTTAAGGCACTTGTAACAGCCAAGGACGAAGAAGGCAAATACCATAAAAACCGTGAAGTCAGGAATGAAGGGTGGAAAATTAACGAAACGAAAAAGGCTCAGATCGCTGATTTCAACAAAAAGTTAATGGACCAGCTTGAGAAAGAAAAAAAAGGAATGGAGACCGGGCTGGGTTTGCTTAAGGAGCAGAAGCGGTATTATCCGAAGGGAACACTTGCGGCTCATATTTTGGGTTATACCGATCGGGACGGTGAGGCTGTCGCCGGTCTTGAGGCATCCATAGATGATTACCTCAAAAGTACCCCCGGAGAAATGAAATACGAGAGCGACCGGCATGGAGACCAGCTTCCCCAAGCAAATATGGTGTACAAGCCGGCTGTTAATGGTAAAAATGTAAAGCTGACGATCGACGATACGATCCAGTATTATATCGAAGACGCGATGAAAGAAACGTATGAGCAGTACAAGCCGATCAGCATGACGGTCATTGCGGCCGATCCGAAGACAATGGAAATTCTCGGGATGGCAAACCTGCCGACGTTCAACCCGAATACGTATTGGGATCCCGCGACGGATCAGAAGGACTTTTTCAACTATGCCGTGAAGGCTACGTACGAGCCGGGCTCCACGTTCAAGATTGTGACACTCGCCGGTGCGGTGCAGGAGAAACTGTTTAACCCGAACGCCTTCTACCAGTCAGGACAAATCTACGTCAAAGGGACTCATACGCCCCTCCATGACATTGTCCGCTCGGGATGGGGGCAGATCACATACCTGGAAGGCGTGAAACGCTCCAGTAACGTTGCGTTTGTCAAGCTGGGCTCGGAAATGCTCGGGAAAGACCGGCTGCTGAAATATATCAACGACTTCGGTTTCGGCCAGAAGACAGGCATTGAGCTTCCCGGCGAAATTTCCAAGACGATCAACCTCCCGGGTCCGGTTGAAGTGGCAACTGCTTCTTACGGCCACGGCGTGTCTGTGACGCCGATTCAACAGCTGGCGGCGATCAGCGCGGTGGCAAACGGTGGAAAGCTTTTAAAACCTCATATTTTAAAAGAAATCACAGATGCGGATAATGGTAAAGTTATCAAATCTACCAATACCGACGTCGTCCGGCAGGTTATTTCCCCCGAAGCCGCCAAGGAAACGAGCAGCTATCTGGAGCAGGTTGTGGCAGACCGGACGATCGGTACAGGAAAAAGCGCATATATCGAAGGTTACCGTGTGGCTGGTAAAACAGGTACCGCAGTTAAATACGGCCCGGACAAAAAACCAGATTATTCGAAATCCGTCGTTTCCTTTATCGGCTTCGCGCCGGTGAACGATCCGAAAATTGCCCTTATTGTCATTGTCGACCAGCCGAATGATCCGGATGTCGGTGGGGGCAAAGTGGCTGCACCTATCTTTAAGAAAATCGTGTCTCAAGCACTCCCGTATATGGGCGTGCCGAAGTCAAACACCAAAAAAACGTCCGATGGCAAAACGACGGTGGAACGTCCTGCGGCTCCGACGCTGACGAAGCTGGCGGTGAAGGACGCCAAACAAAAGCTGCTAAACGCCGGTGTCGATTTTGAGTCCATTGGCAAGGGTGCCTCAGTCATCCGGCAGTTCCCGGCAGCGGGGACGCCGATGAGTCCGGGGCAGCGCATCTATCTGCTCACGGAGGAGACTGATAAAATGACGGTGCCGGACCTAAAAGGCGAATCGCTGCGCGATGCGCTGGATATTTTGAGCTTGCTGAAATGCTCGGTTACCGTCCAAGGGGAAGGATACGTTAGCGAGCAGCTCGTCACGGACAAGAATGGGAAGCGTTCCGTCCAGCTGACGCTGAAGCCAGTCAAGGATGAAGAGGTATCGCAGGATGCTTCATCCTCCTCCGCGGAGGGTGGTTCCATTTCGGAGGATACGTCAGCGGACGAATTGGCCGCCGGCAAGTCCGGTAAAGAAGCTGGCGATAACTGAATTGCGGCACAGATTACTCGACATTTAAGCGCGATTGTATAGTGAAGTGAAAAATAAACTAACCCCGCTTCTTTACATAGAAACGGGGTTTTTCTAGCGTATAAGTAAGCTCTTTATACCTCTTGCTAATCTCCTTTACTTCTCGACAACCGGAATCCACATTTCCCCATATACAAATCCGTCTCGCTGCCCCATCTCAACCGTTGCATTGGGTCCGCCAACATAAGCGTAATGTTCGGCTGCTGGCAGGACTTGACCAAAGGCAATCCCAGTAAGCGTATTACTCAACTCATCAGCCGACTTCCCTTCGCCTTTAACGACAAGATATTGTCCCTTTGGGAATTGGATCACTCTGTGTTCTTCCGGGATCGACGAATCTGTTATAACGCCAGCATAATACATCATCTTGTGATTTACCGCTTCGTTTACCGCAAAAATATAGTCGTTCGCAGCAATAGCCTTTAACGTTTCAAGTCTTCCATCCTCCTCCACAGACCGCCAAAAGTTCTCCTTCTCCTTGTTCATGCCGGCATAATCCGTGTAATCGCTCTTCAGCTCCGTCCCAATACCAAGAACGCTAAAGCTGTCTTTTTCCTCAAAGGTATACGTTGCCATCATTCCAGCTCCTTTTTTTTGAATGGATCAATTCATTGGTTTAATTACTTGATAGGCTTATCATAACCATAAATCATATCAAAACATGATACTGTTTAGAGGAAAACAATTGTCCCCTCCCGCATCTCCCCTACCTAATATTAGGCAGGGGAAGTCTAACGGATCACGAATGAGGTGGCGTCATGTCACGCCTTAATTAGAGTCTGCGGCTTTTCGGACGCAGCGCCCAGGAGGCCATGCCAAGCGCGGCATAGAAAAGCGGAAGAATTACATTGAATCCACCAACCCCATAATCATGAGCGAACACATGAGACAAGGCCGCACCTGTCATTAGAAAAAAGATACCGCTATAAGCCCATTCCTTAAGACGGGGGAAGCCTGGCATGACGATCGCAAGGATTCCAAGCAATTTCCAAGTCCCGAGAATGTAAGTAATATATAACGGGAAACCAATATGAGTCACTAAATCGACATTGCCACCCAATCGCATCAATTGCCCGATCCCGCTTAATGCAATAGAGAATGCGAGAATGATGGTGACAGTCCAATAAGCGGCCGTCTTTCCGATCCGACGGGATTCAACCTTCGTTATTTTTTCATTACTGGTAATCGTATTCATTTCCATTCCTCCTAAGGTTTTATTTTTGTTTTATTTACTTCTTCACAACCGGGATCCACATTTCCCCATGTACAAGGTTGTCACGGTGCCCCATCTCGACCGTTGCGTTGGGCCCGCCGACATATGCGAAGTTTTCGGCTTCGGGTAAGATTTGACCAAAGGCAATGCCGGTAAGCGTACGACTTAAATCCTCTGTCGTCTTCCCTTCGCCTTTGATGACGAGGTATGGTCCTTTAGGGAATTGGATCTCTCTGTGTTCTTCCGATACCGATAATGATGCTTCCGTCATGACGCCGACATAATACATCCTCTTGCCGTTTACCAGTTCGTTTACGGCGAAGGTGTAGTCGTTCGCAGCGACAGCCTTTAATGCGTCAAGCCTTCCATCCTGCTCCACGGTTCGCCAGAAGTTTTCCTTCTCCTTGTTCATGCCCGCATAGTCCGTGTACTCGCTCTTCAGTTCCGTTCCAATCCCTACAACGATTAAGCTGTCTTTCTCCTCAAGGGTAAATGCTGCCATCATCCCAGCTCCTTTTTTTGATTTGATCAAATCATTTGTTTTTCTTGATGGGTTAATCATAACGATGAATCATGTCATAATATGATACTGTTTAGAGAGCCCGATACGATATCCACAATTCTGACCTGCATGACCCAACAAATCTGCCTTCATACAGCGCTCTCCATTGACTTTAAGAGCTACATCATCAGGTTCTTTTCTAAGTTCCCAGGCTATTGACGGGATATAGTCCGAAATCTATAGTGTATTTATGTACGAAGTACACAAACTTAACGGGAGAATCTTGAAATGTCCACTAAAAAGAGATGGGTTATCACGGTTGTTGTCGTGGCAGCCATTGCCGTCATTGTTGGAACTGGCCTTTTTGTCAAACACTTCATAGATGCTCTAGTGAGTGACCCGGATGATCGTAAACAAGCCGAGAATCTAACTCCTGCACCTTCTCCGAAACCCGGGCAAACCCGAACCGACCTTGGGAACCTTCGCACAGATGACAATGACAAAGTTGATCTACTGCTGAAAGACGCTTTAAAGCCCGAGATCGTTGTTGCAGAGCGTGACGTCGTCAACATCATGCACCATATGACCCACCAAAAGGTAAAGGCCAAGGAAAAGTGGGTCTCAATCGAAATGACGCCGGAACGGGTGCAGCTGCTGGAACAGATCATTCAAGTCAAGGGGACGAGTTGGATCAATTACGCAAGGATGCTCGATATCGCGAAGAAATGGGAGGCCGGTGACTTTTCAACCGTCGATGAGGATCACAACTTTTTTTGGATGATCGAAAATGGGTCGATCGGGAAAGCGAAAGGCGTTCTTACGGAGAAAGAGGAACAGGAATTCATCAAGAATACGTTTCATAAACAATAAGGAGCCCTCAGCGGCTTCTTTTTTTGCCCATAAAAAAGGCTGTCTCCTGCAAGGCAGTCCCTTCTCGCTATTGGTCTATCCAGCCATTAGTGGAACGAAAAATACACCCCACGGTTCTGCCATGCTTCCGGCATGCTGCTATGCCGCGACAGGGTATTCACGTTTGGGCGCTGGGCGCGTATCCTATCGGGAAAGGATTTTGATTTACGGAGGCATGGACAGTGGGATACTATGTGACAGTTGAGCCGGGGGTACAACTCTATGTGGAGGACATCAACCCCGCAGGAAGCAAAACAATCGTGTTTCTTCATGGCTGGCCGCTTAATCATGACCAGTTCGAATATCAGTTCAACGTGCTGCCGGGCATGGGTTACCGCTGCATCGGCATCGACTGGCGTGGCTTCGGCAAGTCGGACCGACCCTACGGTGGATATCATTTAGAACGGCTTGCGGACGATATTCGCGCCGTCGTTGATGCGCTGCAATTGAAAGACTTCGTGCTCGCCGGGCATTCGACCGGTGGGGCGATCGCGATCAAATACGTCGTGCGTTACAATGGTGGCGGCGTATCCAAACTCGTACTGATCGACGCGGCGGCGCCACGCGGCTTCACCAAAGAGACGGCAGCGCAGCTGCTGAAGCAGTCGTTGAACGACCGGGCAAACATGATGCTCGGCGTGACCAACATTTTTTTCTTCCGGTACATCAGCAAGCCATTCGCAGACTGGTTTATTCAGATGGGCATGCAGGCTGCCGGGTGGTCGACGGCCGCGATCATCGTCATGCTGCGGGACTTTGATTTAACTGCTGACCTGTCACACATCCAGGTTCCAACGCTGATCGTGCATGGCATTCACGACCAGGTCATTCCATTCAGCCAGGCGGAGGAGATGCAGCGGTTAATCCCTCATTCGCAGCTCGTGCCGTTCATGTACAGCGGCCACGGCTCATTCTACGACGAACGCGACAAGTTTAATGAGGTCTTGCAGGAGTTCGTCGGGAATGCACGGCTCGCCCCGCTGCGGGTACCGCAGTAGCAACACGAAAAGCAAATTGAAAAAACGACAGCCTTTATCCGGCTGTCGTTTTTTCGCTTCCCTGATGATGCACAAGTTGGTCAAAGAAGGTATCTCATCCCTCACAAAGAACTCTATAAAATCATTTGGATTGCATGCCGTTCACCAAATCTCGCAGCGGCCCCAGTTCGGCCGTCGCGTCGTACGGATAACGATTCAGCACCTGTAGCAGCAGTTTACGCAGCGTTCCGTCGTCCGTTTTCTTCAGAAGATCTTCCATCTGCGCAATCAGCTGCTTGTAATCCTGAATATGATCGGGTCCGTACACCTCGAACTCAAAGAAGGAGTTTCCGAATACGGTGGCGCGTTTCACTCCCTGGAATTTGACGTAACGCGCCTGCTGCGGATCGAACGTAATGATATCCAGAAGATTGCCCTTAGAGGTGATCATTCCGTCACCGCCGGACACATTCGTCCAATTCGTTTTGTCCACAGATACGAGCAGCTGGTATTTTTCGGCGTAGGCTCCTTGCCACTTGATGATGACCTTGCCGACGTCTTTTGGCTTGCCCAGATCGACGATAAACCACGCGTCATCCACGTAAGCGCTCGACCATCTGGACAGTGGAGACATATCCCCGTCAACCGCCTTGTCGGAAGAGTAATACGGGAATTCGAGTTCAGACGACTCCGTAGCCTGATGGAGCGCCAAATTATCGCCGCTCAGCAGCTCGATTGGTTTGTTGTAGATCATGACGTTATCCAGCACGCCCTTAAACGCATTCGTTTCACTTCCGATCCGGAGCGTCGGCAGCACAAGGGTATTTAATTTCGGATATTGTTCCTCCAGCCTTTCCACGTATTCGTCCAGATTAACGAACAGTGTCACGCCTTTTTTGTCGCCCTTCAGCGTGATATGCGTCCACTTGCCTTCCGGAACCGAGTAGTTAAACGTACTGTCGTAATGCTCCTTCGTGAAACCAAGCTTGCCGCTGCTGCCTTGCTTCAATTTTAGCGTTCCAGCCGGTGATTCCATCAATACAGCGTTATCGGGATTATTTTTGTCGGGTTTGATCCACATCGAAACCGTCCAGCCGAAACCTAAGGCATCGATCGGCGTTTGAATATAGCTCTTCCCGCCATTCAGTCGAACACCATTGCCGTATTTTCCTTCCATCATATTGACGTTCACGCCCTTGCCGTCAAAACGGTTGCCGGATTCATCCTTGAATTTGTCTTCAAAAAGATACGAAATGACTTTGTTTTCATTGTTGCTTACTGTGATTGTATGGGACATGTCGGCGTTTGGCGCATCGGCGATTGCCTTCGCCCGCTGCTCGAATTTCTCATAGGATCGGTCATCCCTCGTCCCGGTCCACATTTTTTCCGAAACTGCTTGAATTCCCGGAAGCAAACGTTCATGCGAATCGTCCATCGACAGGCCGTTGGCTTCGGACACGTCATTCCATAAGCAGAACATACCGCCTTTGACGCGCGGGTGGCCGTAAGGAAGTGTCGTTGTTTCCCACTTCACCGGCTCCCACTCATTGTAGATGAATTGGGAATTCAAATAGTCGCCGTATAGAGTAGGGACGATGTACAGGAATACGTTTTGGGTGTTGATGACGTCATAGCCGAGATCCACTGCCTGCTGCGGAGAACCATAAGGTTCATGCCAAATGTTCATGGTAGCTTCGGTGCTGACCGGCGTCGTGCCGTTATGTTGTGTAAGTTCGCCCCACAAATGCGGATGTTTGCCTTTGCTGTTGATGTGCTTGATCAGCGTATCCATATATCCGCGGAACACTTCGGTATTTCCACCGTATTCGTCTGCGCCGATGTTGACGTCCGGACCGATGAACGTCGGATCATTTCCTTCCACATATTCATCCCATAAAGATTTAACGAACTGAACGGTTTCCGGTTTGGTAATATCGAGCCCCCGGTCATTTCCAAGCGCCGGATTGTAGGAAGTGAACGCTCGGGAATGTCCCGGCGTATCGATTTCCGGAATGATGTTTATGCCGTATTCCATGCCCAGCAGCTGCAGATCCTTAAATTCCTGCTTCGTATAATGGCCGTTCGGACTTGCCAGCCCTGGATAGGTCGTGCTTTCTAGACGGAAGGCGGCCGTTGTGCCGTCCGCAAACGGTGTGCCGACGTCATCGTTCAAATGGATTTGGAATGTGTTCATTTTGTACCAGGACAACAATTTCACATAATTTCGGAGAAAATCGATCGTATAAAACTTGCGTGCGACGTCGATCATCAATCCGCGCTGGGCGTATTTCGGATAATCTAAGGCTTCGCCTCTCGGAATCGTCCGGTCCGGATGCTGCTTGATGATTTGCAGCGCGGTTCTCGTACCGTAAAACGCTCCTTTGGCGGACACGGAAGCGATCGAAACGTAATCGCCGACCTTGAACCGGTTGCCTTCTTCGCCGAGCCTTGTCAGGGATGGATCGATGGACAAGTACAAATCACCAGCTTTCGGTTTGCCGGCCACAATCTTGAGATCTTCCCCGGTCAAATCCAGCAAATCCCGGCGGGTCAGCTCGGCCGCATTCCGCAAAGCGGATTCGTCTTGCGGATTCACGACGATACGCGAAGAGTTTTTCAACCTAAACTCGCCGGTATCCCCGTACCATTCCTGCAGGGACGGAATGACGTCCGGTTCGGCGTTCCGGTCCGGAGTTTGCTTATGCAGTCCCGGCACCACAACGGGAATATTCCCCGAAACCAGCTTCCGGTTCGGGTCTTTCTCATCTTCCGCTTGTACGATGAGATTGACTTTGGCATCCACCAGCGGCGTACGGATTTGGCCGTCCTGGTCGATAACAGGCTGGCGGTCGCTTCCATACAGGCTGATTTGATAACCCTCGGGCACGTCCACATCCGACCAATCGAGTTTCGTTTGTCCAGGCTGGATCTTCAATGACGCAGAGACATTGTCGATAATCGTTTGCAAATCATGTAATTGGTACACTTCGAACTCATAAAAAGAGTATCCGTACAGCGTGCCTTCGACAGGCGCCCGTTTGACACCCTGGAATTTTACGTACCTTGCCTCGCGCACAGAGAAGTCGATCGTTTCGACACCACCTTTGCATTGTATTATGCCGTCATTATCCCTGACGTTCTCCCAGTTCTCACCGTCGGCCGACACAAGGATTTTGTAAGTGTCGGCAGGGGTTTGCCAGCGAATGACGACGCGGTCGATATCCTGCGGTTCGCCAAGATCAACGTAAAACCACTGTTCATCTTCTATTGCGGAAGACCATCTGGTGTTTCCTTTTCCGTCCACGGCAAGCTCCGGATTCAAATAGTCTACTTCGTTGCCGGAAGCGAAAACCGGTTTATTCAGAGCCAAATTGGTCCCGCTGAACGTGGAGGATGCAGCCATCAGGCTGGCGGCTTCATCCTCCTGAGGCCCGTTTGTGGGCGTACCGGAATCCTGGCCGTAAACGGCATCGGTGATGTTTGGAGGCTTTTCCCCATTTTCCTCTCCCACCTGTTGCAGCAGGTCATTTAGCCCAACAGCTGAAGCATGCATGATGTCCTGAGTTTCGGGCTTCGCGAGCGCGGCTGTCGGTTGAACGGCAGGCGTCAGCATAACAGCAGCGGCTAGCAGTACAGAACAGGCTTTCATTTTTGTTTTCTTCATTGGTCCCTCCATGCATGGTTTGGTTTGATGGAAAAGCCTTATATTATCTCGTCAAACGAATGGATCCCCCCTTTCACAGAATTCGGCACATGTCTTGTATTGTAATCGCTTTCAAAAAAAACAAAATTCTCGTTCCCACTTCCTTCATTACTCGCGAACTTACGCAGCATCCGGGGCACACACTTTCCAAGCCCGGACGCCGCGGATATCCGCCATGATTACTTCGCAGCGAGTGATTCTATTGAATATTAGGCTTTCCCACATCGTCTCACAGATTTCAACAATCAAACGCCCGCTTCTTCCTTCTGATACATCTCTGTCAGCTTGATGCTTCTGCCCTGCTGCAGACGAGAGCGTTCGGAAGCGAAGGCCATCAAATGGCTTTGCAAGGAAGCTGTAGCCGATGTAAGGCCTTGGGTCATGTTGTGATCAAACTTATGTACATTTTGGAGGAAGGAGCTCACCATGCGCTCATCCCCTCCGCCGTGACCGTCTCCCTGAACGCTGCATTTAATTTCAATCTCTTCTCCCGTCGTATAGCGGTACAGCGTAAATGAGCCCTTATCCATATCGCCAATGATCTCACCCTGCGTGCCCATAATCTGCACACGGCGAGTAGCGCTCTGGGTTAATCCCGACATAATAAAGCTAGCGTTGGCACCGCTGGCAAATTCCATATTGACGACCTGATGGTCGACAACATTGTTATCGCAGCGATAGACGCAGCGGCCGAACGGTCCTTCCCTAAGCGCCCGGATAATGCCTTCCTGTGATAAATCGTGCGTCATATAGCGCGCCCAATGATCGGCAGGCTGCTCCAAATACATTTTAATCGCTGAAAAGGCACATTCCCTCTCTGCTTCGCAACCATTGATGCAGCGGTCGGCTGCACCCTCCGGCGCGTTCTCGGCTTTAAAATGAAGCAATGAGCCAAAGGAGCTGACCGCTGTGCACGGCTCATCAATCAGCCAGGAAATGAGGTCCAGGTCATGGCAGGATTTGGCCAAAATCATCGGGCTTGTTTCCTCGGAGTTACGCCAATTGCCGCGTACGTAGCTATGAACCATATGGTGATAGCCTACGTTCTCTGTCAGCTGAATGGTGCCGATTGCCCCCAGCTCCCCATCCTCGATGCATTTCTTGATGCCCGACCAGAACGGGGAATAACGAAGCACATGCGTGACCGCCAGCAAACGCTTATTCGTAAGAGAAGCTTGCTCCAGTTCGATGCATTCCTGCACATTAGGTGACATCGGTTTCTCCAGCATGACATGGTAGCCAAGCTCCAGCGCTTTCAATGCGGGTATATAATGCATCCGATCAAGCGTGCAGATAATCATCACGTCGGCTATTTTTCCCTGCTCGAATGCTTGTTCCCATGAATGATAAACATGCTCTTCAGCGATTTGATGAATCTCGGCAAAATGTTGTCTGCGTTCATCATCCGGCTCGGCAACTGCAACAAACTTCAGCTCATTCGGAAATTTCTCCGCATACGGTCCATAAATGTATCTTCCTCTACTGCCTGCGCCTAATAGTACAGCCGTTAATGCTTCCAATGTTCTTCCCCCTTGCATATACAATGGCATCGATCATGATTTCATTGTAAGGGGTGACCCCGCGCACCAAAAGAGATCAATGATTACATTCCATATACATTTATTGACCTTGCTGCATCGTTTCGGCGCGGGCCGTACGAAAATCCTGAGGTGTCATATCATTTTGCTTCTTAAAGAAGCGGATAAAGGCAAGCGCTGAATTGTAGCCGAGCTTGGCGGCAATTTCATTGACCTTCATGGATGTATTGAGCAGCATGTCCTTGGCAATAACATTGCGGTAATCATTTACGTATTTAGACAGTCCAATGCCCGTGATCTGCTTGTAAAGCCTTGATAAATAGGATGGATTCAAACTGACATAATCTCCAAGCGCGGTTAGGGATATATCATCCGCAATATGCTCCTCTATATAGCGATGCACCTTATGGACGACCTCTGCGGGCAGCTCTGTTCCTCTAATCGCATTCCATTCAAAAAAGCAGTCTGTAATTTGCCAATAGTATGGAATGAGCTCCGTCCATGAAGAGGTTTTCTCCTGGCGGAACAGCAGATCCAAATTCATCTGGGTATTTATGTAATCTCGCATCTCTTTATTTTTGTGCAAATGCGCCAGAAAAACCGCAGATAGGGAATGGTACAGCTCAACCTTTCGCCCATCCGGAGTATCCGGATCTTTCCAGCTGTCTGTCAATTCAACAAACAGTTTATTGAACTGCTCCCGGTGATTATTTTCAAGACAGCTCATCAGCAGCTGTACACGAGCGTGGAACATGCCGTCATGATAGCTTTTTGCCCTCTCTTTTTCTTCGGACTTCTGAATATCCTGATCGGTCATGATGATTTCATGGAACAAGCCACGGCCTTGCATAAGACCGTATTTCATCGCATGAAAACGATCCGACAGCCGATTCCATGGAACGGCCTCGCTGCCAATTAAAAAAGATACGGAGAGACTCAGCAACTTTTTGCTGGTAGCCTGTATCGTCTCCAAATTGCCGCTCACATAGCGGTATGCCCGGGTCCATTCCATCGTACCGGTATCCGCCGTTAGCTCCGGGCTGGCTTTGGGCTGAAAGATCCATACCATTTTGTTCATGTCAAATACGACGGAGAAGCAGCGCAAATGGGCGGATACATATTCATCGGCGATATTTTGAAGAGCGTAAGCGAGCAAAGCCTTGTCCGGCGCCGTGAACATTTCTTTCCAGGCATCGATCCTGCCAAGCAGTAAATAGACCGGCAGCGATGCGTCGAGCGGAATGTCCATTTCCGCAAAAGCGTCCCGAAGCTGCTGCTCCGTCAACATCTTGCCTTGAACTAAACCCCAAATATATTCCTTCTGCAAGGAGGGCAGCGCTATTCTCATTTTGGACTGGGCCCGCAAGATCATTTGCGCCTGATCCTGTTCCTCTTCAATTTCCTCTATCGCCCGCTCAACGGTATGAATGATCTTCTCGTCGCTCTCCACTTTCAGCAAATAATCAAAAGCCCCAAACGTCAGGGCACTCTTCGCATAGTGAAAATCATTGTACCCTGTCAATAAAATTACTTTGCACTTCGGCCACTGAGATTTTATTTCCTGCAGCAGCTCAATTCCCTCTATGCCAGACATTTTAATATCCGAAATCACAATATCCACTCGGTGATGAGATAGTACCTCCAATGCCTCATCGCCGGAATAGGCCTTCATGACTTCAAGCTCCAAATGATTCGTCTTCTCGAACAACTCCAGAAGACCATCTACGATAATCGGCAGATCATCTACGATTAGAAGCCTGTACATGGCGATTCCTCCTTAGCTCATGCTCAGTTTAATAATAGCTTGAAGCCCGCCAAGCTCAGAGCGTGATACGGTAATCCCAAACTCTTCTCCATAACGAAGCTGAATTCTGCGATGAACATTAAACAGGCCGGTTGTCTCCTCAATCTGGTTCGTTGAATAACGCAGCCTCTTGTCAAGCGCTTCGATCTCCTCGTCCGTAATGAACTCGCCGTTATCTTCTACATAAATGTAAAAGGCATCATTTCGCAGTTTGCTGTGCACCCATAGCTCGCCTGTGCCCAGCATATTGCCGAGAGCGTATTTATAAGCATTCTCAATAATAGGCTGTAGAATCAATCGGGGCACTTCAATCGGCTGGGCTTCGACGTCAAACAGCACTTGTATTCGATCCCCGTAACAAATCGACTGCATCTCCACATAAGTTCGGGAATGCTCAAGCTCCATCTCCAGCGGAATGTTGTCATCATGATGGCGAGTAATGAACTGAAAATATTGCCCGATGTATAAACAAAACTGGTAGGCTTTTTCCTTCTGGCTATCGGATTTAATCAAACGGCAAAGCACGAAAAAACAATTATATAAAAAATGAGGATTAATTTGCGATTGCAATCTTTTCAGCTCCGAACGCTGCGTGCGAATTTGCTGCTCATAATTTTCCTCAATCAGTGTTTTCAAAGATTTCACCGTATCGTTAAAAGCCTGGTATAAATAGCCGAACTCATCCTTCCTGCGGTCGATCAGGATCGGCTCCAGCTCGTTTTGCTGCATGCGCCGGAAAGAACGCACCAGCTTGATCAATGGACGGTATATTAACCGGATTAAAAAGTAGGTAAAGAAAAATACAATAAAAACGGCAAGCAAGCAGGCCCACCAAAATAAAGCTTGATATACCTGCAATGAACCGAGAATCATCTCTTCCGGTATGCTCGTTACCATGTAACAATTCCAGAGGCTGGAATACTTGAATACGGTTAGAAATCGCTTGTTTTTATAATGGATCGTATCATAACCTTCATTCACGTTCGCTGCCTGCTTTTCAAAAGCCAGCCGCTTCATCAGATCATGCAATTCAATGTCGGAGCCGCTATTGATATCCCAGTCGCGCTCCAGATTAAACAATACGGTCTGTCCTCCCCTGCTATTGCCGATTTGCGCTAAGGTCTCTTTAATTTTGCCGGTTGAGAGCTCTACGCCTACCACATAGAGCGGGTCTTTTTTGCCTGCAGGGTACTGCATCGTAATAAACAGCCGGTCCTGCCAATAAATAAAAGGCCCCGTATAAAGCTTCTTGTCTGGCTGCATCGCTTCATATTCTTCCGCATTCAGCTTGGTTTCATAGCTGTTGCTCAGCACCGTGCGCTCGATCTGCGGAATGTACGCCTTCGACTCGCGAATAAACGGACTGGAATTTTTCATTAAATCCAAGCGGTGCTGAATATCCAATATTTTATAAGACCGCTCATAGAAGTTCATCTGCTCACCTGTCGCCGCTACTTCCATTAAATCCCTGTCCATGACGTAGTTAGGTAAATATCGGCTGATCCGGTCTGCTTCCTGATCCAAAGAGTCTAGATAAAACCGTGTCGTATTCAGAATCGAATCGGATATTTCACTGCGGATATGATTGGCCCCTTGCTCATTCATCATCCAGGTAATAGCCATAAGCGGCAGCAAGGCCGCCAAAAAGGCGGCCATTATTTTTTTGAATATAGAGGAATCCTGTAAAAAGAATATACTTTTCATCGTTTGTTCTCCTGTGCCCGAGATCTACGACCTTCCTGCCTATTCTTTTACACTTCCCATTACAATGCCTTTGATGAAAAACCGCTGCAAGAATGGATAGACAATAAGAATCGGGAAAGCCGCAACGAAGATTTGTGCCGCCCTGCTTGTACGGTCAGACAGCTGGAGCATGAGTTCCACATTTTCTGATTTAATAAATCGAAAATCCATCTTAATAATAACGGTTTGCAAAAAGGTTTGCAGCGGGTAATTTTCCGGATGATTCATATAGAGCATGCCATCAAACCAGCTATTCCAATGCCCTACCATCGTAAAAAGCCCAGTAGTCGCCAGTGCGGGCAACGATAGCGGAACATAGATTTTCCAAAGTGTTGCAAAATGCCCGGCTCCGTCAATCCGTGAAGCATCCTCAAGCTCCTTGGGCAAGTTACGGTAAAAGTTCAATAGCAGGATGACGTTGAACACATTGATCGCCGTAGGTAATACCAGCGCCCCGAGAGAATCAATAAGTCCCAAGCTTTTAATGGTCAAATAGGTAGGAATAAGCCCGCCGTTGAACAAAATCGTAAAAACGAAGATCCAGGCATAAACGGTTCTTAGACGAAACGCATTGCGGTCCTTGGATAAAGGATACGCTGTAACAATCGTTAACAGCATGCTTAATGCCGTCCCTGCTACAACCCGCTCTATAGAAACGCCAAAGGCTCTTAAATATTCAGGCTTACCGAACACATTATCATAAGCCGCCGTTGTAAATTCTACAGGCCACAGCGCAACCTTGCCGGCTGCTGCCGCCGAACCTGAGCTAAAGGAAATCGCCAAAATATGAATAATCGGCATTAAGCATAAAAGAGATATAAACACAAGAAAGAGTAGATTGCTAACTAGAAAAGCCCTTCTTCCGAATGACGGTTTCATGACCACGGTCTGTCTCCTTTCTGAATCACCGACTTTTCCACTCTCTTAGAAAATGCGGTAATTCGCTAGTCGGTATGCGAGTACGTAGGATACGGAAATGAAAATAAAAGATACGACTGATTTCAATAAGCCGACAGCTGTGGCAAATCCGAACTGGGCTTGCTGGATCCCCATGCGGTAGACAAAAGTATCAATGATATCGGCACTTTCATAAACCGGCGCGCTGTACAGGTTAAATATTTGATCAAATCCGGCGTTCAGCACATTCCCGATATTAAGCGTAAGCATTAGAACGATGATCGGCATCATGCCCGGCAGCGTCACGTGAAGGGTTTGTTTCCAGCGTCCTGCGCCATCCATTTCAGCGGCTTCATACAGCGTAGGGTTAATTCCGGTCAGCGCTGCCAAATATACAATGGTGCCAAATCCAAATTCCTTCCATACATCGGAGACGACCATGACATATGGAAACCAGTTATTGTCGCCAAGAAAGAAGATCGGCTTCATTCCGAACCATCCAAGCAATTGGTTCAATATGCCGGAGGAAGGAGACAAAATATCGACCAAAATCCCGCTCAGCAGCACCCAGGATAAAAAATGGGGCAGATAGACCAGGGTTTGGAACGTTCTTTTCATCCATTCTCTGCGCAATTCATTAAGCAAAATAGCAATGGTGATCGGCACGAACAAACCGGCAACGATTTTCATGACAGCAATATATACCGTGTTAAAGAAAATACGGCCGATATCCGGATAATCCATTAACAATTGGAAGTTCCTCCATCCGATAAACGGGGAGCCGAACAGCCCTTTATTCGGCACATATTTTTGAAAAGCCATCATGATTCCTGTCATCGGAATGTAACTAAAAATAATAATCAAAGCCAAACCCGGCAGCAGCATCAAATGAAGCGGCCATTCCTTCTTCCACATTCGCGTCAGACTATTCATATCTTCACCTCGCTGATTCACTTTTCGTGCTGTTCATGCTTTGCTAAAGAACCTGGTTGTTCTTGAAAAAGGGAGGGATTGCATCGATTCAATCCCTCCCTGCGTTGCAGATTCTATTTAAGCGATTTATACCACTCGTTAACTTCTTTCGTGATTTCATCGCCGCCAAGCTTCTTCCACTCTGCAACGAATTTATCGAATTCGTCTACGGATACTTGGTTCATCATAATTTTGATGAAAATTTCATCACGTTTCTTCGTTAAAATTTCTTGACGGTCTGCCATCGTCGGAGTAGGCGCCCCGTAGAATTTGTTTTGCAAGTATTGCTTGTTCTTTTGGATTTCTGGAACATAAGAAAAGGCTCCATGAGGACCGGATATTAAATATTCCCACCACATGTTTGTATCGCCTTTAACGTATTGCATGGCGCGTGCATAACGCGTTTTTTGGTCTGCTGTCTCAAGGATGCTTTCATCTTTATTCTCAATGGCTTTGGGTAGGATCTCGCCGTTGTTGTCAAACTGTTTGCCTACACGAAGCGGGTTAAGCAGCCAGTAGTTGTTGCCTTTTTCAACTCGGTCTTTACCATACCCATATACTTTCTGCTCTTCTGTCGGATGATTGTCAGCAACGATCCATTGGTTTAACAAACGGATCACGCCTTCCGGATGCTTGGCTTGTTTAGAGATCACATAGTATTCATCAACGCCAAGACCAATTTGATTTAATGTAGGTTTGTTATCAATTGAAGGGATCGGGAACACTCCCCATTCTTGAACAACCTTGCCGTCTTTCACAGCCCCTTTCGCAAGCTGCGCCGGTGTCCAGGAAGCGCCAAATACCATGCCGATGCTGCCGTCGTAGATGAGCTCAGCAGCTTTTTCCGTATCTTTAACCGAAAACTCGGGATCGATCAACCCTTTTTTGAACATGTCTTGCAGCGCTGCAAGAGCCTGCTTCATCTCGGGCTGAATATCACTGTTCATCAAACCGCCGTTTCCGTCTTCCATCCAAATGTTTTCATAAGCATGATAGCCGTTCAAGAACGCTCTCAGACCGGTAACGCCTGTCTCTATACTAAATGGGCTCTTGCTGACCGCAATACCGAAAGCTTCCTTGGTGCCCCCAGGATTCTTCGCTTTGAACGCTTCGGCAATTTTTAAGAAATCATCCATTGTTTTAGGCTCAGGCAAACCCAGCTCCTTCAGCCAGTCCGTACGAACGAACAAAAATTGATAGTTGAATGGGTTGTATGAGCTCGGAATACCCATCATTTTCCCGTCAATCATCGCTGTTTTCATTTGCATGCCGCCGTCCATGGTCAGAAATTTTTTCGTCTCTTCCGTAGCATGCTGATCATAAATTTCTGTCAAATCCATAATCATATCCGCTTCCGTAAGCTCTTTAAGCTGTGTAGCGTTTACAGGCAAGAAATCCGGAAGATCGTTGGATGCGATGGCTATTTTTACCCTCTCTTTAAATTGGCTTATATCTGTAACCCATTTGTTTGTAATTTTGACACCGACATCTTTTTCATAAGCATCATAAACTGAGTTTTTGTCGAAGCTTTCACCTTCGTCAAATTTCAAGTAAGGATCGCTTGGCGAAACCGTTGAAACCTCTATAATATCATTGCCGTTTCCTGTGCCTGTTGCTTCGATCGGTTCCTTGGCACTTCCAGATGAATGGTTTGGCTCAGGCGACGTTTTGCTGCTGCAGCCTGTCATCGCCAATGCAAGCGTCAAGGAGACTATGGCAAGTGCCTTTTTGCTCTTCACATTTTACCCCTCCGGTATATTTCGTTTTAGTTTTCGCTGCAAGCTGTGCTGCGGTCTTTCATAATTTTAGTATAGAAAGAAGCTCTCCGCTGTTCTATACACTAGTCTTTACATTCGTATACACCTCTTGACACCAGGCAAAAATCAATTAAAGAAGTGTATCAACAAAAAATCACCGGCATATGTGCCGGTGATTTATTTAAATGATTATGGAATTGGTTATCCTCCGCCAATTGATGAAGCCCCTTTTAGCTTTTAATGAGGCTGAATTCCTTTTCCGTGTACTGGGTCTAAGGAGATCCCGACGGCTACGGTGAACAAATGGTTAGATGTTTAGTCGAGATTTTTTAGTGTCTGTTTACTTAAGACGTCCAGCTTGGTCGCTTCCTCTTCGGTCAATTCTATGTCAATGGAATGCAGGTTCTCAAAGAAATGCTTCTCGTTCTGTGTGCCCACGATGGCCGAGGTCAAGCCCTTCCGGCCTAGCAGCCAGCTAATTGCGATTTGCGAGAGAGTGGCACCTTTGGCTGCGGCGATTTCCTCTAAGAGACGGATGAGGCCCTCCGTCTTCCGCAGGTTTTCTGATTGGAATAAAGGTCTCTCCTTTCGAAAATCGGTAACTTCTTTGCCTTTGTGGAAAATTCCGGTCAAAATCCCCTTAGCGAGGGAGTTGTAGCTCATGATGCTGATGTCGTTTTGTAAACAATAGTCGAGCAATTCGTCTTCAATGCTTCGCTGGAGCATATGATACTCCGGCTGTATCGCGTCAACCCGCCCATATTGCATGGCTTCTTTCAGTTGAGCCAGAGAGAAATTGGAGACACCGATTGCACGAATTACGCCTTCTTCTTTCAACTTGTTCAGCTCTCCCATAGATTCCTCGATCGGGATGTCGTTACTGGGCGTATGGATGTAATACAAGTCGATATAGTCCGTGTTCAGCCGGAACATGCTTTGCCACAGGGCCGTACGGATGTCTTTGGGCCGAAGATGATGAGCGCTTACCTTCGTTGCGACTACGCACTGTTTTCTTACATGGGCCAAGGCTTTTCCTACAATAAACTCTGAACGTCCGGCCCCATAGAGCTCAGCGGTATCGAATGAATTGACCCCGTGCTCAAAAGCTTGACGGAGAAGCCGGATGTTGTCCTCTTCGGGCTTCAGCTCCCAGCGAGTCAATCCGCCTGAGAAGGCATTGCCCCCTCCCAGTTCCATTGCGCCGTACGTAATGCGGGACACTTCCATGTCTGTTCTGCCGAGTTTTGCGTACTTCATTAGACATCTACTCCTCTCTCGAATCGATATGTACAGGAAAAAAGGGTATGTCATGAATCGAAAATAACTGCTTGATTTTCTTGCTTTCTCATCAGATCATAGGAGCTTTGAGTACAACTCTATATTTTCATATTCGTGAATCGATTAAGTTATCCTGCCCGTTAGCTTAATTAACCTGATAATGCAGCTATGTTTTAAGATATTGTTGACTCTGGAAACAAAATGCATTATGATTTTATTGTTTCCTAAGTCAACAATATTGAGGTGGAAGATGTCTACTGATGAAGAATTAAGCCGTATTTTTAATCGTGTTTCGGAAAGGCATAACCTGCTCAAAAAGATGGAAGAGAAAAACTACAAGTTCATGCACGAAAACACGTTCATGGAAGTTCACTGCATTGATTACATTGAGAAGATGCAGGATTCAAATGTTTCCAAATTGGCGAAGGCCTTTCAAGTCACCCGAGGCGCCATTAGTAAAGTGACCAAACGATTAATCGAGCTCGGGGCGATCGAGAGCTACCAAAAACCTGGAAATAAAAAGGAGATCTATTTCAAGCTTACGGATATCGGAAGGGAGATTTATCGGGAACATGAGAAGATGCATGAGACGAGAATCGAAAAAGACAGCGAGTTTTTCAGTCCGTTAAGCGAAGCTGAGAAGGATGATATGATCCGAATGCTGCACAAAATCTACGATCAAATCGCCGATGAGCTAAAAAGAATGGGCTTGGACAATTACATTTAATGAAAGGAGCTTGATCTGGGTGGCAGAAGGCAATCAAACAGAGCCTAAGCGGCTAATGGTCTGCAGAGTGGCTTTCTCCCTGCTCTCCTTGATATTGGTCATTTGTATCGTGGTACAAGTGTATCTGGCTGGGATGGCGGTGTTCGGCCATTCGGCAGCATGGGAGTGGCACCGAACATTCGTTCATATGTTTGAATACATTTCGGTAATCCTCTTTATCCTTGGTATTGTAGGAAAGCTTTCCTGGAGAATGACCTGGGGGAGTCTCGGTTTATTCCTCCTTTTCAATATTCAATACTATACGGCGCATGGATTCGGCGGCGCGCTTCATCCTGTCCTGGCACTTGTATTGTTTTGGGGAGCAATAGCATTGGCGAGAAGTTCATATCCATTTTTGAAACATAGATAACTCAAATACTGGAGGGGTTCTTTCATGGTAAAGTCGGGATACGTAAAAACCGAGGGTGACGAGCTCTATTACGAAATACGGGGAGATGGCGAACCGCTTCTCATGATTCCGGGAGGGAACGGGGATGCCGGATTTTACACCTATGTTGCTGATATTCTTTCCGACGAGTACCAGGTAATCACATATGATCGTCGCGGCAATTCACGTAGCACCCGGAACGAGCCGCAAAATTTTGAGGTCAGCCAACAGGCGCGAGATGCGGTTGCAGTGTTGGAAGCAGTCGGGCAACCATCGGCTTATGTTTTCGGAAATAGCGGTGGTGCCGTTTTCGCGCTGGACATGGCGGCAAGATATCCGCAGGTGGTCAAAGCAATGGTGGTTCACGAACCGCCTTCCGTAAAACTGCTACCAGATTCCGAGAAGTGGCAAAGGTTTTTTGCGAACGTCTATCGAACCTCATTCCGATTCGGTGTTAAAGCAGCCAGCTTCAGATTTAATTTATCCCTGTCCATTCCGTTCAGCGCTTTCAAGACCGTACCCAAAGATTATCAGCAACGGGTAACTGAAGCGAACAATGAACATTTCTTGATTCGGCAAGAGATGCTCCCTAGCATTAACTACACGCCCGATATCGAAAAGATTAGGCAAAACAGGGTGAAAATAGCTGTGGCCGCAGGCAAGATGACGTTGGATAAAAGGAAATATTACGGAAGATCCGTTCCCATCTTAGCCGAGAGGCTCGGCTGCGAAATGGTAACCTTTCCGGGGCATCACATTTCCTTTTTCGATATGCCTCAGGAATGGGCGACAGCTTTGCGGAATTCCCTTCGTAAGTTATAAGAGTAACCGTAAAACAAACGTCAATTCATCCGCTAACCGCGGATGATAATAAACATAACCTGATAAAGTCAGACCAGGGTTGGGCCAATTAATAATCTCTATAACTATCACGCAAAAACGTCCCGGCACCGAAGGGTCTCCGGTACAGGGACGTTCAATTTAGTTAGTTGCTGCTGCGGTATATTAATCGGTTACTTACTCAGATTTGCCCTCCACACCTCGATAAGTGCGTTAACGCTCCGATTGAGCGTTGTTTTTGCTTGATCAGAAACGTCATCCTGCTTCTGCTCTTTATTCAGCTGCTTCAGCAAATTCTCCAGATGCTTGATCCCCTGCTTCCAGTCCGGTTTCTTCTTGCTTACTGCATCGGCGGCATGCTCAAGCTCCTTATCCAGCTGCTTCCGGATCTTCTCGTCTAACTGTCCGGCTGAGCCAAACTCCTCCAGCAGCTTGCCGATGGCAGGAGCGTTAATGGGAGCGGGGAGAACCGTGAAATTGTCGTAACTCGTTTCATTCATGTACGTCCGCATGCCGACCTTGCCGTGTGTAAATGGTCTGCCGCTGCGGTCCGTATAATCGATAACCGGCTTGTTCATATCATCGACAAACACTTGAATGCGGGCACCCTGCGCAACGATTTTTACATGTTTCCATTCGCCTGATTTCACCTCGAGCGGCTCCCCTGTCAAATAGGTCCAGCCGTAATTCAGCTTGCCGAGATGAACGCCCTGTTTGTTCAGGTACGCGACATATCCTTGTACGAAATCCGCATTGTTCTGATTCAGCTCCTTGCCGTGAGCCGGGTTGCTCGCCCGGAACAGAATGCCTGCGTCGCCTGTATCGCTAATCAGCTTGATATCAGATTCCACGCTGTAATCCGACCAATTGGCGTCTCCGATCAAGGTTTTTCCGAAGCTGCCAACCGCTGCTTGATATTCACCAGTATGAGCAGTTTTCGTTTCGATCGGATTCTGATGAATTCGTATTCCCTGGAAGTCAAATTCACCTACCACAGTTTCGACCTTCAAGGTATGTGCGCCCGCCGGGAGATAAATGCCTTGCTTCGTTGTTGTCGCCCAGTTCTCCCAGGTGACGGAATTCGGGATATCGACTTCACCGGTCAGATCGGTTGTATCGTCGAGCCACAGCCGGACTTTCGCCCCATCCATCGATGTAGCGGTCACGAAATCGACGTTATACACGCCGGCCTTGGCAACGTCTACGTTGTAGGCCAGCCATTCGCCGGTAGCGTTCCACCCCACATTGTAGCTGCCGCCCGCATTTCGGCGGATGTCGACCGCATCATTCCGGTATTCCGTACCGATGTTAGCGGGAGTCAGATCATGGTAGCCCGTACCTTCGCCGCCTGCCTTATAATCAACAGCCTGGATAAATCCGGGCAGCACGTGCGGCTTATCGAACTGGGTGAGCGATAGTCTCGTCATGTCAAACTCGCCTTTGACGATTTCGACCTTCAGTTCATGATCACCGGCCGGCAGCTGGATACCGGATTTCGTCACCGACTTCCACTTATTCCAGTCGCCGGATGCAGGAACGTTCAGTATACCAGTCAAATCAGTCGTGTCATCCAGCCACAGCCGGACTTGTGCATCCTTAAACGTCGTAGCTGCCCACAAGTCGAGATCGTACAGTCCCTCTTCAGCTACGCGAATGTTGTACTTCAGCCATTCGCCGGTTTGATTCCAGCCTACGATCTGATCGCCGGTCGCAGCGGATCGAATGTCGACGCTATCGCTGCGGTATTTGCCCCCAATGTTCTCAGGCGTCAAGTCATGATAGCCTACGCCTTCACCGCCGGGCTTGTAATGCTCAGCCTCGACGACGCCGGGCGCGGGTATCGGCTGATCACTCCTCGTCAACGCTATGCTTGCAAAATCGAATTCTCCACGGACCGTCTCGGCTTTCAACGTATGCTTGCCTGCCGGCAGGGTAACACCGGATTTGCGCACCACATTCCAGATATTCCAGTCACCAGTCTTCGGAATGTCTACGATGCCTGTAAGATCCGTCGTGTCGTCCAGCCAGAGCCGGATTTGACCTCCATCCATCGTAGTTGCTACTTTGAACTCTGCGTTATAGGCTCCGGCTTCCGCTACGTCAATGTTAAACTTCAACCATTCACCCGTCTGGTTCCAGCCGACGTTGTAACCGCCGCTGGCCGAATTGGAGCGAATATCGACCGAATCTCCCCGGTACTCGCCGCCGATGTTTTGGAGTGTATTCTCATGATAACCTACACCCTCTCCACCAGAAATATAGTGGACTGTGCCAATCGTACCCGGGATCGGATGATAGGCGTCATAAGCCTGCTCCTCTTCGGCTATGTCGGACTTCACGCTCCAGAAGCCTTCATACCGCTGCCAGCCGTTGTCTTGTCCATCATCGAAATTATCATAGAGAACCGGAACGTCCGCGTGCCGGTGGAACGACAGCTTGTCCAGCGAGGTCGTGCCCGATACGGCAGTGACCTTCAAAATATGCTCACCTGCCGGCAAATCTACCTCATTCAGCTGTGCGGTTTGCCATCCTGCATCAGCAGTGTTGTTGTCAGCTGCCAGCTCAAACTCACCCAGCGGCCGTCCACTATCCAGAGTGAGCTGTACTTTGCTGCCCAGAGCTGCATCTGCATAAGAGAGATCAATATCGTATTTGCCTGCCTCCGCAATGTTCAGCCGGTATTGCAGCCATTCGCCTTTCTCGAAAGCAGTGACATGTGAGGTGCTGTCATCTGCTGTGGCCGTATCCACGCCATCTCCACGGTAATCGCCGATAGTATCCGGCGTCTGGTCGTGATAGCCGACTCCTTCGCCGCCTGGCAGGTAATGAACGGCTTCAACTTGACCCGGAACCGGTTTCGCGGCATCAAAATCGCTGCTTCCGTTCACGTCGTTGCTGAAAGCAACATAACCGAAATTAGCCTTCGCGTTCTCCGTGACGTAACCGATACTGCCGCCGCCAAGCTTTGCGCTGCGCGTCTGCTTCAGCATGCCGTCGACGTAGATCTTGAACGTGTCCCCTGCTTTCTCAACCCGGATATTATGCAGTTTTGTATAATCGTACCCTTCCGGAAGCGTGCTCTCCTCCCATCCCAGATCGGCGCCGTTCACCCGGAACTGTGTCTTTAGCGAATTACTCGTCGGATCTAACAGCGCTGTGCCGAAATCGTTATCCCCCTTGTAGGAGAACACGGCCCCGAGCCGCTGGCCTTCAGCTTTGCTGGACTCTGCCAGCTGCAGGTTAAATTCTGCCGTATAGCTGCTTCCGGCCTCAGCAGTGGTCAACAGCCTGCTTGTACCGGCAGCTTGCTGATGCAGAAGTCCCGAATCCATGCTCCAGTTAACACCGTCTGCATTCGTCCAAGCTGTGCTGAGTTCCGTACCTTTGAACCGATCCTCAAAATCCGGCATCTCCGGATCCGGCTGTTCGGTTGCCGTCGGTCCGAGCACGGACATTTTGTCACCGTTGAACACGATCCGATCCATCCCCATATGGCGAAGAGGTCCGACAATGCCTTTTCCTTCGAGATTGTGGTAAATAATATAGCGGGCATCCAGGTTCGGGCCAACGACGACCGTATTATGGCCGAGACCGACGGTCGGACCTTCCGTACTGATCAGAAGCGGGTTGTCCGTATCACGCACGAATCCCTTGAGCGGGTTTGTGCTAACTGCGTAGTCGACTCGATAGCCTTTGCTGAATACATGGTTGCCGGTATACGTCATATAGTATTTGCCGTTGCGTTTGAACAGCGTAGAACCTTCCGTCCAACCGTTCATGTTTGCACCCGTATTGACGCTGTTACCGATCGTCGTCGGCGTAGGCATTTCAGCTGCGAGAATTCCTTCTCCGTTCGCATGATAGAAATACCACTTGCCATCATCGTCAATGAAGACGTTGCCATCAATCGAATGGCCCAAATTGCCCGTCTGCACCGTGAACGGACCCGTCGGGCTTTCACTGCGCAGCACGTAATGACCATTGCCGGCAGGAGAGGTATACATATAAAAATATCCGTTCCAATAAACGACTTCAGGAGCGTAGGCTGCCTTCGTAACCGGATCGGTTGCGGCCAATCCTCCATAGCTCCAGTTGACAAGGTCAGGAGAGCTCCACACTTTGACCCCGACATCGGTATCTCTTGTGCTCACATACAAATAATATGTACCGTTAAACTTCAGCACGTAAGGGTCGCCAAGTCCATATTGCCCCCATTCGTCCGGCAGCGATGCCGGGTTCTTATAGGCGAATGCCGCCTGAGGGGCAAACAAGAGCAGCACACACATCACGACCGCAATACTTCGTTTTAATATCAAACTTATCACCTCACTGATTTTATTAAAACGCTTTCATAGTAAAATGATCGTATCGATCTTCACCTGCACCGATATCCCACCACCTCAATTCATCCAATATATTTGTAATACATCGTGAGTATATCGGCATTATCCAGGCAAAGTCAACGGTTTATTTCAATTATCTTGTAATATTCAAAGAAATATCTGTTTTTTTAGCTTATCATACAACATTAATGTAATAAATGAGATCACTATAGAGTAGCTAATTGGTAGATGAACTCCCGTGTAAATGTCAAAAGGAGCTGTCCACGACAGCTCCTTCAAAATCGTTAGTCAGTCAACATCATCAACAAAACTCCTGTACAGCAGACATTCATGACTCATAGCCCGCTGTCCCCATGAGCAGTAACTTTGTACTCGTAGTTTGATAAACCTCCGTCAGATATATTTGGTGTAGGAAACCAGATCCAGCATTGAAGCATCAATTCGTTGCTGGATTTCGTCAGCCAATTGGAAACGGGTGTTTTGTTCGCTATCCTCCATCCTTTCGATTTGACTGTCAATGGCAAATACATTTTCCGCAAAAGACTTCGTTCCCATCGAAGCTAAAAGGGGTTTTAACGCATAGTCGATTGAAAGTAAGTTCGAAATGGTGCCTCCTACGAAAAAAGCAGCTACGATTTTATCTTTAAAGCCGTTTTGCGGTAATAAATCAACGTAAGCTTTTAGGACGCCTGTATAAGTCGTTTTATAAACCGGACTTGCAATAATGATACCGGACGCTTCTTCCACTTTAGCGTGTGCACTTAATATCAGTCTGCTATTGAAATTGGCATGCATCAAATCAGCGGGAGGCAAGGAAGAAACATCAATGATCGCCACTTCGCAGCCTTGTTGCTCCAATTTCAGCTTGGCATAGTTGATCATGCCGTTTACTCGGGATTTATGGTTGAGACTTCCGGAAATGATCGCTATTTTACTCATGAGTTTGCTTCAGCTCCAGTAGTTGTTCTTAGAGAAGATACGTAAGCTAACGTCATACCATGCTGTGGCGGTAAGCCCAACAGTACTCTTCCGTATAACTCAAGTCCCGTGGATGCAGTAGTCAGCGCATGATTGGAGCCGCCTCGAATGTCGCGGAAGATTTGGGACAAGCGATTGGAATCGGCAATAACACTCCCTCCGCTCTCAGCCATTAGCATGTCTACAGCTTCCCAGCATAACATCGCTGCATAGGTCATATCCGTTTGAAGCTGAGCAAGCTCCTTTAGACTGAATATTTCCGCATTTTGTACATGCCGCTCCATATGATCAATCGCCCGACTGATATGAAGATGCGCGGATTCAACCTTCATGGCCGCGAGTCCTACTTTATACTGAATATGACCTACTGCCGCTTGAGAGGTATGGACAGTCATCGTAATACCTTTATGAGGCGCCTTTTCAACAAAATATTCAACGGCCCCCCTGGCAAGCCCGAGGATCGCGCTGATCCCCGTTGTAATGCTTGTGATAAGCTGAACATAAGGTCTATATCGGTCACGTCCTTTTAATTCGGCAGACAAAAAACTTATCTGTTCTGTGTCCTGGGTGACGACATATTGATCTGGAATAAAGACATTTTTTAATTCCAAACTGTTACTTGCAGATCCTTTTAAGCTCATCGTATACCAATCATCTACAATGGTAACTTCACTCATCGGTACTATGGCCAACGTCATCCCCAAATTTCCGCTTTCCTGCATGGACTTCGCGTCATTCAAATTTAACAAAGCATGGGTTGCATGCTTAGAACCTGAACCGAATCCCCACAAGCCCTCCTCTACCCAATAACCCCCGTCTACTTTTTTTACAACAGCTTTGCGTGCTGCTAAGACAGAACAAAAACGCACCTCCTCTTCCTGGCTGAAGAGCGAGTCTAATACTTGGGAAGGGAAAGATAATGAGGCGGTAAAATTGTTTCCGTTGATGATTTGAACGACCCAGCCAACAGAACCGTTCCCCTTGGCCACCTCGGAAATAATTTCAACCATGGCACGGATACTAACCTCATGACCTCCGTACTCTTTGGGTGTGCCAAGTTTAAACAAACCTGCATCCGAAACTTTTTGAATCACCTCTTCGGGAATATGTCTTTCCTCATCTATAAGCCTTCCGAATTTTTGAAGATAGGGAACTAACGCTGTTGCGTTGTTTAGTAATTGCTGTTCAAGTGCAGTGAGTTGATGATCTGTGCTTAAGTTGGCCATATTTATCACTCCTACAAAATTAAATTAGACAGATGTATATTTAAACTGCCTTTGTAGATTAAATGATATGATGTATAATGTACCTCATCAACCGATAAAATCGCGAATATGTCGAAAAACGATACACGGAAAGGAATCTGTCATGGTTAACAAAACAACGGACGACCTCAGAGTCCGAAGAACCCATAAACTTCTGTATAATGCTCTGTTTGATCTAATGGAAAAACACTCCTTCGAACAAATCACAGTGAAGCAAATTTGTGATTTAGCGATGGTGCACCGAACTACGTTCTATACGCATTTTCAGGATAAATTTGATTTACTTTCACATGCCGTGATGCAAATTGCTGAGGAGGAATTTCGGAACTTTGCCGAAGTATCCCTTTCTCCATCGGATAATTTCCGGGAACTGTTTTCTATAGCCGCGAAACATAAAACATTATTTTCACAGTTTCTATTTGAAGAAAGGGACTCCCTAAGGAATTTGTTGCGGAGGGATATGGGGAAAGGCATGAAGAAATACTTGGCCGAGCAGCACGCCATTGAAGTAAATTCCATCGAAATACAAATTAAAATAGAGGCCTATATCGGAGCCGTTTTAGGTGTCCTAAATTGGTGGATTGAGAACAACATGTCTATTGATGAAGAAGAAATATATACCAAAATGAATATCTTTACAGGATGGAATTTCGCCGAATGATCTCGAATGGTTCTATTTTCGTTCGGTCAATCTGACAAAAAAAGGACCCATCCACATGGGATCGGTCCTTACTTCATTCCTATTACGGATTGGCATTTTTGTTTATCTTCTCGAAGTATGGTGCCAGCTTAGAGGCTAGCTGCTCAAACCGCTGCTGTTCTTCTTGGGTCAGCTTCTCCTCATGTTTGACCCCTTTTTCATCGGTGATCTTCAGCTTTAATTGGATCAGCTGCTTTATCAGCACCTGATACTCCTTAAATTCATCTTCGTTGAGCTTGCCTTTTGCTGCTTGCAGCATTCCCTCAATCTCTTGATAATCTTCCTGTGTGCCGCCGTGCTGTTCAATAGTTGAAACAGAACCGAATAGATCATCGGCTAGATAGGAAGAAGCAAATACCGCGGACGGAATCAGGATGGCTATTGCGGCAATACCTGCGAGCACTCGTTTTTTCATGGGAGATCTACCTCTCTTATCGTTTGCATACTGATGATAGGACTGTCGGACACGACCATACAATTCGGGTGGGCACTGCATCGAATCCGCCACCTGGCGAAGCTCTTCACGCAATTCCTTCTCAATGGACATACGCGTCTCCTCCCGTCATTTCGATCCGTTTACGGAGTTCTTTCATTGCCAGGTGATGCCTGGATTTCACTGTGCCAACGGGGATCTGTAGAATGTCTGCAATTTCTTCCAGAGCGTAGTCGTGAAAATAGCGAAGGATAACGACCACACGTAATTTGTACAATAATTGGCGGACAAGGCTGAAAAGTTCATGCTGCATCTCGAACTGCTGCACAGCTTTGTCCGTCCAGTCGAAATGTTCACATGTCATCCGGCGGTTTCGTTCAAAGAGGCGAATTCGCCGCCATGTCTTTCTTTTCCAGTCTTGGACTAGACGGACAGTAATCCCATGCAACCAAAACCGGAAAGGCCGGTTCGGGTCGTAGGTATGAAACGTACGCCACATGCTCATGTAAACTTCATTCACGATATCTTCAATGTCTTGTTTGTTGTAGACGAGAAAAGCAACCGTCCGATAGACGTCTTGGTGAGTCGCCTGATAGACTAGCTGAAAGGCGGACTCGTCGCCCAACTTCGCTTTTTCAAGCCACGATAGTAACTCATTATCATTCATAGGGGCCCTCCTGAACGTGTTACAACCCTTAATTCGCTCTCATGGGAAAAAAGGTTCAGTACGAGAATAATTTTTTTTGGAGATACTCGCTATTTTAGGAATTTCTTCAGGGTGACCCTAAGTTTAGCGCCAACTTGTAATTGATAATCCATGTTCTTGTCGTAGGATTTTGACATATGTATTGTGAAAACAAAAATAACCGCTGCTACGCGGCTTTAAGCATGTATGTTATTTATTTATCGGAAGTTTTTGAATAATATCGGAATATGTCTTTATGGAATTTGAACTGGAAAAGCGTTTAGGATTACCTTCATCATCTGTATAGTACGTTGAAGTAGTACCGTTTAAATTCTTGCTGTAGTTCACATTATCTTCAAACAATGGTCTCAACACAGGGTCTGCAAGATCCGTAATGTTGCCTGCTGTATATGCAAAGTCTGATCTCGCCCCATATACAAATTGACCACGTACTACTGCCTTTCCATCCTTTATTTCCACAATAGAAGATGTGTAACTGTCATTAAAAAGGTACATATCCGCCCTACCGGCTGGGAATGTGTAATTGTGCAGGGCTTTCGTGCTAAAACCAAGCATTTTAAAGCTTGCCTCTAAAGGCAATGAGATAGCAGCTTTGCGTGCAGCTTGCAAATCCTTCTGGCTTAACACGCTGACATCAAATTTATAAGCATTCGCAGTTAAAAAAACGATATTACGGATGGTTTCATAGTTCACGTGATAGCCTAAGTTCTCGGATACAAATCGGATAGGAACTAGTACACGACCATTCTTGATTTGTGCAGGCGCGTCCATTTGTTTATCTATACCATTAATAAAAGCCACTTTACTGCCTACTTCAACTTCCATTTTCACCCGTTCCTTCTCCATACTTTGGATAGTTGTAGTTTGAGATGAAGGGTTCCAGCTATAAGTTAGTCCTAAAGATTCAAGCGTTCGAATGGGAATGAAAAGATGATTCTTGTCCCGAACCGGATGAACATCCATCTGAATGAAATGACCATTCACGTTTACTTCGGCCTCAGCTTCATACGCATCGTAGTCCATTGCAGCAATAGTTACTACAGGATGACTAAAAAAGCCCAATCCTATAGTCAAGATTAATGCTGTCAAAATTCTCCTCATAACTCTCTTCTCCTTCACTGTTAGTTTGCTTGAAGACCTTTATTATAAGATTCAGAGAAGGGAGATCCGCTAGATGGATTCTCCCTTCTTTGTAATTATTTAAGAAGTTTTTGGCTTTTGTAGTTAACTCTAACTTTTCCATTACTCTCCTCCAACATGAAACACACCAATTACGGATTCACCATTAACGTCATACAGCGGAATATCACGACCATCTGGTGATCTACTGTTCTGTATTGCAATGGCTTCCTCGGGTGATTTAGGTAGCTCACCGTCTAAGTCTTTTTTCAGCACATATCCTGCAGTGCCATCCACACCAATAGCCCTGATTAATTCAGGTTCCATACCAGGAGAAGCAGCATCTGCGCTAGAACCGTACGTCTGTCCGTGTTTATTTTTAGGAAAGTTCATATTCTTGGCGCCAACATGAAAAGTACCAATTACCGTTTTCCCATCAACATCATACAGTGGAACATCGCCAGGTTCACCGAGGTAATCTTTTTTCAGCAAATACCCTTGAATACCATTCACACTTCCTGCATGGATTAAATCAGGCAGCATATCAGCGGAATTGTCCTCTTGAGCAGAACCGTACGTTTGCCCATGTTCATTTTCAAAATAGTTCAGAGAATTTGTGTGGCTTTGATTCATTGTACTTTTAGCAGCCGTGCTTTGGAATGCCATGACACTACCCACTACAAAAACGATAAAACCAACAACAATCAATATTCTAATGCTTGTAAAATACATCCTCACATTTGTTCACTCCTAAACATTTCCTCGCTCTTCACTTTATAGCAGTTATAATTATCAAACGCATCCAAATAATAGAAAGTTACACTTATCTACCTTTTAGCTTATTGATCAAATTGATTCTTTCGTAGCTTACAAACTCAAAAACCTCCAACCTTATTGAAAGAGGTGGAGGTCAATTACATTTTCTAGATAAGTCATTAATACTTTACATTAATTCATAATGTAATGATCCAGGAACGAATTCCGAAACTTCCCGGTTGGATCGTATCGAAGCAGCAACTGACGGAAATCCGCCAACCGCTCATACCGGGCTTGTAATCTTTCCGGCTCCATCGTAAACAGCTTCGCCCAATGCGGGCGTACTCCAAACGGTTCCAGTTCATGTTCGATAAGCGGAAGTAACTCGCGCACCCGCTCCCATTCCGGCTTCCATGTAAAATGCAAACCAACGCTGTCTTGATGGTAGCACGGGCTCATCCAGAATGTGTCCGAAGCAATTGTTCGTATCTCGGAAATGAAGAGCAGAGGCGCAATTCGATCACCCAATTTGCCTAGCGCATGTATCGCTTCAAGTGCATGCCGCCTTGGAATGAAATATTCACTTTGCAGTTCGTTGCCCGCGCTGGGGGTAAAATCCATGCGGAAATGAGGCAACCGTTCGTACCATGGTCCCGGAGCGCCTAACTGCTCGCTACAGTTTACGACAGATTGACCAGAAACCATATGCCTTTTTTCCGGAGCTGGTAAAGCCCCGAAAAAATGGGATGGTGCCTCATCCTCCCCGTTTGTTCCCAGCTTTTGTTTTACCCACACTTGATTGAATATGGGCTCTGCCCAATTCGTAAACAAGCTGACACTGTATGCGGCAGATAAAATTTCTTCGATGTCACTATCCAGTGCAGAAAAAGGAAGACGTTCATATACGGTCTGACTTACCTGAAACGAAGGTACTAAATCCAGTGTAAGCTTAGTGACGACTCCCAGTCCGCCAAGTCCGACGACCGCCCCATCAAACTCGGGGTCAACCCCGCGCGTAAGTACCGCAACTTCTCCATCCGATTTCATTAGCTCAATAGCACGTACAGAAGACGCCAGGCTTGCATTATGGACGCCCGAGCCGTGGGTAGCTGTCGCCACGGCGCCAGCCACGCTAATGTGCGGAAGCGATGCTAAATTATACAACGCGCAGCCATGATCATTTAAATAGCGGCACAGATCGCCATACCGAATGCCACCCTCGACAGTTACGATGTTCTGTTCTCGGTCGAGATCGATGACCCGATTCATCTTTCGAAGCGAGAGGTGGCTGCCACCGGTGTCGGCAATTCCGTTAAAAGAGTGACGCGAGCCAAGCACGCGTATGCTTCTGCGGTTAACTACCAGATCCTTAACCTCTTCAATATTTTTAGGCTCAAGCAGCTCCAACGAGCTGTAGCGATAGTTCCCGGCCCAGTTCAACTGATCTCCCATAAGACTCTCCTATTTAACATGCTAATTTTTGTCTGAATCAACTTGATTATTGAGGTATTCGGCATAGCGATCCACAATCCTGCCCATTGGCTTAATTAACCTTTGAAAGTAGTAGTCATGCTTAAACTCGAACCTTGTACTTGGTTAGTGGCGCGATTTATACGATAGGCAATTCCAGCGTCCTGCTTCTTGGTTTGAATCCTTTGGCTTCATAAAATCCGATCGCATCTTCATTGAATTCCGCTACATGCAATTCGATACTGCTAAACTGATAGCGTAGCTTACGCTCTGGCCAAACTCGGAATATGCCGCATGGATCCTATCATCTAAACACGTTAAAACCCTCACCTACCATAACCTGATAAGTGAGGGTTTTATCTTGGCAGACCTTGATACTTCTGTGAATGACTAAACACCAAATTGATTTAAGTGATGGTCTAGGTGCTTGTATAATCCTTTTCCCCATTGCTCAGGAGTCAGTTTTCCAAAAAAGGGATGTGGGTGAGACGTACATTTTTCCGGACCATTTCTTTGGAATGTTACAATTTTTTGTTTTAATTTTACTTTTTCTGTTTCAAATTCTTTTTCTTCTACAATCATAATTGTAGGAATCGTGGACATGTTGCGGGCAGGTGGCTTGTCATTATAAAACATTGGCTTCACAAACGTTCCAATGAATATGCCTAACCAACCTCTTGGGGGAAAGGTATTGCCCATTGCAATGTCATGGAACGATGAGCAATGAGCTAGCATTTGGGCAACATCCATCTTACCCCATTGAGCGCGTGAATTTGGACTCAATTTGTCTATCCGGCTCAAGATCTCCGCAGTGTCCGTTTGATTAAAGATGTTTTTCATCACAGACTCCTTCAATTTATTGACTGACAAATGAACAGCTAGACAGTTACAAAGCTTATTATACCTTTATTCGCATACTCGATTTCTTCGGGATTGCTGTTCCTGTTCAAAAATGCTTTCTTAACTTTTGCCCATATGTTACCAATCGATTCGTTTTCCATCTCTGAAGAATTCCCCATTAGGTCCGTCTGGACCCATCGTCGCTAACCATAGGATAGATTGAGCAGCTTGCTTAGGAGTTCTTGGTGCAGATGGTCCACCCATATCTGTGCTTACCCATCCCGGAATCAACGGCATTGATTTTGATATTACCATTGATTTCTGCAGCTATTAATCGCGTCAATCCATTAAGGGCAAGTTTAGACAGCTTATAAGCGCCTACTCCTTGATGTGACATTTCACTCATCGCTCCATATTCTGAGGAAATATTAATAATCCGTCCATATCCTTGTTTCTCCATGAGGGGAATAAAGGAACGAATCACATGGTAGGCACCGAAGAAATTAGTTGCCATCGTTAGATTTGACATGTAAATCCTTCCTCCTACTCTCGCAACTAAGTTTGGACTGGGCCCCATTCCTCTCCACGTCAAGAGGCACACCAGTCACTCATGTAGATTTTCACGCTTACGGTATTCACGATAGGGTCGATTGGAGCTAATTGCTTATCTAGAAAGTTGTTTTGTCGGACTAAACATATCATTTCTTAGAAAAATCGTTACCAAACTTAGTATCAGTGATAAGATCCCCACCCAAATCACATACTGAATCCCCATTCCTGAAATAATGATCCCCCCTACAGCAGAACCCAATGTTGTTCCTACGTTGCATGCTGATATAAATAATCCATTGGCAAAATCAGGTGCTTCAGGAGCTGAGGAAGCGATCAAATATTGGTTAATGTTCGCCATGATGCCTCCAGCAAGCACTCCCCAAATGATAGTTATTATTGCTGTAGGTACGGTGAAATTACCTATAAAGAATAAAATGATATAGACAGCACCCAATAATACAGGAAAAGATACGACAGATTTGATGGGATTATGAGTGAGTAACTTCCCAGTAATTATGTTTCCAACCATATTTGCTCCTCCGAAGATAAACAACGTTAAACTTATGGTATTCGGAGACATATTCGTTACGGATTTCAGGTATTCGGTAAGATAACTGTAAACCCCAAATACCGATGCATTTAATAGTATGACAGTCACTATAGAAATCCACATTATGGGCTTCTTTAATACCGAAAACTGTGAGCCATAAGAAAGTCTTTGTTCCACAGGAATCGAAGGCACAAATAGTATAGTAGCTATCAAAACAATGGCATTTACAATAGCAAAGAACGCCATCGCCATTTCATACGAAATGACACTGTCGATAAAGCTGGCGATCGGCACACCGGCTACCATACCGGCAGATACCCCTATAAACACTTTAGAAACAGCTTTTGGAGCTTCTTCTTTTCTTACCGAAGACCCCGCGACGGTAAATGCCAACGAACAATAAATGGGATGAAAAAAGGCTGGAATGATACGAGCAATTAATAGAATGGTAAAGTTCGTTGTAAACAGGGACACCACATTACCCAGAACGAAAACTCCTAAAACAAGGAGCATGACCCTTTTACGGTCGATTCCCGAAAATAATAAGGGCAAGATTGGACCAGATATGGCAATGCCAAGGGCAAAAAGGCTCACCAGTAACCCTGCTTTAGATATACTGACATGATAGTGGTCAGCAAGGGATGGTAAAATCCCAATAACTCCCATTTCAGTATTTAAGATGCCGAACACTCCTATGGTTAATATAAAGATCAATAAATGATTTCGTTTGGACAAAAAAAACAACTCCTATCTCAATAAACTGCTCCCGGGGGTAGGACTGTCGCGCCAGTGGTTAACATCCTTTCATACTGTTGTTTTCACTCTTCGTTATTTATTCTAGCTACACCTTATACATATAACAAATACTTATATCTTATATCTAGATATGCTTGTTAAGCATTTTTGAAATGTGTATACTACAACATAAGAATGGAGGAGTGTGAGATGGAACTTAGAGTTTTGCGATATTTTCTTGCTGTTGCAAGAGAAGGAAGCATTACGGGGGCTGCCGATTTTTTGCACCTTACACAGCCGACCTTGTCAAGACAAATCAAAGACCTCGAACAAGAGTTAGGGAAAAAGCTATTTATTCGCAGTAGTCACAGTATCATCCTTACAGAAGAAGGAATGCTCCTGCGAAAGAGAGCAGAAGAAATCGTCGATATGGTCAACAAATTAGAGGAAGAATTCAATTGCATGGAAGAAACCATAAGTGGTGATGTTTACATAGGCTGTGGAGAAACAGATGCCATGAAACAGATTGCACACATAGCAAAAAATTTACAGTTAAGATATCCAAATATACGGTATCATCTCTACAGCGGAAACGAAGACGATGTGACGGAAAGGCTTGACAAAGGATTGCTTGATTTTGGCATATTAATTCAACCCGCTGACTTATCAAAATACAATTATATCAATATGCCCGCCAAAGATGTTTGGGGCGTTGTTATGAGGAAAGACAGTCCGCTGGCTGTCAAAGATACCATTCAAGCCGTGGATTTATTGAACGTTCCACTAATTTGTTCACGACAGGCCATGAAGCAGACGTTTTCTAAAAATGAATTTTCAGATTGGTTTGGTGAATATTTTGATAAACTAAACATCGTAACTACATTCAATCTTGCCTATAATGCCGCTATGATGGTTGAAGAAGGCCTTGGTTATGCCGTAACTATTGATAAAATAGTGAATACATCTGGCGATAGTAACCTTTGTTTTAGACCGTTAGAGCCGAGACTTGAATCTGGCCTAAATATCGTTTGGAAAAAATATCAGGTATTTTCCGCCGCTGCTGATCAGTTTTTAAATGAAATTCAGGCAAAGTATTTAAATTCTTAACCAGATATATAGGACATCTCGGAGACGACGGTCTGCAAAAACGGAGCGATGATCATCGAATCAACATCATGGTAAAACAAAAAAAGCCGTTCGTCAGGGATATCAAACCATTCAGGCGAGCCCGCGAATACAGCATATAGATAATCCTGTTGAGGTGAATTTTTCATATTCAGGGACATGGATTCCGGTAACTCTTCGATATGAACTCAGAACAGCGGGCGTCAGTCAACACATATATCGTTAAAACACAAAGAAGCCGCGGCTGCGCGGCTATTAAGCTTGTATGTTCTGGTTGTCGGACAATCCCCTTGATGGCTTGGGGCATCATACATCTGCGCCGCCACGTCGGCGATTGTCATGGTCCAATCCACCTTGGGAAGAGTTGGTGCATCCACCGACCTTCATATACCTTAGTACTTCCCCTTATCGATGGTCATGTTCTTCGTCTGCTCTATTTACTGCGGCTATCATATGCTTTCTGATAAATTTCGAGATACCGCTTCAGATTCATGGCATCCAATTGGCTGACATAGCTGTCCCAGTCCTGATCCAAACTTGCATCGCCAATCACGAAGCGGGCGATCATTTCATCAACATAATCGTTGATCGTCTTGGCCAAATCCGCAGCCTCGGTTGCCTGTTCATTGGTCAGGAAAAGCGGAGGGAGCGTACTCACATCCGTCGGCTTATAGGGTTCATATTTATTTTTCGTTTCCTGATATAAAATAACCTCTAGATCGTCGTCCCCTTTTGCAACCGCAGACAATCGGAAGTCATTGGTACGGAGTGCCGGGCCCGTCTGTGCCCAGTTCACATTTTGCACGGTGCCGAACGATTTAAGCTCAGACCATACCGCCGGCTTGCCGTTAATGCCTACCTCCCCTTTCTCCGCATCACGCCACTCCTGCCCTGGACGGCCGTAAACGCTGCGGAGGGTCTGCTCTTTTTCATACAACCCGTCCGCCCAGCGCATCGCCAGCTCGGGATTCTTCGCTTTTTTCGTAATCACAAACGCGCCTGGAGTCAATGCCGTTGTATCCACGGCTGCAAACCGCTTGCCTTCCGGCCCTTTTAAAGGTGGGACGGCTTTATATTCAAGCCATCGGCCGCTGTCGCCAAGCAGTTGAGTAAACACCCCTTGGTGTCCGCCCGTGGATGCTCCCATGATGACGGCATCCTGATTTTCGCCCAGCTGAATCAGCTGGTTTTCGTCCTGGGTAAAAGATTCTTGAGCAATCAGCCCCTCTTGGTACAGCTTTTGAATATACCGAAGACCTTCACGCCACTCCGGCTTGTTATAGGCGACGTCGACCTTGCCCTCCTTGACGAACATATGCTTATAGCCTGATCCATAGATCGGGTTATAGATAAACGAGTTCATGAGGAAAGCGTCGATCGAGGATCTCCACGACTTTTGGGTGATAGCCAATGGAATTTCATCTTTTTTGCCGTTCCCGTTCGGGTCCTGTTCTTTGAACGCCTTCAGCACTTGGTAAAGGTCCTCCGTCGTTTCAGGCATCTTCAGATTCAATTTTTTGAGCCAAGGCTCGTAGATCCACATCTTTTGGCTCATGGAACAATGATAGCAGTCATTGACTTCCGGCAGTGCATAGATGTTTCCGTCTATAGCCGTGATCATGGATTTAATTTCGGGATTATCTTGAAACATTTTTTTCGTCTGCAGCCCCTGCTTCTCAATCAGATCATTTAATGGTAGAAAAGCGCCCTGCGAGCCATAAATCATTTGCTGTGACGGAGAAATGTTCAGGCCCATAATCACGTCGGGATAATCTTCACTCGCCAGTACAAGGTTCAGTTTTTCCTGCATGCTTTGCTCCGGGACGACTTCCCATTCTATATGCACATTCGTTTTTTCCTCATACCATTTCGTGAATTCGTTCGTTTCGAAATTTTCGACCAGCGGGTTGCCGCGCACCATGACCTTAAGTGTTGTCTTCTCTTGGACCAGCGGGTAGGTGCCTGGCGATGTCAGTTGAATGTCCGTTCCGGATGCATTGCGATCCGGTTCAGCTGGCTTGGATCCAGATTCCGTAGAGCATCCTGCCAGCAGCAAGCTCAGAACTGCAGCCAAACCAATCGTTTTTTTCACGAAGTTCCTCATAACAGCCCTCCATCATATTGGGGTATTAGCCTTTCAACGATCCGATCATGACCCCTTTGACAAAAAATTTCTGCACAAACGGGTATACGACAAGCAGCGGAAAGGATGTGACCACAATGAGCGAATATTTTAGCAGCTCCCGCAATCCCTGCCGTGCAGCAGCGGTTTTGGCATCTCCGAGCATGTCAATATTGACCTCGTTTTGAACCAGGATGTCGCGAAGAACCAATTGAAGCGGATACAATTCCGCCCGTTTCAAATAAATCATCGCGTTAAAATATTGATTCCAGTGGCCTACTGCATAAAACAAGGCAATAACCGCTAATATGGGTCCGGACAAAGGGAGAACGATGCGGAGCAGGAATCGTAAATCGCTGCACCCGTCAAGTTGAGATGCTTCGAGGAGTTCATCCGGAATCGTCGTCTGAAAGTAAGTTCGCATAATGATCACATTCCAAACCGAAAGAGCAGCTGGAAGCAGCATCGCCCATACAGTGTCGATCATGCCTAGATCTTTGACAAGCAAATACGAAGGAATGAGTCCCCCGCTAAACATCATCGTGAATACGAAGAGCAGCATAAAACCATTTCTTCCTCGAAAATCCTTGCGGGACAGCGGATAGGCTGCCATCACACTGAATACCAAATTGATCCCGGTCCCCGCAACGGTATAAAACATCGTGTTCAAAAAGCCTTTAACGACCATGGCATTTTTGAAGACAGCCCGATAGCCTTCTAAAGTAGGCTCAACCGGCCATAGCCACACCCTGCCGGATAAAACAGCCGTGCTGGAACTAAATGACGCACTGACGACAAATATGAGCGGGTACAGGACAACGATCAAAATAATGGATAACACGGCATAATTCAGTAGGGTGAACCATCGGTCGGCCCCAGCTTCCTTCATTATAGATGGTTTCATAACTTGCATCCCCTTCTACCATAAGCTTTCTTGCTTCAGTTTCTTCGCGGTCTGATTCACGACTAGCAGCAGAATAAAGCCGATGACAGACTTGAAAAGTCCGATCGCCGTTGCATAGGAGAAGTTCATGGCCTGCGAGACCAGGCCGACTTTATACACATAAGTGTCAATGACTTCCGAGGAACGGAGGTTCAGTGAATTTTGCATAAGCAAAATTTTCTCAAAGCCTGTCTCCATCATCTGACCTGTATTCAGAATCAACAGGATGACCGCAATGGGCATAATCCCCGGGAGATCGATATGCCGCATGCGCTGCACCTTGGTAGCCCCGTCCATCACGGCTGCTTCATGCAGCGCTGGATCAATCCCCGATAGCGCAGCCAGGTAAATAATGCAGGAAAAACCCGTATTTTGCCATACGTTAGACCATACGTAGATCGATTGAAACCAGGAAGCCTTGGCCATAAAATGGTAGGGTCCAAGCCCTGTCCATCCAAGCACCGTGTTAATCATTCCTGTCCGCGGATCGAGGAACTGCAGCAGCAGTCCTACCAGTACAACAAGTGAAATGAAATAAGGAGCATAGGTCACCATCTGAACCGTATTTTTGAAACGGCGGTTCCTGACGTAATTCAGACCGAGTGCAAGCGCAATCGGAAACGGGAAGCTCGCCAGTAAGGTGTAGAAACTGATGGAAAGCGTATTTTTCAGCAGCCTCCAGAACTCATGGGACCGGAAGAATCGTTCAAACTGGCCAAACCCGACCCAAGGGCTCCCCGTAATCCCTTTGGTCACATTAAATTCCTTGAATGCGATTTGGGCACCATACATCGGCACGTATTTAAAAATGATGATATACAGCAGCGGCAGCAAAAAAAGTGCGTACAACTGCCAGCCTTTCCTCAACTCCTTCAACGTCTTCAGCTTCATCCCCCCCTTACTTTGCCATGTGGTACCGGCCGGTTATCGAAGTATAGAACGGGGAGGAATTCCGGGTAAATCTGCACGTTTTTTGCACTATGCGAAATTTTAGAAAAGGCATTATTCCCATTTCATGGACTATACAAATCTCAAGTTATGAAAGGATTAGGCTTGATTTAAACGCCTGTATTCGGTCGCGCTTACTCCATTGGCCCGTTTAAACGCACGGCTGAAAGAATTAAGAGAAAGGTAGCCGACGGAGAGGGCGATTTCACTAATAGGCCTGTTTTCTACCGCAAGTAAGGCTTTGGCCCTGTTCATACGGATATCTTCCAAGTAGTCGGAAAAGTTAAGCCCTATGTGCTCTTTAAAAAAGTAGGATACGTATGCCTCGGAAGTACGTGCCTCCCTCGCCAGCATAGCCAGACTGAGGTCCGGATCATGAAAATGTTCGTGGATAAAGGAGGCGAGTTGGACGGCGAGCTTATCGTTATGGCTTTTTTTACGCTGCTCGTTCTGTCTGCACAGCTCAAGCAGCGCCCGTTGAACCATTTCTATCAAAGAAGCCGGATCCATGCGGGGGTCGGCTGCCTTCAGAATGGTGTCCATCTCCGGCATCATACCGTCCGGTCCCTGCTGTCCCCGTTCGCGGCATTTCAAAAGCGTTCCACAGAGTTCCTGTGACAGAATGCGTTCTACGGCAAGGGATGGCTGCAACTCTACACTGTTTTTATCCCGAATCAACTGGATTAGCTGTTGAGTTTCCTGGTAATTCCCGGATTTCACCATCTGAATCAGCCTCTGCTCCACGTCGGAAGGGAAGTAGTATGCAGGAACCGTCAACTTCATGTCATCATGAAATATAATCTGTTCTCTTCCGCCCCAATAGGCATGATTTTGGACGAATATGGCCTCCCCAAAAGAACGGTAAATTTCCGTCAACCGGCTCTGCTGTCCGCCGACCGCAATGGTGATTCCGGCTTGGTGCAAGCCAAGGATTTGATCAAAAATACGGGTCACCCGGCGTTTGACTTCTTCGCGGCAACGCTCTTCCGTGTCTGTATGGCTGCTTAGCAACAAGGCAAGCTGGTTTTCCCCAAGATCATGAATTTTCAACGAGTCAGGTTCCATCCCAGAAATCCGGTCAGAGACCGCCATCTTTACAATATCGAGCTCAGTGAGCATCGCCTCGTTATACGGCGCCTGATATCCCCCCAGCCGGATGACTGCCAACGTATGGCGGCTGCCGCTTATGTAAATCTTGGCATGGTCCATAGCATTCTCCACGTCCTCCATAGAGGTAAAGCCGCCCTTTAGAAGCCTGTCAAAAAACACGTTTTGCATGAGCGGGAGCTGCTCATCCAGCCTGCGTCTTAACTCTTCACGGCTGTCAATCAGCTCGGATACCGAATGGTGGATATCCTCCATCGCGTTTAGCCGAAGCAAGCGGTTCCGATTCGTCCCCCTTCTATCGGCCGAAGGAAGCATCCGCTGGAGCTTGATGACGGGAGTGCTGCTGCGGTAAGCCAGAACAAAGGCCGCGACAAGCCCCAAAGCCAGCGATGCCGTGAACACACTTAGCGTCAGCTCTTTGATGTAATGTGCCTTCCTGAGTACGACTGCCTCGGGCTGTGCCGCCACATAGGTCCATCCATTGTATCCGGAGGTTGTTTGAGTGATCAGCATATCTTCGCCCTTCCACTGGCCTCTGGAAAACCCTTCTCTGCCTGCAAGCGCTTTCAAATTTGAATCCGGATACACATCTCCAATTTGACTGATCACCCTCCCGTTCTGATCCGCAATGTAAGCAAAGCCCCCTTGCTCTATATCGATGTGGCCCAGCATCTCCTGAATCTGCTTATTATCGATTAACACCGTAATCATTCCCTGGCTGTCCCTGCTCCCGAAAGACTGCATGTAACTCACTACCGAATAGGCTTTGCCTTCATACTTTACCTCAGTTCCAGGCATGTAGGTCTTATAATGAAATTCATTGAACAATTGCTTATACCATTCCTCATAAGATAAGCCTTCATAATGAAGCTGCAGATCATAAAGCTGCCTGCTCGTGTATACCTTTCCCGGCGAAACGACCATACCGCTGTTTTTGTAAGCGATATAATAGTCAACGATAAAATGATTGAAGACCTGGTAATCGAACAGGCTTTTTTCGAGTTCCCAGAGCCTGTAGGGATGCGTATCGGAAAACGGTGATTTGACAAACTGAAACGAGAGTACTTTGGACTCGCTGGACATTTGCCGAGCGATCGTCTCAATTTCGGCAAACCGTCGATCAAGCGATTCCCTGACCTGGCCCAGTACCGCTGAATTTCTTTCCCGCGATTCACTCTCAACCAGCTCGGATGTCTTGTGATAAGCAAACCAACCAACCAGTAGCGAGGCCAATAAAATGACGGCGTACGGCACAAATAAGCGGAATAACAGCACTGCATGGCTACCTGATGCTTCTTTCAAATGGGTTCCATCCTTTCTAGAGTTATCGGTAACTCCAATATAGCAAGAACCTGGTAAGCCGTCACCAAAAATGAAAATTATAAATATTTCTAACCATATCGGTCAATTGGTGATCACTGCGCATGGACATAGCCGGTGCGGACCGGATATCCCACGCGCTTCACCGTACGCCGGAAAACACCTCACCCACCAGCTTCCGCCATTGGGACGAAACGGTTCTAAAGCCGGCTTTTTGCACTACTTGAAAGGAACTTGAGTACTCCAATTCGTAACAGCTGCGGACGATAATATCTGCCCGCGCTTGCTGCTGGTTCTTCTAAGATCCTTAGGAATGGAAATTTCGGTAAATATGTACTTCATGTTAAACTTAGATTCTATAATCAAAAGAACCACCCGCAACTGCAATGGTCCCAGTACGTACCCATTTCATTGCCTGCAATACCAAAGGCGATGAATTGTTACCATTGACTTCATCAAAGTCCAGCCAAATAGCTCCTTCTGAATCTTGTCCTTCAAACGATTCAATGGCATTAGTGATCTCTTCTGAATCAACATCAACTTCATATAGAATGGCAATATGATGTAAATTTTCTATTGTATGATCTTGTATGGTCCACAACACAGAAAAATCACAAACCCCAATATTTTTAAGCTTTCGAACTGTGTATCCTGTTTCTTCTCGGAGTTCTCTTATGATCCCTTGCTCTAAAGACTCCATCTTCTCTAATCGACCACCAGGTAAATCATATTTCCCTGTGTAAGGACCTAAAACTTTTCGAATAACTAATATACAGTTATCAGCTGTACAAATTCCATATACCCCCATATGCCGATGAAAATTGTCATTGATATCAGTCATCCTACCATTCCCCCAAGCTAACTGTATTTATGCTTACCATTTTATTTTCGTCCTAACATTGTTCATTGTCGAGGATTAATGTTTGTCTGAACCGCAGGATACAAGTTAGGATAGATTATCCGAACGGCACGATCCTGTTCAATCAAAAAGAAGAGCGCCGTCCATAACAATGGGACTGCGCTCTTGTTGATATAAGCCCGCTGAGGATGTCCTCAGCGGGTACTTGCATTAGGTCACTTAAGGGTTGCTCAGCAATTTTTTGCCTGCCGCAATGGTGTTTGCTGTATTGGCCACACGTTTTCCTAGGGCTTCTCCCAGCCCGAGACCCTTCGTAAATAACGATTGGATCAGGTCATCGCGGGTATCTTCCACAGGGGATGTCACTCCGACCCCATAATAACTGCCGTACAGTGCATTCTCCGGAATATTAGCCGGCAAGCCGACAACCATCATGCCTTGATGCAGCATCGGTGTAACCAAGTTTAGCAAGGTCGCCTCGATCCCGCCATGAATGGTTGCTGTCGTACAAAATACTGCGCCGATTTTATCAACTAACGTCCCGTTTGCCCACAAATACCCGAGCTTATCGATCCACTCCTTTAAGCCGGAGCTAATCGTGCCGAAGTGTCCGGGGCATCCCCAAATAATCGCATCCATATCGGCAAGATCTTTGACGTTTGCCTTACTCACGTGATTGATGAACACCTCCGTGCCTTCCACACTTTGAGCGCCTTTGGCAATGGAACGGGCCAGCTGTTCTGTATGCCCCGCTTCACTATCATACACAATATAGATTTTCATCGATTGATCTCCTCTCTTGATCGCTGTTCAAACGCGCTTCTTTATTTGTTTTCCTTTAGGAGCCCGTTCAATTTCTTGAGCGTTTCCCGGTAAGCTTGGTCGGGGGACATTTCTTCATCCGGTTCTGCTTCCTGGTTAGTGGTATCCTTCAGTTTCAGTAGCGCTTTCCGGTATTCTTTATCGGTGAATTGCCCTTCGTCTTTCTCAGGCTGAGACGGGGTTAAAAACCCTCGAATGGCATTTCGGAATTCGCTATCCTTATTTTGCATGTCCGCGTGAGCCGCTACCTCCGCGAGTGCCGGTTGGTCTACCGGTTGGGCTACAGCTGCAGCTGGCGCTGGTTGAGCCGCCGACTCACTCGCCTCGGGCGCTTTAACCGGTACCTGCAACGTATCCTCTTGCGGCTTCACCTTGCGGATGAAGAACGCCAGAACAAGCGCAGCGACAGTCAGCCAGGTGGCCACGACGAAGGACTGGTTGATGCCGTAAATGGTCGCCTGCTGCGTAACCTCGGCCATCTTGGCCGCGTCTTTCGGGTTGATATGGCCTGCGATGACGAGGTCTTTCCCGTGCGAGGCCGCTCTGTTCGTCATGACCGTGACGAGCAAGGCGGTTCCGAGCGCGCCTGATACGTTCCGGAGCGTCTGGGACATCGCCGAGCCGTGCGCGTTAAGGCGACGCGGCAGCTGGTTGAGGCCTGCTGTCTGGATCGGCATCATCAGCATGGACATCCCGAACATCCGCGCCGTATAAATGAGCATCATATGGTTGTATGATGAATCGGCTTCCAGATGGCTGAACTCGTACGTCGTGATGGTTGTGATGATAAGACCGGCGACAGCCAGCCAGCGCGCGCCGATTTTGTCGAACACCATGCCCGTGATCGGGGACATGATACCCATCAGAATGGCCCCCGGCAGCAGCAGGAGACCGGAATCAAGCGGCGAAAAGTGGCGGATGTTCTGTAAGAAGATTGGCAGCAGGATCATGCCGGAAAACATCGCCATGGTAATGATGGCGTTAATCAGGGACGTGAGCGAGAACATGGAATATTTGAACACGCGCATTTCGAGCAGCGGATTCTTCACCATGATCGAGCGCACAATGAACAGGATGAGCGCGACCGCGCCGACGGCCAGGCAGATGATGACTTCCTCCGAGTCCCAGCCTTTCGTACCGGCTTCACTGAAGCCGTACAGCAGTCCGCCGAAGCCGAGTGTCGACAGGATCACACTCAGGACATCGAGCTTCGGACGGGACGTTTTGATGACGTCCTTCATCGAGAAGGCGCCGAAAATCACGGCGATGATCGCAAGCGGCAGTACGATGTAGAACAGCACGTGCCAGTCATAATTCTCGACGATCCAGCCGGAGAGCGTTGGTCCGATGGCCGGCGCGAAAATCATTGCGACCCCCATCAGGCCCATTGCTTTACCGCGTTCCTCGACCGGGAAGATGGTCAGCGTAACGACCGTCATAAGCGGCATTAGAATGCCGGCACCGCAAGCCTGCACGAGACGGCCGGCCAGCAGCCAGCTGAAATCGCCGGATAACGCACAGACAACCGTGCCCAGTGCAAACATGGATGAGGCCACCAGAAACAATTTCCGGGTTGTAAACCGGTTAATCAGGAAGGCACTGACGGGCACGAGTACGCCGTTCACCAGCATATAACCGTTAGACAGCCACTGGATCGTGCTTTCCGTTACATTGAGATCCGCCATCATTTTCGGTAGCGCGACGTTAAGCACCGTTTGGCTTAACAGCGCCACAAACGCGGCGATGAGCAAGGAGGCCATGATCGGCCCCTTGCGCAAGTGATTGGATACCATAGTGGTCATGGCTTAAGCTTCTTCCTCTCTATAATTTCTTAAAAGATGCAGTACTTTTTGCTGGATGCGGTCAAGCTCCCGCTGGTCTTCCTCAGGCAGCTCGAGCAGGGACCGCATCATGTGCAAGCGGGTGGCTTCCGTCTCGCGCCAGAGCGCCATCCCTTTCTCGGAAAGGGTCAGCGTCATCGCTCGCCTGTCGGTTTCAGTCCTCTCCCGGTCCACGAGACCGGCCTTGACCATCCGATCGACGATGCCGCTGGTCGTGCTGTTGCCGAGTTTCACCTTTTCGGCAAGGTCCGAAAGGCGGATCTCGGGGTGCTCCCGCAGCACCCTCAGCACGATCAGCTGCAGCGCAGTGAGTTTATGCTTGCTCGCCGCTTTGGTCATCAGCTGGAAGAACGCCTGATGGACCTCACGGTAGCTTTGGAATATTTCCAGGATCCGTTGTTCTTGCAACGTTAAGCTCCCTTCGCAAATATTTCGCATGCGAACTATTATCTAACCATTCAATCGATATGTCAATAAGTTCATAGTAGTAAAAGTAGTCACGAACGTTCTGTTCAACAAGGAGCGCCATTGTACAGGTTACACCTTCGGGATAGGACAAATCAGACTTTAATGTGGTATCAATCGATACGATAAGGGCTTAATCACCGGAGCAATGAACCCTTAGGATGACACGTTCAAGTAAGGCTCTACATGGTTTTATGGTTATAAAAAAAACCGCTGCTACGCGGCTACCCAGCGTGTATGTTCTTGTCATCTAACATTATTATACAGGCACTTCCACCTCTCCATTCATCCTAATATTTCCCTTAACGGAATTAATATCTCTAATCTGCCAAAAAATAAAACACCAATGATCATTGTAATGTGAACATTTTCAGCAGGAAAATCCATGCAAAAAGGTTACTGCAGACTCTTGAGAAATTTCAAAATGATCCCATGTAACCTGACACTGTAATGTGCCTGGGGATCGCTCCATCGCCATGGATAAAAAGGACTATATCAGCATTCTTGGGCAGCACCAAATCACCCGTTAGTTTGACTGCTGTTCAATCAGCATGTCAACTCCCATTCACCAGCAATCAGAACCATCCTGCCCTTTTATTAACAAAAAAAGCAGCCTAAGATTTGCCGGCTGCAGTTGTGCTGTATGGTCTATTGTCCTCCGTTAGCTTATAGCTTATTTATTAATTTCGGAATGGCCAAGTGCTGCGTTAATTAAAGAAGTATCAAAATAATAAGGAAATGCTTCTACGACTAAATCGTCCTTAATTTTTAAGATTTGAGCGAAAGGTAATTGAACTTCTTTCTCAGATTGTCTAGCCTTTGCCACTAAAGTCCCCCCCATAAAAAGGGTGTCACCATCTAATGTAGCAACCATGTTCTCAACGTTCATGGAACTCCATTTATTATGCATCGTATTAAAGAGTTTTCCAAGTTCTTCATAACCACACCAATCGCCCGGATAAGGCAGGGATGCAGGCTCATGTACAACGATATCGGGGTGAAAGGCAGATCTTATACCGCTAAAGTCATTTCCATCCGAGCGCATAAATTCCATTTCGGCTGAAAACATTCGATCCAATATTTCCATTGCCTTCGTGCTGTTATCACTCCATGTACTATTCATTCATATTATCCTCCGTTCATATTAACCTCCGCTTCATCTCGATTATAGAACAAAGGATCTTTCGATTTGTTGCTGTGATATCCCCGCCTAATTGAAAAAGGTGCAGCAAATAGAAGCTAACCTTTCACAACAATGACAAATGTTACGATCGCCGCCATATCCGTCTTCGGCAGTGAATTTGGCGGGTTATAGAGCGTTATGTCCACTTTATGTATCATATAGACGGTCATTCTCCCGCTTTGTTGCGAGACTATTGATCATTTTTGATCTCAAAGATTTTTTGCAGGGTACGGATGTGCAGGGCTCTTTCATTATCCGTTTCCTGGAGTTGGTCTCCCGATCCTGCATCCATATAACCTTCTACAAGCCTGTACCCGAACTTTAGTAGAATCATCTCATAAACGCAGTTATCCGTTATGTGCGAAATATCCGCTTGTTCCGAAAAGCCCTTGTAATACGCCGGGATACATCTATGGTAGTATTCAACCATCTGTTCAATATCGGCTTCATCCGCGATAAGGCTTGCCATATCTTCACCTAAATAGCCCCACCCCGTGGTATCCCAGTCGATGAGTATAATGTTACCGTCTGAATCAATGATGTTTGTCACCCAAAAATCCCTATGGCACAGCACGATGGGCAGCTTTTCAATACGGTTGAATATTTCGTCCGCGCTTTCATCTATGTCGATGAGCATTTTACAAAGATGTTTCGGGATACCGCAATCCTCGGAACGGATATAATCATACACTCGATTCCATGACCGGTAATAAAGATAGATATCCTTCATATAATCCGCTCTGTTCAGATTGGACATATTTTGTAAAAAAGCTGGCTGTTCGGCATATAACTTGCCCTGGAACCGTCCTAATTCCTCGGCTGCGCGTTCATACATATCGCCGGTGAGGTCCAAACCCGATATGCCGTCGGTATATTCCATCCATATCTGTGTTTCGTCCTCTTCTTCGTTCATTTCAACGTGATAACATTCGGGCCAACGGAATGATTCAGAAAACAAGGCGCCAAAATTGGACTTATAAAAATCATATTCTCTGCGCCATGAATCGGGATCCCTGTAGCGTTCCCATTTCCTCTGCGTTTTTACAACGATGTCATAGGTGATTTCCCTGCCATCTTTGGTTTTGGCCATGCCCGTTACAAGTTGTACATTACCTACTGTACCACCATGTAATGGTTTGGTCTGGATATCGGCACAGATGATTTCAGTACCGAGCATTTGGCTTAGAACCTGTGTCAGCGTTTCGGCTTTGATCCCGCTCATCATGAAGTCCTCCAATCGTTTTAACAAAGTAACCCTTTGTCGTACTTCAAGTTTAGGCTGCCATCCTGTTCAAATGAAGGGAAAAAGTAATTTTAAAAAAACTTCCCCTTATATTTGATCCGATGTACTTGACTATGACGTAAGGTCATAGTGCATAATTCTCACTATAAATTAATTGGGGTGAGAGAAATGAATATAAAAACGCTGCGCTCAGATCGTATTTATCAAAAAGTTGCCCAAGCATTGCCCGAGGACAAACTTGAATTATTCAGAAACGAAATGATGGCTCCCTTTATGAAACAATGGCAAATTCAACAGATCCCTTTTAGAGCGGAAGAGGCGAATGGTTTTGACGTTATTGCGTTTAACAGCATGATGCATCGATCCCCGGATCAGATTACCCCTCAGATATCGGCAGAGATCGAGCAGATTTCGTCCGAATCTTTTTGGTTAGAATGTGAGCATGCTGTGAAGAAAAGCCTGGATCTATTTGCAGAGCATGGAATTGACCTCCCCGTATCCGAATATTTGTTTACCGTGCAGCTAGGGAATCCGGAAAGCCGTGCTCTAACCATAAACGAAGGATATAGCGGCTTTGGGGGCATTCCCGGGTTTATCTGGGGTACGCTCTTGCCAAATGATTACACCATACCTCGCATGAAGGTTGCGCTGGCGCACGAATGCAACCATAATGTGCGATATCAATTTATTCAGTGGGATCACACCGTTCATTTAGGCGAGCTCATTGTCAGTGAAGGATTAGCTGAAAACTATGCTGCGTTCATGTTTGGCGAAGAATGGCTCGGCCCTTGGGTAACGAAAACAAACGCAGACACCCTTAACAGGCACATTAAGCCTGTGATTAGAGAAAAATTGCACGTAACCGGGTTTGATCAAATCGCTCCGTATCTTTACGGCGACGAGATCGCCAAACTCCAAAACTTTAAACCGGTCAATATGCCTTATAGCGCCGGTTACGCTTGCGGATATTATTTAATCCAATATTATTTAAGGAAAACAGGAAAAACGATCTTTGAGGCAACGATAACGCCCGCTGCTCAAATACTAGATGAAGTCGAAGGATTTTGGGATGAAGAAACCATTATTAACGGTTAATGATATTGTTCAGATTACAGGCATTACAGCACGGACCCTGCATTATTACGATAGAATTCATATATTTAAACCGACACATCTTACGGAAAAAGGGTATCGACTATACGATCGAAGCAGTTTGGAAAAACTACAAACGATTTTGTTCTTAAAGGAATTGGATTTTTCCTTGAAAGAAATTGCCGATATTTTAAAGTTGACTAAGGAAGAACAGAAACAAATATTAAAGAAGCAAGGACAAACCTTATTATCTAAGAAGCAAAGACTGGAAACCATCATGGCGGCTCTCGAAGAATATGTGTCGGGAAATGATATTAGCCATTTGGAAATCTTCAACAGTACTTCCGCTCTGCCATTGAGAGAACAATATGCAAATGAGGCAAGATTCATGTATGGTGAGACAGAGGCGTATCAAGCGTATAATGAAACGTTGGAAGCATGTTCACCCGAAGAAAAAGAGGAACGTTTTTCAGCCATGGAGGAAATATTCAAACAAATGGCGACTTGTATCCATCAGGATCCTTCCTCCGAAGAAGTGCAGCGATTAATCGAAGAGTGGAAAAAAATTTTAATGCAATTCATGCCTTGTGATGCAGAGTTACTGGCTTGCATTGCCAATACTTATAAATTCGATACACGATTCACAACCTACTTTAATCAATATAGTACTGAAGATTTAGCAGATTTTCTTTACCGTGCAATCATGTACCATATCAATCGGTTGAGCGATGCTGAAACAGACAAGTAAATAAGTCCACTACGGAAACCGCAGGATGCATGACATCAATGTCATATCTTGCGGTTTCTTTTATAAAATTCGCCTCTGCTGCTGATATAGAGTTAGCCATCAGGGCTCTGGAGCGGATTTCTACTACTTATAATAAAGCAAGCGGGTAGCGTAAGCATTGCGGTATTCCGATGGGGTCAGACCTGTTTTTTTCTTGAATGCTTTCATGAACGAATGGCTGTTTGAAAATCCCAATTGGTTGGCGATTTCGGCAATCTTCCGATTCGTATCCGTTAGCAGAAACTTGGCCGCCTCCATCTTTTCCTGCATGATGTACTGCTTCAAGGAAATGCCCGCTATGGAAGAAAACAAGCCCGTCAAGTATTTGGCGTTATACCCGAAATGCTTGGCGAGATGTTCAACCTTCAAATTTTCTTCCTTGTACCATCTGATGTAATCCACAATGTCATTGTACAGCTGCTGCTTCTCCGGTTTGGCGGGTTGATTCTGAGCGAAAAACATCTGATTGTAAATCTCACACAAGACACCTGTTGTCAAATAATTGTTCAAATTGGGTTCTCGGTAGCTCCTGACGGAATCCTGCAATTGCTTGAGCATGACGGTCAGTTTGTTGGGGCTGCGCAAGGTGCCGTACTCTGGAATCGCGATGACCTCAGGATCACTGGCTTGCTCAAGTTCATCGGCAGGGATGCATTCCGTTTCCCCGCGCGCCGAGAAATGCAGCCAGTAAAAACTGCAGTCCGACGCCTGATAGCCGTATTGATGCGATCGAGGCGGCATCAGCAGGAATTCCCCTTCTCTCAAGGCAAATTTCTTCGTATTGCATGAAATGTACAACGTTCCGCGAGTCTGGATAAACAACTCATACTCCATTAAGATCCGGTTCATATGCTGCCACTCCGGAGACGGAGACATAAATTTCCCGGTCATCACCATTTTCACCGGGCCATCCACCCGGAAGCGAAAACAATTCATCGTCGGTCTCTCCCTTGCGATCAAACCTTTATACACTAAACGTATGAATAAGATACCAAACTTGGTGAGGTTTATCCATGATATTTTCAAGTAAATCTAAAATCATGCTGAAGCAGATGTGTGCTTAAACTGCTGACCTTTTGACACAAAAACCGACCTTCAATTATTTAATGAAAAGTAAGGAAAAGGTACACTTGATGTACTCTCCACTGAAGGAGAAACTTGGTACAGAAAGGACCGATCGGGGAAATGAGATTACACGATTTTGGTTTGAATCAGGTCGAGCTGACTGGTGATTATCTTGTGAATGCCTTTACAAAAGAGGTCGCTTATTTAATAAGCTACGATCCAAATCGCCTGCTGGCCGGATTCCGGGAAGTTGCGGGACTGCCGTCCACAGCCGAGACTTACCCTGGCTGGGAAAAAACAGAGATTCGCGGCCATACCATGGGCCACTATCTGTCAGCATGCGCGCAAGCCTATGCCCAGAGCCGGAACGACAGGATCCTCGCTAATTTAGAGTATCTTGTATCCGAATTGGCCAGTTGCCAGTTGAATAACGGGTATTTGTCGGCATTTCCCGAAACGCTGTTCGATAACGCGGAAAATCGGATACCGGCTTGGGTGCCGTGGTATACCATGCACAAGATCATCGCCGGACTCATCGACGTTTATCAATCAACCCGAATACAAGCCGCTTATGACCTCGTCAATAAACTGGGTGATTGGGTAGCGGATCGGACTTCCCGGTGGTCTAAAGAATTGCAATCAACCGTGCTGGCTGTGGAATACGGTGGGATGAACGATTGCCTGTACAACTTGTATCAATTGACCGGAAATCCCCGCCATGCGGAAGCCGCCCATCAATTTGACGAAATCAGCCTGTTCGAGGCCATTTGGGAAGGCAAAGATATATTGAAGGGCAAGCATGCCAATACAATGATCCCCAAATTTATAGGAGCGCTGAACCGATATTTAACACTGGGAGAAAGCGAAGTTTTTTATCGAGAGGCTGCCGAGAGATTCTGGGACATGGTCGTATACCACCACAGCTACATAACCGGAGGCAACAGCGAATCCGAGCATTTCGGAGAGCCTGATCTGCTCGATGCTAGACGGTCCGATATCACTTGCGAAACCTGCAATAGCTACAATATGTTGAAGCTGACGCGGGAATTATTCAAGCTCACCCAGGATGTGAAATACGCTGATTTTTACGAGACAACATATATCAACGCTATCCTTTCCTCCCAAAACCCGGACACAGGCATGACGATGTACTTTCAGCCGATGGCGACTGGTTATTTCAAGGTGTACAGCTCCCCGTTCGAGCATTTCTGGTGCTGCACCGGCACCGGCATGGAGAGCTTCACCAAATTGAACGACAGCCTTTATTTTCACTCGGGTGAGCGGTTGTATGTCAATCAATTTATAAGTAGTACACTGGATTGGGCCGAGCAGCAGGTGAAGATAACTCAAAACTCTGACCTTCCATTTAGCGATACGGTTCAGCTATCTTTTGAACTGACCGATACCTGCAAGAAGGAGCGACGCTTGTCCGTTCGTATTCGCATCCCTTATTGGACCGCAGGCGAACAAACCATATCCCTGAACGGAGCAAACATTCAACCGGAAGTCAGGGATGGTTATGCAATCCTTGATCGGTTATGGAAAGATGGCGACTCATTACATATCCGCATCCCGATGAAAACCGATTACTCCAGTTTGCCTGATGCACCAAATGTGGTGGGATTTCGTTACGGTCCGGTCGTTCTCAGTGCCGGATTGGGCCAAGATGATTGGGTTGAATCGAAAACAGGGGTTAACGTCAGTATCCCTACCCGGCGAATGCTCATGAAAGATTTCGTCATCCCGCAAGGCATGAGCGTTCAGGAATGGTTTGCAGGCTTCGACCGGCATTTCATCCAAAAAGACGGCGAGCTTTCCTTTGTGCTCCGAAATACGGATGAAGACAATCGATTAGTCTTTACCCCACACTTCAAGCAGCATAGCGAGAGATACGGCATCTATTGGAGGTTCGTTGAAGCCGATTCGAACAGCTTGCACGAACACTTGGAGAAATCTCAGCAAGAACAGCTGATCAGGGAAGCCACGATCGACAGTATCCAGATTGGAAACGACCAATATGAGCTGCAGCATCAAGTCAAGGGTGAACGGACCCATGCCGGAACTTGGGAAGGCCTGAATGGGAGAAGAGCGGAACCAGGCGGTTGGTTCAGCTATGAATTAAAGGTAGACCCGGAAGTAAAAAACGGTCTCTCTGTTACTTTCAGCCACGGGTCCAGAGCCGGGGGCGTCGAGATTTGGGTGGACGGAAAACAGCTTACTACAGAATCGGTTCCGTTGGAAAGAAAACGGGCTTTTTATGACAAAATGATTGAAATCCCTGCCGAAATGACCGCAGGCAAAGCAGCGGTTGAAGTAAAGTTCGCGCCGATCCAGAATTTAAACGGCATCTATGGCATGTTACGGTCTGTGAAGCTGTGACATGCTAAATTTACCTGCTAACGCTTAACATCGAATGACCTGAAAAGCCTTCCTGTCGGGAGGCTTTTCATTCATATCAGCAGCATAATGAAGTAGATAATCTCATTTAACAACTTCCTCCAGCGAATAAAAAAAACCATGAAATTCAAGGCGCTTGAATTTCATGGCAGCTTAGAAATCATTTTATCTTCTAGCGTTGAATCCGATAAAAGCTTTTGTGTTGAAATCGAACACGGCGGTCAGCGGCCCAAGCAGCTCGTCTTGGTCCGTGTTGTAAGTCACCGTCACCACGCTTCCGTTCGCAGCCTGGACGTCTTCAAGCAATTTCTTCTGCTCGGCCGTAGTAGCTAATACGCCAACCTCTTTAGAGGAGACAATTTGAACAGGTGCCTCGTCTTGCTTTGTCGTAATATGGGAAACTTGCGCACTCACCTGCGCCCATGCCAAGTTACGGTATTCCTGCGCTGTTTCTGGCGACATTTTCAGTCCGCCTGCAACAGGTGCTTGAGCCTGTACAACTAGAAGGAAAAGCGGGCTTTGTGGAGGAAGGCTTTTCATCATGAGTGGACCGTAGTACGCTGTTACTTTCGTTCCAGCCATCAGGTCCTCCCATTTCATGGACTCCCCTTGAGATGTCATGACACGCGTTTCTTTACCTGCATTCAAAACCAAATTGTCACCTAATTGAACCTGCCAGCCGTCATCCGTATGTTTCACGGCTTTGATAGTATCTTCTTTGACCGCGCGATCTGCGTGAACCTTAACACTCACGGCCTGCGCTTGGCCCGGGAAGCTTGTCGCCATAGCTGGTCCGAATTCTGCATCGATTTGTGTGCCGGCCTTCAAATCGGCTGGGGTTAGCATTTTGCCGTCCAGGCTTTTAATAGCCGTCGATTTGTCTACCGTCAATATGACCCATGTGCTGCCGAGAAGCTCGATCCGGTACTTCCCGTCTTCATTGGCCTGCACGCTTACAATTACACCAGACGCACGCATCAGGTCAACCGCTTCGCCGAGCTCAATTTCTTTGCTCGCTTCATCGTAATTTAATGTATATCCAAGCTTGGCCGCAGCATCACGGACTGGGATATACAGTTTACCATCAATAGAAACAGGCGTAAGCATGCTGTCTTGTCCATTAATAAGAACCTTTGTATCTTTTTGAAGGTAGCCTGTAACCTTTTCAACTAAAGCGTCAGCTTCGACTGCGGCCGTTGTGCCGAGTACCCCTGCCAAAGTGAATAATACCGTTAGTTTAGTTCGTTTCTTGTTCATAAAAAAGCTCCTTCCGATCCTGAGATGGATGACGTTAATTGGTCAATCCTGCTAACAATCCATCAGACGGAAGCGGCTTCAAATAGGTTGCAGCAAAAGTTATTCATTCGTTTCGAATGTCACAAATCAGACCCTTACATCGTCATATGTGCAAAACGTTAAGGGAGCTGGAGAATAAGATGCACGATTTGAAACGAGCTGGAACATTGAACGTTGATGCGATAAAAAAAGAGCCTTCCCGAGTGAAATATTGCAGATTGGCATATTCCATCCTTGCGTTCGTATTTTTGTTCTGTATCATTGTGCAGGTATATCTGGCCGGAATGGCTTTGTTCGGGGATTCGGAACTTTGGAAATATCATCGGTCGTTCGTTCCCATGTTTGGATCGATCTCGCTCATCCTGTTCATCCTCGGCATCGTCGGGAAACTCAACCGGACAATGATCTGGGGGAGTCTTGGGCTGTTCGTCCTGATCAGTCTTCAATATATTACGGCTCTCCATATTGCAGGCGCACTGCATCCCGTTCTGGCGCTCGCCTTGTTTGGGGTCTCTCTTGTCTTGGTTCGAGGTTCTTATCCATTTTTAATGAAGCGAAAATAAATTGAAGCCACTTCACGACACCAAGGATAAGCTGATTAGTGACCGTTCTGTGCCGCAAAAAAACGTTCAATCATTTGTTTCGTTTCGCGGGGACTTCTCAACTGGACTGCCTTTCCATTTTCATCGATAGTAAAATGCCCCTTAAATGCTTCCGGCATAGCATCATATTGTTTCTCGACTTGTTGAAGTGCTTTTTCAAAACAGGGATACCCGTATTTTTTAATGAGGAGAGGCAGCCCGAAGGCGGATCTTAAAAACTCATATTCCTGGTAGTTATAGGGTGTAGTCTCCGGTCTCTTCATCAAAATTTCAAGGAAATGATCGATGACCTTACCGATCTCTTCTTCTGTGGCATAATGCGCTAATCCACGGATGGCGAGCAGTCTCATGTCCAAATATCGTTCCTTCTTATAGGCTTTCTGAAAAAAATCCTTCAGCTCCAATTCCTTGCACCGGATTAAACCATACAGAATCTTATTGCGAAGGGCGATATTTTTCAGTTTAAAATATAGCAGCTCTATGAAATCTGCTTCATTTGCTGTTAACAACTCATAGTCTACTTCACTTATTGCGCCGATAAACTTCGGATCATTTTCGCGAAAGGAGGCAGTCGCTAAGTACCTAATCGATTCCTGACAATGCTGTTGATTTAAAGACATGGCGCCATCACTCCTTGTATAAACTTGGCACAGCAAAATACCGAGTTGATGCTTCAGTAATTGCGCGCTGCATCGAACCACCGTTGAGCCATTTCTTCCGTGATAGGCTGGCCAATCTGGTGATGGGACTGGCTGAGCTGCCATACCGCTTCGCCAAGGTCCTCTCTCTCAGTCGTTTCTATGCCTTTGAGGGTATTGAAGCGCACGGTGAAGGCGGTAATGGCTGCCTCGGCATCGGCGAAGCTGCGGGCCTGCGATAAGCCTGCCTGTGCAACGTTGTAAGCTTCGTTAGCCACCTTGGCCAGACGTTTAGGCCAGGACGAGAACGGGCGCCCGAACTCGGTCGACCACCACTCGGGCTTTCGTAATTGGCTCACTGAAGCATGGCCGCTCCATGGCCGGATTTTCGCGCGTGTTTTCATTTGCTGCTTCAGACGTTTACCCGTGAGCTCTTCCACGTTATATGCGATAAATCTATCAAGCAACGGCCACGTGTCTAACGGGGGCAGCTCTTCCAGATCCGGCATGAAACGCAGCTCCAGATTCGTTAACCGGGCCTGACGGGCCAACACGTCCATATCGCAGAAGTTCCCCCACAAACTTAGTGAATGTAGGTTCGGAAAGCGGTTCAGACACTCCAGCGAGACCGGCTGTCCCATCGGCGCATTCTGTAACGCCAAACTCGTCACCTGGTGCAGCTCACCTAGGTCAGGCATCAAGAAGGGGGGATCATTCTTGCGTCTACTTGTGTGGGGCGCTAGTGTCAGAGAAGACGGCATGTTTCCAGTGACCGAGAGGCGTGATAGATCGCCGGACACATTCAAGCGGCAAGGCGTTATCGGAAGTTTTAGGTTCAAACACCCTCCTGACGGACGCAACTCGATGTGCAGGCCATGCAAAATGGACTGGCTGGCATCCACCACCGTGTCTGCCGACAGGATTGGAGTCCACGTCATTTCTTCAATGGGACGCTTCTGTGCCCAATCCAAGAAGCCTGCGTCACTGCCTGTATAGTGCAGATAACGCGGCCAAGATGAGCCGGCTGGCGTAGCAAAGGCATCGAATACGGTCCAATCGATATGCGCGTCGGGCTCAACGTGAAGATCCGCCTTTTTCCCCAAGTATGACGGGCCAATGGATAGGCTCCCCACCCCGGGTCGCATCACAAGGGTATGGCTGCGAAGACCTGTCAGGTCGATGGGATAGCGGCCATCTTGTCTCATTCCGCCATGATGGCGACCGGCCGAGCCCAGCCGCCGCTTGCCTTTTCGACCTTAATCGGAAAGCAGCATACTTTGAAGCCATACGGTTTCGGTATTTTGTCCAAATTGGCCAGCTTCTCAATCTGGCAATATTCCTTGTCCTTGCCTACGTAATGCGCTGCCCACAGCACGCCTTCCCGCGGCTGCTTTTTATACGCTTCAGCCTGCAGGTTGAGCGGAATATCCCAGCCCCAGCCGTCAGTGCCGACTACCTTGATGCCTTGGTCCAGAAGCCACAGCGTAGCTTCAGCCGATACCCCGGCATGAAGAAATGCATAATGTTCGTGATACAGCCGTTTGTCCGCATCGCTCCGAATGAGAACGATATCAAAAGGCTTCAGGGTATACTCGATCCGTTTCAGCTCGGCGATCAGGTCATCCGTTGTGATCTCGTAACCAGGCGGCTTCGCGCTGAAATCGAGCACCACGCCGTCAGAATAAAACCATTCAAGCGGCAGTTCGTCAATCGTCCTTGCTTGCTTCCCCTCCGAGACCGGCCAGTAATGCCATGGCGCGTCGATATGGGTACCCGAATGCGTATTCAGCGTCACCATTTCCGTTGCCCACGCCTTGCTCTCTGGAAAATCCTCCTGCTTCAATCCAAGTATCTCGGCTGCTTGCCGCGCACCGTCTTCATGGGTCGCATATTCGATTTTCGCCGGCAGCGGCTCGCGGATACGCGGGCTGATCGGCACGCTCAAGTCAATAAGCTTCATGATGATTCTCTCCTCTCTTATCCCGATTTTCTTTATGGATATCCCTACCAATTATTTATGTACATACTCATTAAAGTAAATAATTTTATCCTAAATAGCAATATCAATCTGCGCCCGATTCCATTAAGCCGGCTAAACTTACTTGTTCATGTCGTCGGGTTTTGATTAGAACACTTATTGTTAAAACAAAAAAAGCCGCAGATACGCGGCTATTTAGCGTTGTATGCTCTAGGCTTCTTACGTGTCGGGATTTTTCCGTACAGAGATGCCTCTCTACTGGGATGATTCCAGATTAGTCTCTGTTCGCCTGATAGGTGAGCACGGCTACACCAGAACCGAAAGTCTGCGTGTCGACCAGTTTCAGCACCTTGTTGTCGAAGCCCTTATCGAACAGCCGTTGTCCACTGCCCAGCACGATCGGGAACACCATCAGCCGGTACTCGTCGATCAGGTCGAGCTGCGCAAGCGTCTGAATGAGCGCCCCGCTGCCGAACACGAGAATGTCTTTGCCAGGCTGCTGCTTTAGCTTTCGAATCTCTTCGGCGAAATCGCCCTTGATGACAGTGGAATTGTTCCATTCGGCTTTGTCCAGTGTCGTGGTGACGACGTATTTGGGGTAACCGTTCATCCATTCACCGTATTCCCCCGTCTGTTCGATCATGTTCGGCCAGGCTGCCGCGAACCCGTCATAGGTTACGCGTCCCAGCAGCAGCGTATCGCTCGACTTCAACTCCTCGTACTTGAACTTCTGCTGTTCATCGCTGCCGAATTGGAATGTCCACGCGGGATTCTCGATAACCCCGTCCAGCGATACGAATTCAGATACGACGACTTTTCTCATGTTTTCCATCCTCCTTTGATTTTTAAATATTGTTTATTGCATCAATGCTGTTGCGTGTCTTAAATTCAATTCGCCAATAGTATTACATTTAAGTTGTTTTCTGAACTTTCGGCAATTATATGACTTTCACGATACGCAGTAAAAACATTACATACATCGGAATGACGAACATGTTCTTCAGAACAAACAACACGGCGTTCGATAAATCCTGAACGTTGACTTCTGTTGCACCGAACAGATGAACGGACCATCCGATCGCAGCCTCGCTGCTTATCCACTCCGTTGCCAGCTTGAGCCCGGGAATGATTGCGTACTCGAACCAAAGGTACAGCCATCCCGCCGTGACGATAATTTCGGACGCCTTCAGAAGGGACAGCTTGCCCCAACGGATTTTATCCCGTTCTTTCCAGCCGATGACAACAATGGCCGCGAACAAAGCGATGCGTAAAATCCACAGAATCGTTTCCAGAGATTCCGGCTTGTTCCCCGTATACATCTGATATCCCCGTATCGCGGAGGGCACGATGGCGAGCGTCATAAGCACGATATGCGTAAAATAAAAGCGGAATCCCCACGTCACGAGCCGAAGCGGCTCCAGCAAAAATTGGAGAACCGACTGTCTAACGGTCATGGCTTTTTTACCTCACCTCCTTTCCGTTCACCCGGATATCACCCGATGTGTGCACGACCATGCTTTTGCTTGAGATTCCTTCCAGCTTCACATCTGCCCGCTTCGATGTGACTTCAACCTTGTCGTAAAGCTTATGGGGGAGCCGGACTTCGACCCTTTCTCGGTAGAAGAGCATACCAATATTGTCGCGATACGGATCTTTTCTGATCACGTCGATTTGCAGTTTCCCGCCGCTTCCGGTGATATCGATTCGATACAACTGTTCACGGCTTTTCTTGCTGACCCGAACATCCGCCGTAACGGTGTTCTGTTCGGACGGTAGCACGTACACGTCCGTCTGCGGCGAGTGAATTTGCACCGTCCGGATCGGTTCATTCGGAGCGGTCTGCTCGTGTTTGACGGTATACAGCTCGTTGATGCCCGTCAACCGCAGTGTATAAATGAATCCGGCGATTCCGGCAACGAGCAGTACAAGAGCAACGTATATTCCTTTTCTGATCATTGCGTTTCCCCTTTTACGCGCTGGTATTGAGACTTTGTTGATTGAATGGCCCATGCGGCCATCCGTTTGCCTGCGGCGTACAGCCCGATGCCTCCGAGCAAACCCAGGCTGAAGAAAATGAGGGACAAGGAGGCATACAGCATCCCGTCTGTGCGGTCATAGAACGGCATTGTCCATAGCAACAGCAAGGGCGAAAGCAAGAAGACTGCAGGCAGAAAGCAAGCGACCCCGTATAAAGTAATCCCGGCAAGCACGGGAAACATTCCCAGCAATGCGCCGATCCCTAGACGCGTCGTTGCCGATACCGCACGTAGCATCCGCAGGAACGAGATGCCATGTTCGGCTTCCACGATCCGGTATTCCGCGATCATTTCTTTCACGACAACCTCAGGAGCGCCCAACCTGCGACAAATTTCCTCTTCGCTGTGCCCGCTCTCTACCCCGGTTGCGAAATGTTCGGCGAAATCGTTGAGCAAATCCTGGCGTTCGCTTACGGGTAACCGTTTCAGTCCCGCCTCCAAACGCCGCAAATATTCAGCCTTGTTCACGCTTCATTTCTCCTTCGATCAATCGATTTATCGCGTCAGTAAGCAAGCCCCATTCCGCCAATAATCCCTCCAAATGCCGTAAACCCACCTCCGTCATAGAATAATATTTTCGCGAAGGCCCTTCTGCTGACTCAACATGATAGGTCGATAAATAATTTTGCGCTCTCAGCCTCCGCAGTAACGGGTAGAGTGAGCCTTCAGCGATGTCGATTTCCATGGAGATTCGCTCGGCAAGCTCAAATCCGTAATAGTCCTTTCTCGCGAGTAACGCCAGTACACACATTTCCAGCACGCCTTTCTTGAATTGCACATTCAATGAACATTCACCTCATCTAACTATCATCCACTACTGAATATTATTCACTAGCTGCCGATTTGACGCATCCGACCTTAGACGGAAATATAATCGGACTTTGGTCGGGTTGCGATGTCGATCCGGGAATAGCAGGCTGTTAATCCCGACGTGCTCTTTCTTATATCCGCCCTTTTTCTTCTGTAGTCAGTCAGAAACCCCACCGGTTGCGGAACCTTACGCAGAAACGGCAGCCAGTGATATAGGCTGCCGCTTCATCAATTATTATAATTTGTTGTAATGCTCATCCGTTACGGGTTCCAACCATTCCGGCTTACCTGCAGTGATGGCAATATGTTCGAACCAGCTGTCTTTTGCTGCACCATGCCAGTGTTTTACACCATCATGGGTAACCACAACATCACCGGCCTTCAGGAACTGGGCGGCCTTTCCTTCTTCCTGGTACCAGCCTTCGCCGCCGGTTACCAATAGAAGCTGAAACCCATCACGGTGGATATGCCAGTTATTCCGGCAACCCGGTTCGAAGGTTACATTCCCAACCCCAACATGAACATTGGGATCGGCAACCAACGTCTGCAGGTAACTTTGTCCCACAAAATATTTGGCAAATGCTTCATTCTTCTCTCCTACTGGGAAAATCACGCCGTTTTTTACCTCTTCATGTTTTGCCATGTTGGTTCCTCCTTTTAACATTAGTATGATTCATATCCTTTAGCTCTGTTTACTTTAATTTCCCGCCAAATACCGGAAAGAAGCTATGCTCACCATAATCTTGAATTTGCTCTACATTCTTCAATGTCTCCATATCTGCATCGCTGATCACAAAATCAAGCTCTGCATTGTTTCTCATGTGATCAGGATTTGCCGTCTTCGGAAGTACGACAAGACCAAGCTGGATATCATAACGCAGGCAAAGCTGGGCAACGGATACCCCATACTTATCTGCTATTGCCTTAACCTCATTATTATCAAGGATTGCACCGTGAGCAATTGGTGAATATGCCTCCACCAGGATGTCATTCTTTTGGCAGAACTCAATGAGATCCAAAGGCGTATTGCTCACATGTGCCAAGATCTGATTGACCATAGGCTTGATCTCACAGCATGCAAGTATATTCTCAATATCATCCTGAAGAAAGTTAGACAGACCGATGGCCTTTACTTTGCCTGTTCTATAAGCATCCTCCAACGCTTTCCATACTTCTTTGTTTTCCTCGAAGTAACGCTTCTCCTCACGGAACTCCGTCCAGGGTTGTGGACTGTGAATAATCAGAAGGTCAATGTATTCCAGTCCCAATTTGGCTAAGGACTCATGAATGGACAGCGTAACTGCATCATAGCTCTTTGCTTCTGCAGCAACCTTTGTCGTAATGAAAAGTTCTTCTCTCGCGACACCGCAGGTACGGATTGCTTCGCCTACTCCAGCCTCATTCATATAAGCCTGAGCCGTATCCATATGGCGATATCCTAGAGATACCGCATCTCGCACGGCCTGTGCCGCCTGTTCATCGTCGAGGAGCCAGGTACCCAATCCTAAATTAGGAATTTCAATACCGTTCGATAATTTGAATGTTTCGTTAAACATTGGTTTTGTCTCCTTTACTATTCCGGAATGATTTCATTGATGCAGCTTAAAGCATTTAACGTTCTAGGGAATCCCATATAAGGAAGACAATGAGTGATGGCGGTAATCATCGTTTCCTTGTCATTGCCGACATTTAGATTCCCTTGTACATGTGCCTTGACCTGAAGATCAGCACCCCCGAGTGCGCTGATGATGCTGAGCGTCAGCAGTTCACGCGTTTTCAAATCCAGGCCTCCTCGGGTATAGAAGTCGCCAAAGCAAAAGGCGGAAAGATACTCCTGAATATGCTTTTGATTAATCGGGGAATTTTCCTGGTTTTTGGTAATGATGTCACCGAAAATGTCCACCTGCACGGCAAGTCCCTTGTCAAACCGAGTCTCTTCTTCAACCTGTTGTTGGCTCTCCAGCGGCAATGCGATGTTTCTTGCTTTGAAAACGTTGTTGACCTCCGTCATGGCATTCAGCGTTTTGGGAAAACCGACGTAAGGCGCGCATTGGTACACGGCTTCCTTGATTTCGATCGGTGTAAGTCCGACGTTCAGGGCGGCATGGACATGTGCCTTGAGCTGAGGCAAGGTTTGATTTGTGGTTAGCACCACTAAGGTGATGAGCTCCCTCATTTTGTCATCCAGGCTGCCTTGATGAAAGACCTCCCCGAAAATAAACCGGCTCAACATATCCTGAAAATCGGGATCCGTGGTATATGCGGCAGGCACTCCATCGCCGAATAGCTGCTTGTACGTTTCTTGACTCTTCTCAATTCGATTCATCTTGCAACCTCCTATCCATGGGACAAATTCAAACAAGCCGTTATGATTAATGTAAGGTAAGCGGCACAACCTTCACTGTGGCTGAACGGGCTCGCGTACTGATCATCGAGTTTAGTTAAGGACTTCCCTTGTATTTCGCACGATATGCATTGTCGATGAGGTCCCCGATCTCCCCTTCTACCGGTTCAAAAGCAACTTCCTTAGTCATGCCAGCCACCGTGATCTGCCCCGCCTTCTGCTGTACTGCTGCCTGGTACCAACGGGAGTTCTGCCCGTAATAGGCGCGTACATAGAGTGAGCCGCCAACCACAACAGACCAAATCCAGGTCGGGGTACCATAGGTAACGCCGTCTTCCCGGAAAGGTGAGATGTGAAGATCATCGGACTCAGCGATCCTGCTCAATTCTTCTTTCGGCCACGTACTCATGAATGGGATCCTCCTTAAAGCTTGATATTAAGCATGCACATAGAATGAACTACAGCAGCAAAAATGAACATTGATTGTTTAATCAACTCGTGTTTATAATTTTATACAGAACCCCCATGCTTACAATGGTCATTTCCTCACAATGTGTGCGTTACTCAACAAATGATCCAAAATTGCCGATTATCTTAAGATGGAGGACGTTATAAAAATGACTAAAGTGGATCGAAGGGTCGTCAAATCCCAAGAAGCTATCAAGAAGGCCATTCTTGAACTGATGGCAGAAAAAAACTTTGATGACATTACCATCCGTGATATTTCCGACAGGGCCAATGTGAATCGAGGTACGGTATATCTGCACTATCTAGATAAATACGACCTGCTGGATAAAATTATCGAAGAACACATCAGTAATCTCAGCGAACTTTGCCGATCTGCATCCGAAATGAGCTTCCAAGAAGGAAATTATGTCTGGTTCGAATATTTTGCAGAGCATCATTTGTTTTTTTCAATCATGTTAAACACCAAAAGCGCGGCTCATTTCCGCAGCCGTTTCCTTGATTTAGTCGTTCAAGAGTATAAAGTTGAAGTCGATGTAACCGAAGGGAAAAATCAAGGCTTAAATCAAGAAGTTATCCTGCAATTTTTCGGGGCAGCCGTTGTGGGGGCCGTGGAATGGTGGTTCAGGAATGGAATGCCTGTTCCTCCTCGTGTCATGGCAGAACAGACAGGGATATTGCTGGATCGAAATTTATAACCTCTGAATAACAAAACCACCTGTAATTCATATAGAAATATATGGATTACAGGTGGTTTTCTATTAATAAGTCGAGGCGAAGTTACTGCCAATTTTGTTGTTCTTATGAACATCTTCCGTTCCGGCATCGAGCGCGGTCTTGTAATATAAGCATTTATGTTCGATGACTTCCATTGTTCTTTTAAGTTCTTCCATCTGCGCCTCTACAGCAGCTTTCCGTTCCAGAAACATATCATATCTTTGTTTCAGAGTCGTATCCCCTTCTGAACACCAACTAATAAAATTTTTAATTTCCTTAATCGGCATCCCCGTGGTTTTCAAACATTCGATTACTTTCAATGACTCGATATCGGATTCTTTAAACAAGCGTGTTCCGCTGGCTGTCCGTTCTACAAAGGGCAAAAGTCCCTCTTTGTCGTAGTAACGCAACGTATATATAGTAAGGTTCAATTGCTTGGCAGCTTCGCTGATTGAAAATGTCTTCAACAAGGATCTTCCTTTCTTTGCGATATAGCTCTGTCGTTTATACCTATTTTGATATTATCATAAAATCAGTGCTTGACCTAGAGTTAACTCTAGGGAATAAAATTGATTTTGCAACATATGAACAACCATGGATAGGAGGATTTCGAGATGATTACTGCTAAAGCAAGAGCTGTCGACGGTCCGGACAAACCGTTTCGAGCAGCTGAAATTAAACGACGCGATCTGGATTCGCAGGATATTTTAATTGAAATCAAATTTGCGGGAATATGCCATTCCGACATCCATACGGCTCACGGCGAATGGGGACCTGTCAACTATCCGCTTGTGCCTGGACACGAGATTGCGGGAATTGTTACGGCTGTTGGCCCTCATGTCACAAAATACAAAGTCGGTGACCGTGTAGGGGTTGGCTGTATGGTTGATTCCTGTGGCGAATGCGAGAACTGCCGTAAAGGGGAAGAACAATACTGCCTCAAAGGAAATGTTCCGACCTACGCTGGTGTTGACAAATACGGCGAGCCAACTCAAGGTGGTTATTCCACCCACATTGTCGTCACGGAGAATTTCGTAGTCAGAATCCCCGACAACATCGAGCTTGATGCCGCGGCGCCGTTGCTTTGCGCGGGTATTACAACCTATTCCCCGCTTAATCATTGGGGGGCCGGCCCAGGCAAAAAAGTAGCTGTAGTCGGTATGGGCGGCCTCGGGCATATGGCTGTTCAAATTGCGCATGCGATGGGTGCCGAGGTCACGGTTTTGTCCCAAACCTTAAGTAAAAAAGAAGATGGCTTGCAATTGGGTGCAGACAACTACTACGCCACTAGCGATCCGGAAACCTTCGAAAAACTCGCCGGCCGCTTTGATCTGATTATTAACACGGTGAGTGCCAGCATCAATATGGATGCTTATTTCTCACTACTAACGCTTGACGGAACTTTGGTTAACGTCGGTGCCCCTGGGGAGCCGTTGTCGCTGAATGTCATGTCCCTCATCGGACATCGGCGTTCATTTGCGGGCTCCATGATTGGAGGCATCCGCGAGACACAGGAAATGTTGGACTTCTGCGCACAGCACAGCATCGTTCCTAAGATCGAAGTGATCTCGGCCGACCAGATTGACGAAGCCTACAAACGTGTATTAGCCTCGGATGTGAAATACAGATTCGTCATTGATATTAGCACGATGTAAGCTGCGTACAACATTTGTTCCATAAGTGATTACATGTTGAAGGTGCCTCAAAAGAAAGCTTTTGGGCACCTTCGCTTTATTCTATGATTTTCATTCCACGTCCTTATTCCTTATCAAAATAAACGGTTTTTCCCGTTTCTGCGGATATATACACCGCCTCTAATATTTGCGATACGACCATCGCTTCCCTAGGTTTAACCAAAGGTTCGGTATCGTTCACGATACTGTCAATCCATTGCTTGGCTTCATACTCGAAATCGGTCATTTCTTCTCCGCTGAATCGTTCTCTTGCATTCGGATTCACATCGATTTTATTCAGGAACAGGCTCCCATCTCTCTCGCCATTGATCCGAAGCTCATTTTTAGCAAAATCCGCTCCTCCCTTCGTTCCGCACAGCAGGTTGCCGCCACCTTCTGCAATGTTAAGGGCCCAGCTGGTTTCTATGATGACCGTCGCTCCATTTTTAAATTTCACATACCCGAACGCCGAATCTTCTACCTCAAATTCGTTTGGATCCCAGGATCCCCATTCGTTTGCGGCATTTTCGGTATATTTCAGTTTATGGAAGACGCTGCCGACGACACTAACCGGTTCATAGTTATCCATCAACCACAGGATCAGATCAAGGGAATGGGTTCCAATATCAATCATAGGCCCGCCTCCCTGTTTCTCTTTATCCAGGAACACGCCCCATGTAGGTACGCCTCTCCTCCGGGTCGCAACCGCTTTGGCAAAATAGATATCTCCAAGTTCCCCTTTGGTGATCATCTTTTTTAACAGCTGACTTCTGGCGTTGGAGCGATTCTGGTACCCGACGGTTAGCTTCTTGCCTGTTCGCAAATGGGCTTCGTACATCACTTTGGCCTCCGCGCCTGTGACTGCCATCGGTTTTTCGCACATGACATGTTTGCCGCTTTCGAGAGCATCAATGGATATCGACGCGTGAGAGCTGTTCGGTGTCAATACATGTACGACCTCAATATCCTCTATCGCAAGCAGATCTTTGTAATTTGTAAACACCTTTGCATCTGGCGTGCCGTATTTTTGCGCCGCTTCCTCGGCCCTTTCCGGCTTCAAGTCGCAGAAGGCCACCATCTGTACATGATCTAACTTGGACAAACACGGCATATGCTTCCCGCCCGCGATCATGCCGCAGCCGATGATTCCTACTTTTACAGTTCTCATCTGAATTCCCTCCCCCACGCTATTTGAACTCTACCGTCCGGTTTTCCTTATGAGCGGTGTATGCCGCCTCCAATAGCTCCGTCAATTTTGTCCCCTCTTCCAGACCGAAGGGCATCGGCTTGTTATGAAGCAATGCATCTGCCCATTGGATGATCGGAAGCGGCTGCTCTTTAGGGAGTTGGCTCGGTGAAATCCATCCGGAGAAAGGCAAATCGAGCTTCTTCGAGATGACTCTAACGTTATCATCTGAGACCATCAAGGTGCCCTCTGTGCCGTAAATTTCAAGGGCAGAAGGAGTTTTGTACGTCACAAGGCTCGTTTCAACCAGAGCGACCGCGTTGTTTACGAACTCAATGGAGCACTGCGCATTATCTTCCACTGCACGACGGGTGAAGTAATGAAACATGGATGTGATTCTTTTGGGCTTGCCGAGCAGCATACTTGCGATGTACATCGGATGACAGCCCAAATCCATCATGGCTCCGCCCCCTGTTTGCTTCTCATCATACCAGTATTCCGGGAGCCAATTGTTTAAAGCACCGTCGTGGCCATTACGAATGCGTAAAAGCGTAATGTCACCTAATATATGGTCATCGATCAATCGTTTAGCGAACAATTGGTGTGGTCTTGTCAGAGCAGGAAATGAAATGCAGAATTTGACGCCTGCTTTGCGTACCGCTGCAGAGATCCGATCGCATTCCTGGGTGGTCAGAGCCATGGCTTTTTCGGTAAAAATGTGTTTGCCGGCCTCAGCTGCTGCTACCATGACGTCTGCGTGCATGCTTGTAGGGGCATCCACGACGACGCCATCGACGTCTTCCCGTTTCAGCAGAGTATCCAAATCCGCTTCAAAATCCGCTCCCAATTGGGCAGCCCATTCGCTTCCACGTTCAGGCTGTTCGTCCCAAACGGCCGTGATCTTAACGTTTCCATGATTTTGCAGCCTTCTGGCGTAATCCGCTGCATGCACATGCCATTTGCTTAACATCGCAACGTTCAACATGCTTTTCCCCTCCGTAATCGGTTAATAGTCGTCGTATGCGTTTGAGCATTCGTTAGAAAGTGAATTGGGATGGCAGTAACGCCACCCCAAAATTGTTCATGATATAGATTGAACGATCTAGAACCCTACATCATCTCTTTCCGCAGCTTTTTGAGCTACGAACTCCGCCATTTCATCCACGCCCGCAGACTTATATTTTTCTTGAACACTATGAAGAAGTTTTAGAGCTTCTTCATCTGACGAAGCAAACAGTGCTTTCTTAAATTCGTCGTCGAAATTCAAGCTGCTGGTTTTACTGATAAAATCCTGATATTTCGGCCATTCTCTTGCAAGGTAGCTGGCGCTTACTTTGTCTATGATTTTGATAGGCATTTTTGCCGAGAAGCTTTCCTCCAACTTTTGCCACTGCGTTTTTTGATCTTCGGGCGTCGGCCAAGTGACTTCATTAGAGAATGCCCCGATGAACCTTCCTGGAAGGAAATTGAGCCCTGCGTCTCTCTTCAGATCCGGATTTTCATCGAATTGTTTTTTTACATCCGGAATCCATTGGGGTACTCCGTTTTCCATGGTATAGTGCGTTCCTTCAATTCCGAAATACGCAAGCAATCGGCCTTCTTCGCTGTTAACATAATCAATGTACCGCAATGCCGCATCGGGATCTTTGATGTTCGCGCTCAAGAAAAGGACAGGGAAACCGGAACGGCCGGGTTTTTCAACTTGCGTACGAATGTCTCCGTTCTTATTCTTCATCGGGCCGAGTAGTTCATATTGCATTTCCGGATTCGTCTTATACAGCGTTTTTTGTAAATCACCTAACATCGGTTGGGCTCCGAATACAGCCATCTTGCCCGTCGTGAGCTTTTCATTCGCTGTGGTACTCGTATTGTTGAAGGCTTCAAGATCAAACAATCCTTCTTTTAGCAGCTTTCTCATGTATAACAACTTGGCTTCATAATCCTTGGATTGCGTCCAGTGGATCAGTTTTCCATCCACTTCACGGAAGTCCGAAATCGAATAATCCGACCATCCGGCAAGGAACTGCCCGTAATCCCATCCATTCCACATCGTTCCGGCCGGGATGACCGGCTTCCCGCCAATATCTTTGAACCCGCCATCTCTGATCTTGACCAATAGATCATACAGTTTGTCTTCCGTATCAATATCCTCCGCTTTTACATTTAAAGCTTTCAGGATATCTCCCCTGGCAAAAAGGCCGTAATTCCAATTATGAATGCTCTCAGGGGTTCCGTCCGGGGTCTCCGTTGGAATGAGATACGTCTTGCCTCCAAAATCGGGACTATTGAGATCGAACTCGGCAAAATCTTTCGCAATCCCGGTTGTCACCAGTCTTTTAATATTCGGGTATTTATCGAGATAAGGAGTTAAATCCAGAAGCTGTCCTTCCATGGCTGCCTTCTTGATGACTTGCCCTTCTCCTCCAGTAGTAGACCAGAACGGTGCGTTAACAATATCCGGAACCGTACCGGAAGCAAAGATGGTATTCAGTTTTTCTACTTCGCTTGTTGTGATGGATTCCAGGTTTAGCGTGACCCCGGTTTTTTCCCTGATTTTTTGGGCCACCGGATTATTTTTCTGGTCCTGAGGGAAACCGGCTCCGCCGCCGTTCCAAGCACTGAGGAAAGTCAAGGTTACCGGCTTTATTTCTTCTGTACCTGTCTTATTCGGACCCGGATCAACCGTGCCTGCTTTCTCTTCTTTGCCTGTTCCCGTACATGCCGTCATGGTCACTAACAGCAGTAACGCGATTAGTGTCGTGGCAAGAACACTCCTACGCCTGTTCTTCCTCATCCTACAATCCCCTTCCATTGGAAGTTTATATATAAAAGGCCTAGCCTTTTATACCAACTACTCCTTAAGCGAACCTACCAATACGCCTTTGACAAAATATTTCTGAAGAAATGGATACACACAGATGATCGGGGTGGTGATAATAATGACGAAAGTCATCCTCAAGGCTTCCGGAGTTACACCTCGCAGCTCCATCTGAGACTGGGTCATGTTTTGGATCGCTGATCCGCTATTTCCCGACGACGTCATCGACTGGAAAGACGCTTCGCTGATCATCTTGTTCAGGAACGTAGCCGCAGGCTGCAGTTTTTCGTTCTGTATGAAAAACTGACCGGTAAACCAGTCATTCCACACGCCAACCCCGACAAACAAGGCAATAGTAGCAAGCACCGGCATCGAAAGAGGCAGGATGATTCTTGCGAATACCGCCAACTCACTTGCTCCGTCGATTCGGGCCGATTCCGACAGACCTTCCGGGATCCCGTCGAAGAAGGTTTTCATAATAATCGCATTGAAAAAGTTATACAGTGACGGCAGTACCAACACCCAAAACGTATTCAGGATGTGCAATTCCCGGTACAGGATAAAGGTCGGAATGAGGCCCCCGCTGAACAACGTGGTGAAGAAAAAGAAGAATACGATATATTTTCTTCCGGGCAGCCCTTTCCGCGACAGGGCGTAGGCTAATAACGCCGTCAAAAATACGGAGCCAACCGTTACGATCAGGGTTCGGGAAATGGAAATATAAAACGAATTTAAGATTAAGGGATTGCTAAAAGCTTTCGCATAGTTTTCTAATGTAAACACTCTAGGAAAAAGATAGATTCCACCCTTCATCGCGTCGTAGCCGTCATTGAAAGAAAGGGCCAGAAAATAGATAAATGGATAGAGTGCCGTAGCGCAGAATAAAAGCAGCACCGAATAGTTCAGCGTCGCATACATTTTATCTGCCGGCGTCAGCCTTCTCTCCCCCATACACACACCTCCTCAATCTTCAGCGCCAGCTGTTTACCACAACGATACGTCACTCACACGTTTGGATACTTTGTTGACAACCACGATGAGAAGCAGCGAGATCGCTGACTTGAATAAACCAATGGCCGTGGAATAGGCTAATTGCCCTTGCTGCAGGCCAGTTTTTAAGACATACGTGTCCAATATCTCCGAGACGCTTAATGTTGCGGGGGACTGCATCAGCCAGATTTGGTCAAAACCCGCATTCAGTATTCCGCTGAGGGAGAATATGAGCAATATGCCGATCGTTGGCGTAAGGGATGGAAGCGTGATCTTAAACAGTTTGCTCCACCGGCCTGCCCCGTCGATTTCGGCTGCCTCATACAAGTGCGGATCGATATTCGTTAACGCGGCTAAATAAATGATCGAACCCCAGCCTACACCTTTCCAGATATCGGAAATGATGACCAATGGATAGAACAATTCCGGCTTCCCCATAAAAAAGATCGGATCCAACCCCATCTGGTACCGAATATCATTGATGAGACCTACGTTCGGAGACAGTATTTTTTGAAGTAAAGTAACGACGACGACCCACGACACGAAGTGCGGCAGATAGGAAATGGTTTGGAAAACCCTTTTAATTTTTTTGTGCATGATTCCATTAAGCATCAAGGCTAAGACCAATGGAGCCGGAAATCCAAAAATCAGCTTAAGGGCACTAATGGACAACGTATTTCGGAGAACATCGTAAAAGCTGGAATCGTTTAAAAACTGCTCGAAATATTTAAAGCCTGCCCACGGACTCCCCAAGATCCCCAGATTGAATTTGTAATCTTTGAACGCGATCAGAATGCCGTACATCGGATAGTAGGCAAAAACCAGAAACCATAGGATCGCAGGAAGAATAAATAAGTATATATATCTAAATTGCCATATTTTAACTAATTTTCGGTTCTTTTTTAGTCGTTCATATCTAGGGATAACAGCACCTTTGGGTACCATTCACCGAACACCTCCTACCTCTTCGTCGTATCAGGCTTTATATCGCATGGATTTCACACATCCCGGTCTCACTTTTGCGTAAGGCATATCGCACGGTTTCCCCCTCCTTTATTGCAAGCGGTTTCATTTGTATGATTCAAATATATTCAATATGGTGTAGGATTCATTCCATAATTTCTTCATTCGCATAAAAGTTATCTTCAGATCAGAAAAAAGGAGATGTTCCCGTCGCGGGACGGGCTGATATCATGATGTGGAGAAAATGTACTTTCCCGTCGTCTCGCCAATCACCAATTCCGGCTCCACGAGGGTTTTAATGTATTTTCCGGGTTGGCCGTCATCACTGTTTATGACCTCAAGCAGCGTGTTTGCCGCCCGGTAGCCCATATCTCGTTCAAACTGTTTAACATGCGTGAATGTGCTGTATCCTTCGATGATGGAAGTCGGATCGTCAAAACTGATGATGGATATGTCCTCAGGCACCTTCAAACCGGCTTGACGTGCCATCTGATGGATTTTCACGCCAAGACTCCCGTTTAGCGTAATATAGGCCGTTGCCATTCGATTTTGGATATATCGGTACAGAGGGTGTGTTTCTGCTTGCTCAAGACTTCCGATTTCAAAACCGGTTACGATGTGGGCCGGGTTAATGAGGGATCCCTTTTCCTTTAAGGCATTCATATATCCATCGATCCGCTCTTGAACGGTAACGGTTTGTATAGGCGAATCAGAGCATATGGCGATTTCACGGTGCCCCAGATCCCATAAGTAATTGACGGCCAGGTTAGCGCCAAGCCTACCGTCTGATGCGATATAATGAGTTTCCACTCCTGGAAGGTAACGGTCGATGAGAACAAACGGAAATCCCGCAAATTTCATGCTTAATATTTCTTCATTGAATAATTCCTCGTCAACCGGGAAAATCAACAGCCCTTCCACACCAATTTTACTGCAGGTCTGGATCGCCTCTTTTTCCTTCTCAATGCTGCCCTCCGATAAATAGATCACGAAACGGTAATCGTTTTCATTTAGGGCTTGCTGAATCCCCTGGACAAGTCTAATGGTAAAATAATCATAAATGCTGGGCATAATCAGACCGATCAGCCTCGTCCGTACTTCTCCGCTAGTTATAATGGTTTGCTTTTCTGCACTTTTAGAAGATGCCGTCGGAATTTCATTTTCCGGATCGCTTACAAAGGACCCCTTTCCGGGAACTCTTGTAATGATTCGTTCATTAACCAAGCCGGATAAGGCATGAACGACAGTAATTTTGCTTACTCCGAATCGCTCCATAAGTTCCTTTTCCGTAGGGATACGGTCTCCAACCTTCAATACCTGGGACGTGACCAAATCACGTATATACTCCTGAACCCTCTGATACAAAGGTATTCTGTCCGCTGAGTTCATCCGAATCACCACATTTCATATCAATATATTCAATATATAAAATACGAATGGCGAGATCGTTTTATTCCATGTCTGTTCTTTGTTTGATACACAAATAGCAGGCTCCCGATATTTCGGAAGCCTGCTGCTTCATCGATCTGCTTATTAAGTTAAACAAAATCGTCATCAATGAATTATTTCAATTTTGCAACGGATACGGCGACCTTCTCCAATTGCGCCTTTGAGAGGGAATGATCCTGCGAGTAGAGCGTAACAAATCGGTCATCGAGTTTAAAAGTCAGCATCGCGGTATCGCTTGGTGTATACCATTTAGCCTGCACCCCATTGGAGAGCGTGACATTTTTACCATCATATTCGAAAGCGTAGTCCCGTGGCGATACCTCTACGTTCATGTGATTAAACGTGAACTTGACCGAATCCCCGCCAGCAGCTACTTTCTGGAAACTATCATTTTTCACCGCCTGCATTGGCGCATAAGCCGTAGTAAAGCCGTCGAATTTCGCGAATTCTTTCTTCATCGCCTGAATTTGAGAAGTCGAATACGTAACAGCCACAAGATCGGCTCCTGTTTGGTTTCCTGTATTCCCATCGTTAGGCGCAGAAGGTGTACCAATGGTGATGACACCGGTACGGCTATTATAATCAACCGATGCCTTCAATGCCTCAGACAGGGCACGAACCGGAAGATAAGTCGAGTCGTTGTATACGATTGGAGCCAATTTGTTCCCTTTTCCATCCGTCGGTACAAACGTTTTTCCATCGATTTTGAAACTGATGTTGTGATTGAGGTAGGCGGAAATTTTCTGCAAGTTGGCACCGGCGTAGACGCCTGCCGCTCCGGAAACGGTCATACCTACGACAAGTGCAGCCATAATGGTTCCTTTTACACGATTTTTCATGATTATTCTCTCCCTTGTTGTTTTATTGCCGAAGCAAACGCGATGTCTTACCTTGGTAGAACTCAAACCTTCTTCATATCCCCGTTTATCTTGTTTAAGGCTGGGGTTCCTTATGTACCTAACTATAGAGCGACTTTATCTCCAAACTATCTCCGAATTGTATCCGACTTGTAAACATTTTGGCCTGGAGTAAATGCGTTTAATGAGAATGGTCGCAAGAGAACTTAAAAAGGCCGCCATGCGGCAGCCTTTTTGCAACTTGAATATATACTCGGCTTATTCTTAAGCTTTAAAAGGACCATCCGGATTGCTTGATCAGGTTGGTGACAAGCTCATCGTCGAAGACGATTCCGAAACCGGGGGTCGCCGGAATATGAATCTCTCCGTTTTCGATTCCATAGCCTGATACATCCATGCCTTCAATGGTAATGTCGTCATATTCCACAAATTCGAAGTTTTGCACCGCAGCTGACAAATGCCCCGACGCGTAAATCCCGTAAGCATTGCCGTAACAATGAGGCGCGGACCGCAAACCATGGGCATCCAGCTTTTCGCCTAATTCCATCCAATGCGTGAAACCCGGCGAGATGATATCGTACTGAAGCACATCGACACATCCGCGAATTGCCCACTCCACGAGATGCGGTGAGGCAAGCCCTTCCCCGTCTGCGATGAGCACATTCTGCCCGCGTTGCCGGAGCCATTCCTTCAGGTCCTCGTACAAGGCTTCATCCTCATGAAACGCTTCTTCCAGCCAATACAGGTTCACATCCGTCAAAGCCGCCAATACCTCTTTGGTTAAGTTCAAATTATACGCATTATTTGCATCGATCATAATTTTGCCTGTGGGACCCGCCACTTCTGCAATCCCCCGTACGATCGCAATATCCCGTTTCGTCCCTTCCCAAAGCGGCATATGGCGTCCGCCTCGGCCAACCTTAATCTTAAAATGACGCTGGCCCTTCGCAAAGCCTTGTGTCGCTTCTTCTTGCATCAATACGACGGCTGCCTTCTCATCGGAAAGATGCAAATCGTCGAAGTATAGAGAGGTGTCATAACATGGGACAACGAATGGGACTCCCCTTTCCAAGTTGGCAGTCGATACCAAGTCATATACTGGTTTGCCTTGTCTCCGTCCTAACCAATCTAACACCGGATATTCCAATGGCAAGCGATACGCTTCGCGCAGTCTGCCCTTGTCATCAAATAAGTCAAGCAATTTGCGGCCAATGATGCCTTCGGCCCACTCCGGCGTCATATGGATCGAGCTGCCGTAACCCGTTTGTCCATCGATTGTAATTCTGGCGATATCGACTGTACAGCTTTGGCCATGAATACCGATTCTGCCATTGGCCCCGGCGCTCCTGGATCGTTCTCCTCTTAACTTGGCGAATTCGATTTTTTCCACGATCCAATCCGATTGTATACCCGTAATATTCATAGGATTCCCCTCCTTCATCAACTCGGCGGTTTCATTTCCCGCGGTTAGCAGCCTAGGGTATTCGTCTGTCACATTTCGTCATACTCTCTCTATATTTACCGGGAGTAATCCCTTCGACTTTCTTAAACACTCTAATGAAAACGCTGTCACTTGTATAGCCGACCATCTTGGCGATCTGTGCGTTGGTCAGCCCAGGATCCGACATCAGTTTCTTTGCGTGATCCATCCGTACGACTGTCAGGTAGTCGTTTAAGTTCTGCCCGCTTACCCTTTTAAAAAATTGTGAGATATATTGCGGTGTGATTTGCAAATGCTCAGACAATAAATTTAGGCTCATGTTGGGATCGGCGTAATTCGCTTGAATACAAGCCTGTATTTGCATTAGGAGCTGTTCACTGTGGTCACTTCGTTCCAATTTGAATGATTCGGCAGCCGATAAATACAGATCCTTCGCTTTTTCAAACATCTCATCGGTTGTTTTACAGGAGAGCAGGAAACGTACAGGATGTATGTCGCCCTCTGTAAGCCTGCGGTACGCCGGAGTATCCGAAGTCATAATACGCAGCAGGGTACTGGCGAGACTGAATAATAAGCATCTCCCCAGCTCAGGAGTGATAGATTCGTCGCTAAAATTCATATCGAACAGCTGTTTAAGCAGAAGGACAACCTGCTCTTTGTCACCGCTTCGAACACAATTGATTAACTGCAGCTCGGTTTCGACGGGGTAATAATATTGCAGCTTTTGCTGGCGGATATCATGATAATAAAAGATCGACAGCTGCCCATTTACCATCCTGTACTCCAAGGCGGCAGCCGACTCCAAATAGGCTTCTCCAATCTGATGCTGCCCCTCATGAACTCCGCTTATGGCTATACTGATCTCCAGCTTGAATCGGGTCTCCAAAATGTGGTGCAATTCAGAGACGATGTCCTTAACACGGCAAGTCGAATGCTCCAACTGATCCGGCAACAGATTGACGAGCAGGGCCAGCCGATTTTTCTCCAGGTCTATGGTATGTATCGTATGCAAGTCGTAGATCGAATCTTCAGCCAAATTGGAGATAATAAATCGGACCAATGCCCATTGTTTTTCACTTTGGTTCGGTGCGAACCGGGTCAAGTCCTCCACTTGAACGAGAATGACGGCAAAATGAGGAAACGGAAACTGGATACCCATAAATTCCAGCGATTGTTTCATTTGCTCTGGAGGCTCATAATAGCCTTGAAGCACACGATGCAAATAATTTGAACGAAGCAATGGCAGCTGCTGGGTAAGCTTGTTCTTAATACTTCTCTCCTCGTCCCAGGATACCTTCATCATTTCCATGATATAGTCAAATTCATCACCAGCCGCTTTCCGGGGATGGAACTTTCCGGCCTGTATTGCTTCTACAATTCTTTTGATCGGAAAATAATTTCGATATGTGATTCCATACGCTGCTGCGCTCCCTACAAGAATGCATAACAAGAGAAGCCACAGCGCAAGATGCTCCATTTGTTTTAATTTATGCAAATATAAATTCAATGGCATCACATCAATATAGTACCATCCGACTTGTTCCGAGGTGGTGAATGATACCATTACATCTTGACCGTTCAGATTGGTATTGAGTAGACCGGTATTCGACTTAAGTTCGTTCAATATGGATTTTGATAAAGGGCTGGCACCGGGTGTACTGCTGATGAGTTCATGATTTTGGTTCACGATATAAACGGAGCTCCCGTTTGCGGACTCGATTTTTCGTGTCATTTCGTGAATTTTGGCTTCATCGATCAGAACGACAAGACTCCCTTTAATCGTGGAAGTGTCTTCGACAGGCAGCGATTGCATAAAGGTAATGACTTTCATAGGGTCATTCTTCAGGCTGCTGTTTCGCTGCAAAGTTGCGGCCGGCAGGTAAGTTTGACTATGGTAGCTGATCATCTGTTTACGCCATTCTTCATAGGTAAGATGATCAAAGCTATAATATTTATCGTAAAAGCTGTGCGAATCGGTCACGAGGTTCGGTTTGATCACAGAATCACTTCGGTCCAAAAAAATATAGAAATCGTAAACAAAATTGTTGGTCATGTGGGAGTACATTTTTAAATAGTCTCTTGAAAACTGTACCAGATGATATCGTTCGGATAAGTTCTTGCTCTGCGTATCCAATAAATAACGCAGCTTAGGATTGAGTATCATTTGATTGGATAAATGTTCAATATCTTTAAGATTGCTGTCTATATTGAGACGCATTTGCTCCAGCATGCCAAGATTGGAACGTTCCGCATTGGCTTTCATGATATGTTCAAACTGGGTATAGAAAACAAACCAGATGATGATGGGAAGCAGGAGCAGCAGACAATTGGATACGAGCATCCTGATGAATAGGCTTCTTCTTTTGCTTCCGGCATTCTTTTTTCGGATGAATGAAAACATTGCGATCCTCCTAGTATAGAAAAGCTTGCTCACTCCCTATTATTCGGGAAGAGCAAGCTTACTCCCTTCGTTGGATGACCGATTCGTGTGACGATCATTCTTTTAACGCACCGATCAGGACACCGTGCACAAAATACTTTTGCAGAAACGGATACAGACATAATATCGGAAGTGTGGAAATGATAATTGTCGCATACTTGATCGTGATTCCGATGTCTAACCGATCTGAGGCCGCTGCATCGGTCGTCATGCTGTCCGTACTGTTCGAGATCAGAATTTCACGGAGAACCAGCTGTAGGGGAAATAACTCCCGGTCACGCAAATAAATCAATGCGCTAAAGTACGAATTCCAATGTCCGACGGCATACCACAAAATCATGACGGCTATCACGGGCATCGAGAGAGGAACAATGATCCGGCTCATGATGGTCCAGTCGTTCGCCCCGTCGATCCGCGCGGATTCCTCCAGACTTACGGGTACCGCTTGAAATGCGGTTCGCATAATGATCAAGTTAAATGAACTGACTGCCCCAGGCAAGAGAAGTGCCCAAGGCGTATCCAGCATACCGAGACTGTTCACCAGCAGAAACGATGGAATGAGCCCCCCATTGAACACCATCGTGATCACGATCATGAACATGATGGAATTGCTGAAATAGACGTTGCGGCGAGAAAGGGCATAGGCTCCAAGTGTTGTCATGAATAAGTTGATGGCTGTACCGCCAGCGACATAAAAAATCGTGTTTCGGTAACCGGTCAGGATCATCGGATTATCCATTACGGCTTTATATGCCTCCAAGTTAAATCCTTTAGGGTAAAACAGCATGCCGCGAAATCGGGCCATTTCTGTAGGATCGCTCAAAGAGGCGAACAATACGTAAAGGAACGGGTAAAGCGTGACGAAGCAAAGCAGAATCATGAAGCACGTGTTGACGCCGGAAAATATCCATTCACCCAGGCTGCGTTTGTGAAGCATACCGTTTCTCCTTTTACCATAATTTATGTTCACTCACTCGTTTGCTAATGGAATTGGCGAGTACGATCAGAATGAAGCTGATGACCGAATTGAACAGCCCCACGGCAGCGGTATAGCCGAAATCGGCTCCGAGAATACCTTTTCTGTATACATAGGTGGAGATGACATCGGCCGTCTCATAGGTTATCGGATTGTACATGAGGATAATTTTCTCGCTCCCGACGGAAAGCATGGATCCAATATTGAGGATGAACATGATCACAATGGTTGGCATAATTCCGGTTAGGGTAATATGCAAGGTCTGTTTCCATCGTCCTGCTCCGTCGATCCGGGCCGCATCATAAAGTGTCGGGTCGATATTGGCAATGGATGCGAGATAGATGATAGAGCCCCACCCGATTCCCTGCCAGATGCCCGAGGAAATGTACATGAACCGAAACCATTCCGGCTCCTGCATGAAAGCAATCGGTTGAAGTCCAATCATGAGGAGAAGGTTATTCACCAGACCGTCTCGGGCAAAGAAATCGATCATCATCCCTACCACAACGACGATGGAGATAAAGTGCGGGAGGTAACTTATCGTCTGTACGATCCGCTTAAAAAAGCCCTTCCGAATTTCATTAAGCAATAACGCAAGGATAATCGAAGCGGGAAAAGCGAACAGCAATTCATAAATATTGATCAACAAGGTGTTCCGAATCAGTCTCCAAAAATAGTAATTTCCAAAAAAGCTTTTAAAATGGTCGAAACCAACCCACGGACTTCCCCAAATGCCGTCTGCAAGCCCGTAATCTTTAAAAGCAATTTGCAGACCATACATCGGTCCATAATGAAAAACGATATAGTAGGCAATGACAGGCAGCAGTATAAGATAAATGTAGCGATTTCGGATCAAGTCCCTTTTAATGATGCTCCATTTCGTGTCTGCCCGGTTCCCCGTTGCCGTCGTCACCATATTTCCCTGCACATTAGGCATGGCTTACTCCTTCTTTGAACACGGGAGAACGGCAAGCCGCAAGCTTTCCGCCTCCAGTTTAGTAGGCTTTTTAGCGGTTGTTGTAGCGTTCCAATCCGGATTGCTGCATTTTGATCGCATCGTCGAGCCCCATGCTTTTCAGGGTAGCGACATACTCATCGAACTTATTTAGCGATTCTGCGCCCATAATAAATTTAACGATCATTTCATTTTTGTAAGTGTCAACATCGTTCATGATCGAGGCATATCGGCTGTTGTCTTCCCTGGCGATCGTGATCGGAGGCATTCTCTTTTCATTCGAAGGTTCTGCCCAGACGGTTAAAGCCTCTTGCTGCTCCGGTCTGGCCGCATACTGCTCCATGTAGCGTACATCCTGCAAGAACGGACCGGCATCAGCGGACAAGACATGCTGTTTAAGGGATTGCGCAAGCGGCAATCCATCCGGATTGTTCATGACCGAGTCCGTATACTTCGGATAACCGTTCTCCATCGTATAGGATACGCCTTCTTTACCGAAGTTCATGATCATTCGTCCTTCTTCACTATAGAAGTAATCGAGGAATTTTACAGTTTCTTTTACGTGCTTGTTGCTTCCGGTAATAGCCGTGAATATGCCTACAATTTGATTGTCCATTTGACCGAATATCGGTTTATCGCCGGACTTCAATGTCGGATAAGGTGTGGCAGCAAGCTTGAATTGCGGTTCCTTGGACTCCATTAAGTCCATAAATCTGCCCAAGCCACCGCCTACTGCCATCACAGCCGCACCGACCTGATTGCCGGTCATTTTGGCATCGTACATTTTGCTGTCATTAGCTGCAAAATCTTTGTCCAGCAAGCCCTCATTGTACCAACGGTTCATGGTTGTAAGGTATTCCTTATATTCGGGTTGAACGGGGCCATATTTAACCGTATTTCCTTCATGATAGAAGCCGTTCGGGATTCCAAAAACACCAGTAAAAGCAAGCTCGCCTGCTCCGATCATGATCGGAATTTCATCGGCCTTTCCGTTGCCGTTGGGATCTTGCTCCTTAAACGCTTTCAAAACGGTGTACCATTCGTCGATCGTTTTAGGAATAGGCAAACCCAACTTGTCCAGCCAATCTTTACGTATGACCGGACCGTCGTGGGTTTGCAGTTTTCTAACGGGGCGGATGAACGGGAAGCCGATAATATCACCATTATCTGTCGACGCCTGCCTTCTCCATTCCGGGTTCTCGTCCAGCAGCTTTTTGAAGTTAGGCGCCTCATCCAAATAGTCGTTTAATGGAATGATTTTACCATCCTGAATCGCTTTTTGAGCGCCTCCCGGGTAATTATTCCACGAATACTCCACGACATCCGGCAGCGATTTCGAGGCCATCATCAAGTTGAATTGTTCACCACCTTGGCCTTGGGCCGGGTGTTGATAATCGATGGTGACACCGGTGTTCTTTTCGATTTCTTTAATGGCGGTAATCTCTCCATAGCTTTTCATAATGGCCGCTGCGTCCTTATGCATCTCTTTCCAATACGATAGGTGGCTCAAAGGTTCGGTTGTCTCTGCGGATTTCGTACTCCCCTTTGCTGTCTCCTCACTGCTGCAGCCGGCCATCGCTATGGCGGCTAACCCCAAACATAAAACGGGTGCAAGCTTATTGATTATTTTCCTGCTCATCTGCATAAATCGTAGCTCCTCCTCAATTTTAGATGTGCTTTTGCCATATTCAGCATAAAGGATGGGGGTTTCTCCCGAAATCGTACAAAATCAGAAAAGGTTTGCCGTTATTAAGATCGACTACTTGCGAAAATAAAACTGAATCGACCATATTAATGAATATAGACGAAAACGCGTTGGTTTCCTTGTCTTTCTTCGGCTGCGTAACCTGTTGTTGTCGTCGGATTTGACAGGTACATCTATCGTTAGAATATAAAAAGCCGCAGGTGTGCGGCTTTTTGCCGTGTATCCGGTTGGATAATTACTTTACGTTTGGCAGGCAGCTCCATCTCAACTTCAGCTGTGGTTCTTTTGTACAAAATAAAGAGCACATTGTTCAAGATCGTTCTACAGGAATGCCTTACACTAATGCTAAAGAGGTTCTAATCCAAATCGATGGAGGATGTTCAATGAATCATGCATGGACCTATGTCCGCCTTGCCGCCGTATCCGTGTTCTGGGGAGCCAGTTTTAATGCAGGTGAGCTGGCCATTCAAGCGATGCCCCCTTTGACGGTCACCGCTTGGAGATTCCTCATAGCCGCAGCACTCATGCTGTTGCTTCTATTGGTGAAGGAAAAACCATCGTGGAGCAATCTTCGCTCCTCGATCTGGGTCTATATTTTATTAGGGGTCGTCGGCGTTTTTGTAACGAATGCTCTGCAGTTCACAGCCTTGAAATATACACCACCGCTTCATCCTGCCTTGATTATGGCTACTAACCCAATCGTAACGGCACTTTTGGCGGTGCCTTTGCTGAAAGAAAACATCCGTAAGTGCCAAATCATCGGGATGTTGTGCTCGATCGCCGGTGTTCTTATGGTCATTACCAACGGGGCTTTTTGGCAACTCACTAACATATCACTTGGGGATTTTATAGCATTGGGAGCGAATATCACTTGGGCGCTATATGGGGTACTGGGACGAAAGCTTCTGACTAACAGCACGCCGCTCGCCACCTCAGCCATAACCATGGCAATTGCTACCATTTGCTTTCTGCCTTTTCTGAATTTCCCCTCATCGGGTATATCGCAAACGACACTCACAACAGCATGGATTTGCATTTTCTTTATGGGGACATTTGGCGCTGTTTTGACTTTTCTTTGGTGGAATCAAGGCATACAGAAAGTAGGTGCAAACCGTACCTCCGTATTCTTCAACCTGGTTCCTGTCGTAACGCTGATGATTTCGGTACTGATGGGGCAGCTGATAGGTTGGGTTCAAGTACTCGGTACCTTCATGGTCATATTGGGTGTCGTCACCGCAGTACGAACAAAACGAACGGGGCCGAGTGGAAATCATGGGCAAAAGCCAACCATCACCGCTTCGGCCAAATCGGATCTTTGAGTCTTTTATGCCAAGGGATGAGCAGAACTTACAAGAATATAAAAGCGATGCACTGTAAAATAAACGTATGTACAAAACAAGGAGGAAATAAGATGAACAACAATCAAGAGCTCTTGATCTGGATGAACAAAATGGCTGTAATCGAAACGGTATCCAAATTTGCTTATTATGCCGACAGCCGGGAGTGGGGATCACTTCAGCAGCTATTTACGGAAGAAGTGACAGTCGATTATACGTCCTTGGCAGGTGGCGAACCTATTACCATACCGGCCAGCATGCTGATGGACAACTGGAATCAGTCATTAACGCCTTTAAAAGCGACACAGCATTTGATCTCCAACCACATCGTGGATTTCGAAAATGAAGATCGGGCCGTATGCCGTGCCTACTTCCAGGCGCAGCATGATTTTCCAAACTCCTTCGGAGGGAGTCAGTGGACTTTGGGCGGAAAGTATTTGTTCCGCTTCGTAAAAGAACACGATCAGTGGAAGATTACCGAATTGGTCATGACCGCGGTATGGGCCAGCGGCAATCAAAATATTATGAACTTGGCCGGCCAACACAACTAAACTCTTTGAGAAGTTTCAAGTGCCTCAGCATGCCTGCTGCTCTGATAATCACTTAGTAAACGCTGCAATTTTTCCATCGTGCCATCTTGATGAGGAACATGAATGGAGACGGTCAAATTCGGATCATTTGAATACTGAAACGAAACAAGATCAAAATTCAACTTCCCGAGATTCGGACAGTGCAGCGTCTTTGGAGCATCTATGGCATCGAGTACTTCGTGATCGTCCCAAAACTCCCGAAACTCCCTGCTAACTTGGGACAAGGCGTCGAACTGTTCGGACCACCAGGGGTCGTCACCGTGACGCGCATAACCGGCATGAAAATTAGCAACAATCCGCCTGGCATGCAGTTCCCATTGTTCTCCCTTAGCGTAACGGAAGCGGGGTGACGTAAACGTCATCCATATGAAATTCCGCTCCCGATCTGACATAGCGGCCAACTCCCCATTCAACGCGCAATAAGCTTCATTCCAGGCAATGATGTTCATACGTGCATCCATGACATTTGCCGCGGACAGGTTTTGGCTATCCAGAAAGCGTTGCAGTTCCGGTGTAACCTGAGATATTTTCTTTGTTTCAACCAAGGGATATTGCTTACGGGCCAGATGATACAGATGTCTGCGTTCCGATTCATCTAACCGGAGCACTTCTGCTATGCGATCAAGGATTTCTACGGATACGTTAATATGACGCCCCTGTTCCAAGTAGGTATACCAATCCAATCCCACACCGGCCAACAGAGCCACCTCACCTCGGCGAAGTCCGGGTGTACGTCTGCGTCCGGAATCCTGTAATCCTGCTTGCTTCGGTGTTATCCTTTCTCGCCGTGAGCGTAAAAATCGAGATAATTCCTCGTATCGGTCCAATCTCTTCGACATAATCCACATGCCCCCTACTATATTCATGAACGTAGGATTCCCAATCCTACGATAACCAGATCTCTTCCTAGCCTCTTCAAGTTTCATTAAACTCAGTTTATGTCCTCCATAGGAGGAAAAGCAAGAATGGATAAGACAGTGATCGCCCCAACCTGTTCTTTTCCATTCGAACCAATCTGATTGAGGTGATGACAATGAAAGTAGCCGCCATTGTCGGCAGCATCCGCAAGGAATCTTTTAATTTAAAACTAGCTTACTATATTCAACATCGTTATAAGCATCTTTTCCAATTGGATGTGTTGAATATTCGGGATCTTCCCTTTTACGATCAGGATACGGAGTCCGCTCCGCCGCAGACGGTTATCGATTTCAAGGGCAAAGTCGCTGAAGCTGACGCGGTGTTATGGGTCACTCCTGAGTATAATTCAACCATCCCAGGTGTCATGGTAAATGCGATTGACTGGTTATCCCGCGTTGACCAAGTAATGGTCGGTAAGCCCTCTTGGATCGTAGGCTCTTCCATGGGTCTGCTGGGATCGGTGAAAGCTCAGGGCCATCTACGTGATATATTGTTTGCTTCCGGCATTTCATCGCCGCTGTTACCGGGAAATGAAGTATACATCGGCCTTGTGCATGAGAAAATGAATGAGAAGGGTGAGTTGACAGATGAACCTACGATTAAGCACCTGGATCTCGTATCCGAGAATTTTGTGATATGGGCAAAGGAACAATCCCGATTAAAGCAGCTGCAAAGTCTAGTATAAACGAGAATCTGGAGGAAAAAGATGTTTGAGCATATTGTACTATTGAAATTCAAGCCCGATGTTTCGACTGCCAAAAAAGAAGAAGCCGTCATGCAAGTTTATGACTTTAAGGGAAACATTCCGGGTATCACAGAAATCAGCGCTGGAATGAACGTTACGATGGAGAAGGAGCATATGCAGGGGTATGCGCTGGGAATCCGCGTCTCTTTTGAAAATCAACAAGCTTGCCAAGACTATATTCAGCATCCCCTGCATCAAGAGTTTTTGCAGGCGATTGGCCCATATATTGAAGGGATCATCGTTATGGACTATCCTTGGAAAGGTCAAGATTAGAAAAATACACATATTTTGTTAATAAATAAAGCCGCAGTTATGCGGCTTTTAAAATGGCTTAACGACCATGAGCACCAATACGGCAATCATCAGCAGCATGGCTGCCATCTCGATGGGTACGATCTTTTTTAACTGCAGTCCGAATTCGGCAGGTATGTCATTACCTTGGTCTTGACGCTCAGATATGGTTTTTCTGATCTTTTTCATACGCGGCTCGATCCATCCGTCGATCAGTCCAACCATGAGAAGCGCTAAGAGAATGGATACGTTCAGCCACATTTGGGATAACCCCATCTTGGTTATGATCATAAGCCCAACCCCGGTCAGAATAAGTCCGGTTCCGCCAATTTTAGGCATGATGGCCAGTTTGGCCGTTATACCTAATACAAAGTGCAGCTGGCCGACCGTTCTGGCGGATCTCCGAATGATGGGCGTTACGAAAGCGGGGCCGATAAAAGCGATCGAAGACAATATATGCAAAACGAGCAGTAATCCAAATAGACCCATCATCCCCTCCTCCTCAGCTCACTGCAATATGGCTTTGATAGGCTAGACCGACCCTTTTTCTTTTAAACGATCCTTCGAGTTCAAGATGGTCCAACATACACATGACGACATCGTCATAAGCTACATTCAGCTCTTGAAATCTGCTGAACAAGTGACCTGCTATCTCTGCTTCGGAAAAGTCCTTGATCGTCTCCTGCATCGGAACGGGCAAGATTTCCGTTGTGACATGCAGATGAGCAGAATCTGAATGCTCTCTCGAATCTGTCATGGTTCCCGGACACATCATGGTCCAATCGAGGTCCGTCCGCTGCAGCCTTTCGAAATTTCGGTTGTGGTTTTTATACTCAGGCGGAAAGCCGGGTAAATTGTTGCCGATCAAATCCGTATATGGAATATCCAGCAGGCCGGCTCCTCCCATAACCCATACCCGCCCGGAGAAACTCGGCTCCATTTCACACTGGCTAATAATGTTATCGACGATACGGACAAACTCTTCTCCCTGCCCCGCATGGCCGGCTGCAATAATAGCGGCGTCTTGATTCACAAGTGCCTCACGAACGCTCACTTGGTCCATCATATCGTCCACGATCACTTTTACTTGCTTTTCGGAATGCTCACCCAGCTGATCGTAAAGCTTCTCAGCATTTCGCACAAATGCGGTCATTTCATGCCCCATTTGTATCCCTTGTGCCAACACTCTTTTCCCTGTATTCCCCGTCGCTCCAAAAACAATGATTTTCATCGTTATGTCCTCCTCTTCATAGGTCCCAATATTTGGTTAGCTCAAGATTAGCACCGCTTCAAAAGGATGTTAAGAACCCACTTTAAAGTAGGGGACTTACTTAAAAGTAAGTATGACGAAAAGGGATACAATGCTTTTTCAGGAGTGTGACTGCATTGAAGCAAAAAGCTGCCCGGAAATCCCGTGGCAGCTTTTATTTGGAGTTGATTGAATTCGTGTACAAGTTCATTAATTCCGCTTTATGACGCCGGCTCTTCATACTTCCGCTTATTATGATTCTCTCCCCAAGCACACATGACTTCCGCAACAGGAATCAAGGTTTGGCCGTATTCACTAAGAGAATATTCTACTCTTGGAGGGACTGTCGGGTAAACCGTTCGATCGACTACGCCTTCTCGTTCCAAATCCCGGAGATGTTGTGCAAGCATTTTTTGCGAAACATCAGGGATAAGCTTTTCCAGATCGCTGAATCGCTTTGTAGAATCAATCAAAAGCCATAAAATCATCGGCTTCCATTTGCCACTTAGAACATGAATGATTGTCTCAATCGGACATTCACGTTGATGAATCATTGATGAATCATCCCCTTACCTGTAAGTAAGTACATTAACTACAAAGAACATAACAAAATTTTACATTAGCCCCTACAATCAAGTCAATCCATAACCGTCTGAAACGTATTGGCCACCCCCATCCCGAATACCTCACGGTGTCCAAGCATTCCTGCATGAAGCGGAATACCTTATGATATCCACTTTAAGTTAGGAGCTGATATCATGAGCCGTTTTCCGGATGTGGTCATCATCGTCAGAAGCAAAAAAAACTTTGCCAACATCGGCAAAGTACGCATTATAGGTAGCGCGTCCCCTTGCCTCAGTACTTTAAAAGTAGGGGCACCCGTAAAAGATGCTGTACTCTGTCTGCTTAAAAACGGGTTTCTAATTACGGAACAGAAAAATATTGGTGTTTTCTTCCGTATTCGATAAGTGAGGTCCGGCAGTGTTGCCTGAGCGCAAGCAAAAATCCCCCTTTTGTCACCAATGAATAAGCAGCAGCCAAGGACGAGAAAACAATAGTCCAGACTGCTGCTGTTTGATTAATAGCCCGCGTCAGTGCCATCTGTGAAATCTATGATTGCACGGTAGACCGCAGCCCAGAAGTCGTGAATAAAAATGTATGCAATGTTCCGATCAATGGAAGGTTTGCTGAATTCGAGACGGCAGGCAGGAAGGATGGAGAATACCATGTTACGCCCGCTTTTTGTACGCCCTCATCGCAAAGACATAAGCTACGAGCATAATGCCGACGCACCATGCCAGAGCAATCCAGATATCATTGCCTACCGGTTGATTTGACAATAGTGCACGGATGGTTTCTACAATAGAGGTTACCGGCTGGTTTTCGGCAAAGGCCCGAACGACCTTCGGCATCGAATCGGTCGGCACAAAGGCCGAGCTGATAAATGGCAGGAAGATCAGCGGATAGGAAAATGCGCTGGCCCCTTCGACCGATTTTCCGGACAATCCGGCAATCGCTGCGACCCATGTCAAAGCCAGTGTAAACAGCACGAGTATACCGGTTACAGCGAGCCATGGCAGAACCCCTGCCGAGGAACGAAAGCCCATAAGGAGCGCTACAAGGATGATGACGACAAGAGAAATCATGTTGGATACCAGCGAGGTCAGCACATGTCCCCATAACACGGCGGAACGCGCAATCGGCATGGAGTGGAACCGCTCAATAATGCCCCGCTGCTTATCCATAAACAGGCGGTAAGCCGTATAGGATATCCCGCTCGCAATCGCAATCAGCAGGATGCCGGGCAGCAGGTAGTTCACATAGTTATCCGTTCCGGTGTGGATTGCGCCGCCAAACACATAGACAAACAGCAGCATCATCGCAATCGGTGTGATACAGACCGTAATGATGGTGTCCATGCTGCGGAATATATGACGCATGGAACGTCCAAGCATAACGCCCATATCGCTAAAAAAGTGATTTTTGACTGTCTCCATTTACATAGCCTCCTTCTTTCCGACGATTGCGAGGAATATCTCTTCTAATGTCGGCTGTTTTTCTACATATTCTACCTTTGCGGATGGGAACAGCTTTTTCAGCTCAGAGAGGGTGCCACTCGCAATAATCCTGCCTTCATGCAGAATGGCTATACGGTCGGCAAGCTGCTCGGCTTCCTCCAAATATTGCGTGGTCAGGAAGATCGTCGTGCCGCCGCCGGCAAGTTCCTTGACGGTCTTCCAAACCTCGATGCGGGCCTCGGGGTCAAGACCGGTAGTCGGCTCGTCGAGGAAAATGATCTGCGGATTGCCCACAAGGCTCAAGGCGATGTCGAGTCTGCGGCGCATCCCTCCCGAATAAGTCACTGCCTTGCGGTCAGCGGCGTCCGTCAAGCCGAAGCGTTGCAGCATACGATCCGCGACCTGGCGCGGATTTTTGAGGTGCCGCAGCTTGGCGATCATAATCAGATTTTCCCGCCCGGTCAATATTTCGTCCACGGCGGCAAACTGCCCGGTCAGGCTGATCGATTGTCGTACCCGGTCGGGCTGTGATGCGACGTCACAGCCGTTTACGTTGGCGGTTCCTCCGTCCGGTTTGAGGAGCGTGGTGAGGATTCTGACCATCGTCGTCTTGCCCGCCCCGTTGGAGCCAAGCAGGGCGAAAATCTCACCTCGCCCCACTTCAAGATCGACGCCTTTTAGAACTTCTGTGTCCTTAAAAGATTTTCGCAGACCTTCCACTTCAATTAGTTTTTCCATCCGGGTACCCCTCTTTTACTTTGTTTTATCCGTTACCTTTTTTATGGCCTTGTTACTTTCTCGGGCAACCGCTTCCTGATAGATGTCAGCGTAAGTTTTTGAATCTTTGATGAGATCGTCGCAGAAAGCCGCTACGTCTCTTCCCGTCACTTCGAGCACGCCTTTCCTCAAAGCTGCGCCCTCTTCAAAAAGATCGACGATTCCCGAGAGTAAACCGGTCCCTTCGGTTAGCTCCACAGGGCCTACTTTAAAGAGATATTTTTGAATCTCCTTATACACGATATGATAATCCCGCGGGAGCGCTTTGACTCGCGCCACGTGCGCCCGCCACTCTTTTTTGCCTTCGATGATATCTCGTATACTCATGTGATCCTCCTCCTATTTGCCTAATTTTTTGGCGATATTATGGTTGAGCTGCTCGCGCCACTTGTCACGAAAAGACTTTGCTCCTTCTTCGCCAGCCAGCGCTGAACAGAAGCCTTGGATATCGTCACCCAAAACCTCTTGAACACTCTGGCCGTCCACCGCAGTTTCTTCAAGAAGGCCTAGCACACCGTCAAGAATCGGCATGAGGTTGCGGCCGGTGAAGTCGGAATGCACCCAAAGGTTGGCATTAATTTTTTTCCACGCCGCTTGATAATCCGCAGGCAGCTTTTGGGCCCGCGATTCAAAGGCTTTCATTTCTTTGGTCATGTCGCTGCCGGTGATTTTTTCCCAAAAATTCATTTTCCCTTCTCCTTTAACTCGTTTATTTTGGATGATACAAACTCCCATTTTTCCCAGAACTTCCGCAGCTCCTCACGCCCCGCGTCGTTGATCGCGAAAAACTTTCGCGGCGGTCCCATGTCGGATGGTTTCTTGGTGATCTCCACCAACTTGTTTTTTTCAAGCCGGATCAGAATGGTGTATACCGTTCCCTCCACAACATCTGTGAAGCCGAGGGCGTTCAGCTGCCGCGTAATTTCGTAGCCGTAGGTTTCTTGGCGGCTTATGATTTCAAGGACGCAGCCCTCAAGCACGCCTTTAAGCATTTCCGTTAAATTTTCCAACACAATCGCTCCTTGCTATTCTGTGTGACTGGTATGAAGTAATACTTACTACCGCTATAAAGTAACACGTAGTAGCTGGTTTTGTCAACGGCGTTTCTCGTCGCATTATCAAAAATAGGCTTACATTTGATTTTCCATCACAAGCTGTGAAGTCTCTTATTGTCGGGTATTCTGGATACTGAAACAACGTCCTGTAACCCAGGCATTGTTTAAAATAAAAAAAGCCGCAGTTATGCGGCTTTTCTCTGTGTATGTTCTTGTCGTCGTACAATGTACCATGAGATGATGTGAATTTCTATGGACGTCTGTTGTCAGAATAGACTTTCTGAGCCTCAGCATTCAACTTATATAAACGAAATCCTTCGGACAGATTATTACGCCTAATTATACTTTAAGGCTCCCAGCTTGCTGCGGATCCATGCCACCAGAAAGAGAAGCAGGCCGAACACAAGCACTGAGAAGTCGAACCAGATGTGACTCGTCGCTAAATAACGTTCAAAATCAATATCGCTTGTAATGCCCCAATAGCTTACAACCAGGACCAAAAATCCAAGCGTAAAGGAGAGCGCCCGATAATTCTTGAGCCCCGTCCATTCGGCTATTCCCGTTACGGTTGCATAATGATAAGTGGCCAGCTCGATAAATGTGCCGGGCAGCCATACAGCAAGCAGCAAAGCATCGATGTGCTGAAAGAATTCACCGAGTGCAATATAACGAACGACTTCGATAAAGGGATAGTTCAACGTACTGGTATACTCGCCAAAAAGGAATACAGATATAAGCCCGGATGCGGCCAATGTAATCATTTCACCAAACCAGGCAGTCATAACGAACAATGTTACCTTTCGTTTATCGGACAATAACGGGTAATACAGCCCTAGCAAAATATACCCTGCAAACCATGTGAACGGAACGGTGGCTCCTTTGAGCGATGGTATAGGCCCTTTTCCCAAGATCGGCAAAGCGTTCGATAACTCCCATTCAGGGATTGTAAGAATGCTCAATATGACAAACACAACGATTGTAGCCGGTATAAACAACTGTGCCAACCGCCCAAGCACCTCGACGCCGCCCCTAGCCGTATAGGCAACAAGGAACATGATTCCGCCAGAGATGACTACGGTAGGGGTGTTTTCCAAAAATACAGAAGATATGAAGTCGGTGTATATCCGCAAGATCACGCTGGTCAGATAAAAGGCATAGAACACGAAGATAAACCCTGCCGCTATACCCAGCCATTTTCCTAAAATACGTTTGCTGTAAACGATAATGGATTCTTCCGGAAACATCCGGCTGAGCCGCAGCATGGCCAGCACCATCATAATGCCGGTTAAATGTGACCATACGGGTGACAACCACAAGTCCCGCCCCGCCTTCTCGCCCGCAATTTTGGGAATCAGCAGCAGCCCGTCATAGGCCATCAGGGAATAAAGCATAAATGCTAATTGCCCCCGGGAAATCTTTCCTTTATCCACCATCTCCAACACCTCATCAACTTAATAAGCCGGAAAGTGGTCTGTAGAGCCACTCCACCCATCGGATGGGCCCTGGCATTTCCGGAAATAAAACGGCCATCAGGGCGGCTATCCAGCTCAAGCCGGCAATTGAGACAAGCACAACCCGTTCCCGGACACGGCCGATGTCCAAGCGAACCCACTCGAAACACGCGATGATGACGACGACCACCGTTATTCCCGCCACCTTCATCCAAATCATGGCTTGGTACGCTCCTTATGCTGTCGTCCCAGTGGAATGCTGTTCATACCGATGCGCCGCAGCTTCACGCTGGCTTCCACCTTGAAATCCATCTCTGGATAGAAACGGTTCCATTGCGGTTCAAGGCGGCTCCACTCATGTGGATTTCTGCGTTTGATCGCTTCACCGAAAGCAAAAATATCAGCGTGCATACGCTGGGTATCACGGACGGTCTGTGTTACGACCTCCCGAATATGTTCAGCCGCCGCTGCTTCAAGCAAACGGGCATTTTGGGGTTCAGCCATAGGGAGACGAGATGTATTTTGGATCATATTGATCTCCGATTCGATTCGGATGTTCATTTGCCACTCCCCATTCTTACGGATTGGAATCAAACGAGACTTTGCAGCGAGGGTCGTATAGGTCACCCGGGCGGGAGACTCATTCCCTACGTTGACAGTTTCGACATCGTTCTTCAATTGATTCGTTGCCCACTTTGCGGCGAGGAACGAGTTCCCCGTCAGCGTTCCGACCATTCGCCCCTGGTTAAAGACCGCATAACCCTTGATGTAAGGCTCCCCTCCTCTGTCTCCTCTGTCCTCCGGGATATTAATGAAAGGGAGAACCGCTGTGTCCTCGTCGCTGCTTAGACGCTGAACGAGCCGACTTAACGTCAACGGCTTATGAAACACGCGGGCAGCTTCGCTCTGCAAGAAACCCGCTTTGGTCTGTTCCAGCAAAAAATGCGAGTCGAAAAAATCCAGAGCTTTTCCGTGAGTTACAAAAGGCATCACCCGCAGGCGAATTTCATTGACACGTACGAGGTAATCCAGCTGTTCGCGAAACCCGTCCCTCGCGAGCTCCTCCCCGACAACCAGCACCTGAAGCTGCCCCCAATAAATCGTTCTCGGCAGCTTCCATTGGAGCCGTCCCTGTGCATCGGCCGCCGTGTCACCGATTGCGTACCGTACGATCGTCGTGCCTTTTCCGCCTTTCTGGCCACTGCTTTGCCCCGTTCCGCTCTGCTGCTGCTGTTGCTGCGGAGCGACGATTTCCAATATTAGTTCGATGGCTCCATCCTTCGTCCGGTCTATTCCCGCACTCGTGACGATCGCCAAGCTGTTCACTTCATCACTGTCCCAGCAGCCGGTCAAGGACAACAAGGCCGCTAATGGCAGTAGCCGTTTGCACAGTTGAATCAGGACAGATATAGACTTGTTTTTTCTCATATCTTCTCAACGTTCGCCCCCGTTTCCCGGATTTGGCCGCTTCCCCGGTGCAAGTCGCCGGCGGTTGTTTTTTCTCGAGTAGCCCGGCCGCATGATCATGGTCCACCAAGGAGCTCGGACTACCGCATCCTTCATCTCGTTAGCCGCAAAAGGCGTGATCGGGGACAAATAAGGCACTCCGAAAGAACGCAATGTGCACAAATGGATTGCAATGGCAATCAGACCATACATGACGCCAAGGATACCGAGCAGACCTCCAGCCAGAATAAGCAGCAGGCGCAGCAGGCGGACCGAGAATTCCAATGAATAATGCGGGGCTGTAAATCCAGCGATGCCTGTAAAGGCGATGATGATCACGATCGGTGCCGATACCAGGCCGGCGGATACGGCGGCTTCGCCCACAACGAGCGCACCGACAATCGTTACTGCCGAACCGATTTGCCGGGGAAGACGAAGTCCCGCTTCCCTCAGCACCTCGAATGCCATCTGCATCATTAACACCTCCACAATCGTCGGAAACGGGATCTCCTCCCGTGAGGAAACAATACTCATCAATAATTTGTTCGGAATCATTTCCTGATGGAAAGTCAGAAGGGCGATATACGTAGCAGGAAGCATCAGCGAAATGAATAGTGCGAAGTAACGAAGCATGCGCAGCAAGCTGGAGTATAAGGAGCGGTTATAGTAGTCATCTGCCGCCTGCAGCAAAGTAACGAGCGTTACGGGAACAATCAGCACGTCAGGCGTACCGTCGACCAGGATCACGACCCTGCCCTCGAGCAATCCAGCCGCCGCGATATCTACCCTTTCTGTGAACTGTTGTTGAGGGAACGGGGAATAAGGATCGTCTTCAGTAAGCTCTTCAATGTAACCCGTTTCCAGGATACTGTCTATATCGATACGACTCAGGCGGTTCTCTACCTCTTGGATCATGGCCGGCTTTGCAATGCCCTCCATATAAGCGATATAAATCTCGGTTTCCGTATCGCGTCCAATTCGAAGCGATTTTAATTTAAGGTTGACGCTTTGGATCTTCCGCCGCATGAGTGACAAGTTCGTCGAGATCGATTCGGTGAATCCTTCACGGGGCCCCCGCAGTGATGTCTCGGTCTCCGGTTCCTCCACCGACCGTTTATCCCATTTCGCGATCTTCAGCACCAGAGCCCGGTCGCAATCCTCAAGCAGCAGCAAAGGATAACCTTTAATCAGTTGTTTGGCGCACGCATAAGCATCGACGGATTCCTCGATAGACCCGATGGGTAAAGCCAGGTTTTTGATGGAGGAAAAATCCTTGGGCTGGCCTTCCGCCAGCATCATGAGCGGTCTCAAAACGTTGTTATCGATCTCCAGTCTGTCCGACATGTCCGGAATATAAACCAGCTGAGCATCCAGCTCCATGCCTATCCGGAAGGGGCGAAAGACGACATCGTCGGCGTTCCCCAGTATGCCCTTAAGCGTTTCGACGTTCCGGTCCAGCGATGGAACTAGCTCCGTACAATAGGACGAAGGCATTTCACCCGTTGTTTTTAAAGGAAACGAAGTCCGTTTTTTCATTTAAGGAGTCACCTTACCTATCCTGTTGGGTCAATTTCTCATGAATGGCATGCTTTACACCCTCCCATTATGTTTTCCCAAAAAGACCATTTCATTTCTGCATTTCTTTCTGATTGCGCAAATCCGTCACATGATGTATATTGTTTTTACATTGACATTACTGCAGGTCTAAAAAGGAGGAGCCATGTCACCTCGTACCAAAGAACAGAATGACGCGATCCGCGAGATGCGGATGAACCAAATCATGCAGGCAGCAGCGGAAGTATATTTGGAGAAGGGTATCCAATTGGAAATACGCGATGTTGCGGTCAAGGCTGAGCTCGGCTACGGAACCGTGTATCATTACTACAAAAATAAGCACATGCTTTTGGAAGATTTATTGTGGGATGCCCTATATCGGACGGAGTCGGCAGTACAATCTGCTATGACCGGAGACGGCGGCAGTTTGCATACAGCGGAGTCGTTCTCCAGGCTGCTTCTGAAGGAATGCATCCAAGATCCCTCCGTATTTATATTGCTTAAAACGGTCGCGGATAACTTTCATCACTTCCCGGGCAACCGGTTTATCAAGCTGTCAGACCATTTTCAGGATCGGATCTATATACCGTTTGTGGAAATGATTCGTGATGGAACCGGTTCTAAATCACCGGAGAAGATAGCTAATCTGATATTTGGCTCGCTGGTTGGCTGTGCAGCATTGAACATCCACCACAATATGCGCAATGAGACGGATGTCGAAGGCATCATTGACGTGATTTTTTCAGGCATACAGGCAAAGGAGAGATAATCGGAATGATCACCCTGAAATCGAAAGCGGAAATTGAACAAATGAGAAAAGCTGGCCGAATTGTCGCTGCTTTTCATCAAGCCATTGCAGGAATGATCCGGCCGGGAGTCACAACGCTCGACATTGAGTTGTTCGCTGTGCGGTTCCTGAAGGAGAATAACGCCAGGGCTTATACGGTCGGCTACAACGGCTATCCGTATGCGACTTGTGCGTCTGTCAACGACGTCATTGCGCACGGTTTTCCGAGCCCTAAACCACTCAAGGAAGGCGATATCGTCACCATCGATATTGTCGCGGAAGCGGATGGCTGGATCGGCGATTCAGCTTGGAGCTATGCAGTTGGCGAGGTGTCGGAAGAAGCCCGTAATTTAATGCGGGTAACGAAGGAATGCTTATACCTTGGTATCGAAATGGCCGTCGTCGGAAACCGGATCGGTGATGTGATGCACGCGGTTCAAAGCCATGCGGAGCGCAACGGATACTCGGTGGTGCGGGATCTGCTCGGTCACGGCGTGGGACGCGAGATGCACGAGGAACCTAATTATCCCCATGTCGGGAAGCCGGGCAAAGGATTCCGCTTGAAGGAAGGAATGGTTATGACGATTGAGCCGATGATCAATGCCGGAAAAGCATTCATGACGGTTGATGCCGACGGATGGACTGCAAGAACCGCCGACGGCTCACTTTCTGCGCAGTACGAGCATACGATCGCCATAACTGCGGATGGACCGATCATATTGACCGAACAGAAGAATTAGATTCAACAAAACCCTGCCAGCACATAGCCGGCAGGGTTTTCATCTTTCTTAATGATGCCCTTCCCCTTTTCATCGTCATTGTAAAACGCACCATCTCCGCAAGATGATCTCAAAGTTATTTTATAAAAAGGGCTTTAACAATGTCTCAGTGGCATTCCATAACAGACTTTGCGTGTTGGGATCCCCGCCGGGATGTACGGGAGTGATCGCTTTCCCGGAACCGACATTAAAATACCCGCCTGTAACATCCCGATACCTTGAATCCGTGACCAATTGAACGATGATCCCCGCACCTCTCCGCGGATCCCCAATTTTTAAAAATCGCAATGCTTTCTCGAGAACCGATGAAAACGCTAGCTCACGTCCCAGACCCGTAACGTTGAAACCGGGATTAAGCGCATTCACTGTGATGCTTGTTCCGTCCAACCGCCGCGACATTTCACCCGTAAACATGATATTCAACAGTTTCGTCTTTCCATAGATTTTGGAGGAACCCCATCGCGAAAACTCCGCTGTGTCAGTAAGGTCTTGGGGCAGCTTAAGTTCCCCGTGATGGCGGGAGGCTTCGGAAGCTACATTAATAATTCTTGCTTGCTCAGCATTCTTCAGCGAAGGAAGCAGCAGATGCGTCAGCAGCCAAGGCGCTAAATAGTTGACCGCTACCATCTCCGGGTATCCATCCTTGGTAATACGTTGTTCGAAACCATGCAAGCCCGCATTGTTTACCAATACATCAATTTTAGGATAAGCAGAGCGTATTTCATTCCCTACCTGTCTGACTTGGTCCATAAGTGAAAGATCACCGAAAAAAAAGTCCACCTTTGCATTGGGGGCATGCTGGCTAAGTATATCTCTCGTTATTTCCGCTGCCCTTTCGCTCCTCGCCGTTAATATTAGATGGGCGCCTTGCTTAGCCAGGCTAATGGCTGCCAATTGTCCTAAGCCTCTCGTCGCCCCTGTTATCGCAATAATTGGATCGTACATGATTTATTCCTCCCCGATTCCTTACTTAGATGCATTGAACTTGATGAGTGCTTATATCTTTCATATAATTGATATATCTCAACTATATTTAATTGTTTGATATATGTCAAATATTTTGGAATCGATGGGAGTTTATTATGGACAATAACAATCACGAAACCGGGAGAGCGCAGCTGGAAATCCATCTTGGTCAGCAGTTGAATGCCCTGTTAAGCGCTTCCCATGCCCTTCATGTAAAAACGGCGGCTGTATTTGATCCGAACTTGCAGCCCGCTGCGTTCCTGCTGGTCCGATGGCTTCTAGCCTACGGTCCGTCCAGCGCTACCTCATTGGCTGAATCCTTGGCTATGGACCGCAGCTCCGTAAGCAGACTCGTCGCCCAGCTCAAAAAAGCAGGTTATGTTCATAGCGAACCCGACCCCCATGATCGCCGCGGCGTCGTGCTGTCTGTAACTGATTTGGGACGCGACAAAGCCGTTCTGGCCATGAATGAAAAAGGAGCTGAATTTTATCACCGCATTTCGGACTGGGACGACTCCAGCCTGGAGGCTTTTATTCAGATGCTTAAGCGCTTTAATGGTTTGTAAAATAGAACGTTTAACAAAAAAATCACCGGCATACATGCCGGTGATTTTCAACCTCAGATGGTACCCTTATACAGGCAATCATCCACTGATATACTCAACCATTTTCTTATGCAGTTCGAATTCAGAACATTGAAAGATTCCGTTAAAATCATGCGGATTACGGATCACTTTGTTTAAAGTATCCATTCCATATTGCTCAACAACAAATTCGACGAACATATAGGAGAACTGGAATCCTTTCATCGTTTCAAAATCCCAAGTATCATCATTTAACTCATCAAATGTTGGGATCGCCAAATTGCGGATGGCATCTTCTGTCGAGCCTTTAATAAAGTCTTGAGTCATTTGTTTCGCTTCATATCCGCCTATCCCCTGCCTTATCCATTTCGGAGCCGTGCTATTAATTTCATTAATTAACCACATGGTGAACAGATGGACCGTGCTTTTCAGGATGGATTGATACGTATGCTCAGGTCCTGGATTCAACGGTGATACGATTTTAAGAATATGTCCTTCATATGTGCCCATAAACCAATTGGGTGCATCGGCTTCGCCTACAGCTCGATGAAACGTTGGAAGATCCGGGTATATTTCAATCACTATCTTTTGTGATGGATGATAGTTGTATTTTGTCGAGATACGCTCTACATTATTGCTGAGTTCAGCAAACAAATCTTGTTGAACCTTTTTCAAACGTTTGCTCGTGCTCTCGCTGCCACCCTTATCTACAATTGAAATCAAATCTTGAATAGACATGATGGTAATTTCCCCCCATTCTTTCAATTCTTTTTTTAGTCTTTCCAGTGATCTGTACAATCTGTTCTTTACGGCACTCTCACGCATTCCAATGATGTTGGAGATTTCAGATAAGGTCAAATCCACAAAAAAACGTAGTGCAATTATTTCTTGGTCAACCTCATCTAATTCTTTTAGCGCAGCTCCAATATCAATTCGAAAATCAACAAATTTTGTAAACTCAAGGGAGATCGACTGTGACTCATAATCTGTAAAATCAAAAGGAGATTCTTTTTTTCGTGACAACCTCCGGTATTCGTTTTTGACGGTGTTCTGAGCAATCTTAAATATCCACGTGAATAAATTAGAGCTGCCTTTAAAGCTCTGAATGTTTTCGACAGCTTTCAAAAATACCTGTTGAGTCAAGTCATCCGCAACCATCGGGTTTAATTTCAGCGAAAAATAGTTGCGGATTCTTTGACGATACTGCTCATACGCTCTTTCAAAGCTTGTGATGATCGCCTGTTCATCCGGATAAACAGGTTGTGTGTCGTGAGCTCCTGACATGATGTGAACCTCCTCTTGATTTACAATGAATTAGACACCAGAGGGAGCCAAAAAGCCACGTACATTACAAAAAAATATTATGTAATTACATCGCTATATCTTTTACAGCTTAAAGCAGCTCTCAATAGTACATGATCTCTTTTCTATACAAAAGAAAATAGGCCACCGATGATATCGAAAGCCTATTTCCAGCACAATTCATTCTACATCATAGGAATGACATCGTCACCGAATCACCTATTCTTCCTCGAACAATTTCTCTCCGCGATGGAGCCGCCATGCAATTTTCGCCGTATGAGGCAACTCACGGGAAGTCGGAGCATGCGCTGCCAAATAACGGGTAACTGCAAGGATCAGCGTTTCGCACGCCTTCTCAGCAAGCGGCCCAGACTCGGATGCCCAGCGGTCATATTCCGCCACGGCTGCCTCGTACATCTGGAAGGAGTGGAATTCCGCATCCTCTCGCAGCAGTGCATGACCCAGGACGTTGAATAATGGCTCCGGTTTACCGCCGCTGCGCAGGTAACGCATCACCCATGCCGCAGCCGGCGCCACTTGCTGCTGCTTATCGAGAATCTCCAGCAGTTCCGAGGGCTGCTGTACTTCTTCGCTCGAGCTAACTGCACTTGGTCTCGGGGCAGCCGGGATATTCAAAAACCGGTCGAGGTAAATGGTAACCGCCGTATGAAAAATCCCCCGAACCAGCCCTGGATCGGCGGAACGAATCAAGCCTTCATGAACCGCGTGAGCATGCGTGAACGTGTGCAGTACCGAAATCCAGTCTCCGAAATCGTTATGGATATGGAAGCGGACGATCCGTTCAGCCGCAGCCAATGCGGCAATTTGTGATAAACGCATCGGAGAGGCACCACAGAGCAAAGCCTCCTTTAACAAGCGAATCGTTCGAAGCGGCTCGTCTCCGAGCAGCGCTTGAAGCAGTTCCTCCTCGTCAATCTCGGAGCCCCCTTTTCCATGTGAAACTCCCTTCCTGGACAACTCCTCGAACGCTTCCTTCAACGGCTGAACCAGATTGACCGGAGATTGCCAGCTATGAAGCTCCTCGCTGCGCGATGCGTTCCCAAACATCGGAACGAGCGAAGCGAGGACATCTGCGCGCTGATCGTCTCCGACATACTTCAAGCTCTCAAAAGCTTTATTATGGAAATCCAGTGTGTGGCCTCCATTAATATAAAAATGGTCCGTCGCCGCCATGCTCAGCATGGAGAATAACCGGCTCTCATCCGCCCCCGCCTGAACGGCGGTCAGAAGCACCCGTTCCGCGCCGCGCGTATCCCGAACCTCGATGCACTCGCGGTACCACTCCGTTAACCGTACTATGGAGACGTCTGTATTCGGAAGCGGATCGAGCAAGAAGCGCGTTCCGCTTCCGGCTGAATCGCTCGCCGTGTGCAGCAATCCTTGAAACAACGCTAGGATCTGGCCCTGCTTATCCAGCTTGGGCAGAATGTTGGTCATCGCAGTCAGAATCGTTAATCCGGAGCCCCACCCTTCCCTGCGCTGTTTGACTCCAAATTCGATCCCGACCGCCGCGATTTCCTTCCCCGGAACGCCCGCCTCCCTTAATCCGACGATGGCCTTTGCGATGACAAGACCGATATTTTGTTCAAGTCCGCTTAGAAGCCGATCCTTATACCGTTGTACTTGATTACCGTTTCGGGAACTTGGGTTGACCCAAATCAATCCGTCATGCACGGTAAGATCATGTACAGGAACATCGTCCGCCCATGGGTCGAGCGTTCCCCCGCTGCATACATCAAACCTTGCATGATGCCAGTGGCATGTCAAAATTCCGTTGCACAAACTGCCCATATGTAGAGGAAAACCTAGGTGAGGACATCGGTTATCAAGCGCATGCACTTGATCTTCGTGATAAAAAACGACGATGCCCCCTTTGATCAACTTCGGCCCTTGATTTCGAATCTCTTCTACCGAACCCGCCTGAATCCAACCATTCATGTGAACGCCTCCATTTTTGAATTCATTTGCTTTCCTTGTATACAGATTATATGATTTCGAACACTTATTAAACATTTTTGTTTAAAAAGTTGATAAATTTTTTACGATGTTGATTTCAGATAACCAGCAACACGCTCTTGTCCTCTGATGTTGCTTTCTTAGCCTGCAATCACAGAACCAAAAGACCAGTTCCACAACGTGAACTGGTCCTTCTTCATACCCTGATCTTAACAAAATTTCAATTTATCGTTCTCTGGCTCACTTAAAACTTTGCAGTACCAGGGATGTTCTTTTCGGCTATTCCTACCCTTTCAAGACGGCAGATGTTTGCTTCAGCGACTGATCCGCCAAGATGGCCAGACGCTCCACCGAGCCGTCCTTCAAGTCAGGTGTAAATACGCTCAGGAATTGACAGGAGCTGTCCTGGACAGGGAAAAGATGTGTCGACAAGTTGAGCAAGCCTGCCTTGGGATGCGCAATCACGCGGGGATGCTGGCTCGAGCACCCAACGACATAATTGTCCCATCTTGCCGCGAATTCGGGACTGCCTTCCGTCATTTCTTGAATAAATTCGGTATACCAGGGGTCCTCGATATGCCGGGTGTACATCGCCCGGAAATGGCCAAGCAGCGATCCGGCAAGGTTTTCCCAATCGATGAACATCGTTTGGTAAGACGACAGCTTGAACATGCGCCAAATCATATTGCGCTCGCGGCTGTCAGAAGTCCCAAAGGAGCCAAACACGGAAGAGGCTAACGAGTTCCAGGCCAGCACATTCATTCTCCGGTCAGAAATATATGCCGGGCATAATGGCATTTGGTCTAACAAATACTTCAGCGAGTCCGACACGGCCGGTTGTTCAACGTCTCCTTTATAAGCGGTTCTAGGCGGTCTGGCGAGGAGATACAGATGTTTATGCTCGTCCTCATTCAGACGCAGCACACGAGCCAGGCTGTCCAGCACCTCATCGGATACATTAATGTCCTTGCCTTGTTCAAGCGAAGTATACCAAGGCAGCGAGATTCCCGCGAGTGCGGCGACTTCTTCACGCCGTAACCCCTTCGTTCTTCTTCTGGAGAAATCGGCATGCTGCAAACCTGCATTTTGCGGCGTCAGCCGCAGCCGGCGGGATCGCAAAAATTGGCCGATCTCCAGACGCTTTTGATCATCATTCATGTCGGTGGTCGCTCCTCTCAGGCTGATACTACCAATAGCAGCTTTGCCAGTTATAGGTGTAGTGAGGATATTCGTAGCAATATGAATACACACGGAGTTCTTCTTCAGGAAGTCAGGTTGCTGTAAGATGAAGCCATATTCCGGATACTTCAGTTCGCTAATCATTCTAAACAGGTGGTGTTCAATATGAATCAGCGTTTGTTTTCCTCCTATCAAATTAAGGGACTGCAGCTTAAGAATCGCATAATTATGGCTCCCATGCTGCAGAACTCAGTTACATCTAAAGACGGCAAGCCTAATGAGTGGCATTATGTCCATTACACCAGCCGCGCCATCGGAGGCGCCGGACTGATCATGATGGAAATGACGGATGTGGAGCCGGATGGCCGCATTACGGATTACGATTTGGGGCTGTGGTCCGACGAGCATATCCCTTACTTCGCTAAAATCATCGATGGGGTCCATTCCCACGGTGCCAAAATCGGCATACAAATCGCCCATGCCGGCCGCAAGGCTGAAGATGCAGAAGTTCCGGTCGCCCCTTCGGCGATCGCGTTCCAAGGTTCCCGCTACCGGCTGCCTCGAGCACTAACGACAGATGAAATCGAACAAAAGGTGCAGCTCTTTGGCGACGCGGCACGGCGCGCTGTCCAAGCAGGTGTAGACACGATCGAGCTGCATGGGGCACATGGATATTTGATTCATCAGTTCCAATCCCCGCAAACTAACATGCGGGACGACGAATACGGTGAAGACTTGACCCGTTTCGGCGTCAAGGTGATACAAGCCGTGAAAAAAGAGATGCCGGCCGACATGCCGCTCTTCTTCCGGATTTCGGCTATCGAATACGCGGACGGTGGCTATGACATCGAACACGCGCTCCGTCTATGCGAAGCTTACCGGGACGCTGGAGTGGATGTATTCCATGTCAGCTCGGGCGGTGAGGGCCCGGCAGGCTTGAAAAAGCCCGGTAACTATCCAGGCTACCAGGTGCCGTTCGCCCGAAGCATCAAAGAAGCCCTGAACGTCCCTGTCGTTGCGGTGGGGATGCTGGAAAATCCCTCACTGGCTGATGCCGTCGTTGGTAACGGGGATGCCGATCTAGTGGCGATAGCCCGCGGTATGCTGCGAGACCCCTACTGGGCAACGCATGCTGCGATTGCTCTGAAGCAAGAGCAGACCAACATTCCGAAGCAATACGAGAGGGCATATTTGTAAGTGAGCCAGATGGTAATGATTTATTGGAGTCGGGTGTATTTCATAAGGCTCCTGACGCAAGATTATCATCTCAGGCAATAAATGGCAACGATGCGCCATCGTGTGGGTCAATATCATTTCAAACAACAAAGGGCCTCCAAATTGGATGCCCTTTTTGTAATGTTTCGTTGTGGTGTTGATCTTGGTACCCCCAGTGTCATTTTTTCAAAACAAGGGGTCCCATCTCTTTCAGCGTAGTGCGTCCCCACTGCTCGATGAGCTTGCAATAGCTTTCGGCGTCATACATCTGCGCTGCCACGTCAGCGATCGTCATGGTCCAAGATATTTTGGGGAGAGGCTGCGCATCCAATGGCCTTCGAATCCCTTTCGTGCTTCCGGGTCCTTTGGCCATATCTTGGCGAATCAACTCCGTAGCGTAGCCTTCCTCCAAATGCTTCTGTAATGCGGATTGGACCCAAGCGTACATCTCATCGCTATAACCTTGGTGTTGAACCATGTAGGAGGCAACGGTGAGAAAGTGAACCCGTCCATAGCTGGGATCGTTGAATTCAAGTGCCAAAAATTCGTTGAAAATCGATTCGCAGGTAATCCCCTGAGGAAGATCGGCGTTGCATAGAACACAAGTATTCGGCATGTATTTTCCTCCTCATCCACCGCAATAAAAAACCCTTTATGTTAAGCGTCTCTCTTATCCTTATTTTTTCAAACCATATTTTTAGATGCAGCTAACCTCTTCTAGATCATAAACCTTTACCTTGCGAGAGAGTCAATAGCTAATGCGTGAAGATAGCATCCACGAGCTTCAATTCTTTTTTAAACTCAACCAGCCCAAAATAGATGCTCCATTTTCGGCGGCATTTATATTCTGAAGTGTTAAAATTGTGCAAAGTCTCAAGCAAGATGAAAAAAGCGTTTAGGAGGGGTAGCATGATATACGCTGACTTGCAACTCACGTATTATCAGATGAAAATCCAAAAAAAATTCTGGCGGACCATAAGCGTAACAGTCCCAGCGAGGAGGTACCCTTTATGATCACACGTAGGAAATCGGGCAAATGGTCCGTATTGTTTGTCGTCACGCTTGTGTCCTTTATCACGAATTTGGATGCGACGATTGTGGTCAATGGTCTCCCTCCACTCATGGAGGATTTGCATCTTTCGCTTGAACTGGGAATGTGGACGCTTACCTCGTTCTACATCACAAGTACTGTATTTTTGCTTCCTTCCGGCCGTTGGTCAGACATGTTCGGAACGAAACGGATTTTTCTATGGGGATTTGCTTTATTCACTATTGCTACCGCTCTTTGCGGAATGGCGAGTTCCGGTACGGTATTGATCCTCGCTCGTCTGCTGCAAGGAGCAGGGGCTGCCATGGCGATGGCAGCATCCACCCCGATTCTAATGCGGACCTTTCCTCCCCAAGAGCTTGGAAGGGCCCTTGGCATCAACAACATCGCATGGGTGACCGGATCTCTTCTCGGCCCTGTTGTCGGAGGGGCACTCATCGGCGGGTTCGGTTGGCGCTCCATGTTCTACGTTATCGTTCCGCTCGGAATCCTGGGCTTAATCGCCGGATTTTTTATTTTAAGAGAATCTGCGGAATTGCAAAAAGCCAGGACGGACTGGCCAGGCTTACTTACCTATGGGACAGGATTAACCGCATTTCTCATAGTCTTGTCCGAAGCGCAAACTTGGGGATGGGTATCGAGTATAACGCTTGGGCTGCTCGCACTTGGAATTCTCCTTTGGACCGCATTCGTTTTCATTGAGAAAAAAGTCCGTCACCCTTTGTTTGATCTAGGTCTCCTCGGCTATCGGGATTATACTATTGGGCTTGGAATCACGGCGAGTTATTGCATCGGTTATTTCGCTGTTTCCATTCTATTGACACTGTATTTGCAAGGTGCTCAACACCTCAGTCCCTTGGAAGCAGGGCTCATGTTGATCCCTTTATCCGTACCCCAACTGTTCACGGCTCCCTTAGGAGGCAAACTTGCGGACCGTTTCGGCCCGGCAAGAATGATATTGCTCGGTTCGTTTCTAATTGGTCTTGCGATCCTATTACTCGGACAGCTCGGCCCTGAGATGTCGGGTGCAGCTGTCATCATTCCGCTTTTGATTATATCTGCAGCAACCGGGCTCTCCTGGCCATCGCTTGCGAAAGCTGTGCTGTCAGCGGCTCCACCAAATCAAGCCGGACCTGCATCAGGAGTGTTCTGGACCGTTTACAATATGTGCCGTGCGATCAGCCAAGCGCTTGTTCTGGTCATCATTCAATGGGTGGCAAAGTCTGATGTTGCTTCTCATTTGTTGTCGGGGACCCAGAATCATGACATGAGTTCATCAAGGGATGCCCTTATTCATGCGACTAATGTTGGTTTTCGGTTGTTCGCAGCCTTTCTTGCACTCGCCATCCTGCTTGGACTGTTTTTACTGGGCACGCAAAGAAAACGGCAAGGGACTCGCCCGATTAAAAATTCGGAAAAGATAGAGTTTGAATGATCGTAAATACAAGGAGGTACAAAAAGAAAAGAACCGGATCCCTACGAGAATCCGGTTCTTGTAATCGTAAACAAAGCTCAACGATTGGCCCTATCACAACATCGCGAAACATCCATTATTCTTTAGGTTTTATGGCTCGTGTTGCAATAAAGCTGTTTGTATAGCGGTCCAAGAGCTTTTCCCCTCCGAAGGTATCTTCGTAAAACCCGGCAATGACAAAACCGGCATCGATTTGACCCTGCAATTGCTGCTCCAACGTGTGGCCGAATTCAAGGGGTGTTCCATTCTTTGCAATCTCTTCTTCAGTTGAATAATCGAGTTCTGAATAAGGGATGGAATGTTTCACTTGGAGGACCCCTTCCTCTTGAAGCTCCCAATCAAATAAATAAAATACGGGATTCATAAATCCGCTGATTAAACAACCTCCGGGGTTTTACGGATGTCACCACAATGCTCCAATTGCCTGCCCTTGCCTGTTGAATGTCTTCGCTGGATACGGGAACGGTCCAACGATTTTGTTGCTTTACTTTGTCTTCCCAAATGTTTTTATTGTGCTCTATACTTTTCATCTGTTTATGCACACCCCTAACACGATTAATTAGCGTTAGCCTACCACCTGCGGCTAGTTGGTTCCATTTGGATGATCCGACATTATTGACGTTAGTTCTTCCTTGCTGACTTTGGCCATCGATAGGAGGCAACGTGTCTGGTCACGCTGAAAACCTGCAATTAAAACTACCTATACCCGAGTAAGCTTATCCGGGTTTCTTACGATGTAGATTCCGGCAAGCTTTCCGTAACGACGTTGTAAAAATATAGCCGCCACAGTTTCGTCCCCTGAGCGGAGCACGATGCTGGTCTCCCCGTTCAAAAGGGCAAACTCGGAGCGAAGACTTCCCTGATAGTAGGGCTTTATGCCCTCGAACGCACCGGCAAGGATTCGGGCGACTTGATCGCGCGCTTGGATCGGTCGTGTAAAGGCAAGTACTTTTCCGCCCCCATCCGAGACGAGCATGACATCTTCGGTCAGAAGGGAAAGGATTTCATCAATGTTACCTTGCTCGAAGGATGTGAGGAACCGGCTAACCCACTCCCTTTCGGTCGCTTCGGCCGTAACCTGTTCCCCTTCGGATATTCCCATCTTGCTTTTTGCCCGGCTCATTAGCTTTCGGCAATTCGCCTCCTGCTTACCTAGCAGCTCGGCAATTTCGGGATATTCAAAACCCAGCGCCTCACGCAAGACGAATACCACTCGCTCTGTCGGCGTCAGTCTCTCGAGCATAACGAGCATGGCGTAGGATAGCATATCCCGGCGGACAACCGTCGTCTCGAGCGTATCCACTTCCGGCGTACGAAAAGGTTCGGGGAGCCATGGACCAACGTACATCTCCCTCCTCCTCCGCGCTGACTTCTGCAGATCAAGGCAGCGATTGGTTACCATTTTACACAAATAAGCTTTAGGCTCCTCCAAACACTCTACATGTACATCATAAGCCTTCATAAACACGTCCTGTACCGCATCTTCCGCATCCGCCGCAGAACCTGTCAGCTGATAAGCCAATATGAACAGCAGTGATTTATATTGACCGTACAGTTCTTCCAATCGTCGTCCCTCCGCTCATTTCTATCTAAGCATACTGGCGGTATCTTCTACCAGCTTTTTGATTCTTCCCGGAAGTTTTCCGGTCATAACCATATCGAGCCCCCATTTGCGTATCCAGAACACTCCTTTTTGCCCCAGTGCGATGGTGAACGCATCCATATTCGATTTGACGGAATGATGACTTGGAGCCGGACGGCCTTCTAAATCCGCCCTCACGATTGACCCCAGCCGAAGCCCCTGCTCCCCCGCTTCAAAGCACGTCATCTGGGTAGCTCTGCCGTCTTTCGGATCAACAATTCCTGAACAGTCGCCAATGCTGTATACGTCCGGCATCCCTTTGACGCGATAGCATTCATCCACCATTACCTTCCCCTCAAGCGTAAGGGGCAGCCCCATACCCTTCAGTCCCGGATTGGGTATCAAGCCTAAAGTCCAAATACACAAGCCAACCGGTAGACACACGCCGTTATTGAGTGCCAACGATCCTGCTTCCTCCCGAAGCGCCTTACGATTGTGAAGCACCGTTACTCCGCATTCGATAAGCTGCTGCTCCAACTTCCGTCTAAGTTTCCCCGACACTTCCGGGAGCAATCGTTCCTTTGCGTTCAGCATATAGACGGAGACCTCGGATGGGTTCAGACCTAACGCCATGGCTTCCTTCCTCATGGCGAGCGCAAGCTCGGCCGACGTCTCAATGCCGCTGATCCCCGCTCCTGCAACCGCGATGGTCATCAGTCTCTTGCGTTCTTTAGGGTTCATCCCGCAGGCAGCCTTCTGAAGGTTCGCGCGCCAGCGCTCCCGGATGTCTTCCGCAGCTTGTGGGTCGGTCAAAGCGATGCCGCCTTGATCGGGATCCGGTTCCCGAACGATGCTGCCCACCGCCACGACTAGAAGGTCATAACGCATTCGGGCATCATTTCCTTGTGAGTCTGTATATCGAACCCGTTTCTCGGTACTTTCCACAGACGCAACCGAGCCTTGCACGAAATCGACATCCTTAAGAGTTAACTGATCCCAGGGGATCATAATCTCTTCCTCGGTCGCGGTTGGACGGAACATTCTCAATTTGCGCAAATGACCGGGCTGCTTGTCGATGAGAACAAACCGAATCCTCCGTCCGTTCGCTATGCCCCGTGTTTTTTTCTGTATCGATTTGAGCGCTTGAAGCCCTGCATATCCTCCTCCAATGATGACACAGGTCAATTCCTTCATCATTCCTCAGCTCCTTTTGCATTTTGCACAAAGAACGATGTAAGGCTCTGATTTGTGACATCGGATACGCACAAAAATTTCATGGATCCATACAAAAAGCCGCAACAATGCGGCTAATAAGCATGTGTGAAAATCCATAAAAACACTAGTTTTAATCTATTCAATGATCTTTAGATATTGGGGAGGAATAAAATCAGCAAGCCATACACCGTTGTACGCTGCATAAACGGTGGAACAGCCTCTTCAATTGTTTCCGATATTATGGTCGCTTGAAATTTGATCCTACACCTAATACCGCACTTGCGGAAACTCCCTTGCTTCCGAGGTGAGGCCGGGTCTACCAACCTAAATTTATACAAGTTATGCAAGAAATTATGTATAATCACATGGGGCCTATAACTGAAACGGAGGTGGTTGGGACAAATAAAAGAGTCATTGGAGTCATCATTGGTATTGCAATAGCGTTTATATTCTTTGATTATATTCATAAGTCTGATCCAGAAAAGACCCTAGATTTCTACCTTAGAAGTCTAAAACAATTACATATCGAAGAAGCTTATCAATGTATTGTTTTTGAAAATGGATTTGCTGAGCCATTCGAAAGTTATAAACGAAATGCGATTTCAAACCAAATCGTGAGCTACTCCATTAAAAAGTTCTTTGTTGTAGGAAAAGATAGTTACGTTGCCTTAGTTGCATTAACCGAGCAAAATAAATCAAGCCCCAGAGATATTACTTTCACGCTGAAAAAGTTTAATGGCAAATGGAAAATACTCTTCCCCGCCTATAAAAGTCCAAATATTCTCTTATAATCAGTTTTTTGAATGGGAGACCGGAACTCTAAGCTGGTCTCCTTATTTTCCTTGACGAATTTACAAAATTAGCTTCTTTTTCCGGGTAAAAATATTACGGTTCGTGCATTGTGTGAAACGGTGATGCATACGTACCAAGCAAAACTATTTAGCACGGGTTTCATCGCTAACGACATGACCGCTCGCGGCAATGTCGTTAGCGATGATATTTTTATTTCAACGGCTCAAACTGCCCGCCAAACGCAATCGTTGACGATATGGACCGACCGGAATAAAAATCAGCCCCGTTTCATCCCAGGAAGCCGTGCGATAAAGCGCATCGCTGGAATTGGCATCAAAACCAAGAAGCGGACGCCCACCCATCCCAAGAGCGGATGATGCCAGCAATAAACGGTGCACGAGCATCCCGGCCTCCATTTGCTGTATGCGGTAGCCCCTCTTGCCGAGCTGGGATTGAAAGAAATTCCTCTTCCCTGCCACATGAAAGCCGAACGGCACTTGAAACAAATTGATATTGGGAAGCGACATTCCCTCCTGCAGCCGTTGGCGGTGATCCCCAAGAGAAACCGACTGCAGCGCATGCGCGGCGCCATCATACCGATAAGCGCCATCCGGAACGTCTTCGACCCCGTAGAAGCAGCCGTACAGGCATACACGGGGTTCCGGCCGCTCCCGCGGGCCATCCAGGTCATTGTGATACGAGAAGGAGGCCGTCGTTTCCCGAAGCAGAGCTGCAACCCGGGAGAGACCGATCGGCTTCGAAATAAATTCCGTCTCGGGCGAAAACCGGTTGCGGCAGGCCGCCGCCAAATCATACGACAAGCGGTCTACAGGAGGCAGGGGCAGTGCGAGCGCATGATCCGGGATTGCTTGTTCATCCTTCCGAATCTCTCGGAACAATCGCGTCGAATCCAGTCTGGACGCTTCGCTCATCTGAAGCAGTATCGGATAATCTGCGATCCTCTGTGACCTGACATAGTGATCATGCTTGATTGGCAGCAAGTCCCCGCACAGCTCGGAGGCGGAAACCGTGTCCTGATCCTCGTTCCCGCGTTCCATCCACCGGATCACCGGATCAGTCGATAACGGGATAACCGCATACACGCTCTCCTCTTGTTCCGATAGTCCGAGCAGATGATTGACGGCTTGATCGAGAAATTGAAAATGCACACTAGACGAATATCCGAATCGTTTCGCTATTTCGAGCAGCTGCCCGATCAAAATGCCAGCATCCAGTCCCTGCAGCCTGTAGGAAAAATTATTGTATTTGTAAAAATTTTTCCAGTAAACCGTAGATACGAACGCGGCTCCGAAGCAACCGCTCACGTCGCGGCGATTCCCAAGCGACTTTGCTACATAATCATCGAAGTTTCCTTCGCGCAGCAACGCCAACCGATGATGCGCCGCATCGTAATGGTATACGCCGGCAGGCAATTCACCAAGCTTCAGATAGAGATACAGTTCACTCGGATATAACCCGCCTCCGGAAGGTACGAAGCGTCGACACATCTGCAAGACGCCTGCCGATTCTTCCGATGGATCCCCTTCCATGACGGATTGGGTCAATTGTGTAAGCCCGAATGTATAGTAAAGGAAATGTCCGATATCGCGAAGGTTAGGCGGCTCACCGGTCGTAACCCTGCCCTCGAGCGTTACCGGCACTTCCCTGGACAGTGGAATCATTGGCAAATCACGATAAAGCTTGTATGGAAGCGGTGCGTCATCCCAATCCGTCTCCCAATTCAAGGGCTTGACCTTATCCGGATCATATTGCAAATGGTGAAGAAAAACGTCCAAATTCATAAGACTCATCGCTTTCCTCCTTGTCTTCAACCGCGCCGCTGATAGTTAAATTTACGGGAACGGGTGCGGATATGGATTAAGCTGCTCGGGAGACAAGGGCTCCTGCGCGTATGACAGCTCTACAGGGACCCTGAGCACTCGATCAAGTCCCGTCAAACGGATGAGATGCTGCCCGAACGTCATCGGCAGCATGCCGGGAATGAGCACTTTCACGCAATGCAATCCGTTGCGGCGCGTCTCCGGAGTTGTCTGGTCGACCACGATCACCTCAAGATTCAATTGGCGAAAAACATGCAGCATAGCCTTCAGATCATCGGTCAGATCTGCGTTCCAGCCCCTCGGTTCAAACGCTTCAGCGAACGTTTGGATCGGACGATCGTCATTCAGCAGAAAATCGAGCCGTTCCTCCGCCTCTTTCAACCCGTACAGCATGGAATGATCCTCCATTTGGACGACCTGGTACGGATCGAGAAGCATCCGTTCATACTGCTGACGGTTTTCCTCGAATTTCTCGTTGACCGTGAGCAGCATGCCCGCCACCTCGTGGATCGCGCTCTTGGCCGCGCGAATCGGATCTGGATGGGCGCCCGCCGCGCAGATGAGGTTTACACCCCGCTCTTTCTTGTTTTTCGCGAGTGCCCACACGCTTGGTATGCCGTGCTCCATTGTCGATTTATACAATTGCACTTCATAGCCCGCTACGGCCTCTATACGATCCGTCATCCATCTCAATTCCCGGTCCTGGACCGAACGGTGATCCAGGCGCGGCAGGGGCAGCCGTGCATACCAGGTCATGAGGAAGGAGTCGCGCTCCACCACTTCCAGCATCCCGTAGAAGATCGCTTCCTCTAGACTGCCGCCCAGCGCACAGCCATTGGACGTTTCGTAGACAAACCCTTGACCACAGCCCGAACTGTAATAAGCCAGCAGCTCCGGTACGAGAATCGGACGCTGCTGCAGGAACGAATAACCCCATACCCAATCGATCGGCTGCTCGGGATCGAATGGCTTGAACGGGAAGCCTGCGCGTTCATACTGTTCCTTCGCATGGACGCCTACGCGAAGAGGATCGAGCGCCTGGTCCTGCACATTGCGGAAACTGTCATGGACGACGGATCGTTTGCCGCGGGGCGACAGACCGCAATAACGCTCCAGCCCCTCCAGGATGGCCGTCATTTCGCTATCCGCATAGCAGTGGGTCCGACCTGCGCAAGCCTCATCTCCTCCAAACAAGGGCAAATTGATGCTCGCATCAGCAAATGGAGACACAAGGTCAACCATTTTCCCATTCAGAAAACCAGTCCTGACATCCAGGTAATCTTTGGCTAAAACTTCCTTCAGCTCATCCATCGAACGGCTGCGGTACGTTTCACCGCTGATTTTCAGGCTTGGCTGCAGCTCAATGCGAGCCGTCCCCTCATCGTCTTCCGGCAATCGGCCGCAGGTCGGACATAGCGGATCGGGCAGAAAGAAGTGCGACGAGCTGTTCATCGTACGCAGATCGATCAAGTATATCCGGCTTTCCGTCTCCGGCTCTCCACCCTCCAGTACCTTCACGGCTTCTGCCGCAACAAGGCGCGCCATTTGCAACAATCCCGTGCGAGATGCCCAAGCGTCCCGGCCGATCCCCCCTTGCGATGCCAGCATCTGCTGTAGGCCCCACGATTCCCTGCGATCACTTCCCGCCAGCAGGAACCGGGTATCCGCGCATTGCGAGCATCCTTGCCCCTCCGGACGAACCAACGGACCGACAATCCCCTCTCCGAATGCAACAAAGCCGCGAAGCCAGGGTGTTCCCGACTGTCGGAACCGTTCCTCCGCCGCAAGATGAACAGAAGGATCCCAAGCATCGTTCAGCACCAGCGCCAAGTCTCCCGTTGCCGCCTCTCCGGAATCCATGCTCTCCTGCCGGAACAGCCGATAGCGGCCATCGGCAGACAATTGCTTGATTACCAAATCGGCGAGCTGTCCTTCCCCGATGACCGTCACGATTGCGCTCAATGCGTCTCCTCCTCTCTCAGCGACACGCCAAACACCCCTGCCAGCTCTTCTTTCATAAACGGTTCTATCGATAAGTCAACGACCGCGATCCGCTTATGGTTCGATTGCAGGATCTGCCTGACAGACTGCAGCATGATGCCGGATTCCGAATTATCGAAACCCGGGATCGTCAGGCTCTGCGGTAAGACATCTTCAACCTTGACCGAAGAACGCTCCAGGATTTGGCCTTGAATGTCCGCCGCATCGTTTTGAGTTTTCATCAGCGCCTGTCGGAGCGCTTCACGCAGCGCCATTGTGCAGTTGACTCCGACTCCGCCGAACCAGTACCCGTTCGTACCGACCCAGACGACCGGGAAACCCGACGCTTCTTGACCCAATCCGATTACCGGGGCTTCCTGCATCGTAGATAATGCGCGCAAATAATAGCGGCAAATATCGTCCTCAACTCCGCTTAGCTTGATTGGATAAACGGAGGGCTCGCTGGATTCGGAACGACTTTTTAGCTCCTCGAAGAGACATTTCCGCAGTCCGCGGAAGACCGCTTCTGCTACGGTCTCTCCTGCTCCGATCCCTACATATCCATGCGGCTGCGAGTCGATCGGGCTGGCGGAATCCGGCTGCGCAGGTCTGGCTGTCTTCAGAACCCCGGCCAGTCGCGACACGTACGCCTCGATGCCGGCCAAGCCCGCTTCCTTCCTAGCCTCATGATGCGTCATTCCAGAACAGACGATCAGCGGCAGCAGATCAGCAGGGCCTTCCGACAGCGGGTCGACTGCCTGAACGCGACACTGGGAGAGCGGAAGCTGCTTCGAGTCCCCTTCCTCCCACAAGTGAAGAATGCCGGTCTCCGCCGAAGTCAAGCGATGGAAATAGGAGAAGAGACGTTCTGCATTCTGCCTTTCTGTTCGCTGATCGATTGAATGGTCGAACGGATCCGTAGGCTCGGCCGGACGAAGACCCCTGACCAGCGGATGGGGAAGTAACGAATGCCACCCGCCTTCTAATGTTTCCGGATTCAGCAGGAACAGTTTTCCGTTCAACTCAGAAACTGGCACGCCCGAAACGGCCTTGAACCATTCGAATACGACCACATTCGCGAGCATGGCTTCCGACGTAGTAGAGACGGGGGTCGGCCGATCTGCATCGCCAAGAGCGGTTCGGTGAATCCTGCGCCATGCCGATTCGAAGCAGACGTCCGAATCCGGGTGCACCAACGGTCCAGCTATGCCCACCTGCCGCAAGTAGATGGCAGGCAGCAGCAGCTTCTTCGCGTCCCTGCAGGCCGCATGAAGCGCTCTAAGCTCTCCGGGATCGTCATCCTGAGCAACGTAGAGAACGGAATCCGCCTGCCGCACGACCTCAGACCAATCGAGGAAGCCGTCATTCGACGGAAAAATCTCCTTGACTTCAATCTCGGAGTCCGTTAGACGCGCGGCCGCTGTCAGCTCTGAGATCCGCTGGCGATCCGTGGTCGCCGGGTTCATGATCAACATACGAAACCGGGGCAACCCAGATTCCAACAAAGCCGCAACGAGCGAGACAAAGATCGGGCCGGAACCAACCACAATCGGATTAGCCTCGCGATAGGTTTGAAAGCGGTAAGCGCCTTCCCCCGCTAAGCTGTCCAGAAATTCGATCTGTGCGTCATATTTCCGTACTACCGCTTCCGCAAGACTGTGTGGGCGGTCTTGGCTGGAGTCCCGGACAAAGCCGTTATTCAGCAGTACTTCCACGATTTCATAAACCCGTACCTTGTACGGATCCGGCAGCCCGTCCGTCAGATCCGCCATGGAATAATCCCCGCTCAGCATCGGCATCAATTTTTCGATCCACTGGTCGACCATGTCGCCTTCCATTCGGAACGAACCCGTATTGTTGCGAAAATAGACGCCTCCATTCGAATCGGGGAGAAAGAACGTATCCCCTTTCACTTTCAGACGCATAGAAGGGTTCAAGTTTTTATTCCTCCTTAAGGTTTTGCCGGAGGCAAAACCGCTTCGTAAGTAAAAGACTAAGCTTTTGCCGGTGATAACCGCATTGCACACACCTTCGGTTTTCCCTCATTTTCAAGTTATGTAGAGCGTTTTGTCCGTCATGCCTAAAACAAAAAGGAGCAAGCCCCTGCAAGACGCGATATCTGCAGGGGCATACCGTTTTGGGGATCGCCAAGCGAGCTTGTTGGAACTCAACGGCAGCGGGCGCAGCCTCCGCAACGTGCGCAGCCTCCGCAGCCTCCGCAACTGAAGCAGCTACTGCAGCGGAAACAGTTACCGCATGAACAAAACCCGCCGCATGCGCCGGCGCAAAAAAAGCAAATACCAACACATAAGCGGGAATCCCCCGGACAGTTCTGATATTGCGCCGACGTAGGGGTCATCCCCGTCGTATTGAATTGGCCGACATTCAAGTTTTGCAGACCTTTCTGGAATTCGTTCATTTAATACCCTCCGTATCATTCATTTCACTGTCCCTGCACGGGACAATCGTTATACGAGAATGTTTGGATCTGGATCCGACCGGCATACTAGCCCAGCCGCCCTTCTCGACAAAATAATTTATGAAATTGGATCCGCTAGTGTTCCTATGACATTTGCCTACGAAAAAATGGTTACGGCAAGATACTAATAACCCCGAACTCGACCATGAGTTTTCGGGATTTCGATCCTTCGGACTGCCTTCTCGAAGTCCCCCGCGTGGATCACTACTATAAACAAAACTGCCCGTTAGTTAAATCTGAAACATGCAGTAATGTCCCTTTCATCCAAGGTGTTGTATTAAGCTAACGGAAAATCGAGGCACCAAAAAAGTCATAACCAATATCTGTGGTTATGACTTTTTTGGTTTCTTTCTAATGTAAAGGATATTAATAATCCAGTAGGCGTCCATTATCGTTCCATTGACCGTACATCTTGTTTTTTCTCGTGTTTGTTAGGAATTTTTCTAATCTGTTCTTAAACCGCATAAAAATCAATCGCTTGTTCTGCAACCCCATCAAAGTTTAAATAGACAATAGCTGACATTTAGTAAAGCCTCCTTCTTGTTATAAATGCAGTATAATGAATAAGAGGTGACAGCTTTATGTCACCATTTATAAATAAAATACAGAACAAGAAGGAGTACATATGGAAAAGGTTGAGAGATTAATATCCATCATCATGATCCTGCTGAAAAAGGATGTGGTTTCAACCAAAGAATTCGCACAATTATTTAACGTTACCAAAAGAACGATTCTGCGTGATATGGAAACATTAAGTGTATCCAACATCCCCATCTATTCCGTCAACGGCGTTCATGGCGGCTACGGTATTATGGATGAATACAAGGTTGATAAACGTCTCTTAAGCAGCTCCGACCTGGAGAATATATTAACGGCACTCGGCGGATTGGAACAAATTCTGATCAGCGAAGAAGTTGAAGTGACCATTAAAAAAATAGAAGCCATGGTTAGCCCGTTGGCTCCGAAAAGCTCAATACATCTGTCATTTTATGATTGGGAGGGAAGGTCTGAAATTCGTCAAACTTTGAAGAAGTGTCAAGAAGCGATATTAGCAAGAAGGTTAATTTCATTTGAGTATATTGATAAAAATGGTGTGATCACGAACAGAATGGTCGAGCCATATCAGCTTCATTTTAGCGAAACAAGCTGGTATTTGAAAGGATTCTGTCTGCATCGCATGAGGTATAGAACGTTTAAATTATCCAGAATCGACCATCTTCAAGTGGATGAAAAAACGTTTAGCCCTAGAAATCATTCATTAGAACAAGAACATGAATCAAGTTATCAACCGGAACTAGTCACTGTAAGAGCGTTGATTTCGCCCAGCATAAAGGATCAATTTATTGAACGGTATGGCCGTAAGAGTATTGAATACTATAGTTCCGACTTATTATTGGCAACCATCCACGTTCCTCAAAGCCAAATCGGATTTCAATTTTTAGCAAGCTTCGGCACAAACCTAAAAATCGTAGAACCGCAATCATATGCTGATGAATTTCGAAATTATTTACTTGAAATGGTTAATCAATATTCCTAAATGGTCCACAGCACAAAAAAAGCTCTGCCTTTGGCAGTAGCTTCAGAGTTGCCCGAGAAAGCCCACCTCCCGGCTTGCCCGGAATTTTACTATGTAGCTCCTCTGCTATTTTTGTTATAAAACTCCCATAAAGGGGCTAAGTTGACCGATATAACCTCAATGACTCCTTCAAACATCGTTTCCACTGAGCGATCTTGAGGGTACCGGCTCCACTGCAAAGCCGAACCGAATATGCCCCAACTGATAACGAGGGCCATCGCTTCCCATTTTTCTTGCGAAAAGCCCTGTTTGTCCATTTCATTTATCCGTTGAAGCAGGAATCGATGAAGTTCCTGATGCATGACATTTTCAAACATCGCTTCAAACTGCTTGTCTCCCGGCGTGCTGCATTGTTGAAACCGCAATAGAAAATCGAATACGGTTTGAAAAAGGATTCGCAGATTATCCGCATTGCATCTTGTTTCTTCCGGCAGTCTATCCCTTATAGCCATTTGGAATTTTTCCGTCATCCAATATTCAAGAAAGTCATATTTATCCTGAAAATGCGCATAAAATGTTGTTCGATTTATGGCTGCTTGATTCGTGATATCGTGCACAGAAATGGAATAGACATTTCTCTTTTTCCCAACCAAATCGTTAAAAGCCTGCACGAACAGCTGACGGGTTCTTTTAACACGCGGATCCTCTGGATTTACCGACATTCTATCCCCCTCTTTCTCTAGAACTCAAATAACAGACAAAAGGACTAAAATGTCCGGAACACAACAAAAACAGCTTTTTGCAGGTTGTTCGCACGGACCCAACCTTTTAAATTTTACTTATACGATGATGATTGCACAAGCAAAATCGTATGGCAAGAAACTCTATCATGATTCGCAAACGAAAGGATGAGTGTAGGAATGATTGTTGTTACAGGAGCGAATGGAAAATTAGGCCGGAAGGTCGTAGAGGAACTTCTCAAACGTGTTCCTGCTGGGGACATTGGTGTAAGTGTCCGAGATGTGAATACGGCACAGGATCTAAAAGAACGCGGAGTTCGTGTTCGGCAAGGGCATTTCGATGATTCCGAAAGTCTCCTTCACGCCTTTGAGGAAGCGTCTCAAGTTCTCATGATCTCGTCCCACTCCTTGGGAGAGGTTGCTGTTCGTCAGCATCAAACCGCAATCGACTCGGCAAAAAAAGCTGGTGTTCGACGGCTGCTGTACACTAGCCAAATGTTTTCATCTGCAACGTCGAATTTTCCTCCCATGGACGTTCATGCGGCTACAGAAGAAATGCTAAAATCTTCAGGAATGGCTTTCACGTCGCTGCGAAACGGCTTTTATGCCGCTTCAGCAATCATGTGGATGGGTGATGCTTTAAAAACAGGGGAATTGATTGCTCCGGAAGATGGTCCTGTTGCCTGGACCACCCATTCCGACCTGGCCGAAGCCACAGCGGTTATCCTGACAGAGCAGAGTTATGACGGTATGACCCCTAACCTTACGGCTTCCCAAGCGATTGACATGGATAGAATCGCATCGATTGCTTCCAAGGTCTTGGACCGGCCGATTCGTCGAATTGTCGTATCGGATGATGAATATCGGAGCCATTTAATGTCCAGAGGACTGCCTGAAACGATGGTCGGTATGCTAACGGGTATGTTCCAGGCCAGTCGACAGGGAGATTTCTCGCAAACCAATCCCGCATTGGAAAAGCTGATCGGCAGATCCCCAATGAATTTTGCGGATTTTTTAAAAGATTCGCTTTCTCGGTGACACGTTAACGCCGACTTAGAAAGCAGCTCAATCGGATGAGCCGGCATGCCAAGCCTTTAGCATCTCTTGTGCTTTTTGCGGATCGTCGATGAGGAGAGTCCGATACTCCAGCATCCAATTAAGCGTGACCAGCATCTGGTCATATTCTTCCTTCTTGCCTTCGATCTCCTTTTTCTTGCCGCGAATCCAATCGATAATCTGCTGGTTCGTGTTCGCGTTGGCGTCGTGGTCCCGCAGCACTTCCTTCAGTTCAGCCAGTGAACAGCCGATGGACTGGAACTTCTTGATGAGCTTCAACCGCTCGACAGCCTCATCCGAATAGTTGCGGTAATTGTTGCTTTCTCGCCGGACATGCCGATCGTCCAGCAAGCCTTCCTTTTCATAATAGCGGATCGTATGAATCGTTAATCCCATCTTATCCGCCAGTTCCTGAATTTTCATCGTCTTTTCTCCTTTGGACCGCTTGCCCTAGAGTTCACTTCATAGTTTATGCTTAACATGTTCAAGCAGTCAACTCATGAAGGAGGATATCAAAATGCATGTTTTTGTTACAGGAGCAACAGGGTATGTCGGTTCCGCGGTTGTCAAGGAACTGATCGGTGCAGGACATACCGTATCGGGTCTTTGCCGCTCTGAAGAGAAAGCCGCGGAATTAAAGGCAGCGGGAGCCGAACCGCTGTACGGCACGCTGGACGATCTCGATACGCTAAGCAGCGCCGCCGCGGCTGCGGATGGCGTGATTCATCTGGCGTTCACCAACGATTTTTCCGACTTTGAAGGTGCACTGGCTCTGGATTTACGGGCCGTGGAAGTCATGGGAGCGGCGCTCGAAGGCTCCGGGAAGCCGTTCATTACTACCGCACATGCCAATGGACATGCCGTGGATGAAGCCGTGCTCGCTATGGCGAAGCGGGGTATCCGGGCATCGATCGTCTCGCTTGCACCGTCCGTACACGGCCAAGGCGATAAGGGCTTTGTCCCGATGATGATCAGCATCGCCCGTTCGAAGGGCTTCGCCGCCTACATCGGTGATGGAACGAACCGCTGGCCAGCGGTTCACCGCCTGGACGCGGCAGTTCTGTACCGTCTGGCGCTGGAATCGGCCCCGGCGGGCTCACGGCTGCTTGGTGCCAGCGATGAAGGCATTCCGCTCCGCGAGATCGCCGAGGTCATCGGACGGCAATTGAACGTGCCGGCGGTCAGCATCACATCTGAAGAAGCTGCCGCCCATTTCGGTTTTCTCGGTGCCATTGCAGCCCTCGACATTACAAGCTTGTATAACACTGCACAAGCGAGTCAGGCAACACGGGAGCTTCTTGGCTGGAAACCGATGCAGCCCGGACTCATCGCCGATCTCGAAGAAGGGCATTATTTCGTGTAAAAAAGGAGGGTGTCTCAAGCCTTAATTGGCTAGGGACACCCTTTTTATTTTCAGTAAAGGTTTCGTTATTCGCTTGTTATGCCTCTCTGTTCATCGGATACGAATAGCCATATATATTAAAATGATTCCTGTCGTAAATATTATTCATATTATTCAAGCGGACTGATGCATGCTAACATAAATGAAAAGTTCCGTTTATCCTGCTTCCATCGTTATATATTTACTGCAGAGGAGATCATTGATGTTACCAAGGTCCGCATTTCCATTACTTCTATTGAATATGTTTCTCGCCAATCTTAGCATGGGCCTCGTCATTCCGATCGTGCCGGAACTGCTCGCGATGTTTTCAGCAAGCGGCCAAGCCGCCGGCTATCTCGTCTCTTGCTTCGGTTTGACACAGTTTCTATTCTCACCCTTCGCAGGAAACTTGTCCGACCGGTACGGTCGTAAACCGATGATCATTACAGGGTTGATTTTATTTGCCGTTTCTAATTTAATGGCGGCGTTTGCAGGCGATTTAACCTTATTATTCGTGTCGAGACTGATCGGCGGAATCGGGTCAGCCGCCCTTGTCCCTGCGATTATTGCTTACGTTGCAGATATTACAGAAGATGCCCAGCGCAGCAAGGCCATGTCTTGGTTAGGCGCATCGATGACTTCAGGGTTTATTATCGGGCCGGGTGTAGGAGGATTGCTTGCGGAATGGGGCATCACAATGCCTTTCTTCGCTTCCGCATCCGTTGGACTGCTGGCTATGATATGCAGTATGTGGATGCTCCCCGAGCCGCTGTCGCCTGATATCCGCCGCCTTCGCCAATCTGTGCAGAACAAGAAAGACAATATCTTTCGTCAAATTGGTCTTTCCGTAAAATCCCGTTATTTTATCCTGCTGCTTATTGTTTTCGCCATGACGTTTGGTCTGACGCACTTTGAAGCCATTTTCCCGCTTTTTGTCGTTCAGGGTTATGGCTTCACTACGCAGCAAATCGCCATTTTACTTACCGTGTGCTCTTTGATCGGCACGCTGAACCAAGTGCTCCTGACCGACCGGATCACCCGCCGGTTCGGGGAAAAGCGGGTTATCGTCGCCATGCTTTTGCTATCCGCTTTCACGCTCGCATCGTTGCTTTTCTCAGGCAATTACTATTATGTCATGATCGTCACCATGCTATTTTTTTCATTCAATAATATTTTGCGTCCAACCATCAACACCCTCCTATCCAAAGAAGCTGGAGAGGACCAAGGATTCGTCGCAGGGATGAATAATGCCTATACGAGCCTTGGTACGATCTTTGGACCGTTACTCGCAGGGATATTATATGAAATCCATATCGACTTGCCTTATCTTTTTGGTGCATTTGTGCTGCTTGCAAGCAGTCTAGTCTCGGTAAGAAAATTGAATAAAAATCGTCATCGGCGTCTACAAGCGCGTTAACAGGCAGCATTAATCAATAGGATGATTCTCAACCCATCTCTTCTCTTAAGTCATGCTCCATGAAGAGAATATCACGTTTCATTTCCTTCATGCCCTGTCTGGATATCCGTCCGGTCTCGAACATGGCTTGGATGTTGTCTCTCTCCAGCTGAATCCCGACCCGTGCGAGCTCCTGCATCATGATGTCGAACTCTTCCCGGTTGTAGGTGTCCGATTCGTTTCGGGTCAGAAGAAGCAGCGTACGTTCATATTGCAAAATCAGCGAGCTGACCGACTCCATATCCGTCTCCCCTTTTGCGAGCAGCGCATTCAGCTCCTTTATGACATAAGCCGTATTTTGAATTCTGAGCCTGGCCAATTCGGCGCGTCTCTCCCGGATACTCAGGCGGGCCGGATGCAGCATTCCGAACACTTCAATCCATTGCTTCACAGGGAAAAGCTCTTTTTTATAACGGACATCTCCTGTGTGCATAAATAACAGCTGGTTTATTCTTCTAAGGTAACGGTACGCTGTGACTGGATTCACTTCTTTCTTCTGAACCGCGTGCAGCGTGTTCTCTCTTTCCCATTTCAGGATAGAAAGGCCCAAGGCCCGCTGCACTTTATCGTTCTTTTCCTCTTTTTTCAGCGATTTGATTCTGGAAGTATACGTATTGATGATCTGGGCAGTCGCCAGCCGGTTCTGATCCGTGGTCAGTTCGTTTAATCCGTTCACCACATTCCTCAGAATTTCAATTTTTGCCTGAACCTCCTCCTCTTCCTGCTCCGTTTGCGTTTCTTTCCCCAATAAAAGCGGCAGCAGATAGTTGGACGCAAGAAGGGTCCACAGGATAACTCCAGCCGCAAGGAAAATGATCAGATCCCTCGCCGGAAATGCGGTGCCATCACTAAGAAATAATGGCAGTGACATCGTACTCGCCAGTGTGATCGTTCCCCGGACGCCTGATAAGCTGAGAATCAGCGCCTTCTTGACCCTAAGCCGCAAAGGGCCGCGCGGTTTGGTCCCTTCGACCATATCCATTAGAATCGCCCAGATGAAGCGCAGCCCAAGCACAGCTGCGGTCAATAACAGGGTGTACATGATGACTTTCAGATTCCCGATTTCCGCGCTGTTCCAAATCGTCTGGATAATATCAGGAAGCTGTGTGCCAAGCAGCAGGAAAACCAGCCCGTTTAGAACAAAAACAATGACCGACCAGGTGCTTTTGGATACAACCCGCAGCTTGGCTACCTCGGGATTCATTTTCTTGTAACCGAAAGAATGGGCGATTCCTGCGGCGACGACGGCCAGGATGCCGTTAACCCCTAACTCCTCGGCCGCCATGAAAATCACAAAAGGGGTCAGGATTTCAATCAGCATGTGGAGCGTAACATTCTCCATCCCCAGTCTGCGCAGCCATTTCACCATGGCATATTTGGCAAGCGTGAGCAGCAGGCCCAGCACTACACCGCCAAGTGAGATGGAAATAAAGCTGATGCTGGCCGTTTTGAAAGAGAACACACCGGTGATCATCGCGGCTACGGCAAACTGAAATGACACCAGCCCCGATGCGTCATTGATTAAGGATTCTCCCTCCAGAATTTGCATCGTCTGATGAGGGATTTTTACTTTCTGCTCCAGTGCACCCACGGCCACAGCATCAGTAGGCGCTAATGCAGCCGCCAGTGCAAAAGATGCCGCCAGCGGAATCACCGGAAGGAGCCAGTTCAGGAAATAACCAACCACGGCTACCGTGACGAATACCAGACCCAGTGCCAGCAAAAGGATTGGTTTCTTCAGCTTCCAGAGCGCTTCCTTATCCGCATGCCTTCCATCATTGAACAGCAGCGGGGCAATGAACAGGAGCAAAAACAGCTCTGGATTTAATTTCAGTTCAAAGTGTAACGGCAGCCAAGTGATCAACATCCCCAGTACGATTTGAATAATAGGCACGGAGACCGAGGGGATAAACCGGTTCACTAAATTGGATAAAGACACCGCCGCCAGCATTAGCAAAATAAACTCAAACAATTCCAAACGATTCTTACCTCCATTATCGATCTGTAACGATCCACTCGTTGTAAATTTAGGATCCTCTCTACGATTCAACTATTGTAAATGATATTTATGAACTGTATGTGAATCGTTTTGCACTTAAGCCCAGAGCAATATTCTATAGTACCCATTGGTATTATCATCGGAATTACCGACAGCTTCTTTAATACACCCTACTTTCCATTTGTTCTTCACCAGATATGGCTATTAAGCGTGAAAAAGCCTAATTTCTCGGCATTCGGTGAGAAATTAGGCATTGGTACTTCATTATAGGGCCCTTAAGCGAATATACAAATTATTCCCGTTCCTTTGGCCAAGAACCTTGTTGTTTGCGAATGAATACGATTTGTCCGATATGGTATACGTTGTGCAGCATTTGACGGGCCAGCCTCCCCACACGCTCCTCATCCAGCTGACTGTCGTTCATTTGTGCCAGCGATTGACGCAAATCTTCACAAATCAGGCGGGTTTCTGCCAAGGTTGCCGCCCACTTGTCAGAATTCGCCGGGTCCCCAGGCCCTCCAAATGTATCTTCTGCCAAAACGGCCTCCCATTTAGAATCAGGGGGTTCTCCGATATCTCCATATGTAGGCTTGTGTTCAGATGCCTCTGTTCCATGCGTTGTGTCATGGAGTTGTCTGACAAGCAGGGCGTTGTAATAATTCAGATGGTTTACCGTTTGCCAAATGGTATTCCCTCCTCCAGGGGGCTGCCAGCTTGCATCGGTCGAATTTAAACCTGCAAGAGCAGATTCTAATGGTAAAAACCAGGTCTCCGTATCCCAAACAAAGTCAAATTGCATACGAAAAATATCTATCCGTTTCATATTCATTTGCTCTCTCCTTGATGATTCATATTTGGGAGTCTTATCACAGATTACGATCGTCCCCTGTTTCCTTTAAATGACTTGTAAGACAAAACAATAAAAAGCGTCTCCATTCGATTGATTTTCAATATGCTCGTCCATCCACCATACGCCGTAAGAGTAATAATAAGTCCCTTTTTGTGCGGGGGCATGAAAACTATTCTCTTTCACCGCAACGTCTATTGAACTTCCCTCCGCCGTCATTTGCGTGACGGTGATATTTGTTGGGCTTGGGCTCAACATTCATTGCAAACTTCACGACTTCACCGGGTTGTACGGAAACAGGAACTTCATCTTTTAAAAGTTCAACCGGTCCAGCGGTATCCACACATATACCTTGATTCTATCCTAATCATCACTGCTTAGACGTTAAAAATTTCCAATTTGTTGTATCATACTTCAGCATACATTCTTCTTAAAACACAAAAAGCCGCAGTTACGCGGCTATGAATTGTGTATGCTCTTGTCCAGGTCCATGACTTAGGCTGATTGAACGTGCGTTGTTATTCATCCCATCTGGAATGAAGCACGTGATGGCAAAAATTAGGCCGTTTATAACCCGGCAGAAACAGCTCGCATATATCGGCGTTAATCGTGCCGTAGGTCGTTTCCGGTTTATGCTTAAAGCCTTCAAAGAAGGCGCGCAGAATGTTGTGCTTAAACCGGTTTCGCGGGAACGCATCAACGATTTGCCGGCGAATTTCTTCCGAGATCAGTTCGAAGTTTTTCCCCACGACGTCGTAACCGACGCCAAAATTCATCAGGGCCGCTTCGGTTTCTTTATATTCGACGATTCCGATCGTAGTATGCAGGGCGACGGCATCCCACACCAATCGGATGGATTCTTCCGGCACGCCACGGCTTTGCAGGAAATCTCGAGCGGCATTCGCGCCGTCGACTTCAAAGCGCTTATCAGGACTGCGGAATGCAGGCGTAAGGCCTAAATCGTGGAAAAGAGAACTGATATAGAGCAATTCCGGATCATACTTCAATTGATTCAGGTTGCCTTTGAATGCTGCGAAAAGAAATACCCGGTTTGAATGGTTCCACAGCAAATCATCACCATGTTCCCGGAGTAATTCGGCCGCTTCCTTGGCCAGTTTGCTATCAGGTATTTGGATATCTGCGATTGACATGGACATCGCTAAGCGCCCCCTATTTATGTCGTTAAGCTTATACTAGGGTTTCATGGAATGGAGATCAATGCGGGTGTTTCTATGATCATTATCGACCAAATGCATGATCTCCTACCTATTTCCAGTATCCCCTTAAGACATTCGAATATTCCCTGGGGCGCTGCAGATTCTTTTTCTAAATATCCATTGACATAAGTACTAATTTTACAGGAAAGGTATACCCCATTGACTCTAACAACGATATAGCTTCCTTATTCTGTTCATGAACCAGCGTCTCCACTTCGTTTCTGCCGTTCTTCAGGTGATACTCAAATCCCTTCGTGATGAGAAACCTACCCAGCCCTCTATTACGCCAACGCGGAATGACGAATAATCTTTCGACTGCCCCGGTTTGCCAACACATTACGCTGCCAACCAACTCATCACCTTCAAAGGCAGAAATGGTATGTAACTCCGGACCACCCATCATCCATTCCAACATATTTACACTTCGGTATACTACACCTTGATAAAATTGATTTTCCAGCTCGGTATATTGGATTCGTTCTTCTCTGGATTCCATTGGGTGGTATTTGACATTCACTCCAATAGGCGCTCTGACTTCAGGTACAGGTTCTTCAAGTGAACGCCGTGCTATGTAATAAGTTTGAAAAGGGCTAAAGCCCTTCCCTTCGTAAAACGCTCTGTCACCGTAAAAGTCCTTCCACGCAACCAGCTTCGTTTTCTTGTTTGGATTGCGCAGCTTTTGGCAGGTATCCATAAAAGTAGGGAAAAGAACTGCTCTCACTTCATCCATGCGGTTTAAAGCTAATTCATTCGTAGGCATTTCGACTTCGAATACATCATGATTATCCGCAATTCCGTGACGTAAGTATCCTACACATATTAAATTACCGTCCTCGTTAAATACACAGCTCATCCTCTGATGATCGTAATCTCGATTATATTTAAAAAGGATCCATGCTTTGTGACTTAAGTTTTTTACTGCTTCCTCTAATTCAGACCCATACGGACGAGCTTGTAATGACATCCGAATGCCCCTCTCTGAATGGTGTTTCTTCAATCGTAGCAAAGGAAACCGTTTAGAAATATATAAAAGACCTTTCAGAATCATTTTTTACACAAAAAATCACATCATAATATATGATGTGATTTCTACGGCCTACATTTTTGAATAAATGATTTTTTTAATACTATCGATGGAAAGGCAGAATTGATCAGAAAGTTCATCGATCGTTGCGCCATCAATATATTGCTGACGTATGGTTTCGTTTCTGAGGCTCAAATGTTTTCGGCTTCCTGAATTTTCGCCCCATTTCTTCCGTTGTCCTTCTGGGGTTGGGATGTAAACCATGCTTCCGTGGATATATTTCTGTATTTCCTTTAAAAGCTCTTCCGGAAAAATGATATCTGCGTTTACATACTTCATGATAGCTCTGCTCCTTAAAATTTATTAAAATTTAAGGTTGCAAAGCCTATCCTATAAACAATGATCATGAACGCTGATATTCAGGCGGTGAAAATGAAATCTGAGCTCCATACAAACAACCGCCGTTGTTTATAGTACAAGACTTTGCATGGAGCTGATCGTAGATTTTCTCATCATTCGAGACCTCACTTTCAAAAATATGATCGGTGTCTAATCAGTACCAAAGATTACAATCGATAATATGTTTATTTTACTGATTTCTCCACTTCATGTAAATGTCTGGAACTGCGCCTAACTGTCATTTCAAAACATGAGGGGCTGGTACTGTTAGCCGAACCTCTTAGTGTTACAAAGAATTATTGATAAATTCCTTTACGGCCATTGCAACTCGTTCAGGCTGTTCTTCTGCTGAAAAATGCCCGCAATTTTCGATGATTTTGGCTTTGATATGTTGCAGGCCATTTTCCCTAAATCCGGCAAGGTATTTTTCAATATCTGCATTTTCATCCGATCCTCGCAAGTACAGAACTGGCGTTGACACGGTAACATGTTTTGACGCGGCATTATCCTGTTCATCTTCTTGGAAGCATCTGTATAAATCAAATCCTGCTCTCAATGCGTCCAAACGGGAATAGGCTTCGGCATATAATGTTCTGCGGGCATCACTCATTCGCTTGCCTTTTCCGGCCAGCACGTCATAGAAAAAGGAGAAATAAGGAAGTTCTTTGCCTGAAACCAGTATCTCGGGCAGTTCAGGCACGTTATGAAAACCAAAATGCCAGATGTAAGGATTACTTTTCACCTCGTTCCACGGATCAACTCCAGGAATGGCGACATTCATAATTACCGCGCGCGATAATCTGTCAGGAAAGCTCTTCAGAAAAGCATACGTCACCTGGCCTCCAGCATCACAACCTACCAGTGTCACATCTTGCAAATTCATATGATCCATAATTCCTCGAACATACTCGGCTATATTGCGTTTGCTGTATGACTGCAAAGGAATGACTGAATTCCCGATCCCGGGGATGTCGATGGCGATAACATGATATTCTTCGGCAAGCCTATGCATCACGTCTTCAAATTCCAGCCAACAGGTCGGCCAACCATGAATCAAAAACACAGTTGGCTTTGATATGGAACCGGCTTCGACTACATGGATCGGAACTTCTTTGACAAGTACTTCCCGGTGTGTGAACAAACCTTCTCACTCCTATCGAAATTTTGTGATCACTTCTCAATCGTAGCATTCAAAATATGACAACATCTTGTCACCATTGACATATCGTATTTGCAAAATGCGGACGGATGTAAAAGCCAGCTGAGCTTATCCGGCGGCACCCGACTCGTCTGGAGCGTGCGCGTGCCCCGTTACGGCTGCCCGCCGCTTCATGCGCCGCTCCAGACGCAGGCTAACCGCAAACAAGACGAGCGACAGCGCCGTCATAGCGCCTGCGAAATAGCCAATCTCACCGACGGTAGCGAAGCGCACGACAGCTCCTCCGGCCGATGCGCCCAAGGCGCTGCCGACGTACAGGACGGAAGACTGCAGCGACAGGACGATGCCGGACGAAGGCCCCGACAGCCCGATCAACCGGTGCTGCTGCGCAGGATTGAACATGTAGCCGCTGAAGCCGAACAGTGCCATAGCAGCCACCGCCATGGCGAGAATACCAGGCCGGCCGGCAAAGCCGTATAACGCCGACATCAAGATAAGCGCGGCTGTGAGCAGGGTAAGCGCCAGTGGAATCGCCCGGTTCGGTCCGATCCGGTCCGCGGCCAAGCCGCCTGTCCGCACCCCGATGAAGCTGGCGATACCGGAGAGGCACAGCACCATGCTGATCGTCCGGCCGCCGGCACCATAGCCGGAAAAAAGTTCGGAAACATACGTAAAGAGCGCAAAAATACCGGTGGCCCAAGCAAGCGTAATCAGCAAGGCGGATAGCAGCTCCGGCTTCTTGAGGTACAAAAGGCGTTCCCTTATACCGATCGCCGCACCCGGCGCCACCTGCGGGAACAGCAGCCGGATGGCTAGCGCGGCGAGCAGCGCCACCCCGCCGACGATCCAGAACGTCGTACGCCAGTCAAACGTCAGGGCGACCCACATCCCGAAGGGGACGCCCAGGATCAGGGAGACGGTTTGCCCGGCAATAACGATCGACACCGCACGCCCTCTTTTCTCAGGCGCGGCCAGCGTGGAGGCGACGGCGACGGCCCCCGGCGAGAACAGGCCTGCCCCCAGCGCGGCGACAATCCGCCCGGTCATCATCAGGCCATAAGAAGAGGCGAACCCGCACAGCACGTTTCCGACAGTGAGCAGCAGCAGCGAACCGAACAACAGTTTTCTGCGCTCCATCCTCCCGGTCAGTGTCGTCAGCAGCGGCGACGACACGGCATACACGAGCGCGAACGCCGTCACCAGTTGTCCGGCAAGCGCCGTCGACACATGCATCGCCGCCGCCAGTGTTGGCAGCAGCCCGCCGATCATATACCCTTCCGTGCCGACCGCAAACGCCCCAAGCGCCAGCCAAAAAATCCGTTTGTCCATGAAATCCCTCTCCTTATTTAGATTCGTCTTGTCAATAGAACTGAATCAGTTACAATGAAAAGCGAAAAAAAGCTCAATTTCGGTTACATCTTAGATTCTTCTCGTCATCAATACAACCGAATCGGTTACATTGAACGCCGTAATGAGCCCACATCCAGATGTTATTACTCTACACGGCCTTTCCCCACTTCCATCCTCACTTGAACGTGAGCAGTCGCCTGCCACCTCCTTTCATTGAAACTGAATCAGTTACATTGAGGAGCAAAAAAAACGTGGGTCAGTCTAACGGCGTGACGGATTTCTCACCCGGAGTCTCCAGAGGCCGGAATCTCGGATCCAGCAGCTGCTGGCCGCTAATCTGGCCCACTCCGGCAAGCGGTTCTCGAAGAATGCCTGCCGTTGCGGCAGCATTACTGCTTCCCTTGCTCCAGCGACGAGGCGACCAGATCACGGATCGATTCCTGTGCCAGCCGGCGCTTCAACGCTTCCTCGCTGTCCTCGTAAACCGTTTGCAGAGCCGGCTGAATGCCATTGCCGATGATACAGCTCGGGTTCGGCTGGCTGTGATGCAGCTCGAATAGTGGCGTCTGCACAACGGCTTCGTACACGTCCAGCAGGCTGATCTCCTCCGGAAGGCGCGCCAGCTTCCATCCGGCCCCTGTCCCTCCGTGCTGCACCAGAACCAGGCCTGCTTTCGCGAGCTGGCCGAGAATCCGTCTCAGAAAAACCGGGCTTGTTCCTACGCTGTTCGCAATCCGGTCGGAAGGGAAAAATTCGTCCTTCTCCGACCAATAAGCCAGCCAAGTCAATATATGAAGCGCAACGGTGTAGCGGCTTACGATAGCCATTTTCGGCATCCCCTTTCAATAAAACCATTATAGTTTCATTGAACGCCTCCCGTCAACGGCTCCCTTTCTCTTCCCAGCAGCTATACGGTGTACTTTGTAATGGATTGGCTTCTCACTTCATGTCCTGCCAGCTTTTGAAATCGTGGATGGCGAAGCCGGCATAGCTTACATAATGAGCCAATTGATTATGGGCGGACTGCAGCTCTTTATCCATCATATCGCTGCTCATGGAATAGAATGAGACCCGCGGACCCTCATTGCTTTTGACCGTTTCGACAGCAATAACAATCTTCTTGTTCAGCGTGGAAGCTTCCCTCAGCATGGCCTGCGCATTTTCCACAATGCCATTACCTCCCAACGCATGATTCCGATAATTCATGATGACAAGGGAATCGAACTTCTCCAGCATCCATGCGCTCATGCTGTAATCCTTTCCCGGTAATTTAATCGTATTCAGCCAATACGGAACGTCGATCGCAATACTCAAGCCGCTTCCTTTGCTTTCTTTCTCAATCAGTCGCAAATTGTCCATCCAGCTTTCAAGAATGGTCTTATTGTCCGTGGTCCATTCGCTAAGACCATAAGGCTCAATATCGAAATGCAATCCCGTGAAGCCTGCTTCCGGGCCAACAGAGGAATTATAGGCTTTCACCCACGCTATAAATTTTTGAATATCCCCCTGCGCAGACTTTTTGGCCCATTCGGGACGGCCCTCAAGTGCCTCCACTTGAATTCCTTCCTGCTTCGCTTTCCGGATGAAGCCTTCATAAATTGCCGGATCTAGATCTCTGTCGATTTGAAGGTAAATGGATGTTACACCTTTTACTTTTGCGAAATTTAGTATTTGATCTTGATCCTGTTTGAGGATGTGACTGTCCCATATCCATGTTCCTTTGGGGACCCGGGCCACCGAAGACATGATGCTCACCAGATTGCTCGAAGGCTGCCAATCCACGTTGGAGTGCAGGGCTTCACTAATAAAGCGCAGCGGAACCATCGTGCGGCCATTTTTAAGCACCGCCGCTCCTTCAAAGTCCACCCTTTTCCCATTCACCAGTGCATAATTATGGCCAATCACCAAAATAATGATGTCACGGTCAAGCGAGATCGTGATTTGTTTTAAACTTCCGTTCCATTTCGTTGTCGCTCCAAGTTTGTCGGATACAAAAGCAAGCGGAACCATCGTAAGGCTGGATTTTTGATCGACATAGGGGTGTCCATCTGGGAATTGTACTTCACGCCCGTCCACGGATACACGGACTTCAGAAGCGTAGATCGCGGGGGTAAATGCACCTAAGCTCAGCATGATCGCCAACGTGCATACTAACCATTTTCTCATGAGTTACTTCCTTATCTTATTAAATTTGTTCTTTACCGCATTGTGCACACTTGGCCGCACATTGAAATTATACGGTATGTAATAATTGGTAACAAGCTCAACGGGCAAATTACGCTTAACCCACAGGAGCCGCTCTACTAGAAGCTATCTCGGCCAGCATTTATTCCCCTATGCATATCTCTGTTGTTCCTTACCTCCGTTAGGCTTGATGTCCTTGTCTTGAATAACAGCCCTTTACTTCAATAACAAAAGGACCACCGAAATAATCAGCAGTCCTTCTATTGATATAAAAGCAATGATCATCCTATCATTCCCCTTACAGAGGGTTGATCAGGTTTACTAGGTTTTAGTTCCAACCAAGCGCCTTTTTTCCGGCTTCGATAGCTGTGACGATTCGCTCTACATCATATACATTGCCTTTCCATGTGCCTCCGCTCACGGCTTGCAGAGCAGCCCATAGCTTCGTGTCGTCCGGGAGGTCATCATCGGGACGCATTCCTGGGTGGAATGGTCTCTGGGCCAATAATCGGGCCCCCTCATCCGGCGTTACCTCCTGGTCCCCTTCTCCGATAAAATCAACCCGCCCTTCCAGCCGGTTACGGTCAACGACAATTTCAATCAAATCGCCGTCCTTGAGCTTGCCGATCGGTCCGCCTGCCAGCGCTTCAGGGCCGACATGACCGATGCACGCGCCGGTTGAGACGCCGGAAAAACGGGCATCGGTGATAAGCGACACATATTTACCGAAGGGCAGGTGCTTAAGCGCGGACGTGAGCTGATACGTCTCCTCCATGCCCGTTCCGGACGGTCCCCTGCCAATGAGAACCATGATATCACCTGCCTGAATCCCCCCGTTCTTAATCGCACGGATCGCGTCGCGTTCGGTTGTAAACACCTTGGCCCTGCCTTTATGGTGATATATGCCTTCCTCATTCAGGACGGAAGGGTCAATCGATGTGGATTTGATCACAGAGCCTTCCGGAGCGATATTCCCGGTTGGAAACGTGACGGTGGAAGTGATGCCAAGGAGCCGCGATTGTTCCGGGCTCATAATGACACTGTCCGGATCGATTCCGTCCTTTTCCTTAAGCTGCTTGCGCAGCCGATGACGACGCTCCGACGATTCCCACCAATCAAGAACTTCTCCCAGTGATGAGCCCGTTACCGTAAGCACCGATTCATCTAACACACCGAGACGTCTGAGGTGCAGCATCACTTCAGGCACGCCTCCGGCCAGAAATACCCGAATGGTCGGGTGAAAAACCGGGCCGTTCGGTAGTACGCTGACGATGCGCGGTACATCCCGGTTGACGTGGATCCAATCCTGAACCGCCGGCACCTGTAATCCAGCTGCGTGGGCGATCGCAGGGATGTGGAGCAGCAGATTGGTCGAGCCTCCGAAAGCAGCATGAACGACCATGGCATTTCGTACCGCCGCATCTGTGAGGATGTCGCCCATCCGCAGTCCTTGAGACTCCATCGCCATCAGCGCACGGGAGGATTGACGGGCCATTTCCTCCCAGATGGGCTGGCCCGAAGGCGCGAGCGCGGCATGGGGAACCGTCATGCCAAGCGCCTCGGCGACAACTTGGGCCGTTGCCGCCGTACCGAGAAACTGGCAACCCCCACCAGGCGTCGCGCAGGCCCGGCAGCCAAGCTCCGCCGCTGCTTCCAGCGTGATTTCGCCGCTCGAGTACCTGGCGCCGATCGTTTGGATTTTGCCGGCATCCTCCCCTTCGGTCGGCGGAAGCGTTACCCCTCCGGGAACGATAATTCCCGGAAGCTGCGGCATGCCCGCAAGCGCAAGCATCATGGCAGGCAGCCCCTTGTCACAGGTGGCAACGCCAATAACACCTTTTCGCGTAGGCAGCGAGCGGATAAGCCGGCGAAACACGAGGGCTGCGTCGTTCCGGTAGGGGAGCGAATCGAACATACCCGACGTTCCCTGTGACCTGCCGTCACAGGGGTCGCTCACGTAGCCGGCGAACGGGATACCACCGCGGCCGGAAATTTCCTCCGCCGCAGCCTTCATCAGCAAGCCAACCTCCCAGTGTCCTGTGTGATATCCCAGGGCTACGGGACTGCCGTCCTCTTGCCGAATCCCTCCCTGCGTGCTCAGAATCAGAAACTGCTTTCCGTTCAGTTCTCCCGGCTTCCAGCCCATCCCGACGTTTTGGGACATGCCAAACAGGTCTCCGCTTGGGGCATTTCTCAGCAGATCATCTGTTAATGGCAGCCTTCCCTGTACCCCGGGGGCATGCGTTGTAATGTCGCCGCTTGTCAGGTCATCCTTCCCCATGATCGACTTGATCAAATTGTGCATGGCACCCTCCCCAAGATTATGGCTTCACGAAAACCGTTTTGATGGAAGTGAAAAATTCGATGGCCGCCTGCCCCTGTTCCCTGGAGTGCGAGCTCGACATTTTCATCCCGCCGAACGGAGCCTGCAGCTCAACGCCCGCTGTTTCCGCATTCACCCGGACCAGCCCGGCATCCATGTCCTGAATAAAGGACAGCATGGCGCCTATATTTTGCGTATAGATGGAGGCACTCAAGCCATAATCGCTATCGTTGGCCGTCGCTATCGCTTCTTCAAGGCTGTCCACGGCAATCAGGGCAAGCACCGGACCGAAAATTTCCTCCCTGGCAATGGACATTTGAGGTGTCACCCCGTCAAATACGGTCGGCTGGACATAGAACCCGTCCGCAAGTGCCGGGCCGCTCGCCCTTGCCCCTCCGGTCAGCAATACGGCTCCTTCATCCAGCCCTTTTTGGATGTAGTGCAGCACAGTTTCCAGCTGCCTTTCATTAGCGCAGGGCCCCATCCAGGTCTCGGGTAACATGCCGTCACCAAGCCGAATGCCCTCGATTTGGGACAGCAGCTTCGCTTTAAAAGCTTCATACACTTTGCGCACAACGATCACCCGGCTGGTCGCCGTGCACTTTTGGCCGGTGGATTTCAAGCCACCGCTGATCGTCGCTTCGACCGCCAAATCCAGGTTCGCATCCTCGGCGACAATAATCGGGTTTTTGCCGCCCATCTCGAGCTGGTACTTGGCTCCTCGGGCCAGCGCGGCCGCGCCGACGCGCTTCCCGACTTCGTTGGAGCCCGTGAAAGTGATTCCGCCCACGTCCGGATGCTCCACAAGCGCTGAACCGACCACCGAACCGCTGCCGCATACAAGATTGAAGACACCCGCCGGAATTCCCGCCTCCTCGAAGCATTCGGCCAATTTGGCTGCGGTCACAGCCGTTTCCTGGGCCGGTTTCAACACAACGGTATTGCCGTATATCAGAGCCGGCGCAGTCTTCCAGAGGGGGATGGCTACGGGGAAATTCCACGGGGCGATCACACCGACAACCCCCAGCGGCACCCGGGTCGTGAACATCAGCGCCTCGCTGTCCGTCGAAGGTATCACGTCACCGGACTTGCGCATCCCCTCACCGGCGTAGTACCGCAAGATAGCGACCCCGCGCATCGTCTCCCCCTTGGCTTCCGCCAGCGTCTTGCCCATTTCTCTTGTCATTGCCTCGGCGACCTCATGGGCCCGCCGTTCCAATACACTGGCCGCACGAAACAAGATATTGCCGCGTTCCGATCCGGGCAGGCTGCGCCATGCCCGCCGGGCTGCTGTGGCTGCTGCGACGGCACGGTTCACATCCTCTTCTGTGGAAACCGGTACATAACCGACCACTTCATGGCGATTGGCGGGGTTGATGCTGGGCTCCGTTTGTCCGGTGGAAGCCGCCGTCCATTCTCCATAGATGAAATTACGATAAATCTGTTCTCCCTGGAATGCTGTCATGACAATCTCCTCCCCAAATCCCTAGTTTGATATAACGTGGTTCACCAACATCCCGATCCCGCTAATCGAAATTTCGATGCGGTCGCCGGGAGCAAGCGTGAAGTCGGCCGGCGGCACAATAGCTGTGCCCGTCAACAGAACGGTACCGTCAAACAAATCGTTGTCCGCCGCCAGGAAGCGGACCAGCTCATCCAGCTTGCGGTTTAACTGACTTGTGCTTGCCTCACTTTCCACCACAACGAGGTCTTCGCGGTAAATCTGACAGACGATTTTGAAATCGTAGGGGTCTTCGACGGTATCAGCGAGCCGGATCGCGGGCCCGATCGAGCAGGACTTCCGCCATATTTTAGCTTGCGGCAGATATAGCGGGTTCTCCCCCTCGATATCGCGGCAGCTCATATCATTGCCAGCCGTGTATCCCACGATGGTCCCGTCGCCGGCAAGCACCAAGCCAAGCTCCGGCTCGGGGATTTGCCATACCGAATCGCTGCGCAGCGTTACTTCCTGATTCGGTCCGACCGTGCGTGCTGCCGTGGATTTCAAAAATATTTCGGGTCTCACGGCGTCATAGACTTTGTCGTAGAACGTCTCCGCATCCATTCTTCCGCCAGTGGCTTCATAATTCCTCGCCTCCCGGCTGCGCTGATAGGTGACGCCGGCTGCCCAGACCTCCGGCGCATCTACTGGAGTCAGCAGCTGCAATGATGGCCATGCGGCAGTCAGCTCATTTTGCGGTGTAATAGCGCTTTCAACAATTCGGACAGGTGAAACGCCCTTCTCCCTGGCCTCATTAATCAACGATATCAAATCAGAGTGAGGCAATGGATAAGCCTTCTCATCATCCGTAACCGCCGCGAGTCTCGTCTGCCGTCCGTCCAAATATCGAATAATTCGCATTCAATATTGCCCCCAATTTCTCCCTATAAGGGTTGATAATACTACCATATCATCGCCTATGACCCTTGACGATACGCTAATCTTCACTTCGATTTACCCTTTTCACGCATTTCTTTTCCGGAAGGATCAAGCTATAATCGTAACAAATTGATAACTTGTACCATACAGAGGAGGGTATCGCCGTGACCGAGCTTCCCGGAGTCTATGTTGGCCGTCTTCCCGATGTCCGCATGTCATTTCAGCTGTTGGGCCTTCATGCGCGAAAAGTGGATTCCCGCTGGACCTATCCTTCCCACGAGCATCCCATGTACGAGATCCACTGGGTCGTGGAGGGAGAAATGGACATGGTGATTAATGGGCGAAAATACCGGCAGTCCCGGGGGGACCTGCTGTTCATCCATCCGGGCATGACGCATTCCTGCACCCGTGCCGGATCCCAGGGTTTCACCTACTTTTCCGTTCACTTCAGCGTGGACGATACATCCTTTTGCAAGGAGCTCAACCGCTGTAAGGAATTTTATTATCCGTCAGACTCGCCGTTAGTCCAAGGGCTGTCTCCGTCTTTATCGACGCTGTATCGTCTTGCGGCAGAGCACCTGCGCAGCCCGCTCCCAACATCCAAACAGATGAAGGTCCATGCGGCTGTCTTCGAGCTTCTTGGGTCCCTGGTTGGCCAACTGTCAGAGACTGCAACCGTCGCCCGATCCAAAAAGGAATCACTTGCTCAGCAGATCGCCGAGCAAATAGAAGATTCCGTAAAATACATTCTCCTTCATGGAGAGATTCGGGAAAACGAACGAACCTGGATCCAGGACATTGCCAAGTCGGTTCATATGAGTCCTTCGCAAGTGAACCGCATCTTTAAGCAGATCTACGGGAAAGCCCCGCGTAAGTTTATGTCCGAAACGCTGCTGAACGAAGCACAGCGCTTGCTGCTGCAAACCGATTTGGGGATCGACCACATCGCCATGATTCTCGGATATAAAACCAATTCGCATTTCAGCCGCCAGTTCAAGCGGTGGACGGGGATGGCTCCCAGCGAGTACCGAAATCAAGTCCAGCAGCAGCCCTTAGCTTATGAGCCGGATCAGTAACTCATTTAACGATATCCTATAATCGGCTACCTCTATGATCCGGTCATAAGTTTTTAAACAGTCACAAGCAATTAAGGTGTTATTTCATCACTCATTCGTTTGGTGAACGTGTAGGAGCGGCCGGCTTCCCCCTCAAACGAAACGGGATCAAGACCAGGTGCTTCCAGACGGCATGGACCGGAAACCGCACAGGTTACGACCGCTTCAGTAACGTGGCCCTTCGTCCAGGTGAAATTCAAGGTGAAGCCGCCCCGAGCCCGTAGCCCTCTGACTTCCCCATCGTTCCAGCTGTCAGGCAATGCGGGCAGCAGCCGGATCAAACCAGAGTGGCTCTGCAGCAGCATCTCGGCAATGCCCGCCGTGCCGCCGAAATTGCCATCGATCTGGAACGGCGGATGGTTGTCGAACAGGTTCGGCAGCGTAGAATGATGGAGCATCGCTCTTACATTTTCATTGGCCTTGTCCGCATCGTGCAGCCGGGCCCAGAAGTTGATAATCCACGCCCGGCTCCAGCCGGTGTGTCCACCGCCGTTAGCTAGCCTGCGTTCCAGCGTCGTCCGGGCCGCTGCTGCCAGCTCCGGCGTGGAATCCACGTTAATGCCTTCGCCCGGATAAAGCCCGAATAGATGGGAGATATGGCGGTGTCCCGGCTCCACCTCCTCGTAATCCTCCATCCACTCCTGAATTTGTCCATGTTTGCCGATTTGCGGTTTGGGCAGCCGCTTCAAGGCGGCAGCGAGCTCCTCTCGGAACGCCTCATCTCTCTCAATGATTTCCCCGCTGCGGATGCAAGCATCAAACAGCGCTTCGATGATCTGAAAATCCATGGTGGCCCCGGCGCAGAGAACTCCTGTTTCGCCATTGGGTAGCCTGTAGCTGTTCTCAGGGGAGACAGACGGACAAGTCATCAAGCGTCCCTCGTTGTCCTCGATTAAATAATCGAGCAGGAACAACGCTGCCTCTTTCATCGTCTCATAGGCACGCGCTAGAAAATAACGATCCTGGCTGAAGCGATAATGCTCCCACAAATGCAGGCACAGCCAGGCAGCGCCCATCGGCCAGAAGGATGCCGGAAGATATGTGTCCTGCGGCGCCGTATCCGCCCAAATGTCCGTATTGTGATGCGCCGTGAATCCCCGGCAGCCATACATGACACTGGCCGTGACCCGCCCGGGCTCACGCATCCTTTCGAGCAAATCGAACAATGGCTCATGGCATTCGGACAGATTGCAGTTTTCCGCCGGCCAGTAGTTCATCTGCGTGTTAATATTGATCGTGAATTTACTGTCCCAAGGCGGAGTAAAGCTATCGTTCCAGATCCCTTGAAGGTTTGCAGGCAGGGAACCCGGCCGGCTGGAGGAAATAAGCAAGTATCGGCCGAATTGAAAATACGTTTCGATCAGCCCGTTATCCTCTTCGCCCTCTCGGAACCGCTTCAGTCTTTCATCGGTCGGCAGCGCGTTTTTGCCTGGGCTATCCGGCAGCCTCAGGGTAACCCGCCCGAACAACGCAAAGTAATCCTTCACATGTCGGGCAAGCAGCTCGGCATAGGAAACCTGGCTCAATTCCTCTAACTGTCGTTTGCCGTAAAGCACCGGATCGGGATGCCGGAAGGTGGTACCCGCGGCAAGCAGCAGCGTAACCGCATCCGCATTTTCAACCAATAAATATTCGCCTATGGTCTTACACACTCCGCCTTCTGGAAGCGCCTTCACGATAGCGCAGAACGAGCTGCCTCCTTTGCCGCCGCATTCCCCTTGCATCACAAGTCCCTGCTGGCCCCATTTTTCAGTCTTCTCCATGTATCTCCAGTTGCGGCGGTTAAACCTTGCCTTTAAGGAAAGCGCCCCCTTCTTGTCAGCGGAAATCCGCATCATGATCGCCTGATCCGGGTAACTGGCAAACAGCTCACGGATATACCGGACATCTCCGATCCGGTAGCTGACCCGGGAAACGCCGCGTTCCAAATCCAGCTCCCGTACGTAATCCCCAGCCTTCTCATGACGATCGAACGAAATCAGAAGATCGCCGAGCGGCAAGTAGTGCCTCTGCGATTCGGGCAGCCCCGCCATCGTCATCCCCGCAAGGGCCTCCGCCTCCTTCAGGCGTCCCTCCATAATCAGTTTGCGGATTTCCGGCAGATGCGGCAGGGCGTCTTTGTTATTGCGATCACGCGGACCGCCATACCATACAGAATCTTCGTTCAGCTGCAGTTTCTCCTCGGTTATTCCGCCAAAGATCATGGCGCCGAGCCGGCCGTTCCCAATCGGCAATGCCTCGTTCCACTCTGCGGCAGGCTTGAGGTACCATAATCGCTGTTTCTGTTCCACGGTCTCCGTGGGATTCGTATTCGTCATGCTTTTCCTCCAATCCGCCTCACAGGCGAAAAAATGGTGTGTTCAATCCAGTTCAATCAACGTTTTAATGACCATGAGTCATCTCCCAGTTTAGCAGCTTTCCTTTGAGTCCACCTCTATATTATCCATATCATCTGTTTCACGGTAGGCACCTGGTGTGATCCCTGTATACTTTTTGAAGACTTTGGTGAAATAATGTTTATTTTCAAACCCCGCCCGCCGACCGACTTCGCTTACGGAAAGATGCCGATGCGTCCTCAGCAATTTCTGCGCTTCCTTGATCCGAAATGCGTTCAAATAATTAACAAACGTGTCTCCTGTCACCTTCTTGAACAGGCTGCTGATGTAATTCGGATGAAGGTTCATCAAATCGGCAAGGTGATCCAAGGAAAGATCGTTCATAAAATTCGTTTGCGTGTAAGCAAGAATGCGTTTCGTGTGCCGTTCACAGTCGGAATCGGCTTCGGAAGGCAGCTCTTCATCGATAAGTGCTAGCAGCTTAGCAATTTCGTCTTTGTCCAGCGGTTTAAGTAAATAATCCACAACGCCGCTGCGCAGTGCTCTTCTTACGTATTCAAATTCGTCATAGCCAGTCAGAATAATAAACCGCTTACACAGTCCATTCCCTTTCGCCTCCTCCATCAACTCGAACCCGTTTTTTTCCGGCATATGAAGATCCGTCACCGTGACATCCGGCATAAAACCCTTCATGATTTCAAGAGCCTCAAAAGCGTTGCCTGCCTCTCGCACCTCAGTACCGAGCGGAGCCGCGTCCTTGATGACCTTGACTAATCCCTCAAGAATAATCGGCTCATCATCTACAATCAATAGTTTCATCGTTAACCGCCGCCCCTTTCGTTATGATGATTGTGAGACATGTTCCTAGTCCCTGCTCACTATCAAGAACCAGCCGTGAATCACCGCCGAAAAAGGATTTCACCCGTTCGCTGACGTTAATCAGGCCAACACCACCGCCCTCGGTCTCTCTGCTGGAATAGTTGTCACTATCCCCCATGAGCAGTGTACGGAGCCTGGACAGCTTGTCCTCCGGCATGCCTGCCCCACTGTCAGATATGGAGATCCGAACTTCGTCCGCCGTTTCATACGCACGCAGCCTGATATGGACGGGCCGAAGTGTTGCTGCAGCTCCGTGGACGATGCTGTTCTCGATCAAGGGCTGGAGCATGAACCGGGGACAATCAATCCGATCTGCATCCACATCGATGTCCAGCTCGTAGCTCAGTCTGTTTCGGAGCCGCATCTTGTGAATCTTAAGATAGAAGATGACCGTCTCGATTTCCTGGGCGAGAACCGTATGATCCTCCTTGGAGGACAAGCTGTAACGCATCAGCTTCCCGAACCAAAAGGAAATGTCGGCTACCTCCTTATCGTTATTGGACTCGGCCAGCATTCTGATCGTTTCGAGCGTATTATAAAGAAAATGCGGTTTGATTTGAGCCTGAAGCACTTTATAGGCCGCTTCTTTATTTCGCAGCTCGGCCCGGTGGACATTGTTAATCAATTCGTCCATCCGCTGAATCATCGAATTGTAAGTCATGATCAGAAAGCCAATCTCATCCTGACGGTTCGGACTGTCGTGCTTGCTGATGTACGGTCTCATATTGTTGTCGTCCAGGTTACGCATGTGTCTAGCCAGGCGAAGAATGCGTTTGGTGATTGTGGAAGCGAGTACATAATACGCTAGCGACAATGCCGCCAAAAAAACGATGACGGTTGAGATCAGAATCATCTCCTTGCGCTTGATCGCGTGAAACACGACGTCTACTTTTCCAATCACAACAACTCTGACCCCAAGCTCCTCAAAGGAAAGCTGATTCACGATCGTTTTCCGGTTAATGAAATAGGGCTTATTGTCACTTCCGCCGAGCAGTTTGAGCGTCTCCTCATCCATTCCGGAAGCCGTGTCCTCCGCTGCCTCCTCACCAAACGGTAACAGGATCGCCTCCCAGTCACCTTCTATGCCGATAGCCTTGTAAAATTTCTGCATGAGACTGCCGCCAATGCGCAGCTCCAGAAGCCCGACAATTTCAGTAAACTCCGGGTTATAAATGTTCTGATAAAAAGCAAGCCGCGGTTGCTGAGCTTCCGGATCTTGGACAATCCATCCTCCTTGACCGGGTTTTAATGAACCTGCTATCTTCTTGCCCTGTGCATCAAGAGATGACATATCGAGAAAACGGTCGGTAATTCGAAGCGCTTGTTTCTTGGTTTTATAGATTCGAAGCGACTCGATTTCCGGATTGGCAAATAGCGATTGTGTCATGATCGGACTGATATAACGGTTGTAGGCATAAATGCTTTCGGCGTCGGATCCATAAATTCCGCCCAAGTAGTCCGTGACATAAGGGTTATATTGCAGCAAGCGATGAACAGATTCGATGCGGGTCAGATCCGCTTTCATATTTGCCTTGGCCTGTTCCAGGATCTTTTGCCGGCTTTCTACGAATTGTTGGGTCAGATTGCCGTATATTTGTACGTAGTAGTAATATCCAAACGTAACGACCGGGATAAAGACAAAGAAAATATATCCGATAATAATTTTGCGCACGATACTCACGGTCTTGAATCCCCCCGCTGCCGGTTTATTTCTACTAAACGTACCATGAGCAAGCAAAATCCGGTAGAGATTTTACGTCCCTACCGGTTTAATGACATCGTGTTACTCAAACAAACTTTTCTTCTTCTGGTATGTCTCATTTGCCCAATCGACAAGCTGCTGCAAGCCCATATTCTCGGCGGTCTTCACCATGTTCTCGTAATTGGCAACCGCCTCTTCTTCGGATTTCGCCAGGTAAATCTTGACCTTCTCATTCTTGATCATCTCGTCGATTTTTGTTTTGAGCGTCTTTTCTTTGGAGTCCGGCTGCGTTTGGATAAGACCGATCGCCGGTTTATAGGTCGTGATGGCCTTCGTCTCCATTAACGCCTGTGTTTTCTGCGCTCCGGGAACATAGGACAACATGCCTTCGGTGACCCCGTCATTGTACAAGTACCACCATTTGATTCCGTTGCCGTTAACGAAATCGGCATCCGATGGGTCGTATTTCAGATTTGGATAACCCGCTTCATTCCAGGTCCAATGTTCGCCTTCGACACCAAACATGGTCAATTTTTTGCCTTCGTCGCTTGCCAGGTATTGAATAAACTTGATGGATGCTTCCGGATCCTTATTTTTCTTCGTAATGAAGGTACCCGCAAATCCCAAGCCTGTACTCACAGCTTTGGCATCCTTCGATAATGCGCTCGGAAGCATTTTCAACGTAAAGGCGCCCCCGTTACTCTTGATTTTATTGTTGTCCGCTTCCGCAGCGGAAACGGTGTAGCCGTGAGCAAAGGCTTTGCCGCTTGTCACATATTGATCATCAATCTGATCATTCGCAAAAGCAAAATTTTCCGCGAGAATGTATCCGTTGCGATATAAGCTGTTCATAAACTTGAAATACTCCAGCATCTTCGGTTGTCTGATCGCATAATCGATTTTGCTGTCTCGTTCATACCAGCCGTCAATGAGCGCTTCCGTTCCGAACTGCTGCATAAAGTACTGCTCAACCCATTCCTTATCCAGAACCAGCGGTACCATTTCCGGGTGCTTCTGCTTGACCATGCCTAAAACTTTTACAAAATCGTCCAGCGATTGGATCGGCGGATTGCCGAGCTCCTTCAGAATATCTTCCCGAACGGCAATACCTGGATGGCCGTCGCTGCCAATCGAATATTTGTTTTGAGCCATTTCCTCCTGCGTAGCGAAGGAATTCCGCACCGTATAGAAGTTGCCGTCGTCCATCGTATGGATCGCAATTCTCGTTTTGTCGATTTTGAAATCGGGCGCATATTTTTCGATTAACTCATTCCAAGGATAGGACAGCTTCGAGTCCGACAGCCGATCGATGTTAGCATACGTGAAGACGAGGTCCGGCAAATCTCCTGAAGCGATCATCAACGGCAGCTGCTTATCGTCGGTTGCCACAGTGACATTCAGCTTGACTCCTGTCTTTTCGGTAATTTTCTCGGCTACCGGGCCTTTCCATTCCTTAACGGGATACCACGGCGCATCGATAAACAGCGATAATTCTTTCACGCCGCCTGATGATGCCGACGAATCACCGTCCTGCTTCGCGGCCGAGTCCCCGCCGTTACCGTTGCCGCCGCAGGCGGACAGCATTGTAAAAGCAAGCACCGCAGACAGTGCCGCAGCGAGCAGCTTATAGCTCTTGATTGTTTTCAAGTGTACCCCTCCAATGGATTTACTGGTATTTTAATGTAAGCGGTTAAATATAGAAACAGCGATTTACCCTTTCACAGATCCTAACATAATTCCATGCACAAAATATTTTTGCAAAAACGGGTATACGCATATGATCGGCACGATGGAGATGACCATCGCCGTCACCTGCAGCGAGAAGCTTGTCACTCCAGCCGAAGCCGAGGCGCTGTTTGCTACAGCAATGGAGTCCAGCGGCGTGTTGCTCTTGTTGATCACTTCCATCATCCGGAAGGTAAGCGTTCGCAAGTTTTCCGATTGCACGAAATAGGCCGAGTCCAGCCATGAATTCCATTGGCCGACGCCCATAAATAACGCCATCGTGGCGAGTACCGGCGTCGAGACCGGCAGGATGATCCGAAAAAAGATCTTGAGTTCGCCAGCGCCGTCGATATGCGCCGATTCTTTCAGTTCGCCCGGGATTTCGCGGAAGAACGAGATGGCAATGAGCAGGAAAAACGTGTTGAGCATGGACGGCACGATGTACACTGCAAATGAATTAAGCAATCCGATCGAGCGCAGCACAACATAATAAGGAATCAATCCGCCGGAAAAGTACATCGCGAAAATGATGACCGTAAAATACGTTTTGCTGAACAACAAATCACGGTGTGAAAGGGCGTAAGCGACCAGGCTTGTGAGCAGCAGTCCCAATGCCGTACCCGATATCGTCCGGGCAACCGTGACCAAAAAGGCTCGATACCACTTCGGATCTTCCAGAAATATTTTGTAATTTTCCAGAGTTACGTTTCGTGGCCACAAATAAATGCCTCCCAGGAGCGTATCGGAGCCTTTGTTAAACGAGGCGATGAATACATAATAGAATGGATACAGCATGATGAGCATCAATATAAACAACATGATGTAAATAAAGCTGTCAAAAATAACATCCTTCTGTCTTTGGCTCTTAAGCACCACCAGCCCTCCTTTTTAGAATAAGCTTGATCCCGACACACGCTTGGCGATAAAGTTGCTCGAAAAAATCAAAATGACCGAGATAACGGACTGAATGAGATCGATTGCTGCCGCGTAGGAAAATCGCCCGTCACTCAGACCAACCTTGAATGCGTACGTCTGAACAATTTCCGATGTCGGATTGTTGATACTGTTGCCGTATAAGTAGGCTTGTTCGAAGTTGGAGCCAACCAGGCCGCCTCCGAGAATACTGCCAATGGTCAACACCAGCACGACGACGATCGTTCCCCTGATTCCCGGAAGTGTGATATATCGGATCCGTGCCAGCCTGCCGGCACCGTCCATCTCGGCAGCTTCGTAAAGCGAAGGATTAATCCCCGTGATGGCGGCCAGGAAGATGATCGTCCACCAGCCCATTTCCTTCCAAATCGCACTGCCGACGGCAAGCCCCCAGAAATAGTTCGGACTCGTCAAAATGTTGAGCGGTTTGTCAATCAGACCGGTTTCGACCAGGGCCCGGTTTACCATGCCAACATCCGCAGACAGGAAGGCGTAGGATACGCCGACGACAACAACCCAGGAAATAAAATGCGGCAGGTAGCTGATCGTCTGAACGAATCGCTTGAACGCCATATTTTTCACTTCATTCAACAGGATCGCAAGCAAAATCGGTGCGGGAAAAGCGAAGATGACCTTCAGTAAGCTCAGGACAAGCGTGTTGCGTACAATCGTGGCAAACTGATAATCATGGATAAATTCATCGAAATATCTCAAACCGACCCACTCGCTGGTAAAGATCCCCTTGATCCCATTTGAAATACTGTAATCTTTAAACGCCATAAGAATACCGAACATCGGCGTGTACGAGAAAATCAGCAGAAAGATCATACCCAGCCCTACAAATACATGCAGTACTTTTTGCTTTTTGAACCGCTTCCATAATTGGTGCTGCTGACCGCCGTGATCCGCAGTTCTCGTAAACTGTGCATCCAAATCCATTTGCGCTCCTCCTTTATTGCTAGTCTATCCTCTTGACCCATCTGCTCGTAAGCCAACATTCTTAAGAAAGCGTTGTCATTTTTTAATACTCGGCCTCCATGGCTAAAAGATCACACAAACCAAAAAAGCAGTTCCGGAAAATGCTCGGAACTGCTTATGTATTTTTTCGGGAAGCTGGTTCCCTGGCGGGCGGCCTACTCTAAAATAAACGAAGCCAGATCCGCGCTTCCGCTGCCTGTGTACGTAAAATATAGAGCCTGTATGCCATCCGGAATGACGAGACCCGTTGAATATTCCGTCCATATATTCGTGAAGTTAACGGGTATTTTTCCGAGAGCCGGTCCGTCCCAAGTCGTTTTAATTTCAAAGTTGCCCTGGCAATAACCACGCACCTTGAGTTTCACCTTCCGGATTCCTTGGCAGTCGAAATACTTGAAACCAGCAGTAGCGGAGTCTGTCATGTTAGCGATGTATCCGATCTCTTCGTCCCCGTCTCTTCCCTCCTGCGTGATCTTCGGAAAACGGCTGTCCATCCATGCCCCTGAGCCGAAACCGCCTGTATACAATTCTTCGTCTTTACAGAACAGATTACATGCCAAGTAGGCGTGGTATTCACCGCGACCCACAAGCGGGCCGTCATTGGGACCGCAAGAGGTCATTTCCACTTGAGGAATCGTTCCATCCTCCCGAATGACGATCGGTTCGATGCAGCCCTGCCGACTAAAAGCCGTACCGTTGGTATGGCGATGATAAAAAATGAACCATCTATCGTTCATTTCCACAATGCTGCCATGGTTATTACCGCCGTAATACATCGGTTTGTCCGCCGGTTTGTAGGAATCGATGTGAAGATCATTGTTGCTTATGATGACGCCCTGATAAATGAAGCCTTTTGTCGGAAATTTACTGGTGGCATAACATAATTCATGCATGACAATCGATGAATAGACAAGATAATAGGTATCACCCTTCTTACGGATGGAGGGAGCCTCAAAAAATTCATGCCCTTCAAACCCGCTTCCCGCACTGTAAGGTTCACTTGGGGCGACAAATACAGGTTCCTCCACAATGGTAAGCATATCTTCACCAAGCACCGTGGCCATTGCGCCATGTCTGGATTTATCTTTGGGTGCACAGAAACCAGTATATAAGTACGTCTTCTTCCCTTCTGTCAACACACCCGGATCAAACTGGGGCTCGTCTCCTTCTCTTTCGCCCAAGCGTGTACCGTCCGCGTACCTTACGTATCCGTAAAATTCATACCTTCCAGCAGGTGTATCGCAGACGGCAACCGAAACAACCGGCACCTTATCCAGGACATAATAAAGATAATAACGACCATCCGGTCCGACGGTAACGTCCGGCGCATAAAGACACATCCTGCCATCAAGATTTAGCGGGTCTTCCGTTTTGGTGTAGATCACACCCTCATACCGCCAGTCGCCTAGATCATTTACGGGTGCCGACCAGCAAGCGTAGTCGTTTAAACAAAACACATGTCCGTTAAATCGGTCATGCGAGCCATATACATAAATTCTGTCGTTAAAAACGTACGGTTCTCCGTCAGGTATGTATTCCCACGATGGGAGATAGGGGTTTAGACCCTGTTTTTTCATCATAAACGTTCACTCCTTTAAATATGCCTTCACGCTTCTTCATACGCCGAGCTGCCATCTTTAGCAAAGGAAAGACGGCGGTTGAGGCTGGAATCCTCTTCTAAGTCCAAATATACGGAATACGCTTCTTCCTCAACTCTGAATAGCGGTATGAGTTTCGCTTGTTTGACTTGGTCATCGTCAAGGGCAAACTCCAGTTGCTTCTTTTCCGATCTGACGAATCTTTCGTTGATATTTGCATTTGACACCCCTTGCAAAAGCGAACCTTGCCCGATCTGAGCCAGTAACACGGTGCCAAACATCACCGCCGCCAAACGGTCTGAACCTTGGAGCGGAACCAAATGCAGGGAAGCCTCTATTTCAATTTCGATCGTATCCTGATCCTGAAAAACACGTTGAATCCCGACGTACCCGTTTTCCCTGACAAGTTCAATCGGAGCGGAATTGATTTTTACAGCTTTGACTGCTTTTTCCTTGAGTATTAGTTTGAAAGCTGACGGTTCGGCTGCATCAACCACGAGCTTGGACGTAAGCCCATCGGGGAATTCCGTATGCTGTGTGATTGTGACATGCTTTTCTTTCCAAACCACAGAAGATGGAATAAAGGCATTCATCAGCAGAGCATCCCCGCTTTTAAACCAGATATTCTTCTGCAGCTCGCTCATTGCCTCGATGCCTGAGGCGGTACAACACCAGAAGGAATCGTACGGATCGCTGAATTTTTTGGTCGCGCAGTTACCCATCGGCTGGTGGTATTGCGAAAGGCCCGTTTCATCGCTGGCGCTATTCAACACCGCATTGTATTTCAGCGATTCCATATGATCCAGATACTCAACCGCCCCGTACCATTCAAACAACCGCTCCAGAATCCTTTCCGTATTATGCGCGCAGCAACCCTCACTTTCGCCGCCGGTCAATGCATCTGCCAGCTGTCCGCAGCCTCCCCAGTGCTCCGATTTTTCAGAAACTCCGCCTTTGATAAAATGGGTGGCCTTTGAGCTGTTGTTTCCATTGGCAAAAGTTCTTCCCTTTAAGTAATCATAAAAATTCAAGGCCGCCGTTCTATATTTCTCCTCGCCCGTAAGGTCAAACCGGTGCATTGCCGCAATAATCATCGGCAGGTGAGTGTTTGCGTGCAGATTTTCAAGCACATCCTTACCGTCTGCGAGATGATCCAGGAAATAATCCCTGTCGAAGAGTTGGGCCAGCTCAAGTATTTTGGCATCGCCGGTGATGTCATACAAGGTGTACAGGGCATCGCCGATCCCTCCGTACTCATTTACAGGGTTTACCTTCGTACAACGGAGCATCCCATCGATTTTCCAGAAGGAAAGCTCTTCAAAACGTCCGTGAATGTAGTGGGCCAGGTTTACGGAAAGAGCCAGGGCTTTTTCACTGCCGAGATACGCATAGCAATCGACCAACCCCTGGATAATCTTGTGCAGGGTGTAGTACGGCGCCCATACATTTCGATTTTCCTCGAATTCGAGCGTATCGAGCTTCTCCTCTTCGAAAGCGCTCAAATATCCGTTAGGCTTAGCGCATAACTCCATCATATCAACGATTTCATTGGCTTTTGATTTCAATCCCTCGTCCTGATCGGCAAAGGCAAATTTGGAACAGGCAGACAGATAATGCCCGACGAAATGTCCTCGAAGACCGCCATCTTCGCTTTCCCACCCGCTTAAGGGCTCCGCGTTGGACGGAAGCCCGGCATTCATTTTGAACGTATGCATAAGACGGTTCAGATCAAATTCAATAATATACTTTTTTACAAGTTGTCTGCGAAATGCAAAGGAACTGTCTGTCAACCTTACTTCATCAAGGCGAAAGTTGGTAAACAAACCGGTCACCTCTTTTCCATCGGTTATGATCCATACCATAAAAATGTATTAGCCTCGGCCCAATGTACGAGCATCGGAACCGAGAAAAGAAGTTGCACCGGGTTCCCTGCTTCCCCCTGTATATATACAAGGTAGAGCATCAAGCCGGGGTTCGTTCCACTCTCCCTGTCCGTTGGCATAATGAGATGGAAATCATCTATTTGTCCAAAGTGATTGCAGATATTTGCCAGTTCAAAAGGATGGAACAAAGGAGAAAGGTAGAATACTTTCTTCAATATTAGGCCTTTGAACCGTCCACATCCATATATTCGGTCCACCTTAATAGTTAGTCTATCTTCATGCCCCATTTGCTCGTAAGCCAACATTCTTAAGAAAGCGTTGTCATATTTTAATAATCAGCGTCCATGGCTTTATCATTAAATGATCTCCCGAACTAAAAACAGTTCCGGAAAATGCCTGGAACTGCTTCCGTATTTGTATAGCCTGGTTGCCCAGGCGGATGACTCCAAAAAAGCAGCTGACCACTGAGTGTCACAGTTAAAAATTACTACATGTTCCTTTGCAGCTTGACCTGACATTCAGACGTTGTTGCAGTGACGTACTCCATATAATTCACAGAGCCGTTAAAGTTCAAATAAGCTTCGTAGCGCATGCGGATTGCGGGTGAGGTAATCAAATCCAGAACATTTTCTTTTGGAACCCACCTGCATTCGCTCGTTTCCTCAGACGTCGCTAACTCTCCCCCCACAGCTGTACACACGAAATCAAACATGACCTTCGTAGGAACATCAGTTACACCGTCATACCACTTATGGATCGCTGTATTTGAAACAACACTGATTAAATGGCTAACCGTGGCGTCTATTCCACTTTCCTCTTTGATTTCACGGATCACGCCATCCATCAGGTTTTCGCCAACTTCGGTGATTCCCCCCGGATATACCCAACCGTCGTCATGCGCTTTTACTAATAGGATATTTCCCTTTCCATCTTCTACAATACCGCCTGCAGATACGATATGTGTCGGAAACGCCAATTAAAGACCCCCTTAACTTGATGATTTGTCTATGTATTCCTCTTGCTTCATGCACTTTCCTGCTTTTATGGAAAGGATGATATGACCCACAAGTTCGAACCTTGAGCAAAGCAAATAATAATAGGGCATATTTTATAAACGCTTCTTTATTTGAGCGAACAAAAAAAGAGTGCATCCAAGTTCAAATTTCGACTCGAATACACTCCTCTTTTACTTATTAAATTTTCAATCTAAAAATGCTTGACGTAATGCCTCTAAGCCGTCTTGATAGATCCCATGGAACAGATCAATAGCCTCTTGATCACTGACCCCTGCCGGGGTAAAACTGCCAGACAGCCGTATGTGCCATGTTCATTACTCCCCTATTGATTTCATGTCGATAGGCAGCGGTGCATGGGGTGCTACCAGTTTTTGTTCGCGCATTTCTTCCCAGAAAGCTGCCGGAATGACTGTGTTCAATGCAGCTTTGTCTTCTGCAATCCGCTCAGGACGACTTGCACCAGGAATGACGGCTGCAACCGCCGGATTAGCCAGCGAAAATTGTAAAGCAGCCGCCTTGATGCTGATTTGATGACGATCTGCAATATTTTTGATTTTCTCAACTTTTGCCACAATTTCCGGTGTCGCTTTTTGATACTCGAAGTGGGTACCTCCCGCAAGAACACCTGAGCTATATGGTCCGCCGACAACAATGTCCATCTTATGTTTTACTGCCGCGGGCATAACTCGCTGCAGCGCACGCTCATGGTCCAATAAGGTGTACCGACCAGCCAGCAAAGATACATCCGGCTTGGCTTCTTCCAATTCCAGCATGAGTTCGATCGACTCTACCCGGTTTACTCCGAGTCCCCAGCCTTTAATGACTCCTTCTTCACGTAAACGTGTGAGCGCACGGAATGCCCCGGTTCGAGCCGTTTCAAATTGCGAAATCCACTCATCACCATAAAAGTCTTGCGCGACATCATGAATATAAACGAAGTCCAGACGATCTGTTTTTAAACGTTTCAAACTATCCTCGATCGAGCGGAGGGTCGCATCCGCACTGTAGTCGTTGATGATTTTATTCTTGCGACCGAATTCGAAAAGTCCCCCTTTTTCCCCTAAATCACGCGCAGATGGATCTTCCAATTCATCCGAAATAATTCGGCCTACTTTTGTACTTAAAACGTACTCATCCCGGTTTCTTTTCGACAATGCTTCACCCAGACGAATCTCCGCCAAGCCAGATCCATACAGCGGAGCTGTGTCAAAGTAACGGATGCCGCTCTCCCAAGCCGCATCTACAGTGGCTATAGCTTCTTCCTCCGGGATATTGCGATACATATTACCTAACGGCGCCGTACCAAATCCAATTTTTCCTTGCAGTATATTTCTCATCTAAGATGTCCTCCGAATATATTTAATTCAATTTGATAGTACATCGATATGGAAATCAATGCCTATTCAAATCAACAAATGTCATTTTATCCTCTGACAAAAATAGATTATGAAGCATTTAAATAGAGAAAGGAAGTACGCACTTTGAAGTACTATAGGCACCAAAAAGTACTCTACTCCCTACATCCGTCCAGTTGTTCTGGTCCTCGGTTTTGTAAGGTAACGTATATCGTAAAAATACAAATAACCGCAATGATACGGCTTACAAGCGTGAGACGTTCATGCAAATAAAAAGACAGCCGATCATAATGACGGCCGCCTTCTAACCTGCTTCATTATTTAATATGCTAATCGAATCCCAGAATCTCAAAATGATGGAGAATTTTCTGAAAGGCTCTGTGCCCTTTCTTGAGGTGGTACATCGAGGCTAATGTTACCCGGGTGTCAGTCTTCGATGGCCTGATAGACCGTTGTCCAGAAGTCGTGGATAAGCCGCGCTGAATCCGGAGTAGACATCCCAACCTGGGTGAGAAGAATACACGTAAGCTGGTTGTGCGGGTCGGCGTAGGTCGTGGTGCCGCTTCCGCCGTCCCAGCCGAACTGGCCGATGGGCGCGTAATCACCACGATAGGTTCGCACAGCCATCCCGAAGCCCCAGCCGCCGTGCTGTCCTTGACCGAATGACACATGGACATTGTTCGTGGCCATGGCGTGTCGGGCGGCTTGCTGCTCGGGTGTGAGGCGGTTGGTGGTCATCAGCTCGACGGCGGGCCGGGACAGGATCCGTTGGTTCCCGTGCATCCCCTGATTCAGCAGCATTTGAAAGTACGCGTGGTAGTCATCAACAGTGGAGCAAAGTCCGCCTCCGCCGCCCTGGAACGCCGGAGGCTGGCTGTAGCGTCCCCCTTCGGCTTCGTCCCAAACGGTGAACTCACCGGTCTGCGGGTTGGGGGCGTAAAGGGGCGGCAGGCGGTCGATCTTGTCGGCGGTCACATGGAAGCCGGTGTCTCTCATGCCGAGGGGATCGAAGATGCGCTCGCGCAGAAATGTCTCAAACGACTTGCCCGTGACCCTGGCCACGAGTACGCCGAGCAGATCGTTGCTGATGTGGTACTGCCAGCGCTCTCCGGGCTGGTGCATCAGCGGAAGCGCACCAAGGCGGCGCATCCACTCATCCGGCTCGGGCATCGGTTCCGGCAGATCTGGCGTGAGCCCTTGCTCGAAAATTGAGTTCATGATCGGCGTGCCCAGCGACGTCATATCCATACCAAGCCCGAATGTGGAGGTCAAAATGTCCCTTACGGTGATCGGACGCCGCGCCGGCACGGTATCGTCCAGCGGGCCGTCGGCTCTCTTCAGCACCCGCCGGTCGGCGAGTTCGGGCAGCCACGGGTCTACCACATCGTCCAGCCGCAGCCTGCACTCGTCAAGCAGGACCATGGCCGCAGCCATCGTGACCGGCTTGGAAGTGGACGCCATCCGGAAGATCGTATCCCGGCGCATCGGCGCGCCTCCGTCATGGCGCATCGTGCCGATCGCTTCGACGTGCGTTTCACCGTTCCGGCTGACCAGGGCGACGAGCCCGGGAATTTTCCCCGAATCGACATGCCGTGCCAGCACGTCGCGCATTCTTTGCAGCCCGGTTTCGGAGAAGCCGCTGCTGCTTTTTCCCGATATCATCTTTTCCATTTAGATGACCTCTCTTTACTTTTTATCAGCCCTATGATTCTCTCTTGTCATTCATGCTTAAAAGCCCTTTGTCAAAAAGGAAAATTAGCTGCATCAACGAGACGAAATATCGGCAAGTAAAAGATGGCTCACCTCCTGTTCCGGGTATCCAAATCGAGATATGTACTAGATCACCGTAACCTTGGACAAATTGGCATCCATACCCTTGAGTGCGGCAAAGGTCAGCTTATCCATCGTCGCCCCGTCAAAACAAACGGTTTTGATCGCACGGTAATACTTCTTGGTCAACAGGGAACCTTGGAAAGATACATTCTTGAGCGTCGCGCTCTTAAATGAAACTTCTTTCAATCCAGCTTTATCGAACTTGACGCCGACGAAGATTTGACCGTCAAAACGCTGTCCGCTCAAATCGGAGGACGTGAAATCCACCCCGTCGAAAACACAGTTTTCAAAAACAGTTTTGGTGAGAGCGGTCATCGTGAGGTTGACGTCCGTCAGATGAACGCCTGTGAATTTTGCTCCGGCCAGCCATGATTTGTTGAAGTTCGTACGCACGAGGATGGATTTATTGAAGCTTGCATTCGCAAGGTCCAGGGTAGATAAGTTGCAGTCGGTCAGATTAGCGCCGTCGAAACGGGCGTCCCGCACGTCACTGCTCTTAAACGAGCTGCCGGTCAAGTCCGCATTCGTGAAGTCGGATCCCCGCAGCGCGCTCGCTTTGAATTTTCCCTTATGCGCGGTAACACCCGCAAAGTCGCTCCCCGCCAAGTTGCTCGCACTGAGGTTGGTCAGCACCTGCCGCTCCAGCGAACGGGAGAGATTCGCCACTTCCAATACAGTTTGTTCAATGTCGCCGATGCTGTCGATGGTCATCTCCAATGCCGTTTCATCGTCCTTGCCCTCGGCTTTCAATTCACGGAACCGCTCCTGCAAATCGGAGTGCAGGTCCGCCTTTAATTCGCTGACGCTCTTTACCCCATCGTACGGTGCAAAAACCCCATTCAGATAGTTCGTCAATTTCTCGTTCATCCCGTCGACTCCCCTTATAACAAGTTTTCAAGCACACGCTTGGCGTACTCCCAGTTGCTTTTGTTGCGCTCGTACGTCTCCTTGCCCTTCTCGGTAATTCGAAAATATTTGCGCCGTCCGCCCTGCGATTCATCGCCCCAATACCACTCGATATCTCCGTCCCCTTCAAGCCTCCGGACGCTGGAATACATCGTGGCTTCCTTTAGTTCGTACTCGCCTCCCGAACGTTCGGCAATCAGCTTGACAATTTCATAACCGTAGCGGTCCGCTTCGGATAATAATCGTAAAATCATCGTGTCGGTATGGCCTCGCAGCAGGTCGGATGTGATTTTGTTGTCACTCATACAATCACCTCCATATCTGCATAATACAATACACTACTGTGACTGTCAAGGTAGTTAATTTATTAAAACACTTCTGATCAGTCATCAGGTTTACATAATTAAATTATGGTTAACTGAAGTTGTTTTAAATCCACGATTGTTGAATGAGCTTATATTGTCACAACATAAAAAGCCCAAACATTGCGGCTATGAAGGATGCACTGAACCACTCCGCTTTTCCACTGACCCCAATGAGTGAGGCAGGTATTAATGCCTGCGATCGCTGATTCCACTGGATACATCCGCCAAGGAGCATCTGAAGTCCTATACTTGCTGACATTCAAACGATGGAAGGATCTTGATTAAAAGGTTATTGTGTATCCGCTTGAACCGGGATATATACAGTCATTTTCAAGTCGGGGCAATCGGCAACCGTAAGCGACTGGTGCTCGAAAGCGAGTTCACCGAGCCTTGGGTGATTGAACCTTTTAAGTCCCAGCGGGATACCAAGCACTTCATGATGATCCCACCATTGATTGAACATTTCGCTCGTCTTCTTGAGCAGATCAACCAACTCTTCGAACGAAGGATCGCCAATATGCTGTCCGTAGCTGGTCCGAAATTGGGCCAAGAGGCTCTGGGCTACATGCGGCCAGTCCGGAAGCAAATCGGGGTAATCGGGACGGGCAAACATTCGCCACAAACTGTTTCTTTCCAGAACGTTCATCCGGTTAAAGTCGCCAAACAGCTCGCAAGCCGCATGATTCCAAGCAAGCGTGTCCCATCGGGGTCCTCTTATGTAAGCGGGAAAAGGCTCTAATTTATCCAGCATGCGATGCAGGGACGGATCCACGTGAATGTCGGACAACCAATCCTTGGCGGGCGGGCGGTGCTCCGCAAGCGTATACAAATGCAGCAGCTCGTACCGGTTCAATTGGAGCGCTTCGCCCAAACTGTCCAGCACCTGTGCAGAAGGCCGGACATCCCGCCCCTGTTCCAGCCACGTATACCATATGTTGCTGACCCCGGCGATGTCCGCCACTTCTTCACGACGAAGTCCCTTGGCCCGCCGATGCGGTGCGCTTTGGATACCAAGGTCGGCCGGGGATATGCGCGTTCGGCGCGATTTTAAGAATGCCCCTAACTCTTTGCGGCGTTTCAAATCTTCTTCCATGCTCTTCCCTCCGCTCCATCTGCATATGAAATCATTTTTCACGTGCATTCTTGCTAGGTATTATTTTTTATAATCGTATAAACGGTATTCTTACGAAAAGATCTTTTTCATCTAGGATAGGGATATAACTTGATGGAGAAAGGTGATTGAAATGACCAAGACTAGTAGAGAGAGCGTCGATTCTCGCAGATGGTGGGCTTTGGCTGTGGTATTGGCAGCGACATTTATGGCTTTGCTTGATTCTTTTATCGTTAACGTTGCGATTCCATCCATCCAAGCCGATTTACAGGCAAGCGCCTCGGACATTCAGTTTATTCTCGCGGGCTATACGCTGGCTTATGCTGTTCTGCTCATTACCGGGAGCCGGCTCGGCGATATGTTTGGGCGAAAACGACTGTTTCTCATAGGGATGCTGGGATTCGTAGTCGCTTCGGCGCTATGCGGTGCGGCTCCCTCCTCGCTGTACCTGATCCTGTTTCGCGTGCTTCAGGGCATAACAGCGGCGGCCATGATGCCGCAAGTGCTCGCTATGATCCAAGTGAGTTTTCCAGAGCATGAAAAAGCGAAAGCCATCGGTTTGTATGGTGCGACCATCGGCATCGCCACCGTATCCGGGCAGCTGCTCGGAGGTTACCTTATCAGCCAAAATCTGTTCGGCTTGGGATGGCGTTCCGTGTTTCTCGTGAACGTCCCGATTGGTGCAGCTGCGTTACTGGCCGGAATCCCGCTGCTTCAAGAGTCGCGCACCCCTTCAGCCAAACGGCTTGATCTGGTCGGCGCAATCATTTTAACGGCAAGCCTGCTGGCGCTGGCGTTTCCTCTTGTGCAAGGCCGTGAGGCCGGATGGCCCGTATGGTCGTTCATCTTGCTTGCCTGTTTTCCGGCAGGGTTGACATTGTTTATTATATATGAGCGCAAAATGCTTGAAAATGGAAAATCGCCACTGCTCTCCCCTTCACTTTTTCGGGATCGTTCCTTTAGCCTCGGCATATCGCTCATACTCGTCTTTTATGCGATCGCTTCGGCATTGTTCTTTACGTTGGCCGTTATGCTACAGCAGGGATTCGGCTATTCTGCTTTAACGTCGGGGTTAACCTATTTGCCTTTGGGAATCGGCTTCTTCCTCGCCTCACTGGCATCACCTAAGCTCGTGAGCAGGTTCGGACCGGCTGTTCTGTTGGTCGGAGCTATAATTACGGCAGGCGGCATCGGTTACACTTTGGAAATTGTCCATCATCACGGCGGTCATCTGGTTTGGATGGCGCTTTGGCCGAGCTTGTTCGTTATTGGCATTGGGCAAGGCACCTGCGCAGCTCCGCTCATCGGAACCATTCTGTCCAAGGTCCGTCAGGTGAATATCGGGGCGGCTTCCGGGGTTTTGACGACTGCAACCCAGCTCAGCACCGCGCTGGGCGTATGTTTCGTCGGAATCTTCTTCTATCGAGCATTGGATATTTCAGCTTTGCCTGATGCGCAGGCCCGTTATGCACACGCCTTTACCATCGCGCTGGAATTTGTTTTGATCTTGTCCGTCATCTATGCGTTCCTGCTCATCTTCTTACTGAAAGCGGGACAGCAACGGCACCCTGAAAAAGCTGTCAGCGCTTCGGGGCAGAGGGGTTGATTCGTATGGCCAGCTACCTGAATCAAATCCGTTTTAATGATATCCCAGTATCAAATCTGGAGTATTCGCTTGAATGGTATCAATCCTATCTCGGATTTGATGTTCAATATAAAAATGACGATATCGGAATATTACGTCTGGAGCGCGGTCCAGGATTAATTCTTATCAGATCTGATAACAGGTCATCCAATGGAAAAATAAACATGGAAGGAAAAGCTGTTCCTATGATCGGATTCGAGACTTACCAAATCGATAAGCTCTATCGTATTCTTCGTGCAAAAGGTGTTCCGGTTTCACCCATCCGCGATGAAAGCATTGGCCGCCTCTTTGGGTTTCTTGACCCTGATGGAAATATGTACTCTGTCCTGAAATGTAATCTATAAAAGCCAGTAGGCGCATGAAGCCCGATTAACATTAGGTTAATCGGCTTTTATAATATTGTCCTCCCCTGCCTCTTCAAGGGCCTATGGTTAAAAAACGAAAAAGCCGCAGTTAGGCGGCTTTTGTAAGTGAACGTTCTTGTCGTCATACACGGCTAACGCACCCCTTTTATCGTTTCACCAGTGCAAATGCGAACGAAGTGCCCCAGCCTTCTTTTATAGCGAGATGGATCCATAACCAGGCCAACTCCTCGAGCTGCCTAGAAATATGCAGTTTGCCGGCACATACTGCATTGAATCCAATTTCCCTGGCCAATTTTATGGCGGTTTCGACCGCTTCTTGTTCGTCCCCTGCTGCAAACATCAGCGTTTTTGAGGTTTCATAATGAGGATGGATCATATTGTCTGCACCGGTTTGATTAAAACATTTTACGACGCGTGCCCCATTCGCCCATATAGCGATTTGTTCGGCTCCCGAAAGGCCCTGTTCAAAATCCAGTCCGCTAAAGTCAAGTTTGATTGGGTTTGTACAGTCAATTAAAATCTTTCCGTCCCAGTCAGGGATCAATTCCACCGTTTCCTTTACTGCTTGCCAAGGTACAGCCAATAAAGTCACCGCGGTGTCCCTTACTGCTTTTTCTATGTTGGTAAGCTGTGTGTTTCCTGATTCGCGCAAATCCCGGTAACGGCTGCTTTCAGGGTTACGAACACCGTAAACTACGCGATGTCCTGCAACCTGAAATGCATTTCCTAACGCTCTTCCCACATTCCCTGCCCCTATGACACTAATGTTCATGGCTCAAACCTCCCTTTCAATCATGCGATAATGTTTCATCTCTAAGATCGCACTGAAATAAGGTTTGACCAATGCAAAAAAATGTTGAAAATCCGGACTCGTCCGGAATCCCTGCATGTGTCCCTCTACAGAGTCCCATTCGATTCTGACGATAAAGTGATTGGGTTCCTCAACACCTCGGATCACTTCGTAAGATAAGCAATGCTCCGAACTTTTCAGATAGTCTCCTGCCTCCTTATACGCTTGTACAAAATGCTCCGATGACTCTGGTGGGATATGATAACGAATGATTTCAACTACCATATAAGAATGCTCCTCCTTTGTAAATTTTTGCTATATAAGAATAATACGGGAGCATTAAATGTCTTACAATAAGGCACATTTTTGTTCGTTGATCTTATCAACTGCTTACGGTTCGCCGGATACATGCATGTCTCTCACCTGCAAGTCGTATTCCCGGCTCCGCCTTTTCCCCCATTCACACATCAGCTCAAGAATCGGCTCGATGCTTTTACCGTACTCGGTAAGCGAATATTCCACTTTCCTTAGACGTTCATCATAAACGGATCTCTGAATGAGCCCGTCCCGCTCCAACTCCTTCAGTTGAAGGGTAAGAATCCGCTGCGTAATGTTTGGCATCTTATGCTGAAGCTGGCTATAACGCAACGTTTGCTTGGACAAATAACGTAGAATTACCGTCTTCCATTTCCCCCCTACAACATCTAAGGTCACTTCTACTGGGCAGTTATATATTTTGGTCATAACACGGTCCTCCTGTCAGCAGGTTTTTTTCATTAATCCCCTATGGAATCCAGCATCATCAAACTTAATCAAGGCGATCGCTCATATACTATATTTTTACATTTGGTCTCTCAGACTAATTGGCAATGAGGACGAAACACTCGGGCAGGAAGCGGATCCGACATCGGTCGGCGGTCCTTGGATGGACACTTGTCTTAAGAAGCCCATCTTCAGAGACGTCTCATAAAAAAAACAAGTACAGAAATACTGACCGTAACTGTCAGGGAAAGCGAGATATGATTAGTCAGAAGTAAAGCTCTTTCCGATTCCTCCCTGTATTACTGGATTGGCTAAGGCATGAAACAGTATGCCTGAGCAAAAAAAATCAAACAAGAAAGAAGGAACTCTTTATGTCTCAACGGTTTGATATTCATCAGGTCATGAAATTAGCGCCGCAAGGAGTTAAGCTTCTAGGTGAGCTGGATGCGTATACGAAATCGACAGATCTTGATCCAAAGCTTCGCGAACTGGTCATATTCAGAGCATCGCAAATTAACGGATGTGTATACTGCCTTTCTTATCATGCAGCTGATGCCCGGAAGTTAGGGGAATCCGAAATGAGGCTGTATTGTCTCAGTGAGTGCATGGGAAGAAAGCAACCTTTACACGGAAATGGAGAAGGCAGCGTTAGAGCTTACAGAGCATATAACATTGCTGCCCTCGCTTAAAGTGCCGGATGATGTATATCATAATGTCAGGAAGTACTTTTCGGAAACTCAGTACATACATCTAACGATGTTAATCATGATGATCAATAGTTGGAACCGGATGTCGATTGCGATGGGATTCCTTCCGGAAGCAGAATGAGTCACAAGTAAATTAAGGGGGATCACCTTTTTATTCATTTGGGGTGGAGCCCCATTTTTCTCCCCATTGGCGCATTTGAAAAAGTACTTCCCTATACTCTCTACCTTTTTCCGTTAAAGAGTACTCGACGCTAATAGGATTTGTTGGGTAAACCTGACGATTTACGATTTTATAATGTTCTAAATGCCGCAAAATATCGGTTAAAGATTTGATGCTGATGGTGCTCAAATTTCGGCGCAGCTGATTAAAGCGCTGAGGACCATAATACAATTGAGAGATTACCAGGAACGCCCATTTGCTGCCTATCACTTGTAACGCTTCGTTAACCGCGGATAGGCATTTTTGTTCATCACTTGAGTTCAAGCAATCACTTCCTCACAAATTACTTACTATTCGTAAGTATAACTCAACAAAGTGACTCCTTACAAAGAAATCATATATGATTTACACTTTCAATTAGTAATTCCATTACCTTGAAGGAGGAAGCATATGACTACACTTCAGAAGACGATTTTGGTTCTAGGAGCCACAGGCCAGCAAGGGGGTGCGGCAGCGTCACATCTGCTTGCCGATGGCTGGCAGGTGCGTGCTTTCACCCGTGATCCTTCAAGTAAGGCAGCCCAAACCCTTGCTCAAGCGGGTGCTCAATTGTTCCGGGGGGATTTGGGAGATCGCGCATCGCTGGATGCTGCCATGCAAGGAGTGCATGGGGTCTTCAGTGTTCAACCACCTACGTGGGAGCCTAGCGATGCAAGAACAGCCGAAGAAATTCGTTGGGGTAAAAATGCAGCCGATGCGGCGAAAGATGCCGGGGTTCAGCATTTCGTTTATTCATCGAATAGCGGTGCTGACGTACAGTCCCGCTTTCGTTATTTTGCCAAGTGGGAAATTGAACAATACATTAAGAGGCTTGGCCTTCCTGCAACGATCTTGCGCCCGTCGGGATTTATGGAAAGTTACGCCAGTCCGTTTTACGGTATTCAGCATGGGACATTGGCTGAAGCCACCAACCCGGACGTGCCTGTATATTGCATAGCTGTGGATGACATCGGTGCATTCGTCAAGCTGGCCTTCAAACATCCTGGCAAATTTCTGGGCAAGACGATCGAAATCGCCGGTGATGCACGGACTCCGCCTAGCATTGCCGCAGCCATCACTCGTGCGACAGGCCGCCCGATAAGGTATGTCCAAATTCCTATTGAAACGATACGTCAGCACAACGAAACCTTGGCGCGGATCTATGAATGGCTAAACGGGGGCGGCTACGAAGTCGATCTTCCAACATTGCGCAGCCTACACCCTGGTCTTATGGATTTTGACACTTGGTTGGAGAAGAAAGGGAAAGCGATGTTCGAAGTGCTTTTTCAAACGAACCAAACCAATTAAAGTTTATCTTCTTGAAGTCTAACAGCCGCATTTAACGGAACGGGACGGCGTCCTGTCCCATCAACGGTGAACGCTCTAACAATTTCCGGATAATCCAGCCGTCGTCCCAAGTTCCTTCCTTCAGGTGCCTGCATGCATTCTCAATCAGCCCCGCCCACCACATGGGCGTGATCAATTCCCACTCCTCCAGCTCAAGAGGTGATACTTCATCATACCCATAAATGACCTCGTCGTACTTTCCCCGCCAAGAAAGAGCAAAGTCGCCTACTCGATGATCCCAGTGCGCAAGCTCAAAATCGAGTATGCCGGAGAGCTTCCCATCCTGGAATCGCAGGTTCCAGGGTGTAAAATCCCCGTGGATCACGATCCCGGGTCTGGAATGAAGTTTCAGCTCCTCCACCCGCCTGCGGGCACGCTCCAAATGCCACCACAGAATTCGTATTTCCTCAGGGTGCTGCTTTTCATTTCGTGACAGCAATCGATCTAGCTCGGAGTCAAATAGAATCTCTTCGCACCGCCGCCAATCCTTGCGCTGACCGATTCCACTGAGTTTGCCAAGGTCAGAGTGAAACTGGGCCATAAGCCGCCCCCTTGCACGCTGTTCGGCCGCCCGGTTGTCAACAGATGGCGGTTCACCGTAAAGATAAGGGAATAACCCCCAGATTTGCCCCTCCAACTCGAACGGCCCTTCAATAACGGCTGCCACAGGCCATCCAAGCCCAGCTATGCTTTTAAGCAAATTCACCTCATAATCGATCTCATCCAAATGGGTTTCTTTGTACCAACGTCGTAATACAAGGTGGTCATTCTTGAAATTCACCAGCCAGTGCTGGTTGAGTCTCCCACCCAATGAAGAGGCCACTTTGATATGAAACTGTTCAAAAAGCTTATCTAATGGCAGCGCCAAATCCGCACGATCGCTCACTTCGACTCCCCCTTCTATCGGATGTCATCCTACATAACATTCCGCTTGCCGAATATTTTGAATACTGATAGCAAATAATGTGGCTTAAGAATAGGCTTGCAGAAAAAATTGGCAGGTGAACAGGTTGCAGCACATTATCTTCATTTGTGTCGATACGTTAATGAGCCAGTCGATTGATAAGGGAATCGAGCAAAACAAACTTCCAACTTTTCAGTTCTTGATGGAACACGGTCAATACTATAAGAATGTCGTCACCTCATTTCCCACCATGTCCGTGTCGATTGACTGCACGCTGCTGACGGGAACGTATCCGGATGAACATCGTGTACCGGGACTGGTCTGGTACTCAGCACAAGATAAAAAAGTCATTAATTATGGCAGCGGATTTTGGGAAATCTACAGGAACGGAATCAACCAATATTTGAATGATGCCTTAATCCGTATGAACGGCGACCACTTGAATCCGCAAATACCGACCATTTTTGAAGAATTGGACCGTATGGGGTTACAATCGGGGTCCATTAATGGTTTGATCTATCGGGGAAGCGCGGATCACCAGCTGAATTTTCCTTTTTGGCTTCATATGCCGACAGCATTACCTAAAAATATCACGGTCAAAGGTCCGGATTTGTTTGCCTATGGAGCATTCTCAAATCCGTTGAAAAGCGTGAAAAGTTTGCCGGTGAGCCCCATCGGTAAGTTCGGCTTTAACAATGAATATTCGCTCGGAATGGTGACTCATCTCATTCAAAATGGGCAATTGCCTGATTTTCTATATGTCTATTTCCCCGATCTGGACCAAAAAATACATAAAAAAGGGCCGTCGGATTTGGATGGCGTGATCCGCACCGATCACCAATTGAAGATCTTGCTGCAGGCATTTGGTTCACCGGAAGAGGCTCTGGAAAAAGCCGTAATCATCATCATGGGGGATAACGGAATGGCTCACGTCCACCCGAAAAATCGCCAACCGGTCATTGATTTAGGGCAAATCTTGAACGAATACCGCATTTTACGGCAGGGTGACACCGTCACGGACCAGACCGAGCTTATTCTTGCCATCAATGATAGAATGGCTTATCTGTATAAGCTAACCTCTCAATATTCTTTTGAGCAAATATCAGAGGTATTGAAGGCTGACCCGAGAATCGATATATTGGCTTGGAAAGATGATGATTGGATTCGCGTTGTTCGATCAGGATCATCCAAGAAATTCGCCTATCGGTCACAAGGAGACTTGGTTGATCCCTATCATCAATCATGGACATTGGCCGATGATCCCGAAGTGCTTGATTTACAAATCAATACCCAAAAGAACACGGTTGACTATGGACATTATCCCGATGTTCTTCGGCGATTGTCCGCTGCCTTACATTCACATCATGGGGAATACATGGTCGTAACCGCAAAGCCGGGATATGAATTGAAGTATGGCAGTTCACCCACCCATATAGGAGGCGCAGGGCACGGGGGCATAAGTCAAGCGGAGTCGCTCGTTCCTCTAATGATTGCCGGTACAGACCATAAACCGGAGTCACTGCGGGTTGTTGATTTAAAATCTTATTTTCTTCAACTTTTAAAGGATTGAGCTGATTATAACATTGCTCTGCCCCAGGGTGACTGGTCTGATTTCATAGAGACATGATCAAAAATAACGATAGCCGGGCTTACATGTCCCGGTTTTTTTACGTTCTTATTTCTCGGTCTCTCCAACCCTTGAGGAGATGCAGATGAAAGGTTATAATTTGATTACCATTTTTTAGAAAGCGGTGAGAAGATGGAGATTACCTGTGAGCTGGTACGCCGATTAATCGATAGCCAATTTCCGGAATGGGCGAATTTAGAGATAAAGCCTGTAGAAAAAAGCGGCCACGATAACCGTACCTTCCGGCTTGGCAGTGAAATGACCGTCCGTTTACCAAGTCATGAACGCTACGCCTCGGCTGTTGAAAAAGAACTAACCTGGCTTCCCGTTTTCAAGCCGCTTCTTTCCGTCCCCATTCCGGTTCCGGTTGCAAAAGGAGCGCCCACGGACGAATATCCTCTTCCCTGGTCCGTTAACCGTTGGATTGAAGGCGACACGGTCACGCACAACAACATATCCGATCACAACCAATTTGCCGAAGACCTCGCCAGTTTTTTACAAGAGTTGGAGGCGATCGACGCAAGCCGCGGCGTCCCGGCAGGGGTCCAGAACTTTCATCGAGGGGGGAATCTTGCGGTATATGATGATGATACAAGAACGATCATCGAAAAGCTATCCGGGCAATACGATCACAAGCTGCTAACGGAAATATGGGAGCTTGCCCTTGCGACAACATACCAATCAGAGCCGCTATGGCTGCATGGTGATGTTGCCGTAGGCAATTTGCTCGTGAGGGATGGACGACTGTGCGGTGTTATTGATTTTGGAACGATGGGCGTAGGCGATCCTTCGAGCGACCTGGTGATGGCCTGGAACTTTTTTGATGAAGTCAGCCGCGACCTGTTCCTGAAACGGATGGATTTTGATGAGGACACCATTCATCGCGCTCGCGGCTGGGCCCTATGGAAAGGGCTCATCACCTATGATTGGAATGAAAAGGGCTCGGAAGCTGCGGATTGGGGAAAGCATGTGGTGGACACCATTGTCCAGGACTACAGGCGGTTGTAAGGAAGGAAACTTTATGCATCTAGCCAAGCGCTTCTACCCATAAGATACGTTGCCCCACGGTTCATCTTAACCAAACAAGTTCTTGTCTTTCGATAAAGACGAGAACTTGTTTTTTTTGTTAAATAAATCGCTCCGCGAACTACACGGCATGAATGGGGGAATCAGCAAGTACTTCCCTTGCCGTCTCGATAAAAGATTCTATGATTGGCGAAAGCCACTTGTCTTTATGCCATGACATCTGGGTATACACGTGCAGGTGAGGAATTTGCCATGGAAGAGCAACAAGTTCGCCCCGCTCAACTTCAGCTTCCACTACAATTTCAGGAAGAAAGGCAATACCGATTCCCGAAACGGCGCACTGTTTAATAGCTTCAGCACTTTGAAACTCTAAATACGTAATACTGTCTATCCCCTCTTTCTCAAATGACCGGTCGAACATGGTCCGATAGGGACAACCCTTTTCATTCGTCAGGAACACTTCTCCATGAAAATCTTCCAGCTGCAGCAGGTTTCTTTTGGCAAGAGGATGGTCGGGAGCAGCAAAAAGGCGGAAATTCTCTTCCACCAACGGGTCCACGGCAAGTCCGCTCGAGCGAATGGGTTCGTCCAGCATAAAGACGACGTCGGCAGTTCCCTCAAATAGTGCTTGCTTGAGCTCTAGATTTGGAACGGAGCGGAAGATCAGACGAACCCCCGGATGCTGCGAGCGAAATCGTTGAAAGACAGCTGGGAGCCGATAGGCGCACACGACCTCATTGGCACTGATCGTCAGGGTGCCGGTTAAATCTTCATTGTCATGAACGGCGCCGCGAGCTTCGTCCAGCTTGTCCAGAACACCTTGAATGTGAGTTAAAAAGCGTTTCCCCGCCGTCGTGAGAACAAGCTGCTTGCCCAAGCGGTCAAAGAGACGAACCCCAAGCTCATCTTCCAATGCTTTTATTTGCATCGTGACGTTGGAGGGGACGTAGTTTAGCACTTCCGCAGCCCGACTGAAATTCAATGTGGATGCAACCGTACGGAACGTATTCAGCTGGCGCAATTCCATCACACGCTCCCCTTTCATTTTCAAAAATATTGAACACTACTTTGAATTCTATTCACTTTTATTGAGAGTAACACAGAACTATACTGACAACAAGCAATACAATCTATTGGTTTCATTTTGAAAGGAGCAAACGATATGATGGATTATGAAATTTTTGATTTGGGTGACGTAACCTTGCAATCGGGAGTAACGTTACCGAGCGCATTTCTCGCTTATAAGACTTATGGCCGATTGAATGAAAATAAAGATAACGTCATCGTCTATCCGACTGCATTTGGCGACCAGCACGTTCAGAATGAATGGTTGATTGGGAACGGCATGGCATTGGATCCGCAGAAATATTTCATTATCGTTCCGAATCTATTGGGCAATGGACTATCTTCCTCTCCTAGCAACACGCCTCCTCCATTCGACAGAGCTAACTTTCCGCAGGTCACCGTCTATGACAACGTTCAATTCCAGCATCGGCTGGTGACTGAGAAGTTCGGCATTCCAAAGATCGCTCTCGTCGTTGGATGGTCCTTGGGAGGGATTCAGTCGTTCCAATGGGGGGCGAGTTATCCGGATATGGTGGAACGAATGGCGCCTATTGCCGGTATGGCCAAGACTTGGCCGCAAACATATTTGGTCCTGGAGGGAATGAAGGCTCCGCTCATGGCTGCCGTCGGATTCGATTCAAGTAAGCTAAACCAGTTGACTTCCGCTGACATGCGCGCCGTTGGCCATGTTTATGCGGGATGGGGATTATCGCAGGCGTTTTACAGAGAGGGGCTTTATCGGGAGATGGGATTTGACTCAGTGGCAGATTTTATGGCCGGCGTGTGGGAAGATAGCTTTATGAAAATGGATCCGCACAATGTCCTGGCCATGTTACGGACGGGAATACATGCAGATATTAGTGCGAACCCCACCTATAACGGGGATTTCGAGAAGGCGCTCAGAAGCATTCAAGCGCTCGCCTACGTCATGCCGGGGAGCACGGATCTTTTCTGCCCGGCGGACGACAACAAATACGAGGCTGAGCTTATGCCGCATGCCGTCTTTAAACCGATCGAGTCGATCTGGGGCCATTTTGCCGGCCGCGGAATCAACCCCGCCGATAATCAATTTATTGATGACAATCTAAAACGCCTGCTGGCGACAAGTACAAATGAATAGATCATTAAAATCATGACGCCTAATCGAACAAACCCTTGTGAGAGTAACAACAGCAGCCGATCCGTTGGATCGGCTGCTGTTGTGTTATGCTGCGCTATAGTTTCCGTTCGTTGAACGAGCTGCCATTGGAATTTTCTGAATAGATACCGTCAAGAAACTCGATGGAAACGCGTTCTGCTTCGTTCCTTGGTACAATTTCCGAACCTTGGCGCAGACGCTGGTACATCTGGATCGTATTTTTTAACGCATGATAGCAGCTTTCAAAGCTATGGATAGGGATCGTTCCTTGTAATTCCTCCATTTCCTTGAGGGCATATTTCTCGAGCTTTCGGACTCCTCTTGGGGAACGACCGTTGTGGATGAGAACCAATGGTCCTAACACTGTATTCCGCATAAATGTTATCGTATCGATCACTTCGAATAATTCGCCTCTCCCTAATTTTGCAGCACAGTAATGAACCCATACCCAGAAGCGATCTTCGATCCATTGAGGCTGAGGGGATGGGAAAGATGCACTTGTATTATTGAGTATTGTTGAAATTCCAGTACCTTTCTCCCAAAGAATCAGTGGGTTCTCGACCCGGGACTCGAGCTCTTCCAAATGAACAAATTTTAAATCGACATGGAGAGGGGCAGGTCCATATAAACAAATAAGCAATCGGGGTTCCCCAACATGCTCGCCTGTGAATGCAGACAGTAAATGACCAAGCCTTTCGGCAGATTGGATGCGTTGTTCCATGATCTCTTTTTGAAAAGCATCGTCGTAGACGATAATTAAATCCAGATCACTATACTCATCCATTTCTCCATACATCATAGATCCGCCCGCGAGCAGGCCCATAAAACGCTGATCTTTGCTTACATGTTCAATCGCTTGTTTAATGAATCGATCGTGTAAAGGTAACTTCATGCCAAGCACTCCTTAATTTGTGACCCATAAAATGGGTATTATTACAAAATAACATTTACAAAGATTGATCGTCAACTGTATGCCATTGTCAAGGATGCGGGCGGTCCCCTAAACTTTGAATCGTTCAAGTAACGTATGCCTCACATCTCCAGTGGCCTCCAAGTATAAGACAGCCTTGGCGGTTCTGAGAATGTTTTTCTCCCCCTCTCTTCCCTCTTTTTTTCATTTCATATAAAATGAATTAGCACTATGTAAGCAAATACATAGTTTCGCTTTACCGAAACTATGCGTTCGGCATTTTTTTCACATCGAGAAAGGATGACTTGCATTGAATGTGAACACTTCGTCCGTGCTCCATAACCGCTCATTTTTGCACTTATGGATTGCGCGGATTTTCTCGGCCAGCGCGTTTCAAATTTTGTCCGTCGTCATTGGTTGGCAGATGTACGCACTGACGGACAGCGCCTTTCAGCTCGGCTTTGTCGGGCTGGCCCAGTTCCTACCTATGCTGCTGCTGACGCTGCCGGCCGGGCAGACGGCGGACCGCTATGATCGCCGTACCATCGTCTATATTTGCCAACTCATGGAGTGCGCTGTCGTCGTCTTTCTCGTCATCAGCAGCATTGAGGGCTGGATCACCTCTGTCCATTTGTTGATCGCCGCTGCCATTCTCGGCGCTTGCCGTACCTTCGAAGGCCCGGCTTCCGCCGCCCTCGTGCCGGATATCGTCGACCGCGAGCAGCTGCCGCAGGCTGCCGCTTGGTCCGCTTCGGGGATGCAAACGGCGATGATCGTCGGCCCGTCGCTCGGAGGCGTACTCGTGATCTGGGGCATCTCTACGGCCTACATCACAACACTGGTCGCGCTCCTTATATCCGTCGTATTGATTTTCTTCGTGAAGACCGTTCATTTCGTTAAAAAGCTGGATGCCGTCGGGATCGACACCTTTTTCAGCGGTCTGCGGTTCGTATTCGCCCGTAAAATCATCCTGGGCACCATCTCGCTCGATCTGTTCGCCGTTCTGCTCGGCGGTGCGACGGCATTGCTGCCCATCTTTGCTGACGAAATCCTGAAAACCGGTCCGACCGGTCTCGGCCTGCTTCGCGCAGCGCCAGCAGTCGGCGCAATCGTTGTTTCGCTGATTCTCACGCGTATTTCGATTGAGAAAGCCATTGGCAAAACGCTGTTTGCCTCGCTCGTGGTGTTCGCCTTGGCGACCATCCTGTTTGGCATCTCCCGCAGCATCTGGCTTTCGCTCTTCGCGTTGTTTCTCACCGGCGCTGCCGACGTCGTCAGCGTCGTGATCCGTTCGACGCTTGTACAGGTGAACACGCCCCAAGAAATGCAGGGCCGGGTCAATGCCGTTAACTCGCTCTTCATCGGCACTTCCAATCAGCTCGGCGAATTCGAATCCGGTACGATGGCCGGGTTGGTCGGTGCCGTGCCGGCAACCATCATCGGCGGCGTTGGCACCCTAGCTGTTGCCGTAATCTGGATGTACTGGCTTTTCCCTGTTCTTCGGAACCTGAAGACGTACTCGACGGAAGAAGGGTAAAAAACTGCATTACATCTTACAATATAATAGAAGCATCTAAACTCAAAAAACCTTCAATCCATTCCACAACGGATTGAAGGTTTTCGCTTTGGTGCGGTTCTTATTCCTCTTCGCTTTCGCAAGTCACTTCAGTAAATATATTTAGTGGAAAAATGGTAGGCACTCTTCGGCCCGGGGTCTGGACAAACTCGACAAACCCCCGACCCACGCGGATTAATATCCCGTTCAGTTCGCCGATATCTTCTGCGGTGGCCGTCAAGTCAAAGGGTTTCGTCCGTATAACCCTTTCGTTCGTGACGATATAAAAGGAGGTTTGGATTGCGACTACAGTCTTGCCAACTGTAAACGAGGACTTGGTCACATTGGAGAGCTTGCCTGTCGTTTTGGTTAATCTTGGAAACCCGGGCTGGAACACCGTCACCGTTCGTCCCACAAGCGCCTGCAAGCGCTGCACCAATGTAATATTCTGTGGAGCGGGACAGCCGTGAATATTGTTGTTCCCCATCATATCTCCTCCTTAATCATCATAAGTTGACTCTATTAATGTATGCTGTCCCTATGGTAATGCTTGGGTAGAAACACGACCCGGCCAAAAGTATGATCTTTTTGGGGGACTAGTAATGCCCAACAAAAATAAAATCCGATTAGTCCTTGGCACCATCGCCGAGGGCTTTATACTGTCTTCAGTGAAGGGGGTTTATAATCATCTGAATCATCCCATAATGCTAATCAGGCACAGAACTGCGCCGGATCAAAATGGGAAGTGGTCAATAATCATGGTCTATGTACTTGTATTTTTTTTATTCCTGAACATTGTGTCTTTTGCTGTCCCCAAAAATTTAAGCAGGATTGAGGTTTATGCGACTTCCTTTTTTGCCTACGCATTCGGTCTTACCACGGATGTGGTGTTTGACCTGCACTATGATCTCTATGGTTATCTGTCGCCAGGTTTCCAGTGGCTATCTATGTTGGCGATTATCATGTATTTCCCGTCCGTCAGCTTTCTGTTCTTGAATTTCTTCCCTTTCCATAAGAGAATGCGGTCCAAAATCATATATATTTTAGCGTGTTCCGCATTTTCGATCAGCTTTGAATGGCTAACCTTGCAGACTGACTTTTTTTATTACAACGGTTGGAAGCTGTGGTATTCAGCTGTGTTATATCCCTTTATATTCTTAATTCTTGTATGTAATTTGAAACTCGTGAGAAGGCAAATAGCCAATCGTTAAGTGTATTTATGGAGGAAAGTTCGTGGATAATTACAGGAATGTCGAAAACAAATTCCGCCGCTACAAGGCCCATATTTCCATAGCCGGCACCACCCAGTTTCATATCCGCAATCCGTATATCATTGCTTGGTGGTCTGCGGCATTTCCGGGTTTTGGGCACCTCCTGTTAAGCAAGTATTTACGTGGGTTCACCTTGTTTATCTGGGAAGTGATTGTCAATTACAACGCGAAGATTAATTTGGCGATGGTACATTCGTTTTGCGGGAATATTGAGGCAGCGAAAGAGGTCCTGGAACCAAGGTGGATGCTCATGTATATTCCGGTTTATTTGTTTGGCATATGGGATAGTTACCGGACATCGGTCGATATGAACAAAGTGTTTTTACTCGCGGAAAAAGAAAACGCACCGTTTAACACCTTTACCATCGGAGCGATGGAAATCAATTATTTGGATAAACGACAACCCGTCATGTCGGCCATCTGGTCCTTATTTATGCCAGGACTTGGACAGCTGCACATTCACCGCATCGTCACCGCATTTTTCTCACTTGCTTGGACGATCGCATTTTTATATTTCTCCAAACTGCTTCTGTCCGTCCAATACCTGTTCCTTGGTCAATTAACGGAGTCAACGGCCGTGCTTGACAAACAATGGCTGCTGTTCATGCCCTCCATGTGGGGATTTGCAGCGTACGATTCGTATGCAAACACCGTGGAAAACAACAAGCTGTTTAACAACGAGCAGAAGAGCTTCCTGATCAAGCATTACCAAAGCCCTTCGTTTCAAGTAAAAAAGGGAAAGGTAGTGAAATAAACCCGATGGTACAAATATTTTCAACGTTTGAGCATTCCACCAATTTGGAATTAGCGATCACAGTTCTGGAGAAAAACGGAATCCATAAAGAGAACATTTTCGCTGTACCTTTAACGAATCGCAAAACAGAGCGGCGATTGTTTGACAGCATTCACAACGCGGACGGCATTTCATTGTTCAGCACAGGAGCTGTGCTTGGAACGGCGTTTGCCGTCATTGGTGCCAGTGTCGGTTTTAAGCTGGCTTGGGGGCCGATCTACTACGGCCTGATTGGCACGTCTGTTGGTTTTATCCTTGGGATTTGCATCGACTTGTTCTACTACAAAGTCATTAAAAAGCAGCGGCGTCTGTTACGGGGCAAATATTCGGAAGTGATCCTCTTGATTGAGTGCGAGGAGGAGCAGGCTGATACGGTGGAAAATATTTTATGGCATCATTATGCATTTGGAACAGCAAGGGTCGTTTAAGAAAACACAAAAAGCCGCAACCATGCGGCTTTTTTCGCCTCACAAATCCTCCAAGCGTCGGCTTTATGTTATCGGGTTGGCGGCATCCCTGCATCCCAAATGCTCGCATAGGCATAGTTCCGTATCGTTCCGTGCCAGCGATACCACTCTGAACCATGTTCCTGCTGCGCATAGAACAGCGTGACTTCCGATACAGGGTCCATGACGACGTAACAGCCTCTAGCGCCATCCCAGCCAAATTCCCCATGTTGGCTAAGTGCATTGTTATCCTCAGGACTCACTAAGGTTCTTACGCCTAAGCCATAGCTATAGCCCAATTTGCTTCCCCCGCCGAATTTGGCAAAATCCTGCTGAGCAGTAGGCGACAGGCGGTTGCTTCGCATAGCATCCACTGTGTCCGGTTTAAGGATGCGCACACCATTCGGTGCCAATCCGTAGTTGCATAATGCCTCTGCAAATATAATATAGTCTGACACTGTGGAATATAATCCACCGCCGCCGCTTTCATAAGCAGGGCCTGGCTTAAGCTTAAAGGTTTCTCCGACGCTTTCTGCCGTGTGCGTCTTACCATTAAATCGATTGTACAGCTTGCAAAAGCGGCTCTCATCCTTTAGCTGGAATGAGGTATCTTTCATCTCTAGCGGATCGAAAATATTCTCCTGCAAATATTGTCCAAAGCTTTGCCCAGTTATGACCTCCAGCAATGCACCCAGCACATCGTGGCACGCGGTATATTTAAAATGCGAGCCCGGTTCAAAGGCTAACGGCTCCTGCGCCACCGCCTTGACAACAGCAAGTGTTCGGCCCTCACTGTTGCTCTCGGCGACAGCCTTATGAACTGCATCCGTATGAATCGTTTCGATCCCTGCTGTTATTGTAAACAAATGCTCGATGGTAATTGGATTTTGTGAAGGAAGCAGGTCGACTGTTCCATCTGGCCGCGAATGACGAACAAGCATGTGCTTAAACTCTGGGATATACTCATACAAAGAATCCGTGAGCTTATATTTTCCTCGCTCTAGCAGCTGCAGCAGTGCTGTACAGGTCACAACCTTTGTTGCAGAATACAGTTTGAAAATGCTGTCCCGGCTAAATGGAACTAGATTCTCTACGTCTGAAAACCCGGTATAATGCTCGTAAACAGGCTGGTGATTGTGATACATCACGACACCTAAACCAGGAATGTTTTTTTCGTTATAAAAAGTATTCAGATACGCAGTGAGCTTCGTAAAATTCATCATTTTCCACCATCCCTACTTCTTTATATACACCCTTATATATCAGCTATTTCATAATGGGAGAAGATCGTTTCAATAATATTTTATCTGAATACATGCCTTCTATATAATAAGGTGTTATTAAAGATTCATGTGTATAATTGGCGTGATGGTGATGTACCCCAGCCCGAAACGATAAATCCAGCACGATCGGAGGCTTGATTATCCAAAAACAACAAACGAGCTGCGCATAATGCGCTAGCTCGCTTGCTATTGTTGTATGGGCACCAAGGACCAATCATGGAACTTTTTCAGCTTAATGCGCCCGGCTTTCTCCTACATATACTGACGATCATGACGCCGAACCTGGTTTGGGTTTGGATGGTCATTCTTAATACCAGACATCAGGGATCATCTCCCGCTCAAGTGTCAGCAGTTCATTGATGATCTGGTCTGCGTCGCTGATCGAGTTCACAAGCGGATCCGTCAGCATCGCTCTCCGCAGCTTCTCGTAGCTCTGCTCCACGACGGCCTCCGCCGTAAGCTCATGCGTATCCAGAACAAGCTCTTGCATGCCCCGAATTCCCCGCGGCATCTCGCCTACGTGAACCGGCTTCGCCCCGTCCATGCTCACGTCGCACAGCAGTTCCAGGAACGAGTCGTCGCTCATATTTGTGACCGCTCCGCGATTCAGCGTATTGATGAAGAACCGTTTCCCTAAGTTGCCCACCATATTTTCGATAATGTCCGTCGCATGATCCGGGCCGAAGGTACTCATGTAATCGGCAATCGGAATATTTACTGAGAGGAAGTCGTCGACCTGCCGCCACATCTCGTCGTGCCGCTGATACCGGTCCTCCGTCTCCCATATCGACAACGGCGGAATGGCGTCCGGCGTCTTGCCGTGACCTTGCCAATAACGGACGTATTCCTTGGTATGGGCCGTACACGTAGGGATATACCCGAAAATATCGTACAGCTCATACGTAATAGCGTCGTTATGAAGCGCCTTTGCGCCGCGGTCTCCCCCGTTGTTCTCCTCGCCAGCCGCTTTGCGCATCGCCTCCGCGATCGTGGGCATAACATTTTTCCCTTCGAACTCCGCTTTCAGCAGCCACGTGAAATGATTGACTCCCGCGACGCGGAAGTCAAACTTCCGGTCGATCTCCTCGTTGAACCCGCTTCTGTCCCCGATAATTCCTGCCCGTACGGCGTAATAGGCCTTTTTATGCGGCATATGGTGGCTGTCACACAGCGCGAAAGATTTCAGCTTCGGCGCATACCGGTGTAAAGCGATCCCGTGTACGGTAGACGGGTTAATATAGTTGATCACCCAGGCGTCGGGGCACAGCTCTTCAATATCTCTAGCGCATTCCATAATGACCGGCAGCTCCCGCATCGCCCGAAATATACCGCCTGGTCCGATCGTATCCCCGGAGCACATGCGAATGCCGTATTTTAATGATACTTGGCAGTCGATGCCCCGGTATTTGACCGATTGCTCCGCAAAGCTGAGTACGACAAAGTCTGCCCCCGGAAGCACCTGTCTTCGGTCCGTTGAGCCCTCCACTTTCAAAGATACGTTGTTCTCCCGGGCCACCATCTCCGCCAGTTTGACCATTTTCGATAATCGTTCTTCGTCCGTATCCACCAAAGCAAGCGTTCCCTGATTCAAGTATGGAGAATGGACCATCTGCCAAATGGACTGACGACCGAAAAACAGGCTGCCTGCTCCAATGACGACGACCTTCGGCTGCTGCATGTTCACACCGTTCACAATTAACCCTCCTCGCATGATATAAGTCCATTATAGGAGGATGGTCGGAAAACGGAATGTGAGATAGTTTCAAGTACATGTCAAAAAGTAATATAATTAACAACTCGTAAACCCTTTGTTATACTAAGTTTAAAATCACAGATGTCATGCGGTAAAGGAGGCCATGCAACCCGATGAATGCAAACATGAGTATTCTCAACGAACTCTCGGAATATGTCACGCTCGGCATAAGCTCTTATTTAGAACAAGCTCACGATAAGAATTGGACCGAGCACAAGTCCCATCCCGATTACGATCTGTGGTTCATTCAATCAGGCTCCGTGAGGGTAACGATCGGCGGGTCCGAACATACGGCAGGTCCGGGTGATGCGGTGTTTTTTTATCCCGATATGCCTTATATCGCTTCGACGACTGAGGACGGCTGCCGATTCATTTACATTCATTTCAATTTCGGGATCGGCGAACAACAGCGAATACTAGGTGAGTTCGAACTTCCTGGAATCGTGCCAAGCGGCCTGATCCAGGAGGAAGCGGTATTGTTCACACAGGCCTATCGCCGGCTGAAACAGGTCAGCGACACACCGGGGAACCAGCTTTACTTGAAAGCCTGCCTCCTCGCCGTCATTGCGAAGATCCTTGAGCTTCACGGGCAAGGCGCCTACACCGGCACATTCCTCAACGGCAGGAAACCGGGTAAAACCGAAGGAAGCCTAAGTGTACTGCAGGACGTATTTCAATACGTGGATGCAAACCTGCACCGTTCCGTTCGGATGAATGAGCTCGCTGCGCTTGTCGGCGTATCAGAAAAGTATTTTATCTCTTATTTCAAGAAAAGCGTAGGCATTACGCCGGGACAATACATTTCCCAAATCAAAATGAACCGGGCACGAGACTATCTCTACGCCAAAAAATACACGATCCAACAGATCGCAGGCTTTCTCGGGTATCCTGATCCGTTTACCTTTTCAAAAGCCTTCAAAAAATATTACAACGTGCCGCCTTCGAAATTCGAGTAACCCTGGTTGTCTGCGCATTCAACCTTCCGTACGTGAGAGACGTGATCTCCCGTCATTTGACCTTCTCTGCCAACTCCAAAATGATCCCTTCCGGCCCACGAACATAGCATAACTTGTAACTTTGTTCATATTGCTGGATCTCACTAAAGGTTTCCGTGCCCTTCTGTTTCAATGTGGAGACGATGGCTTCAATATCTTCAACTTCAATGGCCATATGCCGGATACCGAGCGTATAGGGATAAGACTGCTGAATTTCGGTATCATCTGACGGATGATAATATTTGACCAGCTCGATCCATGCCTGGCTCTCTGGTGCCCCCAATGCTACGCAGGCTGTTTTTGCGTCGCGGAGCCCTAGGACCCGATCCAACAGCTCGCCTTCCATCTCCCATTCCGCTCGCACCTCAAAGCCTATATCGAGAAAAAACGCTTTGGCGGCCGAGAGATCATTTACGTTTATACTTACATGATCTATTTTATTGACCTTCATCTCGCACATCTCCTTCATCCGAGAAATAATGATGCAGATCGCTTTAGAAATGACGCAATAAGCTCAACCCAATATTATCGTATATCAACGATTGCGATTTCTTTTCAATTGCTAAGTTGAGTTTGGTGAAACCGTTCCTCTTCTTGTTTACTCATTCACCGCGTGCCCGCACAGCTCCTGAAGATGGCGGACGATGATCCGTTCAACGGTCTCTGGCGCGTAGATCTCCGGCCGAAGCAATGCGAGAACCGTCAAGCCTTCGATCATCGCGGCCAATCTCAAGCTTTCGAGCTCCATGTCGATGGATGAGGGAAGAAGCTCTGCCTTAGCCAGAAGATCGAGGACGGTTCTGCTCAGGTCATGAAGCCCGTCCGTGAGCTCATCCTTTTTATCTTGCAATGCCGAACTCGTGAGCGAACGGATGGCGAATACCCACCAGACGCCGGCTGCCGTTCGTTTGTCCGAATCCATGGGAAGGAGTTCTAAAACCACTTCCAGTGCGGCTTTCATTGGAATACGGCTTATCTCGATTCCTTTTGCTCTGTCGGCTCCCCTCGTCAAATAATAATCCACAATAAATAACAGCAGCTCGTCCTGCGTTGAAAAATAATGCCGTAAGGCTCCAGGCGAAACCCCTGCCGCAGCGGCGACGGCACGGATAGACGCATGCTCGATCCCCTTCGTTTCAATAATTTTCCATGCCGATTCGGCGATCAGTTTTCTTTTTTGGTCATGGTCCACAATTTTTGGCACGGTCAAAACGCCCCTTGATTTATTTTAACACACTGTATTATTATAAATAGCACAGTGTGTTATTTCATTTTTCAGTTATACCGTGACGTGGTTACCAAGTCAAGGGAGCTGGACTTTTTCATCAATTACAGGAGGGGGAATTCTGTGCAGGAGCAATCTAATGGATTTCGTGTGCAACTGATCTGTTATGGGTGCAAAAGGGCTTTTAACGCCTTCGAGGGCACTTCAGCTTACGACCGCGCGAAACGAAACAGAAATGGAATGTATTACTGCGAGGATTGCAAAAACCGGATTGAGCTTGAAGCGAGACTGCAGCTCGGAAGACGGCTGTTGACCGGAAAGGATTAGCAAAAAGCCGTGCTGCCTGACGGCGCACGGTAAGATTGCGTTATCTTCATAAAGGTAATTTTTGAATCTCAAACGCATCGTTTAGTGACTTGACTATATACAGCTCATTAAAACCCTCACTATAAGACGGCCGTTGCAGCTTCTTCAACGTGCTAATTATTCCGATCTCAGGAACCTTTTCTTTCCCTTCCCTCTTGTTGTTACGGTCAAGGGATAATTCATAGTCAGGTTCGAAATAATACCCTATAACCTTATAATGATGTTTTTTCACGAAATCGATATATTTCTTTCGATCCTCCACGGTGGGATTCGTATTGTCTACCACAAAGGATTGCATCGTTCGGACGGATGCTTCCAGAAAAACATTCTCCCGGTGTCTTGTTCTCAACATATCAAGATTAATCCTCATATGAGTTGCAAAGAACCTCTCCTTATAAAATGTTGATTTTCCGGAAGCCTGTATCCCAATGAAAATGACGCATTCCATGACGGTTTTCCTTCCTGGCCTAAAGATGGCGGAGCGTTTCAGATCCGATTTGATCTTTATCGTATCCCCCAGCACGATCTTTAATACGAGCCCTTATCTCGTCACACTGCCAGACATGCGATGTGCGAAACGTTCGGCCGCCTGAAGGGCCTCCTGCTTGGCCTGCTCCAGTACGTTCTCTTTCGGTAAAACAGCGTTTCCCTGCGCGCGAATGATCTCGTAGCTGTCAAATCCCATAAAGGTAAACATCGATCGTAGATATTGATGGGAATACTCCACTTCCGTGTACCAATCGTTATTCGTGTATATCGATCCGCTTCCCTGAATAACGAGGACGCTCCGTCCGTCCTTGAGCAAGCCGACGGATCCCGAATGGGTAAACGTGTACGTTTCCCGCGGAATGAGAATGGCGTCCATGTAGTCTTTGAGTTTGGACGGGATATTGAAATTATGCATCGGCATCGCAATGACGATGTTCTTCGCACCTTTGAACTGCCGCAGCAGTTCGTTCGTCCGGTCTGTAACTGCCTGCTCCTCCGGTGTAAGCAATTGTCCTGCAGCGGACTTGCTGCGGGCCGTTAGAGCAACATGATCCAGCAGTGGTACCTCGTCACGATAAAGATGGAGTTGTTCGACCTCACCATCCGGGACAAGCTCTCTGTAACGCTGTAAAAAAGACTCGAGCACGTTTAAAGTCACCGAGGTGGTGGATTCCACATCCGGATGGGCATTTAGAACCAGCATTTTATTCATGATGAATCCTCTCCTACTCATTTATAATTGTCGACAATATTAATCGTCGATTATTTCTGTCGACATTATAACTTGCAATCATTTCGTTTGTCAATCGCGTTACGTTTGACATCAAAAATGTTTGCTTTTAACATTAAGGTTAGTGAATTTGTCGGGAGGCAGGTGGCTTGCATGCAGTATAGTATTGGGGTCGAATATGCTTTGCATTGCCTCGTATACTTGATTGATCTCCCGTTGGACAGTCCGATCGGGATCAAAGAACTTTCCGCCTACCAAGGCTTGTCGGAGACGTATCTGTCCAAAATTTTCGGGAAGCTGTCCAAAGCGGGTATTGTGGATTCGGTACCAGGGGTCAAGGGCGGCTACAAGCTGGCCAAATCCCCGGATGCGATAACTTTCTGGGACGTCGTAACGGCCGTCGAAGGAGATCAGCCCATTTTTCAATGCCAGAACATTAAAGATAAAAATTATTTCTACCGAAGCAAGGAAAACAACGATGCGTGCGCTTCCTGTACGCCTTCGGATTGCTTGATCAATATGGTCATGCTGGATGCGGAGGAGAAAATGCGGGATTCTTTGCGAAGCCGGACACTGCAGTGGATGAACGAGGAACTGGAGCGCACCTTGCCCAAGGAAACCCGGGAAGATGCGCGCGCCTATTTTAAGAAGAACAACAAGGTTAAGTAGGCCAGGTTTTTGCAATTGGATATAAAAATAAAAAAGCCGCAGCAATGCGGCTTTTTTAACAAATGTGTATTCTCGTAATCTTGCGATTTGATGATCATTTTCACAAGTAAGGAGTAATCAACAGGACGATCCCAGCGGATCCGCACCAACTCCATTACCCTTCCACGATATCCGCCCGCAAATCTCCTGCAATTTCGATCATAACGGGTACGACATCTTGATGAGAGACAGCTGCATACAACTCCCCCATATAGTGCCTAAAAGGAATGAGGGCGTCTCCATGCTGCCACATAAAGAAATCCCCTTCGATCGACATGGTACTTTCTTCCCCTTGTACAGTCAGCACCGTTTGGTAAGTAAAATCAGCCTTGGTTGAAAAATATGCTTTGCATTCTTCCAATGAAATGTCTTGATCACCGGAGTCCGGCTGCATCGATCTCGTAATTCGAAAGCGTTGATTCATAAATATCCTCCAAAATAAATGACTTTCTACTTCATATCCTCCACTACCTTAATCGTTAAGCGGATCACTGTCAATGGAGGGTCAAGGGCTCTCCGTCTTTTATTGAACCGTGGAGAACTTGCGGGAGATGGTCCTGTATTTTGTAGGTGAGATGCCTTTTTTAGCCGTAAATTGCTTGATCAAGTGAGTGTCATACTCAAATCCGGCAGCGTGAGCAATTTCATCAAGCTTCATCCCGGTGTGCGTTAAAAGTTCACTTGCAACTTTTAAACGGTATGACAGCAAGTAACCCATGGCTGTATGACCGCATCTTTCCTGAAACAGCTTATTCAGCGTCACTCGGTTTAAATGAGCGCAGCTCGTCAGATCTTCCAAAGAAATCTTTCTGGAATAGTTCGTGTGAATATACTCTAGCACCAAATCGACAGGGGAATATTCGCCATTTCGGTTTAAATCCTCAACCAAACCTAAAATCTGGATGAGGTATTTCTTTATTCTGCACACCCAGCGGGCATCACTTTGCGCCTGCACTTCCATGCCAAGTATAAAAAACCATTCAAATAATAGCGGAAATGCTTTCTCGGTGATACGGGGCACAGCTGTATATGGATCCTCCCTGTGAAAAAGGGAACGGCCTGCTTGTATTCTCGGACTCGTCGGGAAATAGCCCCGCGTTTCGGAGAGAGTGATCGTATTAAGAAATTCGGGATGAAAACGAAAGGATTGTGCAGCAACGTTTTGTTTTTCTATCACTTCCACCTCATCATCCTCGGCCAAGCAAAGGATACTAGGAGCTACGATCGATATCGGCCGTTCGTTTAACGTCCCGCTCATCCTTCCTGTTGTAAAGAGAATGAGCGTATAACGCTCAGGATAAGGAAGCATGCTGAGATCCTCCACAGCGGCAAACTCAATATTCACGGTACGATGTTTGTGTCGGTCTATTTGGGGCATAGCCATCACCTATCAAATTTTATAGTTAGATGCTTCGTTTATGCCAGTGTACCATACCAGCACAAAGGATATAATGGCGATGCAACGACAAAAGGAGGGAAAGCACGATGACGATTGAGCGTTTTCACATTCATGTCGCAGACGAAATTTTGGACGATCTAAAATACAGACTGGATCATATTCGCTGGCCGGAACAAGTAGATAACGATGGATGGGAACGAGGCACGGAATTAAATTATTTAAAGTCGCTCGTTTCGTACTGGAAGGACCATTATGATTGGCGAGCCAAGGAATCCGAGTTGAACCGCTTTTCCCAGTATTGCTGCCATATCGACGGGATCGATGTGCACTTTGTACATGAGCGCGGTAAAGGACCTAATCCTCTGCCCATCATTCTTACCCACGGTTGGCCCGACAGTTACCTTCGTTACGAAAAAATCATTCCTCTGCTTACGGATCCAGCCAGCTGCGGCGGTGACCCTGAGGACTCATTTGATGTGATTGTCCCGTCATTACCTGGTTTTGGGTTCTCAAGCCGCCCTGCACATCCCGGTGTCAACAATTTTCGTGTCTCGGAAATGTGGGCTAAGCTGATGACGCAGCACTTAGGTTACAAAAAATTTGCTGCCGCTGGCGGGGATATCGGCTCCGGTGTTACAAGGTACCTGGCAGCCAACCATCCGGAACTGTTATTCGGGATCCACTTGACGGATATCGGCATTATCAGAGATTTGATGACGGCAACGGATCAGGCAAAGCTGTCGGAAGAAGAACTGCGATATAAGAAAAACGCATCAGCATGGATTGCTGAAGAGGGGGGCTATATGTCCCTTCAATCGACCCGCCCCCAAACACTGGCGTACGGACTATCCGATTCACCGGTCGGCTTGGCAGGCTGGATCATTGAAAAATTCCGGGCATGGAGCGATTGTAACGGTAATCTTGAGCAAAAATACAGTAAAGATGAGCTGATCACGCATATGATGATTTATTGGGTGACAAACACGGCCATGTCGGCAGCGAACATCTATTATGAGAATTCTCATTCCTTGCCGCCATTGGGCTACATTGAGGTGCCGACAGGCATCGCGTTGTTCCCAGCAGATATATTGCTGCCGCCCAGAGAATGGACTGTGCGCAACCTAAATGTAACCCGCTGGACTACGCTGCCCCATGGCGGCCATTTTACCGCATTGGAAGAACCCGAGCTCTTGGCACAAGACATTCGTGCCTTCTACAAGCCGTTTAGAGGGACAAATCATCATTAATATTCATGAAGATCCAAACTTGGCACTCCCCACTACGATAAACAACGGCAGCCGATCGTCTGATCGGCTGCCGTTGTATGATTTCGCAAGATTCCTCTCCAATGATTTTTCAACTTACGTGTCGTCTGCGCCGTTCGGCACTCATCCACTCAGGACTCCACGTTTGCTCTTTGTCATCGATCCGTTTGCCTGGTGGAACAATGGTATCGATCGCATCCAACACATCCGTGCCGAGCCTCAATTCTGCACCGGCAATATAGGCTTTTAATTGTTCTGAAGTGCGCGGTCCCCAGAGAGTTGACGTGACGGATGGATGACTTTGGGTAAAAGCGACTGCCATATCCGCTAGTAGAATCCCCGCTTCATTTGCAAGTTGTTGCAGCTTTTCAATGATCTTAAACTTATACTCATTTTCAGCTAGCTCAGGATCTAGCGCATCTGCATACCCTTTTAATGTCGCAGCGCGAGAATCGCTTAGCGCGGCCTGACCTGCTTTGTACTTTCCTGTCAGTAAGCCACCAGATAAGGGACTGTACACGAATAGAGAAAGATCATATTGTTTAGCGACTTCAGCAAGTTCAAATTCCATTCGTCGATTGATCATAGAATATGGCGTTTGTTCACTTACAAATCGCTGAATATGATATCGATCGCTAATGGCTTGTGCCTGAACCAATTGCCAACCCAGGTGATTTGAAGTACCGATATGATGAATCTTCCCTTCTTTCACCAAATCGTTCAACGTTAATAGAATCTCCTCATAAGCAACAAATTCAAAAGGAAGATGGAGTTGATAAAGGTCTATATAGTCGGTCTGCAAACGTAGCAGACTTTGTTCAACAGCAGTTCGTATTGAGCGGCGAGATGCACCACTATGATTTAATTCATGGGTAGCCTCCGCACCAAATTTAGAAGCTAATATGACATTTTGCCGCCTGGTTTTAATCGCTTTTCCGATAATGCGTTCCGATTCCCCATTTCCGTATCTGTTAGATGTATCAATCAGATTGATGCCATAGTCCAATGCTTCATCAATTATTTTTATGCTATCTTCTTCACTTGTCCTTGATCCAAAACTTGATCCGCCTAATCCAAACGCGCTGACTTTTGTACCCGTCTTTCCAAGATATCTATATTCCATGGTTTTCCTCCTTACATTTGATATAGCCCGATGGTAATGAACACGTGTTGATTAAGGCTATAGAAGCAATTATAATCAGGCATAACAGGGAGTTCAATGTACATAAAAGGCCAAGTGTTGATTAATAGATACAACGTCAAAATTGTTGATAAACACCAACATTCATCATGGAGGTACACAAATGAGCCAAAGTAGTACGGATTTGAGAGTCGTCCGCAGTCGCACGCTAATGGAGAACGCATTGTTGTCTATTTTAGAAAATAAAGGTATTAAAGGGCTGACGGTTAAAACCCTATGTGAAACAGCAGGAATTAATCGAGGCACTTTTTATTTGCATTATAAAGATATTTTTCATCTGATTGAGGAAACTGTATTTATTCAAGAATTATTGAGCGTATTCGAACCTCTCAATCTTCAGGAGTTGATGCGCTATCCTGATCATGAGGGAGCTTATCCTCCGATTACCAAGGCCTTCCAATACATGCATAAGCATGCCAGCTTTTTTAAAGCGCTATTCCATTCGGAAGCTCCAGCAGAGTTAAAAGAACGGCTCCAGTATTTAGTGGGTACACGTTTGTATGAAAATCTGAAACGAAATCAAGACGATCATTCTGAAAACCTATTTACGGATTATGCAATTGCTTATTTGGGAAATGCACAGTTTGGAATGATTCAACATTGGTTTACGGCAGATCGTTCCATTCCTCCCGAAGATATAGCGAGAATGTTGACCAGATATATACGCAATACACCATGTCTCGATAACGATGGTTGAAATTTGTATGGTACCTGCCGTTATATTTGAGCATCCAATGTGTAAGCAACAAAAAAAGCAGTAGTTCAAAGTTTTGAACTGCTGCTTTTACTTTTAAGATCATACTCAAGAAAATAAAATCAAACCAGCTCCAGCGCTTTCAGCAAGGCGTATTCACTGGATTTGGCCCCTTCTTGCGAATAATGAGCATTCGGAAACGCTGGAGCCAAATGATGATATCCAGGGTATACATGCAGCTCCACCAAGACACCGTCAAAGGCAAGCTGTTTTGCAAATAATATCGCTTCATCTATGAACAAGTCAATGCTGCCTATGCTGATATATGTGGGCGGTAAACCGGCCAGCGATTTCGCACGTGCAGGCACGTAATACTCGCTGGTCCCTCTTGAAGAAAAAAGGATATTTGCCTAAAACCAAGAACTTCTTAACATGTTAGATAGAATGAACTAAAGAAATATAGAGCCGTATGAGACCGTTATAACAGGAAGTTCAAAGCTAAACTTTAGTTCAATCTATATAGTTGTTTTATTATATGAAGTTTATTTAAGGATTGGAGGAATTCAAATGGAGGACATCATTCAGGAATATGCCTCAGGATACGAAATGCTGCGTGAGGCCATCGAAGGGTTAACGGAGAAGGAGCTTCGTTACAAACCTGCACCGGACCAATGGAGCATTCATCAAATTATCATACATGTGGCGGATTCAGAGATGTCTTCTACATCTCGACTTAAAACAGTCTTGGCGGAGGATGAGCCGACCCTCATTTCATTTGACCAGGACGCATGGGCGAACAACTTAGGTTATGATTTATTGGACCGCGAACAATATCTGCAGCTGTTCAAATTGCTGCGCCTCAGTATGCAGACCATCCTAGACAATCTAACCAACGAACAAATCGAGCGAGTCGGGGTGTATGTTGACCAGGGCCGATTTAGCTTTAAGCAATTATTGGTATTTCGTGTTGAACATGTCCGTGGTCACCTTGCTCAAATTGAAAGAGTAAAAAAGGCCTACCGCGAAAGCAAATGATCGTAATTAACCAAGTGGCATTTCATTAACAAGGAGAAAAATCAAATGGGGATGATTGTACTCGGTATATTCATGATTGTATTAGGCCTGTACGATTATAAAAATCCTAACTCCAAACTTCTTAATTTTTTGCGACGTGCTCCCAAGAATGATACCGAAGTCCAACAAGTACGCTCAAATGGTTCCACTGAAATGTTTGGCGGGTTCATATTTATCTTGATTGGAGTAGTCGTTCTTCTGTTACGAAAATACGGGCACTTCTAGCGATCATCCAGGAACGAAACAACAACTCACACTGAACTAATACAAAGGAGTCAATGAAATGCCTCCGCCTAACCAATCTAGTATCTGTTTCATCCGATGATTATGTAAATAAAAATGCAAAAAGCCGCATTTTTGCGGCTTTTTTGCGGCTTTTTCATAAGTAGTTTAGTACTCTTTCTTGATGACAAAAAACGAGCCTCGGATCGTTCCAGCTAATTTAGACTTCTGCCGGGCAAACTTAAACTTTTCCAGCTCCTTCGGTTCCTCCATCCCGTCCGAAAGCTTAAAACCAACGGCCCGCTTCTTCGGGTCATCCACCGTGTACATCACATTGAGCCCCAGACCATCTTCATAAAAGACATAGGTGAATTGAATATTTTCGACTTGAAATTGCGATGTTTCCAAAGGCTTGGCTGAAAACTCGATCTCTCGTTCTTCTTTCAAAATCCGGTTCACATAATCCAGAGTCTCCTGGCTTTCGCTGGCGGGTACGACCGTAAATTTGTGCTTATACTTGTTCATGAAGTAACGAGCCTCATTCGCCCGAAGCCCAGCAAGCGCTTCTGCTACTGGAGAAGACTCAACACCAATGGTGGACACATCTTTAAAATCAACGATATACGACATTTCTATCCCTCCTAAAAGTTTTACAAGGCGTTACACCTTAGAACTCACTCCGGGCAAAATCCGCCCCGATTACTTCACGAATTTACTTACTTCTTTACAACAGGAATCCACATTTCGCCAAATACGACGCCGTCTCGCTGCCCCATCTCAACGGTTGCATTCGGCCCTCCAACATAAGCATAATCTTTCGCTTCAGGCAGCACTTGACCAAACGCAACGCCAGCAAGCTGATTGCTCAGATCATTGGATGTCGGCGCTTCCCCTTTAACAACGAGGTATTCGCCCTGAGGGAATTGGATCATTCTCGTTGCCTCTGGCAGCGAAGCATCCGTCATGACTCCGGCATAGTACATCATCTTGTTGTTCACCGCCTCGTTCACAGCAAAAATGAAATCATTAGCAGCGATGGATTTTAACGTATTCAGCCTTCCGTCTTCTTCGACGGTTGACCAGAATTCTGCTTTTTCTTTGTTGATGCCGGCGTAGTCTGTGTAATCGCTCTTCAGTTCCGTTCCAATCCCCAATACGATAAAGCTGTCCTTTTCTTCCAACGTATATTGTGCCATTTTGATTACCATCCTTTTTTTAAAATTTGTTCAAATGATTTGTGTTTTCACTTGATAGGTTTATAATAACCTTGAATCATGTCTAAAAGTGATACTGTTTAGGAGACTCCTATGAAAAAAGTTGAACGGATTAATACCATCATGCGGTATATCAACAACCGTGCCCACTTTACGATTTCCGAAATTATGCGGGAATTTAACATCTCCCGATCGACGGCGATCCGGGATATTCGGGAAATCGAAGCGATGGGGATGCCGCTTGTTGCAGAAGTCGGCAGGGATGGCGGGTATTTCGTCATGAACAACTCGATCCTGCCCACGGTTCGCTTTACCGATAACGAAATTAAAGCCCTATTCATTGGCTTCATGGCTACAAGAAATCAACAGCTCCCCTATTTGAAGAGCCGCCAATCGCTGGCCGAAAAATTGCTTGGCCTGATTTCGAAAAACCAGCAGGATGACCTTGTCCTGTTGAATCAAATTTTGCTGTTTGAAGGAACCAACCCCAATAATCCCGACCTGCTCGACCTGTCGGACCTCCCCCATCCGATGCTGGAAAAGCTCATCCAAGTCCTTCTCAAGGACGAATATTTATGGATCACCATCCAAGAAGAGATGGAAATCAAGTCCTATCCTATTTATCTCCTGCACCTCTATCGTGAGAAAAGCGTCTGGCTGATCGAGGGATTTGATTTGAAGGAAGAGAAGAGAAGGATTATTCCTGTTGATGACCTTACCAATGTAGAGCCATACCCTTTGAAAAAAAGAATAAGTAAGAAAAAGATCCAAGAACAACTACGTAAGCAGGATGAAATCACCAACCTGGTCATTGAACTGGGTCCAAAAGCGATTGCGCAATTCAGAAAATACCATCCAATAAAAGTATCCCTGTCCTATACGAATCCTTACCAAACGACAGCCATTTTAAGGACATATATTCATGTCGATAAAGCCGAAGAAATGACCGAAATAACCAATTGGCTGCTTTTCCTGGGTGGAGATATCAAGATCAGAGAGATGCCGAAAGAGATCTTGGAGGTTGTACAAGCGAGATTCAGTTTATACACAAATTGACCGCATGTTACTTAAGAAAAAAGAAGCAGACTGCCGCAGCAGTCTGCTTCCGAAGGTCAGGCTCAAACGAATAACTATTCCAATATTTCAATGTACCCTTCTGTTCCATTCACACGAATTCGCTGTCCGTCTTTGATGAGCTTGGTCGCATGATCCACTCCGACTACGGCCGGCAGGCCATATTCACGCGCGATCACGGCTCCATGGGTCATCAGGCCGCCGACTTCCGTGATCAAACCTTTGATGGATACAAACAATGGGGTCCAGCTTGGATCCGTAAATGCGGTAACCAAGATATCTCCTTCTTCCAAAGCTGCATCTTCCATGCTTAAAATGACACGAGCTCTTCCTTCGATCACTCCAGAAGAAACAGGTAGACCCAAAATTGCATCGGCCGGGAGATCTCCCCGTTGGTACGAACCTCTAAACATTTCGCCATCAGACGTGATGACACGCGGTGGGGTCAGTTTTTCATATACTTTATACTCGTCTTTGCGTTTGCTGATGATCCGGTTATCCAGCATATTGGTGCGAACGGCTTCGTGAAGCTCTTCAAAAGTAAGGTAGTATATATCTTCGATATCATGGATGACGCCGGCTTGCACGAGCCGTTCGGCTTCTTTCAATAAAGCCTGCTTATAAACAAAGTAGCGGCTCACCCAGCCATATTTAGGGTATTCCCGATACCCGATGAAATTTCGGACGAGATCGATCATCCGTTTCGTTTCGTCGGCTTTTTGATCCCCTTCCGGCAGCTGTCTCAACCGATTTAACAATTCTTGTTCTTTGGCCAAAGCTTCCTGGCGACCTTGCTCGAATTTCCGGCGGCTCTCATGAGGCTCAAAGTTTTTGATGTTGCTCAGGATCATTGGGACCAGCGTAATCGGTTTTTCGCTCCAACGGGCACGACTGATATCGATTTCTCCAGTACACCGCATGCCGTATTTGCTCAAGTAATCATAGATCGCTTCCTGGGCTTCCCTTCCTCCATCAAACTTCACCAGTTCGTCCAGAAAGTGATCTTCTGTTACATGCTGCAAATAATCAATCACTTCCGGATAAGGGCGAATCACATCCGCGACATCCAGCAGCGCCAAGCCCATTTCCGAAGTAATATTGTTTGGCACGGATTGAGAAAGCGTATCGGCTGCGTTTTTTTCGCCTAACCATTTATTCATATGTTCATTGATCCAGAATGTAGCATTTATAGCAGACATAAACACTGCCGTACTTTGCGGATCAAATAAAATCCTCTTTAATTCCTGGATGTCTTCGAGGATGAAATCGAACAATTCTGCCCCGGATTTCATTTGGATCCTTTGTTTTAAAGCTGCAATCGAGGCTTGATTCCGCTGGATCAAGTCAGTAACGATAGATGGATCGTTCTCAAAGGCTGCCGGCTTATCTGTATTACTTTTAGCGGGAATGGGTGCTGTTTGATCATTCGGTACCAATTTGACAAAGTCTCGCTCGATTACGTTCTCGATTGCGCCTATGAAAAGCGGATCGGATTCCAAGTTTTTTAATAAAGCTTCCCGGCCGGCAGTGGTAGTCAGCCTAGGCGCAATATCAATGAACAGCCTTCCGCCCGCTATGCGCATAGGTGCAGGAGTAATTAACAGATAAAAAGACAGTCCCAACGGTTTGATCGGATCTGTCATCATTTGTTGATGGCCAACAGATAGATAGACGTGATTATCCTGATCATTTGCTTCAGGGATTGGGTATAGCGTTGTAATCGGCCGGCTCTGAACAATATAAAATGTATTATCAGCCAAACACCATTCGATGTCCTGCGGCTGGCCGAAATAACCTTCGACCTGTCTTCCGATCCGTTCCAGCTCTACAATTTGTTGATCGGTAAGGGTTTGGGCCTTCTGCTGTGCCGGATCGATTTGGCGTGTTTCGGTTCCGCCTTCTTTTTGTCCATAGATCGCCAATGTTTTGGCTGCTATCCTCTTATCGAGGATTTCCCCTCCTTGTACTTTATAATTATCAGCGGATACCAAACCGGAGACCAGTGCTTCCCCAAGTCCAAAACTGGCATCGATGGACAGCTGCTTCCGGTTTCCGCTCATTGGATCAGCGGTGAACAATATCCCTGAAGCCTGTGGGAATACCATCTTTTGAATGATCACGGATAAATAAATGTGACGGTGATCAAATCCATTTTGTATACGGTAGATGACTGCGCGATCGGTAAATAAGGAGGCCCAGCATTTGCTGATATGCTGCAGAATGGCATCAACACCGATGATACTTAAATAAGTATCCTGCTGCCCTGCAAAAGAAGCGTGCGGCAAATCTTCGGCGGTTGCACTAGAACGCACAGCATAAGCGTGTTCCTCGCCGAACCGGGAGAGATAATGAGTCACTGCCTCCACAACATCGGAAGGAATTTCTGCTTCCGTAATGGTCTGCCGAATCTTCCCGCTGATCTCACCAATTTGGTCTCGATCATCTGCGTTTAGCATGGTTAGTTGTTGGAGTAATGCATGATACGTTTCGTTTTGTCCGATGGCTTTTTGATACCCCGCTGTTGTAATACAGAATCCTTCCGGGACCTGGATTCCGTCCACTTTAGATAATTCTCCTAAATTCAATCCTTTTCCGCCAACGAGATAAAGCTGCGATTTTTCGATTTCATGAAACCCAAGAACCATTGAACTCATTCGACCATCTCCCTAACCATTAGATTGAGAAAAAAACATTTGACAAGAGTTTAACTGGCATGTTACACTTAAAATGTAAGATAAGATATTTATGACTTTATAACATGAACAGTCGTGATCTGATTATATCATCACGTCTTTTTTTGCGCAATATGAAAGAACCTGGGATTTCTGTCCAGGTTCTTTTTTGATTTACAGCATTCCAATCTGAGGGTCGATATCGTCATCCAAGCCGTTCCATCGGGTTCCGTCGCCTTGCTCTCCATAGGACTCGTCTCTAAACTTTCGTTATTGATCGTCCGCGCTGGGGCCGTACATCCCAGGTACGGATATTCCGAGCAGTCGCAGATAAACTGTCAACTGTCCCCGGTGATGGTACACATGATTGAACATCAGCGTACGGGCCATATCGATTCGGGGTGCTTCCAAGATGGTCTCTCCTTTGCTGACGAGCTTCCAGGAATTCCTTAGCCCATCTTCTCCCCATTCCCGAAGCTTGCTCTCGGCAAGAGACACGCTCCATTCCAGTGCCTCAAGCACTTCTTTCCGGGTGGTCGGCTCCGGCAGCGGAACTACCGGAGCTTCGCTGACCGCCTCGTCCAGCAATAGAGCCAGCCCCCCGGGAACTCCCGCAGCATGCAGGGCGAGCTGTCCCAGAGACATCGACCTCGGGTGCGGCCGCCAAGAAAGTTTCTCCTCAGGCAGCCTTTCAATAAGCAAGCGTGTCGATTCGGCTTCCCTTTTTAATTCACGAATCCAATCTTCAATCATGTTCATGGTGATTTTCCTCCTTTGGCCAACGCCATTCATCACCTTAATCCTATAACGCCAAGGGCGTGAAGGTTTCTTCAGGATTGCGGAATCGTGAAAGTAGTGTCTCTGACGAACCTCATTGCGATGCTGGACTTAAGTCGAGGTCAGAAACCTGCTGCAGTCTGGTCCGAATCACAGCGTTATTCGTTACAATAGAATAAAGCAAGCACATTGGAGGAGCGATGGATCATGCATTACGAACATAAAGTCCAGAGGGAAGTTGCCGATTGGGAACAAAAACTGTTCAAACCGCCGGGATGGATGGAAAAAGCATCGAAAACCGTTGGCAGCCGGATCAACCATTTGATTCCCCCAAAGGTGCAAAACGTCATCACGACCACCATCCGGTCGATCGTGCGCACGGCACTGTTCGGCGCGGAATACACCCCTAGGCGTCCGGTGCAAAGTACGATGGATCTGGAAGCTGCCGATCAAGAAGCAAAAGACCTGTTTGCCCTGTACCAAAAAATTGCGGTTGCTGAGGGTGCTGGAACAGGAGCTGGCGGCATCATCCTTGGCATGGTAGACTTTCCGGCTCTCATCGCAATCAAGATGAAGTTTTTGTTCGAGCTGGCGCATGTTTACGGTTATGACACGAAACATTTCTCCGAGCGGGTGTTTATTCTCAAGGTATTTCAAATGACGTTTTCGGGGCCGGATAACCGTGCCATGCTGCTCGATTCCATCAAAAATTGGCATATAGAAAAGGAACAATGGCTATCTGATACCGAATATTCAAGGACGATGGACTGGGAGACTTTTCAGATCGAGTATCGCGATGCGATCGATTTTCGGAAAATGCTGCAGATGCTGCCAGGGATCGGCGCGATCGCAGGTGCATGGGCGAATTACACTATTCTTGAGGAGCTGCGCGAATCCGCCATGAACGCTTACCGCCTGCGCAGATTGCACGATGATTTCGAGGTTTGATCGTATTTACTATTTTATATTTGTACTGAGAGGTCCTTCACTTATTGCTTGCAGCCCACGCATCCAGCTGCCTTTGTTTTTCGGCGATCACTTTATCGATTCCGGCCGATTTTAATGCTGCGTTAAATTTCGGCAGGTAAACATCCGGATCCAGAGTTCCTGTCTCAAGCGCCTTTGAATATTGCTGAACGACATTCTGGATCGCGGCCAGTTCGGTTTTGACCGGCTCCGAGTTATAGGTGAATCCGAGCGCTGCAGACTTCTCCGCACTTTGGTTAAACGCCTCCATTTGCTTCCATATATCCGGACTGTCCGTCGACCACGGATAAGACAGCAGCTGATTCCCGAACATCCACCCTTGTCTCATGTTGTAGCCGCTGTTCGTCGCATCCACACCGCTAGGAAAGTCAATCGTCCCGTCTTCCTTCACTTGATAGTGCTTTCCTTCAATCCCCCAATCCAGCAAATTGATGATTTGTTTGTCCGAGTAGAGCAAATTCAGAAACATCATCGCGCGCTCGGGATTTTTGGATTTGGCCGCAATGGCAAGCATCGCGTTCATAATGGTCAGCGTATTCATTTTGGGCGGAGCGAGTGCAACTTCCGTCAGCTCCTTGCCGGCCCATGCTCCCGTCTGCGTCGTGATCCCCGGCTTGCCTTTATTGGGTGTCGCGAACCCGATGTTTGCCTTGATATAATCCCGGCCGGTTTGCGAGGTCGTTGCAATGTCTTTCGGGATGTATCCTGCCAGGAACCATTGACGTATCACCCCGATGAACTTCGCATATTCCTCGCTCTCATACAAATTAACGACCTTCAGCTGATTCGGGTCGGTAAGTACACCGATCATGTCGCCCAGTGGATCAATCGTCGTCTGAAGCAGTGGATAGGCAATGGAACCTCCTCCTGACGCTTTACCCAGCATATTGGCTTCCGGATGCTTCTTTTTAACACATTCAAAAATCGGTTCCAAATCCTCGATCGTTTTCACCTGGCTGACGTCCATATTGCTCTCTTTCAACCAATCCGTTCGCATCAGAATGGTCGGATAAGCGGCAAAGTCCCGGATCGTTGGAACGCCGTATATTTTGCCGTCAATTTTTGCCGCAGCCAATACGTCCGGATCGAAGGCGGCAAGGATATCCTGGCCATGGGACTGAAGCAGGTCATCGATGGGCAGCAGCTTTTTTTGCGCGACTTCCGAAATATATTGGTCTTCCCCCGTGAACACCAGGTCGAGTTTCTCATTCCCGGAGAACATCAGCACTTTTTGCTGCGTCCACGCAGCCGCCTCAATGCGTTTCAGCTTGACGGTTGCATTGATTTTTTCTTTCGTAATCTTGCTGATTTCCTGCTCCACAAGACCAAGATCACGCTGATCCGGTCCCCAGAAAGCGATCGTAATTTCATAAGGAGCAAGTTTACCGTCACCAGACGCTTCTTGCGATGACGACGACGGCTCCTTCTCACCGTTCGAAGAGGAGCTTGCACATCCGCTCAGAACGACGGTAACAGCCAGCACAAAGAACAACAAGGAATGAACCGACTTTTTCCACATAGGCTTTTGACCTCCCAGGATCTTCAATATGGAATCTCCACGCTTGGAGCTGAAGTGCAGCAGAAAGGGTGACGAACGCCGCGTCACAGCGGCATTCGTCCGATCCCGATCCTCATGATGCCGCCAACTCGGACTGCTTGCGGTATTTCATCCACATGAACGTAAAACCTGCCACCCCTGCTACGGATATGATTGCGCAAATCGAATACATCGTTTGAGGGCCCAAATAATCGAACATCCAACCGCCGAACAGACCCGCGATGATGCCGGAAATTCCACCCCACGTCAGGGCATAAATGGCCTGCCCGGTCGCTCTGTACTCAGCTGGTATTAATAGTGCGGTCAGACTGGTTCCGATGTAATAGTAGCCACCGAACGTAATACAATGCAGCACTTGGATAAAGATGACCTGGAGCGGTCCGCCGGCAACTGACATCAATAACCAGCGGATCACGAACAGGATACTTACGATGACCAGCCCTCCCAGCATCATCCTTGCCGATTTTTTCAGGAATCGGTCAAACAGCAGAAACACCGGAATTTCAAAGATCGCCGACAGGAACACCGACCAGCCAATCAATTCGTTGGAGCCTCCCAGGTTGGAAATGTACAGTGTGACGAACGTTTGGTTGATCGAATTGGGAACCGAAATGAGGATGCCAAGGATAACGAATACAAAGAACAGCTTGCTCGACAGCATCACTTTCCAATAGCTTTGTCTCTCTGTCTTCGGCTTGGAAGTCACTCTGCCCTGAGGTAGTCCGATGGTAAATGCCAGTGAGATCAGCATCATGATCCCGTACAACATCCAAAGATTCACCAGCCCCATCCAGCTGAGAACCGGTCCGGCCATCGCGGCGATGATCGCCCATCCCAGCGAACCCCATAGGCGAAATGCGCCAAACTTGTAGTTCGTGTTCTCGATGGCATTCAGAATCAGACTGTTGCTCTGCGAGAACGTGGGACTGTTGAAGAAAAAGAAGATCAGCATGAAGGCGAAAATGACAGCATATTCACGGAGCTGAAACACCACGATCGTCGCTAACAAATTCCCGGTCAGAAGAAAAATAAGAATACGTTTCACATTCTGCAGCCGGTCGCTCCAATAACCCCAAAATGGATTGGCGAAGATGGAAATGAAGGGCCCACCGGCCATAATCATGCCGATTTCCACTTTACTGAGTCCGATATTTTGAAAATATAAAGGAAAAAATGAAGTCAAAATCGCAATCGTGCCATACAGGAAAAAGTTGAAACGTTTCAGTGCCGACAACGATCCGGAGGAATGGCCGGCCGCCGGTTGGACCTCCCTCTTCCTTAAAGGCAGCATTAGAGCTGGATCGCTTTCGACAGGGATTGTTCGATGATCTCGTCGCTGCTTACTTCCCGCCCAAGCCGGTCGGATAAATAAATGCCTTCGCTAATCAGCATCGTCTGCGAGGCGATGTGGGCCGTGGGAAGCAGCTCCACTCTTCCCTGCAGCGCGGCGACCCAGTGATGCTGCGAGGACTGGTATGCGTCATAATTCGGCTTCAAATGATTCCAGCGGCCGTCCATCTCATCCAGGTTGACGCTGCCGTTGACATCCATATCGCAAATCGTCGTGTGAAAACTGAACGGGGCCAAAATTTGCTGATCCGAATAGGCCGGCAGCTTGATGCCCCCTTTATCCCCCACCACAGAGCAGCCTTCGATGCTTCCCAGGTGAATGCTCCACGCTTCGATAATATCGAGCGTCGCGCCGCCTTCAAATTTAATGAATCCCAGCCCCAGCTCTTCCACATCAAAGACCGCCTGCCCGGCACGCCCGGCATCCACATCCATCTCCCGGTAGCCTTTACCCGAAATCCGCTCCACCTTCGGTGTGCCAAGCAGGTACAGCATTTGCGCGATATGATAAACTCCCATGTCGATCAGCGCCCCGCCGGCGGCGATTTGTTTGTTTAGAAAAGCCGGGGTGCCGTATCCGTCAATATAAGGGCGTCCTCTCCGGCGATGGCCGGTAGCCCTGGCATGATACAGCTTGCCGAGCATGCCCCCGTCGATCAGCGCTTTTGCCGCCTTTGTCTCTTTTCGATACAACGTACCAAGCTGAATATGCAGCTTCTTGCCGTAATCTTCTGCCGCTTCAAGCATGGTCAGCCCGTCCCGGTAAGTCCCGGCGATCGGTTTCTCGCAGTATACGTCCTTGCCTGCCTCGAAAGCGGCTATCGTCACGGGGGCATGCAAATTGTTGTGCAAGCAGACATCAACGGCTTCAATGTCATCGCGCTTCAGCATTTCTCTGAAATCGGTATAGACGTGGGGAATATGGAACTCATGCGCGACCTTGAGGGCTTCCTGTTCATTGATGTCGCAGATGGACACGATCTGAACATCCTCCATATTCGCGTAATTTCTCAGGTGAGCTTTGCCGATCAAACCTGCTCCAATCATGCCAATGCGAACGGTTCTTCCCATTTCGATCATCCCTTCAGTTTTTTATTTTAAACGGCTCAATAACCGCTTCACGGATGCGATTGCCCATTCCATCTCTGCGTATTGATTGTCCGGCGCGTTATACTCGATGCCCCAGTATCCGTCATAGCCGGCATCCAGCAGTGCCTTCACCATTTGTTCGCCCTTTGGTGATCCTACCGTTTTGCCGTCAAAATGCGTATGATAGACCCACGGCGCGACCAACGTGTCGCCAATGTCTTCATCCGTATCCCACCGGCCCATATGGAGCAGTATGCCAAAGTTCGGATGATTGACCGCTTCGGCCACTTTTTTTAAGTATTTTGGATCTTTGGAGGTTCCCATATGATTTTCAGGTCCTACGATGAGCCCAAGCTCAGCCGCTCTCCGGCTCAACGCTTCGAACTTGTTTACAACATATTCGAACTGCTCTTCCGTCCCGGGCGCCGAGCTATGATCTCCCGCATCGATTCGGATGGTACGAGCTCCAAGCTTCTCGGCAATGGATAGATAGGCGACAGCGTTTTCATAAAGCCTGCTGCGCTTGTCAGGATCTGCATCCCATAAATGCGCCCCGTCCACCGCGATGTTAATAATCGTCATTTCTTTTTCCCGTATCGCTTCGGCCAGACGTTGAATATAAGCTTCATCAGGCAGTGAAAAAATGTCGTCCTTAGCCCCTTCAAAGGTCCCGTTCCACAAATCAACGGTATCGAGATGGTATCTGTACTTGGAAGATTCCAGGTACCCGAACGTATCCATCTTCCCTTCCCGGATCATATTGAAAAAAGAAAAACCGCCAATGCTGATTTTCATGGATTAGCCTCCTTGATTTGGTTTCTTTTTTTGTAACCACGTCCTGCAACCTCTGGCAGCCCTTCATCACCTCCTTAACATGCTGCAGGGAAATCACCCTTTGACCGCCCCGACGGTCAGCCCTTTAACGAAAAATCTCTGAAAGAACGGATACGTTAACACAATCGGCAGCGCGCCGATCACGGCAATAGCCAGGCGGACGCCCTGGGTCGGGATGGAACTGCCGTCCACCCTTGAAGAATAGTCTACATTATCCAGTAAATATTGTACGTTCAGCAAAATGGTATTCAGAAGCACCTGTATGCTGTACAGCCTGGAGTCTGAAATGTAAATGAGTCCGTTAAACCAGTCGTTCCAATAATTAATGACCTGAAATAGTCCGACCGTTGCCAGCACGGGAAGAGACAGCGGCAGCGCCATTTGCACGAATATCCGAAATTCCCCCGCTCCATCCATGTTCGCCGACTCGAGTACCGCTTCCGGAACCGATACGGTAAAAAACGTCCGCAGCAAAATAACATAGAAGGCACTGACCAGAAGACCCGGGACGATCAGCGCAAGCAAGGTATTGGTAATATGAAAAACATTCGAGTAGATTAAATAGGTCGGAACAAGTCCTCCGTTGAAGAGCATCGTGAAGAACACGATAAATGAAAAGAAATTGCGCAGCGGTAAATCCTTCTTCGACAGCGGATAAGCGAGCAAAGTCATCAGGACCAGACTGGCTATCGTACCTAAAAGGGTCACAACGATGGAAATGCCGTAAGAATTCAGGATCTCCCCCGATTTTTGAAAAATGAATACATAACTATCCAGGCTCCATTCACTTGGAAAAAACGAGTAGCCTTCCCGGATGATCGCATCCTCATCGGTGAACGAGGCCGTAATCAGCAGCAGAAACGGCACCAGGCAAAACGCGACAATCAACCAAAATATGAAATGGATAACGACTTGTTCAATCCGTGTTCTTCTCAAGGACTTCGCCTCCTTATTAGAACAATGAGTTGTCGGGGTTTATCTTCTTCACAACAAAATTGGAAATGAGGATCAGCGCGAAGCCAATCACGGATTGGTAGAAGCCTGCGGCGGAAGCCATTCCGATATCCCCGCTTTTGAGCAGCGCCCGATATACGTATGTATCCAGCACATTGGTTGTTGGCAGCAGCGGCCCGGAGTCAAGCGTCACTTGGTAGAACAGACCGAAGTCCGCATAGAAAATCCGCCCGATCTGCATTAAAGTCATGATGGTGATGACGGGGGTAAGGGACGGCAGGGTGATGTGAAAAATTTGCTTGAACTTCCCTGCCCCATCCAAGGTGGCGGCCTCATAATACTCTTGGTCGATGCCGACGATGGCGGCAAAGTAAATGATGCACAAATAGCCGACGCTGTGCCACAGCTTGACGATGGTGAGGATGACCGGCCAGTATTTCGGTTCCGTATACCACATGACGGGATCCAGTCCTAGAAAAGGAAGGACCGATTTGTTCATGAAGCCTGTTTCCATGCTTAATAACGAAAATACCAGGTAACCGACAATGACCGTTGAGATAAGATAGGGCAGCAAAATGGCACTTTGGTAAAAGCGCTTTAAAAACCGCTGTTTTACTTCGGCCAGCAATATGGCCAGGGCAACGGCGAAGACAAGATTGAGTATGATGAATACAACGTTGTAGAGGATGGTGTTCCGGGTGATGATGTAGGCTTCGGACGTCTTGAAGAGATACTCGAAGTTTCGAAAACCAATCCAATCCCCGCCGAAGACCCCTTTGGAGAAGTCGATTTCCTTAAAAGCGATGATGATGCCGAACATGGGAATATAGTTATTGATGAGCAAATAGACAATGCCGGGGAGAATCATCAGGTACAGGATTTTGTATTTTTTGGCCTTTTTGAGTACTGTGCGGTCCAACCAGGATGTCATAGTAATTCCCCTCCTCGGAATAAATGACTGCTGCACGCCTAGCGGGATTCTCAGTGATTGAACTCGACATCATCCCCCCTTCGATTAATTTTTCCACCGGACAAATTAATTAACGAAAAAAATACGCCTCCTTGGGGCACGTTTGTGATCATTATAGGGACGCCTTCACAGCCCTGTCAATGTGTTTTTTTTATTTTATTTACCATTCCTTCCACCGCCCCGCCTTGACTGGGACTCGTTGACAGCACAATGGGCATTTTTCTATAATCGCATTGACACAACAATAGGCTACACTCCCGTTCCTATGCCCTCTTTCAGCCTAGCCGCCAGGGTCAGCACTCCTGTCCTGACGGGGACACGGCCAATCATAACTTCCGAAAGTAGGAGAATGCGATGACGAATAAAGTAGGAAACCAGCAGATGCTGCGGGAGATCAACGTTTCGACACTGCTGCATATGATTTTTGAGCATGGACCGATATCCCGTGTCGAATTATCGCGAAAAACCAAGCTGAGCCCGACGACCGTTTCCGTGCTGATCGAGGAGCTCATCCGCGAACAGCTTGTGCACGAGACCGGTATGGCCGGTAAAGGCGTCGGTCGAAAAATGACCCTGCTGAATATTCGCGCTGACGGCGGATATGTCATTGGCGTCGATATTTCGAGTTCGCCGGCACATTGCGTGCTGCTCGACCTAAACGGTCAGCTGGTGGCCAGCCAAAGCCTGGAATCGGTGCGCGGCCAGGACCAAATTCGAACTTCGCTGGTGAAACAGCTGCAGCAATTCATCCATAAGCAGCGGATTCCCCGTGAGCTCATCAGACGCATCGGCATTTCCCTGCCGGGGAGACTCGATGAGACGCAAAGCATCGTCATCTCTTCTAAATATTTGCAGCTGGAACAGTTCCCTATGCGTCAAGCGTTGGAGCAAGAACTCTCGATTCCGGTACTGCTCGCTAACGATTTGGACGCCGCCGGATTTGCCGAACGATTCAGCGGAGCCGCCAAAAATGAGCATACCATTATTTTTCTGCTGATCGGCCAAGGCACAGGAGCTGGACTTGTCCTGAACGGGGAGATTTATCACGGCTCCAGCGGAGCGGCCGGACGAACCACTCACCTCTCTCCGTATTGCACGCCCATCCTTGCGGAAAGACTTCGCACGAACCATCCGGAAGAGTTCGGATCCATGTCGCCGGAAGCAACGGTTCATGCCTTTATGGACCTGGTTCTCGCCGGCGTCCAGCCCTTCAGTGACCAGGGAGAGCTCATTATCCGTGATATTGCCGATTATTGCGGAAAAATGCTGGAAATGCTCAACCCGCAAAAAATGATTCTGGGCGGCTGGGTTACTGACAATGCGGCGTTTTTCAACCGTCTCGTACATGCGATTCACGAAGCTGATCACTCCCCCTATGGAGACACGCCGATCGTCGTTTTCCACTGGAAAGAGTACGGGTCTGCCTTGGGGGCGGCAATGCTTGGACTGCATGAAATTTTCAAAAAGAAAACGGTACAGTAACTTTATGCCGGTGGTCCTTTACAGCAAAATATGTTCATGCCCAGCGCTACCGGACATGAACATATCGTTGTCGAGGAAGTACCATCAAACCGCTGCGCCGACTGCTGCTGTTTTTAAGGCATACCAGTCTCGTCCTGCAAAAGGTTCGCTTTTATTTGGAGAATGACTGTGTCATATCCGTATCCAACTCTTTGGACACGGACTTTTGAAACTTGGATGTTGAGATCAGCTCTCGAAGCAGCTCCTCGTATTGATCCGCGTCAAATGGCACGGCTACCATTTGCTTAGTGAACGATGAGAGCATGATTCCGTTGGCGATGGTGACCGACCGGATCCCTTCCGTCCCTTCCGCAATCAGTTCGCCGTTCCCTGTGCTTATTTTTTGAATGAACTTTTCTGTGACCACCTTATGCCCTGATTCCACGTTTGTTTCAACTTCGATTTCCTCTTCTTCATACTCCACGTTCCCGAACCCGTCCTGCGTTTCGCGCAGATGCTTCAGCATGGAAATATGATTGCGATAGATCCGAAGCTTATTGTTTTCGTACAGAAGTTTTCCGTTCTCCCCGACGATCTCCAGACGATTTACGCCAGGTGATTCTGCAGTCGTCACGATAAAATGCCCGATCATGCCGTTATCATGCTCGAAATAAGCGGTGACTTCGTCTTCCACTTCAATATGGTGGTACTTGCCGATATGGGCATGTCCGCTGATTCTTGCCGGAATCCCAAAAACCCATTGATAGAAATCGAGATTGTGCGGGCATTGATTGGTCAGGATGCCGCCTCCCTCTCCCGCCCAGGTCGCCCGCCAATCACCGCTGTCGTAATAGGACTGTGAACGGAACCAAGCGGTATTGATCCAAGTGGCTCTCATCAACTGCCCCAGTTCACCGCTGCCAACCACTTCCTTGATTTTTTTATAATAGGGAAGCGTCCGTTCCTGGAACATCATGCCGAACACCAGATCCGGAAACTTCTCCTTGGCCTCGGCATAAGCATCGATGGTGAGCTTGGCGTCATTGACATGAACGGCCAATGGCTTCTCGCAGAGCACATGGATTCCGCGTTCGAACGCATCACTTGCAATGGCCGGGTGGCTGTAATGCGGCACCGCTATAATGACCGCCTCGAGCCCGGATTGCTCGAGCAGCTCCAAATGGCTGTAATATGCCTTTGTGCTGCATTCGGCAGCAAACCTGTCCGCCCGCTCTTGAACCGTATCACACACGCCTACCAGCTCAATTTGCTCCATCGACTTTATATTATGGATATGAGTTCTTCCGATGTTTCCTAAACCGACCAATCCGAGCTTTACTTTCTGCACGCTCATGTTTATATCCCCTCTCCTTTGAGTATTCGATACGATTACGACCAGGCCAAGCCTTCATCTATCAGCAGCCTTTTTAAGGCTTGTGCCGCTATTTTAAATCGCTCGGGTCCTTCTTGTTCCGGGAATGCACGGTGCAGATGAGGCTCGATGGATAAAAATCCGGAAAAGCTTCTCTCCTTCAGTGCTTTAACAAACGCTGAAAACTCGCCGTCTCCTTCGCCTGCCGGGACAAACATGCGCGACTGTTGGTCCGCATCCTTGATATGTACATATTCGAGGTAAGTTGACAGCTGCGGGTACGCCTCGCTCATCGGCATCACCCGGTTCATGACAAAATTGCCGGGATCAAAGGCAAGTCTCAGGCAAGGAGAGTCACAATGCTGCAGAATGCTCAAGCAGCGCTCATGGGTATCTCCGTATACGCCGCTGTCATTTTCCATCAGCAGCGTAATCTGTTCCTCCTCAGCTATTCTGGTCAGCATCTTCATACGGGAGAGCACTTCGCCGCGGTAGTTCTCCGGCTCTTCATTGTCGGGGATGTAATAAGAAAATATGCGGATATAGCGGACATCCAATTGTTTGGCGATATCCGATGCGCGCTTCAATTTCGCAAGTTCGGGGGCAAAGGGATCTTGAATCGGGTATTTACCGATTGGCGAGCCAATGGAGGACACGCGAATACTTTTTTGGCTTAATACAGATTTCAATCGGATCAGTTCTTCATCGGTCAATTCCAGTACATTTTTACCATACACGCTCCGGAGCTCCAAATAGGAAATGCCCTCGGACATGAGCACGTCGAGCTGTTCCTCCAAACGATCGGAAATTTCATCGGCAAATCCGGTTAGTACCAGCACTCTCGCATCACCTCTCCTTAAATTCGCAGAGACTAGGCTTAACTGTCGATATGGATTAGTGTAGCAGGCGGCGAGAAGCTGAAGGTACTTTCCGGTTGACCAGGTTGGTATCCTAAATGTTCTAAAATTGACTTTTTACCAAGCGTCTGTACTGCGTCGGTGTTTTGCCCTCCCATTGCTTGAACACTTTGCTGAAATGGGAATGATTTTTAAAGCCCGTTTCGTAACAAATATCCGTCACCGATTTCTCGGGGTCGAGCAGAAACAGGATTTTAGCCTGATTGATCCTTCTTTTGTAAATGTAATGAAATATCGTCATCCCCGTCACTTCTTGAAAAATGCGCACCAAATAATACTTGTTGATATGCAGGTTCTCTTGCAATTGGTCGAGACGAATATCGGTCATATAATGTTGTTCGATATAGGACAACGCGTTCTGAACGTGCTGCTCTTTTTCGGACGGGAAACCGGCTTCTTCTTTCACCGGCTTCATCAGCACTTGGCAAATGAAAAAAAGCGCGTCCAGACACAAGACCCGAAACCGCTCATGGGAGACGGCATCCGGTGCGGAATATAAGCAGTTCAATTTACACAGCATTTCTTCGAATTCGTCCTGCTCCTCCATGCTGAGCTGAACTTTGTAGTTCCGAAGTCTTTCGAAAGGCTGCAGGGGATTGATCGAAAATACATGCTCGGATGCAGCACGGAAGTAACCGGGATCAAAATTCAAAAGCGTCCGCACATAGGGATATCCTTCAAAGCTCTTAGGCATATGAAGAGTCAAACCATGCATCACGATGAGTGTACCTGGTTTGAGAACATGAATTTTGTCGCCTATCAAATACTGCCCTTTGCCCTCATGGAAATAAAAAATCTCATAGTGATCGTGGGATTGAAAATTTCCTGCCGTTACCGGGACGCTTTTTAAATACTCGTATTTCAGCAGATAAGCAGGTTCCACATCGCTGCCTCCGATCCAGGGAACGTCATTTGATGCCACAGGATGTCTCATCTGTGCACCTTATAAAATTTGCATAGGCATCACAATAATAACACTACTTACGTATAAAAAATGGTTCTGACCTCATTTGTTTTAAATTTCCTCTTGCTCAATATTGCCTATCCTGCTATTATGGAGAAGCGTAAATTTTGGAAAGCGAAATATTCGGATATATTAGGATCTTTCCAAGCAGATAAACTTTGACCACTTCCTCTCGGGAAGTTAAGGCCATACGGACAGCCGGGTCAAATGCCGACTGGCAACTTTCGTTGCCTTATTGATTGAGTTAAAAGCTCAAATTTTATAAGTTGGTAACTTTATAACCAGTGCTGACGCACACAACTTGTGAAACGGTCAATAAGAGTGGTAAAAGTAATTATTTGCTATATAGACTCTGATCCTAACAAAGTATATTTGAATATTAAGAGCCCTTCCATGAAACGTTAGCGTTTTATGGCTGACTGATAAGCACACTAGGGGTTTGTCCGGTCATGCTTATTGGAATTTCTTATTATTTGACTATATCAAGCAAGTGTGATGCGCATGGTGCGTATTTCGCTTGCTTTTTTGTTGCCGTTTTTACAGAAAAAAATTGAATTGGATGAGGAGATTGATTGAAAAATGGGAAAAGCACTAATCATCGGCGCCGGTGGCGTAGCATCTGTAGCAGTTCATAAATGCGTTCAAAACAGCGATGTCTTCGAAGAAATCTGCATTGCCAGCCGTACCAAGTCCAAATGCGATGAACTGAAAGCAAAACTTGACGGTGGAAAAACCAAAATTACGACCGCACAGGTAGATGCCAACAACGTGGATGAGCTGATCGCTCTGATTAACGAAGTGAAGCCGGATATCGTTATGAACCTGGCCCTTCCTTACCAAGATTTGACGATTATGGATGCTTGCCTGGCAACCAAAACACACTACATGGATACGGCTAACTATGAGCCGGAAGATACGGCGAAATTTGAATATAAATGGCAGTGGGAATACCGCGAGCGCTTCGAAAAAGCTGGAATTACAGCTTTGCTCGGCAGCGGATTCGACCCAGGCGTTACCGGCGTATTCTCGGCTTACGCGCTGAAGCACTATTTCGACGAAATTGAATACATCGACATTCTGGATTGCAACGGCGGAGATCACGGTTATCCTTTCGCCACCAACTTCAACCCGGAGATCAACATCCGTGAAGTGTCCGCTAACGGCCGCTACTGGGAAAACGGGGAATGGATCGAAACGAAACCGATGGAAATCAAACGCGAGTATAACTTCGCTGAAGTCGGCCAAAAGGATATGTACCTGCTGTACCATGAAGAGCTGGAGTCCCTTGCGCAAAACATCCCTGGACTGAAGCGCATCCGCTTCTTCATGACGTTCGGCCAAAGCTACCTGATGCACCTCAAGGCGCTTGAAAACGTAGGAATGACCTCCATCGAACCGATCGAATTCGAAGGAAAACAAATCATTCCGCTGCAATTCCTGAAGGCCGTGCTTCCGGACCCAGCTTCCCTCGGACCTCGTACGGTGGGCAAAACCAACATCGGCTGTATCTTCAAAGGAAAAAAAGACGGCCAAGATAAAACTTACTATGTCTACAATGTTTGTGACCACCAAGAGTGCTATAAAGAAGTGGGCTCCCAAGCGATCTCTTATACAACTGGCGTTCCTGCCATGATCGGCGCTGCGATGGTCCTCACCGGCAAATGGAACAAACCGGGCGTATACAACGTCGAAGAGTTCGATCCGGATCCATTCATGGAAGAGCTGAACAAATGGGGACTTCCATGGGTAGAAGACTTTAACCCGGTGCTGGTTGACGCCTTGCCTGAAGAAGCAAGAGAGCCGGAGCTTGTTCGTTAAGATGCGGTTCGAGGAGTTACCTACACCCTGTTTTGTAGTCAGTGAAGAACTCATTGAGAAAAACCTGAACATTCTGAACGGTGTCATGCAGCGTACGGGAGCCAAGATCGTGCTTGCGCAAAAGGCTTTTTCCATGACCGAGATGTACCCGCTTATCGGAAAATACTTAAGCGGTACAACCGCCAGCGGATTATTCGAGGCACGGCTGGGCCATGAGGAAATGGGCAAAGAGAATCATGTCTTTGCCCCCGCTTACCGTGAAGATGAGATCGACGAAATTGTTTCCATATGCGACCATATCATCTTCAACTCCTTCTCCCAGCTGGCAAAGTATAAGGATAAAGCTCTTGCAGCCGGCAGAAAAGTTGGCCTTCGCATCAATCCGGAATGCTCGACGCAAGTGGGACATGAAATCTACGATCCCTGTTCCCCCGGGTCAAGATTCGGCGTGAAGCAGGAGGATTTCCAGCCGGAACTGCTAGACGGCGTTACAGGACTGCATTTCCATACCCTGTGCCAACAGAATTCCGACGATTTGGAAACCACACTGAATGCCGTCGAGGAGAAATTCGGACAATGGCTGCCGCAAATGGAATGGATCAATTTCGGCGGCGGCCACCATATCACGAGAGACGACTACGATATTCCGAGACTCGAGGCTTGTATTACTCGAATGCAATCCAAATACGGCTTGGAAGTCTACCTCGAACCTGGAGAAGCCATCGCGCTGAATGCGGGCTATATGGTCACTTCCGTGCTGGATATCCATCGTAACGGCATCGAGATCGCCATCGTGGACACCTCGGCCACCTGTCATATGCCGGATGTGCTGGAAATGCCTTACCGTCCGCCGCTCATCGGTTCAGGCGAAGCCGGCGAGAAGCCGTACACCTATCGGCTCGGTGGTCCGACCTGCCTTACTGGCGACGTCATCGGAGACTACTCCTTCGATCAGCCGCTTCAGAGCGGCGACCGATTGGTATTCGAAGACATGGCGATCTACTCCATGGTCAAAACGAATACCTTCAACGGCATGCCGCTGCCGGCCATCGCCGTGCAGGAGAAAGACGGCAGCTGCCGCGTCGTGCGCGAGTTCGGCTATCAGGATTTCAAGATGAGACTTGCTTGATGAATAAGAAAAACGTCTATCGACGTACCTTCAAAGAAGACAGACCGCGTCTAGAGGAAGTTTTTCTTGCTAGATCAGGAAGCAGAAGCTCCGAAACTTATACTTTCTGATCTCTTAAGCAAAGCCTTAACCCTGTCACAAGGGTTAAGGCTTTTTGGTTTTACGTTTTCTTTTTTTTAGATAAAGCATTGTATAGACCTACTTAAGGATAACTTTCAATTGGGCTAATTCCCCTGGCTGCATGATCAATTGTACGTCTTTACCGTTGCTAGGGATCTGGCGAACCACTTCATCCAGAGGATTGACCAAGCAGGCAGCCTCCACTTCTCTATCCATTAGGTTAAAGATGTACTCAGACGGCTCCGTTCCGGCATTTCGCAGGGTCAGAATAAACCCATTTCCATCCACAGCCGGTTTCACGTATAGCAGGACGACTGTACCGCTTGACTGGCTAAACCACTGCCCTTCTTCCTCCCTATCACACATCACCGCCGCATTCATGGCTATAGGATCCGCTGCAGCTATGCCCGCACGATATGCCTCAACGGGATCAAATTGCCCGAACGGACTTAGCTCATAATGCAAAACGATCTCTCCAGGTTGACTGGCCCAGAAGTTGGTATCCCAATAATTGTTCATGGCCCATGCAAGCAGTAGCGGATTTTCCTGGCGGCCGATCTGCTTACTCTCCTTGCCGAAATGAAAATCGCCGATTTGAACGAGCGGCGCATCGGGACAAGCTAAGGTGATCCCCTTCTGCTGATCATAGATGGATACCGTCTGGTCAACGGTCACCCAGTCCCGGCAAGCGGTGCCAAGCTGCTCTCTGTCAAGCTCGACTAACAAGCCGGCTGTATCATAATGGGCGCGCCAGCCTTGATCCATCTGCAGCGGAAAGGCGAAATAGATCGACTCGGGCGTCCTTATATCCGATTTATTCATGGACGCGGAAAGACAGATCCGGGGATGGATGGCAGAAAAGGTAATCCGCTGTTCCAGCCGGGAAACCCCCGGCGCTTCAAGCTGCAAGACATACGTCACCGAGTCACTGGTTTGTTCGACCGAATAAGCTTGCAGCCAGTTGGCACCAACACGCTTTGCTTTCCATTCATGATTCCAGACGGATATGCTGCGATTCCCTTTGTCGACATCCCGCGGGAACAAGGTGCTTCGATGCTCAGGATTGTGGCGCCCGTCGATCGACTCCTGAACAAACTCAAATAACGTACATGGGCTCTTTTCGTCGAGCATAGGCCACTGATGTATCTTATCGAATAACTGCACAATTCTTGCGCTGACAGGGTTGAATGTCATCCGGTAAAATGGCGTTTCGATCATCCCTTCCGTGACCGAAATACGGTTGGACGAGGCGGCCAGCCGGGCTTCTAGCTGGGCAAACGGGATCTTTTTCCACGAAAATGGCGCCAGCTCTACCGTTCCATACGATTTATAGCTCTGTACCTCCTGTGTGTACGGCAAGAAGTCCATGACACGCGAAGCGGCTAAATGACGACCGCTGCCGAGGTAGTATTCAGGCACCTTGACCTCCGCATGCTGCGTTTCACTTGAGGTGTTGACCAGCATGACGCCGCCAGGCTCATGGGATTGTAGCGGGTTCCCTGCAATCGCTTCCATTTGTTTGGCATACACGTAAGCAGACAGGTCTGCCGATTTGTACGCCGTCACCCTCTTGTGCAGCTGCATCGAAACCGAAAGCGGATGGTCAGGGAGGTTGACCGAGCCCCATGAACCCCAGGTATGCTCATCATACAGCAGCGCCTGCTCCCATGCCTCGGTTTTCGCTTTCGTGTACTGCAGGTTTGGCGCTCCTTGGATCGCTTCAAGAAAATCAGCCTTCTTCAGGTGTTGCTTCGTTTGGCGAACGATCTTGGTTTCCTTCGCGGAGCTTCCCGCGCCGAAATTCCAGTAGTCCGTCCAATCGCCCGCATGAGTCTGGATTTGTTCTTTCGGCATCCGGCGAACCCGCTCCAGAAGCATCTCCGGGGTCGCAAAAATCACCTTCTGGTCATGTCCTTCCTCATTGTATCGGCGGATCAGCGACAGCAGGTTCGGGTCCGGACAGTTATTGTCATACAGCGGCGGATTGGTTGCCGTTAAGTACACGAAATCGTAGGGATAGCCCCCTCCTTCCAAACGGTCGATATAGTCCCTAATCCCTTGCGCCATCAGCTGGGTATCATCCTGACTCGTATGGAAAAACTGGCTAAACAGAGAATAATGCTCACCCAGGAACGTCAGCAGCTGCCGATTGTCGGGCGTTGTCCAGTTAAACACGGCAGGACGTGGCAGCGGTATGCCCCCGAAATGCACATTAATCCCTGTGATATAAAACTCGATTCCTGCATCGAGCAAAACCTGGCTCAGCGGCCATGGCTGCCCGTTGACATCATGATTTATCGCCGTTTTGATGGAAACGCCAAATCGCTCCCGCAGCTCGCGAACCGGCTGGAGCATTCGTACAAGCTGATCCGTATGTACAAGCGGCGTCGTATGCATCGGAAGTGCAGCTATACTGATCTGTCCATTGTGCAGCAATCTGCGGAAATCGGAAATTTGCTCAGAAGTGGCTGTCTCCAGCCATTGCATCACCGGGAAGGTGGCCTCGCAGGTCCAGCGGAATTTTGAATCCTCGGGCTCATGCTCCGATTGAAGACACAGCCGGATTGCTTCATCAATATAGTCTTTCTGAAGCTCCAGCAGTAACGGCTGGGGATGCGTGTAGCCGATATCCAGGTGACTATGATGCAAACACAATATTTCTTTGATTTTCGCCATTCCTGTCACGCTCCTAAGACTTTATATATTTGTCATCCTTCATCTTCAGGGTTAAATGATAAATCTCTTAAAAATTGTATCAAGTTCTGTGGGCTGCGTATTTACAGAAACGTATATCTTTTATACAATCGTCATGCCTATTTTCGGAGAAAAGGAGATGGTCTGTAATGGATTTTGCCAATCTTCATCCTTACGTCTACCATGCCTGCCTATATCCATTTTCCAGAGGCCAGAACAGCCTGTCGCGTACTTGCTACGCTTCATCGCTCTATCTGATCAGCGAGGGTAAGGGCATCATTCGGTTTCGGGGAGAAGACCACCCGGTCGTTCCCGGTTCTCTTGTATATATGCCGCCGGGCTTGCTTCACGACTGGTATGCAGATTGGGAGGAGCCAATGGTTCATTATTGCTGCTATTTTGATTGGACGTTAATCGATCGCAGAGAAGCCTTCTCGACGCCCAACATGATCTGTTTCGACCTTTCTCAACTGCAGCAGTCGCTCATTGGGCCTGCGTTTCCTATTCCGATACCCGAATTGATGACGGTGAACAAGCTGCGGATCTGGATGGATGGGTTTGAGACTTTTTTTAATAACAACGAATACATAAACGAGCGAACCTATTATCGGGGCCTGAAGATTCAATCTAATTTCCAGCAGTTCATGGAGTACTTCCTCACCTTCGCTCTCAAGGAGAACAATATCCCCGATCCGCGAATGCTTCATCTTTTAGAACGGCTGGATCAGGATTTGATGACCGGCAGCGTGAAGCCGCTGGAAGTGTATTTTCGGGAGCTTCACATGAGCCGCGGCTATTTTTTCGAAAAATTTCATCAGGCCACCGGCTTATCACCCACGCAATATATGAACCATTTCCGGATTAACCGTGCCAAAGATGATCTGCGGTTTTCCAACTTGAGCATCACGGAGATCTCTGAGAAATACGGCTTCTCGTCGGTTCATTATTTCTCTAAGCTGTTCAAGCAGTTAACGGGAACGCCGCCTAAAGAGTACCGCGCAGCTTATATCAGCGAGGGTTTTAAGCAGGTAGAAGTTTTTGCACCATAGTCAGGAGTACGAGCGTACCACTCCCTCTTGTTCGAATGGTTGATTAAAAAAAGACCGCTTTTTGCTGACTTTTTAGTATACTCTTGGTATACAGCCAAGTTCATCGCAGCGTAATTTGCAGATTTCGACTCTTACAGGAAAACATGATGCGAGGTGGGATGATCTGATAACGTAAAACAAATCTTTTATGCGGCTCAATAAAAATATGAATAAGGTGGGTTACGAATGAAAATTACAGGTTACGAATTATTCCTTGTACCACCACGCTGGTTATTTTTAAAAGTCGAAACGGATGAGGGCATTGCGGGTTGGGGAGAGCCTGTTATTGAAGGGAAAGCCGCAACGGTAAAAACGGCGGTCGAGGAGATGATGACTTATTTAATCGGTAAGGATCCTTTGCGCATTGAAGATCATTGGAATGTGATGTATCGTGCTGGATTCTACCGCGGCGGCCCGATCCTGATGAGTGCGATTGCCGGCATAGACCAGGCTCTTTGGGATATTAAAGGAAAGTTCTATAATGCACCTGTCTATCAGTTGATCGGCGGCGCTTGCCGGGACTCGATGAAAGTGTATTCCTGGATCGGCGGGGATCGCCCAAGTGAAACGGCACAAATGGCGCTGGAGTGTGTGAAAAAAGGTTTTCAAGCCGTTAAAATGAATGCAACCGAAGAATTGCAGTACATCGATTCCTTTGACAAGGTTGAAAAAGTGTTAGAAAACGTAGCGGCGATTCGGACCGCTGTCGGGAACCACATTGGAATCGGAATCGATTTTCACGGCCGCGTACATAAGCCCATGGCAAAAGTACTGGCTAAAGAGCTCGAAGTGTTTCGACCTATGTTTTTAGAGGAACCTGTGTTACCTGAAAATAATGAAGCATTAAAAGAGATCGCATCGTTAACCTCCACTCCGATTGCGACGGGAGAGCGGATGTTCTCAAGATGGGATTTTAAGCATCTGCTGTCCGACGGATACGTGGATATCATTCAGCCTGATTTATCCCATGCCGGCGGCATCACGGAATGCAAGAAAATCATCAGCATGGCCGAAGCCTACGATATCGCGGCTGCTCCTCATTGTCCGTTAGGTCCGATTGCACTGGCCGCCTGCTTACAGGTCGATGCGACCGCCCACAATGCCTTCATCCAGGAGCAGAGCTTAGGCATCCATTACAATCAAGGAAATGATCTGCTTGATTATTTGATCGATCCCGCTGTTTTTCATTATGAAAACGGTTACGTTAAAATACCGGACGGTCCAGGCTTAGGGATCGAGATCAACGAAGAAAAGGTGCGCGAAATGGCAAAAATAGGCCATCAATGGCAAAATCCGCTGTGGCGCCACAAGGACGGAAGCGTAGCCGAGTGGTAGAACCGCTCCTTGCGCATCTCATCCGGATCACCAAATCAAAAGATCGCTCCTCGCACGATGGGGGGCGATCTTTATTAGTTTCAAAATTAGCGAGTATGTTCAGTTTGACCGCGGGACTTCTTCCCTACCGGGATACTTTGGGCAAAACGGAATGCATTATGGGGGTCATATTTCCGCTTGACCCGCTTCAGTCTGTTAACATTCACTCCATAATACGCCTTGGGCCAGTTTTCGATTTGCAGATCGGGGAAGTTTACATAATCCCCTTTGACAAAGGGACGTAACGCTTTGCGGAACCTTGTCACCCACTGGATATTCCGCTGCTGCTCGCCGTCGTTCCTCCATCTTGCCGACAGCTCATAGACCGTCTCTGCCTTCCGATGTGGATAGGCCGTCGCAGTCGGGGATATCCGGCTTACCGCACTTCCTGCCCCGCCTAAGCTTTGACACCACACAGTAGCATGCTGATTAGGCGCATGGGACAGAAAATCACGAATCACTCGCACGCCTTCGCGAGGCAGCGGCTTAAACCCGAATGCTCCAGTAATTTTAAACTTCGGCTCCAGGTTGAGATCCCCTTGGGCAAAAAATTGGGTTGCTTCGATAAAAGGTACTGTCCTTACCATCACCTTTACTGGGGTTCCTGTTTGCAGCAAGGGTTGGATTATTCGCCGCAGTTCTTCCGCGCTTCCCAGCAGCTGTCCGGTAGACACGATGATCCCCACCTGTTTCGCAGCGACTTCGATCGTGGAAGTTAAGCGATTCGTAACAGCAGGAGCCCAGCGCTGCCAAGCCGGAAATACCTTCTCCAGATCGCGCCATTTCCAGGTGATGCTGTAGATGGAGACGTTCCGGATGGGCCTTACCCGAAACGTATATTCGGTAGCAATCCCGAAGTTCCCTCCCCCGCCCCCTCGTGATGCCCAGAGCAGATCGGAATGTTTCTTCTCGCTCGCGATGATCGGCTTCGCTCCGCGCCGTCCTGAAGCCACAACCATCTTCACCTGTTTTAGGTTATCGCAGGTAAGTCCATACTTTCGCGAGAGCAGCCCGATTCCGCCTCCCAGGGTAAGCCCGGCAATGCCCACATCTGGCGCCGTTCCACCCGGCAGGGCTACCCGCTTATTCCACAGTTTTCTGTATACGCGGGCAAGCGGATTGCCTGTTTGTATGCGGGCCACCATGTTTTTGCGATCCACCTCCACGCTATTCATTTCGCTCACATCGATAATTAACCCGCCATTGACAGACGAAAATCCTTCATAGCTGTGCCTCCCGCTGCAGACTCTAAACCGTACGCCTCGCTCACGAGCCCATTTCACTGCGTTGATAACATCCTGCGTTCGTTGGCAAAATACGATGATACATGGGAACTTGGAAAAGCGCCGATTGTATTCCATTCTGGCCGTATTATAAGACGGATTGCCAGGCACCACAATTCTTCCGGTCAATGGGGTACCGGCTGTATTCCGCTTTCCAGTCATTATATGTCCACCATCCTCGATCATGGATTAAGCTGTACTCATCTGCTTATTCCTATGTCGGGGCAATTGACCTGGCAACGGCACCTGCCTTATAGGCGCTTTGGATAGTAACCTTAGCTTTTTCCGAAAATCATGTCACCTCTGATGTCGTGTATTTAGCGAATCAACATGCAGGAAAGAAAAACGGCTCCGGTTTATGGAAGCCGTTTTTTTTGCGGTACTACCTCACTCAGCAGTTCTTGCCACTCTTCTTGCCTGGATTCATCGGTTGATTTCCCCCGGTTTCAGCCAGCTTCTCTCCGAATTGATCCAGCCGTTCTGGCGAAGATGCAGGGCCGTCGTTTTTCGGCTTGTTGTTTCTTCCAGTCATGACGCTCACCTCCATCCATAACATGAGCGCCTGGCCTTGTTTTCATACCCTGGGGCTTCCTCCGAACTTAAAATCGGGTCTTTTTTGCAGATTGCTTTGAACTCGGCACTATACAACCACTCCAAAAGCGCTTAATATTTTCAATAGCAAGTTGTTTAAAATCCGCAATCGTCGCAGTGAACTTATTCGAGAAGGAGTCATCAGAGGCATGCTGGAACCAAACATCACCAACCTATTGAAAAATACGCTGAAAGCAAGTATTGATAACAAGGAGATCGCCGGGGCGAACTTCATGGTGCTTAAGGACGGGAACGAAGTTTTTTACCATGAAGACGGATTAGCTGACCTTGAGTCGGGGCGCCCGATAACAAGGGATTCGATTTTCCGGTTATATTCGATGACGAAGCCGGTGACTTCCACCTCCATCATGATGCTGCTGGAGCGTGGGGCTATCGATTTGTTCGATCCTGTAAGCCGTTACATTCCGGGTTTCAAAAACCAGCAGGTTGAGAAAAACGGCGAACTGGTTCCGGCCGGCCGGGAAGTCAACATTCACGATTTATTGAATATGACATCAGGATTAGTATATGGCGGAACCAACCAAGGCGGACAGCAAACGGATGCATTGTTCCAGGAGCTGGGCAGCCGGTTGAACGGTGATAACCCGATGAGCACACTGGAGTTCGCGAACCGCCTGGGCCAGATCCCGCTTTCGTTCGAGCCGGGCTCGTACTGGCAGTACGGAACGTCGGCCGATGTGCTTGGCGCGATTGTAGAAGCGGTGAGCGGTATGCGTTACGGACAATTTTTGAAAAAGGAAATATTCGAGCCGCTGGGTATGAAGGATACCGGATTCTGGCTGCCTGAAGAAAAAAGAGACCGTCTTGTAAAAACCTATCAGGATGATGGCGAAGGCGGCTTAAAGCTGTACTCGCACAGCCACCTTGGCATCGCCCATCAGCTGGACCGTGATCCGGCATACGAGTCCGGCGGAGCCGGCTTGGCATCCACGATTGACGATGCTGCCAAGTTCACGACGATGCTGATGAATCAAGGCAGCTTCAACAGTGTTCAACTGTTAAAGCCAAGAATGGTTCAATATATGACGTCGGCGGCATTAACCGAGTGGCAGCAAAACGGCTTCGATACGTGGCACACCATGCGCGGCCACAGCTATGGCAACCAGATGCGCATCATGACCGACCCCGGAAAAGCCGGATTTATCGGCAGCCCGGGCGAATACGGCTGGGACGGCTGGCTGGGGGCTTACTTCAGCAACAGCCCGCGGGACGGACTGACGATCTTGTTTATGATCCAGAAAAAGGATGGCGGCACGATGCCAATTACGCGCAAGCTGCGTAATATCGTATTCAGCACTTTGTAAGGCCAAACGAAAGAACCGCACGGGAGTTGGGCTCCACGTGCGGTTCTATTTTTTTACGAAGAATGGTCTATAGGTGGACAGCTCCCCATCAGGAAGCGCTGAAATCGTTAAAATAGTGCACGCCGTCATGCGCCGTATCGCCAGGTGCGGTTCTCCGGTTGGTGCTGAACCATAACTTATCTCCGTTCGCCACTCCGACGCCCTCAATTTCAAACAGGTCAGGAAATGCCGAAGACGTCACGCGGAACGATAGATTGGGGTCCGCTTGGATGGTACCCGAAGCCGTAGAAATATTGCGATAAACGAGCACAATGCTGACGTTTTTATATGTCATCGGAACATAGATGGTGTTGTTATAATAACCGAAGCCTTGGAAAGCATACGAAGTGATATTGGATATCGTGCTGCCGTTGACCTTGGCATCTTCAATATTCAGAGAGAAGCTATTCGTTACATGGATCGTTCCACTGGTTGCGGTTAGCGGCAGTGAACCTCTGTACAAGGTTCGTCCGGATTTGAATAAAAAGTTTATGTTGCTCGCGTCTTTGCTCGTAATTTTCACACCCGACATCGCCTTGTCTGCACCATCGTATTTAATAGTGTAATTACCTACTTTGTAGTAAGTCGTTCCTACATATTTCAGTTTCACGAGACTCATACTGCCAGCGTTCATGGTGACGACGAACATATAATAATTGCCGTCGTTGGAGCTGAGAACGACATCATTGGCATGGCCGAGATAGGTTGCGTAAGTAGATCCGTTATCCCCGTTGGTCATGAGCGTTGTGGTACCGTCACTCATTTTGGTACGATAAATGACCGCCTTATTGTTATCGCTGTTGACTTTTACAGAATAGACGTAGGTTGATCCCACGGCAAATCCCTGTGCGGCGTAGCAATCATTGGCATTGCCCAGCGTAGCGACGGTGGAGTACGTGTTGTAATATGCTGCACTGGCTGCAACAGGCATCAGCATGGATGCGCAGAGAAGAATAGCGATAAATAAGGTCAATCGTTTGCTGCTCCTCCAAGTCTGGGCCATGACAGCCATCCTTTCCGTTAACCTCCACTTCATACACGGACACCTCCATAATATTGATGTTATGTTGTCTGTATGAATGAAATCAGTTTTCCTACCTGCCAACCTCCACAATAAAGAGCAGCTGTTTAATGGAATTCCAGACAGGAATGGATCGTTCTATTGTAGTTTAACCTGAATCCATGCTCATTCAAGTCATTATAGTCCTAAATCAGGTAGTTCTGGGCCTAATCCTTTGGTCCCCCTGGTTGTTGTGATTCAAGTAAAATACTTGTAGCGTTACCTCAGAACGTATTGTCATCATCGGATCCGTCTCATAGCTGGTACTCAGATGTAAAATTTCCCCTTGAACCTTACGCAGCGTCATGTCCTAAGATTCAATTGCCGGCAAAAAATTATAAAGGGAGATCGATGATGATGACGAAACGGCAACTTCAACACAGCACACCGTTTTTTAAGTATGCAAGGCGAGGAGTGGGATCAAAATGAGCAGCACATCGTACAGCAATGAGCTGAAAGCCGGCCTAAAGGAATGGATCGGACTTGCCGTACTGGCTCTGCCTGCCCTTCTGGTCTCGATTGATCTCTCCGTGATGATTCTCGCGCTGCCGCATATCAGTTCCGATCTGGGCGCAGATAGCGCTCAGCAATTATGGATCATCGACATCTACGGATTTATGCTCTCCGGATTTCTAATCACGATGGGCTCGCTGGGAGACCGGATCGGCCGCAGGAAGCTGCTGATGATTGGCGGAATCTCTTTTGCGGCAGCTTCCATATTAGCCGCCTTTGCTCCAAACGCCTGGACTCTGATTGCAGCGCGTGCGCTGCTGGGGATCGCCGGGGCAACGGTCGCGCCTTCGACTTTAGCTTTAATCAGCAGCATGTTCCGCAATCCCAAGCAGCGCTCTCTCGCCATCGGCATATGGATGATGTGCTCCATGGGCGGCATGGCGCTTGGTCCGGTTTTCGGCGGCATGCTGTTAAATCACTTTTGGTGGGGCTCGGTATTCCTGCTTTCCTTGCCCATCATGTTGATTTTGGTCCTTACCGGACCCGTTCTGCTGCCGGAATATCGTCATCCTCAAACCGGCCCTCTTGATGTAACAAGTGTTTTGTTGTCGTTGCTTGCCATTTTGCCGGTCATCTATGGACTTAAACACATAGCCAAATACGGCCTGCAAATTGTACCATTACTGTTTGTATTCGCTGGCTTAATCTTTGGCGCGTTTTTCGTTACGCGGCAGAAAAGGTTGACCAGTCCATTGCTGGATCTGCGTCTAGTCGTGAACCGGGGATTCAGCTCCGCGCTGGGAGGCATGTTCGGCATCACATTTACGGGAGCAACGATGCTCTATATCGGGCAGTATCTGCAATTCGTAAAGGGACTGTCTCCGCTTGAAGCAGGGTTATTTATGCTCCCCGGAGCCATCGCCTCCATGGCCGGGATGTTACTCTCACCGCTGGCCGCACGCCTGGTGCGCCCGGCTCGCCTGATCGGAGGAGGCCTTTTGATCTCCGCGACAGGATGTCTGTTCCTCACTCAGGTGGGCAGTGAATCAGGACTCACCTATCTTGTCATCGGGTATGTGCTGTTCAATCTGGGTGCTGCTCCATTACCGAGCCTGTCCAGCGATCTGGTGATCGGCTCGGTCTCGCCGGCAAAGGCAGGATCGGCCGCAGCCATGCTGCAAACAAGCGGAGAATTTGCGTTTGCGCTGGGCATTGCCGTTTTGGGCAGCATCGGCACCGTCGTATATCGCAGCCAGGTGACGAGCTCGATCCCTGCCAACCTCCAGGAATCCTCTGCACAACTCTCACGCGACAGTTTGACCGGGGCGATCGAGACAGCAAAAAGTCTCACAGTGGAAGCCGGTACTACGCTCGTCCAGGGGGCAAGCAAAGCTTTTATGGGCGGGTTTCACGCAATTGCAGCGGTTAGTGGAGTCATTATGCTTGGTATCATCGTTTTGGTCGCGATCCAGTTCCGTCACTTACGGCCGATTGGAGAGAACCAACCTGTCCAAGCCGAACGTATTCCCGAAACAGAGCATTCCCTGCAATAATGAATAATGATCTAGAATAGCCTTGGCATAGGCCAAGGCTATTTGCAAACGTGTGGGACGGAAAATTATATGTTAGCCAGCGTTTTCACCATAATAAAATCCGTTTGTTCTTCGTCACCCATATAAAAAGAGTGCGCACCGGTTTGAACAAAACCTATCTTTTTGTAAAAGTGAATGGCGTTCTCGTTCTTTTCCCAAACTCCGAGCCACAATCTCTTTTTGTTGTGAGTTTTAGCGATATCCATCGCTTGGTTGATTAAATATTGGCCAAGCCCTTTTCTTTGAAACTGGCTTCGAATATAAATCCGTTCAATTTCAAGCGAATCATCGCCCATGGGTTCGGTCTGGGCATCAATCATATTGACCTTTAAAAATCCGGCAAGTTCATCATGGAAAAAGACGAAGTAAAACTCCGAAGAGCTATCAGCCAATTCTTTTTCCAACTGTTCGTCGTTAAATGCCTTTTCCAAATAGGCTTTCAAATTCTCCGGTGAATTCTGGTCTTTAAATGTGTCCGTAAATGTTTCGATGCTGATTTCCTGGAGCTGCGGTAAATCTTCACGGCTGCACTTTGTTATGCTTACTGTCATGTTAGTCGAAAGCTCCTTTATCTATAATCAATAACCCCTCTTGTTCCCCTTTTTGACGTATTCCCAATCTACTTCTATATTCTTTCTAACCCTTTGCAGAAGTTGAAAAATGGTATCAGTTTCTTCTTCCGAAAATCCCGCTAACGCGACCCGATTCGAATGATCATGTTCTCTTTGGATAAAAGGATATACCGATTGCCCTTTTTCCGTCGGAAAAAGTTTTTTGATCTTTCGGTTATGCTCGTCCGCCTTTTTCTCAATAAAGCCATTCGTTTCAAGCTTTTGTATGGCACGGGCTGCAGTAGTCCGGTCTACCTTAATCATTTCGGCTAATTTTTCTTGAATGATCCCCGGGCTCTCGCAAATCCGGACAAGATACAAATACTGCCCTTTCGTCAGGTCATATTCCTTAAATTCGATGTTGCTAATTGAATCCAACGCCCTGGCAATCATTCCGATTTCACGCAGAATTTCTTTCATTTGGGCAGCTCCTCATCCTTTTCAACTGATCAATCGCTCTTGATTAATATTATATTATTTTTATTGCATTTACAACAAAATAAAAAGTGCGAATGATTTAAGTAATTAATAGTAAATACAACATCAGATAGCTAAGAGCGTAACCTTAAGGCACTTTCGGCAGACCCAGGCCGTTCATGACATAGGGACGAACAAAGCCCACAAGCAAATCGGTTCCGTCATTTTCTCCCACCGTTAACCAAGCATGCGCAGCGCCATAAATCGCAGAGGCAGTCATCGCCGAGATGATTTTCGTATGGCTGTCTTCCATGAGGTGAAGATTCCCTCTCCGTAAAATGTTTTCAATGGATTGCTGCAGCAGCTGCTTGATTTTCTCATCGACGAGCGATGCAATCGGTTTGGAATCCATTCTGCATATCCGATAAAAATCCATAATGTAGTTGTAAGTCATCATGATCAGCCCGTCACAGATTTCATCCGTAAAATCTCGCGCATTCAGCACTTGATCAGGAATTCGATCGCTAAAAGCTTGCTCTGTGATTTCTTCCAGCAAAGCGTATTTATCTTCATAATGCGCATAGAAGGTGGCGCGGTTAATCGTTGCTTTTTGTGCGATATCGTTAATGGTTATGGAATCAAAATCTTTCTTTCGGAGCAGCTCCCTAAACGCTTCCCTGATTAACTGGCGTGTGCGCAATACCCTCGGATCGTGCTGATTTACCATATCCAGCCTCCTGTTAAAACATCAAATTTCAAAATGTGTCGTCTATGCAACGTTCCGCTTCATCTGCCGATTGAACTCAGAAGCTTGCCATACTATCATTTTACCCAACAGGTGTTGCTTAAGCAATCTCTGACTAATTCATGGAAAGGATAGATCACTGTTGAATACGATAAAAAAGAGAATTTTAATATTTGGCGCAGGTATCGTTGGCAGCATATACGCGCTCCGGTTTGCCCAATCGGGTCTGGATGTCACACTGTTGGCTCGGGGAAAGAGGCTCGAAGCCCTTCAAAAGAACGGGCTGCGCTACAACGATCACGGCACGATAAAACAAATGTCGATCAAGACGATCGGGAAGCTTGAGGACGACGATATTTACGATTTCATCTTGGTCCCGGTACGGTTTGATCAAGCCGAATCCGCCCTGTCTGCGATCAAAAATAACCAGAGCCAAACGATTGTCACTTTGACCAACACCATCGGTTATGAATCCTGGCTTGATATCGTGGGTGACCGGCTGCTCCCCGGATTTCCCGGGGCAGGTGGAGACATGAAAGAGGATGTACTATACGCCCAATTCGGTTCGGAAAAACACCAAGGGACCATTTTTGGTGAAATCAATGGACAGACGAGCGAAAGGGTCAAAGAACTGGCCGAAATACTTGAAATGGCGGGTTTGCATTATGTAATCCAGCATGATATGTATGCATTTCATGTTTCGCATGCCGCGGTTGCCGTGGGCAACAAGCATTTCTGTACGGACGAGGGTGTGGTCGATCTGGAGACTGCAAGAAGCGAACGCACGCTCCGCAAGATCGCGGCTGATATTAAACAAAATCTTCGCTTGGTCGAGCTGGCCGGAATCCCGGTCATACCGACCGAAACGAAGGCCATGGGGGAACTGTCGGAACAAGATCTTACTGCGATGTACCGCCAGATGCTGAGCAATGATTTTATCATTGATGTCATGCTCGGGGATCATGCCATCAGTCAAAGAGCAGAAATTATGCTGTTAGATGAGAAATTTCATGAAAAGTTTTCTGTGGGGCAATAACATCAGATCGGCTACCCCGGTTAATCCCTTGCAAAAAGAAGCGGCAGTCTAGGACTTTTGAGCCCTGGCCTGCCGCTTTTCATCCAGTCATACCAAAAGCAAACGAAATCTGAAAACATCCACGGCAGAAAAAAAAAGCTTCCTACACCCTCCCGAACGGAGGATATGAAAAGCTAAATTGATTTACATCGCCTGTTTAGGTTGTTTAAAATTTCTCGGGAAACTGTTTAACAATGCCTTCTGTCAGGATGTCCGCCAAATGAATCATATGGATCTCGTTTTTGTCGGTTGCCGCGATATCCGCTTTCCAGTCTCCCTTGAGGCAGTCAAGGACGATTTCCGTGATCAGCTGAAGGTGCGTGTACAGCATATCCTGCAGCTCTTTAAACGACCAATTCGGATTCGCAGCGCTTAAAAATTTGGCGATATCGTCGGCGTTACGATGCCAATTCGCTTCTAACTTTTGCACATCCGCCTGGTTACCCGCTTTGGCTGCCGCGACAATTTTCCCTGCAATGAGAATATGTTCTCTTAGAATCTCAGCCAGCTTATTACCGGCAGCTTCCCCGTAATAGGGTTTGATCACATTTCCGATGTCCTGCTGGTTCCGCAGGAGCCGGTCCAATACGTCCTGCTGATCCGGACGGTTCGAAATGGCGCTGACAATATAACTTCTCGTCCAGATGGTATGGTCGATCCAAGCTTTCTGCATATCGGTTTTCAGCTGCACCATTTTAGGGCTGATACAAACCGGATTCTTCTTCCCATCCACCATGGCTTGTGCAGGTGCTGCGATCTGAATCATGCTGAAAATAAGCGTCAAGGTTATAAGTAAAGCCTTAAGCCGTTTGTTTTTCACTGTTATCTGCTCCTCTATACGTTTGGAATATATCAGGCTGTCTTAATATGGATAAAAAATACCCGATTTTATACAGAGGAGCAGCTTCATTTCTGATTGATTCGTTGATTCCTTCAAATTAGACGGTAGGGACGGTTCCCCCATCAATGACATATTCAGCGCCCGTAATTGAAGCGGCACGTTCTGACGCCAGAAAAGCGACAAGTTCGCCAACCTCTTCCGGAAATCCAGGTCGTCCAACTGGAATTCCCCCCAATGCATCCATGACCGATTGGAGTGCACTTTCGAAGCTGCCTGTTACCTGAGCGATATTCTCCATCATCGCGTCTGCTGCAGTCGTTTGAATAAAGCCGGGAGCAACCCGGTTTACACGAATGCCTTGTGGAGAAAATTCTTTTGAAAGGCTTTTGCTGTAGTTGCTTAGTGCCGCCTTAGCAGCTGCATAAGGAATTGTAGATTCAACCAGGGGCAATACCCGCTGGATGGATGAGATATGGATGATGACTCCCTTCCTTTTTTCGAGCATCAACGGGAGCAGTCCCCGATCCAAGCGTACAGCAGCCAAAAGATTCAAGTTTAGTGCTTCGAGCCAATGTTCGTCACTTGCCGCAAGAAAACCTCCCGGAGGTGTGCTGCTCCCCCCAACGTTATTGACGACGATATCGATCGTGCCGAACCGCTCTTTAACGGCTTCGACGACCTTTGCCGTTCCTTCCATTGAGGATAAATCGGCTTCCACGAACCGTTCCGGATCAGCAAGGTCCGCTGGAACAGAACGCGCTGTTGTCATCACCGCAGCACCAGCCGATGCAAATCTTTTTGCGATAGCTTCCCCCATCCCTTTTGTACCGCCGGTTACCAGCACTTTTTTGCCTTGATATTCCGTCATTGGATTTGCATAAGTTACAGCCATGTTGTTTCCTCCTGAGCATAAATGATTGGGTTGGTTAGAAATCAAGAACGCCGCTTGGTACAGTGAACGTCCCCTGAGAACAACCTTATTGTAAGCTTGACGGACCCCAGCGTCTAATTTATAGTTTTCATTAAATTTATGAATAAAATTTATATAAGTGGGTGCCATGATGGAGCTGACACAACTCGAATACTTTTTAACCGTTGCCCGGCTGCAGCATATGACGATGGCTTCGAAGGCATTGAATATTACTCAACCAGCCTTAAGCCACGCGATTGCCAAGCTTGAGACCGAACTGGGAGTTCCCCTTTTCGAGCGAAACGGCCGGAATGTCGAATTAAATCGCTATGGAAAAATGTTCGGCAGATGGGTTGAGACGGCCTTGAACAACATCCAAAACGGCATACAGGAAATTGAGGAGTGGTCCAATCCCGAAACGGGTGTGATTCACATCTCCTATTTGAATATTTTGGGCGTGGATTTGGTCCCTTCTATGGTTCGGGATTACCAGGTTCATCATCCCCAGGTCCGTTTTGAACTGTACCAAGGAGATCACGGGGATATCGATGAGTATTTGGATAAGGGTACGGCGGACATGATGATCACTTCGAGGGAAACGACGATGGACAATCATGAGTGGATTGTGATTCGCAAATTACCGCTGTTTATCGTTGTTTCCGCAGATCATCCCTTTGCAGGCCGCTCCAGCTTAAGCTTGTTTGAATTATCCGGTGAGCATTTTTTGGGACTCAAGAGAAATTGCGGCCTTAAAGCGACCATCACCTCCCGTTTTCAGCATACAAATTTTCAACTGGCCTCCACTTATGACGCCGAAGATTTGATTACCGTGGCCGGTTTTATTAAAGCGGGTCTGGGTGTGTCGGTGCTGCCGCAAACATTAGGGCTTATGTTAGACGGTTTGGTATGGATCCCTATTCATGAGGAAGGCTGGGATTGGGAAGTCGGGCTGAAGTGGCGAAAAGACCGCTATTTATCGCCCGCTGCCAAGAGGTTTATTGAGTATATGGATACGGCATCCAAGTGAAGGACGTTATTGATGGATCGTAAAAAAGATACCGCGATGTGCACGGTATCTTTTTTATCGTCTTTTATTCGCCGGCTGCTTCAAATGTCGTGACAATTTCGTACATCCCCGGCTCAAACTTCGCTATTTTCAAAGCTTCCTGCAGATACGGAAGCGGCCTAGGGTCATTTCGCATGGCTTGATAATCCTCTGCGCTTCTCCATTGGGAATACATCGTAACCTTCGTTCCATCCGTACCTCGATGGAGAATACATGTTATAAATCCTGGGGCGTACCGGACGGAAACATTCGTTGCGTCGGTCAGCAGTTCGATCAGCCGTTCCTGATTTGCCGGTTCAACGGTAAATACATTGATCAGTGTAAGAACCTGGTTATTCAATGATATTTGAGTCACGATGTCATCTCCTTGTTGTTATAAGTGGATCCGCTTATATCATGACTCCGGAAGCGCTTGAATCATGCGCGAAACCTCCGGATCCAATTCTTTTGCCTGGTAGTCCGTGGATAAGCTAAGTTTCTCCCAACGCTTGGTTTCTTCCAATTTGCCCTTATCCACCGCGTTCGCAATCGCAACAGCATCGCTTCCGAGCAGTAAGCGGAGCGGCGGGTTATCCTCATTCACCATGGAAATGATCGCTTGCGCAGCTTTATCCGGATCTCCGTTCTCCCTGCCGGTAGTCTCGCGAGCATGCTTCAAATGGTTGCCGACCGTGTCCTTATAATCGTCGATAGGCTCGATATGCTTCATTGAGGAACCTGCCCAATCGGTACGAAAACCGCCCGGTTCGATCAGCGTAACCTTTAACCCGAGCGGTCCAACTTCTTTGGAAAGCACCTCGGAGAAGCCCTCTACCGCCCATTTTGCCGTTTGGTATGGTCCTAGACCAGGAGCGCCGATGCGGCCGCCAATCGAGGAGAACTGGACAATATGTCCGTGACCCTGTCCTCTAAGGTGAGGCAGCGCTGCTTTCGTTACGTTAATGACACCCCAAAGGTTCGTTTCCAATTGAGCCCGGAAGTCATCCATCGGAGTTTGTTCAATGGAAGAGATATTGCCGTAACCCGCATTATTCACAAGTACATCCAAACGCCCAAACGTTTCGAAGGCGGCTTGCACGGCAGCCTCAGCCTGCTCAATCCGGGTTACATCCAGCTCAACGATGTGGACTTGGCTGCCAAAGCGTGCTGCAAGATCGGCGATTTGTTCTGTATTGCGGGCTGTTGCCACCAGCTGATCTCCTTTTGCCAGTACTGCTTCTGCAAGACTGCGTCCAAATCCCCGGGAACTGCCTGTAATCAGCCAAACTTTACTCATATCAAAAATGCCTCCTCAACCTAGGTTTGGAATGTTTGTTCCAATGCAAATATAACTCAGACATTTCCTGAAGTCAAGGATTTTTGGAATATATATTCCACCGGAACAAGTTTGACTCTATTTACAATCCGAAGGTTAGATCGCTGAAATTGTTCCGTAAACATGATACACGTTAGGTTTTTAAAGTGTATAAGGTTGCATTCATCTCTTGTTTTATTGAATTATAATCCACTTAGTAGATAAGGAATAAATAAATATGGAATATCAATTCCGATCAAGTGTTTTGGTTTCAAAGTGCTGATACTGCCCGAATTGGAATATACATTCCGATTCTCAGCACTTTGTGTCCGCCGGAAACGACACGGTAAACACCCCAAAAAAGCCGATGTGGATAACAGATGATGGCAGCTGCTGTTAAATCTGATAAGAAATTCATTGATCGGGGGAGTCAAGACAACATAAAAAACAGCCTTTTAAGGACCGCAGCGTCCAAAAGGCTGTTTCTACACGAGTATAGCTTTCCATGAGGCTTCCAACACTTGCTGAACCTGGACCTCGTCTAATGGATATTTCTGAATATAGTACCCTTTCACGATGGAAGAAATGATCCCATGGATGAGCTGATGGCATAAATGGGGGTCCATTTCTTTCATGATTCCCTGCTTCTGACCCTCAACAATCAAAGAAATGACCACGTCACTCGAATGGAGGGCATCGCCCATGTTCCGCAGATCCGGCGAAATATATGGGGAAAAGGAAAAGCTGTCGATAAACAGAAACTCTTTGGGTGAATCGATGCCGAACTTCAGCCTGTTCAACTGCAGGCATTTAAATCGCTCATACAGGCTCGCATCCGGGTTATAACCCTGAAGGAGGTACTCCCCCATATGTGTCCGCGCTTCTTTGTAAACCGCATTCACCAATTCTTCTTTATTGGCAAAATAGTTATATACCGTGCCGGAACCTACGTTGGCTTTCTTGAATATTTTGGAAAAGGTCACCGACTGCAGCCCCTCTTCATGGATCAAATCCAGTGTGGCCGCCATTATATCCTGCTTCTTGCTCATGTATTCCACCTCTTGAAACAACATTAGTACGGGCTTGAGGGAGATGTCAAGTTCACACCACTTAATCACTATGTTGTGCAGCATGACATGATAGCCGAGAAGGGGCAAGATGTACGTTAGGTATCCGAGATTCGTCATACCATTAAACACACAAAAAGCCGCAGTTTATGCGGCTTTTGAAGTGTACTTTTCATGACATCAAACTAGCAGCGACTAACGATATCCAGAGGCATCTGCAGGTTTGCCCGCCTCCTGAACTTCTACAAGGTACCGCCAACAGTCTGGCTGCGAACCGTCGAGGTCCGTGAAACCATAGACTTTTGCGAGCTGACCGCTTGACAAGGACTTACCGTTCCACCGGGCAGCTTCCGGATCGCCAGCTAATGCTGCAACCGCACGGCCTACATAACGCGGAGATTCCGATATGATGAAATGGGGTTCCTTCTCGGTAGCATCACGCCAGTTTTCTTCCTTTACACCGAAATGATCAAGCATGATTTCAGAACGCATCCAACCCGGCGTCATGGCTACCGCGGTACACTGATAAGGTGCGAGTTCATGCGCAAGTGACTTTGCCATGCGAATGACTGAGTTCTTGACTAAATCATAGAACATCGATATGCGGTAATTTTTATCATTGTACTCAGCGGTGCCGTCCGTCATTTCGACCACCAGTCCATTCTTATTTCTGATCAACAACGGCAGGGCAAAATGGCTTGTAATCAAATGCGTGTCGATGCCAAGGCGAAGCATACGAAATCCACGTTCGAGGGAGTGATCCCATACAGGCACATTCCAGTCTGCCAAATTTTCAGCGCCCCATACGTCATTGACCAGAATATCCAATCTCCCCTGCTCTTTCTCAATACGGGCGATAAGGGCCTGGACCTGTTCAGGCTGGAGATGATCGACTTGAACGGCTATTCCTTGTCCACCCGCAGCACTTACCAGTTCTGCCGTTTCCTCAATCGTTTCAGGACGGTTGTATTCGGATCGTTGTTGGCGCGTCGTTCTTCCTGTGACGTATACAGTTGCGCCTGCTGCTCCTAATTCGACAGCGATGCCTCTGCCGGCGCCTCGTGTTGCTCCAGCGACCAAAGCAACTTTTCCACGTAGTGGTTTCATATCACTTATCACTCCTATCGTTGATCTAACGTTCAATGTCCATGATAAATCCTAACTACGTCAAACCTTGTCGTATATAAAAGCATAATTTCGCATGATACGAACTACATTGTCGCCAGGAAGAGATCATAACATTCGGCCAAAAAAATAGCCGCAGCGTACGGCGATTCATGCCGAAGCTCTGCGACTGTAAGCTTAGTCTTCTTTATTATTTGCCATTTTCGTCGGCCGAAGGACCATAGAGGCCCGGTACCGGAATATCGAGAAGCCGCAAATATACCCCGAGCTGTGCCCGATGATGGATCATATGGCTTAATCCGAAAGTACGGAGAGCGTTAGCCCGTGGTTGGCGAAGGATGATATGGTCGCCGTTACGCAAGGTCCATTCCTCGCCAAGCGCTTGTTCGTCACAATCGTCTAACAGCTTTTCCAGCTTGGCGACGTTTGCATCAAATTCATCCAGGATGTCCTGACGACTTGTCAGAGCTTCCCGCCGAAGCGGCACGGTCGATAGATCCAATTCCGGGCTAAGAAAAATCGCGACCTGCCAGTTCAGCAGGTTGATCAGGTGCGTGGTCAGTCCGCCAAGCGTCATCGATTTCTCATGCGGCTTCCATGTCATATGCTCCTCGGGCAGGCGCTCCAGGATGCGGCGCGTAATGGCCAACTCATGCTTTGCATCACCGATGATCAATTGTTTCACCATGAATTCCCTCTCCTTTCTTATAAGACAAGCATACTATAACACCCAGTAAGAGGAAAGGCTTGCCCCATCCCCATACCTTCAACCTACAGCACAAACCGGAGTACCATTAAGGAAAGAATGCCCACCACTACCGTTCCTAATAAGCTTCGCGTCAGGATCGCCGTCGCAAAGGTAGGGATGGCGGCCAAAATTTCAACGTAATGCTGTAAAATATGAGCCTTTCCGTCCGTCGTGAACAGCTCCTGCGCGATTAATGCCGCCATAACGGCAACAGGTACGTAATTGAGCCAGCGCATGGTCCATTCAGGCAATTGCATACGGCTCAGCAACACGAGCGGAAGAACGCGCGGAAGAAGCGTGACGACCGAGGCGCCCATGATCGCCAGCAGGATGTGCCATCTTATTTCCATTTTTCCACCACCATTCCAATGGCAGCCGCCACGATTGTTGCTATAATAACGGCCACACTCCCGGATACAAAGGAGCCCGCTCCGAGCACGATCAGAACCGCGCAGACGGCTACGATGAGATCTTTCCGGATGATCTTTCTGCTGATCATCTGGAGGACAAGCAGTCCGATAAACATGGCGGTCAGTGCAAAATCAAGGCCGTATTTCTCAGGATCGGTAATCCACTTCCCGAAAAACGCTCCCGCGATGGTGGCGATGATCCAATTCAAATATGCGGTAATATTGAGGCCGTGCATCCATTTTTCACTGAGGGAGCTGCGATTCATCGCCTTATTCATGGCGACCCCGAAAGTTTCGTCTGTAAGCAGCGTGCCGATTAACATCGTCTTGAATGCCGACAGGTGGCGGAAATAAGGCGACATAGCTGCGCTGAGCAGCAGATGGCGCAAATTGACGATGAATACCGTTAGAATGATGGCTGCCGCCGACCCATGCGCCGCAATCATGCCCGCCATAATAAATTGTGCCGAACCGGCATAGATCAAGGTGGACATCAAGGTAATTTCGAGGACGGATAAACCGGAGGTTTTGCCTACAACACCTGCGGCGAATCCAATGCTTAAGTAACCCAGCAGTGTGGGGATGCAGTCTCTGATCCCCTGCAGCAAGCTGTCTTCTTTCACTTCGATTTCTTGTTGATGGTGTTGAACATTCTCGGACACGTCTTTTATCCTCAATTCTTTACTGTGTTGTTCGTTGTTGAGCCGGAAAATAAAATAATGATACGTCTCTAAGTGAGGTCACAGCCCGGTCAATTCGTGCGTTATACCATCCTTTTTGTACATTATAACACACAATATAGCGGGTGCGGTGTATTAAACTTGGATGAAATAGAGATAATTTCAGATTCCATTCGGGCTTTCCTGCCCCTCTTCTATTGATCCTGTAACCCAAGCAAAATCAAAAAAACGGCCCCCCTTCGTACCCAGTACGAAATGGAGCCGGAGTCTGATTGATCCGCTGCTTAATCGTTATCTTCAATGACAGCAATACCGTCGATTTCAAGGAGAACCGATGGGCGGGCAAATTCCGAAACAAATAGAACCGTGACCAGAGGAGGATGTTCTAATTCACCCGCTACCTCCAGAAAAGCCTTGTAGCCAACTCGGGGATCGCTGCCGCTGACTAAATAAATATTGAGTTTAACCAAATTGGCGAAACTTGCATGTTCAGATGCTAGAATCGTTGCGATATTATGCAGCGCCTGCTTGGTCTGTACTTCCAAATCACCGGGGCCGACGAGTTCGCCTGACGCATTAACGGCATTTTGCCCACCGATATAAATCGTTTTTGCCTTTCCGCTTACAGTAATCGCCTGACTGAACGCTTTGGATTGGAATAACCCCTCCGGGTTTTTATGCTCCATTCTGAATGTAGACATTCATCTTCCTCCTTCAAGATTCATGGTTTACATTCATTATAGGCATCTTCACTGACAGCTCCCGTCAGTGAAGTTCAATTTTCATCATCCGCATACAGTTCGGCGATTTGACAGGCCATTGCTTTGATTTGATTTTTCAACGCGATCGGCTCCAACACCCGAATGCTTGTTCCAAAGGTAAGTAAATATCTCGGAAGATATTTGTCAATCGTTGGGATGTCGATGAGGAACCGCGCTTCGGCGTCGGTACGTTCCGTCAAATAGTGATGCATATGCCAGTGGTTGCATATCGCATCCAGACTCCTCGTATCTCCTGCAATTCTGATTAACGCCATCGGTCCTTCCGCTTCTCGTTCCTTGTGCGATTGTTCGCGGAAATAGTCCTCTGTCGAGAAGTTCTCCGGCGTGGTGAAAAAGGCTTCAGTCCGGAATACACTCTCGATCCGGTCCACGCGGAAAGTCCGAATTTCGGAAGATTGGTGGCAGAATGCGATGAGATACCATTCGTTTCTGCGTAAGGTCAACCCATAGGGATCGATACTCCGCTCTTTGGCCGAATCAGAGTTTTCTTTACGGTAAGCGATGAGAAGCGTCTGTCCGTCCAAAATGGCCTGCTCCAACTGCCGGAGCATAGGAACAATACCCGGATGGGACGCGGAAGAGATGACACTGAAGCCGCTCGTCAGACGCTGCAGATCCAGCATTTGTTCTTCATTCAAACTGTGTTCGATTTTTTCCAGGGCTTGCTCAAGTTCATCCGTATACGGATACCCGACCCCCTTCGCAAACTTCGATGCGTCTACGATCGCCTTGAGTTCTACCGACCGAAAAAATAAAGGCGTTTCCCTGAAGGTCTCCAATATATAGAACCCTCCGTCATGCCCTGAATCAGCAACAATCGGAACGCCGCTGGCGCTTAATGCATCGATATAGCGGTAAACCGTCCGGACGCTGATCTCCAATTGATCCGCTATTTGCGCGGCGGTCAGCTTTTTTCTGGATTTAAGCATCCAAAGGATGGACAGCATATTATCCCATTTTGCCAAGATGAGGTACTCCTTCCAAACCGTATTCTTCCAAAAGTATACCGTTGAAATGAGTGCGGAGGAAGTCTCTTCATGGGAAAGATTGCGTCTTGTTAAAATAGAAGTTGCTGGACATTCTTGATTAAGGATAAAGAGCCCCCTGATTTCTCAGGCGGCTCCTTGCTCCCGGCTAATTTAGATTGACTCTCGAATGTCGAATTCCAGCTCCCAGATTGAAGACGTCAGCCCTTTTTCACGTTTGCCATAAATGGATTAAAGCTTGTCTGGGCATATTCCATCGCATCGATATACGCCTGCTGCTGAGAACGCTCCATCATTTCTTCTGGGCTAACGTCTTCTATCTTTGATGTAATCCACCATATATTCCCAAACGGGTCAACAACCCGGCCTCCTCGTTCTCCCCATGCCATCGTTGTCGGTTCCGTCATGGAAACCGCACCAGCCTTGATCGCCCTCGCATACATTGCATCGCTATCGTTCACATATAGACGAATTAAGCTGGGAAACGGCGGCCACTCCGGAGCAGCATCGAACATGAGTATTTTCGAATCGCCGATACGCACTTCCGCATGCCCAATGGCTCCATCGGGATTGTATACCCTTCCCAGTTCCTGTGCATCGAAAGCGTCGATTAAAAATGAGATTAACCTCTCGGTGCTTTGTGTCGTAATCCAGGGTGTAACTGTACGGTTCACCGTTTCCGGGACTTGGCTTTCATTCATTCACTCCAACCTCCAATGTTTTTATTCTGTTTGGAGTGTAACACCAAAAACTTGACAGCAGTTTGTCATCTTTTTGGGATTGTCGGCAGCGTGTTTGGAGATCTCTCTCCGGCTTTACCCTAGCTCGAATAAAGGGAGCAGTATGTACGATCAAAATTGCCGGCCAGCAAATCTTCCTTCCGGATAAAAAACTGCAGTTCCCCGGCATCCCACCAGCAAAAACCCACATCATCGTCCGAATCTAGTGCCAACAGCAACAGGGTATCCCTGATTTCCTGCTGCGCCCGATCCGAATCTCCATTCAGGTGCCGGGTGATCTGCTTCAGCGCCTCCGTTTCGGAATAGTTGTATTTTTCGCCGGTCAACAGCTTCAGTGCTGCTTCGTATTCGCAATCGCCATGCTGGGTTGCGGGATAGCCGAACATCATTGCCAGGTCATTAGAGCTGTATCCGGTCAGCTCGAAGCAAAGCTCCTCGTAATGTTCGTAATCATGCTCATCGTCTTCCACCTGCTCGTAATCCACATAACCGTAATTAGGCGGCTCCAGGGTGGACCTTGCCGACACCTGATAACCCGTAAATGCGTCTTCCAGTGCCGTCACTTCCGGTGCATGCCGCCGCTGCGCTGCTTGAAGCTGCTCCTCCTGCAAATAGAGCACTTTATGCTCAATGTCATAAGCCGGTTCATCTATCCCAATGAAAAAATAAAGCGCGCCGTTTGCCGGAAGGCGGGAAACTTCGTCATCATCCATCAGCTCAGGCAGCCTAAGCTGGGCCAGGAACGTCATGGGAGTTCCCTTTGAATCCACAGGCCATTCCACATCAGCCGGGAGATCCGGATCACCGCCGATCCTGGAACAACCGGCTGCCTTGTAATCTTCTCCCCTACTTTTGCTCAAACGAATACCTTGGCGCACGGTCTCCATTAGATAATCCAATGCATGCCCGAATTGCTGTTCATGGATGATCCGCTTCAGTTTATTTCCGTTGTTCTCACTTAACATCGATTTTCACCTTCTCATTGCTGTGATGTTATTTGAATACCTAATGATCGAACCGTCGCAGAATAACTTTGAGTTTATCCCGAAAACAAACTTCTTAGGAAGCCATGCCTCCGGGCATAATCCTTTCTTAAATCTGATATAAGCCGCGATTTACGCGGCTTCATCAGAAGATAAGATTGGTTTTTTTACGATTACGTTTACGTTTACGTTTGTATATTGGATGGTTACCTCAAGTATTTTCCCGTGATCGACTGCTCCGCATGGATAATCTCTTGCGGTGTGCCTTCGAACACCACCTGTCCGCCCTTGCTGCCACCGTCTGGACCCATATCGATGATCCAATCCGCTTGGCTGATCACTTCCAGGTTATGCTCTATGACGATCACCGTGTTTCCGGCATCCACCAGGCGGTTCATGATCTCCAGCAGGTGACCAATATCCGACATATGCAGGCCGGTCGTCGGCTCGTCCATCACATAGATGCTGCCTTTCTTGTGCAGCTCACTAGCCAGCTTGATACGCTGGCATTCCCCGCCAGAGAGCGTGCTGAGCGGCTGGCCGAGGGTGATGTAGTTCAGTCCCACATCGCTCATGGCTTGGAGCTTGCGGACGACCTCTTTGATCTGGAAAAATTCCAAAGCCTGCTCGACCGTCATCTCGAGCACTTCGGCTATCGATTTGCCATTCAGCTTATATTCGAGCACTTCTTCCTTAAACCGTTTCCCTCCGCAGACTTCGCATGGCAGCTTCACGCTTTCAAAGAACGATAGATCCAAGTACACTACGCCCAGCCCTTGGCAATTCTCGCAGGCCCCCTTGGAGTTAAAGCTGAATAAGCTTGGACTCACCTTGTTCGCGGAAGCAAACGCCTTGCGCACATCATCCAATATGCCCGTGTATGTCGCAGGGTTCGAGCGTGTCGACACGCCGATCGCCGATTGGTCGATGACGATGGCGTCCGGATGCTGACTGAGGAATACGTCGTTAATGAGGGTACTTTTCCCAGAGCCGGCGACGCCGGTTATAACGTTCAGAACCCCGGTTGGTATATCGACATTCACGTTCTGCAAGTTATGCAGATTGGCATTCCGGATGGGCAGCTTGCCGGATGGCTGCCTGCAATTTTGCTTCAATTCGATCTGGCGCTTCATATAGTTACCCGTCAATGTGCCGGATTCCAGCAGACCGGCGTAGCTTCCTTCATAGACGATGGTTCCTCCGCGGCTGCCGGCATGGGGTCCGACGTCGACGATATGATCCGCTACTTTGATGACGTCAGGATCATGCTCCACGACCAGCACGGTGTTGCCTTTGTCGCGCAGCTTCTGAAGCAGTTCATTTAACCGGTGCACATCGCGAGGATGGAGACCGACACTGGGTTCATCGAAAATATAAGTGACATCCACCAGGCTCCCGCTCAAGTGCTTCACCATTTTGACGCGCTGCGACTCTCCGCCGGATAAGGTATCTGTCTCACGGTCCAGCGTCAAGTAATCAAGGCCGATATCCACCAGATGCTGCAGCCGTTCCGTCAGCGACTTGACCATCGGCGCTGCCGCGGCATCGTCAATCTCCCGAATCACGCGAATGAGATGCCCGACTTCCATGGAAGACAGCTCCGCAATGTTGTGTCCATTAATTTTGCAGCCCAGCGCCGCTTGACTAAGCCTTGCGCCGTGACAGCTGGAGCAGGGCCCCTCGGTCATGAACGGAGCAACGGTCTGCTGTGTGCGTTCGGACTTCGTTTTCACGTCCTGTTTGATATATTTGTTGGTGAACTTCTCTATGACGCCTTCGACGGTAATATTAGTTGCCTTACCTGCGAAATCCATCTTTACTTTCCTTGCCTTGCCATACAGCAGCTGCTCCAAGTCTTCATCCGAATAGTCGCTGAGCTTCTTATCCGGATCAAAGGAACCCGACTGGATGAGCATGTTCCATTCCCATCCGTCCACCGTATATCCCGGCAGCATAATGGCCCCTTCCCGGAGCGACTTGGACATATCCACCGCTTTGCTCATGTCGACGCCGAGGCTGCGGCCAATTCCGTTACATTCGGGACACATGCCTTGCGGATCGTTAAACGAGAACATGTTCGCCCCTCCAACATAAGGCTGACCCACTCTGGAGAAAAGCAGCCGGAGTATGGGAGAAATATCGGTAATGGTTCCCATTGTGGAGTGGGACCCTCCGCCCAGCCGCTTCTGATCGACTATGACAGCCATGCTCAGGTTTTCGATCGCATCCGCATCCGGCTGCGGATATTTGGGCAGGAACGTCCGTACAAACATGCTGAAATTCTCATTCAACAATCGTGTAGATTCTGCGGCAATCGTATCGAAAACGATCGATGACTTGCCTGATCCAGATACCCCGGTGAAGATCGAAATTTTCCGTTTGGGTATTTGCAGGGAAACGTTTTTGAGATTGTTTTCCCTCGCAGCCGAGATGACGATATATTCCTGATTCGATTCGCTCATGGCTAACATCCTTCCGTTCGTGATCATTTCTATTATTCCATTCGTATTGTACCATTCATTGCCCGAAGAAAGTCTATGAATCGTGCAAAAGGATGCCGCGTCCCTTGGTATATGTCGGCTCACTATTCCACATCGACCACGAACTCAGCCCATTGTGTCATCATTTGCCTGGATTCTACGGAAGAAATATACGCAGGGCTGAGGACTCTGATCAGGTAGCTGCCCTTCTCGCTTAAAGTAAACGAGCCTGCGAATGCTTGGTCCTTAATGGGCAGCTCAATGCTTTTCACCTTTTCATATTGCAGATACGCTTCCTCGCTTGATTGTTGATACTGTTCGACCCTCACGGTCAGCTTATCATACAGGTCGTTATGCTGCAGGATATCTCCCGACACATCTATCTTTTGATTCGGTTTTGCTAGAATATAGCCTCGAGCCGGACTGGTGAAGGCAATGTTTTCTTTCCCTTCTCCTACGATCGCGACTGGCAGCGAGGCAAGATTTTTTACATTCCTCCTCACTGTAACTACCTTGCTGCCTGCCGAATTTGCTGTGAGCATCACGGGGTTGGGACCAGGGCGCAAGTTTACTGTAAACTGAATACGGTTATACAACCGTCCATCCATGGATATATCCTTTTGCGTGAGCTTGCCTGTGCCTCCGAGCCAACCCGCTTCGCCGATAGAGAACATATACTGCGGAGTGTACATATCCTTCTGATACAGCATGGTAAATGTGGTGCTGGCTTCATCCGTCTCCCATTCCGGATTTAGCACCTCTATAACTTTATCGCTCCAGTTCCATCTCACTGTGTCATTCACGGTTGAGACCACCAATCCAAGCCAGGATAACGCCCGAATCGGTACATAAGCTTTTCCCGAAGATAGAAACGGTGCCGGAATTTTTTCACCGATCGGCTTTCCGTCCGGACGGTATACGTCCTCCGAGCCGATTCGGAAGGTTAGCTGGCTAAATGTAGACAGCAGCTCAGGATGGACTACGACTTGTACCTCCCTTTTATCGGCATTCCAGGTCACGTTGGCCGCCGCACCAGATTGCCGGAGGGTACGGAGTGGCACATATACACGTCCTCCTTTTAGGATTGGCTTTTCTGCAGATATAACCTTCCCATCAAGCGTTGCCTTTCTCCCTTGAAGATCAAATTTCATTTCGTGCTTGACTCTGTACATTTTCGCTACATCGCCCTTCGGCTCCGCTGCAATTGTGGGTGCGGAATCTGCAAGGGCACTTGCTCCGATACTCCAAGCTGCGACTCCTGTTATGATCAGGCACAACCATTTCTTCATGTCCTACCATCCCTTCATCAGAAAAATATAATCTTATACTTATTTAACGGGATCGAACAGCAACTAGTTGGATGTCTGCCGAAATCCGCTGATCCACACAAAAAGACAGCTCAGCAAGTGAGCTGCCTTTTCGTTTTTTTACTGCGCTCCAACGACCGGATGTGGCACATACGGTTCTTCCAGAAATGCAATCTCTTCCGGAGTTAATTTTACGGATAGTGCTCCTACAGCATCTTCAACTTGGCCGATTTTTGTCGCCCCTATGATTGGAGCAGCTACCGATTCCTTTTGCAGCAGCCAGGCTAGCGCGATATGGATACGGGGTACACCGCGTTTCTCTGCAATCGAGGCCACTCGCTCAACGACCAGCCGGTCTACATCCGCCGTCGCATCGTACTTGGATTTTTGAATTTGATCGGTCTCCGATCTGTGCGTCGTTTCCGACCAATCGCGGATCAGCCTTCCCGATGCTAAAGGACTGTAAGGGGTCACCGCTATTTTTTGATCCTTGCACAGCGGCATCATCTCCCTTTCCTCTTCGCGATAAATGAGATTCAGGTGATTTTGCATGGAGACAAAGCGCGTCCAGCCATGCTTCTCTGCCGTATACAGCGCTTTTTGAAACTGCCACGCGTACATGGCGGAAGCACCGATATATATTGCCTTTCCGGCCTTCACTACATCATGCAGGGCTTCCATCGTTTCTTCAATCGGCGTGTTGTAATCCCAGCGGTGGATAATGTAGAGATCTACATAGTCGGTGCCTAGTCTTTTCAGGCTTTTATCAATTTCGCTCATAATCGCCTTCCGGGAGAGCCCCCCACCGTTGGGGCCTGGATGCATGCGCCCCCAGACCTTGGTGGCGAGGACAATCTCGTCCCGATTCGCATAATCCCTTAATGCGCGTCCGGTGATCTCTTCGCTGGTTCCCCCGGAATAGACATTCGCTGTATCAAAAAAGTTGATCCCTAGCTCGAGCGCCTTTTTAATGATCAGGCGGCTTTGCTCCTCATCAAGCACCCATTGATGCCCTCCCGGCTGCACTTCGCCGAAGCTCATACAACCAAGGCATATCCGCGAGACATCCATCCCCGTATTACCGAGCTTCATGTAATCCATAAATCAGGCCTCCGTTTCGGATTGTTATGTAAGCGCTAATCGTCGACTTCCATTATAATTCCCATGAACGAACTTGCAATTGTTAAATATACGGGATTTGTTTAATACTGGACGGATTTGTCGAGATTGTTCATTATTTTTTATGGTCTTTATGGGATTTAGGGATGTCATCACAAAAAAACAAGCCGCGATTTACGCGGCCGCCGTAATTGTTAAATCATATAACAAAATTCATCCGGCGTTTTCTCCTTGAGGCCGAATTCAAACGTGTCTTGGCGAAGTCCGCGCCGGAGTGTCTCGAGTGCCATGACTTCGGTCGGAGCGATATTTCCCAGGTGAACATTGGATCCGAATTTGCGCAGGAGCATGGCCTGTTGGTTTTTAAGGGGCGCCTCCCAAATCAGTGTCCGGTGATCCGGAACGAATTTGAGGATGTCGTCCACCACATCTTCCCTGCATTCCCCGTGTTTATCGAAAATGCCGACACTGACCCCCGACTCGCGGGCTTCGACCGTAACATATTCGGCGCCTGCAGCCAGATCCAATTCCACGGTATCTGCAAGAATAGCGGCATCAATCAAGGAACCGGACAACTTCTTTCCAAATTCGGAAAAGACCCGAAGTCCGCGCTTCTTTCCTTCCTGGATCAGCTCCGTGCGTTTTTGGCGGGACAGTTCGATCGTACCGTCGGATACTTCGAGTGCATTAAAACCAAGATCGCACACCGTATCAAAGAATGCAGGCACGATATCCTGCTGAACGGCAATTTCCAGCAAAGTGCCGCCTGTCATTACGGATATGCCGTGCTGTTTGGCAAGGTCGATTTTATACAGAAGCATATCCGTCCTATACAGCGGGGCCGTCCCAAATCCAAATTTGATGCAGTCGATGTAAGGTGAGGCGGTTTCGATCACATCTGCGAACGTATTTCTGCCGAGGCCTTTATCGATGACCATCGTCAATCCCCGGTCCGGATCCCGAGAGACGGCTGCGTCTTTCTTTTCCTTGTCGGAATCGAAGCGGGTCCCGCTCGGGTCACTTAACTCCCTGGGCCACACTGCACGCATGGAGTTGTTCATGTTGGATCTCCCTCAATTCTTTTTGGTTTGTCGTTTGAATCCCATGACATGCATATCATATGCGGGAGACGCATGACACGTGCCCAGGTCCGAGTGATCTATTCCATGACGAATGCTTCGGAGAATCAGGCGGTTGGCTCCTCAACAAAAAAAGAGGGCTTCCCCTCTTTATTTCCCGCGGACGACACGAAATCCCTGATCGGGGCCGAATCCGTTGGGATCGAATTTGCCTCGAAATGAAACCTCAGTGTTGCTGATATCCCCGATCCAGCCGCCCCCCTTCACAACCCGGAAGGAACCGCCTTGACGAACCGTGCCGTCGCCATACCAGTCCCAGCACCATTCCCTTACATTGCCGGACATATCGTAAAGACCCAGCTCGTTGGATTTCCGGGTGCCGACCGGTTTCGTCCGGTTGTGGTTGCTCTCGATGACCGGCCAGTTCCAATTTTCTGATAAATATTTATCCCCGGCGTTTCTCCAATACCATGCGACATCCTCGGCTTTATTGCTTCCGCTGTATTTGAAACCTTTGCCCTCCAGACCTCCGCTTGCGGCATATTCCCACTCTGCTTCTGTAGGCAGCCGGTAACCGTTCGCTTCCTGATTGACCGTTACGGTCCATTTTATTTGATCGTTTTCGTTTATGTTGTTCGGATCTTTATGATCCTTGTCTATGTTGTAAAACGGTTTTAAGCCCTCTTGGATACTTCTTTTGTTGCAATACTCCATGGCGTCATACCAGCTTACCATCTCTACCGGCAGCTGATCGCCTTTGAATGCTGAGGGGTTGCTGCCCATGACGTTGGCCCACTCCGCTTGTGTAACCTCGTATTTGCCGATATAAAAGTCTGAAAGGGTCATGCTTGTTTCAATATTGTTGGAGCCATTGCTCTTAAAAGTCCCGCCTTTAACGTACACCATATCTTCCTGCTTGCCCGTTTCTTCTTGTGAACAAGCGCTGGCCAAAAACATAGCTGCTAGTAAAATACAAACCCATAGCTTTCTCATAGGGATTTCTCCTTTAGGACGAATAGGAAAAAGATAGACCGCGGCGGACCGATGCCGGTATCCGTCAACGTCGAAGACCGTTCGTCTGATGGCAAACGGCCTTCAACATATCTGGATTGATTAATGTGTATGACTTATGAAAAGCAGCTTCATGCTGATTACCACACGGTTACGTTAGAGCTTCCGCTGCTCTGGTATCCCTCCGTTGCCAATACCTGATAAGCCCAGCTGCTGCCTAAATTCATGCCTGCGTTCTTCCATGCGTTGACGTGATTGCTGAACGTGATGGAAGAATTGACCCCGGTCGCTCTTTTCGACTGCCGGACACTCCAGAACTGCTGGAAGGTTTGTGTGCCGTCAATGGATGGCGCGTTGTACCGCATGGTCGTATAAATATCATAGGTGCCCCCGTCACTCGTCACTGTTCCTTTATAGGTTCCGGTAGGCCGGTAAGTTCCCCAGCTGTCCACGACGTAATATTCAATGAGGGAATTTCTCGTCCATCCATAGAGCGTCAAATATCCATTTCCGGACGGCGCCCAGACGCCAGCATTATAGTTAATCGTCCGGTTAGGCGATCCGGTATTCCAGCCCTTGCCGACAACAAAGTTCCCGGAATTTTGCCAGGTCACGCTGTAATTTCCGCCGGAACCGTTGACGGCATTCACCGTCCCCCCGCCATCGGTCCAATTTTGCCAATAGTCCGTCGTGGCTGCATTTGAGGTAGCTGCAAATAACCCAAGACTCATGGAAGCTGCAAGAACGACCGTTAACCATTTTTTACTCCGTTTCAACATAAACTGCCTCCTCATGTTTTTTTTGCACCTTACAACCGTCTGCCATTGGATTCTCTTGGCTCTGCTGTGCTCAACACGGCTAGTCCTTCTCTTATTCCTTTCCTCCTTTCTGTGAAAATTATAAAATGACAGCGGTTACATAACACTTCGCAAATTAAACATGATATATAGATTTTCTTACAATTTTTAGAAACCAACGGACCATCCGGGAAAAATGGGCACAAAAAAACACCCATGGACCGCGCTTTTTTAAGCATTTGGACCATGGGTACGTGAATAGAGAATATTTTGGGTAACCCTTTGAATCTTAATTATACGGCGTGTCGACTAATTAAAGTCTATGTATGAAGCTTAGATCCGCTCGTTGAGACTGCTGGTTGGGATCACTTGTGCAAAAGTGCCGTCCAAGGATGCCATAAACGTATTATGAACGGTTTGTGCAGGAATCACGGTACCATCCCAGAGTAAATCTCTGGTTGTGCACGCATCATCAAGTACGAGAACTTCATATCCCAGGCGGTTTGCGGTTCTTACGGTAGAATCAATACAAATGTGGCTCATCATGCCGCAAATGACTAACCGGGTTACATTCAGCGATTCAAGATGCTGCTGTAATTCCGTTTGGAAAAAGCTGTCCGGCGTATGCTTAATGATCACTTTTTCGCCAGGCTCGGGCAAGACGCCTTCATGCGGTTGAATCCCTTCCGTACCGGGAAGAAAAAATGTGGCGTTGTCCTCGAGAAGAATACACTGAATATGAACGATCGGTAACTTCTTGTCCCGGAACAGAGTTAAAGCTTCCTGCGCATGGGTTAGTGCCTTGTCGGGACGGAATAACTCGTTTCGGCCCCCTTTAAAATAATCCTTCTGAATGTCTACCATTATGAATGCGGTATTCATGGGTCATGGTCTCCTTTAATTTGTAAGAGTAGTTTCTTACCGCATTATAATATCGGTATCATGAATGGTGAATTACCCACTTTTTTGTGGGTATGGGATGCCTTTGCGGTCCAGAAGCTCCGTCTGTCCCCGTTCCACCATATAATCAATTCCGATCTCCTGCATAATGAGTACCGCATCCAACAGCCTTCTTCCCCGCTCCGTCAGAAAATATTCCACATGCAGCGGGTACCCTTCCGTTTTGATTTTATCCACGATCCCGCTGGAAATTAGTTCTTTAAGATGCTGCAGCAGCATCTTTTGGGTAATCTGGTCAATATCCCGTTCCAGTTGGGCCAGGGACGTATTTCCGTCTTTCAATTGATAAATGATCATCGTTTTCCATTTCCCTTTGATGATGTCATGAACGACTTCCAGCGGGCAGGTGCACTGCTCCCGAATCATCATGAAATTCACCTCCATCCATGTTCTCTGGGTCAGATTTCCATCTGTTCTCATACATATTAACAAACAAAGACCTGGATTCGTAACCCAGGCCTTTGTTCATTTTACGGCAAATCATAAACCACTTATTTCCAAAAGGTGATCTTATCAGCGCTCAAACGAACGGACTCATACCCTTCTTCTTCCGCTTTACCGATGGCAAGAATGAGTACCGGAGTATATCTCTCCGGATCTAATCCGAAAGCAGCTGCGATTTGATCCGTCTCAAATCCACCGATGGGATTGGTATCATAACCATGAGCTCTGGCGGTGAGCATGAGCTGCATGGCCAGCAATCCACTATCCACTTTTACAATGTCATTTACAACTTCTTTAGGGAGCGTAGGATAGATCGTAAGAATGCTTTCCAATTGCCGGTCCCGGACTTCCGGCGGCATTTTCCCCTGTTCCACCGCCGTATTGAAAATCTCTTCCGCATACTCATAAGATTTCATGTCACCAAAGATCAGCAGCATGGCAGAAGATGTGTCATTTTGCTGGGTATTGAAGCGGATCAAAGGCCGCAACGTATTTTTCCCTTCTTCGCTTTCAACGACAACGATGCGCCAAGGCTGCAAATTTGCTGAAGATGGGGCTGTGGCAGCTTCTTCAATGATCTCTTTAAGTTCTTCTCTGGATATTTTAAAAGCGGGGTCATAGGCACGAATCGAACGTCTCCCTTTCGTGATATGGGTAAAATCATTGTTTTTCATCGTAGTGGTCATATGGATATCTCTCCTCTTTTTTAATGTGTATTCTGATAACTCATTTGACCCTTTGAAATTCATTAAGTTATCATGAGGAAAGCATAAACTATGAACTATAGTTCATAGCAAGAAAGGATCTGGCATGATTTCGATGAAGATTAGCGACGTTTCCCAAATGGTGGATTTGCCGATTTCAACCCTCCGATACTATGAAAAAAAGGGGATTATCCCGGAGACCTACATGGTAAGAGATGAAAACAATTACCGGGCCTATGACGAAAAAATAATCCCATTCATGATAAGTTTAAAATCGTTACTCTCAGCCGGCTTTTCGATTCATGAGATTAAGGATATCCTTTCCCGAAAAGAACTTGCGCGAGAACAACAGTTGAAAATCATCGAAGAGAAAATGAAAGAAATTGAACAATTACAGAAAAAATTGGACGAAGCAAAGCACTTTCTTCAAGACTCCCTACAGTCGGCAGAGGACTGCACCTGGTAACAAACCATCAAGCCGCCTCCTACCGCAATGAGATCCGATAGATTTAGATGCTTTCCCTCTCTCTTTTCGCAGCATTATACAACCCGTCTTCATCACCCTTCCACTGCTATCGTTCCTTCATTCTCCATCTTGCCCGGGCATGCTTATTTTCAAAGTAGACTCCCCTTCATATCACCTTCATTTCACCATCTCAAATGCGAACTTGGTCAAAAATTCATAGAAGGGAAGCCCCTGGCTTCTCTTTGAATGGTCCGATTTCGACGTTTTGGTTCGATCGAATGGGTTCCACGACAGCAGAAATCCATTTTACGAATGTTTTACAATCCGACATTTTACAAAATCCACGTTTAGCCAACTCCTCTCGTTCTGGATCGAACCGAAATGAGCTTAAGCATTCATGTATTGGGCCTTGAAGCGTTCCGGACACGATGCTGCTCCTTCCGGATGTAAAGCTTAACGAAGCGGTTCTAATGTCATTTTCCCTAAATATGGATTATTAAAAGGCTTTCATCGAGATTGGCTTTTATAATGATCGCCAATTCGTTTCATACGCGGCTTACATTCACGAGTTAATCTTGGGATGTGGGAACGGTCTCACATTCAGAAAGCGGGGTTAGACATGAGTCATACGATCCGGGAAATTGCCCAGTTAGCCGGGGTGTCCAAGTCAACCGTATCCAGAGTCATTTCGGGAAAAGGGTATATCCACCCGGAAACAAGGGACGCGGTGCTTAAAGTCATTGAAGAACTGCAATATAAGCCGAACGCTGTAGCCAGGGCCATGGTATCCCAACGGACGCACAACATCGGAGTCCTGATTTACCGCAGGGAATACCCGATTGCCTCCCACCCGTTTTACGGCAAAATTGTGGATGCCATTCTGGCGACCGCAGCCCGCATGAACTATTCCGTCTTTGTGACGACAGATCATGAGATGTCGCTTCGATCCGCCGATTTTATGCTGGAGAAACGCGTGGACGGACTCATTCTGATCAGCCGGCTGCAGCAAAATGTGATCGATTATATCCACAACTTCGGCATTCCTTACGTCATGGTGAACGGATCTACCGATGTCGACAATGTGGTACATGTCGTTAACCGGGATCAGGACGGAGGCATGATGGCAGCCGAATATTTGACCGGTCTAGGGCACAGGCGAATCTTCGTGTTGGCCGGACCGCAGACCCACCGGAGCCATTATTTAAGGCTGCACGGCTTTCGCGATTATTTGAATGGTATCGGATCTCCCCTTGATCCGTCATCGCTCGCCTACCCGCAGGCATCCACCTTTGAGCAAGGATACGAAATGATGCAGCAGCATTGGCCTGATTTCAAGTCGGGAGGCTATACGGCACTCTTTGCGACGAATGACATGATTGCGCTCGGTGCGATGAAATTTCTGATCGAGCAATCGGTCCGCATTCCGGACCAAGTGGCTGTCATCGGTTTTGATGGCATCGACGTCGCCTCCATTTATACCCCTTCCCTAACGACCATCAAGGTGGACACGGAAGCGATGGGCAGAACCGCCTGCACCCTCCTGGACAAGCTGATTGACCAGCAGCCGGTTAACGAGCTGGATATTGAGCTGGTGCCCGAACTGATTATTCGTCAATCTACTTAAATCCTATAAGTAAAAACGAAAGGAGATTGATCCATGCGCTGGTATTTCAGAGCCATCGGACCAAAGAAAATCTTTGAATTTGTTGCACTTGTCGTGTTTGTCATCTTTTTTATGGGGCCGCTGCTCAATTTGGCGATTCTGGCCTTCACAGGCAAATGGAATTATCCCGATCTGCTTCCCTCCGTTTGGTCGCTGAAATGGTGGACCTTCGTCTTTCAGCAGCAGGACATCGCCAAATCCATCGGGCTTTCCTTTGTGATCGCAGCGCTGGTGACGGGCATATCGATCGTGCTCTGCATCCCGGCGGCGTACGCATTTGCCCGGATCCGTTTTCCGTTAAGCCGGTTTTTCCTGTTCTCCTTCCTCCTCACCCATGCTTTCCCCAAAATGGGCCTGTACGTGTCGATCGCCGTGCTGTTCTATAAGTTTGGTCTGATGAACACGCTGGCGGGGGTCATCCTGATCCACATTATTAATGTGCTGATGTTCATGACCTGGATCCCGACTTCCGCGTTCCGGAACGTTCATACGGCGCAGGAAGAATCTGCGAGAGACGTCGGCGCCAGCCCGTTCCGCGTGTTCCGCAGTATTACGCTGCCGATGGCCCTGCCCGGGATTCTGGTGGCTTCGATCTTCACCTTTTTGAATTCACTCGATGAAGCACAGGGCACCTTCCTGGTCGGTATTCCCGATTTCAAAACGATGCCGATCGTCATGTATTCGATTATCAGCGATTATCCGGCGTATGCCGGCGCGGTGTTCTCCATCATTTTAACGGCGCCATCCATAATCCTGCTGGTGGCTGCCCAGCGTTTCGTCAGCGCGGACGTGCTGGCTAGCGGTTTCCAGATCAAATAAATAGATAGCGATAGATGTATTAAGGAGGTCCCTATGAACATTCAGTTATCGATTCAAAACCTGTCCAAACGCTATAAAACCGGCGATGGCGTATCGGATATCTCGCTGGACGTGCAAAAAGGAGAGTTGATCACCCTGCTCGGGCCTTCCGGATGCGGAAAGACCACGGTGCTGCGCAGCATCGGCGGTTTTCTGGAACCGGACTCGGGAGACATCTTGATCGAAGGAAAGAGCGTGGTCAAGGTTCCACCGGAGAAACGGCCAACCTCCATGGTATTTCAAGGCTACAATTTGTGGCCGCATATGTCGGTCCATGATAACCTCGCGTTTGGCCTGAAAATCCGAAAAATCAAAAAGAAGGACAGGGAAAAAGCGATTCAGGACGTGCTGGAACTGGTTCGTCTTTCGGGAGCCGGCAGTAAATTCCCTGCTCAATTGTCCGGAGGCCAGCAGCAGCGGATTGCCGTTGCCAGGTCGCTCCTGCTGAATCCCGCCGTCCTGCTGCTCGATGAGCCTTTCTCGGCACTGGATGCGAAGCTCCGGCACGAGATGCGCGAGGAACTGCGGGAAATCCAGGCCAATACCGGCCTGACCATGGTTTTTGTCACCCACGATCAGGAAGAGGCATTATCGATTTCGGACCGGATTGTCGTTATGAATCACGGCAACATTGAACAAATCGCCTCCCCCCAGGAGATCTACGATGCGCCGAAGTCGCTGTATGTGGCTCAGTTCATCGGGAAAATGAACTTCGTAAAGGGGGTGATTGACGCAGATCAAATTACGGTTGGTTCTATCCGCTTCCCGAACCCCTCCCGTCTCACGGGCAATGTCACGGTTGCCGTACGGCCGGAAGATATTATTCTGGATCAGGCCGGCGGCAGCGGTCTGCCGGGCACAGTCAAGCAAATCATGATCCTCGGGCATTATGCCGAAGTTTCCGTCGATGTACAAGGTTATGGCACCATCCGCGCCTTCCAGGCACGCGATCAAATCAATGAACTGTCTAACGGGCAGTCCGTTTCCGTTCAGTTTGCGAAGGTTATCGCATATCCGTAAGGCGTAATTGGAATCAACCAACTTTACAAACCTATAGGAGGGTTTACTTCCATGTTGAATAAGAAATCGGCATTTGCATTTGTTACTTCCTTTGTCCTTGCGGCTTCCCTGCTGTCCGGCTGCGGCAACAGTAAGGACAGTGGCGCGAGTTCGGCTGCTGAAGGTACGGGTACGTCAAGCAAACAGGTCGAATTTTCGTTTTATTATTCCGGATCACAGAACGTGGACGATTTGTGGAAAAATTTGATTCCGATGTTCGAAGAAAAGAATCCCGACATCAAGGTTAAAGCCGTGTACGTGCCGTCGGGCACCGGAGCGCAGCCGACCTATGACCGCATTCTTGCCGCGAAGCAATCCGGCAAAGGCTCGGGTGATATTGACCTCTTTGAAGATGGCCTGGGGGTGGTGACCAAGGGGCAAAAGGACGATTTATGGGACAATTTAAGCACGGACCATATTCCCAATTTGAACAACGTGGACCAAAACACACTGAACGATGTGTCTAACCTCGCGATCCCTTATCGCTCCTCGGCGGTTGTCCTTGCCTATAACAGCGAAACCGTCAAGGATGTGCCGAAAACGCTGGACGACGTGTATGAATGGATCCGCAGCCATCCGGAGCGTTTTGCTTACAACGATCCGTCGACCGGTGGTGCAGGAAGCTCCTTCGTCACGACCAGCATCTACAAATTTTTGCCCGAAGACGCGATTCACAACACGGATCCCAGCATCGAAAACCAATGGGATCAAGGGTTCTCCCTCTTGAAGGATCTGGGCAAATACATGTACGGCAAGGGCATCTATCCGAAGAAAAACCAAGGTACACTTGATCTGCTGACGAGCGGAGAAGTCGATATGATTCCGGCCTGGTCCGACATGGTGCTGGATCAACTGGACAAAGGACAGCTCCCGGAAACGACAAAAATTACGCAAATCACGCCTGGATTTAACGGCGGACCAACTTACTTGATGGTACCAAAGTTGTCCGAGAAGAAAGACGCTGTGTACAAATTCCTTGATTTTGTGCTGTCGCCTGAAGCCCAGAATGTCGTCGTCGATAAAATGCACGGCTTCCCGGGCATCAAGCTGACGAACATGTCTCAGGAGGTTCAGGATTCCTTTAAAGGCGCTTCCGAAGGATTCCGTTCGTTCAACATCGGCGATCTAGACAAAGACATTAACAAACGCTGGCAAAGCGAAGTGGCTGCACAATGAGTAAATCATTCAAAAGAGGGATCCTGGGCATTTCCATGGTCCTTCCCTCCTTTCTCGTGCTGGTGCTGATTGTCGTCATCCCGATCATTAGTTCACTCCGCGAAAGCTTGAAGAATGATAACGGCGGGTATGATTTATCCAATTACACCTATTTGTTCACGGACAAATTGATGCGCTCCAACATTATTTTCACCTTGGAAATTACCATTGTTTCCTCCATCCTGGTTTTGCTAATCAGCTATTCGCTGGCTGTGTATATGCGGTTCAATAACGGCTTTGCGGTACGATGGATCCGGCGCACCTACATGATACCGATCTTTATCCCATCGGTCATTGCGACGTACGGCCTGATTCAGCTTCTCGGCAACCATGGCTGGATGGCAAGGATCCTGTACCATCTGGGTACGGACAGCTTTCCAAGGATTATATTTGACATGAAGGGCATCATTCTCGCGAATCTTTGGTTTAATATTCCGTTTACGACGATGCTGCTGGGCTCGGCTTTGTCCGGCGTACCCGATGCAGTCATTGAAAGCGCAAAGGATGTGGGGGCCGGACGGATGAGAATCTTTTTCCGGCTCATTCTGCCGCTGACGTTCAAGACGCTGCTCGTCGCCCTTACCTTTGTATTTATGGGCGTGATCGGTTCCTTCACCGCTCCCTTTCTGATTGGACCCAATGCGCCGCAAATGCTGGGCGTGTCCATGGAGCAAATTTTCAGTGTGTTTCAGGACCGCCAGCTGGCGGCGGCCACAGCATTCTTTACCTTCCTGCTTTGCTCTTTTGTCGGATATTTCTATATCCGTTCCATGATCAAAGAAGAAAGCGTGCGTTCATCATGAATACTTTACTCGTCAACGTTCAGGGAGCTGTAACGCCGGAGTGCTCCAAGACGCATATCGCTTACCGTTTTTTTCTGGCCAAATCCGGAGGACGGATGAAAATCGACTTTTCCTATAGTCCGAAAAATCTCGAGGATCATGCCAGGGCTAGAACGCTGATTGAGCAAGGCCTTGACCGATATATCGAGGATGAACTCCGGGAACAGGCCAAGTCCAAATGGCAGTCCTACCTTCCGCTCAAAAATTTGATCACGCTGTCCGTTGACGATCCGTCCGGTCACCGCGGGGCTGCCCACCGCCATGATCCGGAGCAGCATCTGTTTATTTCCGGGCTTGAATCGTCTCCCGGTCTGAGCAAAGGGGCACTGCAAGCAGGCATGTGGACGGTTACACTGAGCCTGCATGCCATCGTGACGGACGACTGCCGCTACTCGCTGCAAATCTGGCATGAGGAGGACCATGGATGAACTGGATGGCTTGTGAGCTTCATACCCATACTTTTCACAGTGATGGAGGTCAGAGCCTGGAAGAATTGGCTGCCGGCGCAAAAGCGCTTGGATTTGACTGCATCGCCCTGACAGACCACAACACGATGTCCGGCTTATGGAATAAAGAGGCGGTTGAGCAGCAGACGGGCATGAACATCATTCAAGGCATGGAATGGACCACCTTCTTCGGTCATATGGTGACGCTTGGCGTGAAGGACTATATCGATTGGCGTCCGGTAGGTCCTGGTGACATTCACGCTGGACTCGCCCGAGTTCACGAGCACGGCGGTATCGCCGGCATGGCCCACCCTTTTCGTCCCGGCAGTCCCATGTGCACTGGCTGCTATTGGGAATTCGAGCTCCGCGACTGGAATGAGCTTGATTATATCGAAGTGTGGTCCACGACCTTTGCCCCGCTGAAAAATAACAATGCCCGCGCATTTCGCCTCTGGACCGACAAGCTGAACGAAGGTTTCCGGATCGCGGCGACTTCCGGCCGGGATTGGCACCGCCAGGAACAGACCGATGAACCGCTGTCCGTCACGTATCTGCTTATGGAAGAGCATGGAGGCTCGATCACCGACAAGGCGGTCGCCGCCCTTTCCGCTGGAAGGGCCTCCGTCACCCTTGGTCCGCGGCTCGATCTTGGCGTCCATTTCGGCGGCCAACTTTACGGCATAGGGGATGCCGTCCCAGAGGGACCTTCACCGGATCACACGATCGAACTGCAGGCAGCTGCCGATTTCGAGGCACGGAAAGAGCATTGGGAGCTGCCGGAACAAATCTATACCTTGCGCTTTCACAGCAATCTTGGTATGGTATCGGAACTCCCCTATGCTGCAGATAGCAAGGGCTGCAATGTGACGCTTTCACGCGAAGGATTGCGGTGGGTGCGTGCGGAGCTGTGGGGAACAATCCGCGGGATCCGCACGATGATTGCCTTTACCAACCCCATTTATTTTGATGAACCGGGAGGTGTGATAACCCTCAATGACTACACCATTTCCACTGATCACGGCACACAGCGGCTGTATGGATACGCTCGATAATACGCTATCCTCGATCGAGACCGGCATCCGGCTTGGTGCCGACATTATTGAAGAAGACGTCCGGGTCACCAGGGACGGGATCGCCGTGCTTGCCCATGACGATGAATGGCGGACGGAGGACGGCAGGCTCATTCATATTTCGGAAATGAGTATGGCAGAACTACAGGAGCTGGTTCTCAGCGTAGACTACGCCGGCAAATCCGGGACGATGACGATCGCAAGGCTGGATGAGATGCTGGCCAGGGTTCAGGCTGCCGGTATCACCGCGAATCTGGATCTCAAAACCGATGACAGCGTCGAAGCGGCTGCGGCGCTCATTCATCACTACAAGATGGCGGACCAAGTCTTGCTGACAGGCTGCGGACCCGACCGGGCCATGCTTGTACAGCAAACGCATCCGGAGCTTAGAAAGCTGCTCAATGTCGACACGGAGCTTTTTCTAACCCAAGAGTATACGGATGCAGTCCGTCGTACCTGTGAGGATGCAGCTGCCGCAGCTTGCATCGGCCTCAATGTTCCGTACCAGCTGGTCAGGGAGGAACTGTTGGAACAGGCTGCAGCCCGCTCGCTTCCGGTTTTCGTGTGGACCGTCAATGAGGAGACATGGATGGAACGGTTCGCAAGTATGGGAGTCGCCTCCATTACGACGCGGAACGTCGATGCTTTGGTCCGGCTCAAGAGAAGTTTGACTACGGAAACAACAAAGGTCCCGGAATAATTCCGGGACCTTTTGCTGTACGATCTCATTTTGCCACTCCATCCGCAGCGGATAAACGGAGATCTTTCGCCTTAGTCCGAATGCCGATCTCTAAATTCGAAAATATGATCGACCGCTTGCCGGTAACCACCTGATTTGCGAAAGGATTCGCCCATCCTTGCGGCGGCTTCCTTGAAAGAACCGCGGCTTAATACCAAGTCTGCCGCTTCCCGCAGCTGATGGGCAGTCAAGCTCTGCATGTCTAAGGTCATACCCGCACCGGTCCGGGCGACTTGTCCCGCGATTACAGGCTGATCCGCACTGAGCGGGAGGACAATGAGCGGTACCCCGAAGTAAAGACCTTCATGGGCACTGTTCATCCCGCCGTGTGTAATAAATAGCTGGGCGTGCTGCAGCACTTCCGTTTGCGGAACATAACTTTTGACGATGAAATGATCCGGGATGTCTCCCAAATCGGATATCGGGGTTTTACTCCCGATCGACATAACAATCGTATGATCGGAATTTCCAAATGCCTCAAAACAAAGCTTATAGAATTCCAGCGCCTGATTCATGACGGTGCCGAGTGAAATGTAGATCGGGCTTTTCCCCTGGATTTCGGAAAGGTCAAAGTCATCTTCCATGGACCGCGAAGTGATGGATGGACCCACAAATTTATACGACGGATCGAATGTATCCCCTCCCGGTTGGAACTCCCTTGCTGTATAGACAATCGTAAGTGATGCAGGGTTACAGAACGCCTCGTAAGGAGAATGGATCTCGACGCCGTATTTTTGCTGGATCATGGCCGTCAGGTTTTGATACTTATCGTTGATCGGTTTAGTGATCTCTTCAGGGACATCGTTGAAAAACTGTTCCATCATATGGTCGAAAGATGGTTTGGACTCTGCAAAAGTACTGCAAGAGCTGATGGCGGGAAGTTTAAGGATCTCCGCCAGCAAACGTCCGCAGCCGAACATGGAGTCATGGATGATATAGTCAAAATGCTCTCCCTGGATCTGTTTAAGAACGCTGGGAATCACGACATCAGCCGTCAGCAAGAGACCGTTGACCCTTTCCAGCAAATAGTTTCTTCCGCCGGAGATAAAGGCTTTGATAAATTTCTGGTCGTCAATTGTCCGTACGATCGCTCCTGCCTTCTCCAACCTTTCCCGAAAAGCTTCGATGCAAAAGTAGACAACCTCTTCCCCGCGCGAGGTCAGCTCCTGAATAACGCCAATCGTCGGATTGATATGCCCCTCCGATCCGGCATTAATAAATAGAACGCGTGCCATATTCAATTCTCCTTTCTGTATTACAATGGTAAACCCTATGTCAGTAAGCTGGTCTGTTTCAACAAGCCTCGTCTTCTTGGGCATGGTCTGCAGGTCAACCAGATGCCCCTATTCGCGTCATTAATGTATCCATCATGCGACATCGTCATGCTGAAGCGATCATCCGCAGCTTCTCCACAAACAGCAGCAGAACGAGCCCCTGGCCGTAAAGCGTTGGAAAAGTCGGGACATGATCGTAAGCCTCGACGCTACCCAGCACTGGCGTACCTCCCGAGACGCCAAGGACAGCGCCGTCCTCACGAACTTGCGTGAGAACGGCGGCGACTGCGCGATCAGCGCTGGCAAATGCCAATTCCGCAGGAATCCATCCGGCGCGTGCCGCTTTGTACAATCCGCAGGCGATGCCGGCGGAACCCGACGTCTCCTCATAAAAGTGGGGGCGGTCCAAGACCGTCGGCCACAAGCCGCTCTCATTTTGACAGCGGACGAGCGCCTCGGCTAATCGCGAATAGCGTTCGCGGAGCTCGCCGATCAGCTTCATGTCGCCGCACAGTTCGCCCGCCTCTTCTGCAATCATGGGCACGCCAACGGCGATCCAGGCGTTAGCCCGATTCCACCGTGCGGCCGACATCCAATCCCCCGTCTCGCCGTTCCAACCGTGGAATAGCATCCCCGTCTCCTCGTCCTGCAGCGTCTGAAGGTGCAGCAGCGTCTGGTTCATCGCTTCTTCCGCAAGCACTTTACTCCCTGTTAACCGGGCCGTCCGGGCCAAGAAGAGGATGGCCATGAAGACGGTGTCCGCCCATACCTGCTCGCTAAACGAGGCGCTCTCGGTGACGGTATGCTCAAACGCACCATTCCTTGTCCGGGGCGCCTCCTTGACTAACCAAAGCGCCATCTCCTCTGCCTTGTCCTTGTAGAAGCGGTTACCGGTCTGCCGGTAGAGAAAGGGGAATATCGCGTAGGGTGCGAGTGAGTTAATGACCTTTATCTTCTCGGACCCGCCAATGTTTTGCTCCGTCCAGACCTCCACTGCCTGTATCATCCCTTCCGCTCCGCAGAAGGCTCCATAATCGGCTGCCGCGATTAAACCGACCCCCGGATTCCAATCCCAGCGGTTCCGTTCCATCGCCCATTCAGCCCATTCGTGTCCGCCCCAGCTCTCCGGACTGCTGAACATCAGATAGCGGTAGACGCGGTCCGCCGCAGCCTTCAGGTCCGTTTGCTCCATTTGCATTCCCTGATCGCTCCTTTATATGTAGTTGTTTCGATAGTCTGTAGGGGTCAGTCCAAACTGCTTCTTAAACGTTTCGCGAAAATGGTCCTGGTCGACATAACCGATCCGGTCACATACCTCGTAAATCCGATTCGCGGGGTCTTTCAGCAGCCGGGCCGCCTCTTCCATACGCAGTTTGACGATCCAATGGTTGATCGTCATGCCGGTCACTTCCTTGACCAGCGCGTTTACATACTTCTCGCTAAGGCCAACCCCACTTGCAACGTCCCGAAGCGACAGATCCTTCCGCGAATAATTTTCACGAATGGCCTGGATCGCTTGTTCGACGAGCTTATTCTTCTTGAGGCTGCCGGACCACTCAGCCATTGGCAGCGTCTGGGCCAAATTAGGCAGGCGATCCCTAAGCCTTTGTTCCATAAGCTCGACACCGCGCTGTTCCTCCCGTTCCTTGTGCAGCTCTGCAACGATTCTGGTGAATACTTGCTCGATCTCCTCCGGATCGATCGGCTTCATGATGTATTCCTGCACCTGCAGCTTGATCGCCTGCCGCGCGTACTCGAATTCGTTCAGCCCCGACAGGATGATGCACCTCATGTCCGGCTTGCTGGCCCGGAACGCCTCAATCAGCTCCAGGCCATTCCCCTTCGGCATGCCGATATCGGTAAGGAGCAGATCCGGAGGATCGCGCTTCAGCCATTCGAGCGCTTCCTCTCCGTTCTTGGCGGCTCCGACGAGTTCAATGCCGAGCCGCTCCCAATCGATGGAGCGCGACAGCGTCTCCCGGACGAGTTTGACGTCCTCGGCAATCAGCAGTTTATACATCAGGCGATTCCTCCTCAGGGTCGATTTGAACATGGGAACGCAGCGGGAGTACAACTTCAACGCATGTTCCTTCGTCCACGGGCACGTATCGCAGCCCAAAGCCTGGCCCGCATTGCAGTTGTATCCGCCGATGCACGTTCAGCGTTCCATAACCGTTCTCAGCAGATGAGTTTGACGTTAATCCGTGTTCCCCCGAGTCCTGCTCCCACAGCACACGATTGCGCTCCTCTATGCTGCAGCCCTTTCCGTTGTCTTCGACGCGCAGAATAAGCGTAGTCCCTTCCGCCTGTGCGGTAATCGCGATACGGCAATCGTCCGTTCGCCCGGCAAAGCCGTGAACGATGGCATTCTCCGCAAGCGGCTGCAGAATAAAGTGAGGAATGACGATGTCGTGCAGATCGGAAGCGATATGAAACTCGGCGAGCAGATCGTCGTGCATCATTTGCTGGATGTGCAAATAGGCTTCTACCTGCTTGATCTCATTGTCCAAGGAGATCCACGTTCGGCCCCGGTTCAAACCGAATCGGAACACATTGGCAAGCGAACGCACGATCGAGCTCGTCTCCCGGTCTCCAGCCAAAATGGCACGGCAATTGATCAGATCGAGGGTATTATATAGAAAATGAGGGTTGATCTGGGCATTCAGCAGTTCCAACTGAAGCTGGCGGCGCTCAATCTCCTCCTCAAAGCTCTTCTCAATCAGGCCGTGTAGCGTAACCAGCATGGACGCGAATTTCTCGTTCAGCGTCTCGACTTCGTGGATGCCTGACTTCAATTTGGGCAGCTGCTCACGGAATGCAAGCACTTCGGGACGCTGAACAGCGTTAACTAGCCGGGTAATCGGAACGGTAACCCGTATGACGATACGCCGCAGCCACAGTCCCGCGATCAGTACGGCTGCGATCGCAGCCAAAGCGCCGATCGCCGAGATGGCAAACGTGTATCTGCCGAAGTGGCTCTTTGGAACAGCGGTCAAAAGCTTCCAGCCATTGTCCATTTTTACGCACGTGACACGGTGCACCGTCCCTTCGACTTTCGCGTCGGCCGAGCTTCCATCGCAGTTGGCCGATCGAACGAACGGAAGCCCGCCGGCCGGTTCGAGAAATGCATACCGTTCGCTGTAAATGACGCGTCCTTCTTCATCCACCAAAAGGTGAAAGCCTGATGTCAGCGCAGCGTTCTCGAACAGGCTCCGGATGCTTCCGGTATCCGCCCCGATCATGACGGTGCCGATCACGCGGCCGTCCTTGGTGCTAATTTTCTTGGTCGCCGAATAGATCATCGCTGTCCCCGAGCGTCCGGCCTTCTGTCCCCACCAGACGTTGCGACGCCCTCCGGAGATCAGATCACGATACCAGCTCTCGTTCTGCAGGTCCGTCGATTTGTAAATGCCGGTCACCGGGGCGAAGTGGTCGGTCGCGAGGGTGTACAGGCCGCTCTCCGGCTCCAACGCGACGGCGACGACATATGTCTGTTGAACGATACTGCCTGAATTGGCATCATTCAGCAGTGATAAGAGAGACAGATTCTGCAAATTCGTCTGCAGGGTGAAGAAGTCGTTGACCGCTTCATAGGGCGCTGAATGCTCCGTCTCGAGCAAATTTTCGATCGATTGGTTGGACAGCAGAAACGCGGCCATATTGTTCATCGTGTCCAGCTGATATTCCAGATTGCGGTGTACGAACTTCATCGATTGTTCCGCCATCTGACGCGTGTGTTCATTTTGCACCCGGATGAGAATGTAGCTTGCCGATGCGGCGAACAGGGCGATGACCGTCACGACCAGCGCAAAGACCGGCAGACTGATCCGGGCCAGCAAGCTGGTGTGGCGCTTATTCGTGACCATCACCAAACCCTCCCTTGCCAAATTGTTTTCCTTAAACCTCCAAGTAAATCACAATCTATAATCATCGTGGAGGGTAACGCTTTATTTAGCTTCTTCCCTCTCTCCGCCTAAATCTCCTGCAATATCGTGAAATGCTGGCGGATTTCACCCGCTGCGTTCCCCTGAAACCGAGACTTTCAAACGGCAAAGCACCTCCCCAATGCTTCCGGCATCGCCGGATTACACCAGGAAGGCTGCTGACGTTACGTTTTTACTTGCCTGCTTTTTTCTGATAGGAAGCTTCTAGTTCGCTCAAAATTTGATTGCCCCCTTGCGACTTCCACTTCTCTACGAATTCGTCGAACTTCTTGATGTCGGCACCCATGATGATTTGAGTGAATACCGAGTCACGCATCGTATCCAGCTCTGTCAGCTTGGCGATTTTCGTCGGCGATTCAAGGTAGCTGGAAGCGTCGGTGATTTGATGCTCATTGTTGATCGCGACGCCGAGTGCTTCGGAGAACCGCAGCGGCAGCGACTCAAGGTAATGCGGCCAGCCCTTCAGTCCAGGAGCGAATAGATAGCTCTGCGTGCCTCTGAAGTTGCCTTTCGGATCTTGCTGTGTCTTCGGATCGACGAGAGTCGTGTTCGTTTTAAGCTTCCCGTCTACGAGGGAATAGTCCTCGCCTTCAATGCCCCAGACGGTCAACATCTGGTTCTCCTCGGATAGCGAATCCTCGATGATCGACAGTACGCGCTTCGGGTCTTTTGTTTTAGCGCTAATAGCATTCATCTGCGAGAACGGTGCCCCCATTGGCGCAACGGCCGTACCGTCCGTCCCCAGCAGTGACCCGGTCAAAGTCAAGTATTTGAAGGGCTGATCAGCCTGATTCGGGAGAACCGTCCTTGGCCAGTTTGCCATTCTTGATCAACTCATTGGTCTCGATCTGCGTGTCGTAATCGCTGGCCGTCGACCACCAGCCCATCCAGGAGAACACCTTGCCGCTGAAAATTTTTGCCCGCAGCTGCTCTTCCTTAATCGTCGAAAACTCCTTGTCGATGAGCCCTTCCTTGTACATCTTCTGCAGAAACAGCAGCGCGTCCCGCATCCGGGGATCGATGTCATAGTTGCTGAATTTCCCATCCTTCTCTGTGAAAAAACCGGGTGTGACACCGAACGCGCCGAACACGTTGTCGAAGGAATTGTTTGCGAATTTTACCTGTCCGATCTGGGACGTATAACCCCCGAGCGGAATGACATCCGGATGCTGCTCCTTGACCCTTTTCAGCAGGTTATAATATTCGTCAAGCGTCTTTGGTACGGAAGCGCCTGCCTGCTCCATGTAGTCCTTACGCATGACCAAGTCCCAGCGATACCCCGCCCCGGGCCCGCCCTGATACGGAATTCCGTAGATGCGACCGTTCACCTTCGCCTGCTCGAACACATCCGGCGGTACTTCCTTCATAATATTCGGCGTGTCCTTTTCGTTAATGAGGTCGGTCAGATCTACGAAAGCTCCTTGCTGCGCGTATTTCTGAAAGTCATCGGCAAAATCGATCTTCGTCACGTCCGGAATGTCGCTGCTTGCCATCTTGAGATTCAGCTTCGTTTTGTATTGCTGGACATCGACCATCTCCGGGATGATCTTAATATTCAGCTTGGCCTCGATCGCTTGTTTCACCGCGTCCTTCGAAGGGTCATATGGCAGTGAAATATCCTGTGCCTTCAGCCACTTCAGCTCGTAAGGCGAATGTTCCGCAGTCGCTTCAGACGAACCTGACGGGTTTCCCGGCTCGGCGCTTGCGCTCCCGTCTCCATCGTTGTTGCTGCCGCATCCCGACAGCGTAAGCGTTCCCAAAAGTAAGGCGGCGAGTACGCCGTAACCCCAATGTTTAACTGTCTTTGACATATACAGACATCCCCCTGTAATTTCACTTAAATGGTTGATTACCCTTTAACTGATCCGATCAGCATGCCCTGTTCAAAATACTTCTGAATGAACGGATACAGAACCATCATCGGCAGCGCTACGATGACAATGGCCGCCATTTGGATTCCAATCGTGGGCGGCGGCGTTCTCCCTGCCGCTTCGAGCAATTCAGGCGGCAGGCTGGAGCTCGCGATGATGGTGCGTAATACGAGCTGCACCGGCGCTTTGTGCCAGTCCGTGACATACAGAAGCGCATTGAAGAAATCGTTCCAGTACGTCACCATGTAGAGCAAGCCAATCGAGGCAATGACCGGCATCGACATCGGGAGAACGATCGAACGCAGCGTCCTGATTTCGGATGCCCCGTCAATTGCAGCTGATTCCTTCAGACTGTCTGGAATACCTTCGAAGAAGGATTTCATAATGATCATATTAAAGGCGCTATAGGCCATGACCAGGATCAGTACGTAGTCCGTGTTCAGCAGACCTAAATTTTTGATCGTGATATACGTCGGAATTAAACCACCCTTAAACAACATCGTGAACATGAAGATCAGCATGATGATCCGCCGGCCGGGCAGCTTCTTCTCCGCCAGGGAGTAAGCAGCCGCAGCCGTGAGCAGAAGCGCTAGCAAGACACCGGCGGCTGTATTACGGATCGTCACCCCATAAGCGTTATAAATGAGAGATCCCTTCTTGAGCAAGTAGGCGAAATAATCGAAGCTGAGCGATGTCGGAAACAGCACCAGCCCGTTCTTTTCGCTGAAGATCGAGTATGGCGTTACGGACACGCATAGAACATACCAGAACGGAATCATGATAATGAGCGTAATGAGCGACAGTACGAAATAGTTGGTAGCGATAAAAATGGATTCGCCTCGAGTGAGCTTCACGATTCGGATTCTCCTTTGTCAGAAAATGCCGGAATCATTGATTCGCTTTGCGATCTGATTGGCGATCAGTACCATGGCGAAGCCGATGATTCCCTTGATGACGTCTGCCGCCGCCGCGAGACTGAGGCTGAACTGCTCGATGCCTACCCGATAGATGTAGGTGTCGAGAATGTCGCCAACTTCGAACACCATCGGGTTGTACAGGTTGAGCACTTGGTCCAAGCCGGCACTCATCAGATAGCCGACCCTTAGGATGAAAATGACGATAATCGTGCTTGATATGCCCGGGAGCGTGATGTGGATGATGCGTTGAAACCTCGTCGCTCCGTCCATCACCGCGGCTTCGTACACTTCGGGATTCAGCCCAGCGATGGCGGCCAAATAAATGATCGCTGCCCAGCCCATTTCTTTCATGGCATCGGTGACGACGAGAATAACCCGAAAATACGCAGGCTCGACGAGCAGATATACGGGCTTGCCGCCAAACCATTCGACGATTTTGTTAATCACGCCGGTCTCCGGTGAAAGCAGCAGCGTAATGATGCCGCCGTAGACAACCCAGGACACGAAACGCGGCAGATAGACGGCCGTCTGCAGTGTCTTCTTGAACCATTTGGTCCGAATTTCATTTAGCGACAGCGCTAACAAAATGGGACAGATAAATCCGCTGATCATCTTGTACAGGCTGATGAGCAGTGTGTTGCGAAAAGCGTTCAGGAACATCTCCGACGCAAACATCTCCCGGAAATGTGCGAAACCCACCCACTTACTGGCCCCGAATCCTTGGATGACGTTGTAGTCCATGAACGCGATGCTGATGCCGTACAAAGGCAAGTAATCGAACACAATGACCCAGGCCAGTGCAGGCAACAGCAAGGCGTACAGCCATTTGTATTTCCATATCTTCATTAGCAGCCGCCTTCGCGGCTTCTCCGTTCTAGCGGGAATTCCCGCAGTAACGATTTCCATCGTCCCTCCTCCATCCTTCTTACTGTCCCGGCAATCCGCATTCACCTCTCCGGTTGTACACTTGCCGCTGCGAATTTACCAGTTGCGCCAATTCATTCGATGCAAGAACGGCGGTCTACAGGATGAACACCGATTCCTGTTCCGCCGCTGCCTTCCAGAATGGAAGTGCTTACATGTTTAAGAATACCGGCTTCCTTGAAAGTGGAAAACCGGAGCGAAGGATGATAATACCGGGGAAAAGGCGGAAATCTGACAATGATTTTCTAAGATTATAGTAATAGCAGCCTGACTGAACGGCCAGCACGATATGAATAAGATATTATCGGCTGCTTCAGCTCATCAAATAAGCCATCCGCTGCAGGTTCCATTTATCCATTCTCCTTCAACGCTTGGTCTCCTCTCTTTTTTTCGCCCGAAAATAACATCTTCAACAAAGGCGGCGTAATAAGCGTCGTCAACATCACAACAATGACAACGGAGGTAAAGTATTTCTGCAGCAGCAGTCCGGACTCCAAACCCGTTGCCGCTATAATGAGAGCTACCTCACCGCGAGAAATCATTCCCGACCCGATCGCGAGCGATGAGCGGCCGTTAAACCCGGTAAGTTTGGCGCCCAGCCCGCCTCCGAGCAGTTTGGTCAGAATCGCAACAATCGTAATGACGCCCATGAACAGCAGCTGGTTAGCAGCACCTTCAAACGTAATGTTGAGACCGATGCTGACAAAAAATACGGGAACGAAGATGGAATAGGCCACCGGCTCCAAGCGGTCCTCGACGTCATGCTTGAACGGGGTCCGGGAAACGGCAATGCCCGCCGCAAAAGCGCCAATAATGGCGGCTACACCCATGAGATCGGCAAAATACGATAAGGCAAAGCACACGATAAGCGCTCCGCTGATGACGGCTTCTGTTACGCGCAGAGGTGCAAAAAACTTCAAGAACCAAGGCACCGCCAGCCAGCCGACAACGATGGCAACGACAAAAAACAGCAGCTTTTTGCCGATGAGCAGGCCAAGGGAGATGTCGTGACCGGTGCCAAGCAAGCTCATCATCACCGCCAGCAGGACGACGACGATGACATCATCTACAACCGCTGCACCCAGGATCGTTGTGCCTTCCTTTGTGTTCAGCCGGTCCATTTCTTTCAGAGTCTGAACGGATATGCTAACCGAAGTGGCACAAAGCAGCAAGCCCAGGAAAAGTCCCTGGTTATTGCTCAGGCCAAAAACAGATGCGGCTCCATAGCCGCCGATAAACGGCAGTATAATGCCTCCAACCGCTACGGCGAACGCCGACTTCCAATTTTTTCGCAGCTGATCCAAATCCGTTTCCAGACCCGCCATAAACATCAGCAGCAGGACGCCGATCTCTGAGAAGATGGATATAAATTCATTCGGATGAATCCAGCCAAGCACAGCAGGACCGACAAGAATGCCAGCAAGCAGCTTTCCCAGAACAGCAGGCTGACCTAGCCTGACGAACAAGTCCCCAAGCAGTTTGGTAGCGAGCAAAATAATGGCCAGGTACATCATAATTTCCAACATATAAGTGCCTCCTTCGGGTTTGAACTCCACCATCCATATCCGGAAAAAGGCACAAAAAGAGCCCGTCAACGACAGGGCTCTCCTACAAGAACGCAGAAAGAGCCTGTCGTGACAGGCTCCTCCGGTGTTCCGATGTATGAATTTCTTATATTATACATGATTAAATACTTTTATGCAATTTTAACAGCCAATCAATAAAGCTACCGTCTTACTAGTTTAAATAATGGAATGGTCTGATCTTAACTTGAGCTTACATGGAGTAAAATTCTACCGCGCCCATGTCTGTTCTCGCTTTTCTCCAGAGCGTTCTTAGCTTGATTCAGCGGAAAACTGGCATCGATTGACGCTTTAAGTGTCCCGTCAGCAATCAGTCCTGCAATCGTTACCGAATCTTCAGGGGTTGGAAATTTGGTGTTGAACTTAGCTGTGACGCCATGCTCTTTAGCTGCTTCTGCGGATGGCGGCTGGGTGAGTGAAACCAATATTCCGCCGCGTTTGAGCACAGACCAGGATCGGTTTTCCGTATCCCCGCCAACGGAGTCTACGATGAGATCTACATGGGGAACAACCTCCTCGAACCGGGTTGTCGTGTAATCGATGACGTGATCCGCGCCCAAGGATTTTACAAAATCGAGATTGGCTGTGGAAGCCGTACCAATCACAGTGGCTCCTTTCCACTTGGCCAGCTGAACGGCGAACTGTCCCACGCCTCCTGCTGCTGCATGAATCAGAACGGTTTGGCCGGGCTTCAGCTCACCTTCCGTAAACAATGCTTTCCAAGCCGCTTCCGCTCCAGCCTTGATCGTTGCCGCATCTTCAAAGGTTAATGAAGCCGGCATGTGGACCAATTCGTTGGCCGACGCAACAGCATATTCGGCATAGCCTCCCTTTACGTTTCCGAATACGCGATCACCCGGCTTGAATGCCGTAACTCCGGGGCCTACCGCTTCGATGTGCCCGGAAGCATAGAAACCCGGGATGTAAGGGAATGTAACTGGGAATACATCCTGAACCCAACCGTTACGAAGTTTAAAGTCCAGCGGAATTACGGCAGCGTACACGATGCGGACAAGCACTTCGCCCGTATTCGGTTGAGGCACTTCCACTTCTCCAATTTTCAACATTTCCGGGCCGCCATATTCATGGATTTGAGCTGCTTGCATCAATTTAGACATATGAACATCTCCTTAAATTTTTTGATCGATTTTTGTTTTTACTTATTCCTCTGCCGCCTCCAAAGAAGCAGCTATTTTCCGTGCCAAGGTCACAAATGTCATTTGTTCGTCTTCTGTGAGTGCTTCGGTCGTCAAGGCTTCCACCTTACTCCACGCGTCATTCACCCTGCGTTCAATATCACGCCCTGCCTGAGTGAGCGACACGATGGTGACTCTCTTATCTTCCTCGGAGCGGCTGCTTATAACCAGTCCGGCGTCTTCCAAACGACGAACCGATTTAGCGATCGTGGAGTGGTCCAAACGAGTCGACCGGCACAAGCTGTTCTGCGATCGGTGGTCCTGGTGCCACAATTGCATCAGTACGATTTCCTGGCCAGGGTACAAGCCTGCTTCCCGTAGCAGTTGGGCCGCAAGCCCGCGGTGTGAGCGCGCCATGCTGAATATCGAGAAACTTACGGGAAACTCCCTCACCGCACTGACTTCATCTTCGGGAACATCAACATGATGCTTGTTATTCTCTTTCATCTAATGATCCTCACTTTCTGTAAGGTCTGTTCTTAATATGTGGTCGTCAACATATTTGGTAACATTGCAACTATAACACACAAATAAGTGGTCGGCAACATTTAATTGTGGCCGGCAACATATTTCTATGGAAAATAGGCAAAAACCACTGATCCAGGACCAGTGGTTATCAGGCATTGACGTAACATGCTTACCATTTACGAATAGCGATCATAAAGGAAATCAGCGCTGCGATGGAGGAAATCGTTCTTACATGATTCCAGGGTACCCAGCCGGCAATATACTCACTCCATACTTGCGCTCCCTCGTCAGCCCCCAGACTTACAGCTGCTAGAGAATTATTAAGCGGAACATTGAAGATGGCCGTTACCAGAAACACTCCGACAAAAATAAACAAGCAGCCAATGATTACATAGACCGCGCTATGGTTGCCCGATTTGAAGAACGAAGCAACGCCCAAAACGACGCTTAGGATGGTGGTCCCCATAAAGACGAGCATAAATAACGATTGCAGAATCGTCGAATTGATCGACTGCATAGCAGATATGCTCTGCTCTGCAGGAAGTCGGGAAAGCGACGTCATCACGAATGCCGAAAAGGTGAAAAACACGCCGGCCAGCAATCCGGATCCTAACGTAGATGCGAAGGTCAGATAATATAAAAAATTCACCACGGTTATGTCCTCCTACGATTTGATGGACCACTTTGATAAACTACTGTTTTAACCCCAAGCTCCGTCTGTAGCCGCCTGCCGTGCAAAGTCGAAGAAATCCCTTGGCTTTCTTCCTAGTATTTGCTCCACGCCATCCGCCGGAATCTCGTTTCGGCCATCCAGCACGGTGGAGAACAAATAAGACAGCAGTGTTATATACTCATCAGGTACTTGTTGTTGTGTAAGCATGGATAGGAATTGTTCGGAAGTAAGCTCGACATACCGAATATTCCGCTGACAGGCTTGAGCGATCAAGGACGTAGCTTCCGCAAAAGTAATTGCCTGCGGACCCGTCAATTCATACCGCTGCCCGATATGCCGGTCATCTGTCAAAGCCGAGACGACTGCATCTGCAATATCGTCTGCATCAATGAACGGTTCTCTCACGCTTCCTGCCGGCAGTGCTACCACTTCCGCTTGTACCATGTCATACAGGAAGCTCTCGCTGAAATTCTGGCAAAACCAGCTGCAGCGGAGGATCGTCCAGTCGGCGCCGGAAATCTGCAGCGCAAGTTCGCTCCGCTGAGCTTCCTCCTCACCTCGGCCAGACAAAAGAACTAATCGGCGCACGCCGGTTTCTACGGCCAATCTCGCGAACGAACTGATCGCATGAGCAGCACCCGGAACGGCCAAGTCCGGATAATAGGTAATATACGCTGCCCCTGTCCCTTGCAGTACAGGCTTCCATGTGGACGAATCGCTCCAATCAAAGGGCTGCTCAGCGGAACGTGATCCGGAACGGACCGGTATTCCCTTTTGCAGCAGTTTCTCTGATACCCGACGCCCTGTTTTCCCCGTACCGCCTACGATAAGAACCGGCTGATTCATTCAATCTCCTCCAATATTTTATTTAGTTGCACAAGCAAACGTTGTGCGATTGAAAAACCGAATGCTCTTGTCATTCGGCACTTTCCAAGCGGTTGCTTACCTCGTTCAGCTGAAGCGAGAGTTCATCGTCCTGGCTGTTTAATATCGTGTTATAACGCTGCCGCAGCTTTTGCCAACATTCGTGGATTTGGCTCTCCATCTCTCTTCCCCGGTCTGTTGCGTAAATCAAGGACATTCTTCCTTCCTGGCGGCTGCTGAGAAGTCCTTTGGCTTGAAGGCTCTCAATGAGCCGTGTAATGGTGGAAGGCTTAAGGTGGAGGCTTTGGCCGATTTCTTTCTGCGAGATGCCGTCCTTCTCCAGCACCGTCAGCATCAGAAATGCAGAAGTTGGGTTTAGTCCACTTGGTGCAAATTCATCTTCGGCCATCTTGGTAATAATCCTGCTGAGGCGATTGGCTGTGAAATACAAGCATTCTTTAAAATAAGTGTCCAACATGTCGCTGCCTCGATTCAAAGTTCAAATTAATGTTTGCACAAACAAATATAATACACTTTCTCCAACTTGTAAAGACTGGAAATGAGAACTGACTTGCACATTTTGAACAATGGTACGTTATTGACTCATTGCCATCGGAGACAAAAAGGAAGACTGCCGGACATCTGCCCGTCAGTCTCCTCTTCCCTACTTCGCAGTATGCTCCTCATCATATTCGCTGGACAATTCCTTCAGCGATTTGATTTTGCCATGGGGATGCTGTTCTTGCTTGCGTGACTTCCAGGCTGCTTCATTTCTTCTTTTCTGGTGAGCCATGACAGATATCCTCCTCTGGAAAAGTGAGTTGTATACCACTTCCTTATGTTGTCATTCCAGGGCCCTGTTCATTCGTGAAAAGAAACAGTCTCAATCCCGGAACAACCCATGACGGCGTTCATGCAGCGCACTTCATTGTTTAGCCTTTCTCAAACGGATCTTCGGCTTCGTCAATTCATAGCTGTGCTTTACCATCTCATGGATATCATCATCCTGGAGCTCCCCATCCAAGATCACCGTATTCCAGTGCTCCTTATTCATGTGATACGCCGGCGTCACTTCTTGGAACACGCTGCGCAAAAAATCGGCCCGGCTTGGTTCGCATTTCAAATTGACGCACAAGTGATCGTTGTGATGGAAAATCAGCGCAAAGCTCTTTTTGTTCCCTTTATGGCGGATTACGGTCCATTCTGCTCCAAACGGGTGGTCTTCATAACAGGCCGGGTAGGACAGACAGTAATCAATGATTTCATCGATCGTCATTGGTTTCCCTCACTGCTTGATTATTTTACAATTCGTCATGATTACTTATTATAATCCAGCTCTATCGGTTTTTCATTTTTTTTGTAAAGAGTAGAAGCAGTCCGTAGATAAAATAAAGGATGCTCGCCGTGACGACGCTATACAGAAAAACAGGAATAGACGTCGGCGCCCACACTTGAATGAATGCCCAAGGTAATCCTCCAAGCAGGATCGTCGGCAGCATGCTTATAAATATTAGAACGGCAGCAACCATACAAATATGGATGAGCAGCAGCAGCTTTCTTTTTCCGGTTAAAGGGCTTCTCCTGCGTTGTTTAACGGCTAGCTTTCTGACAATATGGGCTGACAAGGCAATCCATAATACACCGAATAAAATGACGATGATTTCGAGGATACTCACGATGCGATCCAGCAGTTGATAGCTGTCGGTATGATTCACCGCCGGAGACTGCCCTTTCCACAAGTCCATCACGCCTTGTCCAATTGCCGTTGTATAGCTCGTGTTCATGTTGGCGAGAATCGCCATACCCAGCTGTTGATCCGGCTGCAAAATAAAATACGACGTAAATGACGGATTCTCACCGGCATGAAAAATAACTTTTTCCTTGCTTTTGCTCATGACAGCCCATCCGTTGGCATAATACGTATTCTGGTCAAAAGGATTTACCGAATTGTCCGGATTGTGCGACTCCTCAATCAGTTTGGGATCGTTGACCTGTTCGGGAGCGCTCTTTAGCTGGAGCTTGATCCATTTCGCGATATCATTCGCATTGCTGACGATATAACCCGCAGGGGTGTTGCCCCGATAAATCGGAGGTGTGAATGGCCTATGATTCATCCATCCGATTTTATAGCCGGAAGCCATATGGTCTGGTTGAGTCGATGGCACACCCACGAACGAGCTAGTCATGCCGATTCGATCTAAAATGTGCTGCTTCATGTACTGCTCATAGGGCATGCTGGAGACCACTTCGATAATTAGGCCCAGCACGTCGTAATTGATCGTTGCGTATTCAAAGGAACTTCCCGGCTTTCGGTTCAGCGTCTGGCCCTGCAATGTTTTTACCGTCAGCTCAAGCGCGTTGTCCGCTTTGCTTTCAGGGATCCGGGTGATTGTATTGGAAGCGATGCCGCTGGTATGATGCAGCAGCTGATTAATCGTTATCTTTTGCGGCTCACCGTGATAGGTCAGCTCTAACCATGGAATGTATTTTTGAACATTATCCGTCCGATGCAGCAGCCCTTGCTTCTCCAACTGCAAAATCGCTAAACCTGTAAAGGCTTTGGTCGTCGAACCAATTTCAAATAAGGTATCGGATGTTACGGGAGTTTTCGTCTTTACGTTCGCGTATCCAAAGCCTTTTTGATACACCGTCTCCCCTTTCTCGACAATCACCAAAGAGATTCCGGGTATTTTACTGATGCTTTGCTGGTTTTTAACATACTGTTCGATCTTCTGGATCTTATCGTTTGACTCCGCCCACACGATTCCTGGAGCGATACTGCTGATGGTCATAACGGCTGCAACTAATAACAAGCCCATTTTGATCCATGATTTCAATGCGTTCATTCTTTTTCTCTCCCTAGTTCATTGACATCTACCTGGCTTCATGAGTCGATTGCGATTTACTTATTTTTTGATGGGTATCCTTTTACCGTAAGTCAGCAGACGCCATAGCCATTCCATAGGCCCCAAACGAAACCGTTTGAGCCAAAAGGAACTGAGCGGAATCTGAACGGCATAGATGCAAAGTGCGATGAATGTCGTATCATCCTGATTCATCCTGCATCACTCCTCATCTTGCTGTCTACCGTCGCACCTCGCTAATGTAAGCTAAATGGAAAGTGATTTGAATAGAGAAAGCCTTACATATGCCTTACACTTTAGTAAGGGAATCATTTCCTCTATACGAAAAGACGATCATCCCTAATAGGAACGACCGTCTTTAATCACGGCAATCCCGGGTGCCGCAAACGATGTATTTCAGAAGGCTTAATCCATGAAAAAAGCACCCCGTGACTTGGTATAGGTACATACCGGGTTTAGGAGTGCTGCTGCCAAATTAATGATTAATGTCACATTTGTTCATAATAAATGCGATCTGATTCTCGAGGCGGTTAATGTCTTCCTGCGTCTTGGGGTCTTCCTTGCCCATGCCCCGGAGCGAGGCGAGCTCCTGCTTCAGCTGATGCAAATCCTCCCCGGCATTGCTGCAGTCATAGTTACTTTCCAGGTTTTCGAGCATGTGCTTTTCCTCCATTTTCACTTCCCTATTATGGAGGATTCACCCGAAATTATTCAGAATGGGGTCAACGAAGAAATGGGTTATGTTCCTTAACGAACCACACTCTAGATCCCTTGGTTTAAAAGCACATGCACGGCGTATGGTTCCAGGCGAATGCAGCCTTCAATGGTTTGCTTGCTCAGGGCATCTATATACGTCCCCCCCAGTTCTACATCGACGGATTCGCTGCGGTGATTCAGCAGCATTAAGTAGCTTTTGCCATCCTTTTCTCTTTCTACTGCCTCGACTCCATCGTATTTTTGGGACAAGGATGGGACAGCGCCCTCCCTTTCCAGAACCAGCTTCATCAAGCTCTCCATCGCCCGGTCATCCAGATCGCACCCGACGTAATAAACCTTCCCTTTACCATAGGTGTGAACAGTAACTGCCGGTGTTCCGCTGTAATAATGACTCTCATAATCCGCGAGGATCTCAGCCCCTTCCAGCTTAAGCACATCGCACCACATGGAAGCGGTGCCGTCTCCGAACTCTCCGCTCACGGATACGGTCCGGCCGAAATTAACCGAGTCATACTCTTCCAGCTTAACGCCTGCCAGTCTCCGGAACAAGCCCGGCAGAGTCAAAGTCGTCATTCGGTTATTCCAGGTACGTGTTCCCGACCGGAACGTGATAAGCAGCGAACCGCCGCCTGCCACATATGACTCACATTTGTCTGCGATCTCTTCCGTCATCAAATTAAATGCCGGCATCAGAACAAGCTTGTAAGGCGTAAAGTCAGTCTTCACGCTGACCACGTCTACGCCGACATGCTGCCCGGCAACTGCATCGTAGTAGCCTGCCAGCAGAGCTTCATAACTGAAGTTCCGGTTATGAGGCTGAGCGCGGTGGCTCCACACTTGATCATAGTTTTTAATGAGGGCTACGGTATTGTTGTTGGCGGCCCCTACGAACAGGGGGGACAGTTCTTTGAGTTCATGTCCGATCGCGGTGATCTCCCGGTACCTTCTCCGGCCGACGCCGTCATGATCAAGGATGCCGTGCCAATACTGTTCGATGCCGACCGTGCAGGCCCGCCAGCGGAAATAGACCATGGCATCCGCTCCATGCGCGATCGCCTGATAGGTCCATAAACGAAGTTGTCCCGGCTCGGGCGTATCGCCTAACGAGTGCCAGCCGCACGGACCGCTCTGCTGTTCCATCATCCAGTAGTTTTGATTTTTGATGCCGCGCATCAGATCATGGGCCATGGCGACGGTTAAAGGCGAAGATTTGCCCCACATATTATTCGGATAGTTATCCCAAGAGATAAAGTCAAGATCCTTGCCTAGATCGAAGTAATCGATCTCGCTGAAATGACCCATCAAGTTATGGGTGATCGGCAGGGAGGTGCATGCACGAATCTCTTCGATTTGAAGCCGCTGATAGGCGGCCGTCGAATCGGAATAGAATCGGCGGTAATCGAGCTGCATACCCGGATTATGGTTATAAGGTGTGGACATCAATCCGCCGGAACCGCCTTGGCTGAAGCCGTCGCTTGCGGCATACGTGGGAAGCATAATTTCTTCCCAGCTGCGGTAAGTATGGCTCCAGAACACGGTTCCCCACTCTTCGTTCAAATTGTCGACGGTGCCGTACTTTTCGCGGAGCCAGATCCGAAAGGCATGCAGATCGCTCTGGCAGTAGCACGGACCGCCGAATTCGTTATCGATCTGCCAAGCAACGATGTGCTCATTGTTTTTGTAATGCTCGGCCATGACACGGGCAATGCTTGCGGAATACTTCTGATACACCGGATGATTAACGCAATAGTGCCTCCGTGTACCAAAACCTTTGGTTAAGCCGTGGACATCAACGGGGTACATATCCGGATATTTGTCCATCAGCCACTTGGGAGCCGCCGCCGTCGGTGTTCCCAAAATGATCTTGATCCCTTCCTTGGCCAGTACCTCAATGGCATGGTCGAGCCACGTAAAGTCGTACCGTCCTTCCTCCGGCTCCAGTTTGGCCCAGGCGAATTCCGCCAGCCGGACAATGTTGATATTTGCTTCCCGCATCATTCGGGCATCAACGGCCCAACGTTCTTCGGGCCAATGCTCAGGGTAATAATCCACGCCGAAATACATGGGTATCTCCTCCGATATGTATCATTATTTTGCTTGAAAATATCTTATTGAACCTATTATATTATTAATCATATGGGGCTTAAATCATAAGATTTTGATACTATAGTATAACAATTATGCTAAAAGGAAGCTGAGATATGAGAATCAATTATTTCATTCCTAGCCCGCGCTTCACGAACCTCATTTGTTATCCCGAGTCGTTCGGACATTATGCAGATGAGCCATCACACAGTGAAAACCGGACGCACGGACTCTCCACTTATAATTGGCATATCGTCCGCGGCGGAAAAGGATACATTCAAGTCGGTGAAACTATCCTGGAACTTGGCCAAGGTACCGGCTTTCTATGCGGCCCCGGTGTTCCCCAGCGGTATTATGCCGATCAAGACGAGCCTTGGGATATCCGGTGGGTTCATTTTACGGCTCCTGGTCTTAGTACGTTACTTCAAGGGAGAGGTGAACGGGAGGCATGGGTATTTTCGTGGGAGGGAGCGGACCGGCTTGATCGGCTGTGGTCGGATCTTCTGGCCACCGGCATTCACCCGCTGCAGGAAGGCGAAGCACGGTTGTCCGCGATGCTGTACGAAATGCTTGCCGAATTCATCATATACATAGACGGCTCGGAAGAACGTCCTCAGCCGGGGATGCGCACCAAGCTGATGGAGACGGCGCAGTGGATTAGAGCTCACAGCCATCAGCCTCTTACGCTCGAGCAAATGGCGAGCCAGGCAGAGTACAGTCCCTCCCATTTCAGCAGGCAGTTTCACGTTTTGTTCGGCAAAACGCCGATCGAGTTTTTGAACGAATGCCGTATTCTACAATCCAAATCCCTGCTGATATCAACCGGTTGGACCGTGAAAAAGGTCGCGGAGACGGTCGGCTTTGCCAGCAGTACGTACTTTATTCAGCGTTTCCGCAAAAACGAAGGCATGACGCCAGAGCAGTTTCGGGAACTTCGTGGCGTTCACGTCAAGTGATGCGTTATTAACGGGCGTCTCAATCCTCACAGACGGTTAGAACTACGTTGCCTTTCTTGTGGCCTAGCTCAACATAGGCATGTGCCTCGGCGGCTTGCTCCAGCCGGTAACGACGGTCGATGACCGCCCGGAGCTGACCCGCTTCGATCCGATCCTTCAGAAAGGCCAAGTCTTTCGCGTTTTCCTTCATATTTCCGCCAATCACCTTCTTGCTGCTCGTCAAGCTGGCCCACAGCCCGCGAACGATGATCACCGGGTTCACATGATAAGCCCGAAGGTAGACACCGTTGGGTGCCAAAAGCTTGACGCATGCTTTAAAGGGGCTTTTTCCCACCGTGTCGAAAATAATATCGTAAGGCGGGCCGTCATTAGGCAGCTGCTGTTTCGTATAATCCAAAACCCGATCGGCTCCGATTGACGTCACCAGCTCTGCATTCGAAGCGCTGCATACTCCGGTGACTTCCGCTCCAAAGTGCTTTGCCAGCTGCACGGCATACGTCCCGACGCTGCCTGAAGCACCATATACGAGTACGCGCATGCCGCTTCTTATTTTCCCTGCTCTGAGAAACTGGAGCGCAGTGAGGGCGCCAACCGGAACGGCAGCCGCCTCTTCAAACGTCATATTCTCCGGCTTTAGCGCCACGCTCCCCTCCTCGGGCAGGCATTTGTATTCCGCATATGCACCAAAGCTGCTGCCACAGGCTGCGTAGACGGCATCCCCTGGCTTGAAGCGGGTAACGCTTGACCCCGTGGATTCGACCACACCGGTCAGTTCAAATCCGAGAATCCGGATGCGCTTCGGTCTCCACAATCCGTTGAACAGTCTTGCCAGAAAAGGGTCCGCCCTGCGTAATCGCCAATCTCCTGCTGCAGCGGTTGTAGCATAGACCTTGATTAATATGTCGCCGGCTTTAGGGGCCGGCTTGGTCACTTCCTTGAGCTGAAGCACATGTGGCGGTCCGTATTGTTCATATACGATGGCTCTCATTTTTTCGCCCCCCGTGTTGTTTTCGGACCTGTCCCTGCGCTGCTTCCTGACTCCGTTCTGACCAAACCGCATAACCCATACCTGCGAGAGCGATTCCCATCGGAACCGCCAATACCCGATCCAGCGGGTGTGGAAGCAGTGATGAAGCCAGTGTCGACACAGCGGCGCAAGCCAACAGAACAGCTGTCCAGCGCGGGAGGATCCCGGCGCGGAACGTAGCTATGCCAAGCAGCAGACCGCCGAGCACATACAACCCACCACCTACAGGTGCTACTCCGGGCAGGAGCCCAAGGTTGGACACGGCTGATGATCCGGCAAAAATCCCTAAGTACCCCTCCACGAAACTCGGTGCATCCGCAGCGATAACCGGTAAAACAAAAGCTTCTACAAAGGTGAAAGCAATTGTAGCTGTCCAAAAGAGACCAAACAGGAGAAAACCGGCCAATCCGGTCCACCCGGCTACACGGACTTGCCTTGTATAAATTCCGGTTATGCCGAGCAGTCCGAGCAGAGACATCGCGAGGGTCATGTAATGGACGATGGCCCAGGCCTTTGTGGTAACGGATGATAGAATTTCAGGCGGATGAATTGCCTGGATGACGATAAAAAGAATGCCCGCCAAGATGGCGGATAAACCGCTCCAACGAATGACGCGATAAGCTGTTATGTTCATATGGTTTTCTCCTCTTGTTTTTATTCTTGTCGACGATTAGCAAGTTCTGTTCACTCCGGTATATTTACTGACAGCCATCTTGTGTCCTATTAATCTCTGGTGGTGACTCCGGCTGTGGTTCTAGCCGGATGACTGAAATCAGCCGCAGGTTGAGATCGCGGAATCTTCTAAGCAAGCCGTATAAGGCGGGTTGATCGGCCACAGATCCGGTCAAAATGGATGTTCCATCTGGCTCTTGATTGAGACGAAGTCCCTCGAACCCGTCAGCCCACCGGTCGCCGAGATATCCCTGAAACCGAATCTCATACCGTTCAGGCTCATTTGGATTATCTGGTATATCATGTGTTTCGTTCATTCAACCGCCTCCCTTAATTTCCTTTCCATTTCATGTCGTGGTCAGTCTCCTTTCATCGTGCCGCTCTGTTCCTAAATTGAAGATACAAGATCATGTGGTGAGACGGCATCACCAGATGTGGTGATTTTAAATGGTCACCGTACATTCATTCGAAGTAATTGGCATAAAAAAGAGCCCCGATCCTGGGCTTATTCCTTCTTCCAGGTCCGGAGCTATACGAAAATCGCTATGTCACAAGTCATCAAGCTCTTCGGCGCGCCTTACGGCTGCCCGACGGTTGTTCACCTCAAGCTTGTCATAAATGTTTTTGGTATGCGTTCGCAGCGTATTCAGCGAGACGTGAAGCTCACGTGCGATTTCAGGCCCGCTCAAATCGGTTTTGAGCAGACGCAGCACGTCCCGCTCCCGTTCGCTCAGCGGCTCCCCAACTGCCTTTTTCGCAGCCGATCCGCTCCCCTCCTTGCCAAAGGATAGCAGAAGAAGCCGCACATAGTTTGGACAGATCCCTCCATGCCATGCTGCTTCCAGCAAAGCGGCCATCGGTTGGCCCTCGTCTGCAAAAATCCGAACGTACCTTTCCGGCTCTGCCAGTGTCAGGGCACGCTCCAGCGGCGCAAGTGCGGAGGACATGTCACCTTGGCTGTGATGAGCAAGGGCTTGAAGGATCAAAACTTCGATTTGACTCCCCGTCCTTCCGCTGTCTGACGCTGCTTGGGACAGGCGTTCCAGGAATCCCAACGTTTTCTGAATATGTGCAAGGTTACTTGGATGCCGGTGCAAAAGTACCCGGGCCAGAGTTATGTGCTCAAATTCGCGCAGATAGTGCAGGTCATCCGATGTGGATAGACCCTGTTCGTGTGCCCACTCCGCAGCCTCGCCCCATCTATTCAGAGCCAGCCACACGCGTGCTTTTAAGGCCGACACCGGACGCACGTTTGGAAAAAAATCACCGACATACCGCTGCTCAGCCTCTTGCAGTATTTCAAGCGCGCCATCCAAGTCTCCTTGCGATTGCCGAATACGCGCCATAGCTACCCGCCAGCGATACGGATATTGGGGCAGACCCATTTGCTCACCCAACTCCTGACTTCTGTGCAGATGCTGCATGGCGGCGTCCAAGTCCCCCTTCTCCCGGCTTAGCTCGCTCATTCCGACGTACATGTCTGCTGTGCCCCGCATTTCAGGAGTACCCATCTCGGCAGCAAGCAGTAATCCATTCTGAAAGATATCCATGGCCTGGCGAAGCCGCCCCAACGCTATGTTTATATCGGCCAGAGCGATGGAGCCCCCGATCGCGTCTGAGATGTTCCCTGCCCGCCGGACATTCGCCATTCCCTCACTGAACATCCGGTACGCCTCCTGAAGATCACCGCTCGTCCAGGCCGCAAGACCAAGGAGCGCGGCTGCCGCGCCGCGCCGAAGATGATCGTCCGCCGGAACGAGTTCAAGTACTCTCTTCGAATATGTAATGGCGGCGGGTATATCCCCCATGGCCTGGGCATAAGCGGCGCGGTATCCGGCAATGGTGCCCGGAAGGCGGCGAAATTCCTCCTCGTCTACGTAACACATATCGGTTGCTGAAGTTTCCGGCGTCCTATCCAATGAGGAATTCTCCAGCCACCGTTCGGCATCGCGCAGCCGTTCCTCTGCCCCTTCCACCTGGCCGACGGCAAGTAACGCCCATGCATATTCAACGCTGAGAACGGGCCTATGGCGAATGATTTCCTTGGGCAGCGCCTGAATCCACCCGAGTACTGCGGATTCCTGCCTGTTCCTGCGCATGGTTGCCCAAGCCTGCTCGATCAGATCCGCCGCTCGCGGGAAATCTTCGGCGGCCAACGCGTGCCCTATTGCTTCAGCGTAGGAGCCGTGCCGTCCGTACCACGCACTCGCACGCCGATGCAGTTCAGGAATGAGGTCAGGCTGATCCGTTCTTAAATGTATGGACAGCACTTCACCAAAGAGATGGTGATAGCGATACCACTGCCGCCTGTCATCCAGGGGTACGATAAAGAAGCTGCCCTGCTCCAGCGATTGAAGCCGAACTGCCCCTTCGTTCTGGCCGGTAACGGCATCGCACAGCGGGCCATGCAGCCGATCCAGAATCGAGGTCTGCAGCAGGAAATTGCGGACATCGGCCGGCTGACGCTGAAGAACCTCCTCGACCAAATAGTCGACGATGTACCGGTTGTCTCCGGCGAAGGAACGGATAAAAGCGGGAATGTCCTTACGTCCCTGCATCGAGAGAGCCGCGAGCTGCAGCCCCGCGATCCAGCCCTCGGTACGATGATCCAGCGCGTCAATATCCTCTGCTGACAGATGCAGTCCCATCACCTGATTGAGGAACTCGGCTGCTTCGCCTGCAGTAAAGCGCAGGTCGGTGTCGCGCAATTCGGTTAAATGGCCGCCGGCGCGAAACCTGCTGAGGGAAAGCTGCGGGTTTTCCCGAGTCGCGATCACCAGGTGCATTTGCGGCGGTAAATGCTCGACCAGAAACGCGATGGTATGATCGATCTGCCGGTCTCCTACAGCATGATAATCGTCCAGCACAAGGACGAATTCAAACGGTATTGTTGAAATTTCATTCAGCAGCATTGTTAGCATCGATTCGGCTTCCGGTGGCGGTTGGGATTGGATTGCACGCATTACCGCTTCTCCGAAATGCTGCTCTATTGTCTGCAAAGCAGCGACTAGGAGCGTAAGCAGACGCAGACTATCCTTATCCCTTTCGTCTAAAGACACCCAAGCGACAGGCCGTTCACAACCGGCAGCCCATTCGCTGATCAGTGTCGTCTTGCCAAAGCCGGCTGAAGCAGAAATTAAGGTCAACTTGCGCCCCATCCCCGCCTTCAGCCGCTCAATCAGACGCGGCCTAGAGACGAGCCTCGTTCGTGGCTGCGGGATGTATAGTTTAGTAGATAATACAGGAAGTTCCGGAATATTCATGGATATAATCCCTCGTTAAACCCATTTTTGCTCATATCAATCCGCATCCGAAATAGCCCCATTCTATGATTTATATCCATCATGATATCTTTAATCGAATGTTTCCACCACTAAAAATTAAATGGATAATCGGCTGCTTTTTCACCTTCAGTGAATGGTTCTACGACGATGACCGCGGCATTCTTTCCAGCATTCGTATCACTGCCCATACTGCAAGCGTTGCAATGATTGCAACGATGGCTGATCCGCCGGCGTGCAGAAGCAGCAATGGAGCCCACAGAATGCCGAGATAACGGTGCACCACGCGCATCCTCTTGTTACGAATTCTTTTTATGAAGAAACCGTAACCGGCAATCATTAATAAGATCGTGAATGCGGAAAGACCGGTAAATATTTTATGATCACCTGGCTTGGTTATCAAAAAAAATAAACCGTGAGCCGTGACGAGCGTTAGAATTATCCAACCCAAAAGCTTGTGCACGCCGTACAGAAATTTCCCGGTTTTTCGCACCAGCATCGAAGGCGATTTCATTTTCTTTTTAAACCAGACCCAAGAGAAGCTGGCCGCACCGAGAAACACAGCGAGCGTTCCCAGGAACTTAAAAATTTCCGCGCCACCTTCAGGCCGCTCTTCTCCGCGAGAATGTAACCCACGTCCTTCCGGGGGTGCCAAGAGGTGATCACCATTACTGTGAAAAGAAGAAATATAAAAATAGTAAGCTAAGAGCAGGACGGCAGCAACAGCTGCTATGATAGCAGGGATCCAAACCTTTTTTGTTTTCATGGGCTGCACCTTTCATAGAGAATTGACTTCACTATAAAAGAACAAGATTAAAAACCGATTAGAATCCGCTGTGATGTTGACGGCAGGCAAAAAAAGAAGAGCGCCGCAGCATGCCAGCACTCTCCTATCCCTTAACACTTTACCCTTGCTTATCATTATTGATATTAATCGTTGAATGTTCATTCAATTTAATGATCCGGGATGAAATGCTGCTTATGATCCGTGCGGAAAACGTACTTGCGATCAGGCACACCCCGATGAATACAAATATTTGCGGTACCTGCGTGCTGATCACATTCTCCAATTGAATGAAATTCAGCAGCAGCGGTACGGAAAAGGAAGCAATATTTCCGCAGAACACCGCGGTGACCAGCAGGTAGAACGACTTGTTGTCCTTAAAGTGCATCCCGGTGTCGGTATCCGTGTTTTTAACCAGCAGGAAGCTGGTTACACCTCCTACGGACCCGCACAGCGTCATGGTCAGAAAATAAATCTCTCCTTCCGACAGCGCCTGAAAAAAGACAAGGCGTGCCAAATACCACAAGATCAGCAGCAATGCCACAAGACAGCCGACCTTAAACGCCGCATCGACATTGATCAGCCATAGCGGCTCCTTTGTTGGCTGGGGAGCAGCCGCCTCTTGGGAAGACGGCTGCTGAACGGCCATAGGGGCTGAATCCAGCATCGGGGATGAAGCTAAGGGAGCATGTATCGGAGTGGATGGATCATCCATTGGGGGTATCCACAATTAAACCGATGATTTTCGGAATTCCGCTCGTATCGCGAACTTCGAAACCGTCTTGGAGCTGGGTCGTCATCGAGCTGTAATCGGAACCGGAAGCGGACGCCGACTCGAAATTGAACGGGCCGATGCCAAACGTTGCTTTGGCGGACCATTGGGTTTGCGTCGTTGTGTTGGTCCAGTCTTTGGATGAGAATCTCAAGTAAGGCGCGTATCCTAGGACGACTCCCTTGACGACGATATTCATAAGTCCGGATTCGTCCCAGAGCGGTTTACCTGCAAACATGCTGCCCTGCGGCCAGTTGGTGTAATCCTTATACGTGGACAGCAGTCCTTCGAAGAACCAATCCCCCGGGTTGATATTCACGGTAATCACATCTTGATAAGTGATCAGAATATCGTAAGAATAATCCTCTTTAAACTGTGTGGATCCGGAATCATTGGTGCTCCCGCCAAGCCAGAACCAGTCGATGGGGATGCCCACGTTGGCACTGAATTTCCATGAGCTGTCCCTTTCGGTCTGCTGCTGATCATTTAATGCGATTTGTACGTTTGCCTGCTCAGCGAACAGCGGACCTCCGTTCTTCGTTGCGATGCCATTTTGCTTGATAAGCCATTGCCGGACGTCTTTAAGTTCGCTCGTTTTAAACCGGGGAACACTTGCTGTCGTATCGTTCTCCTTGATCGTCATTTGGAACTGAGCCGTTTTTTGCAGCTCATCCGCAGAGTGAGGCTCGAAAGGATCGGCGAGTGCGACCGCTTCGGTCGCATCGGCCAGCTCCTGGTAGCCGGGTCCGAACTTTTTCAGCAGCAGGGCGTTCAGCTGTTCAGTCATTCCGCCAAGCAGGGCGCCGTATGTCGTTTGCAGCGATTCTACCTTTGCCTTATAATCTTCGGTTCCCATTTGCTGGGTTCGGAAGTTAGCCCAGGTCGGATCCGGCGGGTTGGTAAAATACACGCTGCATGCTTTTCCCGTTGAATCGAGCTCCGCACAAACTTCGTTCAGCCAGTCCGAATAGATGCCTTGGTTGATTTTGGAAATGTCGCTGCTGAGGAGCGCGATTTTTGACCGGAGATCCTCGATTTGCGTGTCCAGCGGATCGCCCGATCCCCCGCCGGAAGACGAGCCGCCGCTTCCCGAATCGCCGCTGCCGGCAGGGACGATATCCCGGACCCATTGCTGGTAAATATCGAACAGCTTATTATTGAACGCGCCGCTCCACGTTAACCCCCAGGAAGGGATCGTATTGCCTACATTATAGGCGTCCGTCAGAGCGACGACTTCAGTCTCGCTGCCCAGATGGGAGTCCACCCGTCCGGCCGCCGCTATGAAATTTTTCGGATCGCTGCCCGGCAGATGCCCGGATATCGCTTGAACGAACAATTGCCAAAAACGTGCCTGGTCCTGCGCCACCGCATTATTGCTCATCACCATTACGCCTCCCCAAACAGCTCAGCTAAGCCCTCAAATTCGTTTTCCTCATTGCCTTGAATTTTATCGTCAACCGGATTTGGATCCTCTTGAACATTTTCCTCGTTTTGATTGATTTCTCCGTTTTCGTTCATGTTTTCAATGCCTTGCTCCATCGCCTGAACATCGCTTGCCGGCGGCAGCTGCTCGTTATTAATGAAGTCGAGTCCCTGCTCATTGTTGAAATTTTCCGGCTGCACATTGTCGATATTGTCCACAAACGAACCGTTCTCCTCGAGTGCTTTCGGATCACTGGATTCCTTGATTTCCTCTTTGGTGCTGTCGAGCTTCTTCTCGACTTCCGGTTTATTCGGTTCGTTCGGCTTTTTGATTTTTTCTACGAATTCCGATATAGCCTTAAACCGCTTAGGCACAGAGGCGATGAAATCCACGACGAACACCGCAGCCATAAAGTAACCGAGGTATTTCATCGCTTTATCAACGACGGACAGCTGTACGGATGGCGGAGTAGGGCACGATTTCCGATTTCCGTCGTGACTGCCCGAAGAACCTTCCGGCGGCTTGCCGATCCGTCCAAATATGCTTTCCTTCTTTTCAGTGCCGTCGCTGTTGGAATACGTAATCGTACCGAAAAACTCATTGCCGACGTATGCATCTTTATCGTCTTTGGCTGCCCGGGTAACCTGACTGAATGTCAGCTGACCCGAATGATTCACCGTAAAGTCATCCTTCGTCCAGCTGAGTACGCCGTCCTTGTAAGTGACTTTATTCAAGTCTTTATCCAGCATATCGCTGCCAATCGAGATCCCATCGAGGCTGTCGTAAATAATGACTACGGGTCCCGTATCCGTTTTGCCGTCGGATGTGGTCATAACCGTATTGCCATAAATACCTGTCCAGAACTTCATGTCTACATTCCGCATCGCTTTAAAAGAAGCGTTGACCTGCTTCGCGGTACATGTATAGCCGTGCTGAGCCAGGAATTGATCCGGCGCCGACGTATCGGTATCCGTTGCCTTTTGCATCGCATCCTGCCAGCCGGCCAGAAGCGCGGTCTTCGCCAGGATGTCCTGGACGAAACGGTCGGACTCCGCATTCGGTTCGCTTTCCTTCAAATGGTCTTCGTAAAAATCGGTACGGGTTAGCTCAAGCACATACACTGAAGTGGTTTCATACCCTTTTTGCGCCAAAAAGTTGTTGATGATTTTGAGCTTTTCCTTATATACGGTCTCTTTGTCGCTGCCGGCCGGGGGATTCGCGTCGATTTTCGATTTGATATTGGCCAAGAGCGAAGTCCACTGCTGCTTCAGCACCTGGTTGACCTGCAGGTCAGATAAGAACAGCATCGCGTCCGCCTGCATTTTCAGCTTATCCGGATCCGTCGTATTTGGATCAAAGATTGAACCAGCGTCCGTTCCGTTTAAATTGGTGTTCACCGTCGTCACTTTTAAATTCCTCCTTCGATTCGGTTATGCTCTCAACGCCTCCATCATAACGGGCATTCCTTGCTGTCGATAAGTGACTGAAGTGTACATTTTGTCATATGACCGGGATATGACGAAAGTAACTGTTCGAGATTCTGGTTCACCGATATACTTATGGAGATAAAAAACACCGCTTCCTTTGAAGAGGAAACGGTGCTGGTGAGAAGTTCATTTTCATTAGTTTACAGCCTCCAAGGCATGCTTCAGCAGCAGGATGGCCTTGGTCCGGTCATTCGTCCCGATTTTCTCATAAATCACGCTGATATAGTTTTTCACCGTCCCTTCGGTGATGTACAGCGTATCGGCAATTTCCCGGTTGTTCTTATGTGCTGTAATCAGCTTGGCGATCTCAAGCTCCCTCGGGGTCAGCCCATAATCGATTCCGGGCTGCCTGGGGGCTGCTGCTGTGCGCATACGGGCAGCAAACTTGGCCGCCAGCTTGGAGGGCAGCATCAGCTCGCCCCGAACCGCCTCTTTCAATGAATGAATCAGTTTGTCGGATGAGAAGTCTTTGAGCAGGTAGCCGGACGCTCCGCTGGCAAGACCCTCGATAATATAATCTTCATTGGTAAACGTCGTTAAAATCAGAACAATCGTCTCCGGGCTAGACTCCTTAATCAGCCGGGTCGCCGTAATCCCGTTCATCACCGGCATTTCGATATCCATCAACACGAGCTGCGGCCTCAAGCTCTTAGTAAGCTCATAGGCGGTTTGGCCGTTGTCGGTTGTCGCTACAACCTCTATATCGGATTCCAGATTAAGTATAGTCTCAAGGCCTTCCCGCACAAGCGTCTGATCTTCTGCGATAAGTATCGTTAGTTTTGACATCATTGATCCTCCCTTCTACTTGGCAGTGTGAGCACCAATAGGCAGCCTGCACCTTCATTGGTGCCGATCCGGAAGGTTCCACCCCTTCGGCGGATCGTTTGCCGCATCATGGTCAGACCGAAACCAAGCCGATCCGATGCAAATGGCAAGCCGTTGTTCTCCAGGGTGAACCGGACCGAGCCGTCCTCTTCCACCAGCTCGAACCGAAAATGCGTACACCGGCCATGCCTGATGCCGTTCGTGATTCCTTCCTGCAGCGCATGGCGGATCAGCTTTTCCGCTTCCGGCTCCAGACGGCCATCCGTGATTTCAATGATGTGCTCCAGTGTCACCCCAGCGTATTTTTCCGAATCTTCTACGATCTGCAGCAGGGAATCCTGGAACGAGGATGCGGCCGCTGCTTCCTCGCCCAGCATATGTACCGAATTCCTCATTTCATGGAGCCCTTTGCGAACCAATTCTGACGCTAGATTCAACTTGTTGACCGATTCAGGGGCGCTCATGGATAACATTTTCAGACCGGCTTGAAGCTGAACGATGCTCGCCGTAAGAATATGCCCCACATGATCGTGGATTTCACCGGCAATCCGGTTGCGCTCGGCGAGGACCGAGACTTCGGACATCGCTCTTGCCCGCTCCTCAAGCGAATGCTCCAGCTCAATCGTTCTTGCTTCAACCTCGCGCTCCAGGGTCTGGTTCCAGCGGACCAGCTGCAGATGCAATTCCAGCCTGGCCAGCAGCTCCTGTTTGTCGACAGGCTTCACAAGATAATCGTTGCCGCCATGCTCAAAGCCTGCAACGAGGTCGGTCATTTGACTCTTGGCGCTGAGGAAAATCATCGGCAGCTCCCCGGAATTGTAATGCCGGCGTATCTCTTGGCCCACCTGAAGCCCCGACACAAACGGCATCATCACATCCAGCAGAGCGATGTCCGGCTTGTAGCCGTTCCTGATCCATTCCACGGCTTCTTGCCCGCTTCCCGTTGACTTAAGAGCATATTTCCCTCCGAGAAATTGCAGCAGCACCTGGACGTTGATCGGGTCGTCATCGACGATAAGCACTGAAGGCAGATGTATCCGGGCTTCCGCGGGTTCCGCGGTTGTCCGGATCATGCTCCAATCCGTATGCCGATCCTGCACCGCGGTGTTCTGTGAAGGGAGCGCCGTCCTCGGTTGTATCCGCGGCGTTTGCGGCATCGCCAGCGGAAGTGAAAAGCTGAACGTTGAGCCTTCGCCCAATTTGGACACCACTTCAATCTCGCCTTCATGCAGTTCAATCAGCTTCTTCGTAATAGACAGCCCAATACCGGTTCCGCCCTGCTGAGGACCGTTCATGGGATGGACCTGCTCAAACGATTCGAAAATGCGGGACAAGTCCGACTCAGCAATGCCGATTCCCGAATCCTTGATCTGAATTTTGGCTTGACCGTGCGACTTGCGTCCCGTGATCGTGACGGTTCCGGATTCCGTATACGCAATGGCATTGCCGATCAAGTTATGCAATATTTGCTGGAGCCTGTTCTCGTCCGCTATTACATACAGATCGTCCGGCAGCTTATTTTCCATATGGAGTCCCTTGTTTACTGCCAGAGGCTTAAGGACTTGAAGGGTCAGGTCGACGGCAAGGCGCAAATCCACCGTCACTTTGTGCAAAGTAATCTCCTGGTGTTTGAGCTTAGAGAAATCCAGGATGTCGTTCACCAGATGGGCCAGCCTTTGCCCGCTGATTTTCATGAGCCGCAGCAGCTCGATCACGGGCAGAGGGAGCTTGCCGGAGCTTCCGTCGATCAGCGAATCCGCCAGTCCGATAATGCCATGCAGCGGTGTCCGGAGTTCATGGGATGTTTTGGCTAGAAATTCATCTTTCAGCTTATCCAGTGTCAACAAGCGCTCTGATAAGCTCTCGACCTGGGAGAAAGCACGGGAAAATTTTTTGGATATAAGCAGGGATTGCATAAAAACAAAGCTAAGTACGCCAAATTGCAGCAGTGCCGGGGTATCCAGAATGCCTTTCCGGTTCAGCGTATCATTCAGTGCGGTCACGAAGATCAAACTAAACCCGAGGATGAGCAGCAGAGACCCTTCCTGGCGCTGACGGGCGATCCGGTAAGAAGCATAAATGGCGTACAGCACGAGGCCAATCGAATAAATCTCAAAGGGCAGCAGCGAATAATCGTAAATCCGTATATCCGTGGTAAGCACAAGCAAAGTCAAGATGAGGGTGAACATTTGGGTAACGCGTCGAACGGAACGCGACAAATATTGAGGAAACAAATAATAAATAAATGAGATCAAGAAAAACTCGCCCACGTAAACCGTTAAATAGGAGGCTTTGGCGAACCATTCCCACGAAAAACCGGGAAGGATCTCCAGAATGTATCTCGAACCGACCAGCATCGTTCGAAAGGCGATGCACATGCAGAACAACCCGAAATACAGCGGGGTAACATCTTTTCGCCTGAATCCATACAAGAACAGATGGTAGACTCCCATGACAAGCAGCGCCCCGATAACCAGGCTGTCCTGAACCAGCTCTCCTGACCTCTCCTTCCGAAGCAGCTTGGCATCTCCCAGCTCGAGAGAATTGTTGATTCCTCCCTTGGGATAAGTGAAATTGGACACCTGGATCAGCAGTGTCAAGCTCCCTTCCGGGCTGGGTCTAACCGGTACGACGATGGAGGCACCATACTTTGGAGATGTGTTTTCGGGCGTCGTTCCGGGTTGTCCGGATGAAGCCTCAAGTTCGTCATTCACCCACAAAGCGTAAGAAGAATACACATTCCGCAGTTTAATGGCCACATCATCCGACGGGTGAAGCCCGCGAATCACCATACGATACGTTGCATAGCCGTCCGCCGGAAGCGGTGATCCGTTCAGCCTGTGATTCGTCCAGTAGCCGGGAACTTCCACATATCCGCTGACCTCCGGTGATGTTGCGCTCTGCATATCCTCCGGCCAGAGGAGCTGCTTCCAGTAAAATTCCCAAGTCCCATTCAGTTCGATGGATCCGTCGCTTCTAAAGTCCCATCCGGAGAGCTGCATTTCGCCGTTCTTCACAGTCAGCGAAGACGAAGCGGAGATTACCGCCGGATTCCAGGCTGCAGTGAAGACCAGCACAGCAAATACGGCAGCCCTGATGCGGCGACGCCAACTCATGCACGAAACGAAGAGGCGTCCAAGTAAATTTCGTCGCCGAGTCTGGCGTTTCCAAGCAATGACAAACGATGCTTCGATGTGAAATCTCTAGGTTCGTAACTGTTAGGCGCTTTGGTGGAGGACAGCAGCTTGAGCTGGATATACGTTTCAGCTAACAATTTGCTGCAAAAGAAGTCGCGGAAAGAAGAAGTTATCCCGAACTTTCCCTCTATAATTTCCCAATACATTCTTTTCTTGTCGGGAAAAACTGCACCATGCACTTCTTCAATGAAGCGATCGAGCATAGCCTGCATCTCCGGTGTACGATCAGTTTGAAGCTGACGGATTGCGAAAATCGAGTCATAATGGTTCCCGACGTCCGTAGACAGGCGGTCACGAAGCTTAACGAGCTGGGGACCGGATTTCTTGACATGCAGCCAAGTATCCTCCAGATTATCCAGTGACGTGGATTCCCACAGCAGCGCTTCACCCTCCGGCGCCCGGACCACCATCGCCACGTGCGACCATGGACAATGCTCAAGCTCTTCGATCCGCTGACTGCCTTTGGCGACGCCGTGTGCCAGCAAAATATCCCCCGTTTGCAGCTTAGGTTCAATTTCTTGATAAGTAACCGTTAACAATTTCATCCAGACCCCCTGCCGGTATATGAAATACCTAATTTTTTCCTTCCATGTTTATAGTAAACCCAGCCTGACAATTGTCAATAACTTGATAGAACTGGGTGTTACCATTACTCCAGAATGCTTCGCAGAGGACGTGAACACGCAGCAAAAAAACCGCCTGCGTAGAGGCGGCTTCGTTGTCTGGATTAAACTCAGGACATTTCCCGGATACGCCGCTCCGCATCACGGATTACGCGTGCCATATTCGCGGTCATCATGTTATCGGCTTGATCGAAACCGATGTATTCATAACCGTCTACCTCCGGCTTCGCCTGACCGCTGTATCGGTCAATAAACATAGAGGTACAGGCCATTTCCTCTATCGGAGGGAGAAATTCCGTTTCCCATAAGAATAGATGAAGGTTTTTGGCTCGGTTATACGGGAAAACGCCTAAATCCTTGATTTGATCCGGTAGAATGTTAAGTCCGCTTTCTTCCCGGACTTCCCGGCATGCGGTCTGCTCCGGTGTCTCTCCCTCCTCCGGCATACCTTTTGGCAGATCATAAAACGTATTGCCCGTGGAATGGCAGGCGAGGAACACGGTACGGTTCGTGATGATGACTCCGACGGATGTTGCAGGCATATCCACATTTTCCTTTCCTGGCGTGGATTATTTATTTTATCCATACGATGCTGCTGTATAAGTATCTATTCTAACCGTTTCTGAGTGATTATTATCGTTTTTCAAATCCCCGCAAAGTTCATTCTCATTGAGTTCATCCAATCCGCAAGTACGCCCCTTGCCCGATGCAGCCTTGCCCTGACGGCGCCTTCCGAAATTTCAAGGATTTCCGCGATTTGCTTGACCGACAGGTCCTGATAATAAAACAAATGCACAACCAGTCTTAGCGTATCGTTTAACCGGTCAACAGCCTCCTGCAGGTCGCTCGTTTGATGATCTGCGCCATGAGCAGCGATTGGGTAGTTCGTTTCAGGAAGCTCACCCATCACGATGGTTCGTTTTCGGAGCCGCAGCACTTGATTGCATTCGTTGATCAAAATCCGGATGATCCAAGTATTGAAAAATTCGTGCTTCTTCAACGTATTTAATGACTTATATGCCTTAAGCAGCGTTTCCTGGATTGCATCCGCACAATCCTCGTCACGCTTCACAATAGACTTGGCCAAGCCGTACAGCCGTGATTCCAGTTGGCGTATAAGCTTGACAAAAGTATCGAGATCGCCCTCTTGAGCTTTTTTGACATCCACTACCATATCCAGCAAATTGTTTTCTCTCCTTTTCAAGCAGCATCATTAAGATGGATCGGCCGCATAAAGCGTGATTTGGATTTGACACCAATACAAAGGACCAGCCGAGACGCTTTCTGCAGCTTGCGCTCCTTCGCGATTTAGAATCGGAAAGCAAACTTTCCTTTTATGCGAAGCAGCTTCTCCCCTTGATTTAAGTTATAAATTCAATAAATATTTATAAAAAAATCCATATCTTGAAACATTTTCATATTTAACGACGTCTAGTGCATGAATACCAAACCATTTGGATACAAGACACAGGAGGGAAAACAACAAATGAAAAAATGGAGCTCTATCACCTTATCGGCCGCCGCCCTTTCGCTGCTGCTGTCTGCTGCCCCGATCTATGCGGCACCCCAATCCATGCCTGCTGAAGCGCAAATCGAAGCATCTTCCTTAAGCTTGGATCCTGCAGTTGAAGCTCAATTGACAAAAGTCCTGAACAAACTCTCAGGCAGCACCAAGATCGAATTTACGAGCGTGGATAAGGATGCAAACGGCCAGCCCCTGTTTATTTACGGAAAACTCAGCGGTCAAATCGATGCCGAGTTTAACCAGCAGTATAATCCGGCAAAGAAACGGGTGGAATCGACCAGCATCATCTATAAATCTTCGAATACCAATGCGATTATCGGTGCAGCCCTGGCCAATAAAACGACTGCCTTCTTGAAAACCTATGACACGGATCACAAGTTCAAAACAGAAGCCATCTGGCGTGTTTACTCCCCTTACCAGGATAATGCTCCCCGAAATTATTGGGTTCTCTGGGGGAACAACCAGAGCCTGTACATCGATCTGGATCAAGCGAACCAAATATCGGCAAGCATGACTTATTCATTAGCCTCCGTCAAAGCACAGCTTGCCAATAAAGCGAATCAGTCCCTGAAGACGCTGGGCATCAGCCTCACCAAATCGTTCGAATATGTGCTGCGCGAAAAAACCGGGGACAAGAAGTTTGTATGGAACTTCCGGGACGATGATGATAACAATCACGTCGTCATCGGGGCAAAAACCGGTAAGGTCTGGGAGATCCAAAATTTACTCGGCCAGGATTGGACGAACGACCAGGACTTCGCCAAATCCTTTGCCAAACCCGTTCTCAGCAAAAACCAGGCCCTATCCGCGATCAAGCCCAAAGCCAAGGCTGTGTTCGGGATTCAAATGAAAGGGTACTCGGTGCAAATCAAGAAGAACGAATACATCTTTACAAAGAAAGGCGCAGCCACCATTACCGGAAAGATTAATAAAAAAGGAAAGTTTTATTTCCTTCAGATGACACCGGTGAACGGCATTCGAAACTGATCTCCGGCAGGAGCCTTAGGGCTCCTTTTTTGCTGCCAGAGAACGGAAGAGCCAGAACGGAACATGCTCAGGTCAAAATACCCTAACAGAGTCGTCCATCCCCCTTACCTGTTCGGCGCAATCCGCCGCGCACACTGATGACCGATCCACACGACAGGCAGCACGGTAGCAGCACCAACGGGGATGCTCCAGGCGAGGTCTGAGCCATATACCAAGCCTGCATCCAGCAGGCGGTAAAATAAGTACATTGAATACGGCAGTGTAACCAACACCGCGGTCACCACGCCAGGCGTATATCTCCGAAGGTATATACTCTGCCCCACATGCGTAAATACATGGATAAGCATAATCGTATTAAAGCCTGTAAACAGAAGCATCCAATGATGATCGGCGGCCAAGTATGTAAAAGGGATAAACAAGATAAATTCGAAAAATACGGCTACGGCAAACTGGGAACCGGTGATATTGGAAAAATCTTTGAGGATCCGGCCCGCGCGGTCAGGGACGATCCGGCTGACCTGATCATAATTTCGCCTCATCCAGCCTTCCACCGTAATGATTTCTTCAAAATCGTGAATCATAAATGCAGCAAGAAACAACCAAATGAGCGAATTGATGCTCACTGCTTCGTCGATAGCTTCTAACATGCAAGCTCCTCCCCCGTTTCTGACAAAGTCTCGCTAAATATATTATGGAATTGGATGCATGTCTATCGTTAAAACAGCCGCCCTTTCGGGCGGCTGTTCGCGCATATTCGCTCTATTCGCTTGTATTCGCTTTTTGATCGTTTTTGTGCCTACAGTTGTGCAGCGATTTTATATGCCGTTTGCTCGCCGTTAGCGATACAATCCGGAATGCCGACGCCATAATAGGAACATCCGGCCAGATAGATGTTCGGGAACCGCTCGGCCATTTTCTGTTCCAGATCCTTGACGATGCTGTGGTGCTTGATATGATAATTCGGCATCACATTATGCCACTTCGTGACCTCGTGGGTAACCGGCTCGCCGGTAATCCCCAGGCTCTTACGGATATCTTCCAGCGCAACGTTCAGCAGCTCTCCCTCGCTTAGCTGAACCAGCTCATCGTAGCGTGGATTGCTGCTTTTGTAAAAGAGTCTCACGAGCAGCTTACGTTCACGGGAGGTATGCTCCCATTTCCGGCTTGTCCATGTGCAGGCATTGCACGTAATGTCGCTTCCATCGGCCGTAATAAAGCCCGTGCCGTCTGCTGGCAGTTCGGCATCCGGTAGATCGAAACCGACGTAAACACTGATCATGGAGCTGTTCTTCAACTGGTTGAATTCCTGATCCAATACCGGATCCGCAAGCAGCTGCTGCGCCGCATAGTGCATCGTGCCGAGCACCACATAGTCAGCATCAATCACGCGGCCGTCTGCCAGCGTCACCGCATAACGGCTTCCATCCTTGGCCACGGATTCGGCCCGTACCCCCTTCACGATCTCCGTTCCGGTCAGCTGCTGCTCTAAGGCATCAATCAACGCTGAAACACCGTTTTGGAAGGACATGAACTTTTTTTGCCCGCCGCTTTGAAATTTTGCGCGATTTTCGGACAGCCCTTTGATCAGGCTTCCGTATTCGTTTTTATAATCGATCAAGTAAGGCAGCGTTGATGCGATCGTCAAATCGCTCAGTTTGCCTGAATAAACGCCTGACAAGACGGGCGCGATCTGCTTCTCCACGAACTCCTTTCCAAGAAAGGCCTCCAGAAACGCACCGACCGAATCATTTTTCGTGAAATGCTCATTGGGGGTATACAGGTCTTTCAGGGCTTCCACCTTGCCCTCCGCGGATACCAGCTCGGTTGTGGCAAGCGATTCGATGCTGGTCGGAATCCCAAAGACGGCATCCTTCGGTATCTGCTTCAGCCTGCCGTCCGTATAGATGTAGGAAATACCCGTCGCATTATAGACAACCTGATCCGCCAGGTTCAGCTCCTGAATCAGCGGAGCCACATTCGTTTTCCGGGTCACAATCGAATCGGCACCGGATTCCATTGTAAAACCGCCGTCGTACACGGTCCGCATTTTTCCGCCCAGCGTCTGTTCCGCTTCAACGAGAATGATGTTCGCCGGCTCCGTCTGCCCGCTGTATTGATTTAAAGTTCGGCGCAAATAATACGCGGCTGACAGCCCCGTGATTCCCCCGCCGATAATGACGACTGTTTTCAAGACGCTTCACTCCTGCTTCCAAGATGACTGCATGTTCAACCTTCCCGTAAATTATAACATAGTGCTTCGTACCCGGACTTCCTCATTCGTGACGTTAATCGTACAAAAAAACCGCGGAATCCCGCGGATATGTTCGCCTGCTTCACATTTTATTTCTGCTTAGCCTTCTTCTTGAAACGGTCACGTTCCGTATCAATATCGCCGTCCTTTTGATTGCTCTGAACGACCCCGTAAGCGACATAACTGAGCAGCCCCATAAAGACGCCGGTGCCCACAACAATATAAATCATCGTAAAAATTTTGCCGAGTCCCGTCTTGGGTTTGAATTCCGGATGTCCTACTGTGCTCAGCGTCGTAATACAGAAATAAAGTGCGTCTATGACGCTCAAGTTTTCTTCCGTGGTATAAAAAATCGTGCCAGAAACAAGCAGCAGAACAATTAAGACAAAAAAAACCTGGAAATTTTTCAGTTTAAACGCATGAAGCAGTCCGGTCAGCAGCCGTTTCAAGGTCAAGACAAAGGATATCATGGTTGTTCCGCCTTGTCATAGATATTGGTAAATGAGTCCGCGTTCGGGTGGTGATTCTCCCTTAATATTCCCCTTTTTCCATCCAATAAACCGTGACTTGAACACGAACTTTGGGGTAGCGTTTTTTACTTTGGCTTAACCTAACGCAGGAGATTTTCACGACCATGGGTCCGGAAAATCATTTATAATGAAAAAGACCTAAACAGAGAAGGCTCGTAGGAAGGGAGTTATGTTATGAAACATTTAGCTGTGTATTGCGGATCAAGTTACGGTGCGTCGCCGGCGTATCGGGAAGCGGCAGTCGAGCTGGGCAAAGAAATGGTACGCCGCGGGTTGACCCTGGTTTATGGGGGATCCAGCGTAGGGATCATGGGCGTACTGGCCGATACGGTCATTGCTGAAGGCGGGCAGACCATCGGCGTCATTCCACAGGTGCTGGTAGACCGGGAAATTTCGCATCAAGGGTTGACCGAGCTTCATGTGGTCGGCACGATGCATGACCGGAAGTTTAAAATGGCGGAGCTCGCCGACGCATTCCTTGCGCTTCCGGGTGGACCGGGCACGATGGAGGAGTTTTTCGAGGCGTTCACGTGGGCCCAGATCGGCATTCACCGCAAGCCCATTGGCATGCTGAACGTGAATCGTTATTACGATCCGATGATCTCCCTGTTTGAGCATATGGTACGGGAACAGTTCATGCAGCCGCAGTACCAATCTATGGCCATCATTGAGCCAAATGTGTCTGTATTGCTGGACATGATGAGTAAATATGAAGCCCCTGCCGTTAAAAGTTACGTTAAATAAGCCTTAACATACAGACAGCCGCAGTCCGGAGACTGCGGCTGTTGTTCAAGTGGCAACCCGGGTAATGGCACCCCAGGCTCGATCACGCAAAATGACTAGTATCTTTGGTTAAGCGGGGTATCCACTTTGCTTTGGAGATGTGCCAAGCGGACCATAATGGTCGCCGCTTCAGCCTTGGTGACCGGCTTCGCCGGGTCGAATTTGCCCCCCGCGGCGTCCATCAGTCCAAGCTTCAGCATAAGCGCAACAGCGCCTTTGTCCTGGATCGCATTCGCGTCGGAGAGGGACAACGCCTGTGCATCCTGCTGGAAGAACTTGGACAGGCGGTTGTAATGCAGAGCCGTGGTCAGGCTGGTGGCCACCGCTTCACGGGTCAGCTTCTGCTCCGGATGCAGCTCCGAGGATTTCGCGTCTTTCAGCCAGCTTTTATCCATGAACAGCTGTACCGCTCCCGCGATCGGACTGTCGGCTGGAACGTCGGTGAAGACTGGTTGATACTGGCCCCCATAATAGCCTTGATCCGGGTAAACCCCTTTCGCCATCATTTGGATCCAGTCCCCCAAAGTCAGCTCCGCATCGGGATGGAGCAAGCCATCTTCACCAGGCGACAACACGCGGTATTCGAGCAGCGTCGCCAAATCCTTGCTTGCCGCGTGGTTTGCCGCATCGCTCGGAAGCGCAGCGCTCTTGTCCTTGTTCGAAACGGGCAGCAGACTTGATGCTTCGGTTTTCCCTGTAACCCCATCGATATATCCTACGTTCCGGTCTCCGTTCAGCGTTGGAACATACGCCAATCGAACAGTCGGTTCCACGTACGTGTTATCCACTGGGTAACCGCCGCTGCTGATGTACCGCGGCTCCACGCTGAGATCGTCCAGCAGGCGCTGCTGTGCGTCTTTCGCATCAACTTTTGCTGTCAGGGTATCTAACGCTTTGATATCCTTATCCGACAGGTAGGTATCCGCATTGTAGCTTAGCAGCTTGCCGCTGCCGTCAATGGAGACGCTCACAGTCATTCCGTTAACAGGCAAGTCCTTGTAGAAACGCTGGAACACGAATTGATATACCGTGCCCGATGCCGGATTCAATGTTTTGGCATCTGACAGCTTCAAAGCTTCGGCGGCATTCGGATAATGGGCAAGCACCAGCTCAATGGCTTTCGCTTGTGCCTGGGCTTCTGTCACGGACGGAGCGGTAGCTTTGGCCGGTTCGGCATCCGGATACTGGAACTCATGGTAGCTCAGCAGCTGCCCTGTGTCGGCGTCCACGTACGCGTACTTGCTGTCATCGCGGTTTATTCCGGCAGTTCTTTTGTTCCAGTTCAAGCTCCAGACTTGCTTACCGGTGCCGCCCCAATAATTGCTGAGATTTGATTGGATCTGGTAATCCGGGCCTGGGGCAATGCCTTGAAGCCGCTGCAGCACTTCGTCCGAGGTCAGCTGCCCGCCTTTGTACGGGGTGAACGATTTACCGGAAGCCTTTAATGTGGTATAGCTAACCGCTTGGCTTGGGCCTTCCAAATCCTTGCCAAAAATGGTATCGATCCGCTTCCCTGAATTGGCATCAATCGGCTCCAATGTCCGGTCTGGAACATAACCGATCTTCCATTCCCGGTTGGCGGACGTATCGTACAGCGAGGTGGACGGTATGTATGCCAGCGTTACGGACAAGCCCTGCTCAAGCCTCTTCTCCGCATCTTCCTTGCTGATGGTGGCTTTCGCCGCTGGATAATCCCCCTGGTAAGTATTGCGGTTAAAGCGGATGATATTTCCGTTGCCGTCCACGTCCAGGCTCACAGACTCATTGTCAGCAGGAATCCCATTGACGTCAATCGTGTAAGAAAATGAATACTGAACCGGTCCGAACAACGCCTTGTTGGATGAATAGAGGTTCTGGTTTGACGGTTTCATCGTACCTGCTTTAATAGAAGGAGCCGCTTTGGGTATAAACGCCTCGGCGATTTTCTGAGCTTCCTGCTCGGAAACCGCCGGCGGGTAATAGGCTGTGTTGGAATCGTCTAACGGGTACATATATGGATAACTATAACTGAGAATATCTCCTGTAATCGCATCCACTTCGGTACTGAAGCCCATCGAGTGGTTCCCCTGTTGAATCGTCCAATTCTGCTCCCATACCTTCTTCGTGTTGGATGGGTACACGTTCTGCTCACCATAGGTTACTCCGTTTAGCTTTGCATCCTTCAATTCAGGAAACAAAGACCTGATACGCGATTCCGCTTGGGCTTTCGTAATTTTGGCGTCAGCCGGATTGAGTCCCTTCGAGGCTGTGGAGCCGCTGTCCTGGGACGCTGAAACTACGGAATCCTTCACAACGGAAGTCCCGCTGACTGTGTCCGCTGATGCCAACAAGGGCACCTGCAGCAGACTGAGTCCAAGTGTGCCTGCAAGCACCTTTTTGGCTACGGATGTGTTTCTTAAGCTCCTCTCCTTTGCCTGATTTTTTGGCATGCCCGCGGCATGTTGTTGTTCGCCCATCCTTCTTCCTCCCTGTTATACCAATATAAACCATTTTGATTATAACATGGGACGTTAGAGAATTGGCCTCCAATTTGGATTTTTCAGGAAAAATTTGTGCCGCAGCATCTTGTGCTAATCAGAAAGACCATTTATGCTATAATCAGTTGAACCCCGGAAGCTTTGATTTGCCGTGAAGTTAGACCCGGTTTCCGGGCGTACATGATAACGATGGAGGAATCTACAGATGAAAAGAATGAGGACAATCGATTCCGGGAAGCCGCAAAAGGTTTCCAGCGATCCGGTTCTCGGGGGACGTAAATCCTGGAGCCGCAAACCAATGACACAGGTAGTCAGCAATAAGAAAGCAGAACAGCGCCGATCGTGGTGCCGAAAAGGCACGGACGACGGCGCTTTTTTAATAGGAAATCAGAAAGTATACATTTAGCGGATGAGTCGAACCATCCGGGGTGAAGCGAGATTAATAAGCCGTCCAGCCGGCGTCCGCTGTAATAACCGTACCGTTTACAAAGCTGGAATCGTCCGAGGCGAGGAACAAAGCGACCTTCGCGATTTCATCCGGCTTGCCGGTTCTTGGATTCACGCCCATGCCGGCCATCGCTTGCTGCACGCCAAGCGCGTTCATATCCATACTAGGCGTATCGGACATAATGTTAGTCTCCACACCGCCCGGGGCGATCGCGTTGCAGCGAATGCCGAGCTTCGCGTACTGGTAGCCGACATTTTTGGTCAAACCAATCACGGCATGCTTGGACGCCGTATAAGCTGCCCCTGCCCGGGAGCCAAACAATCCGCCGACGGATGCTGTATTGACGATGACGCCTTTTCCCTGCTTGACCATAATTGGAAGCGCTTTGCGGATTGCCCGCATCGGGCCTGTCGTATTGACGGCGAAGACACGCTCCCACAGTTCGTCGGTCACTTCGGCCGCTGCCACCATTTTATCCATAATTCCCGCATTGTTGACCAGAACGTCCAGCGATCCGTACTGATTCACTGCGGCATCGATCATGTTCTGCACATCTTCTTCCTTGGCAACATTCGCGATGACCCCAACTGCGGTACCGCCTTGCTGCTGAATTTCCGCAACGACTTGGTCAAGAGAGGCCTGGGAGATATCAGCGAGAACCAGTTTGGCGCCTTCCTTAGCGAATAAAAGAGCCATTTCCTTTCCCATTCCTGATCCGGCACCTGTAATAACCGTTACTTTGTCTTGTAGCTTCATGACCAACCTACCTCCAACCTTTGAATTAGACAACACATTGTCTATAATCATTATAGCGCCCGTCCAATTTGGCGATCAAACGTCAATCTGGCCGAAAATGTCTATTTTACAGCGTTTTCAATATCATCTGGAGGATATTAGACATATGAACAAACGAGTCACCTACACCCAGCACTATCTATCCGAGGCTTTAATCAGTCTTATGGCGGAAAAGGACTACGCTTCGATCACCATCCGTAACATTGTGGAAAAAGCGGGCGTGAACCGTTCGACCTTCTATCTTCATTATTACGACAAGGATGACCTGCTGAACCAAACCGCATCCGGCATTCTTACGGCGCTTCGCAGCGCGATGCGCAATCCTTCCTATACCCATGAGTCGGCCAGGAAGGATTATGAGGAATCCGGTAAACCGATTTCTTCAGCCGTGGCCTTGTTTGAGCATATCCGTCAGCATGCGGCATTCTACACCATCATGATGAATGTGAAGGATTTCCCTGTCCAGCTGGACCAGGTGATCAAGAGCGAACTGCTCGCTTTCACCACAGACGCGCTCCAGGCTTCCTTCTCCTCCGGCGGGATGATGGGGCTCATCTACTATTGGCTGAACCATCAAATGCAAGAAACGGCCGAGGAGATGGCCCTATGGCTTACGCGCGCCGCGCTGTATCCGCTGAATCGGCCGGAGGCGTAACCCGCAGGACCGACCTTTTCCCCTTCTGCACCCTTCTCAATGAATGCTAGCCGAACTTGATCACGAACCTATGAATCCAGTTTCTATAATCCATTTGCAGGGCTGCCGTGACTCTCAAGCGTCTAATGAATATGATGTCACTGGTCAACGGCAGTGAAGTGGAACGTGAGCAGCGCCCCCCGACTTAAGTCCAGTTTGAGACTGGTCCACGGGCCGTTTTGTTTGAACGCATGAAAGCATACACTGTTACTATAGCAGGTTCAATTACATAAGCTTACCCACTTATAACATAAGCAAACTTTTTTATAGAAACGAGGGCCGCTCTCTAGCGAAGCCCAAAATTAATCTAGGTAGAAGGTGAACAATCGTGCAAAAGAAGCGTGTACTCATATTATCCGAGGGATTCGGCAGCGGTCATACCCAGGCGGGTTATGCGCTGGCTGCTGGCATGAAGGAAATTCAACCCAATGTGCATACGAAGGTAATCGAGCTTGGCTCTTTTCTGAATCCTACCGTAGCTCCATGGATCTTGTCGGCCTACCGTCTCACGGTAAGCACCAATCCGGCCCTTGTCGGCATGCTTTATCGAAAACAGCATGACAAACCGCTGAAGCGTCTGACCGCTTTGGCGCTCCATAAATTGTTCTATAATCATACGGCTGATGTGATCCGTCAGCTGAGACCCGACCTCATCGTCTGCACCCATCCGATCCCCAGCGCAATCATCGGACGGCTGAAGGCTTCCGGACTGGACGTTCCGCTCTGCACGGTCATTACCGATTACGACGCACACGGCTCCTGGATGAACCGTCAGGTGGACCAGTTTCTCGTATCGACGGAATCCGTCCGCCGGACTTTGTTGAAACGCGGGGTTCATCCAAACAGCGTGAACGTAACCGGCATCCCGGTCCATCCGACGTTTTGGACGAAGGAAGATAAAGCGGTGGTAAGGCGGAAGCTGAAGCTGAAAAACATGCCGACGGTCTTCATTATGGGCGGCGGCTGGGGATTGGTCGCAAACAAAGAGCTGTTCTACCAGCTCGCCCAATGGAAGTACCGCGTACAGCTCGTGTTCTGTGTCGGGAATAATCAGAAACTGCTATCCAAATTAAAGAGCTCGCCTGCATTCTCGCATCCGAATATCGTTGTGATCGGGCAGACGAAGGAAGTCAGCAAATGGATGGATGCCTCCGACCTGCTCATTACAAAGCCGGGCGGGATGACCTGCACCGAAGCGATGGCCAAAGGGCTGCCCATGCTGTTCTGTGAGTCCATTCCGGGCCAAGAGGAGAAAAACTGCGAATATTTTGTCAGCGGCGGCTATGGGGAAGTCCTGAGCCCGCTTGTCCTGGACCGGTGGCTGCATGCGATTAGCATCGGCGGTACGGCTGCCGCACCTCACGGCTTCCGCATGAGCCCGTACCATTCCGCTCCACGCGAGGTTTATCGGCCGGAACGGTGCGCGGAGGAGCTCGTAGAACTGCTGAACGCACGCACGGCCGGCGCAAGACCGGTGGAGCTGCGACGCAGTCTCTGGGCCAGCATGTAACGCTGATCCGTGCTTACGATCATAAGAAAAACGTCTATCGACGTACCTTCAAAGAAGACAGACCGCGTTTAGCTGAAGTTTTTCTTGCGAGATCAGGAAGCAGAAGCTCCGAAACTTATACTTTTCTGATCCCTTAAAAAAAACGTCTATCGACGTACCTTCAAAGAAGTCAGACCGCGTCTAGAGGAAGTTTTTCTTGCGAGATCAGGAAGCAGAAGCTCCGAAACTTATACTTTTCTGATCCCTTAAAAAAAACGTCTATCGACGTACCTTCAAAGAAGTCAGACCGCGTCTAGAGGAAGTTTTTCTTGCGAGATCAGGAAGCAGAAGCTCCGAAACTTATACTTTTCTGATCTCTTAAAAAAAACGTCTATCGACGTACCTTCAAAGAAGACAGACCGCGTTTAGCTGAAGTTTTTCTTGCGAGATCAGGAAGCAGAAGCTCCGAAACTTATACTTTCTGATCTCTTAAACAAAGAAGGAATGCGCTCATCAGCGCATTCCTTCTTTTTGCATGATACGGGTGAACCAGTCCCCCGGCCCTTCCCATTCCTAAATTTTATACGGATTGATGCTTTTTCACTTGTACATCTTCCGCCGCTGCCTGGACATGCTCCTGCTCTCTCTGAATCCGTTCCTCGACCAGCTGTACCGCCTGCTCAACCGACCCGATGGCAAGTACCGGTTCCTGATGGAAAGCTTCGCCGTAAGCCTCGGTGGTATGCGCATATCTCGGATCGTAATAGTATTCCAGCAGCAGTCTCACGGCTGCCCCATAATTTCCTTGCTGCATGCTGAATTCGATTTCCTGGGCGATCGGCGTATGGATCCGCGACTTGATCTTTGAGAAAGCAAGCAGGCTTTCCGCAGGATGCTCCCACGGGCGGTAATCGTCCAAAATGTGATTCACCCGCAGCTCGACCGGAGCTTCGAGCACGATATGCCGCCCCAGCTCTTTCTTCTGGACCAGAAATTCAGGCAGGACCACCTTTCCGATTCGCTTGCTCTCCGCCTCAAGCAGAATGTACGGAGAATCCTGATATCGGATCAGGGACTCCACCAGCAGGGCATCGAAGGTCTTTTGGTTGCTGCTCTTCAGGCCAATCTCGCCGAAAATGGAACCGCGGTGCCCCGCCATCCCTTCAAGATCAACGACCGGGTAGCCCTTCTCCTGCAGTTCCCGGAGAATCAAGGTTTTCCCCGTTCCGGTGTTGCCATGGATCACGTACACGTCCGGAGCAAAGTCCATGCTCTGAAGCGTGTCGACCACCCATTTCCGGTAAGTTCGGTAGCCGCCCTCAAGCCGGTGCACATGGATGCCCATCAGGGACAGCACCGTCGCCGTCGTACGGCTCCGCATGCCGCCGCGCCAGCAGAATACCGCCTTATTCCCTTGAATTTCAGCAAATTGCTTTACGAAGGAAGGCAGCTTCGCGGACACAATCTCGAGGCCCCGCTCCTTCGCAGCCTGGGTGCTCACCTGCTTGTACAGCGTGCCGATCTCCGCCCGCTCTTCATCATTGAAGAAAGGGATGTTGATGCTTCCCGGAATCGTTGATTCCGCATACTCGGACGGGGACCGGACATCGATGACGGTGATTTCATTTTTCGCTCTTAGTTCATTAAGCTTCTCGATCTGTATATCCTGAAACATGATACAGCTCCTTACTCAATCACAATTTGCCCGCTATGTTGTGCGGTAACCTCACCTATAAGTTTCGCTTCCACGCCGGCATCCACCAGCTCCTGAAGCAGACGCTCCGCTTCATCCGGCCCTACGGAAATGAGCAAGCCGCCGGAGGTAACCGCGTCGCACAAAATGTACCGGTCCGTCTCGTCCATCTCTTCCGGGAAAATCACATGGTCCTGCACATGCGCATAGTTATTTTTGGATCCACCTGGAACCAGTCCCTGCTCCGCAAGCTCACGAACCCGCGGCAGGACGGGAACATCCTGCTTGCGAATCCGGATTTCCACCCCGCTGCCTTTGGCCATCTCAAGCGAGTGGCCCATTAAGCCGAACCCGGTGACATCGGTGCAGGCATGGACTTCATAGCCTTCCATAATTTCTGCCGCTTTCTTGTTCAGCGTCGACATGACTTCCGTCACCCGCCGGATTTCTTCCGGGGTGAGCTGATCTTTCTTGATCGAAGTCGTCATGATGCCTACGCCGATCGGCTTGGTCAGGACGAGCTTGTCTCCGGGCCGAGCTCCCGCGTTGCTTCTTACTTTATCAGGATGCACCAGTCCGGTGACCGATAAACCGAATTTCGGCTCTTTGTCGTCAATCGAATGTCCGCCAACGAGCGTGGCGCCCGCTTCCTTGACTTTATCCCCCGCTCCGCGGAGAATTTCGGTCAGCACGCGTTTATCCAGCGTGGATATCGGGAAGGCGACGATATTGAGCACCGTCAGCGGTTTTCCGCCCATCGCATAAATATCGCTTAACGCATTCGCCGCGGCGATTTGACCAAAAGAATACGGATCGTCCACGATCGGCGTGAAGAAATCAAGCGTCTGTACAAGCGCCAAATCGTCATTCAGCTTGTATACGCCGGCGTCATCGCTCGTATCGAGCCCGACCAGCAGATTCGGATCATGCGCTGCCGGCGGCAGGCCGCGAAGCACTTGGCTAAGATCGGCAGGGCCAATTTTGCAGCCGCATCCGCCCTTACTGGAATAAGATGTTAATTTAATATTCAAATCGGAATCCATATTCATGACACAACCCTTCTATATTCATCATTGGCATCAGCCTGATATTTTGTTAAACCCGCAAATTCCATCGTACACATCGCTCAAAAAAAACGCAAATGAGCCTTTCCCTGATTGGATGCAGCTTCAATTTGGACAAACCCAACAAAGAACAGCAGAATGTCATGATCAGAAGCATAAACTGGGCTTCCTTCATAACTTTCTGCTGTTTATTGCAGCCTGCTTTATTTGGATACCGGAACCGCGCTTCCAAAATACTGCTCGAGCGTGATATCCTTCTTCGTCACGTCTTCGGCAATGTCTTTGCCGACGTAGCGAATATGCCACGGCTCGTATTTGTAGCCGGTAATCGATTCTTTTCCTTCCGGATAACGGATTATAAAGCCATATTCGTAAGCATGGTCAGCCAGCCATTTCGCTTCCTTCGTGCCGGCAAAGCAGCTCTCCGCGGCGCATTTGCCGTCGGTTCCCGACACGTCAATGCTCAGACCGGTTTGATGCTCGCTGTGGCCCGGTCGCGCGCTGTAGGTATCGGCTGCTTTGACGCCGTCCCGATCCACATAGTTGTTATATAATGTCGTCTGGCGGGACTCGGAGCGGTACCCCGAAACACCAGCCAAGTAAACGCCGTCCTGCTTGGCCGCGTCAAACAGCTCTTTCAGAGCGTCTGCGGCCACTTTGCGCATTTTACGCTTGTCTATTTTTTCCGAAAACGTGAATGCTACGTCAGGATAGACGAGGTCCGGTGGAACGTAACCTTCCGGCAAACCATACGTTTTATTGACCAGTACCGTATCGCTTGTCGGATTGGATACGACATGCTCAACGTCGTACGTATTGACAAATTCACTGTTGTCCGATGTTCCGCCAGCTGGTTCGTCCGATCCATTCCCTGCATTCTGGCCTGAATTGCCGCCGGTTGCAGCGGAATCCTTGCCATCATCCGTTTGTCCGGCATCCTGACCGGTCGTGCCGTCACCGGCGCCTCCCGTGGCATCGCTGCCGGTACCGCTTGTGCCTTCCGTATCCGATGTGCTGCCGTTATCCGATGCAGTATCTCCGTCTCCGCTGGTGCCTTCCGGATCTACTGTACCGCCATTATCGCTTTGGTCTCCGCCGCCCAGCTGGGCGAGAGCCGGAGGATTCTCTACGGTCGCCTCATCCTTGGCCGTTCCTCTGTTGTTCGCAAAATAGATCAGCGCGCCGCCGACAATGATGACCGCAACGATCAATGTTGCCCATTTTCGCATGTGTTCACCTCAAATAATACCGCGTGATTCAAGACCACGGCTTTCTATCAAACTATAAATCTATCATACCCGGATCTATTATACGACATATTGGAGGAAGATACGACAAAAAAAGCCCCGATCTTTTCGATCAGGACTCATCCAACGCTAAAATATGTACGCTTCTTTGGGGACAGGTCTTATTCCGAACCTTTCAGCCGTTTTTGCATAAAGACAAGCTCGTGGGCCAGCCGCTCAATCCGCTCCAACACGTTCGGATCCGTAATCTCTTTATATTCGTTAAAATGATCGTCATGGACGTAGACATAGCCTGGCGCCACATAAGAACGGAAAAATCCCGCGATCGGCTTCAGCTGGTTCTCAATCACCAGATAATGCTGGTACGTTCCGCCTGTGGCGACGAATCCTACGACCTTTTGCTGCAGCGCCGTGACCGGAATCAGGTCGAACAGGTTTTTCAGCACGCCGGACATCGACGCCTGATAGATCGGAGTTCCGATCAAGCAAAAATCGCTGGAAATGACCGCATCGATCACTTTTTTAGTGTCGTCAGTATATGCCGATGGATCGCGTCCGTCACAGAACTGCACATCGTAATCTTTCATATCAAGCAGTTCCGTCTCCACATCGGGATACTGCTTCTTGACCTCTTCCAGCACTTTGTTCACCACAAGAGCCGTCTTGCTGCCGATGATCGCGCCAGATATTCCAACCAGCTTCATGATGTTAACTCCTTTTCTGTTTGTAGTTTCCTTTAATATTCGACTTCGCCTTCATCCGAATTGACGAAAAAGAATGCGGTCATCGCAAGCCGCTCCATCATTTGCTGGCGCAGCAATTCATCCTCAATAACCTCTTCCATGGCCTGCTGCATGCAGCCGATCCAAGCTTCCGCGCGCTTCGGCGTGATGGCAAACGGAAGATGCCTAGCCCGCATGCGGGGATGGCCCATCTGTATCGTGTATAACTGAGGTCCTCCGAAATACTGGGTCAAAAACATTTCCTGCTTCTTCATGACAGGCAATATATTCTCCGGAAACAGCGGAGCAAGCAGCGGGTGCTCCACCACTTTGGGATAAAAGGCTTCCACCAGCGCCTTCATCGTGTCTGCGCCGCCCATTTGCTCATAAAAAGACGTCGGGCGCGCTTCCCGATTCCCCTGATCCGCCCGTTGTCCGGGATCCTGATTCATATTCGAGTCCAATGGGGAATTAAACCTCCCTTCACGGGTGTGAGCCCCTAATTAGTAAACATAAACGTATACTAATTATTATAATTGAGCGTTCCCTTTGTCAATACTTGTTCCGTAAATATTCTTTACTTTATATACATATATGTTGACTATATTACCCGTGTGAACTACAATTACTCTGATAATAGTACATACCTGTTCTGTAATGGGAAAACACGACGGGAACAGATCCGTAAAACGGCTCGAAATCGCCGGTTTTATCTACAGAAGGTCTGTACTGCTGTTTTGAGCCATATTGTAATAGGGATAGAATGGACTGAAGAAACGACGTTTCATGCACCAGTTCAATCTATCATAGATAGAGAATGAAGGTGATCAACCATGACCAAAGAAGACCTGGTCGCTGCCCTGACCCATTTGAAAGACCATGAGCATGAGCGCCCCCTTGCTGAGCTCGGCTTGATCCGGGATATTACAATCAATAAGGATCATGCCGCTCTATCGGTGCTTCTGGATCCCGTCATGTCCGCAAGCAAAGAGAGCATCGGGGAACAGATTGTCAGCGCCTTGAAGGGAATCGGCATCGCGGACGTGCATATCCGGTTTAAAGCCATTTCAAATGAAGAAAAAAATGATATTATAGCAATTAAGCTGAATAAATCGGTACGCCGTGCACCAACGCTGATGAATTCCCCGCTCGTCGCCGCCGATTCTGGCGTGACGTTCATCGCGATCGCCAGCGGCAAAGGCGGTGTCGGCAAATCTACGGTAACCGTCAACCTGGCTACGGCACTGGCCAAGCAGGGTAAACGCGTAGGAATCATCGACGCGGATGTCTATGGTTATAGTATTCCGGAAATGATGGGAATTCATGATCTTCCGAAGAAGCATAATAACCGAATCGTACCGGTAGAACGGCACGGAATCAAGGTTATTTCGACCGGATTTTTCGTACAAGGCAACAAGCCCGTCGTCTGGCGCGGCCCGATGCTGGGCAAGATGCTCAGCACGTTCCTGAATGAAGTGGAATGGGGTCCGCTCGATTTCATCGTGTTGGACCTTCCTCCGGGTACAGGTGATATTGCCTTGGATGTTCACAATAAAATTCCGCAGTGCTCGGAAATTTTGGTGACCACGCCCCACCCTACTGCCAATCATGTTGCTGCCAGGGCCGGTGAGATGGCGATTCAGACCAACCATCCGATCCTCGGAGTCATCGAGAACATGTCTTATTTTACCGACCCCTCCGGTCAGCGGCATGATCTGTTCGGCACAGGCGGCGGAGCTGCTCTCGCGGAGCGGCTCAACACCAAGCTGCTGGCCGAGATCCCGCTTTCTGCGCCCGGCCAGTCGGCGGACCCGGAGAAGTCCCTGGCCGTATTTGGGGATGACAGCGAGCAATGGCGTATTTTTATGAATTTGGCTCAGAGAATTATTAACCATGATATTTAATTAATTTGAAAGGGTGAAACAAATGTCTTATGTAATTACTTCGGCCTGCATAGACGAAAAAGCGGCCGATTGCGTGGATGTATGTCCTGTCGATTGTATCGAGGAAGGTCCGGATCAATATTTTATTGACTCGGATATTTGCATCGAATGCGGTGCTTGCGAAGTTGCCTGCCCGGTAGGTGCGGTATACTATGATACCGATCTTCCGGAAGAAGAAAAACATATGATTCAAAAAGCGGAAAACTTCTACAAATCCAAATAATTGACGATTTGCGATTGGTTCAGCCTGTTGATTTCCAAATCGACAGGCTGTTTATACTTTGAATTCATTTTTACCAAGAAATGTATGGCCCGGATCAGTGAATAGGCGGTGTTAACATGAATCAACAGCTGGATATTTCAACCAGGGACAAAATACTGCAGATGCTGAAAACCAAAGGCGAACTCAGTGCAAAGGAAATTACGGAGTTTATTGGTATCACCAGCATGGCGGTCAGACGCCATATCAACACGCTAGAAAAAGAAGGCTTGATCGAATCCAAGACGATTCGGCAGCCGATGGGAAGACCTTCCGCGATCTATCGTCTGACAGAGCAGGCTGAAGATTTTTTTCCCAACAAGTATCATTCGCTTACGCTGGATCTTCTCGGGGAACTCGAGCAGGATGCAGGGACGGAAATGGTGAACCACCTCTTTGACCGTCGGGGCGATTCGCTGCTGAAAAACCATGCCGGTAAAATGGAAGGCAAGGACTTTGCCGAAAAGGTCGAACAGCTGGCCGAAATTCAAAACGAAAACGGCTATATGGTTGAGCTTCAAAAAAACAATGAAGATGAATATACCTTATTCGAACATAATTGTCCGATATCGCAAATTGCGAAAAAATACAATCATGCGTGCGCCTGCGAGCTGAAGCTGTTCGAATCGCTACTCGGGGCCGAGGTATCCCGCGACGAGTGTCTCGCCATGGGCGATCGAAAATGTGTCTATAAAATCCGCAAAGCCCACCGATGATCCGCAAGGTCTGCCACAAACCTCTCATTTGGGATGAGATCGCTGTGTGTGGATAAGCTTGCGGATCTTTTTTGCGCGATCGGAATGATAAGTTTTTGATTTCAGCCCCGCAATTTCACATACCCCCGGTTCATCCTTCATACCTTGAATTGTGCCATTCTGTTTTTCAGATCCTTTCTTTCGTCTCTTCCGGATTTGACACAAAGGGGGTGGTCATATTCCTCTAATCGTTAGAGCAACTTTCAATGCTACGGGAGCGATCACGTTTACCGGGAATACCCTCGGGCTCAGCCGATCGGACACGACGGGCGTTCCGGGAACGCTCGACAGTATTGGCGCGTTTGCGACGACCAGCACCAGCTCGGTTTTTGGAAGCTATCCGGCAGGAACGACGAACGCTTTTCAGAGCAACAGCTCTTCGGCTGTATTATCCCTTCCCACTGGAAGTACGGTTTTATATGCCGAACTGATCTGGGGCGGATCTTACATTATTTCAGGCAGCGTTAATCTCAGCAGCTCAATTAACAATCCTGTTACGTTTATTACGCCGGCAGGCACGAACAGCGTTACTCCCGATCCGGCAACCGCCAATTCGATAGATTTCGGAAACGGAATGACAGCGTACGTCCGGTCCGCGAACGTTACATCGCTGGTTCAGCAAGGAGGTGCAGGTACTTATACGACCGGCGGCGTAGTGGGAACCATTGTCATCGCTAACGATCCTACAGGAAATCACGCCGGATGGACGCTGGGCGTCATTTACCAGAATCCCTCCCTTCCCTTCCGGAACATGTCGATCCGTGCGGGCGCCGTCCTGGTTCAGGCCAACTCCGACCCGGTTACGACGACCCTGACGGGGTTTGCTACCCCAATTTCGGGCGCGCTGGGGGGCAGAGCGCTGTTCAGCGCCCAGGAAGGCGATGCCAACCGGACCGGTGACCAGGCATTGTTCGGCCCGACATCTAACACGGCTTCCGCCTTGTCGGGCCCTAACAACTTTGCCAACAACTTTTTTGCATCCCAGATTAACAACGATGCCGGCCAATTGAATACGACCGGGACGTTCGGGACCCGCAATCAGACCAACGGAGCGCCCGGAAGCAACATCATTGGGGGCCGGCAGGGCTGGGATATCACGAATGTCGACGTCTCCTCCCGGCTTGTCAACAACCAGTCTTCAGCAGTACTGGTTCTCACGACTTCAGGAGATGCTTATGCGGTAAACGCGAATGCGATTCAGGTGGACATCAACGCGCCGGCCATCACCGTAGCCAAGAGCTCCAGCACGACGACTGCCGTTGTCGGCGATGTCATCACGTATACGGTGACGGTAAGCAATACAGGTACTGCTAATGCCAACAGTGTTGTCCTTTCGGATACACTTCCGGCGGGACTGAGCTTCGTCAGCGGCAGCGTAACGGTTGGGGGCGTATCCCGCCCGACCTACGATATTGTTGCAGGAGCACCGCTAGGGACGTTAAACTTTGGCACTTCAGCAGCGGTCACTTATCGGGCAACGGTAACGGCACAACCATCCTCCAACCAGTTAGTCAACACAGCGAATGCCTCCTTCTCCTTCCAAAGCGTTGCCGGCGGGTCGACGATTACCGGCGTAATCCCATCGAATGCGGTCACTGTTACCGTCGTGTCGCCGGCCCTTACGCTGACCAAAAGCTCCAACCGGACCAATGCGACGGTAGGCTCCACCGTTACATACACCATTTTGGTGGCCAATTCCGGAAATATCGCCGCAAATGTCACGCTCACCGACAACATCCCGACAGGCAGTTCTTTCGTTATTGGCACGTTCACGGTTAACGGAACCGTCATTGCAGGGGCGAATCCGGCAGCTGGGGTCGCGATCGGCAGTATTGGAGCGGGATCATCTGCGACGGTAACGTTTCGGGTACAGGTGAACTCTCTGCCCTCTCCACCGCAGTTTGTCGACCAGGCCGTTGCTGCATATACGTTCACGCCTTCAGCGGGAAGAACGATATCGGGTTCTGCATCGTCGAACACGCTCACGCTCCCGGTAACCCTGCCGAATATTACGGTTACGAAGAGTGCTAATTTCTCGGATATTGCTGTAGGAGAGACGCTGACCTATACGTCTGCAGTAGCCAATAACGGTACAGAAGCCGTGACGAATGCCGTATTCACCGATGCCATCCCTTCTGGTGCCGCCTTCGTATCCGGCAGTGTAACCGTCGGCGGCACAGCGGTGACATCAGCTAATCCCGCCAGCGGTGTATCCCTGGGAACTCTGGCAGCAGGAAGCTCCGTTACGGTAACTTTTCAGATTGCTGTTCAATCCGTCCCCGCATCCGGAGCCTTGTCGAACCAGTCGACCGTAGCGTACAGCTCAGGTGCCTTTCAAGGGACGGCGGTGTCGAACACGATTACGACTCCCGTCTATCAGCCGGTCATCACGATTGCCAAAAGCGCCTCAACCTCAAGCGCCACGGTTGGCGACACGATTACATACACGCTTTTGGTCCGGAACAGTGGAAACCGGACAGCCCAGGTTACACTGACCGATAACATTCCTTCAGGAACCAGCTTCGTAGCGAACTCGGTTACAGTTGGAGGAGCAGCAGTGCCAGGGGCCACTCCAACCGGAGGCATAAGCGCAGGGACCGTGGGAGCAGGGGGCTCCGTTACCGTCACTTTCCAGGTCGTGCTGAACTCGCTCCCTTCTCCGTCGTCGCTGGCCAATACGGCAGCAGCCAGTTATAACTACCAGCTGCCAAGCGGGCGCAGCCTGTCGGGATCGGCAACCTCCAACACCCTGACGATTCCGGCCTCGGCGCCAAATGTGACGGTGGTCAAGAGCGCCAACACGTCGGCGGCGACCGTATCGGACGTTATAACCTACACCATTACAGCGACCAATAACGGGATCGGGCCTGTGAACAATGTCATCGTATCGGACCCGATACCTGAGGGGACATCGTTGATCAGCGGGAGCGTGACGGTAGGCGGAACCCCGGTTCCCGGCGGAAATCCCGCGAGCGGCGTATCCGTCGGATCTTTGGGTGCAGGGGCCTCTGCCGTCGTAACGTTCCAAGTCCGCGTCAATTCCCTGACAGGCACAGGGCAGCTGAGTAACCGGGCCAGCGTCGCTTTTACGTCCGGCACCTTTGGCGGTACCTCCCTGTCCAACACGTTGGTTATCCCCGTCTTCTTGGCGGTCATCAACATCGTGAAATCGGCCAGTACGCTAAACGCCACGGTCGGAGACACGTTTTCCTACCAGCTTCAAGTAAGTAATACCGGCAACACGGCTGCTGCCGTCACGCTGACCGATAATATTCCGCCTGGCTCCGTATTTATTGAAAACAGCGTGCTCATTAACGGCAATCCCGCTCCAGGCGTTAGTCCCGTGACCGGAATTCCTCTGGGTTCTCTCGCGGCAAGCACTGCGGTAACGGTCAGCTTTGTTGTTACGATTACTTCCCTGCCCGCTTCGAGACAGCTTACGGATCAGGCGGCGGCATCCTATACCTATACATTACCGGGCGGCAGGCAAGTTACGGGATCTGCAGCGTCCAATACAGTAACGATTCCTGTAGCGCTTCCGAACGTTAGCGTTGTCAAAACAGCCTCGAGGCCGAATGTTGTCGTTGGGGACGTCCTGACTTTTTCAAGCACAGTCACGAATAACGGAACGTCCAATGTCAACAACGTCAATCTGATCGACAACGTCCCTTCAAACGCTTCGTTTATTCCTCAAAGCGTAATTGTTAACGGTACCTCGCGCCCGTCAGCAGTTCCGTCCGAGGGCATTTCAATCGGTACCCTGACCCCTGGTTCTGCGGCTACCGTAACTTTTGAGGTGAGGATAACCATGCCGATTCCATCGCAAATCAACAACCAGTCAACCGTAAGCTTTACATCTGGCACGTTCTCAGGAACCGCGTCTTCGAATATTACGACGACGCCTGTCATACAACCGCAAATCGCTGTGTCCAAAAGTGCCAATACGAACAATGCCACCGTCGGCGATTCCGTTACTTACACGGTAACGGTCAGTAATAGCGGTAATCTCGGAGCAGCCGTTACGCTGACGGATACGATTCCGGCTTCGACTACGTTTACTCCCAATAGCGTCATCGTAAACGGCTTTCCAATACCGGGCGCATCCCCGGCAGCCGGCATCGATCTAGGGACAATCGCACCCGGAGCAAGCACAGTTGTGACTTTTGTCGTGGTGATCAACTCGCTGCCGAGCCCGCAATTCATCACGAATCAGGCGACGGCCAATTTTACGTATATGCCGCCTGACGGCCGGACGCTGAGTGGCTCCGCATTATCCAACACCGTTACGATTCCCGTATCCGCGCCGAACGTGAGCGTGGTCAAAACGACGGCCACGACTTCGACGACCGTTGGGGATACCCTCGTCTACTCTGTGGCGGTCACCAATCAAGGGATCGAAACGGTCAACAACGTCCAGTTTACCGACAGTATTCCGGCGGGCGCGTCATTTGTGACCGGCAGCGTAACGATTAACGGCACGTCTGCCCCGACCGCGAATCCGTCCTCTGGCATCTCGCTCGGACCGCTAGATCCCGGCGCCACTGTCACGGTAAATTTCAGCGTCACCGTAAATTCCGTTCCCGTCAGCGGGATCATAAGCAATCAGGCAACTGTAACGTTTACGTCAGGGAGTTTCTCGGGACTTGCCAATTCCAACAGCGTGACCACTCCGGTATTCAACGCCGTGCCAACTGTGGCCAAGACGGCAAGTACCGCAAATGCCACTGTAGGCGATACCGTCACGTATACGTTCTCGATCGGGAACACGGGAAATTATCCTGCTCAGATCACGTTAACGGACAATATTCCGTCAGGGACCATTTTCGTCGCAAACAGCGTTCTGGTTAACGGGGCACCGATTCTGGGGGCAAGTCCTAGCACAGGCATACCTGTCGGCGTCGTCAATCCGGGACAGGCGGCGACAGCCGTATTTTCGGTTAATATCACTTCGCTACCATCTCGGCAGCAGCTTGTAAACCAAGGCGCCGTCTCAGGTACTTTTATTCTTCCGGACGGCCGTTCCTTTACCCGGACCGCCGTATCCAATATACTGACCATCCCGGTATCCGCTCCCAACGTTACGATCGTCAAAAGCACGCCGTCAACCGCGCTGACGGTCGGCGATACGGCGACTTACACGACGACGATCACGAACAACGGGATTGAAACGGTCAGCAGCGTCCTATTTACCGACCCGATTCCGCCTGGTGCCGCCTTAGTGCCCGGTTCCGTCACAGTCGACGGTGCACCCCGGCCTGCAGCCAATCCGGCCACAGGCATCATCATCGGCACGATTGCTACGGGGGCAACGGTTACCGTGTCTTTTAACATCACGGTAACCTCGCTGCCAACGCCTGCCCAGCTCGCAAATACGTCTTCGGTCAGCTTTACGTCGGGTACCTTCTCCGGGGTCACCTTCTCCAATACGGTTACTACCCCGGTATTTGAGCCGATCTTCACCGCGCAAAAGACCGCCAACACGACCAATGCAACCATCGGCGATACGGTCGTATTTACCGTTAGCATGAACAATGCAGGCAATTTCGGCGCGGCCGTCACTTTAACGGACACACTACCTGCCGGAACGACTTTTGTGCCAAACAGCGTAATTCTCAACGGCCAGCCGGTGCCAGGAGCCGATCCGGCCTCAGGAATTCCCCTTGGGGTTGTCGTGACAGGTGCGGTCGTCACGTTCTCGGCAGTAGTTATTGATGCGGTACCGCCAACCCAGCAGCTGACCAACCAAGCGACCGCAGCCTTTACCTTCACGCTTCCGGACTCCCGGGTCATCAACGGTTCTTTTGCCTCCAATACGCTGTCGATTCCGGTATCTGCGCCAAACGTCGCCGTCGTCAAAGCTTCCGGTGCCGCTGAAGCTTCGGTGGGCACGGTGGTTCCTTATACCATCACTGTAACCAACAATGGAATTGAAAATGTCACCAATGCAGTCTTCTCGGATATGATCGCCGCAGGGAGCCAGTTTGTAACGGGCAGCGTAACGGTTAACGGAACTGCTCAGCCCTCGGCCAATCCGGCGGCTGGCATTCAGCTGGGTACGATCGCCCCTGGTGCAGTAGTAACCGTGATGTTTAACGTAACCGTCCTGTCCATCCCTGACGACGGCAACCTGACCAACCAATCGTCCGTAACGTTCAATTCTGGTGCATTCACCGGCACCGCGTTCTCCAACGTTACGTCCGTCCCTGTCTATCAGGCAATTATCAGTGCCAATAAAACGGCCAATACGACGAACGCCACGGTTGGAGATACGATCGTGTATACGGTAACGCTGACGAATACAGGCAACATTGCGGCGACAGGAACATTAACCGACCCTGTTCCGAGCGGAGCTGTCTTTGTCCCTAACAGTATTCAGGTAAACGGCGTGCCGCTGCCAGGTGCGGACCCGTCAACCGGATTCTCCGTCGGCACGATCAATCCTGGCCAGACCGTCCATGTGACCGTTACCATGGAAGTTACGGTGGATACCCTGCCAAACCCGCAGCAGCTCGTGAACCAGGCAACCGTGAACTTCTCCTTTACGCGTCCGGACGGGGTGGTCGTTACCGGAACTTCCCTATCCAACGTACTGACGATTCCGGTTTCGTCGCCTGACGTTTCCGTCGTCAAAAGCACACCGTCCGTTGACGCGGTCGTCGGAGACATCATTACGTACTCTATTGCCGTCACAAATAACGGAATCGAAGCCGTCAACAGCGTCGTGCTTGTTGACCCGGTACCGACAGGTTCGGCGTTTGTACCAGGCAGTGTTACGGTCGCCGGAACGCCTAGACCGACCGCCAATCCGAATACTGGCATTACAGTCGGCATCATCGGGGCTGGAGACACCGTGATCGTGACGTTCCAGGTACAGGTGACGACCCTATGAAGTCCGGGCTGACATCTGATTTTATTTTAAAAAATCAAACCATGGTCCGCTTTAGCGTTGGTGGAGCTGAGTCGGTAGCCTACTCCAATACCGTCGATACGCCATGGATCGGTCCATTGCTGAAGTTCAGCAAGTTTGTCCAAAATAGCATCGTTTCGCTGAATCAAATGGTGACCTACAGCTTTTCAATACGCAATGATGGCAATCGCGAAGCCGGCTTGATCTTGTACGATCCGCTGCCAGCCGGTTTGTCGTTTATTCCGAATAGTGTCTTGAAGAACGGCGCCCCCGTCCCGGGGGCTCAACCCGGTTCAGGTATCGATCTCGGCATGCTGGGGCCTGATGCTTCAGTGTATGTTGTGTTTCAGGCGATCGTGGTGGCGATCCCCCCATCGCTGCAAATCACCAATGAAGGACGCGCTGAGTACTCGTTCCAATCCCTCGGGGGAAGAACGGTACGCGGCTCCATCGCCTCCAACCCGGTGACGCTGTCCGTACTACCTTCTTCCGTATCGCTGATCGCCGACGTCAGCACCTTCCAAACATTTATCGGGGATATACTGTTCTACGAACTTCTGGTGACGAATCAAGGGAGTGTACCGCTATCCAAAGCGGTGATCTTTATTACGCTCCCACCGGGATTAACATTTGTACAGGGCAGTGTCGTCATCAATGACGTCCTGTACCCGGACGTACAGCCCGAAAATGGAACTCCGATTGGGACGATCGCTCCCGGCGCTTCCATCCGCATCAGGGTCAGCTTAAGAGTCGGGATGGTGGACACCGATTCTGTGGTCATCCAAAGCTGCTTGAAGTATTACATTGATGGGATGGAGTATAAGGCCATGGCCAATGAGCTTCAAGTGAACGTGATCAACCCTGAAGTCAGTCTCAGCAAGAAGTCAAACAGAAACCGGGCAACCATCGGCTGTATGATCGGTTACGAATGTACGGTGCAAAATACGAGCAGCCAAGCAGTAGATGCAACGCTGCAGGATGCGTTTCCCCAGGGATTATCCCTCGTTCCGGGCAGCGTCCGGCTAAATGGTCAAAACTTGGAAGGATCACCATTGATGGATGGGCTCTTCCTGGGGACCCTTTCTCCGGGGCAGCAAGTAAGCATCACTTATGAAGCAAGCGTTGACCCGTTTATACCGTCTGCAGCCCCGCTGCGTGTACCAAACGAAGCAACCGTCTCTTACGCCTTCCACCTGCCCGACGGCCGGATCGTCCGCCAGCGCACCTCACCCGAAACGGCCATGGTGGAGCTGTTGGCCCCCAGCCTGACCGCAACGGCACATGCCGCCCATTACGTACTTGAGCCAGGGGATGAACTGCTGATTACCGTTAAACTGTATAACCGTGGAAGCTTAGGAGCGTCCGTGGTTCTCATCGGCTGGATGCAGGATCCCATTCTTTTTCAGGCAGGCACCGTGATCGTAAACGGCAAAGCGGTTCATCCTCCCCAGGATGTCCTGTTGGGCTCCGTGGACCCTGGCGGTTCACTGACGTTCAGGTATACAGCCAAGGTTCCCGATCCGGTGGACGGACAGCTTGAGGAAATAAACGGCTATTTTCTGTTCCGGACCCTGGCGGAAGTCGACGGATGCGTCTATGAACGGGAATGGGTATCCGAAACGATCAGCATTACCGTCAACACAGAAGATGAATAAAAGCAAAAACAGCGAATGCCGATCCTATCGATCGCATTCGCTGTTTTGTCATTCGTTCATTTTTCGAGGAGTGGTTCATACATTGCCAAGTGGCTGATTATCCCCGGAACTGCTTCAAAAATTGCACCGCTTTGGAAATGTCCGCCTCCGGATCCTCCCCGACCTCGCGCTCAATGGTCAAGTATCCTTGATAGCCGATATCTTTCAGCGCCTGCAAATAGCTCTGCCAGTTCACGCTGCCTTCGCCCAGCGGCACTTCGCGGAAATACTGTCCTTCTCCGGGAACAAAAGTATTGTTCTCATTGGCCGGCGGCTCGAAGCCAAGTGTTTCATAGATGTAATAGGCAGGTACTTCTTTTAAACGGATACCGTCTTTGGCGTGGGTATGTACGATGTAATCCTTCAGGTTGTGCACCCCTTCAGCCGGATCGTCGCCGGTAACCATAACCATGTTTGCCGGGTCGAAGTTGACGGATACGCCCTTCGAGCCAAGTCCGTCGAGGAAATCCTTCAGTCGTGCGGAAGGCTCAGGGCCCGTTTCGATCGCAAAGAAAGCGTTCATGCTGGTGGCATAAGAAGCCAGTTCCTCGCATGCATCGTGCATCGTTTGGTAGATTTCGCTGTTCTTGTCCTCTGGTACAAGTCCGATATGCGTCGTGACTACGCTGGTTCCGAGTTCTACCGCCAGATCGAGAATCCGCTTGGACTTCTCGATTTTCTCCGCGTTGACCGTCTTATCCTGGAAACCGTATCCGCCGAGGTCGCCCACCAGCGCCGAAATTTCCAGTCCCAGCGACTCGATATAGCTCTTCAGTTCCTTGCGCTGCGCCGCAGACAGGTTAGCCGGGTCCATTTCACCGCTCACGGCATAGATCTGCACGCCGTCCGCTCCTACCTTCTTCGCCTTGGCCAGTCCTCCCCGAACCCCGACCCGAAAGCTGTCGACAATAACGCCGATTTTATTGTTCATTCCAGTCACCTCTCCCTTGTTTATGCTGAATCTTATAAAAGATTGGCTGCTTTGATTCCAGGCCTATACCTCGTTCCAGAAGCGTTTGACGTTCTCCAGGCCGATTTTTGTGCCCTGAAAGCTGTCTTCCATTCCTTCAAACTCGATCGAGAAATACCCGTCAAATCCGGATTCCTTGATGATCCGAATCGATTCGCGCAGGTTGATGTCTCCGTGCCCCGCAATGGCACCTCTCAGGAAATTCCCGCTGGCCGTGCGGAACCAACCGTCACCCGGATTAAGGGCGGCTGGCCGCAAATAAAAGTCCTTGATGTGCACCATGGAAGCATAAGGAATGTTGTTCTTGACGGCGGCCACCGGATCTTCGTCCGCGCACATAAAATTGCCCACGTCCAGCGTCGTCCGGAAGTTCGGCCGATCCACGGCTTGAACCAGCGTCTGTACCCGGTCGCTTGCCTGGATATAATAACCGTGGTTTTCCACGCTTGTCGTAATGCCATACTGCGCCGCATAATCGGCGATTTCGCGGCATGCCTCCGCCAGACGTCCAACCTCCTGGTTGAACTGTTTGATGGATGTGTCTTGGCGGCTGGCTACGTCATGGCGCATCAGCTTCACGCCAAGGCGTGCGGCGATGTCCACTTCTCCTTTGACACGCTCGATTTCCTTACGGTAAGCCTCCTCGGTGTCCACAGCGAAGTTAGCGCCGATCGCATAGTTGGATACGTCGATTCCGACTTCCTTCGCCTTGGCCACGATCTGATCCACCAGCTCCGGATTCCCGGTCAAGGTGTATCCGATCGGAACGATTTCCACATGTTCTCCGCCCATCTCGGCGATTTTCTCGATCGCGCCCAGAACCGTGATTTCACCCGATTGAATCGGACGGTACAGGCTGTATGTGCTTACTCCGATTTTCATAGCTGAATTTCGACTCCCTTCTCAGAGGATTCGTAAATGCCGTTCAGAATTTTCATCATTTCCACGCCGTCGTCGACCGTGGCGATCGGCTCCGTGCCGTTTTTAATATTTTCGATAAAATGATTGATTTCGTTCTGGAACGCGGCGGCAAAGTTAAAGCCTTTATGGTCCACCTGCGGCTCAATGTTCAGGATCGTATCGTTTTTCTCTGTGACGATGACCAGAGCCGGATCGATTTCGAAGCCGCCATTCGTACCAAACAGCTTGATCGCCGCTTCATCCTGCTTCGCATGCAGGGAAAAGCTTACGTCCACGAGCAGCGACGCTCCGTTCTCAAAACGGATCAAGGCGTTCGCCATATCTTCTACGGTGTTTTTGCTGGCGTCATAGTCGGCCGCTTTGTAAAAAGAATAGTTCTTCACATGGCTGCGGTTGCCCAGCTTGTGGTATACGTTGCCGGACACCGATTTCACTTTCGGCTTGCCCATCATATACCAGCACAGGTCAATCGCGTGCACGCCGATGTCGATCAGCGGCCCGCCGCCGGAACGCTCCTTGTCGGCGAACCAGCCGCCCGGATTGCCCACACGGCGCAGGAGCGAGGCTTTGGCGTAGTACAGCTCACCGATTTCGCCGCTCTCCATAAAGCTCTGCAGCACGGCGACGTTCGGGTCAAAGCGGCGCACATAGCCTACTTGGAACACTTTTCCGCCGGCATGCGCGGCTTCCTGAATCTGAAGCGCTTCCTCAACCGTTCTGCACAGCGGCTTTTCCACCAGGACATGCTTGCCCGCTTTGGCGGCCGCAATGCTGATTTCGGCATGCTGGTTGTTCCATGTGCAGATGCTCACGGCATCGACATCAGGGTCAGCCAGCAGTTCATGATAGTCGGTATATGTTTTCTGAGCTCCGTATTTCTGGGCAGCGGCCTTGGCTCTTTCCCCGTTCAAATCGCAGATCGCGACGATCTCCGCCTCCGGGTTGTTTTGATACGAGTTCAAATGGGACTCCGAAATGGACCCTGCTCCGATTACAGCTACTCTTACTTTATCCATGCGTTTTCAACTCTCCTTTTGGTTCTCGCATTTGGCTTCCAAATGTAGATTGAACCCGTGCAGTCCTTCCTGCGCGTGAATGTCACCCATAAAAAGGCAAGCACGATCAGGCCATTATGGTGTAAAAAAATTAGTTCAACCTATATATATTGAATTATAATAAGAACAGGCGGAACTGCCATGAAGAGCTATGCTAATAATTTATCTTATTGTGCGATTTTGAGGTGACTTGGATGGATAGACCCCTTGCTCTGCTGGAGCCGATGGATATGCCTGACCGTTTTTTTCCGATGAAGATCCATTATTGTACCGCCAAGGAATACGGGAAAACGCTGTTTACCCATCATTGGCACAATCATATGGAGTTTCTGTATTTTACCAAAGGCTCCGCGCTCATCGAGCTGAACTCGGTTCCTTATGAAGTTCAAGCGGGTGAGATGGTGGTCGTGAACAGCAACGACCTGCATTACGGGGTATGCCTGTCCGATGATTTGGTCTATTATGCGATGATCGTCGATATCAAGCTGCTGCAGAGCCAGACACCGGACGCTGTCGAAACGAAGTTTATTACGCCGATTACGCAGAACCAGATTATGTTCGCAAGCAAGATTTCCGGCGATCCGGAAATTACCGAGTGCGCCACGTCTCTAATCCGGGAAATGGACGAACGGGAACTCGGCTATGAGCTGTCGATCAAATCTTATCTGTACCGTCTGCTAGCCATACTGCTGCGCCGTTACGGCAAAGATACGCTTTCTCCGGAAGAGAGCCTGTACAGGCTGAAAAATTTGGAGCGGTTTACCCCTATTTTTCAATATATTGAGGAGCATTACCAAGAAGAACTGTCCGTCGATCTGCTTGCCGGGCTGGCCGGCCTCAGCCGTTTTCATTTCAGCCGCCTGTTCAAGGAGCTTACGGCGCGGACGGTAACCGAATACGTCAACACGCTTAGAATCAACAAATCCGAATACCTGCTGCGCAACTCCAGAATGAACATTTCGGAGATTGCCCTGTCTTCCGGCTTCAAGGACATCTATTATTTCAGCCGGGCCTTCAAAAAATACAAGCATGTATCCCCCTCGGAGCTCCGAAAGAGCTTCAGCGTATAGAAAGCAATGGCTTCAGGAATGCTTCCTGTGTTCGGATAAAACAGGCAAAAGTGCGTCAAATCTGGGAATTTCGCCCGAAAAAATATCGACAAATAGGTCCTGCTAAGTGATAATAGACATGTTAAGCAGAATATATAAACATAAAGTGTTCTGCCAAATGCAGGAGGAGGAAATCACAGTTGGATCCACATTCACCAGACCCGTATCAACATTTTCAGCCGCAGCCGCCAATGACGCCGCCCAAGACGAATGGCAAAGCTATTGCCTCAATGGTGCTCGGCATCCTAAGCGTAATGATTTTGTACATAGGATTTATCCTGGGGATTCTGGCGATCATCTTTGCCGCCCTTTCTTTTAAGGAACTCAAACGGGGGTATGAACAAGGAAAAGGCATGGCGATTGCCGGGCTCGTGTGCGGGATTATCGGCGTGCTCCTATGGGGCCTGATTCTGCTCTTCGTCGTGCTCGCGGTCGCGTTCTTCGGATCGGATATCGACTCGTCCACTTTATATGACGTCATGTCTACCGTACCAAGATTGAAAACGGCATAACTCCCGTCCGAACGGGTACACAAAAAGGAATGAGGCATCCCGTAGCCCATTCCTTTTTCTGTTATTAAAAATTTTGTGCGTTTTCTGCGCTTGTTTGGCGTTCCACGGACCGAGCGCTGCGTTGCTCGGCCAGCTGATTTATGTCAATCCCTTCGTCTCCGCGACCGCATTGGCGGACATGATCTTTAATTTACGGATCATGTCATCGGTCTCCTCGGAGGTCAGGCCGCTCGAAATGATATCCGTCCATGCCTTCAGCTTCGACCTGATAAACTTCCGCTTCTCCAGCCCTTTCTCGGTCAGGGTCACCAAATATGCCCGGCTGTCCTGAGGATCCCGGATCCGCTTGACATAACCGAGCGCCTCCAGCCTGCTGATTGCCCGTGCTGTCGCCGCTTTGTTGATAAACAGGTTGGCCGACAGCTTCTCCTGCGATACCCCGTCCTCGATATACAAGTTGACCAAGAAAATGTACTCCGACGAATTAATGTCATGCTCCTTCAATTCCCGGTTCAAATAGATTTGAAACTGGCGGTGCAGCACCGATATCCACCTGGAAACACTGCCTGTCTGCTCCAATACTCTTCACCTCGAAATAATTGTTTACTAATCAACTACATATGCTGAAGTATACCTTGATTTAACAGCTTGGTCAATGAAACCGGAAGCAATATAAAAAGCCTGGAACTTCTGCAAGTTCCAGGCTCCAGCCAGTAGGGCTTATTCTGTGATGATGCCGTACACCAGTGTTGGCGCTTCGGCATGATCGGAGATTCGGATATTTTCGTAAATCTTGGCGATGACGTCGTCCACGTTTTCGCGGTTCGCATGGATCGTGACGAGCGACTCACCCTTCTTCACGGAATCCCCGATCTTCTTGTTCAGCATCAGGCCGACGGCCAGATCGATCTCGGATTCCTTGGTCGCGCGGCCGGCACCCAGCCACATGGCCGCCGTACCGATCTCGTCGGCGACGATTTCGGCGACTACGCCGTCTTCCTTCGCCGGTACTTCGATCTGGTATTTGGCCTGCGGGAGATTCTCCGGATGGTCGACGACATCCGGGTTGCCGCCCTGGTTCTTGATGAACTCCTTGAATTTCTCCAGCGCTTTGCCGTTCTTGATGACTTCCTTCAGCTTCTCTTCGGCTTCTTCCAGGGAACTGGCTTTGTTCGCCAGGAACACCATTTGGCGGCCCAGGGCGAGGCAGAGCTCTTCGAGATCCTTCGGTCCTTTGCCCTGCAGCGTATCAATGGCTTCCTTAACTTCCAGTGCATTGCCGATCGCGAAGCCGAGCGGCTGGCTCATGTCGGAAATCACGGCCATCGTTTTACGGCCGACGTTGTTGCCGATGCTGACCATGGCGTGAGCCAGTTCCTTGGCATCGTCCACTGTTTTCATGAAAGCGCCGGCTCCCGTCTTAACGTCGAGCACGATGGCATCTGAGCCTGCGGCTATTTTTTTGCTCATGATCGAGGAAGCGATCAGCGGGATCGAGTTGACTGTGCCGGTCACGTCGCGCAGCGCGTACAGCTTCTTGTCGGCCGGCGTCAGGTTACCGGTTTGCCCGATAACAGCGATTTTGTCCTGGTTCACCAGACGAACAAATTCTTCGCGGTCGATCTCCACGTGGAATCCTTCAATCGCCTCCAGCTTGTCGATCGTACCGCCGGTATGGCCCAGACCGCGGCCAGACATTTTGGCCACCGGAATGTCCAGCGCCGCTACGAGCGGTGCCAGCACCAACGTCGTCGTATCGCCCACACCGCCGGTGGAGTGCTTGTCGACCTTGACGCCTTCGATGGCGGACAGGTCAATCGTGTCGCCGGAATTCACCATAGCCATGGTGAGATCGGCGCGCTCGCGCTGCGTCATGTTCTGGAAAAATACAGCCATGGCCCACGCGCTCATTTGGTAATCGGGGATATCCCCTTTGGTATATCCATCAATAATGAAATTAATTTCTTCCGTGGACAGCTCGCCGCCGTCCCGTTTCTTCTCAATCAAGTCAACCATTCTCATCGGATGTCTGCCTCGCTTTCCATGGGATTGTTAGTCTGTGAATGGGATGTAAGAATGCTGCCTTTACAGTCCGATCGCCGTTTCCAAAGCCACTTCCATCATGTCGTTAAACGTAGTTTGGCGCTCCTCGGCACTCGTTTCTTCACCGGTCAGAAGGTGGTCGCTAACGGTCAGCAGGGTCAATGCATTGACGCCAAACTTGGCTGCCAGCGTGTACAGGGCTGTCGTTTCCATCTCAACGGCCAGAACGCCGTGCTCCATCAGCTTCTCAACGATGGATTTATCGTCACGGTAGAAGATATCGGAGCTGAATACGTTGCCCACATGCAGCTTCAGACCTTTTTCAATCCCTTTATCGTACGCGGATTTCAGCAGGTTAAAGCTTGCGATCGGCGAAAAATCGTATCCTCCGAATTGGTGGCGGTTGGCGCCGGAATCGGTGCAGGAAGCCTGCGCAAGGATGACGTCACGCACATGTACATGCTCCTGCATGCTGCCGCACGTGCCGACGCGCATCAAATTTTTGACGCCGTACTCGCGGATCAGTTCATTGACGTATATGCTGATCGACGGAATTCCCATGCCGGTTCCCTGCACGGAAATACGCTGCCCTTTGTACGTGCCTGTAAAACCGAGCATGCCTCTCACTTCGTTGTAGCATTGTACATCCTGCAAATACGTTTCTGCGATGAATTTGGCCCGCAGCGGATCCCCCGGTAAAAGGATCGTTTCTGCGATTTCTCCTGCCTTGGCTCCAATATGAGTGCTCATTTCGTTTCCTCCCCATAGATCATGGATTCATATATATTGTAAAATCGTGCTACTTCAGGTCTCCCAGGAAGCTGGTGCCGTATTTCGGCATCGCGACGCCAAAGTTCTCGGCCACGGTCGCACCGATATCAGCAAACGTCTTCCGCAGTGCAAGCTCACTGCCTCCATTTGCGAAGCGTGGTGAATATACCAGCAGCGGTACGTATTCACGCGTATGATCGGTGCCGCGGTATGTCGGATCGTTGCCGTGGTCTGCTGTGATGATCAGAAGGTCGTCATCCGTCATCTTGGCAAACATTTCCGGCAGACGCGCATCGTACTCTTCCAAGGCTTGCCCGTATCCTTGCGGATCGCGGCGGTGGCCGTACAGCGCATCAAAGTCCACCAGGTTCAGGAAGCTGAGTCCTGTAAAGTCCTCGTCCATAACACCGATGATCTTGTCCATGCCGTCCATGTTAGATGTAGTGCGGATCGCCTTGGTCACGCCTTCCCCGTCATAGATATCGGAAATTTTACCGATCGCGATCACGTCGAAATTCGCATCCTTCAGCTCGTTCATCACGGTGCGGTCAAACGGCTTCAGCGCATAATCGTGACGGTTGGCGGTACGCTTGAAGGATCCGGGCTGGCCCACGAACGGACGGGCAATAATCCGACCCAGCATGTACGGATCGTCCAGCGTAATTTCCCGGCAGAATTCGCAAATTTCATAGAGTTCTTTCAACGGCACGATCTCTTCGTGAGCCGCAATTTGAAGCACAGAATCCGCTGAGGTGTAGATGATGAGCGCTCCCGTCTTCATATGTTCTTCCCCGAGCTCGTCGATAATTTCAGTGCCGCTCGCCGGCTTGTTGCCGATGACTTTGCGGCCTGTCTTCTCTTCGATACGCTGAATCAACTCGTCGGGAAAGCCATCGGGGAACACCCGAAACGGCGTATCGATGTACAGCCCCATGATCTCCCAGTGGCCGGTCATCGTATCTTTCCCTGCGGATTTTTCCTGCATTTTTGTATAATACGCCAGCGGCTTGTCCGCTTTGGCAATCCCTTCGATTTCGCGGATATTGGACAGGCCGAGCTTGCCCATATTCGGCATGTTCAAGCCGCCGCGCTCACGGGAGATATGCCCGAAGGTATCGACGTCAAAATCATCGAACTGGGCGGCATCCGGTGCTTCGCCGATCCCCACGGAGTCCATAACAATCAGGTGGATACGTTTAAAGTTTGGCATAAGTTTCTATCACTCCTTCATCCTTGAGTATACATGACGCAAGTCTTTTATAGAAACAGTCCGGCGATGATCGCGGACAAGACGCTGACCAGCGTCGCCCCGTACAGCAGCTTCAAGCCGAAACGCGCGACGACGTTACCCTGCTTCTCATGCAGGCCTTTGACCGCACCAGCGATAATGCCGATGGATGAGAAGTTCGCAAAGGAAACGAGGAACACGGATACGATGCCTGTCGTGCGTGCGGACAATGCGGTATGCTTGCCGAGTTCCAGCATGGCAACAAACTCGTTGGACACCATTTTGGTGGCCATAATGCTTCCCGCTTCCACCGCTTCCTTCCATGGAACACCCATAACAAAGGCAAACGGTGCAAAGATGTAGCCCAGCAGTTCCTGGAACGAAATGCCGAAGATGCCGTCAAATATGCCATTGATCAGGGCAATCAGTGCGACGAAGCCGATCAGCATCGCAGCAACCGTAATGGCGACTTTGAAGCCGTCCATAATGTATTCGCCCAGCATTTCGAAGAAGGACTGCTTCTCTTCTTCCTGAACGACAAGTTCATCTTCTTCCTTGGTCACCTTGTATGGGTTCAAAATCGAAGCGATAATAAACCCGCCGAACAGGTTCAGCACCAGCGCGGTGACCACGTATTTCGGATCGATCATCGTCATATAGGCGCCTACGATCGACATCGAAACGGTGGACATGGCCGAGGCACAGAGCGTGTACAGCCGGTGCTTCGGCAGCAGGCCAATCTGCTTTTTCACGGAAATGAACACTTCGGATTGGCCCAGGATCGCGGAAGCGACCGCGTTATACGATTCCAGCTTGCCCATCCCGTTCACCTTACTCAGCACGAGGCCGATGTACCGGATAATAAACGGCAGGATGCGAAAATACTGCAGGATGCCGATCAGTGCCGATATGAAAATGATCGGCAGCAGCACGCCGAGGAAGAATGGCGCCTGTCCTTCGTTGGCGATACCGCCGAACACGAAATTGACTCCTTCTCCGGCATAGACCAGCAACTTTTCAAAAATACCGGAAAAGCCTTTGATCAGCACAGTGCCGACGACGGTATTGAGCAGAACGTACCCCAGAATAATCTGGAGAATGATCATGATCACCAGCGGGCGGTAGCGGATCTTCCGCTTGTCGTTGCTGGCCACGAAAGACAGGGCGAAAACAACAATTAACCCTAGTACCGCAATCAAATATTTCATAGCTGTCTCCCCAGTTGAAATTTTTTATGAAACCAAATCTATTAAGCGCTTACAGGCTTGGTATTAATAGAAACGGAAGCTTTCCGCCCGGTTTGCCATATTCCGATGTAAACCGCTTCCGTTCATTTCATGCACAGGTTACTTGAGCGCGAGACTCTTCTCTTCCTTATTAATAGGAAGCCGAGGATTGGCCGCCCTCCATAATCTTGACGCCAGAGCTAGCACCGATACGGCTTGCGCCCGCTTCGATCATTTTGTTCATGTCCTCGAGACTGCGTACGCCGCCGGATGCTTTGACGCCGATGTTCGGACCTACCGTTTGGCGCATCAAGCGAACGTCTTCCGGAGTAGCACCGCCCGTAGAGAAGCCCGTCGAAGTTTTTACAAAATCGGCTCCCGCCTTAACCGCCAAGCGGCTTGCGCGTTCCTTCTCTTCGTCCGTCAGCAGGCAGGTTTCAATAATAACCTTGACCAGAGCTTTGCCTGCAGCCGCATCTACCACCGCTTTGATGTCGGCTTCCACGAGATCGTCCTCGCCGTCCTTCAGCGCGCCGATATTGATGACCATGTCGACTTCCGTTGCGCCGCCAGCGATCGCGTCCTTCGCTTCAAATGCTTTGACGGCCGAAGTCGTGGCTCCCAGAGGAAAACCGATGACCGTACAAACCTTTACTTTAGAATCCTTCAGCTGTTCTGCAGCGAATTTGACCCAGGTCGGATTTACGCACACCGATGCGAATTCATACTTCTTCGCCTCGTCAATCAGCTTGCTGATCTCGGCCCGGGTGGCATCTGCCTTAAGCAGGGTATGATCGATCATTCCCGCCAAATTTGTCATTCTGATCCACTCCTTGATTCATAATGGGTTATTCTTTTATTTATCCAATTCCCTGGAATTGAAAAGCTTTTCTTTCAAGCTGCACGACTATCATAACACCGGCCTGAACATATGTAAATAGATCGTGAAATTATGTTCACAAATCGTTCTGCCCACTCCCGTAATGTGCGCAAAAAAAATCCGCCCTATGTAATCCGGACGGAATTCAAAAAAAGCAATCGATATGAATGGATGATTTTCTAAGAGATCAAAGCTTGCGCTGTAAACTGATCCGTGATCAAAATGTTCGCGTAATTGCCCGCGAGGGCCGCTTGAATGGCCTCCACCTTGCGTTCTCCACCGGCAACCAGAATGGACTTTTCCTTCTTTTGAAGCTCGTGAAGGTCGATACCAACCGTCCGGTTATTGATCTCTTCGCTGCAGATCTGGCCCGTTTCATCAAAAAAACGTGAACAGATGTCTCCGGCACCGGACTTCTTCAGCAGCTCCTGCTCCTGCTCGTTAAAATATCCCAGCCGGAAAAGCAGCGCGTCTTCCTTCACCGTACCGACCGTAAACACAGCAATGTTCGCCTGTTTGCCAAGCTCGATGATCCGGCTGATATGCCGGTCTTCCTCCACGATCCGCTTCAGCTCAATGTTGTCGAAGATGACCGGCAGCGGCAGGTATCTCGCTACCGTCTGGAACGCCTCCGCAAACAGGTTCACCGTCTCCGCCGCATAGGTGTTGACGTGGGAATGGCTGACACCGCCCTTCAGCTGCACGACTTCGACACCTTTTACCTGCTTGGGCGCAAGCTGAAGCGCGACAGCATGCATTGTCGTCCCCCAAGTGACCCCGATAATATCTTTGTCCTGGACGATCTCGTGGAGGAATTCGGCTGCCTTTTTACTGATATGCTTCTTGATTTCCTCGTACTGGTTTAACGGGGAATAACAGACCTGTACCGTATCCAAGCCGTATTTGCGCTTCAGCTTCCGGCCCAGCACGTTTAAATCTTCGCCAGGGTCGACAATTTCGATCCGCACGTATCCTTGTTCCTTGGCATGCTGAAGCAATCTCGATACTGTCGGCCTGGAAACGCCCAGCCGCTCGGCGATATCCTGCTGGCTGTAATCGGACTGGTAATACAGTCTGGCTGCCTCAATTGCTAATCTTTGTCTTTCAATGTCCATCGTCTTCAGCTCACTTGTCCCGCTCTCGCATGATTTGGCTTGCACTGATCCTATTATACCTCTTGTTCCCGAAAGCCCAAACCCTTTTGTCGATTGAACGGTTTTTCTGGTATCCATTTTTAACCCTAAGGTTTATTTAAGCCGCTTAACATGCTATAATTCAGTTCGCATTAGTAACGCGCAATGTCACAGTTTATTTTGGGATTCATTTCCCGTTTACATACTCTTGAAACGACAGGAGCTGGTTTGGCATGGCCCTACTTTGTTTAGAAAGCGAGTGTACCATGAACACATACTCCCCTTATTATACATTTGACCGGAAGGACTGGAAGGCGGCACAAGAGGACTCGAAGCTTCCGCTGACGGAAGAGGAATTTGAACGCCTCAAAGGCTTGAACGAGAAAATTTCGCTGCGGGAAGTGCGCGACATTTATCTTCCGCTGACCCGCCTCATTCATTTGTATGTAAGTGCTTTCCAGCAGCTTCAAGAAAAGATGAACACATTCACCGGCATCCGAGCGCCCAAATCGCCTTATATTATCGGGATCGCCGGCAGCGTAGCCGTAGGCAAAAGCACGACCGCACGCCTGCTGCAAACGCTGCTGTCCAGATGGCAGGAGCATCCGCGCGTAGATCTGGTCACGACGGACGGCTTCCTGTACCCGAACCGCGTTCTTGAGGAAAAAGGCATCATGAACAAAAAGGGATTTCCGGAGAGCTACGACATCAAGAAGCTGATGCAGTTTATCAGCGGCGTCAAATCCGGACAGCCTGCACTGAAGGCCCCTGTCTATTCGCACCTGGCCTATGATATTCTGGCGGACGAGGAGCAGCTGATCGACCAGCCGGATATCCTCATCCTGGAAGGGATTAACGTCCTTCAGGTCAATACGGAGGCGCCGGTCTTTATCAGCGACTTCTTTGATTTCTCGATCTACATCGACGCCGAAGAGCAGGATATCCGCAGCTGGTATATCGAGCGTTACCAACTGCTCCGCGATACCGCCTTCCAAGATCCAAGGTCCTACTTTCACAAATTTGCCAGTCTCTCCGAAGAGGAAGCCGTGCAGAACGCGTCGGAAATCTGGAGAACGATCAATCTGAAAAATTTAATGGAGAATATTCTGCCTACGAAGGCACGTGCCAAGCTGATCTTAAAAAAAGGGCCGGATCATCAAATCCAGCAGGTATTACTCCGTAAATAACCAGCGGCGAAGCTGATGCGGCAGCCACCAATTGACATGCCCCATCAGCTTCATTAACGCTGGAACGAGCATAAAGCGGATCAGGGTCGCATCGATCAGGATCGCCGCAGCGATACCGAACCCAAGCTGTCTGACTCCTTCCACATCCCCGGCGATAAACGGCAAAGTGACGGCGATCATGATGGCTGCCGCTGAGGTGATCACTTTCCCCGTGGAAGAGAGTCCCGCAGCTATCGCTTTTTCCGCATTTCCTGTGCGATGATACACCTCGGTCATTCGGGACAGCAGGAAAACGCCGTAATCCATACTAACCCCGAACACCAACCCGAAGATAAATACCGGGATCATGACAGCGATGCTGCCTGATCCGCCCCCCAGCATCCCATCTTGAAAAAAGTACACCAGCACCCCGAACGACGCAGTAAGGCTGAGCAGGTTCATCAGCAGTGCTTTGACCGGTATGATGATCGAACGAAAACCTGCGAACAGCACCACAAAATTGGTTATAGCCATCCAAAAAAGCACCGAAGGGAGCCTGGCTTTGATCTCTTCGCTTACTTCCAGCCGGTACTTGGCTTCTCCCCCAAGCAGTATCCGAATACCCCTCTCATTCTTTCCCTGAATTTCCCACTTCTGCAGCCATGCCTCGGTTTGCTGATCATCCATGCCTGGGCGAAGCGTTACCGACATCAACAGGTTGTCCTCACGAACGAGCGGTTGACTCGTATTCTGTGGCAGCTGCTGCAGCATTCCGGGGCTTGACAAGCCCCCCGGCTGATCATTGAACTTGGGGATATTGGAAAAGATGGAGTCAACCCGGAGCACATCCCGGTCCGCCTTCAACCTTTGCCACAGCTCGTAAGCTGCGCTCCATTCCGCTGCCGACAAAGTATCCCCGCGTCCAATCACCACCATCGGGATCATTGAGGTAAAAGGGGCGTTGAAACGGAAATCCACCAGTTCCGCACCAAGCCGTGAAGGATAGCTTGACGGCAGAGAGGCGGCATCAGGAACGGAGGTCTGCAAGTAGCGAATCGGCAGGATGCTTGTCAGCAGAAGCGCTGTGGACACCAGCGTCATCCGGACTGGCCTCTGCATGACGTAGCGGGACCATCGCTGCATCAGTCCGGGCTTGAAGGTGGCTGCTGCCGCTGCGGAACTCCGCCGAATCGGGATCACCGGTGACCATAAGGTCAAAAAGGCAGGGACAAGCGTTAAGTTCACCAAAGCCGATACAAAAACGACGACCATCGCCCCAATGGCGACCGAACGGAACATCGGCATCCGGATGAATGTAATGGCGATGAGCCCCAGGATTACGCAGGCGGCCGAATAGAGCACAGCCCTGCCAGCCTGCCTAATGGTGACCGACAGCGCCAGCTCTACTCGGCCGTTGGATGCCCCCCATTCCTCACGGAAGCGGCTGACAAGAATCAGTCCAAAATCGATGCCGAGCGCCAGGCCGACCATGGGTATGACGTTCAGCACGAAGTTGGACAGCTCCAGCTGCAGGCCGCTCCCAAGCCAATAAAGAATCCCCATCGAAACGCCCACGGCCGTGCACCCTGCTGCAATCGGGATGAGGGCATAGATCCAGCCGCCGAACGCGTAGAACAAGATCAGAAAAGCCAGCGGCAGACCGATCAGCTCCGCCCTCTTCAAGTCATGCATACTCGCCCGGTTGACATCGTCCTGCACGACTGGCTTGCCGGTCAGCGTGATCTTCACACCGGGCGGCTCGGGCAAAGCTGAGCGAATGGCGTCAAGCCCCGTCCCGGCGATCTGATGCTGGGTTTCCAACCCCAACAGGGCATAGGCGGCTTGGTTGTCCATCATCCCCTCATGCTCCAGCGGTGAAATGACGGTCAGGCTGCCGTCCACCCGCCGGAGATGTTCCAATACCGTCAGGATTCCCGATTCAAACGAAGCGCGGGAGGCTCCGGGCTCCCGTTCGAAGACGACAATGGCCGGTTCATTGGGGAGTTGGTAATCTTCCGAAAGGATCCGCTCGACCTGTGCGGAAGTTCCTTCCGTACGCAGCCCGTGATCCTTCAGGATAGAAGGCAGTGATATCGCTGCCGAACCGCACAGGACGAGTAGCGCAGTCCAGCATGCCAGCACCCACGCAGGATAGCGGAGAGCAAGTCCGGTTATGAAACGGTAAATCACCCGATTCCCTCCTCCTTTCGGCATGCGGTCTGCAGTCTAACTAAGACATCGTGTTCTTCAGCCGCGTCGCTTTGACCAATGAATCAGCGACCGGTGGGAACAGCCGGGCAAAGCCTGACAGAATCCTTCCGGCAGAGGGCCGGCCGCTGATCGCCTGCAAGTAGCGCCCTTTTCGCAAAATACCGCTGAATTCACGGTGTACCGCCTCGGTATACAGCCGCTCCCAGTCCTGCATGCTAAGCTCGCCCCGCAAATAGCGGTCGGCAAACGAGGCGCACAGAATGCCGGAGCGCAGGGCGGCGCTCATCCCGTCTCCGAAGAGCGGCGGAATCATGGCGCAGGCATCTCCGGCATGCGGAATCATCCGCCAGGGCTGAGGCCGGCGGGACAAATATACCGGCGCAGTCGAGGTCATCGTCCCGTCGGTCGGCGTTCCTTCCGACAATCGGCGGGCAAGCAGGGGATTGCCGCTTGCCGCAAAATCCAGCAGCTCCTTCATCTTCACTCCCGCGCCTTTCAACCGGTCCCGCCGCAGAAGCGCGGCCACATTAAATGTGCCCGCTTCAACAGGGGCGATCCCGATGTAGCCTCCGGGAACCAGATAAAGTTCCACGGCTTCCGTCCCTGCGAGCCCGGTCATATGCGTTTTAATCCCGATGTAGGCATGCCCGTCCTGCCCCATTTGTTCATAATCGATCAAATCCGGCCGGCGGTGACAGCCCCAGGCGGCGATCACCGTTCTCGCCTCCAGCGTATCGCTGAGTCCGCCGGTCCGGGTCCCGACGATATATCCGACTCCATCCTCACGGGCATGAATGCTTGTGACCGTCGTCGCGTCCCGTATTTCCACGCCCGCCTCCCGTGCAGCTCGGTGCAGGCCGGCATCCAGCGTATACCGGCTGATGCCCCAGCCTGTACCGGGGAGCGCTGCTTCCAGCACCTGTCCATGCCTCAGCACCAGGCGGGCCCGGTGAATCGGATTCGGCTCCATTCGCTCGACAGCCTCCGCTACACCAAGGCTGGCCAGCGTCTCCCTCGCCTCCGGAGACAGAAATTCCCCGCATGGCTTATGACGGGGAAAATACTGTCGGTCTATGAGCACGGTCTTCCACCCTTGGGCGGACAGCCGGATAGCTAAACTGCAGCCGGCAAGGCCAGCTCCGATGATGACCGCGTCCTGCATGGGAATCATCTCCTTTCGCTGTTTTATACTTTTCCCGTTTTATGAACAACGGCCACATAACGGAATAACGGCTTCCAGCTGTACAGCAAGTCCGCTTGAATATCCCGCTCCTGCAGCCGCTGTCTCAGCCTGATCCAATCGGAGGACTTGAAACCCTTCGCTACCGACAGGGGCCCGTCATGACGTATATAACGGTTGCCTGAAACCAGGTGCGCTACGACCCAAACGGCGGACCACGAAATCCAGTGCCGGTGAATATCGCTGATCACGACGCCCAGACGGGATGCCTTCAGCATCTGCCCCACCACTTCGGGAAGCCGGACGTCGTCAAAGTGGTGTAGGAACTGCGATGACATGACGATATCGGCGCTGCCATCCGGAAGGTCAAACAAATCGCAGCGTCTGACCGTAATATTTGGTACCCCCTGGTACAAGTTTCTGGCCTCCTCGCAGGCTTCTTCCGTAATGTCCACTAATGTAATCCGGACATCGACCCCGTTTCGGGCAGCCCAGCGCAGAATGCGGCGGTTCACATCTCCCGAGCCGGCGCCAATATCCAGCACCGATACCCTGTCCGGTCGGCCGAATTGACGCCACAACCGCTTGAACCCGTATAAGGATGGAGACGAAGCACCAAAGATCCGATTCAGTCGTCGCAAATGGCGCAGCGCTTCCAGCAGCTCGTCGCCGCCCGTGCTGAAGTCGTCCATGTATTCCTCTTCCACGGCCCGCCGGTTTAACCGCTTAAAGGCCGGCATACTCATAACTTGACTCCCGTTTCGTAACGAATGAAGGAACATACGTAAATCGAAGGAGTTCTGCAGTCAAGCCCGGGCCAAACGCCAGGGCCACTCCGGACCGTTCACCCTCGCCTTGTTCCCTCAAACGCTCTCTCATCCCTTGTAGTACGAACAGCAGCGTCGCCGAGGATAAATTCCCGAAGTCCCGCAGCACGTTCCTACTGAATTCGGTCTGGATGTCCTCCAGCCCGAACAAATCCTGGACGGCATCTACGATGCCCCGTCCTCCCGGGTGAATCGCCCATAACGGCGGAAGTGCTCCTCCGTCCAGCAGCCGGTCCACTTCATCCCGCAGGAACGTTCTGAGCAGCTTGGGGATATTGGGGGAGAGGTATAAATCGAAACCAGTGTCCCCGACCTCCCAAATCATTTCGTCTGCAGAATCCGGAAGGAGCACAGAATGTCCTCCGCCGAGTTGGAACCCTCCCTGTTGGTCGGCTTCATCGGAGCTGACGATGCATGCCGAAGCCCCGTCCCCAAAAAACGAAGCACCGAACAAGGCTTCTCGGGATCCCGAAGGCTGCAAGTGGATGGTGCACAGTTCGACGCAAACGATGAGCACCGTCGCGGCCGGGCTGGTAGACACGATTTGCTGTGCTAACTGAATCGCCCTCAAACCAGCGGCGCAACCTTGAAAGGTAAGCGGGATCCGCTGAATCCGCGCAGACAATCCAAGCCGATGAATCAAGGCAGTGTCTAATCCGGGAAGAAATTGACCGGTACAGCTTACCGTCAGAATGTGAGTGATTCCGGAAGCCTCCACCCCCGCATCACGCATAGCTTCTTCAGCCGCCTTCTCCGCCAAAGGGACCGATTCTCTCCGGTACACCTCCATCCGCTTGGAGGTCGAAGGGGCGGCCTGCTGCTTGTCCGTGGACAGATACGTGCACTGATCGGCAGGTTTGAGGAAATCCTCCTCACAGGTGTACCTGACCTGGACTCCGCATTGCTTAAATATTCTTTTCGCCCACCTTAGCGCGTGGGGATCTTCACTTAACGAAGCTTCGATTTTGGCAAATACGTCATCCTGGCAAAGGCGGTGAGGCGGAAGCGCCGTACCGATGCCCTGAATCAATGCCCTGCCTGCACCATGTTCACTGACCATCGTCAAAAGATCACCTCCATTCATTCATTTACGTCCCATTTACGCACATAAGCCTTAGAACAAGTATATTCACCGTAATAACGCATATGCGCCGTGAGGACAAATACCTGTTTGCCTGCTTTAGGTGGTATAAACCGGATGGATCGCTTTGTACAGAAATCTCCGACTTAAAAGGGAAAACCACCCTCCTGCTACTGATGCTTACCCGATTCCGGTCAGCGGAAAACGTGTGCACCAAAATAACGGCGTACACAAAAAGCAGGCATGGGGCTCATCCCCAATGCCTGCTTTCTACATTTTTATTCGCAATTATTCATTTTTACAGCGCTTTGTCGTCCACATTGTTCAACCAGTTCTCAATGACGCCGATTACCGAAGCAACGGTGCCGTCTTTAAACGGCGACTGCAGTCCGGCAAGCTCCACAAGTCCGGTAAAGGAACGGGATCCTCCCGCCTGGCACAGTCTCAGGTAATCCGCCCAAGCCGCTTCGCGGTCCTCGTTCATCTTCTTCCAGAACTGGAACGCGCAAATTTGCGCCAGCGTATAATCGATGTAATAGAACGGCGCCTGGAAGATATGCCCCTGTTTGTGCCAGAAGCCGCCCCGTTCCAGGTATTCGTTGTCCGGGTACTGCCGGTGCGGCAAATACTTCTTCTCGATTTCACGCCAAGCGCGTTTGCGCTCCTCCGGCGTCGCGTCCGGATTCTCATACACGTAGTGCTGGAATTCGTCAACGGATACCCCGTATGGAATGAAGAGAAGCGCACTGGACAGATGGTCAAAATGGTATTTCTCCGTGTCTTCCTTAAAGAAGTTATCCATCCACGGCCACGTGAAGAACTCCATGCTCATGGAATGGATTTCGGCCGATTCATACGTAGGCCACATGTATTCCGGTACTTGATAATGACGGCTGGAATAGACCTGGAAGGCGTGGCCGGCTTCGTGCGTGAGAACGTCAATATCACCGGAAGTGCCGTTGAAATTAGAGAAAATGAACGGCGATTCGTATTTGCTGATAAACGTGCAGTATCCGCCGCTTTGCTTGCCCTTTTTGCTGACGAGATCCATCAGCTCCCGGTCTACCATGAATTTGAAAAATTCGTCGGTTTCCGGAGACAGCTCCGCGTACATCTTCTTCCCTTGCTCCAAAATCCAGTCCGCATCCCCTTTTGGCGTCGCGTTCCCGGTCTTGAAGCTGAAATTGTCGTCATAGATCCGCAGGGAATCGACACCGATCCGCTCGCGCTGGCGTTCCTTCAGCTTCTGGGCTACGGGTACGATGTGTTCCAGCACTTGCTTCCGGAAGTTGGCCACCATGTCGGCGTCATAGTCCGTACGGTTCATGCGAATGTAGGCAAGCTCAACGTAATTTTTATAACCGAGCTTTTGAGCCATGCGCGTCCGGGTTTTCACGAGTTCATCGTAGATCCGGTCAAAATCCTGCTCATGCTCCGCCATGAAGGAATATCTCGCCTCCGACGCTCTCCGGCGCAGGTCGCGGTCCGGCGACAGCTCAAACGGCAGCAGCTGGGACAGCGTCCGCTCCTCACCTTCGAACGGAATCTTCGCAGAGGCGATGAGCTGACTGTACTCGGTGGCCAGCTTGTTATTGAGCTGCATATCCTCGATGATATCCGGATGGAAGGAATTAAGCGCCAGCTCGGCAAGCTTGAACAGTTGCGCTCCCCACTTGGCTTCGAGTTCACTTCTGAATTTGGACTCTACCAGCGCTTTATAATAATCGGTTATGTATTCTTGATAGACCGGACTTGCTTCATCGATGTATTCTTGTTCGGCCTTGTAAAATTCATCGTTCGTATCGATGGAATGGCGAATGACGGCAATCTCTGCCATGCTTTCGAATTCGCTGCGCAGCTTGTTGATATCGGACATGGCCTTGTCCTGCTCTTCAAAGGAAGCCGCCTGCTCGAACTGCTGGATCAGTTGTTTAAACCGTTGTTCAATTTCTTTCACGTCTGGCCGCTTGTATTCGTACTCGCTGAACTTCATGCATCACGCATCCCTTCTTGATTGGCTTTCGTTACCATTATACTAGAGATTCAGGCTTAGACAACAGATACGTCAAAAAAAATTTAATGTTCGTGAAAGCACTTCCCGTTAGTCAAATTTCTATAAGCTTCCCTACATGGAATGGCTATATTTTACAGATGGATCCATAGTAAGGTTCCGAGAATTGCCCAATATTAACCGCGCTTATGCTTATATCCTCGTTCTTCCCTTTTTACCATTGGTTGTGTTATATTAGTTCGTACCTAAAAATATTAGGCATCACCTAAATGGTTGAATATACATATACTGAATATACAAAGGTGGTTTGAAAGCGATGCTGATATGGATGCTGCGCCAAGTGATGGCAGAACGCGGAATTTGGACGGGAGCGGCACTGGCCCGTCTACTGAAAGACAAAGCCGGCTACGAGCTGTCTCCCCCCTCGATCAGCGCCCTGCTGAACGACAATCCGAAGCAGATAAAGGCCGATACGATGGATGCGCTGTGCACAGCTCTCGACTGCACTCCTAGCGACTTATGGCATCATACCCCATCGAACGTTAGAGGGGCCTAGACGTTTATTGAAACTGGAGGTAACAAGCATGTCGGAAAAAGAAATTCTTCCCTTCGGAGATCCGATTCTCCGCAAAAAAGCCAAACCCGTTACGGAAATAACGCCGAGAATTCACAAGCTGCTGGATGATATGGCGGATACACTGTACGCAGAAGAAGGCAGAGCCGGCCTGGCCGCACCGCAGATCGGCATTCTCCGCAGGGTGATCGTCATGGACTGCGGGGACGGGCTCATTGAGCTGATCAATCCGGTGCTGCTCGAGCACGCCGGAGAGCAGGCCGGACCGGAAGCCTGCTTATCCTACCCCGGGTATACCGGTATCGTGAAGCGGGCGAAATACGTGAAGATCAGTACGTTAACCCGTGAGGGTAAAACGATTGTAATGGAGGCAGAGGATTATTTGGCACGCTGCATTCAGCATGAGATGGACCATCTCGACGGAATTTTGTACATCGACCATATCCAAAACGGGGAGCTGTTTGTCAATCGGACGGAACGCAGAGCGGATTTGATGGCTGCCTTAAAGCTGACCCAGAACGTATAGCTGCACCTCTATGCTCTTAGTGACATCTCATCAAGTCTCATTATAAGTCCCCACATATGAAAAAATAAGGAGCTGTCCAAAGGTCATTCACGACCCGGGGACGGCTCCTTTTTATAAAGAAAAATAATGTTATTAACGGTGAGCTGTATACTGATTAGCCTTACTAAAGCTGCGAATCTGCTCGATCTCCTCGTCCGTGAGCGCCGGAGCGTCTCCAGCCGCAGTATTGTGGATCAGCTGCTCCAGGGAGCTTGCTCCCGCGATGGCCGTCGCCACTACCGGATTCGCCAAGGCGTACCGGATCGCGGTCTGCCCCATACTGCGGTCATTCTTGACAAGGCGCTGCAATTGCTCACGGATCTGGATCAGTTCGTCGGAACTGTAATCCAAGTACCCCTTCGCCACTTTCGCTCCGCCCTGCTCGGTCAGGACACCGGAAGCCACCGGTCCGCGGGCAATGACACTGATATGGTTATCGGCCAGTAAAGGCAGCACCTCTTCCTCTGGGCGGCGGTCCAGAATGCTGTACTGGCTCATGACGCTGACGATTCCGGAACGCTTTACGTATTCCCGGATCACGTTCGGACGGATCGACGAAATGCCGTAATAGCGGATCACGCCCTCCTGCTTCAGCTCCTCAAACGCCTCAATCGTCTCGTCAATCGGATCGTCCAGCGTACCGCCATGGAGCTGGTACAAATCGATATAATCCGTTTGGAAGCGGCGAAGGCTTTCTTTTACCGCAGAGCGGATATACGCTTTGGAAGGGTCCCATACCCAGCCTTCTTTACCAGGAATTCTCCGGTTTCCTACCTTCGTCGCCAGAACAACGTCCTGCCGGCGTCCGCGGATCGCCTTACCGACAATTTCTTCGTTTCTGCCGCTGTCGTAAAGATCCGCGGTGTCCAAAAAATTCACGCCCCGCTCCAGCGCCGCGTGAACGATTCGCTCAGCCTGCGCCTCATCGGTTCCCAAGGACATGCAGCCCAGCCCGATCTCGCTGATGTTCAGTTCCGATGTTCCCAATTGGTTCCTTTTCATTAATTTCACCTGTCCCTTCCCCTGAACTTACCCGTTTAAAATCAGCAAATGAATGGCGCTCAGCACGATGCCGATCACGAATCCGCAAATCGCGCCGTTGACCCGGATCCACTGCAGGTCGCTGCCGACCTTCTCCTCCAGCATGTTGACGAGCGACTGATCGTCCAGCTTGTCCAGATTTTCCCGAACCAGCACGCCGATGCGATAGTAATTGGATTCCACCAGCTGAACGATCATTGCCAGAATCCCTTGTTCCCACCGGTGGGTAAGCTCTTCCTTGGATTGCAACAAATCATGGCACCAGCGGAACAGACGAATCCATATACGCCCGCCGCGCTCCTGTTCGGCTTCCATCCACTGCAGCAGACGTTCACGCAAATGGTTCAGCTGGCCGGCAATCCATGCTTCCGCGTTCTCAGAGCTCAGCTTGTCATCCAGCCATCCCTTTACGCGGCTTTCCGTTTCCGGACTGTCGGCTACTTGGGACAAACGCTCCCGGATGCCTTTGACAACCCGTTCCCGGTATGGACTTTCCGGATTCGCCACTTCAAGCAATGCCGAGAGGATCAGCTTCTTCAGAATCGCTCCCATTTTCTCCTCGTTCATAAAACCCAGCATGGCCTGAACGGCAAAGCCCTTCATTCCTCCAAGCTGAAGCTCGTCCAGTTTGGCATGCGCCAGCTTGCCGAGCATCATTTCGTTGTCCGGGTTGTTCACCCATTCTGCGGCATACAGCAGTCCGTAGTCCAATACCTTCTCGTCCAACTGGTGCGCTTCCGTCTCTTTGACCGCACGGTTTAACAATTCGGTGATGTTCCGGCTATGAATGTACCGAAGCACCATGTCCCGGATGTGCGGGGCCGCTTTCTCCAGCGGCAGTTCGCGAACAGCCTGCTCCAGCGAAGACAGGAGCTTCATGCGGACTTCTTTCCGCCGAATCAGCTTGAACAGCCCGGTCGACACAGACTGGAACAGCTTCATCTGCCGAAGTCTGGACGTGATGCTTTCCTTATTCAGAAGTTCGGTTTCCAATGCGGAAATGAGCGAATTGACGATTTTGTTGCGGTTTTTGAGCAGCAGCGACGTGTGTGGGATCGGAATCCCCATCGGATGGCGAAACAAGGCGGTGACCGCAAACCAGTCGGCAAATCCGCCGACGAGTCCGGCTTCAAAGCCTCCCAGCAGCAGCTTAACCCACGAATTTTGCGGCAGGAAAAGCATGACGAGAAAGCCCGCACCCATAACAGCCAGGGAATACCCGGCCAAATATCTGGATTTCAATCTGCATACCCCCATATGTACATATACCATGATGGCGTCGATTCGACTTGCTTCAATGACCGATCACGCTATCAAACTATTAACCATATTGTAGCCCATTTGTTTCGTTTACAGCCGAAAAACCCGGGCTCGCGAAAAACTCCCGGCTTCCCGGGAGTCTGCTGTCTGCACATCATGATTCCAGATGTCCGTTAACAGGGCATCAGGAATAAGACTGCTTCGGCTCGCGGCGGAAGATCACGGACAGAATAATGGCCACGATGCCGATATTAATCGCGATATCCGCGATATTCATAATGCCTGTCATGCGGCCGAGGACGATAAAATCGGTAACCTTGCCAAACAGCACCCGGTCGATCGCATTGCCGATCGCCCCGCCGACGAGAAAGCCCGTAGCCAGCTCCATCCATGTCCCCTTAAGCACGCCTTTGGTCCGGTAATAGATAATGACGGCCGTAACAAACACCGCAAATACGACAAATAACTTGCCGTAGCCCTGGAACGAGCTGAACGCGGCTCCGGAATTTTGGTAGTACTCAAAATGAACGTACGGGTCAAGAAAAGGCCTCGAACCTCCGACGACCATGGATGAGCGGACCCAGAGCTTGCTCAGTTGGTCGATCGCAATGACGATCAGCGATATGATGTAAAACATAATAATGATGCACCTCTTTCCCTCTGCGTCCGTTGTCTCATTTCCCCTTGTTCAGCGAAAGAACAAAACGGGTAGAGACGCCGATGCCGACCCTTTCTAATGGAGCCATGCAGCATGCCTGTATGTCCATTATGCGTCAGATCGCTCTGCGTACACAAGTTTGACTCCGATCCTGCAGCTGCTGGCTGCCACGAACTTGCCTCAATCCCCTCCAGGGACGGCTACATCCGGGCTGAACACCGGCCGCGAATCCATTTCCCCCGGGCGTACCGGGTAGAGCGTTCCGTTCAGCGCAAAGGATACCCTGCCCGTCTCCTCTGAAACGACAAGGATCAGCGCATCGCATATTTCTGACAGCCCCAACGCGGCCCGATGACGGGTTCCAAGCTTCCCCTCGCGCAGCGCTTTGGAAACCGGGAGCACATTGCCGGCGGAGACGATTTGGTTCTTGTCGACCAGCACCGCCCCATCGTGCAGCGGTCCCCCCGGATAAAAAATCGATTCCAGCAGGGTATGCGACACGTCTGCCCCTACCCGTATGCCGGAATGCACCAGCGGCGGGAGCGCATCGTTTCTTTTGACGACGATGAGCGCCCCGTGATTCCGCTCCGACAGATGCTGCAGCGCCGTGGACAATGCTACGTAGCGATCTGTATAAGGCGACAGATACGCATTCAGATAATAGGATGCGGCCGTCATCTGCATGTCGGTAAAGACGCTGTGGATCTGCTCAAACTCATTCAGAATGCAGCATTCCTTCTGGTCGATCGTCGCCAGCATGCTCTCGATTTCCGCCTTAATAGTGGACAGGCTCTTTTTCAGATGGACCTGTATCGTTTCAGACAGACCCAGCTCATCTTCATTGTTCACGTCGGCTCACCTTTCCTTATAGCTTAAAATATAGACTGCTCCGTCCAGCCTTCCGACTATTCGCCGTCTTCCATCGTATCCATCGCGGCATCAAGCAGCGCATCAAACAGGTCATCGTCCTCTTCCAGCCGCGCATCGGCCTGAAGCATCTCCTCTTCGCTGCCCGATTCGTCCGCATAGTTCAGGCTGTAATCCCAATCATCGCCCTTCTTGCTGAAAAAGGTAACCTCATACTTGGACTTATGTCCCTCCAAAGTAAAAATGGTGTGCCCCACGTAGTGTCGTTCCTCGTCCAGCTTCATCCCGGCTTCGATAATTGTAAAGTCCATGAATCCATTGCTCCTTCTAAGTGGTGTATTTGATACTATAGTATACCATGGAGGCGGCTGTTTCCATCAAACGGCAGAGCTTAGGTTTTCATTATGCGGAACAATTTAGTACAATACTACTTGTGTCAGTTGATAACCAGTATCTGGAGGGATGAATCCATGACCGATTTCATCAGTCAATTAAACAAATATGCCGATCTTGCCGTCCGTGTAGGCGTCAATGTCCAGAAAGGCCAAAAGCTGGTCGTCAACGCATCGATCCAGTCGGCGGAATTTGTCCGCTTAATCGTGGAAAAAGCGTATGATGCGGGCGCCAAGCTCGTCAAAGTCAATTGGAGCGACGAAATCGTTACCCGTCTGCAGTATGAACGGGCCGACGATGAAGTCTTCGCGATTCCACCAAAATGGTTTGCAGGGGAAATGATCGAACTCGTGGAAAACGGGGCAGCCGTGCTGCACGTGATTGCCGAGAACCCGGATTTGCTGAAGGGGATCAAGCAGGAACGGATCGCCATGAACCAAAAAACACGCGGCCAGGCGATGGCTCCTTACCGTGCTTACCAGCAGGCAGACAAGTTCAGCTGGTCGATCGTGGCTGTCCCTTCGCCGGAATGGGCTGCAAAGGTGTTCCCTGACGCTCCCGAATCTGAACGGGTGCAGAAGCTGTGGGAAGCGATTTTCCATACGGTGCGCATCGATCAGGAAGACCCGGTCGGTGCCTGGAAGCAGCATCTGGCCACGCTGGAGGATAAATCGAACATCCTGAACGCCAAAAAATATAAGAAGCTCCACTATATCGCACCGGGAACCGATCTGACCATCGAGCTTCCGGAAGGACATATTTGGGCAGCCGGCGAGAGCATCAACGAGAAAGGACACAGCTTCGTCGCCAATATGCCGACCGAGGAAGTGTTCACAGCGCCGTTGAAGACGGGCGTAAACGGCACGGTGCGCAGCACCAAGCCGCTGAGCTATGGAGGCAACATCATCGACAACTTCTCCATTACGTTTGAGAATGGCCGGATCGTAAGTGTCAGCGCCGAACAGGGACAGGAAACGCTGGAGCATCTCGTCGAAATGGACGAAGGCGCGCACTACCTCGGCGAGGTCGCGTTGGTTCCGCATCAATCACCGATTTCCGAGTCGAACATTTTGTACTTCAATACGCTTTTTGACGAAAACGCCTCCAACCATTTGGCGATCGGCAGCGCCTACGCCTTCTGTGTTGAAGGCGGCAAGGACATGAATCAGGAGCAGCTTGCTGAGCGCGGTCTGAACACAAGCGTGACCCATGTCGACTTTATGATCGGCTCGGGGGAAATGGACATTTTCGGCGTTAACGCTGACGGTTCGGAAGAGCCTGTATTTAAAAACGGAAACTGGGCATTTTAAGGACTGACTCCAATCGGTCCATTAATGCTGTGAATCCTTGTTCTGCATACGATGAAATATTGGAGCCGCAAGAGCCTTCCTGGAGCGATGACAGGAGGGCTCTTTTGTAGTCAGGTGTTTTTTTTATCCAGTGGTTAATTTATAATGGGGAAGAATTGAATACATATGTGGAGGTAGAGCCTATGCTCTCGTTCGAAGAGAAATTAAACAATTATGCCGAGCTTGCCGTCAAAATCGGCGCAAATGTGCAGCCCGGACAAACGCTGGTCGTGAATGCAACGATTGACGCCGCCCCGCTCGTTCGCCTGATCGTCCGCAAGGCGTATGAGATCGGCGCCAAGCTCGTCAAAGTCAATTATACCGACGAGGCGGTCACCCGGCTCCGGTACGATCTGGCACCGGCGGAATCTTTCCTTGAAGCTCCGACCTGGTATGCGGGCGAAATGACCGAGCTCGCTGAGAACGGAGCCGCTTTCCTGACCGTTCTCTCCTCCAGTCCCGACCTGCTCAAAGGAGTAGAGCCTGGAAGAATCGCCGATTATCAGCGCACCTACGGTCAGGCGATGGCGAAATACCGCCAGTTTCAGCAGGCGGATAAAATGAGCTGGACGGGCGTTGCCTTCCCTTCCCCGGACTGGGCCGCGAAGGTGTTCCCGGATGCGCCGAAGGATCAGCAGGTCGGCAAGCTGTGGGACGCCATCTTCCATGCGTGCCGCGCGGACCGCGAGGATCCGATCGCCGCTTGGGAAGAGCATATCGATACGCTGCAGAAAAAATCGGATGAGCTGAACGCCAAAAAGTATCAAAAGCTGCATTTTACGGCGCCGGGCACGGATCTGACGATCGAGCTACCCGAAGGCCATATTTGGGCGCAGGCGGGCAGCGTCAATGAGCAGGGTACGGCGTTTGTCGCCAACATCCCGACCGAAGAGGTGTTCACCGCTCCGCTCAAAACCGGCGTGAACGGAACCGTGAGCAGCACCAAACCGCTCAGCTACGGCGGCAACATCATCGACCGCTTCACGCTGACATTCGAAAACGGCCGTATCGTAGATTACAAAGCGGAAGAAGGCCAGGACACGCTCGCACGCCTGATCGAGATGGACGAAGGCTCCCACTACCTTGGCGAGGTAGCCCTTGTTCCGTTCCAGTCTCCGATTTCACAAAGCAACATCCTGTACTATACGACTTTGTATGATGAGAATGCTTCCTGCCACCTGGCAATCGGCAGCTCTTACGCCTTCAATATACAGGGTGGTAAGACGATGTCCCAGGACGAGCTTGAGTCCCAAGGCATGAACCAGAGCATCACACACGTCGACTTCATGATGGGTTCTTCCGAGATGAACATTACCGGAATCACCCATGATGGCAAAGAAGAGCCGGTGTTTGTCAACGGAAACTGGGCATAATTCACTGGTAGCACCCCTCACGGCCGCATGACCGACGGGGTGCTTTTTTGTGTTTACAAAATGCTGCCCCCTCCCTACCTCCCGTTCAGGTATAATCATGGATTCCATTTGACGCTCCCGGATGCCGGTGGTACGATTTGTACGAATTCACCTACCATGGAGAGGAGCAGTTTGATGATATCCATAGATCTTACGGGGAAAACCGCTTTGATCACCGGCGCCTCCGGCCAGCTTGGACGGGTCATGGCCCGTACACTGGCCCGTGCCGGGGCCGATGTGGCCGTCCACTACCGCGGCAACGAACAGAAAGCGCTGGAGCTGAAGCAGGAAATTGAGGCGCTGGGCCGGCGCTGCATCGCCGTTCAAGCCGATATCACCGATGCCGAAGCGGTTACGGCGATGAGAGACCGCCTGCTGGGAGAGTGGCAGGCCATTGACATCGTTGTCGCAAACGCTGTCATTCAGTATGAATGGACCAGTGTGCTGAATCAGCCGGTCGAGGATTACCGGAGCCAGTTCGAATCCTGCGTGCTGCAGAACGTGCTTTTGGCCAAAGCCTTCATCCCGGCCATGATCGAGCGCAAGCAGGGGCGGATGATTGGCATCAACACCGAGTGCTCCATGCAGAACTTCCCCGGCCAGTCCGCTTACGTTGCCGGCAAGCGCGGTATGGACGGCGTGTACCGCGTGCTTGCGAAAGAGGTCGGCGAGCACAACATCACGGTCAATCAGGTCGCTCCCGGGTGGACCATCAGCGACCGCGACCGGGAGAACAACACCGAGGTCAGCGAAGGGTATTCGAGCAGCGTTCCCCTCAAGCGCCGGGGCACCGACCAGGAAATTGCTAATGCGGTATTGTTCCTGGCGTCCGACTTGTCGAGCTTTATCACCGGGGCTTACATTCCGGTGAACGGCGGCAACGTCATGCCTGCCATTTAGATGCTACATACTAAACTTTATCAAAGTGAGTACAGTAAAAGGACAGCCGGATGCTGTCCTTTTGCTTTTTGTCATATATCATTCCTATTTCCTTTATGAAAAGACGCTGCTACAGCCTGCCGTATGCCCGCAGTGTGATCAGCCGGTTGACCGTGATCAGCCCCCGCCACTCCGCCCCATTACCCGGACTGATGGATGGGAAGGACACCTTCCATCCGCCATCGGCCTCCTGCTGTTCTTCCAAATCGTCCAGGTGACGCTCGATATCCGCCGGAGAGATCAGCTCCGCGGCGTAGCTGGCCGGAACAGGCGCCCAGTCCAGCACTTTATGGACATAGCCTTCCGCGCGGGGGTCAAGCTCGATGACGCCTGGCTGGCGGAGCCATTCGTTCAGCTCCTCCTGCATCGCTGAGGCCTTTCCCCGATCGGGAGCATATTTCAAAAAGGTAATGCATTGGTGCAGGTCATGATAATCCGTCTGATCTGCCTGGGGAATCCGGTTCCAGATGAATTCCGCACTTCGCGTGAACCATTCCTCTTGCTTGAAATCGTTCACAGCCGTCTGCCTGTATAGCAGACCGAGAATATTACCGGTTGGATTCAGCGATGGCTGCTGGTCGTCCTCCGTTATCCACCAAGGCGCATGCGGAGCGTCATTAACGGACAGCAGTGCCCGGGGGAAACCGCCTGTGGCCGGGACGGTAATCGATTTGAGATATGACGCGATCCCCGCGATGATATCCGCATCAAACCGGTTCGCCTCGTCCATGATCCAGAGTGCCTGCTCCACCGCTACAGGCTGGCTTGCGGATGTACGCATGTCAGGCTCCAGGGCATTGCCGAACCCGCCGTCAGGGTTTTGATAGGCTTTGAGCGCAGCAATAACCCCATCCGCGGAACCTCCTTCAAACCCCATTTCATAACGCCGCCGGTCCAGCAGCCGCGCGTTGGCAAGCACGAATGCTCTGGCTTTTTCCAGACGGGCTGACCTTCCTTCCTTTGCTCCCATTAACAGTTCCTCCTTTAATTCTGATTAACGGATGCCGAACGCTTTATGCATGTACGCTGCTGCTTCCGGTGTACATACATGCTCCATTTTAAACTTCAGCTCAGACTGCGCCTGCTCCCTCGTTCCCCGGAATCGCTCGATACCATACTGACGCATCCAATCCTCTGTCGTCTGGTAGGAGGTGCTGCTCCAGCCGTTTTTCTCTCCGAGCAGGTTCCGCTTCTCCTTGACACCGGAAATGACGATGGCGAGCTGCCCCTGCAGCTCCGCCAGCGCTTGATCAAACTCCTTTTTCCGGTCCGGTGATTTCATGCCCGCGCGGGCCCGCAGCTCCCTCGTCTCGATCCCTTCGTCGTCTCGGATCAGCTGGTACAGCTCCCATGCCGGCTTGGATAGCAAGCCGTCCCGGTAACGTTTCTCGGGATCCTCTTCACTGCCAAGCAGCCGCAGCACCTGCGGAAACCAATCCGCCGCGATCAGCACCGCCTTCTTTTTGATGAATTTGCCGTAAGCCGCCGTCCCGTCGCCGGGAAATCGGGCGCGCCACAGCCAGGGATCCCGTTCGGTTCCCGTATGCCAATTCTCCTTGGGAGTGACCCCGTCCAGGGATGGATGTCCCGGAATCAAGCCGGCCAGCGGCAGGATGCCGACACGGGCGATTAAATCGCACGCGTCCTCGTACCGTTCGATGTGCAGCGGTTTTTGTTCATTTTCCTTAAGCATCTGATCATCTCCTCCAACGTCTTATGTATGGTCTTGCTCATACGCAGTCAGCAGGCGCACAGCCTTGGCACAAACCTCCCGGCGAAGAGCCTCGGGCTCAAGTACCTCCGCCTCCGTGCCAAGCGCGTAAAAAAGCTGCACGGCCCAATGCCACTCCGACACCGGCAGATGAAAATCCGCCAGCCACTCTTCGTTTCCGACCGCGCTGATTTTCTCTCCGACATGCTCGTCCCGCTCGACCTGAAGCATTCCGCGGTAGGTCAGCTTCGCCCGGATATGGACCGTTTGCGGCTCCGACTTTCCTTGATGACGATCGCCATCGCCTTCACCAACTTCAGGCGGGTCTTCCGGACGAAGCTCCGTCATCCGGTCGATCCGAAAGATCCGCTGCTCCCCGTGGGTTTGCGAGTAGGCATCACAGTACCAAAACCCGTTGGCGGCGTAAATCCTCAGCGGATGGATCAGCAGCCTGCGGCGGTTGTTCATCGAATGGTAAAACACAGATACCCATTGATTGCTGGAGGCATAATCCAGCAGTTCGTTCAAGTGCGGAACGGTATACTTACGCTTGGGCACCTCCACTTCCAGGCGATCCAGCATCGGATGGACCGTCTCCGCAGTTTCCCGGGGCAGGATGGTCTTGATTTTGTCCATCACGGTCCACCGCTCCGAATTGAACGGCGTGTCCGCGTAACGGGTCAGCCCTTCCAGCGCGAACAGCAGGCAGAGGGCTTCGCGGGAATTGAGCTGCAGCGGCGGCAGCTGATAGCCTTCCATCAGATAATAGCCGCCTTGGGGGCCGCTCACCGCGGCAAGCGGAATACCCATTTCGGAGAGGGCCTGCATATCCCGCAAAATGGTCCTCCGCGACACTTCAAGCTTGGCGGCGAGCCCTGCGGCTGTCTGATTTCCCTGCTGAAGCGCGATGAGTATCGCCATCAGGCGGTCCATACGGTTCATGTTTTTCACCTCTTCACGCTGTAGAATCATTGTATCAGCCTATTGGTGACAACTTGGATGTCACTAATGTTTGGCCGAATTTTCTTTTTCAACATAATGCAAAAGTTGTCGAATGTCGCGGTTTAAGGCGCTGGCAGGACTTTCCCTTCGGCCCCGGCTCAGTTATAATGCATTGGGAAGAGCCATACAATAGCATAAAAGCGAGTCAAACGACTGGACAGGATATGAAGAAACGCTGTGACCGACGCGGCGGCTTCATCAGAACACGGACGCAAGGAGGAGAAAACCCGTCATGTCCAACTTTTTCAACAAAATCAAGCAGGGCGTTTCGGATGCCGGCAAGAAAGCGCAGAACACGGTTGAATCCACAACCCTGAAGTTTCAAGCGGCAGCGAAGGAAAAGGAAATCGAAAAAAATTATACGGAAATCGGCCGTATCGTCCATCAATCCTTGGAGAAACCGGACGGCACGATCCCCAGCGCGGAGATCCAGAAATACCGGGAGGCCATTTTTGCCTTGGAAGAAGAAGTGGAAGAGCTGCAGCGGAAAATCCAGCACCTGCAAAACCTGAAGGAATGCGGATGCGGCAAGATGCTTCCCGCGGACGCGACCTACTGCCCGTTCTGCGGACAGCAGTTCCATACGGTGGTCGTTCAGCCGGCAGCCGTTTCGAGCTCGATTCCCAAAAGCGCCTACTGCACCAAATGCGGAGAACCGGCCTCATTTTCGGATCATTTCTGCCGCAGCTGCGGTCATAAGCTTCAGCACGAGTAATTTATCAGTAAATCAGAGAACGCCGTATCCCACACTGCAGCAGGGACACGGCGTTTTGTCGTTAATTCAAGAGCGGATCAGGAAGCCCGGCCGCGATGCTTAATTTCTTTTGAGCGCATACAGAAAGCTCGTCTCTTCCCACTTCTCGCCTGGGGTCAAGCCGAACAGTCCCATTTCCTCTGCGGGAATGTTTTTGATATTCGGAGCGTTGACGAGGTTGATCTGAGGCTCAGGGCAGAAAAATTTGCCGCCGGCGAACTGGTTCCAAACCATCCAGTGCTTATAGCTGGTACCTACGTCGTAAATCAGCACGTCCCCGGTGCGTGTATCCGTGAGCTCCATCCGGTTGCGTCCGTCCTGCGGTTCAGCAGTATAATGGAAGTCCATTTCGGTGAAGTAAGGGAACACGCCTTCTCCTTTGAGCTGCTCTTCTTCCGGAGACAGCGGCTGGAAAGCACCTGTCGGCAGCATCCGGTCATCCAGCTCACGCCGCTGGTCGATCGTAATTTTAACCCGGTAATCCTTCGCTTCGCTTCCCGGTACAAATGGGGCATTGACCGCCGTATGGAACGCCAGCAGCACAGGCATTTTTTCCTTGCCATCATTGGTGATGGTGACCTGCTGCCGCAGCCCTTCCCGGTTCAGGGAGTATCGCAGCGTAATCGTGAAATCGAAAGGCAGATACTTTTTATACAGATGCCCTTCTCCTACGCGCTGGGACACAACGACTGCGCTTTCATAATCGTCGCTGGTTATGTAATCCACGGTCCATGGGATCGTATGCATGTATCCGTGCAGTTGGTTGCCCGTGGCTTCTTCATTGATTGGGAATTGGTAGACTTTGCCCTCCCATTCGAATTTGCCGCCATCGTAACGGTTGGGCGGAAACAGTACCGGAATGCCGTAAACACCCGGATTCGCCTTGAAATCTTCCATTTCACCGGCTTCGGGTTCCCGCAAAAACTTGAAGTTTTGCTCGGTATCCCGGAATAAAATCAGGTTGGCGCCGATCTCAGGCAGCACCGCCGCTTCGTATTCCCCATGCTTCAGCCAGATCGCCTTTTCCCCATTAAAATCGCCTTCAAATGCCGCAAATTGTGTCAACTTGTTCTCCTCCTGTTCATGATTAAAAGGAATGTTCTTCTAATATACCATTTGTGGCATTATACGAGAAGCACATCGATCCGGCTTGCCCCATGAATCAGCCGTTTCAGCATTCTTCGGCGTGCATATCTAGTCATGATTCCTTCTTCTGAGCGTCCTAGAATCATCTGGGTTGCATGAATTTGTTCGGCCTGCCCCAGCACTTTGGCCGGCAGTTCTTTCCACCCGTCTGTTTCAAGAATGCCGAAATGCCCCTGCAGGCTTTCGGTCAGCCCCTGCCACCGCCCCAGGTCGCAATCCCGGCCTTCCATGCGGACGCAAGTCACATGAAGCGCGGCCTTCAGGCGGTAAGCGATCCGGAATCCGCGCCGGATGAGGCGCTCGGCAGAGGTCCCGGGGAGGATACACACAAAGATCACCTCCTCCTTTCTCCAGGGTCCGCGAAGGGACATATTCCGCTGCCAGGACTCCAGCCGCTCGTCCACATCGTCGGCCAGTTCCCGGAGGGCAAGCTCCCTTAGCGCGATCAGGTTCCCCGTTCGGAAAAAGGAACCCAGCGCCTGATCGACCTTGTCCGCCGCATAAATTTTCCCTTCCCTCATCCGCTCCTGCAGCGATTGCGGCGAAACGTCAATCAGCTCCACCTCATCGGCCATGGACAGCAGCGTGTCCGGAACCGTCTCGGAGACCCGGATGCCGGCGATGCGCTCGACGGCATCGTTGAGGCTCTCCAAATGCTGAACATTCAGAGTTGTTATGACCGAAATCCCGTTCTCCAGCAGAAGCAAAATATCTTCATACCGTTTGCGGAAACGGCTGCCTGGCATGTTGGTATGAGGCAGCTCATCGACGAGCACGAGCTCCGGACTTCTTGCCAGCAGCGCCTCTGTATCCATTTCGTACAGCGTTGCACCTTTATAGGAAACCTCCTTCGGTGGGATAACAGGCAAACTGCCGACCTGCGCCGCCGTTTCTGCGCGGCCATGCGTCTCAAGCCACCCGATAACCACATCCGTTCCCTTGGCCAATATGTCATTCCCCTCGCGAAGCATGGTGTACGTTTTGCCTACACCGGGGGCCGCGCCGATATAAATTTTGAACCGGCCGCGCTCGATCCGCTTCACTTTCTCGTTCATTTCCTCGCGGCTGAGCCGGTGATACCCCTTCCCCTGCTTGTTTTGCGTTCGGCGGGCCGGCAGAATCCGCGGTTCCCCTTGCGCCGTGCGGTCGGCCACCCAGAACACGTCGATGCCATGCGCATGCTTCAGAATGCCGTTCGTCACCGAACCCTGCCACAGTTCTTGCCAGGGGCTTTTCCGGGAATGCCCCAGCACGATCCGGGTCACTTTTTTATCAAAAGCATACCGGATCAGCGACTTGGCAAACCGTCTTGGAGCCGACAAAGGCAGCTCCTCCAGCTTGGCGTCCGTCTTGTCCGCCATTTTGTGCAAAGAACGCTTAAATGCCTCTTGCTCGCGCGACAGTGACTGCTTGGGCCGCGTAAAGACAACGACGAGCAGTTCGCCGTTCAGGCGCTTTGCGATTTGCTGTCCGCGCCGTACATAGATCGAACCGTTCCAATGGTATTGCGCCGCCACTAGGATACGCTCCGAGGCACCGGAGGGACCGCTGATGCCCTCGTGTTCGCGGAACTTCTCCAGCGACTGATTCACATCGTCGGCCATCAAGCGCAGCGCAAGCTCCCGAAGGAGGGCCAAATCCTTGCGGGAAAAGGACGCCCCGTCCCGGACGCTCCGCAGATGGCCTTCGTTCAACCGGGAGATGAGCGTTTCCGGAGAAACGTCGATCAGCCGAACCTCGTCGGCCATACCCAGCGTCGTTAGCGGAACGGTTTCCCTGACCTCTACCCCGGTCCATTTGCGGGCAAGTTCATGAATGCCTTCAATTTCATACACATTGATGGTCGTGATGACGCTGATGCCGTGATTCAGCAGAAACTGGATATCTTCCAGCCGGGTTCGATGCTCGGCGTGCTTGCGGTTTCGATGAGCCAATCCGTCCACAAGCACAACTTCGGGATTTCGGCTTACAATGCCCGGCAGATTCAAATCCTTGTGCTCCGTTTCTCCTTCATTCCAGTGGATGCTGGGCACCCTCTCCAGGTCGGCGAGCTGCTTTTTCGTTTCCGTACGCTGCAGCGTGGACACCGCGCATATGACGACGTCAATCCCCTGGGATTTCAGGGTTTGACCCTCGCGGAGCATGTGATAGGTTTTCCCGGAACCGGTTACCGCTCCGATGATGATTTTGAGCCGCCCCCGCCGCAGTCTATGGATTTCTTCGAGAATTTCTTCCGGCGATTTGCGTCTGTAATCCCCCATGGCTCAAACCCCTTCTGCACATTGTTGATATGTGGTGAATCTTACCTGTTCACAGCCACCTTTGTAAAATCGTTCACCGCCCTTTTTGGATCACCCTGTATTGGTATTGCCCGATCTAGCGTCTTTTTCGGAAGAAAAAGCGGCTATTTAAGCCTGATTCACCCTGTCTCTTCCGTATCCGTTTCACATGAAAGAATAGGCTAAACTGGACATATCATGTAAAATGGGAAAGATGAGATAAAACAGACGAGAGACGGGCGAATGGGAAAGAGGGGAAAACCATGCCGAACATGATCCGGCTTCTTGTGTCTACGGATTACAACGATCTCAGCCGGGATTTACAGGAAGAAATCTATTATGAATACTATGATTATGCCTACGGCATGATCATGTATATCGTGAAAAACCATTCCGTGGTGGAAGATATTATCCAGGATGCTTTCATTAAGATCATCAAAAGCAAACCCGTGTTTGAAAATGAAGCCAAGCTGAAAGCCTGGCTCAAAGTCGTGACGCGCAACACGACCATAAATTATTTGCGAAAAAATAAAAAGTACCGTAACCAAGTCGATGTCGAAGGTGTCTTTATGTATAAAGAAGAGATTGCGCAGCCGACGGTGTCGATCGAAAATACGATAGAAACGAAATTTATGGAAGAATCGATTGTCCAGTATTTAAGGGAACTGAAACCGGAATACCGGGTTCTGGTCGAGTATCGCTGGCGAAAGGGCCTGTCGTACCGGGAAATCGCCGATCTGCTTGAAGTTACCGAGGATGCCGTCAAACAACGTCTGTACCGGGCACGCGAAAGTATCAAGAAAATGCTCTTTAAGGAGTGGGGGGTAAAGGATGAAAAGCGAAAAATTTGAAGATTGGTTCGATTCCGCCTTCGAGAAGGCAGCCTCTTCAACTTCCTTGACGTCCGAAGATAGCAAGAAGGCATCTTGGAACAAGGTTCAAGCCCGGCTGAACGAAGTGAACCGTTCCCGCAGACGTAATCGGCACCTTCAGCTTGGCGGCGTGGTGGCCGCATCTTTCGTGGCTGGAGCGGTCATTTTCAGTTCCACAGCCGTGACGAAGGCAATTTCTCCGCTGATCGACTCCATTGTTGACTGGGGAGACGGCGTTAAGAATGTGGTTTTTCTCCAAGACGATCAGTCTGATACGGGAGGGATCGCGAAAACTCCTCCACCGCCAAATTATATGGACGGAGAGAAGGAACCGCCGCCATGGGATGGGAAAATCATTTCTTCGGAACAGGGTGTCCCAACAACGCGCCCGCTCAGTGAAGTGCAGAAAGAATTGAGCTTTACCATTCCGGATTTTAGCGGCAGAATTCCGGAGCGTTATCATTTCAAGCAATCCACCGTCATAGCAAAAGATCTCGAAACAAAGAAATATAACGAAATTACTATGCTTTATACCGGGCCAAAGGAAGACGATAATCTGTTCATTACCGTGAGCCGAATTCTCCCGAATTCAAGCACAGGTTATTTCACGAACGGAGAACCTGTCAAGATCAAGCTCAAGAACGGTTATGAAGCCTATTACACCGAAAGCAACATGAATTCGCTGATCATGAAATATAATAAAGTGCAGCTGTACATCATAACCACGGCGAGTAAAGAGGAAATTCTCAACCTGGTCGAGCCGCTTCCCTAATGAATGATTTGTTGGCATATCCCTATTCAACGTGACCAGAAAGTGACCGCCCGCAGGCGGTCACTTTTATTTGTTATCCTATTTGGCCAACACTTGTGGGGAATACGTGGTGGTCTGTTCGAAAGCAGATCCTTGATATACGGTATGGTAGGCTTTGGCGCGGTAATAATATCCCGTGATCACCGTACCGTTGTAATCCCCGGATATAGTGCTGTTTCCAGTGTCCAGGAACCGTCTCGTTTCCATATCGACCCATGCAGATCCAGTCCAGCGCTGCAGGGTTAGGTCGACACCAATCTTGTCAACGCTCTGTTTGGCGTAAGTGCTTGCCTTTAAAGCCACGGTTGTGCTATTGACGAGCGAGGCTGATGCATAGCAGTTGTTCAAGTATGTGAAAGACGCGAAGCTCGTGATGAAGTGTTCAGGAGGCGGAGGAGTGGTTAAGGCTCCCGGTTCTTTTACGGCGGCTGCGGAAATGTCCGCATCATCGGATCCGGCTGGTTCGGCACCCGCCCCGGTCGCGAGAAGCATACTGAGTACGGTAGTGGCGGCAATAATGGCTGGCAGTTTGTGGTTGATCCATTTCTTCGTCATGACTCTCACCTTTCCTTTAGGAAATATTGAATTTCACTACTATTAACGGCGGCCTCCTTTCAGAGGTTTCATCATTTTTTCATCATTTTCTTTGCTTTTTCTCACATTTTCATTAAAAGCACTAAAAAACCCCCGTTTCGATCGAAACGGGGGTTTCCCTTCCCCTAACAAGGGGCAGTTACACCAGGTGACAGGCCACGAAGTGACCGCCGCCCGCATCGCGGAACTCCGGCACTTCTTCTTTACAGCGGGCCACCGCAAACGGGCAGCGCGTATGGAACTTGCAGCCCGAAGGCGGATTGGAAGGGCTCGGAATGTCGCCCTTGAGCACGATTCGCTCCCGCTTCAGCTTCGGGATCGGAACCGGCACGGCTGACAGCAGCGCCTTCGTATACGGATGCAGCGGATTTTTAAACAGCTCATCCCGGGTGGCCGTTTCGACCATGGAGCCCAGGTACATGACGCCGATCCGCGTGCATAAATGCTCCACGACGCTGAGGTCGTGGGAAATGAACAAGTACGCAAGCCCACGCGTTTCCTGCAACTTGCGGAACAGATTGATGATCTGCGCCTGGATGGATACATCCAGCGCCGAGACGGGCTCATCGGCAATAATGAGATCCGGATTGAGCACCAGCGCCCGGGCTATTCCGATCCGCTGCCGCTGACCGCCCGAAAATTCATGCGGGAACCGGTCGATATGATAAGAGGACAATCCGCAGGATTGGAGCACTTCCAGCACCCGGTCGCGAATCTCTGCTTTGGGCACCAGGCCGTGATCCAGCAGCGCTTCGCCGATGGCGTCTCCGACGCGGATCCGCGGGTTCAGGGAACTGTACGGATCCTGGAAGATCAGCTGCATGCTCGGCCGAAGCTTGCGCAGTTCCTCGGGAGGGAGATCGTAAATATTGATACCCTTGAACTTGACCTCCCCTGACGTCTTCTCGATCAGGCGGATGGCCGTGCGGCCAACCGTGCTTTTGCCGCTGCCGGACTCGCCGACCAGCCCGAACGTTTCGCCCGGCCGGATCGTGATGCTGATATCGTCAACGGCCTTCACGTGACCGACGGTGCGGTTCAGCAGACCTTTCTGGATCGGAAAATATTTTTTCAAATGGCTGATTTCAAGCAATGCATCAGACATGAACAACCGCCTCCTCATACAGCCAGCAAGCGGCTTTTTGCTGATCCGCAACTTCTTTAAGCGCCGGCTGTTTCGTTCTGCAAATGTCCATGCAGTGCGCGCAGCGATCATGGAAATAGCACGATTCGGTCAGATCCAGCGGATTCGGCACCTGCCCCGGGATCGAATACAGCTCATCCTGCCGCTGATTAATGATCGGCTTGGACTTGAGCAGCCCCTGCGTATACGGATGCTTCGGCGACTCGAACAGCTTCACCACTTCGCCTTCTTCCACGACTTTGCCGGCGTACATGACAACGACGTAATCCGCCATTTCGGCCACGACGCCCAGATCATGGGTGATCAGCATCATCGACATGTTCGACTTCTTTTTAAATTCGCGCAGCATATCCAGAATTTGAGCCTGGATCGTAACGTCCAGCGCCGTCGTCGGCTCATCGGCGATCAGCAGCTTCGGACCGCAGGAGATCGCAATCGCGATCATGATCCGCTGCAGCATACCGCCGCTCAATTCATGCGGATAGGAATCGGCGATTTGCTCCGCCCGCGAGATCCCCACCTGCTCGATCAGTTCGATCGCACGGGCGCGGGCCTCCTTCTTGCTCAGCTTCTGGTGCACCATAAGCGGCTCCATAATCTGCTGCCCAATTTTCAGAACCGGGTTCAGCGAAGACATCGGCTCCTGAAAGATCATGGAGATGTCATTCCCGCGGATCGTACGCAGCTCGTTTTTGCTGAGCTTCAGCAGGTCCCGGCCGTCAAACTCAATGCTTCCGCCAACCACTTTACCTCCCGGTTCCTCAATCAGACCCATGATGGACATGGCGGTAACGCTTTTACCGCAGCCCGACTCGCCGACGACGCATACCGTTTCGCCTTCCCGGACGCGCAGGCTGACGTCATTTACGGCTTTGATCACGTTTTTGTCGCTGAAGAAATGCGTGCGCAGATGGTCGATTTTAATGAGATCTTTCATAGAACGCTGTTCACCTACCTCTTCTGTTTGGGATCCAGCACATCCCGGAGTCCGTCTCCAAATATGTTAATGGCAATTACCGTAATAAAAATAGAGAATCCTGGAGGAATCCACAGCCATGGGTGCTCCTGAAAATCGATCAAATTGTTCGCCGCGTCGATCATATTTCCCCAAGTCGGTGTCGGTGGCATGACGCCGAGGCCGAAGAAGCTCAGCACCGACTCGCTGAGGATCGATCCGCCAATATTGAGCGTCGCAATGACGATCAGGAGCGGAACGATATTCGGCAGCAGGTGGTTGAACAGCTTGCGGCGGTCACGCAGACCGAGCACCACGGCGGCCTGCATGAATTCGCGTTCGCGGAGGCTGAGCATCTGCCCCCGGACCATCCGGGCAAGCCCCGGCCAGTTGACGAGACCGAGCATCAGCATGACGATATACATGCGGTAATTCGTCGGCACCTTCCATTCCGACAGCAGCGCGCCGAAAATAAACAGCAGCGGCAGTCCCGGAATGGTCAGAAGCAAATCGGCGATCCGCATAATGATTTGGTCCACAATCCCCCGGTAGTAGCCGGCGATCGCGCCGAGCAGCGCACCGATAAACACGGACAGGAACATGGAAGCCAGACCTACCGTCAAGGAAATGCGGCCGGCCTGAAGCACCCGCGTAAGCACGTCACGCCCCAGGGCATCGGTACCGAGCCAGTGCTTCATGCTTGGCGCTTTGTTCATCACGTTCATATGAATCTTGTTATCGGCATAAGGCGAAAATACGGGCCCCAGGAAACAAGCGATAAACATGATGACCACGACGACAAGTCCAAAAATCGCCAGCTTGTTATGCAGTAGTCTCCGCATCGACTGTTTAAATAAGGAGGAAGACTTCGGCGTCGTTGTTGCAGCCGGAACGGCATCGGTCATTGGTGTACTGTTAATGGCCATAAGCGTCTCCCCTCCCTAATGCAGCCGCACGCGCGGATCGGCGATGTGATAGAGCACATCCGACAGCAGCGTGCCGATAACCGTCAGAATGGCCAGCAGCATCGTGAAGCCCATGAGCAGCGGATAGTCCCGCAGGCTGAAGGACTGCATGTACAGCTGGCCGATTCCCGGCCAGTTAAAGATTTTTTCGATAATAATCGATCCGCCGAACAGGGCCGGCAGTTCAAAGCCAACCAGGGTAATGGCCGGCAAAAGCGCATTTCGCAGAGCGTGTCTGAACAGCACTTTGTCTTCCTTCAGCCCTTTCGCCCGGGCTGTGCGGATATAATCCTGCTTGATGACGTCGATCATATTGCTGCGGAAATAGCGCGTCAGTGAGCCGACGCCAAGCAGCGTCATGACGATCACAGGCAGCGTCATATGATGGATGACTTCCTTAATATAAGCCCAGCCGGTCGCGTTGCTTCCCGTCGTTAACATCCCGCCCGGCGGAAGCCATTTCAGGTCGACGGCCAGAATCTTGATCAGGAACAGGCCGATGAAGAAGGAAGGGATCGACATGGCGGCAAAAATGGCCACCATAACGATCGTGTCGAACCACGAATACTGCTTATAAGCGGAAACGACCCCGATGATCACGGCGATGACCCAGGTCAAAAACGTGGATACGACCGCCAGCAGGAAAGAGTTCCAAATATACTGGTTAAACAGCTTCAGCACCGGCTGCTGCTGCGCCAACGAGAAACCGAAATCTCCGTGAAATACGTTGTTCATCCATATGCCATACCGTTCCAGCAGCGGCTTGCTCAGTCCGTAAATCTCCCTTAACTCCGCTTTACGTTCCGGGCTCAGCTTAATGTTGCTGCTGATGAAATCCCCCGGAGTCAGCGCGTAGAGGCTGAAGATCAAAAAGGATGCCGCAAACAGGATGACGATCATGTAAATGATACGCTTCGTCAAATAAGTGCCCATCATTCGCCTCCTAATTACATGGTCCCCCGCCGCAGAAGCGGCTGCTTCGCGGTCGGGGGACTCCATTGTGGGTCCTTCTGATTATTGTACCGGCTTCAGCGACCAGTCAGGCAAGCTGTTGGCAAGTCCGACGAACGGGCTGACTTTCAGGTTCTCGATGCGGCCGTTGTAACCGTACACCGTCTTCTTGTAGTTCGTGAAGATGACCGGCAGCTCGTCGTTCAGCAGCTGGAACAGCTCTTTGTAGACGGCCTTGCGCTCTTCGATGTCGGAAGTCGCGAGCGCTTTGTCATAGAGCTCTTTCACCTTCGGATTGTCGTAGGCTTTGATCTCGCCGTCGATAAACTGCATGACGCCGTCCGACGGATCCTGCAGCAGCGGAGTCGAGAAGGATACGAGATCGTAATCCCCGCTCTCTACTTTGGACACGAGGGAGTTGAAGTCAGCGAACACTTCCGGCTGGAAGTCGACGCCGATCGCCTGGAAGTTCTCTTTAGCCACCGGAATAAAGATATCCGTCTGCTTGCTCTTCGAGCCCAGGTAGTGGATCGTCAGCTTCTTGCCGTCTTTCTCGCGGATGCCGCCTGCGCCTACTTTCCAGCCGGCTTCGTCCAGCAGCTGCTTGGCTTTTTCCGAATCAAATTTGTACGGGTTAATGCCGTCTTCGGTATAAGCCCAGGAGATCGGCGGAGCCGGAATGTTGGCTACGGCACCGGCACCTTCGTTCGCGTCCACGTAGATGCTTTGACGGTCGAGGCCGTAAGCGATCGCTTGGCGTACCTTTTTATCCTTCAGCGCTTCGTGTTCCAGGTTGACCTGCAGGTAACCGTAGTTGCTGGCCGTGTAAGGCAAAATATTGGTGAAGCCGAGGGACTTCAGCTTCTCGATATTTTCGGTTGTGGCTGGGAACGAAGTGTAGTCAATTTCTCCGGTCTCCAGATACTGCCAAGCATCGCCTTCGGACGTTTTATAAATGAAGTGCTCTGTTTTCGGCTTGCCTTTATAGTAGTTCTCATTGGCGACAAAACGGACTTCCTGGCCTGGAATGAATTTCTCCAGCTTGTATGGGCCGTTGCCGACCGGCGTTTGATGCAGGTTTTTGATGTAGCTCAGGTTGCCGAACTTATAATCCTTGCCGTAGTATGCCTTGGACAAAATGTTCGAGCCGAGCGTCACAAGCGCCGTTGCGTTCGGCTTATCCAGCGTGACGGAAATCGTCTGCGGATCGACCACCTTGATGCCGGAAATGCTCTTCGCCTTGCCAGACTTGTAATCCTGCGCTCCCTGGATCGCGATCGTGCTCGGGATGATCGAATCGCCGTCATAGGACGGGTCGAACAGGATCGTCCATGTAAACGCAACATCGTCAGCCGTCATTGGCGAACCGTCGCTGAATTTCAGATCCTTCCGCAGATGATATGTAATCGTCTTCTGATCTTCGGAAATGTCCCATTTCTCTGCAAGGTCCGGAACCGGCAATCCCTTATCGTCCACCGTCACCAGCGAACCGAACAGCAGGGAGTTGACGTTGCCGTCATAACCGCTCTGGGTAAAATAAGGTGTGAACGCGCCGCTTGGGTCGGTCAGCGCCACGATAATCGTGTCCGTACGCTGCTTGGCCACATCGGGCAGTTTGGACAAGTCGGCTGCCGTATAAGGCTCGGTCAGTGCAGAGGTTCCTCCGGCATCGGACGAAGCCGCTGTATCTTTTGTACCCTGCTCTGTTTGAGCCGTTCCGCTGGATGAACCCCCGTCATTACTATTGTTCGAGCATGCCGTAACCAGCATTGATCCGACGATCAACAGCGAAGTTAGCAAGTACACTCCTTTTTTCATCATCATAACCTCCCGTTTTTACTCACCATTCCGATGAATTAAGTATGATTTATATTTGTAGATGATATCGTTATTATAGAAACCATTTCGAGTTCTGTAAATAGAGAACTAAAAGTTTTTTTCTGAAAGTTTGTCATATGCGTTTTCTGTAAGGGAAACAGCCCGTTTCAACGTAGAGGAGATGTACCTAGTTTGTTCCCGTTTCGGCATGACTTCGGCCGTAAAAATATGCTAGGATAAGGTAAATCATAGATTCATTGACGACTGGCCAAAGGAGACTTCATTACAGTGACCATTAAACACGAAATATTCATTGAAAAAGAGCTGGATCTGGTATGGAGGGCTTGGACGGAAGAAGACCGCGTCAAGGCGTGGCTGGCTCCTGCAGCACGGATTGAACCATGGGAAGGCGGCAGATACGAGTTGTACCCTGACCTCAATGATCAGACACCGACCGGATGCAAACTGCTCAAATACGAGAAACCGCGGGTGCTGCAGTTTGAGTGGAAAGGACCTGAAATTTTTGCGGAGACGATGAATCTGGACAGGGATTTAACTATGGTGCAGGTCAATTTCAAACAGCTGGAGGACCTTACCCGCCTCAGCGTGATGCATATCGGATGGAAAAATACGCCGCAAGGCATGGCTGCAAGGCAGTGGCATGTCCGTACGTGGCTTCAGCTGCTGGACGAGCTCAAAGCGGCGATAGAGTCCAAAGATCATATACTTAGCCGGCCGTAAATGGTCAACGTACAAAAAGCCTGGTTCCGTAACATCTACGGCCAGGCTATTTTTTATAATGATATCTGCTCGCATCAGTCTATACGATCTGCTCCCGAATGACCCCTTCAAGTAATATGGTCCGGTCCCTCATGCTCTGCTGTTCCAATTGGTATCGAAGCGTTATCCTTCTTCTATGTACCCGAGCAGCTGCTCCTGCATCTGATGGATGGCGCGTTTTCTCAGGCTGTATTCGGTCAGGTTCTCCCCTTCAAAATGGGCGTAGATCAACCCGGCGGTGCGCAGCTTCGAGATGTGGTCATGGGTAATGCCTTTGGACAGCTGGACATGACTGACGATTTCCGTAAACGTCCGCGGTCCTCCATGCAGAAAGCGCAAAATTTTAAGCCTGCTTTTCTCGCCGAGACTGCGGATCATCCGCAGGTCATGGGTCGGAATATAATCATCGTCTCCCAAATAAATGCGGGAATTATAATGGCAGTAAATTTTCCGTCCATAATGGGTCACCATGTTGACCGGTTGAAAATGATACTGCGGAATGAGCACCAGCTCGTCCGCGCTGTCCACCGGTTTGAACAGCATGCCGTTGGTCGTCTCGTCGACAAAATCCGCCCGGTCCGCGTCCGTCAGCTGCTGCAGCCGCTCCTCTTTCTCCCGCTCCAGCGCCTGCAGAATGGCCGGATCCACGTTCCGGAAGTACTGCTCATACCACTGCTCAAACATCGACCGCGTCCGGGCCAGGAAAACCTCCAGATCCTCGTCCGGAAACTCATTGCCGTTCGCCGTAAACAGCTGGACCAGGTCCTGAATCGTCAGGTTCTCCATCCAGTCCAGGAATCCCTCGACGCCCCTGCCCTCCGGAACGAGGAGGCCCAGCAGGTAAGCAAAGCTCCACCAGTCGCCATTCACGAGCATCTCGTCCAGCATGGCGGCAAATTCCGGCTTGAGCTTTTTCTTGGTGGCCGTTGCCCACGAAGGGGACAGATCGATCTTTTTGTAGGACGCCCGGCAAATATAGGTATGAAGGCTGTTCATAAATTCATGTACGGGCTCGAATTTTATGTCAATGCGGTAATCCAATCCTCGGTTCCCCCTCTCAAATTAGTAATCATTATAACGTGAATGCTACGTGATGTTCCACTCCTTTAACGAATCACCGTGCGATAGTCCAAACGGCATTCGACCGAAATGCTGCCTTTTCAGCACATAATGGAACTCAATATAAGGATTTCTTATCGATTTACTAAGAAAAATTGAAGATCCAAGCTTTGAATATAAAGAGCACAGCGCCGCAGCACTGTGCCCTTTAGAAAGCACCCGCCAATCCGCGGACTGCTCCCGTGAACTTCTCCCTATATGTTACAACTCTACGCGCCCGCTTCCTCGACCATGACCTCTGGCTTCAGGAGCTTAATCCTTGAAATGCGCTTATTATCCGTTTCTTCCACTATGAAAATGTGGCCGTCCAGTTCTGCCGACAGTCCTCTCTGCGGAGGAATCGCCTCGATGCGTGAGTACAGCCAGCCGCCGATCGTATCGTAATCGGATGTATCCAGCTCCAGACCAAAGCGTTCGTTAATTTCTTCAATCAGCATCAATCCGTCAATCGAATATTCGTCGTCACGGATTTTCTCGATTCCCGGACGTTCCTCGTCGAATTCGTCCTGAATTTCACCGACGATCTCTTCCATAATGTCTTCCAGGGTAACCAGCCCGGATGTGCCTCCATATTCGTCAATCAGGATGGCGATCTGGGTTTTGCCCCGCTGCATCAGTTTCAGCAATGCGCTGATCTGGATGGATTCGGGCACAGTCAGGATCGGACGTATCAAAGTATTGTATTCAAGCGTTGTGGAATGTAATAAGTCTTTAATGTGCAGGAAGCCGATGATATGGTCCTTATCCCCGTCACAGACAGGGTACCGGGTCCGCATGCCTTCATAAGCGATCTCGAGATTCTCCTCCCGGGACAGCTGAGTATTCAGACAAATCATCTCCGTTCGGGGAATCATAATTTCCCGTCCGGTCGTTTCCGCAAATTCGAATATGTTATCAACCAGTGCCATTTCCGTATTGTCAATGAGTCCGTTTTTGTTGCTTTCTTTCATCAGAATGCGGATTTCTTCCTCCGTATGCGCCGAGTCCGACTCGGAAGCCGGGGCGACACGGAACACCCGCAGCAGGCTGCCTGCCAATCCGTTCAATACCCAAATGAACGGGTACATCAATTTGTTGAAATAGATCATGATGGCCGACGACATGAGCACGACCGATTCCGCCTTGCGGATGGCCATCGTCTTCGGCGCAAGTTCTCCAAGCACAATATGGAGAATCGTAATGAGCAGGAATGCAATGACGACCGCAATGCCGTGTACAGCTGCTTCCCCAAACCCTAGCGAATGAAGCAAAGGTCTGAGAAGCGTCGCGACCGCCGGTTCGCCGAGCCATCCAAGCCCCAGCGAAGCGAGCGTAATGCCCAGCTGGCATGCGGACAAATACGCATCCAAATTGTTGACGATCTTGCGGGCATACACCGCGCCTCGTCGTCCTTCTTCCACCAAGGTCTCTACCCGGCTGCTCCGGACCTTGACCATGGCAAATTCAACCGATACAAAAAAACCGTTCAATAATACGAGTATAAAAACCCATATCAAACTCGGTAAGGGGTCTCCCAATCTGCTTCCTATTCACCGTCATCCTTGACCGGCAAATAGGTACACCTCCTTCGTAAGTTAAAATGGCGAACCATCGTTATCCACTGCTGCGAATAGGCCGTCAACTTCCCAATGGATTCATCTCCCTTCAAATAAACGAAATCTTTAGCTTAATTTATACACTATACTTAATTATATAATTATACACTACACAGTCAAACGGCAAGGTATGACTGCATCATTCAGGGACGGCCTGATATTTCAAGCAATCGAGCGGTTGCCAGGCTAAAAGAGCCGTCCCTTGTCAATTCAGACACCAGGGACGGCTTTTTCGTCATTTGCTATGGGTTTTATGGGCGAAATGCGGTTTAACGGGTTGTCGGCGGGTTGCCGATAACACCCGGATATTGATAGGTCAGCGGCTCGTCAAATGTGATGTAGTCCAGGTTGATCGTCAGCAAAATAATCCGTTTGCCTGTCGAACGTTCGCTGATAATGATGTGGTCACGGCCTGCCGCCTCGATGACGCCGGTGAATATTTTTGCATTCCACTGCGAGTTGTTTTCGTATGTCATGTAAAAGGTGCCCGTTTTGCCCAGATTCAGGCGAAGTATGTTCTCAACGTACGACTGCTCAAACTGCTGGGAAGGCGGTGCCTGGATGACAGCGCCGGTCTGTGTGATCGGGCTGCCGCTGGTCACTGGCGGAGGAACGGTTCCCGTAGTTCCGGGCTGTCCCATCATCCCCTGATGACCCATCATCCCCTGCTGCCCCATTGGACCCATCATTACGTGCTGGCCCATCGGACCCATGCCGGAGACCCCGGGATAACCTCCTCCAGAATACGTAACAGGTCGGAACGGTTGCGGTATCATTGTGTTTTGCATCCTCCTTTATATATGGCAAATTGGAAAACCATGTCCCATATGCTGCTTGAAGGTCTATCCATAGACTCGTGGGCAATCCGCTGCGGTTGGGCTGAAGAAGCAGTGGGATTTAAAACGTCCGGTTTGTTGCTGGTTGAACCAGGTCGGCGGGCATTCTCCCGTCGGACGGAAGAACCACAGCGCATTGGATGCCGGCCAGGTTCTTTCACCGTTAATCGATCGCCTTGCGAGCCTGATGTCGGCGTCTCTCGCTCTTTGATAGAAGTACCCTTTTTGCGTGGACTCAAACCCGCCGGGACTTTGAAACACCATATCCCGAATGCTGCGGATATTGTTGAAATCCAGGCAGTTGCCGAGCACCCGGTTCACCCCGACATTGCCTACCATCAGCATGCCCAGGTCTCCCTCAGATTCCGCTTCCGCTCTCATAAGCCGTGCCAGCAGCCTGGTTTGCTCCGAATTGGTTTTGATGACAGCCAAAGGTCCATCCTCCTTGCTTCGATGTTTTCCTCTACAGTGTATGTGCATCCGCCCAGTTGGTGACCAGAAAAATTGCGCTTCTTGTCCTTTCCTGCGGCTCATTTACAAGCATTTGACAAAGTTGTCCGTTCCGTAGGAAAGCTTTACATTCGTCTGATTTCCCGTTAACAACGCCTCTCTATACTGGGTAAGGAAAGTCCACATCCTTATAAAGTGAGGTCGAACCAGGCTGATGGAAAAAAACATGACGCTACCCAATCCTCCCCGATCCCGCGCCCGTGCCGGGGCCATCCCGCTGAAATCGCTGCGCGTTTCCCGCTGGAAAGAACGGCTCCTGGCCTATTGCTTCCTGGCTCCTTCTCTTATCGTTTTCGGCATCTTCCTATTTTACCCCCTTGGTAAATCCGTCTACCTGAGCTTGTTTTTGACGGATCCGCAGGGCCGGATTGCCGAATTCGTCGGAACCGACAATTTCAAGGCCATATTGAGCTCGGACCAGTTCTGTAACAGCCTGTGGGTAACCGTAAAATACATCCTGTTCACCGTGCCGACCGGTGCGGCCGCCGCCCTGCTGCTTGCCGCCTTGTCCCACCAGAAGCTTAGAGGCATGAAGATCTTCCGTTTCATCTTTTCTCTGCCGATGGCCGTCTCGGTCGGAACAGGCTCTGTCATCTGGATGATTCTGTACCACCCGACCCTCAGCATTCTGAACTACGGGCTCAGCTTTCTCGGTATCCCGGCGATCCAATGGCTGACCGATCCGAAGTGGGCCCTGCCTTCGATCGCGATGATGACCGTCTGGCTGAACCTCGGCTTTAACTACATCGTGCTGCTGAGCGGCCTGCAGGGCGTTCCGGACGACCTGTACGAAAGCGCCAAGATCGACGGCTCCGGATCGGTGCGAACGTTCTTCCGGATCTCGCTGCCGCTGATCTCCCCATCCCTTTTCTTCGTTGGGGTCGTGTCGATCATCAGCGCGTTCCAATCTTTTGCCCAAATCAACATTTTGACCAAAGGCGGCCCGATGAACAGCACCGACGTCCTTGTGTATAACATTTATCAGGATGCATTCATCAACTATCGCTTCGGCAGCGGCAGTGCGCAGGCGCTGATCCTGTTCGTCTTGATCACGACGCTGACGATCCTACAGTTTAAATTCGGCGAAAAGAAGGTGCATTACCAATGACCCTTAGCAGAATCCAGCAGCCGCTGCTGTACCTTCTTCTGATCCTGGCGTCTCTTGCGATTTTGTTTCCGCTGCTGTACACGCTGTCGTCGGCCTTCATGAGCAGCGCAGAATCGGCGGCGTACCCGCCAAGGCTGCTTCCGTCGGGACTGCATTTCGCCAACTTCGTTCAGGTGTTCCAGACCATTCCGGTGGCCCGGTTTATCGGCAACAGCTTCGTCGTCGCCACGGCCATCATGCTCGGCCAGCTGATGACGGCCAGCCTGGCGGCGTATGCCTTCGCGTTCTTGCGCTTTCCCGGCAAGGCGCTGCTGTTCTCCCTGTTTCTGTCGACGATGATGATTCCGTGGGAAGTCACGATGATTCCCAATTATTTGACCGTACGCAGCTGGCATTGGGTCGATACGTATCAAGGCTTGATCGTTCCCTTTATCGCTTCGGCGTTCGGCACGTTCCTGCTCAGACAGTACTTCTTGCAGCTGCCGAAAGAACTGTTCGAGGCGGCAAAGATGGACGGCTGTGGCCATCTCCGCATCTTTTCCCGGTTGGTGCTGCCTTTGTCGGCGCCGGCCCTGGCGACCCTTGCCGTCTATTCCTTTCTGACGAATTGGAGCAATTATTTGTGGCCTCTGCTCATTACAAACAAGGAAAGCATGCGGACCGTACAGATCGGCATCGGCATGCTGCAGTTTGAGGAGGTCACCGCCTGGAACGTCGTCATGGCCGGCATCGTGGTGCTTCTGCTGCCGTCCCTCCTGCTCCTGATCATCGGTCTGAAGCCGTTGGTGCGGGGAATTACCGCAGGTGCGCTCAAAGGCTAATAACATTAGCCAAACGTCTATCGATGCACATTCAATCCATTTACACTCAATGAACCGGATCGTTGTTATAAGTTGGTTAGTGATCAGGCCGGCTTATAATTTCCGATATCAATTAACGATTTCAAAAAGGGAGAGATTGTTGAAGATGAAACCATTTGGCAAGAAATCACTCGCCATGATGCTGCTGTCCTGCATGATGCTGATTACGGCGGCATGCGGAACATCCAGCGGCGGCCAAGCATCCGGGGAAGATACGGCAAATGCCGAGGCTTCCGCATCCGGCGGCAGCAGTCCTGTAAAAGTGGTCTGGTGGCATTCCATGAGCGGAGATGTGGGAAAAGCGGCACAGCAGCTGGTGGATGAATTTAACGCTTCTCATAAAGATATCGTCGTTCAGGCGGAATACCAGGGGACGTACGACGAGAGCCTAAACAAGCTCAAAGCTTCGCTCGGTTCGGACAGCGGTCCTTCCCTGATTCAGGTGTACGAGATCGGAAGCCGCTTCATGATCGATACCAAGGCGATTACACCCGTACAGCAGTTCATTGATGCGGACCAATTTGACATTTCCAGCCTCGAACCGAACATTTTGAACTATTACAAATTTGACGACAAGCTGTACTCCATGCCGTTTAACACGTCCAACCCGATTTTGTACTACAACAAAGACGCGTTCAAAGCAGCCGGTCTGGACCCTGAGAAGCCGCCGGCCACGTACGCCGAAGTAGCGGAAGCGGCAAAGAAGCTGACCAAGCAGGGACAGGCCGGTGGTTCCTTCGCGATCTACGGCTGGTTTATGGAGCAGCTGCTGGCCAATCAGGGCGCAGAGCTCCTGAACAACGGCAACGGCAGAACGAGTATGGCCACCGCCTCGCAGCTGAACAGTGACGCGGCCGTCAAGACGCTCGATTGGTGGAAACAAATGGTGGACGACAAGTCGCTCTTGAACCTCGGTCGCAAGACGGATGATACTTCCAAAGCCTTTGCCGCCGGCCAAATCGCCATGACGCTCGATTCCACGGCTTCGCTGCGCAGCATCGTTAAGGCTGCTGGTGATAAGTTTGAAGTCGGCACCGCCTTCCTGCCGAAGCCGGACGTCGCAACGAAAGGCGGAGTCATTGTCGGCGGGGCGAGCAACTGGATCCTGAACAATCGGCCGGAAGCCGAACAAAAAGCAGCCTGGGAGTTCATCAAATTTCTGGCCGAGCCAAAATCTCAAGCGGAATGGCACATCAATACCGGCTACTTCCCGATCACGACCAAAGCTTATGACGAACAGAACGTGAAAGACAACATGAAGCAGTACCCGCAGTTCCAGACGGCCGTAGATCAGCTGCACCAAACCGAACCAAGCCTCGCTACCCAAGGCGCGGTGATGGGTGTGTTCCCCGAAGCGCGCCAGCTGACGGAAACGGCGATCGAGGAAGTGCTTAACAACAAAAAAACGTCCAAGCAGGCATTGGATGATGCCGCCAAAGTAATTACGAGCAAGATCGAGGAATATAACAAAACGGTTGGCCATTAAGGTCAACTAATAGCTTTAGCTGAATTCATTTGGGTGCACAGGCAGCATTTTTAGCTTCATCAAACAGGAAAAGCCGGAAGTTCTCTTCTCGAGAACTCCGGCTTTCGTTTTGTCTTTTGAAGGAATTCGTGTCCGCAAGCCGTTATAGGGAGATCGGCGGCATCGTCTTGCCTGTTTCCAAAAAGGTTTTGAGATTGCTGAGAATCGCCGGCCAGCCGTTGTTATACCCTTCAAAGGTTCGTTCCTCATCAACAAAGTCGCTGTCCAGCAAGTTCTCGTGCCTGAGGATCAGCTTCACGACCGAACCCATGGGCTGCAGCTCGAAGTTGACAACGCCCGGGCTGTTCCGCGGCGTGTTGTCCCCTTTATAGGTCCAAGTAAAAGACAGCTGTCTGGGCGCATCACACGCCAGCACCTCACCATAATCGGTTACCTCGCCGCCTCGCAGATAGTTCACGGAAGATCCGACTGTCCACTCGGATTCCACCCGTGTTCCGAAAAAGTATTTCTCGGTCAGGTTACCATCAGTCAGCGCTTGCCAAAGGTTTTCGGGCGTCGCAGCAATATAGGTGACATAAACAAAGGAGCGCGTGTCCATTCGGTTCATTTCCTCCCTCTTCTCATGGATTTCGGAGCTTGTATCATCATAGACAGCAGACATAGGCAAGTCAAGTAAAGCCGCTGCGGGATAGCCATGCACCAAAAAGCCCCGTTCCCAAAGATTTGGAAACCGGGGCTTTCCTATGATGCAAAGACGCGGATAACCGTAATTAATCGCCAACGACCGACGAGTTCGTCAAGGCATCCACTTCGGCCGAGATTCCTTCGGCCAAACGGCGGATGGCCTCCCGGTCGACCGCCTGGTCATAAATTCGCAGAACGGGCTCCTGAACTTCTCTGATTGTGGCCAGCAGGGCGATCGCTTCCTTCATCGAGCGGGAGTAGCGGCCGCGAATTTCGGCGATCTGATCCTCATACTGTTCGTCGGTTCCCGCCGTAATCGCCAGTTCGTAAACATCGAGAATTTCGTCGCCCTCACGGCTCGGAAAATGCTCATGGGGCGCCGTGCTGTCAAAGATCGCCAGGCTCTGCTGCGGGAAAATAATCATGTCCAGGCTGTTCGGATCAAAGCCGCAATGATAAATTTCCGTGTCGACCCCTCGCTCCTCCGCCGCTTTAGCAAGGCGTTTAAACAGCGTCGATTTGCCTGAACCCGGGCGGCCTTTGACGAAGACGCGCTTCTCGAGGCCATCCGTTAAATTCAGAACGTAATCGACGGCCCCTTCACAGGTAGCCGCGCCAAGGAAGCGGTGAACGGCATGGGCACGTCTTGGCCGGATCGGAACAAGATGTTCTTCCGCCCACTCTTCGGCAAGCCGGTCCATGACGGCCCGGTCCAGATTCTGGATGTAGAAGGCTTCCCATTCATCATGGATCCGCAGCGTTTTTTGAAACGTATCGTAGGCTTCGCTGTAAAGCGCGCTCGTTTGCCGTTCGGCTTCTTCTATTTCGCCGGCATGCTCGTTCAGAAGTTCCGTGGAAATCGCATCCTCCAGATCGATCATGCGGATTTCGGTTCCTTCGAGAACCGGATCGGCGCTCCAGGCGTTGCCGTCGACAACCCCAATGCCGATATCCTTCAGGATGAGGCCTTCCAGCCAGTCTCGGTTCAACGGATGATGAATATAGTGAAGGCTCCAGCCCTTTTGGCTCCATGCTTCCGCAAGCTCCGAGAGAAATGCCGAGACCGCCGTCCCTGCCCGGCCCTGCAGTACGAAGACCGTATCCAAGCCGCTCAGCACCGAATCAAACAGCGTATATAAACCGTTCGCCGTATTTCCCCTCGCAAAATAATGCTTCACTTGATCCGCCATACGGGTCAACACTCCTTTGTCGTCCGAAAATGTTTACATCCTATGTTATGCATGGCGGCAGATCTGTGTGAATGCCTAGGGAAAACAGGTTAAGGCTTCGCGGTTCTCCAGTAGTCGTAAGCGTGAACAACGTTTCCGGTATAGGACGGCGAGTCGGCCAGCAGCCCAGGCAGCTTCGCGAGTTCTTCCTCCATGTAGGCGGATCCTTCCTCGGCAAAAGTAATATGGTTCCCTTCCCCGCTGTCCTTCATTTCGACAGAGATGAGAATCGGCTTGCCAAGCTCATTGGCAAAGGCGATCTCTTCCTTGGAGACGGCTGCAATCCCGTTCGTTCCTCCCGCCGTATCGCGGAATGCCATCAGGGATACAAAATCCATCTTGTCGATCATCCACTTGCTGATGGATTCATCCGTGCCGGGGACCTTGTATTTGTCCAGCCAAACGGCCAAATCCATGCTGGCCTGCAGATTCGAATCCTTTTTAATTTCCTGGACAAAAGCGCTCAAATTCCCTGTCCATTCCTCAAGGAGGTGGTCCGGATCCTTTCTCCATTCCGGCAGCACGTACGGCTCGATATCCAGATGGATACCGTGGAAACGCTCGTCCCCTGCCACCTCCTGGTTATATTTCTTCACATAATTCACCAGTTTCATCATCTTCGGCCGGCTCTCCGTCAGTGCCCAAATCGGGTGACCGCCCATGGCGTGAACTTCGATGCCAGCCGCCGAGGCTTCCTTCACAAACGAACGATACGCTTCGACTGGCTGCTGAAGGTCCAGGCGGACGAACAGCCAGTTCAGCTTCTTCTCCTTGGCAAATTCGATAATTTCCTGGCCATGTTCCATGACCTGATTGGCTTCCCATACGTAGGTGCCGCGCACCTGCTTATCCCTGTCAACCGGATCCGGGTCCGGCACTTGGCCGTCTGAAGGTGTCTCAGGTTCCGGATCTGGATTAGGTGCGGGATCCGGTTTGGTGCCTCCCGGCTCTCCGCCGTCCGGCATGTTCTCCCAGTTGCGGAAGTCGTGAATCGCGATGCCACCATACGAGGTATAGGATTCCAGCGCGCTCGACAGCGATGCAAGCGATTGATCCATTTCGCTTTTGCCGCTTCCGTAGAAGGACGTATGTTCCTCACCGGGCATTTGCTTCGTATTAACAGCCACGAGGACTTTGGTTCCGAGCCGCTGGGCGGATTCCATCTCGTCCCTGGCCAGTTCCACGATGCCGTGTTCCGAATCGACCGTATTGCGGTAAGCCAGAACGGTAACATGGTCAAACGACTTCATAAACCATTCGTTCAGCTTCTCGTCGCCCTGGCCCGGGACGGTATACCCGTCAAACCAGAACGGGAGATCGATCCCGAGGTCCAGCTTGGAGCCGGATGCGTGCGCTGCATCCAGGAACGCTTGTATATTATTGATCCATGTCCCGATGACGCCTTCCGGGTCCGTGCCCCATTCTGGAAGAACATAAGGTTCGATGTCCAAATGGATGCCGTCGAATTGGGCTTCAGATGCTTCAGCGTTGTTGTAATCGTTTACCCAATCCACCAAACCCACAAGCCGGTCACGGTGCTTGGTCTGAGCCCAACCCGGGTCTCCACCGAGCGCATGCACGGCAATGTTGTCAGCATGAGCATTTTTTATGAAAGCTTCGTATTCGCTTGCCGGCATGTCCCGATTAATCTGTAAGTAAATCAAGTTGATTCCTTGGTTTTGAGCAAAGTCAAGCAGGTTCTTCCCGCCATCCTCGATCAGCTCCGTCTGCCATACCCATGTGGCTTTAACTGGTTCGGAAGGGGACGAAAACCCCATCAGCAGCCAAGCCGAAAGGCACATCAGCGCGGTCAGCAGGATTCGAGAACTTTTGACAATCATAATTTCCCTCCATTCCTATAGATCTCTAGTAGAACGGAGTAATTATAGCATTGATGTCGAAAAAAGAGATGAGCCCAAGTCCTTATTAGGCTGGGCTCACCTCGGGCAGCAGGTTTCCCGACTGCATAGAAGGAACTAAATTCTCCAGTTAATTTTTTCCTTTTACAAGGCTATAGAGAAAAATTGGAAAGGATTAGTACCTTTTGATTAGTCGAAAAGTTACGGTTCATATATCATTTTGCGGGTCATGCCCCCATCGACTACGAGGTGGGTCCCGGTTACAAATGAATTGTCCGGATCTGCCAAATATAGGCAGGCACGGGCGATATCATCCGGTTTACCTACTCGTCCCGACGGATGCTGACTGTGGTCCTCCTCCCGCAGGCCGGAGTAGTCACCCGTTTCGATCCATCCCGGGCTGATGCAGTTGACACGGACCCCGTCCGGCCCAAGGGAGACGGCCATCGCATGGGTCAAGGCCACGATCGCACCTTTGGAGGCGGCATACGCCTCGGAATTCGGCTCCGACATGAGTGAACGGGTCGACGCCATGTTCACAACGGATCCATGAATCCCCTTCTCCTTCATGATCCGGGCCGCTTCCCTGGTCGCCAGAAAACAGCTGCGGACATTGGTGTTCAGCACGTCGTCCCATTCGTCCACCGTCAGATCGTACGGCGACTTCCAGCGTGACACGCCGGCATTGTTGATCACGACGTCGAGTCTCCCGTATTCGTCCAGCGCCGTCTGCATCAGCCGCTTGATATCCGCTTCGCTTCGCACGTCGCACGGGCAGAACACGGCTTGTCCCCCATCCTGGCGGATGGAGGCGGCAGCTGCCGCACCTTTCTCCTCATGTTGATCACCCAGGACGACCAGCGCGCCATGCCGGGCAAAAGCCCGGGCAACCCCTTCTCCGATTCCCTGCGCCGCCCCGGTCACCACGACGACTTTTCCTCCAAATGACATGACCATTCCTCCTTTAGATCTAATCTCGATGTCTCTATTTAACCTTAACGCAGCCGGGGAATCAAGAAACGTCCGTACTGCAAGCCGCCCGCGCAAATCAGAAAAAAAAGCGCCTCCGGCAGAGCGATCTGCCGAAGACGCATCCATTTCAATGCTTTGGATTCGTGTTCCGAAACTATGGGTTCATCCTCCGAAAAGCGCCCGGGGTGCCTTCTTCACCGGATACGCGCATGTAGCGCTGAAATCCCAGGTATCTCGTACCCTGGAAGGTAAGACGGCCGGCGTCGCCCTCGGCGCATAAACCGTACTGCTCGCCGCTGACCGTAAATTCCATCCGGTCGCCGCTCTCCACTTCGAAAGTAAGGTAATAGGTCGTTTTCGTATAGCTGGATAGATGGTCATTGGTATCTTGATGCTGATGATGGCTGACCTGACTGCGTTTGCTGACAATCCGGGAATCCACGGTGAGCACGGGCTGCTTGTTGTTGCGCCCCCACTGCAGAATTCCTTTTCCGGCAGACAGTAGAATAATTCCGATAACAACGACAAAAAAGATCGGCATGACCTTTCCGAAGAAATCGAACATCCAGAAAGACGTATCTCCCATGCTCTTCCCCCTTCCATCCACCAGCTTCAAGCTTCACAGTGACACACATAGCATGGTCATTAACAGTATATGCGTCCATTCGAAGAACTTGATGCCAATCTTACGGGATCAGAGCACTTTCCATGTAATTCCCCCATCAATCGTCTGAAGGAGCCGCGATCGCATTTCGTCATTTTTCATAACGAGCATCCAGCCGACTCGCTGGGAGCTGAACTGCAGCTTACCGACCTCGGGATATTCCTTTAATATACTGGTCAGCACGCGGCTTGCGGGCAGCGGCATCCACGTCTTCCCTTGATCTTCGGTGTGATACATTAGATTGCCGACCAGAGCCCAGCCTTGTGTAGAATTAATAAATGAAGGCCGGAGCGACTGGTTTACGCCCTTATTCCAACCCAGGTTAAAAGGGGTGAAAGTCCAGGTCTGGCCTTGGTCCGTCGTGAAAAAGCCGTTGTATTTAGCTGAATCGCCGACCTGGCAGCCGACGGGAATCCAGCCTTCCGTATTGGACGTATCGAAAAATTCCGGGCTTGACGGAATAAATCCGCTGCAGGACGCCAGCTTGTCCCGGTTAAAAAACGCCGGTCCTTCACTCCACTCGCCGCCCCCATCCTGTGTACGGTACAGCTTTGGCACCCCAAGCTCCTGAATCATCGCAAAGCCTTTTGACGGGTTGGTAAAAGTCATGCCCATCGCATAGCCGAGCGGCGGAATAGCGCCCTGCGTCGACGTCTGATTGCTGCTGATATAATTATGCATCACCATTTTCCATTTGGCTCCGCCGTCTTCGGTTTTATACAGCGTTTTATCCTGTTTGCCTGTCGATGATTCCGCGGTCAGCATAATCCAGCCGACATGATTGGAATCGAAAAAGATCGAGGTCACCTTGTTCTTGTCCGGGATGGAGGCCACTTTCCAGGAACCGCCTCCGTCCGACGTATGCAGCACGATCGTCTCCGACGTGCCGGAAGCGCTGCGGACCACCCAGCCGTTCATCCGGTCCTTGAAATACAGGTCTCTTCCATATTTTAAATTGTCGGGAAATTGTACATTGGAAGCCGGCGAAATGTTGACCCACGTTTTTCCGTTGTCTTCCGTGAGGTACATCCGCAGTTCATTTCTCGTCAGTCCCCACGCGATGCCCGTCGTCCCGCTTAGAAGCTGGAAATCCGTCAAGCGGGTCTGTATTTGGTATTGGGATGGATCTTCCGCAGCGGCCTTGGCTGATTCTGTCGGCACCACGGTCAGCGTTTGTCCCAGCTCCGCAGGCTCAGGATTCGGGACAGGTACAGACGCGGGTTCTTCCTTCTCTGATGTGCAGGCAGAGAGCAATAAACAGAACAGGAGACCCATGCCCGTCCATTGTTTCCACCGTTTCATTCTCATTCCTCCTTCGCTGAGGACCCTTACACTCAAGTCATCTTCTAAAATAAATATTATAACATAAAGAGGTGCTCACGCCAGTCGGATACGACTGGTATGCAATGGTACACAAAAATACCCGGCATCCTCATGAAGGACACCGGGTATTGTTTACAGGTATGATCGCAATGGATCAGCGAACCACTTTCACGCGTTCTTCGATCGGCTGGAACTCCTTGTCCCCTGCCGGCGCCGTCGGTTTGCCGAAAGGCATTTGGGCGATCAGCTTCCAGGATTCGGGAAGGTTCCATTCACCGCGGACGCGCTCGTCGATCAGCGGGTTGTAATGCTGAAGCGAAGCGCCGAAGCCTTCAAGCTCAAGCGCCGTCCATACGATCAGCTGCACCATCCCCGAGGTTTGATTGGACCATATCGGGAAGTTTTCGCTATAAGCGGCGAATTGGTCCTGAAATTTGCGGACGACGTCCATGTCTTCATAGAATAAAACGGTGCCGTAGCCGCTGCGGAACGAACCGATCTTTTGCTCGGTCGATTTGAACGCCTCCGGATTGTTGACGACCTCGCGCAAAATATCTTCCGTAATATCCCACAAGCGGTCATGATTGGACCCGAGCAGAACGACCGCGCGGGAGGTTTGGGAGTTGAACGAGGAAGGCGCATGCTTGACCGCGTCCTCCACGATTTCCTGAATACGCTCATCGGTGGTCACGTTCTGTTTGCTGATGGTATAGATGGAACGTCTTCTTTTCAGTGCTTCGATAAAATCCTTGGGCATCGCTCTTTCTTACCTCCATGTTATATATCTGGCGACAATGTGCCTGGACCAAGGAAAATGAACTTTGGCCGTTACCGGTTAACTTTCCCAGCCAGCTTTTTTAATATGCGGACCCCCTGGGATTGTTCGTATCAAAAAGTCAGGCCCATCCGCGGATATCACGAATTGACCTGCCTGTTAGTTACACGTTGTTCCGTGCTTCGGTTTCAATGGTACGCTTCATAACCTCTGCACCCCGGTCAACCCGGATCTGAATTTCCGCTGCCAGCTGGTCGGGCAAAAAATCCGTAATCCACACGAGGCGGCACCGGCCCCCGCTGTCCTCAAACACCTGAAACGAAGCATGGTGATGCTGCAGCGACATTTTCGTTTCCACCACCGCATAAGCCATTCTTCTCCGCTCATCATCCCGGGTGACGATTAGCTCTTTTACAATATTGCCGTTGCTGAAATGGATCAACCGATTCACCCCGTCAAAATGCGTCTCGGCCGTGTAATCCGGCACGAACCGCTTGTGCACGGCGCCGACGTCACGGACGACGTCCCAAACGAGTTCCGGAGATGCTTCGATCCAAATTTCTTTATAAATCGTTGCCATCTCAGCATCCGCCTCCATTCCATAGTTGGGCCGACTGAACATTCGATGAACCGAATTGTACGAATGAACCCGGATGAATCCGGATGTATCGGCTGATCCGCTGTATGGTGTCGTCGAATGCAGATTTGAATTGTTCATATAAAGGAGAGATTTCTGGATGAGGGATCGCGGCATTCGTGCGCGAAAGGGGGACATGTCCTTCGATCGCTTCCTTGGCTTCGTCCAACATCCGAATGAGTTCGGTTTCGCCAAAAAAATGCAATCCGCCTTGTACGCCCTGCCAATATCCAGGTGTATCAAGCAAATACCGGATCCAGGCTTGGAAGTCCGATTCCGAATGACATGCTGGGTACAACAGCCTGATCATGAACACCTGCTGCTGATCCGGATGAAGCGAACGAATCATACTTGCCTTATCGACACCCTCTTTTCCCTGCAACGCACTGACTGCCGGGTCGGTACAAGCCAAAACAAGCTCTGCATCGGTTAACGCATCAAATGCCTGCTTCTTCATTTCCACTAATTTCAAAATATCACTCTCCTTGCCTTCATTTTATTTTTGACTGATTTATAAGTCAATATTAAAATCAAAAAAAACATCAGCCTCCTTTGATCAAGGAAACCGATGAATCTACAATTTGATTGAGTATCACGTTCAGCTTTATTTTGACCTCAGCATCCGGCAGTCCTTGAGCTTCCATTTCCTGCTTGGATTGATCCAAATAAGCCATCCCCTGGCTCACCGAACCCCAAAACTGCATCGCCATCAAGTGCGCGTCACCCTTCCGGATCTCGCCTTCCGCGATGCCTCTGTCAATTGTGCGGGTCATCGGGAGCATAAATCCCTTCACCCAATCAAACGGTGAAATCTCGTCCGGGGTATAGAGGAAATGGATATCGTGACTGATCCGCATGTAAAAACGGGACATCACCGGATTTTCCAGAACCCGTTCGCAAACGATTCGCGCATAGGTTTCGAGCAGCTCCAGCACGGGAAGATCCTGTGCAAAAAATGCATCGGTATAGCGCCGGGATTCCTCCATCATGTGCTCATACAGCGCTCTGAACAGGTTTTTCTTATTTTTAAAATAATAGAATACAAGTCCGTGGGCGAGCCCGGCCCGATCCGCAATGTCGCTGACTTCCGAAGCCGCATACCCCTTCTCAACATACACGCGCATGGCTGCCTTCAATATTTCCTGCTGCCGCTGCCTGCGGATTTCCTCATTTTGTTCTTTGGTGCGCGGAGACATGATACGTCCACCTTTTCGTTGACTTAGATAGATTGAACTAAAGTATTTGCATTTGAACATCCTATGATAACGGCAAAATATGCCTATAACATTCATTTCTTTAGTTCATTCTATATAGATACTAGTCGAAATTATAGGAGAAGCATACCGGGTTGTCAATTTACCGGCCATCGGCCGCAAACACAAAAAGCCTTAGGGCTGATTCAGCTCGAAAAGGCGTTAGATCCCTTTCCGCTGCTCAGCCGCAAGGCTTTTTCGCAAACAGTGATCAACTGCTTTAATTTTATCGTTTTACCCAGGCCCGCTCCAGGTTCATTTCCTGAATGCATTCCTCCGTGTCGTGCGTGTCGTTGTCGATAAGCGGCGTGACCGCGTATGCATGCATCTCTTCCGCCGAATGCGTGCGCAGAATCGGATCCAGCGCGTCCAGATCCATCGTACTTTCATCCAGCCAGCGTTCCATGTCCCCGGGAGACAGAATCGCCGGCATCCGGGCGTCGAATTCACCGATCAGCGGATTGGCATCCGTCATGACCAAAGTGCAGGTGCGCAGCGGCTCTCCACGCGTATCCCGCCAAATTTCATACAATCCGGCCACCCCGAACATGCTGCGGTTTTTCATCACTACACGGACGGGATAAGACTTCTTGCCTTCCCTCTTCCAATAATAAAATCCGTTGCAGGGGATCACGCAGCGCTGCTTGTCCACCATTTTCCGGTAACTGGGGTTCTGGTGCACATTCCGAAGGTCCGCATTGATCGCGTCTTTTCCCCAATAAGGGATAAAGCCCCAGCGGAATTCATCCAGAATCCGCGCCCCGTCCTGCTGGAGCACCACCGGCATATGCTGCGTCGGACTGATGTTGTAGCGATTTTTATAGTAATACATCACCCGTTCGATTTGAAAATGCTCCTGAACCTCCGGCAGCTCGGCGGCCATGGAAAAACGTTGACACATGAAGCATCAGCCTCCCTTTATCCCGTATTGTTTGCCATTGGAGGGAAATTATTCATGTGCCTGCCGCTTCACAACAAAAAAACGGCCCCCAGCGCGGAGGGAACCGTTTTGACGCTTGGTTACTCGGAAAACACTGCCGGAGTCTAGGTCAGTTTCTCGCGTGATTATTTTCTTCCTCGTCTTTCTTATAAAGCAGCTGCTTCCCGGCCGCCCGAAGGTTTCGGGCTGAAGCAGCTCGATCGGCAGATCGCCCGAACTCTATAGATTACGTATGATCAGCTGGTCCCGTTTAGGCCCCACGGATACGTATTTCACTTTCACCCTTGCGGTCACTTCGATGATCTCGATATATCGCTTCGCCGCCTCAGGCAGCTCATCAAAGGAACGAATGCCGGAAATGTCACAGTTCCAACCCTTGTGATGCTGCAGAACCGGCTTGGCCTCATCCAGCTTCGCGCTCACTGGAAACTGGTCGGTCACCGTCCCGTCAGCCAGCTGATATCCGATGCATACAGGGATTTGGTCCAGGTACCCGAGCACGTCCAGGTTCGTTAACGCGATCTCGGTGGCTCCCTGAATCATGCAGCCGTAGCGGGTTGCCACCGCATCGAACCAGCCCACTCGTCTCGGACGTCCGGTTAATACGCCGTATTCGCCCGCATCGCCACCGCGCCGGCGCAGCTCCTCGGCTTCTTCGCCTGCCAGCTCGGTCACGAACGGGCCGGCACCGACGCAGCTCGAATAAGCTTTGACCACCGCCACCACTTTGGATATGGCATACGGCGGAAGGCCGGCACCAACCGGCGCGAATCCCGCTAACGTTGAGGAGGACGTGGAGAACGGGTAAATGCCGTGATCCGGGTCCCGCAGCGCTCCCAGCTGCCCTTCCAGCAAAATGCCTTCCCCTTTGCGGTAGGCCTCATTCAGCATTTGGGCCGTATCGCACACGAACGGACGAATCTTCTCGCCCTGCTCCAGTAATGCCGGCATGAGATCCTCCGGAGTTAGAGGCTGATGACCATAAAGATGTGTCAGCAGAACATTTTTGGCTTCCAGCATCTGTTGCAGCCGGCGCCGAAGTCTTTCTTCATCGTACAGATCGGCCACCTGCACGCCGAGCTTGGCGTATTTATCGGCGTAAAACGGAGCAATCCCCTGCTTCGTCGATCCAAAGCTCCGTGCCCCCAAGCGTTCCTCTTCCAGCTCATCCAGCAGCCGGTGAATCGGCAGGACGACCTGCGCCCGATCCGATATGGCCAATTTCGGTTCGGGGACGCCTCTTGCCAGCAAAGCTTCCCGTTCGCTCACCAACACGTTTACGTCCAGCGCCGTTCCCGTTCCAATCACGTTTGTCACATGCGGATAAAATACGCCGGAAGGCAGCATATGGAGTCCGAACTTCCCGTATTCGTTAATAATCGTGTGCCCGGCATTGCTTCCGCCCTGATATCTCACGACGTAAGATGATTTGGCTGCCAGCACGTCCGTCATCTTGCCCTTTCCTTCATCGCCCCAGTTGGCTCCAACAATCGCTGTTACGGTCAATGGTTTGGCCTCCTCTTGTTTTCCTTTACAGCGATCATTATAATTTGGATTAGTCACATAAGTAAAATTGATATTAATAATGAGATATATAAATTGAGGTAATGACGATGAATATCCAAATGGAATGGTACCGTGTTTTTTACTGGACGGCCAAGCTTGGCAGTTTGACAAAGGCGGCAGAGCAGCTGCATATTACCCAGCCTGCGGTCAGCCATACGTTAAAGCAATTGGAAGGTGCTCTTGGCGGGGCTTTATTTTTCCGGACAGCAAAAGGAGTCACGTTAACCGCAGAAGGTGAAGTGTTGTACAGTTACGTGGAACAGGCCATGCAGATGCTGGACATCGGGGAGAAAAAGATGGCCGAGATGCAAAATCTGCTGCTTGGGGAAATCCATATCGGAGCGAGCGACACCTTGTGCAAACACTACCTGCTGCCATGCCTCGAACAGTTCCACCAGCAGTATCCGGACATCCGGGTGCATGTGACGAACCGGACGACGCCAGAAACGATCACATTGTTAAAAGAAGGAAAAATCGACTTCGGGATCGTGAACCTGCCTGCGGACGACCCCAAAATCGATTTTCGGCCAAGCGCTCCCCAGCAGGACTGCCTTGTCGGGCATCCGAAGTATGCGGAATTGGCACGGCAGCCGCTGCCTTTGGCGGAGCTTCACCAGTACCCGCTGCTGCTTCTGGAACCGGGTGGAAGTACGCGCCGATTTCTTGACAGCTACGCCGGGGCGCACGGCACGACCCTTCATCCGGAATTCGAGCTTGGCAGCCTCGATCTCTTAGTCCAGTTTGCCCAGAGCGGATTTGGGCTTACCTTCATAACGCGCCAATTCATCACCGAAGAGTTAGCCTCAGGCAAATTGGTGGAGATTCCTTTGGCACCTCCGATTCCACTTCGGCACATCGGGATTGCGACGCTCAAAAACGTTCCTCTTTCGGCTGCATCCAAACGGTTTATCGGCTTTTTGTCGTAGTTGAAAACCGGAATGCTGCCTGAGATACCGTTCACGGATGAGCAATGATGGATCCGCTCCCGGATTTAAGCATCCATCGATTCCCGCCGGAGCAGGCGAAAGCCGAAATCGCGTCCGAACAAAGGCGATAGCGCCTGCCACAGCATGCCGATCCCGGCCTCTATCCGTTCCATATTTTCGGAATCGCCGACATCCACCGGATCCAACCCGATGTCGCGGGACAACCGGGCAACCGTATCCTTTGCTTCGGCATCCTCCCCGCTGATATAAACGGTGGCATTGCCCTCCTCGTATCGGGGCTGGGCAAGTACTTCCCAAGTAAGGGTATGGAATGCCCGGACAACCCTGGCCTCCTGCGCCAGTCTACGCACCTCTATATCGGCCGACTGCCCGTCGAAACGGTTGGTGCAGTTGATCAAAATTTTGCCGGCCAGAGCCCCAGCTTCCGCCAGCACCCTTTCCACATCGTCCGCCATTACGGCCAGCAGGATGACTTCGCCAAAAGCAGCCGCTTCCCGCACGGTTCCCGCCTGTGCCTGAGGGCCGGACTCCTGAAGCAGAACTTGAATTCGCTCATGATGCGGATCCCGAGTGCCGAACATCACCTCATGCCCCTCTGCGGCCCATTTTTTCCCGAGCGTTCCACCCATGTGTCCCGTTCCGATCACACCTATTTTCATGGTCATTCTCCTTTGCGATGGATAGATTGAAGGGGAGTAAGCCCCTCTCTCAAGCATTCTAATCGCTGGAGCCGTCTCCAGCGCAAGTCATGACAACAACATTTTAATCCGGGTAACCTCTTCCCCTATTCAGACGTCTTAGATAAAAAGGAGTGAACTTTGTATGAAAAAGATGATTTGCGCGATCATTACGGCATGCTTGCTCATGTCAGGCTCGTCCGCTTACGCGGCTGTTCCGGACAAGGTATATATGGAAAATGTAGAAGTTCCGAATGCAGCACCTGTGCTGAAAGACGGGCGGGTACTGGTCCCCTTGCGTACCTTAGCCAATTCCATCCATGCGTCGGTATCCTGGGATGCCAAAACCCAAACAGCGACCGTCCATAAATGGTCGGAGAAGGTTGTGATTCCGCTTGGTAAAAACGCAGCTGTGGTGAAACAGGGAGATGGGTCGACGAAAATCAAGCTGGATGTGCCTATGCAGAAAATTCACAATCAAATGTATGTACCGCTGCGATTGTGGGGCGAATGGCTGGGGTACCGTCTAGAGGTGAAGGGCACGACGGTATCGTTTCAGTCTCCGCTGAATCCGATGCAGCTGGCTGTGCTGAATTCAGGTGACCTGGCCGACGCCCGCCGGATGATGCTCGATATGAACAGTCGCCTGCATTATGAGCATGAAGCCTTGAGCAGCGAGCATACTTCCGAAGGGTTCAGCACCATCCTTCTCTTCCCTCAAGGGGTGGGCACCCGGTATTACGTCATCTCCGACAACCTGGTGTCTAGGATCGAGTTAAAAGGTGGTATGCAGATCGTCACCTGGCAGGCGCACATCTCGCCGGGCGTGAGACCTGTGGAGGAGCTGTTCGCACAGCAGAAATTTACGGACGCAACCGGACCGTTACCCTGGAAGGATACGACCTATTTTTATTACCGCGAAGGGAGCATTGTGAACATCAATACGTACACAGCGGGACGTCTGGATCCGGATGGAAAGCTGAACAAGCTGGCATATAAGCTGACGCAAGACGGGGAGATTCGGGAGCAATCCGGAACCCTTACTCTAAAGCTCCCCGATGAGGTCCGGACAGATGTGAAGAAATGATCGTAGCAAATATAGCTTCATATAGATATTCAAGCGGAGTCTATAAATCAAAAGTGCACCTAACTCAGCCATTCTGCCGAATTTCAGCTCGAATGAACTCGTTTAAGTGCACTTTTGCTTTTAAATCATATTTTGAAGCATCAATATGTGGCCTTCAAGATTTTTGCGGTACTCCTCACCAGCCGGATAAAAATACAAAGTCTTGAAAAAGTTCATTACATTCGTTCTTGAGCGAAAAAAGTATAACGTGGCTCCCTCATCAGCATGAATCCGAACTAGATCATGAGCGATCCCTTGCAGCCAAAGGCCGAAATCCAGTTCTCTACTATCTTTTCGATGAAGTAGAGCTATTAAAACTTGGATCAATCTTTCATCCTCGTCGTCTGTGTAAACGTCTCCTTTGTACAGGGTTTGACCCACAACATTTAAGACTCGCCAAACTGACCCATCAACAGGACTAAGTGGATGTTTTACGGCCGCTGCCAATAAATCCGCCCCATGTGCTATCGCGTGAGCCCAACCCTTCCCTTCCACATATCCTCTCGTATCCTGCTCCATTTCGAGATACTGGCAGACCCGTTCAAGGAGCTTGCTTACGGTATCTCGGTCAAGTCGGACTTCAATCTGGTCTTTCTGTAATACAGTAGCAGCAGCAAGTGCCGAAAATGAACGTTTAAACACCGAATCTGTGCATACTTCACCAATTTGATAAAATAAATGATTATCATCAAAAGCTTTAGTCAGAATGTGCTCCAGTTGGTCTTCGTTAAAAAAATCGTTATGTATCCAGCGGGCTAATGTTGCGTATGTGAGCTCGTCTCGAAGCCGGGGATCAGTCGCACCGATGTTCTCCAGCATAAAGGAGATCGTTTCGTTGGCCAATTCACGCGTCATCGACTCCTTTGATATGGCTATTAACTCCTCAAGCCGCCTTTTCAACGCTACCTCCTCCCCACTTCCACCACGGACAAAATAACCTCTGCCATCTGTTCTTCGGACATAGTCCGCGGCTCCCGCGCCCACTGAATGGCCGGACCAAAAATAGCCCAGCTAACGGCCCTTGCCCCTGCCTTAAGCTGCAATGGATCATCAAGCGGATATCCAAGATCATTCCTCATCAACCCGGAGATATAACGGGTTAGTTCTTCATGGATGGTCTCTTCCAAAATCGAAACCGGTACCCTGCTGGATGGCTGCCGATGGCTATATTTACCCTCAAAGCACTGAAGAACAGCAATAACGATCTTCCGAGCTGTTTCGCGGTTCCACGGAGAATTCGGCGAAACGGCATTCATCAGCAGCTTGCCGAAGTTGTCCCGGATGACATGTTCCAGGAGCATATATTTGTCCGTGTAATGGATGTAAAACGTCCCCCGGCTCACATTCGCCCGCTCCGTGATGTCCTGTACACTCATGGCGGAAAAGCCCTTTTCCCGGATCATCTCGACGAAACCTTCCCGAAGCAGCTGACGTGTGCGCTCGATTCTGCGATCACCGTTTTTATCTGTGGATGCCATATTTATCCCTCCAATACTGGATATCGTTCATGATCAATGACCTACTGCTGAACAATTCTTCCTAACTGTTCAAAACTGAACACTGGCTGCGATTTGTATATGGTTCACTTCCTTGCACCGACCTAAAATAATCATATCTCAACTGACTTCTGCGAAGAAAGGGATACACCTTATGTTCTTGTGAATATCTACGTTTTAACTATGAAAGGGGAAATTTAATGGTGGAAGAATATGCAGCGGACACAAAGCATGAAGCACAATGTGATCTTGGCGGCAGATTCAACAACGCTATAACAGAACTGGTTGAAATCACCACGACATACTTTTGGAATGGGCGGTCCCAGGAGGCGCTGCATATCCTGAATCAACTTCTGCCGATCACCGGCATCCGTGAGGCGCAGCACCTGCGTCTTCCGATTTTGCTGCAGCTTGGCAAAATACAAGCCAATGAACATGTCTACACCAACGCCGATCCGGAACCTATGTTTTCCATATTGAACGAAGCCAGGCGGCTCGCTGAGCAATCCAATGAGCGAAAAGGCCTGGCCGATGCGCTAAGTGCCCTCGGTACGGCCCACTATTTTGTTGAACTGAATGCGAGCTCAACGATCGAGAGCACCGCAGAACAATATAAGGAGGCTCTGAATTACCATGAGCAGGCATTGCAGCTGAGGGTGGAACTTCAGGACAACCGCGGCATAAGCGAATCGTATTTTCAAATCGGTACCGTGTATGAACGCTGGCAAAAGAAGGAGATGGCCCTGAATTATTACGCCCAGGCAGCTCGAATCGCTGAGGAATATCATTTTCCGTTAGAGCAGAGCGAGCCTGCACGCCACTTTGCTTTCCATGCGTTTCAATCCGGAGACCTGGAAGAAGCGTTAAGGTTTGCACAGCACGCTTTATTCATGCGAGAAACAGCTGGGTTCAAGCCCCATCTGCCGCTTGATCATTTGCTGCTGAGCGACATTTACCTGAAACGCGGCCAGATCGAAACGGCTCGGCAGCATGCCGAAACCGCCATCCGCTTGGGAGAGGAGATGGGATATCTAAGAGCCGTGTCCTCCTCCTGCCTCACCCTCGGCGATATTGAACTCGCTCAACAAAGGGGTGATGCCGCCCGTACCTATTATGAAAAAGCTCTCCGTTTAGGACATGAACTCAAGCTCCCACTTTCCGTTCACAGAGCAGAAGAAAGGCTGGAACAATTGAGCGATCGCGCGTGAATCCCTCAGCGGAATTCCAGCAAATGTGTGCTATACTGTTTTAAAAAACGAAACGGGGCGGCGGATTTATGACGGTGTATATCGCACTGCTGCGGGGCATTAACGTTGGCGGACATAATCTGGTGAAAATGACCGAGCTCAAGAAAATGTTCGAGGACATGGGCTTCCACGATGTCAAAACGTATATTCAAAGCGGGAACGTCTTGTTTAAAAGCAATGAAAAGCCGCATGGACTGAAGTCCAAAATTGAGCAGTTTTTGGAAAAGGCGATCGGCAAGCCGGTATCGGTCGCCCTGAAATCTGCGGAGGAGATGCAGCAAATCATCGCGGGATGTCCATATGACGCCTCTGCTTTGGGCGAAGGTGAAAGCATCCATGTCTCTATTCGCACCGCACAGCCCAGCCAGAAAACGCTGGACAAGCTGGCGGCCTTAGACAAAGGCGGAGATGACTTCCACACCGACGGCGATGTCGTATACCTGATGCTTCGGCAAAGTATCCGGGACTCCAAGCTTGCCGCGAATTTGTCCAAGGCTGACGCTCCGGCTACGTCGCGAAACTGGAATACGATGAATAAGCTGAACGAGCTGGCCAAAACGTTGTAAGCAGCCAGCTGCCCGTCCACTGGAAATCTATCTAACGATGAAGCTATCACGCCGGAAACACCCCGCTTTACCAAAAAAAGCAGGCAAAGGAACGTTCCCGTTCCTCTGCCTGCTTTTTCACGTCTTGTGACATAGACCCGGCAAGTAGACTCGGCCCTGCCCATCTAAATACAAAACGCACCGTTTACCCCTTTGTACCTCCCTGCAGCCCAAACCCTTTGGACATAAACTGCTGCGACAAAATATACAGCACGACCGACGGCAGCGCATAAAGGACGGAAAATGCCGCCAGCTTGCCGTAATCTGCCATGCCGTATTGGCCGAAAAACTGATACAGCTTGAGCGACGCCGGAAAGTTTTCGGGGGATTGCAGCAGGATGTACGGGACGAAGAAGTTGCCCCAGCTTCCGGAGAACGTAAAGATAGCCACGGTGCAGATCCCGGGGATCATGAGCGGGGCTACTACTTTGCGAATTCCGGTGAACACCGAGGCGCCGTCGACCCATGCGGCCTCCTCCATATCGTTCGGCACGGAATCCATGAAATTTTTCAGCATCCAAATGCCGTACGGCATCGAGGAAGCGACATAGAACAGAATGACGCCGAAGATATTGTTGTACAGCTTCAGGCTGAGAAACAGCTGATACACGGGAACCATGACCGCCGTAATCGGCAGCGAGGTCATGAACAGAATGGTCAGCATAAACGGCTTCTTATATTTCATTTGATACCGGGACAGCGGATAGGCGGCCAGCAGACCGAGAATGACAACGATGACGGCTTGGCCGAGAGACATCACAAGGCCGATCAGAAAGGCGCGCTGGTTCTCGCCATTCGTAATTACGGCGCCATAGTTCGCACCGGTGAAACGAGTTGGCATTTTCAGCGACTGCAGCGCATTGGAATCGACGGACGCGACCAGCACCCACAGCAGCGGAAGCAAAAAGCAGATCCCGATGACGGTAAGGATCAAATACGGCAGAATACGGTAGATGAGATTGCGTTGTTTCGCGTTCATACGAAGTCTCCTTGTTTATTGCTCTTTCATCGAGCGGATGTAGAACAGGCTCAGCACGATGCCCAGCAGGAGGAGCAGCAGCGATATGGCCGTGCCGTACCCGAGCTGGTAATTGACGAAAGCCTGGTTGTACATAAAAATCGGCAGCGTCGTTGTCGACGTTCCCGGTCCCCCGCCCGTCATCGCGTAGATCAGGCCAAAAACGCCCAGCGTCTGCAGCGTGACGAGCATCATATTGGTCAGAATGGTGTCCTTTATGTAAGGGATGGTGATCCGGAACAAGATTTGCAGCCGGGAGGCGCCGTCGACGACGGCCGCTTCTTCGATCTCCGTCGGCACATCGTCGAGTGCAGCCTGGAATACGAGCATCGAAAAGGCGGTGCCGTGCCAAATGTTCGCTAAAATGATGGTCAGCATCGGTACGGTATAAAGCCAGGTCACATCGGAGATCCCGACGAAGGAGAGAATGGCATTCAGCGTCCCTTCATCGCCGAAAAAGCTGTATAAACACAGCGCGCAGACGATTTCCGGCGTGACCCACCCAGCCAATACGATCGTGCCGATGATCCGGCGAAACAGCCGGTTTTTGTGCTTCATCAAGAGCGCAATGATAAATCCGAGCACCTGCTGGCCGATGACAGCCGAGCCGATCAGGAAGATCAGCGTGTTCCAAATGCTTACCCGGACCGTGGGGTCATGGAACATGCGGACATAGTTGTCGAAGCCGACGAATTTCAGTTCCTTGGCCGCTTCCCCCGTCAACGCCAGGTTGGTGAATGAATAGAAAAACGTTAACAGGATCGGATAAATGAAAAACACGAGCATGATCGCGATTGAAGGAAGCAGGAAGTAGAGCCACGTATACGACTTTCTTTTTTTGTACACCGAAGATACGGTCAAACTGCTCATTCAGGTTACGTCTCCTTCCCCTAAGCTGAAAATAAAACCGCTTGCCCACGCGCTCTTCCCTCCGGAAGCAGCGACATGAGCAAGCTTTGAACCGTTACTTCTCTACGATATGGTCCTCACCGACAATCCGGGTTACGTCCTGCGCGTACTTCTTCGCTGCATCCGCAGGCGAGGTTCCGGTGGCGACGCTTTCGACCATCGTCTGGATCTGCGTGGACACCTCCGGATATTTGTCCTGCGCCGGTCTGAACTCGGCATGCTGCAGGTATTCCGTGGCGATGCCGTTAAACGGCTGAGCCGTATATTCGGGATCCTTGGCGACGTCCGCACGGACGGTAATGTTGCCGGAAGCGATGACCAGCTTTTTCGTGTTGTCCTTGTTCAAAGCGTACTTAATGAAGTCCCACGCTTCGTCCTTATGCTGCGCGTTGCTCGGGATCGACAGCGCCCAACCGCCGGCGAGCGTGATGGAACCCGGATCCTGGCCTTTGCTGGTCGGCATTGGGGCAAAGCCCAGCACGTCTTTATACTCCGGCCAAGGCGCAGCTCCGGTGTCAAAGTAGTTGCCGGTAATCCACGATCCGTCGAGCGAAATCGCCAGCTTGCCTTTTGGCAAATATTCGCGGGACGCGGTGTTGCCTGCCTGGCCGTTCAGCACTTTGGACAGCGGAGGTCCGAGCTTCTCCTTGTTGACCGTCTGGATGAAAGTCAATGCGTCGATGATACCTTGGCTTTTGATGATCCATTTGCTGGTATCGTTGTCATAGAGACGCTCCCCGGTGCCGTACAGCAGCATTTCGTACGTTTGCATCGAGGTGGCTTCCCCTGTCGCCTTGCCCATGTTCATCCAGATCGGCACGACATCCTTCGTTTTCTCTTTGATCGTCCGGGCCGCGTTCAGCACGTCGTCCCACGTTTTTGGCTGCCAGTCCTCGGGAAGTCCCGCCTGTTTGAAAATTTCCTTGTTGTACCACAGTCCCCGGGAGTCGGTGTTGTACGGTACTCCGTACACCTTGCCGTCGCTGGCCGTAACCCCTTTTTTCATCGCTTCGATAAAGGAGCCGTTCGTCCAGTCCTCCCAAGCCTTGACCTTGTCATCCAGCGGTTCCAGATAACCGGCACTGGCATCGGAGTTGAGGATAAACGTATCCTCAGTAACGATATCCGGAGCGGTGTCCTTGGACTTCAGCGCCAGAGCGACTTTGGCAAAATAATCCCCTTCGGACGCCTGAATCGGTGTCGGCTTGATTTCCACATCCTTGTTCGGATACGATTCGGACAGCTCTTTCAGCCATTTGTAGAACGTGCCCTTCTCCCCGATTCCGTCGTCCCGGTAAGTGATCGATATCGTCGTTTTCGTCTTGGCGGTTCCTTCGCCTGAAGAATCCGTATTGCCGGTAGTCGTGGTCGTCGTCGTATCCGTTCCCGGCTCCGCCGTCTTCGTGCCGCCGCTGCCGCTTGAGCAGCCTGCCATCGCCACCGTTAACGCGCAGAAGAGCGCGGTGGATCCGAGCAGCCATTTCTTTTTCCCTTTGACCATGCTTGCCCCTCCTTTTTGATGTAAAGCCTTGGGATCTCTGCCTTGAAGCCTTGGAGTAAAGCGCTTTACTATGTATGTGTATTAACATTTCAGGTTTTCATAACAACATATTTTGGGGATGGCCGGACAGAACCATTTCACTTACAGGACACCCGCAAATCTCTTCGATCTCCGCTTTCAACAAACCAATCCGCTGCTGTATCAACAAAAAGACTGCCCTTACCCGGGCAGCCTCCTATCTCGAAGTTATATTTTATCCACATGCAGCAGCTTGATTTGCTTGACCTCGTACGTATTCTCCAGCCTCTCTTCCGGGATCACACGCAGGCGGACCAGACTGGAAATTTTCGATCCGTCCGCTTTGGACATCAGCCGCCACAAATCCGGGTCCGGCAGCGCTTCGTACAGCTTCTGGTCGTCGTATTCCTTGCGGATTTGCGATACCAGCTTCACTTTGTAAGCACCAATCTCCAGCTGCTCGGCCTGCTGCTTCTCACAATAGGCGGTAATTTCTTCGCGAAGCTGCTTCAATTCCTGCTCCGTTTCTCTCTGCCGCTGCTTCAGCAGGTAATACCTGTCTACGATCTTGTCCATCTTCCCACTCCCTTCTACCTACACCATATGTGTGCAGAAGCGGTTTTAGGATCGATTTTGCATCGCGGACGCGCCCATGGTACTGTGGGAATATCATGAAACGGGGAACGGATGGATATCCCATTTATTTGTATCGTTACTATGAAAATGGAAGGCTGGCTCATCATATGCCCAAACTGGATTACATGCTGTCGCTGCTGTGGCTTTTGCGGTCGAGGGGTAAAATGACGGCGGAACAATTGGCCGAAGCGTTGGAGGTCAGCGTCCGCACCGTCTACCGTTATGTCGACCTCCTATGCCAGAGCGGCGTTCCGGTCGTCGCGGAACCGGGTCATGGGGGCGGATTCACGCTTCCGGACTCCTTTCGGGAGTCGCCGCTGTTTTTTGACACCAATGAACTGAAAGCGATGGCTCACAGCGCGCGGATTGCTTCCCAGGCAGGGTATCCGTTTGCGGACGCTCTGGAGCATGCGCTCGATAAAATCAGCCACCGGCTGAATGAGGACCAAGGAGAACAATTAAGGCGCCATCAGGCCGGACTGGAAGCCGTCCCCTATTCAACAAGCCGGGAGATTAAGCGGTTACTTTCCGACCTTGAAGAAGCGGCCGCCCATTCCCGTGTGTGCTGCATTCAATATGCCAACACGACTGGAGATGCTGAGCGAATGCGTCGCATTCACCCCTACCGCCTGGCTTACCGGACGAACCGCTGGTATGTCGCCGCTTACTGCGAGCTGCGCGGTTCCGTCCGAATGTTTCGCGTCGACCGGATTGAACAGCTGGAGGTAACGGAAGAAACGTTTGCGAGGCCGGAAGATGTTACGTTTATTGAGCTGGCCAGGGATACCTTGGCCTTGGCCGGTCATTCGAAAACGGACGCATCCTGGGTTACGGTGCGAATTGGCGGCGATTCGGATGTATTGGAGTCCATCGGGAATCAATATTTCGTGCAGCCGTTTCTGACCGAACACACGGACCGGGAGCTTCGGTTTGAAATGCCGCCCTCCGTGATGCTGACCTATATGCCCCACCTTCTTCTTTCCTTCGGTACGCTCGTATCTGTGCTGGAACCATTCCTGCTGGGAGAACGGATCGCCGAACTTTGTCACGAAATTGCCGAACATCATACAAGCCCTAAACTTCCCTGACAATCTAGCTGTCAGGGAAGTTGTCGTATGATGCGGTTATCCTGTAACACAAGAAAGGAGTCTAACCTTATGAAATTGGATAACCGCAAACTGGATTTGACCAAAGCGTACTCCTCGTATTATTCCGCCCCTCAAGTCCCGCAAAAATGCTATTTTGATGAGATCCCCTACCTCACGATCGACGGCGAAGGCGATCCAAACGGACCAGGATTTGCTGAAGCGACCGAAGCCCTCTATACCGTAGCTTATGGCATAAAAGGGATGTGTAAACAGGAGGATCAGGATTTTACCGTGGCCAAGCTCGAAGGACTCTGGTGGGCCAGGTCCCATTCCGGACAGGACGCCATGTACGCTTCAAGGGAGGATTGGATATGGAAGCTGCTGATCCGGATGCCGGACTATGTATCGGCCGAACGATTCGAAGAAGCCCGGATGCTGGCTGTGAACAAGAAACCGCATCTTGCCCCCCTTCACTCCGTGAGCTTCGAACGCCTGTATGAGGGCGATTGTGTGCAAATGCTGCATGTCGGTCCGTTCAGTACCGAGCCGGAAACAATCCGGCAGATTTTCGAGTATATCGAGGCCCAGCGCCTGACACCAAAGGGGCGTCATCACGAAATTTATTTGTCGGATCCGCGCAGAACACCTCCCCATAAAATGAGAACCATTCTGCGGCATCCTGTCATCCAGCAGGAGAACTGATCAGTCCTCTGAGCCCCGCAGGGGGACTTTTCGATCCTCTTGGCCTCCCGTCTCATGGGAGATCAAGAGGATTTTTGTCTATCGGCCTTTCGCATTTCCCTCTTTCTTTAGTCCTACGATAACGACTCTATAAACCATTTCTAACCGATGGGATAAGGCAAAAAATGTCCGTTGTGCCACAGAAAGCGCCGTTTTGAAGCATTTCGACACCTCTGCTCGACAGCAAACGCCCACCCTGCCCAAAGTACCTATCAACCTTTTGTCTCATCCCAACAGAATGCAAAAATTGTAAAATGAAAAATGTATTTTACTAGTGTTCAATTAGTTTCGCGCAAAGGAGGATCGTTTTTTCGGCATGATTTCCTATCTCATTCGATAAAGGAGGACATCTTTTGAAAAAAGGTTCATCGACCATCCGTACTTATTCGACGCTGTTGTTAAGTGCCTTGCTGGCTATTGGTGTCGCCTATCCGAACGCCAGCGTGTCGGCGGCTGCTGCACCCGATCTCCGCTCGGCCGACCATTCGGCCATTCATCTGGAATCTTCCCTGCGCCAAGGGGACTGGAAGCTTAACCCTCCGGCCCAAGGCACCTCATCCCCTGTTCAAAGCCTGGCGGCTACGGCGCCGGATGAGCCCCAAAACTTCGTAGATCCTTCGGACAGCAGCGAACCAGTAACGGTCATCGTTCAGCTGAAGAACGATCCGCTTAAGGTCTATGAGGCCAAACCGGGAGCACAGGCCCGTTCATCCCTTGGAAGCTACAGCAGCATTTTGAATCAGGAGCACAGCGCCTTTAAATCGGCAGCTTTATCGAAAACCGGCGCCAAGTTCAAACGGGAATATTCCAAAGTGTTTAACGGTTATTCCGTGACGCTCCCGGCGAACGAAGTGGACAAGCTGCTGACGCTGCCGAACGTCAAAGCCGTCTTCCCGAATGAGGAAATGCACGCCCTGCCGGTTGCGGACGGGCATGAAATGACGCCGAACATGGATGAAAGCGCTCCGCTGATCGGTGCGGAAGACATGTGGGATTCAGGTTATGACGGAGAAGGTATCAAAGTCGGTGTCATTGATACCGGAATTGACTACAATCATCCCAGCTTGAAGGACGCCTACAAAGGCGGATATGACTTTGTCGACAACGATGCCGATCCGATGGAGACGCTCCCGGATCCGAGCAAGCCGGTCAACAGCAACGGCAGCACCTATGATACGTATCACGGAACGCACGTCTCCGGAACCGTTGCCGGGCGGGGCGACCCTAAGCACCCCGATGCGGGCAAGGGCTGGGTCCGCGGCGTAGCGCCGGGATCGGATCTGTACGTATACCGCGTTCTCGGTCCATACGGAAGCGGCTCGACCGAAAACGTCATTGCCGGGATTGAAAAGGCGGTCAGCGACGGAATGGATGTCATCAACCTGTCGCTGGGTTCCAATATGAACAACTCGTATACGCCGGATGCCATCGCAGCGGACAACGCGGCGCTGGCGGGAGTCACCGTCGTTATCTCCAACGGCAATGAAGGACCGGATGCGGAAACGGTTGGCAGCCCGGCTGCGGCACAGCTGGCCATTTCTGTGGGCGCCTCGACGCCGCCGCTCCAAACGCCGATTTTCACATCCGACACCATCGGCATTACTTACGCCCAGCTGGCGGCGACATCGCCGAAGCTGGAAACGGAAGGCGCGGACTTGGAGCTTGTGGACGCCGGCCTCGGCCGTACTTCCGATTACGCCAATATTGACGTCAAAGGCAAAACGGCGTTTGTGCAGCGCGGAGAAATCTCCTTCGCTGAGAAAGCGCAAAACGCGGCCGCCAACGGCGCCGTGGCCGTCATCATTTACAATAACGCGCCAGGCGAAATCGGCGGGGCTACGCTGAATGGCGCTGAAGACGTCGTGCCGGCTTATACGATCAGCCAGGAAAGCGGCAAGAAGCTGAAGAACGAGATTGCCAAAGGCAATAACCACGTGACATTCGGCTATAAAGCCGAAGTCGACCTGCTCGCAGACCTAAGCTCCAGAGGTCCTGCTCTGCCGAACTATACGATCAAGCCGGACATTACCGCGCCTGGCGTGGGCATCAAGTCCTCCATTCCAGCGTTTGGCGGCGACTATACCAACGCATATGAGGAACTGCAAGGCACCAGCATGGCTGCTCCGCATGTGGCGGGTTCGGCTGCCCTCATGCTGGAGAAGACGCGCGAAGAAGGGCTTCAGCTGAAGCCGGACGACGTGAAGGCTCTGCTTACGAACAATGCGGTTCTGATCAAAGACCGGGATAACCGTGAGTATGGCACCAACGAGCAAGGCGCCGGCCGCGTCGACCTGAAAAATTCTTCCGAGGCGGATGCCATCGTTAAAGTGGAAGAATCGCTTCCGGCTCAGCTTCAGGACGATACCCACCAAACCTCGTACTCCGGCAGCATTTCTTTCGGTCTGCAGGGTGCAGGAGCGGACGTCACCCGCAAGCTGACGGTGGAAAATATCGCGAATACGGATCAGTCCTATTCGATTGAGGTCAAATGGAATCATGGCGGAGGGCCAGTGTTGACACCGGCAGCGGAATCGGTAAGCCTGTCCGCAGGCCAATCGACTGCCGATCTGAACGTATCCCTGAACATTCCGGAAGGAACCGCAGATGGCCTGTATGACGGTCAGCTGATCTTTACACAAGCCGGAAACGGGCATGTCCTTCATGTGCCGTTCAGCGTGTATGTCGGCGAAACATATAACCTGGCCGATATTTCGAACGTAGAACTCGATCCGATTTACCTGTCCAGCACCAAAGAAGGCAAAGGCTCGACCCTTTATTATGCACTCAATAAAAAATTGGTGGATTATGAATTCGACATCTACCGTTTTGATGACGAAGGGAACGGCGAGTATGTAGGATATATCTACGACCGCGACTTCCAGAACAAACTGGATCCGTTCTACTATTCCTATGAATGGGACGGCAAAGTGGATATCGCCACCACACCAGGAAAGAAACGCGTGTACCTGGATCCGGAAGGCGTCTACGGCATCGTTCCGGTAACGGTCGAGGAAGGCGACAAAACCGCCGAAGTGGTGACCGACTCGCTGTCGCAGTTCCTGGTCGACAACACTGCACCGGATGCGTCGGTGCCGGATGAGCTTGTAGTCAATCCGGATAAGCCGAACGTCGGCGTGCTTCAAGGAACGATCAACGGAGATTTGCTGCTGGATTACTTCTATGACGGCACGAATCTGCAGGATCTGATCCATGTGAAGGCAGTCAATTCCGTAAAAGGCAAAGATAATGAATACCAGGGAACCATCGATGAGTACGGTAATTACACCGTAGAAGTTCCGCTTGAGAACGGAACGAACAACATCGACCTGTATATTTCTGACGATGCCGGCAACGGAACAGCTAAAGCGGCCAAATCCTATAAGTATAAATACAAGCCGGAGGAGACCCCAAGCACAGACGTAGAATTGTCAGCCAAGCAAGGCAAGATCAAAACAGGTAAACCCTTTAACGTTTCCGTTGAATTCAAAGGTAAACAAGCCGTGCAATTTATGACGGTTGAGGTAATTTACGATGCTAAATTAAAACTAAACAAGATTACACCTTCTTCCAAGCAGGTTAAAATTCAAAATGATGTCACGGCAACCGATGCGAAAGCATCTTTGGCGAATACAGGCAAAAAACGGGCCGTGTTCGGCATTGAATTCAACAAACCAGTCAAGAGTGGTACCCTGGTGGATTTCTCCTTCACCGCTTCGGATGCAGGCACCTACGATTTTGAGATCAGCAGCGTCACGATGCTCGATTCAAATCAGCAGCCCGTCCTATCCGGAAAATTGACCGGTACCAGCGTAGAAGTCACCGGCGGCAAAAAACCTGGCAAAGGCTCCAATTCCGACGATGCACAAAATCTTGATGACAACTTAACAACGGATGAGGATCAAAGCCCAGACCAGGCACAAAGCCCGGACGGTTCTCACAGCACGGATGGAACCCAGAGCCCTGATCAAAGTCCAGTTATGGATGATAACCAGCCAGCTTCACCAGAAACTGATCCTTCCCAGCAGCCGGATAACAGCCAGCAACCGGCTCAGTCGGGTGATGGCGTACAACAGGGTTCAAGTCCTGCCGGTGAGGGCGCAAACACAGGAGCAACAAACCAAACGCCAGCAGCAGACAGCAATGCAGCAGCCGGTCCAGATACCAATACTGAAAGCTAAGGAAACTAAAAATTCGAATAAGACTTGATTCGCTTTTGAAAAAGACACAGGCAGTTCTGGAGTAACTCTCCAAGACGCCTGTGTCTTTTTTGTAAAGGTTGATATTTTATTCTCCTCCGCCCCGAACCGTTCCCGCGATCAATCGACGCAAATCTTGTACCCGGTTCAGCGTCTCCGCCATCGAGTGGCTCAGCTTGTCGCATAAGGCGACCAGGTCCTCCAGACTGGACAGAAGCCTCCAGTTCTTTTCCAGCACCATTCCCTCCGCCTCGTAAGCCTTTATGAAGTGCTGTTCGATCCACGAACCGTTCGCCTTATAACGCAGCATATTACCCAGATCCGCTTGCCGGTTCCAGGCAAAAGCTTCCTCCCAGCGAGGACGGCTGAAACAAAGTACCCCTCGGAACCTTTCTCCATCAGAATATTTAAGCCGTTATAATCGGAGTGCTCGAATACCCACATTTACGCTTGATCTTTAAGTTAACATCATATAAATTATGGTTTTTCGCAGCTCCCTTTTTTCCAAATGATTTGCTGTTAAGTACGTTGTAATGGTGATATAGCTCGGATCATCTAGGGTCGGTGTTGTGACGATTTTTCTATTATGAATTTTTCATATAGTGAGTTTTTGGAACAAAACAACTTTAATTTACTCAGTTTTAACCTAGCTGCAAAAGTAAACCTCTTTCACCTTCAACGGCCGTGTTCCTTCCAACCAGGCTATCCGTATACGATCGTTTCATCGACAACCGTCATCCGAACCTTATTTTCCAAAAAGGATTCCGGCGGTTCGCCGAACGGGTCCCGTTCCAAAACGGTAAAATCAGCGGCGTATCCCGGCTGAATCCGTCCCCGGTCCAGTTCATGCCCTGCTGCATAGGCACTGCCTGTCGTATACAGCGAGATCGCTTCATACAAGCTGAGCCGCTCATCGGAACCATAGACGGTCCTCTGATCGTCCCCCGGTTTCATACGGGTTACGGCAGCGTATATGCCAAGAAGAGGCGAGACGCTTTCGATCGGCGAATCCGATCCGCCGGCACAAGGAATCCCGCTGCGAAGCAGTGTCTGCCAAGCGTATACATGCAGCCCCTTCGCATCGCCGACCCGGTCCAGCACCCACGGAAAATCAGAGGTGACAAAGCTCGGCTGAATGTCGACGATAACAGGCAGCTCCTTCAGCTGCGCCAGCAGCTCATCCCGCAAAATCTGCCCGTGAATCAGCCGGTCCCTCCTGCCTGCCGGGCATGGATGTGCGGCCAATGCGTGCAGCACCTTCTCAGCGGCCCCGTCGCCAATGGAATGCGCAGCTGCCGCAAGCCCAGCGCTCCTTGCCTTGGCCACCAGCCGGTCCAGCTCCTCATCCGAATGGACGGCGACGCCGCTCGTGGTTGGATCATCTGCGTAGGGGCGGCTGAGCAAGGCCGTTCTTCCGCCCAGGGATCCGTCCGCAAACAGCTTCATCGCTCCGTATTCGAGGAACTCGGATTCGGGCACAAGCCGCCTTCCTTCCTCGAGCCATTCATCGAGCGCAAGATGGTGGATCAGAAGATGCGTTCTGAATTTCTTTTGCCCCTCCATAATGACCTTTTGGAACGCTTGCAGCGTTCGGGTACAGCCGCCATAGTAGCACAGATCTTCCGTATGGCAGCCGGTGATCCCCTGTCTCCAGCAGTCCTCAATGGCCATCGTCAGTGCAGTCTCCAGGTAGCTCTGAGTCACGCCGGGCATCCGATGCAGGATCAGATCCTGGGCCTGCTCCTTAAAAATACCGTCTAGGCATCCGTCACTGCCTTTTCCCGCGACTCCGCCGCTTGGCACCTCTGTGTTTTCATTAACGCCAGTCTCCTGTAGGGTCATTGTATTGACGGTCAGCACGTGCCGGCAGACCCGCCGCAGCATCACGGGATGATTCGGAGCGGCCCGGTCCAGCTCCACTCTTGTCGGGAGGAGCGCTTCCTCCCACTCATTCTCGTTCCATCCTTCCCCGATGATCCACGTGCCTGGCGGAAGGCGCCGGGCTTGTCCAGCAATCTTGTCCAGCAGCTCGCCCCGGTGCTTCAGACCGGAAAGCTGCAGCTTGAGAAAGGTCTCTCCGTGGCCGATCAGGTGAATATGACTGTCTACAAAACCAGGGAACATGGTGCCCCCGCCAAGATCGATCACCTCGTCGATCCGGCCGTGAAATCTCTCTTTCAGTTCCCGCGTATCGCCTGCATTAATGATGCGGCCTCCTTCGGTTATTACCGCTTCAACCGTCTTATGTTCCTGTTCCATCGTGTAGATGGTTCCGTTCGTCCAGCACTTGGCCATGACGCTCCCTCCTCTATCGCTTCATTCCTCAATCATCGATAAGTTTGACTGCTACAAGAATAGCACAAAAAAAGCAGCCGGTCCCTTGACCGCTGCTGCCTCGTATCCATTAATCTATCGCTCAATGCATCACGTATTTCCAGATCAGCCAGCATATCAGCACACAAATCCACGAAATAAAACCGAAGATCGTAACAATTTTGTTTTCGCTCCATCCATATTTCAGACTGAAATGGAAATGGATCGGGGTCATTCGAAATAACCGCAGCTTCGTCTTTTTGTAATACCATACCTGCAAAATGACCGACAACTGCTCCGCAAGATAGATAAAAAACAGGATCGGTATCAATATTTCAACCTTTTCAATAACGGCCAAAATGGAAAGCGACCCTCCGATTGCCATCGATCCCGTATCCCCCATAAACGCCCTTGCCGGATAGATGTTGTAAAGAAATAGTCCAAGCAAACAGCCGATCATCACCAGCGAAAATGTCTGCACCTCAGGTTTGTCCGAAATCAAAAAGAAGAAAAAATACGTCGGAATCGCCACATTGATCAGCAGTCCGTCCAATCCATCCGTAAAGTTGATTGCATTCGCAGAACCTACCACAAACAGCAATATGATGGCCACATATACGTAAACTGGCAGCTGCAGATGGTATCCTTGAAACAGCGCGATATCACTCGTTACGCCAAACGAATGGAGCAATACATACAACATGATTCCCGTAAAAGCAAATTGAAGCACCAGCTTCGTACGGCCGGAAATGCCGGCCGGGTCTTGCCAGAAGGCCTTTTTGAAGTCATCGAGAAAGCCAACCGAGCTGAACAACAGAAACGTAGCGCATAGGAGCAGCATAAGGGATGCCGGTTGTGATTGCAGCGAAATCGCTACCCCGATCAGCAGGATTAATCCGGCCATCAGCGGCGTACCGCGTTTGGCTTGATGATCTGCCGGAAGCTCGGCGCGGATCGGCTGCGTCAGCTTCAACCTGCGCAAGGTCCAAATCAGCAATGGCGTCAGTACGGCAACCAGAAGGAAAGACAAGCCGGAAACAGCCATAATTCCATACATATGACGAACCCCTTCTCATTGAAAAATATGGTTTCCTTACATTATAAATAATTCGGATATGTAGACAAACATTCCCCGAAGTCAAAATCTCTTCGGATCATCTTGCTTGTGCAAGCCATCTATGAAAAATATGTACCTTCAACCTCACCAGTTACTTCCCAGGAGCAGCTTCCTCTTTTTTTGTATACAGCGGCAATGTAATAATAAAAGTGGTCCCTTCGCCTTCCTTGCTTTCAATCGAAATATGTCCGTTCATTTCGCGTATGATATTGAAAGTTACCATGGTTCCCAGCCCCGTGCCTTTTAATTTGGTGGAGTAATATGGGGATCCCAGCCTTTTGACCTGCTCTTTTGTCATGCCTACGCCTGTATCCGAGATATAGATTCTGGCCTTATTGTCGCTTTCGTCCACAAAGTATTTAATCGTTAATGTACCGCCGTCCGGCATCGCTTCAACCGCATTTTTGCACAAATTAATGACAGCTTGCCGTAACTTGGATTTGTCTCCATAAATGGTACCGGAGGAATGAAATTCGGTGACCATCTTCACATTTTGTAAATTAGCATAGGAGCTCAGCACATGGGAGGTTTCCAAAAACTCTTCGTTCAGTGAAATCGATTCCAGTTTCTGGGTTTGAGGTTTGGCTAATGACAAGTAATCGGAAATGATCGATCCCGCCCGATCCAATTCCACTAGGGTAATGAGGGAAAATTCCTTACGCTTCTGATCCGTCAAGGACGGCTCACCCAATAGTTGAACAAATCCCCGCACAGTGGTGAGCGGATTTCGCACTTCGTGAGCAACCGATGCGGCGATTTCGCTGACGACCTTCAGCTTCTCGGCTTCGATCATCCCTTCTTGAATCTTGACGTCACGACGGACCGTTTCTAATATGTACACCAAAATGAGAGACATCACACACTGCATCAGAACGATTGGTAAGGAAGGCACAAATGAATCCAGGAAGTACGATGGGCTGCCATTAAGCAAATAATAAATATTTAAGACGGTAATGCGTAAAAACAAGCAAAGACCAAACACGATCAGCATCCGCTTCAATAAGCTCGCACGGTTAAATACTGGAATCGCCAGGCAAACCAGCACCAGTGTCGGCGCTAGAGACAGCGCATAATAAACAATATGAATATCACCCAACACTTGCCGATATATAATTGCACTGGCGAATAACAGTAATGCACTATACAACCCGCCGTATAAAGATCCCGCCACAAGCGGTATTCCCCGCAAATCCAAAACCGTGTTAAACACTTTGACAGGGAACGACATCGTGATGATCAAAGGTACAAGAAACAGCAGGAAATAGAGCACGGTTTTTTTCGATTTACACACAAAACGATAGAACATGATAGGCAGTAATATGATGAAAACATTGAGTATTAGGTTGGATTCGATATGCATCCCCTGTAGCCCCTTCGTTTGTAGTAAATAAGCATTCTCGGGGCCCAGGATAAATTCCTTCTCATTAAATTGTAAATTTTTCCGCATCCGCGTTCATCATTATGCATGATCTATAAAAAACAGCACGTGACCATAGTGCTTCATGAACCTTTTATAATCCGCCGATTCCTTTAAGACAATGATCGTGGAATAAGCATTTACTTTGCGCCGTTTTAGTCTGGAGAACAGTCCTTTCTGTTCGATACAGTTAAATTTGCCCCTTTCATATTCAATAAGAAGAGGCGGAAGATCCGCAGCGTGATCATCCGCTTCAGCCAAATTATCTGCCTCTAGCTTTATTCCATCCATCTGGATCAGCCGTAATGGAAACTTGACGACGCCAAAATAATGATTCTTCTCTCCTGAATAATCATGCTGAGCCGAAGCCACCTGCTTCGTCAGCATCAGGTAGCACTGAATCCATTCTTCCAGCAGCCCGTTATTCGCATATTGTACAGCCGAGCGTACCGTCGGAGCATAAGTGATATGCCTGTCATGTTTCTTCGAATAAATGATTTTCTTTATGGAATCCAGGGATAAGAAGTACTCGTCCGCAAGCTCCGAAACCGTCATCCCATTGGCATATTTGTTGCGGATCATCACATTTCGCCTCTGCAGGCGATCCCGGTAGCCGGACGTTTCTCCCCATCCTTTTTTCTCCTTACCCTTCGGAATATACAGCAGTTTCCCGGCGGCGTATTTCTGGATTTCTTTCAGCAGCTCCTCAGGTAGGACCTCGCCGGCATTTTCATATTTCATACGATCATCCTTTATAAAGCGTAAATTCGATCCTTCAGTTCGCTGATGGATTTCATGATGGACATGCACGATTCCTCGTCATCGATCGACGCATGCCACCGCAAAACATCGATTCCCTTATAATACGCCATACATAAAAATCTTTCTTTAAAATCCGGGATGACGATGTTTCGTTTTCCGCAATATTCGAATAACAATTCAGGAATGTTCAAATAGGGCTTATTTAAGTCCATAATGGCAAAATCCAGAAGGAAGTCGCATATGCCGGACCGGCTCCAGTCAGGAAAACCAACCTGCGTTTTTCCATCGGTGATCATAATTTCAAAAAACGTATTGTTGTTCACTAAATAACGTCTGCCTTCACAATACTCGATTCTGGCTTCCATCTCCACCAAGTATTTCTCGACAAATTCACGATCCAGAAGCGTTGTATCATAGAGCTCCTTCCAATGATACCAATATCCTTCTTTATCATCCGCGAATGTGTCTACGAGAAACTCCCTGCAGGTGCTGTACTCCGTTTTACAATTCTCATTGAACTCACCGTAGCCTTCGACGCCCGTTATATCTGATGCGCTGATTTTTAAGATGCTGTCAAAAAACAATTCGTAAACTTTGGCAAATTTCTGCGGATTTAACGCATCGGCGAGAAATCCGTTTGGTGTCATGCTCACCTGTTCGGAAAGCATGGACTTAATGATATGATCTTTACTCATGTGCAGATCCCCTTTACATACACAAATGATTGATGGTCAGTATCAGCTGCGCGCCCCTGAACTGTCGTCATCATACCACTTGATCATGTAACGGATATAGGCAATGAATAGGTTAAGTCAACTTTACCCTCGAATGAGGCTAGTACAGCAGCGTCGCTTGTCTTTTATAGTGATCTTCGATTACCATACAGGCCATTGCTTCAATCACGGGTACAACCCGCGGACAGATGCACGGATCATGCCTTCCGATCGTTGTGATTTCCCTTTCGTTTCCTTCCGTATCCACCGTTCGTTGAGGTTTGGAGATTGACGAAGTCGGTTTGACGACAACCCGGAAAATGATGTCGGCCCCGGTGCTGATTCCACCGATAACGCCTCCGGCATGGTTCGTAATAAACCCGTTCTCGTCCATTTGATCGTTGTGTTCGCTTCCCAGCATGGATGCCGCCCGGAAACCGGTCCCGAACTCGATTCCTTTGATCGCGCCGATCGAAAGCATGGCCTTGGCCAGCTCAGCATCCAGCTTATCAAACACGGGCTCCCCAAGCCCTGCCGCAGCGCCGCTGATCCGGCATTCAACGATGCCGCCGCAGCTGTCGCCCTCTGCCGCGAGTTGTTCGATCCGCTCAATCATCTTAGCTGCCGCTTCAGGATCACAGGCGCGAACAGGATTTTGCTCGATGGCATCGGGATGGAAGGTTTCGCAGCGGATACCGGCGACCTCGGTCGTATAGGCCATGACGGAGACACCCCGCCGTTCCAGCAGTTTCCGCGCAACCGCTCCGGCCGCGACCCGTGCCGCAGTTTCCCTTCCGGAAGCCCTCCCGCTGCCCCGATAGTCCCGAATGCCATATTTCTGATCGTAAGAAAAGTCCGCGTGCCCCGGGCGATACATATGTTTGATGTCATCGTATGCGGACGGACGCATGTCCGTATTATTCAGCATCACGCTGAGCGGAGTCCCTGTTGTTCGGCCTTCAAATACACCGGATAAAATCCGGACCTTATCATATTCTTTACGCGGCGTTGTAACTGAAGACTGTCCCGGCTTTCTGCGATCCATCTGAACCTGAATATCGTCCTCGTTTAGTTCAACGCCTGGAGTGACGCCTTCGATAATGACGCCTATAGCTTCTCCATGTGATTCACCAAACGTCGTCATTTTAAACCGTTCACCAAAAGTACTTCCCGGCATAAAAATTCCCCCTCAATATAGATTGATCTATAGTTTTGCATCGAACTTCCAACCATCTCTTTAGTTCATTCTATCTAACATCTTGTATTGTCCTTATGTACTAGTTTAGAGGTATACTTGTAATAAATGAAATTGCAATATTCGACTCTTGCCATAGAATGGATTGATGCCAAATGATGATTAACACGGAATGGTACCGGATTTTTCTTCATGCTTCGGAAACCTTGAATATGACGAAAGCCGCCCAGCGATTAAATATGACACAGCCCTCCGTCAGTTATGCGATCAAGCAGCTGGAAGACGCGCTTGGAGTTAAGCTGTTCGACCGCTTATCCAAAGGAATCGTTTTAACAGAAGAAGGGCATGCCTTGTACGATCAAGTCAGACAAGTATTCGATAAACTGGATTACGCCGAACGATACATGAAGCAGTTGGGACAGCTGAACGAAGGGCGGTTGCGGATCGGTGCCAACGGAGCGATCATCCGCGACTATATCGTTCCTCTACTCGATATTTTCCGTTCCCAATACCCCAACATCCGGGTCCAAGTCTCACAGCAAAAGACCGGTCAGATTTTGGAACAGTTACAGCAGGGTTTACTTGATCTGGGCTACGTTTATCTTCCGGTGAAGGATGCGGAGATTCAAGTCGTGGATACTTTTGTCTCGCCGTATGGTGTGGTGGCGGGGAAACCCTTTGCCGCTCTGGCAGAAGCCCCCTTGTCCGCAGCACAATTGGCCGAGCTCCCCCTGTTAATGCTGTCCCAGGGAAGTGCGACCCGCTCCTATATCGAAGCCTGGTTTCAATCCCAAGGCGTGGAAGCGGCGGCCGATTTCGAGCTGAACAGCTTGGATATGCTGGCGGAGTTTGCTGAGCGGGGGTATGGCGCAGCTATTTTGCCGAGAGCGTTTGTAGCTTCTAAAATCGATGAGGGTGCTTTATTGGAGCTTTCTATGGAAGTTCCGCTGCCGGACCGACACGTAGGCGTAGCTGTCAGAAAGCATTCGTCTCTGTCGCTCGCCGCAGAGTCCTTTTTGAACATACAAAGCAGCCGGTCTCTTTGACCGGCTGTCCTCACCGCGTTCCGATTATGAACGCGCATCCATTTTACATTTTCTGTAAGCAAGTGGTGTCATATTCATTGCCTTTCTGAATTTTTCTATAAAGTAGCTGGTGCTGTTAAATCCAACTTGGTAGGCCACCTCGGTAATGCTGGAATCGGCTTGCTGCAGAAGGACTGCGCTTTTCTGAAGTCTGTAATCAGTCACATAATTCAGCGGAGTCGTATGGAGCATTCGCTTAAAATAGCGGCAGCATTCCGAGCGGCTCAATTGACCAGCTCTGGCAATATCATTTAACGCGATTTTTTCGGCGTAATGGATATCGATCCAGCTTAACATCTGCTTCATCCGCTCGTTTTTTACCGCTTCCACCTGGTCATATTGCAGTTGAAAACCGTTCAGGATCAGGTTTTTCCAAATGAAAGCCAGCTGCATCGTCATATCCAGTTCAAAGTATGGCGGTTGATGCGGAATCCATTGATGAATGTTCACCAAGGCATCTAAAATATTGGCGCCCCAAGCCTGATTAGGGTCGATGTATAAATAAGGCAGATTCGTCGCTTGAATATACGGAGCCACATAGGCTGCATATAGCTCCCGTGATACGACAAAGTCAGGGGAGACATTCAGGCAAATATACACGCAGCCCGATGCGTTCCGATCTACCGCCATGTGCAGACAGCCGCTGTTGATGAAGACCCCTTCCCCTTGCCGAACAACGAGCTTCTCTTCGTTAATTTGGAACTCGGCTTCCCCTTGGACAACCCGAACGAATTGCAATTCATCATGCCAATGAAGCGGTATATGTCCGTGTATGTTTTGGTTAATCGTCGTTTCGTAGCAGGCAACCGGAAGCACGACCGTCCGGTGCTCGGTTAATTCCTTCAAATTGCCGCCAATCCTGAAATCTTTAATTTGCAAATAACCCCCACCTCAATATTGTTATATTTTTATATCCAATTTCGGTATTCCGAACGAGATTTTTTATTTATTATAGCACTATTATTATATTTAAAACGGAGAATCGATCTATGAATCCAACAGCTAGAAGAAAAGGGTTATTTCTGGTCATTACAGGAGCGATATTCTGGGGAATGAGCGGCACCGTCACTAAAAAGCTCTTTGAGCAAACCGCAATCGATGTTAACGGACTGGTCACGGTACGCCTGCTCATCGCCGGTATTTTACTGTTAACCATTCAATTTTGGGTTAAAGACCGCTCGCAAATCGTTGGGGTTTGGAGAAACAGTCGGATCGCTTTGCGGCTCCTTGTTTTCGGATTGGTCGGCATGCTATCGGTTCAATATACGTATATGGCATCGATTCAGCATGGAAATGCCGCTGTGGCAACACTGCTGCAGTATTTGGCACCTGTCATGATCATCCTCTATTTAATGCTGCGGAAGCAAATGGTTTTCACGCGAAAAGACTTGCTCACCGTGATCCTGGCTTTAGCGGGCTGCTTCTTCTTATTAACCAACGGCTCGATTTCGGAGCTTTCCGTGCCATTTCCAGCCGTAGTTTGGGGTATTTTATCAGGCGCGGCCTTGGCATTCTACACCTTGTATGCCGTCCCGCTGCTGAAGCAATACGATTCCCTCGTCATTGTCGGCTGGGCGATGATCATCGGCGGTTTGGGCTTAAGTGTGATCCATCCACCATGGCACACCGACTTTACAGGCTTGACGATCGACGCTTATCTGTACTTAGCTTTCGTGGTCCTTTTCGGCACGATGATCGCATTTTGGTTTTACATCGAAAGCTTACAAAGCCTTACGCCTAAAGAAACAAGCTTTCTAGGCAGTTTGGAACCGCTGGCCGCTGTGATCACAACCGTATTTTGGCTAAAAGAGCCTTTTGGTTTTTTTCAGTGGCTGGGTACAGCGTGTATCATCGGACTGATTTTGCTTCTGGCTTGGAATAAGAAGTCGTCGTCCAGCTAATATGAATTTTACATATATCGAATTTCTCATATGCTGATCAAAAGAAAAACCGGCAAATTTGCCGGTACTCGCGGGTCGTATGCAGCTATTTCCGAAACGAATCTACCCTTTCACCGCACCGGCCGTCATGCCGTCGATGAAGTACTTTTGGAAGGCCACAAACAGGATAAAGATCGGCAGAATCGAAAAGAACGAGCCGACGATGAGCAGGTCATAGTTGTTGCCGTACGGCGTCAGCAGCGTCTTCAAACCGATCGGCAGCGTATACTTGTGCGAATCGCTCAGCACCATAAACGGCCACAAAAAGTTGTTCCAGCTGTTCATGCCGTTCAGAATGGCCATCGCGGCGAAGGAAGGCTTCATGACAGGAAGGATCAGCCTGGCGTAAATGCCGTACTCGCTCGCACCGTCCACCCGGCCGGAGGCGATAATCTCTTTCGGAATGCCGGACAGGTACTGTCTGAAGAAAAAGATCGTCGCCGCATTGGCAATGCCCGGCAAAATAATCGCCGAGTACGAGTTCATCATACCAAGGTTAAAAGTAAGCGTGTATAAAGGAAGCAGCAGTATTTCAAAGGGAACCATCATGATCAGCAGCACGCAGATAAAAAGGATATTTTTGCCTTTAAAATCATAAGCGGCAAAGCCGTAAGCTACCGTTGCGCTGACCAGCAGCGTCAGAACGACCTGCACCACGGTCAGCAGCAGCGAGTTGAAGAACCAGGTGAAATATGCGTGATCCCCCGTGAACAAAAAGACAAAGTTGTCCAGACTCATGACCGAGAAGTCAAGCTTCAGGTTCAATCCGTACCGGATCAGCTCTTCGCCGGGCTTGAAGGAAGCGAGCGTTATAGCGTAGAACGGCAGCAGGATCAGGAAGCAGATGACGGCGAAAATGACGACGAGGACGATGTTGAGCGCGGTGTTCTTTTTCATCCCTAATCCTCCTTCTTAAACATGCCGGAGAACGCCAGCTGCGTCAGATTAATGATCATCGTCACAGCGAGCAGCACAATGCCGACCGCGGCGGCGTAGCCGAGGTTGTTCTTCTCGATCCCTTGGCGGTACAAGTAGCCGACGATCGTAAGGCCGATGTTTTTCGGCGAGTTGTTGCCGTTCCACAGCATGAGGCTTTCGATAAACATGGCCAGTCCCGCATAAATGCTGATCGTAAGCACATAAATCGTGGTCGGTTTCAGCAGCGGCATGGTGATTCTGGTGAATTTTTGGAATGCGGAGGCGCCGTCGATCGAGGCGGCTTCGTAGTATTCCTCCGGAATATTTTTGAGACCCGAAAGGAAGTAAAGGATGTTAACTCCCGTCCACCGCCAGGTCGCCAGGGCGAGCAGCGCGACAAAACCGGTCAGATGCCCTTTCAGAAATTTCACCGGCTCGATGCCGAAAACACCAAGGACGCTGTTGATCAGCGACCCTTCCATCTCCCCGAACATCAGGCGGAAGATCGTCCCCGCCACCACCACGGATGTCAGTGCTGGAAAGAAGAAAGCCGATTTAAAAAATTCGCGGCCCCACATCCATTTGTTGTTGATCAGCACCGCCAGCAGCATCGGAAACGGAATCAGAATGACCAGCGTCAGCACCATATACAGCGCGCTGTTGCCGATCGACTTCAGGAACACGCCGTCCCCCATCAGCTTCTGATAGTTGTCCATCCCTGTCCACTCGGCCTCCTGCCCCAGGGTGACATGCTGGAAACTCATGCCGAACGAGCTGAGCAGCGGGTAAACCCAGAACACCAGAAAAATGGCGACAAACGGGAACACGAACACGTACGGGGCGACCTTTTGCGAATATATAAAACGCTTGATCATGTCTTTACTCCTTTCTGTTTGAAAAAGAGCCGCTCCCCGAAAAGACAAGAGCAGCTCTGATTCCGGGCATGCCGGCGGGCTATTTCAGTTCCTGCTCGATCTGTGCCTGCGCATCGTCCAGCGCTTCCTTAATGTCACGTCCGTCCTCGAAAATTTCGTTGAGCGTCGTCGTGTACAGCACGTTGTTGATCGTCGGCGAAGCCGGCGTCGATTTGATCAGACGGATTTCATCCTTGATATCGTTCAGCACGTCAAACGGGTTGTTGACGAAATATTTCACGAATTGGTTTTCGGGATTATGCGTCACGTCTTTCATATTCCATACGTCCATATTGATCGGGTCAAAACCAAGTGTGTTCCAGATTTCGATGTTCGCGTCGAGGGACAGCTTGGCGTAAGCAATGAAGTCTTTGGCCAACTGAACGTCTTTGGCTGTTTTCGTGACGACGGTACCGGTCCCGCCTCCGCCGTAAGAGCGCGGCATTCCTTTTTCCATGACCGGAATCGGCGCAAGTGCGATTTTACCGGACAGGTCAGGCATATAGTTCGTGTAGCGCGACATCATCCACAGCGGCATGAAAGCCGTCGCATACTTTCCTTCGTTAAACTCGCCGTACGCTTCCTCCGTGTCCGGCTGCCCGCCGGCAATTGTGGCGATGACGTTGTTATCCTGCAGGTCTTTCAGCACCTTCAGTCCTTTGACCATGGCGTCCGAATTGACGATCGGCTTGCCCGCATCATCGGTAAAATCGCTTTTCTGCTGCGCCAGCATCATCGATGCCTCCCAACCGGCGCTCGTATCCGCCGTGCCCATGTATTTGCCGGTCTTCTCGTACACCTGCATGCCTGCCTTCTTGAAATCGTCCCAAGTGACGATCGATTTGTAGTCCACGCCGGCTTCCTTTAGAATTTCGGTGTTATAGAACGCAACCGACGCACCGACGTGGGTCGAGAGTCCGTAAACCTTTCCTTCCTTGCTGTACATATCGATCTGGGACTGGACGATGGTATCTTTGTAAGGCTCGACCACGTCGTTCAGAGGCTCCAACTGAGGGGTACCTTTCAGAAAATCGGGAAACTTGCCGATCTCAATGTCTGCAATATCCGGTGCCCCAACGCCTGTCTGTACCGCGATCGAGAGCTTGTTATGCATGTCGTCATACGGCATGACCGTGACGTTCAGCTTGATCTGGCGGTCCGGGTTTGCCGCGTTCCACTTCTCCAGCATCTTCTTGAAATGCTGCCCGTGCAGCTCCACAAATGTCCAATAGGACAGCTCGGTTGCCGTGTCGCCGGCCCCTCCGTCCAGGACGGACGTTTTGCCTTCCGCACTATTGGAAGACTTGCCGCATCCCCACAACATCGTCGTCATCGTGACGACCAGCAGCAGCATCAGCCATTTTTTCTTCATATCCAGGATCCTCCCCTAAGCTTCAATGATTTTTCTTGCCGCCAAGCACTTGCAGGACAAAACAAATCTGACTGACCAAGAACGGGTGACCTAAAAACATGAATAAAGCGCTTTCATTTGTGTCTGATTTCAACTCCCCTGCCGGGCTCCGGCGGCTCCTCATCTCAGGAACCATTCTTCCGGGCGCCGCTTCCGCAAGCTGAACCGGGGCAGCTTCGATAGGTTGCCGCGAAGATGACCTCCTCGGTTTTAAAGTTTTCTAAAATAATTCAAAACATATTGAATGAATCCGTTTGCAAGTATAAAATAACATACAGGAAATACGGTTGTAAATATAAAATCTAAAACATTTTATATTTTTTTAAAACATAACGGAATGAGGCTTTTAACCTTCGATCTGACCTTTTCTTCATTCAGCTGCCCATACCAAGTTCTTTCCCCTATTTAGTTAGCCGGTCGTTATTCTCATGGTCTGCCATCTACTCCCGCCAATCGACTTTTTTCTGCATGATTCTTCTAATATCCCGATTACTTTATGCTTTTTTAAAATAAAAAACGGAGCCCAAGCTCCCGCTTTATTCCCGAGCCTATGTAAGTAATTTTGTCAAATCCACGGCATCGACAGAATGTTATGAACAAAAAGTGAACGCTCACAAAAACAGATTGTAAACTAATATTACATCCATTTATAATAAGAGGTATACATCAACCGATAATGTCATTTTATATAACATTTCTTTTTTTGGAGGGATGTTTGATGACCCGCAGACGGAAACCGGTATTAAGAAGAACCCTAATGACGACGATTGCCGCTACTGCCCTGCTGACCAGCTTGCTTCCGGCAGCGTCCGATGCAGCGCAGGAAAAAGGCTTATCTGCAATCGCATCAGCCCTGACTCCCATCCTCCAGCAGGCGGAGAAGGACGGGATTCGCATGTCGGTCGGCATCCGCGACCTCAGCGGCTATTACGGGCATGAAACGCTGCTGCTTGGGTCGCATGAGCCGTACATGCCGGCCAGTACGATCAAGCTTGCCGTCGTATCCGCATTGATGCAGCAGGTTGACCGTGGCGAGCTGTCCCTGGCCGATCAGGTCAGGGTAACGCCCGAAGACGTCGTAGGCGGCAGCGGATCGCTGCAGACCGAAAGCTTCCCGCAGAACCTTACGCTGGAACGCCTTGCCCGTCTGATGATCACCCAATCGGACAACACGGCGACCAACGTGCTCATCGACAAGGTCGGCATGGACAGGGTCCAGCAGCTGATGGACCAATTGGACCTTCGGACGATGCACCTTGGACGCAAAATGTTTGCGGCTGCCCCCTCCCCCGCCCAGGACAATTACATCGACGCCGCGGATTTGACGGAGCTGCTCGGCCAAATCTATCAGGGTTCCTTCCTCAGCGTCTCCTCCAGAAACCAGATCATCGCCTGGATGGCCCGGCAGGAGGTCAGCACCAAGTTTGGAGCTGCGCTGCCCGATGCGCCAATCGCCCATAAAACTGGGGAAAACGCCAACGTCACCCACGATGCCGGATATTTCCTTGTACCGGGGCACGAGCTCGCCGTCTCCGTGCTGCTGCAGGTAACGACAACCCAGGATTTCGACGAAGCGCAGCGGATCGGCAATCCCATCGTGCAAAAGGCCGCCAGAGCCATCTACAGCGAGCAGGTCAAGGATCAGGAAGCATCTGCCGACAGTCCGCTCACCCGCGCCGAGTTCACTTCCCTGGTCGCCCGGGAACTTGGCCTGGCATCCGCTGCGGATCAATCCAGCCAGTTTTACGATATCAGTGACGACAGTCCGTTTGCAGGCGAAATCGCCGCAGCCCGTCAAGCTGGCCTTGTGCGCGGAACCGGCGAGGGCCGGTTTGACGGAACAGCTGTAATCACGCGCGCCGAAATGGCTGCGATTGCGGTTCGCGCCTATGTGTTCATTCACCGCGAAGCCTCGGCGTCAGGGGAAGCTCCCAAAGCCAACGAAGGCACCATTCCCTCCTGGGCCGCAGGTTATGTCAGCCAAGCTCTCCAATTAGGAATGATGGAGCCTGCTGCAGCGCGTAGGACGGACCTACCTGCAAACCGGCAGGACGGGTCACGATTCATCACCGGCATGTGGAACTTTACTCGCTGATCCGGTCCGGCTTCATCTAAGCTGCCGCTTTATTCAACACATAAAGGGATGCCCTGCCGTCAATCGGCGTAAGGCATCCCTTTTGTTTTTATTCCTTGCTTTTTCGTCGGGTTCAGCACGCGAGGACGATACCGGCTCAGCGGATGTTCCCTGATCCATTTTGCCAGCGTTCCCCTCATTCCTTCACGGAGCCCAGCGTAATCCCCGTAATAAAGAACCGCTGCAGAAACGGATAGATGACCAGCACCGGAATCATCGCAATGAAGATTTTAGCCGCATTCAGCGTCCGGTTCGACAGTTCGCTCATCCGCTGGATCTGTTCGGCCGTCATCGTGTTGGCATCGATCACCACCACCATCTGCTGGATATACGTCTGAAGCGGATAATGGTCCGCCGCTGACATCAGCACCAGTCCGTAAAAAATTCGTTCCAATGGTACACGATGCTGAACAGCGTAACTGTAGCAATGACCGGCCCCGCGAGCGGGACAAAGATCTGGATCATCATCCGCCAGGGGCCCGCACCGTCGACAAGCGCTGCCTCCTCCAGCTCTTTAGGCAGATTGCGGAAAAAGTTAATGACAAGGATGACGCTGAATACGGGCACGCTGTTGCCGAGAACGAGCGCCCAAATGTTGTTGATGAGTCCCAGCGACTTTACCGTCATGTACCAAGGAATCAATCCGCCGTTAAACAGCATCGTAAACACGAGGATCCACATGAGCACATTGCGATACGGCAGCTCCTTGGCATTTTTGGATAACGGATACGCCATCAGCAGAATGACCACAAAGTTCAGCCCCGCCCCGAGGATGACCCGCTGCACGGATATCCAGAACGAGTTAAAAAATTTGCGGTCTCCCATCAGCTCCTGGTAAGAACCGAGGTTGAAACCGACGGGCCACAGCCCGACCCGGCCCGAGCTTGCCGCTGCATTGTTGCTGAGGGATACGGCAAGGGTGTACCAGATGGGCAGGATGCATAAGATTGCGATGCCTACCAGGATCACGATCAGCGCAATATCAAACAGCCGGGAGCCTGCCGTGTTGTCTTTTACCATTGAACATGCACTCCTTTTGTCATCAAAAGATACGGTAGTTGGCAAACCGGTAAGCGAGATAATAGGAGATCGTGATCATGAGGAAGCTGACCACCGATTTGAGCAGGCCCATGGCGGTCGCCAGGCTGAATTGCAGATTGACCAGCCCTGTCCGGTAGACCCAGGTGTCGATAATGTCGCCGCTGGAATAGACCAGCGGGTTGTACAGATTGAAGATCTGCTCAAAGCCCGCGTTCAGCACATTACCAAGGCTGAGCACCGAGAGCAGCACGATCGCCGAGACGATGCCGGGAAGCGTCACGTGCAGCATCCGCTTGAACCGGGTCGCCCCGTCGATCGCAGCCGCCTCGTACAGAGCCGGGTTGATGCCGGTCAGCGCGGCCAAATAAATGATCGTGTTAAACCCGAATTCCTTCCACACGTCGCTTCCCACGATGAGGGCCGGAAACAGGTCCGCCCGCCCGAAGAACAGGATCGGCTTGATATGAAACACCGACAAGATTTGGTTCACCGGACCGGTGTAGCCGAAGATATCGAGCAGAATCCCCGAAAGGATAACCCAGGACAAAAAATGCGGCAGGTATACGATCGTCTGAATCCAGCGCTTCAAATACCGCAGCCGCAGCTCATTCAGCAGCAGGGCAAAGACGAGCGGGATGACCAGATTACCTACAATTTTGAACACGGCGATCACCAGGGTGTTGACCAGAATCGTGACGCTGTCGTTCAAGGAAAACATGTATTTGAAGTTTTCGAGACCGACCCATTCCGAATGCAGAATTCCGAGGCCCGGGTTGTAATCCTGAAAAGCCATGACGATGCCGAACATCGGAACGATGCTGAACAGGGTCAGCCAGATCATTCCGGGGAGAAGCATCAAGTAATAGTGCTTGGCGAATCCCTTGTTAATCATCTTGCAGCTCCTTCCTTTTCCGGGTCATATGCTTAAATAGGGGAGGCGCCGGAACGGTTCCCGGCACCTGCCTTTCGTTGGAGCGGTAAAAGCCTACTGCTGCGCGATTTCCGCGACTTCTTTGAGAATGTCGTCTCCGCCCTGCTTCCGCCAGTCCTTTACGAACTGATCAAAGGTATCCAGCGGGGCTGCTCCCATAATGATTTTCAGAAACGTTTCCTTCTCCATCTTGTCGAGCGTCGCCCACTTGCTCTCCATCGTTTTCGTTTGGGAATAGGTCAGGCTGTACGTCTTTTTGTAAGGCTCCATCAGCGGTGCAATGCCGACCAAGGTGGAGTAGAGCCGCTTCCAGGCGCCCAAATCCGCATTCGGGTCCCAATACTGGATGTCCATTTTATCGTACGGTTCGAGCTTCACCTTCTTAATGTTCTCGGCATCGGCCTTCAGCAGCTTATAGCCCGGCAGATCGAGCTCCTCCGGCTTTTTGGTGCCGGCCAGCACTTCTTTCATCGCGTTGTAGGTCACGTACATTTCGTCCATTGGCGCAAACACAATGCGCAGCGGGTAATTCCCAATGCCGACGCTGACGTCGAATTTGGATTCGTCCCGGAGCAAAAGGTTTTCCATTTTAATTGCCGCTTCCGGATGCTTGTAGCCTTTGCGGACGACGAGATATTGGTTGGACGGCGTTCCCATATGAGGTGTGAACTCCCCGTTCTTGTCGAGCAGGGTGTAGGCCTGCCAGTTCGCCTTCGGATTGTTTTTGATGGCGTCCGCCAGCGGGCCGTACCCGCCTGCCCACCACAGGCCGAAGTAGATCCCGGATGTGCCGTTTTTGATCAGCTCCTGCGCATCCTTGCGGATGCTCATTTCCGGATCGATCAGCCCTTTGGCATACAGGTCCCGGAGCTTGGCGAGCGCCTCCTTCGTTTCGGGTTCGATGGATCCGTAGGTCGGCTTCCCGTCTGTGCCCTTCAGCCAAAAGCCCGGATATGCGTGATAGGCGCCGAAGATCGGATCAAATCCGTAGTTGTTGTTGTTCGGATTGATGAAATCCGCATTGAGCAGTCCGCCGGATTGCGGGCCGCTGATGCCGATGGTGTCGTTTTTCCCATTACCGTCCGGATCCTGTTCCACAAAGGCTTTGGCGACCTTCTCCAGCTCATCGACGTTACGCGGGACCTCGAGACCAAGCTTGTCGAGCCAGTCCTTGCGAATCCACATAATATGCTGCATGTCCGATTCCGCCGTCACGTTTGGCAGCGCATACATTTTTCCGTCGAAGGTGACGGATTTCATCGCAAGCCCATCCGTCGAATCGATGATCTTTTTCAGCACAGGGGAGGCATACTGCTCGTATACTTCCGACAGGTCGGCCAGCTGGTTACTCTTGACCATCTGCCGCAGCTGCGTGTCCGTCACGACGAGCGCATCCGGAAGGTCGTTGCTGGCGATGGCCAGATTTACCTTTTGCTGATAATCCTTGCCGACGCCGGCCTGCCAAATAATCTTCGTATCGATATTGAGGTTGTCCTTGAAGTACCGGGTATACACGTTGTTTTCCGGTGAGTCTCCTGGCGGAAGGCTCTTATCTGCCGAGTCCACCTCTTTGCCGATGTTGATCGTAACGGTTTCGCTGTACTTGCCGAACGGGTCCGCCGGATCTTTGGATACGTCGGCTTCCTTCTCCGATGCGCCGCCGCTGCCGCAGGCCGACAGAACCAGCATCAGGCCCGCTATCGCCAGGCTCATCATGGATTTTGCTCTCATCTTCTTCGCCCCTTCTTTTGCTCTTGGTTTGCTTGCACCTTTAAGGTAACACAGGAATCCGCTTTTCCCGGTTAGACGGAAGTTTTAGGTTGGGATAGACAATTGACTTCAATCGGGAGGATGTCAGCGGTTTCACTGAAGCGTTTTCGACGATTTTCCTACTTGCCGGAGGACATTTCTCTACCCTTCTCTATCCTGATCCGATTGATTCCGATATTCGCTCGGCAGCAGCCCGGTATACTCCCGGAAAGACCGGCTGAAATACTTTTCGTCCTCATAGCCGACGTGCTGCGCAATCCAGAGGACGGTTTTGGTCGTATTCCGCAAATAATGCTTGGCTTGATCCAGACGGATGCGGCGCAGGTAGGCGTTGAAGTTGGTCCCGACAATTTCCTTGAAGCACTGGCTGAAATAGCTGCGGCTCATGCTGACCCTGCGGGCGATGTCCGCCGCCGTCACCGGCTGGTCCAGCTCCTCGTGCAGCATGGAAACAGCTGTCATCACGCTCTGAACGACCTCGGGTGAATACGGCGCCTTGCCCCATTCTTCGCGAAGCTGCTTGCGGACGGCGTCAAACCACGCTTCGACCTCGAACCAGGAATTCAGCGGGGCGGGCAGGCGAATGCGAGTCTTTCCTGTTTTACCGGCCAGCTGGTCCAACCGGTCGGCCAGCACGTACAGCCGCCCCGAGAGCTCCGCCTGCGGCAGCCGGAGTTCTTTCAACTCCTGCAGATTTGCCTGAAACAAACCTTCCCGGTAGATCCAGCCCGGCGAGAGCCACTGGGCCATTACGGTGAGTGTAAGATCTTCATTTACGGGATTCACGCTCTGCACGAGCGCTGACAAGGATCGATCCATGACCTTTACGGCCGGGTCATATTCGTAAAAAAACTCCCCTTCGCAGTACCTCCGCACCTGGTCATACACTTCGGAAGGCATTCGGCCCTGGATACCCTTTAACAGGATCAGCGTCCACACGGCGTCCGCTGAAGCCAATCGTACCAGTTCATCCAGCCCCTCCTCCCCTCCCCCGAGGGTAAAGAACAAGACTTGGCGCCCCAATTCAGCAAATCGCTCCGCATGCCGGACCGCCCACTCCACCACAGCACCGGGTTCCGGATCGCGGACCACTGACAGCAGAGCATACCCCCGGTCCGTCACAAAAGATTCGTCAGGGCTGCTTGCCCCGGGCAGTATGCGCAGCTTCCGAAGCCGCCCTTCCTGCTCTGTGATGCGGCGATGAATCCGTCCCAGCACCTCCTCGAACCGCTCCTTCTCCAGCTGGACCTTGGCGATATAATCAATCGCTCCCAGCCGGATCGCTTCCTGAATGTATTCGAAATCCTGATGCAGGGTCAGCACCGCGATGTAAACCTCCGGATGCCGTTCACGCACCAAGCGCATCAGCTCCATGCCGGACATGACCGGCATTTCCAGATCCGTCAGCAGCAGATCGACTTCATGGTTGTCCAGAAATTCCAGCGCTTTTGCACCGTTGTTCGCCTCCCCGATCACCTCCATCTCGAAATCCTGCCACGGCATCACCGAAATGAGCCCCTTCCGGACCAGCTTATCGTCATCGACCACGAGCACTTTAATCATGGTCCGCACCTCCTTCATTAGGTAAGCTAAGCTTGATCGTCGTCCCTTCTCCGAGCCTGCTCGATACATCGAGCTTAGCCCTTTCGCCGTAATGCATTCCAATGATCCGGTTGACGTAGCTCATCCCGATGCCCATGCCGGCATTCCGGTTACCACCTTCCGCGGACAGCAGCGCCTCGATTTTGTCCTCGGGAATGCCCGCTCCGTTATCCCGGATGGAGATCTCGATTTGATCCGACTGCCGTACATCCACCTGGATATAGCCGTCGTCGTCCAATCCGTGATAGAGGGCGTTCTCGACGAGCGGCTGCAAAATAAACCGGGGAATGGGCACCTCCAGCACCTCCTGATCAACGTGGATATGGACGTCGAACTGGAAATCGTAGCGGATTTGCTGCAAAATCAGGTACTGCTTTACCGCATCGATCTCCTCCTGAATGGTGGACGTCTGGCCGAGCTTTCCCAGATTGTAATGCAGTAGTTTGTTCAAGGAAGTGACAAGCCTGTCGATTTCCTCCTGCCCGTTCATGACCGCGATCCAGCGGACGGTATCCAGGCTGTTCATGAGAAAATGCGGGTTGATCTGATACAGCAGCTTCTCCACCTCCAGATCCGCGCGCCGTTTTTCCTTGGCCTCGACTTCCCGGAACAATTCCCAAATTTGATGCTTCATTTGCTGAAACCGCCGCACCAGCAGGTCGAATTCCGGAATATGGGTGCGGGCGGCCGGACTGCCGATGCGGCTGTCGGCCATTTGTTCGATTTCCCGGTGAAAGCCGCGAAGCGGGCGGTACACCATTTTCCACAACAGCCAACCCAGCAGCAGGCTCATGCCGAGAAACAGCAGCGAAAACAGGCCGATCTGCACGAACCAGCGGTTCATTTCGCGGTTATAGTCCGCCTTGGACGTTAACGAGACGATGCTCCAGCCTTGATTGCTTGTTTCCTTAAACCAGTAATAGCCTTGTTCCGTGCCCGACGACTTGGCCTGGTCGAAATGCGGAAACTTCGTTCCGATCTGAAACGAATCCGGGGCGTCGCTGTAGGCGATTCGCCCGTCGTTATCCACAAACACATGGGAAGCCGCCCCGCCGACGGCATCATTGTTCAATATGTTCTGCGTCAGCTTAAAGCCGGTCTCCATGTAAATGTACACGCCGTCCAGGTTAGGCAGGTCCACCTTGCGCATGGCCGAAAGCACGTATTGGTTGTCAAAACGGCTGTTGCTCACATGCGGTCCGTAGTACGAAATTTGGCTGTACTGGGCCAGCAGGGGAAGCTTTTCGGGAGCGAAGCTGTCCTTGACACCCGTATTCTCCAGTTCATAGTGACGGTCGTTCATAAAATAATACATGGCCAGTCCGATACTGGGGTTGGTGAACGTAATCAGGCCGAGCTCCTCCTTCAAATCGCTGAGCGTTTTCGCCCGTTCGAACGGCTCCTCCGCCGACAGCATTTCACTCAGCTTGTTTCCGACGCTTCCACCTACGGCGAACTGCTGCGACACATGGTTGAGGTTGTTGATGGAGTTCTCCAGGGAGAGCTCGACCTGCTTAAGGTTGCTCTGGATGCCGTTTTGGATTTTGTTGGTGAGGATGGAGTAAATGGTGAAATACGAGATGAGCACGATACTGACAAACGGAATCAATGAGCTGAACAGAAAAATGATCATAATCCTTCGTTTCAAGGTCAAATAATGATAGATACGCGCCTTCCACTTTGTTTTCATGGCATTCATCATGGCAGTCCCTCTTTTCTCATGCTTGGCTTGGCCCCTCCTTCAGGTTTTGGAAAATGAGATGGGAGAAGATCAGATGTAGGTTAACACAGGCGAAGCCAGGCATGCATTAACGATTTATCGCGTTAGCCCAGGAAAATGATCTGCATGCGGAAGCTGCATAGACAACGGCAAAAAAAGCCCGGCAGAAACGGCGATCGTTCATTCGCTGTTCCGCTGGGCTTTTACAGGTGTCTTTTTTCAAGCTCAATCAGGCGGTGCTTAATAAATCTTCTTCATCAGTTCCATCACTTCATCCAGGGTAAGGCCGAAGGATTTGTAGTATGCAGTATCGTTAACCATCTGCTTCAAAATCATTTCGTCGCGTATACGCAGCTTGTCTTCGGGTGAGAAATCGGCGACAAAGCACCCTTTTCCCGTGACCGTGTTGATCAAACCGCATCGCTCGAGTTCTTCCCAGGCTTTCTTTACGGTGATGACGCTAACGCGCAGCTCCTGGGCCGCTTGTCGGATCGGCGGTAAACTATAGCCGCTTTCCAGTTCCCCTTTCAAAATTTGCGCGCTGATTTGTTCGAAAAGCTGCTGGTAGATCGGTTTTTCGGAGTTGTTCGAAATCGCAATGTTCATTGGATCTCCACTTTGTGGAAACGTTTAACCGCAATCCGGTAAGCCATCATGGTGAGTGCGATGAAAATAACGATTCCGGCGATCATCAAGGATGCTTGAAGTGCCACATTGTGGACGCCGCTGCCATTAAACATGTCGGACACATAGGAATTTTGGATTCCGATCCATTGCGCGAGTCCGGCAAAAACCATCGCTCCGGTAATGCCCGCCAACGCCGCCCCGCCAAATTTATACGCCGTCTTGTAATACATGGGGATAAAGAACACGTTGAAAACCGCATACATCACAAAGCACAGTCCCCAAAAACCCGGATACGGTCCGAAGAAATCGTTGGGTATTTCCCCATAGAGACGAATATTGATGATACCAAAAATGATGGCCATCAGCATATGGAGCATTTCCAGGATGACAATGACAAGCACCCTGGCCTTGACCATGTCTGTTTTGGTGACAGGCATCATCGAAGTAAACATCAAATCGTTTTGTGACCGGAACTGGCCAAATGTATTAGGGACCGTGATCCAGCAAAAATACAGCAGCACGATAAAATACAACCAGCCCGGTATGAGCATCAACGCGCCCAAAACGACAGGCACCAAAAAAAACAACGGATTGATTCCCAATTTTAAATCCTTCATTACCAAGTTATACATACATATCCTCCTTTTTCGCGAAATAAATCATAATCTCCTCAAGAGTGGGCCGGGCCGCTTTCACATCTAAGGAAGGATCGAAGTCTTTGGCATGGATCAATCCCGTAAAGCCGAACGAATTCGTTTTGTAGGAAATCAGCTGCGCCTTCACCGGGTCCAGTTGACTCACGCTACCGTTCAGTAAAAGGTAGGATTCAATAAACTCTTCTTTCACGGCACTGTTGATGATTCTTCCGTTATGGATATAGGTAATGTAATCCGCGCACTTTTCCAAATCCGATGTAATATGCGTTGAGAACAGGATGCTGATTTCACCCTCTGCGACGAGCGATTGAAAAAGATCGAGCAGGTCGTCCCGTGCAATCGGATCCAGCCCACTTGTCGGTTCATCGAGAATCAGAAGCTTTGCGCCATGGGATAAGGCAAGGGCCAAACTGTACTTTACTCTCATCCCTGTCGACAACTCGACGATTTTTTTGTTTTCATCCAATTTGAATCTTCTTAAATAATACGAATAAATTTCATCATCCCAGTTGGTATAGAACTTTTTTACCACTTCCGTCAAAGCTTTTATTTTGCTCCGGGTATAAAAATCGATGCCGCCAAACGCATATCCGATGTCCTGCTTCAATTCGATTTCGTGTTCGGCAATGTTCTTGCCGAAAATACGCACTTCGCCGCTGTCGGTATGAATCAGATTCAAAATCGATTTGATCGTCGTCGTCTTTCCCGCCCCATTGGCGCCGATAAAACCCATAATATAACCTTTTTCCAACTGAAACGTCACGTCTTTCAACTGGAAATTCGGATAGGTTTTGCTTAAGTTTCGAATGTCTAATGCCAGCATACCGTTCCTCCTCGATAAATTGTGTATATCGTGTATGCACAATATATCATCGCAGCAAGAGTAAAGTCAATGGATGGAAAGCGGAATGTTGAAAAGATTTTTATCCAAAAGGCATGAATTTAAAACCGCCCGGCGTTCTCCAAAGGTTGTATCGCATACAAAAAAAAGAAAAGCATCGCCGTGTCGGCGCTGCTTTTCTTTGGGTCTAAAGGGTCAATATTGGCCGCTCCTTGTTCTGGACTGGCAAGAGGAAGAATACGGCGGAATGGCCGGAGTTGCTTTATTTGGCCGGTAAAAATTCGGTGGTAAATACGTTGGCGATCGGCTCCGCTTTCTTCAAAACGCCGACTTCGATGAGCTGCTTCTGCACCTCTTCCCACCGCTCCTTCGTCATGGTACCGACGCCCTGCTCCGCCGCGTCACCGCCGAATACGAGATCCATCTCCTTTTCGGCGCTGTACTTCATCATATCCAGATCCATATCCGGGTTTTGCTCGTGGATGGCTGGATTGACTTCCTCGGCGTGGTTTTTGTAGTAATCCCACCCTTTTACCGTCGCTTCAACGAACGCTTTGACTTTGTCCGGATGCTCCTTGATCATCTTCTCGGTCGTAAAATAGACGTTGGCGTAAAGGTTATACCCGGAATCCGCGATCAGCATCGTGCCGACGTTCACTCCCTGCTTTTCCAAAGTATAAGGCTCGGATGTGATGTATCCCTGCGTCAAAGCGTTAGGGTCGTTCACAAAATTGACCAACGATCCCGTATACTTCAGCTCCTTGACCTGATCCAGCTTATATTTGCTTTTCATGTACAGCCAGAAACTCGCCGTCGGAGCGACGTAAACCGCATGTCCGTTCAGGTCGGAGAAGTCCTTGATTCCCGCTTCCTTGTGATAAATCAGCACCTGCGGGCTCTTCTGAAACGAGGCGGCGATAGCTACGATCGGAATGCCCTCCTGCCTTGCGACCAAAATATCGTCGCCGTTCGCGATGCCGAAGTCGGCTTTGCCGGAAGCTACGATCTGTGTGGAGGATACCTGCGGACCCCCGGGCGTCAGCGTCATGTCCAGCCCCGCGTCCTTATAGAAGCCTTGCTGGACGGCCGCGAAGTTGCCGCCATGTTCCGGTTCGGCGAACCAGTTGAGAACCAAGGTCGATTTCTCCAGCTTCGGCTCTGCGGAAGCCGTCCCCGTCTTTTCCCCGGAGGATGCTGTTTCCGGAGCTGCCGTTTTCCCCGAACAGGCGGCCAGCATTCCCGTCATCAATACGGCGCATAAGGACAATGCCATCATCTTCTTAACACTGCGTTTGTTCGCTGTCATTTTCGTTGCCATGTTACCCATCCCCCTTAGGACTTGACTTTCTATGCCTATCATAGGAGATACGTCAAATTAGCGTCAACAAATATGCCGTCGATTTGTAATCACGAACAAAAAATCAAATTAAATGTGTAACGAACGCCTATCCCCTAACATTACTACGTCTAATTTGTAATTTATACTTACATGAACCTGACTAAAATTGTATTTGTCTTTACCCGCCCGTGCCCCCTTAAATTCCATTGGCACAATCCAAAAAAGCCGTTTGCGCTTTTCGACACCCTTAGTCGAAAGGCAAACGGATGGATGGTTTCTGAACTTATCCCACTCGCGCTTCTTCATACGCGTCTAATGCCGCCTGCACCGCTTCACCCGCCGGCAGCTTGACGCCGGCCCGGAGCAGTACCGCCTCCAGCGCACCCAGCAGGTGCAGGATATTCGTCTGCCTGCAGCTGTATCCCATGGTGCCAATCCGCCAAATCTGACCCGCGAGCGGTCCAAAGGAGCTGGCAATTTCGATGCCGAATTGGTGAAGCAGCATCGCACGTACCGTCTCCCCGTCTACGCCCTCCGGAATATGCACGCAGGTCACCATCGGCAGCTTGGACAGCGGGTCGCCGTACATGGACAGTCCCATCGAGGTCAGCCCGGCCATCAACGCGGATTCGTGCAGACGGTGCCGCTTGAAACGCGCCTCCAGTCCCTCGGCCAGCACCAGGCGAAGTCCTTCATGAAGCGCATACAGCATGGAGGTCATCTCCGTATGATGGTTCAGCCGCTTGGGGCTCCAGTAATCCTGCAGCTGGGCCAAATCCAGATAATTGCTCTGGATGGGACTAGGCCCCGGCGAAGCCTCCTGTAACGGGAGGGAAGCGGCATTGCTGCGCAGTCCCCGCTCAATGCGTTTGCGGGCAACAATTTTCCGCTCTGCGCGTTCGTTATACGTTATCGGCGCCATGCCTGACGGAACGGACAGGCACTTTTGCGTGCCGCCGATGACCGCGTCGAGCTGCCAGGCGTCCGTATCGACCGCCGTGCCGCCAATGGTTGCTACGGCGTCGACGATCAGCAGTGCGCCGTGTCGACGGCAGGCTTCGCCGATCCCGGCCAGCGGCTGCATCCGGCCCGTGGAAGTCTCCCCGTGCACCATGGCGACGACATCCGGCTGCTCGCGGCCGATGGCTTCGATCAATTCGGCAGGGTCAAACACAGTACCCCACGACTTCTCCTGTGTAATGACCCTGCCGCCGCACCGCTCGGCGATTTCGTGCAGCAGGTGGCCGAAACGCCCGTAGATCGGGACGAGCACCCGGTCCCCCGGCTCGATCAGGCTTGCCATCACGGCCTCAACCCCGGACCTCGACGTCCCGTCGACGGGATACGCCCACCGGTTGTCCGTACGAAACAATTCGCGCAGCATTCCCATCGTTTCATTCATCAGCTCCGTAAATGCCGGATCGAATTGACCAAGAATCGGATAAGACATGGCCCGCAGCACGCGCGGGTCAGCTTCTACCGGTCCCGGTGTCATAATGATGCGCGAAATCGGCACAAATTCATTCCAGCTTCCCCCGGATACCCTATTCATCATCCAACCACTCCTGTCGTATAGGCAAGCTCATGCAGGCAGGCAGCTAAAACTGCCGCTCCTTCCGCAAGGTGAGCCGGCTCCGTGTATTCCTCCTTGGCATGGCTGATCCCGCCCCGGCTCGGAACGAACAGCATGGCCGCGCGGCTGATGGCAGCCATCATTTGCGCGTCGTGTCCCGCGCCGCTGACCATGCGCAGGTACGGCAGACCCGCCTCCATGCACAGCCGCTCGATCCGTCCCGCCAGCGTACCGTCCATCGGGACAGGCTCTGTCTTCAGCCAGCAGTCGGCCTTCACCTGCAGCTTTCTTGCGGCGGATATCCGTTGGAACGTCTCAAGAACGGACTCGCTGAACTCGTTCAGCATCCAACTCTCGGCATGGCGGATATCCAAGGAGAAGCGTACCTCGCCGGGAATGACGTTCGGAGTATTGGGCCAGGCTTCGATCCGCCCGACGGTCGCTACCACTCCATTACCGGCCCGCTTCGCCATTTCCTCCACCCGGACGATCATGTCGGCCGCTCCGGCCAGCGCATCGGCACGATATGACATCGGCGTCGTTCCCGCGTGGTTGCTGTTGCCCGTCACCGCGATCCCGTACCGGCGCTGTCCGACGATCGATTCGACCACGCCGATTCGCCGTCCGGCTGCCTCCAGCACGACACCCTGTTCGATGTGCAGCTCAACGTAATCGCCAATGTCCCTCCGGCGGCAGTCGGGTTGGCTCCCGTGTCCGAAGCCAGCTGCTTTCATGGCCTCATCCAGCGATACGCCATCCGCGTCGTAAATGCCGGTTCCATCGCCGATCCGGTAGCGGCCGCCAATACTGCCCGAGCCCCAATACGTTAAGGGAAACCGGCTGCCTTCTTCCTCGCAGAAGGAGACCACTTCGAGCGTACGGAAAGGCATCCCGAACCTCCGCTTCAAATAGGACAACGCGGCGATACCGGCGGCGATGCCGCCGGCTCCGTCGTAGTCTCCGCCGGCGCGGACGGTATCCACGTGGGAGCCAGTCAGAACCACGGGTAGATCGGGACGGGTACCCGGCAGCCGGCCGTAGAGGTTCCCGACCCGGTCATAACGCACCTCCAGCCCCGCATCTGCCATGCGGCCGGCCAGCAGCCGCTGCGCCTCCTGCCAGGACGGCGAATACAGCAGCCGGGTGACGCCGCCCCCGGGTTCGCCCCCGATCCGGCCCAGCTCTTCCAGCAGACGCATCATATCAGCAAAAGCACCAGATTCAGCGGCAATATTCATGGCGCCACAACCTCCCCGCTGCGGCCGGCAGTGTGCGGCTTCAGCGGTGTCAGCCGCCGGCCGGCACCCGGACTTACGATTCCTCCCTCCGGCGTATAGACCAGGCGGCCCCGGCAGTACGTCGCAGCTACGGAGCAGCTGAAAATCCTGCCGATATATGGGCTGTGCCGGTGGCGCTGCAGCAGATCCTCTCTGCGCAAGACGTGCGGAGACGATGGCTGAATCAGCACCAAATCGGCATCCATTCCCACCTGAATTTTGCCTTTGCGGCGGCCAAGGCCAAATCTTCCGGCCGGACGTTCCGACAACAGCTTCGAGAGCTGCGGAAGCGGAATTCCCCGCTTGATCCAGCCTTCCTCCAGCATCAGCAGCAGGGTGCTCTGGGCACCGGCGATGCCGCCCCATGCTCCAAAGAAGCCGCCGCCTTCGGTCACGGCCTTCATCGCTTCCGGGCAGGGTGAGTGGTCGGAAGCGATGAAATCAATCGCACCCGCCTTTAGACGTTCCCACATGCCTTCTATTAGAAAGGCCGAACGGAGCGGCGGCGCACATTTGGCCGCCGGTCCGATGCGGATCATATCCTCCTCGCTCAAAGTCAGATAATGCGGGCAGGTCTCCAGCGTTACGTCAAGGCCGCGCTGTTTGGCATCCTGAATCAGATCCACCGCTTCGGGGCTGCTGATGTGAACGAAATGCAGGGGGCATTCCGTCTCTTCCGCAAGGGCAAGTGCGGAGGCTACCGCCTCGAGTTCGGCTTCGACCGGGCGGGTCAACGCATAAGCTGCCGCATCGGTCCGCCCTGCGGCAAGGGCCTCGGCGGTCAGGCGTGACGTCATTTCGTCGCTTTCGGCATGCAGGGCAAGGAGGCCACCGAGACCGGCAATGCGCCGCATCCCTTCCCTCAGTTCGTCCGCCCCTACCTCACGGAATCGTCCCTCCCCTTCCCCGCCGGGATTTGACATGAACGCCTTGAATGCGATGACGCCGGCATCGGCCAGCGCTCGCAGCTGGTCCATTCGCCCTGGCACCAGTCCGCCCCACAAGGCATAATCCACCGCCGACCGGCCTTGCGCCAATCGTTCTTTGCGCCGCAGCGCATCCAGCGTAACCGTCGGCGGGTTTCCGTTCAGCGGCATATCCGCGTACGCCGTGCAGCCGCCGGCCGCGAGCGCGGCAGAGCCCGTCTCAAACCCCTCCCAATGTCCAAAGTTTGGCTCATTGAGATGGACATGCATATCCACCACGCCGGCCATGACGATCTGGCCGTCCGCTTCTACGATTTTCGAAGCGGACATCCCCGAGATGCGGTCTTTGATTTCGGCGATCTTTCCATCGCGGATGGCGATATCCATCTTTGCGACTTCGTCCTCAAGCACGACGTTTCCGCCGCGTATGATCCATTCTTCGTGCGCATCCATGCTTCGCCCACCCCTTTTTCTATCAGCTTCCGCGGTACGTGCTGTACCCTCCCGGCGCCAGCAGCAGCGGGATATGGTAATTTTCATTGCCGTTAGACACCCTGAACCGGATCGGAACAAGGTCCAGAAACGAAATCCCGTGGGCCGCCGCCTGTTGACGGAAATAATCGCCAACCCAAAACGTCAGCTCGTATTCGCCCCCGGGTACCAAATCGCCGTCCCACAGCGGCTGCGAAAGACGCCCATCAGCTCCCGTTATACCGGATGCCAGCAGCCGTCCCCCTTCCGCTTCCCGCCCCAGCAGCCGGAGTTCTACCTTAAGGCCGCATGCAGGCACCGCGCGGGACGTATCGAGCACATGTGTCGAAATCCGCCCGCTCATCCGGAACTGACGGTGCCTTCGGCCGGCTCCGGTGCGGCAATTAGATCTTCCCGGGTCATCGAAAAGCCCTGAAAGCCGAATGGCGGGCGCGGCTCGGTAAAGACCCCGGATGACAAGCCGTCCGCAGGTTCCACGACCGTCTCCCAAGTCCTGTTGCTCGTTTCAAACCGGACCTCGGCCAGCTGCGGAAACCGGATCAGAATCCGCTGCCCGATCAACCAGATCAAATGCTGGATCGACGGGGTCGCAAATTCATAAAAGACGTTCTGGGCAATGTCTCGTATCTGCTGGACGGGCACATGCTTGCCTACCTCCGGATGGATCGCATCCTGTGGGTCTTCATATCTCCAGCGGATATCGAGAAATATAAAGAGCGGCCGGTCATAGGCATCAGGCAGCGTCGTGTATTCATCGCATATAAAGCCATAGAACGAGCTGCCGCTGACTTTGATCAGCTGCAGGTCCGACAAGCCGCTCCACGCCTCGTCGAGATCATACCCCTCGGCGCCGCGCGCCAGCTTCATCTCCGCGGAGGCATGATCGTTGTAAGAACGCCTGTACACAAGACGGTTATCCAGAAACCCTCCCGGGCCCGGCACCGGCAGAGGAAGAAAGGGAATCCGGTTAGCCGACAGCCGCACGGTGTCGATATGGCCGTAAGTCTCCATAAACCGTACGGCCAAAAAATGCAGCAGCGCTTCCGTCGTCCCTCCTGCAAAAGTTGCAGCTTGGCGCAAAATAAAATTTTTCATGGAATCGGTGGCCACCAGCTGCGCGTTGTCCCCATCGGTGAACGAAGTCAGCAGAGCGTCACCGCTGACCGCAAAACGAATGTTATGGGCAAACAAAATATTATCCTCCCCCACAAAGGGAGATTCTGGTATTGGGGCCGCTTCCAACGGCTCTGCGTAAGTCCTGTAAACAAGGACATCTCCTTTTCCGTAATAAAGCGTGCGTCCGGAGTTTATTTTCAGCATGATTAAGTCATCCTTTCTGTTCGTGGCTGCGATCCGTGACGATCCGCCCCAGCCTGATTCGCGTAATTCGGGCAATCTCATGCAGCGCTTGCGTCCATTCGCGCTCCGGATCATGATCCATTCTTTGCCGCATCGCTTGCGCGATGTCGTCTTTGGTGCATCCGGTCACGGCCTTAATGAAAGGAAAACCGAATTTGCTTACATACTGCGCATTCATGGATGCAAAGGCTTCGTATTCCTCCCCGGTCAGCTGATCCAAACCCGCGCCCCGCTGCTCTTGTGCCGAAAATGCTGTGACTTGCATGCGCGTGGCAAGGTCGGGGTGCGCCTGAAGCAACGCCAGCACAAGGGACTCAGGCGCTGCGTACACCTGCTCCATCATCCGCTCGTGCAGCTCCGCAGCCGATGCGAACGGCCGCAGCTCCCATACCTGCTCCGCCACCCAAGGCGAATGCTCGAAAACGCCGCCCAGGTGCCGGACGAACGTTTCGGTCGTCCCTTCGTTCAGTTCGTTGATCGTGATCATATGCGCGCATCCTCCTTCCCTCCGGGACCACACCTTTCCCGGATGATCCGTTCCGATGCTCTCCGGACCGACCTTAGAATCGCCGCGTATCCCGTACAACGGCACAGATTGCCGGACAGCGCTTCTTCTACCTGTTCCGGCTCCGGATCGGGATGTTCATCAAGCAGCGCAATGACGGTCATGATCATTCCCGGCGTGCAGTAACCGCATTGAAAGCCCCCTTCCTCCAAAAAAGCCTGCTGCACGGGATGGACTCCATCCCGTCCGATGCCTTCGATCGTCGTAACGGACCGGCCCTCCGCCTGATACGCAGGGACCAGGCAGCTGTTGACCGGCACGCCGTCCATATGCACCATGCAGGCGCCGCACCGACCGATGTCGCATGACCGTTTCGTCCCGGTCATGCCCAAATCGTCACGGAGAATGTCGAGGAGCCGTCTGGACGGCGATATGTTCAACGACACCCTCCCGCCATTGATCTCGCAGGTCCACGGCTTCAGCCGGATACGATCCTTTTCGGATTTCATACCGTCTCCCCCTTTCTCCCAAGGAAGGATGCATCTTGCAGCAAAGCCGGATTCGCTGGGAGTTTCTCCAGCCAAATTCCCGTCGCCTGCCGGACAGCCGCTGCGATGGCCGGCGCAAGCCCGACAGAGCCGATCTCGCCAATTCCTCTCGGCCCGTGCTCGTCGCCTTCCGGCAGATCCTCGATCGGCAGCACTTCGACGGGACCAGCCAAGTCGGCTGCGGTCGGAATGAGATAGGTGTCGAGGTTGCCGGTTTTGTATATCCCCTCCTCCATGACGGCATCCTCGCTCAGCGTAAAGCCTAGCGCCATCCCGCTCCCTCCCTCGATTTGGCCAAGATAGCCCTGCGGGTTCATGACCGGGCCTGCGGCCACGGCATGGAACTGGTCCAGCAGTCGAATGCGCCCGGTCAACCGGTTCACCTCGATCCTGACACAAACCGCGGCATACGAATATAAATAGTGAGCTCCGATCCGCGCGGTAGGGGACACAGGGTATGCGAAGCTCGTTTCGGCACGGATGGGATCCTTCCCGGCGGCGGCCAGTTCCTGGTACGTCATCACCCGCTTCTGTGTGTAAATGTCGTAAATACCTCCGTTACCGATCCGGAGACATTCTACCGACACGCTCGCAGCTTCGGCAGCGGCGGCAAGCAACCGTTCTGTAAACGGCTTCTGCATGCGCTTCAGTGCCTGCCACATCATGCTGGTCGCTCGGGACGCAGTGCTGGAGCCGCTGTCCGGCACCGCATCGGTATCCCCGATAACGAGCCTGAGATCGGAAGCGTCCAGACCGTACATCTCGACCAGCATTTGCTCCAGCGTCGCGAGCAGCCCCTGTCCGCATTCTTCGAAACCGAACGCGACCTCTACTTTCCCGTCTTGCGCGAGCAGAAGCCGGCCACCCGACGGGTCGGGAATGCCATAACCAAGGCCTGCACCATGCATGACGAAAGCAGCTCCGACGCCGGTCTGAATCCAGGGCGGCCGGTTCCCGCTTTCCGTGAGATGTTCCCGTTCCCGCCACAACCGTGATTCCCCCAAGGCATTCCATACTTTGAGTGCCCCGCCAGTCGCCGAAATCGGCTGACCGAAGGGTCCGGTCCCGTCCGCCGGAAGCAGGTTGATGCGGCGGAATTCCCATGGGTCCATGCTGAGCGCCTCGGCGAGGCGGTCCATCTGGCCCTCCAACGCAAACAGCGCCTGATTGCCGCCAAATCCCCGGAACTCGCCGGACATGCCGTTGTTTGTGAACACCGAGATGCTTACGGCATCGACGGCGCCGAAGGCATAAGAACCAACGGCATGCTCCGTCGCAAAGTTCAGCACCTCCGCACCCAGCGTGGCGTAAGGGCCCGTATCGGCCAGAACCCTGACCTGATGGGCAAGGATACGCCCCGATGCGTCCGCGCCGGTTTTCATGTGAATGGTCATCGGATGGCGCTTCAGGCCGGCCCGTACCGATTCCATGCGGGATTGGTGAATCTTCACCGGTTTGCCCGTCACCCTGGCGAGAAGCGCCCCGTACGGCTGGACGTTTAATTCGTCCTTCCCGCCGAAGGAGCCCCCGATCGGGCTGGACACGACTCGGATCGACTCCGGAGGGACCGCCAAAATCCGCGACAGCTGCAGCCGGTCCATCAGGCCGTGCTGTGTAGGAGAGTAGACGGTAAGTCTCCCCTCTTCTCCCGGAACGAACAGCCCGCCTTCCGTTTCCATATAGGTGTGCATCTGGCGCGGCGTCCGGTAGGTCGCCTCCACGATATGAGCGCACATCCCGAACGCCTCGTCGGCATCGCCACGGCGGTACTCGCTTCGGTGAAGCAGGTTGCCGTCCTGATGAAGCTGCGGCGCACCTTCGGCCAAAGCTTCTTCGGGCTCGGTAAGAACCCGGAGCGGCTCGTAATCCACCTCGATCAGCTGAAGGGCGTATTCGGCGACTTCCGGCGTAGCCGCTGCGACGGCCGCCACGGCATCGCCCGTATACCGGACCCGGTCCTCGCAGAAGACCGGCTGATCGGCGCGGGCGATGCCGAAACGGTTCAGCCCGGGCACATCCTTCCAGGTCAGGACCGCCTCCACGCCGGGCAGCGCCAACGCCCGTTCCGTCCGTACGGACCGGATGGCCGCATGCGGATGAGCCGCACGCAGCACCCGGCCGTATAGCATATCCGGCGCGCTCATGTCCGTCAAATACTTGAGCTGCCCCGTCACTTTATCCGGGCCGTCCGGACGCACCCTCCAGCGCGTTCCGCTGCTGGATCGGCTCAGCATAGCGTCTCCCCTCCTTCGGATGCAGTCTGTTGAAGCAGCTGCCACAAATCTGCGGTGATCAGCGATGCCGCCGTCTTGCGGCGGTAGGATTCTCCGGCGAATATATCGCCAGCCGGTCTGTACTCTTCCATGACCCGTTCATAAACGTCCGGAAGCCGGCTCAGGTCTGCCTTGCTCCCTTCCAGCCATGCTTCAAGAGCGCCAAGGCGGGCAGGCTTTGCTTTCCCGCCGCCTGTCGCGATCTTCACCTGCCGGAAACAGCCGGCGGCATCGATTTCCGCAGACACTGCCGTCGTAACGAGCGACGGGGAGAAGGCTTCGCGTCTCCCTACTTTGTGGTAGACCGCGATCCGAAGCAGCGAAGGCAAGCCGTTATCGCTGCCCGATGCCTGTTGGATCCCGGTCGCATCCGCCCTTGCAGGAAGCTTGATCGTCAGCAGGATCCGGTTAGGGTCCAAGGCATCGGCGGCACGAAGTTCCAGCCATTCCGTCAAAGGCAGCGGCGCCATGGGGCCGTGTTCATCCTGCCATTCCAACTCTGCGTCATAGAGGAGCAGCGCCGGCAGCACGTCCCCCACACCGGAGCATACGTTACCTCCGAGCGTCGCCACGTTTCGTACAGATGACGCTGCCGTGCTGCGGATGGCTTCCCCCACCAAAGGGTAAAGGCTGGCTAGGCTCGGATGTCTCCGGCATGTTCCGAGGGTTACCTGGGAACCGATGCATAATCCCCCGGCCTGCATGAACACCTCCCGTAAGCCGGTCACACGCTGTAGGTCGATCCAATGCGGGGAAATGCTCCGTGTTCCGGCCTCCCATTCCGTACGGAGGAGTGTGCCGCCAGCGACATAGTCCGCTTGCTGACCAAAACGGCGTTTCAGCAAATAGGCTTCCCGGGCATCTGCCGGATGCCATACAGTCGGTGCACTCATCACCGGGTTGAAGGTAGCATCCATGGCCATCTCTCCTTTGCAGTGTCTTGAATGCATCTTGGTGTTTAAATGGAATAGATTGGTTGGTTTTTCACACTATACGCCGCCACCGTGTTTGTGTAAATAAACTTAACTTCGATTTGGGAGTCATGCACAATCACGTTCGTTCGCGTTGTGCCCGATGCCAAAATTGGGCATGACCCATCAGATTTATGTCATTATTTCTTACACACAGGGAGATGTCAGTTCGTCTGAAGCGTCCATATTCGTTTTGCCTCCGCCCACTCTTCCGGCGTGTCGATATCCAGAACAAGCAAAGGATCGGCAGGGGCCAAGCGGAGCCCTTGAAACCGCGAAGAATCCAGAAGGCGCTTCGCCCCCTGATCCCCTTTCAGTCCGGCTGCCGCCTCAAACATCGTTGCCGACAGAACCGCAGGCGGCATCGCCTCCCTTCCCGCCTCGCTCATCACATAATCCAGCCCGGGAGCTGATCGCCACGCGTCGATCAGCTGCATCAGCCAAGCCGGCGACACGTACGGCTGGTCGGCCAACGCCACAAGCACCGCATCGGCACCTGCATCGGAAGCAGCACGGATGCCGCACTGCAGCGAGAGCGCCATGCCTTGATCCGCTTCCAGGCAGACAGCGACGACAATGCTAGGGCCGTCCGCTTGGTCTGCAAGGAGGCCGGCGTTCAGCCATACCAGCGGGTCTTCGGGATGAACGACTACGATCAACCCGCTCAGGCCGCTGTCCCGAAGCGCCACCAAGCCGCTGCCGGCCAGATGCATACCTGGTGCAAGCTCCAAGGACTGCTTGCGGCAGCCCATTCTCCGGCTGCTTCCCGCCGCAAGGTATACGCCCATGATGCTCATGCATGCCGCCTTTCCCGAACAGCCGCTTCAGTGCCGCTCTTCCACTGCACCAGCCGGGCCGCGATGCTGACGGCGATTTCGGCGGCGCCTTCCGCTCCAATGGAAAGACCTGCAGGGGCATCCACGAAGTCCGGGAGCGGCAGCTCACCAAAGAGCAGCCCGATCCTCCGCGCGGAGCCGATGACGCCGACGTACTCCGGCTGCAGTGGAAGAAGGCGCTGCAGCATCTCCCGGTCGCGGCGCAAATGATGGCTGGCAAGGACGACGTAATCGCGCATGCCGATGCGCAGCTCCTCAACGATCCTGCCGGCATCGCCAACAACCGTTTGGGCCAGCGGGAACCGCTCCTTGCTGCACCAATCGTCGCGCCAATCCGCCACCGCTGTCGTAAATCCGATGGAGCGCGCCATCGCCTCCAGCGCCGCCGTTTCCTCCCCGGCGCCGAAAATGATAAGCCGGCGGCTCGGAGCCAGCCGGGTCGCATAGAAGAACACTCCCTGCCCTGCAACCGAATCCTGAATTGGGCCGTCTTCCTCCAGCCGGTAATCCATTTCTTGATCCGGGCGGAGTTCCCGAACGAGCCGGACAGCCGTCCCCTGTAGGACGATTTTGACCGCTTCCAGAAGCACCGCTAGAAGACGGCCTTCGATCGGCTCCAGCAAAATGACCAGCTCGCCTCCGCAGCCCATATCCTCTCCCCAGATCGGGTCGACGCCAGGCTCAGTATTATAACTCACCCATTCGAAACGGCCGCGCTCGAGAATCCGGGGAACCCTTGCAGCGAGATCCGCTTCCAGACAGCCGGGGCTGATGCTGCCGATGCGGTGTCCATCCGCGGCCATCAGCATCATGGCTCCGGACTTGCGGTAAGCATGGCCGCGCACCGATACCAGGCTCGCAAGCACGGCCGTCCCCTCTTCATTCTGCACGTACCGGAGAATGCTTTCCGTCTCCATCCGAACTCCTCCTTACATGCATTTTCCTAAAAATACAGCGATCCTGTTCCTTGAAGCAGGATTACAATCTACGGAGCAGCTTTTGCAAGGCCTGGTTCGCTCCGTCGAGTACCCGCGGCTTATCCAGGGTCAGCACCTGCCTTCCTTCCATCACAACATGACCGTCGATCATCACCATTTCGACATCCCCGCGGGTGGCGGCGTAGACGACCCGTGAGAACCAATCCGCGTCAAAGGAAGGATAGACATGATAATCTTCCAGGTCCAGCAAAATCAGATCTGCAAGTTTTCCCGTCTCAATACTTCCGATCTCCCGTTCCATGCCAAGCACTTCCGCTCCGCCAATCGTGGCCATTCGCAGCACGGTCCTCGCGTTCATGACCGTCGGACCGTGCGCCACCTTCTGCATGTATGCGGATAATCTCATTTCCTGAAACATGTCAAGGTTGTTGTTGCACGGGGCTCCGTCCGCGCCGAGGCCGACCGGGATACCGCTTCGCATCAATTCCGGCACTTCTGCAATCCCCGATGCCAGCTTCAGGTTGGAACCCGGACAGTGGGTGACTTTGACGCCGCGCTCGCGGATGATCCGCTTTTCCTCGTCATCGAGCCAAATGCTGTGCGCGAGCACGAGATTCGGTCGGGCAAGGCCGATATGGTCCAGATAAATTACGTTCCGCATCCCCCGTTCGGCCTCCACCATGGCGATCTCGCCCCGGTTTTCCGACGCGTGCGTGTGCACCAGAACACCGTAATGTTCTGCCAAATCCCGGACTTCGGTCAGCAGGCGCTCGGTGCAGGAGACGACAAAACGCGGGCAGAACGCATAACGGATCCGCCCCCCGGCAGCCCCGTCCCACACTTGCAGCAAATCGACGCTTTCCCGGAGGGAGCGATCCGTATCCTCCTGCAGCGCCAGGGGCACCTCATCGCCGTGATCCATCATCACTTTGCCGGAAAACGCCCGAATGCCGCTTTCCTCGATCGCCTGAAAAGCCATAGAGGTATGGTGCACGGTCTCCATATCGAGAATGGTCGTCGTCCCACTGCGGATCAGTTCGCCGAGGCCAAGCAGAGCCGAATAGTACACCGACTCCTCGTCATGTGCGGCTTCGAGCGGCCAAATTTTTTGTTTTAGCCAATCAATCAGCTCCAGGTCGTCGGCCCGTCCGCGAAAGAGCGTCTGGCATAAATGGATGTGCGTTTGCACAAAGCCGGGCAGCAATACTTTGCCCCCGGCTTCAATTACCCGGTCGGCTTCGCTCGGCGCGCCGGGTCCAATATGAGTAATGCGGTTGTCCTCAATCCGAACATCGCCATGGATAATTTCATCGGCCGGATTCATTGTCATGATGATGGCATTGCGTATGATCGTCGTTGTCAAAGGCGCTTCCCCCTTCTTGTACGGAAAGTCCGGGAGATGCCGCACGGATGCCGCTTCTCCCGGACACGATTCTTCCTCGTATCGCCGGGCTGCTCAGCCCATTTTCCCCGGATTCAGGAGACCGAGCGGATCGTTATGCCTCTTACGTTCCTGCATGCCGGGTATTGCCCCGCGTCCACCATTGTCCAGCAGCCAGGTATGGGGATCATAAATTTCCACGCCGATGGACCGGCAGGTGTCTATGATATGGTACAGCCGTTCTTCCGTGCTGTAGCGGACGACGGGCAGGCCGTTCGGCTGGAGTTTGCCCCTCGAGCGGATCCATTCAAAATGCAGCAGCATTTCGTCCCCGAACATCGATTTCAGCGTCCGGATCTGCTCCAAGTAGCAGTCCTGCTTGAAACCTGCTTGCAGGTAGGTATAGGCCGGATCACGCTTCAGCGCCCAGAGTGTCGTATGGTTCCAGGTAAAATCGGACAGCCCGATCGATTTGCGGTACTTCTCAGGGTCAATGACATAGCCGATTTCCCCGCCGAAAGCTGCGGCGAGTGCTGGCAGCGCTTCGGCGGCATGCCCGGCGATTTCGGTAAAAACCACCGATTTGCCGTGTGCGATCACTTTTTCCAGCGGCTTGAAGAAGGAGGGAATCGGCCACTCCATCGGCGTGATCAGCCGTTTGGGGATTGCCGCTTCCTCCGCCAGCGCTTCCCCGAATCGGACCGCATCTTCCAAGCGATCGAAGTTCACCACCACCTGTGCCCACTCGGTCCGGGGTGCCAAAGGAATGACCAGCTCGGTGACGATGCCCGTCGTCCCGTAGTTATGAATATAGTCCTTGAGATCCTCGCCGTGGACTTGGAAAACCTGCGGCTCCTCTTCCATCGTCAGGACGGTCGCCTCCAGCACGTTGCCGTCCCACAGGTCGCCCCAGGTAATCGACCCGACGCCCCCGGAGCCGCCGCACACGAACCCGCCGACCGTCGCCTTGGCGAAAGTGCTCGGGTAAATCCGCAGTTCCTGTCCCTGCTCCCGGGCCGTCTTTTCCAGGACGCCGAGCTTGACGCCGCACTGTACACGGGCATAGCCGCTGCCAATCTCCAATATTTCGTTCATGCCGCTGAGGTCCAGCACCAGGCCGCCTTCGAGCGGGATCGCCTGTCCGTAGTTCCCGGTTCCCGCTCCGCGGACAGTGACGGGAATCCGATGCCGGTAAGCAATGCGCAGCGCTTCACGGATTTCATCGACCGTAGCGGGTACGAGAACGGCATCCGCTTTTTTGTCCTTCAGTTTTCCGCTCAGCACGGGGGAATACCAATAAAAATCCTTCGACAGCTTTTCGACCGCCGTTTCGTCGGTAAGCAGCTTCAGTGCGCTGAACGCTTCAGGCAATTCAGGCTTCCATACCATTGACATGAGGAACCACCCGCTTTCTTTGGATTCACAGCTTACTCCATATAGAAGAACATTGCGTGAGGACAATTTTTCGATTTCATAAAACGGTGCTAATCCGTTCCTGAACGACCGGATTCCGCAGGGGAAGCAGGGAGCCGATCCGGCATTCGGCCGTATCCCCATCCTGGATGTCTACCGATCCCGGTGTCCCGGTCATGATGATATCGCCGGGATAAAGGGTCATCATCCGCGAGAAATACGAGAGAATCAACCATGGGGAATAGATCATGTCGGATACACAACTTCTGTACCGGACCGATCCGTTAAGCACGGTCTGTATATCCAGTCCATCCAGGTCCCCGATTTCGTCCATGCCGACCAGCTCCGGTCCGAAACTGAAGAAGGTGTCATAACTTTTCGAGCGGCCAAGAAACCGCGGGTTGCGGGCGTGGATGTCCTGGGCAGTCATATCCAGCGTCGGAACGATGCCGGCAAGTACGTGCGGCGCCTCTTCGGGACTGACGTGCTTGCAGGTCTTACCGATCACCAGGCCGATCTCCGCCTCGGCAGTAATGCGTCCGGCCCCGTCCGGAAGAACAATAGCCTCACCTGGGCCGATCATCGTGCTTGCCGGCTTCAAGAAGCAGATAGGCTCTTGCTCCGGCGGCACTACGGCTATATCCGCTGCTTTTTTCCGGAAATTCGCGCCAACGCCCCAGACATTGACCGCACCATGATACAAGGGGCCAAGATGTGCCTGCTCCAAGGGAACGGAGGGAATGGCGGTAAGCACCTCCTGCCCTCGTTCCCGCAGCCATCCGGACAGCGCCGCCGCCTCGCCGGTCCGCAGCAGTTCCAGAACGGTCGTCGGCCAAGCCGTTCCAAGCAATTCATTGATCCCGGTTAAGGGAAATACCCGATTGCCTGCGACGATGCCCGCGCTGCCTGGCCCGCTTCCCGCCAAAGTTACGAGCCTCATCGCTCGGCTCCTGCTTCCGCCTTGGCCCGGATATCGCTGAACTCGAATTCGCTCAGCTCACGAAACACCTCCGCTAGAATGTCGGTCACCCGCTCCTGAATGATGCTGCCTTTGGCTGCCGTTGCCTGGGTCGCATCGCCGCATATGCCGCTGTCGGAAATGTCCGCCATCCGCCAGGCGAAGCGTATTTTCCCCTCAAGGGTCAAAAATTTCTGCCCGGTCATGGACGGGGTTTCCGAGACGAGCCATTGATCCTGCACCCATCCTGGTTTGATGGCCTTCACGATCGACGTTTCGTAGTCCCCGCCATGAATGCCGTATTCCAGTTCATCGGCGGGCATGAGATCCTCCGCACCTCCCAGGGAGGAGGGCGATAAATAAAAGACGAGCATATCGTGGCGAATGCGGATTTCCCGGGACACCACGTTCAGCAAGTCAGTATTGCCGCCATGCGTATTAAACAGCAGCAGCTTATGGAAACCGCTCAGCCGCAGGCTTTCGGCGATATCCAGGATCACGCTCTGCAGGGTCGTTGCCGACAGCGAAATGGTTCCCGGCAGGCCGAGATGCTCATTGCTTTTGCCGTACGAAACCGGCGGCAGCAGCCACACCCGCGCATCGGGCTTCAGCTTTTCGAGCGCCAGGGTCACCGTAGCCTCCCCGATCAGCGTATCGGTCATAACCGGCAGATGCGGTCCATGCTGTTCGATCGCGCCGACCGGCAGAATGACCAGCGTGCTTTCCTTGGGAAGTTCTTTGACCTGCTTACTGGTCAGCCTTGGCAGGAATCTCTCCTCCCAGGCTGCTCCTTCGTATCGTGTAAACATCGGCATGTTCCTTTGCTATTGGATTTGGTTGATCACGGCCGCGGCCGCGGGCTGCATCGATGCCTCGAAATCCGCTGCCCATCGAAGCAGCTTCAGGTCCTGGCCTCTGCCGGCAATGAGCGATAGTCCGACCGGCAGACCGTCCGTCTTTGCCAGCGGCAGTGTAACCTGCGGCAGCCCGCCCAGCCCGGCGATGCAGGACAGCTGCAGGATCCGCGTGCGCGTCATTTCAATTTCCTCGCCGGGCAGCCCGATCACGGGGGCTCCGCAAGGCGCTGTCGGGATGACGAGCACGCCTTCGCTTCCGAGAAGCGCCTCAAGCCGGGCAGCAATCGCTTGCTGAAGCTGGCTCGCTTCCCGGTACGCCCCCTCGGAAATCGTGGCGGTCCAAGCAAATCTTTCGGCGATGCCGGGACCGAATCGGGGATGCTGCGCCGTGATCCATTCGCCATGGGCAGACCATATTTCGTACCCCTGAATCGTGCGGAAAATGCCGGCCCACGCCGCGAGTTCCCCGTCCGTCAAATGGATGGATTCGAACGCTCCAAGCGATCCGAATGATTCAAGCGCACCGCGGAGCGACTCGGCGCAGCCGGGCTCGGCAGCCGCCCACGCTTCAACCGGCAGCATCATTCGGGCGAATTCCCCGCCGTCATCGAGCGGTTCCTCGAGAAGCACGCGGCCGACCTGCAGCAAGGTGCTTGCCCGGCGTGCCATCCAGCCGACCGTGTCAAAGGCCGGAGCCAGCGGGATGACGCCGTCCATGGGCACGCCGCCGTGCGTCGGGCGAAATCCGCAAATACCGCAAAAAGAGGAGGGAATCCGCACCGAACCGGCCGTATCGGTGCCAAGGCCAAAGTCCACTTCCCCGGAGGCAACGGCGGACGCCGAGCCGCTTGAGGAACCGCCGGGAATATGTCCTGGAGCGATAGGGTTCGGCGGCGTGCCGTAATGCACATTTTCCCCGTTCAGGCTGAACATCAGCTCATCGGTGTGAGTCATTCCACGAAGCTCTGCTCCGCTGTCGAGCAGACGTTCCACGGCGGCCGAATGCTTCATGGCAGGCTTGTGCGTGTTAAGCCAATCGGGATTGCCGGCAGCATTGGTGTGTCCTGCTACGGCAAACACGTCTTTTACGGCAAAGTTGAGCCCTTGAAGGAGACCGCCTTCCGCGTGTCTCGCCTCTGTTCCCAACCGAATCCACGGCGTGCATTCTGGCTGCATACAAGTTCCTCCAATCGTTATGAGTTCGCGGGAGCAGCCGCTCCCGGGAGAGCCGCTCCGCGCAGCACCGCCAAATCCTCCTCGTCCAGGTTTGCCGCCGGACCTGACTTGATCAAATCGGAAAACTTCTCGTCGGGCACCATGGTCGTCAGAACGTAGAGCCTGCCCTCACCGGTATTTTTGACCTGATGGTTGTTGCCGGGCGGAACGACGAAGAACGATCCTGTACGAATCTCGGTTTCCATATCGCCTACGATGGCAATACCTTCTCCGGCCAGCACGTAAAAATACTCGTACGCTCCGCTGTGCTCATTCGGCGGCGTCTGTCCGCCGGCGTCGAAAATTTCCACAACGGACACGAACGGCACCTGCGTCCCGTCGCACAGCATGACAAACTTGTTGGAATCCTTACTTGAAATTTTGCGTACCTCGCATTGCTCGAAATGCCCCAGAACCAGAACATCGATCATATCACTTCATCCCTTTCTTGTAGTGTGCAGGCCTGCAGCAGATCCTCGGAACCGGCAACAAAGCCATAGCACTGTTTGATATTGTATAAGGCGGCCTCCGCGCAGTAAGCCGGAGAACTTGTCGCGCAGCAGTCTTCCAGCAGAATGGCGTCGTATCCGAGGCATACGGCGTCCTGAAGCGTATGCATCACGCACTGGTCAAGGTTGACGCCTGCAAACAGCAGCGTCTTCACGTCCAAATTGCGGAGAATGCTGTCCAGCGGCGTATCCCAAAAACCGCTGATACGGTATTTATCCACCCAGATATCCCCGGGCTCCGGTACCATCCGATCAATCAGCGCCGCGCCCCAACTCCCCTGTTCCAGCACCTTCGAGCCTGTATCCGGCAGGGGGCTGCCGATCCCATGGCTGACACCGTCCGGATTATATACGTGGAGCACCGAAGGGCTTAAGTTCATCCGGTCCTCCCGATTGCCCCAGTTGACCCACAGCACCGGAACCCCCTGTTCGCGAAGGGCCGGAAGCAGCCGCTGAAGCGGCTTGGCGGGATCCTGCAGCGGGGCGGTATTGACTCCGATAGAGTCCAACCACCCGCCCGGGCTGCAAAAATCGTTCTGCATATCAATGATGACGACGGCGGTTTTGGCGAGATCCAGCGTGATCCGCTGCGGCAGCGCCGGCAGGGTCACGGTGACGAGCGGTTTGGGATCGCTCCTGGACAAATCGGCCAGCTCCTCCGACACGTTCCAGTAATTTTTCGAATTCCCCAGTCTGTGCATGGGAACTCCCCTCCTTTGTTGCAAACTTGCCGCTTGGTTTGGCGGATGCAGTTAGCCGGCGATGGCCGAGTCATGCCAGGAACGCAGAAGCCGGTTCGACAGGGCATTGATCAGCAGGAAAAAGACGATGCCGACCACGGCGGCCGACAAGCCGCAGGCGAACAAATACGCCGTCTGCATCCGGGTCGCCGCGACCGTAATCGCGTAACCGAGCCCGCCGTTCAGCCCGCCGATGCCTGCGATATACTCGCCGACGATGGCCCCGACAACCGACAGGGAGCAGGAGATTTTAAAGCCGGCCAAAATGTAGGGCAGCGCTGCCGGAAGTCTGAGCCTCCAGATCGTCTGCATCTTCGTGGCGTTGTACAGATAGAACAGATTTTTCATGTTCTGCTCGGTGGAGTTTAGCCCGATCAGCGTATTGGACAAAATCGGAAAGAAACTGATCAGAAAGGCGATAATAACGATGGCATTCATGCCGGCCCCAAACCAGATGACGATAATGGGCGCAATGGCCACGATCGGGATCGTCTGTAAAATGATCGCGTAAGGGTACACGCTCCGTTCGACCGTTTTGGACAGCGCAAGCAAAATGGCAACGGCCACGCCGAGAATGGCGCTAAGGGCAAATCCCAAGACTGCCTCCATAATGGTCGTGCTCACCGACACCACCAGATTGTGCCCGTTCTGCGACACCGCTTGAACGATATCGGACGGCTTGGGCAGCAAGTACTCCGGGGTGCCGGTCAGCCGCAGTACCATTTCCCATACAAAGACGACGAAGACGAATACGCTCAGCGGCGGTACGACCCGAGACACCATTTTCCCCCAGACGTGGCTGCCGCTGCCGACACTCCTCCTGACCATAGGCGCGGCCGGCGAAGCCTGTTTCGCCGCATCGGTAACCGCGCTCACTGCTGCTTTTTCCATGACCTCAACGACTCCTTTCGTAAGTGGCATGTTTCCATGCACCTCTAAATTTCGCATTATCCAGGAAAGCAAGCACCGGCTTCTGCGAGCCTCAGTGATTCAGCACTTCGGTTATGCTGCGCACATATTTGCCGAACTCGGACGTGGTCCGGAATTCATCCGTACGCGGATACGGCGCCTCAATCGGCACGATATCGGAAATTTTCCCCGGCCGCGGCGTCATGACGACAACCCGGGTGGATAAAAACACCGCTTCGAACACGTTATGGGTAATGAAAAGTACGGACATCTTCTGATCCTGGCGCCAAATGCCCAGCAGTTCATCCTGCAGCGTCTGGCGGGTGATTTCGTCCAGCGCCCCGAACGGTTCGTCCATCAGCAGCAGCTTCGGCCGGGCTATGAGCGCACGGGCGATCGACGCCCGCATCTTCATGCCTCCCGAGAGCTGTCTCGGCAGTACTTTCCGGTAATCCTTGAGCCCAACCAATTCCAGCACGCGTTCACCTTCTTCGTTGCGAGCCTTTTTCGGAACGCCGCGGAGGGTGAGCGGCATCGTCACGTTGTCCAGAAGCTTCGCCCAAGGCAGCAGGGTGTGCTCCTGGAACACAAAAGCGATTTCGTTCTGCTTCCGTGCTTCGCGCGGTGTCGTGCCGAGGACCGAAAGCTGGCCGGTCGACGGCTCGGTCAAGCCGGCAATCATGTTAAACATGGTCGATTTTCCACATCCCGACGGTCCGACAAAACAGAGGAACTCACCCTCCCTCGCTTGCAGATTGACCTGCTGAACGGCAATCGTTCCATTCGGGTATACCTTGCCGATCTGGTCCATGCCGACCAAAAGCTCGGGAGCGCCGGGACTTCCGGGCGGCTGCGGATTTGCTGCGGTTTGCTGTGCTGTATACATTTCCAGCCCTCCTCTAATCCTTTATGTAATAATAAATAACATCTATGCCTATGCCGCTCAATAAATATCCGTTGTTTTTGTGGTCAATTACAATAATGCGTAATTCTTTTGGGTTTATTTACGAAAGGGATGATCATTTATGTCACGTTATCTCACACAAAAAAAGCCCGGAATTCATCCGGACTTTCATGAAATACCCCGGCGTTCAATGCCACCCTCTGCCTACCGGTTATTTTAAAAAACTTTGGGCCTTCAGGGCTTCCGCGCACAGCGCCACGCGCCGTCCGAGCCGGCCGGCCATCACCAGTTCGCGTTCATCCGGCTTGAGGCTGCTGTCAGGACCCGCCAATGTGGAAGCTCCGTAAGGAGAGCAGCCGATCGGATCGGCGGTCAAATATTCCGGATTTTCGGAATAGGGCAGCCCGACCATGATCATGCCGAAATGAAACAGCGGCACCATCGACGTCAGCACATTCGCTTCGTGCCCGGTATGGATCGATCCGGTGCTCGTCAGCAGACCCGCCGGTTTGCCTTCCAGGCTCCCGTCGGCGCACAGGTCCCCGGCAAATTCCAGAAACAGTTTGACCTGCGCGGGCATGGAGCCGTAATACGTTGGAAATCCCCAGACGATGCCGTCCGCCCATCTTAAATCTTCGTTCGTGGCCACAGGTATGTCCTGCTGCCGGCGCATTGTTTCTTCGTATTTGGCGAAGCGGTCAACCGTCTTAAAACGGGTCTTCAGCTGCGAAGTTTCGCCTGGCTCCCCGGTGGAGTGCTTATCCTGATAAGGGGTCCGGTTACGCTCTGATTCCAGCTCGGGAACACGGCAGATGCGGACCTCGGCTCCCACCCTGCGCGCTCCATCAGCGGCCGCCAGCGCCATGTCCAAAACATGGCCGTATGCGCTGTAATAAATCACCAATGTGCGGCTCATCCTCATACCTCCTCATTGCTGCATGGTAGAAACGGAGCATCCCTTCAAACGGATCGAATCATAGCGAGAGCGCACGTTTCTGGACAAAGTCGACTCGTTCACACGAGTCTTCCCAATAGCCCTGTAACAATGCGGAGCTCCATTTCTCCTTCGCCGGGACTGCTTTCAGGCAGGTGCCGCCGCGCCATACCCAGCGGCGTTCCGGCAGCATGGTCAGCAGTTCCTCCGGCGTCCTGGCATCAAGCGCCACAAAATGGGCCGGGTTCCCCGGCAGGATGCCGTAACCGTCAGCACCCGTTACCCTGGCCGGGTATTCGGTGATCATCCGCAGCACTTCGCGCATCTCGGCAGGACTGCCCATATGTGCGGCATAGGCGGTGACCAGGCCGATCAGCAGCAGGTCGCCCCTTCCGAACGGATGAAACGGGTCATGCATATTGTCTGAAGCCGCCGCCAGCGGAATGCCGGCCGCCAGCAGCTCCTTGACTCGGGTGACTCCCCTGCGCACCGGGAAGGCGTCATGCCGGCCCTGCAGGTACAGATTCGCGCCGGGAAGCGTAACGGCACCCATGCCTGCCTCGGCCATAAGTCCAATGATCATGGCGGCATCCTCGTCCTTCATGGCGGCTAAGGAGCATAAATGCCCTGCCGTGACCTTTCCCCTCCAGCCGTATTCCATCGCGCGCCGGGCGATATGGATTGCCGTCCGCTGGTTCGGATCGTCGCTCTCGTCCGTATGCAGATCAACCGGGCAGCCCAGCTTATCGGCCAAGGCGAACAGCCTGTCGATGTCGGGGGCCGGGTTGGGAGAAAGATGAGGGGCGCCGCCCAATCCCCTCACGCCCATCGCAACCGATTCCTCGGCCGTATCCAGCGCCGCTTCACTGAGCTCAAAATAAGGGAGCAGCGGGAACAGCTGCAGCTCCGCATACGGCTTCAGCTCCTCTTTGACTTCGAGCGCAGCTTCGATGGTACGCATCGCGACGTCTTTTCCATGCTTGATGTGAAAATCGAGATGGCTGCGCAGCACCACCGTTCCGTAAGAAATGGACTGCAGCGCCGAGCGCATGATGCGTGCTTTGATCTCCTCCTTGGAAAACCTCGGGGCGGCTGCGGCGTAATTGACGACCGCTTCGCCAAGTGTGCCGGAGACATTCCCGACCTGCGGGAGCGAAAAAGCTTTATCCAGATGCATATGGGCATCCACGAAACCCGGCAGAACGATTTTTCCCTTTGCGTCGAGCAGCAGCCGCGCATCCGCAGAGGATCCGTTCCATTTGTCCAGGCACACCGCTTCAGGAGCCTCCACTTCACCGGTTTGGGCCGTCACCGACGTCCACTTTCCGCCGCCGATGGCCAGCGTGTACAGCGTCTCTTCCGATTGCAGCGGCAGGGAGGCGTTGAAGATCACCACTTCTTGTTCCATATCAATCCCGCTCCTTTCATCCGTCGGTATTTATGTTTTCTACTTCTGCACTCTCGTGCGCCAGGCTGTGAGGACATAAAGGGCGTATGCGTTCGACCCGGCTGGGCAATAAGCGTCTGAATGCAGGCTCTCGCTCCGTTTGTCATGCAATGGTTCATTTCATAGTCCGCTTTATTCCGAGGTGTCACCAAGAATCGGCAGCTGAAGCCACGAGGCGCCTCCACTGGCATCCACCGCCACTGTGGCAATCTGCAGCGCATCCGGCCCTTGGCTTGCGGCTTCCTGCAGCGGAATACCGTTGGGGTGGCGAAGCAGCAGCGGGTATGCACTGCCGCTCAGCTCCAGACGGAGCATCGAACCGACCGGGAGCTCGGCGGCCAGCGGCCGCATCCGGATCGTCGCCGTCTCCCAGCCGCTGATGCCGCCGGATGCGCCGATCTCCGTGCGCCCCACGGATAGAAACCTCGCTTCGCCTGCTGGTGTGACCTGCGTGAGGATGGCCGTAAGGTCGGTAGGACCGTCCATCACCTGGCAGGAGACGGTTACCTCCGGGGCGCCGAGGATCTGCAGCGGCGCGCCGGCAGGCTCTCCGGTATACACCAGGATTTCGAAGCGGTCCTGCTGGGCGCTCCGGTCCTGCGGCAGCACCGAGCGAAGCGGCATCGGCAGGCGCGCGTCGTAGACGAACACGTCCGCCACCCGGCCAGGCTCCGCGCCTGCATCCGCAGCGAGCCGGCCGCCGCCGGAAGCCCCGTTCGCAGGCAGCTGCGTTCCGGTTAAATACCACCGGCTGTCGCCCTCCGCTCCGGCCGGATACGTTTTGGCTTCGACCCAAACGCCGCTGCCGGCTTCATAATAACGGACCGGCTGCCGTTCCTTCAGGGCTGATCCGCCTTCGCCCTTCAGCCAATAGTCGAACCAGGCCAGCTGTTCCAGGTGAATATTGCCGTCCGCCTTCGGTCCGTAGTCCGTTCCGCCTGCTTTGCGGCCCCACGGAATATGCGTCCAAGGCCCGACCACCAAACGGTGGAAGCAGTCCGGCCTGCTCCCCTGTGCTTGCAGTGCATTGTAAGACTGCAGCGTACCTTCCAGCAGAAAATCGTACCAGCCCGCGATATGCAGCGCCGGAACCGGCTGTTCCTTGAAGGCGTCCAGCCAGTTCAGCCGGGACCAATACTCATCATATTCGGGATGGCCCAACCAATCGAAATAAGCGGGGAGGTAAGCTTCGAGCAGCGGGTGGCCCTGCGCCAATGGCAGTTGGGCCAGCACATCGGAAGGATCGCTCATCACGCGGGAACACGCCGCCTCAGCTTCTGTGTCACCCTTCCTTCTCGCCGTATCCCTGGCCAGCTGATAGGCCCAGGGCAGGCAGCTCTGCAGATCGAAGCTACCGAATGTGTACATCCAGCCGTGGTACAGGTCGGCCGCAGTCATCGCAGGCGCGATGGCAGCCAAATGCGGCGGATGCTGCGAAGCGGCAGCCCACTGCGTCGCTCCCTGGTAGGAAAAGCCGTACATGCCGACCTTTCCGCTGGCCCCTTCCAACCCGGCGGCCCATTCGACCGTGTCATAGCCGTCTTCGGCTTCGCTCACGAATGGCGTGAACTCTCCCTCCGAATCCCCGCGCCCCCGTACGTCCTGAATGACGACGATATACCCCCGCGCAGCATACCAAACGGGATGGGCGTATGTAACCGTTGAAGCGATTTTCCGGCCGTACGGCTGCCGCATCAGCAGTACCGGGTATGTTCCTTCCTCCGCCGGACGGTAAACGTCGGCATACAGCGTGATGCCGTCCCGCATGACGCAGGCTGCTTTCCTCTCCACTTTCACATGTCCGAATTCCACGGCTCTCCCCCCAATGCGATCCTGTTTTTCGTTAGATGTTACATTTTATAACAGACAATACAGGAGTCTACAACGGTTCAGAAGGCATCTTTGTGACGAAGCACAATAAATAGGCCGATGTTTGGACATCGACCACAAGGAACCCGTTTAATTATGTCATATTTCATAACTTCTTTATGAAATGGTGAACTACCAGCCGATCGCCGCTCCGTCGGAGCGGGGGTCCGAGCCGCCGATCCGAAAACCGTGAGCGTCCAGAAGGATCGCCTGCGCATGCCCGGTTAAGGCATCCCAGTCGCCGATCTTTCGAACCTCATGCCCCATGGCGGCCAGCCCGCCAAGCACCTGCTCCCCCACCCTGGCTTCCATCTTCAGTTCCGTGGAGGCTTCGCCCCATGTCCTTCCCCACACCCAACGAGGTTCGTTAATCGCTTCCTGAGGGTCCATTCGGTAATCGACGATCCGGGTCAGAAGCGCCGTCTGCGTCTGCGGCTGTCCTTCTCCTCCCATCGAGCCGTAGAGCAAATAAGGCTTCTCGTCCTTGAGCGCGAGGGCAGGCATCAGGGTATGAAACGTCCGTTTCCGCGGTTCAAGCCGGTTGGCTGAAGACTCATCCAGGGAGAAAAATGAGCCGCGGTTCTGCAGCAGAATGCCCGTTTCCCCAGCCGTTACGCCCGATCCAAATTCAAAGTACAGGCTTTGGATAAAAGAAACGGCGTTGCCGTCCCCGTCCACTACGGCGGCATACGCCGTATCGCTGCCGAGCGATTCGGCGGTGAGCGGAGCTGCCGAATCGGGGCTTATGCGTCCCGCCAATTCCATGCAGTAGGCCTTATCCAGAAAGCGATCAACCGGAATATTTCGGAAATCCGGATCGGTGAGCTCGAGGTTGCGGTCGCGGAAAGCCAGCTTCACCGCCTCGACCAGTACGTGGTAAAATGCTACCGAACCGTGCGGAATACTGTTAAAATCAAAATGTTCGAGCATTTGGGCGATCACGATGCCCGTAAACCCTTGCGAATTCGGAGGAAGCTGATACAGCTCCAGATCGCGATAGGAACCGGTGAGCGGGGTAACCCAATTGCCCTCATGATCGGCGAAATCGTCCGCCAGCAGCAGCCCGCCGGACTTCCGGATGTATGACGTGATGTCCCGGGCTAATCCGCCCCGGTAAAATTCGTCCCGGCCATTCGACGCGATCCGGCGCAAACTTTGGGCCAAGCCGCTTTGGATCCAGCGAGTGCCTGCCGGCGGGACACCGCCGCCTCGCAAATACGCTGCAGCCGAATAGGGATTCGCTGCCAGCAGCCCGGCGCACAGCTTCGTATTGGCGTACTGGCTGCGGGATACCGGATAGCCCGCTCCGGCGTAAGTCATTGCCGGCTCAAGGACGTCCCCAAGCGGCAAGGTACCATACTCGCGCAGAATGGCGCTCCAGCTGTCCACCATGCCGGGAACGGTCAGTACGCTGCGGATCCCCCGCGTCGGGATGGCCTGCTCGCCGGCATATGCCTCCGGCGATGCCTTATACCCCGAGCGGCCGCTTCCGTTGTAACCCCGGACTGCACCCTCTCCGGGACTGTACAACAGCCAGAATGAGTCGCCGCCCAGCCCGGTCATATGCGGATACACGACCGCCAGGGTACTGCTGACGGCAACCGCAGCGTCGAAGGCATTCCCGCCCTTTTCCAGTATTCGGGCACCCGCGGCCGATGCCAGTGCATGGGGGCTGACCACCATCGTTTTCGTGCCGATTGAAGCCTGCCTCATCACTCATCCCTCCTGCATCCTTAAATTGTTAACTAAATTAACATGCAGCAGGATTTTTTGGCAATAACTACTTTTCATCCTGAAAGAAAACCGTTATAGTGTAAATTTAAATAACATGAATGTCGTACGGATGATCACCAGCTTCGGAAACGGTTCAGCTCCCTTTGCCATGATGCCAGAGCTGTGCCTATAGAATGCGAGCCTCGCATCCTACCCGAATCCGAGATGAAATGTCAGAATAGTTGATAGACAAGGAAGGAAGTGCACCATGCTGAAAACATACGCAGAATTATCCCTCGCCATGTTCCGGACCGGAATTCTCGGGTATGGCGGCGGTCCGTCGACCGTCCCCCTCATCCGGCACGAGGCCGTCTCCCGGTACAGGTGGATGGCTGATGAGGAATTCGGGGAGGTGCTGGCCATCGCCAACACGCTGCCCGGTCCGATTGCGACCAAGTTGGCCGCTTATCTCGGCTACCGCCTGAAAGGAACCCTCGGTGCGCTGGTCGGGCTGCTCGCCCATATTCTACCCACTGCGGTTGCGATGATCGCTCTAGTCTCTTTTATCGACGTATTCAGTTCGTCCCGCATCATCCATGGCATGATCGAAGCGGTCGTTCCGGTCGTGGCCGTCATGCTGGGTCAAATGTGTTACGAGTTCGGCGAAAAGGCAGTCAAAGGCCTTGGCAAATATATGGCGCTCGCCTGCGGGGTTATCGCGTTTGTCCTGCTGGAGTGGGTGCAGCTGCACCCGGCGATCCTGATTGCGATCGCGCTGGCCTATGGCTCGGTACACTTTAAAGTTATGGGCAAGCTGAAAGAAACCCGCAAGCGGAAGGAGGAACGCCGCCATGGAGACATGGATTGAACTCCTCATCGGCTTCTTTCTAGCCAACGTATTTGGCTACGGCGGCGGCCCCTCCTCCATTCCGCTTATGTACCGGGAGATCGTGCCGCATTACCACTGGTTGTCGGGCGCCGAATTTTCCAACATGCTCGCTCTCGGCAATTCGCTCCCCGGACCGATCGCGACGAAGATCGCCGCTTACGTGGGCTATGATGCTGCCGGATGGATGGGGGTGCTTGCCGCCGAAGCAGCCACCGTCGTGCCGTCCGCCGTCGCCCTGATCGTATTGATGCGAATTTTGCAGAAATACAAGCAGTCCCAGGCCGTCAAGGGTATGACGCTGCTCGTGCAGCCTGTCATCGCCGTCATGATGCTGCAGCTCACCATTCAAAGCTCCAAAGAGTCGATACTCTCCATCGGCTGGATCCAATTCGGCGCTATCGCCCTCATCTCGTACTGGCTGATGCAGCGCCGCAAAGTTCATCCCGCGCTCGTCATCGTGGGCGCTTTTGTTTACGGAGGCATCTTTCTGGGAAGATAGTCCTCCCCTCCGTAGCCCTGAGCGAACCCGGACGGCCGTCCGATTCTATCCCCTGTTGCAGTAACCGCCTTTCCCGATGATTGAATTCAATCCGGTACAGCCCTTCCCCAAGGGCTTACCTTGTACGTTTCGGGTTTCGACAGAGTTCAGTTGCGAAAGGATGATGACTGTATGTATTTGACCATCGAAGATGCACTCACCATTTACCCGCTTTCTGAAGGTAAGCTGACCGCAGGCCGCAGCGGTTTGAACCGTATCGTCAAATCGGTCAACGTGATGGATGCACCCGATATTTCGGACTGGGTCCGGGAAGGGGATATCTTGTTCACGACGGCTTATTTGATCAAGGACAATCCCGCGGATGGGGTCCGCCTGCTGCAGAAGCTTGTTGATAAAGGGGCGGCGGGAATCGGTATCAAGCTCGGACGGTTCTGGGCTTCGGTTCCCGACGAAATGCTGCAGGAAGCAGACCGCCTCGGTTTTCCCCTTATCGAGCTTCCCTTTCCGTTTACGTTCTCGGATCAAATGAAAGGCTTGTTCAATGCCGAACTGCAAAAGAACACGCTCCTCTTGCAAAACGTCCTGGACAAACAAAAGGAGCTCATCCGCTTCGCCCTATCCCCTGTTGATACGGGCCGCCTGTTTGACCGGATCCGCGAGATTCTCGGCGTGCCCCTGGCCGTCACAGGCATGCGCGGCCAAACGCTTTTCAGCACCCTGACCACAGACGAAATGCAGCTGCTCAAAAAACGCCAGCTCAAAGATACGCCGCAGTGGCTCCGCTGCGAGCAGGGAAGACTGCTGTGCGTGCCCCTAAAAAGCCCCGGCCAGGAGCATGATTTTAACAGCCGGGCGATTTTCCGGCTTCCTCCCGGCATTCCGATGAAGGAGGAGGAAGGGCTGTACCACCAGGCGGCCGAAATTATCGGCTACCATTTGAACGCGGTCGAACGCAACGATCTCACCCAATCGACCCAGAACGAATTTGCGGCAATGCTGAAAAACTACCTCAAGCAGCAAGTCTCCGCGGAAGCGCTCGTTGCCTGTGCTTCCAGCCACGGCATCCCTTTCGGCAGCGATTCTTTCCAATGCGTGCTTACCACATGTGATCCCGAATACACCGGCCGGGCCGACCATCTTCTCAAGAGTGTCAAGCAGGAATTCCATTATCATCCGATGCTCAAGGATTTATCTCCTTTGCATTTTCAACTCGAGAACACCATTCTCTCGATCTTTCCTTCTGAGCTCCCGCGAAGCTCCGGCAAGCTGCCTCAGCTGTTGACACGTGTCTTTTTCGAGCTTGCCGCCAAAGCCGGCAGGCATCTGCGCATGACGGTGAGCCATATCAAAACCCGGCCCGATCAGTTGGAAGCGGCTTACCGTGAGTGCCAGAACGCCCGCGACACGGCCGCACGGCTCAACCTGGACGCTTTTGTCGTCGAGTTTGCCAACGTGGAAATCTCTTATATTTTCCAATCCGTCCCGGTTCATAAAATGCGGCAGTTCGTCGAAATGGCATTGGCCCCGCTTCAGGACCGAGCCCCCGACTCCGCCCAAGAGCTGCTGCGAACGCTGGAGCTGTACATGGCGAACAATGGACAGATCCACGAAACCGCCAAGCAGCTGTTTATACACCGCAACACCGCCGCCTACCGGCTAGAGAAAATCAGTGAGCTGCTTCAGGTCGACTTCAAGGATTATCACCACCTGCTGCGGCTGAAACTGGTCCTGATGTTTCGGGATATGCTGCGGACGTAAACAGCAGCAGGACCGTCCCGCCGTCCCACAAGCAAGCACGTTATAAATTCGCAACAAAGCATCCCCTGAGACGGGCCGCCCTGGTCAGGAGGATGCTTTTGCGAAATGGCGGTAGATATCAGGCGCAAGCCGCCTTTTTTTCCGGTATAGATCCGTATAAATGATGGTTTAGGTGGGTATGGCCTAGATATGGTTTGCTCACGGTTTACTATTGTGAATTTTTCATATGTTGATTTTTTGATATATTTGATCCGGTTAGTCCCCAGTGATCGTTGCGTTCATGTGTTGGATCAAGCGGCTGAGCACGTTCACCGTTGTTTCGTATTCTTTCTTCGTGACCATTGTCAAAGCAAAAGCATCATGACCAATTTAGCAGTCAGCAAATAAACCGGAGTATATAAGCAGGCAGAGGCAAGCGTATGAAATACGCTCGCCCCTAAACCTGCATTTATTGTGAATTTTTCACATGTTGTTATATTAACACCTTAGTCGGCTTTGATCACTCGCAGCTGCTTGTTTCTGATCCTATTCCTGTTTCATCTCCTGACAGTTATCGACGTCAAGCCTCACCGCTCATACGCTTCCAATCGAAGCCGATTGCCTGCAGGAAGGCTCGTGCGATCAGCATGTGGCCGGTCAGGTTCGGATGCACCCGGTCCGATGCGATTGCAGTAGGATGAACGTAGCCCAACATCGGCTCAAACACCGCTTGCGTGCCCACGAATAGCGCTCCGACGCGCTCGGCAACCCTGTGGGCCGCCCGGCCGTACTCATCCATCCGCCGTCTCATCCCGTCTCCGGAGTTCGGTTCGATATAAAACGGAGTCATGATGACAAGCCCTTTCAGGCCGGGGAGCGCCTGCTCCGCCAATTCCACCAAAGTATGTTCATACTCTTCCAACAGCACATGCGATTCCGGAATCGCCGGCTGGTCGAACTGCCGCCACACGTCGTTGATGCCGATCATAATGGACAGCCAATCCGGTTTCAAATCCAGTACGTCCGTCTGCCACCTTTCTTTTAAATCCCTGACTGTGTTGCCGCCGATCCCCATGTTCGTGACCCGCAGGTTCAGCTCCGGATACGCCGTCTGAAGCAGGGTGTCCACGAGCGACACATACCCTTTGCCTACGCCTTGAAACAACCCTTCCCCGTAAGGGAATTTACGCTCGCAGTCCGTAATCGAATCGCCGATCATCACCAGGCGCTGTCCTTTGTCCATCTTCATCTTCGCGCTTCCTCCCATCTTTTGTTCCTTTTACACCTTTTTCTAAGCATCAAGCAGCACAAGCCGAATCGTTTTCACTTCAAAAGGGCGGAAATCCAGCTTGAACTTCCCTTCAGCAACCGGCAGATCGGCCGTCACTTCCTCCAGCATATTGGTTTCGTACGCTGTTTTGACAGGGAGGTCAAAGGTCAATCCGCATGATACGGTGGCACCCTTGCATTCATAGACCCGGAAGATCCAGTCTCCCGATCCGTCTTCGGCAAGCTTGACCGTCTCTGTAATTACGCTGGCTTGATCCGTTTGCAGGATAGACTTATGACCCACCTGGTTTCCGCTGTGCACGAGGCTTACCGGATAGTTCAGCTCATACGCTTCCTGAACGACGGGACTGTCCAGAAATGACCCGTTCCATACAAAGAATCCGTACGTAAACTTGTGCGTTCCCTGATCCGACGTTTCGTCCGGGTGCGTCGGCGAACGAAGCAGCGTCAAGCTCATCGTGTTGTCCTGCACGGCGATCCCGTATTTGCAATCGTTCAGCAGCGCAAAGCTGCGGTTCGTCTCCGCAAGCACCGCCCACTTATGCTGGCATACTTCGAACCGGTCGGCATCGTGGGGCCTGGAAGCATGATTTGGCCGTTTGACGTAACCGAACTGAATTTCCTGTAACGATTCGTTCGCATGGACACGTACAGGAAAATCAACCCGCAGCATTTTGTTCTTCTCGTGCCAATGTACCGTCGTATGAAACTCAACGCGGCGGCTGCCGGCCCGGATCCGGATATCCTGGATTAATTTGGATCGATGAAGCATGCGCTCAACGCGGATATTGGCAAACAGGGGCCCCTCTGCGGTGACATAGACTTCGGCCTTCTCATCCAACGCGACTGGTGCAGCCTGATAGCCGCGGTCGATTTCCCACGCATCGAACGCCGACGGCTGATCGCGGTACATCTTCATGGCGTTGCAATGTCCCGCCGTCCATTCCGTTCCGGTTTCCTTGTCCAGGATGCTGACGATCTCACCATATTCATTTATCCCAATGGCTAAGTACTCGTTCTCAAGATGCGACTTCGCAGCAACTAGGACAGCTTGTCCCGGCGCTTCCGGCGTTACGTCATCCGCAGTAACCGTGTATGCTGCCCATCCCGCAGACGGCGTTTCGACTTCCGCGTAACAATTGCCGTCATGCCGCTGCACAGGGAGCGTTTTTCCGTCCCGGTCCGCGATACCTTCTACGCCTTCGGGCAGGGCAACCAGCTCTTTCCTTGCCCAGGAGAGCGAGTTAAACACCGTAACACCGGAACGTCCGCTACCCGCAAGCACCTCTCTTGCGCCGGAAGCCATCGCATCGACGAGCCCGTTCAATTCCGTCAGCTCTGCCTGCGCCTCCTCATGGACGCGATGAATGGACGTGCCCGGCAAAATATCATGGAACTGATGCAGCAGCAGCTTCTTCCACAACCGGTCCATCTCCTCGTACGGATAGGCCCGGCGCTGAAGCAGGCTGGCGGCGGCACCCCATATTTCAGCCTCGTGAAGCCCGACCTCCGCCTTCCGGTTTAGCCGCTTGATCTGAGCCTGCGTCGTATAGGTTCCCCGGTGCGCCGGATAGTACAGCTCTCCGACATATTTGGCATCCGGAACACCTCTTTCGATCTGATCTTCAAAATAGTCGATCGGCGAGCCGTGCACCGTACGCGGCACGCCCTCCAAATTTTCAAGCCGGCGGAGGAATTCCAAGTCGTCCCGGTTTGCCCCGCCGCCGCCGTCGCCGTGGCCGAACTGTACGAGTCTTGTCGCAATGCCGTCCTTCTGCACCCGATCATTCCATTGCCGGATAAGAAACGACGGGTTGACCCGAATCGGAAAATCGCCATAATCCAGCAGATGGGTCAGCACCTGCGAGCCGTCGATCCCTTCCCAAAGAAAGGTATTGTACGGAAACGGGTCCGACACGTTCTCGTACGTCTGGAACATTTTCACGGAAGCAAAGTACCTGAGCCCGCAACCCTTCATTATTTGCGGCATGTTGCCGGAGTATCCGAACACGTCGGGAAGCCACAGCATTTCGTTTTCCTTGCCGAACTCCTCCTTGAAAAAGCGCTTGCCGTACAGTATTTGCCGGATCAGGCTCTCCCCGCCGGGCAGATTCGTATCGGATTCCACCCACATGCCGCCTTCCGGAATGATCCGTCCTTCCTTCACCGCTTGTTGGATGCGTGCATACAACTCGGGATACAGGTCCTTGGCAAGCTGGAACAAGTACGGCTGGCTCTGGACGTAGCGGTAATCAGGATATTCTTCCATGAGGGCAAGCTGATTGGACATCGTCCGGGCGATTTTCCGCTTTGTTTCCTCCATCGGCCACAACCAGGCGATATCGAGATGGGACTGCCCCATGAGGTACAGCAAGGGCGCCGTCGATCCATTTACGCATTCCAGGAGCGGCGCCATCCGCTGCCGGCACTTGCGAACGTTATCCGTCAGCGCATCCTTCGCAAGCCCCCAGTCGATCGTCCGGACGACCTCCGTCAAACCGCGGTCGATTTCCGCCGCGCGCAGCGAATCCGGATCGATATGATTTCTGACCTGAACCAAACATTCCAAATCGATATAAAATTGATAGATTTCCTCTTCAAAAAGGCAAAGCTGCGATTCGCCAAGCACCGGCTGGATGCCCGAATGGCCGGCATACGCCTCGGCAGCGACTTCAAACCCTTCGCCGGCCTTAGCGCTGCGTGTCAGCGTCACGTCATGGTGCTGAAGATCCAGCGCCCCCCGTACGATTCCGTTCACGTAGACCGTCGCCTCTGAGCCGAAATCGGCCCGGATGACCAAGCGTTTGCCCTCGGCTTCCATGGGAGCGGTAACCGATGAGCGAAGCCATGCATACGTCCAGTCTCCGCCCCACCGGTCGCCCGGCTCGATCGCCTCAAATCGTTTACTCTCTATTTCATCGCAGGATAGCCGCTCCTTCGTGACAAAGCAGGTAAAATCGACCGGCGAGACCACGGTATAAATGTAACGGTTTTTATCCTTCAACAGCTTCTCAACATGGTATAGAATCTCTTTTCTCTTATCCAAATGACGGATCACATCCCTATGAATTGATCTGGGTTGCAGCGGATGCCGCTGTACCGGAGCGTGGCGAGACCATGCTGCAGCGACAGGTTCACACGAAAGGACGGCTGGATCACATCCGCCAAGGATCCAAGGGGCATATGCCCCTTAATCCCGCCGTGGTATCCGTCTACAAAATACGATGTTACCGCCCGCTCCATCGGACTCATCTGTCTCCCGCACCGATTCCGGCAGCGGTGAATACGCGATCGAACCCGACTTTGGAGCGGCGAACCAGCTGTTCCGGTGTGTCTTCCGGCATGGCCCGCGTCAGCACTTCCTGCGATACAATACCGTCATATCCGATGCGCTGCAGCCCTCTTAAAAAGCCCTCCAGGTCGATGACGCCTTCCCCAGGGTACAGACGCCCGTTATCCAGCACGGCCTCAACCGGCAGATCCGCTGCGTCGTTGATATGCACATGAACGATCTGCTGCGGCTGCAGCCGCTCGATGTCGTCTACGGAGAGACCGTTCGTATACCAATGATACGCATCCAGCAGCAGGCCGACATTCGGCTCGCCGATCGCTTCGACCCAATCCAGCGTCTCTTCCATCGTCCAGATAAAAGGGTATTTCCACGCCGTCCGCAGATGATGCGGACCGACGAATTCCAGTCCGAGCCTGATGCCATAGGCGCCGAGGATTTGGGCGCAAATGCGCAGGCGCCGGGTGGCGACCGCCATGAAGTGCGCCGGTTTGGCGTCGGTCGATGGCAGAATGTACGTGCAGCAGCGCGTGCATCCCAGCGCCCGGGCCGCGGCGGCAGCTTCCGTCAGGCCAGGCAGCCCGGCGAGGAACTCATCCTCGCCCGCCCTCCATTCCACAGGCAGACCAATCGCGCCGATGACGACTCCGTGCCGCTCAAGCTTAGCCGCAGCCCCCTCTGTTCCCAGCCGCTCGATCAATCCCCGGGCATCGATGTCAACCGCTTGAAAACCGCCCTCACCCGCCAATTCGATGAACCTCTCTTCACTTTCGACTGCTCCCAAACCGGCAAGCGTCAATCCCTTCAGCATGTGATATTCCTCCTCACTGTTGTTTGAAAAAAATCTCCATCCCATTGCAATCTGCCTGAGCAGCCCGGCGCTCTATGAACCACTCGTTCCCTGGACCGGCGTCAGCCCAAGCTTCGGATTGGCCAAGTCGAGCTTATACATGACCTGATTGTAGTTATAACGCGGCGTCGGGACATGATTGGTGAACGTATTCGTATACGTGCCCTCGAAGTAGATGATCCGGCCGCCCTCCTTATTGAAAAACTTATGCTGGGCCACATTATAAAAAGTATAGTTGTTATGCGTGACGATCTTTTTAGCCGTGGTCCAAGGACCTTGAGGCGCGGGCGCTTCCGCGTACCAGATTTCTCCGAGCACGGAGGACTTGCCTTGCATCTGCTGCCCGATCATCACGTAACGCTGCCGGTAATCGTTCCATTCGATTGAGCTTGAAGCCATTTGGACCTCTTCGCCGGTATCGGCGTCTTTTAATTGAAAGTAGGTTGGATCGTCCGCCTGGATCAGTCCGGCATCGATCAATTCCTTCTCTTGAACCTGGGTGAGCGGCGGGGTGTTCTTTTTCCAGCCCCATACGAGCTTGCCGTCCGCGCCGCGTTCAAGGGATGTTTGGGCCCCGTTGTAAGTCGTTCCCGGCGTCAGGCACGTAAACGACTCATATTGGGTATAGTCGGTGATGGCATCATAGCTTGCCGCTACGCGCAGGTTCGGCATCCGGTGTTCGGTAAAGAGCCAGTAGCCCTTGCCGTCCTCCTCGTAATAAGCCGCCTGGCCCCCCGGATGGCGCCAATCGTCTTTGGAAGGGAACTGAACGACCTGCTCGAACTCCTTCTTCTCGTCGTTAAAGGCAAGAATGCCGAAGGCGCTGAGCTCGGGATTGTGCGTGCTGTAACCGGCGAGCAGGCGTTCCTGCCCGCTGCCGTCCTTGGCGGTCATCAAGCCGAACACCCAGGCGATGCCGGCACCGTCAGACAGCTGGGGAACCAGGCTTTTAACGAAACCGTCCTCTTTCGTAAAGTAATCCAAATCGATGCCGGTATCGGGATCGAGACCGCCTTTTTCCGGCAGCTTCGATGTGGCACCCGTCACACGGAAGTTCCCGAGGGGATAAGCGGGTCTGTCCGTATCACCCCAGAACCAGTACAGCCGATTGCGGTACTTTATCGTTTGGACGGAGTCCTGACCCATCACGAGCCCATTCAGGAGCGGCTCCTTGACCGGCGGCTTCTGGCCAAGCAGGACGCTGTCCCGGTAGATACCCTGACCGGTGACCCGGTATAACCGCTCAGCAATGTTGACCCTTTCCATTTTCAGCGTTACGCTTCCGCCGGGCGTCACTTCAACAGCCTGGCCGCGGTAACCGAACATGTCTGTCGGCACCTCATAGCCGTCGCTCGACATATGGAAAAAGACCGTTTGATCCATCAAGCCCGGCTCATTGAAAGCCACAACACCGGCGCTGTCCGTATAGTACAAAATATTGTTCGTCGTCTTCAGCTCGACCAGCGGAATCCCCCGACCCGTCTCGGCATCCACGACTTTGATCATAAACGGCTTCTGAACCACTTTCTTAGCGCTGCTTACATCCGGCATGGCGCTATTCCCTTCCGCCTGAGCCGCCATCGCGGCGCCCGGCGCCGTCATGACCGTCAGCATGACACAGGTCCAGATGCCCGCGCTTTTCCAAGGCTTCCATTTCATTTCGTTTACCTCCTGGGCGGAGTGCTCTATTGGGATCGGCGAATAATGTCCGCTTCCGCATCAGCCGTCACTTGCGGTTCTGAACTGGCTCAAGACCAAGCCGCGGATCGTCAAGATTCAGCTTGTACATGACCTGGTTGTAGTTGTAGCGCGGTGTTGGAGTATGGTCTGTATACGTATTGGTATAGGTCGCCTCGAAGTAAATGACGCGTCCGCCGTCTTTGAAGAAGAACTTGTGCTGGGCCGGGTTATAGAAGGTATAGTTGTTATGCGTAATGATCTTCTTCGCCGTCGTCCAGGGGCCTTGGGGCGAGTCTGCTTCCGCGTACCACATTTCCCCGAGAACCGACGTTTTGCCCATCACCTGCTGTCCGATCATCACGTAGCGCTGCCGGTAATCATTCCATTCGACGGAGCTTTGGGCCAGCGATACTTCTTCGCCGGTATCGGCATCTTTCAGCTGATAGTAGCGCGGGTCGTCCGCCTTGATCAGGCCTAACCCGATTAATTCTTTTTCTTGATCCTGGGTCAGCACCGGGGTGTTCTTCTTCCAGCCCCATACCAGCTTACCGTTCTGGTCGCGCTCGAGGGACGTATTCGCGCCGTCGTAAGCCGCTCCCGGCGTCAGGCACGTAAACGACTCGTATTGGGTATAGTCGGTGATGGCATCATAGCTGGCGGCCACACGTAAGTTCGGAATCCGGTGCTCGGTAAACAGCCAGTAGCCCTTGCCGTTCTCCTCGTAATAGGTTGCCTGACCGCCCGGATGGCGCCAATCGTCCTTGGAAGGGAACTGTACGGCCTGTTCGAACTGCTCCGTCTGATCGTTGAAGACCAGGATGCCGCGCGCAACGATGTCAGGATTTAGCGTCGTGTAACCTGTAAGCAGACGCTCTTTTCCCGTGCTGTCCTTTGCCGTCATCAGACCGAAAATCCAAGCCATATTCCCCCCGTCGGGAAGCGTCGGCACCATGCTTTTGGCAAATCCGTCCTGTTTGGTAAAATACTTCAGGTTCACGCCGACATCCGGATCAAGTCCGCCGTTTTGCGGCAGCTCCGACGTCGCACCCGTCGTGCGGAAATTTCCCAGCGGGTAGGCCGGTCTGTCCGTATCTCCCCAGAACCAGTACAGTTTCCCGTTGTATTCGATCGTCTGCACGGAATCCTGGCCCATAATCAGACCGTTGATGACCGGCTGTTGAATCGGCGTATTCAAACCGAGCAGCAGACTGTCACGGTAAATGCCCTGGCCGGTCACCCGGTACAGCCGCTCGGCGATGTTGACCCGGTTCATCTGCAGCGTAACGCTGCCGCCAGGCGTAACCTCGACTGCCTGCCCGCGGTTGCCGAACATGTCGGCGGGAATTTCGTAGCCGTCGCTGGCCATATGGAAGAAGACCGTCGTATCCATCAACCCCGGTTCGTCGAATGCCACGACGCCCGCGCTGTCCGTATAATACAAAATGTTATTCGTCGTCTTCAGCTCCACCAGCGGAATGCCCCGGCCCGTCGCGGCATCCACGACCTTGATCATGAACGGCTCCTGTACCTTTTTTAACGCACTGCCTGCTTTTTGCTCGGCGCTACTTCCTGCAGCCTGGACCGGCGTAACGCCCGGTGCCATCGTGACTAACAGCAGCGCGGCGCAGGTCCATGCACCCGCCTGCTTCCACATTTTCATCTTCAATACCATCTCGGCTTCCTCCCGACTTCTTGTCGATTTGTCATTGGTGGAATGGTCTCGATGCTGTTGGTTAAGGCGTTTTGGACAGGACTCTTTGGGCCGCATCGTTGTAAATCTTCAACACTTTGTCGATATCGCCCATTTTTTTAACCTGATCGATAAATTTCGGCCAGTTGTCAAAGCTCTGCTTCCCGGCGACAAACTTCGCCTGCTCTTCCGTAACGAACGTTTTGATCGGGTTCATGATCTCGGATATTTCCTGGCTTTCGTCCGGTGTGAACTGGATGGCCGGTTCGCTGTACCACGACGGAACATAATCGTTGTTCGGCATTGGCAGACTTGTCAGATAAGGCGACTTTTCAAGCGGGACTTCCTCATACTTGCCGTTAAATACGGTATAATCCGTTGCGGCAAAATCTACGAATGCTCTGGCATCGTTGACCATTTGCAAACCCGGGTTATAATTTTTGCTTGCCCGGATCCCGTACTTATCCCCTTCCAGCCATGGATCCTTCGCCGTTTTAAACGAATCCATAAAGGTCGGATTGCCGTCTTCTCCGATTTTGTAGGTCGTTCCTTCGATTCCCCAAGTCACGAGCCTGATGTTTTCGTCGGAATATTGTAAATCGATCAGCTTGATTAATTCTTCCGGATTTTTGGCTTTGGAGCTGATGCAGAACGTGGCCCAGCCCAGGTCCGGGGTATTTCCGTTCGTCGCTTCCTGCCATGCCTTTCCGTACTTCGGATTGTCCGGGTACAGCGAAACCGCAAATATTTTGCCGTCATCCGCGTTTCTTGTGTAATCTCCCGGCTCCGTAAACCACTGGGTCAGCCACATGAAAGTATCGCCATTCATCGCCTTCTTCCGGATCGTGTCGTCCGTATCGATCGTGTACTCGGGATCCAGCAGCTGTTCCGAATACAGCTTGTTCGCGAACTGAAGGGCGTCTTTATATCCTTCATTAAAAATGCCGTACACGTATTTGCTGCCATCCCAGTAAATGTCGTCCTTGATGTGATTCGCCGAGAAGAGCGATCTTAAACTGTTCCACTTCGTGTCCACCGGGTACTTATCGGGATACAGCTGTTTCAGCTTTTTGGCCGCGTCATAAAATTCATCCAGCGTTTCCGGAATTTTGATGTTGTTCGCTTTGAATACATCGTATCTGTAAGCGGATACGTTTTGAATCAGCAAGCCTTTATCCTCCGGAAATCTGGGCGTCGAGGTTTCTTTGAATGAGTACATTTTCCCTTCGGGATTGGTCACACGCGCCATGCCGTTCTTCACCTTGCTGAGATAGTTCATATAGTTGGGCATTAAATCCTTATATTGGCTGAGCTCAAGAATTTGGCCTTGTTCAGCCATGTCCGTGATGTCGTAAAATAATGGCGTGACGAAAAAATCCGTTAAATCGTCGCTCGCAATCATGAGCTTTACTTTTTCGTCATATTCCGAAGACGGAATATAATTAAACTTAATATTCAGTTTTTTGCCCAGCTTGGCTTCCATCTGCTTTTTCCATTCCTTGCCGATCATGCTGTTCTCGTTGTCCACCCCGCTCGAGGGAAGCGTTACGGAAAAAGATAACGTGTCGCCATCCGCAGAATCCTTGGAAGTCTCGTCGGACTTGGAGCAGGCCGTTACGGAAAAGGCCAGCATGCAAGCCAGGATCAGGCTGAGCATTTTTGCTTTTTTAACCATCCCAATTCCTCCTTGAAATTTGATTATTTTAATATGGCGTAAAAGAATTTTCTCTCTTACATCCATGTTGAACATATGTTGTCAGCCCTTAATCGCTCCCACCAATACGCCCTTCGTAAAGTGCTTTTGAAAGAATGGGTAAATCGCCATAATAGGGAACATCGTAATAATGATGACGCTCATTCGGATCGCCTTCGGATCAAGTGAGGATCCCGATGAATTGATGGCCACGTTACCGGCTCCTACCCTGCCTTGGATCGCGTTGGTATCCAGCGCAAACAAATAGTTTCGCAGAATCATCTGCAGCGGATACTTATCTTGATCCTTAAGATAGATTAGCGCTTCAAACCAGCTGTTCCAGCTTCCTACCAAACCAAACAAGGCAAATGTCGCAAGTAATGCCTTCGACAACGGCAGGACGATCCGGAACAGGACGACGACATCGTTGGCTCCATCCATGACCGCCGATTCTTTCAGCTCTGCCGGCACATTCGAAAAGAAGGTCCGGAACAAAAACACATTGTAAGCTCCAACCGCGCCGGGAAGGATCATGACCCAAACGGTGTCAAGCAGATGCAGACTGCGCATGAGCAGGTAAGTAGGAATTAAGCCCCCGCTGAAAAACATCGTGATCATCAGAAAGATGGTGATAAATTTCTTTCCCGCAAATCCGGGAATGGTCAGCGGATAAGCCAGCAGCGAGGTAAACAGCAGCATAATACCGGTAGAACCTACCGCGTAAAGGATGGAATTCAGATACCCCTTATAAATGAGCGAGTCTTTAAATACGTCTGCGTAAGCCTGTACGGTAAAGCCTTTCGGCCAAATCGTAACGCTTCCCGAGGCGATGTACTTCCCGCTGCTGAAGGAGGTAGCGATAATATTCAGAATGGGGTACAACACAACGACAAGGATCAACAGCATGATGAAAATATTAAAGGCGTCAAACACTCTGGAACCGAAGCTGATTTTTCTCAAGATTCTCCCCCCTAAAACAAACTCGTCTCCGAGACTTTGCGGCTGACCCAATTGGAAATGTACAAAATGACAAAGGAGATGACCGACATAAATAATCCGATGGCCGTTGTGTACTCGTATCTTGCGCCGAGGATCCCCTGACGGTATACATACGATCCAATGACGTCAGCCACGCTGTAAGTTTCAGGCGAATACAGCAGAATAATTTTCTGAAAATCGGATCCCAGAATTCCGCCCAAGGCGAAAATAAGCAGGATGATCGTTGTTGGTTTGATCGAGGGCCAGGTAATGTGCACGATTTTTTTCCACCGGCTCGCTCCGTCCACTTCCGCCACATCGTAATAGGTCGGGTCGATCCCGCTCAAAGCGGCAAGGTAGATGATCGTTCCAAAGCCAACCCCCTGCCATATGCCGGAAGAGATGAAGATCGTTCGGAAATAACCCGGCTCCAGCAGAAACATGATCGGGGTGCCGCCGAAGTATGTAATGATTTGGTTGAAAAGGCCGTCTCTCGCCGTAAAGTCCTTCAGCATCCCCGCAACGATAACCACCGAAATAAAATGAGGAAAGTACGAAACCGTCTGGACGAATTTTTTAAAATGCTTGTTTCTCAGCTCGTTAAATAACAAGGCGAGGATAATCGGAGCAGGAAATGACCACAGCAGCGTATACAGACCAAGAAGCAGCGTGTTTTTTAACACACGGAAAGCCATCGGGTCATGAAAAAACGTGGTGAAATATTTAAAGCCGACCCAAGGGCTTCCCATGATCCCCTTTGATGCGTTGTAATCCTTGAAGGCGATGGTGATTCCATACATCGGAAAGTAGCTGAAGACCAGTATTGTGATCATACCGGGCAACACCATCAGGTACAGATATCGGTGTTTCCACAGTTTGGACCATCGCTTTTTATTGGTTGCCGCCAACATAAACACCCCTTTTCTAGTTACTTCAAGTCATCGTTTGAACTCCGGCCGTTCTTCACCGAAAAACCACATCGGATACATTCGCCTTTGAAAGCGCATTCAATTCATGCTGTTAAATACCTTCTCCCCGAGATCGAAACGCTTTCAAACAGGCGTGCAAGCTTGAATCTCTGCAATGGTTAAGACGGTTAGACAAAACTTAAACGTAAACATCACGCAGGTAAAACCGTATGCATTTTCCCCGGAGTTGTTATGCTAAGCGAAGGATAACACATACTAATTTGGCCGTCAATATATAGATTTATGATTTTAATACAACGTCGTTAGTATACTATCCATACGCACCAGTACAAATCTGATATTTCCGGATAAAATCAACAATTTTCAAGATATATCGCATAGACAACCTATCTGCTCAACCAGGATTTATACAATAAAGTTGAGTTAGTCCGAACCACTTGGTATACTATTTAACAAACAACGCGTTATAAGTAAGTATATGTCCATATAAGAGGTGACCCTGCATGTGCAAGAACGATACAACATTGCCCAAGTACCAGCTGGTGAAAGATTATGTACTGTCGCAAATCGAGAATAACGAGCTTGGCAAGGATGACCGGATTCCGAGCGAATCGGAGTTCTCCAAGCTGCTGGACGTCAGCTCCATTACGGTAAGGAAAGCATTAGCGGAGCTCGTCAATGAAGGCGTTATCTACCGGATCAGGGGAAAAGGCAGCTTTGTCGCCAATCCGGCGGAACCAGTCAACCAAACGTCCAATTACGTGACCTTTATCATTTCCGGCAATGATATGTACGACAGTTCGTATATGAAAATTATCAAAGGCGTGCAATCCTTTCTGAACCAGCAGGGATGCAAACTTATCATTGAATTTGTGGAAAATGATGTCGAACAGGAGCGGGAGCTGATCCTGAAGCTGATTCAGTCCGAGAACCGCGGGCTGCTGATTTATTCCGCCAATCCTGACGCGGCAAGGGAGTACCTCAACGAAATCCGGAAGAAGTCGATCCCGTTCGTCATGCTCGACCGCTTTCCTGCCGGTTATCCAGTCAACTGCATTACATGCAATAATCATGACGGCGCTTATGAGGCTGTTGCGTATTTAATCGCCCAGGGCCACCGGAAGATCGGTTTCGCCGCATATGATTTTCATCTGAGCACCGAGGTCGAACGGTACAACGGATACCGCCATGCCATGGCAGACACCTCGCTCGGGCCGGATGACGATGTCTTGTTTCTTCAGCGGGAATTAGATTATGCGAAGCTGCTGCGGCAAATTCAAAGAGGCGAGCTCACCGCCCTGTTTTGCGTCAACGACAGACGCGCGCTCGAAGTGATCGGGCAGCTTACGCAGCAAGGGGTCAGCATTCCGGAGCAAATATCGATCATGGGATTCGATGACGTAGAAAGCTCGAAATATGCCAAAGTATCTTTGAGCACCGTCAATCAGCCTTTCGAGATGCTGGGCTACGAAGGGGCAAAACTGCTGTTTGAGAGCAGCAAAGACACCTCCGGCGGATCCAAAAAAATATTGCTGTCCACGGAGCTCGTCATCCGCGAGTCGATCCGGTCCAACGTAGAGCCCTGACGCTCTGCTTTTCTATTATGAATTTTTCACATAATGAATTGAGCTAACTACAAATCAAAAAGGGAACGGCCGCCTAAGGCCGTTCCCTTTTCCCTTTCAGGAGATGATGTTCCTGCTCTATATGATAAGTTCATGTCATGCTGCTCTTTCTTGCAGGAATTAACTTTGTTCGCTTTAACCCAGCTTTGCCTGATCCGCCAGCGTAACGGACGGCTGCCGCGTACCGTGCAGCTCGAACAGTATGATTTCGTTCCGGCCTTCGCGCAGCAGCGGTGCCGGGATATACAGCGTGGACTGCGGTCCAACCTCCCAGTACCGGCCGAGGTTAAACCCGTTGATATAAGCGACGCCTTTTGTCCAGCCTGTGACGTCCAAGAAGGTATCGGCGGTTCCGCTTACCTCAAAAGCCCCTCTGTAAAATGTCGGGGTATTCTGGCTCGCAGCATCCAAGCCGGCGGCATCTTCTTGCTTCAGATGCGGAACAAACGCCAGCTGGTCCAGGTTGTTCAGCGGAAGCGTGTGGATCGTCCATCCGAACAAAAACTGGTTGCCTAACCGGACCCCTTCGGTAATCCCTTTCGGGTCGTGCATGTACGGCCCGTAATTAACTCTTCCAAGGTTCTCCACCAAAATTTGCAGCTTCGCGCCGCCGGCCGGAATCGTCAGCTTCAGGCTGCGCTGCTCATCCCAGCGCTGCACGACGCCCCGGTACTCCCCGTCGACAAAAATGAGTGCACGGTCCCGCACCTCCTGCAGGATCAGGTCGGCTTCGCCGCGCGGCCCAGAGACGAAGGTCGTGTACAGGATAAAGCCGTAGTCCTGATCCAGCTGCTCCATCGTTTCCGACACAGCCCGCTCCACCGCGTCAGACAGGTCAGACAGCGAGTCGAATAAGCCGACCCGGTCGGTCAGGCGGACCTCGCCGTAGCTCTTTCGCTCAATCGGATCGGGAAGCTGCAGTTCCGGCAGGTCCACGTATTTGGCCAGAACGTCCCGGACCGCATAAAACTTCTCTGTCGGCTCTCCCCATTCATTCAGCGGGGAATCGTAATCATAGCTGGTGACGGTCGGCGCGTACCCTTCTTCCCCGCAGTTCGCCCCGTTGTAAAAGCCGAAGTTCGTCCCGCCGTGAAACATATAGAAGTTGACCGAAGCGCCGGCCGCCAGCATGTCCTCGAACACGCGCGCAGCATCCGCCGCATCGCGGGTATGATGCGGCTTGCCCCAATGGTCAAACCATCCGTTCCAGAACTCCATGCACATATCCGGCTTGTCCGGCTGATAGACTTCCAGTTCCTGAAAGGCTTCAACCGCACGGGACCCGAAGTTGACCGTCTCCAGCACGCCCTCCACCATGCCGCCCTGCAGCATAAAATCTCCCGGCCCGTCTGAGGTGAACAGCAGCACGTCCACGCCGCGGGATGTAAGCCCTTTCTTCAAATGGTTCAGGTACGCCTTGTCATTGCCATAGCTGCCGTATTCGTTCTCGATCTGCATCGCGATGATCGGCCCGCCGTTCGTGCTGAGCAGCGGAACCAGCTTCGGAATCAGCACGTCATAATAAGCATCGACGTGGCCCAAATACCGGTGGTCATTGCAGCGCAGCCGGATGCCCGGTTCCTTGAGCAGCCAGGCGGGCAGACCGCCGAATTCCCATTCGGCGCAAATATACGGGCTGGGTCTTACGATGACATGCAGGCCGAGTTCACCGGCCGTTTCGACGAAGCGGACGAGATCCGCCCCGTGATCGAACACGAACTCCCCTTTTCTGGGCTCATGGATATTCCAGGCCACATAGGTCTCCACCGTGTTAAAGCCGCAAGCCTTCAGCTTCGTTAACCGGTCCCGCCAATACTCGGGAACGACCCGAAAATAATGGATCGCCCCGGAAACCAGGCGGATGGGCTCGCCGTCCCACACAAACTGCTTGCCTTGAACGCTTAGTACACTCATCGTTTCGCCTCTCTCATGAATGGGATTTGGAGGTTACTTTCTTTCCATTTTTTTATGATAAGCCTCTGTCATCTCATCCGCAACCTGTTTCAGCGTCGGATCGCTGCGGAGCTGCTCGATGAGCCTGTCGTAGTTTTCAATCGTATCCTTGCCGATGATCACTTTGGTTCGCATATCGCTCACTTTTTTCGAAATTTCCGGATAGTATTTATTGTAAGCTTCGGAGTACAGCTCGTTGCCAGGGTTCGGTGTCTTGATTTGTTTGCGCTCATTGACGATTTCCACATTACGGTTGTATACGTCGTCCGGCATGCCGACCGCTCCGATCGACATATCGTCGCTGATGAGATGGATCAGGTTGTTCATGTTGCCGTCGCCCACCTGGTCCTTGGCTGCCTGCGGCGTCGGGATTTTGCGGCCGTTCTCGACCGTGTAGTCGACGCCCTCAATGCCGTAAGTTGCCAGCTCATTGCCTTCCTTGTCGTACGCGTAATCGAAAAATTCAAGGATTTTCTTCACCTTGGCTTCCGGCACTTTTTTCGGGATCAGGTACACGCCGTAATACGGCGATCCGGATGGCGTATATTTCTCCCCTTCCGCGTTTTGCAGGTAGGTAATCGGCATGTAATCGGCCGTCGGCACCACTTCCCTGATTTTGGAGCCCGTCACCCAGGCGTGGTTCATCGACTGTGATGTGCCGCCCGATTTGCCGCCCCGGATCAGGTCGACCGTCTGGGAGTACTTCAGGATCGCGAAATCTTTCGGGAACAGTCCGGCGTCATACGCTTTTTTGATCCAGAGGAGCGCATCCCGCGACGCGTCTTCCGTAATCGTCGGCACCAGCTTGTCGTCCTTCAGCTTCCAGGCACCCTGCACGCCGTTGAACACTCCATACACAAAGCCCATCGTATCGCTGTTGGCGGCATACGGAATTTCGTCCGCCTGGCCGTTTCCGTTCGGGTCTTTCTCCTTGAACGCCTTCAGCACGTCGAAAAATTGGTCCATGGTGGTCGGGGTCTGCAGTCCCAGCTTGTCCATCCAGTCCTTGCGCAGAATCGGGAACGCCCCTCCTCCATAGCTCGGGTAATAGCGGGGAATGCTGTAATTTTTGCCGTCGACCTTCGAATCCGTCCACATTTCGGCGAGCGCGGGCTGGCTCAGATTCGGGTAATCCTTGATGAACGGGGTCAGATCCCAGAACACGCCTTGGCCAATCATTTTTTGCAGCTGTGGATTCAGCAGCGATTCCACGAACGTCACCTCCGGCAGATCGCCGGATGCCAGCATGACATTGATCTTCTCCTCGGACGTTGTCGGTGACAGCCAGGTAATATCCAGCTGCGTGTTCGTGCGCTTCTCAAATTCCTTCCAGATCGGATTCGTATTGTCGATAAACTCCGTCGCGTAATTCAGCGTTTGCATCTGTATCTTGGTCGGGGCCGAAGAATCCGCCGAGCCGCTTTTACCCCCGCCGCCGCAGGCGGACAGCAGCAGACTGGTGCCCACCGCCACAACGAACGTTTTGATGAACCATTGCCTTGCACTTTGTTCTGCTTGTTTTTTCATAGAGAATAACCTCCCTTGGATTTACCCTGTTATATATCTTCATTCCTTGACCGAGCCCACCATCGCCCCTTTGGCGAAGTGCTTCTGGAGGAACGGATATACGAGCATAATCGGAACCGTCGCAATGACCACCGCGGCCATTTTGAGCGTCTCCGTCGGCATCTGCCGGTTCATGGTAACGCTGATATTGGCGTTCTCGCCGCCGCCCATCGTCGTCGGATCGACGAGCATATTTTGCAGGAGCACCTGCAGCGGCCATTTGTTCTGCTCATTAATGAACATGATCGCGTTGAAATAGGTATTCCAGTACCCCACCGCAAAAAACAGCCCGAAAGCGACCACCGCCGGCAGCGACAACGGAATGATAATCCGCCAGAACACGCTGATTTCGGTGCAGCCGTCGATCCGCGCGGCCTCTTCCAGGCTGTCCGGGATGCTGTCGAAAAAGCCTTTCATCAGCAGCACGTACCAGCCGCTCGTCAGCGACGGCAAAATCAGCGACCAGACGCTGTCGATCAGGCCGAGGTTTCGGACTACCATGTACAGCGGCACAAGTCCCGGCGTAAACAAAAACGTAATCAGGATCATGACCATCATCGTCTTGCGGAACCGGAGCCGGCGGACCGAGATGGCATAGGCCAGTCCCCCGGTCACCAGCAAGCTCAGCAGCGTGCCCACAGTCGCCAGAAACAGGCTGATCAGCACCGAATTGACGAACAAGCCGTTGCCGAGCAGATATCGGTACGCGTCCAGCGACCAGTGATGCGGCCACAAAATCAAATCCCTCGTATAATACTCTGTCGGATCCGTAAACGAAAGCACAATCGTATAATAAATCGGAAACACCATGGCCAGGCTGAACAGGATCAGCAGCCCTCCGTTGGACAGGCTGAACAGGCGGTCTTTCCAGGTCAGGGACAGTTCCATCCGCTGCAACTCTCCTTTCGAAGTTTTACCTTAATACAAGCTGTCTTGACCCAGGCGTTTAGCCGCCTTGTTCGCAAGGACGACCAGGACGACGCCGACGACCGATTTGAACAGGCCGATGGCCGTGCTGTAGCTGAACTCGCCTTGGCGAATGCCGACCCGGTATACATAGGTATCGAACACTTCAGCCACCTCCGTTACCGCCGCGTTCATCATCAGATACACCTGCTCGAAGCCGGTGTCCATTATCGTGCCGAGGCGCAAAATGAACAGGATCATAATGACATTGCGCATCGCGGGCAGCGTAATATGCCACATCCGGCGGAACCGCCCGGCACCGTCCATGACAGCTGCTTCATACTGCTGGGGATCGACGCCCGCGATCGCCGCGAGGAAGATGATCGTACCCCACCCTACTTCCTTCCAAATGGACTGAACCGTCAGCATGCCCCAGAAATAATGCGGATTCGATAAAATATCGACGGTGCTCTTCCCGCTTGCCTCCAGCAGCTTGTTGATCAGCCCTTCTGACTGGGAGAACATCAAATACGTCAGCCCGTAGATCAGCACCCAGGACAGAAAATGCGGAATATAGATCAGCGACTGAACCGACCGCTTCATGATCTGATTTCTCACTTCGTTCATCATCAGCGCCAAAATAATCGGAGCCGGGAAGAAGAACACCAGATTCATCAGACTGATGCCCAGCGTATTGCGGAGCAGCATCCAGAAATCGGGGTTGGAGAAAAAGCGGACAAAGTGCTCGAATCCGACCCACTTGCTGCCCATGATCCCCAGGTAAGGGGAATAATCCTGGAAGCCAATGACCAGATTCGTAATGGGGATGTACTTAAAAATAATGAAAAACAGCAGCCCCGGCATGGCCAGTAAATACAAATACTTGTCGCGCCGAAGATCAGGCCACAGCCTCCGCTTCTTCAGCGTGATCTCCCTTAGCGGGGCAGATTTCCCCGGGGCGGATCGCTGCTCGGACTGCCCGCCCATCGATGTTTCGCTCATCGCGCTCCCTCTCTTTCGTCAAAAATGTCGGTTCCCAGCTTGCCGGTCCGCGGCAATCGGGATGGCTGGCTGCTGCCCGGGTTGATATCCATCCGGAGGTTGTGAGCCTGCCGCCCCTGTGGCCGCTTATGTGAATCATGTTAGAGAGCGGCCGGATTTCCGGCAATTCGATTTTCTTTCCCGCTAGAACAGGCGCCACCACCCATGGTCATGCCCTATTCTTTAATCGAAGCGGCCGAGGCCACTTTCGATCAATCATTTCCGCGTGTCCGTTTCTGGGGATTGCACTTTTTTGACTGGCGGAAATTCATGGGTTACAGGTCTATTCAACCCCGCTGCCGTTCGTTATGATAGACATACTATCGTCATAATCAAGATTCAGGGCGGAAGCAAACGAGCGGGAGTGGATACCATGTTGAGAGACTACTTGGCGAAAAGGTTCGCATCGAAAGGGACCGTATACTGGAGAAGCATCGCGCTTGCGATCCTGCTGACCTGTATTCCGATCACGATCGTCAGCTGCATTGGCGGGTATGTCGGCAACCGGTACCTGATCCAACAGTATCAGCAAAATAACGAGATCATGCTGCGGGAATCGGTGCGCAGAATCGACGGCCAGTTCGCCCAGCTGGTACAGTACGCCCTGCACATGATGGCCAACCCCATCTTTAAGCCTGCGATCGCTGACATGAACTATGTCGATGAGTTCGAAAAGACCCAGGAGCTGCTGGACACGATGTCGCTGATCGAAAACGGGGAATCGCTGATCGATCAGGCTTATTTGTACATACCGAAGCAGAATGTGCTGCTGCAGCCCGTCCTCGGCCTGCGCACGCTGGACGATCCGGCGGATCGTGCCGTTTGGAACAGTCTCATGAACGGGGATAAGGGCATTTTCTGGACGAATCATCTCACCCGGCCGTTTGGGCGCAGCGGCTCCAAGCATGCAATCGTCATGAAGCTGCCTTTTAACGGCCAAACCTCTTACGGGGCGCTCGTCCTCTACGTCAACCCGGCCATGCTCCAATTGAACGTGACCCCCGACCAGGCCGCCTATGTTCTCGATGGTAGCGACGTGGTCATTGGACAGTCGGATGCCGCCAAATCGTATCCCGAGCTGCTGCCGCGGATCATGGAACAGCTCGGCTCGACCAAGCGCACGTATGACAGCCAGTCGCGCTTTCAAATCCGTGCGGATCATGAGCAGTTCCTCATGAATGCGGTTTCTTTTGAAAAAATGAACCGGATCTGGACCTTTGTGACGGGTACCCCGTCATCCAAAGTCACCGCGCCCAACAGTGCCTATACGCATGTGGTGGTCGTCTATTGGATCGTGTCTCTCATCGCCGCGCTCGGGCTGAGCTGGTTTGCGTCCAACCGCTTCTACCAGCCGTTCCGTAAAGTCATGGATCTGTTCAGGGACGGCAAAGCGGATGAAGATGCCGATCCGTCCGACGAAATGGCTTACATTGAGACAAAATGGCAGCAGTACCGGTTTGCCAACGAGACGCTGCAGAGCCGGCTGGATCAATCCACTCCCAAAGTCAGGGAAGCGCTGATCAACCAGTTTGTGCTGGGACAAGCCGCCCATTTATCGGAGACGGAAATGACCGAAAAGCTTCGCGCCCTGCAGCTCGACGTGACAGGCTGCCTGTTTTCGGTCGCGGTCTGCCAGCTGCACGGACTTGACGGTCACAAGGCACCCCTGACGGAAAAGGACAGCCAGCTCATCACCTACGCGGCCATCAACATCGTCGGCGAAATGTCGGAGGCGTCGGCCGCCTATGTGCATACGCTCGATTTGCTCGACGGTTCGATTGCCGCGGTGCTGATATTTCCGGAAACCTCCACCATGGACGATGCGCGGGATGAACTGCTCCGGCTTGGCGGGGATATGCTCCGCACGCTAGAGCACGTGCTGCGCATGCCGTCGACGATCGTCGTGAACGGCCCGGCGTCGCTGTGGATGGACATTCCTTACCTGCTGGAACAGTCGCGCAAAGCGCTCAGCTACCGCACGTTTACGTCGGAGAGCCAGCTGCTGGATGCAACCGCCGTGTTGGAGCAGGCGAATCCCGAGGTCGATTTTCCGTACGATCTGGAGCAGGAATTTACGCACACGCTGAACCTCGGGCTGGAACGCGAGGCGGCCGACATCCTGGAGCGGTTCGTGACCGCTCTGAAAAATGAAGGCGCACCGGAATGGGTCGTCCACCAGGGACTGATGCGCCTGAAGAGCAGCCTGTACCGGTCCATGCTGCAGTCGGGACATAACCCGTACGCCCTCTTTGACGGCGTCCAGCTGGAAGAGGAGCTGAGGACGCTAAGGGACTCCGAGGCATGTATCCAGTGGTTCGGCAAACGGGTAATTCGTCCGTACATCGACATGCTGTCCAAGAGCTACCAACATGCCATGAAGGATATCGTGGACCAGGTGCTGGCAACCATTCACGACAATTACATGTGCGATATCTCCCTCGAGACGTTCGCCATGGAAGCCGGAGTCAGCGTGTCGCATCTCAGCAAGGCGTTCCGCCAAATGACCGGCTCGAATTACATTGATTATTTAACGGCGCTCAAAATCGGCCGCTGCAAAAAGCTCCTGCTGACGACCGACCTCAAAATGAACGAAATCGCTAAATCGGTAGGCTATCAGCCGCCATATTTCAACCGGATGTTTAAAAAGCTTGAGGGAATGACGCCAGGGCAGTACCGTCTTCAATTTAGCGAAACGAAGCTGGGAAAGGCTGAATAAGAGTGGTTGACCTGGTCTCCGGGCATGCAAAAAGGCTCCCTTCCGGAACTTGAAGTGTTCCAGAGGGAGCCTTCTCTATCGGGCAAATGATTCCAGTTCGTAGTGCTTTTTCATGAGTCCATTCAACTTGATCGCCTTACGTCAGGCTGGTCTACTTACGTCAGACCCACCCAGTCCCGCGGGGCCACTTCCTTCCAGCGCGCCCGGATCTCCTGGTACTTATCATGGCTCAGGCTCGTGCTTGCAAGCATCTCAGCGTTCTGCGACCAGCGCCCGGGCTTGTTCGTTCCCACGATCGCGGTATCCACCCCGGGCGTATCCAGCGTAAAATGAAGGGCATCCGCCACCGCCTGCTCGTTGTCCCGCAGAAAGTCATACTGCAGCTCCTTCAGCCGCTGCCAGTATTTATACGGGTAGGCGTTCTCGGGAAGCTTGTCGTAAGTCCAGGCTACGTTGGCGATCGGCCGCTTGGCGATGATCCCCATTCCCCGCTTGCGCGCTTCGGGCAGCGTCAGGTCGATCACTTCCTGGTCGGCGATGTTGAGCGACACCATCAAGCTGTCAAACACGCCGGTTTGCACCGCATACAATGCGTCAATCGAATCGCCGCTGTATCCGATAAACCGCGCCTTTCCCTGCTGCTTGGCCTTTTGCAGCACCTCGATCACCGCACCCTGTCTCAGCACATCCTCCGAGCAGCTGTGCAGATGGATGCAGTCGACATAATCGGTCTGCAGCCGCTTCAGGCTGCGGTCGATGCTTTTCTCCAGCAGCTCAGGGTCCCAATCTTTATAATCAAAGCCGGAGGCATGTCCGCACTTGGTGAATAAATAATATTCGCTGCGGCGGTTCGCCATCGTTTTGCCGATCAGCTCCTCGCTGTCGCCGTAGCACTCCGCCGTATCGATCATGTTCAGTCCCGCATCAAGCGCGCTGCCAAGCAGCTGCTCGACTTTGGAAAGGTCCGTTTCCTTGCCGATCTCCGCGCCGCCAAAGCCCAAAATACTCACTTCCATGCCTGTATTGCCGAATGCCCGTCTTTCCATAATGAAATCCTCCCTGGTTTCATAATTGGATGCGTTCATAGATACGAAGTGACTTTTACGCAGTATATGAGATGTTTACCCGAAGCGGAGGATTGCTAAACCGCTGGCATTGACGATTCTTCCTCCCCGGCCCGTTCCGGTTCAAGAAATGCTCGATTTCCCTGCCAACGTGAGCCTATGTATTTAGCTCCATCTATAAACTGCTAAAATATTGGCTGATATTGCCATACTGCGGGTGAACCTTCTCCGAATACCGCTCGTTCGTGTAGCTGCCGATCACTTTCCGCCAGAAGGCCTGGGCCGGCAGATTGTTTTTGATCTGGGTCACTTTCCATCTGCCCTTGAACCGATCGAACAGCGCCTGCGCTGCCCAGGTTCCCATGCCGGTGCGGCGGTATTTTTGCATAATAAAAAACTCCGTCATGTAAAAGTCGCCTTCGATCGGGTCGTACAACCGGTCCACCAGCGCAAAACCGGCCGGCACTTTGTCGTAAGAAATCAAAAAAGCATGCTTGCCGGTTCCCCTGCGCCAGTACTCGTCGATTCCCGGGTATTCGGGAAATTTGCCGTTATCATCCACCACGATATCCTGGTAGCGGGAAAAATCGTACATATACAGCTGCATCAAATTGTAGATCACTTGCCTGCGCTTGTGCGGAACCAGGTCCAGCCTGAACTCCATAACTTCACCTTCCTATTTTCCTGTTCACGATCCTGACTTCATTTCCACTATATAACTTTGTCAAAGGACGGGCAAGGTTATACGCGGACGGATTCCCTGACATATACATAATTGAAGCGGACATCTGTTCGCCCATTGTGTTAATATAAAAAGATACGAAGAAAAGGAAAGATGAGGGATGACGATGAACGTTCAAAAGGAACAAGACCGGAAAAAGCTCGACGACAAAGTGCTGACCATGCCTTGGTACGTCCAGCAATTTATCGATTACAAGCTGCCTGATCTGTCGCCGTCCACTTTGCTTGAATATATCCGGGATTACGAAACGTTCTTCAACTGGCTTCGGGCCGAAGGATTGTCCGCTGCGCCGGACAACGGCAAGGTAACGCTGGAAGAGCTGGAGGTGCTGCGGATGGAAGACGTGGTCAGCTACCGCTTGTATTTAACGACCCGCCGGGAGAGCGCCAACTCCAAAATTACCGTCTCCCGCAAGCTTTCTTCCATGCGCTCCCTGTTTCATTACTTAAGCCAAATTGCCGAGGATGACAACTTTTATCCGCTTCTGAAGCGCAACATTATGGCGAAGGTGGAGATCAAACGGATCCACAAACCGAAAGACACGGCCGCCAAGCTGAAAGGGAAGATCCTCGAGGAAGACGAGCTGCTGGAGTTTATCGGCTATATTATGGACGGCTACGCAAAAGATGTCGTCAATAACAAGCAGGCGCTCCACGCCCATGAGCTGAATAAGGAACGCGACGCCTGCATTGCCAGCCTGATTTTGAATTCGGGGCTTCGGGTGTCCGAGGTCGTTAACCTGGATGTCGATGATCTGGACATGAACAACAAGATGCTGTATGTGTACCGGAAGGGCAATAACGACGAGACGTTCAAGACCCCGGTCTATTTCCGTGAGCAGGCCAAGGATGATTTGGCCCAGTACCTTACCCTTCGTCAGTCCAGATACAAGGTACCAAAGCGGGAAAAAGCGCTGTTTGCAGCGCTTCCGAACGGGCATCAGGAAGGCGGACGCATGACCAAACGGGCGATCCAGGCGATGATCATCAAGTATGCCAAGCGCTTCGGCAAGCCTTATCTCACCGTACATAAGCTCCGGCATTCCTTCGCCACCGACTATTATTTGCAGAACGATATTTACAAAACGAAGGAGCAGCTCGGCCACGCCTCAACCGAAACGACGGAGGTTTACGCCCATCTCACGGACAAAACGATGTCCGAGGCGATTGAGCGGAGGCTGGAACCGTAACGGCTTTAGGTGCGGTCACAATAAAAAACAGCCTGCGGCATCCGGTACATCAGGATGGGCATGCTGTTTTTTTATTGCAAACGGTTAGTTTCCGTTCATTCCTTTGTACCGTGCTTACTATGGTGAAGCAGCCATTCTGTGATCCGGCCGGTGTCATTGACGCCAAATACCGGAACGGAACCCGGATGCACTTCCATGTTCCCCTTCACCTTGTCATCGGTAAGCCAGGAGACGATCGCATTCACGGATGTTAATTCGGAAACGAGCGAATGATCTTCCTGGCTGCGGACCATCACGAGTTTGGGGTACTCCGCCTGCTTGAAGCCCTCCACCAATATCATATCGTATGCGGAAAACCGCCCGATGAGCTCGTCCAGCCCGGTTTCCGCTTCCTCGATCACGGCCGTACGCCGCGAGGACACTAGGGCGACTGCACCTGCCCCCGATTTCCGGTGCCGGTACGAGTCTGTTCCCGGATGATCGATGTCGAAATCGTGAGCGTCATGCTTAATCACTGCTGTCCGTATGCCTTTGGCTGCAAGCCTCTCGACGAGACTGCAGACGAGCGTCGTCTTGCCGCTGTTCTTATATCCGACGATTTGCCAGACGGGCGGTTTCACATCTTGCCGGCTCATCTCGATCCCTCTTTAAGCAGCAAAATTTGCACCTTGAATCCGGCCGGTGTGACTGCCTTGGCGGGCGGAATGACAATCAGGCAGTCGCTGTCCTTGATCGTCACCATGACGCTCGATTCGTCCACCGCTGCCGGAACGGCATACACCAATCCATCGCGGACTTCCATTCTTCCGCGAACGTAACGGGTGAAGGCGTTCACCTTCGTATAGTCGACGTCCAGGACGGCTGTCCACTCCTTAAGGTAGGCATTCTTTCTTCCCATCATGCCCTGAATGGTCGGCCGGACGAACAGCTCAAAGCCGACGAAGCAGGCGCCGGGATTGCCGGACAGCGCAAAGAGCAGCTTGCCGTCCTTCACGGCCGCCGTCGTGACGCTGCCGGGACGCATGGCGATTTTGTTATACAGCATCTCCACTCCGCCGCTGCGGACGAGATCGCCCATAATGTCATAGTCGCCGACCGACACACCGCCGCTGGTCACGACTGCATCGTATTTCTGCAGCGCCTCCTCGACCCGTGCTTGTGCCAGCTGCAAATCGTCCATAATGGCTTCCAGAATCAAGGGCTCGCCCCCCGCTTCCCGCACCTGGGCCGCGAGCATGTACGTGTTGCTGTTGCGGATTTTACCCGGCTGCAGCGGCTCTTCGACGGACAGCAGCTCCGACCCCGTCGAGAAAATCGCGATCCGCGGCTTGCGGTACACCGGGACACGGTGAATGCCGAACGTCGCCAGCACCGAGATTTCCCCGGCCGAAATCCGGGTCCCCGGGCTAAGCAGCAGCTGTCCTTCCTGAACCTCCAGGCCGATCGGGGTTATGTTTTGCCCCTCCTGGATTTTTCGCTTCAGTCCAACCCGGGCACGCCCGTCCTTTTCCTGCTGCTCCGTCATCTCCAGCATGACGACAGCGTCCGCGCCGTCTGGCACTTCCGCGCCTGTCATAATCCGCGCAGCCGTCCCCGGCCGGATCACTTGACTGGACACGCTGCCGCAAGGAATCTCGTCGATGACTTCCAGCCAGACCGGATCGTCCGAGCTGCAAGAAGCGGTGTCGGCGGAACATATCGCGTACCCGTCCATTCCGGAGCGGCGGAACCGCGGAAAAGGATGCGGGGCGGTAACGGGCTCGGCCAAAAAGCGCCCGACGCTCTCCGCCAGCGGTACCGTTTCTACAGCGCCTGCCTCGACATACCCGGCGATCAACCTTTGGGCATCCTTGACCTGCATCGGTTTCCGGTGAAATTTATCGTAATCGGTTCGTGTCTGAGCCATTATGTATCATCCTTCCGTAGCTGAATATCTCCACTGTCTATCATGACACAAAAAAACGCACGAATCCATGCTTCGTGCGTTTTCGTCTGCCGTGAACACGGCATCAGGATATTCGCTTGCGGCCAGCCGTCACCTGCGCCTTGTGATCTTGCCTGACCCGACGCGGGTTTTCGGCTTCGTATACGACCGCTTCGGTGCATCAAACAGGCCGGAGCCGCTGCTGCCGCCCCTTGAAATGCTGCCCCTGCTCGGAGTCTTGGTATCTTTCTTCCGGTCAAAAATGCTGCCTCCGGAACCGACGCTCGGATTCGTGTCGCTGTTTTTGCCGCGGCGGAGAATCGAGCCCTTCTTCTCAACCGTCAGCGGCGGCGCCACTTTTTTATCGTTGGTCGTCGGCTTGTGGTACGTTCCCTGCTTCGGCTGATAAATGTCTCTGCTCGTATACCCCCGGTAAGAGCCTCCTCCGCCGAACGAATCAAAGAGTTGTCCGATGAGCGCGGCCGTCAGATATCCCTGAAGAAAGCTTGAATCGTAATTCCGCTGCACGTATTGCTGCGAGTCGATTTCGATCAGCGTATCGCTTGGCTTGGCGGTATCTTTCTGCAGATGGTACCACTCGTTACCGTACACCAGGAACATCCGGTCGGCATCTTCCGGCGACATCTGGTCGGGCTTCTTCTCGTCCGTCAGCTCCTTCGCAACCTCGGGAACCGTCTTGTCCGCGGCCCGGTACACATACGACGTAGCGTTACCGTCGCGGTTCACCGACTCCAGCGGATATGTCTCCTTGACGTTTGGCGAGCCGATGCCGCATCCGGTCAGCAGAGACAGCACAAGGCTGGCGACAAGCAGAAGCTTCAGGCCGAGAAACCTGCTTCTCTTCTTACCCATCATGTGCCCCACCTCTAATTGGCCCGGATGACTTTCACATCACCTGGGATTACTTTCTCTCCTTCATACAGCATAAAGCGTCCGTTCTGCCACTCGATCCGCAGCAGATGATAATCGTCGGATTGGTACTGCCATACGTGCTGCTCTCCCCCTTGCGTAAACGGGGTTTTGCCTTGAATCAACACATGACCGATGTATTCTTCTTCCATATAGTAAACCCGGTCGTCCAGTTCGATTTCGGTTGGTACTTCGGCAGGGTTGTCAAGCCGGCCGTCGATGGGAGCGTACAATTCATACTCCAAAGTCTCGCGCTCTTCAATATTAAGGTAAGCGATCGTGTTCCCGTCCCGGAGTGTGAGCAGAACGGCGTTTCTTCCGCGGTTGTGCACGCGTCCGATGACTTCGTATGTGACCAGCGATACCTCGCAAATATCTCCCGGCATCAGCGCCAGCATGCTTTTCTCCGGTTTCGGCGGTTCCGGCTTGGCAAACAGGTTGCCGATTCTTTTAAATACACTCATATGCTATAACTCCTTAGGTAATCAAACTTTAATATATATTGGGGTCGTGCTACAGGCAGGCGGTAATGATGAGGGCGCCCACCAAATGGATCGTACCGGCAAACAGGCCATAACCCACTTTGCCTTGCTGTGTACCTGTATCCAGGTCAAGCTTTGCCCACCATCTCATCAAGACGCGCACGATCGCTTCCAGCACGAGTAAGATCAAGAAGGAGACGATCGATACGACAAGCGCTTCCAGCAGGTTATTCGAAGTCCGAATCGAAACGGACAGAATGTAACCCTGGGACAGCAGCTTGATGACCAGGCGCGAGGTGACCGCCATGTTGCCCGCCTTCACTTCTTCAAAATCTTTGTACTTGGTAAACAGCGAATCCACAAACATCAAAATAAAGAGCAGGATCGCCCCGGAACCTGTCCATACCAGAATCCCTTTAATGATATTAAAATCCATCCACCTTAGCCTCCACATCTTATCAACGTCTCACTCATACATAATAAAAGCGAAGGAGAAATATGACAAATGTTCCCCTTCGCTATTCATCATACCCGGTTTATGGCAGATTATTTGTTATCGTACTGCTTCATGAGCGCTGCCAGCTCATCTTCAACCTCTTTATCCTTGCCGAGCTGTTCGAACTCGTCGTCGAGCGATTTGCCTTTGGCGGACATTTCGTTGCTGGCTTCGGCTTGCGCCTCCATCTGCAGCATCTTCTCTTCCATCCGCTTCATGCCGTTCGTCGCAGAATCGGTGCTGAAGCCGTTCATCGCCTTGTTGATTTCGGTTTGCGCTTTGGCCGCATTATAGCGGGCTACCAGCGTCTCTCTTTTGTTCTTCATTTCGGTGAGCTGCTTGCGCATTTCCTCAAGCTTGGCACGGAGATTGTCGGCGGAAGCCTTGTTCTGGTCGTAGCTTGCTTTGTATTCGTTCATTTTCTGCTCAGCCGATTTTTTCTCTTCCAGCGCACGGCGGGCCAGCTCAACGTTCTGTGCCTGGGCTGCGGTGTGTGCCTGCTGGGTACGCTTCTCAACGAGCGCCTGCTGCTCTTCGTACAGCTGCTTGAATTTTTTCTCGATAGCGATTTGAGCGGCTACAGCCTTTTCCGCGTCTTCCAAATCTTCGGTCATATCGCGGATATATTGGTCCGTCATCTTGATCGGGTCTTCTGCCTTATCGATAATCGCATTAATATTGGACATTGTTAAATCGCGCAGTCTTTTGAAAATAGCCATGGTTTCTTGTTCCTCCTGAAAGGTTAATGTGTTCTTCTTGATACTCTTTTACGCAGCAGTTTTAGGACCGTTTCAAAAATCGCCAAAATTTTTTTCGGGTTTGTTCATCTTCCATAATATAGCAGCAATGAGCATTCATTCAAGGCTATGTTTACCGTTTAAAAAAACGCTGGAGCCGATCCAACCGATCTGACTCCAGCGTTTTGTTGTGAATGCTTGATTAGCTTTATCTCCGTAGTGTCTCGTTAAAATGCGCGCAAGTACTGTTTCGGGATCTTCTGTTCTGCATTCAGCTCTTGAGCCGCATGGAGCGCCCAGTAAGGCTCCTTCAGCATGCCTCTGCCGACTGCGACCAGATCTGCCTTTCCTTCCAGCACCACCTGCTGCGCTTCCTCGTAATTTTCCAAGCGGCCGACAGCGATTACCGGCACATTTAGCTTTGCCTTCATTTGTTCCGCCAATTCCACCTGGTACCCCGAGCCAGCCTTCGGTCCGCCGTTCGATCCGATATGACCTTCACCGCCAGAGGAAATATGAAATACGTCCACGCCCGCATCCCGGTATCGTTGGCAGATTTCCGCGCAGTAATCGACGTCATAACCGCCGTCTACGTACTCCTTGGCTGACACTCTCATCAGAACAGGCATGTCTTCAGGGACCGCCTTCTTGACGGCTTTAACAACTTCTTCTCCGAACAAAGCCAGGTCTTTTCCATACGCATCGTCTCTTCGGTTGGTCAGCGGAGAATGGAACTGATGAATTAAATAGCCGTGAGCGCCGTGTATCTCCACCGTATCAAAGCCGGCCTCCACCGCGCGCCGGGCCGCTTCCCCATAGGCGGTAACCAGACTCTGGACCTCTTCGGTGGACAAAGCTCTCGGAATTTTATATTTCTCGTCAAAACGGATAGCCGATGGGGCTACGGGCGGGTTCGCGTCCTCCGCCTTGCGGCCGGCATGACCCAGCTGGATGCCGATCCTTGCGCCATGGGCGTGCACTTCGTCGACGATTTTGCGGTAAGCAGGGATCTGCCCGTCATCCCATATTCCCGTATCCCGGTTCGTAATCCGTCCGTCGGGATGAACCCCCGTCATCTCTACGATAATTAATCCGGCTCCGCCGACTGCGCGGGATACATAATGGACATAATGCCAATTGTTAGGGATCCCGTCCTCAGCCTGTACCGAATATTGGCACATCGGAGGCATAACAATCCGGTTTTTCAGAGATAATCCTTTAAGTACATAAGGTGTAAATAGATCTGCCATTGCTTCGTGTCTCCTTTATGTTGTATGTGATTAAACCTATATGACAACAGGGTTATATGATTGCAGCGCCGCCGTTCATCGTCCATACCTCGCGGTTACGGCCAACGTGCAGCGACCATAATCCATCAGTTCTATTATACACGCTTTGCCGAACGATATGAAAATGTGGCCCAGCATCTGATTTAAAGCAACATAATTGCATCAACTTATGGACATAACAAGGATAATCATGTTTTCGCTGTTTGTCCGCGGTGGAAAGGAGTCGAGACGGATGAAAAAGAAGCTGTTATGCACATTGCTGTCTTCCCTGCTGATCTTGTTGTTGATCTGTCCTTGGCAGTCCGGGTGGCCGGCAGCCGCCGCTCAAGGCGGTGAACCCCCGGAACATCCGTCAGGTTCCGAACCTGCACGGGAAACCAGCAGCCGGGAGGCGAAAGAAAAGCGGAAGGAACAGCAGATCCTTACGCTCGGCCAGCTGATCAAAAAATATCCCGAAACGTTCAAAATTCACGGTCCGCGCGTCAAAGAGGTGGCCCTAACCTTTGATGACGTGCCGGATCCCAGGTTTACTCCTCAGATCCTGGATGTTCTCAAAGCCCATCATATTAAAGCCACCTTTTTTGTGATGGGCAGCCGGGCGAAGAAGCATCCCGAGCTGGTCGAGCGCATCGTCCGTGAAGGACATGTGATCGGAAACCACTCCTATAATCATCCCGTGTTTCACAAATTGGAGATGGAGGAATATGTAGCCGAGATTAAGCGGACGGAGAACACGCTTTACGGCATCGTCGGCTATAAGCCCAAGCTGATCAGGCCGCCTTATGGAGACATCACGGAACGCCAACTTCGCTGGGCCAAGCAGCAGGGCTACAAAATCGTAAACTGGAACGTCGATTCGCTGGATTGGAAAGGAATCGGCAAGGAGGCGGTCAAGCGCAACGTGCTGTCCACCGTTGGGCAAGGCTCGATCATTCTTCAGCATGCGGGAGGCGGAACCACGTCCAATCTCAGCGGTACAATCGATGCCCTTCCGGACATTATTCGGACCTTGAAAAATAAAGGCTATTCATTCGTCACGCTGCCGAGGTTACTTCACGTTCCAAAAGACAAGTAATGCGCTGAGCGTACAAAAAAACCGGCTTGAGTACAAAAGCCGGTTTTTCCGTGTTGTTATGAATAGCATTGACTATTTAATGAAGTACAGCTCAACGTCCTGGAACCCGAAGGCACTGACGCTTTCCGGGCTGCCCGGCACGAAAATGTCGATGCGTTTCCCCTTAATCGCGCTGCCGGTATCCTTAGCTGTCGCTACGAAGGCTTTCTTCGGAAGGCCCGGGAAGCTGTGACCGGTAACCAGCACTTTCGTTCCCAATGGAATAACGGACGGGTCAACCGCGATCGTTCCCAGCTTCAGCGGATTGCCGAAGTAATCCACTGCGCCCCACTTGCCGTTTTCGCTAGCTGCGGAAGAGTATGCCGTAGCTTGGACGTCCAGCGTTTTGGAGTAATCGAAGGTTTTACCCCATGCTTCCACGACTTTGTCATCGCCGTTGACGTTCAGGGAAGCAGCCGTGATGATGGAGCCGCTGTCCTCTGCGGCAAATGCCTTGGCTGTGCTTGCTCCGGGAACGTTTAATTTCAGGCCCGGATAAATATTGGTTGCTTGTACATTCGGATTTGCATTCATCAGTTGATTCAAATTAACGCCATATTGTTTAGATAGTGTATAGAAGGTGTCTCCATCCTTCGCTACATGGACCGAGTCCGCAAACGTGGGTACCGTCTGTACCGCCAGAGAAATGCCGATGATGGCTGCAAGTGTCTTGATTCCTTTAAATCTTTTCATGGTTCCTCCTTAAGTCGTGATGCCTGCGAAGTTAGCTGTCGGATTCGGATTGAGGAGACAACCCTACGCCCTGTTGGTGCGATTCACCCCAAGCGTACTATGTACACAAATTACATCCCCCGCACTTTACCTTAAAAGTTTCGGCTCAACAAATATATCACAATTTTGTAACCTGTGCGCATGAAAATGTTACCAATACAAAAGCCTCGAAATATCAGGCTTTATATAGAGTTGTTAGCTGACTTAAGCAAGAGAGCAACGGCTCAATTCCTTTCAAAAAAGTTACAACATCTTCATTCATTTTAACGATTTATTCATGAAAAGGTACAAAAAAAGCCCTGGATGAGTAATATTCTCGTCCATGGCTTTATCATTTTTAGATGAGGTTCTTTGTCAAAGGACCTTGCTCAGAAAATCTTTCGTGCGGCTGTTTTGCGGGTTACCGAACACTTCTGCAGGCGTCCCCTGCTCGACAATTTGTCCGCCGTCCATAAAGACGATCCGGTCGCCGACTTCCCGGGCAAATCCCATTTCATGGGTTACGATGACCATCGTCATGCCGCCCTCTGCGAGCTTCTTCATGACCTCCAGCACTTCGCCGACCATTTCCGGGTCCAGCGCCGAAGTCGGCTCGTCAAAGAGCATGACGTGAGGCTGCATGGCCAGCGCCCGCGCGATGGCGATCCGCTGCTTCTGCCCGCCTGACAGCTGGGACGGATACGCATCCTTCTTGTCGGATAATCCGACCGTGCGCAGCAGGTCGAGGGCAATGCGTTCCGCCTCGGCCGGCGGCTGCTTTTTCACCTTAACCGGGGCCAGCATGAGGTTCTGCAGCACCGATTTATGCGGGAACAGGTTGAAATGCTGGAACACCATGCCCATTTTTTCGCGTGTGGCATTGATGTTGTGGCGTTTGTCCGTAATCGGCTCACCTTCAAACGTAATCTGCCCCCCAGAAGGCGTTTCGAGCAGATTCAAACAGCGGAGAAAGGTACTTTTCCCCGAGCCGCTGGGGCCGATCACGACGACGACCTCGCCTTTGGCGATGTCGATGTCGATCCCTTTCAGAATCTCCAGCTTGCCGAACGATTTGCGCAAATCTTTAACGCTGATCATCGGTATTCAGCCTCCTTTCAAATGCCCCCAGCAGCTTGGACAAGGTAAACGTCATAATAAAGTAGATGGCTGCAATGACCAGCAGCGGACTGAGGTAATCATACGTAATCCCTTGGATAGCCCCCGACTGGTACATCAAGTCGGTGACGCCGATAAACGATACGATGGATGATTCCTTGATAATCGTAATAAACTCGTTACCGATGGCCGGCAGCACGCTTTTTACAGCTTGGGGCAGCACGATGTACCGCATCGTCATGCTGCGCGTCATTCCCAGGGAACGGGCCGCTTCCGACTGGCCTCGGTCCACCCCCTGGATTCCGGCACGGAACACTTCCGCAAGGTATGCGGAGCTGTTAATGGACAACGTAATTGCACCGGACTCGATCGGCGTAAATTTGACCCCGAAGGCCACGAGGCCGTAGTGAATAATAAACAGCTGAACAACCATCGGGGTACCGCGGAGAACTTCCACCCACACCGAACCGATCATCTTCGGCAGCCAAAAGCGGGACATCCGCATCAAGGATATAATAATGCCCAGCACGAAGCCGCATATGACGCCGATGGCCGCCAGGAGCAGTGTATACTGGATACCTGTCGCAAAATACGTCCGGTAATCCCAAAAAACGGAGAACATATTCATAAAGACCCAAGAACCTCCTTTGTCATCATACCTGCCTGTCCCATCCTTTCCCTGTATACAACAGATCGGGACATATTTGAAACAAGGTACCCATCATTGAACAGAAAAAATAGCGAATTCGCTTCGCTATTTTTTCCGATGTATAAAATGAGAACAGACAGCTTAACCTCTATTTCTGTGCAGCCAAATCGCTCGCTTCGGCAACGTACTTCTCAATCTTGTTTTCGGATTTCAGACGGTCCAGCGTTTTGTTGATTTGGTTCACGAGCTCAGTGTTACCTTTTTTGATCCCGATCGCGTAGCCGTCTTCCTTATAATCAGGAACCGCATCCGCAATTACCAGACCTTTGACGTTCTTGATGTATGCTTCGGCTACCGGCTTCTCCATGATGGAGGCATCCACGCGGCTCGAATTCAGCTGCAGCACGATGTCGGAAATTTTGCCCAGACCGGTGATCTTCGCGCCCGGAATCGTCTTGGCGATGTCCTCCTGGATCGAACCCTTCTGAATGCCGAGCGAAGCTCCTTCCAGAGCTTTCATCGTGCTGTATTTGTCTTTGTCAGCCTCTCTGACGACAACGGCCTGCTCCGCCTTATAGTAGTTGTTCGAAAAATCGATTTGTTTCTTGCGTTCTTCGTTTGGTGTAAGGCCCGAAATGACAAAATCTACGCGGCCGGTGGACAGCTCGCCGAGAAGCGCATCAAAGCTCATGTCCTTGACTTCAAGCTGCGCCCCCATGTCTTTGGCGATTTCCTTGGCGATTTCGATATCGAAGCCGACGATTTGGTCCTTGCCGTTCACCATTTTATGAAATTCGTACGGCGGGAAGTCCGCGCTTGTTCCAAGCACGATTGTCTTGCCGCTGGCCGGCTGTTCGCCCGCTGCCGTGCCGCCTTCAGTCGAAGGTTTGCTACCACATCCGGCAAGCAGGGAGCCTGCCAGCAGAATGCATGCCGTTAGAATACCCCATTTTTTCATATCTATCTCTCCTGTCCATTTCAATGATACTTATTGTTGTTCAAAGGCATGATCCGTATCCGGCGAAAAACCACGGTTCTAATCATACAATAAAAATGCATGATTATGCAATGACATTTTCATACAGTGGTCAATACATTTCAAAATAGCCAGGATAAGGCGAATTATAGCTTTTTAATTCCATTTATTCCTAGTTCTATTGTTTCTTTTAGTCACCTCCCCTCTTTTTCGGAATAAATATGTATTTACCGTTTCAAAGCCCGTCTCCTTCCTAATATCGATGCATAAATCCCTTCAAAAACCTGCACCCTTTGAAAGAAAAACTTCTTATTATGTAATTACACGCAATGGGGACTCCTACGCAAAAAGTTCACCGAAACGTCAGATTAAGGCGGCAGCCATGGTTCATCATTCCGGGAATGAGGTATTAAATAGCTAGATATTTAGTGGAGGTGTAGTCATGCTGCTGGAAGCTTTATACCATGTCCCCCGGGACAAATGGGCCTATGCATACGATCCGAAGACGATACATCTGCGTGTCCGCACCAAACGAAACGACGTGGATACGGTGGTTGCGATGACCGGAGACAAATACGACTGGGATTCGACCTATTTTGAAATTACGATGGAAAAAGCCGCGACCGACGATATGTTCGATTATTGGGAAGCTGCCGTGCTGCCTAAATACAAGCGTCTTAGCTATGCGTTCCGGATCACTTCCGGCAAGGAAACGATTTACATGCTCGACAACGGGCTGTACCGAAATTGTCCGGCGCCGACGGGCGGCTATTACGAATTTTCTTACATACATGAGATCGACGTGTTTAAGGTGCCGGATTGGGCAAAAGATGCTATTTTTTACCAAATTATGCCCGAACGTTTTGCGAACGGGGATCCAAGCAATGATCCGAAAGGGACACAGCCTTGGGGAGGACAGCCGACAACGGACAATTTCTTCGGCGGCGACCTGCAGGGCGTCCTGGATCATCTGGACGACCTACTCGATCTGGGCATTAATGCGATATATTTCACACCTTTGTTCACGTCGCCGTCGAACCATAAATACGACATCGTCGATTATAAGCAGGTTGATCCGCATTTTGGGGATAACGAGCTGCTCAAGCAGGTCGTGGAAGCCTGTCACAGCAAAGGGATCCGGGTCATGCTCGATGCCGTGTTCAACCACTGCAGCGAACAGTTTCCACCGTTCCAGGACGTCCTCAAGCATGGGGAAAAGTCCAAATACGCCGATTGGTTTCATATCAACCAGTTTCCGGCTCGGGTTGAGAACGGGATCGCCACGTATGACACGTTCGGCTTCTTCGGCAATATGCCGAAGTTCAACACGGCCAATCCCGAGGTGAAGCAGTATTTGCTGGACGTTGCCGAGTACTGGATCAAGGAAATCAAGCTGGACGGCTGGAGGCTGGACGTGGCGAACGAGGTCGACCACCATTTTTGGCGGGACTTCCGCATGGTCGTCAAAAACGCCAATCCGGACGCATATATCGTCGGAGAAGTGTGGAGCGATTCCCTGGCCTGGCTGGTGGGCGACCAGTTCGACTCTGTCATGAACTACCCTTTTGCCGACAAGGTGCTGGAGTTTTTCAACGGAGGCATGGACGGATTGACGTTCGCCAACAAAATGGGCACCATCCTAATGCGCTATCCGCAGCAGACGAACGAAGTGGTGTTCAACATGCTGTGCAGCCATGATACGCCGCGGCTCTTGACGCGAGTCGGCAACGACAAGCGCCGGATGAAGCTGGCGGTCGTCTTCCTGTTCACGTTCATGGGGACGCCATGCATCTTCTACGGCGACGAGGTGGGCCTCACCGGAGGCGGCGATCCGGACTGCCGTAAATGCATGGAGTGGGATCCGAAGAAGCAGGACCGCGAGCTGTACGATTTCTACAAGCTGCTCATCGGTCTGCGCAAAAAAAACAAAGCGCTTCGCGAAGGCCGCTTCCGCTTTTTGAAGGCGGAACCGGGCAATCCCAACATTATTTACGAGCGCATGGACAGCCGGGTTCATTTCACGATCTGGATGAACAACACCGACAATCCGCAAGTGCTGTCCCACCCGATGGTTACGAACGACTGGAAGGACGCCTTATCGGGCGACAAGGTGCCTACCCAGAACGGAACGATGAACGTCAGTCTGGACCCTTACGGGTACCGGATTTTGTACCGAAATCTCACCAAATAAATCGGTTTCTTCATAACGAAAAGCCTTCCGGAGTTCCGGAAGGCTTTTTCCAAATGGATTCTTAGCCGCTGTGGATATTACCACGGAGCCGGCCTGGACCAGCTCCGTTTGCTCAAACGGTGACGCGATCATAAATGTCCATATATTCCTTGGCGGACATGCTCCAGCTGTAATCCCCGGCAAAGGCGTTCTTCACGATTTTGCTCCAATGCTCCGGCTGTTGATAAAACGAAGCCGCACGGTGGATCGTATGCATCATGTCGTGGGCGTTGAACGCCGTGAAGCTGAAACCGTTACCCTCGCCCGTAAACTCGTTGTAAGACTGCACGGTGTCGTTCAGCCCCCCGGTCTCGCGAACGATCGGGATGCTGCCGTACCGCAGCGCCAGCAGCTGGCTGATGCCGCATGGCTCGAACTTCGACGGCATGAGGAACATGTCGCTGCCTGCATATATTTTGCGTGACAAGGCGTCGCTGAACGTAATCTGCGCCGACATGTTGTCCGGATGCCGCCCTGCCGCTTCGCGGAACCAATGCTCGTAGGCGGAGTCGCCCGTGCCGAGCAAGACGAACTGGAAGTCGTCGTGATCCAGCATTTCGTCCAGCACCCGCGTCACGAGATCCAGTCCCTTGGACTCCACCAGCCGGGTCACCATTGCGATGAGCGGCACGTCCGGGTTAACCGGCAGACCAAGCTCCTGCTGGAGTCCCGCTTTGTTTTCCCTCTTTTTTGCCAGGTTCGACCGGTATTTTACGTAGAGGCTCGCATCGTTAGCGGGATTGTAGCTCTTCGTATCCACTCCGTTTACGATCCCGCTAAGCCGGTCACCGAGCGAATACAACAGCCCTTCCAACCCGTATCCGTAGTGGGCCGTCTGAATCTCCCTGGCGTAGGTCGGACTCACCGTCGTCACGTGATCGGCGTAGACGATCCCGCCTTTCATAAAGTTGACGTTTCCGTAAAACTCAAGGCCTTCTGGTGTAAAATATTGGTGTCCCAGCTCCAGCAGTTCGCCAAGTACCTCGTAAGGATAAATTCCCTGGTACAGCAAATTATGTATCGTAAACACGGTACGGATGTGCTGGTAGTACTCGTTATGGCGGTAGTGTGCCTGCAGCAACACCGGAATAAGCGCCGTATGCCAGTCATGGCAGTGGAGCACGTCCGGCTCGGAACCGATCAGCGGAAGCACTTCAAGCACGGCCCGGTTAAAAAAGGCGAAGCGTTCGCCGTCGTCCATGTATCCGTACACGCTGTCCCGTCCGAAATAGTATTCGTTATCGAGAAAATATACCGGAATGCCGTCGTACACGAGCTTTTCGATGCCGCAGTATTGATTTCTCCAGCCGACCGGCACTTTTATTTCCGTGAGATGCTGCATTTCATCCCTAAATTGCTGTGGTATCCCTTTATGTTTGGGCATAATGACCTGCACATCCGCGCCGCTTCGTTTGAGCGCTTTGGGCAGGGCGCCGATGACATCGGCAAGTCCCCCTGTTTTAATAAACGGTGTCGATTCCGCTGCTGCAAATATGACTTTCATCTCTCCTGCCTCCTATTCATTGATCCGCGGACCGTCTTCCGTCACCGGTTTCCTTCCGGTGCCTCTGCCCGATCTTTTCTTTGTCTCTGCAGTAGGCATTTCTAACCCTTCCTTGGCTTTGGACGCCGACACCCGAGTGGTTTCACCGGATTTGCCGGGCTTTGCCGCAGCACTCCGCTTGCTTGGTTTACTCTCATTACCCGGGACCGCCTTTTTCGTACGGGGCTGCTCCCTTTTATATATCAGCATACTGAGCGGCGGCAGCGTTAATTCCAGACTGCACGTTTGTTCATGCCAAGGGATCTTCTCCGTCTGCACGGGTTCGGCGCTAAACTCGCCGCTTCCGCCATATTGGGAATCCTCGCTGAAGAACACGGGCACGTACGTGCCGGCCTTGGCAATCCCGATCCGGTAATGCTCGCGCCGCACCGGTTGAAAATTAATAATGACGACAAGGGTGTCACCAGCTTTCTTCCCTTTTCTGAGGTACGAAATGACGCTTTGCGTGTTGTCATGCGGCGTGATCCATTGGTATCCTTCAAGCTCATGATCCCGCTCCCACAGCGCCGGTTCGTTCAGATACAGCCGGTTTAATTCCGCGGTATACCGCTGCAAACTGCGGTGGCTCTCATAATCCAGCAGCAGCCAGTCGAGCTGCTCCTGGTCTTTCCATTCGATAAACTGGCCAAACTCCCCGCCCATGAACAACAGCTTTTTCCCTGGATGGGTCATCTGGTACCCAAGCAGCAGCCGAAGCCCGGCGAACTTCTGCCCGTAATCCCCAGGCATTTTGCTGAGCAGCGATTTTTTGCCGTGAACAACTTCATCATGGGATAAAGGCAACGCATAATTCTCAGAATAAGCATAAGCAATCGGGAATGTCAGCAGATGATGCCGCCCGGGCCGCTGTTCAAACGGCGTTTCCACATAATCCAGCGTGTCGTTCATCCAGCCCATGTTCCATTTGTAATTAAAGCCAAGCCCGCCTTCGTGTACGGGTGCGGTAACCCCGGGCCAAGCGCTGGATTCTTCGGCCATCATCAGCGTATTTGGGAAATAGCTGAACACCACGGTGTTCAGCTGCTGCAGGAAAGCGATCGCCTCGGTGTTCTCGAGGCCACCGTTCTCGTTGCGCTGGAACTGTCCTTCCTGCTTCTCGAAATCAAGCCGCAGCATGCTGGTGACCGCGTCAACCCGGAGCCCGTCAATGTGGAACACATCCAGCCAGAACAACGCGTTGGAAATCAGAAACGAGCGGACCTCCGGTTTGCCGAAGTCGAAGCTGAGCGTACCCCAGCCGGGTTTTTCAGCCTTATACGCATCGCTGTATTCAAACAGCGGCGTCCCGTCAAACCGGCGGAGTCCGTGGGCGTCCTTAGCGAAATGGGATGGCACCCAGTCCAGGATGACGCCGATATCGGCCTGGTGCAGGGCGTCCACCAAATACATAAAGTCATGCGGCGTCCCATAGCGGCTCGTCACGGCGAAATAGCCGGTTCCCTGATATCCCCAAGATAAATCGTATGGATGCTCTGCAAGCGGCATAAACTCGACATGGGTATAGTGCATTTCCTTCAAATAAGGAATAAGAAGATCAGCCATTTCCCGGTATGTATAAAAAGTCCCGTCCTCTTTCTGCCGCCACGTGCCGAAATGGATCTCATATATATTCAGCGGCTTGCGGTAAGGTGCTTTTCTCTTTCTACGCCAGGGGCCGTCATTCCATACATATCCGCCAAGATCCGTGACCACCGATGCGGTGGCCGGGCGAAGCTCCGACTGAAATGCATAAGGATCGGCCTTCAGGAACCGTTCTCCGCCAGGTCCGGTCATGTCATATTTGTAAAAAGTACCTGAACGGATTCCGGGGAAAAAGCGAGTCCAAAAACCTGAATCGGGTATCTTATATAACGAATCCTTTTCTCCGTTCCAGTTGTTCCAGTCTGCCGCCAAGCCTACAGCCTGGGCATGGGGCGCCCAGACGGTGAACCGGACGCCTTCCTCGCCTTCTTCCACAGCAGGATGAGCGCCCAACATCCTGTGACTGTGATAGGAGGTCCCTTCATGAAACAAATAGATGTCTTCCGCAGACAGCGGCTGACCCGGCGCCTTATTCATGTTCTCCAAATGATCACCTGCTTTAGGAATATAGTGCATGTAAACCATTACCCCATTGTAGCCAAAATGAAAATAAAAATGACCGCTGAAAAATAAAATTGTAATTTTTCAGTGATATTTCAATATAATCGTTTCAGATGGGCGATAGTCGTTTATTTATGTACTACATTGACAATTTTGAATGGGAGGAAACGACATGAAGAGAAAAGAATGCATCGCCATGTTGCTTGCCGGAGGTGAAGGGCGCAGATTATCACCTCTGACATCGAAACTGGCAAAGCCCGCTGTTCCGTTCGGCGGTCGTTACCGTATTATCGATTTTCCTCTCAGTAACTGCGTAAACTCAGGCATTGACACCATCGGTGTGCTGACGCAGTACGAGGCAGAATCGCTTCATCTGCATATCGGGGAAGGCGAACCATGGGGCCTCCAAAAAAATGGAGAGGACGGAATCACCCTGCTGCCTTCTTACAACACTGGATCCTCGGAATACTTGGGAACTGCTGATGCCATTTATAAAAATATCGAATATATTGACCGTCACCAGCCGGAGCATGTACTGGTTTTGTCCGGTGACCATATTTACCACATGGATTATAATCAAATGCTTCAATTTCATCAAAAGAACGGCGCCAAAGCCACCATCTCTGTCATGGAGGTGCCTTGGGAGGAAGCCAGCCGTTTCGGGGTCATGAGCGTGGACGAATCGCTGCGCATCTCGGACTTTGCCGAGAAACCGGCCGAACCCGAAAGTAACCTGGCATCCATGGGCATCTATTTGTTTGAATGGGAGTACCTCCGCAGACATTTGATGGAGGACGCCGCGAATGATGCCTCAAGCCATGACTTCGGCAAGGATATTATTCCGAAGATGCTGGCGGATCAAGATGAACTGTTCGCCTATCGCTTTGACGGGTATTGGAGAGATGTCGGCACTGTTGCCAGCCTTTGGGAAGCACACATGGACCTCTTGTCCGACGATATGGACTGGAAGCTGCATAACAGTGAATGGCCAATGTACACCCGTCCATGGCGTACGAAGCTCGGATCGACACGGAACCGCAGCGTGATGGCGACCAACTGCCTGATCTCGGAAACGTGCACGTTGGACGGCATAGCACATCAATCCGTGATGTTCTGTGGTGTCGAAGTCGGAAAAATGTCCGAGATTAAGGACAGCGTCGTGATGCCGAACGTCCGGATCGGACGCAACGTGCAGATCGAGCATGCCATTATTGGCGAAGGAGCGATCATTAAAGACGGCGCGGTCATCAAAGGAACGCCGGGTCAGGTAACGGTAGTCGGCCCTTACGAAACCGTTATGCCGAAACCAAGCATTCGTACCCAGCCTTCCCGACTCCTGCAGGATGTATACGAGAAAACCGGACGCCTGCGTGCCGAAGGCTTATCCTCTTAATACAATATGTGTGAATATACAAAGAGCGAACTCCTTTTTTCCGGGAGTTCGCTCTTTGATGTGTATGAACTTCATGAAAGCTTCTCGTCTGCGGGAGGCAGCTCGGGTGCACCGTCCGTTTGAGCGGTATTCTCCGGCAGCCGAGGCAGGGACACGACGATCGTCGTCCCCTCCCCCAACGTGCTCTGAATGAGCAAAATTCCTTTATGAAGCTCAACCAGCTGCTGGGAGATGGCAAGCCCAAGACCAGTGCCGCCGTTGAGCGGATCCACCTGAAAGAACCGGTCGCGCACTTTGACCAAGTGATCCTCGCTGATCCCAATACCCGTATCCCTTACTTCGGTTACGACATTGTCGCCTTCATAGTACACGACCAGATCGATTGCCGAATGCTCATGCGAAAATTTGATCGCATTGTCCACCAGATTCAGGAACACCTGCTTCAAGCGGTTCGCGTCCCCGGCCACGAGCGGTCTGTCCTCGGACTTCAGCCGGAGCTCGATTTGCCTGCTCTCCGCCTTCGTCCACAGGTTCAGCATGATTTCCTGGAGCAGCTCTTTGATGTCGACCCGGCCAATCGCAATCTTCATCTCATTCTGCTGCAGCTTGGAGAAGTCGAGGATTTCCTCAACGAGGCCGATCAGGCGCTCGGTCTCCTTCGTAATGATCTCCATGCCGATCCGGGTCTCTTCGGGGTCATAGCCTCCCGAATTGATCGTTTCGCTCCACCCTTTAATGCTCGTCAGCGGCGTCCGCAGCTCGTGCGAAATCGACGAAATGAAATCGTCCTTGACCTGATTGCTCCGGACGATCTCCTGGGCCATATAGTTCAGCGTGGATGCCAGCTCGCCAAGCTCGTACTTGTAGTCGCCCTTGATCCGCTGGTTGAACTTGCCGCGGGCCATCTCGGCGGAGACGGCCGTAATCGTGTTCAGCGGCTGCACGATTGAGTTGGCAAGGCCCATACTGAATACGAGCACGATGGCAAGTACAGCCGCTCCTACGCCCGTGGCCAGCATGGTTAGATTAAACAATTTATCGTTGACCGTTTCCAGCGAGGTGACATAACGGACGATATAGCCATCCTGCCCGCTGCTCTGCTCCAGCTTCGACACGGCCATGACATTCTCGCCGGTGCTGGCCTGACGCCCGACCCAACGGCCGACGTTGCCGGACAGCGCCTGGGAAATATCGGCCGTCTTCACAGACATATCGGGCTGAAACTCGGAAGAGTTGATCAGCACGTTACCCTGGGTATCCAGAATTTGCACGTTGGCAGAGTTCAGATCGTAGTAGGTCAGCATGGAAGCCAGGTCGCGGTTCCCGTCAAGTCCCGGGTTGATCCGCTGGTAATAATAATCCTCCACATTGTCGATATGGTTTTTAATATGACTATAAATGCTGTCATAGTAATACGTTCTTATGGCTAATAAAAAAATGACTTCCGCCAGCAGAAGCGCCGAGAACACTACGATAAAGTAGTGCAGGACAATCTGCCTGCGTATGCCTTTCTTGATCATTGTCCCTGACCCTTCCATTTATAACCGTGGCCCCATACGGTCTGTAAAAATTCGGGGTCCGACGGATTCTCCTCGATTTTTTGGCGGAGACGGCGGATATTCACGTCCACGATCTTAGGATCACCCATATATTCTTTGCCCCATACATGATCGAGCAGTACGTCCCTGCTGAGAGGCGTATTTTCTTTTTCGAGGAAAAATTGGATCAGCGAAAATTCCGTCGGCGTCAGTTCGATCGCATGCCCGTTCTTCTTGAACTGCTTGGAGATCAGGTCCAGGCTGAACGGACCGGAGTGAAAGCTGACCTTCGCCGTCGTTTCGCGGTGAACGTTCACCCGGCGCAGCAGCGATTGAATCCGAGCGATTAATTCGGTCGGACTGAACGGCTTGCTCACATGGTCGTCCGCGCCGACGGACAGAGCGTACACCTTGTCCTGCTCCTGCACTTTCGCTGTCAAAAAGATAATACCGATCCGTTCATTCGTTTCCCGGATACGGCGGCATACCTCAAAACCGTCGATCCCCGGAACCATAACGTCCAGCAGTGCGATATCGATATCGGGATTAGACGTCAGTTTATCGAGCGCCTCGTTCCCGTTTGCCGCCTCCAGCACATCGAAGCCGTTGCGTTTCAAGTTGATTACAATAAAACTGCGGATGGAATCCTCGTCTTCCAAAATTAAAACTTTACTCACTGATCTTTTCCTTCCTTTCAATCGGGGGTACCTCGTTCTTCAGCTGCTTTCGGCTGTTATCGATATCAAAGTCCCCGTATTTCTTGTAGCCGATCACCTTGTCGTTCGTCCGGTACAGGTACTTCCATTCATCATGCTGTTTATCCCACTCGGCCAGGGTGAAAAATTTGATCTCGGCCACCGTTTTGCCGGTATCGACCATCACAAATCGCAAATACTGGTTCTTTATGGACTTGGTGTCCACCGTCACCTTGTTATGCCACTCCGGCGGGAAGAAGCCCAGCTCGAAGCCGTTCTGTAAATCACGATATTGCTCGGCGACGAATTTTAGTCCTTGTTTGCCGTCCCACTGCGAATATACGAAGAAGTTCGGAATTTCATCCGGCTTGAAATAGTTCCAGCCGATCGGCGGCTCTACGGATCCGATTTCGATGATCCCGTCATTGTTCACGTCGCCGCTCTTGACCGGCAGATCCTTGAATGTGGTGTCCTGATTGCCTCCGAACACGGACTTCAGCTTCCCGTCCTCCATCACGATGATGTTGGAATAAGAGGCGTCTCCTCCGCCGATCGAGGTGTCGATCACAATGCCTTCCTTGGATCTACCTTCTGGATCCTTATAGACATTACCTGCGACAATATTGTAATAATTCGAAACGTATGGATCCATATCCAACTTGTCAATTTCGACATAGCTGCCTTCTTCATACTGGTATGTTGCCACAAACGCCTGATCATTCTGCTTCAGGCTAATAATCGTCAGGTCGTTCTTTTTGTCCCCGTTCAGGTCCATAATGACGAAATTGGTGTAATCCTGCATCAGGTCTTTCTTGATGCTGCCCTCCGTGTACGTATAGACGTACAAACGGTTCACAGGGTTTTCGTCCCTTCTGGAATATCCGGCGATAATATCCGGTTTGCCGTCATTGTTCAGGTCCTTGAACTGAAGAGATTCCAGTACCCTGCCCTCTCCGTCGAAAGATGTTACCTTCGTCCACGTTCCGTTGACCAGCTTGAAAATCATGCAGTGGATGACCACCTGCTGATCCGGTGTTTCGTAGAATACGACCGCTTCGTTGACCTTGTCTCCGTCCAGATCGACGAAATGGATCAGGTTGGTGTCGGTTTCTTCCCTCGAGCGGATGAGATCCGCTCCATCAGGAAGCTGCGCGTGGATGATCGAGCTCAGCGTCTCTTTATCCGCAGACAGCATCGGCGTCTTCATCAAGCTGACCGGGTCGCTGATAAACGTGCAGCCGCCCAGCACAAACGTCAGCAGGACCGCAGCTGCAGCACGTATCCAGTTTGTCTTCAACAAATGCATTGCATCACTCTTTTCTATACCAAGCCCGCAAGCGGGCGCAAAGTCTAAATCATATTCTTTTCCCTCATCGTCAGACGGCGGCCGCGGATGTCGAATGCAACCTCCCCGCCAGACAGCCCGACGATTCGGGTGGCAAATTTCTCGGCGAGCTCAATCGGAAGCACGGAAATAACGGTGACGCGCTCCTCCTCGCACAGATTTTTCAGCGTTTCCATTACGCTTTCCGCCGATTTCGGGTCCAGCCCGACCACCGGCTCATCGGCGAGAATAACCTTGGCCCCATGAACCAAAGCTCTTGCGATGGCGATGCGCTGCTTTTCACCGCCGCTCAGCGTGCCCGCCTTCATACGGGCTTTATCCAAGAGACCCATCTGCTCGATGACGTCCATCGCGCCCATATAATCGTCCGAGCTGACCATCCCCGTCACCATGCGCCAAAGCGGCGTCTGACTGGCTTGGCCGATCAGCACGTTCTTCAGTCCGGTCCGGTTCGGATAGAGCTGGGGATTCTGCTCTAAGTATGCCCATTCGCGTCTAATTTTTCGTTTTCCGCCGAGAGGTTCCTTCAGCACATCCTGGCCGTCGATGACAAACGTCCCTCCGTCCCATTTTTCCTTCAGCGCCAGGCACCGCAGCAGCATGCTCTTGCCGCTTCCACTGGCACCGACAACGGCGATAAGCTCGCCCTTCTGGATATCGAGGGATACCCCTTTGAGTATCGGAATTCTGTCCACACCGACTGACTTGGTTAAATGCTGAATTCGTATCATGACATTTCTCCTCTTGTCCTGTGATCTCTATCTCTTCTTGGGTTTGAACAATACGTTTCTATTATATCGATTATATAGAGTTTTCGCACATTATTGAACCTTTTGGGAAAAACTATTCTATAGCGGCTCCTGACTGCGTCCACCCGAAGTCCGAAAGGCGGTGCCGACGGCGCCGAATAAGGCGAAGGCGAGGCCCATCACGACGAACACGCCTCCGTTCCACCCATACTGCATCAGGGTCCCCCCGATGTTCGGCCCGGCGATGCTGCCTATATTAAAATGAAAGGATGCGACGACATTCGCTGCGGGAAGCAGCGCCTTCGGGAGAATATCCGCCGCGTAGGCCAGGCCCAGCGAAAAAAACGAGCCGACCATGCCTCCCGCCAAGCACAGGAGCAGAACGAGCCAGCCTGTTGCTGTTCCTGCCAGCGGCACGGCCATAAAAGCTGCGCCGCCGATGAGGCCGCAGGCGATAAGCACGTTTTTGCGGCCGAAGCGGTCGCTCAGCATGCCGAGCGGCAGCTGCAGAATCAATCCGCCGATGCCGATGAACGGAAGCAGGAACGCGATCTGGGACTCGCCAATCCCTGTTCTTAGCCCGTAGACCGGAAAGTTGCTGTTAATCCCGGCTTCCATGTACCCGTAAAGCAATGCGGGTAGAAGGGCGTACCAGGCGAGTGCATAGCTTCGGCGGAAGCGCCGCGGAGGCTGCGCCTCCCCTTCCGTCCGCTCCGGGCGGAAATCGGGCAGCTTCGCCCAGACCAGCACAAGCACGAGCAGCATCAGCAGCGCCAGCACGATGAAGGGCACTGCATTTCCATACTTCAGGAGCTGGATACCCAGCGGCCCGAAGCTGAAGCCCAGGCCATACGACATGCCGTACAGCGAAAGGTTTCGGCCCCGGTATTCGGCCGGCGTGACCATCAGCACCCATAATTGGGCAGCATAATGAACGGCACTGTCTCCGATGCCGACGAGCAGCCTTAAGACAAACCACACTTTCACGCTCGGCACAAGCGGAAACAATATGACGGAGACGAGCACGAGCACGAGGCCGGCGCTCACCAGCTTCTTAAAGCCAAGCGCACCCAGCGTCCGCTCGGCGACAAGCGTCATGGCGAACGATCCGACGTACAGGGCGGCTGCGTTTAATCCGTTGACGGAAGACGATACGCCCATTTGCTCCAAAAATATGGACAGGACCGGCAGCAGCAGCCCTTGACTGAGACCTGCCGCAACGATCACGGTGATCAGAATGAGGTAATGAATAGATAATCCGCGATTGCTGTCGTTCTGTGTTGACAATGAAAATATCCTCCTTGAGTGCAAATCCGTTCAAACTCCCTGAACATTATAGTGGACAACCCTGCTATCAACAAGCCATAATGGAATGAGCGCACAGATTTCATAGGAGGTTATTGGTTTCATGAACTATGAAGTAAAGGTTGACGTTTCACCGATTTACGAGCTGCTCAGCAGCTTTATGGTGTACATTTCGAAGAAATGGATTCGCAACCTCGACATCGGGCCCGAATGGATCGGTGAAGTGAGCGGCAAGCTTCCACCTGAAGTGACGTCCGCCCTAGGCCCGGCCGCAGCTTGGCCATTCGACGATTACGACGTGCTGTATGCCTGGGCGATTCACCGCGCAAACGGCGATACCGTCCGCGCCTTTTTGGATTGTCTGCATGAAACGCCGGCAGAGGTGCTGTACGAAGCCGCCTCCCCTTACCTGCCTTCTTTAACCGTAAAGGAAGCTGAACGAATTCGTGATTCATATACACCGCTGCTCGAGTTATGGTATGAGCATTATTTCAAGCATGAGGAACCCGCCATTATCCCGCTGATCGAAGAGGATGCGGAGGAGAAGTGCATGCTGCTGACCAAGATGGAGCCCCATAGCCTGGTGGAGTACGCTTCCGGCGGGCTCGTGGTTGAAGACGTTCCCGGGCTGGAAACCATCGTGTTATTCCCGACCGTGCACAACCGCCCGATCAACGTTTACTGCTTTTACCGGAAAATGATGCTGATCCAGTATCCTGTCGACGTCCCTGAAGAACAGGAGGATGAGCCGCCGACCTGCCTGCTGCGCATGACGCATGCGCTGGCTGATCCGCAGCGGCTGCGCCTTCTGCGGTATGCGGCGGAGAAGCCGCGTTCCCTTGACGATATGATGCGGGATCTGAACCAGACCCAGGAGCTGCTTAAGCACCATTTGATGATCCTCAGGGTAGCCGGTCTGCTGCGCATCCATTTGGGTTCCTACAACACCGAGAAATTCAGCATTCGTCCGGACGGAGCGGCGGAGCTTCAGATGTTTCTGGAGTCCTACATCCGTCTTTAAGGAGTGACCTAACGTGAAAGCACCTGAGCAGCATATTCTGTTCGATTTGGATGACACGCTGATCCACTGCAACAAGTATTTCGGCATCGTCCTCGGGGAGTTTTTTGAATGGGTACAACAATGGTTTAAGCCCCACCAGATCAAGACAGAAGAGATTCGCAGCAAGCAAATCGAAATCGACGTCGCGGCCGTCAGCCAAGCTGGCTTCAGCAGCGGCATCTTCCCCAAATCGCTGATCGAGACATACCGCTTCTTCAGCCGCAAGTTTAACCGCCCCGTTCAGCCGGACGAAGAACAACAGCTGATGGAGCTCGGCTTGAGCGTGTACGAGCAGGAAGTGGAGCCCTATCCGGGCATGGTGGAGACGCTGGAGTCGCTGAAATCGAAGGGACATCACCTGTACTTGTATACCGGCGGGGAAACGGCGATACAACAGCGGAAGATTGACCAGATGAAGCTGAGCCAGTACTTCGACGACCGGATCTACATTACGCAGCACAAAAACGAAGCGACGCTGGAGAACATCCTGAAGCAGGGCGGCTTCTACCGCCCTTCCACCTGGATGATCGGCAACTCCCTGCGCACCGATGTGATGCCGGCATTATCGGCAGGAATCCACAGCATCTATATCAAACAGCAGAACGAATGGATTTATAACATGGTGGAGCTGCAGAAGAAGCCGGACAGCTCCCTGTACACGGTCACAAGCATCGAGGAAGTTCCCGAGGTTATTCACAGCAAGAGCATCGTAACTTCCGCGAACGCCTTGAGACAGTGAATGTGCCGCCTCTATAAAAAAGGCAAAAAAAGAGCGGGCCCGCCAGGGTCCGTTCTTTTTGGTTTGATTTATGTCGAACGCTCGAGGCTCAGCTTACCGGAACTTCGATCCTGCAGCACGATCCGCGCTTTATACGATTCGCCGTTTCCGCTGAAGGACAGCAGCTGCGTACGGCCGGAAGCCAGCAGCGATTTCAGCATGTTGGCGCTGATTTTTTTGCCAGAGAACTCCTTCCAGATCACAAAGCCGCAGCCGTCTTTGAACGCGGTACAGCCGTAACCCTTTTTGCCTTCGATAATCTGGCCGTGGCAGCCCGGCCGCGGACATGGACCGTGTGTCAGCCGTTCCCCCGGCGGTGCGGGGGCCGCGGCAGCAGCGGCCGTTTCCGTGCGGGCCGTTCGCGAAGCGGTCCCTGTACCCCGCCTGCCCTTCCCTGCTGCCGACCTTGAGCGCGACTTCCCCCGACCTTGTTCCTGATCCGTACCGAAGAGCGAAGATGGCGCCGCCTGCTGGACACCAACCTTCTCGATGATGGAGACCGTAAATTTGCGGACATTGTCCATAAATTTAACCGAGGCTGCCTCGCCCTTGGATATTTGATGCAGACGCCGCTCCCACTGCCCGGTCATCTCGGGAGAAGTCAATAGCTCAACGCCTGCCTGGCGAATGAGCTCGACCGCCGTCCGGCCCTTCTGGGTAATCGTGATCTTTTTGCCCTGCATAGCGATATACCCGACCTTCTTCAGCCGTTCGATCGTCGCCGCCCGGGTGGCCGGCGTGCCGAGACCGCTGTCCTTCATCGCGTCACGCAGCTCGTCGTTTTCAATCGTCCGGCCCGCGCTTTCCATCGCCTTCAGAAGGGTGCCCTCCGTATAGCTCTTTGGCGGCTGCGTGGCTTTCTCTTTGGCTTCGCTCTTGCCGCATTTCACCGGCTTCTCGGGATCCAGATCGAAAGCCCGGTCATTCCACTCCAGATTTTCTTCCTCTTCCTCCTGCTTTGCGGATTTCGTTTTCTTCCCGCTCTTATCGGTGCTCGGCATCAGCACCTTCCATCCCAGCGACAGCAGCTCCTTCACGTTCGTTTTGAACAGGTCCCCCTCGACTTCGGTCAGGACGGTATGCTGCTTGTACAAGGCGGGCGGATAGAACTGGGACAAAAACCGCAGGATGATCAGGTCGTACAGCTGCTGTTCCTCCTTGCCCAGCTGGCCGGGCCGCTTAAGCGTCGGCAGGATGGCATGGTGATCCTCAACCTTCTCCGGATTGCAGATCGCCTTGTTGTTCTTGTGCACCAGGGATGCGTTGGCCCCTTCAGCCTGTTCCTGATATGAAGTGGATTTCAGCATATGCAGCGCCTTATGCATCCCTTCAATATTTTGCTCATTGACGTAATTCGAGTTGGTCCGCGGATATGAAATCACCTTATGCCGTTCATACAATGCCTGCGCGATGTCCAGCGTCTTCTTGGCGGAGAAACCGAACTTGGCGTTTGCGTCCCGCTGCAGCAGCGTCAGGTCGTACAGCTTAAAAGGATACTCCTTCGTATCTTTCACTTCGTATTTGGCGATTTTGCCTTCCTTCCCTTTGACCCTCGCGGCAATCGCCTCAGCCTTCTCCTTGGAGGTCAGCCGGTCTCCCTGCCACGTTCCCGTGTACTCCAGCGCCTCTTGGCGAAAATGAGCCTTAACCTCGTAATACGTCAGAGATTCAAACGACTCGATTTCCTTCTGCCGGTCATAAATGAGCGCCAGCACGGGCGTCTGAACCCGCCCGACGGACAGCAGGGTGTTATGCTTGGTTGTAAACGCCCGGGTCGCGTTCATGCCGATAAGCCAGTCGGCCTCGCTGCGGGCCCTGGCGGCCTGCGTCAAATTTTCGAACTCCTCGGCGGCGCGCAGCTCCCTGAAGCCCTGGGCGATGCTCTCCGCGGTCAGGTCCGAAATCCACAGCCGCCGGACGGGCTGCTTCAGCTTCAGCTGCTGCTGAATCAGTGCAAAGATGTACTGCCCCTCCCGTCCCGCATCGCAGGCATTCACGATCCGGTCGCAGCGTTTTGCCAGCTCCCCGATCGTTTTCAGCTGGTCTTTCGTTTTATAATGCGGCACGATTTTGAATTGGTCGGGCATGATCGGCAGATCACGAAAGTTCCATTTCTTGTACCGGTCATCATAGGCATCCGGCTCTGCCAAACCGACGAGATGTCCGATGGCCCAGGTAATAATATACTGCTCCCCCTCCAGATAGGAACGGGCATTCTTCGCCCTCGGCTCAATGACTGCGGCAATGTTGCGCCCCATATCCGGTTTTTCTGCTATGACTAGAGTTTTCAACAATCATTCGCTCCCCGCATGGAAAAAGGCCGAGAATAGCTGCTCCCGGCCGGTTTATTCATGGATAACTTCCACGTTCTGATAGAATTGACTCTAAATTATGATAGCATACGAGAGGCCCGTTTTTCAATGCAAGCGGGAAAGCCTTTAGAGAGTCATCTCTTGGCGGCGGGGCCTCCCGCTCCATAGATCGGGGAGGGTTACAATCAAAGCAGTGCCAGTCCCTGACGAAGTTTTCTTTGGTTTCGGTCACTTGCTTTTTTTGCGGTAAAGCTGAAATGCAAGCGGCATAAACACGGCAATGATACATCCCAAGCTTATCAGCGTGGTTGTCATGGCAGCCGTACCCGCCGTACCGTGTATCAATGCCCGGGCGGATGCGGAAGCCAGGCTGACGGGATTGTAAGCAACGACCGGACCCAGCCAATCCGGCATGGTGGACGTATCGGCAAACACGTTGCTCGTAAACATGAGCGGATACAGCACGAGATAGGACATCGTCGTGAGCGATTCGGTTTTCCGCACGGTCAACCCCAGGCAAGCAAAAATCCAGCTGAAACTGAAAGCATAAAGCATGACGAGCAGCATGGACAACAGCACTCCAGACCATCCCGCTTCCGGACGGAATCCTAGCAGCATTCCGAGCCCTAACGTCGTAATGAGCCCCACGGCGAAGGAAACGAGGTTGATGGCCATCGTGCCGATGATCGCAGCGGGCTGCCATAACGGCAGCGTTCGAAATCGGTTGAAGACACCGCGTTCGATATCTGTTTTGAGATTGATGCCGATGTACACCGTCATGGTGGTGACGGTATACACCATCATGCCCGGCAGCAGATACTGCAGGTAATTTCCCGTTGATCCGGAGATGGCGCCGCCGAACAAATACGTAAAGATCAGCAGAAAGACCGCCGGGAAAATAATCGAATCGATCGCTAAATAAGCCGCGTTGCCGCTCGTTTTCCGCCATGATCGCCAAATAAAGGTCAATACCGCCTGCGGCGCACTCGGCCGCGGCGGGCGCTCCCTCAAGTTCAGGGCGGCCAGCATTTTGGACTGTGGTTCGCTCATTGGTTCTCCTCCTTCAAAGTTTCTGCTCGAGCGCTCCTGCCGGTCAGCGTGAGAAAAACCTCATCAAGACTAGGCTCTCCAAGCGAATATTGGTGCGTATAAATGCCTGCCTCACTGAGTTCCGTCAGCGCCAGCGCAGCCTGCCGCGGATCGGAGACTTGAGCCGATAGTTCGGCGGGGTTCGCATGAAGCCTGGCTTCTGTTCGAAGCACGCGCCGCAGGACCTGCTCGGCTTCCCCCCGCTGCTTCGGATCGGCCAGCCGGATTTGAATCGAGCCTGAACCGATGGAAGCCTTTAGTTCGGCGGGCGTTCCTTCGGCGATGACGGAGCCCCCGCCGATCACTGCCACGCGGTCCGCAAGCTGGTCCGCTTCCTCCAGATACTGGGTCGTCAACACCACGGTTGTGCCATGGTCTACCAAAGCGCGCACGATATCCCACACTTCGCTGCGGCTCCGCGGATCTAGACCGGTCGTCGGTTCGTCCAAAAACAGAAGGTCCGGGGCGACGAGCATCGCCGCCGCAATATCCAGCCTCCTCCGCATGCCCCCGGAATACTTTCCGGCCGAACGCCCGGCCGCATCGGTCAGGCCAAATGCATCCAACAGCTGTTCGGCCCGCACTTTGGCTGTTTTGGCGGAATAACCCGCCAGCCTGCCGAAGAGGACCAGATTATCGCGGCCGCTCATCCCCTCGTCCACCGCGGCGAATTGCCCGGTGAGCCCGATCCTTCGGCGCACGGCATCGGCATCCCGCACGACGTCGAGTCCAAAGATCCGGACCGAACCGGAATCCGGTGCGAGCAGCGTGGACAAAATGCCGATCAGCGTCGTCTTACCTGCCCCGTTGGGGCCGAGTACGCCGTACACGGTTCCCTGCTCAACCCGCAGGTCCAATCCCTTCAGAACATCCTCCTTGCCGTAAGCTTTTCTTAACCCGCGCACGTCAACGGCTGCTTCTTGTTTCATGTTCTACCTCCTACCTAGCGCTTGAAATTCAACTTACACCCAAATTTTATAACACTCATGCAAATGGGAAAGCTGGCTTAAATTTTCACTGGAATTCACAGTAACCCTGTAACGGAACATTATCATTTCACTTAAAGCTTTTTGTGCAGTGTTTTCCGGCATGTTATCCTTGGGGGGAGTGAAAATCGTCCAAGCGCAAAAGGAGGAAAGGGAAATGCGTTATTATAAGCCGATCGAAATCGCCAGGGAATTGTATATCAGCACAAGCGCCCTGCGCCACTATGAATCTTGGGGGGTAGTCCCCGAGCCGGAGCGGTCGGATAACGGCTACCGCCTGTACACCCAGCTGCACCTGGCTTATTTCCGCTGCCTGCGGGCTATGTTTTCAGGATTCGGCGTCGGGATTACCTCTGAAGTGCTTCGCTTGATTCAACAGCGTGACATGGACGGAGCCTTCTGGCTCGTCAATCAGGAGCAGGCTCGTCTGCAGCATGAAAAAACGGTTGCCGAACAGACCCTGGCTTTGCTCCAGAATCCCGAACTGCCGCTTGTCTCGGGCAAACGATTGAAGGGCCGCATGACGATCGGCGAAGCAGCTGAGCTTACGGATGTGCAGCCCTCGGCGATCCGGCATTGGGAAAAAGAAGGGCTGATCCAGCCGGAACGGGATCCCGAAAACGGGTACAGGCTGTTTACCCCCACGCATGTCCGGCAAATTTTGCTGATTCGTACATTAAGGAAGACGGTTTATGTGCTGGAAAACATGAAAGAAATTGTGCATGGCGTCGAGCAGCACAGCGTTGAGAAAGCGAAGAAAGTGACGTTGGAGGCGTTATCGAGTATCCATGACCGAAACCGGCGGCAGTTCTTCGGGGTTCACTTGCTGGTCGAGCTGTGCATCGAAGAAGGACTGATCGATCCGGTAGAATACATTAAAGGCTTGTGGTTTGATTATTTCCAGAAAGCCAAAGCGGAAAAAGCACCCGGCGAAGCTCCATGAAAAGGGAGCCCTCGCTTCGGATGCATTTTTTAACTTAACTCTGTATCAGCAGCTCCCCATTGGATAATCCCAGACCTTGGGAGAGCATGATGTTTTTAAAGAGGCAGGTTGATAGCCTGCCCATTTCACCGTTTCAGCTCCAAATGCAGGAGCGGGAACGGCCGTCCGGAGCCATCCAGCTCGGACCTTCCCGTCCGTACAAATCCATACCGCTGATAAAATGCGTATGCCCCGTCGTTCTGCTCGTTGACGTCGACCCGCAGCCGGCTTCCCTTCAGCTGCTCCGCATACCGGAGTAAACGGGTGCCGATGCCTTGTCCATGCCGGTCGGGATCGACGAACAGCATTTCCACCATACTGCCGTCCAGCCCGATGAAGCCCAAGGGGACGCCGCTGTCATCCTTTTCCACCCACACCTCCACATGCTTCAGCGCCTGCTCGTCTACAATCCGGCGGTAAAACGCGATATCTGTCTCGGTTAAAAAGGCATGTGTCTCACGAACCGCCCGGTACCACAACTCTACCAAATAATCATGATCCTCTTCCCGATAAGCCGTTATTTGTCCCATCGATTTCTGCCTCCTTACATGGTATTTGACCTGATACAGAAAAAACAGCAGCCCCGCCAACAATGCGGAGCTGCTGTCCTATCAAACCCGGGTCATGAGCCGACGATCTTATACCAGCACTGTCGAGCCCATCAAATATTTGTCCACTTCACGGGCAGCTTCGCGGCCTTCGTTGATGGCCCATACGACCAAGCTTTGGCCGCGGCGCATGTCGCCGGCTGCGAAAACTTTGTCCACGTTTGTGTTGTATTTACCCTTCCGCGCTTTTACATTCGAGCGGCGGTCCGTTTCAAGGCCGAGCTGTTCGGTAATCGTCTGCTCCGGTCCGTCGAAGCCGATGGCGATCAGCGCCATTTGCGCTTTGAATACCCGCTCCGTTCCCGGAATCGGCTGGTAGATTTTACGCCCGGTTTCGTCCACCATCCGCTGAATTTGAACGGTGTGCAGCTCTTGGAGGTTTCCTTCGTCATCACCCACAAATTTGGTGGTCATGATGGAAAATTCGCGCGGATCGCTGCCGAAGACCGCTTTCGCCTCTTCCTGGGCGTAATCCAGCGTGTATACGTTCGGGAACTGCGGCCAAGGGTTGTTGATCGGATCGCGCTCCAGCGGCGCCTTCTCATGCGTACCAAACTGCGTTATGCTTGCACAGCCATGACGGAGTGCTGTTGCAACGCAGTCCGAACCGGTGTCGCCGCCGCCGATCACGATGACGTCTTTCCCTTCTGCGGAGATGTAGTTCCCGTCGGCAAGACCCGAGTCCAGAAAGCTCTTGATCGTACCGTTCAAGTACGTCATGGCATAATGAACCCCGTTCAGATCGCTGCCTTCAATGTTGAATTCGCGCGGTTTGGTGGCTCCGCCGCACAACACGACTGCATCATAGTCGTCAACGAGCTGCTGTGCAGGAATGTCCTTGCCGATTTCGGTATTCGTAATAAACTGGATGCCTTCTGCTGCGAGCAGGTCCACACGGCGCTGAACAACGGATTTGTCGAGCTTCATCGACGGGATGCCGTACATCAGCAGGCCGCCGATGCGGTCCGCACGCTCGTACACCGTCACGCTGTGGCCCGCTTTGTTCAGCTGTGCCGCCGCGGCCAGTCCTGCCGGGCCCGAGCCCACGACCGCCACGCGTTTGCCTGTACGTTTCTCCGGTGGGTTTGGCACAACCCATCCTTCTTCAAATCCTTTATCAATAATGGCCTGCTCGATCGTCTTGATCGTTACCGGCTGGCCGATCAGGCCGACGGTACAAGAGCCTTCGCATGGAGCAGGACAAATCCGGCCGGTGAACTCCGGAAAGTTGTTCGTTTTATGCAGGCGCTCCAGCGCTTCTCTCCACAAGCCGCGGTAGATGAGGTTGTTCCATTCCGGAATCAAATTGTTGACCGGGCAGCCCGAGGTGCCTCCAGCCATATCGATTCCCGTATGACAGTAAGGTGTTCCGCAATCCATACAGCGTGCGCCCTGGGTGCGCAGTTCTTCTTCGGACATATGTTTATGGAACTCTTCCCAATCCTTAATCCGCTCTGCAGGATCGCGATCCGCCGGAAGCTGGCGGCTGTACTCCATAAAGCCTGTTGGTGTTGACATGACGCATTTTCCCCCATCCGTTCTTTTCTATCTTGTTGAAAGTTACTTCCTATCTATCACATTAACGACACGTAGATAGATTGAACCCGAGCCTGTGCATGTATTATCCCCTTACCACGGCGCAGCTTTCGTGTTAGAGCATGATACGCTCAAGTTCATTCTACATAGATATTTCAATTATAGTATCATTTGAAACTTTGAATATTAAATGGATTATCCGCATAATTATTTGTACTATTTCACATCGAGATCACATGTCATGATAACATGAATTTCGGTTAACTTTTGCGGATATAGGTGCAGAAACGGTAGGAATACGGGTTTTTCTCATCCGTGATCCCTTCGATCTCTTCTTGCAGAATCCAGTCCCCGAAGTCAACTTCAGGGAAGTAGGTGTCGCCTTCAAACGTCTCGTCGATCCGGGTGACGATCAGGCAGTCCGCTACCGGAAGAAGCTTATAGTAAATCTCCGCTCCTCCGATCACCATGATCTCTTTATTCTTGCCGAGCGCAACCGCTTCTTCTATCGTATGAATGATCTGGGCTCCCGGTGCCTCGTAATCCGGATCGCGGGTCAGGACAACATTATCGCGTCCAGGCAGCGGCTTACCGCCGAAGGATTCCCACGTTTTGCGGCCCATGAGCACCGTTTTGCCCATCGTCTTTTCCTTGAAAAAAGCCATATCCCGCGGAAGCCGCCAAGGAAGCTTGTTGTCCCGCCCTATTACTCCGTTTGAGCCCATGGCCCAGATAAACGTCATTGTCATGGTCAAAAAGCTCCCTTCAACATAAAATGAAAGCCGGCTAGATGGCGACCGGCGCCTTAATGCCTGGATGATGCAGATAATTCACGAACTCGAAATCCTCGAACTTATAGTCGAAAATCGATTCCGGCTTCCGTTTGATCACAAGCTGAGGCAGCTCAAATGGCTCGCGCTCCAGCTGGGTTTTGACCTGTTCCAAATGGTTTGAATAAATATGCACATCGCCGCCGGACCAAATGAATTCGCCGACTTCGAGCCCGCATTGCTGGGCTACCATGTGCGTTAGCAGCGCGTAGCTGGCAATATTAAACGGCAGTCCGAGGAACGTGTCGACCGAACGCATCGTCAGCATGCAGGACAATTTGCCCCCGGCCACATAGAATTGGAATACGAAATGGCAAGGAGGAAGCTTCATGTTCTCAATCTCCGCCACGTTCCATGCGCTCACGATATGTCTGCGGGAATCCGGATTCCGCTTGATCGATTCGATCACATTCGCAATCTGGTCGATATGGGTGCCGTCCGGTGCTTCCCAGTTCCGCCACTGAGAGCCGTACACCGGTCCCAAATCCCCGTTCTCGTCAGCCCACTCGTCCCATATGGAAACGCCGTTTTCTTTCAGGTACCGGATATTTGTATCGCCGCTCAAAAACCACAGCAGCTCATGGACGACCGATTTCAAATGGATGCGCTTCGTCGTCACGAGCGGGAAGCCCTGGGACAGATCGAACCGCAGCTGTCGTCCGAAGACGGAAATCGTGCCGGTTCCGGTCCGGTCCTCCTTGGGGGTACCGTGTTCCAGTATGTCCTGCAGCAGCTCCAAATAGTTTCGCACTTTGTATCCATCCTCTCAATGCCGAATGTCTATATATCTGTTGATTGTGTATATTCTAGTTTACCATGTGGGGGCATGGTTGATAAACACCTAAAAAAGTCCATCCCAAGGGACCAGAATCCGCCCGCTTGCCGCATACCGGGAACTAACTGCAAAAAAACGGTTCCGGGGTCTTCCCCCAAGAACCGTCCCATGCCAAAGCCTTGTTGCCGTTACATCATCTCGAGATTTTTCATATGACAGACGCAGCGTTACCCTTTAACGGCTCCAATCGCCACGCTCCCGATGATCTGCTTGGAAAAGACCGCAAACACGATGATGATCGGCACGATGGAAATCGCCACACCCAGGTACAACAGGCCGTAGTCCATCCCGTAATAACCCTGCACGAGCGCGACCAGAACCGGCAGCGGATATTTGCTCTGCGAGAAGAACAGAACGAGCGGGCCGAGGAAGTTGTTCCAGGAGCCGATGAACGTAAAGATGCCGAGTGCGGAAACTGCAGGACCCAGAATCGGCAGGATGATCTGGTTGAACGTCCGGAACTCGCCGGCACCGTCGACCCGCGACGATTCGATGATTTCGTCCGGAATGCTTCCGTCGATAAACTGCTTGATGAAAAAGACGTTAAAGGCGTTCGCCGCCGCCGGCAGAATGATAGCCGCGTAGCTGTCGAGCAGGCCGAATGTGCTGAACAGCCGGTATACCCCGATCAGGGCCAGCTGCCCGGGCACCATCATCGTGGCCAGCAGGGCGAAGAACAGCTGCTTGTTGCCTTTAAACCGGAATTTGGCGAAGCCGTAGGCCGTCAGCGCCCCGATGTACAGTGACAGCACCGTCGTGGACCCAGCAATGAAGAAGCTGTTCATGAATCCCCGCCAAATGTTGATTTTTGCAGCCATGTTGCTGTAATTCGCCCACAGATCCTTCCCCGGCAGAAAAATGAACGATGAGGCGATGTCGGCATTGCTGTGGCTGGAGTAGATCAGCATGAGATAAAACGGGATGATACAGATGATGGCAAACCCGATCAGAAAAATATACAGCAGCACCATGCCGGCGGACAGGCGGCGTTTGGGCTTGGCGGCAACGGGAAGTTCCCGCCGGATCGGTCTAATCGCTTCCATGTTATCGACTCCTTCCTCAAGCCTTCTTCCGGTTCGTCAGCACAAACGAAAGGACGGAGAACAGAATGATAATGATGAACAGGCAAAACGCGATGGCGGCTCCGTAGCCAAACCGCGTGCTCTGAAACGCGACGTTGTACAGGTACATGATGCTGGTCATGGATGCGCGGTCCGGCGCTCCCGTGCCATTGGTGAGGGTAAAGGGCTGATCGAAGATCTGCATCCCGCCGATGATCGAGGTGATGACCTGGAACAAAATGATCGGTTTCAGCATCGGAACCGTGATGTGCAGGAAAATGTGCTTTTTCGTAGCCCCGTCGATTTGGGCGGCCTCGGTCAGCGAAGGATCGATTCCCTGCAGTCCGGCCAAATAAATGATCATGGAGTAGCCGAAGTATTGAAAGAACAAAATCGAGGACACGATCAGTCGCATGAACCAGGCGTTGTTCTTCCAGTTGATCGGATCGTGGATGAAACCGCTCTCGACGAGAAAGTGGTTCAGCCCGCCCGACTGCCAGTCGAAGATCAGACTTACTAGCAGCCCCAGCGAAGCGGCGGTGACGATATGCGGGAAGAAGTAGACGGCACGGAATATGTTTCTTCCCTTGACGAACTTCTCGTTTAAAATAAAGGCAAGCACAAGCGAAACGGTCAGCTGAGGGATGACGGACACGCCCCAAATAAACAGCGTGTTGAGAAAAGTTTTGTAAAATATCGGGTCGTGGAATACCGCAATGTAGTTACCCAGCCCCACGAATTCCGGCGTCCGGATCCCGTCCCAGTTCGTAAAGCTGATATACAGCGAGTATAAAATCGGATACAATCCGAACAGCAGAAAGATGATAAAGAACGGTGCAATGAAAAAATAACCGTAATGGTCCTTCCGTATCGATTTGGCAAACATGGACGCACCTCCTGGTATAGGTTGTTCCAACGTTGTCGCAGCCGAATAATCAACCGCTAAGCGTCAATCCACCTCCAGCTCGGGGTACCTGAGCTTGACGTCCCGTTTAATTCTTTGGATGGCTTCTTCTTTCGTCTTCATCTTGTTGTTCAGGTACAGCTGCAGCACGTTTTTGTAAATGTCATTGTTGATCACCGTATCAAAAGGCGTCCGCTGATAGCTCGGCACGTTTTTCGCTTCCTCGGAAAAGAACTCGAAGTGCTTCTGGTTCCCCAGGTAAGCGGAAGTCAGCGTCGGAGCCAACTGGTCGTCCACGACCCGATTGCTCGTAAAGTAGTCCTGGTCATGGGCCAGCTCGGTCAAAAACTCGTGGTCGAAGTTGTAGAAGTGGATAAATTTCCACGCCAGATCCTTGTTTTTGCTTTTGCTGTACATAGCGATATACGTTCCACCGGAGCTGAATGAGGCCGGACCGTGCGCAAGTCCCCATTTACCCGACGTATCCGGTGCATTCGCCTTGAACGTGTACTGCAGCGCCCAGCTTGCGCCCGGATAGAACATCACCTCGCCCTTTTGCATGGAAGCGGCATATCCGGCGCTCCCGTCGTCAAATTCGGCCAGCACATGCCGCTGCCGCGCTTCCCTCACCATATCGAGCACCTTCAGGTAAGCGTCGTTAATGACAAGCTTGTTGTCCTTGACCCATGGAATGCCTTCGTATGAGACGGAAATGGCGTTCCAATTCGCCAGGGCGTGCACTTTGCCCCCGCTTTCTTTGGCAACCCTTTCGCCGATGTCGAAAATTTTGTCCCAAGAGTCAATCTGCTTGCTGACTTCTTCCGGATCGTCTGTGCCCAAATATTGTTTAGCCAGGTCCCGGCGGTAATAAATGCCTCCAGGTGTCGCCTGGTAACCCAGCGCTTTGACGTTCCCTTCAGAGTCCTTTTCGTTGGCTTGCACGAAGGGATACTGCTCAGGAATGAGCTTGTTTGCATCGTACGGAGCCGCAGAGAGGTTCTCCAGGTAGGGAACGTCAATCAGCTCACGGATGTTCCCGTTTTCGAGCATGAACACGTCCGGTGCCTTGGAAGCCGTCTGCAAGGCGGATTTCAGCTTGGTGATGTAAAAGTTGCCGGGGATGTTGACGAAGTTCACCTTGACCCCGGGGTACTTCTTCTCAAACTTATCAATGGCGTAATTCGCCTCATCGGTAAAGCTCCATACGGTAATTTCCTGGCTTGAGCCCGTTCCTTTGCCCGAGACCGTACACCCGGCCAGCAGGATGGACAAGCCCAGCAGACTCAGCATAAAGGTATATCCCCAATGATTTCTTCTCATGAGCACCCGTCCTTTGCTTTTCGCTTGATGTTGGTCAATCCCAGGATAACAACTAGTCCCCCCTCATCCACGATTAAAAAGGAAACGCTTACATATAAGTTTGTTATCATTTTATGGGATTTTTGCCGGCCGGGCTCATCGGATATTGGCCTGGATTGTTCATTTATTGCGCAGTCCTGCCGCTTCGCTTGCGAAATTCGGAAGGCGTGCAGCCATTGTACTTTTTAAAAATGCGGTTAAACGAGTTCAGATTGTTAAATCCGTTCCGCACAGCGATCTGCAGAATGGATTCAGAACCGCCAAGCAGCTCCCATTTCGCCTGTGCAATCCGGTATTGATTCAAGTAATCCATTACCGTCATGCCGCGGGCTTCCTTAAACAGCTTGCATAAATAAAATTTGTTAAAGTTCGTATGGTCGGCAATGTCATCCAGCTTCAGCGGCTGGTCGTAGTGCCTTTCCAGGTACTCGCACACCGCCTCAATAAAGGCGAATTTCTTGCTCTCGGAGCAGGCGCCCCCTGGACAATCATCCTCCATTTGCCCCGGCTTGAGCCGGATCAAGCGAACGATCAGGTCGTACAGCCTTGCTTTCATGGACCATTTATAGCCGGGCTGCCTACCCGATTCTTCTTCAGCAATCGCTTTCATCATCAGCGCCAAATTGGCCTTCTGCACTTGATGTGCCGGAATGACGGTATTGTGCGAAACGAGCGACTTTAAGCTTTGCTCATCCGGGCCGCATGGGTTCGTTCCTGTTAAAAAGTGCATGCGAAATACGATAATCAGCAGCTTGCCGGTGCCGGGCAGAAAAGAATGGACTTCACCCGGCTTGATCATCAAAATCTCCCCTTTCTTCAGCTCACATAAGTGATGGTTCAGTTCGATGCGCGCATTGCTTTCGGCCACATATACAATTTCGACTTCTTCATGCCAATGCGGCGCAAAAAGAAACGTTTCTTCTGTCTGAACCACACGAATCGGAAAATCTTCGTCCATCAGTCCTCTTTCCAGAAATGAGGTCATCGTTCCCATAACTTCCCCCACCTTCCCTAGAATGAAACGTTCTGCTCTTTCCATTGTAGCAAAATCCTCAACCGGTCAGCATCATCACCCAAATCATCCCAATAATTAGAAAAACAACATCCCCTCTTATTATGATATGGGTGGATTGCAAAACAGCCCCTTCTAGGATGGTTATTTCAGCCGTTAATGGATCCGGCTCTTTTGACGCTAACGCCTGAAATGACGAAGTCCCTTCAACAACAAAAAAAGAAAGAGCCGCATGAGGCGGCTCTTTCTTTGAGTTTCTTCTATATATGATGATAACTTAGCGGCGTGGTGCGATCACGTGAATCGGATTGCCCAGCGCAAGCTCGGCGGTTTCCATCACGATTTCGCCCAGCGTTGGATGCGCATGGATCGTCAAAGCGATATCTTCCAGCGTAGCGCCCATTTCGATAGCGAGGCCCAGCTCAGCGATCAGGTTGGAAGCTTCCACCCCGGCGATGTGGCATCCCAGCACGAGCTGAGTTTCCTCGTCAAACACCAGCTTCACGAAGCCGTCCGCAGCATTGAGGGACAAGGCGCGTCCGTTGCCCGCAAACGGGAACTTCGCTGCTTTTGCTTTGTAGCCTTTTTCTTTTGCTTCTTTTTCGGTGTAGCCTACGCTCGCGCATTCAGGATCGACAAATGCTACGGCAGGGACGACTTTATAGTCAACGACGGAAGGATGTCCGGCGATGGCTTCAGCCGCTACTTTACCTTCGTAGGAAGCTTTGTGTGCCAGCGCAGGGCCTTTAACGATGTCGCCGATTGCAAAGATATGCGGCTTGTTCGTACGTCCTTGATGATCGACTTTGATCAGACCGCGGTCATCCAATTCGATACCGATCAGGTCGAGTCCGAGCTCTCCGTCGGTGTTTGGACGGCGGCCAACCGTAACGAGCAGGTAGTCGGCAGTCACTTCTTTCGTTTCGCCGTTCACGGAGTATTTCACCGTAACTTCGCTGTCGGTTTGAGTCGCGCTTTCCGCTTTGGCGTTTGTGATGATTTCCACGCCGGTTTTGGTCATGCTCTTCACAACGAGCTTCGTCATGTCCGGATCGAAACCGTTCAGGATGGAATCCAGTCCTTCGATGATCGTTACTTTTGTTCCGAATTTGGAGTACATTTGGCCAAGCTCGGCACCGATGTATCCGCCGCCGATGACAACCATGCTCTTCGGAATTTCAGGCAGGCTCAGCGCTTCTGTCGAAGACAGGATGCGGCCGCCGAACGGGAACGCTTTGAGCTCGATCGGACGGGAGCCGGTAGCAATGATGCAGTTTTTGAAACGGTAGCGAGGGGACTCGTGTTCGTTGAACACGCGCGCCTCGTTTTCGTTGATGAACATGCACTCGCCGTTGAAAATTTCAACCTTGTTGCCTTTGAGCAGGCCGGCAACGCCGCCGGTCAGCTTTTTCACAACGCCGTTTTTGAATTCCTGGGTTTTGCCAAAGTCCACTTTTACATTTTCAGCAGTTACGCCGAAAGATTCGCCGTGAACGGCAGACTCATATTGATGAGCCGCCGCAATCAGGGCTTTGGAAGGGATACATCCGCGGTTCAAGCACACGCCGCCCACTTCGGATTTATCCACAATCAGAACCTTTTGTCCTAGCTGTGCAGCACGGATGGCTGCCACGTAACCGCCGGGACCAGCACCAATCACTAATGTATCGATATCGAGAGAAGCGTCACCTACTACCATATCTTACACCTCCATAACCAGCAGCTCAGGGTTGCTGAGCAGTGATTTAATATAGTTCATAAAGTTTTGGGCTGTAGCACCATCGATGATGCGGTGGTCAAAGCTCAGGGACAGGGCCATAACTGGAGCTGCCACGATTTCGCCGTTCTTCACGACAGGTTTTTCAGTAATGCGTCCGGTACCCAGGATCGCCACTTCAGGGAAGTTGATGATTGGAGTAAAGAACATTCCGCCGGCGGAACCGATATTGGTGATGGAGATCGTGCTGCCTTTCATTTCTGCCGGAGCCAGTTTGCCGTCACGGCCGCGTGCTGCGAGGTCGCGGATCGCGTCAGCGATCATCCAGATGCTCTTACGGTCGGCATCTTTGATGACCGGTACGATCAGACCGTTATCCGTATCGGTTGCGATACCGATGTTATAGTACTTCTTGTAGACGATTTCGTTGTTTTCTTCGTCGATCGTCGCGTTCAAAGCAGGGAATTGACGGCTGGCCGCCACAAGCGCTTTGACGATGAACGGCAGATAAGTGACCTTCGTGCCTTTCTTCTCCGCGATCGGTTTCATGCGGGTACGGAATGCCACCAGCTCGGTTACGTCCACTTCGTCCATGATCGTAACGTGCGGAGCTGTATACGCCGATTTCACCATGGCGTTAGCGATCGCTTTACGGATTCCTTTGAACGGTACGCGCTCTTCTTCAGCACGCGGATCCGCAGCTGCTGCTGCCGCTGCAGGTGCTGCTGCCTTGTCTTCAGCCTTAGCTGCTGCAGGTGCTGCTGCTTGACCGCCGCCGTTCTTGAAGGCTTCAACGTCTTCTTTAGTCACTTTACCGTTGTTGCCCGTTCCGCTCACTTGCGTAATGTCAACGCCTTGCTCACGCGCAAACTTGCGCACGCTTGGCGTAGCCAGCACTTCTTTGTTCGGAGCTGCAGGAGCCGGAGCTTGGTCAGCGCCGCCTTCTTTGGCATCAGCAGGGCTGCTTGCCGCAGGGGAAGAAGTTGTATCCGCACTGCCTTTCGCTGCGTCTGCTTCTTGGGCGCCGTGATCACCGGCAGGAGCTTCCTGCTCAGGCACTTCGCCTTCCGCATCGATAATGGCGACTACTTCGCCCACACGGCACACCTGTCCGTCCTTCGTGAATACTTCCTGTACTGTGCCGTTAACCGGACAAGGCACTTCTACAACCGCCTTGTCGTTCTGCACTTCCATAATGATGTCGTCGTCTGTTACTTTATCGCCGGGCTTGATATGCATTTTGATAATTTCGCCTTCATGCAAGCCCTCTCCCAGTTCGGGGAACCGATATTCAAATTTTGCCACGTTACTACCTCCCTATTGAATGACTGCGATTCTTAGAATTCCATGACTTTGTTGACTGCAGCGATGATTCGAGCCGGTGTAGGAAGCCATGTATCTTCGATTTGGGCAAAAGGATATACCGTGTCAGGTCCAGTTACGCGCAGTACTGGAGCTTCCAGGTGAAGAATCGCTTTTTCGTTGATTTGAGCAATGACCTCAGCCGCAACGCCGGAAGTTTTTTGAGCTTCCTGTACGACGATGGCACGGTTAGTTTTCTTGATCGATGTAACGATCGTATCGATATCCAAAGGATTCAGCGTACGCAGGTCGATAATTTCGGCTTTGATGCCTTTCGTTTTCTCAAGCTCTTCCGCTGCTTTCGTAGCGGTATGAACCATCATGCCGTAGGCGATGATCGTCACGTCGGAACCTTCGCGGACCACGTTAGCCTTACCCAGCTCAACGACGTAATCCTCTTCAGGAACTTCGGCGCGGAACGCGTGGTACAGGTTCAAGTGCTCCATGAAGAACACCGGATCGTTGTCGCGGATCGCCGCAATCATCAGGCCTTTGGCGTCGTAAGGGTTCGACGGCACTACCACTTTAATACCCGGTGTTTGAACGGCCAAACCTTCCAGGGAATCGGTGTGAAGCTCAGCCGCTTTAACCCCGCCGCCAAACGGTGTGCGGAATACGATCGGCGCGTTGTAGCGTCCGCCGGAACGGAAACGCATGCGGGCAGCCTGTACAAACATTTGGTCGAGCGCTTCAAAGATAAAGCCGACAAACTGGATTTCGGCTACCGGACGGAAGCCTTGGATCCCGAGGCCTACAGCTAGGCCGCCGATCGCGGATTCAGCCAGAGGCGTGTCAAAGACGCGTTCCTCTCCGAATTCTTTTTGCAGCCCTTCCGTCGCACGGAATACGCCGCCGACATTACCTACGTCTTCACCAAACACAATCACGTTCGGGTCACGCTTGAGTTCCACGCGCAGCGCATCGCGGATTGCTTCCTTCATATTCATTTGTGCCATTGCTTCATTTCCTCCTTAAACATTCGTTAAACTACGCAAAACGGATCAAACGATTTATTGGAAATCGGCCTTTTGTTCTTCCAAATGTTTCGGTGTTTGTTCGAACATGCTGTCGATCAGGCCGGGAACGGTCATTTTTTGCGTCTGTTCCGCTTTTTTGATCTCTTCGTTTACTTTCGCTTTGGCTTCCTCTTTCACGCGGGCCGTGTCTTCATCCGACCACAGGCCTTTCTTCTCCAGGTACTTGCCGAGGCGCGTAATCGGATCCTTCGCGTTCCATTCGCCTTCTTCGTCCTTCGTGCGGTATTTGGTTGCATCGTCAGACAAGGAGTGCGGACGGTACCGGTAAGTTACGCCTTCAATCAAAGTTGCGCCTTCGCTGTTTCGAGCGAGCTCAGCAGCTTCTTGAACAGCACTAATAACGGCAAGCACGTCCATACCGTCGACTTTTACGCCGCGGATACCGGCTGCAACCGCTTTGTGCGCGATCGACAAGGATGCCGTTTGTTTTGCGAAAGGAGTCGTAATGGCGTAGCCGTTGTTTTGTACGAAGAAAATGACAGGAAGTTTGAAGCGTCCGGCATAGTTCAGGCCTTCGTAGAAGTCGCCCTCGGAAGATCCGCCGTCACCTGTGTACGTAATGACCACTTGCTTCTGCTTCTTCAGCTTGTAGCCCATGGCAATACCCATCGCGTGCAAAATTTGCGCACCGATAATAATTTGTGGCATCAAGACGTTAACGCCCTCAGGAATGCGGCCGCCTTCTTGATGTCCGCGGGAGTACAGGAATGCTTGGTATAGCGGAAGTCCATGCCATACGATCTGCGGCATGTCGCGGTAGCCCGGGCAGATAAAGTCATCTTTCTCCAGCGCGAATTCACTGCCGACCATCGTCGCTTCCTGGCCGGAAACCGGTGCGTAGAAGCCGAGACGGCCCTGACGTCCAAGGTTAACAGCACGGTCATCCCAAGTACGTGTAAATACCATACGGTACATAATTTCTTTTAACTGATCATCAGTAAGTTTAGGCATTTTCGCTTCATTAACAATTTCACCGTCCGGAGAAAGCACGGAAAGCGCTTCGACTTCCTCGGTGTACACTTCATAAGGAACCTTGCTCATTCTCTTCACCTCAACAAAAAAATTTGAATATCAAGTTCCGCTGTTATAGAATTATTATACACCTGTTTTATTCGTTTCGTCAAAGCTATTGCGGATTAAATTTCAAAATATTTGCGCTTTGTATGTATAACAGGCGAATGCGTTTTGTATAACAGACAGACTGCTTTGACTGAAACAGGTACAAAATCGGCAAACATGGGTTATAGTAACTTATTGTTTTCCCGATTGCAAAAATTAACCGCACGAAAGGTGATCATGAATGACGGATTCAAAATACTTGAAACGAACCATTCACAAGGAACAACTGGAGAGCCGCTTTTTGAATGAAAGCCGTAACCTGCGCGTATATCTGCCGCCCGGCTACCACGAGGTCGTCAGCTATCCGGTCGTCTACTGCCAGGATGGCGAGGAATTTTTTAATTTCGGCCGGATCGCGACCATCGCCAATCAGCTGATTCTGGACGATCTCGCCGAACCCTTCATCGTCGTAGGCGTCGAGGTCGACACCTCCGTGCGAACCGAAGAATATGCGCCGTTCGGCAGCCGGTTCGAGGCCTACACCCGGTGCTTTGCCGAAGAAATTATTCCCTTCATCGAGCAAAAATATCCCGTGCGGCAAGACCCCGGGCAGCGCGTGCTGGCCGGCGACTCGCTGGGAGGATGCGTTTCGCTCCACCTGGCTATGAACTATCCGGAGATGTTTCACCGGATTATCAGCTTGTCCGGCGCTTACTATACGGACACCCAGGAAATCGTAGCCGAAAACGATGACTTGTCCTGGCTCGATGTCTACATGATCGTCGGCCTGCAGGAAACCCATTTTGAGAGCGACCTTGGAGTCTACAACTTCGTCGAGATTAACCGAAGCATGAAAGAACTGCTGTTGGACCGCGGTGCAACCGTTCGGTATACCGAGAAAGACGGCAAGCATATTTGGGGCTTCTGGCAAAAAGAACTGCCGGATGCACTGCTCTATTTTCTTCGCGCCTGACCCATTACCCTCTATTGAACAGCACAAAGGTGAACATGTTCCGGTATGAATGCTAATGCAGCAGCCACAGCTCAGCCGACGTTCACCTTTTTTTATCCCCGCAAGTGGTTACGCTTTCAATTCCAGCCTGAAAAAACGGCAGAGCGCCTGCCGCTTTCCTTTTTTGATCATTGCCTCGTTCGGGCGTGTCTTTTCTATTATAGCTTTTCTTGGCATATTTTGTCCAAAAGTACCTGGCAGCCCGCGTCCATCAATTCGTAAACCTGCTCGAAATTCCCCGTATAATAAGGGTCCGGCACTTCGCGAAGCTCATGATCCGGCAGCAGATCCATGAACTTCAGGACGGTCGCCTGTTCTCCCCCCGGAAGCTTGCGCAGGTTCGCCGCGTTGCTGTCATCCATGCAGACGATGTAGTCGAAGGTTTCGAAATCGCTGCTCGCGACCTGCCTCGCCTTCATTCCCGCATAACTGATCTTGTACTGATCCAGCATCCGCCGGGTTCCTTCATGCGGAATCTTGCCGAGGTGCCAGTCTCCCGTGCCTGCGGAATCCACGTTGATCTTTCCTTCCAGCCCTGCCTCGCCCACTTTATGTCTCAAGATCGCCTCAGCCATCGGTGAGCGGCAAATGTTGCCCAAACAAACAAATAAAACGGAAATCATGTAAGTCTCGTCCTCCTAGCTTTATGCTGATTCCTTGTGCCGCTCGTCGCGGATGACGGGCTGTATGGCAGATGGCTGCAGCGAACGCCGCGGGAGCTTCCATTTATAAAAAACAGACAGCATCCGGAACACCACCACCGCCGCAAACAAAACGATCACTTCCAGTGTAGTCTGGATCCAATGCAGTCCGATGGCTACCCCGGCCAGCATCGCCCACACGGCATATATTTCATCTCGAAGGACAAGCGGCTTCCTTCCGGCGAGCAGGTCCCGGATAATTCCTCCCCCAATGCCCGTCAACACGGCGGCAACAACGACCGCGCTGAGCGGATGATGCATGTTGGCTGCATACAATGCGCCTTGGATCGCGAAGGCTGACAATCCCACCGCATCCAGCAGCGCCTCCGCCCTCTTCCAATGCCTGATCCAGTTTACAGGCAGCAGGAAAGCGACGATCACCGCCACGATCGCCAATTTGATCAGCAGTCCCTGGCTCCAGAGCGTCGTCACCGGCACACCGATCAGCACATTGCGGATGACCCCGCCCCCGAAGGCAGTCACCAGGCCGAGAACCAAAATTCCCAAAATGTCGTACTCTTCCTCCATGGCTACGAGCGCACCGGACATGGCGAAAGCGATGGTGCCGATCATGCTGAATAGTTCAAAAACGTGCATGTCCACTTTATTTCTGACCTCTCCCTAACATATGCTGTCATCCATTGTAGCCGCTGCCGGCCGAATTGTGCAACCATCTATTCTGATTTATACTAGAATAACTTCCAAGCCCTTTCGATAAACAGCGAATTAAAGGGCTTGCCAAGAGCCGTCAATGCGACAATCGGAGGTAAATAGGATGGAACAGAAACGGGTATTGATCTTTTCCGGAGGCGATCTGCACAAGCAGTACTTGAAGGAAATCAGGCCTTCCGACTTTTTGATCGGTGCCGACCGGGGAGCGTTATTTTTAATAGAAAACAATTATAAGCCTGATCTGGCTGTGGGCGATTTTGACTCCATATCTCCGGCCGATTTGCAAAAGGTTAGAAGCGGCAGCAAGCAGCTCATCGATTGCGATCCCATCGACAAGGATTTGACCGATACAGAGCTTGCGCTGGACCTCGCCATCAAAGAACAGCCGGATATCATTCTGCTGATGGGGGTGACAGGATCCAGGCTCGACCACACGTTAGCCAATATTCAGATGATGAACCGGGTATTGCAGCACCACATCTCCTGCGCCCTGCTGGACCGTAACAATTATATGACACTCACCGGCTCTTCCATTGAGGTCCAGGACAGAGGGTACAAGTATGTTTCCCTGCTGCCCATGACCCCCGAAGTGACCGGAATTACATTAACAGGATTCCAATACCCCTTGGACAACGCCACGCTTAAAATGGGAGAATCCCTCGGCATCAGCAACCAATTAACCGATTCCCAAGGCACAATCACCGTGGAAGGCGGACTCCTGCTGGTCATCCAAAGCAATGATTAAATTAGCAGCAGCTTTTGTTTGACAACAATTTTGTAACCTAAATGAAATGTTGCAAAAAACAATGAAAACCCTTGATTTATCAAGGGTTTTTTTATTTGCTTCAAGGATGGATAAATGTATTTCTTAATTTTTTGTAACTTTTAATCGTTTTTTAATAAAAGCCCATTTCTCTTACAGCCACAACGTTTTGTTACACATCATCCAGAATTTAGGTTGTTTCAAAGCTGTTATACTCGGAGACGAGCTTGAGAGAAAACGAAATTTGGAGGTAATACAACATGAACAAACAACTGATCCAAAAAGTAGTAACCGTAGGGTTATGTGCATCTATAGGTTTTGGTGGAATGATCGCAACGAGCGCACAGGTAACGGAAGCCTCTGCAGCTAATACTCAAGTTGCAACGACATCGACAACGACTGGACAAAAAGTCGTAAATTACGGAAAACAATATATGGGTACTCCATACAAGTTCGGCGCTTCGACCAGCACAACAAGAAATTTTGACTGCTCTTCTTTTATGAAGCATATCTTTAAGAAGTACGGCGTAAACTTGCCGCGTACTTCTGTGGCGCAATCCAAAGTCGGAAAAGCCGTATCGAAAGCAAACCTGAAGCCCGGAGATCTTGTGTTCTTCTCCAGCGGCAGCAGAGCCAACGGACATAACGTAACTCACGTAGCGGTGTATGCCGGCAACGGTAAAATTCTGCACACGTACGGTTCTCCCGGCGTAACGATTTCCGATCTGAACTCCGGCAACTGGAAGAGAACTTATCTGAAAGCACGCCGCGTACTGTAGGTTATAATAGACATCAACATGGAAGGCCGGTAGTCCTGTAGGACTATTGGCCTTCTTTTATTATATAACCCACTCCGCGCACGGTGTGAATCAGTTTTTGCTTAAATCCGCGGTCAACCTTTTTCCTCAAATGCCGGATATATACATCCACGACATTGGTCACCATATGAAATTCGAATTCCCATACATACTTCAAGATGTCCTCACGGCTGCACACTTGGTTCACGTGCCTGGCCAGGTACAGCAGCAGGTCATATTCTTTTGCGGTCAGTTCAATGGGGATACCACCGCGCGCTACCGTTCGGCTCTTTGGTTCGATGTCCAGGTCGGCAATCGTGACCGTCTGTCCGTACTGTTCTTCGATCAGCCCGAACAGCGACAGCAAATTGCGGATCCGGGCCAGCAGTTCGTCGGTGTCGGCAGGCTTTTTCAGCACGTCGTTTGCGCCTGCACGGAAAAGCCTGGACACAGGCAGGTCCATATCGGACGGCGTCAAAACGACGGCGGGGAAGCGCCGGCCCTTCTGCTCACGCTGGACGGTGCGAATGAGCCGGGTCAAAGGCACAGCGGAATCGGTCAAATCCATGAGCAGCAGGTCGACCGGATGGCTGCGCGAGTATTGAGCAGCTTCTTCTTCGTCCACAGCAATATATAGTTCGAACCGCTCTTCCAAAAGAGCGTCTACGACCTCACTGTCCCTCGCCAGTCCCATAGCCAGGATGCTTTCGTGCATGTCAGCCCACCGACTTTTTTAGTATTGATAATGTGCGGTCAGAACCGCTTGCTCCGGCGAGCACGCCGGTTGTTTCCCTTTAGGGTGGCCACAAAATAAAAAACCATTCCGGAGTACGGAATGGTCTGATTTTGAAAATGATGCCTTTTACCCAAAATACCGATGATACAGCGACCTGGCCTCGGGAATATCCTTCGTACCGTGCACCAGCACCCTCCCGTCGGCAAAGATGACCATCCGCTTCGATTCCAATTGAAACGAGACCAGAAAAGGGTTGGCGTCGACGATACCCTCTCCGAGCTTGGCCAGCCGGTCGGCCGTTTCCGCCAAATCGAGGGACCGCTTGCTTCCTGGACGGATCTGAACGGTATCGCGCCCGCAGAGCACGTCGGTTTTCTCCAGATTTGAGGCTGACAGGTAGGGGTATGTCCGCCGATGACCACAGGTCGGGCAATCCTCCATTTTTGCATGGTCTACGCCGATTGTGATCCACTCGTTGCGCCATAGGTCAAAGGACACGAGTTTGTTCGATAGCGCCTCGGGATGCCCGCTTAATAGCTTCATAGCCTCCGTAGTCTGGTGGGCTGTCACCATCTGCACGGCCTGTGGAATGATGCCCGCTGTGTCGCAGGTGTCTCCACCGAGCGGGACTGTGCCCAGCAAGCAGTTCAGACAGGGCGTCTTGCCCGGAAGAATGGTATAGGTGATGCCATAGCTGCCGACGCAGCCCCCATATATCCAGGGAAGGTCATGCTTGTGGGCGAGATCGTTGATCAGTAGACGGGTATCGAAATTATCGGTACCGTCCATGATCAGATCCACTCCGCGGACCAGCTCCTCCAGCTCATCGACGCGCACGTCCATAATGTGGCTGTCGATGACAATTTCCGAATTGATCGCCTCGAGGCGCTGCTTGGCCGCTACCGCCTTCGGCAGCCGCCGCTGGGCGTCTTCCTCGGAAAACAGCTGCTGCCGCTGAAGATTGCTCCATTCCACGTAATCCCTGTCGGCGATCGTGAGATGGCCCACCCCGGAACGGGCTAGCGTCTCGGCAATCGAAGTGCCAAGCGCCCCCGCGCCGATAATGAGAACGTGGCTGCCCGCCAGCCTCTGCTGGCCTTCCCTGCCCAAGGGGGCAAACCGCTCCTGCCGGGAGTAACGGTCTCCTGTATGTTGCATCGCTCATCGTTCCTTTCATAAAAAGCCGCCATCCCGAAGGAAAGCGGCTATGATATGCTTTTGGTTATTGTTTGTTGCGAGTGCTCGATATTTACAAGGCAGTTAAGCCCGCTGTGCGGACCACTCTTCTACGTTCCAAATTTTGGTGACCCAATCCTCATAAAAATCCGGTTCGTGGGAAACGAGCAGCACCGTCCCCTTAAATTCCTGCAGGGCGCGCTTCAGCTCGGCTTTGGCCACGACGTCAAGATGGTTTGTCGGCTCGTCAAAAAGGATCCAGTTCGCTTCACGCATCATCAGCTTGCACAACCGGACCTTTGCCTGCTCGCCGCCGCTGAGCATATTGAGCGGACGCGTAATGTGCTCGTTCTTCAGGCCGCAGCGGGCCAAGTGAGCACGCACTTCGTGCTGGTTCAAAGACGAGAACTCATTCCATACGTCGTCAATCGGCGTGATGTTGCCGGGGCGGACCTCCTGCTCAAAGTAGGCCGGATACAGAAAATCACCAAGGTACGTTTTGCCGCTGATCGGCGGGATTTTACCCATGATCGTCTTCAGGAGCGTCGATTTGCCGACGCCGTTGCAGCCGACGATAGCGATTTTTTCTCCGCGTTCAATCGTCATGCTCATTTTTGGAAGCAGGGCGTGGGTATAACCGATCTCGAAATCGATCCCTTCAAACACCGTCTTGCCGCTGGCCCGTGCCTCTTTAAAGTTAAACACCGGCTTGGCCGCTTCTTCAGGACGATCGATCCGCTCAATGCGCTCCAGCTGCTTCTCACGGCTCTTCGCCCGGCCGGAGGTCGAATAACGCGCCTTATTCCGCTGGATAAAGTCTTCCTGCTTCTTGATAAATTCCTGCTGCTTCTCATAGGCGTCGATATGCTGATTCTTTGAAATATCCGCCATTTCCAAAAACTTCTCGTAATTGGCCGAATACCGGGTCAGTTTAGCGAATTCCAGATGATAAATGACATCGACGACCTGGTTCATGAATTCCGTATCATGGGAGATCAAGATAAAGGCATGCGGATAATCTTTCAGATACTGGGTCAGCCACTCGATATGCTCCACGTCCAAATAGTTGGTTGGCTCGTCGAGAAGAAGAACGGTCGGTTTCTCGAGCAGCAGCTTGGCCAGCAGCACCTTGGTGCGCTGACCACCGCTGAGGGCGGCCACGTCCCGGTCCAGCCCAATCGCATTAAGGCCAAGACCGTTTGCCATCTCTTCCACTTTGACGTCGAGCATGTAGAAATCGCCGATATCCAACTGTTCCTGAATATCGCCCATCTGCTCAAGCAGCAGCTCCAGCTCTTCGGGAGACGCATCGGCCATTTTCTCGGTGATCTCCATCATCTCTTTTTCCAGCTCCAGCAGCGGCAGGAAGGCATCCTTAAGCACATCACGGATCGTCTTGCCCGGCGTCAGCTTCGTATGCTGGTCCAGATAGCCGTAGCGGACCTTAGGCGTCCATTCCACCTTGCCGTTGTCCTTCAGCAGTTGTCCCGTCAAAATATTCATCAATGTTGACTTTCCGACACCGTTGGCACCGACGAGTCCTACATGTTCGCCGGCCAGGAGGCGGAAGGATACGTTTTTAAACAACGTGCGATCCCCGAAATTGTGGGAGACGTTTTCGACTGTCAATAAGCTCATAGCTGAATTTTGCGCTCCTATCTATGATAAAAATTCATTTTTAGTATCAAGTCATTGAAATGACATTCAAGTCATCATTTTATCATAAGAAGGAGCAGGCCGTAAAACAGAAATCCACGAAATCTTTGTTTCTTAATTGAAGAAATCATTGCGACTCGAAAGCCCGTGTGCACGGTTTCTCAAAATAGCCGTTTGCAGCCGCTTCTTTGGCGCTCGTGAAGGTCTCCGCTGCGTCCAAATCATCGGCACAATCACCTCTGGAATAATAACGGATACCTGTTCGGTGATCCACCCCCGCCTTGATAACGGTGGACTTGACCAATCTCCCGCTGCCCAGCGCGTAATTGTTCAATGCTTGCTCGCCGATAGGGATGCCTTGGATAAACGCCAAGATGCCAATATCGTCGATCGAGTTATTCCACTCCTCCTGTGAAATGAGCGGAAGCGTAAACACGTAGGACGCGCCGTTTCGGGCTGCCTTTTCATTATGCCTGTTAATGACATTGGCCAGGTCGTCCTCGACCGCCTGAACGATGGTCGTTCTTCTTACCTGCTCATACCGGACCCCATCTTGCAGCAAAGGAATGGAAGAAGTCGGTCCGAGCTCCCTTTGAAGTCCCCTGATCCAAGTGCCCGAGCCGGCTTGATAAGCTTCTACGACATTATCGAGCGTAAAATGGACCAGATTGCCTGCCCGGTCGCTGTAACTATACGGCTTTTTCGGAAGCCATAGATGCTTGGCATATGCCATGCCGTCAGCTCCCTTATATTCCTCCTCCGCGTACACCCAGTATCCGTCGTAATCGATCACAACTACGGCCGGAATGTAACGGTCCAGCACCTGCTGGGCAGCCGCGTCTTCTTCGATCCCCAAATTGGCATACAGTGTGTAGTAAAACGTATCAAGGGCCAGCTCCTTATCCGCTTTAAAAAATTTCGCCGAGCCGTAGCCTGACTCAAACTCCTGCCGCTCATTGACGTTCAGCATGCTCCCCGCGTCCTGAACGGCTGTTCTCAAGGCTGTAACGTACTTCAGCTCGGTAAAACGAACATTCCGCTGATCCTGAACATGGTAACCCACGATCAAAAAGACCGGAAAGAATATGACGATGAATACGAGGCAAAAATCAGTAATCTTCATTAAGTACCATGCCTCCATACGGAAAAGCGATCACTGCGGCCTCACCGGTCAATGCCCCTGTAACGAAATCGAACATCACCGTTCCTGCCGTCCGGTTCACATTTTTGACCGTAACTTTAAAAAAGTCTCCGGCCGTGAGCTTGTAGACTCTCGATTCATCGTCTTTGGGAACCGTAGTGTTGGGAAATATATGATCCATAATGTCAGAGGTATAATATCCGTCATAAACGGTGCTGAACTTGTTTTGAAACGTACCCGGGTTAGCCGCGTCAGTATATTCCGGTTGATATTTCTTGTGAAGATGCTCCATCTGCACGTCGAACTCGTTGCCCGTCGCCTGAATTTCTTCGAGAAATTGCTCATACATCACTGGACTGATATAGCCCTTGTTCCTTACGGCATCCACGAACTGCGTCACTGCATTATAGACGACGATGCGGGACAGGTCGTCCTGCCTCTGCGAAGCTTCCGCTGCCGGATAAATATACATGACGACCACGGCCAGCAGCACCGCCGCAAACTTCGAGATGGCGTTACTCATGGCTTGTCTTCTCCCTATTCTCCGACTTCGCAAAATGGATGCCGGTCAAGACGCCGGAGTCGCCCCACTCATAAGCAACGGAGTACAGCGCGCCGGTCTCGATCATTGAGAAATCAAACCCATCCTCCCTTGGACCTCCGGGAACAATTGCACCGTCTACCGAAATCCGGACACCCGGATCGTTAAGCCCCATCATACTGAACACAACTTGAGATCCGCTTACCCAATCCTCATGCGATGCTTCCAAAACGGGCTGTACGCTTCTCAACTGTCCCTGGGCGGCGCTCCCTGCCCCGTTCACGGCACGGTTCAGTTCCCCGGTTAAGCCTAGAGCGAAGATGCAGGCGCTGATAAACAAAATGAAGGCTATACTGACGGAAATCATGCTTTCTGCATGCTGATTCATAACCTAAGTCACTCCTTCACCGTCCCTGCCTACTGCTCAAATATAAGTCCCCGTACTACATTGGAGCTGTCCTTCACGATGCTTGCCTTAAACTTTCCGCTTGGATTGACATACTCATTGCTGGACTCGTTGGCGGTTTCCGTCAAGTTTCCTACACGCTGCCCTGTATTGATCACCGAACCGTAATTGTCGCTCGCAATATCGGCGCTGATGTTGAGCTGATTGCCGTACCACTGCCCCTGTCTGTTTTTGCCCGTTTTCACCAAAATGCCGAATTGGTCCTTATCCTTGAACTTTCGCAGTGCATTCGTCACCTGGGAACCGCTGATGCTTGTTCCGTCATAAACCGTAAACGAAGCCTGGGACAGCTCGGTCTGGATGTCCGAGAAATTGTTCTGCGCGGTTTTTGTAGCTTCCTGCGCCGATATAAACAGAATGACAACAATCGTAATGAGGGCGATCGTGAGAAAAATGCCTGCGGCTACTTTTAATGCACTGGACGCGTTGTTCATAAGTTTACATCTCCTTATATTTTTTGAATTTGCTCGTAATAGATGTTCATCTGCATGAAGCTCATCGCAATCAGCGGGATGACTAAATAGATGAAAATCAAGGAGTACATGGGCGCAAAGCCGATCAGCCTGCCAAGACCCGCTTTTGTATCAATGATCCGCTCATAATCCTGTTTTCGCTGCTCAAAATAAAAGGACATTTCGCCTTCCAAATCGTCGAAAGCCTGGCTGATCGGTATTTTTTCCACGGAAAGGAGCAGCTTGTCCACGATTCTTTGAAACTCGGTGAACCGCACCTCCTCCTTCAATTGCTGGAGAGCCATTTCCCCTCCGTGGTCATAATGGATGAGACACTTCTGAATCGGAATTTTGAATATGACGGCAAAACGGTCCATCCACTCCAAAATTTCCTCCACCGAAATCCGGTCCATCTCCCTCAGCATCGAAATGACGGTCTGGTACTGATAGACTTCATGCCGCATGTCCATATAGCGGAGCTTTCTCTGGAACAGAAGCAGCCAGAAAGGCCATTCGTATCCAAGCATGCCGGCGAAGAGGCACAGCACAAGCTCCCACCATTTAAAATACTCGTTGTGATAAGCCTGAAGCTTGCCGAGGATCCGGTTAGCCGAGTCTACAAGCTCGTCTTTGCCGAGACCTTTGCTTTCAGCCTGCTGCAGCTGTTCGGCAATCTCCGCATAGGTAGCTTCCGCCGACATGTTCACCCTTCTCATGACCTCTAGATCCCGGCTGCTGAGACGCTTGCCTTCCTCTTGCTGGGTGATGGTCGTCTGCCCGAAGAAGCTGTCCTGAACCACCGGATCGTACATGATGTGATGCCTGGACATCTGATGAAGATACAATGTCATCGTCAGCGTAACCGCAAACACAATGAGGCTGTAGACGACTCGCCGGATGTAAAACCATTCATAGGTCAGCTCGGTTCCGGTTTCCTTCATCAAGCGGACCACTTTGGAATAATCAGCGCTTCCCGGATGGGGGGCGGCCCATGCGGCCATTACCCGGAATAACGGAACACGCGATATTGCTTTCTCCCATGGGCGGCTGTTCCTTCCCGCCCGGTATGTAGTTTCATCATTCTGTTGAAGCTTTTGCAGCAAAACAAACGACAGGATAATCACGATATAAATGAGAATTTTGGCCGCATACCCAAGCTTGCTCATATAAAACTCATCCATCGCCGGAAAGCTGCTTCTGGCCCATCGCTCGATCGGCTTGGTAAAAAACAGGGGAACTAACGCGATCACGTTGAGGCCTTTTAACAGATAATCGAGCTTGCTTCGCCGCAAAATTTCCAGATGGATTTCCTTCGTCAGCCCGCTAAGCCCCTGCAAATAAATGGAGCCCTGCTCCTTCACCTTGTCGCCAAACTCCATGATCATGTAAGAAATACCGGCAAATGCTTTTAAAAAACGGTTGGGTGCAGCTTCATAGTACTTCTCCAATTCTTCGGAAGGGTTGCTGCTGATCAGCGCCTCGGCAATTTTTCGGGTATGAAGGCCTGCCTCGTCCTCTACCGATTCAGCCGCCTCCTGCAGCGCTTCATCCACCATCCCGTGCTGATGATACCGGTGGCGGATATCCGAAAACAGATCGAGCATTTGGACGAGCAGCCGCCGCTCCAGCCGGTTAACCACCATGTCGATCAACAGGCTGTTGATCACCACCGCAGTAAGCAGAACCAGCAGAAGGAAACTTAAGCTGGGGTTCAGCAGAAACAGCACCGCAACTGAAATGCCCAGTGTCCCCAGTATGGAAAGTGTAACCTTCATGACCTCTTGGCGGAGATAAAATTCCTCATACGCATGAACGCCGCTTACCCGTTTCCTTACTTTTCGGATATAGGCTGAAAGGAGCGGAACAGAACAACCTACGATATAAGCGGTTTGAAGAAATTGCTGCCATCGTTTGCGCAGCATCAATTCATCCTTCGGACGCGCAGGATCGCTCAGCAGCTCCAGCCGTTTCCGCCGCGACCTGTTATTCAGCCACATCATGACGGCATAGACTACCGCAAACAACGCCAGAGAAATGATCAGGATCAGGAACAGCAGACGCCTAACTCCCATATCCATTCCCCCAGTTCGTCTGAGCAAAATCCTTGAACATGACAGCATCTTCCACGCTCATCTGCTCGGCCATTTCCCTGAAATTCCTCTCGGAAATGGGTTCTGCGGCCACATATCCTCCATCGCGAAACTCGATGATGTTCCGGGAGGAAAAGGAGCTCTGGTCATGAACGCGGCGGTAATATTCCGCCTGCAGTTGCATGAAGTGGCCTAGCATCTTCCTGACACTCGCGTGGGTGCCCCCTTCAATCATGCCCAGCGGCTCCTTCTCCTTGGGGATGCATTCGGTAATCCGTTCGATGTACCGTTTGCCGGCAGCATCCCGTTTCAAATGAATGTCAAAGTTGATGACTTGAACCACCTGCTGTTCAGCAACGGCTTCATGGTGAAACACGCCGCTCTTCAGCAGAGAATTCCGCAGGGAGAAGATCAAATCGCGAAACGTCTTGGCGTGATGCGTAAATACGGTAAACAAGCTGGCGACCTGGGACATTTGGATCATCCAGGAGGAAACCCCGTCGCTGGCCACCTCGCCCAATATATTGACCGTGCCGTCCGTCTTTTTCTGAAGGTCCAATCCTTCCTGTCCGGTAATGCGATCTGTCTCCCGGAACGATAAAATGTTTCTGCGGCTGTAGATCTTCCGGAGGTGGAGCTCGAACGCCATTTCCTGCACCCGCAGTGTATAGGTCGGGTAGATATGCTCGATCATCGCCATCAGAAGCGTCGTTTTACCCGAGCCCTGGGCCCCCGTGATGGCTGTAATTCGGCTCCCTTTCATGAGATAGCGCAGCATTTGGATCGGAAGCTGGGCGTTGTCCCCGGTGACCAGCTGCTCCAGCGTCGCGCTGCGGATGTCAAACTTACGGACGAAAAAAGCCCATGACTCCGAAAACGGCGGCCTGACCACCACGACGCGCGACCCGTCCTTCATTTCGTTTACTTTGTAGCCGTTAGCTTCCGACAGCTGACCGGGGTGATTGTATTTATAAATGTTCTGGCAGACACGCTTCAGCTCAAGCTCGGTCCCGAAAGACAGACAGGCCATATGAATCGTTTTGCCCCTGTAAAATATCCACACGCTTTCGGTCATTCTGGCTTTACGATCTGGCTGAACCGAAGCTTGCAGCATACGCAGCGGGTCCAGTCCATAGGAGGCGGCGAATGACTCGTCAGCCAAAATACCGCTCACACCGCCGCTGACCCCGTCAATCCGCTGATCCCTGAGCTCATCGATGACCGAAAACCCTTTAAACTGCTGGTAAATACGCTGAACGACAATCTCCAGCTTCTCCGAAAACGTCAGGCTTCGGGATTCATTGGCATACATTTGTTCCACATCGCTGGCGGTTACAGCATAAACTGGCTCATCGCCATAACCAGGAAGCACGCGCAGTTCGGCTAAACCGTTCAGTTCGAGCATCATCGACAGCGCGTCCTGGCCATACTGCAGTTTGTATAAATAAAAGATGATTTCGAATTGATCCTGTACGTTCAAAAGCCGTGGATCCGCAAACGGAATCGCCTGGTCTATGTTGCCCTCCGTCACGCCATAACTTTTGACCAGCAAATCGGCCATAAACTGCTTCACGTATTGCTTTTCATGAACATCTCCGGAAATGCAGTTCTTAAGCGCTTTGCGCAGCTCACTGCGCTGATTCAGCCTGCGTTTGTATTCTTCTTCATGCAGTCCCAGGTCGGTTAGTTGACTGTGGGTCAGCTCATGAAGGGTCTGTTTGACGAAGGCTGTCATCGCTTCGATCGTAAATTCAACGCCGGTTGTCCTGGATACAGGGGGCCGTTTGCGCAGATCAAGCCATCTCAAGTAAATGAAAAGAGCTGCAAATAATAGAATGATTGCCATAAACAAAATGTTGAACAGCGGTCCGGAAAACATTCAAGCTCCCCTTCCCACCATCTTCAAAGCGGGTATTTCAAGCATATTCATCAGGTCTTTGGCCAGCTGCCTTATGCTGCCGTAGAAGTGTGCCGATGGGTGCCGCTCATTTAGATTGCGGCTGCGCTGCATATAGTTCATGACACCATGCATGTTCCACGCATCCATGAAATCCGTATTGTAAGGAACACCATGAAGAATGCCCTTATACCCGAATCTGCGTTTAATGTTGTGAAGCGTGCAGTGGGATTTTTTGTCGTAGCGCCCAAGGACAAGGATAACCGGCTTATCCTTTAACTGGTCGGGATAGTGTATCCCGCTGAAAAAGTGTTCCAATCCCTGAACACTCTGCGTCAGGCTGACGACGATCAAATCCGCCTGCTCCAGCATCGCCCCGTCCCCCGGATCCCCGGCTGCCCCCATCCCGGACCCGGCATCCAGCAGCACCAGATCATAACATTGGTTGGCGATCGTTACGATGGACTGCACCGATTGCGCGCGATAACCCGGCAGCGTTCCTCCCCGACGGTCATTTCCCTGGACGAAGTCGAGACGCTCAGGCAGCACAGGGATCGTGTAATCCCGGAAATTGTCCCTGAATAAACGCCGGTTAACCGCAAGCCTTTCCAGCGCGTCCATACCGTGATCGTGAAACGACACGAGGGAATGGTCGAGCACCAGCCTGCTGCTTCGGAACGCCCCTTCCACACGTTCCCCCGCCGTACCACCGTGACCGAGAAGGATGCGCAGGCGATATTCCAAACCGAGGCAAGCCGCAGCCGCTGCTGCGTGCGCCGAACTTCCGCTCCCTCCCTCTAACGGGCTCCAAAATGCTACTGTACTCATACTTTGCTCCTTTCTGCGCTCCGTAAGGCGCGATGGATTGTTTTCGGTTCCATATCTGTCAGAAGTCTCATCAGCAGGCATAGATTTTTTTTATATATTCGGCTTAGGCGTCTGATCCGTACCTTCCGGGTATGATCGTTCTGCAGCTTCAAGGCATAATCCGTCTCGACCCACGGGATGACGACAGATGCTTCCTTCCATAGCACAGGGAGGCTGCCGAAATATCCTTCCGCGTACCCTTCGTCAAAAAAATCATCCACTGCCCGGACGTACACTTTATAGAATTCCTGCTGCGTACTGCCGAGATGCCCGTGTAACAGGTCTTCCAACCAATCCCTTCCCTGCTCCAGCGTCCAAATCTCATAATCGCTGACCCATACCAACGCAGCGGCGCTTTCCCAGGAATCACGGGGACAAAATTCCGCCTGCTCCATATCAAACACAACTACGTCGTATTGCTCTATCGATGTCCCGACTAAGGCTAGATGTTCCCTCAGTTCGGATTCATCCGCAAAACCCGAAGCGACATCAAAGCCGGAAAATTCCGTTACAGACAGTGGTTTGTCCAGCTGTCCGATATACAGCGGATATTTGTGCTTCTCGGTCGCATCCACCAGCAATACCTTTTGCCCTGCCGCACGAAGCAGCATGCACACATAGAGCAGAAGCTCGCTCTTGTCGCATATTCCGGCAAAGATCCACGTCTTCACCTCATCACCCCTGGCTTGTCGATTTCTTCAAAGATCCACGCATCGTGTTGCTTTGCATACATACAGCTCCGGCTATCTTAACTATGGTTGATCCGTTGAACTCCCACCCTCTTTCACTGCCTGTTCCAGCAGCTTGTTCTGCTGCGGTTGGTCCAACGTAAACGAGTCCTCTGACTCCCCGGCAGGGGTTGAACCGTCCGTCTGGAACGAGCTTGGCGTGCTAGAGGAAGATCCTGAGGCCTGACCATACCCTGAAGAATATTCCGACGCCGAAAATGAGCCGTTCCCTGGAGATTGTGCATCCGCGCGGGCAAGGTCGCTCTCCAGCGCTGTGCGCACGGCCTCAGCCAGCGTCTGCTCCGCTTTGTTTACGATGTTAGGGTCGCTCGCAATCAGTTTCATCACGGCTTTATTTACCGGATAGGTCGGGACCGCCCTGCTCTGCATTTCCGGTTCAACGTAAGTGAGCGCATATAATGCGGCATCATGCAAATAGGCATCCACCATGGCGCTCGACAAAGACAAGATCTCCTGCTCGTTCATCTTGATCCACATCGTTGGCGAAGCAAGCTTATCTATCTTTTTCTTGGACAGCACGATGTAGTCCTGACCGGAAGGAAACTGGATCCGTACGTCGACGGAATCTCCTTGCCTCAGGTTGGAGGGCAGTGAGACCGCCTTCATCTCCCGGTTTCTTAAATCCGGCGCTGTCGGCTGGCCATCATACAGCATCGCTTCGGTTAGCGGCGTACCTTTGCCAAGCTCGATCTTGGCAGTCCTTCCCGCAGCTCCGTCCTTGTCCGTGATCAGGTTGCCAGGGGCAGCCTCGAGCGGAAGCTTGATCTGAATCAGATCGCCCTGCTTGATCGTCTCTCCGGGAGCAACATCGCGGGAGATGGTCCACCCGGATGCCATCGACTTCTGCGACTGGAGCTGAGCCTTCTCCAAATCGGCGATTTGCCGCTGGTAGTGGCGCTCTATCACTCCCTCCCGTTTGTTGTGCTCCATCGCGTTCCAGACCGCATAGCCTGCAAACAGCAGCCCCATCGCCGAAGCGCCTGCCAGGCCTGCATAAATCAAGTGTTTCGTTCGCTGCCTTAACTTTGACATACTTCCCGATTACTCCCTCCTTCATAGTCGCATCTCAGCTTAAGCCAAACCTGAACTTTCGTCTGCGCTCCGCGACCGGCAGCAGCCCTTGGAATATCCGGACAAATGCCCGGTCCATCTCATCACATTGGTCAAAAGGATCCACCTGTAGCGGGATGGAAAATACCCGGGACGTGCCCAGCGTACGCCGCAGCCGGTGTACAGCGTCCTGCGGTGCGAGCGGAAGAAAGTACATCCACTTATGCTGCGGATGACTGGACAATTGCTGGACCAGCCCGACCAAATCCTGGTGCTTCCACTCCGCTCCCGATCCGACAATAATGGGAATATCCGCACGCAGAAATTCCTCCAGCCGGTCATTACCGAAATAAGCTCCCAGATCCATCACCACAAAGCTGTAGCTTCCACCAAGCAGGGAGATCACGTCTGCCCTCCCGGTTTGCCGCCAGTAATCCACGCCCTGCACCTCAAACTTGCGCTCACCCGTTTGCGCGCTATCTGTCCTGCCGGCAGCGATTCTCTGAATCCGGCCGAACGCCGGCGATTGCAGATTCATCTCGACAAGGGCTACTTTGCCGTAGCTTCGGGCTAAATAATGCGCGACGGCAATCGCCGTATGGGTTGTCCCCGTGCCGCTGCCGGCCCCCATGACCGCGATCACCAGCGTTCCCGGAAATCCCGGCTTCCTCCCCGCTTTCAGTCCCACCGGTCCTGTACCCAGCATCCCGATGGAATCCAGGACCGAGCGTACCTCCTTGGCCGATTGGTACCTGTCTTCGGGTTCAATGCTCAGCAAGCGGCGGATAATAGGGATCATGCCTTTCGGAATATCAGGGCGGATCAGTTCCTGTACCCCTTCCTTCCATTCGCTGCATTTGCCGCCTGTGGACAAATACAGCATCAAGGCGCCCAAGCCGTACAAGTCCGACCTTGCGTCGCTTTGCCCCAATCCATACTGCTCCGGGGCCGCAAATCCGACCGTACCGAGCTTAACGGTGTCCTGATATTGATCCTGCTTGTAATTTCTGGCGATCCCAAAATCGATCAATCGGACTTCCAGCTGGCGGGCAAGCATGATGTTGGATGGCTTCAGGTCGCGAAAAATGACCGCGGGTTCATGCTCATGCAGATACTCCAGCACTTCCAGCAGCTGATTCGCGATCTGCAGAATAGTTCCAGCCGGGAGCCTGTATTGGTTCTCCTTAAAATACTTCTCGAGCGTGACACCCTGAATGAAGTCCATGACCAAATAAGTGAACCCTTCTTCATCCGATGCAAAAAAATCGACGATTCGAGGGAGACGGGGATGGTTCAATGAGATGAGAAGCTCAGCCTCATCCTGCAAGCCCTGAAGCAGCTCGGGCCTCGACGGTGTCTCCTTGACGGCCCACTGCTTGCCTGGAAGCTTCAGGTCCGCTGCCAGGTATACCCGGCTCATACCCCCTTCCCCAATGCTGGCGATTACTTCATACCTCCCTCCAATCCTTTGTCCGGGACGCAGCCTGGAAGGATGACTCATCGTATACACAACCTTTCTGAACGACAAAAAAGGAAAGCACCCTCTGGATGACGACGTGGCTTGGGCCACGATCGTACTCCGGGATGCTTTCCCTATATTATCGTTTGGTTAATTTTGGTACTAGTATAAAATAAATTGTCGGATCTCGCAAGAAATATTTTCCAAACCCATTCACTTCGTCAATTCAGGCAAATGGGCACAAAATTTTAATGGACTTAATATTTAATCATATAAAGTGTGATCTCGTCCCGATTGTGAAACAGCTGCTTGGCTCTCTGAACCTGCATCTCAGCCTGCTCAAACGACGAAATGACATCATCAATTAATGCCATCGGTTTCTTATGCATCAGCTTCACCGTTACAACCGCCGTTCCTCCCGCAGCCAGGCTTGGCAGCAGCTCCTTCACCAGCTTCACCATCTGTTTCGGACTCCAGCTCATATCACATACAAGAAGATCAAATTCCTCATCCTTGAATTGTACCTCTGAGGCATTTTTCCGGAGGATCCGCAGCGCGGGATGCCCTTGCAGCGACTCATGCATGACCGCCGGGTCCACGGCCGTAACCTGTAAACCGCGCTCCAGCAAAAAGGACGTCCAGCCTCCAGGCGCCGCTCCGATGTCAAGCGCCTTATGAAAAGCGGTGAAATCGATGCCAAAGCTGTGCTCGGCTTCGAGCAGCTTGAATTTGGCCCTGGAGATCTGTCCTTCCTCACGCTGAAAGCGGATTGCTCCGCCGCTCCAGTCCGACAAGTTGTCGGATGGCCGTGAAACCCCGGCGTACAGCATGCTTCCGGCGGCAAAAATAGAAATGATCCACTCCGGATCCTGCACGACGAAATCCGCCCCGAGGTCGCTCAGCATCTCGGCCAGCGTTTCGCGCAGTTTGCCCGCGCTGTCCTGCCATAGGCTGTCGTCGGATTTCCGAACCTGAAGCGACACGGCTGCGCCATGAAGCTCCCTTCGGTTCCGAAGGAAGGCGCTGACCTCACGGACCGCCTGATCCATGTCGTCTGCATTTTGCTCCAGCTGCACAGGCTGGATGTGACGCAGAAAGATCGGCGGGCTGCTGATAATCATGTCTACGGCCCGGCCGGCTTCTTCATTTAGCGTTAACAGGAACACCTCTCCCGACACGAGCACGCGGCTTTTCAGGCTGCCGAATTTGCGGCGCAGCTCTTCCTGGGCATAAGGAGCGAAGCCATGGTTTGCCGTGCATATAAATCTTGAGATGGAATCTGCCGATTCCTCGCTGTTTTCATTATTCGATAAGTTATGATCAGTCAAAATGGGTTTACCCTCCAGAAATCACTTTAATCCATGGACGTCCTTCATCCCATTCCAGTTTGGCAGGAATGTCGTAAGTCCGCTTGATCAATTCGTTAGTCAGCACCTCTTGCTTTGGACCGGAACCGGCGATTTTGCCGTCACGGATGAGCGCCACATGGGTGAATAGAGGCACGATCTCTTCCACATGGTGGGTCACATACACCACGGTCATATTCCGCTGGCGAAGCCGGTCGACTTCGGCCAGCATCTTTTCCCGCTCATATAAGTCCAGGCCCGCACATGGCTCGTCCATGATCAGCAGCTTGGGGTCTGCCATCAAGCAGCGTGCCAACAGTACCTTTTTCCGTTCGCCCTGAGAGAGCGTGCCGAAGGGATGCTCCGCATGTCCTCCCAAGTGCATATCCTTCAGCAGACTATAAGCCTTCTCTTTTACGTCCGCCGGAATCTCCTGATAAAACCGCAAAAAAGCGTACGCTCCTGTCGCCACTACTTCCCAAACCGGGTCGCTGAGCGACAGCCTTTCGATCAGCGAAGGGCTGATATAGCCGATTTCTTTGCGCACTTCCCGGACATCGCACTCGCCATATACATTACCCAGTACTTCAATTGTACCCGAGCTGGGAAAAAGATAACCCGTCATCATTTCCAGCATCGTCGTTTTACCCGAGCCGTTTCTCCCGAGAATCGCCCAATGCTCCCCCGGTTTTATTTCGAGAGACACATGGTCAAGAATGAGGTTGTCCTCTCTTCTCAGCGTCACGTCCTTCATCGAAATCATGAAATCACTCCCCTAATTTCCTGCAGCAGGTCCTCCACGGAGCCCATGCTGTACCGGATAGACGGCTTGGCGCTGCGGTTCGCGTCGGTGACGAGGAGCGCAGGCACGCTGCGGATCTGATACTGCTGAACGACCTGCGGCAGCATGTTCACGTCCGCATCCGCCACAATGCCCTCCGGCAGCAAATGCTCCGCCACTTCAAGCATTCGTCTGGCTGCTTTACACGTGCCGCAGAAAGGAGTATACAAAAAGACGGCCAGCGGCTGCCCCTTGGTCCAAAGCTCCTTCAGCAGCTCCTGCTCGCTTAGATGCCTCATTGCGTTTCCCCTCCCGCAACCCGCTCAAGCACATCCGGAGGCATTGGGCCATTATGAAGCACGACATGCTCTGGCTTATGATGATAGAGCAGCTCATACATTTCCTTTTTCCCCCACATACTCGACGTATGCAAATAAATCTCCTGCGGGAATAAGGCGTCCGTAATCATATGCTTGACCACGTCCTTGCCGGTCATTTCACCGGGTCCCAAGTCAAAATCTAGCGATAATATGCCAACCTCGCACTCCTTAAGTATCAGAAGGCATTCCTCCGCATTGCGAGCGAGGGTAAAGCCTTGTGGACAGCGGCGATAGTCATCCAAAAACAGATGGATCACGCTCGGGTCCCTCCTTCCCTAAAAAAACAAAACGAAACGGCTAATCGATCGGCCAGCTTTTCACCTTGGCGATATCGCCGCGGTGCGTACCGTCTTCGCCTGCATCCGTCTCCAGTACGAGCGCCTTGCCATGGAATTCCGGATATGACAGCAGCGCCTTAAAGGCTTCCTCGCCAATATACCCCTGACCGATCCGCTCATGGCGGTCTTTTCCCGACCCGAGCGGGTATTTCGAATCGTTCAGGTGGACTGCGGCCAGATCGCTCCAGTATCCAAGCTCTCTGCCCCGCTCAACGAGGGCATCGGTCGTACGCGGATCCCACACGCCTGATGCGTATGCATGGCAAGTATCCAGGCAAAAGCCGATTTTCTCCGGGTAATCGCTCAGCCGCCTGATGTTTACCAGCTCATCAAGCGTAATGCCCATTGAGCCCGGGGTGCCGGCCTGGTTTTCCAGCAAAATCTTCGCGCTGCCCTGCCAGCCTGACAGCGTCTCGTTTAAACATTGTATTATATTTTTGTAGCCTTGTAATGCATCGCGTCCTTTGAAATGTCCGAAGTGGACCACGATGCCGACCGTGCCGCAAGCTTCGGCGATGATCAGATCGTTCTGCAGCGACTTGACGGTCAGCTCGTACAGCTCCCGGCCCCGGCTGTCGCCGATTGCGATGTTGATCGGATACGGAGTGTGGGCGATGCTTGGCATGCCGTGCTCCCGGCAAAAGGTAAGGCAGTCCGCCGCAGCAGATGCATCCAGCGTTTTGATCGACATGCTGCGGGGATTTTTCGGAAAATATTGAAACGATCTCGCTCCGATCTCCCATGCCCGCCGGGCAGCTCTCCCATAACCGCCGCGCGTGCTGACATGGCAGCCGATGAGCAGCTGGTTACTGCTCATGCTGGCAGGACGGACAATAAAAAACCTTCCGCCCGTTTAATTCGGATTTGTTGATGGTACCGCCGCAGCGGTAGCATGCTTCCCCTTCACGGTCATACACTTTGCACTGATCGTCATAGCCGCCGGTTAACTGGTCTCCCACCATAAACGGAGTATCCATATAGCCCCCGCCTTCAAGGGCTTCCCGCAGCACTTTCTGCATGGCATCATACAGCCTCGCAACCGATGCTTCCGTCAAGTCCTGAACCTTCACCGAAGGCAGAAGACCGGCTTCATACGCGATTTCATCCGCATAGCAGTTCCCGATGCCGGCAATGACATGCTGGTTGACCAGCAGCGATTTTAAAGATCCACGCCGCCCCTGCAATATTCCTGCAAACTTTTCCGGGGTCATCCGGCGGTCCAGCGGTTCCGGTCCAAGGGGAGCGAACAGCTCATCGACTTCTTTTGCCGAATGCAGATGAAGATGGCCTAGCCGAAGGCCGATAAAATACAGCGTCCGGTCTCCAAACGAAATTTCAATCTGGGTTGAACGTTTCGGGCGATCCTCTTCGGTTCCGTAATATATCAAGCCGCCCAGCATCAGATGCAGAAGCAGCCTGCGGCCGTTGTTCAGGTGGAAAATAAGATGCTTTCCGCGCCGCTCCACAAAAATCGTTCTCGTGCCAAGCAGCTCCTCCTTGAAGCTTTCAACGGGAACATTAATGGATTTCTCCCGGTTGACGACCACGTTCGTAATCGGAGCATTGATAATCAGTTCTGACAGCAATCTTCGGTAATTTCCCATTTCCGGCAGTTCCGGCATCTTGTTCATCTATCCTTTCAAAATCCATCACGGATGTTCATGTAAATGTATATAAAACGGTCCCTGAAGGTGTCAAGGACACAACAGCTGAGTCAGCTCGGTCAGATCACGGCAAATGATGTCCGGAGAGATGCCGGCTGCATCGACGTGCATCTGCAAGTTGCTCTCCGTCGTCAGCCCCGTCAGGACCAAAATCGTCTGACATCCCGCGGCAGCACCAGCCGCAATGTCCGTACGCATATTATCACCGATCACAGTGGCTTCGGTCGGGGACAGCTGCAGCCGATCCGTAGCATATTTCATCAAGTGGCTCGAAGGCTTCCCGATAATCACCGGTTTGACACCGGAAGCCGCTTCAATTGCTGCTCCAAGCGATCCGGCCCCTGGGACAAGCCCGTGATCGGAAGGAAGCAGAAGGTCGGGATTGGTCAGCACAGAGCGGGCACCTTCACGGATCCAGCGAACGGCCTGGGCGAGTGTATCGTAAGTAAAAGAGCGGTCGATGCCTTGCACGACAAATTCAGGCGCATCGTCGACGAGCTTGAGCCCTTCCTCAATCAAAGCCTGCCGAAGCCCATCTTCCCCTAGCATAGCCACTCTGGCCCCAGGAGATTCTTCAGCGATATACCGCGCGGCGGCCAGTGACGAGGTGCAAACCTTCTCTTTGTCGGCTGGAACACCCATCTCGTTCAAATGAGCAGCCACCATTTCCGGCGTTTTCGAAGAATTGTTCGTCACGAATAAATAAGGGATTTCCCGCGATTGCAGCGTTCGAATCAGAATGTCCGCTCCGGGTATCATATGTTTCCCATGATATAACGTTCCGTCCAGGTCAATCAGCAGACCGCGGGTAGTTCTCAGCGTGTTCAATGGACATACCTCGTTTCATCTAGTAAAACTTATGGCTGCGAAAAGCCTGGCTCCCGCTGCAGCGGTCGATTTCCAGGCTTCCTGTAACCCAGCTTGTTCCATTGTAAAAGAAAACGGAGGAATGTGGCAACCGAAAGCACGACGACAAGGACGTTTATCTCCATTATTTCGTCAAGCGTTACCCCTGAAACCTATCACGGGAAGTCCAATTGTGCAAAGTTGTGTCATTTCCTGCGCTTTCCCGGAAAATAATGATTATCCGGGCAATGAAACGCTGCAGTAAGAAAAACGTCTATCGACGTACCTTCAAAGAAGACAGACCGCGTTTAGCTGAAGTTTTTCTTGCGATTATAGAATGGTTCAGCTTCGCTGAAATTTATAAATTCTATAATCTTAAAGAAAAAAGGCTCGCCCGGAGCCTTCATTCCATTATCGCCTGCCCTATGTCTTCCCTATTCTTCGTGGCGGGTCACCGGAAACAGCACTAATTCTTCGGCAAGCAGCGTTTTTGGAAAGAGTGACCTGGCTTCCGCCAATAGAGGCTGCAGGTGCTCAATATCCTTGTAACGTGAGCTGAAGTGCGTAATAATGAGCTCCTTGGCCCCCGCGTCGCGGGCAGCTTCTGCGGCTTGAAGGGCCGTGCTGTGATGATAGTTGTGTGCGGTCTCATGAAGCTCATGCAGAAACGTGGCCTCATGAACGAGCAGATCCGCCTGTTCGGCCAGCGGCAGCACGTTGGCACAAGGGCGCGTATCGCCCAAGATCGTAACGACGCGCCCCTTCTTCGGCGCACCAAGCACGTCTGCCGGTGTCAGCACCCGGCCATCTTCCAGGTCGATGCTCTCCCCGCGCTTCAAACGGCCGTAAATCGGGCCCGGTTTTAACCCGTACTCGGCCATCCGTTTCAAGTCCAAGCTGCCTGGCTTGTCTTTTTCCAGGATCCGGTATCCATAGCTGTCAATGCGGTGCTCCAGCAGACGGGATTCAACCCGGACCTCCCCGTCTTCAAAAATGACTCCCCCCGTATGCTCAATCACCTCAAGTTCAAACTCGATTCGCGACTGGCTGAGGGTAAGCGACGTGTCTATGTATTGTTTGATCCCCGGCGGTCCGTATAGCTGCAAGGCCGTGGTGCCGCCCTGGTTGGATCTGCTGGAGAGCAGCCCGGGAAGACCGAATATATGATCACCGTGCAGGTGGGTAATGAAAATTTTCTCCAGCTTGCTCAGCTTTAATGAAGACCGCAGAATTTGATGCTGCGTGCCTTCGCCGCAATCGAACATCCAGAAGCTGCGCCGCTCCTCGTACATCCGAAGCGCCATCGATGTCACGTTCCGCTGCAGGGAAGGAACCCCCGCATTGGTACCCAAAAACTCCAGTTCCATAACGCTTTACCTTCTTTCCAAGAATGCGCCAGCAAAAAACCCCCGAACAATCGGAGGGTTTTGCTGACATTTGCTTCGGTTCGGCTATGAACCGAACATATATTATTTTACCTTGTCGACATTAAAATACCGTGCTTCCGGATGGGCAAACACCATCGCCGACACCGAAGCTTCAGGCTCCATCATAAAGCCTTCGGTCAGATGTACGCCGATATCCTCCGGCTGCATCAGCTTGAAGAGCGGCTCCTGATCCTCCAGATCCGGACATGCCGGATATCCGAAGGAGACGCGGATACCTTGATACCGAGCCCCGTGACGCTGCTTCATCGTCATATCGGCCGGGTCAGGGAAGCCCCACGTATCGCGCATCATATGGTGAACGCGCTCGGCCAGCGCTTCGGCGGTCTCAAGCGCCACCGATTGCAGGACATGCGACTTCAGATAGTCCCCTTTATCCTTCCACTCCGAAGACAGCTTCGAAATGCCTTGTCCCGCGGTGACGACCAGGAAGCCGACATAATCCATCTTGCCGCTGTCGACCGATTTCAGGAAATCGGCGAGGCAGAGGAACGGTGCCACGTTCTGGCGCGGGAACGTAAACGTATGCAGCACCTTGGCGTGGTCCTCCGGATCATAGATGACAATGTCGTTGCCCCTCGACTGCGCAGGGAAGAATCGGTACATCGCATGCGCCTTGATAATCCCCTCGCGGGCGGCCTGATCCAGTACGTCATCGACGGTTGCTTTCAAATCCAGCGCTTTTTCGTCACCTTTCTCCAGCAGCTGCTCGACCTGACCACGCAACCCCAAATGATGGCCAAGCAGCATCTGCATGTTCATGTATGGGATGATGTGGCTGATCGGATAGTTGCGGATGATGTGCCGCTCCAAATCGGGCGGGTTAAAGACCGGGACATCCGTCGACACGTTGGACTTGGCCGCACGGGTCAGTTCCGGCAGTTCAACCGGCTTTTCAGCTTCCGCCAAAAGCGCTTCGAGCTCCGCGTCCATTTCAGCCTGCATCAGACTGCGCTGCTCGGGATCCATCAGCTTGTTTGCCAGGTCAAGCCCGTCCATGGCGTCCTTCGCGTACACCACCATGCCTTCATACTCCGGCCGGATCCGCGTTTTGGTGAACCTGCGGGTCAATGCCGCTCCGCCAACCATAATCGGCACTTTCACACCGGCATTTTTCAAGTCCTGCGCGGTCACGACCATTTGCTGTGCGGATTTCACCAGCAGACCGGATAGTCCAATCAAATCGGCCTGCTCCTTCCGGTAAGCCTCGATGATCGTCTCCGGTGGTACTTTTATACCCAAATTGACGATTTGGTAACCATTGTTCGAGAGGATAATCTCGACCAGGTTTTTACCGATGTCATGCACGTCGCCTTTAACGGTGGCCAGCAGCATCTTCCCTTTGACGGACGTTTCGTTCTTTTCCATAAAAGGCTCCAGATAGGACACGGACGCTTTCATCACCTCGGCGCTCTGCAGCACCTCCGCCACGATCAGCTCGTTGTTGTTGAACAGACGACCGACTTCGGACATGCCGGCCATGAGCGGCCCGTTGATGATCTCCAAAGCACCGTACTTCTGCAGCGCAGCATCCAGGTCGGGAATCAGCCCTTCCTTGGTGCCTTCTACAATATAGGTAGCCAGCCGTTCTTCCAGCGACAAGTTCGAAATTTTCTCTTTCTTCTCGATCTTTTTATTCCGGAACGCCGCCACAAACGCGGCCAGCGTCTCATCGTTCGTATTGTAAATCAGCTCTTCGGCCAGCTTCCGATCCGCTTCTGGAATCGAGGCATAGCGCTCCAGCTTCTCGGTATTCACGATGGCATAGTCCAGGCCCGCTTTCGTACACTCGTACAGGAAGACGGAGTTCAATACTTCGCGGCCCGCTTCCGGCAAACCGAACGAGACGTTGCTGATGCCGAGGATCGTATGGCACTCCGGCATCGCTTCCTTGATCAAACGGATCCCTTCAATCGTTTCCTTGGCGGAACCGATGTACTGCTCATCACCGGTACCAACCGGGAACACAAGCGTGTCGAAAATCAGGTCCTCAGCAGGAATGCCGTATTTATGAACGAGCAGATCGTAGGATCGCTTGGCCACATTCAGCTTGTCGTTTCGGTCAATGGCCTGTCCGCTCTCATCGATGGTCCCCACCACGACGGCAGCCCCGTATTTGTGGATGAGCGGAGCCACATGTTCGAACTTTTCTTCACCGTCTTCAAGGTTAATGGAGTTAATAATCGCTTTGCCCTGGGAATATTTGAGCGCAAGGTCGATGACCTTTGGATCGGTCGTGTCGATCATGAGCGGCACTTTGACCTTTTTCACCACCAGCTCCAGGAACTGTTTGATATCTTCCGCTTCATCCCGGTCCGGATCCTGCACGCACACGTCGATGACATGAGCTCCGTTTTTGACCTGGGCCCGGGCGATCTCCGAAGCTTCCTCGTACTTCCCTTCCACGATCAGACGCTTGAATTTGCGGGAGCCGAGTACGTTGGTCCGCTCTCCCACCATATAAGGCCGGTTGTCCGACTCAATGTACACGGGCTCAATCCCGGACAGCGCCGGTGGATGGCTACCTTCCATTTGACGCGGCTGGTAACCCTTCATGACCTCGTTCAGCAACCGGATATGATCCGGGGTCGTTCCGCAGCAGCCGCCGGCAATATTGAGCCAGCCCTGCTCCGCAAAGTCTTCCATCTTCCGGGCCAGCGACTCCGGAGATTCATGGTAATGCCCGTTCTCATCCGGAAGGCCGGCATTCGGATAGCAGCTGACCGCCGTTTTGGCCATGGAGGCGAGCGAACGGATGTGATCGCGCATGAATTCCGGACCTGTCGCACAGTTAAGGCCGACTGAAATCGGATTCAGGTGCTCCAGCGAAATGTAGAACGCTTCAATGTTTTGCCCGGCAAGGGTCGTCCCCATCGGTTCGATCGTACCGGAAATCATGATCGGCAGCGTGATCCCAGTGCTTGCAAAGGCATTCCGGATTCCGATGCTGCCAGCCTTAACATTCAGTGTATCCTGGCTCGTTTCAAGCAAGAGGGCGTCGACCTTGCCCTCGATCAGGGCAACCGCCTGCTCCTCATAGCTGCTCACGAGCTCTTCAAAAGTTACGCCCCTGGTCACCGACAGCGTCTTCGTCGTCGGGCCGATCGCGCCGATCACGTACCTAGGCTTGTCCGGCGTGCTGAATTTATCCGCCGCTTTGCGGGCAATTTCCGCAGCAAGCAGATTAATCTCCCGCGCCTTCTCGGGAATGTCGTATTCAGACAATACGACCGAGGTAGCGCCGAACGTATTCGTCTCTATGAGATCCGCCCCGGCTTCCAGATACTTCTCGTGGATCTGTTCGATCACATCGGGACGGGTAATGACCAGCATTTCATTACAGCCTTCCAGCTCTTCTCCACCAAAATCCTGAGGGCCAAGGTCGACCTGCTGGATCATGGTACCCATGGCACCGTCCAATATCAATATTCGTTCTTTCATTAATTCCTTCAAGTCAGGTCTGTTCACTGTATGTCCCCCCTGCCAAACGTTAAATCTTAGTTTATCAGAATAGCCCTTATTAGAAAAGTGCAAGAAATGCCTTAAGGCAGGGTTTTGCTCCTGATTTTCGTGTAATATATAATCGACAACAAAAGTATGGTTCGTTATAATATGAATTAATCCAAGTGGAAAAGAGGGTTTAGAGATGGCTGAAATCGTGATTCGCAATACGAACGAACGGATTACCGGCGACGATAATGTTCGTGAGTTCCTCAACAATCAAAACGTTCTTTATGAAAAATGGGATGCTTCCAAGCTGCCTCTGGAGCTTCAAACCAATTTTCAACTGAACGACGAGCAGAAAAAGCAAATCCTGGACACCTACGATGAGGAGATCCGTGATCTGGCTGCCCGCCGCGGCTACAAGATCTGGGACGTCATCACGCTGTCCGACGCTACGCCGAACCTGGAAGACCTGCTGAATAAATTCGAAGAGGTTCATACCCACACCGAAGACGAAATCCGGGCGATCGTGGGCGGCAAAGGAATTTTCGTAATCAAGGGCGCAGGCGACATCGGCTACTTCAATGTAGAGCTCGAAGCCGGTGATGTCATCTCCGTTCCGGAAAATACAAACCACTTCTTTACGCTGATGGACAATCGTAAAATTATCGCCGTCCGCCTCTTTATCGAGGAAAACGGCTGGGTCGCCCATCCGGTTCAGGACCCAAGCTTTCAGTCCTAATCCACTAATATAGCGATATACGCAGCAACCCCCGCCTTCGCCAGGAAGGACGGGGGTTGCTTGTCGTTATCAAACGAATCAAGATGCTGATTATTCCGTCACGGTCAGCTTTTTCGTCGGCATCGTATGCTGTGGTCCTACCGTAACATGTGACGTGATGCTGTAGGTGCCCGCCTGCTCAAAGGTTTTATCGAGCGTATACTTCCCTCCGCCGGCATTCTGGGCGGCCACCTTTTCATGGCTGCTGCTGTCGCCTTCCTTCGAGATTTCAATCATAACCTCATCGGCCTTATCGACTGGTTTATCCTTTTGCGTTACGTTCACCTCGATGGTAACTTGGTTACCTACCTTGGCCTGCTCAGGCGTCCAGCTAAGATCCACCTGCACCGGATCCATCATGCTCTCGCTCATGTCCATGCCCGCATGACCACCGCCGCCACTGCCGCAGCCTGCTATGCTCCATACCGCCAGCAGCAGCAGAGCAACAAAACCGTACTTTCTCAAGCGAAGTCACTCCCTATACGTCTATCTATGTATGCTGTTTGTCCATATTCTTCATCATTATACATAATTATCGCCTCACCCAAACAATCCATCTGTTAACAAAATGGAACAAATTGACCGGAAAGCGGTCAAGCTTGCTCAGCAAACGGGGCATTCATATGCACAAGGTATAATAAAAGCCTGCCGGACAAAGGGATTCCCCTCTGGGCAGGCTAACGTATAAAACCAGCTTAAGACCGTTCGGCAATGATGCGATGCAGTTCGGACAGATGCTTGATTTCGTAATCAGGCTCAATGGACGGATCTTTAACTTTTCCGGTGCGGTTGATCCATACCGTGGTCAGTCCGGCGCTGTTTCCGCCTTTGATGTCGGTTGTCTGCTTGTCGCCGACCATGAGCGTCTGTTCCGGTGTTAATCCAAGTAAAGAAAGCGCATGTTCGAAGATGGTCGGATCCGGTTTGCCTTTGCCGTATGTGCCGGAAATGACGATCTCGTCAAAATATGGAGCAAGCTCAGGAACGCCGGCGATCTTCTCCTGCTGGAGCGCAGGACAGCCGTTCGTCAGAAGAAGCAGCTTCTTGTTTCCTTTCAATTCGTCCAGCACTTGGAAGGTCTCTTCATATACATGAGGGCGGGAGCGACGCTCGGTGGCAAATTGCTCGGCCAATTCTCCGGCCAGCTGTTCATCGTCAACCGCAAGCTTCAACAGCCCGCGCCGCCATGATTCCTTGCGATATCCTGGAGCGAGCTCCTCAAGTCTGCGAAATTCAGGTTGTTCGCCTGCGCTGAAGTTGGCCCAGAGCCCTTCAAACGGGTTAATTCCAATCATTTGGGTAAAGGCAAACGTGTCGTAGGATTGATATAACGCCCTTGCCTCATTGCGGACCGCTTCCTCCAGCTCCTTGGCGTCAATGCCCTTCGCCTTGGCAGCCGTCTCGCATACCGCTTCAAAGGATTCCTTCACGCTGCGCTCATCCCACAACAGCGTATCGTCCAAATCGAAAAAAACAGCTTGTACCGGCATCCTCTTCCATCCTCTCCATCAGCTATCTCTTATATTTGTTTATTTTTCCAAAGGGATATTGTGGGTCTGTGCAAAATGCTCCAGACGTTCCCCTATGGCATCGGTGTCGTAGCGGTTGATCAGGCGCGTGAACACCCAATTGCCGCCTTTGCCCTTCGGCTCAATCACGACAGAGCCTTTGGCCAGCTTGATCTTGGCGATATTGTCTGCGGTCAGTCGCCGATCCCGGTTGAACTTGATCGTCGATACGGCGTTTTTCTCCACACGCAGGAAAGGCCTGCGCAAAAAGATCATCAAGCCCAGGAACACGTACATGGCCATAATGATCCAGGTCATGCTGCTGTTTCCCGCCGTACCCTCCTGTCCGAGCATTCCGAGCAGGAAGTAGACCGCAGCAAGAGCGACCATCGTAATCGGAAGCACATAGTTTCTTCCTTTATAAACGTCAGCTGAAGGCCCCCCCGCGCTGTAGATGGAAGGCTTCCCCTCTTTCTTTCTCTGCTTGTTTAGCTGCGCTGAATTTTTCCTTACCTGTCTTTCCCATGAACGGGCCATTCACGAACCTCCTCAAAATGCTTTCGGCTATATCGTTTGAACGAAAGTTTTGCATTTACTTCCTAATATATAACGGCCCAATACTGCTTACAGCATTTATTCCTGTAGTTTCACATTCTATATAATAGAAAACAAACGAAGGAAACCTGGTGCGCTTACAACTGAAGCATTCTGTTATCGGTAGTGAGCCATACAAAACTTGAGTCATTCTATACCATGATCGAATGTATGAGTCTAATCCAGCGGCTGGTGTTATTTCTTCTCTTCATCCACCCATTCAATCGAGTCCATCTGCTGTCTGAAATTTCTGCGGACATTCTGAAGGTATCTCTCACGAAGCTTGGCCCGTTCTTCGATCTCCTCTTCGGTTAAACCGGATTCCTTTTGCTTGCGCGCAAGCTCATTAATTCTCTCCACAACGCTGTCGATATCCATACAATTACTCCTCCAATATTCAAGTCATACCTAACTTTGCCATGATAAAAAGAGCTTGTCAAGGTTCACACCTTTCCAAGCTCTTGATCATTTATCTTCTATTAATATTGTGGGAGTGCCAATACTTCTCCGGCTTGAATTTCGCTGCTGGTTAAATCGTTATACTTCTTCACCGCCATAATATATGCGCGGATATCCATGTCTTCCGGCTTATGGGCAGAAGCGATTCCCCACAACGTATCGCCTTGCTGAACGATGACATTTTTCTCTAACCGAACATCATCCGAGGTTCCCGCGAATGCGCGAACGACACCTGTGCATCCGACCAAAATAATCAGGGTCGCCAGGATCAGTTTGATCAAGGCAGGGCCAGGCACGAAGGACTGGACTTTCTTCAACCAAGGAGTTGCTATAGCTTCATTGATGGATGGGTTAACGGATGGGTTATTATAAATACTTTGGTATGTAGTGTGTTTCAGCATAAATATTACGCCTCCAAACGTTTGTTCTTGTTTTATGAGAACAATATAACACGAACATTTGTTTTGTTCAATACTTTTTTCGAACAATTGTTCCTATGTTTTTAGAGGCGTGTTTCCTTCATTCAGAAGCCGCAAAAATCCCGCTCCATCAAAGTAAAATCATTTAGAACTTATGTTTGTACGAACGGCAGTTCTATGTTATAATTTTACCAAACGTTACTAAATGGGGTTGATGGGGAATGTCAAAGATATCTAGCCGGCAGCAAGCGATATTGGAATTTATCAGAAATGAAGTCCGCGCCAAGGGTTATCCTCCATCCGTCCGAGAGATCGGTGAGGCGGTAGGGTTGGCTTCCAGCTCGACCGTACACGGCCATTTGGACCGTCTGGAGAAGAAAGGCTTGATCCGTAGAGACCCTACGAAGCCTCGTGCCATTGAACTGTTGGGACAAGAAGAATCCGAGAGCAGCAATCTGTTCACGCATACGATCGCCAGAGTTCCCGTAGTAGGCAAGGTCACAGCGGGGGTGCCGATCACGGCAACGGAGAACATTGAAGATTACTTCCCTCTGCCGCAGCACTATGTCGGAGATGAGAAAGTATTTATGCTTTCCGTCGTTGGGGACAGTATGATCGAGGCGGGCATTCATAACGGTGACTACGTCATCGTGAGACAGCAGCAGACTGCCGATAACGGGGACATCGTCGTTGCCATGACGGATGAGGATGAAGCAACCGTGAAGACGTTTTACAAGGAGAAAGACCATATCCGGCTTCAACCGGAGAACCCGGCTTACGAACCTTTGCGTCTGAACCATGTCACCATTCTGGGCAAAGTCGTCGGGCTGTTCCGCGATATTCACTAGCAGATGATGCTGGACAAGCAGCAATAGAGCCCTTGCTCTTCCTTACTCAGGAAGGTCAAGGGCTCTTTTCGGCGTTGGGATCAAGGCAGGATGATTCAGGTGGGACACGCCTCACGGGAATCCGCCGTTTGTTCCAGACGGTACTCCGTCGGGGTTTTTCCCGTTTTTTTGCGAAACACCTGGGTAAAATGCTTGACGTCCACATATCCGACTTTGTCCGAAATGTCGGCCAGCTTCAAATGCGTTTGAAGCAGCAGCTTGCAGGCTTGTTCGATCCGCAGATTGGTGACGTATTCCTTGAAGCCGCTTCCCGTCTTCTGCTTAAACAGCTGGCTGAAGTAGACCGGATTCAGGAACACGACCGAAGCTACCTTTTCCAGGGACAGATCCGTATGATAGTGCGCTTTGATGTATTGCACCGCAACCTCGATCGCTCGGTTACCGCCCGGGTTGTTGTATTCGTACTCCAGCGATGCCGATTCCTGGCGCATCCGCCGCACTTCCTCCGGCACCCGGTGAATGTCCGTGATGAGTTCCGTCGACTGAATCTGGAAAGGCACCTTGACGCATCGTTTCAAGTTAGCGCGCAGCTCATCCGTCAGGCGTTTCATGCCTCCCTCTTCCCCCAGCGAGACAAGGCCGATCAGGCTCGTTTCGTCCATGCTTGTCACAAATCCGCAGCCATGCGCTTCAATCAGCTCACCAAGCACATTTTCAATAATAAAATGCTCCAGATGCACTGGAGCGTCGCTCTCCATCTTAACCATCACCAGTTGGAAAGCGGGGTAGCTCTCAATTATAGACGCGACGTCAAGGCGCCCGGTATCGAGTCCGCTCGCCCAGCGTTGAAATACAGCCTCGCGCAAATACTTCAGGTTAGACTTCAGCAGCTCCGCCTCGCGCACGATTTCGTTCTCCCGATCCATCTCCTGAGCAAGTCCGGATATCATGGAGAGCAGCAGCTCTTTCCCGATCGGCTTGAGCATATAGTCCTTAGCCCCAAGCTTGACGGCTTCCTGGGCGTAGGAAAACTCGGAATAAGCCGAAATGATGACCCATTTGATATGCGGATAACTGCCTTGACACAGCTGCATCAATTCAAGGCCCGTCATTCCCGGCATGAGGATATCGGTCAGCACCAGGTCAATCCGGTGTCTGCGCAGCTGCTGAACCGCTTCCTCCGGATTCGCCGCCAGGTGAACATAATGCTGCGGATAGGCCCGGTGGATGGTGCGCTTAATTCCGTCACGGATCACATGCTCATCGTCCACGACTAAAATGTTCATCTTCCATTCCTCCTTGGTGCCGGATTGGTAAACGGATGGTTACCGTCGTTCCTTCCCCTTCTTGACTGTCCAAGTATAAACCGTACGGACTGCCGAACATCATTCGGATTCGCTCATGCACATTGCTCAAACCGATGCCACGGCGAAGCACGGGGCCGTCTCTGTCCTCCGCTTTGGGCGACGTTCGGTTCCCGCCCTCCAGCAAGCTTCTGACCCGCATCAGCGTGTCTTCGTTCATTCCCTTCCCGTTATCCCGAACGACGACATGGAGATCGCCCATGACCTGCTCCGCCGTAACGAGCAGCATGCCCTGCCGATCCAGCGGCTCCAGTCCGTATTTTACAGCGTTTTCAATAATCGGCTGAATCGTCATTTTCGGCAGAGTGACGTCCATCCACTGCGGATCCACATCGATTTTCGGTACAAGCCTGTCTTCCAGCCGGTTCTCGATGATCGTCAAATAATGCCGGATCTGTTCCAATTCCTGACGCAGCGTCGTCCTGGAGGCCTCCTCCCAGTTGCTGCTGTAACGGAACATTTGCGACAGCGACAGAATGACCCTGCTGAGGCGTTCATTCCCTTTTTCATCCAGCATCCAGTAAATCATGTCCAGCGTGTTGTACAAAAAATGCGGATTCACCTGGGACTGCAGCGCCTGCAGCTGCGCGTTTTTCTCGCTGACGGTCGTGACCTTGATCGTCTCGATCAGCTCATCCATCCGGTGCACCATCCGGTTGAAGGAAGACACCAGGCTGTTGATTTCATCAAACGAGTCGACATTAACCGAACCGCTGAAATTGCCCATCTCCACCTTTTTCATTTCCCGGATCAGCAACTTCAGCGGGGAAGCAATGTTGCGCGATACCAGCGTGGCCAGAACCGTCGAGACGATAATCAGCACGATTAGAACGATAACGAGGTATTGGGTCGTCTGGTTCACTTCCGCCTGAATGTCATGCTTCGGGGTAAAACCGTAGATCGTCCAGCCCGCCATAGGCGTATTGGCAGCGACTACCAGCTGGCTTGAGCTGTCGTCCACCAGAATACCGTCCTCGGCACCCGGCTTCGGAATGCTGGCAAAGTCCGGCGCCTCCGTCCCTTTTTTACCGGTCGAAGCGATGATGTTGTTGTTCTGATCGATCAGGTACACGCGGCTGCCCGGGCTGATCGTCACATTGGACATCGCCTCCATGATGGACGAAGGATTCGCTTCGATGACCATGATGCCAAGCTGCTTGTGCGTGTTCAGATCGTACAGCTTCCTTCCGAACACAAAGACGTTCTCTTTCTGCTGCAGCGTGTTGATCGGCGATCCCGGCATCATCCCGAGCCAGACCATATTGCCCGACGAGGCGTTCAGCTCGTTGTACCAGGACGTCTGGGCGTAATTGTTGTCGATGACCCCGGCGAACTGGCGCTCATAGCTGTACACTTTGCCCCTGTCGGTCAGAATATGGATGCCTGTAATATCGTTCCTTGAATAGTAAGCCGCCCCGATAATATTCGTAATCGTTCGTTCGTTTTCGATGGCGACGGTCTCTTTCACATGGGTCTCCTGGAGCAGCCGGGTCAGCTCGTAGTTGCTGTTGAGCGACTTGGAGAGACTGTTGTACCCTTGAAGCAGCGAGTTGAACAGTCCGGCGGTCTGCGAAATGTTCTTCTCGGCGATATCATTCACCTTGGTATGAATAATGGAAATCGTGCGGTAATAATACACGACGCTGATCAATATCAATATGCCGGTCATACAGCATAGAAACAGCAGAAAAAGACGGCTGTGAATCGAACGAAAATGTCGCCCCACAGATACATTCCCCTTTCGTATCCGGTCATCCATTTGTCATTCTATCACAGAAGCCGTCTTTGCCCTACTAACCTTTTACTGCACCTGCTACCATACCTTGGGTGATCTTGTCGGCCAGCAGGAAGTAGATAATGATGACCGGAAGCGCGCCCAGCACAAGAAACGCGCCGATGGCCCCATAGTTGACCGAGTATTGGCTGACGAAGCTGTTGACGCCGAACGGCAGTGTTTTCAGCTTTTCTGATGAGATAAACGTCGCAGCCAAAATATATTCGTTCCAGATGTTGATGAATGTCAGGATGCACACCGTCATTACCGGCGGAACCGAGATCGGCAGGATGATGCTCGAGAATATGCGTCCGATCCCCGCTCCGTCCACCACCGCGGATTCTTCGATTTCATGCGGAATGGTTTTCATGAACCCGCTCAGAATAAAGATGGCGATCGGCATGGAAAATGCCACATACGGAAGAATGATCGACAGATGCGTATTCAGGATATGCATGTTTTTGAAAATGATCATGAGCGGCAGCAGCGTCGCCTGCATCGGGATCATCATTCCGATCAAGAATACGACCATGACCGCCCCGCCAAAGCGCCACCGGAAACGGCTGATCGCATAGGCGCACAGGGAGCTGAGAATAATGACGGCAATCATCGTCACGGATGTGACAAAGATGCTGTTCAACAAATAGCGGAAATAGTTGCCCTCCAGCGCAGCACTGTAATTGGCCCACTGCGGCGAATGCGGAAGGGCGAAGAAGCTGCCCGACAAAATTTCTTCATTGGATTTCAAGGAATACAGGAGCAGCCACAACAGTGGATACACCTGGGTTACAAACAGAATGCCCAGCACCAGAAATACGATGGCCTTCGTAACGGAAAACCGTTTGCGTCCGGTTGCGGCCACCTGCTTGTTCAAAGCGACGGCAGTGCTTGTGTTCATTGGCGGTTTCCTCCTTTACGAGTATCGTTTCTCCAGTTTGTTGAAAATGAAGTTGATGCAGAACGTGGCGGCCAGACAGAGCACCACCAGGAATGCGGCGATCGAGCTTCCGTAACCGTATTTCATGGACGTGAACGACATATTGTACATGTGCGTGGAAATGACGTCCGTGGCATGCGCCGGTCCGCCGCCCGTCATGACCATGATCATGTCGAAAGCCTGCAGCGAGCCGATGAAGGCCAGCACAATGGAAATTTTGAAAATCGGGACAATCAGCGGAAACGTAATGTGCCAATCCGCTTTAAAGCCTTCGGCACCGTCGATACGGGCCGCTTCGTACACATCGTCCGGGACATTCGAAATGCCTGTAAATTGAATGAGTGTGTGGTAACCCAGGTACTGCCACAGGGCGACGAAATACAGTGAGTACATGGCGACCGAAGGATCGGTAAGCCAGGCTTTGCCCCAGGAATGCAGTCCGACTGCATCCAGGATTTGATTCAGCATACCGCCCATCGAAGCCGGATTATAGATCGTTTTCCACAGCTGGCCGACGACGACGACGGACAAAATGACCGGTAAAAAGTAGCTGGAAACCAAAAAATTCGGTTTTCGCACGTAACGCTTCAGCAGTATGGCTACAAGCAGTGCGATCGGAATCTCGGCCATAGAGAACACCGCAAACATCAGCGTTCTCCGCACCGACGGCCAAAATACCGAGTCGTGGAACAGCAGCTTTTTGAAATTGGCCAGACCCACGAACGTCGATTCGCCGATCCCGTTCCAGTCCAGCATACCGCTGTACATGGATACGAGGATGGGGACAAACACAATACCGATATAGATGATTAAGCAAGGAAGCACAAACGCGGCAATCGTCCAGCGGGAGACCTTCAGCACGTTCACGACTTACCTCTCCTCCTTCTCCTTCTTGGCTGCAATATTCTCATGGGAATTGAAGGGAACGGCATCCGAAATGCGTTCCCTTCATGTTTAAATCCCTGTTCTCTCTATAACTAGCTGTATCCGTTGTTTATTGATTGTTATCTTCGAACCCGGCTTGATGCTCTTTCGCCACGTCCGCCGAGTTTTTCTTCTGGGCGAACAGGTTCTGAATGCTGGAGAGGTGAACCTGGGCCGTGCCCGGATTCATCGTGTTGTCAAACGCAAGATCTCCGCCTTTGACTTCCTTGAACATGTTCAGCACGTCCATTGCCATGTCGGAATATCCTGCAGCCTTGAAGTCACCGTCCACTTTCTGGCCGATTCCGACCGCGCCTTTAGCTTCAAAGGCTTCTTTCGGGAAGTTCAGCATGAAGTAATTGAGAAACTCCTTCGTTTCTGCAAGATGCTTGCTGTCTGCTGCAATCGCGAACGCGCTGCCCGGTGCCAGCATGAATTCGTCAGGGTTGCCCTTGCCGCCGATCGTCGGGAATTTGAAGACGCCGACTTTGCCGTTTACGGAAGACGATTCAATGCCGCCGGTGGCCCAGGTTCCCATGTAGTACATTGCTGCTTTACCGGTTTTGAACAGGTTCTCGCCGGCGTTGTAATCGAAGGAGGTTGCGCCTTCCTGGAAAGCTCCGGCTTGCACGAGGTTTTGGAATGCGTCAACCGCCTCAACGAAGGCCGGATCTTCAAACGTCTTTTTCTTGTCGAGGACGTCCTTCAGGAATCCAGGGCCGTTGTTCGTGCGAAGCAGCATGTTCATGAACAGGAACGAACCCGTCCAGGTGTCTTTCTCGCCGATTGCCATCGGCTGGATGCCTTTGGATTTCAGCGTTTTGACGACGTCGACCATTTCCTCAAACGTGCTTGGAACCTTCACGCCGCCTTTTTCAAACAGTTCTTTATTGTAGAAGACCACGCCGATGTTGTTGCCGTCCGGTACCGCATAAGTACTGCCGTCAAAGCTGTACCAGTCAAGCAGCCCGTCCTGGAACGTGTCCTTCAGACCGTTCTCGGCCAGCATGTCATCAAGCGGAGCCAGCAGTTTGGCATCGACAAAAGGCTGCATTTGCGCCGCAGGGTTCACGACCGTAATGTCCGGAATTTCCTTGGAGGCCGCCTGCGTTTTCAGCTTCAGCTTCTGCTGGTCGGTGTTAAGCGAATCCAGTTCGATTTTGATATTCGGATGATCCTTCTCATACTGATCCACGATCTTGTTCATGATCTTGTTCTTCGGGTCCGTCGGGTCCGGATAGATGTTTTGGAATGTAATCGTAATGTTCTTGTCCTTCGATGTGTCGGATGTGCTGCTGTTGGATCCGGCCGCGCCCGATGCGCTGCTGCCAGAATCCTCCTTGTTACCGCTTCCACAAGCCGTAAGACTAAGCGCCAAGGTGCCTGTAAGCACGATGCTTAATAATTTCGACATCTTTGCCATCTTGTTATCCCCTTTTTGTTTGGTATGGGTTCATTATGCCGCGATTCGACTCGAAAAGGGAGGTGAGAAATTCAGGAAATAGGTTTAATTTCTAAAGGTCCCCTTAAATGATCGCCCCAGACAATGCAATATTATAAACGAGGCATTGCTGAACAATCGACAAAAAAAGGAACCCTGTAAGGGTCCCCTGAGAATCCTTTCATGCTCATTTATAGCGTGTACATCCCTCAATCCATCCAATCGGTGCAGGTGTCGGCGAGCTGCTGCAGTTCTTGCAGAAACATTCCGGCATGGTACCCGTCACAGACGGCATGATGCACCTGCAGCGAAACCGGGAGCAGAACGTGCTTCCCTTCCCGAAAATACTTGCCCCCCGTGATGATCGGCAGCAGATAGCTTCCGCCATGATCCAGATTCAGGTTAAAGCCGGTAAAACTGACCCATGGAATCATGGATACGGAGAAAGTATGAGGCGGCATGTCTTTTTTCGTAAACAGCCCCATGCTCTCCCCATAGCGGAGCTGATCCTCCCGGTAAAGTTCCATAAAGCTCCGGCAGCTGCTGCTGTACTCAGTCCAGATCGCGGAGAAGGTATGGTTTTCCGGGTGAAAAATCGTATAACAAGGACTCATTTGCTCCCAGTAGCCAACCTGCTCCTCCCGAATATCCATCCGAAACTCCACATGCGCATTTACGATTCTGGACAGCATGTACAAAAAGGCGGGGTACAGCTTCATCCCCCTCTTCTTCAGCTCGCCCAGCAGCAAGGTGATCTCGATGTTGGCTGTCATGCTGAAGGTGCACCGGTTCTGTTGGAAATAGTGGTCAAAATATGGCTGTCTGTCCCACTGCCCGATTTGGATCGGAATAAATTTCATGTATGAACCCTCCTAAAATGTGTATTTCGCGATTTTAGGAGGGTAAATCAACGGATTTCACCACGACACTCACTCCATGTACAGGATTGGTTACTATGCCATTGTATCCAATTTCGCTGGATAACAAAACAATTTTATAGAGTTATAGACTCCTGCTTTTCCTTTCAACCGCTCTATTGCATAAGTTAGAGCAACGAGAGAGGAAAGGAGAAATCCGTTTATGAACATTTCCAAATCGCTGTGCGACCGGTTAGCCGCCATTCTCGGAGGCAAGGGCACGTCGGACGGAAAGAGCTGCTCCATCATGATCGAAAGAAAGCTGAATGCCAAAATTCTCGGCAGAAACTATGAAACCGAGCACGAAATCACGATTCAATCTTTGAAAAACGGCACAACGCTCAACACAGCTGAAATCACGCTGCTTCAGTCGGAAGGCCAGCGCTTTACCAGTGCCGCCCGCAAGCAGGGTTTTAAAGTGACCGCTATCCACAATCACTGGCTCTTTGAAAAGCCGAGACTGATGTACCTTCATTTGGAAACGGTCGAGAACCCCGTTACGTTTGCCAGAAAATTAAGAGCGGCTTTAAATGTGCTGAAAAAGTAATTTGTGTGCACCACAGATACGATTATGCCGATCCCGACAAGAAAAGCCCGTCGGCATCTGCCGACGGGCTTTCAGCTCCTTTATTTTAGTAAATAAAGGCTCTTGTGATGATAACCAGCAGGATGAAGAGAACCAGGATTGCTCCTACGCCTCCGCCCCACAGACCACCATAACCGTATCCTACTCCAACGCCTCCAACAACGCCATCGCTCATGTGATAACCTCCTTGATTTATAAGGTACACCATATTCATATGGCAAAAAGCATAAAGAGGTATAGGCTAAATGGTAAGAAAGGTGAGATTGGGTTTCCGCCGGGCTGCCGAAAAAAATCCCCCGCACCGGTCAGGTGCAGGGGATTGTCCACTCTTAGTACAGCGTGATGTATTGATCGCGCTCCCATTGATGAACTTGCGTTCTATACATATCCCATTCGATTTCCTTCAGCTCGTAGAAGTGAGCCAGGGCATGCTCGCCGAGCGCGTCGATGATGACTTCGTCGCGGATGAGTTCGCCGAGGGCTTCCTTCAGGTCAGCCGGCAGGCTTGGGATGCCTTCTTCAATGCGCTCTTCTTCGGACATCACGTAGATGTTGCGGTCGATCGGCGCCGGCAGCTTCAGCTCGCTGCTGATGCCGTCAAGGCCGGCTCTCAGCATAACGGCAAGCGCCAGGTACGGGTTCGCTGCAGGATCCGGGTTACGAACTTCAACGCGTGTGCTCAAACCGCGGGAAGCCGGAATCCGGATCATCGGGCTGCGGTTGCTGCCGGACCAAGCCACGTAGCACGGAGCTTCATAACCTGGAACGAGGCGCTTGTAAGAGTTGACCGTCGGGTTCGTGATGGCTGCCATGGCGCGGGCATGCTTCAGCACACCTGCCATGTAATAGCGGGCGGTCGCGCTCAGGCCCAGCTCGTCAGACTCATCGTAGAAGGCGTTCTCGTTGCCTTTGAACAGCGACTGGTGGCAGTGCATACCGGAACCGTTCACGCCGAACAGCGGCTTCGGCATAAAGGTCGCATGCAGGCCATGCTGACGGGCAATTGTTTTAACGACCAGTTTGAACGTTTGGATCTGGTCCGCTGCCTTCACGGCGTTCTCGTATTTAAAGTCGATCTCGTGCTGTCCCGGCGCCACTTCGTGGTGGGAAGCCTCGATTTCAAATCCCATTTCTTCCAGCGTCAATACGATCTCGCGGCGGCAGTTCTCGCCGAGGTCTGTCGGAGCCAGGTCAAAATATCCGCCCTGGTCGTTCAGTTCCGTCGTCGGATTGCCTTTCTCGTCGGTCTTGAACAGAAAAAATTCCGGCTCCGGACCTACGTTCATGGACGTGTAGCCCATCGCTTCCGCTTCTTTCAGGTTGCGTTTCAGAATACCGCGAGGGTCTCCGGCAAACGGAGTGCCATCCGGCATATAAATGTCACAGATGAGACGCGCAACGCGGTCTTCCGTCACCCAAGGGAAAATGACCCAAGTGTCCAAATCCGGATACAGGTACATATCGGATTCCTCGATGCGCACATACCCTTCGATGGAAGATCCATCGAACATCATTTTATTGTCGAGCGCCTTCTTCAGCTGGCTGACGGGAATCTCCACATTTTTGATCGTTCCCAGCAAGTCGGTGAATTGAAGACGGATAAAACGGACGTTCTCTTCCTCCGCAATACGCAGAATATCCTCTTTAGTATAACTCACGATATCCTCTCCCTTTCTCACATGTGATTCCTGTTATTTTTTATTAAAAAACCGGGACAGCTCGCCTTGAATCAATGAGACCTGACCCGGTCTCTTACCAGATACCAGCTGCTGCTTCAGCAATCGGTGCAGCTGAGATTCCGACAGTTCTCTGCGCTTTACCTCGGTGTCGGCATTAAGGACAGTGGCTTCCTCAGACTCTTTGGACACAGGATTCATGACCTGCTTGATTCCCGCGATGTTGACGCCCTTCTCAATGAGCGCCTTAATCTCCAGCAATCTCTCCACATCGTTAAACGAGAACAACCGCTGGTTGCCGGAGGTGCGCGCAGGCACGATCAAATTGTGCTGTTCGTAATACCGGATCTGCCGCGCGGACAAATCGGTCAGCTTCATGACGATACCTATCGGGAATAATGCCATGTTTCTGCGAATTTCATCACCCATGACTCATCTCAACCTTCCACATGAACTATTTCTCATGTTCCATTGTACATTTCATGATATCACACGTCAATAACGTGTCAGATAAACTTACAATAATTTTCGATTTTTCATCGTCTGTAACGCCATCATTACGCCATATTTGACGTGTGAATAGGTGAGTCCGCCCTGCATGTATCCGATATAAGGCTCCCGGATCGGCGCGTCTGCAGACAGCTCCAGGCTTCCCCCTTGAATGAACGTCCCGGCAGCCATAATGACCGGATGCTCGTAGCCGGGCATGTCCCACGGCTCGGGAACGACGTGGCTGTCGACCGCTGCCGCGCGCTGGATCCCCTGAACGAAAGCGATCAAATGATCCGGTCCGGTAAAGGAAATGGCCTGGATCAGGTCGGTGCGCTTCTCGTTCCATGCCGGCTTGCTCTCGAACCCCGCCTGCTCAAACATCGCGGCTGCGAAAATGCTGCCCTTGACCGCTTGTCCCACAAGCGTCGGCGCAAGGAAGAGCCCCTGGTAAATCCCTCGGGTCGCTCCCAGCATCGCTCCCACCTCACCGCCAATGCCCGGTGCGGTCAGCCGATAGGCTGCAAGATCGACGAGGGCTTGTCTGCCGCAAATATAGCCGCCGGTTTCGGCTATGCCCCCACCGGGGTTTTTGATCAGCGAGCCCGCCATCAGATCTACTCCGACCTGCGTCGGCTCTATTTCCTCCGTAAATTCGCCGTAGCAGTTGTCCACGAACACGATCACATCCGGCTTGATTTGCTTCACGCGCCGAACCATTTCGCCAATCTGCTCCACCGTGAACGAGGAACGCCAGTCATAGCCGCGCGACCGCTGGATGCCGATCACCTTCGTTGAGCCAGAAATGCCGGCTTCTACAGCCACCCAGTCTACGTCTCCTGACGCAGTCAAGGCAGCTTCGCGGTAAGTAATCCCGAAATCGGCCAGGGAGCCCGTACCATCCCCTTTGCGGCCGATCACCTTATGTAATGTATCGTACGGCCGTCCGGTAATGTAGAACAGCTCGTCCCCAGGACGAAGCACCCCGAACAAGGCCGTTGAAATCGTATGGGTCCCGGAAGCAAAATGCGGGCGTACCAGAGCTGCTTCGGCTCCGAATACGTCCGCATACACCAAGTCAAGCACTTCTCTTCCTCGGTCGTTATAGGCATAACCGGTTGAGCCGGCGAAATGAAAATCGCTCACCTGATGGCGCTGGAACGCTTCGATGACCTTCCACTGATTATGGTCCACGATTCCGTCCACCGTCCGGAGCTGATCTTCGATCCGCCGCTCGGCTGTATCTTTCCACTGTATAAGTTCGTCTGCAAATGTTACCATGTTCCCGGTTTCTCCTCACTTCTCATTGGTCAGAAGGTCTGACCTGTTCTTTATAGCTCTCTACGATGTAACCGTACTTCTCATAGTCAGGCTTGTGCACCTGCACCGTATAAATCATATCATCATTGTCGGCATCCTGGCCAATCACTTCGCCGACCCGGTGCAGCTGGGACAATATATCACCGCGTCCGGCAGGTACGCGGAAGGTTAATGTATCTCCCGTCAGCCTCGTCTGTACTGCTTCGCGAACGGCCAGCAGATCTCCTTCCGAAAAAGCGCTGATTTTTAAATAACCCGTCCCGGACGGCAGCATCTCCAGCTGCTCCGGTGTGCAGGCGTCTTTTTTGTTAAAAAGGATCAGCTGCGGCTTGTCAGCCGCCCCCAGCTCTTCCAGAATGGAATCCACCACCCGCATTTGTTCGTCCCGCATCTCCGATGATGCGTCAACGACGTGCAGCACGAGATCAGCTTCATTCACTTCCTCCAGCGTGGCGCGGAACGCGGCGACGAGGTCATGCGGGAGGTTCTGTATGAAGCCGACCGTGTCGGTCAGGATCACTTCACTTCCGCCTGGCAGCTTCATGATGCGCGAGGTCGGATCCAGCGTCGCAAACAGCTGGTTTTCGATATAGACGTCAGCGTTGGTCAGCTGTTTGAGCAGCGTTGATTTGCCCGCGTTCGTGTAGCCCACCAGCGCGACCTGGACCACCCCGCTCTTCTGCCGGCGGCCGCGGTGCAGCTTCCGGTGCTTGGTAACCTCTTCAAGCTGGCGCTTCAGGTCGCCGATCCGACCGCGGATGTGCCGGCGGTCGGTCTCCAGCTTGCTTTCCCCCGGTCCCCGCGTCCCGATTCCCCCGCCGAGACGGGAAAGGTTTTTGCCGTGTCCGGACAGCCGTGGCAGCAGGTACGTCAGCTGAGCCAGCTCCACCTGGATAATCCCTTCGCGCGTTTTGGCGCGCTGGGCGAAAATATCCAGGATAAGCTGGGTGCGGTCGATGATTTTGGCATCGAGAGCCTCCTCCAGGTTCCGGACCTGGGCGCCGGAGAGCTCCTGATCAAAGATGGCCGTATTGCCGCCATGCATTTCCAGAATCTGCTTCAGCTCTTCCACCTTGCCCTTGCCGATAAACCATCTCGCATCCGGTACATCCCGGTTCTGCACTAGCATTTCCAGCACTTCCACGCCGGCCGTCTCGGCCAGCCGGACGAGCTCTTGAAGCGAGTGCTCCGTATTCATGCCGGATCTCTTCACCTCGTCGGTCACCAGGCTGACCAGTACGGCCCGGTCCGGAATTTCATGATTCGTGTCATACGTTTGGTTTGCCATGATGATCTGCTCCTTTTCGCTTCAGCGTCCAATGCTGCAAAATAAAGATCAGTTCAAACTGCCGGGCGCGCCTTTGGCTTCCAGCTTAAAATCCTCGGTCCGGAGCGTCATAAGCTCCAGCTTACCCGGGTTGCTGTGCGCATAATGATTCAGCAGCCGCACAGCCTGATTCCGTATTGACTTCTCGATCGTGTTGCGAACGTACCTCGCATTGCTGAAGGCGTGCTCGCTTTCGCCTTTCTCCTGAATCAAGTGCTGCCTCAATTTTAGTATCGCCTGCGGCATCAGGATGTAGTCCCGCTCCTTGGCCATCAGCTCGGAGATCTGGATCAGCTGATCGATCGTATAATCTGGGAAATCGACCTGAATCGGAAAACGCGACGGAAGCCCCGGATTCGTTTGCAGAAAAAAGTCAATCTCCTCGGAATATCCGGCAAGAATCAGAATGAACTGATTTTTGTGGTCTTCCATCGCCTTGACCAGCGTATCGATCGCCTCTTTGCCGAAATCCTTCTCGCCGCCTCTGGCCAGACTGTACGCTTCATCGATAAAAAGAATACCGCCAAGCGCCTTCTTGACCAAGTCCCTGGTTTTCTGCGCGGTATGTCCAATATACTCACCGACGAGGTCGGCGCGTTCCACTTCGATCAGGTGGCCTTTGCTCAGCACACCCATTTTTTGAAACAGCTTGGCGATGATTCGTGCTACTGTGGTTTTACCCGTGCCGGGGTTCCCTTTAAACACCATATGATATACATGTCCGCCGCTGGCCAGCCCCGCTTCCTGACGCATATGGGCGATTTGGAGCATGGCGTAAATTTCAAACACGAAATCCTTGATGCTGTCCAGCCCAACCAGCTGATCCAGCTCTTTTTGAATTTCCTGATACAGGCTGTGCTGAGCTGTATTCTTCTGGGCAAGGACCGATTCCTTCTCCGGAACGGCGCTGCTGACGACAGGAGGCTCCTGGCTGCGCAAAATCACATTGATTTGTCTGGATGGCCTGCCCTCCGGCCGGCCGTTCGCGGCCGCTATACGCCCGTTCATGCATCCATCACCTCATTTATCTACAGAGATGTATTCTCTATTCAATGTATTCTACTTGCCCAGGCGTTATTAGCAGTTTCCCATCTATTTCAGGCCTGTCAGCAGCAGCAGCTCATCCAGCTTCCATTTGGTGTAGGCCAGCACTTCCCGCGGCTTGTGATACTTCATCTGCAGCGTTCTGGACTCTGTTAAACCAAGGGCCGGTCGGGTGTAGTCCAAAAATTTCGCAATGTCCAATGAGCGCATGCCATGGTATTGATGCGTAACGATGACGGCGCTTTGCCATCCCCGCTCTCTCATAATCTCCCGGCTGAACAGCAAATTTTCATAGGTACTCGTCGCCTTGTTTTCCAGAATGATAGCCGATGCCGGCACGCCGTGGTCCACCAGGTAATTCCGCATGCCTTCGGCTTCGGTATACTTGTAATCCGCCCGGTCCAGGCCGCCGGTGACGATAATATATGGAAACTTGCCTTCCTGATAGAGGCGGAGCCCTTCGTCCAAGCGTTCCCGGAGACCGGGGCTCGGGGAGTCCCCCCACATCGATGCGCCGAGTATAATGCCTACATCGCTTGCCGATGCCGGTACGGAGCTGTGGGCCCCGTTCATGAGCCGCCATGCATACCCGATCCACAGCAGTCCGAGCAGGACCAGAACGGCGAAGGTAATCAGCAGCTTCCGAAACACGGACATTTTCTTACGCTTGGTTACGGCCACCGGCCCCCCACTGCGGGCGTTCATGACTTCCTCCGGAATTCACCGTTGTCAAATAGTCGCTTCCGGTCCTCAAGGGACATGAGGAAGTACGGAAACTGATGCGCATCAATGGCTTTCATCACATTCTTCGCCGTTGAGATTGCCAATTGGTAGTCTTCCTTGGTGATATCCCCACGGGTCAGCGCATCATCCAGTTCGTCCTCATCCAGCAGGAACACCTCTCCGTTTCGAAGGACGACCACATCCAGATACAAATCGTCAAACCAAGGCACGCCTTGTTCCGTGACCCCCTGCGTTTTGCAGGTGTCGATGTACCATTGGATAATTTCGCTCCGTTCGTCGAACATCGCCGTGACAATATAATGGCTGTTATGGGGAAAGTACTGCAGCCACGAGTATCCTTTATCCGCGATGCGGTAGGTGTGATTTCCGTAGTTTTTCCAGAGCGGTTCTTTCAGGTTGTAAATCGTGTACAACGTAATATAGCCTGTGAATGCGTCGCTCTCAAAATAACGGCAGGCGAAGCGGCGGCGGGAAATCCGGCGCCAGTTCGCTCGATCTCCAAATTTTCGTTTCATGGAAAATTCCCTCTCCAATATGGTGTCTTCAGCTTATCACATTTGGGAATCACACTCAAAATATTGCCTGACAGAAGGCGGACAGCAAAAAAAAGACCCCCAATTGAAAGGGGTCTAAAACAAAACTTATTCTATTCGGTTACGGAGTGGTCACGGTTCCTGTGCTGCCGGAACTGGAATCACCCGGGTTTTGGAAGGTCGTTCCGTCGGTGCTTCCGGTTCCGTCACTGCTGCCATTGTCGGTCGTTCCGCCGTTCTCAGGCGGGGTTATCGTACCTGTGCCGCTATCGCCGGTTGTATCCCCGCTAGATCCGTCGCTGCCGTTATTGGCGCCGCCTCCATGGCCACTGCCGTTGTTGCCATTGGAACCGCCGTTCCCGTTGCCGTTCCCATTGCCGCTATTGCCCGGGCCGCCGTCATTCCAATTTCCATTATTGCCGTTATCGTTCCCATTTCCGTTACCCATATCCCCGTTGTCACCGCCCTGGCCGTTGTCGGTATTGCCGTTATCCGGATTACCGTTTCCGTCCTGACCGTTATCTCCGTTGTTCTGATCAGGCGGGGTTTGTTCGTCAGGCGGTGTATCGATCGTGATCTGCACCGTATTGGACGGATCCGACTCGGTACCCGAATCCGGGAAATATGCCGTGACATAGTATTCGTACGTCATACCCGGCAGTGCCCCCATATCCTGGGCCGTCGTACTGGTAACGCCATCCAAAATCAGCGAGTAGTTCGCTTCAGACGATTCTTTACGGTAGATACGATACTGGGCGTTACCGGATTCCACGCCGTTCCAGCCCAGCGTGACCGTCTGGGTGTCGATGTTGTAATCGGCGCTCAAGCCGCTTACGTGGCCCTGGTTCTGATCCTGCTCCGGTTCCTTCACCGGCTCCTGATCTTTGACTTTGTCCGGAACCGGGAACTCCTTCTGAGGGAAGTCCTTCACGACCTGGTCCATGACCTTGCCCCAGAAAGCCGCCGCCAGCGGACTGCTGTTGTGCAGCAGATGCGTTTTGTCCGGCTTGTCATAGCCCATCCAAACCGCAGCGGTCAGCTCCGGCGTGTAGCCGACGAACCATACGTCGCGGTTCGATTTGACACCGGTATAACCGCTTTGCGTTGTGCCTGTCTTACCCGCTACCGGACGGTCGATTCTAGCTTTCCGGCCCGTACCGTCCTCAACGACCTTTTTCATCATTTCGGTCATTTGGTATGCGGTATTTTCGCTCATGACTTTCTTGGCGCTGTCTTTATGCTCATAAACCGGCTTTTCGTCGCTGTCGACGATCTTCTTGATCGCGTACGCCTCGTTCATCTTGCCGCCGTTGGCAAAGGCGCTGTACGCCTGGGCCATTTCCAGCGTGTTCGTTCCCTTGCTGATACCGCCGAGCGCCATCGCCAGGTTCTTGTCATCTTCGGTCAGCTGAATGCCGAGGGATTCCGCGAATTTGAAGCCGGTATTTACCCCGATTTGGTTCAGCAGCCATACAGCCGGAATGTTCTCGGATTTCTGGATCGCTTCGGCCATGCCGATCGTATCCGAGTATCCGTGCAGGTTGCCTGGGCAGTAGCTGCCGAAGCACTGCTTCTTGTTGCTGAGCGACGAGTACATATCGAACTTGCCGCTTTCCAGCGCAGGCGCGTACGATACGATCGGCTTAAAGGCCGACCCCGGCTGCCTGCGGCTGTTCGTGACGCGGCTGTAGCCGCCGCGCGTATAATCCCGTCCGCCTAGCAGGGCGACGAGCGCGCCAGACTCCTGGTTCATGATGACCATGGAGCCCTGCACCGGCTGGTCATCCGGGCTTTTCTCGAAGTTCGATTCGTCCGCAAATTCTTTCTCCAGCACTTTCTGGGCGTTCGAATCCATCGTCGTATAAATTTTGTATCCGCCGATGTTCAGATCGTCTTCGCTGAGCCCGGTAACGTCTTCCGCCTCATTCATGACGTAGTCCATGAAGTTCTGGTACTGCAGCTGTTTTTTCGGCGGTTTATACGTATATTCGACTTTTTTCGCGGCGTCGGCCTCTTCCTGCGTGATGTACCCTTCCTGGGCCATCAGGTTCAGCACGACGGCGCGGCGCTCCTTGGACAAGTCCGGATTGCGCACCGGATTGTATTTCGATGGACCCTTCGGCATTGCCGCTAAGGTAGCCATTTGCCATACCTTCAACTGATTCAAATCGCTTACGCCGAAATAATACTTCGACGCTTCCTTGATTCCGTAGATTTGCCCGCCGAAATTGATCCGGTTCAAGTACATCGTAATGATGTCGTCCTTGTTCATGTTCCGTTCCAGCGCCATGGCGATGGACACTTCAGTCGCCTTCCGGAAGAACGTTTTGTCCCGGGTCAGAAAAATGTTTTTGGCGAGCTGCTGCGTAATGGTACTCCCGCCTTCGACCTTGGATCTGGCGATGACGTCCTTGACGGCCGCCCGGCCGATCGACCACAGGTCGACGCCGCTGTGCTCATAGAAGCGTTTGTCCTCTGTCGCCACAAAAGCTTCCTTCAGCAGCTTCGGAATATCCTCGCTCTGGACCGGATCGCTCTTCTGCAGGGACAGCTCGCCCATCAGATTGCCATTGCGGTCGAATACCTTAGATGTTTCGTGAACGGTCAGCTTATCCTTGTTCGCCTGCAGCAGGCGCTCCCCGTTGACCGTAATATACAAATATCCGGCAAGCGCACAGAAGATAGCAAATGCACAGGTGAAAAATAACGTCCAAAACACGCGCTTTCCGGATATTTTTTTCTTCTTATTCTTGGTTGTCTTTTTCATTGTCTTGGGCTGTTCTTTGTTTCTATCAGACCTCGACAGCTTGTTGTTGTCCATGGTACCCTCCTGACTCCCTTTTGATTTCTAAGCTCGGAATGAAAAGAACAACCCTTGCAGGTTGCTCCGCTCCATTTCCTATGCTTACAGAATGAACGTCTATAACGGATTTACCCGCATCCCCGCCATTCTATACTCTTTAACGAAAGTCATTTGAAAAAGTTTCAGCTATGAGGCTTGTCCTGTTAAATTATACCTCGTTCTGGGTTTCCTGCATCAGGGATACATTGCGTTGAGGCGTAACCGTTGAAATCGCATGCTTGAACAGCATTTGCTGCTTGCCGTCCGTATCCACCACGACGGTGAAGTTGTCAAACGCCTTGATTAAGCCTCTGATTTGAAATCCGTTCACAAGAAAAATGGTGACAGGGATGTTTTCTTTGCGAAGCTGGTTTAAAAATGTATCTTGGATATTGATGGATTTGTTCATTAGCCGTACCCCCAACGATTCAATTAGATTGTTTTGAAGTATATTCAAGATTTAAGAGAAACTTTCCTGCTATTATATCACGGATTGCGGCGAAATTCGCGAGAAAATTTCCCGTGTCCGTGACGTCCACCCACTGGATTTCCTTCATGTGGCGGAACCAGGACAGCTGGCGTTTGGCAAACCTGCGCGTATCTCTCTTCAAAATTGCAACAGCCTCTTCCAGGGTAGCTTCACCCTGCAAATATGAGATGATCTGTTTGTAACCTAGTCCCTGCATCGAGACCAGATCCGGTCCGTAGCCCTTATCCAGCAGAGAAGAAACCTCTTCTACCAAACCCTGCTCCAGCATCTCATCGATACGGGCTTCAATACGTTTATATAGCATTTGCCTATCCATTGTCAAACCGACCAGGCATAATTGATACGGTGATTCCCGGGTTTGGCTCTTCAACTGGGCCGAAAGAGGGATGCCCGTCAAATGATAGATCTCAAGCGCCCGGATAATGCGCCTTTGGTCATGGGGATGCAGCCTCAGGGCGCTCTCCGGGTCAACTTCCGCCAGCCGGGCATGAAGTGCCTCGGCACCGTAACGCTCCGCATAGTCGGCCTGTTCCTGCCTGAACGCCTTGTCCTCTCCCGCTTCGGCAAATTGAAAACCGTAGCACACCGATTCCACGTACAGACCGGTCCCCCCGACGATAAAAGGCAGCTTGCCCCTGGCATGGATATCTGCGATCAGCCGGGAACATTCTTCCTGAAACTCGGCGACCGAGTAGGCTTCGTCCGGCTCGTGTATGTCGATCAGGTGATGAGGGATGCCCTGCATCTCTTCTTTGGTAATTTTGGCTGTCCCGATGTCCATCTGGCGGTAGACCTGCATGGAATCCCCGGAGATGATCTCGCAGCCCAGCGCCTTGGCAATCTCGATGCTCATTTTGGTTTTGCCGACGGCGGTGGGGCCGATCAGAACCAGCAGCCGCGGCTTCGTCTCAGTTGTCAAGCGGTCGGTCAACACATATCACTCCATACGAAATTTTTGAATGCGGCCGGTCGATCGGCACGAAGCCGAGACGGGCAAATTCGCCGCTACCTTTTTTCTCCTTCAGCACAACGGTCTTGCGAGCAACCCGGACGGCTTCGCGGATGCTCTCCGGCTGCAGCGGGTCGCTGTTGGCAATCGCGCGCAGCGGGCTGATGGACGAAGAATCCATCAACGGCTCGCGGAACATCGGGTCGAAGTATACGATGTCCACGCTGTTGTCCGGCTGCTTGCGCAGCACGTCCAGATGATGGCCGCAGGCCACCCGGATCCGGCGCATGGCGTCATCCACCTCAACCAGGCCGGAACGGTAGTGAGCCAGCCCTTCGGCAAGCATCGCCGCCAAGGCCGGCGAGCTTTCAACCGCGGTGACATGCGCGCCGGGCCCCCCTTGGACCGCAAATACGAGCGAATCCGACCCGAGGCCGGCTGTACAGTCGAGCACCGTGTCCCCCGCAGTCATCAACGCCGCTTCCAGCATAGGGTCACTCTCGCCCTTGAGCAGCCGCTTGGCGCGGACAAAGCCCATGCTGGGATGGAACTCCATCGGCGGACTTCCCGGCCTGACAAGCCTCGCTCCACCGTCCAGCACGACGATAATTTCGTCATCGCCGTGCATTTTGGCCATTTTTGTTAATGGGGTGTGGCTTCTCGGGACATATTTGCCCCCCGTCTCGTTGGCCAGGGCGACCGCCCTGCCTACGATCGATTCAGCCGCTTTATCCCCCGTTGTAATAATCATGACAATCTCCAATCCTGTATAAAATCGGGCACCAGCCAAGCAAATGCGCTGTTGGTTTAGTTATACACCTTAATTCGTTTTATGAACCGTCCCTCTCCGTCACTTTCCGCTGCCCGCTGTGTTGAACCGCCTGGCGCGCTACATGCCGCGTTACATAACGCGCTTAAACAGCTTTTCCAGGTCATAGGTCGAAAAGGAAACGACGATCGGCCGCCCGTGAGGGCAGGTATAAGGCTGCCGGCATGCCGCAAGGCGGTCCAGCAGCGTCGTCGCTTCCTGCTCGGTCAGCTTCTGGTTCGCCTTGATTGAAGCTTTGCAGGAGCAGAGAATGGACGACGTCTCGCGGAGCTTGGCCAGGTCGATGCTGCGCTCGCTGAGGACCCATTCGGCCATCTCTTCGATCAGCGCTTTCTCCTCCCCTTTAGGGAACCAGTATGGATGGGAAACCACGCGGAAGGTCTGCCCGCCGAAATGCTCCAGATATACGCCGACCTGCTCGAACCAGTGCAGTTTCTGTGTCAGCTGCTCCGACTCCGACGGCGTAAACTCCAGCGTGATCGGCAGCAGCAGCTCCTGGGAAGCATCGGCCGGACGGCCGAATTTTTCGTAATAGAATTCGTAATTGATCCGCTCATGCGCTGCGTGCTGGTCGATCAGGAACAGACCGTCCGCGTTCTGGGCGATCAGGTACGTCCCGTGATGCTGGCCGATCAGCGTCAGCTCCGGAAAAGGCGGAATTTCGGGCGGCGCCTCTGTGCCCGCCAGCAGCCGGCTGGCCAGCGCTGGATTCGAGCTCTGCGATACCCGCCCGCTCTGCGACAAGTTTAGCCGGTAGCCGGGAATCGTATTTTCGCGAACCGTCTCACGCGCAGAATACGGAAGCTTCTGCTGCGCATAGGCAGCTTCACCGGGGTTGCGCACGCTTCCTGCATTCGGGCTGCTCTGACCGGAATAGCCTTGCTGCGCCGGCGCTTGTGCACGCGGACCGGAGAAGCCCGTGCCGGCGCCTTCCGGTCCGGCGGCCAGAGGAGACTTCACCGGCTGGCTGCCTGATGCGCTCACCGGAGTGAGGGACCCGTTATCCTCCGAAGCTCCGGTGTGACCGGCTGGGCCTGGATCCTGCGGCAGCGGGGCTTCCCGGCCGTCCATGAGCCCGTCCATCGGACCGGCCTGCGAGGCAGGGCTTTTGGAGAAGTGAAACTGCTCCTGGATAAACGACCCTTTATCCTTATCGCCGATGCTCTGCTTAACCGGCTGCGGAATGAGCACTTCCTGCCGGAGCACCTGATGGATGCTGCTCTCCACGAACGGGAACAGCTCCTGCTCTTTGCTGAAGCGCACCTCCAGCTTGGCCGGATGCACGTTGACGTCCACCAGGGACGGATGCATCTTGACTTCCAGGACGGCGAGCGGGTAGCGGTTGATCGGCAGCAGCGTATGGTACGCCCGCTGAATGGCCTGATTCAGGCCATAGCTGCGGATGTACCGCCCGTTGACGATGATCGAGATCCCGTTCCGGTTCGAACGGGTCCAATCCGGGCGGCTGACGTACCCGTCGATCGTAAAATCCAGGTTCTCCGCATGAATCTGCAGCAGCGCCTTGGCGGCCTGCCGGCCGTATATGGCGGCGACCACCTGCAGCAGATCCCCGTTCCCGACGGTCTGCAGCAGCACGTTTCCGTTATGCCGCAGCGTAATCGCGATCTCCGGATGCGACAGGGCGATGCGGTACATGTAATCGGAAATATGCCCCAGCTCCGTCTGGATCGTCTTCATATATTTCAACCGGGCCGGCGTGTTGTAGAAGAGCTCCCGGACCATCATGTCGGTTCCCTTCGGCGCCGCCGTGTCCTCTTCGGTCATGAGCCTGCCGCCTTCGATGACGATTCGCCGCCCGAGCCCGTTATCTGTGCTCGAAGTGACCAATTCCACTTTGGCCACGGCGGCGATGCTCGGCAGCGCCTCGCCGCGGAACCCGAGGCTCGTGATGTTGAACAGATCCCTGCTGTTTTCGATTTTGCTCGTCGCATGGCGGAAAAAGGCGGTGCTAACGTCTTCCGGTTCGATCCCCGAGCCGTCGTCGGTTACGCGGATGCTTTCAAGCCCGCCCTCCTCTACCGTGACCTCGATTCGAGAGCTTCCGGCATCAATGGCGTTCTCCACCAGTTCTTTCACAACCGAGGCGGGACGCTCAACCACTTCACCGGCCGCTATCTGGTTGGCTATGTGCTCGTCCAAAACGCGAATTTTCGCCATACCGTTCCCTCCATTTCAAAAAAAGATATGAACGGACAATCGGCCTTGTCCCACTTGTTTACAGATCCTTTGCCTTCATTTTCAGCTCGTTCAGCAGCTGCATCGCCTGCAGCGGCGTCATGTTCATGACGTCGGCGCTTTTCACCGATTCCAAAATTTGCGTTACCGCTGGATGAACCGGCTGCGGCTCAGGAGCGGCAGCGCTTCGCTTCACCGGCTCCAGCTCCTCATCCCCGAATATCGAGAGCTGTACGACTTCCGCAACGCTTGACTCTCCCCGGCCTGAAGCCGGCTCTTGAACGGAAGCTCCGACGGCCGGTTCGGCGTGCCCTGCTTCCGCATCCGTCAGCGAACGTTCCCATTCGCCAGCATCTGCCCGCTCCCTGAGCTGTACCGGCGGTTCAGCCTTGGTCGCTTCTGCGGCCGCAGCCGTCTGGGCTGCGCTTTCCTCAAGGCCCTGCAGCAGCGTGTACGCTCGTCCTATAATGGACGACGGCAGCCCGGCCAGCCGGGCGCAGTAGATGCCGTAGCTGCTGCCGGCAGGCCCGGCGATCAGCTTCCGCAGGAAGTGAACCTTGTCGCCGCTCTCCTGCACCGCCATAGAGTAATTGCGCAGGCTCTGCAGGCTGTCCTCCAAATGCGCAAGCTCGTGAAAATGGGTCGATACGAGCGCCTTGCAGCCGATCGTATCATGGACATATTCGATCACCGCCTGGGCGATAGCCATGCCTTCGCTGGTCGACGTGCCCCGGCCCAGCTCGTCGATAATGATCAAGCTGCGCGGCGTCGCTTTTTCGGTCATGACCTGAATGTCGGCCATTTCCACCATGAACGTGCTCTGGCCGCCGATCAGATCATCCGCCGCTCCGATCCGGGTAAAGATCCGGTCAACGAGCGGAATTTCCGCCGCCTTGGCCGGCACGAAACACCCGATTTGCGCCATGATCGAGATCAGCGCCACCTGCCGCATATACGTACTCTTTCCGGCCATATTCGGCCCGGTAATGAGCAGAATCGCCGCTTCCTCCCGGGTCAGCCGGGTCCCGTTAGCAATGAAGGAGGCGTCCTTCATCACCGCCTCGACCACCGGATGGCGCCCGTTCTCTACGACCAGATCATAACCTTCGGTCAGCCTAGGCTTCACAAAGCCCTGCTCCGCGCTGACGGCTGCCAGCGACTGATAGACGTCGGTGACGGCGACCTTCTCGGCGAGTGCCTGCAGCCGCGGGATTTCCGCGCTCAGCCTGTCCCTTAGTCCGCTGAAGAGGGAATATTCGAGGTCCACCATTTTGTCCTGGGCTTCGAGAATGAGCCCCTCTTTCTCCTTCAATTCCGGCGTTACGAACCGCTCGGCATTGGCCAGCGTCTGCTTCCGTTCGTACCGGCCTTCCGGCAGGGTGCCCAAATTCGATTTGGTCACTTCAATGTAATACCCGAACACTTTGTTGAATCCGACTTTCAGCGAGCGGATGCCCGTCGCTTCACGCTCCTTAGCCTCAAGCTCGGCGATCCAGCGTTTGCCATTCACGCTGGCTTCTCTGAGCTCGTCCAGGTGATCGTGATAGCCCGGCTTGATCAAGCCGCCGTCCCTCACAGATACGGGCGGATCGTCGACGATCGCCGCGTCGATCGCTTCATAAAGATCGCGGCATTCGTCCATCTCCGCCGCCAGCTTCCGCAGGGTAGAAGACGCCGACGACGCGCACAGTTCCTTCAAGGAAGGAATTTGCGCCAGCGACAGCTTGAGGGCGTTCAGGTCCCGCCCGTTCGCATTGCCGAAAGCGATTCTTGCGACCAGCCGCTCCAGATCGTAAATGTCTTTCAGCGCAGCCCGCAGGTCTTCCCGCAGGATAAACTGGTTGTAGAGATGCTCCACGGCTTCCAGGCGCTCTTCGATCGGCCCGCGGTGCAGAAGGGGCTTGTCGATCCATCTGCGCAGCAGCCGGGCCCCCATCGACGTTTCGGTCCGGTCCAGCAGCCAGAGCAGCGACCCTTTCTTGGATCGGTCGCGCACCGTCTCGACGAGCTCCAGGTTTCGCCGCGTGAATGGATCGAGAATCATGTAATGGCCGGGTTCATAGGGCGAAATTTGTGTCAGCTGGCCGAGCGAACGCCGCTGCGTCTCGCTCAGGTACGAAATAAGCACGGCCACACATGCCTGCCGCTCCGGATCGAGCCGGGCCCAGGCCGATTCGCCGAACTGCGCGCGGACCGTCTGCTCCTCCCTTTTTTCCCAAGACGTGTAGACGACCGGCCGGCTCCACTGGAGCTGTTCCGCCTTGATCAAATCCAGCATCTTCGGGTCGCCGATCAATTCCGCCGGTTCGTAGATGCCGATTTCGTCGCGCAGCCACTCCACGGATGCGGGCATGGAAGTCACGTACAGCTCGCCTGTCGTCAGATCGCAGGCCGCCAGCGACATCATGCGGTCGGTCTCGGTCACGCATACCAAATAGTTGTTGGATTTGTCGGCTACGTTTTTGCCTTCCATGATCGTCCCCGGCGTCACGACGCGGACGATGCCGCGCTTGACCATGCCTTTGGTCACCGCCGGGTCTTCCAGCTGCTCGCAAATGGCCACTTTGTAGCCCTTCTCGATCAGCCGCTGTATGTAACTCTCAGCCGAATGGTAGGGAACCCCGCACATCGGGATTTTTTCGTCCCCGCCGCCTTCCCGGCCGGTTAACGTAATTTCCAGTTCCCGGGATGCTTTTAAGGCGTCCTCGAAAAACATTTCGTAAAAATCGCCCAGGCGGAAAAACAAAAACGCATCCTGGGCTTGCTGCTTGATTTCCAAATATTGTTCAATCATTGGCGTATACTTGGCCATGAGGTACCTCCAGACTTCACTTGTGCTCACGCCCTATTATAACAGAAAGTAAGTGGGCGGGAATCAAGGTTCGACCGGAATGTTCCACAGCGGCCGGATATCCCTGCTCTCATTCCACGTTGTTCCCCGCTCGATATGCGCAAGGAACGGTTCGATAGAGCCGGCGTAATTGCCGTAATCCGGCAGCTGCCGGATCTCTCTGAGCAGCGGCCGAACAGCTGGCTTCATCACCTCGCGGTCACCCCGGTAATACGCCCGGTGCACCCGCTCGCTCGCGTCCAGCGGCCGCATCTTCAGCTCTCTGTAATGGCTTACGATCAAATAGGAGAGGTACACCACCCCTTTGGCCAGCAGGGGGGACACGAGGAAGCTCGGCAGTGTGCGGTATTCAAAGCCGCCGTGCGGCTGGCGGCGAAAGTCGCCCAAATAGCCGTATTTGGGCCGCCGCGCCCGGCTGTTCTCGTCTTCGAGCAGCGAGACGGGCAGCGTCAAGTAGTTATCCAGCGCCCGCAGCAGCTCCGGGGTAAGCACAATGCCGCTGAAATGCAGATGCCCGCCCAGCGGCAAACCAGGTCTGGGCATGCCCCCCGCCTGCCAGATGAGCGTCCGGTCCCCGATCATCCGGCCGGCGGCCTGCATCGTGAACATCAGGCGCTTGAGCAGACCGGTGGGGTCCCCGCTTGGATCCGGGCGAAGCTCGGCGATGGGGAAGGTCGTAAAGCCCTCGCCGTGAACGGCGTCGCAGCCGACCTCCCCCTCCCGGTCCAAAAACCGGGATGCAGGAACCATTTCGTTGCTGCCCGCATCCACAAGCACAAACTCCGGATCCATGCCCATCACGAGGCGGATCCCTTCCTCCTCTTCCCGCCGCAGCCGGCGGGCAAGCTCCGTCTCCGCCCGGTCATAACGCGCCTTGATGCGCGGATCTTTGATTCCGGAGGGAGGCGTGACACGCTCAACGCCGAACTTCCGCTCTCCGGAGGAAGCCAGCACGACTTCGCCCGAGTCCAGACCAAGCGTATAAAGGGCCCGCACCGCCGCCTTCTCCAGGCGGGCATACAGCCCGATGAGCGGTGCCTCACCCGCGTGGGCCGAACCGACGGGAACACGCAAGCCGTCTGCGCTTCCCTCGACGCGCTTCAAGTCAACGGCTTGAAGGCAAGTGACGTTAACGGCGTATCTTCGCCGGTATCGGGCGGATTCCCGGGCAGCCGCGTCCACTTCCGGCAGCAGGAGGGAGCTGATGCCGGAGCGGACCAGACGGGCATGCTTGACCCGGTCGGGCCATCCGGCATACCGGGCTTCTTTTTCCTCCTCTGTCACCCTCATCCCCCCTCACCCGCAGAAAATAAAATAAAAAAAGGAGGGCATCCGCCCTCTTCGCCGCCGCTCTCCCGGCATATAGTACATCATACCTCTTTTCCTTGCTCTACAAATTACAGCTCATCATCAAGGGAATCGGGATCGAGATCCTCATAGTCCCCATCGTCGCCGGCGAACTCGAACTCTTTGTCGTCATAGTCGCCATGGCCGCGGCTGCACACCAAAACACGCACCTTGGTCTCGGCGACGAGCTCGACCGAGAATTCCCGCTCCACGCGGATGATGACATTGCCGCCTCCCGAAGAGACACTGGCTTCAACGCAGCTCGGCTCCTGCGTGGCCTCCGCAGAGACTTCGACGGTTGAAGCCCGGTGTTTCGGATCCAGGTAAGACAGCGGTACGAATTCTACATAAGATACCGTTTCTTTGGCAACGTCAGTTTGGGAGTTTTTGTCGTAGGAATACCAGATGTTGCAATCGTAAGTACCAATAACTTCAATTCCGTCGCCTGCGGCAACCGCTTCGTACTGATGGTTTATAATCCATGCCCCCAAAATACTGGTAGGATTATGAGGCGGAGTCACGGTATGTGTTACGGTAGAGAACTTACGACCCTTGCCGCAGATCGCTTTCGTGATGATCTCTCTACATTGATGTTTATCGCTTAATGACATCTTTGAACCTCCTCCATACAATCATTCACTTAAGTGTATGCAGGACATAGGCATTTGTTGATTAAACGAGCATAAATGAATGAAATATTATTGTGATCGCCCGGCTAGAATAGGAATAATGCTATGACGCAAGCGCCGAAATACCTTGGCTGGCCTGGATTTTACGGCCCTTTTAATCTAGTCTGAAACTTTTCGTCACTCTACTTTATGCGGCTTTCATTGTATAAAAACCCCTTGGCAGCTGCCAAGGGGTTTCTTTGCGTTTTCAGGACCCGGCAGAGGGTTTTCGTAACTTGCCAGGTGCCGGCGTCTTATTTTTTTTCGCGATTTTCAAATATTGTCCCAGTTCACGTATCAGCTGCAAAATGGCCGATCTGACTTCAAACTCCTCCCGCGTCGCCGGAAGCTCCATTTCCTTAAATTCCTTCTCGAGGGCGACCAGCAGCTTCTCCGTGCGTCCCGTGTAGTTTTCCTCGGTTACGTCCCGGCTGAGCTGTTCGAACAGCTCGGCTACGTCGTCCGCCTGCGGGAGCTTCTGATAGACGTGGGAAATGAGCTGCAGCATATTTTGGATCGATTCCAGCTGTTCTTTTCTCATATAAAAATAGATGGTCCACGACTCGTCAGGGTGCAGCACCTGGTTTTCCATCTCCCGGCTTGCTGCTTCCTTGCCGCTCTGAATCGCTTTTCCCGCAGCGATGAGTTCATGCCCGTCCCATACATAGGAAGGGTCGCGAAGGGTTAGTGCGATCTGTCTGAAGATTTTTGAAAACTGCTCATCCACCCGCCTGCGGATCGACGTCATTTGCTCTGAAGCCGGGGGCATGTACACCATGTTGACGAGCATGGCCGAGCCAAGCCCGATCACGAGCAGCTCAACTTGCGTCACGATGACATCCGTGCTGACTTCCGCACTGCCAAAAACCCGGAATACTACGACCGAGCTGGTAACGATGCCTTCCTTGAAGTTCGCCCGGGTGATGGCCGGAAAGGCGATCAAAATATATATCGCGAGCACCCAGTAATGGAAACCAAGCAGTTCAAATAAAATGCAGGCAAAAAACAGTCCCAGCAGCGAGGCGAAAAAACGTGCGGATACCGTCTTCAGGCTCCTTTTTCGCGTCACATCGACCCCGAGCACGGCCAGGATCCCCGCCGACAGCGGTCCCGTCACGCCGCAGGCATCCGAGACCAGAATCGCCATCAGCGTCGCAATAGCCGTTTTAATAATACGAAAACCCATGAAACCGCCTCTCTCTATACATGTTGACGTATTTCATGGTACTTGATTTTGATGCTCCGCACAACGTGACATGGATATGAAAATTTCAGAAATACATTCAATGTTAATCAAAAGCCGGTGAGGCTGCGGTCCGGGAAAGGGCAAAGGCTCTATGCCATAGCAAGTATATCCGTTTCCAATCTTCTCTTTCCCGTGCCCGCAGTTCCGGCTTTCAAGGCTGCTCCCTATTGCCGATGCGCAAGCAGCTTTCTTTCAATATAAACGACCAGCTGGTACATAGCCGTAGCGACGACCGCGATGATTATCAGGCTGGCAAGTACCAGCGTAAAGTTGAACACCTGGAACCCGTAAATGATCAAATAACCGAGACCTATTTTTGCGACAAGAAACTCGCCGACGATCACGCCAACCCATGCCATGCCCACATTGACCTTCAGCGTGGAAATGATGGTTGGAAACGACGCCGGGAGGATGACCTGGTTGAATATCTGCCTCCGGGTTCCGCCAAACGTGCGGACGACCTTGACCAGGTTCGGGTCCACTTCCTTGAATGCGTTATAAACGACCAGCGTTGTCACAATAACGGTAATCGACAGCGTCGTAATGGTGATGGCCATAAAACCTGCGCCGAACATCACGATGAAGATCGGACCGAGCGCCACCTTCGGCATGCTGTTGAACACGACCATATACGGATCCAGCACTTTTGAAAGAAACGGCGACCACCAGATTAAGACAGCCAGCAGCGTCCCCACGATCGTTCCCAGCAAAAATCCGACGACCGTCTCGCCCACTGTCACGCCCAAATGTCCCCACAGCTCTCCGCTGACCGCATCCTTCCAAATTTGCGCGAACACCTTGCTTGGATAGCTGAACAGCAGCACGTCGATCCATTTCAAACGTCCGGCGACTTCCCACAAGGCAAAGAACAGCACCAGAATGGCCATCTGAACGGACAGCACCTGTGCCCGCAGCTTGCGCTGGCGGCGCAAATGAGCTTGATGCAGAGCATCGAGGCTGGAACCCCTGTCCCTCCGGATCACTTCATCCGATCTAAGCACACTGTTCACACGCGCCGCCTCCCTTCTTCCATATGTCAGTCTTCCTCCGACTCCATCTCGCGCCAGATTTCGTGAAACAATTCATTGAAACCTTCCTCCTTTCTGGCATAGAAAGGCTGTGTCTCCCGGATGTGCCCGGGCACTTCAAAGGTACGGCGGATTCGGCCGGGATTTTTGCCCAGCAGAACGACCCGGTCGCTGACGGCCACGGCCTCGGATAAGTCATGCGTGACCAGAATTGCCGTCTTGTTCTTTTCCCGCAGCGTCCCGGCAATTAAATCTTCAAGCTGCAGTTTGGTCTGATAGTCAAGCGCCGAGAAGGGCTCATCGAGCAGCAGCAGTCCGGGATCGGTCGACAGCGTGCGTACCAGGGCAACCCGCTGCCTCATCCCACCCGACAGCTGCTGCGGGTACAGGCTTCCCGTTCCTTCCAGTCCCATCTCGCCAAGCAGCTGCGTCAGGTGATCCATCGATTCCCGCTGCAGGCGCCCGGTTACCTCAAGCCCGATGGCCGCGTTCTGAAGGATTGTGCGCCAAGGGAACAAATAATCCTGCTGCAGCATATACCCGACATCCGGGGAAGGCCCCTCCACCTTCCGCCCATAGACAAGCACCTCGCCGTTCGTCGGATGCAAGAGCCCGGCGATCATGGACAGAATCGTCGTTTTTCCGCATCCGCTCGGTCCGACCAGGCTGATGAACTCTCCGGGATGTACCGTCAGATTCAGTCCTTCGACAGCAAGCGAAGCTTCCCGGTCGTTAACGTATACATGCGTCAAATTTTTAAGTTCGACTACCGGCTCCATGCGCACGATCTCCTTTCCATAACCATTATTTCACGGACGATTTGGCCTTTTCGGCAAAACTGTTGTCCACGATGGCAGAGGCAGGCACCTTCTCTTTCAGTTCGCCAGCCTGATCCATGACGTCCAGCAGGTTGTTCCACTCCGTCTCATCCACGACGGGATCTGTCGCGTACGTTCCCTGATCCTTATACCGTTTGACCGCCGAGACAACGATATCCTTATCGGTATCCTTAAAATAAGGAAGAATGACGTCGGCGATCTCCTCGGGGGTGTGCTGCTGGACCCAATTTTGGGCTTTCTGGAGCGCGTTCGTAAATTTCTGAACCGTCTCGCCGTTCTTCTTGATATAGCTTTGCTTGCTCATAAAGACCGTATAGGGCAGATGTCCGCTCTCCACTCCGAATGAGGCGACGACATGCCCTTTGCCTTCTTTTTCAAAAATCGAGGCCTGCGGCTCAAACAGCTGCACGTATTCACCCGTTCCGGACAAAAACGCCGAAGCGATATTGGCAAAATCGATGTTTTGGATCAGGTTCAGATCCTGATGCGGATCGATGCCATGCTTTCTCAGCGTAAACTCGCCGGCCATCTGCGGCATGCCGCCCTTGCGCTGCCCGAGGAAGGTTTTCCCTTTCAGCTGATTCCAGTCCAGCTCTCCCTCATCCTGCCTCGAGACGAGGAACGTGCCGTCCGTCTGCGTCACCTGACCGAAGTTGATCACCGGATCGTCCGAACCTTGCTGATATACGTAAATCGACGTCTCGGATCCGACCAGGGCCACATCGATGGCACCCGAGAGCAGCGCCGTCATCGTCTTATCACCGCCGGGAATCGTCTGCAGCTCGACATCCAGTCCTTCTTCCTTAAAAAATCCTTTCCCAAGCGCCACATATTCCGGAGCATAAAATACCGAGCGCGTCACTTCGCCGATTTTGACCTTCACGTCGCCCTTGCTTCCGGAGCAACCGGACAGCACGGCTGCGCAAAGGAGAACCGCCGCAAGCACCAGGGCGAATCCACGTTTACCCTTTCTCATTGTCATTGTCCTCCATCCTTCTTCGCGTTCCAGCCATATGCCATCTTATGCATGCGCCCAGCAAAGGGTTAAACATGGCCACGGACGAACAGAAAAATACCCCCGCCATTTCCTCAAGTAGCCTCGGGGCTTCTTTACGGAAGTGACAGGGGTGCTTCTGTGCTTACGCTTGGATGGTTGGATCTGATGTCAAGCGTTCCTGCGCTGCATTACAATTGATAAATTTCCTTATATTTGGTTTCCAGGTACTCGGCCAAATAGTCCGGGTTCAGCTCTTCACCAGTCACCTGCAAAATGATCTCGGACGGCTTGCGGCTCTTGCCATAGCGGTAAATCTTCTCCGTGAGCCACTCGCGGATCGGTGCCAGATTGCCTTCCTTAATATGCTGATCCAGCTCTGGCATCTCCGTGCGCAGCGTGTTCATGATTTGCGCAGCATACATGTTGCCGAGGGAATAGGAGGCGAAGTAACCGAAATCCCCGCCGGACCAGTGCACGTCCTGAAGGACGCCCAGGCTGTCGCTTGGCGGCGTAATGCCGAGGTACTGCTCGTATTTCTCGTTCCATACCTTAGGCAGATCCTTGACCTCAAGCCCCTCGTTAAACAGCATCTTCTCGATTTCATAGCGGATAATAATGTGCAGGTTATACGTCAGCTCATCAGATTCGATCCGGATCAGGGAGTTCTCCACGCGGTTGACGGCCCGGTAGAAATCATCCAGCTGCACGTCCTTCAGCTGCTGCGGGAAATGCTGCTGCAGATCGGCATAGTAGCGTTCCCAGAAGGCGCGGCTGCGTCCAATCATATTTTCCCACAGGCGGGACTGAGATTCGTGAATGCCCATGGATGTTCCTTGGGCGAGCGGCGTTCCGGCCAGCTCCTTGCTCACGTTTTGCTCGTACAGGGCGTGGCCGCCTTCATGCAGGGAGCTGAACAGCGCACTCGTCACGTCGTCCTGCAAATAATGGGTCGTAATCCGCACATCTCCCGGGTTCAAGCCGGTGGCAAACGGGTGTACGCTCTCATCGAGGCGCCCGGCTTCGAAATCATACCCCATTTCGCCCAGAATGAAGCGGCTCATCTTCGCCTGCTGCTCCTGCTCGAACAGCTGGTCCAGGAACGACGTATCCGGTTTGTTCGGAGATGCCGCAATCGCCTCCACGAGGGGAACCAGCCGGTCACGAAGCTTGCTGAACACCTGGTCCAGCTTCTCAACCGTCATATCCGGCTCATAACGGTCCAGCAGCGTGTCATATGGCGTTCCCTTGACGCCCCAATATCCGATGAATTCCTTCAGCATGCCCACCAGCTTCGTCAAGTTCGGCTCCAGCATGGCAAAGTCGCTCTTCGCCTTCGCATCCTCCCAAATCGTCTGGGAATGGGATGACAGCACCATAAACTCCTGAAACTTTTCCGCCGGGATGCTTTTGTTCTCGTCATATTCTTTTTTACACTCGTCAACGATCCTTCTGGAAATATCGTCCAGCGCCTCATATGTATCAGGACGGATCAACGCCTCCAGATACGAGCCCATTTCATCCGAAATTCGGAGTTTGAAATCTTCCGCCGACAGCATCCCGATCACCTCGGAACGCTGCTCTGCTCCTTTACGAGGTGCACCCGTCCGCAAGTCCCAGTGCATCAAGCCGATGGCCTCGTCATAGCTTCTGATTTTGCGGACCAGCCCGAGAAATGAGTCCAATGTCGCTTTTGCTTCTTTTTCCATAATTAGGTTCACCCCACGCCGAATTTTTTCTTCCTTCTTGATGATACTTTTACTGGAAAGTATAATCAATATTTAATAGACGCTATTATCCTTTTTACATAGGGAAGGAGCCTGAAACCCGCCGTGGTTATCCAAGTTACCGAAACTGCCAAAAAGCATATCGAGTCGCTTGCCGGGTCGGAGTCGGCCATCATCCGGCTTGCCTACGATTCCGAAGGCTGCGGCTGCGGCGTCAACGGGCTGCCGGCACTCTGGATCGTTTCCGCCAAAGAAGCCGATGATGTGGAAATACAGAGTCATCATCTGCATTTTATTATTCACCGCCTGCAGGCGGTTTTTTTCGAAGAGCATCTATACCTGGACTCCGAAAAAAACTATCCATCGTTCCGGCTTACCGGGGACGGCCAGCTGTATGGTCAAAATATCAGGCTAGTGGATAAGCGTTGACGCCTTACAGCATGCATCATTACCCAACAATGGAAGGAGCAATTCATTATGACAACCGTTTCGCAGATTTTGGAGTTCAACCAGCAGTTTGTAGAAAGTAAAGAGTACGAAAAATACATTACAGGCAAGTTCCCCGAGAAAAAGCTCGTCATCGTCACCTGTATGGATACGCGCCTCGTAGAGCTGCTGCCCAAAGCGATGAACGTCCGCAATGGCGACGTGAAGCTTATCAAAAACGCCGGTGCGATCATCTCGCATCCGTTCGGCAGCGTCATGCGGAGCGTGCTCGTCGCTCTCTATGAACTGAAAGCTGACGAAGTCATCGTCGTCGGGCATCTGGACTGCGGCATGGCGGCGCTCAACGCAGACGTCATGATCGAGCATATGAAGGAGCGCGGCATCACCGATGAGGTGCTGTCGACGCTGGAAAACTCCGGCATCAATCTGAACGAGTGGCTGCGCGGATTCGATAACGTTCAGGACGGCGTAAAAGGAACCGTGGGCCTGATCAAAAATCACCCGCTTCTCCCGCCGGGCTGCAGCGTTCACGGCATGGTCATCGACCCGAAAACAGGCCACCTCGAGCTGGTTGTCGACGGTTACGATAAGTAGAATACGCTTGGATTTGCATTAAACACGGATGATCATCATCCGTGTTTTTTTATTTTGTGAACAGCGGGCAGCGGTCCAGCGCCGAACCGGCTCCTCAAAACTCGATTTATCAGTGTTAGACGAATATCATTTTCTTTTTCCGTTCCGATCCATGCTTTCCAGTCATGAGCTCAGGTTGAAAACCATACAGTTTAAGTGTACACTTTGGTTGAAAAGACCATCTCACGTATAGGAGATATGCTAATGAATACACTTTCCTATGGACTACTAGCTTTCCTTGCACGGGAACCCGGATCAGGATATGATGTGATGCTCAAGATTCAGCCGTTCTGGCAGGCCAAGCACAGCCAAATCTATCCGCTGCTGGCGCAGATGGAAGAGAACGAGCTGCTGAGCTCCCATTGGGTGAAACAATGCGACAAACCGGATAAAAAGGTATACTCCATTACGGACAGCGGCATCCGCAAGCTCAAGGAATGGATGTACAAACCGCTTCCCGATCCGGTGACCCGCGACGAATTATCGATGAAAACCTTCTGTATGTGGATGACCGACAGGGATAACGCCATCGATATCGTGGAAACCCGCAAATCTTACTTCATCCGCCGGCTGGAATCGTTCCAATCGATGCAGGGCAAAGTGACGGAGGAACATAAGAAATTCGGTACCCGGGAATTTTACGATCACCTGCTGATCCAGAAAGGCATCTTTAATGCGGCAGCCGGTTTGGAATGGTGCAACTGGGTTCTGGGCATATTGAGAGAATGCGATTATTCAGAGCCTCCGGCATTAGTCAAACCGTAAATTGAATGATCAGACATTATTCATCTTTTATCGGCAAAAATTAATTTAATTAATTTTGAAACCTTAAGATATTTGGTACGTAATGTATTATGAGATAGACATGCTTTCACCATTCTCAGGGAGGTATATTTCAAACCATGAAAAAATCTTTACAGAAGTGGATGCTGATTGCTCTGGCGTTTACGTTCTTCTTCGCTGTTACCGTACCGGATAACGCGGACGCCAGACGTGCAGGCGGTGGATTTAAATCCGGCACAAGATCCTACACGAACACGCCGAGCAAGTCGACGCCGAACAGCAATGTCAAAAAGTCGACCAACAACACCTCGAGTACAGCCGGCACAACGGCAAAACGCGGCTTCTTCAGCGGCGGCAGCTTTATGAAGGGACTCATGATTGGCGGATTGGCCGGACTTCTGTTCGGCGGCATGTTCAGCAACATGGGATTCATGGGCGATTTCTTCGGATTGATCATCAACCTGCTGGCCATTTACGTTCTCTTCTCGCTCATCCGGGCCGGATACAGAGCGTTCCGCAACCGGAAGCGACCGAATCCGAATGACGGACGGTACTAATCATGTTGATTCTGACCATGGATGAAATCGTGAACGCGATTTGTCTTCATACCGCCGAGCGTAAGCAGATCCGTCCGACGGATGTGCAGGTGGAGCTGAGCTGGGACGAGGAAACGGGATATTCCGCAGAGGTTTGGGCACAGGGACGGAGCCAGTATTTGGTCGAGTCCAACATGATTGAAGCCATCCTGCGTTACCTCTACAGCGAATATAACATTCGGGCTTACCGCGAGCAGGTGACGCTGGATTTGGATGAAGAAATCACGGCTCACGTTGATGTTGAGGTTGAACAGGCGTATTAATTTATAGCGAAGGCTGGGTGTCCTTTTTGGATGCCCGGCCTTCTTTTTGATGTCCCGATTCATTTTGGCTGCTTCATTGCCTTGACAGAGATTCAACTAGCTGCCTATAATCCTCCTAATTAGGGGCTGCTGCCTTCTGTGCGGTTTGGCTCAAGGGAGGGATCAGGGGTGTCAGATGAAACCAACCATAGAATTCATGCGGAACATACATCGGATCAAGGCCCGTTATCGGAAACATTAAGTAGGCGGCTGTCGGGTTCGGAGCTGAACACGCTGCTGCTGAAGGTATTCAGGGAACGGACCAGGGCGGCGACTGCCTCCGATTTGCTGAAAAGGTACCATGACAACCGGTTTGTCAAACCGGCCGAAGTGTCCGCGCTTGATTTAAAAAGGCTGGAGCTGGACGTGCTCGAAATCGCCGATGCGCATGCTTTTGAGCCCGTTCAGCTCTCTCCTGCCGCCCCGCTCGGGTCATGCTCGGTCGTCGCCACCGTCGACCAGAACAAGGTCATATCCGCCTTAAGGGGAACCGAGCTTGTGGCGGATGCGACCAACATGCTCGCCTTGCATATCAGCGACGGGTTAAAGAGCGGTGAGCTGGATAACCGGAGCCGCCACGTCCGGCTCAGTACGACACATCGTCACGTGCGGGCCCAGCAGTTTCATGCCCCCGGGATGGTACCCCACTTTCATGTCTTTTGCATGGTTTCATCCGGCATGGACCAAGGATCGTACAGCTTTGAAATCCCTTCCTTTTGGGAGCATATCCGGGTATATCGGGACATTTTCGACCGGCTGTTCCACAGTCCCATCCGCGTTGAAATCCAAGTCCGTCAAGGTTATGCGGATCCCGAAGGGCTGGTGCGCCGGGTGGCCGAGGCCGGCAAAACGGAATCGGTTGACGTAACCGTTTCCCTTCACTTAGACAAAACAAATAACGCGTATTACGAGGGTCTCCAGTTCACTTTGGTGACCGAAATTCAAGGAAACACCTATGCCATCGGCGACGGCGGATTCGTAAACTGGACGCAGCAGCTGATGGGGAATAAAAAGCAACGGATGCTGATCAGCGCGATCGGACTGGAGCGGCTCACGCCTCTCTACCGGCGGTGAGTAATCTCCCCCCGCTGCCTACATCATAAAAACGAATGAAAAAAGGATGCACACTCCGGGAATGTGCATCCTTTTTCTTCATTGCTCCACAGCAGCCTGCTGCCCATTGGCATCGAAATTACCGGTTCAAACGATACCCGCCGTGGAAGACCGGCCCCACGTATTCGTTGAACTGGTATCCGCTGCGAATGGCCGCCGACACAAAATCTTTGGCTTTGGCCACCGCCTCTGCGACAGATAGTCCATTCGCCAGTCCGCCCGTAATCGCCGCGGCGAAAGTACAGCCGGCACCATGGTTATAGGCCGGTTCGATCTTGTCCGTCTCCAGGACGGTGAAGTCCTTGCCGTCGAAGAATACGTCGATCGCACGGTCCCCACCGAGTGCCTTGCCGCCTTTGACAACGACGTTTTGGGCGCCGAGGCCGTGAATTTTGCGGGCCGCCTCCTTCATTTCCTCGATGCTGGTCAGCTTGCCCATGCCGGACAGCACACCAGCTTCAAACAGATTGGGCGTAACCACCGTGGCCAGTGGAAGAAGCAGGTCGCGAATCGCCTCTGCGCTTTCGGGATTCAGCACTTCGTCTTCGCCTTTGCAGACCATAACCGGGTCAATGACCACGTTTTTCTGCTGATTGCTTTTGATCGCCTGCTCCGCTACGCGGACGATGTCCACGCTGCCAAGCATGCCTGTCTTCATGGCGTCCACCGGTCCACCGGCAAAGACCGTCTTCAGCTGCTCCGCAACCAAAGCCGAATCCACCGGATATACGTTATGGTGCCAGCCGTTGTCCGGGTCCATCGTCACGATCGTGGTCAGCGCGCTGAAACCGTAAGTGCCGTACTCTTCGAAAGTTTTCAAATCCGCCTGAATGCCTGCGCCCCCGCTGGAGTCGCTGCCGGCAATAGTTAACGTCTTCATAATCTTCGGCATGTGAATTTCCCCTTTATTCTGTGTGAATGCTTATTTTCTGAAACTGAGTTGATTATACCAGAAAATTGTCGAATGCGTTATTCCATCGGCCTCCATTTTAGGATGTACCCAAAGCATTCAAAATAGCCGGATCGTTGGCATCCCCCCAACAATGGCTGTATGGAACTGATGAGCCTACCCCTGACAACATAAAGCCATGCCAATCTATTGCAGCTTTTATCCTTTATAAGCAAGCGATAGACATCCACCGTGTCTTGTGAGGTTCCAGTCTAGCACGTTTTCTATCTCCAATGCATTGAATATAGCGAACTACTAGAAAAGAGGTGAGACGCTATGCCCCGTCGTGTGAAGGCTGTCCGGCAGCCGGACCTTGTACTGATCAGCTGGTCCAGAAACCCGCTGATTCCCGGTTCTGCACGCAGAATCGTCGCTGCTCGTGTCATTGGCAGCGCTGCTCCCTGCAGGCAAGACTTAAGACCCAATGCGCTGCTCAGCACTGCATTGGCTTGTCTACAGGATCATGATGTAGGATTTAAAATCGTATTCCGCAAAATGACTTCCGATATCAGCGGGTACGTGCTGCTGCAGCGCAATTAATCTTTATGAAAAGAGGAGGAAGCCGGTTGGCTTCCCCCTCTTTTCAGCTCGTGCATGAATATATCAACATCCGAGATGAAAATTTCAGTCATCGTTGGATCATTTTATTTCCAGCAATTCCTTCTCTAAACTGTGAAGGGTCGATGTTCGTTCTGACGGTGATTGACGGTCAAATAACAGCTGTTCAATAAACTCCCATACATCCTCCAGCTTCCGTCTGATTTGGTAGAACAGCAGTGTCCTGCCATTCAGCGTGAAATCGGGATGAAATTGCCGGTAAATCTGCATAAATTCATTAAAGTAGGATTGGTCAACCACAAACATCAGGTCAGCTTCCACAGGAGCTAGCTTTAGGCCCTCCCAGTCAATTAGCATCAGTTGACGGCGGCTTTGAGGCTGCATTAAATTCCATGGATGGATATCCGTATGGCACAGCGCAAGCGGAAGGTTGCTCTGTTTTAGCACGGCAGATATTTCATCGGCATTGAAGATCATCCGGTTTAACGCTTCAAGGTATGGCCACAGCAGATCATATAGATCGCCTGGAAGACCGGCACCCTTAGTCATCAGGATATTGTTCAAGCTTAATGCAAACGGCAGCTCGAAATTTTCCACGATATTTTCAGACTGAACAGGCATCTCTTTACCGCAGCTATGCAGTTCGGCCACGATTGCCGCGAGCTGGCAAATTTGTTCCTGTGTCAGCGGTTTGTCCCCAATGGTCTCACCATCAATATAGTCATAGAGGAGATAGATGCCATAATCATCTTCACAACGGTAATGGCCATGGGTCGTCATCATCGGAACAGGTATTTTCCCATGCAGCCCTGTAGACCGCTCAAGCCAGCTCGTGATGGGTACATATTGATCAATCTGTGCGGTCCATTTGAGCGTGGACGATCTGTCTTTTTCATATACCTTCAGAAAGTAGGAGCGGCGGCTTTCCGGTTCCGTCACCTTATAGGCCAGCGCGGCCCATCCGCCCTTCTGCCGGAGAACCTCCACCTGCTCCAGTCCGTAATACTTGCTCAGGATGGTTGTGAACTTGTTCATAAGATTCATTCACCCGTTATTCCGGTCTTGATCTGACCGAATGATCAATCACTAATGTTGCTTGTGTAATACTCTATAATGACCTTGCGGCGGATGATGCCGATAAAGATCTCGTTTTCATCCACGACGGGAACAAAGTTTTGGTCGGCAGCCAACTCCAGCATATCTTCCAGATGCGCATGGATTGAAACGCATTCATTTTTAATCCGGCGCTTAATCTCATGGACCTTGACGGTATCCAAATTTTGAAAGCTCAGCCCGGGGGTATTCTTCATTTTCCATAATAGATCCCCTTCGGCCAGCGTGCCTGCGTATTTCCCCTCTTCATCGATGACGGGGATCGCCGAATACTGGCTTTGCTCCAGCTTGTCCATAGCCTCCTGCATCGTGGAAGAAGAATGGATGTACGCCACTTTGTCTTTGGGGAATAGAAAATCGGATATTTCCATCGAACAAAAGCTCCCTTCTCATTCAATTTGCGCCGCTACTAGTGCGTCTGTAGTGGACAGAAGCGATTTGCCGCTCGCTCTGTGCCTTTGTTGTAAGTGTAGCATACTCGAAAAAAAGAAAAAACTTTCGAATAGAGGAGTCGCGCTATCCAAGGTACGCGGACAAGCTGCCAGATCCCCGCTTATTGTCACTTGATCCTACACAGGAAAATTTACGGCTGCTGAAACTTTTTCGCTTCCTTTTCTGTCTAACCATCGCAAGCCTATGCAGGAACACATGAAATTTGTCCAGGAAGGAGCGGCACAGTGAAGTACAAATTTACCCAGCCGCTGTAATAGAGGTGAACCCCATGATGAATCACACCTTGCATTTTACGGAGCAGGAGATTAGCGAGCGGATCGACGCATGCAAGGAGAAGTTGTACCGTTTAGCCTTTTGTTATGTGAAAAATGAACATGAGGCGCTTGAGATCGTCTCGGAAGCGGCTTATAAAGCGTTTCTTTCCTTCAAAAAGCTGAAGCAGCCCCAGTACTTTGAGACTTGGATCTCGCGGATCGTGATCAACTGCTCGATTGACCATTTAAAGCGAGAACGAAAGTATACGTACATTGAGGATACATCGCAGCCGCTGGCGGCCAAGGAAAGTTCGCTAAGTTTGGAGGAAAAATGGGATCTGTATGAGGCTCTCGATCTTCTCCGCCCTGAAGACAAGGCCTACATCATCCTAAAATTTTTTGAGGACCGGCGTTTTAGTGACATGGCCGAAGTGCTGTCCCTCCCTGAAAACACGGTCAAAACAAGATTTTACCGGATCTTAAACCGATTGAAGAAGCAGTTGACCCAAGGAAAGGTGGATGCGCCATGACAGGCAAAGAACGATTTGACAACATCGAGATTCCGGCCGGTCTTTCCGGGATCATTCAGGACGCCCGCCGGCGTGCACACGCAAAAAAACGCGGTCGGAACGTAAGGCGCGGCTCCATCGTAGCGGCCGCGGCTTGCACCGCCGTACTGATCACAGCCAATTACCCCGGTGCCGCTTCGGCTATGTCCGATGTCCCCGTGCTCGGACAAATCGTCAAGCTGCTGCAAATCGGCGGGGGAGGAGAACGGACGGACGGCGTATCGGTAACGACACAGGCCCATGCAGACACGCTTGACATTCATTTTGACGCCGACGGCGAGCAGACATCAGCTGCTCCGGCCTATACGGTTCAGAGGCAGAACGGCCCCGATCGTTTGATTTTCACCTTTAACGGGGTGCGGAACCTAAATCACGCCCAACTGGAGGCAGACATTCGCAGGCTTGCATATGTGAAGGACGTGTACCGGGACATCATTTTGGACGACTCCGCCATTCGCTTTGTCGTAGAGCTAAAGGACCGCACGGATTATACGGTGACCGAATTCAAGCAGCCGGGAATGATTCGGCTGAGCCTTTTCCCTGCAGAAAAAATGCCGGTTTCAAACAAGCTTTATTTTATTCGGAGTCAGGAAATGAAGCAGGGCGAATCGCTGGCCATCCTGGAAGAACAGTATTCTGCAGAAGGCAGCGGCGTTGTAAAGACCCGCAGTGGCAGCTTTGCAATGGTGATCGGCAGCTTCGCCACCCAAGCAGAGGCGGAAGCTTTTTTGGAAAAACTGAAAGCCCGGGACGATTACACGGAGCCTCTGACCGTGGACGGCTGGATGAGCAATGAGCGTCCTCAATGAGTTGGCGGTAGTCCGCATTACTATAAACAAAAGCCCATCAGGCGTTCACCGCCTTGGATGGGCTCTTTGTTCTGATCATTTTTCATAGTATAAATCGTCAAGATTCAGGTGTCCGCTAGTTCTGACGACCAGCAGCGTCTAGTTTCATGAGCTTAAAAGACCCGTCTGCAGTGCCGATGAGCAGCGTCTGCCCGTTCTGTAGAGGCTGAACGAGTTCACCGGCATTGTAGCTGGCACGGTTAATCACTTTCGTCCAAGTCGTAACCCCGTCAGAAGCGATTCCCCAAACCCCTTGTCGGGATACCGTCCCGTGCCAATCCTCATTCACTTTACCCGTCGCGATGAATCCGCCGTCTGATGCAGGCTGGATATCGTTCACCATGCTGCGGTCAAACGCAGAATCAAGTATAGTTGTCCATTGCAGCGTGCCGCTGCGATCCACCGATAGCGCAAAGCCTGTAGTCAAATACCTGATCGGATCGTTCGGGTTCGGATGGTTATAATAGCCGGCGGCCACGATACTGCCGTCATGTGCTTCGGCGAGTGACAAAACTTCAACGTTCTGGGAATCGTCTGCCACTGCGATCGATTGCTTCCACTTGACTTGACCCGATGGAGCGAATTGGGCCAGCACCACATGCCCCTTCTCCCCGTCCCGATACTCACTGCCGGATATGAGAAACCCTCCATCCGACGTGTGCTGCACGGAATGAATCCGTTCGAAGGCAACGTCTACCAGATCTCCTTCATGCAAGGCTTTTCCCGCTTCGGAAAATACGATCCAATGTAGCGTATGGCTATTGGAGGTGCTTCCAGGTGTATCCACTGCAGCCGCATACTTTCCGTTTTTCAGTTGATCCACCGAAACGATATAACTGTCCGCCTTCTCCAGGGTATAAGCCCACTCCTTTTGCCCTTTTTCGCCCACCTTTAAAATCTGTGATCCACCTCCAGCGATATACCCCTGATCCTGGGTGTGATGAAACTCCGCGATATATTCAAGCTCATGTTTGGGAAAGCTGATTTCCTTCTTGATTTGACCATAGGCGCCGATCGAATGGACGACAACCTGATCCCCTTCAATTCCGGCATAGGAAATCGCGTTCGTCCCGTGTTCAAAAACATCACCCGCATGAACATTCAAGTCCGTGTAAGAGAGCAATTCCGGAGGTTTCAGGGCGGATGGTTCCGCAAATGCACTGCTGCCCGCCATCATACCCCATAGGCCTACTGCTGCCCCAAGCAGCCATCTCCGGACATTCGTCTGTTTCTTTATTGACTGCGTTATCTTTATCATCATTTCATCAGCTCCTTGTCAGAATTGGGACCCGTTTCCATTATGGGCGCCAATCCCCTCTCCAACAAGCGACCAAAGGGCCGGTTCGCCCCCTGCCAAACTGACCAATGGGCAAGTACATTTTGACTAATTTGGGGTACCTACTATGCCATCTCCCGGAAATAGAAACGGCTTACGTCAAGTGGATGACGTAAGCCGTGGTAAAGATATAAAAAAGGCCGAAATCGTTTCTCTAAGTGAACCCAAAGTTAAAAGTTAAGACCTGTTCGGCCCAAATTAATCCAACGCGCTGTAAACGACGTTGCGGATCCGGTTCGCAATATAAGGCTCGCGGCTCGGCAGCATCTGCTGCATATACACGAGAGTCAAGTCTTCCTGCGGGTCGATCATAACCCAGGAACCGGCCATGCCGGCCCAGCCGTATTCCCCGATCGAGCTGCCTGTGCCGCCCGCCGCCGGATCGATCATCACCCGAACGCCAAGCCCGTAACCGTATCCGTTTAGATGCCCCCAATTGTAATCATTCATCTGTTGTGGGGTTAAATGATTACTCGCCATCAATTGAACGGTCTTTGGACTCAGCAGCCGGCAGCCGTCCAGTTCCCCGCCACGAACGAGAGCCTGTGCGAATCGGGCGTAGTCACCAATCGTCGACAACAGCCCTCCCCCACCGCTCTCGAACCTGCATTCCCGTTGATACGGGGTTTCGAGCGAGTTATTGGGCGTTAGCGTTCCGTCTTCAGCAAGATTGTACATTACGGCAAGACGATCCCGCTTGCCTTCACTAATCCGGAAAGAGGTGTCCTTCATCCCCAGCGGGTCGAATATTTCCCGCTTCAAGTAATGTTCGAACGTCTGTCCGGACAGCACTTCAATCAGCGCCCCGAGCACATCATGGCTCAGGCCGTATTGCCAGCGTGTTCCGGGATCGAAGGCGAGCGGAACTTCTGCCAGCGCGCGGGTGAAAGCACGCACGTCCATCGACGCCGGCGCATTTTGATAAATCGGCCCCGTTAACCGCTCCGTTTCCGATCCGCTGCCGCCATAGGTGAGACCGGACGTCATCGTAAAGAGATCCCTGATGCGGATCGGACCCGCCGCAGGGCTCGCCACCTTGTTGCCGCTTTCATCTTCACGAAATACCGACGGGTTCTTGAACTCGGGCAAATATTCCTCGAGCGGATCATCAAGCAGGTACAGTCCACGTTCATATAGCTGCAGAGCTGCTGCGCATGTGATGACTTTCGTCATGGAATATAAGCGATAGATGGTGTCCGATTGGATAAGCTGCTTCGTTTCCAAATTTGCATATCCGAATTTCTCATCATAGACCGTTTCACCACTGCGCATCACCAAGCAGGCGCAACCGGCCGGTCCTCCTTGTTCCATATACCTTTTAAACAGCGGGGTCAATCGTTCGAAACTGCTCATAGCCATTTCCCCTCTCTCAAATGTCGCGCTCCGCAATGTGTCATCATGCCGCCTCCCGCATTGTTGGGTCAAGAAAGCCAACTTGCGGTCGCCTATTTCGTTCATATATACCACTATTTAACAGTCCGGTTCAACCACAGTTCCTCCGCTTAAGGGCTCTATTCCGTATTAGGGGATGGACTGCGGTATTCACGGGGTGTAACTCCGTAATATTTGCGAAATTGGTCGGCAAAGTGGTTATAGTTGCCGAAGCCAACCTCTATAGCGGCTTCTACCGCCAGCCTTCCGGAATGCTTCATCAGCAGAGCCGCTTGACGGATGCGCATTTGATTGACATGCTGCACAATGGTGCGGCCCGTCTCTGCTTTAAACAAATGAGCCAAACGGGAAGGGGACAGCCCGACCTCCCGGGCCAACAGATCAACCCTGATCTCCTCCTTCATCCGGCTGGAGAGGATGCCCAGCGTCTGTTCAATTCTGGGATCAAACCGTTTCTTCGTCCGCTGCGCAAGCAGAAGCAGCACTTCGCGAATCGCGTTCTCACACAAGGGCTTCCACAAAACGGATCTGTCGCGCGAATCTTGAAGGACGTTGCGGAACGCCCGCTCGATCCGGTCTTTGATGCGATCTTCGTACAGCGTTTCAATCAAGATGTCATCTTCGGGCAGATAAGCATTTTCCGGGAGTCCGGTATAATGGATCCATAAAAAATTCCACCATGATCCTCGGACCGTCCCGTATTCGTGCGGCACGCCTGACCGGAGCAGGCCAAGCTGCCCGGCTCCGCACCCCTTCTTTCCGCTGGGGGTCAGGAAGTAACCCTCGCCGCTAAGCGTATAGACCAGCAGCCAGTCCCGCATCCCGTCTGGCCGGTGGAGCCTGTAGGTGTCATCTTTTTCAAAATGGTCACCGAATATCGCTGCGCCAGTCCCTTCAAGGACGTCTGGTTGACGAATAAACCCTGACACATTCGCACCTCCCCTCATTTCGGATGATAGCAGGATTCCGTGACTTAATAGCAGATTTCAGTCTTCTCCCTAACATAGAGTTACCGTATGCTATTGTCAATCAGTATCCATTACGAATCAGGGAGGGACACCCCATGCAGACGAATCCGCAAGTTTTGACGGAAGAACAGCTGCGAATGTTTGAAACGGAAGGGTATTTAATCGTAAAGGGGCTTTTTCAGCCGGAAGAATTGAGAGACATTGACGCTACCTTCGAAGAGATCGGCAACACCGTCGTACCCGGACACTTCGAGCCGGTGCTCGATCAGGAAGCAGGCGATCCGCTGAAGCGATATCCTCGCGTCATGCATCCCCACCGGTTCAACGCTACCGCAAAAAAGTATATGCTGCATAAACCCGTGATGAATGTGCTCGCCGATTTATACGGCGAGGAGGCATTGGCAGCACAAAGCATGTTTTATTACAAACCGCCGGGCTCACGCGGGCAAGCGCTGCATCAGGACAACTTCTACTTGCAGGTCGAACCGGGTAACTGCATTGCAGCCTGGACCGCAATCGACCCGGCCGATGAAGAAAACGGCGGAATGCTCATCGTTCCCAAAACGAGTGATTATGCGCTGGTTTGTCCGGAGGAAGCAGATTCCAGTGAGTCGTTTACGACTCATCTGGTCAAGCCGCCCAAAGACAGGAAAGCCGTGCCTGCCATCATGGACCGGGGAGACGTTCTGTTCTTCAACGGTAATCTGATCCATGGGTCTTACCGCAACAAATCACAGAATCGTTTCCGGCGTGCTTTTATTTGCCATTATGCCAACGCTTCCGCTACCCAGATCAGTTCATTTTATCGGCCGTTGTTCCGCAGGGACGGAAGTGAGGTCGATCTCGATGTCAATCCGGACGGCGGTCCTTGCGGCATCGAATTCGGCACCGCCTACCCGCATTAATGAATCAATGAAATCCGAAGGGTGGCAAACAAGCGTCCAGGATGAATTGCAAGATTTGCAGCCGTTCTGGCCACGCTGACAGGGGCGGTATTCACAGCGGATCCCCCAAGCAAACGCTTGGAGGGTCTGCCCTTCAGTTCCGCGAAATCACGATACGATCGGTATCAGTATATCTATAATTTCGTTTCGTCCTTGATCGGCGCATAAATATCATAATCGAAGTAGTCGATGACATCAGCCGGAACCTCAAAGGGATTTACCGGTTGAAGCCGGTTCATTTCATAGCCAAATGAGCCATCACGTACATCCCTTTCATAAGGCCCTTGCTCAAACCAGCGGGACAACGCGCCGTACGCTTCTTCCATATGAGTCCGATTCCCACGGACGGTGAGCTTGGCAAAGCGTTTCGCCGGAATGGTGATTTGCTGAAGTTCTGCAGGCAGTCCCTCGAAATGGTCCACCACCATGCCGACCCATAACGTGGTCACTTCCGTTGACCACTGCCACTCCGGAATAAATACGTATCCATGCTCCCGATCCGCAACCGCAGGATGATGTTTAAGCCATGCAGACACTTGGGCCCAGGCATCCCGCACAAGGCGTCCATCTCTCGGAATTTGCAGCACAGCCGCCTTCAATTCCGGCCTTTCCACGATTTCTATGTTCATGACTACACCCCCGTATGCTCCTGGCAAATCATGATCGTGTTGCCGTCCTCATCCCTGATATTGAAGAAGGATACTTGCGGAAGCCGCTGGATGCCGTATACGATGTCGAAACCGATCTCCTGCGCTTCCTTCGCGGCTTGATCGATGTCATATGTACTTAGTTTAAAAAGAATCGGCCCCTTCTCAGCTATAGGAACATCCTCCATACCGTTGGAATCCAGCATGAGCTCTGAACCGTTGTCGAGACGAAACAAATGAAGATGGCCATATCGGTCCTGTTCCCGCACCTCAAGCCCCAACAGCTGTGAATAACATTCCACCGCGCGGCTAAGGTCCCTCACCCATAAAAATACAGATTGGATATGAGGGGCGATGCTGCAGCGGGCACGGCTGCCATCCACGCCTCCGAACGCCAGGTGATATCCGTCCGGGTCCTCGACCACAAACTCCTTCCACGGGCCGCCATCCGCATAAATCGTAGGCTCCAGGGCGATGACGGCCCCTTTGGACCTGAACTCCTCATACAGACTGTCCAGCGCTGCCCAGGTGTCGACGTAAGCCGAGACGTCGATTCCGAGTTCGGAGCCGGGTTCCGGGGGATTGGGATAAATCCGGGCCGGATCCGGTGATTGATGGAGCTTGAGCGCAAGCCCGGACAATCCGTCCCGCTGAGCCCACCAGTCCGTCACGTCAAAGCCGAGCACGTCACGGTAATAGGTTCTGGATCGGGCCACATCCGAAACGGATAACACGGTTAGCGAACTGCTGATTTGTTTTGGCATGCCGTCATTGTCCTCCCTCGTTCATTTGTGCAATGACGATCCGGTTCCCATCCGGGTCCAGAAGCGCAAATTCGCTGAGGTCAAGAAAGATTTGCGGTTCACCGGCCAACTCAAAGCCGTTAGACTTTACAAATTGGAGTGCCCCGTCAAAATCCTCTGTTTCGAAATAAAATAGCTCCGAAAACGACTCCCCGTTCAGATGACGGTTATGGTCAAGCAGAAGCGCGGCACCGGATGCCGTCGGAACGGAATATATCCGCTGCTCGGCGGCCGCTTCATCATATTCCGCACCAAGCAGTCCCGAGTACCACCGGGCAGCCGCAGGCATATGCTTCACGTCAACAAATACGCCGCCGATTCTCGGCAAAATCGGACTTCGGCTTAATCCTGCCAATGATGGGTCTTCCTCGCGGTTCTCGGCCCAGCATGCCATCTGTACGTTCCCCTCCGGATCGCGGAAGTTAAAGTATGCCATCGGCCCGTGTTTTTCCGGTTCAGAGAGAGGCGTGCCTTGTTTCCGAATAAAGAGGTATGCCGCGTCGATATCCTTGGCAGGTAACATCATGCGCGGCATCATGTCTTCCCTCCAATCCGGATTTTGCCTGTTCCCCGAATTGGAATCCAGGATGAGGTGCGTTCCTTGAAAATCAAACCAATACACCGGTCCGCCGTTTAACCGTTCTTCCTTGATCGGAAGACCCAGCAGGCGGCTGTACCACTCAGCAGATTCCTTAAGATTCGTGACATGCACAAACACGCTCGCAATCCGGTTCTCAAACGGGATCGCGGTAGTGCGATTCATTTCTTCATGTTGAGACAATTTGAATCAGCTCCTTTTCCGATATACGGATGATTAAACCTTCCGGAGAACAAATGTGGAACCTGTTGACTCCATCCTGTTCCCGGCATGACTCGGCTGGGACGCCTAATTGGGACAGCTGCCGGTAAGCATCGTGAATGCTGGGCGTTTGCAGCGAGTAATAAGCCTGGCCGTTCAGCCTCAGCAGCGCTTGACGGTGCAGCTCTTCGTCCATAACAATCATTGTGACAATCGTTTCTCCCCTGCCGATTTTGAGATCCGCCCCCTGCCCCCAATGGTTTACCAGCTCAAAACCAAGCATATCCGCGTACCATCGGATCGATGACTCCAAATCTATAACGGGAAGAAAAACGGCGAGAATCCGGTGAAACATCGGGGGAACCGGTCCGGGAGCCGGCGTATAGAAGAGCGAATTGCTTTTTTCATGGCAGATCCCGGTCACGTTTCCGTATGGATCGGTCATCTCGCAAACGTTCATGTGAGCCGTCTGCATCGTTGACGTGACCGAAATGTTCCTGGAACGAAGCCAGCCGCTGTGCAAATCGTCCCAATGACAATAGAAGTTGAAGCATGGAACGTGGCCAGAGGCGTCCAGGTGGATAAGCGGCTGATAACGCTGGTTTCCGGAAAGTTCTGTCAGCGTAAGCAATGTTTCCCCATCCTGTATCCGCAAGTCGATCTCCTTACTGCCTCTGCGCCCGATCCTGAATTCAAACTCGTTGATGTACCATTCCGCAGCCGCTTTGGCATCAGGGACCGGCAAAATGACTCTGTCGATGCATACAAATGAAGCGCCGCCTGATGGCATGAAACTCTACCTCCTCTCTATGTGATTAATGCCTTCACGTGTATATAACGATGAAGCCGCCTGCAACCATACACATTCCCCCTAAGATGATGATTAAAATGTTTCGCTCACCATAAAAACATTTCCGTCCGGATCCTGAAAAGTAAAATAAAATCGACCATCGCGGGTCCTGATATCCGCAATGCGGCAGCCGTTCTCGTATACCCGGAGATAAGCTTCATAAATCATGTGGGGATCATGGCGGATAAAAGCAGCGGCAACCGCTTCCAGAAGCTTGGCGGCCGACCTGGGATCGCCCGGCCGGCTCCGCGGTACATCAGCTCTTCCAGCAGATCGCGCGTGATTAGGTTGTCCGCGAAGGGTTCCGGTTCACTTCCGTAAGTCGATTCAAATTGTTCGACCGACATGGTGACCACCCTCCGGCTGGACCTGCAGCGGTCGATCCAAAGATTGCGGGCCGTGCGAAACACATACGGCTTGCTCAGGGTCATCTCCGGCATTTGTATACACCGGTTCATCAATCTGACCATGGTATCCTGAACCAGGTCCTCGGCTTCCCATTCCCGATGGGTCAGCGATCGGCAGTACTGCAGCAGCTGGGGTCTCACTTCGGCCAATAATCCGGCAAATTCCCCCGGGAAGGAAGAATTAAGGGTAGTTTCTGTCATATAACTCACCTCGCTCCCCTGTCCCAACGTCGCATATGACCTGCCTATTTGGGATTGTTAATAAAAAAACACCACACCACGCAAACAAATGTTCCTATTCAAGATATTCTATCTCTATTTTGCTTTTTCCTCTTTTTTCTCAAAAAAATATTCTGATCTTGCCCCCTCCCTGTACCGCCTTTCATACAGCCCCCATCGTTTAGAAAACCTGAACCATACCAACGACCATCTGGTCCTCATCGGCGGAGGAATCGGGGTTACTCCCATCCGTCTCCTTCATGAAAGCAATCAATCAAGCATTGAAAGAGCTGGAAATTCCTAAGGAGCGCATTCATTATGAAGCCTTCAGTCCGATCGCCATACTGGATGATGAATAACCGGATTTGGGGCAAACGCCTTCAAAACAAAGAAGAGCGCGGCACAGGTACCGGGCTCTTTTTTATGAAAGATACAGAAGGCTGGATTCATGACTCCAAAAAAGTTCAGGTACCGTGATTCAGTCCTGTTCGTCTTTCTCCTGAACGACCGGCATCATCATGCCGTCGTCCATCCCCATCATCGTCACGCTGGTGGACTCGGGAATCTCATCATGCTGCGTAATATCAACCGGCGTGTCGAATAACGGTTCGGCATAAGCTAGATGCGTCCGTCCGCGCGCCAAGATTTGGCGGTAATTCCCGCTGTCGCCCTCGTAGCCGTCATGGTCCCATGGAACAAACGAACGGGCATTGCAGTAATGGCACACATACGATCGGCGGTAACGGTCCGTCGTTCGATTCGGGTAGGAGCGGTGAAACAGGTGTGAATGGAAGAACAGCACGTCCCCGGGCTTCAACGGAACCGGAATCGGGTCCGGATAATGGGACACCACCTTCGACAGCGTGTTGACTTCGTCATCCAGGTGACTGACATGCTCCACGGAATGGAGATCGGAAAACGCCTCCTTGGCGTGAACGTTTCCGCCATTATCTCCCGGCGGCGGATAAATCGGCTCATGGTTGGAGCCGGGAACCACCCACAGGCAGCCGTTCTCTTCATCGGCGTCCTCAAGCGCGATCCAGGCTCCGATCAGCGTGTCGGGATGAGTTTTGATGTAGTATGCGTCCTGATGCCATCCCTGACCCCCTTTTCCCGGAGGATTAAAAAAGATCATGGACTGCAGGGCATACACATCCGGACCCGTCAGCGCTTCAAGTACATCGAGGATTCGGGGATGCAGCATCAGCTGCTCCCCTTCCGGGTAAAGGCGGGAGATCATATGAACCCGCGTTTTTTCGGCGAACTCCGCTTTGAGCGGGTCGGTATCCTCCTCGGATGCCTGCTTGCGCTTTCCTTCATTCTCGATCCGCAGCCGTTCTGCCCACACGGCGTACTGTTCGATTTCCTTCGGATCCAGCAGCCCCCGGACGATGACGAATCCGTCCCTGTGATACTGCTTATACTCTTCCACCGTTACATAATAACGGTCCTCTCTTAATTTGGCTTTCGGCACATACGTCTGCCCCATGGTTGATCCCCTCCACACGCATTGATTATCTTAAGTGTGAAGGATTTCGTAAGCGTTCTCAATGGAGAGGACACGGAAAACGGTGGACGGATTTGATATCCGCTTTACCGGGAATCTCCATGATCCAGTACGACAAAATGCCGGTTCAAAGGATACGCGGCCTCATCTTCCTCGATGACGGCCAAATGCCGGAACAACGGATCCGCGAACCGGTCGCGAAACTCCAGGGCCGTCATTCCACGGGTTCGCTTGAACATGCGGGAGAAATAATGCTCATCGGTGAATCCGACGTCGTAAGCGATCTGCTTGATGGTCCGCTCCGCTTGAATCAGAAGCTGCTCAGCTCTCCGGAGGCGGCGTTCCAGCAGCGCCTTCTGAGGCGGAATGCCCATCCAGCGGACGAACATCCGGGTGAAATGCTCATGGGTCCAGCCCGAGCTGGCCGCGATTTCTTCAATGGTAATCTGGCGGTGAAGCTGCTGCTCCATATAATCCATGGCCCGCATGATGGGAGCGGGCAGCGAAGCGGCCGACATCGACTCGTCTTCCTCAATCGCCTGCCATTCCTCAAGGACGCCCATCAGCAAAACGGACGCCCTTCGCTGCCAGCCGGCCGGCTTGATATGCGCGATCTTCAGCATCTGCTTAAGCATGGAGGGAATCAGGCTCCCTCCGGCAATGACCGACCAGTCACGGAAATTTTCCCGATCGTGGTCCGGCCTGCAGAAGGCTTCCCGAAATGCAGCAAATTCGAAGTGAACGAATAAGTGCCTTGTGGGAAGGCTAGGATCAAACCGGTACCGGTGCGGTTCTCCGGGGCAGGTGAACACGACTCCCGGACGGTCCAGCGCAAACGGCCCCCGGTCGATTTCGTAAACGGATCGCGTCCCTGCCGGAAAGTACACCAATTCGAAATCGTCGATCGTACGCATCCCGAGAACGGATCCCGGCTTCACGGCGATGTCTCCCATGGCATGAATGACGGGTAATGTAAGCAACGATGCACAACCTCCCTAGTCTATGGCCCTCTCGCTGCCGGATCGGAACCGCTCGTTTTAATAGCATGATACACTATTAAACCGCGCCCTGCAGCCCAAAAAAGAGAGATGACCGCATGCCCTGCGGCATCTCTCTCTTTAGAGCGAACCCGGGACGGATTCTGCACGCCTTGCGGTGCAGGGTGAGAAACCCTGTCTAGCACAGCTTAGCTTATTGATCCTTGAACCGCTTCCGGCTGCCAATGAGCGGGAACTCACCGATCCGCAGCCGCGCGCTTCCGTAAGGGATCAGCTCAAGCTCCGCCACAGGCTGACCGTTACAGTCGGGATGAATGGGCGGCGTGCCTGCATTGTTGCCTTCCATCTTCCAGTCTTTGACCAGCTGTCCTGATGCTGTGATCCGCACGGGGGCTCCATCCGCGGAGAACGGCTGGCTTGGAATATCCGCCTCGGTTACCTCAAAGCCGGTATCGGCCAACAGGCCGTATTTCCAGGCCGATCCCGGATACAGCTCCCAATCATGGAACTTTTCACGCTCCCGCACCATCTGCCATTGCTCCCGGACTGGCAGCACATAGACAAGTGGTCCCCTCTCTACGCTGACCGCATAAAGGTTGCGCGATGTCGTGTTGACGGCCATCGGCAGCGTCAGTTCGATCCCGTCTCCACTCGCCCACTCGCGGTTGATTTTGGCATAGCCGTTCTCGGTCTGAACGTTCACCGGCGCACCGTTGACCTGGATTTCAGGCTGTGTACACCAGGACGGGATCCGCAAGGAAACCGTAAATGTTTCCGGGCGCTCCAATGTGATTGAGATGGAGACATGGTCCCGGAAGGGATATTCTCCGCTGACGGCCAGCTTGGCCAAGGAACCGTTACCAACCGGGGTCTCGACAGTACACGGCGCATAGGAAACGGCTGCAAGCCCGCCCTCAAGGTCCTTCATCCACAAATGCGACGTCAGCTTGGGCCATCCTTGGTGCATATTCGCGGTGCAGCAGCCGAAATGCGGCTCCAAGCCGAAAAGGTTCGCGTCAGGCCCGTTCACCCAGCTGCGGGGAGCGACGTTGCACAAAATCTGGTTCACCTGCTGATCGTACTGATGGGAAGTCCAATCCGGAGAGATTGCCGCCGGCAGCGCATTAAACGCCACTTTCTCAAGAATGTCGCCGAACCTGCCGTCGCCGAATATCCGCGTCAGCTGCTCCATCGAAAACATGTATTCCACCACGGCGCACAGCTCGACACCCTGACTCGGGTGCGTTCCAGAGAGCCACTCGTCACCCGAAAACATGCCGTGTGCCTGACCGTGGTATGTCATCAGCGAATCGATTCCGCGGTGCACAGCCTCCTTCAAGACGGCATCTCCGGTCAGTTCGTACAAAACACCCGGCGTCTTGATCCCCATCGCCACATTGACGACATGCGTCGTCCAGTCCCACTCCTCTACCTTGCGCCAGAACGGGAAGTCGTAAAAAATATCGGACCAATCCGTCGTCTGCTTGGCCACGATCTCCACCACTTCCAGCAGCAAAGGATCCTGCGTCCTTTTATACAGCCATACCAGGCAGAGCAGCATTTCTGCTCCCCGGGTTTTCGCCCAGCCTTGCAGCGGATTCTCTTCAATGGTGCGGCGGACGTAGCCGAAAAATTTCGTCAGAAAGGGAACGATCCTCTCATCTTTCGTCGCTTCTTCATGCTGCATCATGACCTTCAGCATGATCATGTAATGCCACCAATCGTGCTTTTTATCGACCTCACGGTTGACGGTTTCGATCCGTTTCGGACCGAAGTGGCCATCGTCCTGTTGACTCGCAAGCGACCATTCAACCCACCGGTTGGCTTTGGCGATCAACCTTTCATCTTCTAGCAAATAGGCAAGCGGAAGGAGTCCGTCCAAGTAGTACGGTCCGCGTTCCCAGCTTTCTCCGCTGCCTCCGATCCACCCGTTTTCGGGCCCGACATCCGCCCAATGCTCCTCCAAATGCCCGGTAAGACCTTTTGCTTGAATCATCAATTGATCCTTAAGCCAACCGGAAGGTTTAACCGCGCCAAGCGGCAGTTGTTCAAAAGCGGTTTTAACGAATTTCATAGCTCGCCACTCCCTTTTCATCTTCGGTTTACTTCGGCTAACGCTATGAAATATACCATGTCCCCCGCTATTTACCGATACCGGATATCAACATGTTTTTGTCCAATCACAACCTCATCATGCAGGCAAAACATATGGCTTCGCCATGTGCAATCCTTTATGATAGAAGCAATTCGATTCGAAGGAAGGAGGATCGCCATGTTTCAATTCATCGCTCCGCCTTTGCCCCATTACATTACCTGCGGGGAGGACACCTACCCGATTGGCGGAATCCATCCGGACCGAAGCCGCATCGGGGTCTTTGACCTGATCTTCGTGACGAGGGGTTGCTTGTTTCTGGAGGAAGAGCTGACGATGCTCACCGTCCCGGCGGGACATTACGCCATCCTTCGGCCTGACCGGTCGCACCGGACCGCCCGGCCCTGTTTGGAAGAAACGCATTTTTACTGGCTGCATTTTCAAACCTTGGGCAGCTGGAACGAAGTTTCCGAGCAGGATTCCTCTTTACCGGCATTTGAAGGCCATCCGCTCTATCAGATCGAGAAATTCTCAATCTATATTTCCCAGCAGGGAGCCCCGCTTCTCCCAAGTCAAGTGGAAGAGCTCCTCCGCAGGCTGATGCTGCTGCACCCGGAACAGACTGTATCCGCCCGCTGGAAGCAGCAGATCTGCTTTCAGGACCTGCTGTCCATGCTGCAGCAGACGGAAGGGGGAGAAGTACAGAATCCACATCTGAAGGTGGCGGAACTGGCGGGCGAATATCTTCGCCGGCATTACCGGGAGCCCATCAGCTATAAGCGGATGTCGGAAGCCCTGCACTTTCATTCCAACTACATCGCCATATGTATGAAAAAGACGTTCGGCTGTACACCTCTGGAGTATTTAACGAGGCACAGGATCGAGCAGGCTAAGCAAACTCTGATCCATACCGACGATCCGATCGGACGTGTCGCTGAGCAGACGGGTTTCGGATCCTTTCCTTATTTCGTTAGGAGCTTTGCGAGATATACCGGTCATACCCCGAAGTCTTTTCGGCAGCTCTACCGAAAATAAATTCGGCCAGATGTACCTGCATCTATGACGAAAGGCTGCCCGCATGCTGTGGAAGCAATGCGGCAGCCTTTTTGCATTCTTTTACATAGGTTCACTCATGTTTGTCAGGTGGCTTTCACGGATTGGATTCGTTCGAAGTTTTCACGGTATTGTTCTACCGTCCACTTACATACCTGCCACAAATCCGTAACCGGCTGATTGGTAAAAGGCAGCGTGTGAAGATACCCAGGCGGACCGTATTCCGGCGTAAAGGTCAATTCGGAGGCACCGGCATGCTGCCTCGCATCGGCGATCCGGTTCCACCAGTCAAAATGCCGAGCGACTTCATGCGCGTACTCCGGTGCCCGCGGATCGGGAACTTGAGGGCCCTGCGCATAACCGACACGCCCATGGATATGTACGGTGCGGCCGATAGCCAGGTCCAGCTCGCTCTCGAAATGTTCCAGCGTCGATTCGGTAACGCAGCACCAATGGCTAAAATCGGCCGTCAGTCCAAGTCCAGGGACCGCTTTCAGCACCTTCCCCGTATCCCAGGGATTAAATAAAGCTCTGCCCCGGTGGGTTTCATGGCCCACCTTGACGCCAAGCTGCTGCTCAAGCTGAACGGCCCGCCGGAAATAATCGACCTGCTCTTCCAGAGGAACATAGTCTTTTAAGGAATGCGCAGTAACATGGATCGGCCCAAACGACTTTGCCCGTTCCAATTGTGCTTCGAAAGAAGCATAGTGGTCCGGCCCTTCGGTAAAAATCATCGCTACATAATCAAGCCCATGGCTTGCGAGGAGCTCCTTAAACCGCTGTTCGTCGTCAGGTCCCGGCAGGGGCGCCTCTACGCCATCATAACCGGCTGAAGCGATATGCCCCACCTGCTCTTCCAATGTGCCCGTTCCCTCCATGCCCCACAACGCCTTGATCAATTTGAGTTTCATCCTTTTCCACCTCTCCCGCTTGATTGGACACCGTTTCCCCCATTGTTTACGATCCTCCGCCCGTTGTCCATGGATCCAAGGGCATGATTCGTGGATGGATTTGATATGTCTTTTGTTCGATAACATACGGATTCACGCTGGATCGTTCTTAAAAAGAACTACGGCCGACGTCGCCAAGTTACGCCTCGTGATGTGTTTTGCCGGCAAGGATGGTAAATCGGTCGACCAGGTCGCTGATCTGAAACTTCTCCGCGTTCGTCATATACGTTGTGACCGTATCGTGAAACGGCTTAACCCAATGCTCCGGCACGCCGGATTTCCCGGCGATCGCGCCAACGATGCTGCCGGCCGTCGCAGCCGTACAATCGTTATCCAGTCCCATGGCAACCGTCTCCGAGATCACCTTGGACACATCGGTCCCCCCGATCATCAGGCCGAACACCGTCAAGCAGGCGTTATTGTTGGCGTGCACGCCCGACATTCCCTTGAAGCGCTCATCGACCGCCGCTCTGGCTTCCTTGTAATCATGGATTTCACCGCTAACGGCAAGCGCCCACTCCACATCCTTGTAAAGGCTGCATTCCTTCGGAATTTCGGTCAAGCCGATACGAAGCGCCTGCTCGGGATGATCGACGGCGAACGCCGCGGACTGCGCAGCACTGAAAAACATCTCCCCGTAAATCCCGTTCCGCCGATGGCTCAAATAAGCATCCCGATAGGCATATTCCGCCGCTTTCGCCGGGTACGCCGGAGCCATGTAAGCCCACGGATCCGAGCGGATATCCGCACCGATCCACTGGCAAAACGGATTGTTTACGTCAGCTGCTTGCAGCGCCGGGATGCCCGCCTTCAAATTGTTGAGCGCAGCCTCCTCCGCAGTACAAGCAACCGGCAGGTACTTGAGCCAGCTCTTTCCCACATCCTCTGTCGTGAAGTTGAGGCCGTGCTCTTCGGCAATGAGCAGCCCGAGGATCGTATAAGTAATGTCGTCATCGACAGGGACTTGGGTCAAGCCTTCCAGGGTATATTCATAAAAGGTGCTTATTCCGTAACGGAGATCGTTCGGATTTTTGATTTTGGACCAATAATGCTGTGGAGGAAAGGCATCCCCGATATATGCGGCCCATTTCTCCATGTCGCTCACTTCCCAGAATTCCACCGGCGCCCCCAGCGTGCATCCGGCAAAACGGGCGAGCATCGCCCCTTCGAGCTTTTCCTTGTAGACCGCCTTGTCAAACGATGCCCACAGCCTTCTTGGTCCTTCAGTACGCTGTGCTCGAATGTACGGCAGATCGTCCGGCTCTCGCTCCTTAAGCTTGGCGTCAATTGGTAATCCCTGCAGTTTCTCCAACGTTTCTTTCATCTTCTCTTCCATGTCGATCCAGGCATCGGCCACGCCCCGTCCTCCGTATTCGTGTGCGAGCCGCCCATACTCAATAATTTTACCTGCCAATTCGTGGAGCCTCGGTTCCTTAGGATAAGCCATATTGATAATCTCCTTTCCCAAGATCAATGAATTTCGTTCAAGGATAGTTTATTATAATGAAAACAATGACTTCCGCCGAAAAAGGACTGAAAGCTGTGCAGAATCGACCATTTGATTATAAAGTCGTCTCCCAGCCTTATATGCTTCCTTCCGATTTCCCCGTGGATTGGCTCAGCAATTATGTCCAGGGAGACAATGAGATTACGTATTTGCACTTTCACAACTGCCTTGAGATCGGCTACTGTCTGGAGGGCTCAGGCGTCTTTTTCGTTGAAGACAAAATCCTGCCCTACACCCAAGGAGATGTGAGCATCATCTTTCCGAATCAGCTGCATCTCGCTCAAAGCTTAAAGGGAAAAGAAAGCAGGTGGCATTTCTGCTTTATTGATCCGGGCGCCCTCTTTTCGTCTGACCCGGTGTCTTCTGGATTCTGGGACCGGGTCGGAACGGATACGTATCCCCGGTTCAACAACATCGTCACCCCGGATGATCACGCTGAGGTCGTCTGGCTGACAGATCACGCGATGAAGGAGCTGGAGAAACACGGGCCGGGATATGAATCGGCAGTAAAAGGATACATCTGGACGCTCCTGACGCTGATCGGCAGGCAGCTGCTGCTTCAAGAGAGCGGCACAGCTGAAACTGCGACTGGCGGTGCCGACCGGCGGGCGATGCAGCAAATTTCAAAAGCGCTCGAGTATATTTCCCAGCACTATATGGAACCGGTCCCGATCCACCGGTTAGCCGAGCTATGCTGCCTCAGCGTCACCCATTTCCGGCGCATTTTCCACAAGTGCATGGGCATGGCTCCGCTGGACTATATCAACAACGTGCGCATTCAGGTTGCGGCTGCCCTGCTGTGCCATAGCGGCAGCAGCATTTTGGCTATTTCCGAGGAGGTCGGCTATGCGACCTTATCCAGCTTCAACCGGCACTTCAAGCGGCTGATGGGCGAAGCCCCGAGCCAATGGCGGTCCAAAAATAGATGACAGAGGCAGCAAATATTTTGTGCTGCGGCAAAATCATTTGTGATTGGCAGGCAATTAGAGGCGCGGCTCAGCCAACTCAAAATGGCGCCCCCTGCAGCCCTTGGGCTTAAGGAGGCGCCATGACGGTCACCGGAATGATATACGAAAGAGTAAACGACTACAACGATCCGGCCAGCCGGCGGTGCTTACGACGTTTCAATGATTTCTTTGAGCACGACCGCCTGATTCATGGTGGTATCCTTCGCGGCATATAACAGCGTAACCGTGCAATCCTCCGCCAATTCCCGGATTTGCCGTAAAAGCTGGGAAGGCTTGTCCTGCTGAAGTTCCTGCAGGTATAGCTCTTTGAACTTCTCGTAATGCTCCAGCCGATGCGCGTACCATTTTCTCAGCTCATGACTGGGTGCGATCTCTTTCATCCATTCGTCGACCGCGGCCTGCTCTTTCGTGAGTCCCCTCGGCCAGAGACGGTCGACCAGGATTCGTTTGCCGTCTGATGCTTCAGGCTTTTCATAGACCCGTTTGATATGAATTGGAATGGTGGACACCTCCTTATTAGACTATTCATGCCCAAGCACCCGATCCTTATCCTCTTAATATAGTGTAGGAGTGAAAGGCGGGATGCGTATGAGCAAGGCAGACGATTTGCAGCAGCGTACCATTTTTCTGGCGGCCATCTGCGGACAGACCTATGCTCAATTTGAGAATGCAGACGGGTCGTTTGTCGTCCCTTCTCCATACACACGGCTTGAGACGATTGAGGCCAGGTCCATTACGAACGATTGGGAACGCTTCGGTTTTATTCTCGATTCGGATCAAGAGGTCATCATTGCATTTCGGGGAACCAGCACGACGACCAACTGGATCGCGGACCTGATCGCATCTCAGAAGAAATACAAATACATTAAAGAAGACTGTATGACGCATCGGGGCTTCACGGACATTTATGCCTCCGCAAGGACCCGCATTATCTCGACACTGGCTAAGGTATCCCGCGGCAAGACGCTGTTTATTACCGGTCACAGCCTGGGTGCGGCGCTGGCGACCTTATGCGCGGTCGATGTTGCGGCCAATACCGGCTTCCGCTCCCCTTACCTGTTCACATTCGGTTCACCGCGGGTAGGCGATCCGACCTTCGCCAAAGCTTGTGCCAGCTATGTTCCCAACAGCTTTCGCATCGCCAATCTGTTTGATGTCGTGACCCATGCGCCCCCTGCCGTATACAAACTGCCGAAACGGTCCAAAACATTTTATTACAGCCATGTAAAGAACTTGTCACCCCGGCATTTTCAGCTCGGATCCTTCGGAGGGAACCACGTCATCTCCAGCTATTTCAACGAGTTATCCAAGCTTCAGCCGGATTATACCAAGATGCTGTCATCAGCCAATCCTGGCTTCTGTCCGTTCCCTGAACGCGTCCTTTAACGCCATCCGTGTCAAAATTGACATATTCTTTCACGGAATCGTAACCCAATCTCCTTCGGGTTCTACTATGCTGTAGAAGAATTGAATCTTACGCAGAATGGGTAATAAAAACATAGAGACCCCATAAGTTACAAGGAGAGGATACAACATGAACATCACAAAACCGGCAAAAAAAGCAATCATGGCCATGACCGTGGCCGGCATGGTAGGCCTGGGAGCCGTAGGCGCAGGCACGACATATTCCGTACATCAAGCAAACGCTGCTGCGGCAGCCGATGCGGGTTACGCATCCAAGCAGGCACTCCAGACGCTGAACAGCTTCTACAAACCGGCGCTGAAAGGCCAGTTCCCGGGAGCAGTTAGCGGCCTCACCGTTGGTAAGAGCACCCGTCAGGATGTCCTGCACAAGATCGGGGAACCCGAAAATCCGATGAAGGATGCCGATGGATTCGATGTATACAGCGCGAATATGGGCAATCCCGGCTACGCCATCAATTATAAGCTCGGCAAAATCCGTGAAATGCGCTACTTCGGCACCAACGTCGAACGCCAGACCAATATCGGCGGCATTACGATGAAGATGCTGAAGCAGAACTGGTATGCACCAAGTTCGGTGTCCACCTTCAAAACCGGGAAGAAGACACAGACCAAGCTGACGTACAACCGCGGCAACTATAAGCTTGAGTTTATTTTCAACAGCAGCACCGAGCTTGATCATATTAACCTTTTAACCAAATAACAGCCTTCGCCGAAGACAGTGGTTCACCTGGAGCCGCTGTCTTTTTGCGTGTATAGATGAGGTTCAAGCAGGCTAAGTATTCATTATACGTGATGGTCCTTCGATCGAAAATAGCCATTGGAGCATCGTCCGAACCTTGTCCGGGAGGCTTCAGTTTGCCATAATGTATAAGCGGCGTCATGCCACAAAAGCCATACTTAACAAAGGAAGATTCCCATGAATATATCTGCACTCGCTTCAACGATCGCACTGGTCGACCTGAGAAGCTGCCTGATCAGCCAAAACGGCAGGCTGGTGTTTGAGCACTACCGTCATCCCCGCATCCCTGACGAGAAGTCGAAGGTCAATTCCTGCACCAAAAGCTTTTTGTCAGCCCTGATCTGCATCGCAATGGACCAAGGCATCCTGCCGGGTGCGGAGACGCCGATCACCGAATTTTTCCCGCAGCTTCGTTCCGCTTCCGATCCACGCAAGCGGGAAATTACGCTGGAGCATCTGCTGACGATGTCAGCCGGCTTTGAATGGAGCGAATTCGGCGGGATCAAGTCGTTTCCGCGCATGACCAGAACCGGCAATTGGGTCGAATTTGTGCTCGAGCAGCCGATTTCCGATACACCTGGGACCCGGATGGAGTACAGCTCGGGATGCTCCCAACTTCTGTCCGCGATCCTGGTCCAAGCCGCCGGCAAGTCAACGGCCCAGTACGCCGAAGAAAATCTGTTTGGACCGCTGGGCATCGAAGACTATCGATGGGAGTCCGACCCGCAGGGGATCCACACCGGAGGCTACGGCTTATGGCTCCGTCCCAGGGATTTGCTGAGGTTCGGGCAGCTGTATCTGCAGCAGGGACGCTGGGAGCAGCGGCAGCTGATCCCCCGAGAGCTTGTGAACCGGTCCGTACAGCCGTTCATCCCCGCTGGTCCGCCAAACCGCGGCTTCTACGGCTGGCATTGGTGGACGGATACTTTTGGAGCCGAGCTTGGTGGTCATTCCGCTGCAGCATCCCCGCTTTCATTTGACTATTTTTACGCCCGCGGATATGCGGGACAGTTCATCTATATCGTCCCCGTCCTGGAGACGGTAGTGGTCCTGACCGATGACAAGCGTAAAAAAGAGCGGCATCCGGCGAATGTGTTCCGCGATTTCATCGCACCGCTGCTGCTCGAAACTTTGAACTAAGCTGCGCAGATGCATGGTAAACCGACGTTGCCAGCATGGTCAGCGCCGATAGGCAATAAAGAAAGGGGCTATCGCCAATCGATAGCCCCTTGTCTTATTCCCGCCGCATACCGCTTATTTCTGTGCAAACTCCTGCGGATGGCGGCGCTTCAGCTCATCCACGGCATGCCCTCTCCCGGTCTGTTCCAGCCGCTCGATGTACATCGGCAGATGCCCTTTCGCATGATACGGCCCGCCTTCCTGAATGACCGTCCATAGCGGATCGACGTCAAACTTCATCGTCATCATCATCTCGTCATGCCACTCGTTCAGCAAGTAGACCGCTTCCTTGCACAGGTCTCTCCGTTCCTGAGCCAGGTTGTTCTGCTCCTGGGCATCCTCGGTAATATTGAACAGCATCTCCTTGTCAAAAAGATGATATCCGTCATGGTACGTTCGGGTATACAGCCAGTCCCCAAACCGTACGCTGCGCTGGCATACGTGGGCGCACTGCGAGACGACGAGGTACTCCCTTCCGCCGACCTCGCCGCTGCGGAGCGTACCGGCGTAGCTGCGGCCGTCCCAGCTTGGCGCAGGTTGAACGCCCAGCAGTTCCGCGACGGTCGGCACCAGATCGAGATGATAGTGCAGGGAATCATCGGAAATCCCCTTCTGCATCCCGGGCCACCGGATGATCATCGGGATCCGGCAGGTGCCCTGGTCGGCGGTGCCGTGCTCGCCGTAAATGCCGAGCTCGCCCATGTTTTCGCCATGGTCGGCGGTGATGATGATCACCAGGTCGTCCATGACCCCCTTCTCCGTCAAACGATCGAAAATCATCCCGATGTTGTCATCCATATGCCGGATGCCGCAGTCATACCCATCGATCATCCTCCGCAAATCGTCCATGTTCTGAATGTCGCCGGGATGGCGGGGAAACTGAGGCGACGCGCTGCTGTTATACATATTGATTTCGTTCGCGCCGTGCGGGCCAACCTTTTGCTTGTGGCGCTCCAGCACTTCTTCCGTGATCCACTCCGGAAGCGGTTCGTCCTGAAACGGATTGCCGAACGATGCCGGCGCCCGGTAAGGGGTGTGCGGATCCCAATAGTTCACGTACAGCAGCCAGTCTTCCTGGTCTGCGTTCCGCTCGATCCAGTCCAGCACAACGGGGGTGACCTCCTCGGCCGACTCCATACCGCCCTTGCCCGTATTGTAAATTTCGTTGAATCCTGCATAGAAGGTCCATGCGGAATGCCGCTCCCCAAATGGGCTGACTAGGGCCGTCCGCATGCCCGCGCGGCGGAAGACCGCCGGGAAGCTCTCTGACGCGAGCTTGTCGTGGAAATCGCGGTCAGCTCCTTCGTACCGGACGTCCGCCGCGGTCCCGCCGTGTCCTACGACGCCGTTATGTATGCCGAAACGGCCCGTCATCAATGCCGTACGCGACGGGAAGCACGGGGCGTCCGACGTATAGTAGTTGTCAAAGCGTACGCCTTCGGCCGCGACCCGGTCGATATGCGGCGACGTATTGCGGTGGTAGCCATAACAGCCAAGGTGATCTGGTCTCGTTGAATCCAAATCCAGCAGTAACACTCTCATCGTTCATCCGTCCTCTCCGGATAATATGAAATGCCTTTGCAGCTGAATTATAGGCGTGACGCTCCATATGCGTCCATGTACATTTCATTGATCCGATGTACATTTCTATTGCAATTTATAAGATTAATGCCGATTGCAACGAAGCATAATTTACGAGAAGTCTGCATTATGATAGGGTTTTATTAAGTTTTGGAATAAAGAGGTGCAGCGCATGCTTCAAATCATGAGTGTAAATTTCGATAATGAAATCCCCCAATGGAGGACCAACCTTGAGACGATTCCGTACAACGTTCTGGTCGTCGTCCGGCAGGGCCAGGTCCGGTACGAGATTAATGGCAGTGTTGTGATCGCTGAAGCGGAGGACGTGCTCTTTATCCCCCGCGGAGCCCGCCGTTCAGGAGAGAACAAGGACGGCATTCCCCACCAAAAGCATACCGTTTTATTTACATGCGAGCCCGTGGCTGAGACGGGAATTCCGTTCGTGGATCAAGGACAATTCATCAAGTTCAGGCTCTCCCCAAGCCAGTACGCCTATCACCGTTGCGACAGGCTGTACGAAGAGATGCGGGGCGGGAAAAACTACCGTTCCATCATCTGTCTTGGTATATTGCAGGAGCTCCTTGGCATGATTGCCCGGGAACTCGAACAGCCCGCACTGACACCGAGCAAGCTGAAATATGCCGAAGCGGTCAAAGCCTATCTGCTGGAGCATTACCGAGAGCAGATCGAGATTGCCCGGCTGGCCGCTTTGATCGGCCGCTCGCCCAATTACGTAACCGCCGTCTTCAAAGAAGTGTATGGCCGGTCCCCGATCCGCTATATGCATGAGCTGCGCATGCAGGAGGCTTGCAGCCTGCTGCTGGGCTCAAATATGACGGTCGCGGGCATATCGCAGTACCTCGGTTACTACGATACTTCGTATTTCCACCGGGTGTTCAAAAAATACTGCGGCCTCTCCCCTACCGAATACGTTACACAGTCGCAGCGGTCAGGCATGCCTCCGCTCATCAACACGATCACATGATATGTCAGCTTCATTGGAACATTTCTCCATTGACTTCTCCTGCCCGTTTGTTAGAATCATAAATACCGATAAAACAAAGTGAATTACTCGTATATAGGAAAAGGAGGAGAATGACGTCATGTTGATGTTAACAGGCCTGCTGTGCGGCGCCCTGCTCGGCTTCGTCATGCAGCGTGGACGCTTCTGCCTGACAGGCGGATTCAGGGACATGTATCTGACCAAGGACAACCGCATGTTTTATGCCCTGCTGATCGCCATTTCGATTCAGAGCATCGGCGTGTTTGCGCTGATCCAGCTTGGACTCATCGAATTCAGCGCCGGCACGTTCCCTTGGGTGGCCACCGTGGTCGGCTCGTTTATATTTGGGATTGGTATTATTTTAGCCGGGGGATGTGCGACTGGAACCTGGTACCGGGCCGGTGAAGGACTGATCGGCAGCTGGATCGCACTGTTCGGTTATATGGCGATGAGCGCCACGATGAAATCGGGTGCCTTGGCGCCGCTCAATAACGGAATTAAGAAAGTAGAAGCTCCGGCCAACTCCATTCCGGACACCTTCGGCATTTCGGTTTGGCCGTTTATCGCCCTTTTAGCTATCATTACGATCGTGATGGTCATCCGGACACTGCGCAAACCGAAGGTGGCCATTCCAGCGATGAAGCCGAAGCGTTCCGGACTCAGCCATCTGCTGTTCGAAAAACGCTGGCATCCGTTCTTTACCGCCATTCTTGTCGGCCTGATCGCCCTGCTGGCCTGGCCGCTGAGCGAGGCGACCGGACGCATGTCGGGTCTTGGGATCACGACGCCTTCCGCTAACATTTTGCAGTACTTGGTTACAGGAGACAGCGATAAGTATGTGAACTGGGGCATGTTCCTGGTGCTGGGCATCCTTGTCGGATCCTTCATCGCCGCCAAAGGCAGCCGGGAATTCCGTTTCCGTGCCCCGGATGCAAAGACGGCGGTTTCGAGCTTTGCCGGCGGCATCCTGATGGGCTTCGGCGCCAGCTGGGCAGGGGGCTGCTCGATCGGTAACGGTCTCGTCATGACCGCCATGATGACATGGCAGGGCTGGGTATCCCTCGTGTTTATGATTTTGGGCACATGGACGGCTTCTTATTTCGTGTACGTCCGCCCTCGCACCAAAGCCAAGCTGAAGCAGTCCGCTTCGCTGCAAACCACGACAACCTAATTAGGAGCCCTAATTAGGAGCTTTACGTTAAACTAGTCACATCTTAAGGAGGTTACTTCCATGAAACAACAAAAACTAGCCGTTCTGGGCATGGTCTGTCCGTTCCCGTTAATTGAAGCCAAGCAGGCGATCGAAGAGCTGAACAGCGGCGACGAGCTGGTCATCGACTTCGACTGCACGCAGGCCACCGAAGCCATACCGCGCTGGGCTGCAGAAGCCGGCCACTCCGTCACGAATTTCGAACAGATCGACGATGCATCCTGGACGATTACGGTGCAAAAGAAATAATGTAACGCATAAGCAGGCGACCTTCCGTCATATTGGGGAGGCCGCCTTTTTGCATGTATCGGATTGTTGAACCGCAAAAATCGCAGCGACCACGCCCGGTGTTCTTTTTTTCAATAAATTGACCGTAGCAGGACTACCTTATATACTCTACTCATTGGAAGAAATAGGAATGCTAGGAGGACGCCATGGACGATTGCGCAAATGATGGAGATATGAATTTGGATACGGCCGTATCTGCCCTGAACAACGCCTATTCATTAGAAAATTGGACTCTTCTGATTCGGCGATCGGATCAGCTCTACAACGACGCGTATCAATCATTTATTCACAATAAACAGGCACAAAAACCGATGATTTATTATATAGGATATAGTCTGCTGATGAAGGGAATCGGCTATCAAAAAGACAAGCAATACGGGGAATCGCTGAAGTGCATTGAACAGTACAAAGATCTTGGCCGGTTTTTGGACGGAAGCGAACGCAGCCAGCGGATACTCGACCAATATGCTTTTTATGCTTATGCCAATTCGCTGTCTGTACACCTTCTGTCGGGAAATCTTACAAAACTCGAGGAGTACGCCCAATTTCTAAATCAGCATCCATCCGAAACGTTATCCGGATTGCTGACCCTTTTAGAATGTGCCCTTTCCCAGGATCTTAACGTCGATGAGTATATCGCGCCTTTGACGGAGCGCTTTGATGCTTATCAGCATGACGATATGCGTCCGGAAGAGCAGACCATCTACCTGTCGATTCTCATGATGCTCTCCCGTTACTGCAGAAACAGGAAGAGGTTTGAAGAAGCACAGAAATACACGCAACAATTTTTATCCCTATCGTTCGATAGAAGCCCTGGTCGACAAGCATCAACGTCTGCTGCTCCGCATGATATAGGAAACGATCCTTACAATCATCGCAAAATGGCAAATGGTTCTTAAGTTAGGTAGGATATTTCTGAAAATAAAGGCGACCTTCCCGTTAACTGGGGAGATCGCCTTTGCTGTCATTCCTGGCACAGGTATCGTTCCAGCAGAGCTTCGACCGCTGTCCTGTTCCGTTCCAGCCGCGCGAGTTCGGCACCAATGGCCGGAATCTGCTCGCGCAGCACCTCGGGGCCGTCCGTACCTTCATCGTACCGGGTCATAAAATGCAGGAACACGTCCACGTTCCGCAGCTTCATCAGCACCGGGATCGCCCGGATTTCATCCGGGGCCAGTCGGACGCGGCTGCCGAAGCCGCGGCAAAACTGAACGGCCGCCTCCATGCCGGTATCGGGGTCGTCCCCCAGCAGCCCCGGAAGGATGACAGCGGGCTCCATCGCCCGTACGTCACGGGTGCAAAATTCAAAGTCGAGCAGCGCCGTGACCTGCTCAGGCTTGTCTGCATCCACCAGCAAATTGGAAGTATTCAGGTCCCCATGCACAAGCTGCTGCGGCAGGCGCTCCAGCCCTTCAAGTTCGCGGATGACCTCCCTGTGAGCTTCCCCGATCCTGCGAAGCGGGCCTTCCAATCCGCGGAAGGGCTCAGGCGGCGCGATGCAGAACTGCCCCACCCGCTCCGGGCTGCACCCCGGATACGAATGGGCCAGCTCATAGTATGGCCGGTAGGCGGGTGACGGAGCAACCACGAGCCGGCTGAGCGCATCGGAGAGGCTGCCCGCCGCCTCCCCGAAGGAATACGCGGCCCGAAAACCGGTGGATTCGGGACGGATGCCGTCAATGTATTTGAACAGGCAAGCATAACGCCCGCTCCCGTCATCCAGCTGGACGATCGTATCGCCCGTCAGGGCAGGTATGGGTACAGGGGTGCGGAAGTCCAGTTTGTCCCGGGCAAGCGATGCCAGCACGGCGTGCTCAAACCGGATTTTATCGATGTCCCGATGCGTTTCGTAAATTCGCAGGACGCCGCGCCCCTCCGCTCCTTCGATAAACCGGGTCGTATTGTTCCAGCCGCTTGCCCCCTGTGTAATCTCTCCTCTCCAGGAGGAATGATATTGGTTTAATATCGATGTCAGCATGATCAGTATTCGATTTCCTCCAATTGGGCCAGATTGCGGTTGGACTCACGCAGCAATGACGTGAACGAGTCGGCCGTGTAATACACGAAATCCGGATCATGGATGTAGCTGATGATCTGCCCGTACGTCCCCTCATCGCTCGGATCCAGGTCCAGCATCAGATACAGCGACCCTCCGGCCATGCTCGCGAACGGATACCACTGGCGGTGGAACAGGTAGGGCTTGAGTTCGCGATCCAGCTTGGCGATCTCCTCCGGTGAATAATATTTCTCCAGCAGTTCATCCCTCTCACAGAAATATCGCTTGACGTCCTCCATTTCGGCGAGGGACATAAGATAAAAAGGAGCCGCCTCTTCCGCGTCCTCACCCGGATACAGGATATGAAAGGCATAGCCGCTTCCGTCTTTTTGTTCATAAAAGGCGCGAAAATCCTCCGGCAGAAGGATGCCGAATTTCTTCTCAAACTCATCCAGACACGAAGGTGCCGCCCCGCCATGATCCCTATATTGATCGTACAGACCGAGGATTTCCTCGTCCTGGATTTTGCCGGGGAGCAGTGCTTCCAGCTCCTCCTTCAGGGGAAGAACCCGGCTGCGCACGTATTCCCGGTAACCGTGGAACGCTTCCTCCCCGCCGCCATTTTCCAGCAGGATCATGACGGCATAGGATATCAGGTTCAGCCACGTTTCCATCGTTTCGATCTGTGCCTTCGAAAGCAGGCCGTTCGAACGCAGCATGCCTTCCGGCTCCAAAGCCCAGGCCCGGGCCAAATGGTAGAGGCCCCACAGGCTGGATATCAGTTCCCGGTTCACCTGGTCCCGGCCCAGCTCGTCCGACAGCGCGCGCAGGGCGGCCATAACCTCATGCAAGTTCCCCTCGCGCAGCTCCCCACGGAAGGGCCTTAGGCTGCCCAGAAAGCCGTTTTCCATTTTACAATGCTCTATGCGGTCATGGGTAAAAGCATGGCATTTCAGCAGCAGCTGTGCATCTTCAATATTCATCGTCGTTCTCTCTCCTCTCCCAACACCGGCGATGTATACTTACGCAGAAGCGTACTGTACGATCACGGCTTCCCTCGTCTCTTCATCATAAGCGATCCAAAGGTCATCGCCGACTTCCACGCCGTATACCGGCTCGATGGACTGCTCGATTCGGTACGAAATTCCGTTTCTTGTAACGGTAATGCGGGCAAATGGCCGTTCGCCGACGGTGCCATCAAACTGTACTGCCGTCACGTTGGCGCTGCCCTGCTTACCCCGAAGGAGGCGAAGCTCTTGTTCATACTCCGTCTTGTTCAACGACACCGGGATGACCGCACCTACCGCAACTGGCAGGCGAACCGGCACGAACTGGCTGTTAACCTTGCGTGACCTTTGATCGCCATGGGAAAGCAGCAGCTCGAACAGGATCAGCTGTCTGTTCACGATCTCCACAGGAACATGCTCGATCCGGATCACTTCGCCTTCCAGCGTAAGCTGGTCCGCCCCTTTCGGGTCACGTGTTCTGTTGTAATTGTACAGCCTGGTGATGCCGCCGATCTGCATGAGATCCGCCTTATCCCCGGTCCGGTAGGCAAAGCCGTTTGCCTGCACTACCGGGATGGCATAGGTTTGTCCGCCGGTATCGAAATGAAGCAATAGCGCTTCACCGCGGCCTGCCTTGCCATAGCTGTCGATCCGCGTCAGGACGGCGTCCCGGATGACCTCGGGCGCGGTTTGCGGCAGATCGTCACCCGTCACGAATACTGCGCGATTTTTCTTGCGGTTGTAGCTGATCAGCACGGGATCGCCCACGCGCGGGGCATGAAGGTATGAAGCCACTTTCTTAATGCTCGTTTCCTTCATCATTCCTTCATCCTCGAAACGGATGTCAAAGCGGATCATCGGTTGTTCGTTTACGTAGGTCCCGGTCTCTTGCAGACGGGTTACCGTCCCCTGCACAATCGTTCCTTTGGCCGTAAACTTCTTCTGTCTGGCTGTCATGATCCGGATCAGCAGTCCGAGACCGCCAAACAGCACCAGCGGGATCAGCAGCCAAATCGCCCAGTTGATGACAAGCGCATTGCCGCGCTTCAGATAATGGGCGAAGCTTGTCCATGAGATCCGGTCGGCGCCTTCGGCAATCTGCCAGGGTTGCAGCGATTCACCGGTCATGCGGGTGAGAATGCCCCCTTTGACGTTCAGCCAGCCGGCCGACTTTTCTGCTTCGGTAAAGTACAGCGTCGCATCTCCGGTTTCCTTGTAAAAGGACAGCGTGCCGCTGCTTACATCTCCCGGTTCCAGGCTAGACAATGGCTGGGACAAGTCTATAAACGACCGGGTCTGCCGGTCGTAGAGATATCCGGTGACTTGGCCTTTCCGTTCGTCCTTTGCCGTCGAGCCGAAGATGAGCGTCTCGCGGTCGTTCAGCGGAAAGACGGCAGCCTGATATACCGGAGCAGGGGTCTTAACGACACTCCCCCAATCCCCCTTGACCGCATCGTAGGTCCGTACCTGCTTTGGTTCACCGGATTCGGTCCTCCACAGCCGGGCAGGATCCACACCGGCAAGTGCGGCAAACTGCTGCTCCGCTAGATCCTCTGCATCAAAGCCAGATCCTCCCTCCGGAATGATCCGCATGGCTGCTTTGTGCTGTGCATTCAATAGGCCGCTGACGTATGCGGTGCTGCCATCTTTCAGATCCAGTTCATAGAGGGGGACGGCGCGGCTGCCGTTAAAACTGCCCATGACTTCGGACATTAACGTCGGCCTTGCGGGCAGTCCCGTGTCTTCGTTGAGATATGCCGTTTGGAATAGTCCGTCCTTCACCTCGCCGACGACGAAGGTGTCATTTGCCGTTTCCCCTCCGACCAGCATGCGGCCATTCCAATGATGAACGGCCGATGTTAAAAAGCCGTCAAATTCCAGCGTACCTTTAACAAGCTCCTCCACATGGCCGCCGGGGCCAATGACGTTCAACTGCAGCCCCGAACTGTCATCCGTCGTAGCGATCACAAGATTTCCTTTCTGATAGGTGCCTACAAACTGATTATGTATGTTGGAGCGCAAATGGATCGTGGTTACTTCCTCATGCGTCGCCGCATCGTAAAGAATGGCATCCATACCGTCAGAGCCATCCGTCAGGCTGATGACCTTGCTTCCCCCATCCAGGTAAAACAAACCCTCCACCGTCTGCAGACGGTCCTCAACACGGGCTATGTCCTGCTTGTAATCGTTCCAAACCGCGAAGCTTAAAATGACCGTAGGCACAAAAAATACGAGATTCAGCAGGTTGATCCTTTTCTTCATCGATTCCTCCCCTTCATCCATTCCCTATGAATTTATCATAGACGCGGCCGCGAATGCCAGGTAATGACAATATTTTTACCTCCCTACCAGACAATTTCCGGCTTCTTTTGCAGCTGTCCGAAGCATTCTTCTTGTTATACGAATTGCGGAAAGAAAATGTTGATTTTTTTTGTCGATAACCCTTTACAGACTTTTACATTTTCTGATAATATTGTCGTAGACAAGCTAATCAGAGGTTTGCAGATTTGACTACACCGTTGTCTAAAAAAATTACCTATGGGAGTGAATTAAAAGATGAAAAAAACGATTCTCTCGACAGTAATCTTGCTTGGACTTCTTAGCGGACTCTTAGCGGCGGTGGCTTCGGCGGACGCAATCAAGCCGTTCAATCACGGTGCAAACTACGGCACACAGGATGCAATCAAGCCGTTTAATCACGGCGCTAATTACGACACGAAGGACGCAATCAAGCCGTTTAATCACGGCGCAAACTACTAAGTCTTACTTTCATAATTGGTGGTCATACTTAGATAAAGAGAAACGGCTCATGAACGGATATTCCATCCGCCATGAGCCGTTTTTCTTTTGGTTCCCTCTCATCCCCTGCAGCTTTACTTGAACCGCTTCGGACCGAGCTCGATCTGCCGGATGATCTCCGCCGCGATTTTCGGTTCCGGAGCGAAGTCCCGCTCCCAATGGTCCGGCTTGATCACTTTGCCCACTTCGTTATAATGCGGCTTTCCGTCCGGAAAGAGCTTGCCCATGTTGGCGTTATGGACATGCTCAAAAATCTTGTCCGGCTCCACGCCCGCTTCGACGAATCCGCCGTTGGCAAAGTAGAGAATGTCGGTGAACGCATCGATCTGGCCGATCAGCTTGTCCTCCGGATAGGCTTTTTGCTGCTGCTTGCGGTATGTATCCTGCGCCCGTTCCATCAGTTCGGCGAAAAATGCCTGGAACCTGTCGTCATTGCCGGCGGTGGCATGCAGCAGTTCAATCACTTCCTCCATAATAAAGGCGGCGCGGTTCATCGCCAGCTTGTCGTTCAAAGCCTGCGGCTCTTCCGGAGCGGGGCAGTCAAAGCCCAAATGAAACTCGCGGACCTGCTGAAATTGGGTTTTTCCCAACGTTTTGGATTCCGTCATGTTAATTTCTGTGGCTCCTTTATCGGTGTAATCTCTAGTATTATAGCAAATTTATCGGCACAGCATTTTGGTAGAAAATAGATTTGTGCCGTTTCCGATAAAGAACGCCGCGAATATCATAGGTTCAGTCCTGGTCATAGAAAGGGGGAATTGACCATGACCATGGTTAAGTCCTTCGATGCCATATTCAGTCTTGGCAGCAGCTGCCAGGTCGCCTCCCAGCTGCGGAGGAACGGGCTGCGCACGGCAGCAGGTCCTTTCGACTGGTTCAACTTCGCCTCAACCCCGGGCTTCTGCCAGGTGCTTGAATCGCGATTTGAACGGTTTATGCTGCTGCCGAATCTGGAGGTCTACAGCCATTCGGTCAACTGCCACTATGTACGGGATAAGGCCAGCACCTGCCTGTCCTTTCACGATTTTAAATACGATCCAAAGTTGCCCCCGCTCTTCGATTATCCTGAATTCCGCGACAGGCTGGAACGCCGGATCGGACGCTTCAACCGCTGCCTCTCATCCGTCCAAGACGTGCTGCTGATCCGGACGGTCAAGCATACCGAAGATGCCTTCCGCATATTCGAGACGATCGAGAACAGCTACACGAATCCACATCTCCGTTATTTATTTGTATTGCACAGCAGTGATCCGGATACGGACGAGATCGATTCGGGCCACCCGCGGATCCGCTTCGTTCGGATGCCCGCCGGAGCGACCTGGGAAGGGGATGCCGAAGCTTGGAAAAAGGTGCTTGCTCCCTATTCGATCCGCAGCTGACCCGGCATTCATCCTTTTTAAATTTCCCTGGGATGCTCTGGCAGCCGTTCTTCCAGCTCTGCTTGCTGCCGCAAATGGTGGCGGAAGTGCATGCCGATCAGCCGGTACCATTCCTGCGCATTCAGCCAGCCGAAGCCGCCGTGCCGGACTTTGCCGTCCGGATGAACCTCCTCCAATTTCGGCTCCCACTCCCTCATTCTTGCTATCACCTTCGCCAGCCCCTCGTCCAGTTCTGCGCCGCTTAGCGCGTTATTCGGACTGGCGGCCTGCGCTCCTTCCAGCTTGATCTTGACCGGCGGAAAGCCGCCGCGCCGGAACATGTCTTCTCCAGCCGGCGTTTTGCCCAGCGGCTGCTCCTCCGTACTCTCTGCACAAATTTGGACAAAGTCCATGTACTCCATGGCAACGGCGATCAGATGATCGTACATCTGGCCGATCGACCAGATCTCCGGTCCGGGAATGTACCGCAGCTGCCAGGCGGAATACTTTTGCAAAGCAAGGCGGTATCGTTCAATCCACTCGAAGTCATCCATATTTAATGCGCACCTCATTCCGATTTTCCTATGCATTATACGCCCCTCTGTGCCTACCTATTTCTTCCGTATTACTGAAATATCCTGCTTCTGCGGATTGTTCAGGTGTCCGTCGTGATGGTTCGTACTGGCATGGAGCCCGTACTGCAATGGAGCCCGGCCGGCATGACGATTCATATCCAAGCGACGGTATGAGAAATTTATCCTTATCTTAAGGCTTACAGCGAAAAAACCTCCTTTATCATGCCGGCATATGCCGCAAGGAAAGGAGGTTTTGCTATTGGCCGCCAGTTGGCGGTCGACTTCAGTTCACCGTTTGGTCATGCGGCTATTTTGCTTCCCGCAGACGATTCAGCGCCATCAGCACCGCGCCGTTGGCCGCGTCTTTTTTGGGCGTGATGCAGGTGATTTCCGGATAGCGTTCCTGCAGCCGCTCCAGAAAAGCGTCCCGGGTATACACGTTATTAAGCAGCACGCTTCCGGCCATGGCCAGTGCCCCTGTCTGCAGCGCCAGCTTCTCGGCAACAGGCCCTACCAGCTCGGCGAGCAAAGCCGCGCTGCGCTGCGCAATGCCCAGAGCAGCAGGGTCGCCGAGCTCGCATGCCTGAGTCAGCAGCGGCGCCAACGCGGCGATGTCCTTTTTGCTCCGGGCCGGATCGTACACGTAGCCGATGATGTCGCGTACCGATTTCAGGCCCAGCTTGCCGTAGACCAGGTCCGTAATGACCGTTTTCGGCAGCCGGCCGTCATGGGCCCGGACCAGAACGGACAGCAGATCCCGGCCGATCGCGTACCCGCTGCCCTCATCATCGATCAGGTGACCGCAACCTCCGGTGCGATGGGTCTCGCCGCGTTCGTTGCGGCCGTAACAGATCGACCCCGTGCCCGCGATCAGGATCATGCCGTACTCGCTTTCATGCGCGCCGCTCAATGCCGTTTCCTGATCGCCGGTAATCAGAAGGCCGCCCGCATAGCCGCTTTCCCTGACCCTGGCGGTCAGGCGGGCGCTCACGGCGGGATTGCTGACCCCCGCGGCACCGATGCACAGATAGGCGCAGCGTTCCAGCCCGCCGGCGGCCTCGCCGATCCGCCCCAGCATGTCGCGCAGGCTGGCTTCGATGCTGGCCTCGTCCTGCCCGTTGTAATTGATGCCGCCGGATTCGAAGGCGGCGATTACTTCGCCGCTCTCATCGGCGACGGCGACCGCCGTTTTCGTTCCGCCGCCATCCAGCCCGGCTACGTACCGCATCGTCATCCCTTCCTTCGTCTGTCTAATAGATATGATACTGCTGCTTCATGTCGGCAAACGAGCGAGCTTCCTCACGGAATTGTTCCAGCAAGGCCGACAGATCCAGCGGCTCGCTCCGGTACAGATCATCCCCGCCCAAAAGATCAATGAACGGCAGTTTGTTGCCCTTGTGCGGCGGCAAAAATTCGAATGCTTCATAGTTCCGCTTCAGCGTGTACATCAGCCGGATTCCCGTCTCGAGCGGCTGCAGCGTCCGCTGGTCGGTAATATGCAGCTGCACGCCGCCGCACTGCTCGCCCTCATGCTTGGAGAACGTCGGCTTGAAATAAACCGGCCGGAAAATGACGCCGGGCAGCTTCATGCCGTTCATCTCGTCCGCCAGCTTCTCCGCCTCAACAAACGGTGCGCCAACGATTTCAAAAGGCGCCGTCGTTCCCCGTCCTTCGGAAAGGTTCGTGCCCTCGAACAAACAGGTTCCCGGATAGAGGAGCGCGCTGTCAAAGCGTGGCAGCCCGAGCGACGGCATGACCCAGAGGTTTCCCGTTTCGGGAAACAGCATGTTCCGGTCCCAGCCGCCGCATGGAACGACATGCAGTTGGGCGTTCCAGCCCATTTGCTCGTTCGCCATCGACGCCACCTCGCCGGCTGTCAAGCCATAGCGGACGGCGAGCGGGTAATTGCCGACGAACGATTCAAAGCCGGGCTTCAGGACGTTGCCTTCCACCGTCACCCCGTCCAGCGGGTTGATCCGGTCGAGGACGATGAACTCTTTTCCCGCATTGGCGCAATCCTCCAGGGCGTACAGCATCGTATAAATGAACGTATAGTAGCGCACGCCCACATCCTGGATATCGTAAACGACGGCATCCACTTCGTCCAGCATTTCCGCGCTCAGCCGCTTGGAGTCCTTGCGGTACAAGCTATACACCGGCACGCCGGTAATCGGGTCCCGGTAGGTTTCAACCTGCGCCCCTGCTGCCTGATCCCCCCGAACCCCGTGTTCCGGCGAAAACAGCGCCGTCAGCTGGAACCGCTCATGCAGGATTTGAATGGTGGATTCAAATTTACGGTTTAAGCCCGTCGGTGAGGTAATCAGCCCGAGCCGCTTCCCTTGGAGCAGATGGGCATAATCTTCGATCCGGTCAATTCCGTTAGCGATCATTGTGACCTCCTGGTAGTGAAATTAGTGTACGCCCCTAAAAAAATGACTGTAACAGAGGTATCGTCACAGTCACAAGCGCGCATGAAATGCCTGGCTCCGCTTACAGTTCGCTTTGGCGCAGGCGCATCGTTTCCGCCGGAATCATAAACGTTTCCGCGTACTCCTTACGCGCCTCGATTCCGCGCACGCGTGCCAGATGCTTATAGTACTCGAGATATGGGAAGGACTTGCTGTTCGTGACGAACCAATGCTGCGATACCGCTTTCACCCACAGGTCAAAAGCCTCCTGTGAAAAGTCCACGTACACGTACGGCTTGTAATCCACCGCATCCTCCCAGTTTTCCGCATAGTAGAGCTTGGAAGCGAAAAACGCGGGCAGTTCCCGCTCAAAAGACGCCAGGCCGGCAAAAAAACGCGCATCGTTCACGATGTTATGCGTTGTCGCGTGGTCCTTGTGCATGCTGTTCTTCCAGTGGGTAATGATGATGTTCGGCTTCACGCGCCGGATTTCGTCGCATACTCTCAGACGCATGTCCTCGGTATCCTTCAGCTCGCCGTCGGGAATGTCGAACACGATGGACTCGCCCCCCAGCATGTCGGCAAACACCTTGGCCTCGTTCACCTTTTGCTGGCGGTACTCCGCCATATCCTGACCTGCGGGCACGCCGCGTTCCCCTGCCGTCAGTGCCAGCGTGACGATGCGGTCGCCCTTCAAGGAATGGCTGGCAAGCACGCCGCCCGCCGTCAGTTCTGCATCTCCAACATGGCCGCCAATCGCCATAATCGTCAATTTCTGTTCGCTCATCGCTTTAAAACTCCCTTCTCATGATCGAAAATGTCCGGACCGTCTTAAACCCTGCCTTCTCGTAAATCCGGATGGCCGGATTGGTGCTGCCGGTATACAGGGACATATAATCCGTCCCGATCTGCTGAAATGCTTCGCACAGCTTAAAAAAAAGGATGCTGCCGAGTCCGTGTCCCTCATGCTCGGGGTGAACGCCGATGCCGGCAAAATAGCCGCGCCCGCTCTCCTGGCGGATAACCGGACCGGCAAATCCGACCACCTTACCGTGGTGCGCCGCCACGACGACAGGCACCCCGTCCTCGGTCGATTGGGCGATTTCCTTCTGCCACAGCGGATTATCGAAGCCCTGCAGCATGTCCGTAACGCCGTGATGCTTGCCTTGGTCGTCAAACAGCTCCACCGTGTATCCCTCGGCATTGGCCTTCTCTTCTTTCCCACGAATCTCTTGCGGGATGGAGAACGAAGACAGATTCAGGTACATCGCGCATTCCTGCGCCCTCTCCACGTATCCCTGGCCCAGCAAAAACGAATGGAGCCTGCTGCCTGTCGGCACACCGGGCGCATTGTTATGCTCGTGGCGCGGCGTATCCGGTATGTACCAGGGCAGCATCATCGGATTGAAGAACAGTACGTCGGCCTGCTTTTTGCCCAGCGACTGAAAGCGCCCTTCCAGATGCTCCAGCATCATCTTGTAGTTGTCTTCCGTGCAGACTTCGTCGGCAAGCACGATGCAGGTGATGTACCCCGCATGATCTCCAAGCGGCAAATCGCTGCCGGTGCAGCCGCAGGCAAAGCCCTTCACTTCGCCTTCTTCCACGAGAACAAACGTGTTCTCCGGATCGAAATAGCGATTATCCGTAAATATGCCGCTGAAGCTTGCCTCCGTCATCTCTTTGTAGCCGTCCCGCACAGCTACCGTGTTCCACAAGCCAATGACAGCACCAGTGTATTGGTCACTCCATGTTACAACCATCTCGATATGAGTCCCTCCATCCCTTTAATAGCTGATTTTGCCCATGACGACAGGTCTGGAAGCGCCGGTCACATGCGGAAGGTTATTCGGCCGGTTGGTGATCGCGTAATCCGCCAGAACGGCAAACGCCACGGCTTCCTTCGCATCGCTGTTATGGCCGATGGCCTCCTGCGTCAGCACTTGAACGCCTGCCTTCGCCATCTCCTTGCGGGTCCATTCCATGAGCACCGGATTGTAGCTGCCTCCGCCGCCAACGATCATCGCATCGGCGGGATGGCCTGCCATCACATATCTGCGATAGGCGTCGCCGATCGACCAGGCGGTCAGCATCGTCACTGTGGCGACAATGTCTTCCGCCTTCATGCCAAGCGCTTCGGCATCATGCAGAAGCTTATCTATATAAGAGGAACCGAACAGCTCGCGGCCCGTCGATTTCGGCAGCGGCTGCGAATAGTAAGCCTCTTGCTGCAGCCGGCCAAGCAGACGCGGATCGGCGGTGCCCGACCGAGCGATCGCTCCTCCAATATCCATCGTTAATTGTCCCGGATACAGCCGCTCCACGACCCCGTCGATGATCATGTTACCCGGGCCTGTGTCGAAAGCATATACCTCACCGGGGCTGCATCCGGCCGGAATCACCGTCATGTTCCCGATGCCGCCGATGTTCTGCAGCAGCAATGTCCGGTGTTCCTCCCGGTACAGCAAATATTCGGTAAAGGGAACCAGCGGCGCTCCCTGACCGCCGACAGCCATGTCCGCCGGCCGGAAGTCCGACACGCAAGGAATCCCTGTTCTTGCCGCGATGACCGCACCTTCTCCGATCTGCACGGTGTAATGCACGTTACGGCCATGGTACGGCTCCATGCTTGGAGCATGGTAGATCGTCTGACCGTGTGAACCGATCACTGAAACGTCCTCGGCGGACAGCCCCGCCTTTCCAATCACGGACAAAGCCGCCTCGGCGTACAGTTCTCCCAAAAGCACATTCATCTTTCCAACTCGGTCAACGGTTGCGTTGCATGGATCGAATAAAGCAAAAATGTCTTCCCTGACACCCGCCGGGTAAGGCGAATTTTCAAAAGCGACCAGACGCACGCCTGGAGGCTCCTCCTGATTGCCGTTGATTTCAACGACTGCCGCATCGATGCCGTCCACCGACGTCCCGGACATCAGACCAACGGCATATCGGGGACGTCGGAGCTCCGCTTTTTCTCCCTTTGTCCCCATATCAGCCCTTCACGGCTCCCACCGTGACTCCTTCCAGGAAGTACTTTTGCAGGCTGAAGAAGAGGATGAACATCGGCAGCGCGGAAATGGTGGCACCCGCCATCATCGGCGCAAAATAGGTCGTATTCGCAAACCGGAAGTTTTTCAGACCGACCTGAATCGTCTGCATATCCATCGTGTTTGTCACGAGGAACGGCCAGAAGAACGTGTTCCAGCTGTCCATAAAGGTCAGGATGGCCATGACGGCCAGCACCGTTTTGGACAATGGCAGAATGATCCGGAAATAAATCTGGAACTGGTTGCAGCCTTCGATTTTGGCACATTCAAGGATTTCCCCAGGAATGCTGCCCATGAACTGTTTGGCCAAGAAAATGTTGTAGACCGTGACCAGGCCCGGCAAAATCAAGGCGCTGTAGGTGTTTTGAATATTGAAAATGTTGACGATCAAAATGTAAAGCGGAACCTGGGTCACCTGATAAGGGATCATCATGGCGATCAGCAGGATCGTAAACAGAACCGTTCTGCCCTTAAACTTGATTTTGGAAAACGCGTAACCCGCCAGGCTGGCGAAAAACACATTCGATACCATGACCGTCGTCGCCACGATCAGCGAGTTCAGCAGCCAGCGGTACGAATATTCGCTGTAATCAAAAAAGAATTTATAGGAGTCCAGCGTGAATTTGGTCGGAAACAGGGAATAGTTCGCTGCCCCCGCTTCGATCGGATCGCCAAAGGACGACATGATCATGAAATAAATGGGGAAAATCGTTGCTAATGCAAATAGGATCAAAATGATAATGATCACACCGTTTCTGGCGCGCTTTGCCGCCGGCTTTCCGGTATGTTCGCTGTAAAGTGCCATGTTCGGATCTTCCTCCTTACTTAAGAGATCAGAAAGTATAACTTCTTTCGCTTAAGCATCCTGATCTCGCAAGAAAAACTTCCGCGAAGCGCGGTCTGTCTTCTGTGAAATGACGCCTTAGCGACGTATTTCTTAATATTCCACGTCTTTGCCCATAAACTTGAACTGCACCAGCGAGATCAGCGCGATAATCGCTGCGAGCACGAGGGATTGGGCTGCCGCTTTGCCGAATTCGAAGTACTTGAAGGCGTTGTTAAAGATCAGGAGACCTACCATCGTCGTCGAGTTGTCTGGACCGCCGCCTGTCATGAGGTACGCATTCTGGAACACCTGGAAGGAACCGATAACCCCGGTAACCAGCAGGAACAGCGTCGTCGGCTTCAGGCTCGGAATGACGATGTACCACAGCTTCTGAAAAAAGTTGGCGCCATCCAAATCGGCGGCTTCATAATAGCTGGAATCGATGCCGAGCAGCGCGGCTAAATAAATGATAATGCTGGTGCCGTGGCTGGACAGCCAGGCCATCAGGACCAGCGAGAACATCGACGTGGCGCTGGAGCCAAGCCAGTTCTGGTTGCTGATGCCGAACAAGCTGATCAGCTTGTTGAAAATGCCTTCCGGCATCGGATCGAAGATCCACAGCCATACCACCGACAGCGCAACACCCGAAGCGACTGCAGGCAGGTAATAGACCGCCTTGAACGTCGTCTGCAGCTTTTTCTTCAGCGGCAGGATCAGAATCGCAATGGCGAAGGAGATGATTAACGATACGGGGACGGTTAGAATCGTGTACACGACCGTGTTGACCACCGATTTCCAAAACAAGGAATCCTTGAATGTGGCGATGTAGTTATCGAACCCCACATACTCTGAGCCGATCGGCTTGTATTTCTGGAAGCTGATAATAAACGCGCTCACGACCGGATAAGCGGTAAACATGGCGAAGACCACCAAAGCAACGGCGATAAAAGCATACGCCCAGGCTCCGTCTCCCCTAATTCTGCGTCTTTTGGCCGGTTTAGCTAGTTGAGCCATCTTTTGCGAAACTCCTTTCCTATCCCTTCTTACAGCCTATATATCGGATAGCCGCGTGACCCGCACACGGCTATCCGCTTGATTCAGGGATTAATCTTTCACTACTCCGTCTTCTCCGAACGCGGAAACCGCAGCGGATTTGACGGCATCGTACATCTCTTCCGGCTTGATCTCACCGGCAATGAGTGCCTGCAGCTTCGGAACGATCACTTCGTCCTCCAGCTTGATGGCTTTGGCTTCCAGCTCAGCCGGGATGTCCGGACGGGCCGGCGCCGCGTTCTTAAGCATCGTTTCAACGGCTGCCTTGTTGTCCGCGTCGCGTTCAACCGGCATGCTTTCCGCCGCTTTTCTGCCGCTTTCCGTAATTTGAGCGACGAACAGGTCGTTGTTCGTGGTTGCGGCTACTTTGCCGCTGGCCAGGAAGTACAGCGCCTTCACGACGTTTTGCTTATGGGCTTCGCTTGGTTCCTTTTTGCCGCGGAATGCGACGTAACCGTCAACCGCTACGCTGGAAACGGCTTTTTCGCCAAGGAAGGACGGAACCGGGAGAACCGTATAAGTCACTGGAATGCTGCCTTTGACCGCGCTGCCGTCGTTGGCTTTGATTTTCTCATTGTTCGTATTTGCGGATTTTTCGAAGGTTGCCATCCCTTTACCGGTGATCATCGTTTGGCCGGTCAGGAACATGTTCCAGCGTTTACCCGCGTCAATGGAGCTCAATTCCTTCGGCATGGAGCCGTCGTCAATCAATGCGCGGATATCCTTAAGTACTTCAAGATAGTTTTTGCTGGTGTACGCGTATTTCAAATCTTGCGTAAATGCGGAAGGCATGCCTGCATTTTTGATCAGAATGCCCAAGTAGTCTTTCGAAGTGACGCCGGCGGTAGCAAATACGAAGCCGTAACGGGACGTTTTGCCGCCTTCGGAAACGACGCCTTTCTTGATGGCTTCACGGAACTCATCGAAGGTCCATCCTTGCTGCTGTACCTTTTTCCAGTCGATGCCCGCCTTCTCGAGGAACTCGCGGTTACCGCCCAGCGCGTGGACTTCCATATAAGCCGGGAAGCCGTACAGGCCGTCGCCCTTCTTCATGTATTCCAGCGGTCCTTTGTCGTAATCGTTGATCATTTCCGGTGTGGCGATGTCCTTGATGTCAAGCGCCATGCCTTGGTCAACGTATTTGGAGATGCCGTCGGAACCGATAAACGCAATGTCCGGAGGGCTGCCGGCGTTCACCTGGGTATCAAGCTTCTGCGTCATGTCCTCCCAGCTGGCCGGTTCGATTTTCAGCGTCAGGTTCGGATATTTCTCCGTAAATTCCTTTTGAATGTCCGCGAAGGTGTCCTGGAAATTGCCCGATACCGGCGGCAGCAGCGCCGTAATGGTATCTTTCGCGTTCGGATCGGACGCTTCGGCCGATTTGGAATCGCCTTTGCCGCCGCAGGCCGTCAGTGTGGTCAGTGCCATGCTTACGGCAAATACGGATGCTAATACACGCATTCTTTTTTTCATGAACAACATGCCTCCTCAAGGATATCCTTTGGTATTAGACCACTTTCGAAAAATTGCGGATCGCCCTCTTCAGGCTTCCCTCGGCTTGATCCAGCGCTTGTTCCGCCGCCTGGGCGTCCAAGCCGGTTTTGATCATCATAATAGCCAGCTTGCAATTCATGGAAGCGCTTTCCAAATAGGAAAGTGCCGTCTTGTCATCAACCCCGGTTGCTGTCTTTATGATACGCACCGATCGGTCCCGCAGCTTGATATTGCTTGCTTTCAAGTCCACCATGAGATTGTTGTAGGTCTTGCCCAGCTTCACCATCGTACAGGTGGTCAGCATGTTCAGGACCATTTTCTGTGCAGTCCCCGCTTTTAATCTGGTTGATCCCATGATCACTTCCGGCCCTACGACAGGTGCTATGCATACATCGCAGACGTGCTCCACTTTGGAATTTTTGTTATTGACGACGCCGATCGTAGCGGCTCCGATTTCCCCTGCCTTCTTCAAGGCAGCGATGACGAATGTCGCGCTTCCGCTGGCGCTGATGCCGATAACCGCATCCTTGTCTGTCACGCCGCACCTTTCAATTAAAGCGACCCCCTCCTCAGCATTGTCTTCATAACCCTCAACAGCAGTTCTCAGTGCTCCGTCTCCTCCGGCAATATGTCCTTGTACCAGCAAGGGATCCACGCCGAACGTGGGAGGACATTCAGAAGCGTCCAGCACACCGAGCCTGCCGGAAGATCCAGCCCCAACGTAAAACATTCTTCCACCATTCTTCAGCACATGATGGAGTGTGTCCACCGCCCTTACAATTTGCGGTATCTCTGCAGCGACTGCAGCCGGAACCTTGGAATCCTGTTCATTCATCAGGCGAACCATCTCTTCGGTTGAACATTCATCTATACTCAATGTTTTATCGTTGATCCCTTCTGTCGTTAACCCCGCCAGATACTCATCCATAGCCATCCCCCTATCCGTGTTGACTTCTATTTCTTGATTTCATAATAACGATAAATTTCATTCCGGTCAACGGTTTTTGAAATAATATTTTATTTCGGAAGTAATAATATTCTTTTATGGTAATTGTAAAAAAGTGCAGGCTGCTCCTGTTTGGGGCTGCTCTGTTTGGCCGGGCTCTCTATCTTGTTTTGTGCTTCGCACAAAGCCAAAGACGTTCGCCCGTCCAAACATTCGCTGCTGTTGGGGGTGGCAATGCTGCTGTACAATCGCTTTGCTCTGTACAGAAAAACATAAGGCAGTGAGTATTAACTCACTGCCTACTCACTGCCTGGCAACACTACACTGCCTTATGTTCAGCAGTAAACACTACCTCGACCTTTCCTCATACCGAGTGAATACAACACATACGCTCCTTGGTCCGTGAAATATTATTTCACCGCAAAATAGGCCCTTTCTCTATGAGAAAGGAGCCTTTTCCATCTTAGATTAAGGGATTAATGCAAGCCTAGCGAATACATTTCGAGATATGGAATGAAATATACAGTCATCGGTACGCCCTTCTCGGCTTCCTTCCTTTACACAACTAAACAATCATCCCTCGCGCAGGCAGTTCCTCCCTGGCGAGGAGCTAACAAAAAACAACTCATTGTCCCACGCAAAAAAGCCGCCATACCGGCGGCCCTCGTTTAAGTATAGTCAATTATTCACGCATTTTTTTCACCAGAGCGTAATCGCTGCAACGTTTTCCAATCGAAATCACTTCCGCCTCTGATCGTTCACCGCCCGCAGCAGGGTATGGCGGTTCGGACGGATCTGGTCGGCCTCCGCGAGGCTTCGCTTAAGCAGCTCCGGATCGATGTCCAGCTCCTGAATGGAAGCGGGACCGCCAACCTTGCGCAGCCAGGCCCGCAGCGTATCAGGTGACGGCACCTTGGCCAGCTCCGCGCGGACGCGCTCCAACTGCTCCTCCGCAACCGGGAGGGAATTTTCCGCGTCCAGCCGGTGGTACAGCTGCGAAATTTCCGCACAGGCGACGCCTACCTTGGCGCCGTGCAGTACCGCCCTTCTGCCTTCACGCAAAAACGCCATTTCCCAATAATGGGACAAATGGTGCTCCGCTCCGGAAGCCGGGTGCGACTGGCCGAACAGCAGCATGGCAAAACCGGACTCGATCAAAGCTTGCGTCAGCACCCGGATTCCTTCCGGCGTGCGGTCCGCGATCGCGTCGATGTGATCCACACACTGCTGCAGCGCTTTGGTCGTCATCTCCGCCACAATTTCGGAATAAGGCTCCTCCGCCGTCAGACTCCCGAATGTCCAATCAAACAGCGACGTGCATTTGCCCAGCATGTCCCCGAAGCCGGCGGCGACCATCGTCCGCGGCGCAGCCGTCAAAATATCCAGGTCGGCGAAAATCGCCGCCGGGCCGATCGATTGAATCGTGATTTTCTCGCCGCGGATAATGAGCGGCGCTCCCTTGGAATTAAATCCGTCCACCGATGGGGCGGTCGGCACGGATACAAACGGGATACCTGCCGAGTATGCGGTAAATCTGGATACGTCGTGCAGCGTTCCTGATCCGAGCGCAATCACCGCATCCGCCTTAGTGGATTTCACGTCAAGCAGCAGCTGCACAATTGACCGCTCGTCGGCGATGACATCGCCCTGCTCATCAGGGGAAATGAACGTAACGCTTGCGTTAACCCCTGCTTCCGTAACGGATTCCATCAGCTGTTCGCCGGCGGCTGCAAAGGTATTCTTGTCAGCCGTGACGATGACGCGGCGGTAATCCTGGTCTTGTAAAAATGCGCCCGTCTTCCGGATCGCACCGCTTTCCAGCACAACCGGACAAATGTCGGCGAGTCGCTCATCCGCGTCGTCCATTCGGCCCGCCGCTTCCCTGATATCCTTCAACCAATCCGTCATTTGATTCCTTCCTTTCCCTTCAAGAGATGCTGAAGCTCGGCCAGCGACTCCCAGACCATGTCCGGGCCTTCTGCGGCCGTCTCCGCATCCCGCCTTGTTGCCGATCCGCTCAGCACCAGCGCGGTGCGGATGCCTGCCCGGCGGCCGAGCTGGATGTCCGAGCCCAGGCTGTCCCCGATCACCAAGCACTTCTGCGGCGGCAGTCCGAGCACCTGTAAAGCCGCTTCGGCCATCAATGCCGACGGCTTGCCGATGACCACTTCGACCTCTTGGCCCGCCGTGGCGACGATGGCGGCGATCATGCCGCCGACGTCGATGCACTCCCCGTCATCCCCGGGGAACGATTTATCGTCATTGGTCGCGATGATGCGGGCACCGTTCCGCACGGCCCGAAACGCCTGATTCAGCTCCGCATAAGTCAGTTCCTCGTGCAGCGTGATGACGAGCCAGTCGGCATTCTCGGGTCTCTCAGCCAGCCCGATGCCGGCCAGTACCAGTTCATCCCGCAGTCCGTCCGGCCCCAGCACCCACGCCTGACTTCCAGGGTGGTGCTGCTGAAGGTACCGGGCTGTTACCGTGGAAGTAAGCAGAATCTCTTCCGCAGGCACGTCGATACCCATGGAAAGCAGCTTCTGATGGCACATCGCCCGTGAAATGTTCCCCCGGTTGCTGAGGAAAACCATCCGTTTGCCCTGCGATCGGAGCAGCGCAATGCACTCCTTGGCCCCCGGAATAGCTTGCGCCCCCCGGTATACCGTCCCGTCCAAATCGATAATAAAACCGTCCACCGTCTCCAAACTCATTTTCAGATCCTCCCGCCGTGTTCTTATATGTTCATTCTCCCTGTGATTGTCTGCGTTTGTCAACGATTGTTTGCTTTTGTGAACGTTTTTAAATGGCAATATATGACGATTTAAATTCAGTCAGACACGATCACGGACCTCCGTATTATAAATAGGGAGCGATCAGCACTTCCGTCGTACCCAGCTGACGCAGAAACTCCGGGTCTGCCCCTTCATCGGTGATGAGGACGTCGATGTCCTCCATTTTGGCGGATGTGGCGATCGACCGCCGGCCCAGCTTGGTGTGGTCCACCAGCGCAACCGTTTTGCTCGAGCTTGCAATCATCAGCTTCTTCAGCTCCGCCTCGTACAGGCTGAAATCGGTCATGCCCTCCCTGACGCTCAGCCCCTCCGCAGAAGTAAAGAACAGGTCGGAATGAATCCCTTCCAAAATGCTTTTTCCCAGAACCCCCTCAATCGTTTTGGAGCCGGAACGGAGGATCCCGCCGATCAAAATGACATTGATGCGCGGATTCTGGTTCAGGATGGTGGCAGCCTCCAGTCCATTCGTCACGACGGTGAGATAATCATGCTCCACCAGCGCCTTCGCCAGCTCCAGCACGCTGGAGCTGGCATCCAGAATAATGCATTGGCCTCTGGTTACGAGTTCGGCAGCTTTTGTCCCGATCGCCCGCTTCTCCTCGTAGTTCAGCTCGCTGCGGCTCGGATACCTGGGCTCGGCCGGCACCGGTTTGGTCCTCGCCGGAACCGCTCCGCCGTGGGTACGCTCCAGGACGCCCTCTTCTTCCAGCATCCGCAAATCCGTCCGCAGCGTCCCCTCAGACACCTGCAGCTCGCGTGCCAGCTGCTTCACCACAATCTGCTTGTCGCGTTGAAGCGCCTCCAGTATTTTTTCTCTTCGCTGGGTTGCAAACATAGTAACCTCCAACCGTTTTCCTTCATTATAAATACAAATGATAAGATATAACAACATACGTCAATTCAAACAGAAGCATAAGACCATCAGGCCATCAGGCCGTCTGCATTCGATGCCCCTCCATGGTTCAACAGCTCGGAGGCCACATTCGACACAAACAGGCATAAAGGAAACAAAAAAACAGCCCAACAAGCTGTCGGGCTGTTCTTCTAAATCGTCTATAAAGTATCTTAACCTCAGCTAGCAAAACCGATTAATAGTTTGCACCGTGGTTCTGGATCGAATAGTTGGCTCCGTGGTTGGCCGTATCATAGTTGGCACCATGGTTCAGCGTCGTAAAGGCGGATGCCGTCAGCAGACTAACACTAAATAGTCCTAATGCTACTACCGTCGAAAACAATACCTTCTTCATCTTCAATCGCTCCTTTGAGAATGTTTTTTTGGATAGACGAGTACGATTCTAGTTGAGACTGTGAAGCATGAGTTCTGAAAGATTCGAATAAGGCGACGCATTTTTTGAAAATTTTGTCATCTTCAAGTTTATCAGATAATGTCAAAGCTTGTAAAGTCCTATCGAGTGCTTCTGCGTGATTTTCTTTTTTAAATCTATAAACCGCCAGCAAATACAAAAAAGAAATATAATAGGAGAGATCTACGGGATTTTGGTCAATCGGAATGAGCTGCGAATCTTCGACGACAAGAATATCCAGGATATGATCGACGTCATAGTTATGTATATTTGCTGCCTCTAAAATCGTGATTAGTCCAGGGAGAGTTTCGGATGGATTTTCCTGTATAAACGCTGAATAATCCTCCAGGCAGTCCAAATTCCCTGAAAGAATGTTAAGCGTAAACATATTGGCTCTTGCGAAAAAACGGAAGTTTTCGACAGCCTGATTGTTGGCAGGAGATCCGTCAGACATGTAGCTTAGATCTTCATAGTTGGCTATGCACTGTTTAGCCTCTTGGTACATTTTCTTCTTTTGGTAGGCAAGCCCCTTCATGAGATGGCTGTACCCGAAATAATAGACGATCGGGCGTTCCGTAACCTGAAGCCGGCGATTCCGTTCCTTTTGTTCGACATACATCTCGTAAGCGGACTCATAAAGTTCGGTAGAAATTTTAATCATGTTATCCCAATTCTCAAAGGAGAAGGCCATTTTCAGCATCGTTACCAGCGTATCTATCTCAATCTTTACGGTCATGGATCTGTCTTCCAATCCGATTTCCTCCTTCGCTAATCTTTATATTATAAGAAGTATATAGTTAAATTAACGGACGGTCAATTATGTTAGTTCGTGAAAAAATGACCAAAAATGCTTGGTCAAAGCTGGTAATCTTTCTTTTTTCAGTCAATAAATCAATTTCAGGCGATAACAATCATAGATTACCCAAAAATGGAAAAATAGACACCGATTCTATCAGTGTCTATTCCGGCTTACCTGCTTTCACCTTTTAGATTTGAACGATGCCCTTGCTGACCCCCAGCTGAGGGTAATTCCGCATCGCATCCGGCAGCTGCTCCAGTGTGAAGCGGTGGCTGATGAGAGGCGCGAGCCGGACCTTGCCGCGGGATACCAGCTGGATCGCATCCGTGTGGGTAAACGGGTTGATGAACGAACCCATGATCCGCAGCTCCTTTGAAAAAATGTCGAAAGGACGAATGGCGGCCTCCGCATCCGGAGCAGCCACGCCAAAAAGCAGCACCTGCCCTCCCTTGCGGGCGGCACGAACGGCCGTCTGTACCGAATCCGTCCGCCCGACGCATTCGATCACGACATCGGCACTGGAAGCCAGCGCGTCCGCGGTATCCGGATCGAGAGGCGATACGACCGCATCCGCCCCCAAGCTGCGCAGCGTCTCATGCTTATAGGATGCCGGTTCGCTGACCGTAATCCGCGAAACGCCGCATTCGCGAACGAGCTGCAGGAAGATCTGCCCGATAAATCCGCCGCCGATGATCAGCACCTGATGCTGCGGCCGGATATCGAGCTTGCGGAACCCGTGCAGCACGCAGCCGAGCGGTTCAAGCAGCGCCGCTTCTTCATAGCTCATCGCGTCGGGGATGATGTAACAATTTTCCGCTGGCACGAGGCAGCATTCGGCCATTCCGCCATCCCGCGTTACGCCGACAGCCTGCAGCCGGTCGCATAGGTGAAGCCTACCGCTGCGGCAGAATTCGCAGCTTCCGCAGTATATATTCGGATCGACCGAAACCCGGTCCCCTTCCTTTAAGCTGCCTACGCCCTGCCCGACCGCCACCACCTCGCCGGACAGTTCATGCCCGAGTACGATTGGCGGATGCACTTCCGCCGAACCCGGATGGCCGTGGTAAATGTGCTGGTCCGTTCCGCAAATGCCGCAGCTGCGCACCCGAATCAGCACCTCGCCTGTGCCTGCCTCCGGGGTCTTCTGTTCCTTAACATCCATTACTTCCTGGTCCACAAGCACTGCCGCTCTCATCGCCAATTCTCCCCTTCCTCATTTCGTAACCGGCTGTCGTCCATTTATCGCGACCGACGCACCGTTTAATGCCGATACCTTCAATGTATTCCACGGAATCTCCTTGCCTTCCTTCTGTCCGACATGGATGACTCGCGTCTGTCCCGGCAGCAGGTCGAAATAATTATCCTCCCAATCCAGCCAGGCTTCGTCCATCTCAAGCCTTACCATTCGGGCGGCATAGTCGGAGGATACCGTTACGCTCCGTTCCTCGGGGTTCACCTGAACGTTCAAGTTAACGGGCTGGAAGCTCATATCTTTATGGTCGCAAAAATAATAAAAATTGTCTTCCCTGCAGCCGTCCATCCAGCGAACAACGCAGACGGCTTCAGCGGCGTCGAGACCTTGAAGCAGGTCGTCCAGCTTCACCACTGCGATGCGCTGTTTCCCGCATGCCTCAATCTCTGCAGCAAACGTCCGGGTATATACCTGACGGCCGTCCATGCCGCAGACAACCAGCTCCGCCGTCTTGGAAACAGTTTCCCGCGTATCGTTCACGCCCCACAGCACGAGTTCCGCATCCCCGGGCGTATACTCTGCCGTCAACAGCAGCGGATGATAAAACTTGCGGGCGTAATGGTAAGCCGCTTTCGGCAGACCGTAATAGTCGATGACGGACCAGCTGGTGCCGGGCCAGCAGTCGTTGAACTGCCAGAACAACGCCCCGCTCGTCTCCGGCTTGTTTCTTCGGTAATGCTCGATACCGTATTTGAGGCCTTCGGCCTGTGTCAGCATGGAAAAATCGATGTATTCCTCCAAGTTGCCCGGAATCCCGGTGTATCCCTCCATCAGCATAACGCCTTTGAGATGATTGATATCCTTGTTGCGGTTCATCATTTCCGCACTGCCAAGCACCAGCTCCGTCTGCGGCACGTTCCGCTGCAGCGTGTACAAATTGGCGGAAGCATGCATGCCGAACTCGCTGGCGAACTTCGTGCGGTCCTCCTTGAATTTCTTGAACGACAACCCTTCCACGCTGTAGTCCTGAAGCTGGGGCTCGCCGAATACTCTCGGCTCGATGTTGCCGTGCCAGACCTGCCAGTTATGCGTGTCCCCTTCCTCACGGGAATTATGGTCGTTCCCTCCGTAAGGTGAGCTCGGCCAGAATGTCCGGGAAGGATCCAGCTGCTCCAGAAGCGCAGGCATCAGTTCATGATTGATTTTCTCGCCGTAAAAAGGATGCGGGATGTCTCCACTCGCATGAAGCGCCTCATACAGCCAGTCATTTTCGTTATTGCCGCACCACAGGGCCAGGCATGTTCGGCTGCGCAGTCGCTTGACGACCTGCTGCACTTCTTCCGCGACGTTATCCATAAAATTGCGGTTATAGTCGGGATACAGGGCACAGGCAAACATAAAGTCCTGCCATACCAAAATTCCCAGGCGGTCACACTCATCATAGAAAATATCCCGCTCGTAAATGCCCCCACCCCAGACCCGGAGCATATTCATGTTCGCTGCCTTCGCCATGTCAATCATGCGGGAATAACGGATATCCGGCACCGCGCCGATAAAGCTGTCGATCGGGATCCAGTTGGCTCCCTTGGCAAAGACACGAACGCCGTTCAGCATAAAAGTGAAGGCAGGTTTTCCATCGGCATCCCGCTGCTTCAGCTCCAGCGTGCGAATCCCCAGCTTCTGGCTGCGCTTGTCCAGGGTAATCCCGTCCGCGTGCACCGAAATCCGCAGCTCATATAAATAGGGCGTGCCGAGATCATGGGTCCACCACAGCTTGGGCTTCGATACGCGAAGTTTCGTTCCACCCGCCAGGCTCATGCCGCCGGCCAATCCGGACAGCCCGCTGCCGGCGGTTCCGCTTATCTCCAACGTTTCTGCAGCCGCCACCTCCCCGCTCTCCCCGTCGAGCAGCTGAACAAGAACACTGTATGTTTTCCGGCGGTTCCATGAAGTCAATTCCACCGAAACATCAACCAGCGCCTCCATCTCGCCAACCTCCGCTGTCCGAGCATAGACATGTTCTATTCTGACAGCATCGTATTTCTCGATCCGGACTTCCTTCCAGATTCCCGCGCACAGGAGCGGTGGCCCCCAATCCCAGCCGAAATGGCTTTGGTTTTTACGGGTCCAGACCCGTTCCTTGCTAAAACCGGACCAGAACGTGGAGACGGCCTTCCCGCCCACTTTCGCATGGACCGGGTCAAACTTGACGGCGATGACATTTTTGCCTGGCTTCAGCTCCCGGCTGACTTCGAACGTATGGCTGATAAACATGTTGTCCGTCGAACCCAGCTCCGCACCGTTCAAATACACGGTCGCAAAGGTGTCCAGCCCTTCGAACACCAGCAGCATTTTGTCGTCCGGCTGAGGTGCCTCGTCCAGTGTAAAAACGGACCGGTACCACCAGATCCGCTCCTCCACCCACCGGCACTTCTGGTCGTTGTGCCCATAGAACGGATCGTCGATCAGCCCGTGGCGCATCAGCGTCGTATGGACGTCGCCCGGCACCTCCGCCGACATCCAAAAATAATCGTCATACAGCGGCGAGGCAATTTCAAGATCCTTCGCCTCCCCTTCCCTGAAATCCCGCAGCTTCCAATGGTCTTTTATGATCATGCTGTTCCCCTCACTTCGCCCTTGCTGCAAGCCGAACCGGCTCGTCCGGGCCTGATGTAATAGAACGCCAAAACAAGGGTTTGTTTTGGCGTTCCGTGTCCCGATCCTAAACTTTGGCTTCGAGGTATTCGAGGCTGTCCAATATTTCCTTCACGCTGAGCTCCGCACAGGCCATGGAGGTGTCCGCAACACCATAGAACATTTTCACCGTGTCACCGTCAATGACGGCGCCGCAGGAAAACACCACATCCCCAAAAAAGCCCTGCTTTTCATATTCTGCCTCAGGCTCCATCACCGGCTTCCCGGAACGGGCGATCACCCGCGTCGGATCGTTCAGATCGAGAAGCACGGCGCCCATGCAGTAGCGGTGATCCGATGTCGCTCCGTGATACAGCTCAAGCCAGCCTTTGTCGGTCTTGAACGGCACGGCGCCGCCGCCGATCCGGCCGCTGTCCCACATCCCGTCCCGGAGGCCGAGCAGATGCTTATGATTGCCCCAATAGAGCAGATTGTCGGATTCTGCGATCCAAATTTCCGGATTTCCGATGCTTTTCATCGTCGGACGATGGAGAGCGTAGTATTTGCCGTTGATCTTTTCCGGGAAAATGAGCACGTCCTTATTGTCCGGACCGAAGATCATGCCGTGATGCCGGGTCGTCACAAAGTCGGTGGTCGACACGAGCGATTCTCCGATCCCTACGGGAGACACGACGGAAAAATAAATATAGTAAGTATCGCCGATCTGCGTGACCCGTGGATCCTCGATGCCGAACGCTTCATGTTCGTTGGACGGATAAATGAACGGCTGATCGTCCACCGTGAAGTGGTGGCCGTCCCTGCTGCGGGCGATTCGGATATAGGAAAGGGACGTCAAATACTCAAACGTGCCGTTTTTGGATTTATTGCGGATCACCCGCGGGTCGGAAAAATCGTACCGGTCATCGTCTTTGCGGAAAGGAATCAGTTCAAGATCACCACGATTCGCATTGAATACAGGGGCGATGACGACGTTCGGATCGCCGCTGACCGGACGCTCCGCCACACGCAGCAGCATCAGCGTTTCCCCTTGATACTCGGCGATGCCGGCATTAAATGCACCGATCACCTCAAAGCCCTCGCGGTGAGGCTTGACGTCGGCAGGGGTGATTAAAGGATTTTCAGGATATCGATAAATGTTCATTCGGATCAAGCTCCTTCATTGTATTAACTAGGATTCGAATCTCGCAAAAGGATCGGCTATGATCAGACGCTGTGCCTCCGCATCGCTTGTTCCTGCATACAGCACCGCCGTCCCGTCGCCCCGGCGCAGGATGCCGCCGCTGAATACGACGTCCTGAAGGTCTTCGCGCTTGGCCGGACCCGGCAGAAAATCAGCCCGCACCGCAATCAGCATCATATCGGAAAACGCAGCCGTCTGCGGATCGAGCACAAAAATCATGGGATAATAATGACGATCGCCTTCGGCGTCGTAACAGGCCGTATGTCCCAGCACGCCGAGAAGGCCGTTGCTTAGCACGTGGATTTCATTCGCCCCTCCCCATTCTTCGGGGATAAACTGGCCTTCCAGGAGCGGGGCTTCCTCAATTGCCTGTACAGTCAAGTCGTCCAGTGATGCGGCCTGGAAATAACCGATCTGGCCGCGCCCGCCTTTATCGCCCTGCGGGCGTGTGAATACACCGATCCCGCCGTCCGGAAGTCCGGTAAGCCGCAGATCCTTCATGCCGTCCGGACCGGTGAAAAACAGCTTTAAATCCGCGATGCGGCGGCCCCGGTAAATTGCCGTGCGCCACATGAGCGTTCCCTCTTTCTCCGGATGCGGGTAAATCTGAACTCCGCCCATGATCAGCTCTCCGCCGATCCGGGTATGAAACGGGTCCTGCAGTTCGAGCACCGGCGCTCCTTCAAGCGGCACCCAGGCACCGTCGTTTTCCACGAAGAACACGACCTGGGAATGCTCACTGTCCCGGGATTCCACCCGGCCCGCGATGACGGTCCGCCCATCATCCTCGAACGGAGCCGTGATGTTATATACATCCCGGTCTCCGACGCCGGCAAAAACCAGCTTCTCCGCCTTGTGATCAGAAGCGGTTTTCTCCCGCCCCGCCATGTACTGTTCCAGCAGCACGCGGCATGTTTTCACTTCCGTTTTGTTCACGTTTAACACGATGATCCCCCTACCTGGTCGAAGTTAAATTCATTGCATGTTATGGTTCGTGTTCGTTGCCCAGACCGCAGCCTCAAAGGGATCAATAACCAATGAATGACAGCGATTCGGATCCACGGACGTTTCTTTGCTGGTCAGCAGTAACCGGTACAAAGCCGCGTCGGCAGCCAAATGGTTCAAATCGCACGGTCGGTTCCCGAAATTAAGCGCAACCCAAATCTCTTCCTCCTCCGATTGACGGCTGTAGTAAATACACTCCCCTTTCCGCTTCAAAAAGGTGTACTTCCCGGTTTGGAGAGCCCTATGCTTACCACGCAGAAGGATGAGGGAGCGGTAGAATTCCAGCAGTGAGTGCTTGCTCCCCCACTGCTTCTGGACGTGAATCTGCTGGGACGACGGGCCTAGCGGTATCCACGATCCGTGTAGTGAAAATCCGCCGTAACGGCTCCCATCCCACTGCATCGGCGTTCTGGAGTGATCCTGGCTTCGAAGGATTGCGGTGGTAAGCGCATCGGCCTCGGGCATCCCCGATTCCTTTGCCATCCGGTATGCGGTCAGCCCCTGAATATCGCGCATTTGCCCGATGTCCGCCGGCACGAAGTCCCGCATGCCGATTTCATCACCGTAATAAATGAAGGGAACGCCTTTGGCGGTCAGCATCAATGCCGCCATCAGCTTGGCGGTGCACAGGTCTAGGGAATCGTCTCCAGAAGAAAAGCGGCTATAATGCCGCGGCATGTCATGGCTGCTGAAGAAAATCGTCGGCACCTGCTCCGGCCTGTGAAGCTCCTCCATCCGAACAAGCTCGGCAAACATCTCATGGACCTTCAGTTCCTTGCGGCTGCCCAGATTAAAATTAAACACCACATCCAGCAGTTCCCCGCCGCTGTATCGGCGCAGCACCTCCATATCCTCGGAACCAACTTCGCCTACCATAAATACATCTTTGTTCTGAGACCGTACGAATTCGCAAATATCGCGGATGGCCTCCACAATGCCCTCCTGATTTTGGTCGAACCGGTGATCCTGTTCGCCATTCGCCGTGACCGGGTTTTCCTTAAACTGCCCGGACACCTTCAGGAAATTAATGACGTCCAGCCGGAAACCGTCAATCCCGCGGCCGAGCCAAAACGACATCACTTCCTTCATGGCCTCCCTGACCTCGGGATTCGCCCAGTTGAGATCTACCTGCTCTTTGGCGAAGGCATGGTAATAATACTGTCCGGTCGCCTCATCCCATTCCCATGCCGTTCCTCCGAAAAAGGACTCCCAATTGTTCGGTGTGCCGCCGTTCACGGCATCCTTCCAGATGTACCAATCCCGCTTTGGACTCGTCCGCGATGACCGGGACTCCATGAACCGGGGATGCTCGGCGGATGTATGATTCAGCACCAGATCCGCGATCACGCGAATGCCGCGGCGGTGAGCTTCCCGGACGAAACGGTCAAAGTCATCCAGCGTCCCAAACACCGGGTCCACCCCGTAATAATCCGAGATGTCATACCCGTTATCTACGCGCGGCGAAGGATAAAACGGGGTCAGCCAGATGCCTCCGATTCCAAGATCCCGCAAGTAATCCAGCTTGGAGGTCAATCCCTGGAAATCGCCGGTGCCATCCCCGTTTCCATCACAAAAGCTCGGCATGTAGATTTCATAAAAAACGCTGCTTTTCCACCAGGGTGTCTCTGCAGCCACCGTCTTCTCCCCCATGGAGATCCGCTCCTTCCTATCGCGCAGCGCTTATTTCAAGCTGACCTGCATGCCCTTCTGGAAGTTTTTGCCGAAAATGATGAACAGGATGATGATCGGCAGGGACAGCAGCACCGATCCCGCGTACAGCGGACCCGGATACGATCCGTACGGACCGAACATCTGCGAAAGCAGGACGTTCAGCGTCAGCATCCCGTCGCTGCGGACCATGATCATATCCCACAGCAGCTCGGTCCAGCGCTCCATCAGCAGGAACAGAAAGACGACGCTGGTGATGGACTTGGACATCGGCATCATGATTTTGTACAAAATTTGAAAATCCCTTGCTCCGTCCAGCTTGGCCGCTTCAATAAATACGGATGGCACCGCCTTGAAGAAGTTCGTGTACATGAAGATCGCCCACAGGCTGACCCCTTTCGGAATGATCAGCGCCCAGTAGGTGTCGTACCAGCCCAGCTTTTGAATAATGAGAAAGCTCGGAATCAGCAGAATGATGGCCGGAAAAAACATATGGAACAAAATGAAGTTGTTGACGGTATCCCTGCCGCGCCATTTCAGCTTCGAAAGGGCATACGCGACCATCACCCCAAACATCATCATGAGGAAGGTCGACAGCAGAGACACGATGATACTGTTTACAAAAGCGCCCAGCCAGGGCCGCGTGATTCCCGTCTCCCCGCCTGTAAACAGCCAGGTGTATGACTTCAGCGTATACGAACTCGGAATCAGCTTCCGATCCACCTGTGTCCAGTCGGCAAACGAATTCAGCACCATGTACAAGTACGGATACACCATCACGAGCAGCAATACTCCTGCGATGATATAGCGGATGGCCAGACTGGACTTGCGGCTGCGTTTAGACCCAACCATTTCGCGCACCCCACTTTTCTAGCAGTTTCCGAATGATAAAGATCGAGATAAAGGTAGCTACCGAGGCGAGCAGCGCCACCGCAGACGCATAACCAGCCTGCAGATTTTTGAACGCCTGGCTGTAAATTTCCATCTGCCACGTATTGGTGGCATTGTTTGGACCTCCGCCTGTCAGCTGGTATACCTCGGTGAAGATGCCGAAGGTGACGCCGAAAGCGAGAATCAGCGTCGTATAGAGCGCAGGGTACAGCAGCGGAAGCGTAATTTTCCAGAAGCGCTGCCGGCCGGTAACTCCGTCAATGGCAGCCGCCTCGTATACTTCGTGATCTATGCTTTCCAGGCCCGACGTCAGAATGAGCGCATAGTACCCGGTAAATTTCCAAGCCATAATCATGCCGACGATCAGAAGTGCCGACCAAGAGGTCCCCAGCCAGTCGATGTTAATGCCGATTTTGCGCAGCGCCGTGTTGACCGGGCTGTTGAAAGACAGCAAACCTTTCACAATCAGCGCCGATACGACGCCGGAAGACAGGTACGGCAGGAAAAAGCCGATGAGAAACAAGCTTTTCAAACGTGGAAGACTGTGCACCAGAACCGAAACGACGAGCGACAGCACGATCACTAGCGGCACAAAGACCATCATGAATTTATATGTCACCCAGAACGCAGCGTGCACGCCGGGCGATTTGAGTGCTTTGGCAAAATTGTCAAAGCCGACAAAGTCATATTCGGGAGCGATCAGGTCCCAGTTTGTAAAAGACAAATAAAAAGACCAAACGAGCGGAATCAGGAAAAACACGAGAGAGTAAATCAGGTAGGGACTGGCGAACAGCCAGCCCAACCGGTTATTGTTTTCTTTCATTTAGAAGACTCCTTTTATTGAAGTTCCCCTTCAATGGCTTTCTTCATGTTCGCCCATCCGGCTGCCGGATCGATCTCCCCGCGGACGACCTTATTCCAGGCTTCTTGTCCAATAAAGGTCTGCAGGTCGTTATATTTCGGATTATCCATCGGCGGCACCGCATTCGGCACATTTTCGGCATAAGGCTTCAGTTCCGGGTTTTTGTCCAAAATCGCCTTGAAGGATTCGTTGGTGGTCAGGTCGTCGCGAGCCGGCGGCAGCTTCGTTTCATCAAACCACTGGGCGTCGTTCTTCGCATCCGAATAGACCCACTTCACAAAATCCATCGCCGCCTGCTGCTGCTCCTTGGTGGCCGACGCATAGATCACAAGCCCCTTCGTATCGGCAAACGTTTTGGAATCTTTCGGGTCTACGCCGTCAGGTACCGGAGGCATGCTCAGCGTGTAATTCTGGTTGTATTTCATGTCCGGGAACTTCTCGGCCCAGTTCGTAAAGGTCCAAGGACCGAGGTCGATAAACAGGCTTGTGCCCGTCTCGAACGGATCCTGTACGTTTTGCGCCAGAATGCCCTTGTCCTTACGGAGATCGTCAATAAACTTCAGCGTTTCGACGCCCGCCTTCTCATCCCCGACAAACTTGTTGCCTTCAATGAATTTGTTGCCGCCGGAAGCCGCGTTATACAGCATGAAGAAGTCAAACCATCTCTTCCATGCCGTCGGATCGGCGAGGTCCGCTTTGGCCCAGAAGTATTTGTCCGGATATTTCGCTTTCAGCTTCTTATTCACTTCAAGCGCTTCGCTGTACGTTTTAGGCGGCTCGTTGTACCCCAGTTCCTTCAGCAAGTCAAGGCGCCAGCCGAACAGCATCGCATTGGAGTAAATCGGAAGCACGTATTGATGTCCGTCGGCGAACTTCCATGGTTCAATCGTATTTTTCATATTACGGGTGGTGACGATATCGTTAAATCCGCTTAGCGTATCAAGCGGTACCAGCGCCTTGCTGTTTGCAAGCTGGGCGGCAAAACCGCGGTTGATGTTTTCCGAAATGGTCGGAGCGCTTCCCCCGGCAATCGCAGCCTGAATGCTGGCCTCGGAGCTTGGAGATTCCTTGATGACGCTGACGTTGATTTTCACTTTGGAATTGGTCTGTTCGTACGCCTTGGCCATCTTCTCCCAGAAGGCTTGCTGCGTCGGATTGGCTGCCGCCCAAAACTCAACGGTCGTCACACCATCCGCCGTCGTTGCGCTTTGCTTTTTGGAACCGCAGGCGGCGAGCATGGAGGATAACACCAACACCAAAGCCAGAAGTCCGAGCATTTTTCTTTTCATCGAATCGTTGACCTCCTCAAAAAATTGTCCCGAAAGATTGAAATCATCATTCCAAAGACTCGAAACATTATTTTGTAACGTTACAAATTAAGATTACTAATTATTTTGTAAGCGTTTGTGTAACCCTATTATTGTGCATTACAAAATCCTTGTCAACACTTTATTAAGGACAGAATAATCTTTTTATATAAAGGCTATTTACTTATACAACTTGTAACGTTACAATTTATCGTAATGTGATTTATTGAAAGGCAGGCTTCTTTTTAAGTTTCTTAGAAAGAACTCCAATTATGCAGGCAAAACAAAAATTGAGGTGTCATATGAAGGATAAAGTAACCATGCAGGATATTGCGGAGCAGCTGAATATATCGAAGAATTCCGTGTCCCAGGCGCTGTCGGGAAAAGACGGGGTCAGCGAAGATACGCGGAAACTGATCCTCGAGACGGCACACCGGATGGGATATGTGTATTCGCAAAGTCGTAAGCGCCGCTCCGGCGAGCTGGAACAGACCGGAAATATTGCGCTGATCGCTTCTGATTTTGCCTTTTCTATGAAAAGTTTCTTCGGTGAAATTTATTTGAGTATCGAACGGGAAACGGTGCGCAGGGGAAAAAATCTTCTGATCCAATCGGTCAGCAAACAGTCGGCTGATAAGCTGGCTCTCCCTTCGTTTCTGCTCAATCAATCCGTGGACGGCATCCTCATTCTGTCTCACATTACAACTGACTATATCAATACCATTACAAACATGGGTAAACCGACGGTCCTCATCGACCATCACCATCCCTCTATCCATGCTGACTGCATTTTAACCAATAACCGGTTTAGTGCTTATGAGGCCGTCCGTCACTTGACAGAGCTGGGACATCGAAAGATCGGCCTGTTGGCCAACACTTCGTTTTCGCCAAGTTATTACGAGCGCTGGGAAGGATACGTACTGGCGATGAACGACTTCGGGCTGGAGATCCACGAGCCATGGGTAATCAAGGATGCCGTAGAAAACACGGATTACATTTTGCAAAAAATAAAAACGCTGCCACAGCTCCCGACAGCTTGGTTCTGCGTCAACGACGGGCTCGGCTTTTACCTGAATTCGGCCCTGCAGCAATCGGGTTACAGCGTGCCGGAGGACGTCTCCGTCGTCAGCTTCGACAACGGCTATTTGTCCCAGGTGTCCACGCCTCAAATTACGACGATGGATGTGGACCTGAAGCTCTACGGACGCAAGGCCGTGGAGCAGCTGTTCTGGCGGATGGATCATCCCGAGCATCCGTATACCGAACTGCTCTTGCCCACCAAACTGCTGAAGCGGGGGTCCAGCGGTCCAGCGCCAAGCGCCGGTATGGAGAAGCTGGATGGTCATGAATCAGCGAACAGAAACGGGAAATAACCGTAAAAAGACAGCGAAAAACTGAAATCAATGCAAAAAAGCCGGTCCCTCTACTTGCGAGGGACCGGCTTTATTACTGTACTTTTTAAAATTGCTAGGAGGAACGGTGGTATTCGGTCAGCTGGCAGGAAGGATCTCAATTATGGAACAAATGTGATCCCCGCGGATTACCGCTGAACGATCCCTTACGCTCCTCCGTATAACCGCCGGTAAGCCGAGGGCGTCATCCCCTCATGCTCCATAAAACGCTTGTTGAAATAGCTCACGCTTGGATAACCCGCGTCCTCTGCGATCTGCCCGATCGTCGCACTCTTTCGCTCGAGCAGCCACTGCTTCGCCATCTGAAGGCGGCAGCGCGTGATGAACTCCATCGGCGTCATCTCGGTTACGCTGCGGAACAGCTTGCAGAAGTAGTAGGTGGATATGCCAAGTCTGCCCGCCCAATCTTCCAGGATGAACGGCTTGACCGCCTCCTGCTGCATGACCGGAAGCAGCTCCAGGATCCGGCTGCCCGAATTGTTCGATTTGACCGGAGACAACGGAGTGGCATGCTCGATAAACTCGGCCAGCAGGGCGTAAGTAAGTGTCGAGAGGCGGACCGGGTGGAGCATCCGGTGATCTTCCGCCTCCTGCAGCAGATTTTCGTGCGCCTGCTCAAACGAAGCCGATTGGCGAATCGTCCATAAGAGGCTGTGATGCAGACCGCGTTCGATCAAATAATCCTGCAGACCGCTCCCGTAGAAGTGAAACCAGCGGATATCCCACGGGTCTTCCTCGCTGCTGTAGTATCGCTGGCGCTGCATGGGAAAATACAGTACGGCCTCTCCCGGCCCCAACTCGTAGACCACATCCTCCACTTCCACGTACCCTCTGCCTGCAGCCACGTAATGAATGTTGAAATTGTTCAAGGCCCCCGCCTCCCGGAATACGCTGTGACCCGGATCGTTCCGGTAAAAGCCGACCGATTCGGGAAAACAGAAAAACGGCATCGACGGAAGGGTCAGCAAATGGCTTTGCCGCTTCACCTGTCCTCACCCCAAATGACAATATTGTTATAATGCATTGCAAAATCGTATTATATTAATTTTAAATACAATCTTTTATAATCGCAATATAATCATAAATAAGCTTCTTGAGGAGATGATACACGAACATGAGCCAGAAATTGAAATGGGGCGTACTGGGCTGCGCGGGCATCGCCAAGCGCTCGGTCATTCCCGGGGTGCAGCAGTCCGAGCTGAATGAAGTCGCCGCCATCGCCAGCCGGAACGAGGAGAAAGCAAAGCAGACGGCGGCGGACCTGAATATTCCGGTCGCTTATGGAAGCTACGAGGCGCTGCTTGAGGATCCGTCCATCGACGTCGTATACATTCCTTTGCCGAATCATCTTCATAAAGAATGGACAATCCGTGCGGCGGAAGCCGGCAAGCATATCCTGTGCGAGAAGCCGCTGGCCCTGACCGAAAGCGAAGCAGCCGAAATGGCTGAAGCCGCCGCCAAAGCGGGCGTGTACTTGTCCGAAGCCTTCATGTACCGTTACCACCCCCGTTACGACAAGATCAAGCAGATTATCGACTCGGGCCAAATCGGCGAAGTCCGCGGCATCCGCAGCGCCTTTACTTTTAACAACGCCGGCGATAAAACGAACGTCCGCTACCGCAAGGATTGGGGCGGCGGCTCGATCTACGACGTCGGTTGCTATCCAATCAACGCGGCTCGGCTGCTGCTCGGCAAGGAACCGATCGCCGTCACGGTGAACGCCTTCTTCTCGCCGGAGCATGACGATGTCGATATGATGGCCTCCGGCCTCATCGAATTTGACGGCTCCGTTGCACTGACCTTCGACTGCGCCATGTGGGCCGCGTCGCGCAATCCGCTGGAAATCCTCGGCACGGACGGCATCATCGAGGTGCCTTCAGCCTACGTTACACCGACGCCGGGCAGCGGCAACTTCTACTTGACCGTACGCGGGGAGCGGAGCGAAATCGAGGTTCCTCATGTAAACGCATACAGCCTGCAGGCCGATCAGCTCGCCCGGGCCATTATTAACAAGACGCCGCTGCAGTTCCAGCCCGATGATGCGATTCACAACATGAAAGTGATTGACGCCTGCTTGCTGTCTGCACGCGAGCATACCCGGGTCGCGCTGTAACGAGCCATAAAAAACCACAATAGCTTAGGAGGGTATCATCCATGGAATACATTTCGGTCAAAGGTCTGGATAAAAAGGTTTCCCGTTTGATGAAAGGCACGGACTACTTTTACCACAATTCGTACGATAAAGCCGCGGCTAATATGGACGCGTATCTGGCCATCGGCGGCAATTCCGTCGACTCCGCCCACATCTACTGCGGCGGCGAAAGCGAAGAAGTGCTGGGCCGTTACATGAAGGAGCGCGGCAACCGGGATCAGATCGTCATCCTGACCAAGGGCGCTCATCACGACCAGAACGGTCCGCGCGTCAACAAGGAAGCAATCCGGCACGATATTACGACCAGCCTGAAGCGGCTGCAGACCGATTTTATCGATCTGTACGCGCTGCACCGGGACGATCCGAACGTACCTGCCGGCGAAGTGATCGAAATTTTGAACGAATATGTCAAGTCAGGTACCGTCGGCGCCATCGGCTGTTCCAACTGGACGTGGCAGCGGATCAAGGAAGCCAACGATTACGCGGCCGAGAAAGGCTTGACCGGCTTTACCTTCAGCAGCCCGAACCTCAGCCTTGCCAAGCCGAACGAGCCGTTCTGGAAAGGCTGCGTCTCGGCCGATGCCGAAACCTGCGCCTGGCATGAAGCCGAGCAGTTTCCGCTCTTCTCCTGGTCTTCCCAGGCAAGAGGCTTCTTTACCGGCCGGTTTACGCCGGAAGTCCGCGACAACGCTGACCTGGTCCGCGTGTTCTACAGCGACGCCAACTGGGAGCGCCTGGAGCGTGCGAAGCAGCTCGGCGAGGAGCGCGGCGTGACCGCCATCCAAATCGCCCTCGCTTACGTGCTGAACCAGCCGTTCCCGACCTGCGCCCTGATTGGCGCCCAGTCGGCAGAAGAGCTGCGTTCCTGCGACGAGGGCTCCCGGATTCAGCTGAGCCGCGCGGAGCTTGACTGGCTGGACCTGACTTCGGACGAACGCTAAGCTATACAGCAGCGGTAAGCTATACAGCAGCGGTAAGCTGGGCTGCATTCCCTGACCTCTAGTCGTTCCGACGCCGAGCATGTCAAGCATAACAACAAGCCGCCTTCTCCCTAGTCTAACAGACCAGGCAGAGGGCGGCTTTTGTTCGTTATCGGCAGACGAGTTTACACGATGACGGCGGCCGGCGGCTTAGGGAGCAGCTTATTTTCCGAGCTGCCGGCCCACTTGCCGTTCCGGGTTATGCCGCTCAGCATGTGCAGGTATATGTCAGGCCTCCAGTCCGGCACACCGGTCAGCGGATTGTATTCAAACAACGGGAGCCGGCCTCCCGCCTGGCTCAAATCGAGGGTCGCCAGGACGACCGCCTCCTTGTCCTCGACCGGCGCCCCCTTGTATTCCGAGCCGATGTGGCTTGCAGGACCGACGATCATGCTGCCACCGGGAAAATACGAATCGTAATCCTGGCCGACAAGGTTCGAGCTGACGATAAACGTGCCGTTCTCCAGCGATCTCGATTTGAGCGTCGTGTAATACAGGTCCTGCCATCCTTCCACATTGTGGATCGCCGTCGGATTCAAATATATCCGCGAACCAAGCGCGGTATAATGCCGGACCAGTTCAGGGAAGCAGTAGGAATCATAACAGATGCCGACCCCCACCGGTCCCCATGGCGTGTCGAACATGAGCGGCTCGCTGCCCTTTGTCGCCCATAGTGACTCCTTGGCTGCCGGATGGATTTTGCGGTAGGCGCCGATTACGCCTTCCGGACCGATCACGGCCGCGGAATTGTAGATGATATCCGGGTCCGCCGCATCCCGCTCCGGCATCCCAAGCACGACATACACACCGTATTCCTTGGACAGCTCAGCAAGGGCCAGCGTCGATTCGCCTGGCACCGTTTCGGCATTCTGCCTCTGCATTTCAGGGTCGTCATCCTTGACACCGTAGCCGGTTAGCGCGGTTTCCGGGAACAATATCAAATCCGCGCCCTGCTTCGCCGCCGTCCGCACATAGCCTTTTATGCGCTTCAAATTATCCGCCTTATCCCCCCATTTGGAATGAAAATTTATCGCAGCTACCGTAACGATATCCTGAACCTCGCTAGAGCCGAACTTTGGATTTGTCATCGTATATTCACACACCCTTCTACAAATTTTGAACGGCCGCCATTCCTTCGTGTACCAGCAAGCACGCCGTGTGATGACCCTCACCTACCTCAACGAGAGCCGGCACATTCTGTGCGCAGCGCGCTTCAGCGAACATGCACCGCGTCCGGAAGCGGCAGCCGGACGGCGGATTCAGCGGACTCGGGAGGTCACCCTTCAGCAGCTCGGTTTCCGGCGCTTTGCGAACGGCCAGGTCCACCGAGGGCACCGACTTAAGAAGCGCCTGCGTGTAAGGATTCCGTGGATTCGCGAAAACTTCTTCCTTCGGCCCCTTCTCCACGACGCCGCCCAAATACATCACCATGACATCGTCGCTCATATATTCCACCACGTGCAGATCGTGGGAAATAAAGATCAGCGACAGGTCGAACTCCTTTTTCAGATCTTGAAACAGGTTCAGCACCTGGGCCTGCACCGATTTGTCCAGCGCCGACACCGCCTCGTCGGCAATGACGATGTCCGGTTCGAGCACAAGCGCCCTGGCAATGGCCACGCGCTGCCTCTGCCCGCCGCTTAAATGATGCGGATACTTCGCGGCATAGGATTTGGGCAAGCCTACCGCATCCAAATAACGGTATGCCTGCGTACTGGCGGCAGCCCGCCCGGTTCCATTGGCCCACAGCGGGAACGCCACATTGTCCAGAATGGTCAGCTTCGGATTCAGCGAAGAATAAGGATTTTGAAACACCATTTGAATCCGTTTCCTCATTTTCTTCAAATCGGAACCGCCGAGTTTCAGCAAATCCTCGTTCTTGTATCGGACCTGCCCTTGGTCAGGCTCAATCAGTCTCATGATCAGCCGGGCCAAAGTAGACTTGCCGCATCCGGACTCGCCGACGATGCCGAGCGTACCCTTGGATTTCAGCGTGAAGGATACCCCGTTGACAGCGGACACCCCTCCCTTGCTCTGTCCGAACATCCCCCGCAGAGAAAAGGTCTTGCTGACATCGGTCACTTCAAGGATGTGCTCCATCTGTTATCCCTCCTTAACCTTTGCTGTCCAGTACATCCGACAAGGCGTCGGATACGATATTGAGCGCAAGCGATGTGACGAATATAAAGATGCCCGGGACGATCGTAACGATGGGGTCAATAAATATGACTTGTTTCAAATTGTTCAGCATAAATCCCCACTCCGGCGTCGGCGGCGATACGCCGAGTCCCAGAAAGCTCAGACCGGACGCGAGCATGAGGCAGATGCCGATCTGGGTCGTGCTGTAGACAAACAGTCGAGAAAAAATGTTGTTTACGACATGAAAACGGATGATGAGCCCCGTTCCGGCCCCGCTGGACAGCGCGGCTTCGATATACTCCTCCTTCTTCACCTCCTTCACGGCCGTTTCGGCAATGCGGGCAATCGGCGGAATGAAGACGATCGTCGCCGAGATCATGATGTTGCTGATGCCTGGACCGAGCGAAGCGGAGATGCCGATGGCCAGCAGAATCGCCGGGAATGAGAACAAAATATCCAGCGTGCGCATGATGAGCGTGTTGATGATACCTTTAAAATATCCGGCGATGATTCCAAGCCCGCCTCCTAGGATAACGGCGATGATGACCGGGACGATGCCTGACAGCAGGCTCAGCCGCCCCCCGTACAAGATCCGGGTGAGCAAATCCCGGCCTTGTTCATCCGTGCCAAGAAGATGTCCCGCCGACCCGACAGGAAGAAGCCTCTCTTTGACGTTACCCGCGTAAGGATCATACGGGGACAGCCACGGGGCGGCGATGCAGGCGAGGACGATCGCAGCGAGAATGACCAGCGCGACCAGCGCAGCTCTCCGCCTGCAGAACGCCCGCCATCGTTCGGCAGCCTGCGAGGGCTGTTTTGGCAAACTTGCGGCCGAAGCCGCATCGGGAACAATGGATTGAACATTGGTAGCCATGCTGCCCACTCCTTTCAAGAATGCCTTACTCTTGGATCAAGAACCGCATGCAGCGAGTCGACTGCCAGATTGATGAGAACAAAAGCGACAGCTACCACAAGAACGCCCGATTGGACGATGGGAAAGTCCCGCTGCCCGATCGCCTGGTAGATCAACTGGCCGATGCCGGGCCAGGCAAAGACCGTTTCCACCAGGACGGAGCCGCCGATCAAATAGCCGAATTGGAGCCCGGCCACCGTCAAAATGGTCGGCATGCCGTTCTTGAGCACATGGCGCAGCACTTTGCCTGCCGGCGCACCTTTGGCCTGCAACGCGAACACGAAATCCTGCTGGAGCAAACCCGCGATCGTACTGCGCACCATCCGGGTCATAACGCCAAGCGTCGTCAGGGAAGCCGCAATCGTCGGGAGGATCAGGTGTCTGAAGGTATCCAGCAGCCCTCCACCCCCGATACTCTGCATCCCGGAGGAAGGGAGCCAGCCGAGACTGACGGAGAATATCCCGATCAGAATCAGCGCGGCCCAGAAATTCGGCATGCCGATTCCCGCGAGTCCCAGCACGTTGAACAGGGAAGCCGCCCACGATTTGGGACGGTATGCGCTGTAAACGCCGATGGCCAGGCCGAGGCCGAACGATACGGCGGCGGAAGCCGCCGCCAGCAGCAGCGTATTTCCTACAGCCGGGAGCAGCAGTTCGCTGACCGGCAGCCGCTTGATGATAGATGTCCCCATATCCCCTTGAAACATATGGACGAGCCAATAGATGAACTGCACATAAATCGGCTTGTCGAGCCCAAGCTCGCGTGTTACCCGCATCCGCTCTTCCTCGGTCGCATCCGCAGGAACGATCGTGTTGACGGGATCGCCGGGGACCATTTGGAGCATCAGAAACACGATGACGGATACGCCAAACAGCGTGGGGATGAACAGAAGCAGACGTTTACTGATAAAAGCAACCATGCGCGTATACCCCCTTTTTTACTCGATGGAAATGCCCGTTAGATCCGCAAACCAGGACTGAGGCTGAACAAAGCCGTGAATATCCGGAGCAAGCACCCTCAAGTTCAGGTCATGCACGACGAAGATCCAAGGGGCGTCCTCCGCAATGATCGCCGAGGCCTGCTTCAGCAGCGCATCCCGCTTACCGGCGTCGAAGCTGGTCTGCGCCTCGTTCAATATCCGATCCAGCTCCGGATTAGAGTATCCGCCGATATTCAAGCCTTTCGGAAACAGAGCCGCCGACGAGAAGAAGTTCGGGAAGGAGTTCGGGGCGATGGTCGGCAGGGAAATATTTATTGCGCCCACTTCCTTGTCTTTGGGGAACCCTTGAAGATACTGGGTCAGCAGCGACTGCCACTCGATAGATTCGATTTTCACATCGATCCCCACAGCCTTCAGGTCCTTCTGAACGTATTCGTTCATCTGCACCGGCCACATGTTGCCGGATCCGCTTGTCGGGACCAGGAAGGTGGTTGAGAAGCCATTGGGATAACCCGCTTCCGCCAGCAGCTTCTTGGCTTTGTCCGGGTCGTAGGCATACGGCTCCGCATCGGAACTGTACCATGCATGCCCTTTGTACATCAGCTGCGTCGCCGGGATGGAGGCGCCGCCCAGCAAGTCGGCGCTCATGCCCTCTCGGTCGATGGCGTAATTCGCCGCCTGCCGCACCTTTTTGTCTTTCCACGGGCCATCTGCCGTGTTCAAGACATACGGCCAAATGTGCGGGTACGTATTGGTCAGCACCTGGAATCCCATGCTTTTCAGCTGCTCAATCGATTCGGTTGGCGGAATCTCGGCCCAGTTGACCTCCCCGGACTGAATTGCCGCGAGCCGGGCGGAAGGATCGCTGATCGGCCGGAGCACCACCCGATCCAGTTTCGGGACCGTGCCCCAGTACTTGTCGTTCTTATCCATAACCAATTCCTGCCCCTGCTTCATACTCACGAATTTGAAGGGCCCTGTTCCGGTGGGATGATTCGCATAATCCCCGCCGTACTTCTTGACCGCTTCCGGGCTTGGTATCAGGATGCTGGCCAAGTCGTACAGCAGAAAACTGTATGGTCCGTTGGTATAGATTCGAACCGTGTTTTCGTCAGCCTTGGCGTACTTCGCGATAAAACGAAGCGAGCTGCCAGTGGAACCGGCAGTTTTTGCATCGTAATACGGGGAATCCGGCTTCAGCAGACGATCGAGGGCAAAGATGACGGAATCCGCATTAAACGGCGTTCCGTCATGGAACTTAACCCCTTGGCGCAGATGAAAGGTCCACTCGGTCGGATCGCTGTTCGAATGTTCCCACGATTCGGCCAGGCCGCCCGCGAGTTCAGCCGGCTTGTCGCCCTGCGTCAAATCCCATTTCACCAACCCGTCGTACAGCTGGTAGCCGACAAAGCGCATCCCTTCGTAGCCTTCGGTCGGCATCGTGTCCGGTACCGGGATGTTCGCGGCGGACATGGCAATCACCAAGGTCCCTTTCGCCGCCGAGCCTTCGGCGGCCGCTCCGCCTCTGCCGCACCCGCTAAGAACCATTGAGAGGCACAGGATAAGCAGCAGTAGAGTGATGGCGTACGTTTTCTTCAAGCTTGAGTATGGTTTCATCTCCGGCACCTCCACAGGGTTCCATTATTTTTATTGGGCGTATCTTTCCCGGCCGGCAAGCTGGAAGCAGGCCGCCTGCTGCGATCGTCCCGCGCTTACGTAATCCGGGACACTCTCCGTGCACCGGCTCTCGGCATAAGGACAGCGCTGTGCAAAAGCGCATCCCGGCGGCATTTCCGTAATCAGCGGCGGCTGTCCGGGGATGGTGGACAGCCTTCCCGTTTGCTTGCTCTGAGGCGTCGCCGCAATCAGCCCGGCCGTGTAGGGATGCATCGGTCTGGTCAGAACCTCCTCCGCCGATCCATACTCGACGATTTTGCCGGCATACATGACGGCGACCTCGTCGGCCATTTCGGCGGCCACGCCGATATCATGGGTGACCAGCACGATCGACATCCCGAACTCGGCCTGAAGCTCCTTGAACAGCCGGAGGATTTGCGCCTGAATGGTAACGTCCAGGGCAGTGGTCGGTTCATCGGCGAGAAGCAGATCGGGACGGCAGCCGAGCGCCATCGCAATGACCGCCCTCTGCCGCATGCCGCCGCTCATCTCGTGCGGGTAGGCATGCACCCTTTCCTCCGGCGAAGGAATGCCGACTTTACGGAACAGCTCGATGACCCTATCCTTCGCTTCCCTTCTCCCCACCTTATGGTGCGCCCTGATCGTTTCCTTCAGCTGGTCGCCGACCCGGTACAGCGGGTCGAGCGCCGAGAGGGCGTCCTGGAATATCATCGCCACCCGGTTCCCGCGGATCGCCACCATTTCTTTCGGCGATTTGCCCAGCAAGTCTTCTCCTTCGAGCCGGACGCTGCCGGCAACATTCGAACCGCGCTGCGTCAGCCGCAGAATGGAACGGAGCATGACGCTCTTCCCCGAACCCGATTCCCCGAGAATAACCGTCGTCTTGCCTTTTTTGACCCGCAGGGTGACTCCTCTGACGGCATCCACCATCCCTTTCTTAGTCGAAAATGAGGTGACAAGGCTGTCGATTTCCAAAAGATTTGACATCATATTCCCTCCTTCGCAGCTTCTGAAAAATGGATCTCCCCGGCCTTTAATCAATCGGTTTTTTGCAGCATGCCAGGAATGCTGTTTGTGTGATAAATACTAACATAAATTCTACAATGTTAGGATATCGAAACATTCTATACCTTGTTTCAACCCCTTTTCGGTGAAAATATGTTATGTTTCTTAACAATTACCTCCCTATATACAAAAAACGATTGGATTTTTGCATTCGAGGACCATTATTCTTCCATAGAAATGACACGGGTTGAAGGTAAATCAACTATGGGTGGATATCCTTAAATAATCCATTTGTTCAAGTCATTCGAGAGGTAGAGCACTCATCCACAATCTTTTTTAGCAAAGGAGATGTTATCTATGACCACCCTGCATCAGGAGCTGCTGTATGATACGATCGCCGGCTTATCGGAACGGATCCGCAGCCGCCGCATTTCACCCGTCGAAATTACGCAGATGCTTCTCGAACGGATTGAAACGCTCAATCCCCGGCTGAATGCGTACGTAACGGTTACGGCCGATCTCGCGCTCGCTCAGGCCAAAGCGGCCGAAGTTGAAATCATGAAAGGAGAGTACAGAGGTCCGCTTCACGGAATTCCTATCGCCCACAAAGATATTTACAATACCCAGGGAATCCGGACGGCTGTCGGCTCCAAAATCCTCGAAACATTCGTGCCGGATACGGATGCCACCGTCGTCCGTAAGCTGGCAGAAGCAGGCGCGGTCCTGCTCGGCAAAGTGCAGACCCATGAGTTTGCCGCCGGGACGCTGACGAACAGCCCTCATTTCGGTCCCTGCCGCAATCCGTGGAACCTGGAGAAATCCCCGGGCGGCTCAAGCGGTGGCTCGGGATCGGCCGTCTCGGCAGGACTTGCCTACATGGGCACAGGCACGGACACCGGCGGCTCAGTCCGCATTCCCGCAGCAGCCTGCGGCATCGTCGGCTTGAAGCCGACATACGGCAGGGTCAGCCGCCATGGCATTTTTCCGCTGTCGTGGTCACTGGACCACGCCGGCCCGCTGACCCGCTCGACCCAAGACGCCGCCATCTGCCTTCAGGCTATGGCGGGGTATGACCCGCTTGACGATACGTCGGCCGACGTATCGGTCCCGGATTTCACCGGCATGCTGCGCGGCGATCTGCACGGCATCACGATCGGGATTCCCTCGTCCTTTTACTACGACGGCATTGATCCGGAGGTGGAGGCCGCCCTTCAGGCGGCCATGGAGCAGTTCAAGCTGCTCGGCGCGAATGTCATTGAAGTGGATATCCCGCTCCTCAGCCATGTCGGCGCGATCGGCAACGGCATTTGTATGGGCGAAGTCGCCTCCATTCACGAGAAGTGGTACCGGGAACAGCCGGAGCAGTACGGACCGGATGTCCGGGGAATGATCGAAGGCGCCCGCCTGATCCCGGCCGTCCATTATTTGCAGGCACAGCGGGCGCGCCGGCTGCTGCAGCAGGAGTATATGCAGGCGCTGTCTGCAGCTGACGTCCTGCTTACCCCGACCCTCCCGGCAACTGCGCCCGGCATCCACGACGTCGAAATCAGCATGCGCTTCGCTGAACTGACCATGCCGACGAACGTAACCGGCCTGCCGAGCCTCGCCATGCCCTGCGGCTTCTCGGCTGCAGGGATGCCGATCAGCATGCAGCTCATCGGCAAACCGTTTGCCGAAGCGGAGCTCCTCGGCATCGGCCATGCGTATGAACAGAGCACGGACTGGCATTTTCATCATCCGGGGCTGGACTAGTCGAAAAACCGGTTTCTGCACATCACCTGATCAGTGGACAGCCGAATCAGCCCGCTACATACCATACCAGAGGAGGAATACTATGGATAACGAATACAAGCTAACCGCCACCACCCGGAAAGAAAGGGATGCTGAAGAAATCACCGCCGAGGTTCTGCAGGCAGCGATCATCGGCATCCCGATGGCCAAAGAGCGTATAGAAGCGGCAGCGTCTGCCGCCATTCCGCTCCTTTCGCTTCTGGGCACTTTGTATGACATCGATGTCGAGGGCATCGAGCCCGTCATCCAGCCGATGTTCAGAAACGGTATGACAACTGTACCCGCTGCACCTGTATCATGATGAATCCGTGCTTGATCGACTTCTTCGTTTGAATCCGCACAAGCAAAAAAGCACCCTCCCGGCTCATTTCATCCAGGAGGGTGCTCCTATTTTGTATTTGTCTCCTTATCCATTCAAACCGCCGGAAGCGGCGGTGTGCCCTGCGCCCGGCTTGTATCTGGCAAGCAGCCTGCGCTGCAATTCGCCGATCGGCACGTCGAGCTGGACGGTTTCCGAGTATGCCATGTATACCGGCAGAGCCGGCAGCATGGAACCAAAAGGGATCATTCGGATGGGATAGGCCTCCAGGTACAACTCAGGGACGTAGCATTTGGGCACGAACGTGTATCCCTGGCCGTTGGCCACGACCCCCAGCATCATATCGCTGCTGTCCACGATTTGGAACTTGTCGGGCGTGGACCCAAACAGTCTGGACAGCACCTCCCATACATTCACATAGGTGGCAATCGGATTTTCGAACAGCACGAACATGTCATGCTTGAGCACGTCGATAAGGTCATCATCCTTGCAGATCACGCCCTGGTAGGCTTCTTCCGAACACAGCAGTACCCATTCGTCGTCCAGAAGATGCACCGGCTGCAAATGGCGGCATTCCTTCACATCATAAAACAGCCCGATATCGATGACCCCGTACTCGATCAGATCAATGAGCAGCATGGACGAACGGGAAACATACTTACACTTCAGATCGGGGCGAATGCGCTGCAATTCGGCAACCAGAGGGTACACGAACCTGCCGGACAGTCCGGTGTCGACGCCGATCACTATCCGGTCCATGCGGGTCACTTCGGCAAGGGAACGATCGAACTTCAGCAGATCTGCTTTGTTCAGCATCGCAGAGGCATTGTTGAACTGGCTTACCATTTGGATCGCATAATACAGAAAATAATGCCCTTCCTGCGTCAGCTTCACTCCGTCCCACCCCCGGTCCAGCAGCTTGACTCCCATCCCCTCCTCCAGCTTGCGTATTCTCGCGCTAAGCGTAGGCTGGGTGACATGCAGCGTCTGGGCAGCCTTGGAAATGCTCTTCTCCTTGGCGATCGTTGCAAATGAATGCAGACCTTCCAGATCCATTCCATCCCCACCTTCCATAAAAATTGGTTTTACCGATCAGCAGGTCGGAGGAATTTCCGATCGTGTAAGAATAAATAACATATATTATCCTATTTATATCATATTTCTTGTCATTCAGGGTATAAAAAAGTGCGATATCCTGTAATTGGGGTTCTAATGTTATATTATTTGACATATACACAACAACATTTATTTTGGAGGGATTTCATTTGAGTACCCATGCATGGCTTCATCCGGAGGATACCGCCCTGATCATCATCGACATGCAAAACGATTTTTGCCACGAAAACGGAGCCTGCGGCCGCGCGGGAGTCGTCGATATTCCGGCTTTCCAGGCTTGTGTGCGGCCCATCCATGACCTTACCGGTCAAGCGAGGGCTAGCGGGGTGCCGGTCATCTTCGTACAAATGACGTTGGATGCGGGCACTACCTCCCAGGCATGGGAGCTGCAGCATACGGCCAGCGGCAACCCGCTTCGGATCGTCGAGAAGGGAAGTTGGGGCACGGAGCTGTACGGGCTGGAGCCCAAGGAGGGCGATTATGTGGTGGAAAAGCATCGGTACAGCGCATTTATCGGCACCAACCTCGATTTGATGCTGCGCTCTCTGGGGTGCACATCCGTTGTCCTGACCGGCGTCCTCACGAACGTATGCGTGGAGTCGACCGCCAGGGACGCATTCATGCTCGACTATAACGTGACGCTCGTCGAGGACGCCTGCGCCGGTTCCTCTGCCGAGGCCCACGAAATGACCTTGTCGAACATTGCGCAGTACTTCGGGAAAGTCATGAAAGCCGGAGACGTGAAGGCGGTCTGGTCGGAATTAACGGCCGGTGTTGCTATCCTAAACGGATGAATATCCGCTCTAAAAGGCTAAGCTGCATTTGCTTGGTTCCGCTCGATCATCAAAAAAAAGGGAGCCCGCCGGCTCCCTTTTCTTCATTAACGATTATTCTAATGCCTTAATTGACCAGCTCCGCCTTAAACACGCCATCCAGCGTCTCGCCGGCGTCCAGCCGTTTCTTTAACGGAACCTTCACATCTCTGGCCAGTTCCTTGAAGAACGTTTGAACATCGCATTTGACGTCGTTCAGTTGCACGTTGATGGTACCATCGGCCGTAATGTCACGGTTATCTTCAGAGGGAACCGACACGACGAGATCGTACTTTTTCATCAATGTCTTACTGTACCTCGTGAACACTTCGATCAGCTCATCGTTTTCGAAGTTCCCGATGGCATTTTTGCCTTTGTTTGTAAAAATCAGCTTCATTTCCATTTCTCATTCCCCTTTTCCTGTATCACCATGGTTTTATTCGGACTCGGGTTCCATTGGTCACGCGATGGTTCTAAACAAAGAAAGGGCCCACTTTATCCTGATCAATCATATCTTTGTCTTTTGTATTATAACAGTCTTTATACCGATTAACTAGGCGATGCCACCATTTACAAAAAAAGAAAGCCCCTAAACGGGGCCCTCTTCACTCTTTATTTACATATTAGCCACTCTATTTTAAAAGGTGTATCAACGTCCCTGCACAATCTCACGGATCTTCTCCAGCGGAATCTTTGGCTGCCGGTCGTATGTCAGCAAACCGTTAATTTCCTGTTCGACGTCCGTCAGCTGCGTATAGCAGAAGCCCTGAAGCACGGGCGAAGCGAGAGTGCCCTGAACCACGTCGGCCAGGCGCCGTTCGAAATCTTCCTCATTCGACGCTCCGGAGTAACCCCACCCTTCCTGGTTCCCCTTCTGGAATGAGATTCCGCCGAATTCGGTAAGCAGCAGCGGCTGTCCTTCATAAGGATACCCCGGCACCAGAATCCAGCGGTTGCCCGGTTTTGCCTGAAGCGCCTGCTCCACGGTCGAATAGCGGTCTGCCAGCACTTCTTTGCGCCATTCGTAATCATGAATGGTAACCAGGTCGGTTTTGACCAGTTCCCAGCCGTCGTTAGAGATGACCGGACGTGACATGTCCAGCGATTTGGTCATGTGATACAGCGCCAGCGCATGCTGCTGCTCGGCAGGGCTCACCAATATATTCGTTACGCCCCAGCTTTCATTGAGCGGAACCCAGGCCACGATGCAGGGATGATTATAATCCCGCTCCACCGCCTGCAGCCATTCCCGGGTGATCTGACCGGCATAGGTTTCCGTGAACCGGAATGCGTTGGCCATTTCTCCCCAGACAAGCAGGCCCAAACGGTCCGCCCAGTACAGGTAACGGGGGTCTTCGATTTTTTGATGCTTTCGGGCGCCGTTGAATCCCATTTCCTTCGTCAACTCAATGTCTTTTTTCAGCGCTTCATCGGAAGGTGCGGTCAGCAGGCCGTCCGGAAAATACCCTTGGTCCAGCACCATTTTCATATAATAAGGACGGTTATTGAGCAGCACGACGCCGTCCTCGATCGAAATTTTCCGCATGCCGAAGTAACTGGCGACGGTATCCACCGCTTCTCCGTCAACCAGGAGCGTCAGCTCCAAGTCATACAAATTCGGGCGTTCAGGCGACCACCAGCGCCCCAAGCCATGATCGTTAAAATCGTGCAGGCGGATGCGGCGCATCTCGTCTTTCCCCGTCACCGAAAAGGTATCTTCGGAAACGACTTGCCCCGCGAAAGAAATAACCGACTTTAATTGAAGCTTGGCCCGGGTGTCCCAGCCCTGAATGAAAGCCTGCAGGGACACTTCATTCGTATCGATATCCGGCGTCAGCCGAATCCTACGGATATGGAGGTCATGCACAGGTTCGATCCATACCGTCTGCCAAATTCCCGTCGTTCTCGTATAGAAGATTCCGGCGGATTGTTCCTCCCAGTACTGCTTGCCCCGCGGAAGCGCCGCGTCCCGGCTGTAATCGACGGCTTTTACCACGATCGAGTTGTCCGCACCCTGAAGCAGGTCCGTAATATCCGCTTGAAACGGTGTATGACCGCCTTCGTGAATAGCGGCGAGCCTGCCGTTCACCCATACTTTGCATTCATAATCCACGGCACCGAAATGCAGAATCAGCCGCTTGCCTTGGTACGCTGTCGGCACCGTAAAGTTCCGATGGTACCACACGATATCATGGAACGAAGGATCTCCGATTCCGCTCAGCTTGCTCTGATAGCAAAACGGAACCTGGATGGTCCGCGAGAAGGAAGGATGCTCGTACCATTTTTCCCTCTCGCCGGCCGCTTCGTCATCAAATTCAAAATTCCATACTCCGTTAAGGTTGAGCCAATCCGCTCTAACCAATTGTGGGCGAGGATATTCGCCGCGCAGCATCTCTGTCATTTCTCTCTACTCCTTTGAAGTAATCACATTTAGCGCGTACGCTTGGTAACGATCCAGCTGCAAAATCCGCATACGGCGAGCCATCCTGACGCGTACAGCAAGCCGCCGCCGCTTCCGACGAGAAGATCCGGCCGGCTGCTTTTTACCGTAAAAATCAGTAAATTGCTGAGCACCAGATACAAAAGCACGTTCCGCCCCATCGACTCCAGAAAGCCAAACGCGTACGGAATGCGTTCCAATACCCTGGCCAGCAAATAATAACCATATAATATGAAGGCAGCACCGATAATCCAGAACAATGAAGGCGGAAACCGCGAAGGAAGCTCCCCGGCATACCGCCAATTTGCCGCAAACAGTCCGGTTGCAAGCACCGATCCGGCGAGAACGAGCCAGTCGAAGCGAATCCGGTATTTGGCGAACAAGATCCCAAGCAGGTAATACGGAAAATATTGAACAGGCGGAAACGAGGCGAAATCCCTCGTGCCGACCAATAACCCAAGCTGGGGAACATGGACCGCTCCATAAGGAAACAGCGTCCCTGCAAGCAGCAGGCCGGCCGCCAGAAAACCAAGCCACTTTCGCCCGGATAGCCAGCGCAGCGGAACGAACAGGACTAAGCCGAGGACCATCAAATACGTAAAAGACACCAGGAACTCGGACCAGCCCGGAATATCCTTCAGCAGCATGATCGGCCGAATCGTGTCCCACTGGAGCGGCGCTCCGTCATGGAACACCCTGAACGCCGTTCCGGATACATAAAAGGCCAGCAGTGTTTTCAGCGCGGCTGCCAGCATCCGCGGGCAAGCGCTGCGAAACGGCTTGGAATAATAAGCAAGCTGCGATACATACCCGAAGCTGAACACAAACCCCGAAAAGGTGATGAGGTTGAAGAAATCGATCCAGCGGCTGATGGACGGGTATACGACCGGATCGCTGAAAAATTGCAGCGTGTGGCAGCACACCATCCCGACGATCAGCAGTCCTTTGAACAAATCGATGGCACGCTCGCGCCGCTTCGGCTCAATCCCGGCTACGGCCGTGCCGCTCACCCTTTAATCCCCGACAGGCTGATCCCCTTGATGATTTGCCGTTCAAAGATCACAAACAGAATAATGATCGGGATGGAAGACAGCGTGTTCACAACCATCGGCTTCACGTAATCCTCCGAGTACTGGCTCATCAAGGTCGGAATTCCCATCGGCAGCGTAAACAGCTTGTCGTTTGTCAGCGACAGGAATGGCCAGAGGAAATTGTTCCACGAGCCGATAAAGGTCAGAATCGCCATCGACGCGAGCGCCGGGCGGGTCAGCGGCAGCATGATCACCGCGAATATTTTCCACACGCCGCCTCCATCCATCTGCACGCTCTCAATCAGGTCGTTCGGGATGCCGTCAAAAAATCCTTTAAGCACGATAACCGCCATCGGCGAAGCCAGCGCTGTGACGATCAGCCCCTGGTACGAATTCAGCAAATGCATGTCCTTGGCGACCTGATACAGCGGAATGATGGTTGCTTCGCCGGGAACGAGAAGACCCGCCAAAATGAAAAAGAACATGATGGCTTTAAAACGGAAAGGAATTTTGGACAACGCATAAGCCGCCATAGCCGCAACTAGAACGGTCAGAACCGTGACGACGCCTGCGACGAAGAAGCTGTTCCACACCCACTGCATCAGCTTGGTGCCGCTGATAATTTGTCCGTACACCGCGAGAGAATATGGCGGCGTAAACCAGTCGAACAAACCGGAGACCTTCATTCCTTCCTGCTTGATCGATACGACCAGCATCCAGACCAGCGGAACCAGAAACACGCACGCCGCGATGACAGAAATGATCCGGTATACCCATTTCATGCCTTAAGCCGCCTCCTTCCGGTTGTTAACGATATACTGGATAATCGACAATACGAGCAAAATCGCAAACAGCATATAGGACATCGTCGCCGCGTAACCCAGGTCATTTTTTTTGAAACCGCTCTGGTAAATGTACTGGATGATCGGCCTTGTCGAATCCAGCGGTCCGCCGCCCGTAATGATGTAAATTTGCATGAACACTTTATAGGAAGCGATAATTTGCAGCATCAGAATCATCCGTGTGATCGAATTCATCATCGGCAGCGTGATCCGCCAGAACATCTGCCCTTTGGCCGCGCCGTCCAGCGATGCCGCCTCATAAATTTCGTCCGGAATTTCCTGCATGGCGGACAGATACAAAATAAAGTTGAACCCCACCGTCCACCACAGCGTCAGAGCGGCGACCGCAATCCAGGCCAGCGACGGCTCGGTGAGCCAGAAGATCTCTTTCCCTTCCGCCAGGATGCCGAGTCCATGCAGAATCCCGTTAATGAAGCCGGTATAGGGCTGGAACATAAACAACCCCAAATACGATGCCACCGAAACCGAAAGAATGCTTGGCAGAAAAAACGCACTGCGGTACAGCTTCTGCAGCTTGGATTTCCGGTTCGCGATAAGTGCCAGCGCGATGGCCAGCACGATCATGGTCGGCGTCGTCAGAAAGACGAAAATCGTAGAATGCCATACCGCAGCCCAGAACTGGTCGTCATGAAACATGCGCTGGAAATTGTCCCACCCGACATATTTCATCTTCCGGATCAGGGTCCATTTATAAAAGCTCATCTGCGCGCCCTTAATCATCGGCCAGATCGTAAACAACACATACACAATCAGAAAGGGCAGTAAAAAAATCAGTGCCTGCAAGTCGATCCGAAGCTTCTTCATGACTCACCTTCCTCTCCCACATCGCTCAGGCAGGCTTGGAGCCAGCCGCCCCAAACCTGTCTGATGGATCATACCCTCATGGTTACTCGCTTAAAACTTTACCGATCTCGGTCTGCATTTTGTCAACGGCATCCGAGCTCGACATCTTGTTGGACCAAACTTCGTTCAAATATTTAAAGAGCGCGTTATCGCGGATCTGCCAGTTCTTGTCGGAATGCTTGTTGAATTTAACTGTGCTTGCCACCGAGACATAATCGCTCCGGTACGGCATCTCTTTGAATTCCGGCTTGTCGAATACGGCCGGCTTCGAAGGGATATGGCCTGCTTTCGCCCAGATTTCTCCGTGGTCGGCGATCCAGTTGGCGAAAATCAGTGCAGCTTTGCGCTTCTCCGGATCTTCATTGCTCGTTGCCGGCAGAATGATCGTATGCGAATCGCCCCATGTCGCTTCCTGGTCGAAAACTTTAGGGATCGGCATGGCCCCGAATTCCAGCCCTTTCGTTTTCTCCCACGTTCCGGTCGCCCACACGCCGGTCATCATGATCGCCGCATTCCCGCTCTGGAACGTTTTATAGAAATCCGGGTCGTTCTGCTTGATGAAATTGTACTTATGGTATAAGTCCTTGATATAATCCGCGGCTTTTACAGCTTTTTCTTTGTCGATGTCGGCTGATTTCAGATCGTCGGATACGACGTCATTGCCGCCCTGCTGCGAATAAAGTGCCCACCAGAAACGGAATGGATCATCGTTGGAGCTCGAGAGCGCAAACGGATATTTGCCTTTCGGAAGCTTCTCTTTCAGCGTTGTCAGAAACTTGATGAATCCCTCGCCCGATTGCTCCAGAACCGGCTTGCCGTCTTCGCCGAGCAGCCCTGCGTCTTTAAGCAGCTTTTTATTGTAGTACATAATAAACGGATGTGTATCGATCGGAACCGCATAATGCTTGTCATCGTAAACGGAAGCTTCCAGAATGTTCTGGTTGAACGTGCTCCAGTCGATGTTGGCATCCTTTGCCGAATCGTCCAGCTCGGTGGCAACTCCCTGATTGATCAGGTCGGGAAGACGGGAAATATGGGAGATGCCCACATCCGGACCGTTGCCTGCGCCAACCGCTGTGATCAGCTTCGTATAATACTCGCCCCAGACGAGCTTCGTATTTTTCACCTGAATATCGGGATGCTCTTTATTGAACTGGTCTACCATCGCCTGCATGTTATCACCGTCTCCGCCGTCAAACAGCGTCCAGAAGGAAAGATTCACTTTCTCGCCGCTGCCGCCGCCCGTATCCGTCGAAGCGCTTTCACCAGTACCGCCGGACGCATCTCCGCCTGCACTGTCCGCCCCGCCACTGCTACCGCTGCCGCAGGCGCTGAGCAATAAGGTCAGAGACAGTAATGTGATCCACATGAAGCTGAATTTTCTTCTCATACGTACCCCCCATTTTCGTCACCGTAGTCGTTCTAAAGAACAACGTTATTGTTTTATTACAACTTTATTGTTCTTATGGGGCTATATTACGGCTAAACTTCTATTTTGTCAACGCATTCATTTCATTTTTTTGTAATAAAAAATTTTGAGATGTTTATATTCTCGTGCATATCAAATTAGCTTCATCGCTTTATCAACAAGAAAAATTTGCCTTAACCACGCTCTTCTCCCATAAAAATCCACAAGCCCGGTGACAGAAACAAAAAAACCATTGTTACAAACTTGTTGTAACAATGGTTTTACGCTTCCTCCGTGAGGGGAACATATTGAATACGCATCTTGATGTCCTGCTCATAATCGCCGAACTGCCGCCCGAAGATGTTCACTCCGCCTTTATGGACCGCATTTGGATCCACGCCGATCCGCAGGCGCAAATTCGGACGCCCATCCAGCTGAAGATCGTTGATGCCCACATCCGATACCTTTTTCATATCCAGCGTCGTTCGGTCCTCATCGACCCGCCACGTTTTCAAGAGGCCGTACTGCGTCGTCCAATCGAGCCACCAGGAGGGGTTCAGCCTGCCGCGGCGGTCCCCGAAATCCCCTGGACTCGTCCACATCCCGATCTCAAGCCCGTTCACCCAGACCGATATGTCCGAGGGCCAATCGTTATCGAAGTTGGGCGCCTCCGAGCAGATTTCCATGGACAGCTCAAGCGATTTGATTTTGACGTTTTGCGGAAGCTCCAGCGGCAAAATGTACTCCAAGTAACCTTTGCGGAACCAGATGATCTGCGCATCGATATGCTTTGGATGGTAGAAGCTCGCTGGCTCGTCTTCCCGGATGATCATTTCGGTGCCGCTCGCCATGCCGCAGGTCGGGAATACTTCGCAATCGCTGTACAATCCGATCGGAATTTCGACCTCATAAACGCCGTAATTTTCCTTGGTCGATTGGATCGCCGGGTTGAGACTGATATGGATGTCATCATAACTGCGGGTGCATACCTTCATCGCCCCCCGGGCCGCGGGCAGAAGCTCTGTCGTCAGCAGCTTGGCGGCCTCCAAAATTTTGACGTTGTTCGCCACTGTCGACACCGGCAGCTTGAGTGCTTCCGAAATTTCGATGATATTCATGCTCCGCGTGTAGAGCAGTTTCAGCATATCCACCCTCGCCCTGGTGGACAATGCATGGGCAACCTGAACCAGCTGATCCGGCTCATTCACATTCAGATCCAACATGCTAATCCTTCCTTCTTGTTCCAGCTCTTTTTATGCCTAAGTTTGAGTTTACCTTGTTTGGGACAGCAGAAGCAAGATCTTCGCAAGAAAACAAGAACTAGGGAATGCCGGGAATCCCGTTTCCTGATAGAGAATGGAGCCTTCTATCCGGAATTTATTTTCTTTTTGAAGGCGCTGTCCCCATCGTAATGATGATACAAATTGGCTTAACTGTGACTGTTTCCTTCATCGAATTGACGTATACAATCACTGAATCCAAAAAATCCAAATTGATAGATCGAAAACGGTTTACCAGATTCTATTCTGGAATACTCCGTCATATCCTGATTATGGAAAAGGCGTGATTATGCACGGCATCGATATGTTTATGCACGGCATACGGCTATCCGGATACGCAAAAAAGGAGCCCGCAGGCTCCTTCAGGGGCTCTATATTTACCCCCTCTTGGTTATGGTCACCGGCAATCCGCTTTGTGCCGATTCGTTGGCAGCCAGCGTCACTTCCAGCGTGTGCATCGCTTCTTCATACGGAGCCAGAATCAAGCTCTGGTCACCCGTGGCAACGGCCCGAAAGAAAGCGTCGTCCTGGACTTTGTAGAAATCGGATTTGCCGCGAAGAATGATCGTCTGCTCCGGTTCCAGAATGGTAAGCGACGTTCCTTCGAGCGTCAATCTGAAATCCCTTCCAATGATCTCCAGGGAGGAACGGCTGTCCGGCTGGGGTAGAAAACCGGTGTCAATGTGGCCGATTGCGCCCGAATCGAACACCAGGTTGACCGAAGCGGCATCCGGCGTCGTGATCCCGGGAACGTCCCTGTTCAGCAGCAGGGCCATGTCAGCACTGACCTTGTGGACTGTTCCGGCCAAGTACAGCATAAGATCCACATTATGGGTCGTCTGCTCTACCAGCTGTCCGCCCGATTTGGCATGGTCCACCCACCAAGGGGTATCCGGCAACCCGCCGAACCTGTGGGCCCGCACCATGGCGATTTCTTTGCCGGCCAGGTACTGTTTCGCCTTCTGTACCGGCTCCATATACCTTAGGCAGTAGCCTGTGGCCGTCATGACGCCCGCTTTCCGGATAAAATCCGCTTTTTGCCGTACAGTGCCCATATCCAGACCCAGCGGCTTTTCCACCAGCAGATGAATGCCCCTTCCCGCCGCCTGCTCTTCAATATCGCCATGGGCAAAGGGGGGAACGCACACAAAGAGCGCATCCAGCTGCTCATTCGCCAGCATCCGCCGGATATCCGTATAAGCGACTCCACCATACCGTTTTACGGCTAGTTCCGCCTGCTTCGCGGAAATATCGCACACGGCGACCAGCTCTGCCTGATCATGATCGTCAATATGCTTCAAATGCTCGGAGGCGATTCCGCCTGCCCCGACCAAACCAACACGAACCATCATGGGACCTCCTTACATACTGTTTTTCAAACACACGCAATGGGATCATTTGCTCCTGCCGCTAGGCAGCTACAATTTCGAATATCGTCCTTGCGTCTCCTGGTAAAAAGGAAGTGCAAAGGCCCCGTGAAGGGCCCTGCACTCGCTTTAACCTGTCACTTCAGATTGGCGGACCATTTTTCCGCGCGGTCCTGCAGTTCGTCCAGGAACTGCTGGATGTCCGGCGCGTTGCCGGAAGCCGCCTTGCTGATAAAGCCGTTGACGGCCGGGACGATATCGCTCATATAGAACGGATTGGCTTCGTCCATCAGCTCGGAGTGCCCGACATTGGCGATGTCCAGCGCCTTTTTCACATATTTGTCTTCCGGCTTCACAAAATCGGCCTGCTTGATCGTCGGTGTCATCGCGAAGTTCTCATACGTATATTTTTGCGTCATCGGGCTGGTCAGGAATTTGAGAACTTCCCAGGAAGCTTTCACGTCCTTGGCGTTCTTCGCCATGACGAACGGATCCACGGCCACCCAGCCTTCACCTTTCGGACCCATATTCATCACCGGCTCGAACCGGTCCAGCAAATCCTTGTTATTGTTTGCGATAAATTCGTTCATCGTCGCGCCGCCGGTGCTGTCCAGCGCAATCGCGATGTTGTTTTTCTCAAGCCCGAAGTTTTCCGCTCCCTGGGCTGTGATAAAGCCGGCCGGCGGCAGCTTTGCGGCTTCCTTCAGCCATTCCATGACCTTCACCATTTCCGGGGTGTTCAGATGCCATTTGATCGACTTTACGTCTTTCAGCGAGCCTTCGGCCCCTTTCGCTCCGAAAGCCAGGGTCAGCGCCACAAAAGTGGAGCCGTTCAGCGAGTTGCCCGACCAGTATACGCCGTAGTTCTGCTCGCCGGTTTTCGGATTTTTGCCGGTCATCTTTTTGGCTTTTTCCAAAATTTCTTCCGGGGGCGCTTTCTCCGTCAAGCCTTCGACGCCCCAGTCGCTGAACAGCTTTTTGTCATAGATCGTCATGCGGCGGCCCAGCACGGCAGGAATGCCGAACTGCTTGGATCCGTCCGGTGACTTGGTGCTGTAGGAATTGTTCATGATGCCGTCCAGATAAATGCCGGGATCAAACGATGTGTCTTCTTTGATCAAGTCGTCCAGATCACGCAACAGTCCGTCCTGATACCATTGGGAGGCAAAAGCTCCCCCGGTGTACAGCACGTCGGCATCCCCCGACATGAGCATCGCCGTTTGCTTGGCCTTTACGTTCTCCCAAGGAATTTGGTACAGCTCCACCTTGATATTCGGGTACATTTTCTTGAACGTCTTATCCATGTACTCGGTCAGCCCGATCGTCGGATTGCCTGTCTGCGCGTTGATGCCGTTGTCGAGCTGCCAGCCGGCCAGCGCCACCCGGACGGTTCCTTTCATGTCAGAGACTTGCTTGATTTCCACGCCGCCGGTCACGTCTTTGCCTGATCCCTCAGAGCAGGCTGCCAGCGTGAATACGAGCGTACAGGACAGCAGCAGCATAAGCCATTTTTTCATGCATGTTCCCCCTTTTCATCATCAGTGTGTTCGCAATCATCATAGGTGCCGTGCGGCCCCAAGGCCGCGCTTCGCCGGGTTTACTGCTTGATCCCGGACAAAGCAATGCTTTCGATAATGTAACGCTGCAAAAACATATATACGACGACGACAGGAATGAGACTGACCGCCGTTGCAGCCATAATGATCGAGGGCTGTTGGTTGATGCCGTTGTTATAGGTAAACATCGCCAGGCCGATCTGGATCGTATATTTGGCAGCATTCTTCAGCACCAGCAGCGGCCACAGCATTTCGTTCCACACGCCCAGGAACAGGAGGATGATCATGGTGGCGATAATCGGCGTGCAGAGCGGCAAATACACCCGGCCGAACACGGTGAACTCCCCGGCGCCGTCGAGAATGGCGGCTTCGCGCAGGCTGGATGGCAGCTGGTCGATGAAGGCTTTGGCCAAAAACGTGCCGAAGGCATAGTTAAGTGCTGGTAAATAAAAAGCCAGATAATTGTCCAGAAGCCCCAGCTTGCTGAAGAGCAGGTACTGTGGAATCATGGTCATTTCAAACGGAATCATCATCGTACTCAGCGCCAGCAGAAGCACCAGGCTCGCCCCTTTGAACCGCAGCTTGGAGAGGGCATAACCGGACAGCAGCGCGGACAGCGAGCTGACAACGATAACGCCTGCGCTGACGATGATGGAATTGATGATATAGCGGAACATTTTAATGTTCGTAAAGGCTACTTCATACGTGCGTATGGACGGCTCTTCCGGCCAGATTTTCGGCGGAAACGTAATGTTCAGCCGGGCCCCCCAGTCAAAGCTGGTCACGAGCATCCACAGGAATGGCACGATCATAATAAAGGAGCCGAGAAACAGCACGATGGCGAGAATCCACTGACTGAGAGGGATTTTTTTGCGGCGCAGCGTCTTGGAATCGGCCGTTTGGATCATGGCGGGACCTCCTTTGCTTAAGTATCATGTAGTTCTGATATGACGACGGTATTGGCTCTAGTGCGTCAGTCGAGGCTGTCTTTGCGGCGGTTCAACAGCATCATGACTGCGGTCAGCGCCAAAATGATGATGAACAGCAGATAAGAAGCGGCTGTGGCCAGACCCATTTGCGATGCCAAAAATGCGTTCCGGTATATGTACAGCACCACCGTCATCAGGCTTCCGCCCGGATTGCCCGCCGTACCGCCGATCAGCCACACGTCAGTGAACCGCTTCATGCCGCCGATCGTGCCCATAATGAGCATAAAGACGAAGATCGGACGTAAATAAGGGATGGTGATATGGAGCCATTTCTTGTACCCGCCCGCCCCATCGACTTCAGCGGCTTCGTACAGGTCGCGCGGCACGCTTTGCAGGCCAGCCAGAAAAATGATCGTGTTGTAGCCAAGCGCCCCCCACAGGCTCATCAGCACGATGCTGTAGCGCGACACCTCCGGATTCGTAAACCAGCCGATGGGATGGTGAACCCCGAACCAGCTCAGCACAAAGTTCAGCAGCCCTTCTTTCGATGGGAAAAACAGAAACGAGAACAGGAGACTGGTCGCTACCGCCGACACGACGTTCGGCAGAAAATAGACGGCCTTAAAAAAGTTTTTGCCGAAGTTCCATTTGAGATTGTTGATCAGGCTCGCCAGCACAAAGGATAATACGATGCCGAGCACCACGGACAAGACGCCCATCAAAAACGTATTTGTAAGCGCTTGCCAGAAGACCGGATCCTCCAGGGCATACCGGTAATTGCTGAGCCCCACCCACTTTCCGTTCAGCGACAGGCCCGACGTCTGGTGAAAGCTGATAAACAATGCGGCAAACATCGGATAGATGGCAAATGCGAGCACGCCGATAATTAATGGGGCGCTGAACAAATAGCCGGTCCAATCATTGCGCGTGAACCATTTTTTTCGTTTGGGTGTCATTTTCTTGTCAGCATTCATCTCATTGCTTACTATCAATCGGCCCTCCTCCTTCCAAAAGGATCCCTAATGCCAACAACATGCGTCATCATTGGGTGATCATCAGCTTTGGTACATATTTATGTCCGGGACAGCCGTTTATGTTCGTTTGTTATTTCGATGTAAGACTTAAAAATAACTGGCACACTCGCCCATCCCGTGAATAGACTGTGTACCATCAAAAGCTTAGGGAAGGATTGGCCGATGAACTATCCGTATGCTAAATATGGCGTCATTCACCAGTGCAAGGACATTCCGGTGGCTTTTCCGCCGGATCAGCACCAGCACGGGCAGCCGGGCATTGAATATGTGATGAACCCGCTCCCCGTATCTGAAAATCCGAACTATATCGGAACCGGTAAATTAAAGGACAAGGTGGCGATCATCACCGGAGGAGACAGCGGTATCGGCCGTGCGGTCGCCATCGCTTTTGCCAAAGAAGGCGCCGACCTTGTGATCGTATATCTTAATGAGCACAGGGATGCTCAGGACACGGAGCGGCGAATCCGCCAGCTCGGCAGAACATGTCTACTGCTTCCCGTTGACGTGCGGTCGCCGGGCTTCGCATCGTATATCGTTGACAGCACTCTGAGGGCATTCGGGAAAATCGACATTCTCATTAACAATGCCGGGGTTCAGTACTTCCAAACCTCACTGCTGGACATTTCCGAAGAACAGCTGCGCAATACGTTCGAAGTGAACATTTTGTCCTTTATCCTTCTGACCAAGGCGGTCCTCCCCCACCTCCGGCCGGGAAGCAGCATCGTAAACACCGCATCCGTGACTGCGTATGTCGGCAATGATACGCTCATGGACTACTCCTCGACCAAAGGTGCGATCGTCAGCTTCACCCGCGCTCTCGCCCGAAATCTTGCCCCTCAATGCATCCGGGTTAACGCAGTTGCTCCGGGTCCCGTATGGACGCCGCTCAATCCCGCTTCGATACCTCCTGAGCGGATTGCCGTCTTCGGCCGCGACGTGCCGTTGGGGCGTGCCGCCCAGCCTTACGAGCTGGCACCCACGTATGTGCTGCTGGCTTCGGACGACGGGTCGTATATCACCGGAACGACGATCCACATCAACGGAGGGCAAATGGTTACTGATTAGTGCTGAGGCAGAATCGCAAAGAGGGGCCGCTTTAGCATCGATAAAATTCGATCTTAACGGGACGGAGGCCCCGGGTCAGAATCGTTAAGCGGTTTGCAGGCAAAAAAAGAGAGCTGAAATATAGCTCTCTTTTTTTTGCAGCTTATGATTTTCCTTTTCCGCTGACAAGTCCTATGATCATGACGACAAGTGCCAATAAAGCGATCAGCTGATCGATCGTCATCGCCGCCCGCCTCCTCTGTGAAAGGATGGCTCTTCCCAGGCGGCTTCTCTCTCCCGTGCTGCTTGCGTACGTTCCCCATTACAGATATATGAGTGGTCCGGGTGGAATATGACCGATCCGTAGAACGGCGATTACAAATCCCGCAGAAATCGCTGAACCCGCTCCTTGTACATCTCCTTATCCAAATAGCCTTGAAACAGCCTGTTGCTGGTTACCTGCTGTCCCCCGAAGAAAAAGCGTTCGTAGAGCTGCTGCCGCCCGCCGAAACCGCTGCTGCTCAGCTCCCAGGCCAGCCGGAACAGCGCAGTCTTATCCCGGGCGTCCATGTTGCTGCCTTTAAGATAAGTCGATAAATAGGGAGCAATCCCGGATGCCTCAAAATCCTGCTCCGACGGAATCATAATGACGCTGCTGGACCCGAGCAGCTGGATAATTTCCATCATCCGTGCATACATTTGGGGATAGATGACGGTAGCGGACCAGAGCGGCTTATAGTCGGGCAGCATGCTTCCCCACCGGTCCACCTTTGCACCCGCTTCGGAAGCGAGCAGCAGCGCCTTGAGCGACTCCAGATTTACGATCACCTCTGTCACTTGTTCGGTGACCACGCTTCCGGTTCTTTCCAGTGCGTCGACAATGGACAAAATGACTCCCAGAACAAACTCGGTCTTCGCCACGTATCGGCAGCAAACCTGGTGTGCTGCATGAACGTGAAAGCCGCTCTGTGCAAAGAAGCGTATGGACAGGCTGTCGTTGCCAAGAATGAATATACGCTCCCAAGGAACGAGCACGTGATCGAAAATGACGAGAGTGTCCATTTCCTCAAATCGCGAGCTGAGCGGATAATCGTAAGCCGAATCGCCGCCGACCAGGCTTTCCCGGCTTATCCACTTCATACCCGGAAGGTTGTTCGGGACGGCAAAAGCAAAAGTTTCGGGGTTGTCTTCCTCCTGAAACAGGAACGATGCTGGCGGATACACGAGTATTTCATCAGCTGTGACGCCCTGGGTCGCCAGCAGAAACGCGCCTGACACCATGACGCCTTCTGTCGTCTGGTCGACGATGCGCGCCGCGGTATTGAGGACCGTTCCGTCATCAAGCATTTCGGCGGTACGGCTCGCCGCCGGCTGCACGAAGGCGTGGGACAGCGTAATGTCATGCTCTGAGCAGTATCGGTAGTAATTCCGCATGTTGTCCGCATACTTCGCATCCGCTTCAGCCAGCAGCTCCGAGGCGGCAGCGTAGGCCATAACGGCCGTGTTCATATAATCCGGCGATCTGCCGAGCAGGCCGAAATGCCGCTCACCCCACAGCATCATCGCTCTCCTGCGTCTGGCCAAATCTTCCTGCGTCTTCGGCTGTAAGTACGATAAGCCTACCGGTTCCCCGGTTTCCGGAGACGTGTATGTCATAAGCTGCGCATACTCCTCCGCGACCTGCATATCGTACAAAGACGCCTGAGTGCTCATTAAACCGCGGAAAGCCGCATGGTCGGACAGCTTTCCTTGGATTTGCTTACCTCGAAGCCAAACCTCCGGCTGTGCCTGGTCGATCCGTTCTATATACTCCTTACCGTTTTTCACCGGCATACGGATGGCTCCCTTCCTAGAAATGTTACATTCATCCTATTCCACTCCGCTGTATGAAGTGAGGTATGACCGCCTAATCATGAAGGCTCTGCATGAACAAAAAATAAGTGCAATTCACTCTCTTTAACGCTAAATAGGAACATGATATGATAGCAGAAAATAACGAATATGGGGGAAGCAGACTATTCTTAATCCAAGTCAACTAGGCGATATTTCCGCTCTGCAGGAGCTGTGCGAGCGGGCCGATTCCATCACTCTGAAATTAAACTGGAGCATGCTGAAGTCACGTCCCGCGGACGCAAAGCTGGACTTTTTTCATTATTCCGGAGATATGCTGACCGGTTTTCTCGCTTTATATCCGCTCGGCGGCGGTCTCGAGGTATGCGGCATGGTTCATCCGGATTACCGGCGCCAGGGAATATTTACGAATCTATGGAAGGACGCCATCCGCTCAGCTAACGTTTCAGCCTATAAGACCGTCCTTCTGAATACACCGGCTTCCTCTTCCAGCGGCATTGGCTTCATCGAGTCCCAAGGAGGGGTGTTCTGCCATTCGGAGTATCAAATGAAATGGCATGACGACGGCCAAACTGTCACGGAAGCGGACCCGTCGGTCCAGCTGCGAAGCGCGGAGCTTGCCGACATGGAGGACATCATCGCTATCGATCAGGAAGGATTCGAGATGAGCCGGGAGGAATCGGCCGAAATCTACTCATCGCTGCTGCAGGAAACGGGAACCCGGCCGCTCATCATTAAACGGGATGGGGTTACCGTCGGTAAGGTATCTCTTGAAGATACAGGATCCGATACGTGGATATACGGCTTTGCGGTGAAAGCATCCGTTCGGGGTCAGGGGATCGGCCGCAGCACACTGATGCTCATCGTATCCGAAGCGATAGCCCGGGGGCGAGACATATGGCTGGAGGTGGCGGTTCAGAACCCCAATGCGCTCCGGCTGTATGAGTCCTGCGGCTTCAAAGTGATGAGACAGCAGGACTACTACGAGTACATGGCGTCCCAATAATCGCCACAAGAAAAACCGGCTGCGCTTGGCATGTCCAAGGCGCAGCCGGTTTATTTCGTTGCGCGGGGCGGGGTGGATACGGTTTTACACCCGCTCCGCATTCAGCTTGGCTTCCATCGATAGAACGTCCTGGAATTCATAGACCAGCGCCCCGTTATCCGCTACCCGTAAATGGACCTGTCCCTTGCGGCGCATCGCTTCCAGCGCCTCGCCGGCCTGCTCCATGCTGAGCATCGTATTCAAGGCAACGTCCGCAGCGGTCAGCAGGTTCTCCTGCTCCGCAGCCAGGTGGAGAATGCTCTTCTCCATCTCGGGGGTGATCTCCATCCATGCTCTCGCTTTTTTCGTTTTCGTGTGCAGTATAAGTCCGATTCCAAGCGGAAGCACGGCGAAGACAAGGAAGCCAAACCAATCCTTCGTGCCGCCACGGACCGCCAGATTGACATAAAGAATGCCGCAAAACAAGCCAAACCAAGTGAGAATCCACGATATTTTCTGTCTGCTGCTCACCGGCAAGTCCTCCTTTCGCGAGGGGTTATCTTTATTATACCTTTACCCGCCCCGAGTATGAAGAAAGTGCATTGTATGTACGAAATGTTGTACAATATAAGCTAAATGAAATTAAAGAACAGAAGGATGGAATGCATTCATGTATGTAGCACGCGATTGGCAGGATTATGAATTGATTGATACCGGGGACGGGGAAAAGCTGGAGCGTTGGGGAGACGTCATTCTCCGCAGACCCGACCCGCAGATTATATGGCCGCTCACCAACGAAACGGGGCAGTGGCGCCAAGTTCACGGGCATTACCACCGAAGCTCTTCGGGCGGCGGCCAATGGGACATGAAAAAGCCGATCCCCGACCGTTGGACCATTTCCTACGACAAGCTGAAGTTCCATATCCGCCCTACCAACTTTAAGCATACCGGTTTGTTCCCTGAGCAAGCAGCCAACTGGCGCTGGATGATGGACAAGATCGCCGGGGCGGGCCGGCCGATCCAGGTGCTGAACCTGTTCGCCTATACCGGCGGAGCCAGCGTGGCGGCAGCTTCCGCAGGCGCCCAAGTCGTCCATGTCGACGCCGCAAAAGGCATGGTTCAATGGGCCAAGGAGAACCTGCAGCTGTCCGGTCTCGGGGACCGTCCGGTCCGTTTCATAACGGACGACGTGTTCAAATTCGTGCAGCGCGAACAGCGCCGCGGCAATAAATACGATGCGATCATCATGGACCCGCCATCCTACGGCCGTGGACCCGGCGGGGAAATGTGGAAGCTGGAGCAGAGCCTCTATCCCTTCGTCGAAAGCTGCATGAGCATCATGTCGGACAACCCATTGTTTATGCTCATTAATTCGTATACGACCGGTATTTCGCCGACCGTACTGCATAACATCCTGTCCATGACGGCAGCCCGCCGGTTTGGAGGAAGCATTTCCTGTGGCGAGCTCGGACTGCCGATTACCGCCTCCGGACTGAATCTGCCTTGCGGTATTTTGGGAAGATGGGAGTCTTAAACCATGAGCAGAGCCGATGGTCAGGACGTCCGCATTCCGATTTTGTATGAGGACAATCATTTATTAGGCATCGTGAAGCCGGTCAACGTTCCTACGCAGGAAGATGCCTCCGGGGACGCCGATCTGGTCAGCCTGCTCAAGGAGGACATCAAGATCCGGTATAACAAGCCCGGCAACGTATTTGTCGGCCTGGTGCATCGGCTGGATCGTCCCGTCGGCGGGGCGATGGTGTTTGCCAAGACATCCAAGGCCGCCTCTCGGCTGTCGGAAACGGTACGCTCCCGCAAGTTCCGCAAAGTGTATGCGGCCGTCGTACACGGGAGGCTGCCTGCGCCGGCAGGAAGCCTGAAAGATATCCTGCTCAAGGATGCCAAGACCAATACCGTGTCTGTAGTGAAGCCGGGAACAACCGGCGCGAAGGAAGCACTGCTGGATTACGAAGTGATCGCAGAGACGGACCGCTATAGCTTGGTCAAGGTGGAGCTCCATACCGGCCGGTCCCATCAGATTCGGGTTCAGATGAGCCATGCCGGCTGTCCGCTCTATGGCGATCAGAAATACGGCAATGGGGTAAATAAGCCGGGGCAGCAGATCGCCCTGTGGTCTGTCATCGTCGGCGTGCCTCATCCCATCACAAAGGAAGAGATCGTACTTGCCTCACTTCCGCCTGCCGAGCATCCCTGGAATTTGTGGCCGGAAGCGACCCTGAACGCTTTGACGGACAAGGAATCATAATTCATCCCGCCCGGCGGCTGCAATCGGCCGCAAACAGTATAAAAGCCGGAGAGCCCTGCATACGCAGGCTCTCCGGCTTTTTTATGATTTAATAAGAATAAGTTCTGCGGAACTGACAAAAGACGGTTACGATCCAACATCGGCATTATGCCGGCATCCAACGTCTGTCTCGTTGGCCATTCTTTTTCCCGTCAGTTTCTTGTCAGCACCAGCATTGAGGATGCTCCGCGCTGGAACTCGTAGTCCGACGGCCGTTCCTCGGCTGACCATCCGTTTCCAGCGGCGAACGTCAGCAGCTTCTGCATGTCCTTGTACCTGCGGCTGCTCTGGTCCACCAGCGGAAAAATCCGGATTTCCTCCTTCGTCACCCGCATCAGCTCACCCACCGTCTGCTCATGAAACGCGTAATCCAGCTTGTCGCTGTACATAAACAAAAAATGCGCTGACAGCGTCATGTCAAACTGCCGGTCTGCAAAGGGCAGCACCGGCAAAACGGCGGCAACATATCGCTCAGGATGCTGCTCCATATCCTCGACCGTGGCGGTCAAGGCCTTGGTACGCTCGCTGCGGAGCCCCTCGGGACCGCCGAATTCGTCCCACCGGTACTGATCGCCCAGGCTCTCCACATGCTGCACCGCATGTCCGATATCGAGCCTTCCCTTCGCCTCAAGTGCCGCAGGATCAAACTGATAGGCTATATCCGCAGTAACGGCTTCAATGCCGATCTGCCTCGCTTTGGCCGTAAACGAGCATGCCCCACCGGGGCAGTCCAGGACGGTTCGTCCCTTCAAGTCCTCGGGCTTCAAATGAAACATCCGCAAATATTCGTCATAGGTTCTACCGATGAAGACGATCCGTTCCAGCCGGATGTCGCCCGCATCTCCTTCGGAAAGGCTAAACTGATCACGACTTGGCTCCTCATCGGCCAGCCCTCTTCTTGTCATCCCTGCTGCGGTACCTTGTTCTGCGGTACGCTCATTCTCGTCAATCTCTGCTCTTCTCAACTCTTCTCGGCTCATCTCCAGGGCCACACACCTTTCTGCTCACATGTTAAATCCAAACAGGATTTCACAAATTGTATCCGCCGGAGCCCCATGTTGTCAATATCCCCCACTGGTGCCAAGACGCGCTTGATGTGCTTTCGCACCACGGGCCGGCTTACGGCTTCGGTAACGCTGCCACAAAAAAAAGACGGGCGCTGCAGTGATGGCAGCAGCCCGTCCGGCTTGTCTTCGAATCCATGCTATTATTCAAAATGATAAGTCCAGAACCGCTCTTGGCTGAAGCGCTCCAGCACGGCTTTATCCAGTTCCGACTGTCCGCTCGTCTCCCAGCGGAACTGCGACTGATGGGCGCGGATCGAGGCAAACTTCTGCGGCAAATAATCGCGCACATCTACAAGGACATCCGGTTTGCCAAGAATCTTCTCGCACCCGTTGGAGAACGCCAGGCAGTGCACTTTCGGCCGCTCCTTCTTCGGCATGGCCGTCACGGTCCGGATAACCGCGGCTCCGGTCGCGTCATGGTCCGGATGAACGGCGTAACCCGGGTAGAACGTGATGATCAGCGACGGCTTCACTTCGTCAATCAACGCGCGCAGGCGGCTGGTGAGCATCTCCTGATCCTCAAACTCCACCGTCTTGTCATGCAGACCCATGAGGCGAAGATCCTGGATGCCGATCGCCCGGCAGGACTCCTCCAGCTCCTTCCGGCGCAGCTCGGGAAGCGTCACGCGGTTCGCCAAGATGGGATTGCCCATGTTGCGGGCCATTTCCCCCAGGGTTAAACAGGCGTACGTCACCTGGGTTCCGGCCTGGATATGCTTAGCCAGCGTCCCCGACGTGCCGAACGACTCATCATCGGGGTGGGGAAACACCACAAGGATATGTTTTTCCATATGTCTAACCTTCTCTCTCGTTAAAATGGTTGGCGGCTCAGCTGAAGCGCCACGACGAGCTTGCCGTCGCTGTCATGTCCGGCCATGATCAACCGATCCGTTTCCGTTTCTTCAAAATGGGTCAAGCCTTGGGAATAAACCCAGCCCTGCTCCATCTTGAGGCCGACCCGGTAAGGGCCAAAGCCGGCGATGGAGCCCTGCGAATATCGGACGACGCCGTTATGGATAAACGTCGATGCGGTAAATTTGGATGAATCGTTGTGTGAAGCGTAAGCACCCGTTGTCATTTCAAGGTGTATATAAAGGTCCTGGTTTTTCAATGAATCTAGCATCTCCTGGACCATGCCGGGATTGATCAGCTGCATATTCCTTCCCCCATTCTGATAGCGTCTAACTGCAACAATATTTATTATAATTCAAAACAACCGGAAATCACAATCAAACCCGTAGATTTAGTCATCTTGGGCGGAAGAACGGGCGTGCAAAGTCCAAAAATATGCATGACGAAAAAGGAAAGAAGCTGCCCGGGACAGCTTCTTCAACACATGACGTATTTATTGCCGTTTAATCGGCCAGTTCCTTGCCTTTGGTTTCCTTACCGAGAAGCAGCACTCCGATTGCACCGATCAGCACAATGACAAAAAACATGCCGAAAATGGTATCGATGTTGATGCCCTTGCCAACCATCACACCTACGAGCAGCGGGGCAATTACGCCGCCGACCCGGCCGACCGAGGTGGCCAGCCCCACGCCGGTGGACCGCACCCGGGTCGGGTACAGCTCCGGCGTATAGGCATACATGCCGCCCCAGGCACCGAGGTTGAAGAAGGACAAGCAGATGCCCGCGGCAATCAGCATGCCTTCTGTGTCCGCATAACCGAACCACAGCGCACTCAGCGCCGTAAGTGTCAAATAAGTGACCATAACGAACTTGCGTCCGAACTTCTCGATGAAGTAAGCCGCGGTAAAATAGCCGGGCAGCTGGGCGATCGTCATGATCAGCACGTACTCAAAACTTTTGACCAAACTGAAGCCTTTGAGAACCATGACCGACGGCAGCCACAAAAACATGCCGTAATAGGAAAACACGACGGTAAACCACAGAATCCAAAGCATCAGCGTGGAGCGGCTGTGCTCTTTAGCCCAAATCGACTTGAATTTGGTCCCGAAGGACAGCTTGGAGACGCTTGCTTGCTGTTCCTTGAAACGCGGCGCATCTTCGATGGATTTGCGTAAATATATGGCATATAGCGCAGGTAAGGCCCCGATGACAAACGCAATCTGCCATCCGTACTTCGGAATGACGAAGTAAGACACCAGCGCAGCGACCAGCCATCCTCCCGCCCAGAAGCTTTCCAGCAGGACGACGGCTCTGCCGCGGTCACGTGCCGGCATCGACTCCGAGACGAGCGTTGAAGCCACCGGCAGCTCGCCGCCAAGACCGATGCCGGTAATAAACCGCAGCAGGCACAGCACGGCAAAGCTTGCGGCCAACGCGGACAAGCCGCTCGCCACCGAAAAAATGAGCAGGGTCCACAGCAGGATCGTCTTGCGACCGAACCGGTCGGCCATATAACCGGCAGCAGCCGCTCCGATGACCATGCCGACGGAGTTCATGCTGGTCAGGACCCCGACCTGCTGCGGTGACAGCTTCCATTCGACCGTTAATGCCGTAACGATAAACGATATGATGCCGACATCCATAGCGTCGAACAACCAGCTGAAGCCGGCGCTAAAGAGCAGCTTTCTTTGCTTGGGGTGCCGCAAAAGCTCTAACTTACTCATCCATGATGACTCCTCTTGAAGAAATAATAGGGATATAAGCATCGTTATCCATACGATGCCCTAAACGGCGCCTTCCAACACGCCTGGCCCGGTTTAGGCCGTGATTTTGCCCAATAGATACACCAGCAGCTGCTGGTTGTGAAGCGAGATTCGGCTCAGTACGCCGGACAGGAACGCATCGCGGATCTGCAGACCGCGGAGCACTTCGTTCTTGCCCTTTTCCGAAATGGACACCCATACGATCCGCCGGTCGTTCAAATCCCGCTCACGCTGGATCAGCCCGTTCTTCTCCATACGGTCCAGCAGCATGGTGACCGCGGCAGGGCTTGTCGCCAGCAGCGGGGTCAAGTCCGAAGGCTTCATCCGTTCCTGATCGCTCAGCACTTCAAGCACGGTTAGCTGGGACTCCGTCAGGGCCGGGGCGAGCTCGTTTTCCATATGTAATTTGTAATCTTTGCTTAGTTTAGACCACATTTTCGCAAATTCGGAAGTCTGCACTGTATATCCTTCCTTTCGCTCAGTATCTTGTAATCGCCATGATTTACATGATTAAGTTTCGCGCAAATTAAAGCAATTCCTTCTTCACCATGAAAAATTTCTTTGCTTGGTTCGTGAAAACTGTGTAAATTTACAGGAAAAACACCCCCTATAACGCGGCTCCGATGGCCTTGCCGTGCCCATTTAGAACCTTTTCGGGGAGCCACAAAATTTTTAAAAATTTTCGGTTAAAAACAAAGGGCATCCCGCAGCCCGGGATGCCCTTTCAGCTATTGATTTTATGATTTGGACTCTGTCCGGCTCGGCTCGGAGCCGTTCACGAGCAAATCGACAATCTCGTCCTTCTTCTCCACATGCACGAGCATCTTGCCGATCGATTTCCGCTCGGCGAGCGGCGCCTGCTCCGAATTGAAGCTGAAGCTTTGGCCTGCTTGGGTCATGGCCGTGATCTCAAGCGGCTCGCGGCAATAAAACGCTCCCGCGATGCGGGTTCCGTTCGGCTTCACCCGCTTGCCTTCCTTGAACTCGAACGTAGCCAGTCCCTTGCCGCCGCGGCTCTGCGGCAGATAATCCGCCAGCAGCGTCCGTTTGCCGTAGCCCAGATCCGTCAGGGTGAGGATTTCGCCCTCGTCCTCTTCCACCCACAGGGCGGATACGACCTCATCGCCTTCCTTGAGCTGAATTCCGCGCACCCCGGCAGATACGCGGCCCATCGCATTAACCTCCTGCTCCTTGAAGCGGATGCTCATGCCGTCCCTGCTGACCAGCAAAATGTCTTTGTCGTTATTGCTCATCGTTACCGACAGGACCGCATCGTCGCTGCCGACCTTGCAAGCGGCAACCGCGCTGGAGCGGTTTGTCATGTATTCTTTCAGCTCCGTCCGCTTCACTTGGCCCTTGCGGGTCACGAAGACGAGCGATTTATCCGGCTGATCAAAATTGTTGACAGGGATGGCCCCGACGATCTCGTCTTCCTTCGCCAGGTTGATGACGTTGACGATCGCCGTTCCCGGGTCCTTCCACTTGAACTCCGGCACCTGATGCACCGGCAGCAGGAAGAACTGGCCTCGCTGCGTAAAGATCAGCAGATTATCCAGCGTGTTGACCTCCAGCACCCTGTTGACATAATCGCCTTCCTTCACCCCGGAGCTGTCCAGCTCCCCGCCGGAACGCGTAAACGACAGCATGCTCGTCCGCTTGATGTATCCATCGTTGGACAGAGTTACGAGCACATCCTCCGAGCTGACCATGACTTCCAGGTTGACCTTGATTTCTTCAACCTCGCCCTGGATCGAAGAGCGCCGGTCCACGCCGTACTTGTCGCGGATTTCGAGCAGCTCCTTGCGGATCAGCGCGATCAGCTTCTTGTCGCTCTCCAGAATCGCCTGGTACTGGGCGATCTTCTTATGCAGCTCGTCCAGCTCCTTCTGCAGCGTCGTGATCTCCAGGTTGGTCAGACGGTACAGCTGCAGGGTCAGAATGGCATCGGCCTGACGCTCCGTAAACCCGAACATCCACTGCAGGTTGTTCTGCGCATCCTGACGGTTGCTGGAAGCCTTGATGGCCGCAATGACTTCGTCCAGAATGTTCAGTGCCTTGACAAGACCTTCGAGTACATGGGCTCTGGCCTCCGCCTTCTCGAGGTCAAACTGCGTCCGGTACGTCACGACCTCGCGCTGATGCTCGATGTACGCCTGCAGCATCGCTTTCAGTCCAAGCTGCTGCGGCGCCTTGTTGACGATGGAGACCATGTTGAAGTTGTACGTCACCTGCAAATCGGTCTTCTTAAGCAGATATGCCAAAATGCCCTGGGCATCCGCTTCCTTCTTGATTTCGACAACGATGCGCAATCCTTCGCGGCCGCTTTCGTCACGAACCTCCGAAATTCCCTCGATTTTTTTCTCGAGTCGAATATTCTCCATTTGTGTCACCAGACGCGATTTGACGACCTGGTACGGAATTTCGGTAATAACGATTTGCTGCTTGCCGCCGCGCAGAAACTCAATGTCCGCCTTAGACCGGAGATAAATCCGTCCCTTGCCCGTCTGGTACGCTTCCTTGATGCCGTCGCCGCCCATGATCAGGCCGCCCGTCGGGAAGTCCGGACCTTTGATAAAGGTCATAATCTCGTCCAGCTCGATTTCCGGCTTCTGCATCACAGCGATGCATGCGTCGATCACCTCGCGCAGGTTGTGCGGCGGAATCTCGGTTGCAAAACCGGCGGAAATGCCGCTGACCCCGTTGACCAGCAGATTCGGATATCTGGAAGGAAGAACGACCGGCTCCTTGGCAGTATTATCAAAGTTGTCCTTGAACTGTACTGTGCGCTTCTCAATATCCCGCAGCAGCTCCATGGCGATCGGCGACAGGCGGGCTTCCGTGTACCGCATCGCTGCAGCTGGGTCATCGTCAATCGAACCCCAGTTGCCGTGACCGTCCACAAGCACATGCCCCATCTTCCAAGGCTGGGCCATCCGGACCATGCCGTCATAGATGGACGCATCCCCGTGGGGATGATAGTTGCCCATGACGTCCCCGACGGTTTTAGCGGATTTGCGGTAAGGTTTATCCGGTGTGTTGCCCGAATCGTACATCGCGTACAGAATCCGGCGTTGAACAGGCTTCAGGCCGTCCCGCACATCGGGAATGGCCCTGTCCTGAATAATATATTTGGAGTACCGGCCAAAGCGGTCGCCGACGACCTCCTCCAGAAAGGCCGGCAAAAATTGTTCCGATAAGCTCATCCATTCACCTTCTATTCCTCGAACTCTCTAAAGTCCACGTTTTCCACGATCCAGCGCTTGCGCGGATCAATCTTGTCGCCCATCAGCGTGGAGACGCGCCGTTCGGCCTTGGCGGCATCCTCGATCTGCACCTGCAGCAGCGTTCTGGTATCCGGGTTCATCGTCGTTTCCCACAGCTGTTCGGGGTTCATTTCGCCGAGCCCCTTGTAGCGCTGAAGCTCGTAGTTTTTACCGAACTCTTTTAAATAGTTTTGCAGCTGCTCGTCGTTATATGCATAACGGATCGTCTCCAGCTTGCCGGATTTCCGCGTAATTTTGTACAGCGGAGGCTGAGCGATATACACTCTTCCGGCATCGATCAGCGGCTTCATGTAACGGTAGAAAAAGGTCAGCAGCAGCACTTGAATGTGCGCTCCGTCCGTGTCTGCGTCGGTCATAATAATAATTTTGGAGTAATTGCTGTCTTCGATTTCAAACTCGTTGCCGATGCCGGCCCCGATGGCGGAAATGATCATCCGGTATTCTTCATTTTTCATAATGTCGGCGAGCTTCGCCTTCTCCGGATTCATCGGCTTCCCCTTCAGCGGAAGGATTGCCTGAATTTTAGAATCCCGGCCCTGCTTGGCCGATCCGCCCGCAGAGTTACCTTCCACGACAAACAGCTCCGTACGAGTAAAATCCTTCGACTGCGCCGGCGACAGCTTGCCGCCCAGATTCGAGCTCTCGCTGCGCTTCTTGCCGCTGCGCATATCGTCGCGCGCTTTCCGCGCGGCTTCCCTCGCTTTGGAGGCCTGGATCGCCTTTTTGATCAGCGTCTGGGCCACCTGCGGATTTTCCTCAAGGAAAATCTGCATTTTCTCCGACACGACCGCATCGACGGTGCTCCGCGCGGAAGCGCTGCCGAGCTGGTCCTTGGTCTGGCCCACGAATTCGACCTCGGCCATCTTAACGCTGATGACCGCCATCATGCCTTCGCGCAGATCGTTCCCCTCAAGGTTTTTGTCCTTTTCTTTCAGCAGGTGATTTTTGCGGGCATAATCGTTCATCACGCGCGTGTAGGCCGTTTTAAAGCCTGTTTCATGCGTACCGCCGCCGCGAGTCGGAATCGAGTTAACGAAAGAAGCGATCGTTTCGGTATATCCTGCGTTGTACTGCAGGGCCACCTCGACCTCGACGTCTTCCTTTTCCCCATAAAAGTGAATGACGTCATGCATGACGTCTTTGCCTTCGTTCAGAAATTCGACGAACTGGCTGGCGCCGCCTTCATAGAAAAACTCGTCCTGGCGGTCCGCACGCTCGTCCTTCAGGACGATCCGCAGCCCGGAGTTCAAGAACGCAATTTCCTGAAGCCGTTCGGCGAGGGTATCGTAAGTTACGTTGATACCGCCTTGAAACACACGCGCGTCAGGCTTAAACGTCACCTTGGTGCCGGTCTTGTTCGTATTGCCCAGCACTTCCAGGCCGGTCACCGGCTCACCGACGTGCTCCTTGCCGTTCTTGTCCTGCCAATATTCAAAACGCATCCGGTGAATCTTGCCTTCCCGGTAAATTTCCACCTCAAGCCATTCCGACAGCGCGTTGGTCACCGAAGCGCCTACGCCGTGCAAACCGCCGGACTTCTTATAACCCGATCCGCCAAATTTGCCGCCGGCATGCAGGATCGTATATACGACCTGCGGCGTAGGGATACCCGTCTTGTGCATGCCCGTGGGGATTCCCCGCCCGTTGTCCAGAACGGTGATAGATCCGTCTTTGTGTACCGTAATTTCGATTCTCGTGCAGTATTTGGCTAAATGCTCGTCTACAGCATTATCAACAATTTCCCATACCAGATGATGAAGTCCGGATGAGCTGGTGCTGCCAATATACATACCTGGCCGTTTGCGAACCGCAACCAGGCCTTCGAGCACTTGAATGTCGTCAGCATCGTATCCGGTTTGGCCGTTCGGGCCGCCCTTTGATGACTCTGCAAACATATCGATCTGCTCGACCATTCATGCTCCCCCTTTGTGTATCTTTATGTAGGATGAATTTCATCCAAAATGCAAACAGATGTTTTGTTATCCTTGTCCATTTTAATTCAAGATATCCCTTTTCGTAAAGACAAGGAAAGAGATTGCAATCGCAGCAGCCCCCCAAACCGTCAGCACGATGAGGGAAAACGTCAAGCTCATGCCCTCGATCGGCGCCGGCGTGCCCGACAGGTAATTGGTCAACTGCAGGTTGACCATAAATAAATATTTGGCGCTGCTCCATGCGGACGCCATGTTCGTCAATATTGAGCCGGCAATCAGAGCCGCCATCATGACGACGATACTGGCGGCGGTACTGCGGACAAGCACGGACACCATAAATGCGAGCACCCCGACGACAAGGCTGACGCACCAGGCAAGGCCCGCCTGCATCAGCAGGTATTCCCACTGCGGAACGGCATGAACGGCGGACATATCCACCTCCGAGCCGCGGATAAGAAAGCCGGTGAACACCGGAATCGTAAAGCCTTTGTAGCCAAATACCGCGCCCGAAATCAAATAAGTGATGATGACCGTCGCCACGACGATTAACGAATTGTACATGACCAGCGCGATCAATTTGCTGAGCAGTACTTTCCACCTTTTGACCGGCCGGGTCAGCAGCATTTTGATCGTGCCCGATGTCCTCTCGCCCGATACGATATCCGAGGCGATCGCCATAACCAACAGAGGTATGAACAAGGAAATGGAGTTGTCCAAAAACTCGCGGGTAAAGGTGACGCCGTTCGGCTCGTTCGGGTTCACGTCATGGTCCAGGTAATACTGCAGCTGCTGGATAAAAATTTTCCGGAACTTTTTCCATTCGTCCGGAACGCGGTCGCTGCTGAGTGAATTTTCATTATCGGTGATCTGCTGCTGAACTTCAAGCCGCCAATCGCCGTGAAACTTCTCGCGTGTCCGTTCGGCCGAGCGCATCTGGGCGTAGGTGAACATGGGCACCAGGACGACAAGGATCAGCAATACGACATAAAACCGTTTCTTTTTGATGATTTTGATCGTTTCGTTTTTGACCAGCGGAAGCAGGTTAATCAATGCTCTCACCTTCCGTCATTTTGAGGAACAGCTGTTCCAGAGTCGGATTAATTTTATGCACGCTCCTGACTTCAATCCCTGCTGAAACGAGCTGTCTGACGATGGAGGCGACATGCTGTTCGTCCATCCGGGTCACGATCGCTTCCTGCCCCATACCAGCGATGATGGCGTCATCGAGCACCTCTTCGGCGTCCGAAATCACCTCTACGCCTGCCTGCCGGCTGAGTAAGGATCTGCCTTCTCCCACGGAAGAGAGATCCCATATGACATATAGGGCATTTTCCGATACCAGCTCTTCAACAGGACCCACGGCCAGTACGCGCCCCTTGCTGATGATGGCCACCCGGTCGCACAGCAGCTGGATTTCGCTCAGCAGGTGGCTGGACACAAATACGGCGAGCCCTTCATCGGCCAGCTGACGGATAAACTGTCTCAGCTCCTTGATTCCTTTCGGATCGAGCCCGTTGGTCGGCTCATCCAGGATCAGCAGCTTGGGCCGTCCCAGAAGGGCTTGGGCGATTCCAAGCCGCTGCCTCATCCCGAGCGAATACGTGCTGACCTTGTCATGAATGCGCTGGTCGAGCCTGACGATGTCAACCACTTCCTGGATACGCTGACGGTCTATGCCGCGCTGCATCCGGGCAAAATGCTCGAGGTTCTCCCATCCTGTCAAATACGTATACGCCTCCGGGTTTTCGACGATCGAGCCTACAAACCGGAGCGCCTGCTCCTGATTCTTGTTCACGTCGTATCCGCACACCCGGATAGTACCGCTGGTCGGCTTGATCAAATCCACCAGCATGCGGATGGTCGTCGTTTTGCCTGCCCCGTTCGGGCCCAGAAAGCCGAACACTTCGCCCTCCCGAACGTCGAAGGTGACATCGTGAATGATCCACTTCCGCCCGATCTTCTTCTTCACATGCTCCACCGACAGAACGACGTCATCCTGCGATTTCAAGATGCTTCCTTCAGACATATGCGCGCCTGACGCCCCTTTCCCGCTTCTTTCTCACAACATTCCCTGTACAATTCGCTCCGCAATCCGCTCATATCCTTGATCGTTCGGATGGAAATGGTCCGTCGACAAATACTTGTTCAAATGGTGCTGAAACAGGTCGAACGTCGGAACAAGCGTCATGTTGTCATATTTATTGATGACCGTGAGCGCAGCACTGTTCCACTCCGAAACGGCCTGATTACCGGCCACTTTAAGATCCTTCACGTCTCCAAACGGATTATAGAGCCCGACGTAAATGATGAGCGCACCCGGGTTGATCTTCCGGATTTGCTCCAAAATTTGCTGCAGCTGTTTCTTCGCCTGGGGCAGCGCTTCCAGCAGCTCATCAGGGTCCAGATCCGCAGCCTCTCCGTCGTTAGCCGCGGTACCGGTCTGGCTGCCTGACAGCAGATCCGCCCCCTGGAACAAATCATTGCCCCCGATGGACAACAGGATGATGTCCGCCTCGCCAAGCACGTACCGGGTCCCTTGTTCCCTCAGCTTCGGAAGCAGTCCGGATGTGGTCAGCCCGTTAATGCCAAGATTGTTCAGCAGGGTCACCTTCTTGCCCGTAGCCTCCGCAAGCTTGGTCACACTTCGCCGCGCGAAGCCGCTCCCGGTGCTGTCGCCGGTTCCTTTGGCCAGGGAATCTCCGATGACCGCAGCCTTCAGCTCTTTTTTCTGTTCAATAATGCCCGGTGCCGTTCCTTCAGGTTTGGCGGAAGGAGCCGACAGGTTTAGCTTGCTGCCTTGGGGATGGTTGATATCCTGTACCGCATAGGCGAAGCCGGCGATGAGGAGGAGCGTTGCCGCTACGGACAGAATGCCGATAATCCGCCAAATCCACTTCGATGAACTCAAGACATAATCCCTCCACAGATCAATCTGAACGGTCGTTTCCGTAAACGTTATGTACATAAACATAAAACTTCTCCCGGCAATTTGCAAATCATGCCATATTCCCGGTTTTAGCGTCAGCCTTTTTTGTCGATTTTGTGAACATAGTGGATATTCGGGAGAAACGGAGTTATAATATTCCCTGTTAGACGACGCGGGTTATTAGCTTAGCTGGTAGAGCAGCCGACTCTTAATCGGCAGGTCGCAGGTTCGACCCCTGCATAACCCATCAAAGCAGAATTCGTATGCTGAAGCATGCGGGTTCTGCTTTTTTCAATTCGTATGCAACCATCGGACTCACCGGCCAAACCCGGTTTTCCATACTCCCGAGGGATTGACCGAACTTTTTTTAAAATTAAAGGGTACCCCTGCCGAACGGCCACGGGGCACCCTTTTTGTTTAGATGATATATGAATGATTAGTTCGCAATAAACTCTTGAACCCAGACCCCATTATAGTAGGCCACACCGATCGTGGTGTAATGGCTGTTCAAAATGTTCGCGCGGTGGCCTTCGCTGTTCATCCACGCATTCATGACGTCAGCCGGATCCTTTTGGCCTTTGGCGATGTTCTCGCCGGCATAGCTGTAAGAAATACCGTACTTCTTCATCATGTCAAACGGAGATCCGTACGTTGGAGAATTGTGGTCAAAGTAATTGTTGCTGTACATGTCTTTCGCTTTGTCCATCGCCATGCCGGACAGTTTCGTATTTTCCTTCAGCGCACCGAGGCCGGCTTTCGCACGTTCCTGGTTAACCAGCTTGATAACTTGAGCGGCATAGCCGGACTTGTCCGCCGTGTTGCTTCCGCTGTTGTTGGACGGAGTCGAAGGCGTCGTAGTCGTTGGCGTCGACGGCTTGCTCGTCTGTGGAGCCGAAGGCTTGCTTGTTTGCGGCGTGGAAGGTTTGGTCGTCGTTGGCTTCTCCGTTCCCGTTGTCGGTACGTTTACTTGCCCATTGGAAGGCAGCTCGTACACAAAGTTCCAATTCAAAGAACCGCCGTTATTTTGCAGCAGCTGCTCCAGGTAAGCCTGCAGGCTGCCGAGATCTTGTTTTTGAGGAGCGGAGGTGGCAGAAGCGGCTGATGCAGATCCGGACCCGATCAGTCCTGCAGCCAGTACGGCAGCGAAAGCTCCTCCGGCGATGGTCTTCATCATTCTGTTTTTCATCTTGCAAACATCTCCTTTTCGCAGTGAAATATAGTAAGTTGATTTCGTTTACACAGGTTACAAAGTTGTAAACAATCTACCCTCACATTGTAACATGTTTGTTTCTTTCGGCTACGCCTCAAATATTGGTAATCCGTCTTACATCAACCATCCGTCCTTCTTTCAGCCGAATTACTGCGGCTCCAGCACAAATAAGCCGCAGCATGAAATGCCGCAGCTTGTTTGCATGACGAGAAGATCGATTCCTTTATGGCCTATTACTTTTTGGCAGCATACTTCCGCATGTCGAAAGCGACGGCCGCTACGATGATCAATCCCTTAATGATGAGCTGCCAGTAAGGGCTGATGCCGATAAAGGTCAAGCCATAGTTGATGATCGTGAAGATCAGCACGCCCACCATGACGCCGGGCACCGTGCCAATGCCGCCGGTGGTCGACACCCCGCCGACGACGCAGGCCGCAATGGCGTCCAGCTCGTACATATTCCCGTAGTTGTTCGTTGCGCCGCCGGTTCTGGAGGCTTCGAGCACTCCCGCCAGCCCGTAGAGGGCGCCTGCGATGGCATAGATATAAATCAGGTACTTGGCGACGTTGATGCCCGATACTTTAGCCGCCTGGATGTTGCCGCCGATCGCGTACATGTATTTTCCAAGCTTCGTTTTCGTAAAAATGACCCAGACGATGAACGCCACGAAAATGGCGATCAGCACGATATAAGGCACGGAATACTGCCCTTCGCCGATATATCCTGTACCGATCGCGGTGAAATCTTTGCGCAGACCCCCGATTGGCTGGGAGTTATTCGGCTCCATATCAAAATACAGCGAGTTCAGGCCGTACACGGCAACCATCGTGCCAAGCGTTGCGATAAACGGCGGAACGTTCAGCTTCGAGACGACCAGCCCGTTAACCAATCCGCACAGCAGGCCGACGATAATGGCCAGGACAATGGGCAGCCATACTTGAAGATGCGGCAGATTCGGAAAAAAACGCGCAGCATAGTCCGAGCTCTGCAGCATGGATGCCGAGATAACCGCGGTCAGGCCGACGATTCGGCCAGCCGACAAGTCGGTTCCGGCCGTGATCAAAATGAACGCAACGCCAAGCGCGATGATGGCGCGGGTCGATGACTGGATAAGAATGTCCCGCAGCGAGTTTACGGACAGAAAAGAAGGATTGTAAATTGTAATCCCGATGACCAGCAGCACCAGCACGATGTAAATCGCATACTGCGAGGCAAATCCCTGAAATCTCCTGCCTGTGTTGATTTTATTGGTGTTCAGCATGTTAGTTCCTCCTTCGGCTTTCCCTAATGCTGGGCGGCCAGACGCATGATTTCTTCTTCTGTGGCGCTGCTTCCGTCCACGATGCCGGTCAGCCGTCCTTCAGACATCACCATAATCCGGTCCGACATACCGAGCAGCTCCGGCATTTCGGAGGAGATCATGATGATGCTTTTCCCCTGTTTCGCCAGGTCTTTGATGATCGTATAGATTTCAAACTTCGCTCCGACGTCGATCCCCCTTGTCGGCTCATCCAGCAGCAGAATTTCGGGTTCGGTCAAAAGCCATCTGGCCAGCAGCACCTTCTGCTGGTTGCCGCCAGACAAGTTCATGATCAGCGCCCGGGTGGTCGGCGTTTTGGTGCGCAGCTTCTCCACCATTTGATCGGCTTCCTGCTTTTTGCGTTTGCCGTCCAGCAGGAACAACGCTTTGCGGTATCTGCCCAAATTGGCGATTGCCGCGTTTTCGTGCACAGGCAGAACGGAGAAGATGCCGGTGACCCGCCGTTCTTCCGTCAGCAGTGCCATACCGAGCTTCTTCGCATCCTCCGGCGACTTGATCTTGACTGGCCTGCCGTTCAAGGAAATGGAGCCCGAGGCGATGTCCCTCAGCCCGAACAGCGCTTCGATCAGCTCGGTGCGCTGGGCGCCGACCAAGCCCCCGATGCCGAGAATTTCCCCTTTGCGCAGCTCAAAGGAAATGTCTTTAAACGATTTCGGTATGGGCGAAGTCACGCCATCAACCTTCAAAATCACTTCGCCAGGCACATTCTCTTTCTCCGGAAACCGGTGTGTCAGGTCCCGTCCGACCATCTTCGCGATAATCATCTCTGTGGTCAGCTCGCTGGCCGGCCACGTGCCGATTTTGCTGCCGTCGCGCATAATCGTGACATCGTCGGAAATTTGCAAAATTTCCTCCATTTTGTGCGAGATGTAGATGATGGCCACCCCGCGTTTCTTCAGGTCGCGGATGATGCGGAATAAATGCTCGACTTCCACACCGGTCAAGGACGACGTCGGTTCGTCCATGATGATGACCCGCGCATGAAAGGATACTGCCTTGGCGATTTCGATGGACTGGATTTTGGAGACCGACAGCTTGCCGACCATCACGTCCGGCTCAATATCAATGTCCAGCTGCTTGAACAGCTCCTTCGTGTCCCGGTACATTTTTTTATGGTCGATAAACCGGATGAATCCCGCGCCTTTTGTCGGAAAACGCCCAAGCCAAATATTTTCCATCACATTGCGAAAAGGCACCGGGTGCAGCTCCTGATGAATCATCGAAATCCCCAGGTTCAGCGCATCCTTGGAATTGTTGATCTGGACCTTATTGCCGTCCAGCAGAATATCGCCCGCGTCCGGCGAATAAATGCCGTACAGGCATTTCATTAAAGTGGACTTGCCGGCACCGTTCTCCCCCATCAGGGCATGAACCGTACCGGGCCTTACCTGCAGTGTAACCCCGTCCAGCGCCTTAACGCCGGGAAACTCTTTGCTGATCCGGTTCATTTCCAGTAAAAATTCACGCTCAGCCATAACTTCCGCTCCCTGCCCTCATCCAGAGGAAAGGACGGACCGCGCTTCTCGTCCGCCCTTTCCGGGGATGGTTAGTTTAAGTCCAGCCTGTCGGCTTACTTCGCATCGTCGATGTTGTCTTTGGTAATTTTTTTGTAAGGAATCCACACGTATTGATTATCCGTGATGTCGAATCCGACATTCTCCTTGGTCGGCGTTTCGCCCTTGGCCAGCAGCGTGGCCAGCGTCACGGAAGCTTTGCCCTGGTTGTTCGCATCGTTCAGCACCGTGCCGAGCAGCGTGCCGTCCTGCAGTGCTTGAAGCGCCGGCGCCGTGGCGTCCACGCCGACAACCGGCATCGTTTTCCCGCCCGTGAAGTAGCCTGCCGCTTTCAGCGCTTCGATCGCGCCAAGCGCCATGTCGTCGTTGTTCGCGAGAACGGCTTCGATTTTATCGCCATGCGAGCCGAGGAAAGCGGCCATCTTCTCCTGCCCTTTCACGCGGTCCCACATCGCCGTGTCTTCCGCCAGTTTTTCGACCTTGATGCCTGCGTCTTCGATCGCCTGGATCGAGTACTTGGTGCGCAGCTCCGCATCCTGGTGTCCGGGTTCTCCTTTGAGCATGACGTACTGCAGTACACCGTCCTTGTTTTTATCCGCTTCCGGATGGGCCTTCCAATAGTCCGCGATCAGTTCCCCGGACATCGTGCCGGATTCTTCAGCCTTGGCGCCGACGTAATACACTTTGTCCCATTTCTTCATGTCTTCGGGCAGCGGCTCACGGTTCAGGAAGACGACCGGGATGCTGGCCGTTTTGGCCTTGTCGATAATCACGCCGGCCGCCGTGCGGTCCACCGGGTTGATCAGCAGCGCATTGGTCTTTTTGGTGATGAACAGATCGACCTTGTCGTTTTGGGTCGGCTGGGAGTTCTGGCTGTCCACAATATCCACCTTTGCCTTGCCTTCCGCATTGGTTTTGATGGCATTACGTACACCCGTCATGAACGTATCGTCGAATTTATAAATGGCTACCCCGATCGACGGCTCCTTGCCGCTGTCCGCGCTGCCGCCCGAAGCCCCCGAGGATTTGTCGCCGGAGTTCGAGCAGCCGGCCATGACCGTACCCAGCAGCGCACCGGCTAGGATGACGGAAGTGATTTTTTTCATCGTTCACAGACCTCCTGATATTCTCTTTAACGAGCCTCTCGTATCTCTCTTGGATACGTTTACATTATGCTGTATCCGCGGGCAGATTCGAATATAAAATTCTCATGTGTTCTATAAAAATTCTCATGCCTTTGAAGCAGCATATTTGGAAAATATAGCATGATAAGGGGTAACCATCTTTCGGGGATGCTGCCAGCCTGCACTTGGGGAGAATGATGTAATGAACGCAAAAAAGTGCCGCTTAAGGAGGTGCGGCACTCGGTTCACCAATAGCTCAGCGGACAAACGGAAACAGCTGCTTCTGATTTTCCGGCCAGAGCATATTGTCGAGATCAATGATTTTGGACTTGGTATCGATGCGCTCAGGGACGTCCAGGCCCTCCATTGCTTCAACAGCGTGCTGCACAGCCAAATAACCGTTGTTAAACGGGTTCTGGATGACCGTAGCCTGCACAATCCCCTCCTGCAGCAGCTCCATCACTTTGGCCGGGCTGTCAAACGTGATCAGCTTCACGCGTCCTCCGGCCCCCAGCTTCTGTATCTCTTCTCCTGTGCCGATCGACGCCACTTCGTTAAGCGCAACAATCCCGTTTATATCGGGATGCTCGTTCAGCATTTTGCGGGTGAGTTCACGCGCCAGCTGCTCATTGGACTGGCAGTATTCCACGGCCACGACCTGAACCCCGGGAAACCGGGCGATATAATCCATAAAGCCCTCCTCGCGCTCGTCGCCGTTTTTGGAGCCCTGCACAAAATTCATCACGCCGATGCGGCTGTTCGTTCCGGTCAGGGCGACCATCCGCTCCGCCGCCTTCTGGCCCGCTTCATAGTTGTTCGTGCCCACGAACGTTTTGACCCGGGCCGATGCAACCTCGGAATCCATTGAGATGACCGGGATTTTGTAATAGGCCGCGCGGTCAGTCACCTGGGCCAGCTTCATATAGTCGCTCGCAGACAGAATGATGGCATCCGCCTTGTTTTGGATGGACTGATCCATCAGGCGAATTTGCCCGTCGATATCGCTTTCGTTATCAGGCGCCTTAAACGTCAGCTGAACGTTGAATTCTTTGGCCGCCACCTCGGCGCCCATTTTCACCGTGTTCCAGTAGTCGCCGTGATTCATCTTGACGATCATGTCGATCGTCCGCGGCTTGCCGGAGGCGCGGAGATTCGGAGGCGACGAGGAACAAGAGCCCATGAAGAGTAAGATTGCAAGCAGCAGCGCTACTCGGACGATTCCTTGGCTTAAGCTCATGATATCCCCCTCTCCAGTTCCTCCGCACGGTCCGATACCGCCGGCAGCGTGATCGTAACACTTGTTCCTTCTTCCAGTTCGCTCGCAAAATGCAGACCGTAAGGCTTGCCGTAGCACAGCCTTATGCGCTCGTTCACGTTCTTCACGCCGACACCCGATCCGCTGCCGCTGCGGTGGTTTCCGCTGAGAATCTGATCCATCACCTGCGGGGTCATGCCAAGCCCGTTATCCTTGACGGTCAAGACGAGCTGCTCTCCCTGAACCGCCGCCGAGATGGAGATCCAGCCTTCGTCCGGCATTTTTTCGATTCCATGATAAATGGCGTTCTCTACGATCGGCTGCAGGATCAGCTTCAGCGTCCTGCAGGAGCGTGCAGCTTCATCGCACTGAATCTCATAATTGAACTTATGCTTGTAGCGGATCTTCTGGATGATCAAATAATGGCGCACATGCTCCAGCTCTTCTTCCACGGTGATGATCGTGTTCCCTTTGCTCAGACTGATCCGGAAAAACTTGGACAGCGAAGTGATCGTCGTCACGACCTCTTCCTTTTTACCTTTTTCCGCCAGTCGGATCACCGAATTCAGCGTATTGTAGAGAAAATGGGGATTGATTTGCGACTGCAGCACATCCAGCTCGCTTTTCCGCTTCGCTTCCTGTTCGTGAATGATCTGGTCCATCAGCTGGCGGATGCGATGCAGCATAAAATTAAACCGCTTGGACAGCTGCACCACTTCATAAGCGCCGCTGACGTAGATCGGTGTGCTGAAATCCCCTTGTCCGACGCTTTGGACCGACCGCTCCAAGCGACGGAGCGGCTGGGATATTTTCGCCGAGATGAAGACAGCGAGGAGTACCACAGCCGTAATGACGACCACGAGAAACCAGAAAATAAACTGATTCAGGTCCTGCTTGGTCGTCACAATTTCGTCCGGAAAGGCAACCCCGACGATTTTCCAGCCGATGGGCTGTACCGTCCGGATTGTGATATACCGCGGCACGCCGGTCGATTTATCGATATAGCTGCCATAGGCATAGTCAAATACGGGCTCCAGATTTTCGTACTTCAAACCGGCATAGATCAGCTGCTGCTGCGGATGGTAGACGATGTTCCCAAGCTCGTCGATGATGTAAGCATAACCCTGCTTGCCAAGGCTCACTTTGCGGCTCAGCTCATCAATCGTCCGGAAGTTGACGTCAACGAGCAAAATTCCGCGCTTTACTTTTCCCTGGTCCCGATATTCGATCATGCGGCTTAACGATACGACCCACTTGTACTGGCCCTTGTATAAATTTTGGATGTGCGGCGGGGAAAAAGACAGCTTCTGCGGCACCTCCCGTGCCGACTCGTACCAGCTCTGTTCGGTAAGCTTGGTGTTCCGGCGCATTTCGGCATTCGGAATGTCCAGCACCAGCCGGCCTTCGGGCGTAAACAGCGCTACGGATACAAGGTCTTCCCGTGTATGAAGCAGTGTGGTCAGCTGCTCACGGAGTACCCCGCTGCTGACGTCAGCCGTTTGATCAATCTGCTGCTCGACGACGGCATAAATGTCCTGCATTCCTTTGACATACAGCTCCAAGTGGTAATTGACCTGCTCGATGATTTGCTGAATATTGAGGTAGGCATTCTCCTCCGCCGTCTTGGAAAATTTGTTGTACAACATGATGCTGACCAGGATGACGACGAGCACCGTCATACCGGCAAAGGTTGCGGTGATGATCGTCTGAATGCTCCGCAGTCGGAAGGACATGGGCAGCCGGGGAGCACGGGGCTTCAGGCGACGATGCGGAATCTTCAAGCCGATTCGCCCCCTCCGTGGCCGCTGCGGTATTCTTTCGGCGTAATGCCGTACTTCTTGCGGAAGCAGAAGCTGAAGTAGTTCGGATCCGCGAACCCAAGCGTTTCGGCGATTTCGAACGCTTTCAGCGACGTCGATCGCAGCATCTCCTTGGCGGCTTCCATGCGTACATGCAGCAAGTAGGCTACGAAGGTCATCTTCATTTCCTTTTTAAAAATGCTGCTGAAATACCCGGTGCTGATGTGCAGATACCGGCATACTTTGTTGATGGAAATGTCGCTTTCCCGGTAATGCTCATGAATATACGCTTTGGCATCCTCTACAAGCTGGTTATATCCGGACTGCCTTCCCTGCGCGATCGTTATCATCAGCCGTGAGGATACCCGGTGTATCCACTCCCGAAGCTCCTGTAAATTGTTGTAATGATACATGTCGGCGAACGGCAGCGATCCTCGGCCAAACACCTCTTCGAGCTCGATGCCGAACTCCTTCGCCACCCGGATGACGGCGGTCAACATGCCGATGATATACACCTGGCAGTCCTGAACGCTGACTTTGGACGACTCCAGGCCGTCAAACATCCGCCTTACCGTCTCCTCCAGCTCTTCCGCCGTGCCTACGCGGATGCTCCGGACGAGCTCCTGCTCCTTCAGGCTGTCGAATACGAGCGGATCCGCCTTCCGCTGTTCCACATCATCGATCCAGATGACCCGGTTGTTGCCGAGAATAGGACGATAGTCCAGCGCCTGCGACGCTTCCGCGTAAGAATCGAACACATCGCCCAACGAGCGGTATACGGAGCCGGCCCCTGCCGTCACCGTCAGCTTCAAATATTTGTTCACGTTCAGACGGATTTCCTCCAGCAGCTCCAGCGTCCGCTGCGCCGCCGCGCTCTCATCCGCATCGGGCAGCACCGACAGGAGAACGCAGTCGTTATGGTGAATAAACGCCTTGAACCCTTGCCGCAATTGGCAAATCTCTGCCGCCACGTTGTACACGGCAAACAGCAGCAGGTACCGGTCCTCCGAGTATTTTAGCGACATCGCTGATGCCGGATCATCCGCTTCCTCCCGAACATCCCGTTCTCTCTGCACTGGATCGGGACGAATGATCGAAGCCATAAAGGTTTGTCCTTCCAGGCTGATCCCGTAACTGGCTCCTTTCTCGATGTATTCCTCAGGCGTAAGCCTTCGGGTCACCAGTGAAGACAAAAAAAGCTCCCTGAGTACAGGTATGCTTTTCCGGTAATGCTCCATTAGCAGCTGGACGTTTTCCTTCTCAGCCCGCTCGGCATCCATATGCGTCTTCACCTTCAGCAGCACATCCACGAGCTCCTGGGAAGAAAACGGCTTGAGCACATATTCGTCAATCTGCAGCTTAATCGCTTTTTGGGCATACTCAAACTCATCGTATCCGGTCAAAATAATGATTTTGGTGGACGGGGCATGCTCCCGGATCCACGCGGCCAGCTCCAAGCCGTTCATAAAGGGCATTTGGATGTCGGTCACGACGATGTCCGGCATCTCCTTTTCCATCCATTCCAGCGCTTCGCGGCCGTTTTCGGCTATACCCGTCACCTGAAAGCCGTGAAGCTCCCAGCTGATTTCCTCGACCAACCCATCCCGGACGTCTTCTTCGTCTTCCACAAGCAGCAGTTTATACATCATTCATCCCTCGGCTGTTCCAAATTTGTACTCACACTTGTCAGAACATGATCAATCGGCTCCTCTGGCCGCAGACTACATTGGTTTTGTCGAAAAATGTAACCGCTTTCTAAATATCACTCACGTATTGTATATCAATTCATATGTATTGTAAATATTGAACATTATTGTAGAATACTCCGGTACTTAAGGATACAGGAAATAGAAAAAAGCCCTCCTCAACAGGGGGGCCGGTATGATGGATATCGGTATTATTTCAGCTTTCTGATGAAGCGGTAGCCGACTTTATCAAAACCGATATGTTCATAAAAGGCATGGGCCGGGGCACGTTCCACACGGTTGCCGCTCGTCAAAAACAGAACCTGGCTGCCGTGGGCTCTTCCCCATTCTTCGCTGCTGCGGATCAGGCGTTTGCCGATCCCTTGGCCGCGGTGCTTCTCGGATACGATCAAAGCGGATACCTGAGTCGCCGTCTCGCCTGTGGCATAGGAGTGAACCTGATTCAACGCCACCATGCCGACAACTTCTCCGTCCAGCTCTGCCACCATCGTGCACAGTTTCGGATTGTCTTCCGAGGCTTCCATCCGTTCGCGCATAACGTTGATCGTCGTTGGATAGTTGAGCTCGCGCATTAACGCCGTTACAGACTCCAGATCGCAATTGCAATTTGATTTACGGATTTGCAAAGTAGGAGCCGACAAATTACTGTTCATGATCATATTCCTCCACTTTTAAAAGACTGGCGGCTTGCTTAGCCGTGTTCCGTGCTTTCTGAATATCCGGGTCAGTGCTTAACGCTACCGCCATCCTCCGGCCGATCTTCGTTTCAGGCTTGCCGAAAATCCGAACCTGTGTCCGGGGAAGGCTTAGTGCTTCCTCTACACCGCTGACGGCAAAATTCGTACTTGCATTCACCGCTTTCAAAGTTGCCGAAGCTCCCGGTGTCAGCAGTTCAACCGACGGAACCGGAAGTCCGAGAATCGCTCTGACATGCAGGGCGAACTCCGATAAATCCTGCGTCACCATGGTCACCATGCCGGTGTCATGCGGACGCGGGGATACTTCACTGAATATGATGCCTTGCTTTGTAACAAACAGCTCCACTCCGAAAATGCCATATCCCCCGAGCTCGTCTGTAATGGCTTTGGCAATGGACTCTGCCTCCCGCAGCTGCTCTTCACTAATGACATGAGGCTGCCAGGATTCAACATAATCCCCGTCCTTTTGAATATGTCCAATCGGCGGGCAAAAGGTGGTTCCGCTCACAGAGCGGACCGTCAAGAGCGTAATTTCGCTCTCAAACGTAACAAATGCTTCAACGATCACGCGGGTGCTCTTCGCTCGTCCGCCTTCCAGGGCTGCATTCCAGCATTCTTCCGCATCTTCTGGCGCACGGCAAACGCTCTGCCCTTTACCGGATGAGCTCATGATCGGCTTAACCACGCAGGGCGTGCCAAGCACGGCTACCGCTTCTTGCAGCTCCTCCAGGCTGTCGGCGAATCGATAATCCGCCGTAGGAAGTCCGAGATCTTCCGCAGCCAGGCGGCGAATCCCTTCGCGGTCCATCGTCAGCCGGGCGGCGCGAGCCGTCGGAATGACGCGGTACCCTTCCTCTTCCAGCTCAAGGAGAGCCTGTGTAGCTATAGCTTCAATTTCCGGGACGATGATGTCCGGATGTTCCTGATGAATAATCCGCTTCAGCGATTCGGGATCGAGCATATCAATGACATGGCTTCGATGGGCCACCTGCATCGCAGGGGCGTGTTCATATCGGTCCACGGCAATGGTTTCTACGCCCAAACGCTGAGCCTCGAGAACTACTTCTTTTCCCAATTCACCGCTGCCTAGAAGCAGCAGTTTTGTAGCATGTGCAGAAAAAGGAGCACCCCACACCACTTCCCAATTCCCCCCTACTAATGTATACCACAAATGTATACCTCTCTATCATTTTCGGGGTTCCGAAGGAAGAATGCAAGAGTGCTCCGACATTTTCCTGCAAAATTCACAATCTCTCCTTATTTGAATGGCGATCATTGGAGAAGCTTGCTTGATTTTACAATTTTGGTTGTTTGTTAATTGGCTGTAAAAGCACCGTTAACTTCCGGCGACTGGGGATAAGAAATATATCCAACGATGTACCTACGGAAGACCATCCATCCTTAGCGGAAGTTTATCTTTCGGCCAGAATATTTAAGCTCGGCTGAAAGCCTATATAAGTTATAAAAATGAATGATGTTGGTAGCAAGTACGTAAAATGTCCCTACGATCTCTCTTGTTTTCGGATTTCTTGATTTGATGGAACCCACGTGAGGCAGAAATCCGAAAGCCAAAGCTTATGTTCCGATGTTAGCTTTCCTTTGGAAAGCTCTTAAGACCGCTTCGCTTCTTCAGAATCATTTTACTCCCTTGCTGGCATCGTATTCTTTAGGTCAGCTTATATATATCTAAGTTCTATCATCCTCAGACAAACCGGAACTGCGCTTCGATCAGGCCATGGTACGTTCCCTGCTTCTGCATCAGTTCCTGGTGGTTACCTTCCTCCTTGATCTCGCCGTGATCCAATACGACGATTTTGTCCGCATGGCGGATTGTCGACAACCGGTGCGCGACGATAAAGGAAGTCCGTCCTTTCAGGAGCACCTTCAGCGCTTCCTGAATTTTCAGCTCGGTCTCCGTATCGATGCTGGCCGTCGCTTCATCAAGAATGAGAATCCGCGGATCGGCCAGAAGCGCCCGGGCGAAGGACAGCAGCTGCCGCTGCCCCATGGAGAGCATGTTCCCGCGCTCCTCGACCTCCGTATCGTAACCGTTCGGCAGCTTCATAATAAATTCATGGGCGTCGACGGCCTTGGCTACTTCCTCGATCTCCTCGTCGGTCGCGTCCAGCCGGCCAAAGCGAATGTTATCGCGGATCGTTCCCGAGAAAATGAACGTGTCCTGAAGCACGATTCCGATTTGGCTGCGGAGCGTATCCAGCTTCACGTCCCGGATGTCCAGATCGTCAATCGTGATTTTGCCCCCTGTTATATCATAGAACCGGCTGAGCAAATTAATGATTGTACTTTTTCCTGAACCGGTATGCCCGACAAGGGCGATCGTTTGACCAGCCTTGACGTCGAGGTTGATACCCTTGAGTGCCGGCCGGCCCTTCTCGTATTCGAACACGACGTTCTCCAGCTTGATGTCGCCGTGAATTTTCGGCATCGGCCGGGCATTCGGCTTGTCGTCGATATGCGGCTTCTCATCGATAAATTCGAAGATCCGCTCCGAGGAAGCCATCGCCACCAGCAGCTGATTATACATTTGGCCGAGTCGGTTGATCGGCTCCCAGAAGTTGCCGACATAGCTGGAGAAGGCGACCAGGAGACCAACGGTCAGCTGGCCCTCCTGTATCAGATAAGCCCCGAACCAGAACAGGATCAAGGTGCCGATGCCCCCTGTGATTTCGATCAGCGGGCCGAACCCTTGGTTCAGCGTGGACGCGCGGTCCCACGACTTTTTGCTGTCCATGTTCATTTTGTCAAAAAACTTGATGTTCTCCTGCTCCTGCGTGTAAGCCTGCGTAACACGGATCCCCTGGATCGATTCGTTCAAATGCGAGTTGATCCGGGAGTTCTTCATGCGCACTTCCTGCCAGGCGCGGCGGATCTTGACCCGCAGCTTCGTGGATATGAAAAACATGATCGGGACGGTCAGAACAACCGCAAGCCCGAGCTTCCAGTTGATCAGCATCAAAATGACCACAATCCCGACCAGCTGGACACAGTCAATCATCAGGTTGACGACACCGCTCGTGAACAGCTCCTGCAGGGAGTTGACGTCGTTCGTGATACGCACAAGCACGGAACCTGCCGGCCGCTTGTCAAAGAAGTTGAAGGACAGCTTCTGGATGTGCTGGAACAAATGCGAACGCAGGTCGTAGATGACGCGCTGTCCGATAATGTTGGTCAGGCGGATCCGGTACGTACTCGCGATCCACTGAATAATGTAAAGAACAAGTGCCGCCGCCGTAAGTAGGTACAAGAGCGTCAGGCTCGTATTACCGTCTTTCGGCGCGATCGCCTTGTCGATTGCCTGACTGGTCAGGAACGGAACGGTCAGTTTCGTGATCGTCCCGAGGACCATCATCAGCAGGACGAGCGGCAGCATTTGCTTGGCATAAGGCTTCATATAAGCGAACAGCCGGGTCAGCTGGGACCAGTTAAACGGCTTTTCGATGACTTCGTCATCCTGATACACAAAGCGTTCGCCGGTTACACCTGGCGTCTTCCCCTTCGGGTTGTTCTTATTTGCGGCTCCCGGCCGCTGTTTATTCGTTTCCGCTGCGGGATTCATGAGCTCACCTGCTCTCCTGCATTCCCATTCATCCGGGCAATGTGGTCTGCATATTGAATATGGTATACATCCTGGTAAGGGCCAGGCACCGTGATTAAATCTTCATGCTTGCCGCGCTGCACGATTTTGCCCTCGTTCAGTACGAGAATCTCGTCGGCATGCCGCAGGGAAGAGATCCGGTGGGCGATGATGAACGTCGTCCGTCCCTTCATCACTTCCTGGAAGCCCGACTGGATTTCGTGCTCGGTTTCCATGTCGACAGCGCTCGTCGCGTCATCGAGGATGAGGATCTTCGGATTCTTCAGCAGCGCGCGCGCAATCGCGATCCGCTGCTTCTGCCCTCCGGAGAGGCCCATGCCCCGTTCGCCGACCACCGTATCGTAACCGTCCGGCATTTCCATAATGAAATCGTGGGCTTTGGCCAGCTTGGCGGCCCGGATGATCTCGTCCATCGTTACGTCCTTCAGGCCGTAGGCGATGTTATTACGGATGCTGGACGAGAATAGGAACGTCTCCTGGAACACCGACGCGATTTGGCTGCGCAGGCTCCGGACTTGAATGTCATTGATGTTCTTGCCGTCCAGTTTGATGCTGCCGCTGTTGACGTTATACGCATGCATCAGCAGCTGGATGATCGTCGATTTCCCTGAGCCGGTTCCTCCGAGCAGGCCGATGACCGATCCTGGAGGCGCATCCAAATTAATGTCCTGGATAGCGGCCAGCTTATTGCCATAAGCAAAGGTAACATGTTCAAAAGTGACATGCCCTTTCACTTCGTCGGAAGACAGAGCGACGGCATTGTCTTTATCCTTGACGTCAATCGGCTGGTTCAGGAGCTCGAGCACCCGCTCTCCCGAAGCTTCCGACTGCGTGTAGTTGTTGATGAGATAACCGATATTCCACATCGGTCCGATAATGTACCAGATCAAGCTGAAGAAGGCAACAAGCTCGCCCAGCGACAGCGATTGGTGAATGACCAGCGTGCCTCCGACACCGAGGAGCAGCACGACGCAGATGGACGCGAGAAGCTCCATGACCGGAAAGTAGCGGCTCCACAAACCCGAAGCGAAGATCTGGTTGTTTTTGTAGCGTTCGTTACGCACGGAAAACTTGTCGACTTCGTGAGGCTCACGCGCAAATGATTTGACCGTACGAACACCTGTAATGTTCTCTTGTACCGAAGTCGTCAGCGCACTCAGCGCCAGGCGCATTTCCTGGAACGCCGGGTGGATCTTGCCTTCGAACTTCAGGGCGACAAACACCAGGAACGGGATGCTGATCATGGTAGCGAGCGTCAGCTGCCAGCTGATCGACAGCATCATGACCGCCCCGAACACAACCATCAGGATCGTGTTCAAAATTTGCGGGATGCCGAAGGCGATAAATTGCCGGATCGCTTCGAGATCCCCGGTCAGACGGGACATCAGGTCGCCGGTTCTGGCCGTGTCGTAATAGCGGAAAGACAAAACTTGCAGCTTCTCATAGCAGCCGTTACGCAAACGGTATGCCAGATAGTTCCCTAGTCTTCCGCCGAGCATGCCGCTTAAAAACTGCATTACGGCTTTGAGGGTGACGACACCGATGACGGTGAGCGCCAGAGCGGGAACGAGCTCAAAATGCTGCGGAACGATCGCTTCGTCGATCAGCTTCCGGAGCAAATTCGGGGTAACAAGCCCCAGCGCAGTAGCTATGGCGAGGCAGAGTATAGATAAATAAAGAAAACTGCGCTTCGCCCAAAAAAAGCCCTGCATTTGCCTGAGAACATTCATGGTTCTCCTCCTTCGAGTCATGTGAATGCTTGAAAATCATTCGCGTAAGTTGTGAACATTTATGAAGTTTAACACCGTCTCTCAGAGGCGGCAAAGAGGATAACAGCGCATATTTTCGCCGCTTTGTCAATGGTTCGGCATTAACTGGATATAATCCGGGTTTACTTATCAAATCATGCCAAATCCTCTCAATCTCTGCGCTTCCCGATAAAAAGCCGGGTGGTGCTGTAAAAGCGCTTCCTGACTTGGGGGAAAGCTTCCATTTTTCGGTGTCCGAAACGGTCTTCGTGAGGTTAGCGTTAGAGTCAGTACCTAGACTTGCCACCCCTACATATTGTAAATAAAAAAGCCCCTGAAACAGGGGCCTCGGCATTGAAATTACCGGCTTAGCCGGTGATGGAGTATTTACACGAATCGGTGTCTCGCTCCGTGAGCGTGCGTTTTCCTAAGATGTCATTCGCTGTTCAATATGAAGCAGTTCCGCTGCGAGGGTATCCCACGTCTCCGGCCGTTCGCCCTGTTCCAGCGAGGCGGTCAGCGCATCGACCGTTTCCTTCAGCTGCTCCTGCAGGGCGCCGGCCTGCCTATGCTGGGCATCCCCCATCCGCTGCGCGTAAAAATCAGTCAGCAGCCCTTCCTGAGCGGATACTTCGCGGCTCAGCGCTTCCTTGATCTGTTCTTCTACAGCCGCACGCATTTTTTCACGTCCCCCGCCTTCAAAGAAAGCCTTCGGCGATTTAAAATAACCCCAGGCCGCGTTCCAGTCGACGATGCCTTCCAGCTGAACTTCCTTAAGCACCGGCGTTTCCCACTCCTTTTCCTCCGGCGGATTCAGAACCAAACCGGCATCCAGTGCGGATATATCCTCTGTCGTCTGTACGGCGGCCGCATGCACGATTTGTTTGCCTTTGTTCTCCAATCGAAGCGTCGTGGCCAGCAGCTCCTGTTCCAGCTCACGGACGAGCGTCCGTTCCAGCTCGCGTCCGCACCCGGCAAACACCCGCTTCAGCTGACCCGCATCCTCACGCAGAACGGAAGGATGAAACGTTTCGTTAAAAAAGTCTCCCATTCCGAAACCGATCCGCTGTCTGACGTGGAACAAGAGCTCTTTCGTTTCCTGTGCAATCAGGTTCCCCTGCTGCATTGAGGCAAACTGCCCGACAAGCCCCTTAGCCTGCTCGGCTGTCCGGACCAGCTCCTGCTTGCGCCGCTGCCTGCTGCCTGCATCCTGCCGGGACAGACGCGCCCATTCCTCCGCCCTTTTCCGTGCAGCCGACACGTCGGATGCGGCGGCTTGGAGGGACAGCTTGGGCAGCTCTTCCCCGGCGAAGACTCCGAGCGCATCCTCAAATGCGCCGAGTCCCGATTGCGCCAGCATGGCTTCATCTCCGCCCAGCTTCGCCTCGAGCGCAGTCATGCTGGAGAGGGCGTAAATATGCGGCAGCCGGATGCCCCGGGCTTTCAGGTTGCCGTCCACATGCTTGACGACCTGCTCCAGCTCTTCCTGGGAAGCAGCCAGATCGGCCGCGTTGACGATGAAAAACATTTTATCGAGGGCAAAGCTGTCCTTCACCCGGCCGAGCTGGGTCAGGAACTGCCTGTCACCCTTGGAAAACGCGTGATTATAATACGTTACAAAAACGATGGCGTCCGCCTGCTTCATATATTGGAACGTCACGCCGGTATGACGGGCGTGCAGTGAGTCAGCCCCCGGCGTATCCACGAGGACGATTCCCTGCTCCGTAAGCGGAGAGCTGTAATACAGATCAATCCAGTCGACAAAGCAAGATTTGGTCTCATCGGCTACAAAAGAGCGGTACTCCGTCATATCAACGGTCTGAACGCTGCCCAGCAGCGGTTTCGCCAGTTCCCAGCCCGCGGCGGCCGCCTTGAGAAATCCGTAATGTGGCAGGCCGGCCGGATGAACACCTTCCGGCTTCATGGAGCGTACCGCCTCAAGCCAGCCGTCGCCTTCCGGCTTGCTGAGCTGGAGGATCGAGAAGGAATAAATCAAATCGTCCTGGAAGGCCTCGGCCGACTTCATTTGCACCCTGGCCGTCCCGTGCGCATACTCGCCTTCAGGCGCCAGGATGCGGTTGATCGCCGCTGTCGTCGGATGCGGCGAGACGGGCAGCACGCTGTCGCCGAGCAGAGCGTTGGCGAACGAAGACTTGCCGGCACTGAACGCGCCGAACAGTGCCATCGTGAACGAGCCGCCGGCCAGCGCCTCGGCTCGGCCCTCCAGCCCCCGCGCGGCGGAAGCCAGCGCGGGATGGCGCCCCAGCAGCGCAGCCGCTTCGCGCAGCTGCGCCGCTGCCGCGTCAAGCCGCTGGCGGCGGCCCTTGGCCGCGCCGCCCTGCGGCCCCGCCCCGCCATGCGGGGCGGGCTTCACAGCGGGCGCCGCCACAGGCGCGCCCGCGTCTTCCCCAGCCGGCTGCGCAGCCGGCCGGGTTGGGGCGCTCACCCGCGGCAGAGTGCCGGGGGTGAGCGCCTGCTGCGGCGGCAGCAGGCGCTCCGCCGCTTCCGTGCGAGCCGCGATGGACGCTGCCAGCTCCGTGTAGCGGGCCATCGCGGCGGACTGCTCCTGCAGCGCGGCCAGCTCCTGCTGTGCGCGCTGCTTGGCGGGCGCGGCGGATGCCTCGACATCCGCCAGCATCTCTTCCGCCGCGTCCAGCACAGCGCGGCGGTACAGCGCCTTGATTTCTGCCGACAGCTTGCGGCAGTAATTCAGCAGGTATTCGCCGGACAGCACTGCTCCCGGCTCCACCGTGCCCTCCAGCAGTTCAGGCCCGATGACCGGCATCCGATCAGCAAGCTGCTTATCGCGTTCCTCGTTCCAAATCCGGTGGGACTGTCCCCAGCGGCGCAGCAGCTCCTGAAGATGCCACCCGATCTGGGAGGCGCACTGCTCCCGCAGCGATGACAGAAAGCCTTCCAAGCGCTCCTGCTTCTCCTGCTCCGTCTTCGCCCCGGAGAACAAAAAGCCCTTCTTGAAGCCCGGCTTGCGGCTTTCGAGAAACAGCTGCGCCCGATCCCGAAGATCGGCCGGTGTCAGGTTGGCATTCTCGAGCAGTCCTTCCGCCTCACGGCGGACCGCTTCCCGCTCCAGCTGCCGGATATTCGCAAACCGTTCGATCTCCTCCCTGAGGGCGCCCATCTCCCGTTCCAGCTCCGCCGCCTTCTCGGCGCCTCCCATCTCCTGCAGCAGCTGCTCCATGTCCTCCTGCAGCGAATCGGCGAACTGCGCCGTATGCTGCTCGGCGATATGACGCGCGGAACAGTCGATGCTGTAAGACAATAGCGGTCCCCGCTGGGCGATCAACTCCTGCACCAGTCCATCCAGCTGAGCCCGCTGGTTATACGGATGCTCCGGATTCTTCAGCGAGATAAACAGCAAATTCTCGTAATGCACCTGCCACCGCTTGAAAGCCGCCTCCACTTCCTGGCGGTAGGTATCAAAGGACAGCTCCCGCTCCCGGTGCTTATCGATTTGGTTGACGATCAGGTACAGCGGTTTGCCCCAATCCGACAGGCTCTTGGCAAACACCAAATTGTTTTCGGACTGGACATGGTTATAGTCCATCACATATAGAACGACATCCGCCAAATGAAGCGCGGAGTGGGTCGCTTTTTGATGGCCGTCGTCCGTCGAATCCACCCCGGGTGTATCCATGATTACGCCGTGCTTCCCAAGCAGGGGAACATCATCCCACACTTCCACCGATGAATAGTCACCACCGTTGGTGCAGTACTCGTATAGTTCCTTTAGCGAGACTTGAAGCGGGTCCGCGGTCTCTCTCGGGGCTTCATCCCCTGCGCCTGCGGCCGGATAGATCAGGGCGCGCGGCTCGCCATTGCGGATGGAGACGACGTTGGCGCTGGTCGGCACCGGACCGGATGGAAGCACCTTTCGTCCGCATAAGGAATTGATCAGGCTGGATTTTCCCGCCGAGAAATGGCCGCAAAAGGCGATGGTCATTTCCCCGGCGTCTGCTTTATGTATTAAATCGTCGATGAGACTCGCCGATCTCGCATCGCCCCAAGCGGCAAGCTGCTTTTTCAGAGGCTGCAGCGCAATAGATCCTTGACTAGCTGTAGTTTGAACAGTGAACGACATGCTGACTACTCTCCCTTGTGTCAATTGACCGAATGAGGCGGCTCATGACGCTTTTTGCCGGAAAACCCATTCAAATAGTTTTATTTTAACATTCCACCGATGGGTTGGAAATCATTTTGCCGGACAAAAAAAATAAAACCGAATACCATTCGGTTTTATCCTGGGCCTTACGCTGCATATACAGGCCGTTAAATCGACGCGCTTTCCAGTTCCGGAATCAAAATTTCAAAGACTTTGCCGTGCTGCAAAATTGTCAAGCCACGGGACTTGTCCTTCATGACAACGACTTCAGGCTTAACGGACATCCGGTCCAGGTAATGCTCAGGCACGTCGCCCGAATGGCTCACCGTGATTCCTTCGACTTCCTTCTCTTCGTTTTCACTCAGTTTGCTTTCCACAACCGCGTCAAAAATATCGGAAAACATTTCAAAATTGTCTGTGTACACCGAAATGCATTTCATCTAAATCCCATCCTTCTCCATCTTTGTTCTTCCTATCCTGTATGTTCCTTATCTTTTCTGATTTGGGACGTCTTCATACGTTTTTTTCCTTCACGGCACACATCGAGCAGCGGACATACCTGACATTTCGGATTCTGTGCCTTGCAGTGATACCGGCCGAAGAAGATGAGCCTGTGGTGCGTGATCGTCCACTCATCCTTGGGCACCCGCTTCATCAGCTTTTTCTCCACTTCGAGCACCGAGTCCTTCCAGCCCGCCAGAGCAAGCCGCTTGGATACCCGCTCGACGTGCGTATCCACCGCAATCGCCGGAACGTCAAATGCATTCGACACCACCACATTGGCCGTCTTGCGTCCTACGCCGGGAAGCTGTACCAGCTTGTCATGCTCTCGTGGAACCTCTCCGCCGTACTGTTCGATCAGAATGCGGCACAAGTTGTGGATGTGCTTTGCTTTGTTCCGGTACAGGCCGATCCGGCGGATATCCTGTTCGAGCTCCTCCAAGGGAACCGAAACATAATCCTCAGGCGTTTTATACTTTTGAAAAAGATCCTTGGTTACCTTGTTTACCGTTTCGTCCGTACACTGGGCGGACAACAGAACCGCGATCGTCAGCTCGAACGCATTGCTGTGGTTTAATTCACAATGCGCGTCAGGGAACATCGCTCCGATCGTGTCCAAAATATAGCGAACGGTTTCAGCCTTCATGCGAAGTACCTCCTGCAAAAAAAAACGTCTTGACGCGGGTAAGAACCCCGCATCAAGACGGTGTATCTTATGACCATTCCCAAAGCATACTATTGTTTCTGTATTTCTACAATCGTTCCATTGTTTAAATACAATACAATAGTATCATTTTCTTTCAGGGATTGCACGGTCAATATCGTGTCACCTTGGTGAATATATGCGCCAGGCGAAAGCGTGTATAGGTTGGCATCATTGACATTTTGCCGTTTCACATATATTTCCTTCGCATAACTGTCATATTTCCAGTAGGTTTGGGTCGTTACGTTCAGCACCTTGACCACGGCATTGCCGCTTTCGTCCTTGCGGACCTCAACACGGTTGCCCGCAGCCAGGTTCCCCAGGCTCAGAGCGCTGCCGGCGTCATTGACGATTATCGACCCGGTTCCCAGCTTGAACGTTTCCGTCGTCCCGGCATAATCCTTCACCGTAATGCTTGGCGATGCCGCAGAAGAATCCACCGCCGTGATTTGGCCCGTCGTCAGCTTCACGATTTGTGCGGCAGCCGCGTTTGTTCCGTTAAACGTCACGTTGAGGATCTGCCCGGCACGAATATCCGCCAGCTCCACCGCCTGTCCGTTATCTCCTGTCAGTGCGGCTTTGTCCAGATAGAACTGGCTCGTCACGCCATCCTTCTTCACCGTAATTCGGCTGCTGGTATAGTTCATGTCCACGACTTCAAATTGAACCGTCGATTTCAATAGAATGGACGAAATGGAATCCTGCGTCGCATTCAGCACGAGGGCAACATCACTGCCGATCTTCACGTCGGACAGCGAGGCGTTGCTCTTGCCGTATGCCTGTACAGCCGGATTACTGTATGGCAGCACGAGTGTTTCCCCGCCAGGAGTTACCACAGTCATCTTTTTGGCAGCCGTATCGATCGCGGTTACCTTGCCGTCGTACTGGTAGATGACCTCAAGCGACAGCGCACGGTTCGTCAGATAGCTGACGTTCACTTTACGGCCGGTAGTCAGCAGCGATTCGATGCCGGACAGCGTCGGATTGGCCGTGTTGTACACCAGCTTGGTTTTATCGTCGAGCGTCACAACGAACGGTTTTTTGTTCGCGTCCATCAGCGTGAGCAGCTTCGTCTTCGGTTCATAGGATACGACCGAGGCTCCGCGTTTTTGCTCCATCTGGCGGTTCAGCACTTCGATTTTGGTTACCTGTTCGTCAGGATTCAGCGTAATTTGCACCTGGTCGCCAGCGGTGGAATCCGCGATCAGATCGCTAAGAAGCGGTGCGCTGATGCCGCTGATGACGATTTCCGGCTTGCTGGCAAGAAGCTTCACTTCAAGTGCTCCGCCATCCCGCTTGTAGGTGATGGTCGAGCCGTTTGCACCAACCTCATACAAGGATCCGCGGATCGTACGCTCCACTCCCTGTTTTAATTCAATGGATTGAATCATGTTGTTCTTGATCGTGTAATTAATGGTCGAACCCGCTTTCAGTTCGGACGGAGACAGAATCTCATTCTGGTAACTGAAGAACGAGTTGGCATCCCAAGTGTAGCTCTCGAGATTGCCCGCGTCATTTTTGATGACGAGCGACTTGGTGGCCGTATCGATGCTCTGCAGCGTTCCGGTGCCCGTCTTGTTCACGATCCCCGATTTCACTTGAACGATGACCGTTTTCTTGGCGGAGCTGAACGTTTCACGAGATACCGATACCTTGCTGCCGACCGCGATGGCGGAAGGATCGATCTTCGCACCGTTCTGATCCAGGAACGTCGTGCCCGCATCATATGTAAACTGCTGGAACGTGCTGTTCGTTTCGATCCAGAGAATGTTCCCCGGAGACAGCTTCTGGAACGTTCCTTCCGTGCTTTCCAGCTGAACAGTTGGATCCGTCACTTCCACATACCCTGCCTTCGATCCGCTGCCGATGACCATCACTTTGGTGTACGGCTTCAGTTCCGTAAAGGCAATCTTCGTTTCCGAATCGCTTTTAAAATATCCGGTTGACGCATCAAGGGCGTAGCTCTTCACACTGCCGTCTACATACAAATCAAGCTTATTATCGCTCAGCCCGGTAATGATGCCTTCTGCGGAGTTGTCGTACTTAATGTTGTTGTAGGCTTCGGCCCGGCTGAAAAAGGTCGCCAGCTGGGCACGCGTAACCGAACCTTGCGGATCAAAGCGGTTACCATCCACACCGTTCGTCAAGCCCAGCTCCAACGCAACGTTCACAAAGCCGCGTTTTGAAGCGGAAATTTTGCCGTTATCGGCAAACGTCGTGGCCTTCGAGGCTGCGGCAGAAGCTTGGCTTTCCTTGCCCAGAGCGCGGACCAGCACTTCGGTGATCCACTCCCGGCTCGCCTTCCGCTCGCCCCAGGTTCCCTTTTGACCGGTGGCCGCGCTTTCGGACGCCTTGTTCAGCATGCTTTGCTGGAAAGCGAGTGCAACGTATGGCTTGAAATAATTATTTACGACGACATTCTCCGGCAGCGCAACGGCCGTGTCTGTGCTCAGCTTGTTCTGAAGCCCGGCAAAACGGATTGCCATCGTAACGGCTTCCTGCTGGGTCACATAATCGTTTGGACGGAACAGCCCTTTATCGCCGAGAATGATGCCTTGGGCAGCAAGCTTGTATATATGCTTCTCAGCCCAGAATCCGCTCTTGACGTCACTGAACTGGCCGACAGAAGCTGCTGTTACGCTTGCTCCGGTCGTCGCCGGGGTATCCGCGAATACGGCTGTGCCCGAGCTTAATGCCATCATACCGACCAGGACGGCGGAGACGACTTTTTTAGAAGGTAAGGAATGATTGCTGCGTTTCTGAACCATGATAGTGCCCCTCTCTGAAATAAATAGAAAGAACTAAAGCGGAGGCGCCCGTTCCCCGGGAATCATAGCTCCCACAAAGGATACGCGACGCTCCAACTTTAGTTCGTTACTATCAGCCATGCTCTAGCTGTATATAATTCGACATCCAGGAGCCGAGCTCCTGCTATATTTCCTGAATTTCCCCAAAAAAATCAGTGTCTTGTCATCGGATGCTCCAAATCGACATGCCCCATCAGGCTTTCCACCTTGGCGCCGTCAACCAGCAGCTCGATCGACTTCACTTCGTCAAACTGAAACAACGTGTTGCCGAGCGCGTCCAGGGCGAACTGCTCGCCCCCTGCACCGAGACGGGCTTCATCCGGCAGATGAATGTCGATGGTAAGCTGACCGTCCTTCATGCTCAGCGATTTAAGGTCCACCTTGCCCCAGAGCGGAACGAGGTCCGATTTGTCGCTGGCCTGCAGCGCTTCGAACGCCTTCTTATACTTTTCATCATCGCTGCTGAAGCTGATTTCCTTCTGAGCTTTGTGCAAATCCAGTTCCTCTGGATCTGTATAATAGACATCGATATTCAAGGTTTTTTGGTTCGAATTCGTCGTTTGCGTAGACGTGGATTGGCCCTGGCCAGTCGCCTCTTGACCCTGTCCTTGCCCTTGCGAACCGGATGCCTGATCTTGGTCTGAACCCTGGTCCTGCCCGTTGTCGGAAGTAACGGCACCGTTATTACCTTCGGTTCCCGTTTCTCCGGCTGCCGTATCTCCGCCGCTTCCAGTCACCTGCTGATCGGAGGCCGTCTCCTGCTGCTGATCTGGTGCGGCGGTCGGCTTCTGGCCGCAGCCTGCCAAAGCAACCAACGCCAGAGCCAGAACCCCTGCACACCAAACTTTTTTATTCATTGACTTCCCGCCTCCTTGTTCCTGCGACTCATTTTTATTTCACACCCAAATACTCTTTAATACCACTGACGATGCCTTTGGCAACCCGCTGCTGGAAGCTTTCCGAGAAAAGGGCGGCATCGTCGTTTTTGTTGCTCAGATAACCGACTTCCAGCAGCACGGCCGGCATCTTCGTTTCGCGAATGACGTGGAAATTGCCGTAGCGAACGCCGCGGTCCTTCAGCCCGGTGGCTTGTACCAGGTACTTATGCATTACGTTGGCCAGCGCCTTGCTGGCATCCCGCTGATAATAGGTTTCACTTCCTGTTGCCACAGAGGAACCTGCACTGTTCGCATGAATGGAAATAAACACATCCGCCTTCAAATCGTTGGCGATCTTTACCCGTTCGCTCAGTTCAAGGAACGTATCGTCGCTGCGGGTAAGAACGACATCGATGTTTGGATCATTTTTGAGCAGAGCCCCTACTTTGAGGGCAACCGCCAAGTTAAACGCTTTTTCTTTTTTGCCGGAAACGCCTGATGCGCCAGGATCCTGATCGCCATGGCCTGCATCAATGACGACGATTTTTTTGCCGCCTCCGCCAACTGGAGTGGAAGGAGTGCCGCTGTCTGATGTGTTCAAGTCGATGATATACATCCCGTTTTCATTGGTCAACTTATAATTTTTTGCATAATTCAGATCAATGACCACGCGTACCGTGGAAGGATTATCGTTATACAGCGAGTAACGGACTTTGGATACATCCGGATAGCCGCTGACGTTGATTGAGCCGTTATAATTGCTGTCCAGCGGAGAAGAACCGCTGAATTGATCCGAAAATTTCGCGTTCGTCAGATCGATGACGACCCGATCGGGACCGGTCATTTTAAAACTGCTGGCCTTAACCGACCCGCTGGTTGCGATCAGCAGCCGGTTGTCGCTGAAGCTGAGTCCATTGACGAGCCCGACGCTGCTGTCGTTATCGCCGCTGCCGCTGCCGGGTACGGTTGTCCCGCCGTTGCCTGCACCGGTGCCGGCATTTCCGCTGTTTCCGGAATTCGAATCCGGGGTAATTAAATATACCACTTTCTTCACATTATCCCAGCTGACGGTCAGTCCCATTTGCTCACTCACAAAGCGAAGCGGGACGATGACCGTGTCGGTGCGCAGAATCGGCGCGATATTAAGTGCAACCTTACTGCCGTTAACCGTAGCATTCTTTTGATTAACAACAAGCTTTATGACTGTCGAGTCCTTTTGTATGGTTACCGTGCCGGTCTTCTGCTCCCATGCGACTTTAAATCCCAGACTCTCTCCGACCACACGAAATGGGATCATCGTATTACCCTTCACATTTTCAACCACTGCATTACCTGTTAGCTTCAGCTCATTGTCATTCAAAAAAATCTTTGTGCTCCCTGCCGCAGCCTGTCCATTATGAGGAAACGCCAAAATGAAGACAAATATAAACGCAAACAAAAAACCAAACTTCTTCATTATTCACCCCTACCATTCTCAAATTTTTCAACTGCTTTTTGACGTTTCGGCTTCGGCATCTTCGACATCACCAGACATTTATTAGACGCGAGCCCCCCTGAAAAGTTGCGAATATATTCCTCTATATGCAAAAGTTTTACTATGACTTTGGATGGACAAAACCGGGATTTTATGTAGTATCGCTTCAAACACCCCTGCTGAAAAGCATGGTTTCCGCAAAAAAAGCATGCCGACTCCTAATAGGAATCGGCATGCTTGTTCGTTATGATTGAAACGATGATCTACTCGCCCCTCTTGATCGGATGGTCGAGATCCATGTGGCCCATCAGACTCTCCACGGCTTGGCCGTCGACGAGGATGTCAATCGCTTTGATTTCGTCGAATTGAAACATCGTTTGCTTGAGCGAGTCGAGGGCAAATTGTTCCCCGCCCGATCCCAGCCGGGCTTCGTCCGGGATATGAATATCCATATGCAGGAGTCCCGTATCCGTGTCCAGCGACATTTTGGTCAATTCGATTTTACCCCACAGCGGAACGAGGTCGGTGCTGCCGCTGTCTTGAAGCGCTTTGAACGCCTCAACGTATTTCTCAAGAGGAACCTGGTAGCTGATCTCCTTCTGGGCTTTCTTAAGCTCCATTTCCTGCGGGTCGGTGTAATATACATCAATGGTCAATTTCTGAAAGCTGGGTTGATCCTTAGCTGCCTCACCGGTTGATTCACTCTTGGTTTCCCCGGTCCCTCCACTGCTGTCATTGCCCGAATTGCTGCCTGCCGTGCTGTCATCCGGAGCAGTACCTTCCGTAACCGGCGGCGATGTGCTCTCGTCCGCTTGAAGTGAGCTCGGTTCGGAAGCGCTCGCTGGCGGAGGAGGAGCCGTCTTCGCTTTCTGACCGCAGCCTGCTCCCACAATCATCACGGCGGACAGAAGAACTGCGCACCATATTTTTTTATTCACCATAACACTCCTTTCAGCCAAGTTCCGAATTCTATAATCCCAAATATTCCTTAATGCCGTTCACGATCCCCTGCGCGACGGACTGCTGAACGTTTTCGGAGAACAAGGTTGCCTCATCCTTCGGATTGCTCAGATAACCAACCTCCAGGAGAACAGCCGGCATTTTGGTTTCCCGAATGACGTGGAAGTTGCCGTATTTCACTCCCCGGTCCGCCAGGCTGGTAGCCTGAACCAAATACTTGTGCAGCACGTTCGCCAGCGATTTGCTTGCATCACGCTGATAATAGGTTTCGCTACCGCTCGCCGCAGACGAGCCCGCGCTGTTCGCATGGATGGATACAAATACGTCGGCATTCAGATCGTTGGCTATTTTTACACGGTCCTTCAACTCGAGGAAAGTGTCATCGCTTCTCGTCAGAACAAAATCGATATTCGGCTCGCTCCCGAGAAGCTGTCCGACCTTAAGGGCAACCGCCAAGTTGAAGTCCTTCTCCTTCGTTTTCGAATAGCCGATCGTCCCGGGATCCTTGGCACCGTGCCCGGCGTCGATCACAACGACCTTCTTTCCGCTGCCCCCGACCGGAACCGACGGCGTCTCCGAAGCTAAATTCAAATCGACGATAAACATCCCATTTCCGGACGGATCCGGGTATGCGGCATAGTTTTTGGCATAGTTCAAATCAATCACGATCCGAACGGTGGACGGACTGCTGCTGAACAACGAATACCGGATCCCGGAAACGTCGGGATACCCGCTGACGTCCAGCTTTCCTTGAGCGTCGGCGCTCAAGGGAAGCGTCTCGCCCAGTGCTCCTGAGAATTGGGTCTGCGGCAGATCCACGACGATGCGGTCCGGATTTTTCATCGTAAACACTTTCGGGACCACATTTCCGTTACCGGAGGTAGCGATCATCAGGCGGTTGTCGCTAAAGCTGATGCCAGTCAGCTCGGCAATCCCCTCCTGGCCGGTCACACCGGAACCTTCAGAACCGCCTGACGGAGCGGTGCCTTCCGAATTGCCGCTCCCCGTATCGGGAACCGGTATCGTGCCTCCACTGCCTGCTCCTGTTCCCGGATCGGCTCCCGACGGATTCGATCCATCCGTCGACAGATACACCGTTTTGTTGACGCCATCCCAACTGACCGCAAGCCCCATCTGTTCGCTCACGAACCGGATCGGCACAACGACGCTGCCCTTCTGCAGGAGCGGCGGCTGATCCAAGCTCACCTTTTTGCCGTTCACGGTTGCCGATTTCTGCTTCACGACAAGCAGCATCTTGGTGCTGCCTTTCTGAATCGTGACCTTCTGCGACTTCTGCTCCCAATCTACGGCAAATCCAAGATTTTCACCGACCACGCGGAAGGGAACCATAATGTTCCCGTTCACGTTGACAACCCCTGCGTCCGCAGGCATGTCCAGTTGTTTCCCGTCCAGCACGATCTCCGTGCCGCTTGCCGCCGATACCGACGGCGCCTGGGCGCCGACAATAAAGGCGAACATCAATAAAAACAGTAAAAAGCCGAATTTCTTCATGTTCCACCTCTGACAAACTGATTTTTTGCTGCTGCTCGTGACAAGCCGCAGAATGTATGTATGAAAAAAACATTAACGGTATTTGACCTGTAACAATTTCTGTGTGCTAATCTTATATTCCTGCTTGATTTTACAAATTTTTACCTGTTTTCTTTCCCGATTTATCCAAATATCGACCTCCCTTGACTCCTTCGGCTCCTCGGGTATAATCCAACGCCCAGCAAAAAAGCCCCCACACTCCTTATCGGAGCATGGGAGCTTATAATGAAGGGCAGTGCCCATCCGGCTGGATAAGTTACGCGAACAAGCGATCCGCGTGCTTTTGCTCATAGGCGGAGATGGCATCTTCATGCTGAAGGGTCAGGCCGATATCGTCCAGGCCTTGCAGCAGGAACTGACGGCGGTGCTCATCCAGGTCGAAATCGATACGCAGACCTTGGCCATCCGTGATCGTTTTGTTTTCCAGGTCGACGTTCAGCTCGTAGCCATCATTGGCTGCCGTACGCTGGAACAGGTCTTCCACCTGCTCTTCAGACAGTTTGATCGGCAGAATGCCGTTCTTAAAGCAGTTGTTGTAGAAAATGTCTGCGAACGATGGAGCGATGACGCATCTGAACCCGTAATCCATGATCGCCCATGGCGCATGCTCACGGGAAGAACCGCAGCCGAAGTTCGCTCTGGAGATCAGAATCGAAGCGCCTTTATAGCGCGGCTGGTTCAACGAAAACTGTGGGATGTCGTTGCCCTGCTCATCGAATCTCCATTCATAGAACAGAAATTGTCCGAAACCGGTGCGTTCGATCCGCTTCAAAAATTGTTTAGGAATGATGGCATCCGTATCCACGTTCACCCGGTCTACCGGAGCGACGAGACCTGTTAATTTCGTAAAAGCTTCCATGTTTATTCTCCTCCTTAGCTGCTGACCGCTTCCGTTTTGAAGTTCCAATCACGGACATCCGTGAACCGACCCTTGATCGCCGCTGCTGCAGCCATTGCCGGAGACACGAGGTGCGTGCGTCCGCCGCGGCCTTGACGGCCTTCGAAGTTCCGGTTGGACGTCGATGCGCAGCGCTGTCCCGGCTGGAGAACGTCCGGGTTCATCGCCAGGCACATGCTGCATCCGGCATCACGCCATTCGAAGCCCGCTTCGGTGAAAATTTTGTCCAGTCCTTCCTTCTCCGCCTGGATCTTGACGCGTCCCGAACCCGGAACGACGATCGCCGTTACCCGGTCAGACACCTTGTGCCCCTTGGCTACCTGGGCCGCAGCGCGCAGGTCCTCGATCCGGCCGTTGGTGCAGGAACCGATAAACACGTAGTCGATTTCGATTTCCGACATCGGCGTTCCCGGCGTCAGGCCCATATATTCAATCGCTTTTTCAGCTGCTTTGCGTTCGTTTTCGGTCGGCAGTTCCGCCGGCACCGGCACGCGGGACGTAATGTCCGTACCCATACCCGGGCTCGTTCCCCAGGTCACTTGCGGGATCAGGGTTTCCACGTCAAACTCCACAACGCGGTCGTATGCTGCGCCTTCGTCGGTGACGAGCTGCTTCCACTGCTCCACCGCTTGGTCAAAGTCGCTGCCTTGCGGCACGTATTGGCGTCCGCGCAAATATTCGAATGTCGTTTCATCCGGAGCGATCATACCCGCTCTCGCGCCGCCTTCGATCGACATGTTGCAGACGGTCATGCGCTCTTCCATCGACAGCTCGCGGATCGCTTCGCCCGTGTACTCAATGACATAACCTGTAGCAAAATCCGTGCCATACTTGGCAATGACGCCAAGGATCATGTCTTTCGCCGTTACGCCGGGATTGCGCTTGCCGATGAAGCGCACTTCCATCGTCTTCGCTTTGGCCTGCTGCAAGCATTGGGTAGCCAGCACGTGTTCCACTTCGCTTGTGCCGATCCCGAACGCCAGAGCGCCGAATGCGCCGTGAGTCGAAGTGTGGCTGTCGCCGCAGACAATCGTTTTGCCCGGATGGGTCAGACCGAGTTCCGGCCCCATAACGTGCACGACCCCTTGATCAATCGTATCCAGATCAAAGAGGGTGACGCCGAAGTCGCGGCAGTTCTGCGACAGCGTGTCGATCTGCTGCTTGGAGATCGGGTCTGTAATGTTAAAACGGTCTTTCGTCGGTACGTTATGGTCCATTGTTGCGAATGTCAGCTCCGGACGGCGTACCTTGCGGCCGCTCAGGCGCAGGCCCTCGAAGGCTTGCGGGGACGTTACCTCGTGGACGAGGTGCAAATCGATGTACAAAATGCTCGGCTTGCCTTCTTCCTGATGAATCACGTGGTTATCCCAGATTTTCTCAAACATCGTTCTTTTACTCATCACTGTCACCTCTTCATGGTTTCGTTCCTTGGAAGAGACGCCGGACAGAAGTCGATTCAGCCCGGCAGCCTCTTGAATTACACTAAATATAGCATTTGCAGCTTAATTGATCCAAGATATAATATCTATAAAAGTAATAGGAATTAACTATCAAGCAAAGCGTGTTTTATCCGCTACTTTATAGAAAGCAAAGGAAGGTGTCTCATGGAACTTAGACAGCTGCAATACGCACTCCAAATAGCCCAAGAGCGAAATTTCTCCCGCGCCGCCGAGAAGCTGCACATCGCCCAGCCCTCTTTGAGCCAACAGCTGTCCAAGCTGGAGAAAGAGCTCGGGGTGCTGCTGTTCCAGCGCAATACAAGCACAGTGGAATTGACGCATGCCGGGGCTTCCTTCATGGAGCAGGCCCAAAAAATTATGGACGCCGTAGAGCTGCTGCGCCAGGAAATGGCTGACATCTCCCAGCTGAAGAGCGGCAAGGTGGTCATCGGCAGCATGCCGATTACAGGCGCACACTTGCTTCCGCATGTGCTTCCCACATTCAAACGCCAGTACCCTGACATCGAAATCACCCTGCTGGAGGACTCCTCCATGAACCTGGAGAAGCTTACAGCCGGAGGCAAGTCGGACCTCAGCCTGCTCTCCCTGCCGCTGCAGGAGCCTTCGCTGACATACGAGGTGATCGGCGAAGAAAAGATCGACCTCGCCGTACCAGAATCGCATCCGCTCGCTGCCAGAGCCAAAGCCGGGAAGCCGGTTCCGGTCCGGATCGATGAGCTGAGCGGGGAATCTTTTATCGTGCTCAAAAAGGGACAGGGCTTCCGCAAAATAACCTTTGACCTGTGCCAGCAGGCCGGTTTCGAGCCCAAGGTCGTCTTTGAGAGCAACAACATGGAGACGATCCAGTCGCTCGTCGCCACTGGCATGGGTATCACGCTGGTGCCGCGGTTTATCGCGCGGGCGCCGCGAAGCGAATTCGTGCCGGTATACCTTCCCCTTGCCGAGCCGGTGCCGAGCCGGACACTTGTGGTCGCATACCGTCGCGGACGGTATTTGTCCAAAGCGGCGGAGGCTTTTATCGAAACGTTCAAGGATACGCTGAATGATCTGGTCTAAAAAACGCGTAAAGGCCCGGGCGGAGAGCCCGGGCCTTTTTTTTCATGTGCGGTTTCCGGTTTGAAGATTGAGGTTTGAGGTTACGGTTTACGGTAAATATCGGGGCGGCGGTCCTCGAACACCGGAATCCGGCCCCTCACTTCATCGACCAGCCCAAGATCCAGCTCACCGGTCACGATTTCTTCGCCTTCGCCGCCCTCAGCCACAATCTCGCCCCAGGGATCGATGATGAGCGAATGGCCGAAGAACTCGGTGCTTCCGCTCACCCCGACGCGGTTGCAGGCGATGACATACATCTGGTTCTCGATCGCCCGGGCCATCAGCAGCGTGCGCCAGTGGTGCAGACGCGGATGCGGCCATTCGGCAGGCACGATCAGCACCTTTACCCCGTTCAGCGCCTGGGTGCGGGCCAGCTCCGGAAAACGGATGTCGTAGCAGATCGAAGCGCCGGCCTGAAAGCCCTCACGCAATGCAAAGCTGACGATTTCATCGCCGGCCTCAAGATGCTTCTCCTCGTCCATCAGCCGGAACAGGTGAATCTTGGAATATTGGGCCGTTGTGTCACCTTGTTCGTTAAAAACGTACATCGTGTTGTAGATGCCGCCGTCCTTCTTCTCCGCGATGGAGCCGCCAACGATCGTCACCCCGTGCCGCTTGGCAAAAGCCGATAACCATCCCCGGCTCTCCCTGCCATCCGGATCCGCGAGCTCCTGGATCCGCTCCAGCGCGTAACCGGTATTCCACATTTCGGGCAGCACCAGCAGGTCCGGCTTCGGCTCCGCAGACACCGCCTGTTCCAGCAGGTCTTCCATATGGAGGCGGTTCGCCTCCGGCTGGCCGATTTGAATATCGGCCTGTATTAAAGCGGCTCGCAGCACCGCGCGTTCAGTTAAAGGCATGATTGGTTCCTCCCCTGGATCATGGCGCGAACGGCTTGATCCGCAAATCTCATTTGTATACCATCATAGTCGCTGCCCATTCCGCGTGCAAGCAGTCATTTCCCTCTATACAGCCCGGATAAATCGTGATAGATTTAAACATATTATTCTCGAGTCCAGACCGGAGTGATTTGATATGCATTCATCAGAGGACAACGCACGTCCGACATCCGCTTTTCCCATCGTACCCGCCGAAGTGATGACCCAGCTGCCGACCCAGTTTTTCGCTACCCTCGTGCAGAAGGTGAACCGGGAAATCACCGCTGGGCATGACGTCATCAATCTGGGGCAAGGCAATCCCGATACACCGACGCCGGGACACATCGTGTCCGCGCTGCAGGAGGCGGCAGCCAACCCGCTCTATCATAAATATTCGCCGTTTACCGGCTTTGCCTTTTTAAAGGAAGCGATCGCGAAGCGCTATCTCGAGGATTATGGCGTGGAGCTTGACCCTGAGAAAGAGGTTGCCATTTTGTTCGGCGGCAAAACGGGACTGGTGCAGCTCCCGCAGATTTTGCTCAATCCCGGCGATCTGTGCCTCGTTCCGGATCCGGGATACCCGGATTACTGGTCCGGCGTAGCGCTGGCCAAAGCCGAAATGTCGTTTATGCCGCTGCTGTCGGACAACGCCTTCTTGCCGGATTACGGCCGGATCAGCCCGGCGGATCGGGCACGCGCCAAGCTGATGTTCCTGAATTATCCGAACAATCCGACATCGGCCGTCGCCCCGCTTAGCTTCTATGAGGACACGGTCCGCTTCGCCGGAGAGAACGGCATCGTCGTCGCAAGCGACTTCGCTTACGGCGCTATTGGCTTTGACGGCGAGCGTCCAGTCAGCTTCCTGCAGGCACCGGGCGCCAAGGAAGTCGGCATCGAATTTTACACCCTGTCCAAAACGTACAACATGGCTGGCTGGCGCGTCGGATTTGCGCTGGGCAACAGGGACGTGATTTCGCTCATCAACAACCTGCAGGATCATATCTACGTCAGCCTGTTCGGCGGCATCCAAGCCGCGGCCGCTGTGGCGCTCACCTCCTCCCAGGACTGCGTACAGGAGCTCGTGCAGCGGTATGAATCGCGACGCAACGCCTTTTTCGATGGTCTCGGCCGCATCGGCTGGGCTGCGGAGAAGCCGGGCGGTTCCTTCTTCAGCTGGCTGCCGGTGCCCAATGGATTTACGTCGGAGTCGTTTGCCGACCTCCTGCTGAAAGAAGCCAAGGTGGCCGTTGCTCCCGGCATCGGTTTCGGCCGGCATGGCGAAGGCTACGTCCGCGTCGGGCTGCTGACCTCCGAGGAGAGGCTGCAGGAAGCTGCCGGGCGGATCGGACGGCTGAATCTGTTCGTATAACCTTTTGCAAAGACCGCCGCTTCGTGGTATTCTAGGTGAAAATAAAGCGGATGTACCAAAGGAAGCATAGTAGAAACATAATGAAACGCGTTGACGGGACCAGTAAGAACGGCTACTCGCGCCCAGAGAGTAAATTCCACCGGCTGAAAGAATTTACCGCGAGCCCTTCTGAAACCTACCCCTGAGCGGCCTGCCTGTGTGCAGGACAGTGCCTTCTGTTACAGGGCCCAAAGCCGGATGATCCAATCATCAATAAAGGTGGTACCGCGGAAGTATAAACTTTCGTCCTTTACTCCAAAGGACGAAAGTTTTTTTGTTGTACCAAGAAGTTTTTATGAGGAAAACAGAGCAGTCTTATATTAGAAAAGGAACGTGATATCCTATGCCATCTCGAGTCGTCGTCAAAATCGGCAGCAGCTCGCTCACTAGCGTTGAAGGCGGACTGAACCGCGATGCGGTCGCTTTCTTTGCGGGCGAAATTGCAGCGCTCATCAAAGCCGGATGCGAAGTGCTGCTCGTCACCTCCGCTGCCGTCGCGGCCGGTTTCCGGGCGATCGGTTACAGCTTTCGGCCCAAGCTTCTGCACGAAAAGCAGGCCGCGGCCTCCGTCGGCCAGGCGCTGCTTATGCAGGCATACCAGGAAGCATTCGCCTCGCACGGCATCACCGCCGCGCAAATCCTGCTAACCCGCACCGACTTTTGCAGCCGCAAGCGCATGAACAATGCCAGCATGACCGTCGAGGAGCTGCTGAAGCAGGGGGCGGTCCCCATATTCAACGAGAACGATACCGTTTCGGTCGATGAGCTGAAATTCGGCGACAACGACACGCTTTCGGCGCTCGTCGCCAACCTGGTCAAAGCCCAGCACCTGCTGATCCTGACCGATACGGACGGTCTCTATACGGCCGATCCGCGGAATAATCCGAATGCGATTCGGTTTGACCATGTCGGAGAAATTACCGAGGAGATCTACTCCATTGCCGGCGGCGCCGGTTCATCCGTCGGTACGGGCGGCATGCGTTCCAAAGTGGACGCCGCCAAAATCGCCACCCGCGGCGGCGTGCCGGTCTTCGTGGGCCGCGTGACCGAAAACGGCGATCTTCGCAGCGCCATGGAAGGCCGCGGCAAAGGAACCTACTTCGACACCGAGCTGCACTCGCTGCCGATGAAGAAGCAGTGGCTCGGGTTCATGTCCACACCGCTCGGCACTCTCTACGTGGACCGGGGAGCGGAGGAAGCGCTCGTTCATGGCGGCCACAGCCTTCTCCCCGTTGGCGTGAAGCAGGTCGAAGGCCAGTTTCATGCCGGCGACGTCGTCGAGGTGCTGAACCTGGAAGGGACGGTCTGCGGCCGCGGCATCGTCAATTATGACGATGAGCAGCTCAGGCGGATTCAGGGCTTGGGCAGTGCTGAAGTGATCCGGACACTGGATACCGTTCACCGGCTCGAAGTGATTCATCGGGATGAGTGGATTACCTTAAAATAGGTTACTCACATAATAAGGACAAGGAGGCATTTATGATATGAGTGAAGCAAGATCAAAAGCAGAACGCGCCGGAGCTGCTGCCGCCGTATTAAACCGGCTGAGCACCGACGAGAAAAATCAGGCGCTGCTTCGCATGGCCGAGGCGCTGCGTCAGAAGCAGGATGAAATTATCGCGGCCAACGCCGAGGATCTTGAGCGCGGCCGCCAGCAGGGAACTTCATCCTCACTGCTCGACCGCCTGGCGCTTAATCCGCAGCGGATCGACGCCATCGCCGCAGGGCTCGAGCAAATCGTCGAGCTCCCCGATCCGGTCGGCGACGAGCTGGAGAATATCGAACGGCCAAACGGGCTCCGCATCAGCAAATACCGCGTACCGCTTGGCGTTATTGGGATCATTTACGAAGCGCGCCCGAACGTGACCGTCGACGCCGCCGGCCTGTGCCTGAAGACAGGCAATGCCGTGGTGCTGCGGGGCGGTTCCTCCGCCCTCTCCTCCAACCGCAAAATCGTCGAGGTGCTCCATGGCGCCCTCGCCACTACCGCCATTCCGCCGGAGGCGCTGCAGCTGATCGAGGATCCGAACCGTTCCTCGGTTGACGAGATGCTGAAGCTGAACGGCCTGCTCGACGTCGTCATACCTCGCGGCGGCAGCTCGCTCATCCGCACTGTAGTGGAAAACGCGACCGTGCCGGTCATCGAAACGGGTGCCGGCATCTGCCATACGTATCTGGATGAGACGGCCGATCCCGTGATGGCCGAGGAGATTTCGATCAATGCCAAGGTGCAGCGTCCGTCGGTCTGCAATTCGATGGAGACACTGATCGTGCACCAGGCGTTTGCCAAGGAACATCTCTTGGCGCTGGCCGGAACGTTCAAGGAAGCCGGCGTCGAGCTGCGCGGCGACGATGAAACCCGCAGAATCGTCGACTGGGCTCTCCCGGTCACAAAAGAAGATTATGCAACGGAGTACAATGATTACATTTTGAACGTAAAAATTGTAGAATCGATAGATGAGGCCATGCAGCACATTGCTGCTTACGGTACCAAGCATTCCGAATGCATCGTTACCGCCGATCAGCGCCATGCCGAACGTTTCCTTCAGGAAGTGGATGCTGCCGCCGTATACCATAATGCTTCCACCCGCTTTACGGACGGCTTCGAATTCGGATTTGGCGCAGAAATCGGCATCAGCACGCAAAAGCTGCACGCCCGCGGCCCGATGGGCCTGCCGGCTCTGACTTCCACGAAATACATCATCCATGGAAATGGACAAATTCGCGGGTAATACCGGAGCTCTACAATACCGGCTTGCCGCGCAAGGAGGAATTATAATGAGTCAACAACAGGCCATGATTGCCCAGCCCATTACCTTTTACGGTGCAGGAGCGATGGCGGAAGCCATCGTCAGAGGATTGATCGGAAGATCGGTCGTCAATGCCGGAAGCCTGACCATGCTGAACCGCTCCAACTCGGGGAGGCTCGAAGAGCTTAAGCACCGCTACAATGTCAAAACAAACAATGACCCGGCGGAAACCACGGAAATTTTGCGTGAATCTCCGATTATCGTGCTCGCTATCAAGCCGAAGGATGCGGCTAACGTGCTTCGCAAACTCGGTCCGCTGCTCTCCGATAACACGCTGATCGTATCCGTCATCGCAGGACTCACCATCCGCACGATCCAGGATCTGCTCGGACGCAAGCAGCCCGTCGCCCGCACGATGCCGAACACCTCCAGCTCCATCAGCCTCGGCGCAACCGGCGTCTCCTTCTCCAAGGAAATCAACGACCAGGACCGCCAGACGGTCATGACGCTGTTCCAGGCTGTCGGTACGGTAACGGTCGTGGAAGAAGACAAGCTGGAAATACTGACCGGCATCTCCGGCAGCGGCCCCGCTTATATCTATTACATGATGGAAGCGATGATGGCTGCCGGCATCCGCGGCGGCCTGACGCCGCAGCAGTGCAAGGAACTTACGGTGCAGACGGTTCTTGGCGCCGCACGGATGGTGCAGCAGACTGGCGAAGAGCCTGCCGCCCTCCGGGCGAAGGTAACATCGCCGAACGGCTCCACCCAGGCGGCACTGGAGACGCTTGACAAAGGCGATTTCTTCGAAACGGTGATCGCTGCCGTGAACCGCTGCGCGGAACGCTCCCGGGAAATGGGGGCCGCGCTGAAGGAGGGAATTTCATGAGCCGCTGCACAGCCACGTACCGGCTGTATGACGACAAGGCCGACTTTCGTAAAAAGGCCGAATCGATCGCTGTCGGCATGACCGTCGGCAGCTGGACCGAGCTTCCCCAAGCAAAGCGGGAATCGATGCAGAAGCATCTTGGCGAAGTGCTCCAGGTGGACGTTCATGAGCCGGAAGGCGCCGCACCCGGCGAGCGGTACGCCGACGTCACCATCGCGTACCCGGACATCAACTTCAGCCGCGACATCCCGGCCCTGCTTGTCACCGTTTTCGGCAAAATCTCGATGGACGGCAAAATCAAGCTGAACCGCCTCGGCTTTTCAGATCATTTCGTGCAGGGTTTCCCTGGCCCCAAATTCGGCATCGCCGGCATGCGGGACATTCTCGGCGTCCATGACCGGCCGCTTCTGATGAGCATTTTCAAGTCCGTCATCGGCCTGAATGCGGACGAGCTGCGCGAGCAGTTTCTGAGACAAGCCCTCGGGGGAGTCGACCTGATTAAAGACGACGAGATCCTGTTCGAGAACGAGCTGACGCCGATCGAAAAACGCGTGGAAGTATGCCTGAAGGCGGCAGAAGCGGCGCAGAAGGAAACAGGAAAGAAGCTGCTGTATGCGGCCAATTTGACTGGACCGACGTCCAGCTTGAAGAGCCAGGCGAAGAAGGCAATCGGCGCCGGCGCGAACGCGCTGCTGTTCAACGTGTTGTCCTACGGCTACGACGTGCTGCATGAACTGAGCAGCGATCCGGAGATCAACGTTCCGATCGCCGCGCATCCGGCCCTCGCGGGAGCCTTCTACCCGTCGCCGCATTATGGTATCTCTGCCTCGGTGCTGCTCGGCCAGCTTATGCGGCTCGCCGGCGCGGATCTGGTGCTCTTCCCTTCCCCTTACGGATCCGTGACGATGCCTAAGGCGGAAAACATGGCGATCCGTGACGAGCTGATCAGCCGGGAACTGCCAATGAAGGCCAGCATGCCGGTGCCTTCGGCGGGAATTCACCCCGGACTCGTGCCGCTCATCCTGCGGGATTTCGGAACCGACGTCGTCGTGAACGCCGGCGGCGGCATTCACGGCCATCCGATGGGTACGGAGGCCGGTGGACGGGCGTTTGTGCAGGCGATTGCTGCGGCGCAGCAGTCCATTCCGCTCGCACAATATGCCGAAGACGGCCATCCTGAGCTGAAGGCCGCCCTGGACGCCTGGGGAGGCGAACGATGACAGCCAAGAAACGCGTAATCTTTTGCGATTTTGACGGCACGATCACGCTGTCGGATAACATTGTGGCGATCATGAAGCATTTTGACCCGGCCGGGTACAAGCCGATCATGGAAGATACGGTTAGCCAGAAGATCACCCTGCGTGAAGGCGTCGGCGCCATGTTCGCCCTGCTGCCTTCTTCGATGAAGGACGAAATTGTCAGCTACGTCTTGAGCCGGGCGGGCATTCGCAACGGCTTCCGTGAATTTCTGGACTATGCCAAAGAGGAAAATATCGACTTTTACGTAACAAGCGGCGGCATGGACTTTTTTATCGATCCGCTCCTCGAGCCGTTCGGGATTTCGTCCGACCATATTTTCTGCAACAGCGCCGATTTCAGCGGAGAGCGGATCGAGATCCTCTGGCCGCACCCTTGCCAGGATCCCTGCCATAACGGCTGCGGGATGTGCAAAACGACGGTCATGCGCCGGTTTCCGGAAGACGAATACGAGCGGATTCTGATCGGCGACAGCCTGACCGACTTCGAAGGCGCCAAAATCGCCGACCTCGTCTACTCCCGCTCCATCCTGACGGACAAATGCGCGGAGCTTGGCGTGAAGCATGTTCCTTTTGAAACCTTTTTTGACATTATCGAGGACATGAAGAAGAAACAACGACAAGGAGTGCTGTAGACATGACCTTTGCCGGCATAAGCCTAGAGCATAAGCAGCAGGTTCTCGGAGAGTTGAGCCTGATCAAACAGCAGTTTGCCGCGAAGAACTGGTTCCCGGGAACCAGCGGCAATCTTTCGATGCGGGTGGGCGAATTTGACCCGGAGGCCTTTTATTTCGCCATTACGGCGAGCGGAAAAGACAAGTCGCTGACGACGCCGGAAGACTTTTTGTTCGTGGACAAAAGCGGCCGGGCGGTGGAAACGACCTCGCTGAAGCCCAGCGCGGAGACGCAAATCCACTGCGAAATATACCGTCTCACCGGCTGCGGCGCCGTGTTCCATGTGCATACGATCTTTAACAACCTGATCAGCGAATGGTTCGGGGAGGCCGGAGCCGTGCCGGCTCAGGGCATCGAGTTGATTAAAGCGTTCAACATTTGGGAGGAGAATGCGCCAATTTCCATCCCTGTGCTTCCGAACTATGCGGATATTCCCCGCATTGCCGAACTCGTGGAAGGCGTGCTGAACCCGGCCGTACCGGGAATCCTGCTGCGCAACCACGGCATTTATGCCTGGGGCAAAAACGCGTTTGAAGCGAAAAAGCATCTGGAGGCGTTTGAATTCATTTTTGAATATTTGTACCGCAGTATGCTTCTTCAGAACAGTGCCGCCCCGCTTACGCTGGATGGCCGGCGTTAATTAGCCGCGGAAGCAGCCTTGCTGCTCATGATGAAAAGAGCAAAAAATCCTTATTCCATACCGGATCTGCCGGCGTCGGAGTAAGGATTTTTTTGTCCGGTTAAATACCCGATTCGATTGTTTTGAAAAGGATCGTATAGGCGTTCTCCAGGTTTGAGAAAGGGTCGTTATGTTCGTCCAAGACAAAGGAAAATGTTTTATTCTGCTCTCCCTTCTTCACATAACCTAACGCAAATTCATTGGATTGGGAAGCATTCTTCCGGAGCAAGCCCTCTCCGCTCAAGAGAGGATCCGGTATATTCGAAGATTGGATAAAAAAGATCGGAACGCCATCCTCTAAGTTCAGTTCATTTTTTTCCATGAGAGCTTCAAAATGAGACACATGCTTCTTCATGATAAAAACGGCATCATAGCGGGTTAAATTCGCGGTACCTTTCTCCAGATCTGCTTCTTTTATGGTTACAAAGGTAACGTTGTTCTCCCTTACGGAAGGCGCCCCTCCAACCACTCCGATCGTTAAGCTTCTGCCCTTATACTCGGGCATGCTGTAAGATTGGGGAACGGAAGCACATCCGGTAAGTAACAGTAAAAACACTAACAGCGAGCAACCGATGATTTTCAGGACATGTTCCCCCTTAATCAATACGACATAACCATCTATAGCCCGGTTTCGATCTGCCTGAAGATATCGGAGTAAGCGCTTTTGACATTCGTCTCGTTGTTGGTGTCGTTATACAAACCGGTGCCAAATTGATGCCGTGTCCCTCCGTCGTATCCAAGTACGAAGAAACCGGGCCCCATGTCAGGCCAATCCTCGTAAGAAATCGTAGCATCACCACACCCTTATCTTCAAGCTTTTGCCTTGATACAGTGGTGAGCTGAACGTATCCTTTTCTGGGCTGCAGCCCGCTAAGATGAACACAACCAGCAGGAAAGCAGTCATTATACGTTTCAATCGAGCGCCCCCTTCCAAAGATGTTTACGTCATTTTCTTTATATAAAACGCTTCAAGTGAGAGGAAAGTAACGCCTGATTGGTTTATGTAGGCCTGTCGAGACATCGAACATCCGAGTTATAATGGGATAAAGGAAAATTCTAGTACAGTGACTTCATCTGATAAACAAAGGGGAAATATATAGTGTTGAAAAAATGGTTTATCGGCGCGTCGGGAGCCTTGGTTCTGCTATCCGTTATGCTGTGGCTCATGCTTCAGACCCATCTTCTGTACCCGGCTTTTCCGCTTCAAGGAATCGACAAAAAGACGGCATGGAATCAGGGGATGCTCTCCGGTGATTCGCCTGCAGTCCTGTTGTCAGATGAAAAAAATACTTGGTATATCAGCCGGCTCAACTCGCAGCAGAATGGTCAGTACATCATTTCCATGCTGGAGAAACGGGGGTGGGACTATAAGGAGCAAGAAGGGAGCGGCTATTTTTTTACGAAAGGAGACCGCACCCTCATCGCCACTACCCAAAGATGGGGCAGCCGGTTTGAGCTAACCAAAATCCCCAGCGATTAAGCCATGTTTACTGCCTTGGCATCCAGGCAGCTGGCACCGTCATCCCTTACTGGTTCGGTGGCGCTTATCAAAAAAGTTTCGTCCGTTCCCGTTGGACCACGACCATAAGCTCCCCGCGGATCAATATCGGCCGTTTCAATCACCGGACAAAGCCCGGCGAATACTGGCCCGTGCTTCTTCCGCCACCCTGGCATCCTGGATTTGAACCGCCTGAGCCAAAAGGAGCATCGGAATAAACACGCCGATCAGCCTGGCTAGCAGCCTGGTTTCTTCATCCACTTCGCCGTACTGTTCGAAGAACAGCTGCCTCTCTGACGACCCCAAAAAGCTGTAAGCGATATTGAGATCGCAGCCCGGATGGCCGACATTCAGATCTCCCCAGTCGATCACGCCGCTGATTTGTCCACGCTCGTCTGCCAGCATATTTTTAAAGTGCAGATCGCCATGGAGCATTACTTCCCGCGGGGTAATCCGGTCCACGGTAACACGGTTCAAATATTTCTGGATGGCATCATGCTCCTCCCTTGGCAGATGAGGCTTCAGGCTGGACAGGATGTCTACCATTTTCATCTTGCGTGAAGTTACGTCCGTCAGGTTCCGGTGGTCTTCCGAAGCCCCCGCTTCCCTTGCCGTTCCCACTGGAAACGAATGAAGTTTACGAAGAAAGCTTCCTAAGGAAGCCGCCGATAAACGCCGCTGTTCATCAGTCAGTCCAACGGGAAACGTTCCGGGAATATAGGTGTAACCCAGAAACGGAAATGGATATGCTTCGCTTTCCAATCCGTAGAACACCGGTTTGGGATAAGGAAGCGCAATGTAATCGCGAAGGAGCGGCAGCAGCCTCCCTTCTGTGCGCAGAAATTCTACGGCGATGCTTCTTCTTGGAAAACGGAACGTATAGCGGTCTCCCACTTGATAAACGGCGTTGTCCCAGCCTTCCCCAATCCGCCTGATCCGAAATCCGGCCAGATCCGGGAACTGGCTTTCGATCAGCTCGCAGACCAAAGCGTCCGTGATGGGAATATCGGCATCCCACTGGTTCATAAGTAAGATAATACCTCCTTCTCAGTTATGTCCTGGGCAAGCTGCGGACTTCCATGATAAAAAACCTTCATACCCGATTCCGACCCGAACTCATGCTAGAGCATGGGCTATCATAACATTTCCTGAAACAGGAAAGCAATCGATATCGTGCTCCATTGGTTACCGCTATAAGTCATCTGCGCGCAAGGCTCCAATGTTCACCATACTTATCCTCTTTAATCCCAATAAAAAAAACAGCCTGACTCAAAGTCAGGCTGCATGAAGGGCCGAACAGTATCTTAGAGTGAATATCCGTTTAAAAATCCCCATGGCTTCTCTCCCGGCCGCTCGGTTTGGGCCCGGTCAACAGCCGGATGCCTACGCCGATCAGCAGCAGGGCCACGATGGCCGTTTTCAAGTAATGCGAAATCCGGTAATCGATATGGAACTCGGGAAACCGCGCTTCAAGCTCGGGAATAATCAGGCTCGTGGCGATATAGTACACACCGAGTGCCATTAGGCCAATGCCAAGCCACTTCTGGTGCAGCTTGATGCCTTCAATGACAGGCCGGTCGATGAGGGGCTCCCGCCCGTATCGGCTCGTCTGCTGCAGCCCGTCGAAGAAGGCGTAAAACCAGATGAGCGGAATGAGAAACATGAACAGGGACAGACGCAGCAAATCCAAAATGTAGACGCTCCCCAGGAAAATCACCATCAGCTGCAGCCCTCTTTTTTGCAGGCCCAGATACATATGTCCGGCTCCCGGGAAAGCAGACAGCAGCGTGGCGAGCACTTTGCTGCGGCGTCCTTCCGCCCGGCCGGCCTCCATCTCGTCGAACAGGGTGCGGTCCTCAACCTGTTCGCCGGCCTGCTTGCGGTGAATCAGCTGCACGGCGTCAAACATGCAGTACAGCCAGATGATCGGCAGGATGCCGAGGAACAGCATAAAGAACGCATGGCTGGTCAGGCCGGTCAGGAAGAACATGACGGTCCCCAGCCCAAAAAAGGCGATCAGGAACGACAGGCCCCGCTGCATCAATCCCATATGAAGATGTCCAAGCCCTGGAATAAAGGAGAGCAGAATCGTAAAGAAGCGCTCGTTCTCCGGGCTGGGCTGTGGATAAGGAGGGTACGGCTGCTGCGCATACACGCCTTCCTGGGCAAATTCGTGTCCATTCCCCGGAAACCCAGGCTGCCCCTGCCCGCTATATCCTCCCGGATAAGGACCGGCCCCCGGTTCCCAATGCGGAGGATAAGGCTGCGGCGGATACCCGGGTTGCGGAGCAGGCATACGCACCAGATACACGATCAGGTCCAGCATGCAGATCCCCCATAATATAGCCGCACACAGCAGGGTAAAAGCAAAAAACATGCCGCCTTCACCCAGTGCGATCGCTACCATTACTCCAAACAAAATGCCTCCAAAAAACAGCATAGGGTATATAACCCCTCTCAGCTTCCGTCCCATGTAATAGTGGCCGAGGCCCGGGATGAAATTGAGAATAAAAGCAGCCATCTTACTGCGTTGTGGATACAAAGTCATCGTTCCTTTCCTTGATTCTGAATGGTCATCGATTCCCTCTTTTTATGGCTTCAGCCGGTCCAGCCAGCCTGTCGTCACATGAACGAGCTTTTCACCATACGTCGGCTGACCGCTGGTCCCTGCCTTTTGCAGCGTTTCCGGGCCCAGCTTGTCGAACCATCCGGTCGACAGAAATACGAGCGTAATGCAGGCCGCCACGGCGTAATGGAACATGCGATGTTCGTACCACCGCCGGCGCCAATTTTCGTTTGCTCCGCGCTCCGCATCCTTGTCTTCGGAAGGAAGAGCATCCATGACGTTGTCGATGAACCGCTGCTCATATTCAAGACCGGGCAGCTTCGATCCCAGATCATTCATGACCTGCATGTATGCCGCCAGGGCAGAATCGTCCTCCAACAGCAGCGACTCCAGCGAATCCGCTTTTTCCGGGGAGCAAGCCCCCTGAATGTACTCCACCCAGTCCTGCGTCACCGGCTGGGAGCGACTTTTGTGACTCATTTCCACTCCTCCTCCTTCCAATGGGTGCGGACCCAGCTTCTCGCCCGGTACAGCCGGGATTCCACCGTTTTGACGGCAATTCCCTGCTCCTTGGCGATCTGCTCGTAATTTTTTTCCTGAATATAAAAATGAATCAAAATTTCGCGGTGCTGCTGCGGAAGGTGATGTAACCTCCGCTCCAGCGTCTCCTTTTTCTCCTTCTTGACCAGCTGGGCCAGCAGATCCGCTTCGCCGGATGGCCACTGGTTCAGCTGCTCTGCATCCGCAAGCTGGTCTTCCCTGCGCCTTCCCAGCTTTCTTTTAGCATCGATGGCTTTATGTAAAGCAATGCGGGTCAACCATGTCTTGAATCCTTGGGACCGGTATTCGGAGAGAGATTTATACACTTGTATAAAGGCTTCCTGGGCCGCGTCCTCGGCTTCCTTGGCATCTTTCAGCACCGAGTAGGCCGTATGGAACACATGCTGTCCGTAACGCTCCACGAGCGTGCGGAACGCGCTTTGGTCGCCATCACGAATTTGCTCGATCAATGCTTCCTCGTCAATAACTCTCTCCTCCTTCCCGTATCTATAGACGCCGGCACTCCAGGTTAACCCTGCATGTTTTTCAAAAAAAATTCGTGCCAATATCATCCAAAAGAAAAACAGCCCCTCCCCGAAGGAAGAGGCTGTCCTACATTGCCGGTTGAATGAATCCGTGCCTGGCTGCCCCAGGCCAGCTGAAGCGCCGCAAATGATTTTCTAATCATTCTCCTGCTGCGATAGCTGCTTGATCAAAGCCGGAACCCACGAGCGGATCGGTTTAAACGAATATCCCAGCCGTTCCGCCTTAGAGGTGTCCATCGTCCAAGACTCCGGCACGCCAAAAGGAGAAGCATTTTCTTTCGCCGATTCCCGCTGGATGATGGCTTTGCGTCCCGTTTCCTTCTCGATCCAGCCAATGATGTCCGATAGTTTGACATCCCCCTGCGAGCAGGCATTGATCGGCCCCTCAACACGCTGGGTTCTCAGCCAGCTCAGGAAAGAGGCGGCCTCTTCAGAATCGATCAACGACAGCTTGGCGCTCAGATTCGGCATGCCGATCGGCGTACCGCTTTGGATCCGCCGGATATGGAATTCAAGCCGCTCCGTGTAATCATCCTCCCCCAGCACGATCGGGAAGCGGACGGCGCATACCGGGAAGTCGGCCTTTTGGAAAAAGACAGCTTCGGCGAGCCGCTTGCCTTCCGCATAGGAGAAATCATCCTTGCCTCCCATCGTGATCGGATAAATGTACGGGTTGACGTCCTTCTCCTGATTCTGGTGCGAAGAAGGATCGTACACCGACAGAGACGAGGTAAGTATGTATCTTTTGACTTTTCCCTGAAATACGTCACAGGCATCCTGGGCCGCTTGAGGGGAATAGCAGATGTTGTCATATACGACCTCCCACACCCTGCCGCCCGCTACTGCCTGAGCCAGAGATTCCTTATTCTCGCGATCCAGCACCAGCCGCTCTACCCTGTCGCCAAAGGGATCCGGCGTGTTTCCTCTTGTCGCGATGGTGACTTCATGCCCATCCTCCAGCAGCCGCTCAACAAGCCGTTTGCCAAAAAAACGGGTACCGCCAAGGATCAGTATGTTCTTCATGGATATCCTCCTTTAACGTATAAAAAGCTTACAGCCCAGCTTCTTGAACACTATGAAATATTGTACCATACTCCTGCCTGCCGATCATGTTCCCGCCGCCCGCCGATCCGCCTTTTTATATGGAAACGTCCATCCAACCGGCGCATATTCAGACGGAAACCAAACCGCTTCCAAGCAGCAGCTGTCCTTACCTGATTCAAACACGCGGCCTAACCGTTCCTGTACAGACGCTAAAAAAGCGTACCCTTCCGTTTAACCGGAAAGGCACGCTTTCAACTCTCTAATGTCAGGCTCTGCCGCCGCCGCGGAACTTCTGCGTGTAGGCTCTGGCGTCCTCGGCACTACGCACCCGGTTGCGGCTCCATTCCAGCAGGATCCGGTCTATGTACCGAAAATGGACCTTACCGGCAAAGACCGCCTCCTTCAGCGCCATGCGGATGAGCTCTTCAGGGTAACGGTCCTGGTCCATCCAACCCGAAATCGTTTCGCATTCCATCGGTGAGAGAGGACGGCCGAATTCCTTTTCGAAAACGGTAAACATATTGCTGCTGTCCGTCTCCGGCTTGGCCGCCTTCTTCGTCCGTCTGTTCGCAGCCTGGGTTCGCTGCTTCTCCTCGCTCGCCAGGCACAGGCTCAGCTGATGATACAGGCCGGACAAGTTGTACCGTTCATATTGAATGCCGCGCAGCTCGTCCAGCTCCTCATCAATGGCGATGAACCCTGCCCTCATCAGCTTCTGCAGCGACTCCGCAATCGACTGGGCACCGGATCCCGTAACCTCCTCCAGCTCCTCCATCGTCGGAAAGTCCTTCTGCTCGACCTGCTTGAACGCAATCAGGTGAACGAGCAGCATCGCTTCGCTATCCGTCAGCTTCAGCTTGCGGTAATGGCGAAGCAGCACATACGGAATGACCGCCATGCCTGCCCCGAGTCCGGATGATGCTCCCTCGGCCCATGTCTTCCAACCTGCATTGTCCATGAGCTCCACCTCTTCCGGCATTATGGGTACAAGCGGTACAGCGTCCGCGGGAACGGAATCGTCTCGCGCACATGATCCAGACCGCAAATCCAGGCTACCGTCCGTTCCAGTCCGAGACCAAATCCGGAATGCGGCACGGTTCCGTATTTACGCAGGTCCAAGTACCATTGGTAGGCGTCCGTGGACAGCTCATGCTCCTTGAAGCGTTCCTCCAGCAGCTGCGGATCGTCGATCCGCTGCGAGCCGCCAATAATTTCGCCGTATCCTTCCGGAGCGATCATGTCAGCACACAGCACGACGTCCGGACGGTTCGGATCCGGCTTCATATAGAACGCCTTGATGCCGACCGGATAGTGCGTAATGAACACCGGCTTGTCGTAATTTTCGGCAATCGCCGTTTCATGCGGAGCGCCAAAATCCTCGCCCCAAGGAATATCGAAGCCTTGTCCATGCAAAAATTCGATCGCTTCATCGTACGTGATGCGCGGGAACGGCGCCTGAATGTTCTCCAACTTGGATACATCGCGTCCTACCGCTTCCAGCTCTGCCCGGCAGTTTTTGACGACGGACTGCACCACGTGCGCAATGAACTGCTCCTGCACGCGGAGGCTCTCTTCGTGATCCGTAAATGCCATTTCCGGCTCGATCATCCAGAACTCAATCAAATGGCGCCGGGTTTTGGACTTCTCGGCACGGAAAGTCGGTCCGAACGAATACACCTTACCGAGGGCCATCGCCGCGGCTTCCATGTACAGCTGACCGCTCTGAGTGAGATAGGCGTCCTCCTCGAAGTATTTCGTATGGAACAGGTTCGTTGTCCCTTCGGCCGACGTCGGCGTCAAGATCGGCGGGTCCACCAGGGTGAAGCCGTTCTGGTCAAAGAACTCCTGCACGGCGCGGATAATTTCGGCGCGGATCACCAGGATCGCCCGCTGCTTGGACGATCTGAGCCACAAGTGGCGGTGATCCATCAAGAAGTCGACGCCATGCTCTTTCGGCGTAATCGGATAGTTCTCCGTCAGATGAATGATTTCCACATCCGTGACGGTCATCTCATAGCCGGACGGACTACGCGGCTCCTCGCGCACGACGCCTGTGACGTACAGGGAGCTCTCCTGCGTCAAGCTTTTCGCGTCTTCCCACACTTTATCGGTGACTTCGCTCTTGACGACGACGCCCTGGATGTATCCGGTGCCGTCGCGCAGCTGCAAAAATTGAATTTTACCGCTGGAACGCTTGTTGTTGATCCAGCTGCCAATCGTGACGGTTTCGCCCACGTGCTTGCTTACGTCACGAATTACACATTTGGTGGCCATGCCTCAATCTCTCCCTTAACTTTACTTGCCTGTATCCCTTCAGCCTAGGCGTTCAAGGATTGAACGATCCGGTTAGTATCGCGGGCGATCACCAGTTCCTCGTTCGTCGGAACGACCAGCACTTCCACCTTGGAGTTCTTGGAAGAAATGCGGCGCGGTTCGCCGGAACGGACGGCGTTCAGTTCTTCGTCCAATTCCACGCCCAGGTAAGTCAAATTTTCGCATACTTTTTTACGCAAAACAACCGAATTCTCACCGACGCCCGCCGTGAAGACGATCACGTCCACGCCGTTCAGTGCGGCAGCATATGAACCGATGTACTTGCGCAAACGGTATTCGTACATGTCAAAGGCCAGCTTGGAATGGGCATCGCCCTTCTCCATCCCTTCGGTAATTTCGCGCATGTCGCTGCTGATGCCGGAAATGGCCAATAGACCGCTGTGCTTGTTCAGCATGGAGTTCACTTCGTTGACCGTCAGCTCTTCCTTGTTCATCACGTAAGGAACGATCGCCGGATCCAGGTCACCACTGCGTGTACCCATCATCAAGCCTTCGAGCGGTGTCATGCCCATGGAGGTGTCAACCGATTTTCCGCCATCCACGGCGGTTAGGCTGGCCCCGTTACCGATGTGGCAGGTAATGATCTTCAGATCCTCCAGCGGCCGGCCCAGGTACTCCGCTGCAGCTTTGCTGACAAAATCATGCGAGGTGCCATGCATACCGTAACGTCTGACTTTGTATTTGTTGTACAGCACTCTCGGAATGGCATACAGATAAGCCGTCTCCGGCATGGTCTGATGGAAGGCGGTATCAAACACGACAACCTGCGGAACGCCAGGCATATTCGCCTCCGTTGCTTTGATCCCCAGCATGGATGCAGGGTTATGAAGCGGTGCCAGATCGAACAGCTGGCGGATTTTAGACTTGGCTTCCGCATCCACCAGAGCGGATTCATTGAAGAATTCTCCCCCGTGCACGACCCGGTGGCCGACCGCCTGGATTTCATCCACAGATTCGATCACGCCGTTCTCTTTATCCGTCAGCAGGGCGAGCACCTTGCGGATCGCTGTCGTATGCTCCAAAATTTCGCTGACCTCGGTCACGTCCGGACGGCCGGTAGGTTTATGGGTAACGATGGATGAGTCCATGCCGATCCGTTCTACGAGTCCTTTTGCAAGTACGCTTTCGTCTGTCATATCATACAGCTGGTATTTCAGCGAAGAGCTGCCAGCATTGATTACCAAAATTTTCACACGCGGTCACCATCCTTGTCATACTTGAAGAAGCCTACTCCCGTTTTCACGCCCAAATGCCCGGCACGAACCATTTTCTTCAGCACGATGGACGGGCGGTATTTCAGTTCGCCGAACTCGCGGAACATGCGCTCCAGAGCGGCCAGGACCGAATCCAGACCGAAGCGGTCCGCCATTTCGAGCGGTCCGTGCTGGAACGAATAGCCGATCCGCATAGCATCGTCAATATCTTCCGCGGAGGCGACGCCTTCCTGCAGGATATGCAGCGCTTCGTTAATCATCAGGCAGATCATGCGGCTTGTCACAAAGCCTGGGGACTCATATACCATGATCCCTTTCTTGTCCACGACTTCCTCCACAAAACGCTTCGTTTCCCCGAACGTGGAATCAGACGTCTTCAAGCCGCGGATAATTTCCACGAGGTCAACCTTGCTGACAGGATGGATAAAGTGCAGACCGATGACACGCTCCGGATAAATCGTCGTGCTCGCAAGCTCCGTTAAGCTGAGCGTAGAAGTATTGCTGGCGAGAATAATATGATTAGGACACACTTGATCCAGCTGGGCAAATACTTCCTTCTTCGCTTCAAGATCCTCCGAAATGGTCTCAATGACCATATCGCAGCTTCCCAGCTCGGCAAAATGGACCACCTTTTGGATTCGGCCCAAAATGAGCTTTTTCTCCGCCTGGGTGATCGCCCATTTCTCAAGCTGCTTATCGAGACTCGTTTCGATCATGCTGTACGAATAATCGAGTTTCTCCGGCGTTTTCTCGACCAGCAGAACGTCCAGGCCTCTGGCGGCCAGCATTTCGGCTATGCCTTGGCCCATCGTCCCCCCGCCGATAACACCAATTTTTTTAAAGTACATGTTTCTGCTCCACCTTCCATGGTCTTCTATATTTATTGTACCCTTCTTGTCGAAAAATACATTTACGACCCAACTTATAATAATAACGCAGCATTAAAAAAAAGTAAAAAAAAGAGCCAGCGCATCAGGCTGGCAGTAGTGAAAACTCATGAAACAGCTTGCGGAATTGTTCGCCGGACAGCGTTTCTTCTGCCAGCAAAATATCCAGAGATTTGTCGAAAATGATCCTATGGTTGTCCAGAAGGCTGCGCGTTCTGCCCATCAGGTCTTCCAGAATCTCATTGTTCACCTTCATCAGCTCTTCGGTCGTGACCATATCCATGTTTACGATGCCAAGCGACGTAAGGCCGGATCTCATCATTGTCTTGACGATGTCGAGCGCCTGTTCAAAGTCGTTGCTCGAACCGGTGCTGCGTCCGCCGTAGAAAATTTCCTCCGACGCCGCGCCGCCGAGAGCGATCATGATCTGCTCTTCCAGGAACGATTTCGTGTACAGGTACTGCTCCGACTGCGGATTGTGGCGCACGTAACCGAGCGCCTTGCCGCGTGGGCTGAGGGCCACCTGGCTGACACTGCCCGGACGCACCAGCTCTGCCATGATGGCATGTCCAAGCTCATGGATGGCGACGCGTTTCTTCTCTTCGATCGTCGATTCACGGTCGGTGCGCTCACCCATCATCACCTTGTCGATGGACATGGACAGATGGCGCTGCTCGATCTCTTTCAGACCTTCGCGCATCGTGTAGATCGCGGCTTCGTTCATGACGCTCTCCAGCTGGGCGCCGGAGAAGCCGTAAGATTCCTCGGCGATTTTATCGAGGTTGACCTCCTCGTGCAGCGGCTTGTTCTTCGCATGCAGCTCCAGGATGTGCTTGCGTCCCTTCTTGTCAGGCAGGTCCACCTGAATATGACGGTCGAACCGTCCCGGACGAAGCAGCGCGCTGTCCAGCATCTCCTTGCGGTTGGTCGCCGCAATCAAAAGGATTCTCGGGCTGTCCGACGAATAAATGCCGTCCATCTCGGTCAGCAGCTGGTTCAGCGTCTGATCGTATTCGCGCTGCTGCCCGCCTTCGCGCTTGCCGCCGATGACGTCGATCTCATCGATGAAAATGATCGCGCTCTGCTTGTTCTCCTTGGCTGCCCGGTTTCTCGCATCGCGGAACAGATCCCGGACACGGCCCGCGCCGACGCCGACGTACATTTCTACGAACTCACTGCCGGATGCGGCAACGAATACCGAATCCGTGTAATGTGCGGCCGCCTTGGCCATCAGCGTCTTCCCTGTTCCGGGAGGTCCCGTCAGCAGAATTCCTTTCAACGGGCGAATGCCGAGCTTCTGGATTTCATCATGACGGATCAGGAAGTCCAGTGCCTCGCGCAGCTCCTGCTTGGCATTATCCTGGCCGCCGATTTCTTCAAAAGTGAGCTTCTTCGGCCCGCCCTTTTTACGCTTGCGTTCCGAAGCAGCACCTACCGTCAGTCCGCCTCTCATGTTGGTCATAAACAGGAGTCCGCCGATCATCAAGCCGGCGATAATGAGAGGGATGACATTGACCCCTACAAAAGCTAGAAAAATGAATAATACCGGCACAAATCCGATCAAAATTTCCTTCAGCAATTTAGGCATTATTCCCACACTCCCATCTTGCCGGGATCACGGGGCAGAACAAGAAACTTGCTTGAGCTGCCGTCCGTCAGCGTAATATAGACATTTTTCGTGTCCATTTCGGCTTTCGTCTGAATTCCGGTACCCTTAGCCAGATCCTGCAGCTTGACCGGAATTTCCGTATAGCGCTTGTTTTCCATCGCTTCGGCTACAGAGAACATCGCTTTATCCCAATACTGGTTCAGCTTGTCCGATGAATGATCCACAAAATCGAACTTCAGCGTCCGGGTGCCGACGACGGATTTGCCTTCGGTGGAGATTTTATCCGCCAAATCAGCCAAATTTACATTCGGCTTCAAATCGAGTTTCAAATCCACCTGATCGCGGGTAATATTAAAATGTGCGTTATTCACGCCCTGATAATTGCTGACGATTTTTTGCAGCGGACCCTGCAGGGTCGTTTGCCGATAAAAGAACCAGCCGCCAAACAGTACGGCTACCGAAACCACAACAGTTATAATAATAGGCAATGGACGCAATTTCACTTGTTGTCCCCCTTTCGAAATGGCAAAGCAAAAAAAGTAAACTTTAGATGACAAAAATAAATATTTCGTTAGCGGTTCAAGTCCATTGGTCGGTCACCATGCTTCTGTTCAGTCCGATTCGATGGATGGTTTTGCGCTTGCCGCGAAACACAAGCATCTCTTCGTTGAATACACGCATCTGACCACACTTCTATATACCATGTTTTTCAATAAAGAGCAGAAAAATCATCTTCCAAGCTGAAGCGGGCTCCTGAATTTTACTGAAAAACGCTATCCTCTAATTATAGTACAATCCGGGCTGTTCGTCATATATATCTCTTCAATACAAATAAGAGTATATCACATTGTATATACTAAATCGAAGGTAAAGTGTGAATATATTTTAAATATTATCCTTTGTAAGCCAAAGAACCCCATTTGAGGATGGGGTTCTTTCTGCATGATATGGCCGTTTAAACAAAATCATCGATTGGGCAGCGTGAACGGGCTGCCGATTTCCGCTCCGTCGCTGAACCGGTAAAATTGATAGTAATAGTGATCTTTCACCTTGTAGAACAGCTGCCATACATATTCTCCGTTATAGACACCCGGTACGAGGCGCATATCTTTAATGCCGGGAATGGAGCTTTTGATTTTGGCCTTCATCTTCTCTTTGGACATACCGCTGCTCAAAAGCTCTTGATGCACGGTATTCTGGCCTTCCTTGGGTTTTCCCTGATCGGTGAACTGAACCCAGACCATGACCTCCTGGCCCGTCTTGTTCGTTCCTTCCACGACCCAGTAGATGCTGTTCTGGTCCCACACAGACTTTTGGGCATCGGCGACCGACACGATTCCGGCTTCCTGCTTCGCTTTGGCAATAGCGGTGTCCTTTTCGCTCCATTGGTCCTGCAGCACGTAAATAAAATAACGGTAAGCGCCGAAAATGATCAGCAGCAGGGCGACAATGCCGAGAAAGATCCATTTTTTCTTGTTCTTCAACCTGAACTTCCTTTCTGAAAGGTGAGCTAATCATCCCGGTCTTAGCGGGAGAGAAGACCTTCAAAAGCCGCTTGGGCTTCCCTGCGGATGCGTTCCTCGTCCAAGGTGAGACAGCTGCCGTGCTTTACGACCTGCTTCCCGTCCACCCAGACGTGCTCTACGTCCTTCGCGCTGGCCGAATAAATGACGTGTGAAATGAAGTCCGTACGCGGCAGAAAATGAGCCTGATCCGTATTCACCGCGATAAAATCCGCCTTCATCCCGGCCTCAAGTGCACCGACTCCCTCTAGGAACAAGGATTGGGCTCCGTAGATCGTACCCATACGCAGCGCTTCCGCCGCGGGAACCGCCGTCGGATCTCCCGAGACGCCTTTATGTATCAAAGCGGCAAGGCGCATTTCTTCAAACATGTCCAAATTGTTGTTGCTCGCCGCACTGTCGGTTCCCAGGGAAACCGTAATGCCTGCCTGCATCATGTCGGTAACGCGGGCCACACCACTCGCCAGCTTCAGGTTGCTGCCAGGGTTGTGTGATACCGTCACGTGATGCTTCGCCAAAATGTCGATTTCCTCGTCTGTCAAATGGACCGCGTGTGCCAGAATCGTCGGCCGTGAGAACATGCCGAGCTTCTCCAAATGGATCGCCGGACGCGTTCCATAATCGCGTACATTCTGCTCCACTTCCGCCTTGGTCTCCGACATATGCGTATGCATCGGCAGATCCAGGTCATGCGCCGCCTGAACGAACTTCTCGATAAAATCAGGAGGGCATGTGTATGGTGCATGCGGAGAAATCATCGCCGTGATCCGGCCGTCTGCCTGCCCGTGCCAGTCCTTGGCGAACTGAATGGCTTCGTTCAGCTTGTGCCGCTGCACATCCTCCGCACACAGGCCGATGACACCGCGGGTCAGGGCAGCTCGCATGCCGGATTCAGTCACCACTTTGCCTACCTGATCCATATGATCGTACATATCGAGGAACGTCGTCGTGCCGCCCTTCAGCATTTCAAGCACGGACAGCGAAGTCCCCCAGTAGACGTCACTGGACGTGAATTTCGCTTCCATCGGCCACATTTTTTCCTGCAGCCATTCCTGGAGCACCATGTCATCTCCGTAACCGCGAAGCAGCGACATGGCGGTATGTCCATGGGTGTTGATCAGGCCCGGCATAAAAAATAAATGCGTGCCGTCGACGACCTGTACGCCCTCCTCCAGCTGCGGCTCCTCTTCACCGATATAGGTGATGCGGTCGCCCTCAATGACCATCCAGCCATGCAATACCGGCTGCTCCGGCCGCAAAACGGCAAAGCTGCCGTTCTTAATGGCCCATTTAGGATTGGCGCTCCGGCTGCTCGAGCTCTTCAAATTGTCCGTCATCTTCCGTGTCGTCCTTTCCGTTGTTCAAATAATAAGCGAGGCTGAGCAAATCCGTCGTAAAATCGGCGGCATGGATCCGGATGCTTGCCGGCGCCTTCAGAATCGTCGGCGCAAAATTCAGAATCGCTTCGATCCCGGCCGCAATCAGCTGATCGGCGACGTTTTGCGCTTCGAAATCCGGGACGGTAATGATTCCGATCCGGATATTTTTGCTTTGTATCGTTTCTTTCAGCTCATCCATGGCCTGTACCGTCAAGGTGTTGATCCGCGTGCCGATTTTGGACGGATTGGCGTCAAACACGGCCACGATCTTCATATTTTCCTTCAGGTAAAAGTTATAGTTGGACAAAGCTTGACCAAGATTCCCCGCTCCGACCAGCACCGCGTTGATCTGCTGGTCCAAATTCAGAATTTGACGGATCTTCTCGATGAGATAGGACACGTCATACCCTATCCCCTTACGGCCAAAATCCCCGAAATACGCCAAATCCTTGCGGATCTGCGCCGGGTTGAGATCCAGCTTCTGCCCGAGCTCCTGGGAGGAGACCGTGGCCACCTCCCGCTTGTTCAGCTCATTTAGATATCTAAGATATATAGGCAATCTGCGGACAACCGCCTCGGATATTTTCTCCGATTTCATGCATGTTCCCCCTATTGAACGGCTTGAATATTTATTTGGTTATATAGATTGAACTAAAGTTTTGCATTGAACTTCCTGTTCTAACCGCTTTAGTTCATTCTATCTAATGGACTCATTTAAGACACACCGTCCTGATGAAGCCATTCAGAGATGCGCGGAACCATCTGGTCTGTCTGCATATGCTCCATTTTCGGTCCAGGCAGCGAGTACAGGAAGTACTTCCCGTAATACGATTCGATGACGCGCGTATCGTATACGATGACGATGCCCCGGTCATGGGCGGTGCGGACCAGCCGCCCGAAGCCCTGCTTGAAGCGGATGACGGCCTGCGGGACCGACAGCTTCATGAACGGGTTCTTCTTCTGGCGCTGCAGCAGCTCGCTCTTCGCTTCCACCAGCGGATGGTTCGGCGGCTGGAACGGGAGCCGGACGATGGCCAGGCACGTCAGCGCTTCACCTGGGATGTCCACGCCTTCCCAGAAGCTGCTCGTTCCAAGCAGTACCGAAGCGCTGCTGTCCGTAAACCGCCGGATCAGCTTCGTGCGGCTGCCGCTGTCTACGCCCTGTCCAAGCACGGCGATGTCGCTTTGTGCAAGGGCTTCTTTCAGCGGCTCGTATACCTGGCGCAGCATGCGGTACGAGGTAAACAGCACCAGCATCCGGCCGTGGGTCGCGATCGCGGCGTCCGCGAGTGAGCGGGCCAGCGTTTCGACAAACAGGGCGTCCCCCACGCTTCCCTTCACGCTTGGAAAATCCCGCGGAATGACGAGCAGCGCCTGGTCCCTGTACCGGAACGGGGACGGAAGCTGGACCGTCACAAGGCGTCCGCTGTCCTGGTCCTCCTGCAGTCCAAGGTTATCGATCATATACTGGAACGATTTATCTACGGATAAGGTGGCGGACGTCAGGATGACGCTCTTTTTCTTATCAAAAAACAGCTCCTTGAGCTGCTTGCTGACGTCAACCGGAACAGCGTACAGCTGGAGCGATTTGCTGCGGAAATGGCCGCTCGCTTCCATCCAGTACACGACGGTTTCGTCGTTCAGCGTCATAAAGAACCGGAGATTCTCCCGCTCGGAGCTGAGGTCCTTGAGCAGCCCGCCGATATCGGTGATCAGGCTGTCGGAACCGTAATCATCCTGCTCCTCCTTGTATTCGGACAGCATCTTTTCGCCTTTGCGGACGATTTCCCCTACCGTGACAAAGATCTGGTTTTCGAGCGCCGCCAGCGTCTCCCACTCTTTCGGCTTTTTCCCCGGCTGAAGGCGCAGCGTATACTGGCCGCCGTCGCCGGGAGCAGCGTCGCTCCTTTCCGGAAGCAGGCCGAAGAGCAATTCGCTCAGCTTGTCCCAGTGCTCTTTGACATCGACCAAATCCTCGCTCATCCGGTCGATAACGGCGGTCCATTCACCGGCCTGCTCATAGGCCGACGATTGAAGCAGCTGGCGAAGCGCAGGCAGCTGCCCGCTCCGGGCGTCCTTATAGAGCCGTGTCAGCGTATGGACGACCGTAAAGTACTTCAAATGAAGACCGAGATGCTTGCCGGCAACGTCTTCCAGGTGATGGGCTTCGTCGATCACGAGCCGCTCGTAGGATGGCAGCAGCTGATGGCCTGCCTTGACGTCCGTAAACAGCTTGGAATGGTTCGTTATGACGACATCCGCGATTCCGGCTTCATGCTTGGCCCGGTGGTAATAGCACTTGCGGAACCAAGGGCAGGCACGTCCCTGACAGGAGTCCGAGTCGCTGCTTACGGTCTCCCAGAAGTCTCCCGCACGGCCGCCGAGGCTCAGCTCCTCGTCATCACCCGATTCGGTCTGGGCGAGCCAGACGATCATCTGGGCGGCTGTGATGGTGTCTTCCTTCGGATTGATAAAGTCTCTTCTGTTTATTTTATGTTCAAATTTTCTCAAACACAAATAGTGCTGTCTGCCCTTGAACACGGCTGCCTTGAAAGGAAATGGAACGACCTGCGTTAAGAGTGGGATATCCCGCTCCCGGAGCTGCTCCTGCAGGTTGATCGTATGCGTGCTGACCATCACCTTCTGGTCCTGCTTCACGCTCTGATAAATCGAGGGGATCAGGTAGCCGAGCGACTTGCCCGTCCCCGTCCCGGCTTCGATCAGCAGATGCTTGTCCTGATCCAGCGCTTTCATCACCTGGTCGAACATGATCGTCTGCGGCTCACGTTCCTCGTAATGAGGCATAATATCGCGCAGCCGTTTTTCGATCTCGGCCAAATATTCCTTAAACTCGACGCCTTTGAGCGGATTGTCGTCCACTTCGTCGCGCGGCGGGGCCATTTCGGTCCAGTCATCCACCTTCAGCGCCAGCTGGCGGTAAAAGGTGTGGCTGTTCAGATCTTGAGCGGGTTCCCGCTCCTTTTCCTGGCAGAGGCCGTCGAAATACCAGCCGAGGTCGCTGTCCTCATCGGAAAACAGCTCGGCCAGCCGCTGCAGCGTAATCAACGGCAGGCCGTTCAGCTCATCCAGGCACTTCAGCAGAACGTATGCCGTCGCCAAAGCGTCGCTGTCGGCCTGATGCGGCCGGTCATGCTGAAGACCGAAGTGTCCGGTCACCATGCTGAGCTGATAGGAAGTCAGCGAAGGGAAGCATATTTTGAGCAGGTCGAGCGTGTCCAAAATCCGCCCAGAGAACGGCAAATAGCCGCACCGGTCGAGTGCGTTTTGCAAAAAATTAAAATCGAATGCTACATTATGCCCCACCAGGACCACGTCGTCGAGCAGCGGCACGAGCTCCATCATCATTTCTTCCAGGACCGGAGCTGCGGCCACATCCTCATTCGTAATGCCGGTAAGTCCCGTAATAAACGGAGGGATTTCGATACCCGGGTTGACATAAGAGCCATACACCTTTGAAATCGTCCCATCCTCTTCTATAATGGCAAGTCCAACTTGAATAATTTCGTCTGCGGACTGGTTGCCTGTCGTTTCGAAGTCAAGTACGGCAAATTTCATGATTCCTAAATCCTTTCGTCCAGTCTCCTTAACAGCATAACAGAAGATTTCACATTTGAAAATTCAAGGAAGGAAAAACTTGAACTTCCGGTTCTATAGAAAAAGACGACACCCGGCGCTTTCCGTGCAGCGGGCATCGTCTTCTCACATGCATTACATCAGCGATATTAACTGGCTTCCATACTGAAGCTGACCGCACTGTTGCTGGCAAACCTGCAGATTCATTAGCGGATCCGGGAACGAGGGATCATGCGAAAGCGCCAGCGTAAAATAATCCTGGGCCTTGCCAAGCTGCCCTTGCATCGCCTCGACACAGCCAAGCGCATTCAGCACCATCGCCTTCAGCTTGGGATGCTGGGCAAGCGGCAGAATCCACTGGAAATGATGGCGGGCTTCCGCCGGCTCCTCCAGGTGCAAATACGCCATAGCCAAGTACATCCGGGCCAAAAAGCTGTCGGGGAATTCGAGGATCACCTGGTCAAACTGCTGGGCCGCCTGCCTGTACATCAGCAGCTTGAAATATCCCTGCCCCCGGATAAAGGAATCCATCTCGACCTCGGGCGTTTCATGCTGCGGAAATACAGGCGCGATCTTGGCCTGCTCCCGGAAAGCGCCCATTTTCTCTTCAAAAGACAACCATTCTTCTATGATGCCGTCGCTCATCGTTTTGAGCAAATTCCACTTTTGGATCAGCTGATGCTTTTGGGCCTCCTGCGCTGTGGGGTAATGTTTCACGATTTCGTCTAACATGTTGTTCATTTCCGCGAATACATGCTGAAACATGGCTGCATCCCACCTTAACAAAAATGAAATCAGTGCGGTCACCTGAACTCATTTTTTGTTAACCCGGGCTTTTTCATTCCCGCTCCGGGCTGCCATTCCTTGTCTTAGCTTCCCCGCGCATACATGACCAGTCCTTAAATAATCGTGGCATGAACCTCTTTGCTCATCGTGTTCATCGGCTTGTTGGATTCATTCACAAAAACTACCGTCGGCTTGTGGCTTTTGATTTCCTCATCGGACATGACGGCGTAGGATATAATAATGACGGTGTCGCCGGGCTGAACCATGCGGGCTGCCGCCCCGTTCAAACAAATCACACCGCTCCCGCGGGGACCGGGAATGACATAGGTTTCCAGACGCGCCCCGTTATTGTTATCCACCACTTGGACCTTTTCATTCTCCAGCAGGTCGGCGGCTTCCATCAAATCTTCATCTATCGTAATGCTTCCCACATAATTCAAATTCGCTTCGGTAACGGTCGCACGGTGGATTTTGGATTTCATCATCGTTCTGTACATCGGTCAATTCGCCTCCTTGGGATTAATTAAACGGTTATCGATCAGGCGCGTCCGACCGAAACGGACGGCTAGGGCCATCAGAACGGCCTCGTCCTTACGGCTGATTTCTTCGTCATCGGGATAAGGCTGAAGCCCTGGGAAAGACACGACCTCGGCGTACTCGATATCGGCCAGCGGAGACTGGCTGATGACGCGCTGCAAGAGGTTTCGAATGTCACCGGCGGTTACCGCCGTCCCCTCACTCACAGCAGCCGCAGACTCGCTCAGAGAGCGTGACAGCACAAGCGCCTGCCGGCGTTCCTCTTCGCTCAGGTACACGTTGCGCGAGCTTAGAGCTAGGCCGTCTTCCTCGCGTACGATCGGGCAGGGAACAATCTCCACGTTCATGTTGAGATCCTGTACCATCTGCTGAAGCACGGCGACCTGCTGCACGTCCTTCATGCCAAAATATCCTTTATCGGGCTGAACGATGTTGAACAGCTTGCTCACCACCGTCGTCACGCCGTCAAAATGTCCCGGACGGGAGGCGCCGCAAAGACGGGTCGTAATGTCCGATACCATGATTTTGGTCTTGGTCGGCTGCGGATACATCGTCTCCACCGACGGAAGGAAGACCAGGTCCGCCCCTTCCGCTTCGGCCAGTGCCAGATCTCTTGCTTCGTCACGCGGATAAGTTTCGTAGTCCTCACCCGGACCGAACTGGATCGGGTTAACGAAGATGCTGACGACGACAATACCATTATCTTCGCGGGCACGGCGGATTAAGCTGGCATGCCCCTCATGCAAATAACCCATCGTTGGAACCAGGCCGACCGTGGCTTCCGGTCCCAAATTTATTTGTAGCGCCCGTATACCGCTGCGCAGTTCTTCGATCGTCCTTACAGCTTTCATGCGCGTCCCACCTTCTCCTTTCCTTTGCCGTACAAGTTCTCGACGACCTGATCGTCTGCCGTAAATACATGGGTCTCATCCGGAAAAGAGCGGCTCTTCACGTCATGAACGTACTGGCTGATCCCGTCGCGAACGATCGTTCCGATGTCACCATAGGTTTTGACAAAACGCTTGTCGCGATACGGGGATGCGTACTTAAACAAATCATGGAATACGAGCACCTGGCCGTCGACATACCGCCCGGCGCCAATCCCGATGGTCGGAATCGACAGCTGCTCGGAAATAAAGCGGGCCACTTCCTCCGTTACCAGTTCAAGCACGACGCCGAATGCCCCTGCTTTTTCTAGAGCCTTCGCATCTTCCAGCAATCTGGCGGCATCCGCCTCGTTTTTACCTTGAATCCGGTAACCCCCGATCTGGTTGACCGACTGCGGCGTTAAGCCGATGTGGCCAAGCACGGGAACGCCGGCTTTGACGATCGTTTCCACCGCGGTGCAGATTTCGCGTCCGCCCTCCATTTTCACGGCATGGGCATGACCGTCCTGCATCAGGCGTTTGACGCTGTCCAGCGTGCTGTCGATGCTTCCGTGGTAGGTCATAAACGGCATATCAGCCACGATAAATGTATGCCCGGCGCCTCTGACAACCGATCTCGTATGGTACACTATGTCGTCGATCGTCACCGGCAGCGTGGAATCATAACCGAGCACCACGTTCCCGAGCGAATCTCCGACCAGGATCATGTCCACGCCGGCTTCCTCCGCCAAGCTCGCCGAAGGATAGTCATAGGCGGTTACCATGGAGAGCGGAATGCCATCCGCCTTCATCTTTTTCATTTTCACGATATTCAGTGGTTGTTTGTTTGCCATTGTGCTTCTTCCCCTTTCGAATGAGTGTGAAAAATAGGATAAAAACAAAAAAACCTTTTAGTGTGTCACTAAAAAGGTCCGAAAGGGCATAAAGGGTCACTTGCGATCGTCCCTTCTGTCTCGGTCCTTCCGGCTCAGAGCAGAATCCAACGTAACGGCAATATTCCATTTGCAGTTATGAGGGTGTTCTTCAAACAAAAACATGCAGAGTGCAGTTCGATCATTCGTCGATACCGCCTCTACATGTCATTATACCAAAAGTTCATAATATTTTCATCGTCTAAGTTCGACATCTCCGGAAAAAACAGGAATTTGCTCGCCCGAATCGATACGAACCCGAAGCGCGCCGCTTGCATCGAGCCCGTCGGCCATTCCTTCGATCGGCCCGCGTGCCGTCTGAATCGACACACGCTTGCCCAACGTTACCGACAGCGCCTCCCACAGCGAGGCGACCGGCTGAAATCCGTCTTTGCGGTACAGCTCGTACAGCATTTCAAACTCTTCCATCACCGTAGCGATGAGCGACATCCGGTCGATCGGCTCACCCGCCTCGATCTTCAGGGAAGTTCCGACCCCGGTCAGCTCTTCCGGATAATCGTCAGGGTCCAGGTTGGCGCTGATTCCGATGCCGGCAATGCAGTAGCGGACATGCTCGTCCTCCGCCGCCGACTCCAGCAAGATGCCGCAAATTTTCCGCCCGTCGACCAGCAGGTCGTTCGGCCATTTCAAGCCGGCCATGACGCCGGTCACCTTGCGGACCGCCCGGCACACCGCCACTCCGGTCAAGAGAGTAAGCTGCGGTGTGTAATGGAGCGGCTGCTCGGGCCGAAGGACCAGGCTCATCCAGATGCCTTTTCCATAAGGCGAAAACCATTTGCGGCCCATCCTCCCCTTGCCGCCGGTCTGTTCTTCGGCAATGACCAGGGTGCCTTCCGGCGCCCCTTCCTCAGCCAGCGCTTTCGCTTCTTCCTGCGTTGATACCGTCGTCCCCAATATTTTCAGCTGCGATCCCATCACTTTAGACTGTATCCGCTGCGCCAGCTCCTGCTGATCCAGCAGGTCCGGCTTGCTGACAATCCGGTAGCCTTTATGAGGAACCGCTTCAAATTCGTACCCTGCCTCACGGAGTTTGTTAATCTGTTTCCAGACCGCGGTTCTGCTGACCGACAGCCGCCGGCTGATCTCCTCGCCCGAAACAAATTCTTCCGCATCCAGCAGTATATCCAAAAGGGTCTCAGCCTTTTTCATCGGTAACCATCACCCGTCTCACTTCTTCTGTCAAATCCAATTTCGTATTGGGCAGCATGCCTGCCGCCGCTTTAAACAGCAATTGCTTCAGCAGTTCTCCCACCCAAGGTCCGCCCCTCTTGCCCGACATCGCGATCAAATCGGAGCCGCCGATCTGGAGCTCGTTCAGGTGGAAAATCTTCATTTCGTCCATCCAATCCAGCCCGTGGGCCAGCAGCTCATCCGCTGCCGTCCCCCTGTTCTCCTGCGGCAGCACTGAGCAGAGCAGGAGCCAGCGCCGGATAGATTCTTTACCGTACTTTAGTACCAGACCTACCCACTGCTCCCTGAAATTGGTCTCGCGGGTCAACCCTTTTACCTCTTCGTCCAAAAACAAAAGGGCTTCCACCTTCTCGCGGGCATCGTTGGAAAACGTATACTGGCGCATCAGATTTCCGGCTTCCTGTCCGGATAAGCCGCAGGCCAGCATAAGCAGGGCCCATCTGACAGCGGTCTCCTTAGAAGGGATGTCGCCGATCTTGGACAGGAAACCGTCCACGGTGGCAGATGTAAACGGTACCCGGGCTTTTTCCAGCAATCGGCTCCTTCCCAGCAGGCTCAGGCCGAGATAAGGATGAGGTCCCTCCATCATTTTATCGAGCTCCGCCCGAATCCGCTCCAGCGCGATATACTGAATTCCTTCTCTTTCCAGGAGAAGGCCTTTCCAGGTGTTAAAGGCAATGCGGTAGCCGAACACCGAGGCAAATCGGATGCATCGCACCATCCGCAGGGCATCCTCCTGAAAGCGGACGCGGGCCTCTCCAACGCAGCGGATAATGCTTTTTCGAATGTCGTTTTCACCATGGTAAGGGTCAACGATCCGTCCCTGCCGGTCACAGGCAATCGCGTTCATCGTGAAATCCCTGCGGCGCAAATCCTCGGATAAATTTCGCACAAAGGCCACTTCCGCCGGCCGGCGGTGATTTTCGTAAGAACCTTCCACCCGATATGTAGTAACCTCAAAGGCGTAGTTTCCAACCAGAACGGTGACCGTTCCGTGCTCAATCCCCGTAGGCACCGTCCGTTCAAAGAGCCGTGTCACTTCATCAGGGCGGGCCGAAGTCGTGATATCCATGTCGTTGACAGGCCGGCCCATCAGTTCATCACGCACGCATCCGCCGACCCAATACGCTTCATGCCCATGAGCTTCGAGGACGGACAGCACCTGCTCGGCGCAGCCCGCCATCCCGGCATCCGCCTGCTTCCATTTCATAACTTTCCATGACCCCCTAAATGACTACCTCTTATCTGCACACCGCATCCAGCTGGGGCACCTCGCGTCCGAGAACGCGATAATAGATCTGTTCATACTTGCGTGTGATCAATGCGTCGGAAAATTCCCGGCATGCCCGGGTCAGACAGGCCTCGCGGAACCGTGCGGCAAGATCGCCGTCCGACAGCAACCGCAGCACCTGATCGGCCATCTGGTCCGTATCTCCGATCGGGGACAGGAACCCAGTCTCGCCGTGAACCACCAGCTCGGGAATTCCTCCGGCGAGCGATCCCACCGTCGGAACGCCGCATGCCATCGCTTCAAGCGCAACGAGGCCGAAGCTTTCTTTTTCCGATGGAAGCAGAAGCACGTCAGCCAACGAGATGACTTGTGCGATCTCGTCCTGCTTGCCCAAAAAGTGAACTTTATGCTCCAATCCGAGCTCCTTGATCTTGCATTGGACCTTCGGCAGCTCCGGACCTTCCCCGACGAACAGCAGCTTGGAAGGCATCTGCTCGTTGACTTTGGCGAAGATGTCCACAACGTCACCGACGCGTTTGACCGGGCGGAAGTTGGAAATATGCATCAAAATTCTCTCGTCCGGTTCGGCATAGTCGCCGCGAAGCGAGGACGTATCGCGCGGATAGTAGATGCGCTTATCCACAAAATTGTACGTCAGATCGATATCGCGGCTGATATCCAGCACTTCACGGGTTTCCCGGATCAAGTCTCCGGATACCGCCGTGACCGCATCGCTTTCGTTGATCGCCAGGCGAATCAGGTCCTTTAACGATTCGTCCTGCGCCAGTACCGTAATATCCGTGCCATGAAGCGTCGTGACCACCTTCAGGTTGCTTCCTACCATCTGCTTGGCCAAGAAGGCGCACACCGCGTGAGGAACCGCGTAATGGACATGCAAAATGTCCAGCTGCTGCATATTTGCCACTTGTGCCATTTTGGTCGCAAGGGATAAATCATAAGGAGGATAGCGGAATACGTAATAATCACTGACTTCGACCTCATGATAAAAAATGTTTTTATGGAATTGCCCTCCCAGCCGGAATGGAATGCTGTGGGCAATAAAGTGTACCTGGTGGCCCTTTTCGGCCAACAGCTTGCCGAGCTCGGTCGCGACTACACCTGAGCCTCCGAGTGACGGATAGCAGGTGATGCCAATTTTAAGTGATTGACCCAAGCTTCGTGTCCCCCCTTCTTTACATGCCTTCTCTATATTATGTACCCAGAGAATATTAAAAACGTCTGGCGACGTTTCATTTTACAGCGGACAACCGCTCAACCGGGTATTTCGATTGCGCGCTCTTTCAGCTTATAAAAAGTCAGAACTGAAATCAAGCCTAAAGATTGGGCGCTTGACTTCAGTCCTGTCTATCGGTCATTATTCGGATCCTGAAATGAACATGTCCACGACGTAAGGCGACTTGATCGCAAAGCCTTCTGCGTAGGGAATGAGCCTGCGCTGGCCGGTCAGCCGGTCGCGGGATCTGACGCGTTCGATATATCCCTGATTCAGCGGGGTAACCACCGTATCTCCTTCAACCGGAGTTATCTCAAACTGCGACCGGTAACACAGGAGCGCCTGTTCCTTCATTTCCTGCTGTGCGGTAATATCCACCATCAAATCGGCTCTGCCCATATCATTAATGAAGTAAAAATACAGCTGCTCCACCTGTACAGGCGGCTTGTCCGGCATGTACCGGCGCAGCTTGGCGTTGAACACCGCTTCTTCAACCAGCTTGCTGCAGGCTACATGATCGGGATGGCGGTCTTCCCAATACGGAGCGAAAACGACCCTCGGCGCATGACGGCGGATTTCCGCAGTGATGGCTTCCACATGTTCCGGCGTGATGAACAGTCCACGGTCCGGCAGTCCAAGGCTGCTCCGCATGGAAAGACCAAGAACGCCAGCCGCGGCTGTCGCTTCCTGCTTCCTGCGCTCGACCGTTCCATTGGAGGACATTTCCGCATAGGTCAAATCGCAAATCCCTACTTTAAGCCCGGCCTGTACATGCTTGATGATCGTGCCGCCCATCCCGATTTCGGCATCGTCCGCATGGGCGCCGAAAATCAGAATATCCAGCCGTTCACTCATATTTCAGCACCCGGCTTATATTTATGTACCAGCTCGCGCCAGGCAAAATCCCCGCGGTCCAGCGCCTTGACCAAAATTTCAGCTGTTGCGATGTTGGTCGCAAGCGGAATCCCCTGGACGTCGCAAAGACGGAGCAGCGCATTGATGTCCGGCTCGTGAGGCTGTGCCATCAGCGGATCCCGGAGGAAAATAATGAGGTCCATCTCATTCTCGGCCACGAGCGCCCCGATCTGCTGGTCACCGCCGAGCGGACCCGACATGAACCGGTGGATTTTCAGGTCGGTGCCCTCCATAATCCGCTGTCCGGTCGTTCCTGTGGAATACAGCTGGTGTCCCTCAAACACATGCTCATAAGCCGTGACAAAGTTGACCATCTCGTCTTTTTTTCGGTCATGTGCGATGAATGCGATTTTTAGCATGTTGTAACCCCTCCTGAACTACTCTATAAAATGGTCAAACCCGTAAACCATACCCTCGTACGTCATAACCTTCTCGACCGCCATTTTGACGCCAGGCATATATCCTGCCCGCTCATAGGAATCGTGGCGAATCTTCAGCGTTTGGCCAAAGCCTCCGAACAATACCTCCTGCTGGGCGAATACGCCAGGAAGGCGGACGCTGTGAATGCGGAAACCGTTATAATATCCCCCGCGAGAGCCTTCAATCGTCTCTTCCTCGTTCGGATTTCCCTGGCGGATCTCCTGGCGGTTCTGGGCAATCATCTCAGCCGTTTTGATGGCGGTGCCGGAAGGCGCGTCGAGCTTCTGATCCCCATGGAATTCCATGATTTCGAGATGTGGGAAATACTTGGCCGCCTGCGCCGCAAATTTCATCATCAGTATGGCCCCGATGGAGAAATTCGGTGCGATCAGCCCGCCGATCCCCTTCTTCTTGCACTGCTTGTCCAACTCTTCGATTTGTTCCGGGGTGAAGCCCGTCGTGCCGATCACGGGACGAACCCCGTGGTTTACGGCCAAGACCGTATTGGGGTATGCGAACTGCGGCGTCGTAAAGTCCACAAGCACGTCCGGCTTACCTTCGACCAGTGCCATCTCCAGATCGGAGGTCAGCTTCACGCCGCATTCCGGCAGCCCGGCCAAAGTGCCCGCGTCCGTCCCCTCTCCGGACCGTCCGACGGCTGCAACCAGCTCCAGATCGGGATCCTCGAGTACCAGTTTGACGACTTCCTTGCCCATTCTGCCTGCTGCTCCTGCGACGGCTACTTTGATGGTTGACATGTTAGCTCCCCACTTTCTCATGATTTATAGAATGAACTAAAGAAAGTCCTTTTCTGACACGGAAAAATGACCCGGGGATCCAGACATTACATGAGATAAACTTTAGTTCATTCTATTTAGGTGGATGAATCGTATAAATACGAGTTTAGCCGGCCTTTTAACTGCTCCAGCATATCCTGCAGGCCGTGGTCATGGGGTTGAAGGGCGATGACTTCCTTGATAGCCGATATGGCAAGCGCGTGCTCGTTCAGCTGGCTGTAGGCAAGCGCAAGCCAAATATACGCCTCCCCGTAGAGCGGGTCGAGCCGCACCGCTTCCTTCAAAATAGATACCGTATCATACAATTGATTGGCAGGTGCTACATCGGGAGAATCGATCGTTTTCTTCGCATCCTGCACGATGCGCATCGCCTGCAAATGCTGAACATACAAACCGTATTCCGGCTTATCGGGTGCGAGCCTGGAGGCTTCTAGCGCACGTTCCATGGCCTTATCCAGCCGGTTGCTTCTTGCATAGGTTACGGAGCATCTATAATGAATTTCTGCATCCTCGGGGTTTTCGGCGATCGCTGCTTCAAACCAATGAAGTGCTTCTTCAAAATCGTTCTGCAAAATACAATGGTAAGCCTTTTGGACAAAAGGTTCGGACTGCATAGCTGCTCCCCCCGTTCAGGCGGTTTTCCTACAGCATATGTTCATTTCGCCTAATCGGTGTCCTTTTTCGTCCAACGGTCCTTATCGCGCGTATTGAATTTGTGCATGACCTTGTCATGCGCTTCCGTCAGGTCGATCCCCAGCGAATTCGCAAAGCACATCGTTATGAACAAAATATCTCCGAGCTCGAGCTCAATGGAATTATCCGCTTCGGAAGGCTTCTTCGGCTTTTCACCGAACCGGTGATTCACCTCGCGGGCCAGCTCACCGACTTCTTCGGACATCCTTGCCAGCATCGATAACGGACTGAAATACCCTTCTTTAAACTGGGAGATGTACCGGTCGACTTCCCGCTGCATCTCTGCCAATGACTTCTCCATGATACCGAACCGTCCCCCTCTTTCGTATGTACAATGCTTCACGTCACGCCGGACGCTAGTTTACTCCATATGTTATCGCAAAGCGGAAATGAAAACAAATATTTTTTAATCGCCGGGGAAAAAGGTATACTATGGAATGGAGCGAAGAAAAACCTTTCTTCCTACTTCTGGTATTGCGGGGGATTTCATGAGTTCATCCAAGTTGTTTATTCAGCTCAAGCTCGTATTGCCCATCATTTTGGGCTCTGCCGTATATGCCTTCGGCCTGCTTTATTTCATTATCCCTAACCAACTGATGGAAGGGGGCGTTACAGGGGTAACGGTCCTCCTGAATTATGCATTTTCCATTCCGCCGTCCCTGTCGACTCTCGTACTGAACATCCCGCTCTTCCTTCTCGGCTGGAAGATCCTTGGCGGCAGGCAGATGATTTATACGGGCGTCGGGATCGCATCGCTGACGTTTTTTCTGTGGTTCATCGAAAAGCTGATTGATGCCGGGTGGATCACGCCGTTTCAAACGGAAAGAGACTACATATTGGCTTCCCTGTATGCAGGCGTCACTCTCGGAGCCGGACTGGGCGTCGTATTCCGCTTCGGCGGGACGACCGGCGGATCCGATATCATTGCACGCATTTGCAACCGGCGATTTGGCTGGAGCATGGGACGGGTCATCCTCGTGATCGATATTATCATTATCGGAGCTTCGCTGTTCTTCATCCCTAGAGAGCGGATCCTGTACACCTTCGTAGCCGTCTTCATCGCCTCCAGGGTGATTGACTTTATCCAGGAAGGTGCCTATGCAGCCAAAGCCTTTACGATTATTAGCGACCACGCCCAAGAAATCGCCGACCAAATCACGGTCGAGATGGAACGGGGCGTTACGCTGATTCCGGCCATTGGCGCGTACTCTAAGCAGGCCAAGCATATGGCCTACTGCGTCGTCGGACGCCAGGAGATCCGCAGGCTCAACGATATTGTGAAATCGGTGGACCCGCGGGCATTCGTCATCATTAGTGATGTGCATGACGTTCACGGCGAAGGTTTTAAGGAAGAATAATCGGAAGCACAAAAAAAGCCCGCCAGCTCTAGAAGTTGGCGGGCTTTTCCAATGGACAGCAAATGCGACCCAGTAACCCATATGAACTACAGCTCTTTGGGCTTCACGCTTTTAAAGCTGTCCCGCTCCCCTTTATATTTCCGGTAACCGGTATAAGTCAGGATCAGGATGATAAACGAGCCGGCCCAGAAGGTCCACGGCCACAGTCCGTTGACTTCGTCAATGGGGGCGAAAGCCGGGTTATCGTCTTTTTTCTTACCGAATAATCCGTTAAACACTTCCTCGCCGGAAGTCACGACATTCTGAATATCGGCAGCTGAGGACGATGATGACTGAACCAAGCCGCCTGCATAAGATACCCAGGCATCCGCTGCTGTGATTTCCTCCGGCTTACGCTGAATGATCACAGCCGGGCGGATGATCTCATAATGGTTCTGCAGGCTCTCGTAAGCCGCTTTCATCCCCCGGGAGTCGGCAGCGGCCGCTCTGGCCTTCATTTCGCTCAGATCCTCACGAAGCACCTTGTAGTACTGCATCCACATCGGCTGCTTGGGGTGACTTAAGCTGTCCGCGGCCAACCGGAATTTGGCCGAAGCGGTCTGCCATTGTTCCTGCTGGATTTGCGCCTGATTCGTCGCTTCCTTCATTTCCACCAAGCTCTCCGACAAGGCATGAAATCCTTCCACACTCGTCAAGCCTTGAAAAGATGAATGTTCAAATATATCGCTGGCCTGCAGAATTTCCTGCCGGACGAGATTGATGTTACCTTCCAGTACATGCTGATATAGCGAGTCGGCCAGCATATCGAGCTGCTCCGCCTGCTTCACCGCCTCAGCATTCCCGCCTGAGCCTCCTGCAGCCGACAGCGTATCGGCGTCCGCCGCCACCCAGGATAGACTGCAGCCGAGTCCAAGCAGCACCATGATGACCGCCAGGCTCCATCTGGCAGCCGTGCCTCTACGTAACATGGGACATCCCTCCTACCGTATATGTATGGCAGAAGGGATGTCCCTAGAACTGAACTTGAAGTCAGCGCCTTGCCTGTCTGATGACAAGCCAAGCCAGCAGCGCGCTGAACAGCGTCAAACCGAATGTAAAATATTGTACGCTCGCGATATCGTCCATCAGCTGAACGGGCAGCCAAGGAAATACCCCGTATGTATAATCCACCGTATCGTTCAGGAACGTCCAGGCCGCAGCCGGAATCAGCATCGTCTCGCCTAACTTGAACAGGCGGACGTACAGCAGCGCTTCAATGGCCATCGCCGAATGGGAGATGACCAGCATCCAGTCCTGCCATACCAGCGGGGATCCCTGTGCATATCCGGCAAATATGATGCTCACCGCCCAAATGCCATATTTCACTGACGTGACGACGGCCAGCGCCTCAATCAGCAGCCGGAATCCGTAGCCGAACTTCGTCTTAGGCGGATACAGCAGCATATAGATTGCGATCGTAAAAAATAAGCTTGCCGTCGGACTGTCCGGAACGAAAATGACCTGCCAGAAGGGGTTGTTCGCCACGGTATATTCCATTTGTTCCGCATACCAATAGTAACCGTATACTGTTCCGAGCAGATTGCACCATAACAGGAGCCATAAAAATCCCCGGTTTCCGAGGAGCGAACGGCTCCAGAAATAAGCGATCGACACGCTTGTCCCTCCTTGTGCTCCCACGATCCCTTTGCCGCTAAAGCTGGGTTATTGAGGTTCGTTCATCGTGTTTTTAGTATGTAATCCGTACTTTCTGATCTCTTAAAAAAACCTGATCGTAAATACGATCAGGTTTTCATAAGTATGGCCGCTTATTGCTCTGCCTTTTGCTTCGAAAGCCATTCTGCCAAATGATCGATGTCTTTGTCGGTCAGGCCTGCAGCGATTGCTGAGTCGTACATGGCAGGCATCTTACCTTCATAGCCCTCTTTGATGATTTTCAGAATGTCTTCTTTGTTATGTTTGTCGCCGACTCCACGGAGAGACGGACCCGCAGCACCTTTCATATCCGCTGCGTGGCAGGTAATGCAGCCTGCTTTTTTATAAGATTCCATTGCCGGATCTTCTTTATCGACGATCGCGATCTCTTTTTGCTGGTTCGCGCTGGTCGTCGGAAGTCCTTTTGCCTTGTTTTCGGCAGCTTTCTCTTCACGCTGGATGTTCTCCGGAATTTGACCGGTTGCAGCCATTTCTTCTTTGTAGTGATGCCATGCGCTGTTTGTTAAATAAACGCAGGCGATCAAAGAGAGAAACATCAGCGAGGAAGCGATCGGTCTGCGGTAAAAACGGCGCTCTTTGCCAGTGTCCAGGAAAGGAGCCAGCAGCAGTGAACCAAACGCTACACCGCTTACACCAATCGTGCCGAGAACGACGTAACTTCCGGATGCGTACGGCAATTTCAGGTATTGGTACAAGAACAAGAAGTACCAGTCAGGCATCGGGATAATGGATGCACTTGGGTTCGCAGGGAACCACAGTGGAGCCGGCTCCGCAATGGTGAGCACCAGAAATCCGACAAGTACAACAACACCGACCATCCATTCTTTCAAAAGAAAGTTAGGGATAAACGCTTCCGATTTGCCTGGATACGACGTGTAGTCCGGCGGTGTAATGAACCCGTTGCCTTTACGGACACGCGAGTCGCCAACATACACCACTTTTTCTTTTGAATTGTTACCGTGTGCCATCGATATTCCTCCCTTCTTATTATAGTGGACCGGAAATGCCCTGTCTGCGGATCATGATAAAATGTCCGACCAGAAGAATGAGCAACACGGCCGGGAGGAAAAAGACGTGAAGTGCGAAGAAACGCGTTAACGTCTCGGCACCTACAATCGTACCGCCCTGCAAGAATTCCTTAATGATCGGCCCGAGCCATGGAACGGAATTCGCAATTTCCAGCGTAACCTTTGTTGCAAAGTAGGCTTTGTTATCCCAAGGAAGGAGATAGCCTGTCAGGCCCAAGCCCAGCATGATAAAGAAAATCAGCATACCCACAACCCAGTTCATTTCGCGAGGCGCCTTATAGGAACCTGTGAAGAACACGCGCATGGTATGTAGGAACATCATAACGATAACCAAGCTCGCCCCCCAGTGGTGCATACCGCGGACGATTTGCCCGAAGGCTACTTTCGTCTGTAGGTACTCAACGCTGGCGTAGGCGTTAATGATGTCCGGAACGTAATACATGGTCAGGAACATCCCCGACAGGATCTGGATGACCGTGATAAAAAACGTCAATCCGCCAAAACAGTATACAAACGCAGAGAAATGATGCGCCGGGTTAACGTGCTCCGGCACTTCATGGTCCGCCACGTCTCTCCAAATCGGCGTGACATCAAGACGTTCATCAATCCAGTTGTAGACATTCTTAAACATCCGATTCTACGCCTCCTATTTTACTTCAGTATTCGGCTCGACTCCGCCAAGGTACACCCAACCGTTTTCAATCTTTAATTTGTAAGTGTCGAGCGGCTTCGGCGCAACGGCCAAGTTCTTGCCTTCTTTGGTATAACGCGCCCCGTGGCATGGGCAGTGGTATTCATCCGGGAAGCTTTTATCATTGTTCCAGCCGACCGTACAGCCCAAATGCTTACAGATCGGGGACAGCGCATAGATTTTTCCCTGTTCATCCTTGCGTATCCAAGCAGTTAATGTAGCAGTGCTTGCATACCATCCATCCTGCTGTTTCAGTTCAAAAGAGAATTCTTGAGGCTCGTCGGTAATTTTGCTTTCTTCGACAACTTTAATGAACTCTCCCTCGCCCTTCTTGTGCAGGATCGGATCCACAGCAAAACGCACCATCGGCAGGACTGCACCGGCTGCCATGTAAGCAGTGGCACCGCCCAATGTATAAGTCAGAAATTGTCGACGGGACATTTCTTTACGACCGGGTGGTTTGTGAGATGGTTCATGGTGCTCATTTTGGTTGCTCATAATGTCTTCAACCCCCTTTGTCAACCAAGTCTTAAAGTGCTTTCAATGATTATTATCACACGACTTACTAGGACATAATAATAATATATTAGCCTTATAAGACCGTCAAGAATATCCAACTCTTTTATCAGGCGGAAGAAGATTTACCCAATTAAATTGTTGAATTTCTGTCACATTTCCATCTTGCTGTCACGCTGCCACATTTCCTGTATTTTATCCTTAATCTGGCCTGCTATACCTGATCCGCCCGTTTCTTCATTGATTCCTTTCCGGGACAGAACCAAATCGCAGCCTTCAATCTGGCCTTGGATCAACTCGATGTCTGCCGTCATGACAATGACGTAAGCAAAGCCCGCTTCCCTTACATTGCGACAAACTTCCTGCAATAACGACAGATCCTCCCCTTGGCCGTATTGTACGGCCGGATATGTAATGATCCTCCCTTTAAACGGGATCTCGACCAGGTCCATAAAATCCCGCAGCCGCGCCAGCGCCTCCGTCGCTTCTATAGGAGACTCTTTGCCCGACAGGCCGGTGTAAGGGATGAGGCAGGTGTCGAAATAGGGGGAGAGCTCACTCCAGGTTGCCTCTTCCACTTCGCTGAACTTCATTCAAGGGTTCACCCTTTCCATTATTTTTCACCATTCCATTCTATAATATGCTTGTTCCCGTGTCAGCAATTTGTAAAATTCATTGGCGCACGCCGGCCAAACAAAAAAGAAATGCAGCATGGATGCCTGCATTTCTTTTCATTTATTCCACTTAGTTAAGCAACTTCAGTTCATCCGTCAGGTTACGGAAAGCCGCCTCGTCTCCGGATGCCAGAGCCCTGTCTATTTCGCGGTAAAGCTCTTCGCTCCGGTGTTTTCGCAACGCTTCGTCCCATACCATTTCAGCCGCCAGCCCCAACATGACTTCATAAGTAGCTTTCATCTTATCCATTAGGATGCACCTCCGAACCTTTGATTAGAACATCCTATACTCTTTACCCTTGTCCACATAGTTTTGAGTGGTACGATACATTCTGCGCAAGTCTTCTTCGGTTAATTCACGGACCACTCTCGCCGGCGAACCCAGAGAAAGCGTATAGGGTGGTATTTTTTTGTTTTCAGTAACGATAGATCCTGCCCCTATTAAAGCATATTCACCAATCTCGGCCCCGTTCAGTACGATGGCCCCCATTCCGATTAATGTACCTTTGCCTATTGTGCAGCCGTGAACGATGGCGGCATGTCCGACGGAGACGTCGTCCTCCAGAATCAGCGGCTCGTCCGTGTTGACGTGACCTACCGCTCCATCCTGAATGTTGCACCGGTCACCGATCACGATGGGTGCCATATCACCCCGAAGCACGGCGTTAAACCATACGCTTGATTGCTGTCCAATTTGAACGTCACCGACAATTTTGGCACCCTCCGCGACATAGACGGACGGGTGGATCTTTGGCAGATGCTGGCCGTAAGGTAACAGCATGTTTTCATCACCCCTTAACTTTGGGAGTGATTGTAACAAGGCGGCTATGACTTGTCAATGAGCGGTTCCAGCTCGCCGCTTCCGAGGTTCAGGCTTTTGCTGGCCAGCTTTTGTCCAAAAGCGGTCATCTTCAGAACCATGCCGCTCTCCGGACTTTCTCCGATGCGGATCAGCCCAAGATGCATCATCATCGCGATAATTCTTTCATTTAATATCGACTCTGCAGTGTCGTAATAAAACGGTTTGATCAGCCAGCCCAAAGCATCATGCAGGGAAGCGGCGGTTACCCATTCCTTGGCGCATTCCCCGGTCCAATAGACGAGGGATGCCAAGTTAGGTATGGCGCTTTTATAAAGTTTTAACCAAAAGCGGAAAATTTGTACCATGCTTTCTTTCGTCCCGCTTTCCAGCAGCTCTGCGCCCTTGCCCGACAGCTCCAGCCGGCTGCCGTTTTCTTCGATATATCTGTGGTAGAACGCATAGTCATACAGAAGCGCCATCCGGTTGGGGTATGCATTGAAGCTCCTGCCGTAGCCAAAGCGCCATCCCCCTTTGGTCAACAGGGGCTCGCTGACATGGAACATGTCCATTAACTGCTGCTGGTATCGCTTGTACATCACGAATTCCTGATTCAGCTCGATCTCCTGCTGGTTCACATACTTCAGCAAGTACATCAGATCCTCGGCGCACAGATCCTGCTCTTCCCGGTAAACCGGAGGCTCTCCGGATTTAACGATCTTTCGCTTCAGCGTGTGTCCAAGCTCGGCTCGGAACCGGTCCTTCAGATCGCTCGGCATTTGAAACAGATATTTGGTGCTGGATGTCATCCCGTTGAACAGCCAGCCGCTGCGCTTATAGCGGGCGATAGCTTCCCTCGGGGTCTCATGCACCTCGTTTGCCGGGATGTCAAAAGTCGTCTGCCGGACGACAGCCGCCAAATCTTCTACGCTGTAAAACGATCTGCTGTCAAACAAGACTGAATTCAGAAAACGTAAATCTTGAAGGGAAACCGTGTTGACCTGCTGCGCGATAAACTCCCTCCGGTTCAGCGTGACCAGGATGCTCTGGATCAGTTCATGCTTGGAATTCCGTTTGCACTGGCATTGGTAGTGGCTTGCAATGGTAGTCAGCTGGCCGATATCCGCATACGAAAGCATATCCGCTAAATTCATGTCATCATCGCCTCGCCGTTTTACTACCATTATGGGAATTATTACAATTTTTATTCGATCCGGGCAAAAAAAATAACCCGGCGCTTGTCCGAGTTATCCGTTCTTTTCCGCCAGATGGCGGGTGCAATTATAGAGGAGCGGCACCCAGTCGATATCCTTTTTCTCCAGGATCGTAAGCGACAGGTTGCCAATCCGTTCCGTATATTTATCCCTGTACAGTGACTTGTACAGCTGTGCCAGCAGCCCGCCGTGACTCACGACGAGCATGTTTTTATCGGGGTAAGCCGTCCACATATCCTCCATAAACGCCAAGGCTCTAGCCTCAATCTGCTCGATCGTCTCCTGGCCCAGGTCATGCACATCCCACTGCTTGCCCCAGCGGCTTTCCCGCTCATCGGCCGTCAGTCCCTCTGCTTGCCCAAAGCTCCGTTCATTCAGCCGCTCATCGGGCTCAAGGAGCGGAATGTGGAGCTTGTCGGCCAGAATTTGCCCGGTTTCACGCGCGCGGGAGAGCTTGCTGCTGATGATAAAATCCCAGCGGTACGGTTCGTGAAGCAGCCTTTCCCCAAGCCGCTCCGCCTGCTGCCTGCCCTCTTCATTTAAAGGGATATCGCTCTGTCCCTGAATTTTGCCGAGCTTATTCCAATCCGTCAGGCCGTGGCGGATCAAACCGATCATCATACGCGTACCCCCTTTCTTCTATATATATGCGAAAGAACCTATTTCCTGATACGGCTGACCCTTCCCAATGAAAAGAGGGCCATTCCTACCCCGAGTACCGACAGAATCATCCAGTACTGTGGATGGGTCGGACCCATGCCGGCGACAAGCGGCTCGATAATCCCGCTGTTCGTCTTCGGGATCACATAACTGACCTGTTCCGTCACCACGGACGAACCCGCAACGCCGGTCGGAAGAATCCCGGTAGGTACAGCTTCGGCTGTCTCTTTAACAAACGGCTTATCCATGATGGCCCAATACAGAAAGCTCACCAAAAATACCATGACAAACCCGGCAATCCACCAGGACATGCGTTTTCGGGTAGATGCAGGTACGGCAAAAGGTTTGCTCTGATCCGGAATCAGCCACGGAGATTCCCGGTATATACGGTCCATGACGTTCCGGTTGATTTCCTCCGCCTGTTCTTCCGTCGGCTCCTCCTGCAATTCCATCATGAGAAGCCGGCTTTCCTTCCATAACGCCAATTCTGCTTGGCAATCACTGCAAGTGGCTGTATGCTGTTCGAGCTCAATCCGTCTCGGATCGTCTTCTTCCAAATCCAAAACGATGCCGAACAGGCTGTGAGCCTCATCGCAATTCATTTGCTTTTCATCCCTTCATATTCTTCATACGTCAGCTCGTAAAAATACGGCTCCAGCTGAACTTTTACACTGGACCTTGCCCGGAATAGAAGAGATTTAACAGAGCTGACGCTTTGACCTAAAATGTCGGCAATCTCTTGGTAATCGAGCTGATCGTATTCCCGTAAAATGAGCGCGGATCGCTGCTTTTCCGGCAGGTTGTTAATGGCCTCGCGGACCAGCTCCACCTTCTCGGTGCGCAAAATGGCCTGCTCCGGCGCCACCTCCATCGGCGCAACCGGCGTAACCCCGCTCTCCTCCAGCGGCACATTGGCGCTGCGCTGCTTTCTCAGCTCGCTGAGCACCGTGTTCCGGGCAATCGTATAGAGCCATGTGGAGAACGACGCGTCGACCTCACGAAACGAATGCAGGCTCTTGAAAGCCTTGTAAAACGTCTCTGAGCACAGGTCTTCCGCCATTAACTCCAAATGTGAACTTTTTAGCATATGATATACAAAAGCCAATATTTTCCGCTGATAACGGCGCATCAATTCAGAGAAGAGCTCTACATTGCCCTTCTTGATGTCCTGTATCATCTGCGAATCCGTCATTTCCATTGTGACCTCCTCGACCGTACACAAGCATCCCCGTTCGATTCAGTTATATGTTTGTACTGAACAGGTGATGAAAAGTTGCGGTATTTACGCCACCGCGCGGCAGTATAAACGTCCAAAAAGCTATGTATTCGGCAAAATCGGCAACGATTCTACAAATATATCATTTCCATTGTAACATATTAATTCCTGCTAGTCAGTCGAACCTCAAGAAGAATTGCCAAATCCAAGGAGATAATAACGCTTTTTGGGACACACTGAATCATCACTAATCTCTTAATAGACGAATTTCGCCCCGTAAATGTTGCTAGATTATAGAAAAAAATCGCCGCAAAATAAAAAATGGCAAAAAAAAACCACCCGCATCGGGTGGCTGCACAAAGTGCCATTTATTTGGATAGGAGTGGAGAGAAACCATACTGTACTTTTATTATATGTATACGTTTTCATTTTGTCAACACTAAAGTAAGCGTTTTTTTGTAAACGTTTTAAAATTTACTGCGATACCTGATAACTCATGGATTGCAGCAGTTCCTTGGCCCGCTCCAAATCATGTTCCTGCCTGAAGGACAGGCGCAGAATGCCCGGGACGTCCTCCCGGCTCTCGATGATCTGCATGTTGCTGAGGTTGATGTGCCGAACCCCCAGCTCTGTGGCGATTTTCCCGATAATACCGGGCGTATCCGGTACGTCGAGGTACAGATCAAAACTAGGCGTAATCATGCCCTTGCGGCGTTCCGGAAGCTCGCTGCGGAAATCGTTCGCTTTGGCAAACGCCTCTTGAATCCCCTGTCCATCGCCCTCTTCCAGCATCTCTACGAATGCGGCGATGCCTTCATTCCAGTCCTTGAGCTGTCTGAGCAGCACGTTTTTGTTGCCCAGCAGGATGTCGCGCCAAATCAGCGGATCGCTGGATGCAATCCGGGTAATGTCACGAAAACCGCCTGCCGCGAGCAGCCGGTATAAGGAATTGGAATGATTGTAATCGCACACCTGGTTCACCAGCGCCACCGCGATGATATGCGGCAGATGGCTGATCGCCCCGACGATTTCATCGTGCAGGACCGGATCCACCTTGACGATCTGGGCGCGGGTGTATGACAGCAGCTGCGCCAGGGCGTCATAAGCATGGTCAGGCGTGCCCGGAGGCGGAGTCAGCACATAATACGCATTCTCAAACAGCAGCGGCGTGGCCGCCTCTACACCGGAACGCTCGGAGCCGGCCATCGGGTGCCCGCCGATGAAGTAGAAGTCCTTGAAATCATGCGCACGCGCCGCCTGTGCGATGCTTGCCTTCGTGCTGCCCACATCGGTGATGATGCAGCCTTTTTTCAATGGCAGGGCGCTTAACCGGTCCAGGTATTCTTCCAGCATACCGACAGGAACGCACAAAAAAATGAAGTCCGCATCAAGTGCGGCTTCTTCCATGGACAGCGTCGCTGCGTCGACGACGCCGCGGTTTATATATTTGTCGGCCAATTCGGGGAGATGGGCATGGCCCACGACGGTTATGCCGGGCTTGCCTTTAAAGCAAAGCGCCAGCGAACCGCCGATCAGACCCACTCCAAATATAGCAATCTTCGTTGTATTCATGTTCCCTCACTCGTTTGTTCGCACTTACTGCACTTGGGCCTTATCTTCGCTCAATACTTGCTCCAATGCGTGAATAAATGCTTTATTTTGTTCCTCGGATCCAACGGTCACACGAACATGGTTCGGATATTTGCCGAATCCGGCGCGAACGATGATCCCCTTCTGAAGCAGCGATTGGAACATTTCCACCGCAGGCTTGCGCACATTGACCATAATAAAGTTGCCGTGCGCCGGGAAGTAATCGAGGCCCAGCCGGTCGAACTCAGCCTGCAGCTGCTTGATGCCCTCCGCGTTCGCGATGCGGCAATTAGCCACGTATTCCTGATCGCCAAGCGCCGCTTTGGCCGCTGCCTGGGCTGCCCGCGTTGTGTTGAACGGTTCGCGCACCCGGTTGATCAGCTGAATGACCTCAGGCTGAGCCACGCCGTAGCCGATCCGCAGGGAAGCCATGCCGTAGATCTTCGAGAAGGTCCGGAGAACGACCAGGTTTGGATATTGGGATAGGAGCTTGCTTCCGTCCGGGTAGGAGAGGTCGGTTACATACTCGAAGTAAGCCTCATCCAGCACCACCATCACATCCGATGGAACTTGATCCAGGAAGCCGGTCAATTCGGTTTCGGAAAGAATCGTTCCCGTCGGGTTGTTCGGGTTGCAGATCCACACGATCTTCGTCTTGCTGCTGAGCTTGGCGAGCATCGCTTCAAGATCATGCTTTCCGTCCACCAGCGGAACCTCAATGCTGACGGCCCCTTCGATGTCGGCGTTGCTTTTATACACGGAGAAGGTTTGATCCGCCATGATGGTCTCGTCGCCGGAAACCAAGAAGGCGCGGCAGATCAGGGCGATGACTTCGTCCGAGCCGCAGCCGAAAATGATTTGCCCGGGCTCAACGCCCAGGAAGCGGGCCACTTCCGCCGTAAGCTCCACCGCGCCTCCGTCCGGATACAGACTGATGTTGTCGAGTTCGGCAAGCACCGCCTCCTTCACACGCGGCGAAGCGCCGTAAGGATTTTCATTGGAAGCCAGCTTGATGACTTCGCTGAGACCAAGCTCCCGCTTGACTTCTTCAATCGGTTTGCCCGGCTCATATACCGGAATGTTCACTATCTGGGATTTTGGTTTCACCATATCCCCCCTCACTTTCAACTCAAGATTATGGTTTTAATTGTGCCACAAATTCACGGATTTGCAAAAGCCCCTGCTCATGCGTATCTCCGTCCTGCAGAAGCGGAATGGCTTCTTCGACCTTGCGGACGATGGCGCTGCCCACGACGACGCCGTCGCAGATCCGGGAAAAGCGCACCGCCTGCTCCCTGTTCGAAATACCGAAGCCGATCGCCACCGGAATGTCCGTATACTTCTTCACGCTGGCGATGAAATCTTCCACGCCTTCGTGGAAGCTTGCCCGCTCACCCGTTACGCCGAGCGAGGATACGCAGTAAATGAAGCCTCTGGCTCCTTCCACGATCGATTTGATCCGTTCATGGGAGGTCGGAGCCACCAGCGGAACAACATGGATATCCGACCGCTCGGCCCGGGCTCGCACGTCTGCTGACTCCTCGATCGGCAGGTCCGGAATGATGATGCCGCTGATCTCATGCGCTTTGACCTCTTCAAAAAAGCGGTCCAGCCCGAACTGAAGCACCGGATTATAATAAGTAAACAGGATGAATGGCAGCTTCACCCCGGCCTTGCGCGCTCTGACCGCCGTTTCCATGCAGGTTTTGATCGTTACCTGATGCTTCAGCGCCCGCTCGGAAGCCCGCTGAATAACCGGGCCGTCGGCCAAGGGGTCCGAATACGGCACGCCCAGCTCGATCATGTCGGCTCCGGCCGCTTCGAGACCGGCTATAATTTCAACCGACGTATCGAGATCCGGGTCCCCGATGGTCAGAAACGGAATCAGCGCCGTTTGATTCTCCTGTTTGAGACGGGCAAACGTTTGATCCATCAAATTCATGCCTGTTTACCTCCCGTATAAGCCATGATGGACTCCACGTCCTTGTCTCCCCGTCCGGACAGGCAGATGACGACGATGTCGTCCTCACTGAGCCGCGGCGCCATCTTCACCACTTCAGCGATCGCATGTGCGGATTCCAGGGCCGGAATGATCCCTTCCGTCCGGCATAGCAGCTGAAGCGCGTCGAGCGCTTCCTGGTCCGTGATCGGAACGTATTGGGCGCGCTCAATGTCCTTAAGGTAAGAGTGCTCCGGTCCGACGCCCGGATAATCCAGGCCGGCCGATATGGAGTGGGCTTCCTGTACCTGGCCGAAATCGTCCTGCAGCAGATAGCTCATGGAGCCTTGGAAGACGCCATGGGTGCCCTTGCTCATCGTCGCCGCGTGGAAGGCGGTCTCCACACCCTTACCAGCGGCCTCTACGCCGATCAACCGGACGTCCTTGTCTTCGATAAACGGATAGAACATGCCGATCGCATTGCTGCCGCCGCCGATGGCCGCCACAACATAGTCCGGAAGACGCCCTTCGGCCTCCTGGATCTGGCGTCGCGTCTCGTCGCCGATAATCCGCTGGAAGTTGCGCACCATCATCGGATACGGATGCGGACCTACGGCAGAGCCGAGGATGTAGAACGTATCGTCGACATGGCTGACCCAGTACCGCAGCGCCTCGTTGCCGGCGTCCTTCAGCGTGCGCGAACCGGACGTAACGGGTACGACTTCGGCGCCCAGCATCTGCATACGGAATACGTTCAGCGCCTGCCGCTTCGTATCCTCTTCCCCCATGAACACCTTGCATTCCATGCCCAGGAGTGCGGCTACGGTTGCCGTTGCCACACCATGCTGGCCTGCTCCCGTCTCGGCAATGACCTTCGTCTTGCCCATTCGTTTGGCGAGGACGCCTTGTCCGAGCGCGTTGTTGATTTTATGGGCGCCGGTGTGGTTGAGATCCTCACGTTTCAAGTAGATCTTCGCCTGCCCCAAATGCTTGCTGAGACGCTCCGCATAGTACAGGGGCGTCTCACGGCCGGAGTACTGCTTAAGCAGATAGTTCAGCTCCTCCTGAAAGCTTGGGTCGTCCGAATATCGGTTGTATGACTCCTCGAGCTCGATCAGCGCGTTCATGAGCGTCTCGGGAACGAATCTTCCGCCAAACGGTCCGAAGCGCCCGTTCTTGTCTGGTAATTGTGTTGTCATGCCTGCTTCACCCTTCCCACAAATGCTGCGATTTTGTCTATATCCTTCACTCCGTCACTTTCCACGCCGCTGGAAACGTCTACGCCGTCCGGGCTGTACTTATCGATCAGCTCGGCCACGTTGGACGGCAGAAGGCCGCCGGCTACAAACAGCGGAATCCCTTGGGCTCTCGCCCAATCGCGGTATGCCGGTATCTCCTCCCAGGCAAACGTGCTTCCCGACCCTCCGCCGTACACCGGATCAAATGTATCAAGCAGCAGGCCGTCGATCACGCCTGCGTATAGTTCATGATTTATAGATGCTTCAGAATTCTCATTAAGGGATTGAACCGATAAGACCTTGAATACCCGGGTCCCCAAGCGCTCCTTGACCTCCCGGCAAAATTGCGGGCTTTCCTGTCCATGGAGCTGAACGACGTCGAGCTTGGTCTCCTCCACGATCGCGGCAAGCTCTTCCAGGTCCGGGTTGACGAACACGCCGACGCTTTGCGGAATTTCGGGCGTCTTCCACGCCTTCAGCTGCGCTGCAAGCAGGGCAGCCTGCTCAGGCGTTACCCGGCGCCGGCTCGGTGCGAATACGAATCCGATATAATCCACAGGCAAGTTTACCATTGATTTTAGCACTTCAACGTCCTGAAGTCCACAAATTTTTACCGCCGTCTCACCCACGATGCTTCACTTCTTCCCCGGATAAGATCGCCCCCATCAAGTCACGGACCGCCTCCGCGATGTCATCCCGGCGCATGAAATACTCTCCGATCAGCACGCCGCTTGCTCCCGCCTGCTCCAAATACGCCATATCTTCTTTGCCCGCGATACCGCTCTCACTGATGACCGGAATCCCTTGTGGAATCAGCTCCCGAAGCTTTGCCGTTGCCTCCAGGGAAGTCTCGAACGTATGCAGATTCCGGTTATTGATCCCGATCAGCGCCCCTTGGTGCAGATCCGCTCCGAGGCCAAGCACGGCTTCGAGCTCTTCCCGGCTGTGAACCTCAATCAGGGCGTCGAGCCCGAGCGCACCCGCCCGCTGCAGATAAGCAGCGATTTGATCGGGCTCCAGAATGGCCGCGATCAGCAGCACCGCGTCCGCACCGAGGAGGCGGGCTTCATAAATTTGCCGCTCGTCGATGATGAAGTCCTTCCGCAGCAGCGGCAGGTTCACCGCGGCGCGCACATCGCGCAAATATTGCCCGCTCCCCTGGAAGTATTCAACGTCCGTCAGAACCGACAGGCAGTCGGCCCCTGCCGCTTCATAAGCCTGGGCGATACGCACCGGATGAAAATCCGGACGGATGAGACCCTTGGAAGGCGACGCCTTCTTCACCTCGGCGATCAGACCCATGCTCCGCTTGCGTCCTGCAGTCAGCGCCCGGTGGAACCCTTTGGTTGCGGGCATCGCAGCGATTTGGCGCTCCGCTTCCGCAAGTGAAAAATGCTCGGCGAGTCGGGCCACCTCGGTCCGTTTGGTTTGTACGATTTTATCAAGATACATAGCTCAGCTCTCCTGTCATTTGGATCAGTTGCTCAAGTTTGGCCGATGCGCTGCCGTTGTCGATGGCCCGTGCCGCCGCCTGTACGCCTTCCGCGATGCTGTCTGCTATGCCCGCGACATAGATACATGCCCCCGCGTTGGCCAGCACGATGTCGCGGTACGGGCTCTTCTCGCCTGCCAGCACCGAGCGGATAATGGCGGCATTCTGCACCGCATCGCCGCCCAGAACGGCTTCCAGCGGGTGGGCGTCCAACCCGAGATCATGCGGGTGAATCTGATAGGTCCGCACTTCGCCGTGACGCAGTTCGGAAATTTGCGTCGGCCCCGAGATGCTGATTTCGTCCAGCCCTTCCAGGCTGGTCACAACAAGCGCCCGTTTGGAGCCGAGCTCCTTCAGCACGTTTGCGATCGTTTCGGTCTTGTTCCGGTCGTAGATACCCAGCAGCTGACGGTCGGCTCCGGCCGGATTCGTCAGCGGTCCCAGCATATTAAATACCGTCCGCACGCCGAGCTCCTTACGCGGAGCGGCTGCATGCTTCATGGACGGATGGTAGATTTGGGCGAACAGGAAGCAGATGCCGATTTCCTCGAGGCACCGTCTAGCCTGTTCACTGCTCAAGTGAATGTTAACGCCGAGCGCCTCCAGCACATCGGCGCTGCCCGCGCGGCCGGAGGCCGAGCGGTTGCCGTGTTTAGCCACCCGGACCGAAACGGAAGAAGAAATAATCGCCGAGACGGTGGAAATGTTGAATTTGTGGATCCCCGATCCGCCCGTTCCGCAGGTATCCAGCAGCCTTGCGTTATCGGTCGCTACATGACTCGCGACACTTCTCATCGCTTCGGCAAACCCCGTAATTTCCTCCACGGTCTCCCCCTTGATCCGCAGCGCCGTTAGCAGCGCCCCGATCTGGGAAGATGTCGCCGCTCCCTCCATGATGCACTGCATCAGTCCGCGGGCTTCCTCCCTTGAAAGATCCGCGCCTCCGATCAATTGTGACAAACTCGCATGTATCAATTCGCTTGCGCTCATGCTCTTTCCTCTCCTTTCCGGTCCATTAAGGTGTATATTCAAAGAAATAATCCTGATTCGTCACTTCCCGCTCCAGTTTGACCGGCGGGAACATCGCTTCCGCCGTCCGGATCGATTTCAGGAGCGCTTTGGCTTTGTTCACCGTCTCCTCATACTCTTTCTCCGGAACGGAGTCCCATACGATGCCCGCGCCCGCCTGCACGTACGCCTTGCCCTTGCGGAATATGATCGTCCGGATCGTAATACAGGAGTCCATGTTGGCATTAAAGCCCAGATACCCGATAGCGCCGGCATAAGCGCCGCGCGCCTCCCGCTCCATCTCGGCGATGATCTCCATCGCTCTCAGCTTCGGCGCTCCGGACACCGTTCCCGCCGGCAGGCAGGACAGAAAGGCATCGAAGAAATCTTTGTCGTCCCGCAGCGTCCCCGATACATTCGAAACCATGTGCATCACATGCGAATACTTCTCAATTTCCATAAAGCTGTCGCATTTCACGGTGCCGAACGCCGACACCCTTCCAAGATCGTTGCGTCCCAAATCCACGAGCATCAAATGCTCGGCGCGCTCCTTCTCGTCGGCGAGCAGTTCGGCGGCAAGACGGTTGTCTTCGGCCTCATCGGCCCCACGCGGCCGCGTGCCTGCGATCGGCCGGGTGCTGACCTTGTTGCCGTCGACCTTGACCAGCGCCTCGGGTGAGGTGCCGACAATGATTTCTTCATGCATTTTCAAATAATACATATAAGGCGAAGGATTCAGGGTTCTCAGCACCCGGTACACATGCAGCGGGGACACCTCCGTCTCGATATGAAAGCGCTGGGACAGCACCACCTGAAAAATGTCCCCTGCGCGAATATACTCCTGCGCTTGGCGAACGTTCGCCATATACTGCTCCTTGGTCATGTTCGACTTGATTTCGCCGAGGTCGATATCCACCGGAATGCTGCGGCCGTTGACGTTCTCTCGCGGACCCTGCTCTTGCAGCTGCCCCGCGATCTCCTCCAGCCTGCGGTCCACCTCGTCATACGTTTTGCGGATCGCTTCGTCGTTGTCCCCTTCCTTTACATGCACGTTGCCGACCAGCAAAATTTGCTGCTTCACATGATCGAACACGATGACCGTGTCGCAGAACATGAAGCGGATGTCATCCATCCCCAGATCGTCGACCTGATGTGCGGGAAGCTTCTCATAATACTGCAGCAGATCGTATCCGAAGAAGCCGATCGCTCCTCCCGTGAACGGAGGAAGATCATCGAGTTTCGGGCTTCGATACGAGCGAAGCAGCACCTTGAGCTCCTCAACAGGCTTACCTTTCATGAGCTGCTTCTGTCCGCCCTGTTCCAGCACGATTTCCCCCTTCTTGCCGGAGATCATCATGAACGGGTCCGTCCCGATAAACGAATAACGGGCCCACTGGCTTCCTCCCTCTACACTTTCAAGCAGAAATGCGCATTCCCGCTGGGCATAGCGCTGAAATATACGGATTGGCGTTTCCATATCGGCCAACAGCCGCTTGACGACCGGGATCAGATTGTACTGTCCGGCCAGGGCGATGACCTGCTCTTTACTAGGATTCAACATCGTGTACCCTCCTTCGATTGATCAGGACTTTGTTGAGCAGCAGACTCGAAAGCAACAAAAAAACCTCTACCGAAGTAGAGGTTTGGATTTCAATAAGTATATGAAAGAGTCCGACAGCATGAACCGCATCAGCATTCACGCGTCCCCTAATACAAGGAAACACCTTGACTGCCACAGCACGGACATGTTGACGAAATATAACATGCAACCCTATGGACTCTGCTCTTCTATACTTAACTCATCTCATCTAAACTCTACTCATCTCAACTACCTACACTATACAGGAACATTCCCTGTTATGGCAACTATGTTTTTCAAATCAGGCTTTGGGTGCGGCCAAATCCGGGCGCAGCTTCTTCGCTTCATTCAGGTAGACGTGGTTGATCTCTGCCTGGCCCTTCTCGGTATTGACCGTCACCATAAGACGGATGCAGCGCGGCAGGCTTCCCTTGACAGGAACCTCCATCGAACACATCAGCGGCACAAGCTCCCAGCCTTCCAGCTGGCGGATCGCTTTGGCCGGAAACGCTGCATCCAGATCTTGGGTCAGCGTAATCCAGATGCTGCAAATGTCTTCCGGATTGATCTCGTTGCGGTCGGCAATTTCCTTCATCAAACGAAGGGTTTCATCCAGAATTTCCTGTTCGTCATTGCGGGTTACTGTCGTTGCTCCCCGTATTCCCCGGTTATACATGCTCAGGCTCCTTTCTTCTCAGCTCTTCGATCACTTCGCGGACCAGAGCCTCCGGAATGTCTTTCACAATGCTGACCTCCCCGATCCGATCCGGGACGATAAACACCATGGTGCCTTCCGTAAATTTCTTGTCATGCTTCATCGCCGCGATCAGCTCATCCGTGGACAAGTGCTCCGGCAGTACGACCGGAAGCTTCAGTGCCTTCAGCATGGACACCGTTTCCGGATAGATGGAGGCATCGCGTCCCAGTTTGACAGCCAGCAATGCCGAGCCCGCCATCCCGATGGAAATCGCCTCACCGTGCAAAAATTCCCCATAGCCGCCCACCGCTTCAATCGCATGGCCAATCGTATGGCCCAGATTCAAAATGGCGCGCAGGCCGCCCTCGCGTTCATCGGCCGACACGACATCGGCCTTGATGGAGCAGCCGCGTTCCAACCCGTACGCCAGCGCCTCCCGGTCCAGGGACAGCAGCTCAGACGCGTGGTCGCGGCACCAGCCGGCAAACTCCGCATCCCGGATCAGGCCGTGCTTGACCATCTCGGCAAGACCGGCGGATACTTCGCGCGCCGGGAGCGTCTGCAGCGTATCCATGTCGTATAGCACCAACTCGGGCTGGTGAAAGGCGCCGATCATGTTTTTCGCGAGCCGATGGTTGACGGCTACCTTCCCGCCGACGCTGCTGTCATGCGCCAGAATCGTGGTCGGAATCTGCACGAATTTGACGCCGCGCATATATGTAGCAGCCACGAAACCAGCAAGGTCTCCGACTACGCCGCCGCCAAGCGCCAGAACAGCCGAGCTGCGATCCAGACCGCCCTGGATGGCCGTTGTCATCACTTCTTCATACACCGTGAGGGATTTGGACGTTTCCCCCGATTTGACGATCGAGACGACCGCTGTATATCCCCTGCTTTCCAGACTCTGCTTGAGGGTGTCCAGATGGCGGGCCGCAACCTGCTCATCCGTGACGATCAGATGCGTGCTTTTCTTGGTCAGCCCATGCTTCTCCAGATAACTTCTCGTTTCGGGAAGAAGGCCCGGGCCAATATAGATCGGATACGAACGGTCGCCAAGCTCCACTTGTACGGTTCTCATCATTAGTACCTCTCCACTTGGGCAAGGTAATTTTCATAGTTGGCTTTGATTTCGTCCATGGAATCGCCGCCGAACTTCTCCAGGAACGCCTTGGCGATTTCCCATGCGACCACATGCTCCATCACCACGCTCGCCGCCGGAACGGCGCAGGCGTCCGAACGCTCTACCTGAGCGGTGTACGGCTCTTTCGTGTCAATGTCCACGGTCTGCAGCGGTTTGTACAGCGTCGGGATCGGCTTCATCACGCCCCGGACGACAACTGGCATGCCGTTGGTCATGCCGCCCTCAAAGCCGCCCAGGCGGTTGCTGGCCCGGGTATATCCCTTGCCTTCCACGTACAGGATCTCGTCGTGGACCTGGGATCCGCGCAGCACGCCGGCCTCAAACCCGATGCCGATCTCGACGCCTTTAAACGCATTGATCGACATGACCGCCTGAGCGATCCGTCCGTCCAGCTTGCGGTCGTACTGCACATAACTGCCGAGACCGACCGGTACGCCCTCAACGACGCACTCCACGATCCCCCCGATGGAATCGCCTTCTTTCTTGATTTCATCGATGTAGGCTTCCATCTTCGCTTCCGTCTCAGGATCCACCACCCGGACCGAAGAAGCCTCGGTGCGTTCAATCAGTTCGTCGACGCTCAAGTTGTTGGCCGGCGCTTCAATCTCGCCGATCCGGATCACCTGCCCGGCAATTTTGATGCCGAAAGCTTCGAGAAACTGGCGGGCGATCGCCCCGCAGGCAACGCGTGCCGCCGTCTCGCGCGCGCTGGAGCGCTCCAGCACGTTCCGCAGGTCTTTATGGTTGTATTTCAGGCCGCCGTTCAGGTCGGCATGTCCCGGGCGGGGACGGTGAACGCGGCGTTTCTCTTCATCCGACCCTTCGATCGGCTCCACGTTCATGATGCTGCTCCAGCTCGCCCAGTCCTTGTTCTCGACCACGAGGGCCACGGGCGCTCCCGTCGTATAACCGTGCCGGACACCGCCGACAATATTCGCCGTATCCTTCTCGATTTGCATGCGGCGCCCGCGTCCATGCCCCTTCTGTCTGCGTGCAAGCTGAAAATTGATGGCTTCAAAGTCCAGTTTCAACTGGCTCGGTAATCCTTCGATAATGGCCGTGAGTTGAGGTCCGTGCGTCTCCCCCGCCGTTAAGTAGCGTATACTCATGGTGCTTTCCCCCTTTAAACTGTTAAACATTAACTGGCTAAAATCCGCAGATATCTTTTGCCATTATAGTATAGGTGCCACGCTTTGACAAGAAACCCCTATAGCTATATACAATGTATTAAAGCTAGGGAAAACACCTCGGCTGTATTGAAGATGGATCAAGGAGAAGCTTGGTTCATATTAGCCCGTTATATTGAAATCCCACGATCAAGGACAGCTGTTCGGTTCGTTTGCTTCTTCAGTCCTTTGCATGGGGGGACCCGAAAGAATAGCCCCGTAACAAGCACAAAAAAGCACCGTCTTTCCTAGTGAAAGAGCGGTGCTTATTAGCGCCAGCTTCCGCCTGCCTACCGGCTGACCGGCTGGCTGCTTCGCTGCGTATTCTTCTGACCTTCCAGGGAATCCTGTACCAGGCGGCTCAGCTGGACGCTCTCAATGCCCAGAATCTGTCCGCATTCCTGAATGGTAATAAACCCGCGTTGATACGCGGTAATTACCTTTCGTTTGTCCATGATGTGCAAACCTCCGCTTTGTCTGATGCCGTAATATAATCGTAGTATCGCAAAGAGAAGGTGTGAATATACCTTGACACCTTAAGCGTCGGCCTTTTTCCGGTAAAAAAAGGTTTCGGTCGGCTCGAGACCGTATTGGCCGGGCGTAAAAATTTGCTCAGTGCTTCCCACAAAAAGATATCCCCCGGGACGCAGGGCTGCGGCAAATTTATGGTAAAGCTTGGCTTTGGCTTCTTCTGTAAAATAAATCATCACATTCCGGCAGACGATGAGATCGTGATTCTGCTCAAATGTGTCGGTCAGCAGATTCTGCTTTCGGAATTGGACGTTTGCCTTGAGCCCTTCGCTGAACTTGTACATCGGACCTTCCTGGGAAAAATACCGGGCAGCGACTTCCTTCGGCACGTCCTTCAGCGAACGCTCGAGGTACAAGCCCTGTTTCGCTTTGGCCAGTGCGCCCTCATCGATATCGGTGGCTACCAGCGTACTCGTCTGCAGCAGCCCTTTGCCGTCCAAAATCATGGCCAGCGTATAGGGCTCCTCTCCCGTGGAACATGCGGCGCTCCACACCTTAAGCTTGGACCGCGCACCTGCGGTCAGCTCCGGAAGGATCACATCGCGCAGTACTTCCCAGCGGTTCGGGTTGCGCCAAAATTCCGAGACATTGATCGTCATCCGGTCCAGAAACTCATGAAACAAGCGCTTATCCTTTTGCAGCGCCTCGAAAAATTCCGCAAAACTGCTGTATCCGTTCTTTACCCTGAGCGTCGTCAGACGCCGCTTCATTTGGGCTTCCTTATAGTCCGAAAGGTCGATTCCCGTGCTTCGCTTAATATTCTGGATAAACCCTATGTAATCCGGGTCGGGCGTCCCTGGCTCTTCCGACGCTCCGCTATTATATAAAACAGGCTTTACATCCACGGCGTAATGCTGCGGTCGTAATCCACCAGTTCATGCGCTTCGAAGAAATTGGCGATTTCGCGTGCGCTGCTCTCCGGTGAATCCGAGCCGTGAATCAGATTATGGGGCGTATGGGAAGCGTAGTCCCCGCGGATGGTGCCCGGCAGAGCCTCCGTGACTTCTGTTTTGCCCATCAGAATGCGGGACAATTGGATAATGTTATCCCCTTCCCATACCATGGCGAACACAGGGCCGGACGTGATGAACTTCACCAGATTGTCATAGAAGTCCTTGCCCTCATGCTCCGCGTAATGACGCTTGGCCTGCTCGTCCGACACCTGGACTAGCTTGCCTGCCACCATTTTGAAACCTTTGTCTTCCAATCTGCCGATAATTTTACCGATTAAACCACGCTGCACTCCATCAGGCTTGATCATTAAAAAAGTTCGCTGCATAAACTCACTCTCCATTTCCTCAAGTCATTGCGAATGTTGTACATAGTTATGATTTGTATTGTAAACAGAAAGTCGGATCAGCGGAAGTATCAATACGAACGTTTGGTCACAAAATGGGCGATATCGCGCAAATTTTTCTTCGTCCGCTGGTTCGGAAGCCGGTCGAGCGCCTCGAGCGCCTTGTTGATATAGCGGGTAGCCAGCTCCTCCGCCCGGGCAATTCCCGTGCTGGATTTGATGAGCGAAACCGCTGCGGAAACGTCGCATTCCCCGTTCTGTTCCCGGATGACGGCGATCTCCTTCAGCAGCGGTTCCCGAACCGCCTCGTCCTCCAGGGCATACAGCACAGGCAGTGTAATGTTGCCCTGCCGGATATCGCTTCCAGGCGGTTTGCCGATTTGTTTCTCCGTTCCGCACAGATCCAGGAGATCGTCCTGAATCTGGAATGCCATCCCTACGTTGTAGCCGTAGCGGTAGAGCAGGTTGCCTACCTTCGGCTCCGCGTCAGCCGCTACCGCTCCCAGCTGGCAGCTGATCGCGATCAGAAGGGCGGTTTTGCGCCGGATACGGAGAAGGTAACGACGGATGCTCTGTTCCGTATTGAAGAAGTCCCGGATTTGCTCCATTTCCCCGATGGACATCTCGACCATCGCTTTGGAGAGGATTTGATGAATCTTCGGGTTCTCCAGCTTGGTGGCCAGCAGCAGCGCCCGGGCGTATATATAGTCCCCCGTATACATCGCGATTTTATTATCCCACTTGGACTTGACGGTCAATTGACCGCGGCGCGTCTCGGCGTCGTCAATAACGTCGTCGTGCACCAAGGAAGCCATGTGGATCAGCTCCAGGGGAACGGCCACATGCTTCAGCTTATCCAGGTCATAGCTGCCGAACTTGCCGCCCATCAGCACAAACACCGGGCGCAGCCGCTTGCCGCCTGCCTTCAGCAGGTGCATGGACGTCTCGTTCAGCAGCTCGTGATCGCCCTCAATGCTGCGAAAGAGCTCTTGTTCGATTTGATTCATATCTTTTTTCAGTAAGCCGAATATGTCTAATCTCTTCATTCCTTCACCCGTATCAGCGTAATGTTACTCCGCATTTCCCTGTCCGTTCATGTTCAAATCATCGGCTTGAGCATGGCCCGCATAGCAGAAACAAAGAGCACTGGCGTTCTTCCATTCATTTTCATCTTATTTAAATCATAGCATACAATTCGTGCTGCTCGAATGGGTTTGGAGGACTGTCTATTCTTTGGTACCGGACTCTGCAGCTTTGGCCTGTCCGGCCAGCCCGCCGTCCCAACGCCTGAACAGCTCATGCTCGATCCGCATCATATCAAGCACCTTCCCCACCTGGAAGTCGATCAAATCCTCGATCGTCCGGGGATGGAAGTAAAAAGCCGGCATCGCCGGAATCATCTTCACCCCGAGCCTGGCGAGCTTCAGCATATTTTCCAGGTGAATGGCATGCAGCGGCGTCTCTCGGGGCACCAGAATCAGCGGCCTTCCTTCTTTCAGCATGACGTCGGCAGCACGGGTCATCAAATTGTCGGACGATCCGTTAGCTACAGCGGACAGTGTCCCCATCGAGCACGGCGCAATCACCATGCCCTCCACCTGATAGGAGCCGCTGGCAATCGTTGCTCCGATATCCGCCACCGGATGGTAATAGACGCTGCCCGGATGTCCGCCGAATTTCTCGCTTAGCACAAGCTCCCTTTGAGCTGTTTTCCAACCGAGCTCCTCGCCAAGCACCCGCCAGCCTGCATTCGAGACGACGATGTGTACGTCATAGCCCTGCTTCAGCAGAACCTCCGTTAACCGAACCCCATACACCGAACCGCTGGCGCCGGTAATCCCGACGACCCAGCTTCTTCTCTTGTTCTCCGTCTGCGTCACAAGTACTGCACCACCAAATCAATTAGGGTGAATACGAATACGAGAATGCTGAGGACGCTGTTCATCGTAAAGAAGGCGACCTGCAGCTTGCTCATGTCATTCGGGGACAAAATAAAATGCTCGTAGAAGAGAATAATATAGGCGATCAGCATCCCGGCAAAATACCACCAGCTCAGCTCGGTCGTAAAGAACAGGATAACGAATCCGATCGCGGTAATGAAATGAAAATACCGTGCGATGAGCAGCGACTTGCGGACGCCGAAGCGCGCCGGAATGGAATACAAGCCTTCCTTCCGGTCAAAATCGATATCCTGGATCGCATAAATGATATCAAAGCCGGCAGTCCAGAAGGCAACCGAGAAATACAGGACGATGGACGGCCAGTCGATTTCGTTGGTCACGGCCACCCAGCCGCCGAGCGGGGCAAGCGCGATCGTTAAGCCGAGCACGATATGGCACAGCCAGGTAAACCGTTTCGTGTAGGAATAAAAGACGAGAAAAAACACGGCGATCGGAAGCAGTTTGAGCGCCAGCGGAGACAGCTCATAGGCCGCCCACAGCAGAAGCAGGAAGCAAACGACCGTAAAAAGGATCACTTCCGCGCTTTTCAGCAGCCCTGCCGGTATGGCCCGGTTCGCCGTCCGCGGATTTTTCTTGTCGATCACCTGGTCGATCATCCGGTTCAAGCCGAAGGCCGCGCTCCTGGCTCCGAACATGGCTAACAGGACCCAGCCGATCTGGGCCCATGATGGAAGGTGACCGTTGACGACGACCGATCCGAGGATCGCGCCCATAAACGCAAAAGGTAACGCAAATAATGTGTGCTCAATTTTGATCATTTCTAGAAAAATGCCGATTTTCTTAAACATGCCGATTCTCCTTGATCCCAATATGTAATGCTGCGACGCCGCCAGTTAGGGGATAGGCTTCGACATTCTGAAGACCGATGCTGCGGAATATGCTTGCCAGTTCCTCTCTTCCCGGGAAAAGAGCCAACGATTCCGGCAGCCATTTGTACTGCTCATATCTTTTGGCCAACACCTTTCCGAGTCCAGGCAGTATATACTTGAAATAAGAATAATAAATTCCTTTGAAAGGCTGCCACGTCGGCTTGGACACCTCAAGGCAAACAACCATGCCTCCAGGCTTGACTACCCTCTGCATTTCTTTCAGCACCTGCACCAGGTCAGGCACGTTCCGCAGACCAAAGCCGATGGTGGCGTAGTCAAAACGGTTATCCTCAAACGGCAAATTCATGGCATCCCCCTGAACCAGCGTAATCTGATCCTCGAGGTGTCTCGCCTTGATTTTGTCCATGCCGACCTTCAGCATGTTCGGGCTGAAATCGAGGCCGACCATCTGCCCCGTTCCGCTGGCCTCCGCCATGCTCAACGTCCAGTCGCAAGTCCCGCAGCACAGGTCAACCGCCGTATCTCCGGGTTTCATCGCCATTTTCTTCATCGTGAACTTCCGCCAGGCCTTGTGCCTGCGAAAGCTTATAATATCGTTCATCACATCGTACTTCGGTGCAATGCTCTCAAAAACGGATTGGACATGTGAATATTTATTTTCCGTCTTCGTGTCCCGTTCACTCATGCTGGTATTCATCCTCTCGCCAATCCCTCCCCTACTGCGGATCCCGGTGTGTTAAGCTGACGAAGGAACGGGTCAAGCACCTGTCCGATCTCCCGGAACATTCCGTCTCCCTTAACCATTTTCAGGATGGACTGCACGCTGTTCACCGCCTGCTGCAGCTTATCCGCCAAATGTTCTCCGGCCTTGTACTTAAGCAGCATCTTCTTCCAGTCTTTCGGCTCAACCCGGTTTTCCTTCAAGGCCAGCTTGTCTTCATCCGAGGCCACATCCAGAATGTGCCAGAACGAATAGCTGTACAAGAACGGATCCGAGCCTGAGCTCAGATGCATTTCACGAACGACCGTTTCGCATTCGCTGAAGCCGCGGAGAAGCGATTTCCACAGTTCTTTTAACGAGTCATCTAGAAAAGGCGTAAAAGAAAGAAACAGCTGCATATTCAGCTGTACTCGTTGCCGTAAGTATTCCTCCGCTGACAGGAGAAGGCTTTTCATTTTGCCGTACAGATTCATTTTCAAAATATTCACATCACAAATGGCCGCGCTCAGCGTCGATACAGCCTCGATTTGCCCCTTCTGGGACAGAAGCTGATAGAACCGGCTGCTGAAATAGTCTCCCGCGAGCACTTTAAGCTGACGGGAACGCATTTCTCCCTCGTTCTGTTTGCCCTGGATGGTGTCGATCGTTTCATGCGTGTCAATACCCATCTGAACGAGCGACGTGACAAGCGCCAGCAGCTCCGTATGCACGGAAGGCTTGCGGCTTCCCTGGTTCAGAAAAATATATAGAAGATGAACACGGGCATCCGGATAGGGCGGCAGCTCCGTATGGGTTTGGATCATGTCGTAATCGACATATTTCTTTGCTAGTTGGGGTATGCGGTACGGTTTCATCGTCAGCCTCCGAGCCTATAACTTTCTCACTTCTATGTCGTCTGTTGCGAGCAAGAACTTTTGTTCACAATCTTTTTTATTATAGCACAACTTGTCAGACCACGCACAGTATGCTTACTTCTTTTTACCCGTTTTCCTGCGGATCGAACCGGTCTCTCCACAGTTTCGTTTCGGTGAGGTGGAATCGGGCTTTGATGTCGTCCGCAAGCGGGCCTTCTCCCGCTTCGCCAAGCGCCTGTTTCAGCTCCGGACTCCACTCCGTCCGCCGGACATCCGCAGCAAGCAGCAGATGCCTTGTGCCGAGCCATTTGTCTTCTGCGACGAGCCGAAGGAGAATCTGGTCGACATTGGAAGTACCGTCAAAGCTAAATGAGAGAATCTCGGCAATATTCGAATAGATTTCTGACACGGACACCTCCGGTGTGGCCACTTTCAGGTCGACCGTCAGCACGCGGGATTCCCACTCCACCTTGCGGATCGGCAGCGTCAGGGGAAGGCTGTCCAGCGCATCCACGATATTCGCATTGTCGAGCGTCCAGCCCGATTGGGGATGAAACGCGGCCAAAGCCCGATTTTCCCGGGCAAATGTGTGCTCCGCATGATAAAGCGCAGGCAGGATGAGGACCGAGCCCAGCGTAACGGCTAGCACCAGGCCAGGAATGAGAAATCGTTTCAAGTACAGCCCTCCCATCGTCATAGTATCCCTTAGTTTCGTCCGGACACGTGCTGTCCATACCTCATTCTACAACGAAAAAAAGCAGGCTATGCCTGCGTTTGTACAGATTGCGCTTAAGGTAAGTTGCCATTCCCTGACCAGCAGCTAATTTGCATTGAAGAGCTGTTTTTTTGAGCTCCTTGCTATTAGCTGTCGCTTTCGAGACTTCCGTGTTTCGTCCACACTTCGGCTTTGCCGCGAATTTTAATGGCGGAGGTATGGTCCGTAAACTGGGCGATCAGCACTTCGCCTTTGTCCAGCTTCTCCGTGTGATGAAACCGGGTATCCTGCCCTCGGGTCAGTCCAATGACCTGCACCCCTTGATCCTTCGCCTTGATCACGATAAAATCGCTATTCCCCGTATTCCCTTTATTTTCCATGAGTGTATCCTCCTTTCTTCAGCGAGCCTTACACACAGCGTATCATTATTTTAAAATCCTGTGGCTATACTACCCAATGTAATAAAGTCCAAGGAGTTGAGAACATGCAATATGAACCGGCGCCCCTGCGGGAAGGGCAAATTTCCAAGCTTCGCGAATACGAGCAGCAGCTGAGCCAGCTGACGGGTTCTCCCGTCATCCTGATCGCCTATTCGGAAAAGGACGACAACGGCAATCCTCTCGAAGGAGACGTCAGCCCTACAGAAAAGAAAAGGCCGTGAACGAGCGTCACGGTCCTCTTCTTGCGTATGGAATATGTAGAAATCTTATTTAATTCCGTCTTTGAGCGCTTTACCAGGCTTGAATGCCGGAATTTTGCTCGAAGGGATTTCGATTTCTTCACCGGTTTGCGGGTTGCGGCCTTTACGTGCGGAACGCTCGCGCACTTCAAAGTTACCAAATCCAACGAGTTGGACTTTGTCCCCGCTTTGCAGAGCCTGTGCGATGGATTCGAATACAGCGTCAACCGCTTTCGTCGCATCCTTCTTGGACAGTTCTGTCGTTTCAGCTACTTGGGAAATCAGTTCGGACTTGTTCACTATCATTTCACCTCCCAAAATAATAAATCGATGTTATCAATCTTTCCGTTTTGCCGTAAAATATACGTTCATCTGTGAGATTTACAGATAGAATCGCCATATAGACCGTATTCAGCCGCAGGCGCGGAACAAACTTATAGTAATACAGCAACCGCAGAATTTCAAGAGTTTTACGTTCGCGAGCGGTTTAAAACGTAAAAAGTGACGGCGAGAGCGAGAACAAGAACGATCCCTTTGACGATATCATGTGTAAAATACTGCAAATTCATCATGGTCAGTCCGTTGACCAGCACCCCGATCAATACCGACCCGATAAACGTGCCGATCACGTTGGGCTTGCCGGCGCCGAAGACCGAAAAACCGACGAACACGGCCGCCACGGATTCCATCAAGAGCGGCGATCCCGCGTCGATTTGACCGGATCCGACCCGGGAGGCGTAAATAATCCCGCCGATCGCGGCGAACACGCCGGAAGCGACGTACGCCAGCGTACGCACCCTTTTCACCTTGATCCCGGACAGTCGCGCCGCTTCCTCATTACCGCCCGTGACGTACATTTGACGGCCGTATTTGGTCCGCGTCAGAAAAATATGCACAAGCGCCACAGCGATAATGAGGAGGACGGCCGAAATCGGAATGCCGAACCATTTGCCCTGTCCAAGCTGCAGAAAGGCGGCGCTCATCTCGCCGGGGGCTTTGGTGCCGTCCGGGAATTCCATATGGTTGTAAATCGTATAACCCGCAGCATACGTTTTGTGAATCCCGCCGACGATGTACATCACTGCAAGGGTCGCCAGAAGATCCGGAATCCGCAGCTTGACGATCAGGAATGCGTTAACGAGCCCGATGATGGCACCCAGGATGAGCGGCACGATGATGACGACCCACAGCGGCTGCTCGTACCATATCATCAGCGACGCGGCGCCTACGGTGGTCAGCGACACGGTTGAGCCTACCGACAGGTCAAAGCCGTCCACGACCAGCGACAAGGTCACCCCAATCGCCACAAAGGTCACGATCGTGATCGAGCCCAGAATGTCGGTCAGGTTCCCGTACGTGAAGAAATAAGGCAGTCTGAACGAAAAAAATGCAATAACCCCGATGATAACGACAACCGCCCCGTAGCGGAACGCCAAGTTTAACAGTTTATCCTTCATGGTCTTCCTCCAAGCCTCCGCTCGCATAATATAGGAGCTGGGCTTGCGTCGCTTCTCCCCGAGCAAATACTTTGCTGATGGTTCCGCCGCTCATGACGGCGATCCGGTCGCCGATTCCCAGTCCTTCTGCCAATTCGCAGGTAAAATACAAAATGCCCTTGCCGGCATCCGCCAAATCTCCAATGATGCGGAATATATCGCTTTTCGCGCCGATATCGACCCCTTTGGTCGGTTCGTCAAATATAAAAACTTCCGCCCCGCTGTCCAGCCATTTGCCGATCGCCAGCTTCTGCTGGTTGCCGCCGCTCAGAAACTTCACCAGCTGGCTGCCGGAGGCGGCCTTGACCCCGAGGGCACCGATCATTTTGGCGGATAAAGCCTTCTCCTTCTTCCGCGAGATGAACCCCAGCCTGCTGACTTGGTTCAGCACCGGTATGGACAGGTTCAAATCCACCGATTCGTGGATAAAGATCCCCTCTTTCCGGCGCTCCTCCGGGATGGAGACGATTCCCGCGGATACCGCGTCCGCCGGTTGCTTAAGCGACAGCTTCTTCCCTTTCAGATAGATGCTGCCTTCGTCCGGCTGATCCGCACCGCTCAGGATCCGGGCCAGTTCGGTTTTACCGGCGCCCACCAGGCCGACTACAGCTACAATTTCACCGCGGCGGACCTCAAGATCCGCGCCCCGCACCTTGTGTCCGCGCTTGACGCCTTCGGCCTGAAGGAGCACGTCCCCGATTACGGTATCCTTTTTCGGAAACTCTTCTTCAAACGTTTTGCCGAGCATGTGCCCGATAATGCCATCCCCGGTGATCTCCTGTGTCCGGCCGGTGTAAACCTTCCTTCCGTCACGCATCACGGTCACCATATCGCTGTGCTCCAGCACTTCCGGCAGGCGGTGTGTAATAAAGATGCACGCCACACCGGCGTCCTTCAGCGAGTGCATCATCCGGAAAAAAGCCTCGCATTCGCTGTCGCTCAGCGGAGCGGTCGGTTCGTCGAATATAATCACCTTGGCGTCCTGTGACAAAATGCGGGCCAGCAGGACAATCTGTTTTTGAGCAAGCGACAGCTCGTACACCTTTTTATGAATGTCTATACTGTCATCCAGCCTGGACAAAATCGCCTTGACCTGTTTGTCCATAGACCTGTAATTGACCCACATGCTTCCCTGGCCCGAAGACAAGGCGTCCAGCATGACGTTTTCGGCGACGCTCAGCTGCGGGACGAGGGCCGAATCGACCTCCTGATACACGCAGTGAATGCCGTGCTGCTTGGCCGCGGCCGGAGAGGTGATGTGCAGCTCCGTGCCGTCAGCCGCAATGCGTCCGCTGTCCGGCTGATAAGCGCCCGACAGAATCTTCATCAACGTGCTCTTCCCGGCGCCGTTGGCACCGAGCAGCGCATGAATCTGGCCGCCGTGAACCGTAAAATCCACCGCATGCAGCGCAGGAACGCCGCCAAATTGTTTGCCGATTCCGCTCATTTCCAGCTGAAATGATGATGCCACACGGCATTCCTCCTTCAAAAAGTAACCCCACAAAGTGGAGTACAGCTTCCGATGTTGTTCAAGTACTTTGCGGGGAGCCCCGAAATAACAAGCCACACAAAGTGGAGTGCTGCTTAGCCCCTATTCCTGAAAAAGGGCAGCGCCTCAGCACCACCCCAAGACTTGCATTTGCCGGTTTGACCGGATCTTTTGTTACTTGCTGTACTCGTTCATCCAGTCCTGAAGCCCTTGCTTGCTGGCACCCCAGCCGTCTACGTATTGGGACAGCTCGGTGGTGGAAATTTGCTCCTTAGGAAGAGCTTCGCGGGATACGTACACCGGATTCAGAACGACCTTGTCCTCGGTTTGATCCCCGTGCAGCTTCTGGTAGCCATAGCGGACCTGGATGCGTCCGATATCCTTTGGATCGACAGCGGCGGAAGCGACCCACGGGTTGCTAGGATCCTGGATCATTTGCAGGTCCTCGTCACTCATATCGATACCGTACACCTTGATTTCATCGCGTCCGGCCTGCTGGATGGCGCGCGCCGCCCCTTTGGCGAACTCGTCCCAAGCAGCCCATACGGCCGAAATCTGGCCCTTCGGATACTGCTTCAGAATTGCTTCCATCTGGGTCTGCGTGTCCAGTGCCGGGTTATTCGCGGTGCCGAACGTGGCGATTTCCTTAATATCCGGATTCTCTTTCATAAATTTCGCGTAAGAGGTTTGGCGCCGTTCCATCGGTGCGAATCCTGCCACCCATACTTTGACGATGTTGCCCTTGCCCCCGATGTCCTCCTTCATCTGCTGCAGCGTCAGGTCGGCCATCTTCTGGTCGTCCTGAGAGAGCACGGTTGCGCCGGGAACGTTCACGTCAGCGTCGAAGACGACGACAGGGATCTTCTGCTCCACTGCTTTGCGGAGGCCCGGTTCGAGGAGCGAATCGCCGTGGTCGGTCAGAATCAAGTCAAAATGCTGCGTGATGGCCGAATCCAGCAGAGACGCCATTTTTGCTTTATCGTTGGCTGCCACGAACTTCGTCAGCTTTCCGCCGAATTTCTCCACTTCCTCGGTTACCCCTTGAACGTATTGCTGGGAAAACGTCCCTGTGTTAAACTCCATAATAAGCGCAACTCGTTTGCCTGCCAGAGGCTTGTCCGCGTTTGCACCGGATGCACTCCCCGAGTCCGCTGCCGGCGGCGCATTATGACCGCAGGCGCTCATCACCATCGACAGTACCAGCAGAACGGATGCCAACACGAAACCCCTTTTTTTACCTCTTAAACGCATTTCTCTCTTCCCCCTTAAAAGCTTCACTATGTTAAAATGTTATACACTAATATAAAGCCTATATCCAAGTATGTAAATAGGTTTTCAAGAGTTTGTATAAATACTTTCTTTTTTTCATAAAAAACCTGTAAAAACTGTTCCATTACCGTTCTCTTAGCAGCAATTTCCTTATTTTAATGTATAAAATAGGAATATCTTCAGCAGGTATCCATTTCTGCATTCAAGCACAAAAAAAACCGCAAGCAAGCGGGCGCCTGCCTACGGCTTTTACTTAACGACGATGGGTTACAAAATAATCGCGATCAATCCGCCAGAACCTTCATTGATAATGCGTCCGAGCGTCTCCTGCAGTTTATATCTCGCATTATCCGGCATCATGGCGATCTTGCCTTGAATGCCTTCCCGTACGATAGAGTGCAGCGATCTGCCGAAAATGTCTGAATCCCAGATCTTGATCGGATCGTTTTCGAAGTCCTGGATGAGATAGCGCACGAGTTCCTCGGACTGTTTCTCCGTGCCGATGATCGGCGAGAATTCCGACTCGACATCGACGCGGATCATATGGATCGAAGGCGCTGTCGCCTTCAAGCGTACCCCGAAACGGGATCCTTGGCGAATCAGCTCCGGCTCATCGAGCGACATTTCGGCCAGCGAAGGAGCGGCGATGCCGTAACCGGTCGTCTTGACCATCTCCAGCGCCTCGGCGAACCGGTCATACTCCCGCTTGGCATGCGAGAATTCCTGCATCAGCTGCAGCAGGTGGTCCTTGCCGCGGATTTCCACACCGACCACTTCCATCAGGATTTGATCGTACAGTTCATCCGGAGCGAACAGGTCGATCTCGGCTACCCCTTGGCCCATATTCATGCCGCTGAGCGCCGCGCGGTTGATGAAGTCGTAGTCCATGAACTGGGTGACCACCCGGTCCACGTCGCGCAAACGGCGGATATCCTTGACCGTATCGCGTACGGAATTTTCATAGTTGCTGCGCAGCCAGTGCTTCTCGTTCAGCACCATAACCCAGCTAGGCAGGTTGACGTTGACTTCGTGCACCGGGAATTCGTACAGCACTTCGCGCAGGACGCCGGTGACGTCATCCTCCGTCATTGTCGCCGCACTGAGCGCCATGACCGGAATGTCGTATTTCTCGGCGAGCTCATTGCGCAGCTGCAGCGTTTCTTCACTCCGCGGCTTCGTGGAGTTGATGACCAGCACAAACGGCTTGCCGACTTCCTTCAGCTCGGCGATGACGCGTTCTTCGGCTTCCACATAGGAGTGGCGCGGAATTTCGGCAATCGTGCCGTCCGTGGTCACCACGACGCCCAGCGTGGAGTGCTCCTGAATCACTTTCCGCGTCCCGATTTCGGCTGCCTCCTGGAACGGGATCGGCTCCTCGAACCATGGCGTTGATATCATGCGCGGACCGTTTTCATCCTCATAGCCTTTGGCGCCTTCCACCGCGTAGCCTACGCAGTCCACAAGGCGGACGTTCACTTCCAGACCTTCGGTGACCTTCAGCTGCACCGCATTGTTCGGTACAAACTTCGGCTCGGTGGTCATAATCGTCTTCCCGGCAGCGCTCTGCGGGAGCTCATCGACTGCTCTGGCGCGGTCTGCTTCGCTTGCAATGTTCGGCAGTACAATTGTTTCCATAAACCGTTTAATAAATGTTGACTTTCCTGTGCGGACGGCGCCGACGACACCCAGGTAAATGTCCCCGCCAGTTCGTTCGGCAATGTCTTTAAAAATGTCCACTTTTTCCAAAAGAGATCCCCTCCTCATTTACTCCGAAGGAAAAATGCTTTAAGAGCATCCGCTTCGTGTTCCATCTGGAGCCTCGAGCCATTGCAACGGATTGGAGCCTTACAATGTCGTCAGTAGTCCGCCGCCGGTAGTCAGGTAGGATGGGAAACGGCAAAGCGGCGTTACTCCGTAGGCATTTGGACTAGTATCATAGTATGTACCTATTAAAAACAATATGACGGGTATTCGGAATAAAATTCATATAATCCCTGCGTCGTTCGCATGCCCCTCGTCATCCCTCTCAGATATATGCCGGGGCAGAAATAAATATGTATATGAAGCATGCAGCACAACATAACTACCTGCGCACAACCGCTCATCCGCTTGTTGATGCTGTTTTGCTAGCGGGAATCCCGAAAAACATAGCAATACGCATAAAAAAAGACCTGCTGTTTCCAGCAGGCCTTTCTCTTCCAATCTGTATGTTCAGCTTCACGCCCCTGTCTCCGATTTGGCGACTGGCGCATCCCCTGACCACTCGTACGGCAGCGACTTCACCGGTACATAATCGGAAGACTTGATGAGGTAATCTCGTAAATCCTCGTCTTTGGAAGGCTTCACGCCTTCCTTGTCAATCAGCTGCATAATATCAAACGCATAATCCGCGTACACCACGCCCTTGGCATCCATGATAAAGCTCATGTCCTGACCCGAATATACGCTCTTCAGCTCAACATTGTTTGTGCCAGCCAGATCCGGGTCAACGACATGGATTCCGGGATAAATTTCTTCGCCGGCCGGCAGCTGCCCATCATGCTTGGACTTATACAAATCGACAGCCCGCTGCACGTCGTTGACCTTTTGCACCGTGACGAGATCCATGACCTTAACGGTCGGGTCGGTCTCTTCGTTCTGGACCAGGAAGTATGCGCTTCCGCCTTTCTCAAAGGCGGTTGTTGGGATATCGTCCAAGTAGCCCCGTTTTTGGAGCTGGTCCAGGTCGATGCGGAACTTCTCAAAGCGCGGCGTCGTTTCATCCGCATTGATGATCGGCAGGATCCCCTGATCCTTTTGAAAATCGTCCATCGCGGACTGGATGCGCTTCACGCTTTCACGGTAGGATACCCTCGTCTCACCGCTCTTCTGATCCGGATACATGCAGGCTGTGGCGGTCATGATCAACAGCAGCACCATGACAGCCGTCGCCGCCTTCCGGGCTCCCTTCATCATCTTGTTGGTCAAAGCCGATGTCATCAACAAATATCACCCTTTGCATATAGTAAAGCCGATTGATACATCAAGCAGCCTGTAACGTGTTTGTCCTGCCCGCAGCTACCATAGGTCGTCCTCCCTGTCACGGTTCCTTGCTGCTTCCAGCTGCTTGCGGACCGCCGCCTTCAGTTTGTCTTCCGGGACTGTCACCGTCACCGCCCCGCGCACTCTAGCTTGACAAGACAGCCTGGTGCCGCTGCGGATCAGGGAGCCGAGCTTGCGCTTCTCCGCCTCGGCGGGAGGGGTGAGCTGTCCGGCGCTGGCGGCGTCAACCTGAACTTTGCACATCAAACAGCCCATTTTGCCCCCGCATCGCGTGGGTATGTATACACCTGCATCCCTGGCCGCATGGAGCAGCGATATGCCTTCACGGACGAGAACGCTTTTGCCTGACGGCTGGAACGTAACTTTATGGTTCATTGGCGTTCCCGCCCGGCATGGCCTGAATCCCGCCCATTTACCGCAAATCGTACTAACGACTCGGTATGGAGCAGTTGGGAAATGATCTGAATGTGCTCGGATTGGAACGCATTATCCGTGAGCAGATCCTCTAGGAGGGGTAAATGGGCCTGCAAATCTGCCCGCATGGCAGCGGCAATCGCCGTGTACCGGTCCTCCCGGTTCCGAAGCACATTAAACAGCAGCTCATGGCTGAGCGGCATCAGCGGAACCCGTATTGAGTGTAGTTTCGCATGGACGCCCGCAGGGACTAGCCTCCGGTTAATTTCAACCTTATAATGTGAACCCTCCGCCTGAACTTCGAACCCTCCCACCAGTTCCAGCGTGTACCGGCTCAACTTATAATGGCTTAACACGGACCGGTATTGATCCGTAACGCTCAGGACCGGCTGATCCACCGCCCGCCCTGCGAGGGCATGATGAAGCTCCGATACGGAGGCCGAATCGGCGTAGATGTCAATATCGCGTGGCGGTTTATCCAAATGCACGTCCTGCAGCAAAAGCCCGCAGCTTCCGCCAATTAACCAGCAGGATGAGGTTTGCGACAGCGCATGAGAGGCGTCATGCAGGGCTTGCTGTAATTCGGCTGGGATCTGCACGGCACACACTCCAATCTTCCGGTCCATTTAAAAATACGTTTTGTTTCTGGCTACGATTTTTCCCGCCGTCTTGACCACGGCTTGGCATCCTAGACGATAGCCTTCGTCAAACTCTTCCGGGTCGAGGCGAAGATGTTCCGCTTTCGTCGGTTCCTCCAGGTGCTCCGCCCCCTCGGAAATCAGACAACGGCAGCGGGCACAAGTACCGCGGGTGCAGAGGTGCTGCCAGTCCACTTTGTTGTCCTTCGCATGCTGAAGGATGCTTTTGCCCGGTTCAGGCACGACGGTTTTCTCGATTGTTCTTCCAATTAGCTGTAATGCTGCTTCCATGTTCGTTATCCACCGTTCCTTTGCTACATTAATGCTGCCATGCCGCCCAAAAATCCGACCACCATAATGACAAATGCGACCAAAGAGAGGGCTCCCCGAAGAACCCCCTTTGTTTTGGTTCGGGCGAAGGTAATGAGAAAGACGGATAGCCCCATAATCAAGATGGCGATCAGGGATACCCACATTTTTGTCATTGGATCCATACGCTAAAACTCTCCAATCTGTTCCATCATTAACCGTATTATAACACGAAACTTGTCCGATTTCGCAAAATGCGCCCACAAAGTAAGGCTCGGTCAGCAGTCCCCGTACTTCTTCCTCTCATCAGAACGGCACAGACGATTTGACACATATAAAAAAAGAGCGAAAAGCCCTGCAGCCTCCGGCTCCAAAGACTTCATGCTCTTTTTTCGTCAGACCTATATGATTATTTCTTCATCATCATTTTCATCAACGCTTCCATGTTTTCAGGATTCATCCCGCTTTTCTTCACGGCGCTGATGATATCCTTGATGGTTTCCTCGCTGACGGGAACGTTGGCCATCGCGGATACTTGTTTAATCAGCTGACGGAGCTGGGCCTCGTTTTGCATGGTCGACGGCTTAACCGTGCTGGCCAGTTTTTTGACGGCACTTTCAGAGATGTTTTTGCCCGTTTTCTTATTGATCGCCTTCAGCGCATCCCTAGAAATGTTTTTGCTCAATGTCTTCTCCCCTCCTCCGGCATTCCTCAACCCTAATATATGAGGAAGTGCGGAAAAAGGTGAATAAGCATTAACGGTGCCACTGCTCCCACGTTTCCAGCTTCATCGTCTCCATTTCGGTCTTCGGGTCCCGGCCCATGAGCGCCTCGACGGCAATGCGCGGATTCCGGTTCAAAAAGAGCACGTGGTACAGCTGATCGGCTATCGGCATCTGTACGCCGTACTTTTTCGAGATGTCATGCGCCGCTTGGGTCGTCCGGACACCTTCCACCACCATGCCCATCGAATCCAGCACCTCATTGAGGTTTTTGCCTTGACCGAGCATGGAGCCTGCCCGCCAGTTCCGGCTGTGCCTGCTCGTTGCCGTGGCCACCAGGTCCCCGACGCCCGCGAGGCCGGAGAACGTGAGCGGGTTCGCTCCCATTTCCACGCCGATCCGGGTGATTTCAGCCAAACCTCGCGTCAGCAGCGCCGCTTTTGCGTTGTCCCCGAAGCCAAGTCCATCCGACATGCCCGCGCCGAGGGCAATGATGTTCTTCAGCGCTCCCGCGAGCTCGACCCCGACCATATCCCGGTTGGTGTATACACGGAAGTCGGAATTCATAAACAAGTCCTGCGCGGCGACCGCCTCGCTCTCGGTCAGTGATGCGACCACAACGGTGGTCGGGCACCTCTTGACGACCTCCTCCGCATGGCTTGGACCGGACATGACTACGATTCTTCCCTCTTCGCAGCCCAGCTCTTCAGCGATGACCGTGGACATCCGCTTCAACGTTTCGGTCTCAAAACCTTTCGTCGCATGGATCACGAGCATATCCTTCTGCCAATGAGCGCTTAAGTCCCGCGCCACCTGCCGCATCGCTTTGGATGGGGCAACGATAACTACGGCCTTCGCCCCCGACACCGCTTCCCCCATGTCGCTTGTCGCTTTCAGATTGACCGGCAGCTGAGCGTCCGGCAGATAGCGGTTGTTGGTATGCTGCTCATTGATTTCCTTGACCTGATCCGGATTTCGGCTCCACAGCACCACCTCCGGATGGTTTGCGGCCAGCACGCTGGCCAAAGCCGTTCCCCAGCTGCCCGCGACCAATACAGCCACTTTATTTGACAATCCCTTTACCCCCTTTGGGCCCTCCGGATCCGATCTTATTTTCCCGGCCCTGAAGAATTTTCACAATATTGCTCCGATGTCTCCAGAAGGCAAATATACAAATAATGAGACTGGTCCAAAAAATCGGCCAGGCATAACCCAAAATGAGCAAAAATACAGGCGTAAGCGCCACGAACACCAGCGATCCCAGCGACACGTACCGTGTAACCACGATCAGCAGAATGGCGATAATGCCGGCATACAGTGCTGGCAGAAAGCTCAGTGTCGCCATGACGCCAATGGTCGTCGCGATGCCTTTGCCCCCACGGAAGTGAAAATACACCGGCCAGTTATGCCCAACGATCGCACCGATGCCGCATAATGCGGGAACCCATGCCTCGCCTCCGCCCATCCACACACCGATCCAGACCGCCGCGATTCCTTTGAGGACGTCCAGCGCCAGAACCAGAACGGCCGGTCCCTTCCCCAGTATGCGCAGCGTATTCGTCGCTCCTGCATTACCGCTGCCGTGCTGGCGGATGTCGATCCCTTTCAGCAGCTTGGCAAGGACGACGCTGAAGCTGATGGAGCCGAGCAAGTAACTCAGTATAATGGCGATGATCTGTAGAACCAAGCTATTCTCCCCTAACTTTCATCCGATTTGCGCCGAGTAAAGATGCGTATAGGCGTTCCTTCAAAATCAAAAGCAGACCGGATCTTGTTCTCCAAATAACGCTCGTAAGAGAAGTGCATCAGTTCCGGATCGTTTACGAAAATGACCATCGTCGGCGGCTTGACCGCAACCTGCGTCGCATAGTTGATGCGCAGACGGCGCCCCTTGTCCGTCGGAGGCGGATTAATCGCCACGGCGTCGGATACGACGTCATTCAAGAGATGCGTCTGCACCCGCAGCGAATGCTGCTCGGCGACGTGCTGAACGACCGGCAGAAGCTTGTGCAGCCGCTGCTTCGTTTTGGCGGACAGAAACAGAACCGGCGCATAGGTCATAAACAGGAAGTGATCGCGGATCTTTTTCTCAAACTGGTGCATCGTCTTGTCATCCTTCTCGACGGCGTCCCATTTATTGACGACAAAAAGAGAAGCTTTGCCGGCCTCGTAAGCGTAACCAGCAATATGCTTATCCTGGTCAATGATCCCTTCTTCGCCGTTAATGACGACAAGCACCACATCCGCTCTTTCGATGGCGCGCATCGCCCGCATAACGCTGTACTTCTCGGTCGTTTCGTATACTTTTCCGCGTTTGCGCATACCGGCGGTATCGATCAGCACGTAACGCTGCCCGTCCCGTTCAAACGGAGTGTCAATGGCATCCCGGGTCGTTCCCGCAATATCGCTGACAATGACGCGTTCTTCGCCAAGGATCGCATTCACGAGCGACGATTTGCCGACATTCGGCCGTCCGATCAGTGCAACCCGAATCACGTCCTCATCGTACTCGTCATCCGTCAGGTCTGGCAAAATATCTACAATAGCGTCCAGAAGATCGCCGATCCCGGTTCCGTGACTGCCGGATATCGCGATCGGGTCCCCAAAACCGAGGCTGTAAAACTCGTAAATGTCGTCATTGCGCTGCAAATTGTCCACTTTGTTTACGGCCAGCACGATCGGTTTTCCGGACCGGAAAAGCATCTGGGCTACTTCTTCATCAGATTGGGTTACGCCGCTCTTGGCATCGCACATAAAGACGATGACGTCGGCTTCTTCGATAGCAAGCTCAGCCTGCATACGGATCGATTTCAATATTACATCGTCACCGTCAATTTCAATACCTCCCGTGTCAATGACACTGAAAGGTTTGCCGTTCCATTCGGCAACGCTGTAAATCCGGTCACGCGTCACGCCCGGCTTATCTTCTACAATGGCCAGCCTGTCCCCGACCAAACGGTTAAAAATGGTGGATTTCCCCACATTAGGCCTGCCCACGATTGCCACTACGGGTCTTGCCATAGTCACTCCTCCTGTCAATTCTTACGATAATCATCATAGCAAAAAACGTTTCTTTTGGCTAACCTTTCATAGGAATAGCCGGATGTTAATTGTATTTTTCCTAAGCATACACAGAACCATGCATGGCCGATTCTTTGGCTTTCATGATCGAACATCTCGAACCAATTCGCCCCGAGTCAGTACGCTTGCTTATCTAAAAAAAAATCGGTAAACCCGTGTAAGGGTTCACCGATTTCAATTTTGGAGGCCCAAATCATTTAAATTTGCTGAGTTTGTCTCCAAAACGTTCACCGAGTGTAATGCTGAGGCCTTGGTTGCTGAGCGATACGTTCGGGTTGTCTTTCAGATCATCCTTGTGCGCGCTGCTCTTCGGTGCTCTTTCCGGTCTTGGAGCTGCCGCAGGAGCTTCCTCGGTTTCCTTGATGCTCAGGCTTACGCGCTTTTCAGCCGTGTTGATGTCCAAGATTTTGACTTGAACTTCTTGGCCTTCTTTGAGCACTTCATGCGGTGTGCCGATGTGCTTATGGGAAATTTGCGAAATATGAACAAGTCCTTCGACACCTGGCGCCAGCTCAACGAAAGCACCGAAAGTGACAAGACGCTTCACTTCGCCTGTTACAACGTCGCCGGTATGGAACTTATCGGCTGCGGATTCCCATGGTCCTGGCTGGGCAGCCTTGATGCTCAGGCTGATTTTGCCTTTTTCCGGATCAACTTTGAGCACTTTTACCTTCACTTGGTCGCCTTCGGACACGACATCGGAAGGTTTGTCAACATGATGCCAAGCCATTTCGGACACGTGAACCAGTCCGTCAACGCCGCCCACGTCAACAAAGGCGCCAAATTGAGTCAGACGCTGCACCGTACCTTCGATTTCTTGTCCTTCTTGGAGTTCACCCATCACTTTTAGCTTGTTGGCTTCGAACTCTTCTTCGAGAACGTCTTTTTGCGACAGGATCACTTTGTTGTTCTCACGGTCAAGCTCTTTTACCTTCACGCGCAGCGTGCGGCCTTTATAGTCGCTGAAGTCTTCAACGAAATGACGCTCTACCATGGAAGCCGGGATAAATCCGCGTGCGCCTACGTCTGCGACGAGACCGCCTTTTACCACGTCAGCTACGGTAACTTCGAAAGCGTCCTGAGCTTCGAAGTGCTTCTCCAGCTCATCCCAAGCATTCTCGCTGTCGATCGCGCGCTTGGAAAGAACGAGTCTTTCCTTCTCGTCGTCGATGCTGACAACCTTGCATTCCACTTCCTGACCAACCTGCACCGCTTCGGATGCGTTGTCAAGGTGTACGGAAGACAGTTCACGGACCGGAATGACGCCGTCATATTTATATCCAATGCTTACATAAGCTTGGTTGTCCTCCAGTTTGACGATCGTGCCTTTCACGGTGTCCCCTTTTTTCAAGGATACGAATTGATCCAATTCCTCTTGGTTTACCGCTTCTGCAGTTTCTTGATTTTTCGTTTCTTCCGACATGTCAATACCCTCCTCAATTCAAAAAAACCCATTTATTCAAACCTGCTGACGCAGAGTTCAAAACATCATAAAGCAGTACGAATCATATGTTTCCAATAAGTGCTTGTGTTCATGCACGCCCGGCTAATTCCCCGAAGGTCTTCCGGTCTTCTCCATTTCATGGATCCGGTCCATGATACGTTCTGTCACCAGCTCGAGCGGATCGCCATCCACCTCGCCGCTTTTCAGGTCATCCAGGACGATAGGTTGTCCATACACGATTTTCATTTTTCTGAAAATCTTGTAATCGCCGATAATCGCGGCCGGCACGACGGCGGCATTGCCGCGGAGCGCAAACATGGCGGCCCCTTTCTTGGCGGCGCCAGTATCGGAGAAGCGCGTGCCTACCGGGAAGATGCCCATGATTTCACCGCCGCGCAAAATGGAGATGGAGGTCTTGAAGGACTCTTTACTGACTCCCCCCCGCTTGACGGGAAACGCTCCGAACTGGGTAATCAGCCATCCCAGTACGGGAACTTTGAACAATTCTTCCTTGGCCATGAACTTGACCTGCCGCTTCACCTTGATCCCGACGGATATCGGATCGAGCAGACTTTTGTGATTGGAGCAGAGCAGCACCCCGCCTTCTTTGGGGATATTCTCCGTGCCGACCGCTTCAAAGCGGTACAACAAGGTGAATATTGCCCTAAGGATATCCCGGCAAAAAACGTAAATCTTCAATTCTTCTCCCCACCCCTGTACGTTTTGCAGTAATCAACGATGGTGTCGACAACCTGAGGTATATCCATGTGAGTCGTATCCAGGACAATGGCGTCATCGGCGCAGCGAAGCGGCGAAATTTCGCGCTCTGCGTCCAGACGGTCACGTCTTTCGATATCCTTCTCAAGCTGTTCAAGTGTCAATCCTTCCGCATCGTTCATTTCCTTGTACCGGCGGAGAGCACGCTCTTTGACGCTTGCCGTCATGAAAATCTTCACTTCGGCATCGGGAAGCACGGTCGTTCCGATATCTCGTCCATCCATCACTATGCCTTTGTGCAGAGCCATCTGCTGCTGCAGCGCAACGAGGTGGCGTCTTACTCCTTCAATCTGCGAGTATTGGGATACCATCCCGTTTACCTGCAAAGAACGGATGTAAGGGGTCACATCTTCGCCGTTGACCAGAACTTTCTGCCCGTCTTCCCCGGGTATTAATTCAATCACCATCTTTTGGGTGAGTTGAAGCACTTTTTCAGGAAATTCCGGTCCAATTCCTTGTTCCATCATAAACCACGTTACGGCCCGATACATGGCTCCGGTGTCCACGTATATGTACGAGAGGGCTCTCGCCACCAGGCGGGCAATCGTGCTTTTGCCGGCCCCGGCAGGTCCATCGATCGCAATGTTGATTTTCAAGTTATCCTCTGTCCCCTGCCTAACCAAAGGGGCATTCCTCCTCAAACATAAGCCTCAAGAAAAAAGCAGGCATTGCCTGCGTCGAGAAAATTATACCACACAACCTATTCCGATGCAAAAACGTCCCTCCATTTTACTCTTTCCAATCCCTGACATCCCGCTCTTTGACAGGGATGCCGTCAAGCTTGTACACCGGGGACAAGTAAGGTCTGACCGGCTTGATATGAAGCGCCCCCTGTATGAGGATCAGCATAACGACAAGCACAATCAAAGCCCTTTTCACCCATTTGGACAAAACATCAAAGCATTCCCCGAACAGACGTAGATACTGCCGAACGCGATCCTGTTCATCCATCAGATACACTCCCTGAATTTTCCTACTAGTGTATCCTTGGCAAAGCAAAATATTCCCTCACCCGATCTCTCAGCGGTTCCGGAAATCAAACTGGCGCTCGAAGCAGTACCGGATCAGCTTTTGCCGTTCCATATCCGTAATTGCTTCAAATTTTAGCATCACGATTTTCCGGCCGTTGTCGAGCTGCTGGATCCGGACGACGCTGCCTTTAAACGGAACATGCTCCAGGTTTCCGTTCTTATACGGTACGAGCACCCAGCAGGACACCATGTCCCCTTCACGGATCGCCTTGTCGGCGTCGCTATAAAAAGAAATGCCGCCCCCGCCGACATCTTCTGTACGCGTGACGAAGCGGATATTGTGTTCAGTCTGGACCGCCACCTCCAATCCGGCATTGACGCGCAAAAAGCTTCGGCGCTGGACTTTGCCGATCGACTCGGGCTCAGGCCTGCGGATCCGCACCATGCGTACGACGTCTTCCTTGAAGCCGAGCACGTAAGTATTGAAAAAATTTTTAACGCCGCCGTCGGTCAAAAAATACACCGAAAGCTCATCACCCATGTGCAGCCGCTTCAGCAGCCCGGTCTTTTCCTGGATGGGCACCTCCATTAGAATGGACTCGTCCTCCAGATCCGTGATGCGGGACTTGTACTCCATCCCCGCTTCTTTCTGGTCTCCGGAATCCACGGAGATAAACAATTGATCGCTGATTTTAGGAAACAACAAACTCACCGCCAGCCTGTAAAATAGCATTCTATCCTGATTATACCATGTCTTTGTTCATAGGTAATCAGTGTTTTTGCGCAATACAAAAAGCCCCTCGGCTGATCCGAGAGGCTTTGCTCATCACTTGATCCTTGCAACTTTTTGCCTATTTCACCGCTTTTTTATCCGAATCCTTGAGCTCCTCTACGACTCGTTCAGAGCCGTCATTGGCATCCATGTATATCCGGTATCTGGAGCCGTTAATGTTGCCTCCGAATTCGTAGCAGAGAGCTTCCTGGCCCGAATCGTCCTTGATCAGCGCCAGCCGGTTGTAGTTTTCCTTAAACTCGGGATTCAGCTTCTTCCGCGCCTGACTCAAGGTAAGCTTCGGTTTTGGAATTTTACGCGCCTGGGATTGCTCGTAAACGAGATCGCTGGCCTGGAACCCGGTCACCTCGCCGTTATCGAGCCCGACCCGAACCGTCATTTTTTCCGGGTACACCAGTACGCCGTCCTGCTTGCGCACATATGTGAAGTTGCCCATATTATCATACTGGTCTGCTGTAACGGCCGTCATATCCTTATAGCCTTTGCTTTGCAGAAACTGATCGGCCTTCTTGCGGGCTTCTTCCATCGTAACCGCCTTCGGTCCGACCTCACGGTTATCGGAAAAGGCAATCAAGTGGCCGCCTTGACGGGTGAAGTTCAGCGACAGCGGAGCAGGCCGGTTGTTGGAGCTGACGGTGGCGGTGTACGACGCCCATTCGGTTCCTTTCCCGTTTTCGGTTACTTGAACGTTGGACTGGCCACCTCCCGCGCCGGCAAACTCGGCTGCTTTGCGCTTAATATCGTCGGGAGATACCGGCTGTGCCGACAGCTTTTTCACCGACCGCTTGTCATAGATGCTGGATACCGACGGACCCCAGTTCAATTCCGGGTATTCGCCGACCCTTTTGTCTACCGTTTTGAAGCCGTCGATAATGGTGTTGTCCAGCTTCTTGTCTTCCGTGGCCATCGCGCTTTCCACGTCCATCCAGCGCAGCCGGTTGCTGATCACCTTGGACTGCACGTCCTGGAGATCCTTGGTGATTTGTCCGGAGTTGGCGTAGAGCGCCTTCAGGTTTTTGATCTCCTCATTTGACAGCGGCTCTTTCTCCAAATTCCGCATGGAGGTCTGGTAGGAAAACTTCGATATTTTGGACAGAAACTCTTCGGTTTTGTTAAACGGCAGCATGGTGAGCGGAAGCTGGTTAATTTCGTTCTGCGCTTCGCTTGTCAGCCGCCACACGTTGACCAGCCCTTTCCGGTGCATCGCATTGGAAGCCGAGCTTACGGCCAGCGTATTGCCAAGCTCGCTGTGCAGGCGGTCCATATGATAGGACAGGTCATGAAAAGCCCGCTGATACTGGTTTTCCGCCTTGATCAGCACGGCGTTCTTCTCCTGGTTCTCTTGGTACCCCCACACAAACGCTCCGATCATAAACAGGGTGACTATGGGAAATAAAACAGCGCTTAATCGCTTGTACATGTGAAGTCTCCTTTCATCAACTTAAAGCTGGTGTTAGTTTGACTAGAAGAAAGGAGTCTTATGCATCGTTTCCCAGGTATCGGTTCAAAACGGGTCTTCTTCGATATCGAACTGGCTTTGGTTGTTGCACAGGCACTGCTTGAAGCCGGTTTCGATCTTCCCGCGTTCTTTTTTGCCGCGCAGCACGTAGCGTTCCCCGCATTGCCTGCAGACGATTTTTACTTTGACACGCAAAAAAGGACACCTCCATCCTAAAAAGATTGTATCCGAATGCGGATTGTAACTTCTTAGGATAAAGTGTGCCCAATTTAATTACGTATTAACCTCTTCCTCCCGCTTCAGGAAACGGAACGGGGAGCGGTTGTTGGCCCGGTATACCTTGCCCATCCCTCCGTACCATAAAAAAGCCATCAGCGGGACGATAAACCAGATCCAATAATGCGTCATCGTGCTTAGAATAAAGTCATAGACCCCGTGCCAGAACCACGGGATGATCATCGAATAGACCAGGAAACGCTTGGCCTTGGCTCCGGTCGAAAACCTCGCTCTTCCGAGGTAATAACCCATCATTACCCCGAACATGGCATGCCCCGATACCGGAAGCAGCGCCCGCAGGAACATCGCCCCGAAGGATGCGTGGCTGTACCAGGCATACATCACATTCTCCACGGTCGCGAAGCCCAGAGAAATCGCTACGGCATACACGATTCCGTCGTACGGCTCGTCAAACTCCGTATGGTTGTATATCATGTGAAACAGCACGAACCATTTCAAAAATTCCTCAACAAACGCCGATATGACAAAAGAATCCAGATACGGATTGCCGCCGAGCCCCGTTGTAAGGCCCCGCTGGATGATCATGACCGGAACCACGATCATAAAACCAAGCAGAAACACCTTGATCACCATAAGCAGCGGTTCCTGATCGTATCTGTCCTTTAAATAAAAATAGGTCAGTAGGGCAAGACCCGGCGCCAATGCCGACGCAATAACCGAAAACAAAAGCACCGTTCTTAATCCCTCCACTTCCTGGCAGTGACCTTAGCGGCCCTGTCGAATGTAACTCCAGCTTCAAAGCAAAGTTCATCCCATGAAGATGAATCCTCATGGGATGTCTCAATCAGGATAACGGTGTTAATCCTGGCGCTTGAAATGTGTGCAAATGACGTCAATCGCATTCTCGGCAATGACGACTTTGCCGTATTCCTCAAGTACGGCTTCCGTATAGGATGCAGCTTCTCCGAACTCGGCAAGAACCGCGATCAGCGAAGGAAGCTGATTAGCGTCGATTTCTTCTGGGTCCATGTACAGAACCCATTTATCTCTATAATGATAAAGCCGCCCGGCTTCGGTGATATGTCGTTGAAGTACGTGTGCAGCTTCGATCAGCACTTCGAAGTCGTTAAAAGCATACACGATGGAGTCGCTTTGTTCAAGCGTGACTTCCATTTCGTAAACTTCTTCAGGGAGTTCATCTTCACCCAGTTGACTGTACTGATGATGATCGTATTTCCCCCGGGTCACGATGACGACCATTCCTTGAGCAGGAAGGGCAAACACTTCCACGGCGAGCGGTCCCGTTGCATCAAAGCCCAGTTCGTTATAGGCCTGATCCATCATTTCGGTAAACAGCTCGTGCACCTTCGGGATTTCTTGCCACATGTCTTCCTTCTGGATGCCCCGTTCACTCAGGTCGTCAAACGTAAGGAAAATCCGTATCTTATCTGAGCTTAAGCGTTCTATTTTCATGACAGGATCCTCCTTGTAAGCATTGTTATAACAAATTATGATGTCTCCCATAATATGTGCTGAAAATAGTTCTATGTAAGTATGTTATCATTATATAACCATAAATGCACGCTGTAAAATGGACAAAAAAAGAATCATTTGGAGCGGATAACCGCCCTTTAAATGATTCTAATGGGTTTGACGCGTTTACAATCCAGGTATCACCGTATTTGTCTCTTTCAGAATCATGTCCACTTCCCGCTTGACATCCGGATTGGTGCGGATAAAATCTTTAATCTGGGTGACGCTCGATCCCTTGGAATACGAATCGTTGTGAGAACCATGAGCGTCGTGACGATGCGACGAGCCCATGCCGATGTTCGCCATGTCCAGCATTTTGTCCTTGGCATTGCCGCCCATGACGGACGAAATCATGCGTCCCCGGTTTCTGGACAACAGTGTCGTTGCAGCAGCACCAACCAAAATACCGCCAATAAAAGCAGAAGTGTTCATTTAGGTACAACCTCCTTATGGGATGAAGTCGAATATATTTTGAGCGAATATGGTCCTGCTCATGCGGCATAAATTCAGGAAAGCGAGATGAAATCATGGTTAAAATTACGGCGGCGCTGGCTCTATGCTCACTGCTCATCCTTAGCGCCTGCGGAAACGAGGGACAAAAAGACCAAAAGGCGGTCCCTCCGGCTCAAACAAGCGAAGTACAAACAAACAATTCAGGCAGCACCACAACAAACGGGACGTCCGGCGTTCAACCCGGGGGAACGGGATCAGAAAATTCTCCGGAAACAACCCAAGATCGATCGAAACAGGATCAAACGAATCAAGGCAGCGCATCCAAGCCGGATGCCAAGGATCAGCAGTCGGGTACAAAAGCGGTAAAGGTGCAGTATCGCATGAATAAAGCTTACGATATCGTTCCGAGTGTTGATGGGGTTTCGAAAAAAGTCGTACTGCTGACCTTCGACGACGGCCCTAAAAAGGCCGAGATGATCAACGGGTTGATCGATACGCTGGACAAGCATCACGCCAAGGCGATATTTTTTGTCAATGGATACCGCGTCAAGCAGCATCCTGAGCTGTTGAAATTAATAGCGGACCGCGGGCAGACCATCGGCAACCACAGCTGGGATCACATCATCCTCAAAGATAAGCCCGAAGCGGAAGTACGCAGACAAATCGAGGATACGCAGCAGATCGTCAAGGCTACCGTTGGCAAAGCGCCTGTATTTTTCCGTCCCCCCAATGGGGCTGGCGGCGATACCGGCAAGAAAATCGCCAAGGAGAACGGTCTCCTGTACATGACCTGGTCCAACGGCTCGCTCGATTGGACGATGAGCTCCAAAAGCAGCGGCAATGCCGACAAGGTTGTCTCGAACGTGCTGGACCAGCTGCACAGCGGTAGCAACATTTTAATGCATGAGCTTCCGTGGACCGTCGAAGCGCTGGATACGCTCCTTACCAAACTGGAAAGCAAAGGCTACACCTTTGTAGATCCCGAAAGCATTGATACTCAAATCAAGTAAGGGATCATGCAATGCACAAAAAAGCAGCCGGCAATCGGCTGCTTTTACTCGTTTATCTGTGTTTTTCTATGGGATCTGTCCTTAGCGTAAGGACATGCATTTCTGCAGGGCAGCACAGGCGTAGCGGAACGCGTCTTGTGCCGAAACCGCGGCTGATCAGCATGAGCGGCCGGCGGACCTCCGCTTCCGGCTGCTCCCATTCAAACCATCCCGAAGCATACTTGCGGTAAAATTGATTCAGCCGGACCGGTCCGAGCCAAGGCAGCGTAATTTGTCCGCCATGGGTATGGCCGGCAAGCACAAGGTCCGCCTGGATCGTCTTCTGCTTCTGCAGCCAGGCCGGGTCATGAACGGCTAGGATGCGGCATTCCGCACCGGCATCACGGACAGGCAGCTGTGGAACCGGAGGATAATCGTTTCGTTTGTACCGCGGATAATCAACACCGGTTAACCAGATGCGTGCGCCGTTTCGCAGCAGAGGAACGTTCTCATCGCGCAGCAAAGTGACTCCGCATGCGTTCATCAGCTTTTCCAAACCTTCGGGATCGGCCTTATAATCATGGTTGCCGTATACGGCATACACCGGGGCGATCTCGGCGAACAGCCTTAAGTTGTGCTCCACCTGGCTCAGCGGTACATTCCGTTCCATAATATCCCCGCCAAGGATCACCCAATCAACCGTTCCGGCCAGCTGCCGAATCGTCTTCCCCGTCAGCCTTCTGCTATGCAGATCCGATATGAACAGGAGCTTGCAGCCGTCAAAGGGCTTTGGCAGCCTCTCCAGCCTCACGTCGTCCTGGTGAACCAGCTCCAGCCTCGCCTCATACGACATCCTGGCGTAAAGCGCCGCAGCCGCAGCCGCAACGCCTGCCCCCGCCCAGACGAGCCAGGGGGCTACCATAGATCCTCCAGCGGGGGGGCGCCCTTAATTCCCCAATAAACAAGAAATGCCGTTAAACCGATAAATAAAAAGATTAAAGAGTTCGTAAAATATTTACTGATCTTGATTCGCCGGGAACCGTAAGTGTCCGCTCTTGCCGGAACGGCGGATTCGCCTTCCGTCTCCCTTTTTCCGGCAGTCCGGTTACTCCGACGGGACTGCGGGGCTGCCGCCGAGCCGGAAGCGGCTGCAGCAGTTCTGGCGGCCGCCGGCCGCTTCCCTGCATTTCCTGCCGTTTTTCCGCGTCTCAGCGTTCCGGCCGCCCGTGTTGAAGACGTCTCTGCTGCCTTGGACTTGGGCGGAGTCCGTTTACCGGCACCGGCTGAAGGCGCCTTTTTTACCGGGGTCTTCTTCCGATTTTTTCTGTACGTTTCAACTCTGCTCAATTCGCTGTTCATGCTTCCCTCCGAAATCGAATCACTAGCCCGGATACACAATCAATCATAAAATGGCATAAGACCGGGGCAAGCAGTGTTCCGGAATGTATGTAGATATATCCGAGGCCGTAACTGCTCAAAAAAACCCAGCCGGTTGGAATCCAGTGCTTCAAATACCGGACGTGAATGACCGCAAATAATATACTGGTCCAATACGGACCGAACGCATGCTGTACGGCTCCACGGAACAGCAGCTCCTCGCATACCGCCACGACCGCGGAGATGACTATAATATGCCATACGGGACGGCGCTGGAACAGCATGTTGTTGATTCCGCCGTCATCCATCACTTCCTCCGGCGTAATCCGGGAGACGAGGAAATCGACGGCAAACATAACGGCGGCCAGCCCAAGCCCCCATGCCGCAACCTGTCCGGGATGCTGAAGCTGAAACAAGGCAAGCGGATTTCTTCGCTGCAGCAGAATCCACACGAGACCGATCAATAAGGTTAGGCCCTGGGTGATATACAGATTGATCAGAAGTAGACGGTCATTCAGCTGTTCAGGCTTAGCCTGCTGAATTTTGGGTAATTTCCATTTCCTTTTTTTCATGATGAGGCCTGCCTGTCTATTAAGTTTCTGTTACTAGAGTGGTTGCAAACATCCCACAACGTGAAGGTGTTACTCCAACATCTGTTTGTGTTCTGCGGGACCCCCGAAATATATGATTTAACTTTGTTAAAAAAGTCCTCCCAGCATTAGAATCATAGCAGATTAAGAGCAGAACATTCAAGGGAAGCACTTTTACCTATTGACACGTCTGATAGACGCGTGATACATTATGGAAAAATTAATTGAGCGAAACACGATGAAGGAAAGAAGAGGCTTTATCGTCTCCAGAGAGCCGGTGGTTGGTGCAAACCGGTGACAGAGAAGTCATCTTTAGCGTTCCAGAGCAACTGCATTGAACTATCCAGTAGGTGCAGTCGGATGATTCCGTTATCAATCAGGTCTCCAATCGGAAGACCTTGAGGCTGCCGTTCGCAAAGACGGCGGTGAATTAGGGTGGCACCACGATAACTCTCGTCCCTTACTACGGAAGTAGTATGCGGATCGGGAGTTTTTTTGTTGTCCAACTTAGAATAATGAGAAAAATCCGGCCAGCTGCACGTTCATCCTTTGGCACAGTACCGCGTTGCTTTACGGAATGGACTTAGGCGTCCGCCTGATTGCCTCGCATAGGCTCAGCGGCTCCACTTTCGGCTTCACGGATATGTTCCTATCGGACATGTCCTTATATATAAGCGTTCTAGATATTTAAGGAGGATGGAAACCAATGTTTAAAGTGTTAGTATCGGATCCGATCAGCGATCTCGGAATCCAGCAGTTAGTCGATGCACCTGATGTCACGGTAGAGAAAAATACAGGGCTCTCCGAAGACGAGCTTGCGGCGATCATCGGGGATTATGACGCCCTTCTCGTTCGCAGCCAAACGCGTGTTACCGAAAAAATTATGGCCGCGGGAACCCGCCTGAAAGTCGTCGGCCGCGCCGGTGTCGGCGTGGACAACATCGACCTCGAAGCGGCAACCCAACGCGGCATCATCGTTATTAATGCCCCTGACGGCAATACGATAACAACCTGCGAGCATACCTTTGCGATGATGATGGCACTGGCCCGTCACATCCCACAAGCTTATGCCAAAACGATCGGCGGAACCTGGGACCGCAAATCGTTCGTTGGCGTCGAGCTTCGCAACAAAACGCTCGGCGTACTGGGTATGGGACGGATCGGCAGCGAGGTGGCCAAACGTGCAAAAGCGTTCGGCATGAACATTCTGGCATTCGACCCGTTCCTGACCCAGGAACGCGCCGAGAAGCTCGAAGTGAAGCTGGCAACGGTGGACGATATTATCCGGAATGCCGATTTTATGACAGTGCATACGCCGCTTACGCCGGAGACCCGTCATATGATTTCCCGTCCGCAATTTGAAGTGATGAAAAAGGGTATGCGCATCATCAACTGCGCCCGCGGTGGCGTCATTGACGAGATGGCCCTGGTTGAAGCGATCGATGAAGGCATCGTTGCCGGCGCCGCATTCGACGTGTTTGAATCGGAACCGCCGCAGCAGGACCATCCGTTCCTGAACCATCCGAAGATTATCGTTACGCCTCACCTCGGCGCTTCCACCATCGAAGCTCAGGAGAACGTAGCCATTGACGTGTCCGAAGAAGTGCTGCATATTCTGCGCGACGAGCCGTTCAAGAACGCCGTCAACATGCCGCCGGTGGCACCGAGCATCATGAGCCGTCTGCAACCTTACTTCTCGCTCGGGGAGAAACTGGGCAGCTTTGCCGCCCAAATTACGAAAAACCAGGCGATCCATGAAATTCATGTGGACTATGCGGGAGATTTGTCCGACATCGACACCCTTCCGCTGACTCGCTATATCGTCAAAGGCGTGCTTGCCCACCACCTTGGCAGTGAAGTCAATATTGTCAACTGCATGCATCTCGCCAAAAACCGTGAAGTCAACGTGGCCGTATCCACTGCTCCTAAATCCAAAGGCTTTACGAACCTGCTTACCGTTACCCTCAAAACCTCCGAAAACGAAGAGCGTCTGGTAGCGGGCACCCTGCTTAACGGCTATGGCGAGCGGATCGTGCAGCTGAACAAGTTCCCTGTCGATATCGCTCCGGAGGGTCATCAAATCCTGATTTCCCATAACGACAAACCGGGTATTATCGGCCAAGTCGGAACGCTGCTCGGCAAGAACGACGTTAACATCGCTTCGATGCAGGTCGGCCGGAAAATAATCGGCGGCGAAGCCATCATGATTCTGACCGTCGACAAAGGCGTGCAGAAAGAAGTGCTGAATGAGCTGACGACGATTCCAGAACTCAACAGTGCCGTCGAAATCGTCCTTTCCTAATCGGTCCATACTTTATTAAGAACAGCGTAAGCAGGTTCAAGTGAGCCTGGCTTACGCTGTTTTTTGTTGGTGGGGAAAATAAGCTGATGTTCCACGTTGAACAAGATTAATCTTTTTTCTTCAACAAAAAAACACCCCGTCAGAGGTGTTTCCTGTTCTTTTTCCATTATTTACGGCTTTCGACAGGCAGCAGCATCGTAAAGGCCGTTCCTTCGCCCAGGATGCTGTCCACCTGAATGCTGCCCTGGTGCGATTCTACGATGTTCTTAACAATGGCTAGCCCAAGACCCGTTCCGACCGATTCCCCGCGTACCCGTGCCTTGTCCGCCTTGTAAAACCGTTCAAACACGAACGGCAGATCCTCCGGCGGAATGCCTACGCCCTCGTCCTTCACCACGATTCGGATCATCGGCTTGTTGTCCGACAGGACACGGTCGGCAAGGATGCTGATCTTCTTCTCTTCAGGCGTGTGCCTGAACGCATTGTCCAGCAGGTTGGTCATCACCTGCTCCAAACGGTCTTCGTCGGCCTCCTCAAGCACCATATCCTCTGTCTTGCGGTCATAAAGAAGCTCGATATTCCGCTCCTTGGCCCGTACCGTAAACTTGCGGTATACGCGCTCGAGCAGCTCGTTGAGGTCAAGCTGCTTTTTGGCCATGTCGACATGCCCCGCTTCCATCCGCGCCATGTCAAGCAGATCCTTAACCAGCCGCCCCATGCGAAGGGATTCGTCATGAATGACCTGAATCAGTTCCTGGCTCTCCTCCGGCGACGTCGCCATGCCATCCAGCAGCGCTTCGCTGTATCCCTGCATCATGGACAGCGGCGTACGGATCTCATGCGACACGTTGGCAACGAAGTCCTGGCGCATTTTCTCCAGCTGCACTTCCTCGGTTACGTTGCGGAGCACCGCAACCGCCCCGCGGATGTCGTTGTCCGAATACAGAGGCGCCATATGAACCGACCAGACGCCCTGCTTGACGTGAAGATTCGTGCTCGTGTCGCCGCTGCCCTCCAGCATATTGTCGAACAGGTCCAGCAAAGGCTCGGGTACCTGCTGTTCTTCCTCCCCTTCGGCGTCCTCCTGGTCCAAGTTCCAGTGGATATCCTTCCATTGGGTGATCAGCTTCTGTCCCGGTGGATTCGTCAAGATCACCTTGCCTGAAGTATCGAACGTAATGACCCCGTCGCTCATACTTCGGAGGACGCTCGCCAAATGCTCCTTTTCCTGGTTCAAGTTGCGGATGTTGTCTTCCAGCTCAGCCGCCATATGATTGAACGTGTTCGCCAGCTTCCCGATCTCGTCGCTCGTATTGATCGACAGGCGCGTGTTGTACTCGCCTTTACGGATCGCTTCGGTAGCCTGAATCATCTGCTGCATCGGCTGCGTAATCTTCGTCAGCAGAAACAGCGCAAAGAAGGTCGTCATTGAAAACCCGATGATCGCCGTGTACGTAAACAGCCGCTTGATGTCCCCGGAGTTCGAATAATTCATATCGATGTATGGAAGCAGAAATAACCCGAGAATAATCAGGATGCATGCTACCAGGCAGATGATGGTCGCCCAGAGCTTCCCGACAAGAGAGGTCCAGAAATTCATGTTATTTCGGTACCTCGAGCTTGTAGCCTACGCCCCAGACGGTGGTGATCATCGCCGCCGACTCCGGTGATACCTTGTTCAGCTTCTCCCGCAGGCGCTTTACGTGCGTGTCGACCGTCCGCAGGTCGCCGAAAAATTCATAGTTCCATACATCCTTCAGCAATTCTTCCCGGGAAAAAACCTTGTCCGGCGAGACCGCCAGGTAATGCAGCAGCTCGTATTCCTTAGGCGTCAAGCTGACCTCTTGTCCGTTCGCTGTCACCCGGTGGGCATCGTGCTCAATCACAAGATGCGGGAACACGATGTTGTTGCTCGAATTCGTTTCCTTCGACAGATACGCCGTTGCCGAAGAGCGCCGCAAAATCGCTTTTACCCGGTAAATGACTTCCCTCGGGCTGAAGGGTTTCACGACGTAATCGTCCGCGCCGACTTCAAAGCCTTGAACCCGGTTGATCTCCTCGCCCTTGGCGGTCAGCATCAGCACCGGCGTCGATTTGAGCTGGCGCAGCCGGTTGCACACCTCGATGCCGTCCATGCCGGGCAGCATCAAGTCCAGCATGATCAGGCCATAATCCTGATTGGAAGCTTTACGGAGCGCGGTTTCGCCGTCCTCGGCCTCCTCGACTTCATAGCCCTCCTTCTCCAAATACATTTTCAGCAGGCGGCGGATCCGTTCCTCGTCGTCCACGACCAGGATCCGGTTTGTATGTTCTGACATAAGACAACCTCAACCCCTTCTATGTTTCTGTGAAGAACTTGTCATAACTCCATGCTAATCTTAACAAAAATCCGTTTCAACATCCAAGCGAGCAATGTGAAACGGATTATTCAGTGCTAAATGGATTGAGCTAGAGTAACAATTGGCTCCAGTTCAATCTATATAAATTGTCATAACTGGATCAGTTTGTACCCGCATAGGAGTGAAGTCCGGCAATGACCAGGTTCACGCCGACGAGGGTAAACATGACTACCAGGAAGCCGAGAACCGACAGCCATGACGACTGCCGCCCCTGCCAGCCGCGGGACAATCTGAGATGCAGGTAGGCACTGTAGAACAGCCAGCAGATGAGCGCCCACACTTCTTTCGGATCCCATCCCCAGAAGCGTCCCCAGGCCACCTGAGCCCAAATCATCGCAAAGATCAATGCGCCGAGCGTAAAGATCGGAAACCCGATGGCGATCGCACGGTAGCTGATCTCATCCAAATCATCGGGGTCGATCCCGTCCAGGAACGGAGAGGCCGCACGGCCAAGCGGCTTGCGCGCGATCAACCGGAGGATTCCGTACAGGATAATGCCGGAGATCACCGTCCAAATAATCGTGTTGAACTTGCGTCCCGCGTTGATCCCGTTCATCCAGGACGGAGCGCTGAACAGCGGCTTCGTCATGCCGAGGAACGGCTGATAGCTTTCGATCTTGCTTTGGTACGGCGCAACGATCGGCGGCAGCTTGTATTCGACGGTCTGCGTAACGCTCGTCGTTTGCCCGGCCGTTCCGGAAGCCTTCGTCTGGGTGAACACGGATTCATAACCGGCTGCGCGGAAGGCGAAGACCGTAATGATAAACGAGATAACCAGAATGATCGAGAAAAATACGATTTCGACCCAGCGCTGCTGGCGTCTGTCCTTTTTATCCGTGCTGCTGAAATTCACCGTGCGCAGCAGGTACATAAAGCCTGCTGCAAATGCGATCGCGAAGAACGACTCTCCGGCCGCCGCCATCGTGACGTGGATTTTCAGCCAATAGGACTGCAGCGACGGAATCAGCGGCTGCACCTCCTGCGGAAATACCGCGGCGTATGCCATAATGATGATCGTGATCGGAACGGCGAACAAGCCGAGTATCGTTTTGCGGTAAATGAGATATACCACCGTAAACGCCACCATGACCATCATCGAAAGGAATGACATGAATTCGTACATGTTGCTGACGGGAATATGTCCGCCACCCGCCCACCGGGTAAAGAAGTACGTTAGCTCCAGCACCAGGCCGAGGGAGGATACCCCGAACGCGATATTCCCCCACTTCCTGCGGTGCGACTCCGGATCCCTGTTGCTCCACCGACGGCCCATAATAGCGACCGCGAACAGGATGAACGCCGCGCAGTACAGGAAGAATGCGACGACGAACATGTTGCTGCTGAAATTTAACAATCCACTCATGAGTGATTCCCTCCGTTATCCAAGGACTTCTCGTCCACTTCCAGATTCATTTTGCGAAGTATTGCCGCAATCTCCCGGCGGATGCCGAACCAGTTCTTGCTGGTATGCGCGCCGAGGGTCAGGTTCCCGTCGTCAATCCGCAGCCAGATCCGGCGGTGCTGCCAATAGAAGCCGAGTATAAGTCCAAGCATGACGATGGCTGCGCCTACCCAGACAAAAGGCATCGCTTTGTCCACCCGGATGTTCAAATAGGTGGTCGACATCGATAGGTCCACATTTCCCATTCCTTTGACATCCAGCTCAAGCGGAACGCTGCCGCCGTTCATTTTGGCGTTGATGGCATCCTGCTGGAAGCGCTCCTTGTCGATTTGTTTCGGGAAATAGAAATAATGTACGCCTTCGGCTGGCAAATTCGGCCCTTTAATCAGGAAGAGAAAAGCCGGCGCGTTTGGATTCGGAGTTTTCGTGACGGGCTGACCGTTCTCGTCCAGCCCAAAATCGTTGTACTTCTCCTTCAACTCAAGCGAATATGGCCCTACCTTGTAGTTCCGCTCTGGATCCTTGATCTTCAGTTGGAACGTACCGTAATCTTTGCCGGTCTTCTTGTCCACCAGGGAAGGCTTGACCGAACGGAGGACCGGTGTCAAATCGTAGTCAAACTGATAGGCCTTCAGGCCTTTGTAATCCATCGGGTCGTTAACCTCGATATTATGATGGTCAACGGCCTTCAGCGTAGGCTGTTTGGACGGATCATTGCAGTTGGCCGTACATTCGTACAGGGTCGCCTGCGTCTTGAACAGTTTTGGAAGCACCTTGTTTTTGCCCTGAAATTCCTTTGGCAAATCTTGTTCCGAGTAATATTCAACCGTAAACTTCTCGTTCTTCAAATAATACGACGTATTCGGAATGTGCTTGATTTCGCCTTCTGGAAAAGCGACATGCTGATCCATGTGCAGACCGGGCAAGCCGCGAGCCAGCACGGCCAGCAGGAAAATGATCAGCCCGATATGGATGACGTATGGTCCCCAGCGGCTGAAGCGGTACTTTTCTGCGAGTAAAGCGTTATCCAAGGTATGTACACGGTAGCCTCTTTTCTTGATGTGGACGGATGCCTGCTCCACCCATTCCTTGGACTCCAGCTCTACCGGTCCCTGATACACCACGCGCTGACGGGTCAGGAACTGCTTATGCTTTAAAATTCTTTGTTTGGTAAGCGCTTTGTACAATGGCAGCACCCGGTCCAGACTGCAGATGACCAGCGACGCGCCGATCATGACGAGCAGGAGGATAAACCACCAGGATTCGTACGTATGCGACAGACCCAGCTTGTAATAAATCCATCCGGCCGTGCCGTAAGTTTCCTTGTAGTACGTTGAGGGATCGATGTTCAGAAATGTGTTTTCCTGGGGGAAAATCGTTCCGAGCATCGATCCGAGCAGGGTCAGGATAATCATGTATACGGCGATCTTTACAGACGAAAAGAAGTTCCAGATCCGGTCTATGAAATTCGGGTTGGCACGCTGAGAGCGTCGTGCCATCCCGTCATAGCGCATCTCCAGAACTTCGTTGGACTCGCGGTCTTGTTCTTCCAATGGCCTTCCGCAAGCCTCGCAGAGCACCGTTCCCACGGGGTTTTGATGCCCGCACTCGCACTTGGTGTTCTTGAATGCAATAACTTCCTTCATCATCAGGAATTCACCAACTCTTCAATTTGCTGATCGAGAGTTTGCAAATCCAGCTGTCCCAGATGGATCTTATTGATCTTCCCGTTAGGCGAGACAAAAAACGTCGTAGGCAGCGGGGATATTCCGTAGGATTGAATGGCGTCCTTCTCGGGATCCAGCATTACAGGGAAGCTGACATGGACCTGTTTCACAAAATTTTCCACGGCCATCTTGTCCTCGCCGGCGTTGATGCCAACGATGACGACATCTTTATCCTTCCACTTATCATACTGGGCCTGCAGAGCGGGCATTTCCTTCACGCATGGTTCGCACCAGGTTCCCCAGAAATTGACAACAAGCGCCTTGCCTTTATATTCATCGAGCGTATGAACCTTGCCGTCCAGCCCGAGCAAGTCAAAGTTCGGCGCCTTACTGCCTTCCGTCGGTTTGCCATTAGAGCCCGAAACCTGTGTCGTAATGGCGTAACCGCCCAAAATGACAATCAACAGCAGGATAATGATTTGAACCTTTTTTCTAGATTTACCCATGCCAAAAGCTCCCTTTCCATGACAAATCACATATTTTAAGCGCAGAGTTTGAACAACCTATGAACAATTATAGCGAAATAATGTCACAGGTGCTCCGGGAGTATTTGAAAATTATGTGTCCTTCCGTTCTATCTTTTGTTTAAATTTCCCGATTTAGCCATATTTAATAAACTTTGTACTTCATCCTTTGTCAGGTGGCGGTACAAACCGCGCTTCAAATTGTGCAGCAGCAGGTCGCCGAACGCTATGCGTTTCAGCCGGATCACCGGGTGCTTGATCGCATCAAACATGCGTCTGACCTGCCGATTGCGGCCTTCATGAATCGTGATGCTGATTACGGCTTCGTTCTTCCCCGTGTCGATATCTTTATATTCGACTTCGGCAGGGGCTGTCATACCATCCTCCAGCTGAATGCCGGCTTTGAGCTTGTCCAGGTCGCTGCCATGCGGGATCCCCTCCACCGTCGCCAGATACGTTTTGGGCACATGATGCCGCGGGTGAGTCAGCAGATTGGCAAATTCGCCGTCATTGGTCAGCAGCAGCAGACCTTCGGTATCGTAGTCCAGACGGCCGACCGGATAAACCCGCTCTTTGATGCCTTTCAAATAATCGGTTACGATTTTTCGTCCTTCCGGGTCGGACGCGCTGGTAATTACCCCTTTTGGCTTGTTAAAAACGATGTAAATCTTCTGCTCATGCTTGATCGGTTTGCCGTTCACCTTGATGATATCTTGATTCGGGTCCGCCTTGGTCCCCAGCGTGGTTACGGTTTCCCCGTTAACTTCCACTTTGCCGGCCAGAATCAATTCTTCGCACTTACGGCGCGAAGCGATACCGGCCTGCGCTAACACTTTCTGTAATCTCTCCATGTTCAATAGGTCACCTCAACCCTAATGATAACCATCAACAGGATAAATCACAAGTTCGTTCCATGGAAAATCCGCTCCTGGGCAGGTGTCGGAGTGAGGATACAAATAGAGGGGGGAAATGTTGTAGCGGCGTGCCAGCTCCATAATTAGTTTGCTGGCAACGAACAGCTGCTGTTTTTCGGCAGCGCGAAACAGGGTGTATTCGCGGTTAAAATCACCCTGGAGGCAAATATGGATATGGGACGGATCGGTGACGTAAGGGGAAGAAACGACCGAGGCATCCTCCCCGATCCAAAAATCATACCCTTTCCCATTGATGGAAGGGCATGCGGAATGATGGATGATAAAGCCTTCGAATGTCATGCGGATCACCTCATTTAAACTAGCCTCAGCTTGTTACAGTATATGAGGTGTCCATGAAACCGTTCCACACGGCTGGCCGGTTATCCGAAGAACAGCAGGCAGACGGCAATGGCTGCTGCAAATCCTACCGCATCCGATAAGAGACCGACCTTAAGCGCATACCGCCCGTTGCGGATCCCGACCGCACCCAAATAAACAGTGAGCACGTACAGCGTCGTATCCGTACTCCCTTGAATCGTTGAAGCCATCCGTCCGATCATGGAATCCGGGCCGTACACCGAGATCAGATCGGTGGCGAATGCGAGGGACCCTGTTCCTGTCAGCGGCCGCAGCAGACCCAGGGGCAATATTTCGCTCGGAACGCCCAAATGCTGAAGGAAGGGACCTGTCCAGCCCACAAAAAAATCAAGGGCCCCTGAGGCCCGGAAAATGCTGATGCCTACCATCATCCCGACCAGGTTAGGAATGATTTGAATGGCCGTTTGAAATCCCTCTTTGGCTCCGTCGACGAAGGACTCGTACACCGGCACCTTCTTGGTAAAAGCATAAAGGGGAATAAACGCGATGAGTACCGGGATCGCCCAGGCCGATATCATATTGATGAACGCCACCATACGCCCTGCTCACCCTTTCAGCTCGGATTGGGAGGAAGAAACGGGACCCGCATGCACCGGCGGCTTCTTCGGCCTGCTGCGCATAAATTTGCGCCGGTACCAGCGGTCCATAACGATGGCGGCCAGCGTGGCAACGGCGGTCGCCATCAGCGTGGTGCCAACGATATCGGTCGGATTGGCGGACTGATAGTTCATCCGGATGGCGATCAGCGTAGTCGGAATCAAGGTGATACTGGCCGTATTGAGCGCCAGTAGCGTGCACATCGCCGGGCTGGCGGCCGTCTTATCGGGATTCAGCGTCTGCAGCTCCTGCATCGCCTTGATGCCCATTGGCGTGGCTGCGTTGCCTAGACCGAGCAGATTCGCACTCATATTGGACAATATGTAACCCATCGCAGGATGGTTTTTCGGCACATCCGGAAATAAAAAGGTGACGATCGGGCTCAGCAGCCGGGCTATTTTTTTCAGCAGGCCCGAATCTTCCGCAAGGCGCATCATACCGAGCCAGAAGACCAGCACGCTGATTAACCCGAAGCATACTGTCACCCCGGTCTTAGCCCCGTCGAAGGCCGCAGAAGTGACCAGTTCAATTTTCCCCTGGGCTGCTGCAAAACCGAATCCAATCAGAATAAGCCCCAGCCAAATCGCATTGATCATTTCGTATCCCCTCTCCCCAGGTTGTTACGTTAACATCAGGCCCCAGGCTGAAGCAGACGCTTCATCACCACGCTGAACCATTGTCCCCAATTAATTTTGTGAACGGGTGCCATCGTCTGCTCAGCAGCTGTTCCGGACGCCGTTCGTTCCGGCAGCACGCTTCCTTTTCTGTAGACCGGAATTTCTCCGATCTTTTCCCCTTTCAGCGACACCTCGATTTTCCCTCTCAGCCCGAATCTCAAATCCGGCGCTCCTTCCTCCGCTTCAGGATAGAGCACCAGCTTCTTGTTGACCTGAGCTTCCTCACCATCGGCAAAAGGGTACTGGAACGTTTGGCTGACGACCAGGTCCTGCCCCTGTACCGACTCCCCTTTTTCGGTCAGCTGTTTCAGCGGGTAGTATTCAAACCCGTAATCCAGCATTCTGCCGTGGTCGTTCCAGTCGTCCCCGTCGTTTAAGGTCACGGCGACCAGCTGCTGGCCGTTGCGGGTTGCCGAGCTGACCAGGCAGCGGAACGCCTTTTTGGTATAGCCGGTCTTAACCCCGTCCGCTCCTTCATAAAGGCGGAGCATTTTATTTTTGTTATCCCATTTGTAGTCCCAGGATTCATTCGGATTCGGAACCTTCTTCGTCGGCGTCTTCACGATTTCCTTAAAAACCGGATTATGCAGGGCATATGCCGTCAACTTGGCCAAATCGTTGGCCGATGAATAATGGCCTTCCTCGTCCAGTCCGTGCGGATTCATAAAATGCGAATGGGAAAGGCCCAGCATACGGGCTTTCTCGTTCATCAAATATACAAACCCCTCCACAGAACCGCCGACGTGCTCGGCAATCGCCGTGGCCGCGTCATTGCCTGAACGCAGCATCAGCCCGTACAGCATATTTTCCAGGGTCATTTCTTCCCCCAGCTTGAGATAGATGGAAGACCCTTCTTTGCCAAAGGCGTTTTTGCTGACCTTCACTTCGCTGTCCAGCTTGCCATGCTCAATCGCTACGATGGCGGTCATGATTTTCGTCAGGCTGGCGATCCGGAGCTCATCGTCCCCGTGGCTGGAATACAGCAGCCTGCCTGAAGTGACATCGATCAAGGCTGCGGCCTGAGCGTGGGTACCGAGAGCGGGTAAATTTTTCGCGGCAGATGCCCGGCTTGTACCGGCAAAGCCGCTGGCGATGAGCGTGATGACCGCAATCCAGCTCCATATTCGTTTATGCTTGATCCACATGTTATCTTTCCTTTCGGTTCGGAAAATCTTGTACAAGTATATGCTTGGCCTAACTCGGGTATGCCAAACGTGTAAACCAGAAAAAATCGATGACCTTTTTCAGAAATCGTTTCTTCACAAAAAATCCCTCCCGGCTGACGGAAGGGATTGGCACAGGCTTAAAACAATGAAGGATTGATCTCCGAAGTCGTCGTTTGGGCTGGATTGACTGCACCAGCACCCGTTTGCGTATTCGTTTGGAACATCGACGTGATTTTATCCACCATGGAAGGTGCGGAATCAATTAATTTCTCGAATAAATGCGTTTGATTATCGAGCGGAACGATATTCACGCCTGCTTTGCCGACAACGAGAAATGCGATCGGACGAATCGAAACTCCACCGCCGCTGCCCCCGCCAAACGGCAAGGACTTGGATTCATGTCCAGGTGCCGCGCTCACGCTTTTACTGATATCATCCGCGTTAAAATCACTTCCCCCTGCAGCAAAGCCAAAGCCCACCTTACTGATCGGAAGGATGACGCTGCCGTCAGGAGTTTCTACAGGGTCGCCGACGATTGTGTTGACATCAACCATGCCTTTGATGTTTTCCATCGCAGTCTGCATTAAGCCTTGAATCGGATGCTCTGCCATGTTGATTCCTCCTAGTGTGTTGATATTAAGCTCTGAGCCACAGATGTTAGCTTGCCCATATCCTTTTGAAGTATGTAGTCCCGCCTGCGCGGCCGGTACCGTTAAATTAAGTAAGCCTTTGCTATCGCAGAACCTGTTTGGCCAATCGGAACCAATGGATCGGACCTCCCGGTACTTTGAGAATTCGGGCCATCAACATGATGCCGGCATACAAGGCATAACCGCAGGATATGCGGGCGACGCAGGACAGCTCGGTAGCAAACTGCGGCTCATCCTTAAACACCGGAACGACAAAGAGCCTTGGATTGTTTCGCATGCGTACTTTAAAGGAAAGCCAGCCCACCAAGGTCGTTTTGAGCCCCCACACGGTTCCCGTTGCAATTGCAGTCCATGCTGCATCGCCGGTTGATAAATTGGTGGACCAATCCAGCTTCATAATGTTCACATGCTGCATGGTACGGTTAAACCATTCCTTTAAAGAAGCCGTCGACTGGAGCATAATCCTCACTTCATCTGCCCAATGGTCCAGCCTTCTTTTGTTAATATGCGCTTTTCCGACGGTTTGGCCGTTACGGAAGCTGTTTTTGCTCTCAAGCCGGAGCATAAAGCCCTTTTTCATATTGGCAAACACCAGGGAAGGCATCTCATAATGCATTTTTACGATTCCATACAGCATCTTGACGTCCAATACGGCCTTGTCATCCTTATTGTGCTTGCTGTACCATAATGTAATGGTAATGCTTGACATTATGACGGCAACTAGCAGGATGATCAGGAGAACAATAATGGCGACTACAATCCACACGTATAAACCCCCAAGTCTGTCCATAAATCTTCCTGTGCATAGTATGGCATTCCCCAATGGAAAAGATTCGGCCACAAGCTTTTTTGAACGCCAAAGACCCACCCGGGGAATCCGGATGGGTCTTGTTGTTTATGCAGTTTTACGGCACATCGTCAAATGTCAGCTGTCTTCCGTCCAGCTTTTCGAACAAGAGCTGGGTTTCTTCCTCCAGATTATCCGCATCTTCAAAAATGGCCGGCTCCGGAAGCGCCTGAAGATTCGGCAGGCCAAAGTAATCGAGGAACGACTTGGTCGTACCGTACAAAATCGGACGTCCGATCGCCTCCGCCCGTCCCGTCTCCTCGATCAGGTCCTTGTTGACCAGCGTCTGGATCGCCCGCTCGGATTTGACGCCGCGGATCTCTTCGATTTCCACACGGGTAATCGGCTGCCGGTAGGCCACGATGGCCAGCGTCTCGAGAGCCGCCTGCGACAGCGAGGACCGGGATGGGGAATAAGCGAGCCGCTCGAAATACGGGGCGTGATCGGGCAGCGTAGCCAGCTGATAGCTGCCGGCAATCTGGACGACCTGGATCCCCCTTTTCTCCCTGACAAAATCCTCCTTCATTTCTTCCAGGGCGTCGGTCACCAGCTCGGGACGGTGCTCGACGACCTCGGCAATCTGCTTGGCCGTCAGCCCTTCATCCCCCGCCAAAAAGAGCAGACCCTCAATAATCGATTTCAACGTCGGAAAGTCCATTCGAGAGACCTCCCCCTTTCCATTCCATCACAATGTCGTCGAACAGCTTTTCCTGATAACAAATAATTTGTTTCATCTTCATCAGCTCCAAAATGGCCAGAAACGTCACGACGATTTCATGCCGTACCATCTCATCATGCAGCAGCTTGGAAAACAATAGCTTGCCGCCGGGCCCACTGGATTCCAGGGCATGCACCACCTCGCGGATCCGATCCTTCACCGAAATTTCGTCCCGCTGGATTTTGGCGTAGCTGGTCCGCTTCGACGCCTTGCGCAGCGCCTTCTGAAAAGCCGCGACCAAATCGGAGGCGTGCAGGCCTTTGACCGGATTGTCCGACACACGCGGCACCCACGGCGTTAGATCCTCGGGCTCCTTGGAGTAGATCAGGCTCCGTTCAAATTCCTTTTCCTGCAAATGCTTGGCAATCCCTTTATATTTGCGGTATTCGATCAGCTTCTGCACGAGCTCTGCCCGCGGATCGATTTCTTCTTCTTCATAAAAGTCAAACTCGTCCATTTCAAATACCGGAGGCTTCGGCAGCAGGAGCTTGCTCTTGATCGACAGCAGCGTGGCCGCCATAACCAGAAACTCGCTAGTGATATCCAATTCGAGCTCCTGCATGCTCTGCAAATATTCCATATATTGATCGGTAATCTCACTGACGGGGATATCCTGGATGTCGATTTCCGCTTTGTCAATCAGGTGCAGCAGCAAATCAAGCGGTCCTTCAAACGTCTCCAGCTTGTATAATACAGTGTTCACGGCTTATCCTCCCGTCACTTAAAGTACGCCCGCCAAGCGGGGCTGTGTCCCAATGGCGCTTAAGGCACTTTGCGGACATAAAAAATGCAGTACCCGTAAAAAAGGGTACTACATTAAATAAGCACTATTTTAACTGTTTCGTCAAGTTGGCCATTTCAATTGCCGCCACCGCAGCATCGTATCCTTTGTTTCCGGCCTTCGTTCCGGCCCGTTCCACCGCCTGCTCGATGTTCTCCGTCGTCAAGACGCCGAAAATGGTAGGAACGCCGGTTTTCAGGTTGATCGCCGCCACGCCTTTGGCCACCTCGTTGCACACGTAGTCGTAATGGGAGGTTGACCCCCGGATAACCGTGCCGAGCGTAATGACGGCGTCGTACTTGCCGCTTTCGGCCATCTTCTGGGCAATCAGCGGAATTTCGAAAGCGCCCGGAACCCACGCCACATCCACTTCTTCTTCCTTGGCGCCGTGCCGCTTCAGTCCGTCGAGTGCGCCGCCCAGCAGCTTGCTGGTGATAAACTCATTGAATCTTCCTACCACGATGCCGTATTTTAATCCTTCGGATACCAAATTTCCTTCATAAATATGTGCCATGCTTCATCAGCCTCCTGTAATTATTCGGTAGTCGTCAATGAATCGGGCTGCTCAAATTTCAGCATATGCCCCAGCTTCATTTGCTTCGTATGCAAGTAGTTCTCGTTGTCCTTATTGGCCTGCATTTGGATCGGCACGCGCTCGACGATTTCCAGCCCGTAGCCCTCCAGGCCTTTGATTTTACGCGGATTGTTCGTCAGCAGCCGAATTTGGCGAATGCCGAGATCCTTCAATATTTGAGCTCCGATGCCGTAATCGCGAAGATCCGCGGGGAATCCGAGCTTCAGGTTGGCATCGACCGTATCAAGGCCCTCTTCCTGAAGCTTATAGGCTCTCAGCTTGTTAAGGAGCCCGATGCCGCGTCCCTCCTGGCGCATGTACAGCAGCACGCCGCGGCCTTCTTCGTTGATCTGCCGGAGTGCGGCTTCAAACTGCGGGCCGCAATCGCAGCGATGGGAATGGAACACGTCCCCTGTCAGGCATTCGGAATGGACGCGGGTGAGCACCGGCTCCCCGGATGCGATGTCCCCTTTGACGAGCGCCAAATGTTCTTTATTGTCCACCGCATTCGTATAGGCGACGACCTGGAACTCGCCGAAGTCCGTCGGCATCCGCACCGAAACCTCGCGGGTAACGAGCTTTTCCTTATTGTTGCGGTACTGGATCAAATCCTTGATGCTGATCAGCTTGAGGCCGTGTTTCTTGGCGATCTGCGCGAGGTCCGGCAGCCGTGCCATCGTCCCGTCCTCTTTGATGATCTCGCAGATCACTCCGGCCGGGAACGATCCGCTGAGACGGGCGAGATCCACCGCCGCTTCAGTATGGCCGGCGCGCCGGAGCACGCCGCCGGTTTTGGCAATCAGCGGAAACATGTGGCCGGGGCGCCGGAAATCGGCTGCAGTCGCTTCTTGATCGGCCAGCGCTTTGGCGGTCAGGGACCGCTCATAGGCGGAGATGCCCGTTGTCGTCTCCTTGTGGTCGATGGAGACGGTAAAGGCCGTGCCGTGATGGTCCGTATTGTTCGATACCATCGGCTTCAGGCCGAGCTCAGCGGCTCTTTCCTCGGTAATCGGCATGCAGACCAGTCCGCGTCCTTCCGTGATCATGAAGTTGATGACTTCAGGCGTTGCCTGATCCGCCAAGGCGATAAAATCGCCTTCGTTCTCGCGGTCTTCGTCGTCCACGACGATAACGACCTTGCCTGCCGACAAGTCAGACACCGCATCTTCAATGCGGTCAAACACAAAATCCTCCTCCATGGGTTTCCCTCCTATTCCTGCATGGGCTTATTGGCCTGTCTGTCCTCTTGCCTGCCTCATGCAAATCCGTGTTGTGCTAGCAGCTCCAGGCTGATTCCCGAAGGTTCAGGACGCCCATTCCCTTCCCCTGTTCGGTAGTGAAGCAAATGGTCCACATATTTTCCGAGAATGTCGCATTCCAGATTTAGCGCACTTCCAGGCTTTTTGTCTGCCAGACTCGTCTCCGCAAGCGTATGTGGGATAATGGAAACGGTGAATGTTGTGGCGCTCGTCTTGACCACCGTCAAGCTGATGCCGTCCAGGGTAATAGATCCTTGCGGGATGATGTAGCGGAGCAGGGCGGTATCTTCCGGCTCCACTTCGATCAAAACCGCATTCTGATCCCGGTCCATCGCCCGGATCGTCCCTGTCCCGTCGGCATGTCCCTGCACGATATGTCCGCCGAAGCGGGCGCCCACCTGCATGGCGCGCTCCAAATTCACCCGGCTTCCAGCCCCCAGCGATTTCAAAGTGGAATGGCGGTACGTTTGCGGCATGACGTCCACCGCGAACGAACGGGCTCCAATCTCGACAGCCGTGAGGCAGACGCCATTGACCGAGACGCTGTCCCCGATTTTGAGATCGCCCATAATCCGGGAGGCCTCGATATGGAGGATCATCGTTTCCCCTTTGCTGGAGACGCCCCGCATGACGCCGACCTCTTCAACCAAACCGGTAAACATCGCAACCGCTCCTTTCTGTCCTGTAAAGTAGTCTTTCATACGATTCATATCGTTAACCGTGTGCAGCTCATTAAATAGTTAAGTATCGTTTTTCCGGATCATGTCATGCCGGCCAAACCGGCTTACCGCTGATGCAGACGTTATCCCCAAGCACTTCGGTCTCTACGTCTTCTAGCCGGACGGCGTCCGCCATCTTGTCGGCGCCTCGCAGCGAGAAGTTGACGGGGGCCGCCGGACCTCCAACGATTTTCGGTGCGAAATAGAGCACGATCCGGTCGATCAGCCGGGCCTCCAGCAAGGCACCGTTCAGCCGGCCGCCGCCTTCCACCAGAATCGAGCCGATCTCACGTTTGCCCAGCTCCTGCATCGCCAGGCGAAGATCGACCTGCGGGCTCGATCCGCAGCGGATCGTTTCTACGCCGAACTCCTTAAGGGCATCCGCCTTATCCAGATCGGCGCGTTCCGTCGTCAAAATGACGGTCGGCGCAGCTCCATCCTGAACAACCTTGGACTCAAGCGGAATCCGCAGCAAGGAATCGACGACGATCCGTACAGGATTCAGACCGATGGTGCCCTGCAGCCGGGTAGTCAGCTGCGGATTGTCCGCGATCACCGTATTTACGCCAACCATAATCCCTTGATGGCGGTGGCGGAGCGTATGAACCTGCTCCCGGGCCGCTTCGTTCGTGATCCATTTACTGTCTCCCGATTCGGCCGCGATGCGCCCGTCCAGCGTGCTTGCTGTCTTGACCGTCACATAGGGAAGCCCGGTCGTAATATACTTGATAAACTTTTCGTTCAAGCGGCGGGACCTGTCACCGAGCAGTCCGACTTCGACCTCAATCCCGCTGTGGCGGAGCAGCTCGATTCCTCTGCCCGCCACTTGGGGGTTGGGATCTTCGCAGGCAACGACGACCCGCTTCACCTTCTCGCGTATGAGGCGTTCGCTGCAGGGCGGCGTTTTTCCGTAATGGCTGCAGGGCTCCAGCGTTACATAGACCGTACTCCCTTCCGCACGGTCACCCGCCATATTCAGCGCATGTACTTCCGCATGGGCGGTTCCCCGCTGCAAATGCGTGCCAAGCCCAACCATAGCCCCGTCTTGGACAACGACGCAGCCGACAACCGGATTGATCCCGGTCTGACCCTGCGCCCGCTCCGCCATATCGAGTGCAAGCGCCATATAAAATTCATCGTTGATGATGCCGTCCATTCATCTCCCCCCTTGTTCGGAATCGGGACATCCCCTCAAAGCTAAGTCTCGGCTTCGGGCGCTTTGCGGATACTTCGCATGTTGTAAATTCCATGGTAAATCACCTTACCATGCGCAGCTTTGGCTCCGCGCTGTTCAAACCGGTACTCTCCGGGGATCCCCCAGGTCTTTGTAAAAAAGCAAAAAGCCCCGGGATGGCTTAAACCATCCTCGGGGCTGTGAGAGACAAGTCAGATACACTCCAATAAGGCTGCAGAATCCCAATAATCAGGATCAGCCAAATAAGTCATCGGTAGCGTAAAGTCGTCAGCAAACAGAAGCCGTCCCGCCATGGACAACCTTCTATTTTGTGAAAACAACCACGTACACGTGACATCTTATTGGACAGCTGCACTCCCAACTGAAGTGCACGCTTTCTCTCCTTCTCCCATCCAGACTATACTGTCGGTCCCGGATTTGCACCAGGTCCACCGTACGCTCAGCGTCAAACGAAGCGTCCGGGTCACGGACTGAGACGAGCGCCAGAACTGATCGGCTGCCGCGTCATCACCGCCGGTAGGGAATTTCACCCTGCCCCGAAGGATATAACCAATATCAATATGCAATTGTTAGATGGAATCGCTGCCTAATGGAAGCCCATCTATATTAGGAAATGTTAACACTGCCTCCGCAAAAAATCAATACGTCCCTTTTCCCGGCCCTGAACAAAAAGCCGCTTGTCCCTCTTTGAAGAAGGGAAAGCGGCTGATAAATCGTGCGCGACTCGCAGATTAAGCTTCGTATACTTCGACCGTCTTCATCACGTCGCGGCCTTGGAACGCGTCGACGTATTCCATGCCCTTCGTCACTTTGCCGAATACGGTATGCTGCCCGTCGAGATGCGGCTGCGGCTGGTAGCAGATATAGAACTGGCTTCCGCCGGTGTTACGGCCGGCATGTGCCATCGCCAGCGATCCGCGCTCGTGTTTGTTCGGGTTGATTTCGCAATTGATCGTGTAGCCAGGGCCGCCGGTACCGGTGCCGTTCGGGCAACCGCCCTGCGCAACGAATCCCGGAATGACGCGGTGGAACACCAGACCGTTGTAGAAACCGGAGTTTGCCAGTTTCTCAAAGTTCGCCACCGTGTTCGGAGCGTCTTTTTCAAACAGATCGAGCAGCACTTCGCCGCCGTTTTCAAGAGTGATTTTTGCTTGCTTGGCCATTATGTCAATGACTCCTTTCATGTCTTTCCTGAGTGTTAACAGACATCTTCTAGTTTACTATGAAATCCCGGGCGAAGCAAAATAATTCCGTACTTCTCATCGTTCTATAAACGCGCAAAAGGACCCCTCTGCATTCCCCAATACAGAGATGATCCTTTATACTGCGCACCAATTCATTTACCAGAGGCGCTGGCGAACAGCGCCTGTCCCCTTAATGTATCTCCTTACTTAAGCACAGCCTGCTTTGCGATCCGCTCAGGAATGACATCGTGGCCGATGATATCCTGAAGGCTCTCGCGGCGAACAACCAGGTCGCTTTGACCTTGGTTCACGAACACGACCGCCGGTTTGCGGATCCGGTTGTAGTTGCTCGCCATGGAATAGTTGTAGGCCCCTGTGCACGAAACGGCGAGCAGGTCACCGTTATTGACTTTCGGAAGCTCTGCATCCCAAATCAGCATGTCGCCGCTCTCGCAGCATTTGCCGGCAATGGACACGGTTTCTTCCGGCTTGTCGTTGGCACGGTTGGCCAGCATGGCCTCATACTTCGACTCGTACAGCGCCGGGCGCGGGTTGTCCGTCATGCCGCCATCCACGGCCACGTACTTGCGCACACCCGGAATATCCTTGCTGGTGCCGACGGTGTACAAGGTTGTCCCCGCATCGCCCACGATGCTGCGGCCCGGTTCCACCCAAATTTCCGGCAGCTCGCTTCCCCACTCGGCAAAATGCGTTTTCACCGCGTCGGTAATCGCCTTCACGTACTGGCTGACTTCAAGCGGCGTGTCGCCTTCAACGTATCGGATGCCAAAGCCTCCGCCGAGGTTCACTACTTTGAACTGCACGCCCAGCTGTTCTTTGACACTCTTGGCAAATTCGGCTACACGCTGAACCGCCATCTGAAATCCGTCGACCTCGAAGATTTGCGACCCGATATGGGAATGGACGCCAAGAAGCTCCAGATGCTCCTGAGCGGCAGCTGCTTTGACGGCTTCAAACGCAGAGCCGTTACCGATGTCGAAACCGAATTTCGAGTCGGTTTGGCCGGTTGAAATATATTCATGCGTATGAGCTTCAACCCCTGGTGTGACGCGGAGCAAAATGTTGACCTTCACCTTTTTCTCAGCCGCCACCGATTCCAGCACATGCAGCTCAACAAAATTGTCTACGACGAAGCAGCCGATGCCGGCGTCGATCGCCATTTCCATCTCTTCCACCGTCTTGTTGTTGCCGTGGAAATGGATGCGCTTGGTCGGGAAGCCTGCCTGAAGCGCCGTGAACAATTCGCCGTCGGACACGACGTCTAGAGACATGTCCTCTTCCTCTGCGATCCGGCACATGGCCATGACGCAGAACGCCTTGCTGGCGTAAGCCACCTGGAATTTCAGTCCGGACGCACGGAACGCATCGACGTATTCGCGGCACCGCGTGCGGACCAGCTCCTCGTCGACGATATAAAGCGGCGTACCATACTGCTTCTTCAGCTCGGTAACGTCACAGCCACCGATTTCCAGGTGACCGTCCGCATTGATTTTACTTGTACCATGTAGAAACATATTATGCATCCCTTCGCTTTCCTTGGAAATGTAAATATTCCATGTGAACTTTTACATCAGTATACCAGACAAGGGAAGAGAATGAATGGATTTTTTTGCACAACATTTGTGTTTTCCTACGACTGTTCGCGGTTGTCCGGGTTCTTCGCCATCCGCGTATTATCCCTCGTTTTGTTGAAAGACGGCCTTTTCTTGCTCTCAAGCACAGGGAAGCGCAGCAGCACTTCAGACAGAGCCTTTGCATTAAACGGTATAAACGGCCATAGATAAGACGAGTTGTAAGACCGGTGCAGCGTCAGCAGAAGGATCAGCAGCGTCGTCCCGACAACCAATCCCTGCACTTTGAAAATAGCCACCGCGACCAGCAGCACAAGCCTCACCATCCGGTTGGCTAACCCCAGCTCATAGCTCGGCGTGGCGAACATGCCGATGGCCGCTACAGCCATGTACAAGACGACCTCATTGACGAACAAGCCTGTTTTCACCGCGATATCCCCGACGAGGATCGCCGCGATGAGGCCCATGGCCGAAGCCAGCGGGGTCGGCGTATGCACAGCGGCCAGTCGGAGGAGATCGACGCCGAACTCAACCAGCAGAAACTGGGCGATAAGCGGAATTTTACCCGTATCGTGCGGCCCGATGAAATTTAATTCCGGAGGCTTCAGATGCGGATCGATCACAAGCAGCATCCAGAGCGGAAGCAGAAACATGGAGGCGAAAATACCCAGAAACCGGACCCACCTGAGGTAGGTCCCCATAAATGCCGTCTGCCGGTTCTCTTCGGCATGCTGGCACAGGTCGAAAAACGTAGTCGGCATGACCATCACACTCGGCGAGGTGTCCACGAACACCACTACCCTGCCTTCTAAGATATGCGAAGCGACCACGTCCGGTCTCTCTGAATATCTGACCAGCGGATACGGATGCCATCCCTTGTTGATGATCACTTCCTCCAGCTGCTTGTCGCCTTGGGGAAGGCCGTCGATGTCAATACTTTTGATTTTCTTCCGGATGGAGTCTACTTGAACCTTATCCACAATGTCGTCGATATAAGCAATACAGACGTCCGTCCGCGTCCTCCGCCCGACCTGCACAAGCTCGCTTTTGAATCCGGGGTCGCGGATCCGCCGCCGCACGAGGGCGATGTTGGTAAGCAGCGTTTCGGTGAACCCGTCACGTGCACCCCGCACCACCCGTTCAATACTTGGTTCTTCGGGGCTACGGACCGGATAATTCCGGGTATCTAAAATGATGCACGCCCGTTCTCCCTCGATGAATAGTGCGGACATTCCCATCAGTACTTTATTGACTGCCGCGCTGAGCTTGTCGACAATCTCGACCTGAATATGCGGGATGTAAAATTCAAAAAAGGACTTAAGCGCATCCGAAGTAAGCTGGTCGGCGGACAAATAGGTAAGCCGCTTCAGTATTTCCAGCATGATGTTGTCTTTGGCAAAGCCGTTAATGAAGAACAATCCCGTGTTCTGGCCGGCGAGGGTCATTTCGCGAAACACGATGTCAAAGGATGAACCCAGGCCCACCACTTCCTTGAGCGTGTTTTTGGTCGTCTCCAGGCTTTCCGGAATTTCATCCTTATCCTGCCAATAGATGATGGATTCCTCGACGGTGTCGGATCTTTCCTGGTCGCGTTTTTCCTGCATCCGCTTATCTTCTCCGCCGTCACCCGCTGCCTTATGCTCATCCTCAGCCTGTTCTTCGCCGCCTTCACGCCGGCCCGCCGTCCTCCGGGGCTCCTTCCCCTCCTCCGACGGATGAGAAGCGTCTTCCTTCTTCTCTTTCGATTCGTCCCCGTACTGCATGATCATCGCAATGCCGGCAGGGTCCTCTACGTTGATTTCCTGATCCTTGTCATCTCTCACGAAGCGTTCCTCCTTACTTTCTGTAAACAAACCAGTCAAACAGGGAACCCGCCACTTTTCCCGTGACCATCGCCATCAAAAAACCGAACAGGTAGCGGGTCATCTGCAGCCTTTTAGCCAAAATGGGCAGCACGTTGAGCACTTCGGTGAGCGCGGCGGCCAGCATACCGACGAATATCCCGTTAAACAGCCCGATCAAGAGGCCGGCCAGCGGTCCCAAGGATAGTTTCCAGTTCCAAAAGTCGAACACGGTCCCGACCAGCGACCCAGTTACCATCGCCCCTTCGTACCAGTGAACCCGATTATAGGATGAAGTCAGCTGAGCCAGCCTTGGAATCATGTCCAGAACGATGAACAGCGCAATAACGCCGCCGCCAACCGCAATTCCCCCGGCAATCCCGAGCAGTATTTGGATGATCCAGCCGACCAGAATCAAGACGAATCCCCCTGACGGTTCGCGGTTTTCATCCGTTTATATTCCTCGGCAACGACGTACTGGTCGATATTTTCCTGGTACAGAAACATTTCCACTTCCAGCGGGGTCGGCTCCTCGTTCCACTTCTTTTTGAATAAATGGTTGAAGAAAACGACCATGCCAAACCCGATGCCGAAGGAATAAGCCGTCTGGAACAAGTAGGGATGCTCGTCCCGGCGGCCGGTCACCATTTCCACCGTACGGATCTGCACCTCCTGCATGTTCACGTCCGCATGGAAATTCATGATCGTCAGTGCTGACCCGAAGAAAAGGAGGAGCCAGACGAGGATGAATAGGATCAGTGACGGTTTCTTCTCCTTTTTTACCACTTCCACCAGGGAGTGCTTGTTCCCCATCGACTCAATGCGGACGCCCGGAATGAGCTCCTGGATCTTCGGTATGATGTGCATCATGTCAATTAACAACAAATTTCCATCCCACTTATGGGGATGAACCAGCTCCAGGCTGCGGAGCGAAGATTCCCACTCGGGGTCGCATAAAATCCGGGCGATGTGGCCGAGGGTCACGACCCTTCCAGCGGAAATCGGTACGCGGCTGCGCAGCTGCAGGTAGACCGTAGGCAATCCGTGATCAGACATCCAATCACTCCTTTTGCTGCTGAATTACCGTTAGTATAGGAAAAAGGTCTACTTTCTAGTCCGATTTGCATCGCTGCCCAAAAAAAGGAACCGCCTTCCCATACGGAAGACGGTTCCTTGTTCACTGGGCAATCTGATCGCGGATCAGCTGCAGTATTTTTTTCTCGAGGCGCGAAACCTGTACCTGGGATATCCCGAGCCGGGTGGCTACCTCCGATTGGGTCTGGTCGCGGTAGTACCTTAAATAGACGATCAGCTTTTCCCGCTCCGACAGGCCATCGATTGCTTCGTTCAGCGCCAGTTTATCAAACCAGCGTTCCTGGGATTCGTCGGCGATCTGGTCCATCAGCGTAATGGGATCCCCGTCATTTTCGAACACGGTCTCGTGGATTGAGGTCGGCGGCTTGTTGGCCTCTTGGGCGAACACAACTTCCTCTGGCGTTACCCCAAGCTCCTCGGCCACTTCCTTGACGGTCGGCAGCCGGTCCAGGTGCTTCGACAGCTCGTCCCTTTTCTTGCGTACCTTGTTGGCCATTTCCTTCAGCGACCGGCTGACCTTCAGCGTTCCGTCATCGCGGAGAAAGCGTTGGATCTCGCCGATAATCATCGGAACAGCATAGGTGGAAAACTTGACGTCATAGCTTAAATCGAATTTGTCGACCGATTTCAGCAGGCCGATGCATCCGATCTGGAACAGATCCTCGGGTTCGTACCCCCGGTTCATAAACCTTTGCACGACAGACCAGACGAGACGGATGTTGCAGTTTACCAGCGTATCGCGGGCCAAGCTGTCCCCGGTCTGGCTGAGTGCGATCAGACGTTTGACTTCGGCATCATCCAAATAAGTCTGCGAACCTTTCTTCACTTCAGCATCCATGCGCCCAACCCCTAATTATACAAAGCTTTCTTAGATTCGATCCTCTTCTTCATCTTGATTGATGTTCCGGAACCGGGCTCGCTGGATACCTCGAATTCATCCATAAAGTTCTCCATGATCGTAAAGCCCATACCCGACCGTTCCAGCTCCGGCTTCGACGTATACAGGGGCTGCTTGGCAAGCTCCAGGTCTTCGATGCCTCTTCCCCGATCCTCCACGGTCAGAGTGACGGTATCTCCCACAATTTCCGCAGTGATCGTGACAATCCCCTCGGGATCGCTGTCGTACCCGTGAATGATGCTGTTGGTCACCGCTTCGGAAACGACCGTTTTCAGGTCGCTCAGCTCATCCATGGTCGGGTCCAGCTGTGAAATGAAGGCGGCCACCGTCACACGGGCGAACGATTCGTTTTCCGACTTGGCTGCGAACTGCAGCGTCATGAAATTGCGTTCCATGGCCTTTTCTTTACTCATGACACGACCTCCAGACCCGAGAGCGCATGACCCTCGTTATCGTAAATGGGCATAATTTTGAACAAGCCGGACATATCGAGCAGCCGGTAGACGGTAGGATTGACGTCGCACACCGCCATTTTGCCGCCCTTGGCCTTGATCAGCTTATACCTTCCGAGGATCACACCCAGGCCTGAGCTGTCCATGAACTGTAAATTTTTCAGGCTGAGCACCAGATGGTCTGTCAGTCCGCGCTGGATCGTCTCATCCATTTTCATGCGGACATGGTCAGCCGTATGGTGATCGAGCTCTCCCGATAAGCGCACAATCAAGATGTTGCGGTGATGCTCCATTTCCACTTGCAGATTCACGTTTGCTCACTCTCCTCCCTGTCATGAACAACGATTTCTACGGAGTAAAACCGGATTCCTGCATCACGACAAAACTAGAAGAAAACCGCTATCAATCTACAAGAAACAATTTTGATGTCGTCCGTTTGAACAGCTTCCACCATCCGGCCTTGCCCACCGTCTCCGGCGACTTCAGCTCAAATTCCTTCAGCACCTTGCCGCCCTCGTAGACGACCAGTTTACCGAGAACCTGTCCCTGCTGGACCGGAGCCTTGATCTCCTTCGGAACGACCATTTCGTGGCGGATGTCCGCTGCCTTGGCGTTTTTCTTTGTCAGAACGCTGTAGGTTTGTCCGGCCTTCAAGGTCAGTTCCTTCGTATTGCCCTTGTTCACCTTCACCGTACCCATCACGTCACCCGGATTGAAAATGGTGTGCGTGCTGTACTGGGCAAACATATAGTCGAACATTTTGGACACTTCTTCGTTCCGCGTCTTGGTGTTAGGCTCGCCCAGCACCACGGCGATCGCTCTCAGGTTGCCGTTCTTGGCCGTAGCCGAGAGGCAGAACTTCGCCTCGGAGGTATACCCCGTTTTGAGACCGTCGGCCCCTGTATAGAAGCGGACCAGCTTGTTCGTATTCACGAGCCAGAAGGGCTTTTCGGAATCTTTTCGCAAATAATCCTGATAGGAACCGGTGTATTTCGTAATTTCCGAATGCTTCAACAGTTCACGGCTGATCACCGCGATATCGTGCGCCGAAGAGTAATGGTTCTCGGCAGGAAGCCCGTTACAGTTCACGAAATGGGTATCCTTCAGCCCGAGCTCCTGTGCCTTGTCGTTCATCATTTGGACAAAGGCCTGCTCCGTGCCGGCGATTTTTTCGGCCATCGCCACCGAGGCATCGTTGCCGGAAGCCATTGCGATGCCCTTGAGCATTTCGTTGACCGTCATCTCTTCACCCGGCTCAAGGAATATTTGCGAACCGCCCATCGACGCCGCATATTCGCTCGTCCGGACCATATCGGTCATTTTCAGCTTGCCCTCGTCGATGGCTTCCATGGTCAGCAGCATGGTCATAATTTTCGTAATGCTTGCCGGCGGAAGTTTATCATGGCTGTTCTTCTCATAAATGACCGTTCCCGTATCCGCATCCATAAGGATGGCTGACCTAGCATTCGCCGCCAGCTCCACGCCCGGAGCCTGACCGCCTTTTGGCGCTTCTTCGGCATACCCCAGATAAGGCAGCGCCACCGTGGACAGCCCGAAGGACAGCGCGAGCGCCAGTATCGTTTTTTTCAAAATAAGTCCCCTCCTGACCTATTGTATAGATTGAACTAAAGCTTTTTCATTGAACTTCCTGTTATTAAGGCCTGATACGGCCTATAACTTTCATTTCTTTAGTTCATTTCTATATGGTTCAATTGAAATGGTTACTGTCTTTCAGTTTCGTCAGGATCACAGGAAAATATTCCATGCCAGGGGCGGCTTACGCCGAATTATTTTTGAAAAATGCAAAAGCCCCCGCAGGATCACTCCTGCGGGGGCTGCTTTGAATAAACGGCCGTACGTATTACATATGAGGGATGACCGCAAGCACCAGGCCGAGGAACTTCTCACGGACTCTCTCGGTCGTTTCCATGACCTCTTCATGGGACAAAGGCTGGTCCAGAATGCCCGCCGCCATGTTGCTGATGCAGGAAATGCCGAGCACTTCCAGGCCGGCGTGCCGGGCCACGATCGTCTCCGATACCGTCGACATGCCGACAGCATCCGCACCGAGCGTACGCAGCATGCGGATTTCGGCAGGCGTTTCGTACGTCGGTCCGAGCAGGCCGGCATATACGCCTTCGCGAATCGGAATGTTCTTCGACGCGGCCGTCTCCTTCAAGAGCTGACGGAGCCGCCGGCTGTACGCCTCGGACATATCGGGGAAGCGGACGCCAAGCGCCGGGTCGTTCGCGCCGATGAGCGGATTTCGGCCGGTCATATTCAGATGGTCGGTCAGGACCATCAGGTCTCCCGGCTCGAAAGCCGTGTTGATGCCGCCGGCCGCATTAGTCACAAGCAGGCTCTTCACGCCGAGTTCTTTCATGACCCTTACCGGGAAAGCCGTCACTTCCGGGCCGTAACCCTCATACATGTGGAAGCGTCCCTTCATTAAGACGACGCTTCGTCCTTCAATCGTACCGAGCAGAAGCTCTCCCGCATGGCCTTCCACCGTCGACACCGGAAAATGAGGGATATCCTCGTAGGCAATGGATATGCTGTCCTGGATCAGGTCAGCCAGTATTCCGAGACCGGAACCGAGTATGAGGCCCACTTCCGGTTGAACGCCTCCCTTGCTCTGGATAAAGGCGGCTGCCTCTTGAATTTGCTTCAGCTGTGTCGTTGACATGCGTATAATCTCTCCTAATCGGTATTGGAATGATCCCGTCCACGGGGATGGTGCTCTTCATAAACGTCCTTCATCGTTCTTTTCGTACTTGTGGTGTACATTTGGGTCGTCGCCATATCGGCATGCCCCAGCATCTCCTGTACGGAGCGCAGATCGGCTCCGTTCTCCAGCAGGTGCGCGGCAAATGAATGCCTGAGCGTATGCGGCGTAATCTCGCCTTCAATCTCCGCATCGGCGGCGTATTTTTTCAACACCTTCCAGAATCCTTGGCGCGTCAGGCGGCTCCCGGTCAGGTTCAGAAACAGGGCTTTGTCGTCCGAGGAGGTTTCCCGTACGAGCGGATCCCGCATTCCGGTTATATACTCCTTGACCGCCCCGGCCGAAATCCCATTGATCGGAAGCACCCGTTCCTTGCCAGCGCTGCTTGTGCAGCGGAGGAAATGCATGTCCAAATTGACATCGTCCACGTTCAAGGAGATGAGCTCAGATACTTTCAAACCGGTACCGTAGAGCAGCTCCAACATGGCTTTGTCCCGAAGCCCCTGCGGTGCGGTAACATCGGGGGCTTCCAGCAGCCGGTTCACTTCCCCGATGGACAAAACTCTCGGAGACTTCTTCTCCAGCCGGGGAGCGTCGAGTCCAAGACTCGGATCCTGCCGAATGACGGATTCCCGGATCAAATAATGAATAAAAGACCGTACGGAAACCAGCTTGCGGGCGAGTGTCGCCGGGGCCATGCGCTCCTGCTTCTTCAGGTTCAAATACATTTGAATATGCGTCCGTTTGACCTGATCCGCCGAGTTCAGCCCCCGTTCCTCTACAAATTCCACAAACTGACGGACATCACGGGTGTACGATTCAAGTGTGTTACTGGACAGCCCTTTCTCCTCACGGATGTACCGAATGAAGGGCTGTACATACTGCATCATGTTGTGAAACAGCTCCTTCGGCTTCATTTTGGATTGACGTATCTTCGTCCTGTTCTACTTCGACAGCAGGGCGGACGTCCCCTGCCGGAGGCATTATTCACCATACCAAAAATAAAAACGGAGCCTGTCCCCCATCCGCTCACCATCCTGCTTCCCGTCACCGGACTGGAACGCCTTGACGGCATGACCCTCCGGAATGCGGTAATGGTCCACCGGCGTGATCCAAGCGGTGAACAGGGTCAGCACATGGTAGAACATATAGGCCAAAGAAACAAACACGATCAGAAACTTGAGCACGGACAGCCATTTTCGCAGCGGAATGATCATCCCGGAAGCACCTCACATTCTTGAAGGAGACGCCTCTCCTTCCCGTTCATCCTTGCTATATCCAGCATATGAACGTTTGTCCTTATGTATGCCCCAGGCCGCCCCGACCAAAAAAGCCCCCTTCCGGCAGCAAGCCGGGCAGAGAGCTTTGATCGTCAAGATCATATTATAAAATCGTTGTATGATTACTTGTCATCGCTGCCGCCGTTGTCTTCCTTCGCCTTACAGCGGTAGCATACCCCGTGGAAATCAAGTCGGTGGTCCGAGACGGTGAAATTGAATTCCCGTTCAACCCGCTCTTCCAGCGGTCCAAGCCAGTCCTCGCGGATCTCATCCATGCTCCCGCATTTCACGCAGATCATATGATGATGGTGATGCTTGGCCGTATCGGTGCGTAGATCGTATCTGGCTACACCGTCGCCAAAGTTAATCTTCTCGACGACATGCAGCTCGCTCAGCAGCTCCAAGGTACGGTACACGGTTGCCAGACCGATTTCCGGAGCCTTTTCTTTCACAAGCATAAATACGTCTTCCGCACTCAGATGGTCTTCTTCATTCTCCAATAATACTCTGAGGGTAGCTTCCCGCTGGGGTGTCAGCTTATAGCCCTGGGATTGTAATTGTTGTTTGATTTTATCGATCCGTGCTTCCATTGTCTCCCTCCCCACAGGAAAATCTCTGCACCTATCTATAACCGCTTCTCTCATTATATGGGGAGTTGCCAAACAAAGTCAAACGCTTTTGCCTCACATGCCGGAGATGGCCGGAGCGTGGATCAGCATGGGCGTCACCCATCTCATCATCGTGGGAGTCACCCAGGTTTCAAATGAGGAGATGCCCAGCATGATCAGGCCCATGACAAGCGTCATCCCAACATACGATGCAAATGGGCGGGTAATGTTGCCCGGACGCTGGAGCATTACCCGGTTTTTAATAATATGAAGCGAAAAGGCGATCGCCGATACGCTGCAAACGATCAGCACCGGAATGATAAGCAGGTTCGGCGGAGCTACCGACACCAGCGCAAACAGCAGACCGTGCCACGAAAATTGGCCGACCAGGTAGCCAACCGTAAAGCCGACCAGAACGCCTTTCAAAAAATCGAGGATCAGAATGCCCGGCAGGCCGATGACCGACAGGCCGAGAATCCAAATCAGACCAACCCATTTCAAATGCAGCCCGGCGATGTCCCAGTAGGAGTGCGCAGGCTGTCCGGCCTCCGCTCCCTGATTAACGGTTACGAAAAAATTGCCCAAATACCGTCCCAAGTCCTGCTGCTGTTCAAGGGAAAGAGCATTGACCATGAGCGCGCCGAAGATGACTCCAACCAGAAACAGTACGGCGACAAAAATATACAGGATGTTTTGTTCTTTCAGGGCATGGCGGAAAGCTCGCATGCAGTTTCTCCCCTTTCCAATCGCATACCCTTACTGTATGAAGGCAAGTCCCAAACTATGTCTTGGGCATGGACGTCCCTTCCACTTTCCCGTAAGTTCCCCCTCCGCCTGAGGTCAGCTTCAGGCTGCCGTTTCTGGCCATGACGATCATCCGCGCCAAATCGGTGCCCACAACCTCGGCAATTTCTGTTTCAGCAGCATGATGGAGAATCGACATTTCCGTACCGAACCGCTCCAGCAGCAGCTTCATTTTGGCCTTGCCGAGACCCGGAATGAACTCAAGCGGAACCTGGTAATGATATGCCGGCCGGAAGGCAGGCATGTACGGCTCCTTGCGGTCGGCGATATCGAGGATCCGGTCGAGCACCCCCTGTACCCGCTTGGTGCTGCCGCAGAACGGGCAGCCTGCGCCCCCATGTTCGATGTCCAACACGCGGCTGCAGCCATGGCAATAGGTACGGTGGTACTTGCCCAGACGCGGATTGAGGCCGTAGTTCCCTGTCACGCACCTGCCGTCCACCCTCTCCATCGCCTTGCGGAATTCTGCAAAGGTCGGCTCCGCCAAACGGATCCGGTTGTACTCGCGGGCGATTTTACCCAGGGAATGGGCATCGGAGTTGGTTACAAACGTATACGGATCGAGCTCCGATATCAGTCCGGCCATTTCCGAATCGGAGCTCAGCCCAAGCTCGATTCCGCTCACAAGCCCCGGGTCGAGCACATGCTCCATTCGCGGCGTCATGCTGCCGTACAAGCCTTTATGCGGAGTGAACACGTGGGCGGGAATCATGATGCCTCCCATGTCGTACACCTTAGCCTGCAGCTCCCGTCCGGAAACGTAAATGCGCTGTGAGCTGAGGTTTACGTTCTTCATATGTTCCGACATCCAGGCCGTAAAGGCCTGAATCGTCGACAGGTCCGCAAAATAAACGAGCAGATGCGCAGCGCCTCTTCCCTGTTCATAGATTTCAATTTCCGAGCCCAGAAGAATCGTGGTTCCCCGGTAGGCGATCCCACCGCCCTGCACTTCATTCATTTCACCGGATTCCAGGCAGTCGATAATGTCCTTCTGGACGACCGGCGAGTGGCAGTCGATAATGCCCACCAGCTCGATCCCTTTGCGCTCCGACGCTTCCTTAGCGATGTTCGCGAACGTCAGATTAGCGCTGCCGCTGATTTTGACCGCATGCCCGTCGTTCGTCCTGCCGATATGGATGTGCAGATCCGCAAAGTATTCGCTCAACATATCCGACTCGTATGCAAGCTCTTGGTGACTGACACGTTCCGGACTGCTCATACGCGGAATTCACCCGTCAGCTTGTTCAACTTCCAGGCGTACACCGCCATAAGTGTCTTGGCGTCGCTGATCCGGCCTTGCGAAATCGCCTCCAGCGCCTCTTCCGTCGTCAATTCCAGCAGCTCCACGAACTCGTCTTCATCCGGCGCCGCATCGCCCCCTTTAAGATCATGTGCCACGTAGAGGTGGATCACTTCATCGGCAAACCCGGGAGAAGTATAGAAGGAATGGAGAAGCTCCAGGCGGCCGCATGTATACCCCGTTTCCTCCACAAGCTCACGCTTGGCGGCTTCCATCGGGTCCTCCCCTGGCTCCAGCTTCCCTGCCGGGATTTCAAGCTCGCACCGTCCCATGGCCTGGCGATACTGGTCGACCAGAATGATCCGGTCATCCTTGATGGCCAGAACAGCTACCGCACCGGGGTGGCGGATGATTTCCCGTGTAGCCGTTTTGCCGTCGGGAAGCCGGACCTTGTCAATCTGCAAAGATACGACCTTTCCCTGAAAAATAGATTCGGTGGACAGGGTCTCTTCCTCGAGATGTTTGGACGGTTTCATCATATGTGGCAAAGACTCTTTCATTCTATGATCCTCCTTATAGTACGTGCTCAACAACCTCTTATAGTTAAAACCTAGCATTTTTGGCCATGCTGACACATATGGTCTTATTATAACAAACTTCACCCCAAGGAAAGAGGGATCCCTTCATGAAAAGTTACCGTACAGCGAACTCGGTCCATATGGTAGGACGGGCCTGGCAGATTAAAATCATGCTCCGCCAATTGCAAAAGGAATGGAGCCCCGACACGCCGCTGCAGCACATTTTGCAATCGCTCGCTTCCTCCCGGCGGGATCATTAAGGGACGGATGAATCTTTGTCCTTTAATATCCCCCGAAATCCCCATGTTTTTCGGATTTGATCTGAAAACGATAAGCGATTTAACTTTTTAAACATTTTTTTAGCATTCCCACCAACTATTCACTCACCAGGTTGTTCTATATATTGGAGGGTACAATTATGACCAAAGATGAATTGATGACGCTGCTGCAAGCCTACCCGAATTCCCCGTCCCTGCATTTTAAGCTGGGATTATGGTACAAATCGCGCGGACACAACAGTGAGGCGATGACGCACATTCGGACGGCTCTGACGCATGCACATGATAACTCCGGAAGTTTGCCCTATGCTGAAAGCTTTGACGAAGCGCAGGGATGGCTCGATTACGGAAGGCTCTTATATGCATGCAGCCGTACCGAGGAAGCCGAAGAAGCTTTCCGCCGGGCGGTCAATCTCGGACAGTATCATCGGAAAACGCTCGCGGAATGGGGGGCTCTGCTCTACGACGCCGGAAAGACAGATGCGGAAATATGCCGGCACCTTCTGGAAATGGTCCCGCTCTCAGACACGACCGAACTGCAGGTCGGCCAAACGCTGGCGGATCTAGGCGCGTACGAGGAAGCCTTTGGCATCCTAAGCCGTTTTACGAATGACGTACGGTTCAATGAATCTCTTCAACTCATTTATATTTTGTGCCTCATTCACACCCATCAATTCAAGGAAGCGCACGCGCGGCTGACGCAGCGAACGATGGACCCGGACAAGGTCGTGGTCAAGTCCGCTTCCCATTCCGTTACCGCATCCCATGCGGCGTATTTGTGCTGCCGTGCGCTTCAGGAGGGCCGGGGATTGCCCGAATTGTCCAGGTTTAACCGGCTGGAAACAGCCAAGTCCGCGATCGTGCTCGGCATGGTGGACATTGGGATGTCCCTTCAGCCCGAACCCTCGTTCCATGAATCCAGCGAATTGATTTATACCCTTTACCGGGAGGGCTATGTGGAACAGGCCAAAACGTTCCTGAACAAACTGGAGGGAATTCCGACACACGAGAGAAGCCAGAGCTCGCTCGATCTTTGCTTTATCGCTGCTGAAATGCTGTACGATCAAGGTGACTTCGCCAAAGCAGCGCAGCTGTTCGAGTCGATCTATGCAACGGATCCATCCCACTCCTTGGCACGGTTTGCGGCAGCCTCCTGCTTCCTGGAGGAGACACGTAGCTCTTTGGATCACAGACAGGAACGTCAAGTGATCGGAAGTGAACTGTATTTTCAAATTGATGAATATTTGACGAATATCACCATGGCCCTGCAAATTATCCAATCCACCAGCTGGCATACGGTATGGACCCCGGCACAGCGCAGAAATCATCCTGCCGCGGATCGCCGGCGTTATGTTCACTAACCTGTAGCCTACCCGTTGTCGTTGGCCCGTGAAGAAGGATGAGCCCAGCAAAAAAGCTGTTCCAGCGCGGTTTGCCGCATGCATGGAACAGCCTGTTTGTGCAGGTTCATCCTGCTGTATAGGGTTAAAGCTATGATTTGACGGTTTCCTGAATGATGCTGAGCACCATTTCAGCCGCTTTGACCATATCCTCCGCGCGGATCCGTTCCTTCGTCGTATGTATGTCCTCATAGCCGATGGCCAGATTCACCGTAGGAACTCCGAGCCCGTTGAAAATGTTGGCGTCACTGCCGCCGCCCGAACGGAACACTCTTCCGCTCAGTCCAAGGCGCTCAATTGCACGTTTGGCCAGGCTCACCACAGGATCGTTTTCGTTGAAATTAAACGCTGGATACACGATTTCACTCCGGAACTCACACTGGGCGCCGAACTCGCGGACGGTCGTTTCGAGCGCTTCCCGCATGTGGGCGATCTGCTGATCGACCTTTTCCTGAACGATGCTTCGCGCTTCCGCATCAAGCTGGACAAAATCGCACACCACATTGGTCGCTCCGCCGCCGGAAAATTTACCGATGTTGGCTGTCGTCTCCTGGTCGAGCCGGCCCAGCTTCATTCGCGACACCGCTTTGGAGGCGACCTGAATGGCGCTGATTCCGTCTTCCGGATTCACGCCAGCATGCGCCGATTTGCCAAAAATCTTCATTTGGATTTTAGCCTGGGTTGGTGCCGCAACGGCAATCGATCCGACCTCTCCATTGGAATCGAGAGCAAATCCAAGCTCAGCATCCAAATGCTGCGGATCCATCGAACGTGCTCCCAGCAGTCCGGACTCCTCACCGACGGTAATTACGAATTGGATCTGTCCATGGGGAAGCTGCTGCTCCTGGATCACGCGGATCGTCTCAAGCAGAACCGCCAGGCCCGCTTTATCGTCCGACCCCAGGATCGTCGTCCCGTCACTGCGGATCCAACCGTCTTCTCCCAGGACTGGCTTGATCCCTTTACCTGGGGCTACGGTATCCATGTGGCAGGTGAACAATAGCTTCGGAGCTTCCGCGTCGCTTTCCCCCTTCCAGGTCACGATCAGGTTGCCGGCGCCATGTCCGGTTTTGGCCTGGGAGTCGTCTTCAACAACCTCCAGTCCAAGCTGCGTAAATTTCTGCTTGAGCAGCGCGGCGATCTCCGCTTCATGGCCTGTTTCGCTGTCCACCTGAACCAATTCCATAAACTCCTGTATCAAACGGTCTTGTTTAATCAATGGACTTTCCTCTCCTTCGGCGTTAAGTTACAATAGTACATAGGTTGTCCCGGCTCGACATCGAGCCTTCATTAAAGATGAATAAAGGAGCTATTTATGCAACGAAAAAAATGGTTTCGCGTTTTTGTATACCTCATGCTCATTGCCATGGTCGGATCCGTCGTATTTGGGCTCGTCGAGTCCTTAATAGCCCGCTGATTTCAGCGGGCTTTCCTCTGCCCCTTGGGCTGAAACGGCCTCAAATCCGAATACCTCGGTAAAGAACGGAACAATCTCCTCCGCCACCTGCTCGACCGCGATCGGCTTTCCAATGCAGTCCTCAAGCGACGTGACGCCATACTCCTGAATTCCGCACGGTATAATTCCCTGAAAACCTTCGTTTTGAATGCCGGACGTAATGTTGAAGGCAAACCCGTGGCTGGTCACGAACCCTCTTTGGTGTTTGCACTTGTTGAATTTGACCCCGATAGCGCAAATTTTCAGATCGTCTACCCAGACACCCGTATATTCGGGCTTGCGGCCTGCCTCGATCCCGTAATGCGCAAGGTAATTGATAATGACCTGCTCCAGATTGCGCAAATAGCCGTGCAGATCCAGTCCTTCCTTGCCCGCCAGCAGCAGCAGCGGATACCCGACCAGCTGCCCCGGACCGTGATAGGTAATGTCGCCGCCGCGGTCGATTTCAAACAGCCCGATGCCCTGCTGCTCCAGCTGTTCCTTGCTGAGCAAGAGATGCTCCGGGTGCCGCTGCGATCCAATCGTATACGTCGGTGGATGCTGCAAGAGCAGCAGGGTTTCCTGCTGCTCTCCAAGGTCTATGCGGCTGACGATGCTTTTCTGCAAATCCCAGGCCGCACCATAATCCATCATCGGCGTATAGGATACTTCAAGTTTGGTTGTCATGACTGCTTCACGCCCTTTCAGATGATGACCAAGCTTTTCGTAGACTTTTCATTAATAAACTTTGGTATCCAGCGTATAGCCCTCCACGTTTTCCTTCACGCGCTGCAGGAAGCGTCCGCAGATGACTCCGTCCAAAATCCGGTGGTCCAGCGACAGACAGATATTCGCCATCGAACGGACGGCGATCATGTCGTTGATCACGACAGGCCGCTTCACGATCGATTCGAAAGTCAGGATGGCCGCCTGCGGGTAGTTGATAATCGGGTAAGACAGGATCGAACCGAACGACCCGGTATTATTCACCGTAAAGGTGCCGCCCTGCATATCCTCCAGCTTGAGCTTGCCCTGCCGCGTTTTGGTCGCCAGTTCTTCGATTTCACGGGCGAGACCGGCAATGTTTTTCTGGTCGGCCCGTTGAATAACCGGCGTCATGACGGAGTCTTCCGTGCCGACGGCGAGGGAAATGTTGATGTCCCGTTTCACAATGATCTTGTTGACCGCCCAGACCGAGTTCATGATCGGGTAATCCTTGATCGCATTGACCACAGCCTTCAGAAGAAACGCCAGATAGGTTAAATTATAGCCCTCTCTGCGCTTAAATTCATCCTTCAATTTGTTGCGCAGCAGCACCAGGTTGGTTACGTCGACCTCGATCATTGTCCAGGCATGCGGAATTTCCGACACACTTTGGCGCATGTTCGTCGCAATGGCGTTGCGGATCGGGGTGACGTCGATCATCGTCTCGGCGCGCCCGTTCTGGTCCTCGAGTTCCACAGCCGGAATACGCGGCGACTCAGTCATATGCAGACCTGACTGCCGGCTGGATGCCGGCGGAACCGGGATATACTGCTCCGGACGGACCGCAGGATTGGCATGCGGCAGCCCTTCGAACGGAGAATGAACCTCTCTCTTCGACGGAGCTTCCTCAGCCCGGCCGGTTTCCGCTGCCGCACCGCCGTTTTCGATATAAGCAAGGACATCCTTACGGGTAATCCGTCCGCCCATGCCCGTTCCTTGGACGGCGCTCAGGTTCACGCCGTGCTCGGCTGCCAGGCTTTGCACCGCTGGAGAATACCGGCCTCGCATCGACTGGTCTCCAGAGGCTTCAGACTGTACTGGGGCCGGTGTAGTACGCGGCTCCGCCTGCGGCCGTTCCTCCGCCGGAGCCCCCGCTGCACCTGCCGCCGCAATGCGGCAGATAACCTCGCCGACGGCGACGGTCTGGCCTTCCTCGACGACCCATTCTCCCATAATCCCGTCCACGGTGGACGGGATTTCCGCGTTGACCTTATCGGTGATGACCTCACAGATCGGCTCATACTGTTCCACCTTATCGCCAGGCTGCTTCAGCCATTTGGCGATGGTGGCGGACACGAGCGATTCTGCCAGCTGCGGCATCACCATATCGGTAAACTTTTGATTTGACATATTTTCACTCCTTCATACGGCAATTCTCAATAAACCGCCAGTTCGTGCATGGCTTGTTTGACCTTATCCTTGCTCAGCATAAAGAACTTCTCCATCGGCGGACTGATCGGCATCGCCGGTACGTCCGGACCACACAGCCGCTTGATCGGCGCATCGAGGTCGAACAGGCATTCTTCCGAAATAATAGCGGACACTTCGGCGCCCACACCGCCCGTTTTGTTGTCCTCGTGTACGATCAGCACCTTGCCGGTTTTGCGGACCGCCTCAATGATGGCGTCACGGTCCAGCGGCTGCAGGGAGCGCAGATCCAGAATATGGGCCGAGATGCCTTCTTCTTTATCCAGCTCTTCGGCGGCTTGAAGGCAGAAGTGCAGCGGCATGCTGTAGCCGATGACCGTGATGTCAGTCCCCTCGCGCAGCACGTTAGCTTTGCCGATCGGTACAGTATAATCGTCCAAAGGCACGTCGCCCTTGATCATGCGGTAGCATTTTTTATTTTCAAAAAACAGCACCGGGTCCGGATCGTTGATCGCAGCTTTCAGCAGTCCTTTCGCATCATAGGCGGTAAAAGGCGCTACGATTTTCAAACCGGGGGTGCCGAAGAAGATCGATTCCGGGCATTGGGAATGGTATAATCCCCCGAAAATGCCTCCGCCGATCGGCGCACGAACGACGACCGGACAGCTCCAGTCGTTGTTGGAACGATAGCGGATTTTCGCGGCTTCACTAATAATTTGGTTCGTTGCCGGCAGCATGAAGTCGGAGTACTGCATTTCCGCGATCGGCTTCATGCCGACCATGGCTGCGCCGATCGCAACGCCGGCGATGGCGGATTCCGCCAGCGGCGTGTCGATGACCCGCTCCTCGCCGAACTGGTCCTGCAGGCCTTTGGTCGTCGTGAACACGCCGCCTTTAACGCCGACATCCTCACCGAGGACAAACACGTTTTCGTCTTTTTCCATTTCTTCTTTCATTGCCAGACGAATCGCATCGATATATTCCATTTCGGCCATTAGTATACCCCCTCTTCGCTATCGCCCGCATACACATGCTTCAGCGTATCCTCGGGTTTCGGGAACGGAGCATTGTCGGCCGATTCGGTTGCTTCCTTGATCTCAAGAGCCAACTGCGCTTGCAAGTCCGCATCCTTTTCTTCATCCCAAATGCCGCAGCTGATCAAATATTGTTTAAAACGGACAATGCCGTCTTTTTTCCAGTTCTCATCTACTTCTTCTTTGGTCCGGTACGCCAAGTCGTTATCCGAGGTGGAGTGCGGAGACAGGCGGTACATCATGGCTTCGATCAGCGTAGGTCCTTCGCCGCGGACAGCGCGTTCGCGCGCTTCCTTCACGGCTTTGTAGACCGCGAGCGCATCGTTACCGTCCACTCGGATGCCTGGAAACCCATAGCCGAGCGCCCGGTCGCTGACTTTGCCGCTGATCTGCTTATGAAGCGGGACCGAAATGGCATACTGGTTGTTTTCGCACATAAAAATCACAGGCAGCTTATGAACGCCCGCAAAGTTGGCTCCCTCGTGGAAGTCCCCTTGATTGCTCGAGCCTTCGCCAAAGGTTACAAACGAAACGATATCCTGTTTTCTCATCTTGGCGGACAAAGCTACACCTACGGCGTGGGGCACTTGGGTCGTGACGGGGCTTGAGCCCGTTACGATCCGAAGCCGCTTGCTGCCAAAGTGTCCGGGCATTTGCCGCCCGCCGCTGTTCGGATCGTCAGCCTTCGCAAAAGCCGACAGCATCAGCTCGTATGGAGTCATTCCTACCGATAAAACAAGTGAATAGTCGCGATAATAAGGCAAAAAGTAGTCCTTTTCCCGATCCAGCGCAAACGCCGCGGCGACCTGGGCCGCCTCCTGACCGATTCCCGATACGTGAAAGTTAATCTTGCCAGCCCGCTGCAGCAGCAGGTTACGCTCGTCAAATTTGCGCCCGAGCATCATATATCTGTACATGTCGATGACTTGGCCGTTGGTGAGTCCAAGCTGTTCATGCTCATGTGGCGTGTGAACAGTACCCTGATCATTCATGGGAGGTACCTCCTTATTTTAGAGCCTGCAGTCTGTCCCTGATCTACTATTAAAACCTGGTACTAAGACTTGGCTTAACCCTATTATAATCATAACTGCGGTGAAAAGAAAAGAACCGATTCTAAATTTTGGTCTTACATTCCGATGGATTTGCCGTCTACCGCCAGCATCGCCTCGCCCAAAATTTCCGAGAGGGTCGGATGCGGATGCACCATCTGTCCGATCTCCCAAGGGGTTGCATTCAGAAACTGGGCCAATGCCGCCTCGCTGATCAGGTCGGTCGCATGGGCTCCGATCATTTGCACGCCTAAAATGTCGTTTGTCTTAGGATCAGCTACTACTTTTACGAATCCTTCCTTGCTCCCCTGTACCAATGCCTTCCCAATGGCCTGGAACGGAAATTTCCCGACCTTAACCTCGAATCCGCGGCTGCGTGCTTCCTTCTCGGTGATGCCGACGCTGGCCACTTCGGGTCTTGTGTACACGCACCTTGGAATCAGATCCGCATCCCCCGGGTGAACGTCTTCTCCTGCCAAATGGTTGACGGCCGCAATTCCTTCATGGCTTGCCGCATGCGCGAGCTGCAGTCCGCCAATGACGTCGCCGATGGCATAAATATGGGATTCGCCGGTTTGATAATGTTTATTGACAGCTATAAAACCGCGCTCCACCCGAACATCCGTGTTCTCCAGACCGATGTTTTCCACATTCGCCTGGCGGCCGATCGACACAAGCAGCTTGTCCGCTTGAAGCCGTTCGGTTTTTTCCCCAACGCGCACATCGATCTGCACCTGCTGATCCGATACTTCGTATGTCTCCGTCTGCAGCTGGGCTCCGGTAACCATTTTGATGCCCCGGCGCGAAAACGACTTCTGAAGCTCACGGGCTACCTCTTCATCTTCTGCTGGCAGCAGCTGGCCTGCCGCCTCCACGACGGTGACCTCCACGCCGAAATCGTTCAGCATCGAAGCCCATTCGACACCGATCACGCCGCCGCCGACGATGATGATGGACTTCGGAAGCTCCTCCATTTGTAGTGCCTCGTCGCTGGTCAAAATATGTATTCCGTCGGGTTCAAGTCCAGGCAGCACTCTTGGGCGCGAGCCTGTGGCAATAATCAAATGCGTCGGAACCACCGTCTCCATCTCTCCATCCACAAGTTCCACAGCAACGGCACCGCTTTTCGGCGAAAAAATGGAAGGACCGATGACTCGCCCTTTTCCATGAACCACCTGAATTTTATTTTTGCGCATCAGGTACTGAACCCCTTGGTGCAGCTGATCTACGATCGCTTCCTTTCGCGCCTGAACCTTGGGAAATTTGAGTGCGGCCCCTGCTGTTTCGATGCCGTAGCTCTCGCTTTCTTTGATCTCTGCGTATACTTCCGCGCTCCGCAGCAAAGACTTACTTGGAATACAGCCGCGGTGCAGGCACGTTCCTCCCAGCTTGTCCGCTTCGATAATAACGACTTCCTTGCCCAGCTGAGCTGCGCGGATTGCAGCCACATAACCGCCGGTACCGCCGCCCAGAACGGCTACGTCACATGATATTGTCATTGTCCATCCCCCATCTTAACTTGTTTATATTGAAACCATTTGGCGCATAACTTATGACAAGTTGTGCCCGGAGTAAGAAGCACTCCATCGCTTTTATATTGTACTCGGTTTTCACCGCATTACAAAATGTTATCACATGTCCGGAAATAGACAAAGATTCGCCGGACGAGTTATGATATAGTGGACTAAAACAGGCCAACAGGAAGGGATTTTTCATGAAACTGATTATTTCCCGCTTTATCGCCATCCTGATCCTCGTCATTCCGGGACTGGCGGCAATGACCGGATTTTTGTTTATGAAAGATGCGGTATTCGAATATTATTCGCTCCACGGCGATGCGAGCGTCGCCCATCCGTCGTTTGCGTGGGGACATTTTGTGCTCGGCCTGCTCCTGTTCGTGGCAGGGATGAGCTTTCTCGGCGGCTGGATTCTGTTCCGGGACCGCAAACGAAACTATGTAGGGCCACGTTTCAAGGAGAAGCGCAAGCCCAAACCGCCCGTACAATCTTCATAATGCCGGATTCCTAGACCAGGAATCGAACAAAGAACCCCGGACTGCAGATTTATCTCAGAACGGGGTTTTGTTGTTGGTCCGACTCCTCATCGGTTTCGCTCGCGATTATGTTAAGGACAGTATCCTCCTTCACCAATCCGTACTCCGGATTCCCCAGCACTGGAAGATTCGTCAGCGTTCTGCTCGTTAAGACGACCTTCAGCTCGTTATCGCGGTTATAAAGCACAGATTCGACCACAAAGAAATTGTTCAGTAATCCCGCGATGATGGCGATTTGCTGCGGGCTCAATTTCGGCGGGGGCACGCCGGCTTTGGCGTACTTTACAACCGGCTTTGCCGGCTTGCGCCGTTTCTTGTTATCCGTGGACCGGTTCACCCAATCACCCCGCTTCAATGTATTCCTGCTTACTTTAGGATATAGCGGATCGTGCGATTTGGTGTATCCCAATTTGCCGCGAAAGCTGCAGCAAGCGACTAGACATGAACCGGACCGGATAAATTATTCGTACAGCGCCTCTCTCAACTTCGTGGACATCCGTGATTCCTTCGATGAAGACTTCAGCAGCGTGAGCCGCAGTTTATGGTTTTGCTGAATCGCTTCTTCGAGGTCCGCGAGCAGACTACTGACCAGATCTTCCACTTGCGGATCCTTTCCGAGCTCTGCTGTCAGTTCAGCGATCCTTGCTTTATAAGCTTCTATTTTTTCCTGCATGATGCCGTCTCCTCCAAATGCTCATTCGGTCCTTCTTAATATTAACCATACCACGGCCAAAGGCCTGCACGCCACTTTCGCTTATTTTTGTAGCCATGTCCGTTTTAATTGTGGTACTCTATAAAAGTCGCAATTTTTCGTGTTTTGTCATCATATAGAACATGAACGGGTTATGCTAACGGGAAAGGAGCAGGCTGAACGTGAATAAAGGACGGATTACCGTAATTACGGGACCCATGTTTAGCGAAAAATCGGGTGAACTTATCCGCCGGTGCCAAAAACTGATCCAATACGGGCGGAAAAAGCTGGTGGCTTACAAGCCCGAGGAGGATCAGCGCTACGCAAAGGACGAAATCGTCAGCCGGATCGGATACCGGCTGCCAGCCATCTCCATTCCGCGGCAGTTGACCGCTGACATCACCGCCAAAATCTTGGCGGAAACCGCTGACGCGGATGTGGTCGCTTTTGACGAGGTTCAGTTCTTCAGCAAGCCGATCCTTGGCCTGGTGGAAGAGCTGGCATACAGCGGAAAGCATGTCATCGTGGACGGACTGAATCTGGACTATCGCGGAAAAGAATTCGGCTACATAGGCGGGCTGCTGGCCATGGCCGACGACATCCAGCTGCTGACCGCCTTTTGTGCGGTATGCGGCAGCCCTGAAGCCGTGTTCACACAACGGATAGTCAACGGCCACCCCGCTCCGCTGGGCTCGGTAATCATGATCGGGGATTCCGATGATTACGAGCCGCGGTGCCGGTGCTGTTTTGTTCCACCGCATAAGGTCAGTGCCAAAGGAAGCGCCTGATCATACAAAAAAACTCTTCGGGATGATGAGCAAGATCGATCAGCACATCATCCGGCGAAGAGTTTTTTATGATTCCCAAACATCGTCCATCAGCTTTTTGATTTCGTCCGTGCGCCGTTTGGTTGCAGCCGGATCGGTCACCCATTTTCCGTCCTTCAGTTCCACCGCGTCTCCTGCCTTCACTTGAGGATCCACTTGTTCACGGGGTACGGCCTGGATGTTACCGTCCACTTCAATGCGGCAATACGGTCCTTCATAGCCTTCGACATATCCCGTCATCGTTCTCACCTTTCCGTTCGGAATGTCACCTTCTGCCCATTCGACTCCGCTTCAATCGTTCCCTGAAGATCGTTACGGTATACCTTGACGCCCTGCTGCTTCAGCCGGTTTAGAATGACGCTTTTCGGATGGCCGTATGTATTGTCTGCACCTACCTGAATGACCGCATACTTCGGATGAACCCGTTTGAGAAATGCGAGCGTGGTCGACGATTTGGAGCCGTGGTGCCCCACCAGCATGACATCCGCCTGCAGATCCGTTCCGGCGTCAAGCATATCCCGTTCGCTGTCCGCCTCCGCGTCACCGGTCAACAAAAAAGAAGTGCGGCCGTACGTTATTTTCACCACGGCGCTCATGTTATTCGAGTCGTCATAACTTTTGCGGGGCGCCAACATATCGACATGAACCTCATCGTCCATATCCCAAGAGATCCCGGCCTTCGCCGTTTGTACCTTCAGTTTGGCATTTTTTACGGCACGTAGAACGGATTCAAACGTTTTCGTATTGGCCTGTGCTTTCGGCATATAAATGCGGCCCACCGGAATGTGGTTAATGACCGCATCCAGTCCGCCGATATGGTCGGCATCCGGATGAGTTCCGATGACCGTGTCGAGCTTGGTGATGCCGTATTGCTCCATATATTGCAGCATCAGCTCTTCTTTGTCATTGTTCCCGGCATCAATCAGCATCGTTTTACCGGAAGGGGAAATAATAAGCTGAGAAGCACCCTGCCCTACATCAAGAAAAACAACCCGAAGGTTACCCCCGCCGGTGCTCGCTGGGGTGCTGTTGTTCTCCGGTGCCGCCGGGTTGATCTCCAGACTGCATCCGCTCAGGATCAGCAACGCCGTGATGACGCCTGTCAGCAGTAAAGTGGTTATCTTGGATGTCTTCATCATCGTTCCTTTCACGGCTGTAGCCTTAACAAGTTAGTAATAACTGCCAGAACGTTATCTTATCACGAACCGTACTCGGGGTACAAGGCTAATTGAGCATCACCTGCTTGAAGAAGACCGTTTTTAAACGTGTAGCTTAAGGTTAAATCGCCGATAAATTCGGCGGGGGACACCTGCACGGCCGTAGTCGCTTTCAGGGTATTCCCCTCAAGGGTATAAGTCATAACGCTTCCGATCCCCGGCGGGTACTTTACAGGGCCGGACTGCAGTTTGGATATAGGGATGATCGTCCGCTCGCCGCGAATATCCAGCTCGATTTGCTTGTCCGTTACTTTACTGTCGAACTGTTTTAAAAATGCCGTATATGCATCCTCTACAGGTATGGGTTCCGCTGTTTCGGCATATACGAGCGGATTGGAAGTATAAACGCCGGTTCCATATCCTGTCGTTAAAATGATGACAATATCCTTCTTGCCGTCACCCGTTAAATCGGCTCGATCGATGATTGGAGCATAGCTTGGATTGTCCACATTGTACCCAGGGATGTGACGGCTGAAAGTCTGAGTCTTCAGCGTTAAGTTTTCATAGGTTCCCGATTCGCTGGCATCTCCGCTGATCTGTATCGTCTGGTCGTCGGATTGTGCAAAGGGGACCTGTTTCTTGTCATCAATTCGAACCGTGTTGCTTTGGCTGTCATAGGTGACTTGTTTGCCAAAAAGCTTTCCGAAGGTTTGCAAGGGTATCATAATTTCATCATCTATGTGAACGGGTGCCGTTTCAGTCACCCACTCGGTTCCGTTGAGCATCACTTTGATGGGGTCCGGTTTCGCCATGACCATAATTGACGTTGCCGACAACACCATCGCAGCCGTGGTGGCAATGATCCATCCTTTAGCTTTCAATGTTAAACTCCTTCCCGTATTCGCCCAGCAAGGTTTCCAATTTTTGATAATAATATAAGTGTAAATTTAATCAGGCTTGATATCCAGATAAAACTTTGTAACTATATGGAATGAACGAAGGAACTGCAAAATTTTAGTTCAATCTATATATCATTACCCTTTTCAAAATGAAAATAATGGATATCGGAATTTTTTTGGAACAGATGGATCTTCATCAAATAAAAAACGCCATACTATGATCATCGTCATAGTATGGCGTATTCTTTAGGGTCATGCTATTCCTTTCACGACACCTTATGCTCAATGCGCAGCTTGTCGGCCACCATCGCGATAAACTCGCTGTTGGTCGGCTTCGATTTGCTGATGTTGATGGTGTAACCGAACAGATGGCTGATCGAATCGATGTTGCCGCGCGTCCAGGCCACCTCGATCGCATGACGGATCGCCCGCTCGACCCGGGATGGCGTCGTTTTGAACTTTTCGGCGATCGCCGGATACAGCGTTTTGGTAATGGCACCGAGAATTTCGATGTTGTTGTACACCATAGTAATCGCTTCGCGCAAATATTGGTAACCTTTGATATGGGCCGGAACGCCGATTTCATGAATGATGGACGTAATATTGGCGTCAAGGTTTTTCCCTTTCGCCATCGGAACCACATTGGATTTGTTCGTTGATACCGTCATATTGCCTGTCGTGATATGCTGCTGCCCCACGAGCTGACGAATACGGCTGGCTAGAACCTCCATGTCAAACGGCTTAAGAATGTAGTATGAAGCACCGAGTTGTACCGCTCTTTGGGTGATGTTCTCCTGGCCGAAAGCAGTCAGCATAATGATTTTAGGCTGCGGGGACAGATTCATCTCGCGTAGTCTTTCGAGAACGCCCAATCCGTCCAGATGCGGCATAATAATGTCCAAAATCAGCACATCCGGTATTTTTCTCGATTCACTGATCATATTTAGCACTTCCTCGCCATTATAGGCGATTCCCGTTACCATCATATCGTCTTGCTCGGTAATATATTCCGCAAGCAAATTCGTGAATTCCCGGTTGTCATCCGCCAACAATACCTCTATTTTTTGCACTGGCTGCTTCCTCCTTAGAATCGTATTCCCTTATTTTTCTGCAGAGATAAGTTTTCGACACCCAGCATTAAATTCCTTCTGTCGAAAATTATTTTTGTTTATTTTTTTACCTTGTTGAATTATAATTAATATTTTCATCCATTATTCTAACTATTTCGCGATGAAACGACAAAAAGTCTTAAGGCTACACGGCCTTAAGACTTTTTTGAGTACTTCTCGATTGAGGGAGAACTCCGGAATCCTGAAGCATCCACTCGATGAAACATCCGTAACCGGACCGCGGATCGTTAACGAACACGTGGGTCACCGCTCCGACCAATTTGCCGTCCTGCACGATTGGGCTTCCGCTCATCCCTTGGACGATGCCCCCGGTCTTCTCCAACAGCCGCGGATCAGTAATTCGGATGACCAGCCCTTTGGTGGCCGGTGATTCCTGCTTCGCCACATGTACAATATTGACCTTGAACCGTTCGACCTGCTGCCCATCCACCACAGTCAAAATTTCGGCCGGGCCTTCTTTAACCTCCTGGGCGAATGCTACCGGGATACCTTCTTTATACAAGCTGTGCTCCGGATTCTGATTCATCTTGCCGAAGATTCCGAAATGTGTGTTGCGCTCAATATTACCGAGGATTTTACTTTCCTTGAGAAAATGCGCTCTCTTCTCGCCAGGCTCGCCATCTTGGCTCTTCGATATCGAGGTTACGCTGGACTGCAAAATTTCACCGCTGCCGACGGAAATCGGCGTCTGCGTGTTCATATCCGTAATAACATGGCCCAGTGCCCCATAAACGCCTTGATCGGGAGCATAGAAGGTCAACGTTCCGACGCCTGCGGCTGAGTCGCGAATATACAGTCCTAATCGCCACACCCTGTCTTCCAGGTCATATGCGGGGGACAGCTTCGTGCTCATCTCTTTGTTTCCGCGTTTGAATTTGATTTCGACCGGTCGCTTGCTTTTGCCCGCCTCTTCGACTACTTTGGCAACTTTTGCGACATCGTCCATCGGAATCCCGTTCATGTGGGTCATTAAATCACCCAGCTGGATTCCGGCATTCTCACCAGGGGACACCTTTGTATCGGCATCCACGCTGACCAGGTGATGCCCAACGACCAAAATGCCCGCCGATTTCACCTTCACTCCAATGGTTTGTCCTCCCGGTATAACCTTGAGTCCGGGTACGACATGGATCTGAACGGTTTTAAAAGGGATGGTTCCGAATAATTTCAAGGTTACTTTCGCCATTCCGCTGTGCTGCGGCGTCAGCTGCAATGGACGCCCTGGAGTCACCTTGGCGGTGACGGCGGAACCGTTGAGATGCAGAACGCCCGGACGGTCGACGGTAGCTTGGGCCGTCACCGGCATGGAGAGCGCTTGTGCCGTTCCCGCAAACATCCTGATTTCGTTCGGGATGGCGGCCAGGCTTTGTACCGGCTCTGTTGTTCCTAAAAAACAAAGAAAGAAGACAATGAAAAGACCGAGCATTTTATTCCTGAGGCTGGAGTTCAATGGCTGTCACGCTCCCTTTTGCTTCTTCCGCTTGACGAAAGGTGGTCGCCAATTGCGTACCTTTAAGATTACCCCGCCTCTAGGCTTTTATTACTGTCAATCATTACTCTGGTGCGGATTTGACGGCTTTCCGCTCGTCCGCCAGCTTCAGCATTTCTTGGGCATGATGGAGCGTTTTCTTCGTAATTTCCACCCCGCCGAGCATGCGGGCCAATTCTTCAACGCGGCCCTTCGTCGAGAGCTCTTCCACGCGCGTCATTGTACGTCCTTCATCCACATTCTTTTCGATTAAATACTGATGATCCGCCATGCAGGCCACTTGCGGAAGATGGGTAATCGAAAACACCTGGCAGGTCTCAGCCAGCTTGTTCAGCTTCTCGGCGATGGATTGTGCCGCTCTTCCGCTGACCCCCGTGTCCACTTCGTCAAAGATCAGGACCGGAATGCGGTCATGGCGGGCAAAGATGCTCTTCATCGCCAGCATCATCCGGGATAACTCACCGCCTGACGCGATCTTGCTGAGCGGCCGCAGCGGCTCGCCTGGATTCGGGGATATCATAAACTCAGCGGTATCAAGCCCCTGTCTGGTGAGCCGGATTTTCCGGCCGTCGACCTCGATCCCCCGCGGATCATCAAGCCGCTCCAGACGGACTTCCAGCGACGTTCGCTCCATGTGCAGGTCCTTCAGCTCGGCCTCGACCTGTCTGGCGAGATCTGCAGCGCACTGCTGCCTTGCTTCGCTTAGCTCCAGCGCGGATTCAACCAGTCCGTTCAGCAGTCCTTCCCTTTGGGATTTCAGCTGCTCCAGACGCTCATCCTTGTTCTCCAGCAGGCTCGTTTCCTGCAGGATCGACTCGTAATAGGCCAGAATCTGCTCCACACTGTCCCCGTATTTACGGCGGAGTGTGGAGATGAGATCCAAACGCTGCTCCACCTCTTCCAGCCGCTCAGGGTTAAACTCCACCTGATCCCGGTAATCCCTGAGCTGAAAGGCAGCGTCCTCCAGCTGGTAAAAGGCGGACTGCAGCTGCTCAAGTACCGGCCTCAGACCCTTCTCATCATACTTCATGACGTCTTCCAGACGGGAAATGGCCGTGCTGATCACGCTGATTCCCTGATGCCCGTTCAGCAGCTCATAGGATCCCGATACCGCATCCATCATTTTCTCGCTATGGGATAGCTTGACCCTTTCTTCGCCCAGCCATTCATCTTCTCCGGATTTTAATGAAGCGGCTGAGATTTCTTCCAGCTGGAAACGATAGAGATCGAGCATCTGATACGCTTTCTGGCTGGATTCCATCAGCTCGCGGAGCTCCTTCTCCACTTTGGAGAACGCCGCATACCGTTCCTGATATTCCCGTTTGATGGGTCCGATCAGCGTATCCCCGTAAGTATCCAGCAAGCTGAGATGCCTGTCTGCGCGCAACAGGTTCTGATGCTCATGCTGGCCATGAATGTTGACCAGCTGCTCGCCGACTTCCCGCAGCATCGTCAAGTTAACGAGCTGCCCGTTGATTCTTGACGTGCTCTTGCCCTGAGACGTCAGCTCCCTGCGGATGATCAAATGCTCTTCATGACTTCCTCCGACACCGATCTTGGCCAAGGCTTCCCACACGGGATGGCCTTCCTGCAGCTCGAACATCGCTTCAATCTCCGCCTTGTCGCAGCCGTAGCGGATCAAGTCCGCCGAGCCTCTTCCTCCGGCAATCAGCCCCAAAGCATCGATAATGATGGATTTCCCGGCACCAGTCTCCCCGGTCAGGACGTGAAAGCCGGGATGAAAATGGACGTCGACGGATTCGACGACCGCCAAGTTTCGGATACTCAATGTTAAAAGCATGATAAAAAGCGCACCTCCGCTAAGGCAAATCTATAATTTGTACTATGAAATAAAGCTGTTGATCATCTGGACCAGCCGCTCGCTGTCCTCATTCGTCCGGCAAATGATCAGCGCCGTGTCATCGCCGCAGATCGTTCCCATGATTTCGTTCCATTCCATGTTATCCAGTAAGACGGCAACGGCATTGGCCGTTCCCGGCAGGCACTTCATGACGACCAGGTTGTTCGTGTAATCGATGTGCACGAAATTGTCCACCAGCGCGCGCTTAAGCTTCTGAATCGGATTGTAGCGCTGATCCGTCGGCAGTGAATATTTATACCTGCCGTCATCCATCGGCACCTTGATCAGCAGCAGTTCTTTGATGTCCCTGGACACGGTTGCCTGTGTCACCTGAAATCCCGCTTCACGCAGAGCCTCCACCAGCTCGTCCTGGGTCTCGATCTCCCGCTGGGTGATAATCTCGCGTATTTTGATATGGCGTTGTCCTTTCATAGTGGCCTCCCAAAAGTTAGTTGCTCATATTTAATCATCATAACCATTCCAGTCCTCTTCATCCCAATCAAAATGAATACGCCGGATTTCCCCTTCGTCGGCATCGACGAAGAGCACGCCGCCTGAGCCCGGATACAGCAGAAAATAGGGCAGCAGTCGGTCGCGCAGACCGGATCCGGTCCATTCCAGGGGCAGACGCCTTCTGGCGACTTTCACAAGGTACAATACCTCGTCATCGTCCTTCACGACATAATCGATAAACAGGCGGCTGTGATATTCCTCCCCGTCCGCCTCAAACAGCAGCGGGATCTTGATTTTGCCGCCGATCACTTCATAGCCTGCCTCCTCCAGCAGATCTACCGCGGGATGGTCATGTATCTGTTCGTTAATCGGCATTTCCGGTACGCGGGCAGGCAGAGGGTTAAACAGCCATGATCTCAGACCGTACGCGATCCAAACGATCAAGAGCACGCCGATCAGCACCATGACCAGCAAGTCTGCACGTCCCTCCATCCTCATCACCTCGCCTTGGTATTCGCGGAAATGCGGAAGAATCCCTTTTTTAAATGTATAAAAATCCGTTTTTTCAATGTATAAACGCATATAAACAAGCTCATTATAACCCAAACAAACGTTCTCATCAATCGTTATTCCAAAGTTTTTGTTTCAGCAGAATGATGATCATCCCTACAAAAAGAACTCATCCCTTGGATGAGTTCCCTGTAAACGTATGGCGTGCCTGCGCAACTACATCAGAAACCAAAGCCTGCAGTTCTTCTTCGGTTACAGGTTGTCCTGCTGTATCCGATGGGCTCGCGGGCACATGCCAATGAGCGAGAAATTCGATATTTCCTTCACCGCCGGTGATCGGCGAAAACGTTATTCCTCTGAGAATAAAGCCTAACTCAGCGGCAAAAGACAGCACATTCATCAGCACCTCGCGGTGAACTTCAGGTTCCCGGACGACGCCGGACTTTCCGACCTTCTCCCTGCCGGCTTCAAACTGCGGCTTAATCAGCGCAGCCACGTCGGCCGGTTTGTTCAGAAGCGCCATCAGCGGGGGCAGGATGATGCGCAGCGAAATGAAGGATACATCGATGCTGGCAAAATCCGGGGAAGGGCCTTTCAGATCCTCGGGCGTCATGTAACGGAAGTTGGTCCGTTCCATCACGCACACCCGCTCGTCGTTTCGCAGCGACCAATCCAGCTGATTGTACCCGACATCAATGGCGTACACATAGCCGGCTCCGTTCTGAAGGGCGCAATCGGTAAAGCCGCCGGTGGAAGACCCGATATCCAGCATCGTTCTGCCGGTCAGATCGATCCCGAAGGTGCGGAGCGCCTTCTCCAGCTTCAAACCGCCGCGGCTGACATACGGATGCACCGCTCCCTTGACCCTAAGCGGCGTATCGCGCGGAATTTTCGTCCCCGCCTTTTCGACCGGTTCTTCTGCGGCTAAGACCAGCCCGGCCATAATCGCCGCCTTGGCTTTTTCCCGGCTCTCGTAAAAGCCCTGCTCAACGAGCAGGACGTCGATTCGTTCTTTAGGCAAATTCATCGTTATCTCCTGACTGCACGGCGATTTCGGCGTCCATTAGGAAGGAAACTGGGTTTTGCCGATCTCGTAAGGATGCAGGGACATCAGCTTTTTGATTTCGCCGACTACTCCTGCCGCCGTAAGACCAGTCTCCTCCCGCTGCTCCTTCACGCTGCCATGCTCGATAAAGCGGTCGGGCACACCCATCAAGGACACTTTCGTGTCAAATAGATGCTTCGAAGCATAAAACTCCAGTACGGCGCTGCCCAAGCTGCCCGCTTCGCTGGCTTCCTCAAGCACCACCATATTCGTGCCGTTCTCGGCAATCTCCAGCAGCATTTCTTCATCCAGCGGCTTCATGAACCGGGCGTTGACCACCTGCAGATGAATACCTTCCCGTTTCAGCTGGTCTGCTGCCTCGAGCGCAACCTGAACCATCGGGCCGCAGGCCAAGACGGCGTATCCTTCGCCTTCACGGACGGTTTCCCATTTGCCGATCGGAATCGGCACAAGCTCCTCGTCCAGATGAACCCCCAGGCCGTTGATCCGCGGGTAGCGGTAAGCAATCGGTCCGTCGTTATACTCCAGGGCGGTTTTCATCATATGTCTCAGCTCGTTTTCATCCTTCGGCATCATCATGACCATATTCGGAATGTGGCGCATAAACGCGATGTCAAACACACCCTGATGCGTCTCGCCGTCAGCTCCTACGAAACCGGCCCGGTCGATGGCGAACATGACGTTGGCGTTGTGGCGGCAAATATCGTGAACAATCTGGTCATACGCACGCTGCATGAACGTGGAATAGACGGCGAACACCGGCTTCATGCCCTCCATCGCCAACGCGGCGCACATCGTCGCTGCGTGCTGCTCCGCAATGCCGACGTCGATCATGCGGTCCGGAAACCGTTCGCTGAACGGAATGAGACCGGAACCGCTTGGCATTGCAGGAGTTACCGCAATCAGACGTGGATCCTGCTCGCCAAGCTCGATCAGCGTCTTGCCGAATACGTCGGTGTACATCGGATTGCCTACCGATTTGAGCACCTGGCCCGTTTCGATTTTGTATGGAGATGCCCCATGCCATTTATATGAATCCGCTTCTGCGGGTTTATATCCTTTGCCTTTGGTGGTAAGCACATGCACGAATACCGGTCCGCGCACGTTGTCGGCCTGCTTGAACGTTTCGATCAGCTTGTGGATATCATGGCCGTCCACTGGTCCGAGATAAGTTAAGCCCAGCTCTTCGAACAGCACGCCGGGAACCATCATGTATTTGAGGCTTTCCTTCAGCCTGGATCCGGTCTTGGCCAGCATGCCGCCGATCGCCGGGATCTTTTTCAGCATCATCTCAAGCTCGTCTTTTGCACGCAAATAATGGCGGTCCGAGCGGATTTTGCTTAAATAGTTATGCATGGCGCCGACGTTCGGCGCAATCGACATCTCGTTGTCGTTCAGAATGACCATCAGGTCCTTCTGTTCATGTCCGATATGGTTCAAGGCTTCGAAAGCCATGCCGCCGGTGAGCGCACCGTCCCCGATCATGGCGATCACTTTGTTGTTTTCCCCTTTTAAGTCCCGGGCAACGGCCATGCCGATAGCCGCGGACAATGAGGTGCTGCTGTGCCCGGCTTCCCAGACGTCATGCTCGCTTTCGCTGCGTTTGACAAAGCCGCACATCCCCTTGTATTTCCGCAGCGTGTCGAACTGATCCATCCGGCCTGTCAGCATCTTGTGAACGTAGGCTTGATGTCCTACATCAAAAATAAATTTATCGCGCGGGCTGTTGTAGCAATAGTGCAGGGCCAGCGTGAGTTCCACCACTCCCAGATTTGATGCGAGATGTCCCCCGGTGACCGACAGCTTCTCAATCAGAAATTGACGGATTTCGGCCGCCAGAGAAGTGAGCTCGTCAACCGATAGTGATTTCAATTGTCCTGGCTCGTTAATTTGTGGAAGCAGCACGGCAATCTCCCCGCTTTCCTTCGTAATTAGTGATATGGTTATCCATGACATTCTTCCATGATTAGATTCTTTTCGCCATTATATCATAAAATGCCCATCATACATAAAGCATCATGCTCTAATGGTCCCTGTGCATTAAATAATCGGCGATCTCCAGCAGGCGCTCCGGATCCTGAAAACCGGCGTTCAAGACAGCTGCTTTGGCTTCACGGGTCAGTGACTCGACCTGCTGCTGCGAAGCTTCCAGACCGATAAAATAAGGATATGTCACCTTCTCCTGCTTGATGTCGCTCTGTGTCTTCTTACCCAGTTTTGCCTCGTCTCCAACCAGGTCCAGGATATCGTCCTGAATTTGAAAGGCGAGCCCCAGGCGGCTGCCAAACGTACGCAGCGCTTCCAGCTCGCGCTCCGAGCCTCCGGCAATCCGTCCGCCGGCTAGGAGGGAGAAAATAATCAGATCGCCCGTCTTATGCTGGTGGATATACTGAAGATGCTCCAAATCCGTGACTCCCTGCTCCCCTTCCATATCGGCCGCCTGTCCGCCAACCATGCCTCTTGGACCGGCCATCTCCGCGAGGTCCTGCACAATGGCCAAAATCGGGGCCGCATCAATACCATGCTTCGCCGAGATTCGGGCGATCGTATAAAAGGCATGCGTCAGCAGGGCGTCTCCGGCTAGAATGGCGGTAGCTTCGCCATATACTTTATGATTGGTCAGTTTGCCCCGGCGGTAGTCATCATTATCCATAGCTGGCAAATCATCATGAATGAGCGAGTAGGTATGCACCATTTCAACGGCGCATGCCGCATCAAGGGCCGCCTCCCCATTACCTCCGAGCGCTTCGCAGGCCGCAATCACCAGCAGCGGACGGAGCCGCTTTCCTCCGGCCATCAAGGAATACGTCATGGATTCCTTTAATGAAGAAGGAACCTGCCAATGATGCGGCAGGCTGTCCTCCAACGAGGCGGTTACTTTCTCGGAAATCTGCTGCATGTATTCCTGGAACGAAACCCGGTCACTCAAAAACTTCACCGCCGCTCTGATCGAGCTGTCCGCCGCCGAACGGCTTCTTGCGAAGCTCCCCATCCTCTTCAACGATCATCTCGATTTTCCGTTCCACCTGTTCGAGCTTCTGCCCGCACAGCTGGGACAGCTTCATCCCCTGCTGGAACAGCTCGATCGCCTTTTCGAGCGGAACGTCGCCGTGCTCCAGTTCTCCGACGATATCCTCGAGCTGAATCATTGCGTCCTCAAAGCTGAGCTCTTTTTCATTCCCCATGTTCCTGTGCATCCTCCTTCAGTTCCCATACCTGGCAGGATAACTGGCCGTCGTTCACTTTGATCTGGACCACATCGCCAGGCTGTACCTCATGAATCGATTTAATTAAACGCTTCTCCTGCTCGTCATAAACGAGGCTGTAGCCGCGGGCCATAACCTTCAGCGGACTGAGGGCGTCCAGATGGCGCACGCCGGAAGTAAGCTGGGATTTCTTGTCTTTCAGTATGTTCTGCATCGACTGAAGCAGCTGCCGGCGCGCCGCATCGTTGCGGCTCCGGGCCCCTGTCAGCTGCTCCTGCGGATTGTACCGCATCAGCGCATGGTACATGCGGCTTCTCTTTTCCCGGTTCAGCTGCACCCGGGAACGCAGGTTGCCGCTCAGCCGCTGGCGCAGCATATCCAGGCGCTCCGCATGCTGCAGCATGTAGCGCCGCGGATGCAGCAGCACGGGCGAGCGCTGCAGGGACGCCAGCTGCTGGCGGCTGCGCTTCACCCGCTGCTGAAGCAGCTGGAGCAGCAGCCGTTCCCGCTGCTGAAGCCGCGCCTTCAGCTCGCCTGCATGCGGCACGGCCAGCTCCGCGGCCGCGGTCGGAGTCGCCGCTCTCAGGTCTGCGGCGAAGTCCGCGATCGTAAAGTCGGTTTCGTGCCCGACGGCCGAAATGACCGGGATATGCGAGGCGCGGATCGCCCGCGCGACCATTTCTTCGTTAAAGGCCCACAGCTCCTCCAGTGAGCCGCCGCCGCGGCCGACGATCAGCACGTCCGCTTCATCCAGCTCGTTCATCGTGCGAATGGCCTTCACGATCGAAGGAGCAGCCCCTTTTCCCTGGACCAGGACAGGGGCGAGAATGATCCGCGCCCGCGGGTAACGCCGCTCAAGCGTCGTCATAATATCGCGTACTGCCGCACCTGTCGGCGACGTGATGACGCCGATCGTCTCCGGAAACTCCGGAATCGGCCGCTTGCGGTCTGCAGCAAACAGCCCTTCTTTCTCCAGCTTTTCCTTAAGCTGCTCGTAAGCCAAATACAGGCTTCCGATCCCGTCGGGCTGCATTTGGGTGGCATAAAATTGGTACTGTCCGTCCCGCTCGTATACCGTTACGTTCCCTCTCGCGATGACCCTTGAGCCTTCCTTGGGGCGAAACGGCAGCCGCTGGTTATGGGAGGCGAACATGATCGCTTTAATCCGGCTCCCTTCATCCTTGAGCGTGAAATACATATGCCCGCTGGAATGGTGGGTAAAATTCGATATTTCCCCCCGGATCCATACGTCGGACAGCAGACTGTCCGAGTCCATCTTCATCCGGATATAACGGTTCAAGTCCTTGATTGAAAAAATACGCTGCGGCTCCATGGCATCCGCTCCGTTATGCCAATCCGTGGTGGCGTTTGGCCGCGATCAGGGTGTTCTGCATCAGCATCGTAATCGTCATCGGTCCTACGCCGCCAGGCACCGGCGTGATCGGGCCCGATACTTCCTTAACGCTTTCGAAATCCACGTCTCCGGCCAGCTTGCCGTTCTCCAGCCGGTTCATGCCCACGTCGATGATGACGGCACCCGGTTTCACAAAGCTTGCATTGATGAAATTGGCCCGACCGATCGCAACGACCAGAATGTCGGCCTGACGCGCAATGTCCGCCATGCCGATCGTCCGGGAGTGGCACATCGTCACGGTCGCGTTTTCGCGCTGAAGCAGCAGCGAAACCGGCTTGCCGACGATATTGCTGCGGCCGATGACGACGGCATGCTTACCGGCCAGCTCTACACCCGCACGCTTGATCAGCTCGATGACACCTGCCGGCGTGCATGGAAGAAGGCTGTCGTCTCCGATGACCAGATTGCCGACGTTTACCGGATGGAATCCGTCAACGTCCTTGTCTACCGCGATCGCGTTAATGACTGCCTTCTCGTCAATATGCCCGGGAAGCGGCAGCTGGACGAGGATGCCGTCAATGGTGTCCTGCTTGTTCAGCTTGTCCACCAATGCAAGCAAATCCTCCTGAGTCGTCGAAGCCGGAAGCCGGTGAACCTCCGAATAGTATCCGAGGTCGTGGCACGCTTTTTCCTTGTTTCGCACATAAACCTGGGAAGCCGGGTCCTCTCCTACCAGCACGACGGCAAGCCCCGGAGTGACGCCTTTGGCGGCCAGCTCCTTGACTTCGGCGGCAATTCCGGTCCGGATATCCTCAGAAACCTGTTTTCCATTGATAATAGATGCTGTCATGTCGCTCTCTCTCCCCTATGTTTTAGATTGGCAAAGCGGACGGCTAAGCGTCCTTATGCAAGACTATGACTTCAATTGATCCAGCTCGCGGATCATGTTCCCCAGAACTCCGTTAACAAACTTGCCCGAATCCTCGGTTCCGAAATGCTTGGCAAGCTCGATCGCCTCATTGACGGCAACCTTGGCCGGCACGTCGTCGCGATACAGCATTTCATAGGCGGCGAGGCGGAGGATTTGGCGGTCCACCTTGGAGAGGCGGCTCATTTGCCAGCCCTTCAAATAATTTTCCAGCAGGTCGTCCACCGCTTTTTTGCTGCCCCAAATGCCATTTACGAGCCCCAGCACAAATTCCTTCAGTTCCGCTTCATCGGTGATGGTCCGCTCGGTATCATTTTCTTCGGCGGCATCCTCCAGCAGCATTTCCAGCGCTTCTTCGCTTGTTGCTTCGTTCATTTCCATCTGATACAGGCACTGAACGACCAGCTCCCTGGCTACACGTCTTTTCATCATGTTCCTCCTAGAACCTTGAAATTTCCTCTTGTCCTTATTATGGGTCACCGCGGGAATAAAAACATCGTGATTTGCACAAAAAAAAACCGTGAGCATGTCAATCTCCAGAATATGGGCTTCAAGAAGCTGCAGCTCTTTTTCCGGAGAAAGGCATATCACGGGTTCATTTGAACGGGCGCCAGCGCTCGGAGAGCCACTGACCCATTTCCCGCCAGCGGAAAAAGGAATCCATTCGCAGATCCTTTCTCTTACCGGCAGAATATCCTATGAACACTACCAATGCAAAGAACAACATATCCCAAAAACCCGCAAACAAATAAATAAAACCGAAAAAAATACCGCCGGCAATACCGGTAATCCGTCCTTTGTGACTCTCCCAAATTTCTTTCCAGATCACTCGGAGAATTCACCTCTATTCCACTCTACTCTTGATCACTGGTGCATGGGCCACATTCGCTATATATACCGCCACGTTAGAGACCGGAATGCCCGTCGTTTCCTGAAGGTGATCATGAACCTGCTTCTGCACGTCGGTGGTCATGGCCGGGATGGACACATCGCCGTCAACGACGGCGCGAATCATGATTTCTAGACCCGCTTCCGTCACATGGATCCTGGCCTTCAGGTCCTTGACGCCACGCACCCGCGAAGCCGCCTTGAGGCACAGGTTCTCGATCGTCTCCACCGAGATCTGAATGTCGCCGAATTCGGTCCTCTGGTCAATGGAGTGGACATGCGTTCTGTCCGGGCGAATCGAGATATAGAAGAAGCGGATACTGAGTAAAAAGAGGATTACCGCCGCCACGATGACCGTCAGCTGAAGCTCGGCTGTGTTCAGCAGTTCATCCGGAGCCGGAACCAAATCACTCATGAGGAGGATGGCAAATACACATATTACTCCGATACTCAAGCTGTAAATAAACAGCAGAAGTCTGTCCAGTATCTTAGCCACGAACAGCACAGCCTCCTTAAATTAGAGTAAACCCTCGACATTTCGGGTGTCGGGGGTTATGGTGACCAATTGAATCCTTTATTTTACGCGCTGACTGTAATCAACGTCTTCGGCTCTCTCCGCGTTTTTGAAGTAAACATCATGGATATGCACATTGACTTCAATGACCGTAAGGCCTGTCATCATTTCGATGGAGCGCTTGACATTGCGCTGGATTTCCGTCGCCACTTCCGGCAGGCGGTTTCCGTACTCGATAATAACCGAGACGTCGACAGCCGCTTCGCGCTGGCCGACTTCCACCTTCACGCCTTTGGACAAATTTTTGCGGCCAAGCAGCTCGGCGATGCCTCCGGCAAATCCGCCGCTCATGCCGGCGACGCCCTTCACTTCCACCGTAGCCAGACCCGCGATCACTTCAATCACTTCAGGTGCTATTTGAATTTCACCGATGTCCGTACGTTCAAATTCACTCGGTAATGTGCTCATCCCTGAATCAACACACCTTTCAGATAATATATAAAACCGCTTCAGACGAAAGCAGGATTGCCCCTAATCATTCATACTATACCATTTGGGGAACTTTATGACAAACAATCCGAAGCAGGCGTCAGATTTCGTTTTCCTCCAAAAACTTGATGTCAAAATCGCCGCGGTTGAACACCGGATGCTCCATCAGCTTCTGATGGAACGGAATGGTGGTATGCACGCCCTCGATGACGAATTCGGACAGCGCCCGCTTCATCTTGGCAATCGCCTCCTGACGCGTCGGCGCCCATACGATCAGCTTCGCGATCATGGAATCGTAGAACGGAGGAATGCTGTAGCCCGGATAGGCCGCGCTGTCCACCCGTACACCAGGACCGCCCGGTGGCAGGTAAAATTGGATTTTGCCCGGAGCCGGCATAAAGTTGCGGTCCGGATCTTCCGCGTTGACGCGGCATTCGATCGACCAGCCGTTAATTTGAACGTCTTCCTGCGTAAACGACAACGGATGACCTTCTGCGACCGAAATCATTTCTTTGATCAAATCCACGTTGGTGACCATTTCCGTAACCGGATGCTCCACCTGAATGCGGGTGTTCATTTCCATGAAGTAGAACTGGCCGTCGTTGCCGAGCAGAAACTCGAGCGTGCCCGCACCGGAGTAGTTAACGGCAAGGGCGGCGCGGACTGCGGCTTCACCCATCCGCTGACGAATGTCGGGGGACAGCACCGGACAAGGCGCTTCCTCGATCAGTTTCTGGCGGCGGCGCTGCACAGAGCAGTCGCGTTCGCCCAGGTGAACGACGTTGCCGTGATTGTCGGCAATCACTTGAATCTCAACGTGCTTCATGCCGGTCAAATATTTCTCCAGATAAACGCCGGCATTGCCGAACGCCTTTTGGGCTTCCTGCTGTGCCGCCGTGATTTGCTTAATCAGCGCCTGCTCGTCCTCAGCGATACGGATTCCTTTTCCGCCGCCGCCGGCCGTCGCTTTGATGATCAATGGGTAGCCGATGTCCCGGCCGATCATTATCGCCTCATCCAGATCCTCAACCAGGCCGTCAGAACCCGGAATAACCGGCACGCCGGCGCTCTTCATCGTCTGCTTCGCAACCGCTTTGTCGCCCATCTTGTTGATGGCGTCGGCCGAAGGTCCGATAAAGGTAATGTTGCAGGACTCGCAAATTTCCGCGAAATCGGCATTCTCGGCGAGAAATCCGTATCCGGGATGAACGGCGTCGCACTCCGTCAACGTGGCGACGCTCATAATGTTGGTGAAATTCAGGTAACTGTCTTTCGAAAGCGTAGGGCCAATACAGTATGCCTCGTCCGCCAAACGGACGTGCAGCGCTTCCTTGTCGGCCTCCGAATAAACCGCAACGGTGGAAATGCCGAGCTCGCGGCAGGCCCGGATAATCCGGACTGCGATTTCACCGCGGTTGGCAATCAGAATTTTTTGAAATTTCATGCAAGTAACCTCCTCCATTGTGCGGTGCCTATTCCGACTTCACCAGAAACAGAGGCTGCCCGAATTCCACCAGTTGTCCGTTCTCCGCAAGAATCTCAACGATGGTGCCTTTTACTTCTGCTTCGAGCTCATTCATCAGCTTCATCGCTTCAATAATGCAAACCGTCGTTTTCTCGTCAACGCGGTCACCGACGCTGACAAACGGCGCGGCGTCCGGAGAAGAGGCTTTGTAGAACGTTCCTACCATCGGGGAGACGATTTTATGTAGTGAGGAAGAAGCCGCATCCGGTGCTGCCTGTCCTGCTGCAGGGGCCTGCGCATTATCGGCGGGTGCCTGTACGTATTGCGGTGCCTGCTGTACGGCAGGGGCCTGTACAAATTGAGGCGCAGCCTGAACGCTAACCACTTCGGTTTTGCCCGGCTTGCGGATGGAAAGGCGTGCTCCTTCTGATTCAAGTTCAAGTTCATGTACGGAGGTCTCATCGACCAGCTTGATCAATTCTTTTATCTCGTTCAATTTAAACATTCGCAATTCACTCCTTCAGCTGCGTGGAAGCCGTGGCTTCGGACAATTCATACACATAACGATAAGTATTATAACATAATCGGAAGAAATGGAAAGAGTCCTGGGCTGTCCCGGACTCTTTCGACGATATTTCTGTTTTTCCGCCATTTTACTCGGAAACGACTTTCACGCTGACTTTGTCCTGGGTTACTTTCAGCTCTTCCATCACCAGCTGAACGATGCCCGCTGCCTGCTTGGCATCCATTTTGTCGCTCAGGACGAGCACTTGGTACTTGTCGTCATTTTCCTTCACGAATGCGTTAGCAAAAGAGAATTTTTGCTCCAGCTCTTCCTCGATGCTTTCGATGATCGTCTCTTTGTTTTCGAGCGCCTGCAGTTCCTGGCTCGCCTTGGCCGAAGCTTCGCTGTCCTTGCTCATGTCATTGATCGCCGCCATCAGGTCGTTTGTTTTTTGGGCATTCGTCTGCGACCGCTGCCATTGAAGAGATTCGAGCATGCTGCTGCCTGTCGAAGCCTGGGAAGCCACTTCCTTCAGGATCTCATCGTCCGTTTTCTCCGTGCTTGCGGTTGTCTTGCCGGCGTCTGTTTTACTTGTGGATGCCGTTTTATCGTCCGCAGCTTTGTCAGTTGTCGCGTCGCTCTTTTGTCCGGCGTCAGCCGTATCCTTGGCTGTGTCTTTGGCTGCGGCGTCCTTATCGGCCGTGCTGCCAGCAGCTGCGGTATCCTTCGTCGCATCCTTAGCCGCGTCTTCTTTCGACGTATCCTGGGCTGTATCCTTCGCGGCGGAACCGTCGGCCTTGCCCGCATCCGCGGTTTTGTCACCCGATTGGCCCGATGTCACGACTTCGTCTACGACAACCCCGTTGTCTTTGCTGCCGGCCGAGGCCGTCGTCTTGGCGTCTTTGTCGGTCTTGCTGTCCACCTGCTGGCTGTCGGCGACCGGCGTCTTCGACGTCCCGGAGTCCTCGGTAAACAGATAATATGCGGACAGGACTACCATCAAACTGAGCATCGACACCAACCAAATCGTTTGTCTTTTACTGTTCATTCGTTAAATCCTCCTCATAAGTCAACTGGATTATATCGGGGAAATCGGCTTACCCCTGCTTGCGCGGAACGACGGAGATCCGGTAATCCGGTACGTTCAGGCCTTTTTCCACCGCGTCCACAATCAAGTTGCGAACCACTTCGTTCTCTGCACCTTTGGCTACGATCAGCACCCCGCGAATTTGCGGCTTTACCTTTTTCGTAATGATCGGCGTCTGCGTTCCCGACTGCTCGTAGGTGACGATCTCGCCATCCCGGGTATACTGGGTCGTATGGCGCTGACCGCCGTTCGCGTCGTTTTCTTCCGACTGCTGCTGGGAGTCTTTCACATTCCGTTGATAGACGATTTCCTCCGTGGAATCCACCGTGACCATGACGTCCACCGTGCCTACGCCAACGATTTTCTCCAAAATGTCCTTCATCCTGCCTTCGGCCGCTTCCTCAATCGCTGCAAAGTCCGAAGTCTGACCTGCCGAGCTCTGGAACGTTTCCTGGGACTCAGCCCCAGCCGGAGGCTCCCTCCCTATGTTTTCGTTATCGAGTTTCTTCACATTGACAAAGGAGTTGAACAGCACGATTGCCACCCCGATCAAGCCGACGATAATTAGCCACCTGAACGTATGTACTCGCTTCGTCCCTCCCTGTCCGCCCCCCAGCCATTGCTCGAGCTTCTTCAGCCACTTCCCCATCGTTTCACCTCCGCCTTCATAACCGGGACTCCTGCCCGGATCCGCTTCGTACCGTGATCACTTCCGGATCGATATTCCATTCGCTTGCCAACAGCTTGCGGACTTCGCCGGCGCTCTTGTCATCCACAGCGCCTGCGGCCTCCTGCGCTTGATCCTCACCCGGATCAGAATTCATTTGATCTGTTCCAGCCTGCTTCTCATCCGGCTCAATCGTGACCTGCACGTGAACCGGCTTCACCGGCTCGATCTGGATGCCGCTCTCCCCCTGGGTGCCGCCCGAACTGCCCGAATCGCCTTGCGAATCCCTCATTGTAACGGTGACTGCGCTAATGTGTGGCTGTGACTGACCGGCTCCGGCATTCGGATCGTCGTTAGACTGCGGCAGCCCCAGCACAACCTGCACGTTCGCGGGTTCTTCACCGGTTTGCTGCTTGATCTGTTCCTTCATGGTGGAAGCGACCTGCTCTCCCGCCCACTGGAGCGTTTGTTTCTGCTGCCGGTGCTTGATCTGTTCGGCCTCGTCCATAATCTGCTCGAGGCTGGTTTTGGAGCTGCTGCCGCCCGGCTGCCGGTCCATCCGGCTGATCGCTGCGCTCAACTTGTCGAGCGGCGCGTCTGTCACGATCCGGATCAGCGGATTGAGCAGGGTGACCAGCACGAGCAGGCTCAGGACCAGCTTGACGTAGCGTTCCATGGATCTGCTCGGCAGCAGCATGTCGACGAAGGTGGCAAGCAGCACGACCATGACGACCTCTTTCAGCCAGTTTCCAAGCCATTCCACGGGCTTCCTCTCCCTTCACCGCATCATGACGGTCACATTGCCAGCCGTCAGCATGATGGTGATCGCCAGGAAAAACATCAGTCCGACCGCCGCCAGAGCGGCAAAGACGTAAATCATGCTTTTGCCGATCGTGTCCAGGCAGGCGGTGATCGGGGAATCGCCGAGCGGCTGCATGATGGCTGCCGATACTTTGTAGATCAGCGCAAGCGTCAGGATTTTGATGGCCGGAAAGGCGCAAAGGAACAGGATGATGATGACGCCTGCCAGACCGATGGAGTTTTTCACCAGCAGCGATGCCGAGATCACCGTGTCCGTCGCATCCGCAAACATTTTGCCGACGACCGGAATGAAGCTTCCGGAGACGTATTTGGCCGCCCGGATCGTCACCCCGTCGGTGATGGATCCCGTGATTCCCTGCACGGAGATAACGCCGAGAAAGATCGTCAGCAGCACCCCGAGCAGCCCCACGCTGATATTGCGCAGCAAGTTCGCCATCTGCGTCAGCTTGTACTTATCCGACAGCGAGCTGACCAGATGAAGCACGGCAGAGAAGAAGAGCAGCGGAAACACCATGACGTGGATCAGCGTTCCGATCGTATTGATCATGAAGATGATCAGCGGATGCGTAACGGACACGGTGACGATGTTGCCCATCGAAGCCAGTAGCGCGAACAGTAGCGGTACCATCGCCATCATGAAGTCGATCATCCGGTCGATCGCCTCTTTGGCATAACCGATCGCGACGTTGAAGCTGTTGATGGCCAGCACGATGATGACCATATAGCATAGGGCGTATGCGACTTTGCTCACCGTTTTCCTCTCAAAAGCCGCCTGAAGCGTCTCCAGAATCATGCTCATGATGCTCAGGATGACGATCGTGACGAGCAGCTTGCCGTTGTACAGCACCTCATGCCACATAAAGGTCCCTGCCGCGGTCAGCACCGATTTGAGGCTGAAGCCGCTGCCGCCGGGAAGGAGCATATCCATGAAGGATGGTGTTTTCTGGTCCGGAAAAAATCCCCCGTATTCCTTCATCAAGGTGTCCCAGTACTTCTCCACCTGATCCTTCGGCAAATTCTCCGCCTGGCTCTGGATCAGCTGATCCGTGGGTGAAGCCGCAAAGACCCGGGTGATCCCTGCCACCATGAACACGATAAACAAAATAACAATGTGCATCTTGTCCGGCAGCCTCTGCAGTCCCGGCATGTCTTCACCCCTCTCCTTCAGGCTGGCAGCAGCTTAAGCACCGTTTCGATGATAATGCCGATAATGGGGATAGCAAGCACCATGATCAGCACCTTGCCCGCGAGTTCGATTTTGGAAGCGATGCTTTCCTGCCCGGCGTCTCTGACGAGCTGCGCCCCAAACTCGGCGATATAAGCGATCCCTATAATTTTCAGTATCGTTTTCAGGTAGATCATCTGGACTCCCGATGCCTCGGCCAGCCGCTGGAGCTCCTGGATCACCATACCGATTTTGCCGATCAGGAACATGAAGATCAGCACGCCGGTCGCGGCGGCCAGGACGAAAGCGAACATCGGCTTGTGCTCCTTGATGACGAGGATCAGAATCGTGGACAGAAGCCCAAGGCCTACCACTTGAATAATTTCCATGGTTAGCAACCCCTACTGGAACAAAAAGATAGTTTTGATCTCCTGCAGCAGGTTATCGAGCAGCCGGACGACCATGAACAGCACCACGACAAAACCAATGACCGTCACCCAATGAGCCATATCCTCTTTTCCCATTTGCTTCAGCACTGTGTGAATCATGGCAATGATGATGCCGATTCCCGCAATCTGGAAAATTGCGTTCACTTCAAAGTTCATTCCTAGGCACCTCGCTAAAAGATCAAAATAACGATCAATGCTCCGATGAGCAGCCCGAGACTTTTACTGATCTTCTCGTATTTGGCCTGGTCGTCCCTGGCTGTTGCTTCTTCATGCTTCAACTGCTCGACGGCCAGCTGGATGTGCTTGATTTGGTCCTGCCGGTCGCTTGTCCCGAGCGTGAAGCTGAGCTGATGCAGCACCTCGCGTTCAGGTGCCTTCATGGAGGTCCGCTTCCAGTTCTCATGGAGAGAACGCTGGAGACTCTCCTGGGCGGTCAATCCTGTGGCCGGCCCCATCTCACGTGCTGCATTCAGAAAAAAGGTATGGAGAGGCTCCCGCATTTGATCCGCTATTTTGCGAAGTGCTTCCGGAAGTGGGGTAAATCCATAGGTGATTTCGGTCGACAGCCGCTGCAGGGCCAGGATCAGCTCCCGGATCTGCTTCGGCCGGCTGGCAAACTGCCTGGCCTGATGGAATCCGGCCAGTGTGCCGGACAGCAGAATGAGCACGGCGCCAAAAAGCTTAAGCAAGGAAGTTCACCCCTCTCTGGCTGCCCGTCTGAAGCTGCAGCGGCCGGTGCTGCTGGTCGAGGATCCGGCAGCTTAACCCTTGTGCCTTCCTTTTTAAAAGAACGTACCTCTCAAACATTCCGGTTTCTATGAGCCCGGCCAGGGCAGGCCGATGCTTCAGCTCTTCGATGCCGCCGGCATGCGCCGTGGCGACGACCGTAATGCCCGCATGCAGCGCCTCCGTCACCGATTCGGCGTCCTCTCCCCGGCCGATCTCATCCACCATCAGAACATCCGGTGACATGGACCGGATCATCATCATCATGCCTTCCGCCTTTGGACAGGCATCCATCACGTCGGTGCGTGGTCCGACGTCAAAGCTCGGCACGCCTTTGAGGCAGCCGGCGATCTCGGAACGCTCGTCGACGATGCCCACCTTCATCCCCGGCAGGCTGGATTTGCCAAGCCCGGGGAGCCCGCTGCTGATCTGTCTCGCCAAATCCCGCAGGAGGGTCGTCTTGCCCTGCTGCGGTGCCGAGAGCAGAAGCGTATGCCGAATCCTGTTTCCTTCCCTATCGATCAGAAAGGGGAGGATGCCGTCAGCGGCACCCTTCACTTCCCGGGCAATCCGCACATTGAATCCGCTGATATCGCGGATATGCTCGACATGTCCGGCGTGAAGCACAGTTCTTCCTGCCAAGCCGATGCGGTGTCCGCCGGGAATGGTGATAAAGCCTTTGCGTAGCTCTTCCTCCATCGTGTACAGCGAATGGTTGCTGATCAGATCGAGCAGCCTTCGGCTGACCTCCCGCTGCGGCTTGTACGCCTTGTCCGCATCCAGCGTCAGCGTGCTTTGTCCCGTAACATAGTGGTGTGAGCCTGCGCCGTTGATCTCCAGCGGCCTGCCTTCACGGATGCGTACCTCCTCCACGACGCTCAGAATATGGTGAGGGAGCTGGTGAAGGATCGATTTGACCGGCTCCGGAAGTAACTCCAGCCAGTTTGGATTTGTAATAGGACCACCCCCGTGCTGCCTTTCTCCTGCAAGCTTGTTCAACTTCTGATGGATAAACTACTAGATGTTTTCTTACTTATGTCTATGCTTGGCCCCTAAATTTATGACCACTGTAATCTATCATTTTTTGAGAATGCCGATTAAGAGACAGGACACGCCGAAAAAGATCCACGCCATCTTTCCCCAGGAGAGCTTATCGGCCACGCCGATGAGCCCGATGGAAGTCGTCAGGATGAGCACCGTCGGCCCGACGAATGCCAGCAGGGAATTGACCGCCAGCGCCTTATCTACCTGAGCGAGCTTTAGCATCAGCAGCGCGGCGGCGATTTCCAGGCTTCCGGAGATAAAACGCAGCGTAGCCATGCTGAGCACGAACTTGTCCACTAAAATGACCCCCTTTTGCGAGATTGTACTTCTAACCTCATAGATATGCGGGACTCTCTCTTTTTAGTTGTCTTTTACAAGAAAGATACGGAAAATAACTTGGCAAAACGGAGCTGCTTCACTGATTATCAAAAGAGTCATGACAAAGCCTCTATTTAATAACTCCTATATTCGGAACAAAATGCTCCGGGCTTGCATATATTGTTTGATGAAATACCTATCCGCTTGTCAGTTGCCTGGGTTGGATCCGTCTGCAGACAAACTGCCTGCATCCGGCCGACCAAGAGAGGACCGTTCAACCATCGGCATCTTCAGGGCTAAGCAGCTGAAAGAGGTGTCGTATTATTTACAGATGCATAAGGAGGATTTATCCATGCGGGTGGATGTCATTGCCAATGTGGACGAAGTGAGATCGGAGGAGTTTGTGCACAAGAGCGCCGTTGTGATTGACGTGCTGCGGGCAACCAGTACGATGATCACGGCTCTGGCCCAAGGCGCTACCGGGCTGATGCCCGTGGAGACGGTTCCTCAAGCCCAGCAGATGAGGGGAGACCAAACGTTTGTCGGTGGAGAACGGTATTATAAAAAAATCCCCGGGTTTCAGGCCGGGAATTCGCCGCATGATTATATGACCACTGAGGTTGCCGGAAAGCTGGTGGTGCTGACCACATCGAACGGGACCCGAGGGCTGCTCAAATCCCATAAGGCCGCCAGAATATTTGCCGCTTCATTTATGAATGGGACGGCCTGTGCGTCAGCTCTGTTATCGTTCGGGAAAGATGCCATCCTGCTGTGCTCGGGATGCCGCAACGATTTTTCGCTGGAGGATGGCCTGTGCGCGGGAATGATCATCGATGCGATGGAGTCCATTTCGGAAGCGCCGCTTCAGCTGAATGATCTGGGCCTGGCGATGAAGCATGCGTACCGGCAGTGCAAGGGATCCCTGTTTGAAACCGTAATGGAAGGATGCGCAGCGAAGCAGCTGGTCAAGCTGGGATTTACGCATGACGTCGAATACTGCACAGGGATCGACACGGTCCCTGTCGTGCCGTATGCCAAGTCGGAAATGATCCTGACGCCGTTGTTCGCAATTGCTGCGGACCGCGGATAATCCGAGCCGCGCTGAAATAAACAAAGCCGTCCCTGCTGTGGGGACGGCTTTTTGTATGAGTATTTGCATTCAGACCTAGCGGCGGTCCTGTGGGCCTCCCACAAACACCTGCGCATCGGTATCGAGGTTGTAGGCGGTATGAAGCGCACTGACGACCTGCTCCAGATTGCCGCCTTCGATGACGCAGGACGTTTTAATCTCGGACGTGCTGACCATTTTAATGCTGACGCCCTGCTTGGAAATGACATCGAACATTTCGGCGGCAACGCCGGGATGGCTGATCATGCCCGCACCTACGATCGATACTTTGACCAGATTGTCTTCCGAGGTGACTTCACGGTACGGAAGGGTGGATCTCAAATCCTTGATGACTTGAAGTGCCTGGCCGCTCTCCGACAGAGAGGTGGTAAAGGAAAAGTCCGCCTTGCCGTCCTGAACGCCGCTCTGCACGATGATGTCCACGTTGATGCCAGCGCCGGCGAGCGCTCCGAACACCGTGGCAAGAACGCCGGGAACGTCTTCCACTCCCAAAATACTGATTCTGGCCACATTTTTATCATAAGCGATACCGCTTACCACTACTCCCTGCTCCATGCTGGTTTCCTCCTTCACAACCGTGCCTTCATTATAGTTAAAACTGGATCTGACGACGAGCTTCACCTGGTGATGCTTCGCGTACTCCACCGCGCGCGGATGAAGAACGGCCGCCCCCAGGTTGGCCAGCTCCAGCATTTCGTCATACGAAATTTCCTCAAGCTTGCGGGCGCATTTCACGATTCGCGGATCGGTCGAATAAATGCCGTCCACGTCGGTATAAATCTCGCACACGTCGGCGCTAATCGCCGCAGCCAGCGCAACGGCTGTCGTATCGGATCCCCCGCGGCCGAGCGTCGTGATTTCCCCTTCTTCGGTCATGCCCTGGAATCCGGCCACGATCACGATGTTTCCTTCCTGCAGGGCTCCAATCACCCGGTCCGGAACGATATCCATGATTCTCGCTTTGCCGTGCACCGGCTCTGTCCGGAATCCCGCCTGCCAGCCTGTCAGCGAAACGGCGCTGCGGCCGAGCTGATGAATGGCCATCGACAGAAGCGACATGGAAATCTGCTCCCCGGTGGTCATCAGCATATCCATCTCACGTGCAGGCGGATTTGGATTGAGCAGCATCGCCTGATCGATCAAATCATCCGTCGTATCCCCCATCGCGGAAACGACTACCACACACTGGTGTCCTTCGTCCTGTTTCTCGACGATACGCCGGGCCACGCGCTGCATGCGCTCAATATCTCCGACGGAACTGCCTCCGAATTTCATGACGTACAGTGACAACTTCGATTCACTCCCCACTCATTGTACAACTGGGCATTATGCAATCATTTCCCACGCCGGTAAAACCGCCCGATCCTATTTCTATATGCGATCAGCACCCTTTTCGCCAATAGACTGGCCATGGTGAAAAAAGCAGGATCTCATGTTGCAAAATGCTGACAACTGTCTAATTTTACGCTTTAAACTAGTATAATACGAAAGTACGCCCGATTGTTAATGTTTTTTCATGGGATTATACAAAAAATCCTCCTTTCGGAAGGAAAGGAGGATCGGCTTAGCCCTGTCGGGTGTTAAGCAATTCTATCGCCAGCTTTACGCGCGGGAGATATATTTGCCTTCACGGGTGTCGATCAGAAGCACATCGCCTTCATTGATGAACAAAGGCACCTGAACGTTCAGGCCGGTTTCCAGCTTCGCGTTCTTCGTCGCCCCTGTAGCCGTATTTCCTTTAATGCCCGGCTCAGTTTCAACAACCTTCAGCTCGACGCTGGTCGGCAGGTTGATCCCGAGAATTTCGCCCTGATAGCTGACGATGTTCACGTTCATGTTCTCTTTGAGGAAGTTCAGTTCCCACTCCAGCTGGTTGCTGTCCAGGGTGAACTGGTCGTAGGTTTCGTTGTCCATGAACGTATGCTCTTGACCGCTTGCATACAGATAAGAAACGCCGCGGTTTTCGATGATGGCACGGCCGATCGTTTCACCTGCGCGGAATGTGCGCTCAACGGTGTTGCCGTTACGGAGGTTTTTCAGCTTCGAACGTACGAAGGCTGCCCCTTTACCCGGTTTAACGTGCTGAAAATCGAGAACGGTAAAGATGTCGCCATCGACTTCCACCGTCAGACCTGTTTTAAAATCGTTAACTGAAATCACTGAAATGCCCTCCTAAAGGTTTAAGTATATATTGCATTTATCACGCCGGTAATACGGTGAAATCTTTAGACGAATGCGTCAAGATCACAATTCCCGTCTCCGTGATCACAATATCGTCTTCAATGCGCACGCCACCGAGACTCGGCAGGTAAATACCCGGTTCCACGGTCACGACCATACCCGGCTTAAGTACATCGTCGCTCAGCTTGGATAGGCGAGGCATTTCATGAACCTCCATGCCGAGGCCGTGCCCCGTGCTGTGGCCGAAATTGTCGCCGTAGCCGTACTTCGTAATGATATCGCGTGCAAGCGCGTCCGCTTCGCGGCCGGTCATCCCCGGCTTGATGTTCTGAAGTGTGTGGAGCTGGGCTTCCAGCACAATGTCATAAATTTCTTTAAGCTTCGGATCCGGATCCCCGATCGCAATCGTCCGCGTCAAATCGGAGCAGTACCCGTCAAGCAAGGCGCCGAAATCGAACGTGATGAGCTCGTTTCCGGCAATCACCCGTTCGCTGGCAACGCCATGCGGCATGGCGGAACGTTCTCCAGATGCGACGATCGTATCGAAGGAGGATGAAGTGGCACCGTGGCGGCGCATGTAAAACTCCATCTCCAGGTCGACTTCCCGCTCCGTCATTCCCGTCCTGATAAACCCGAGAATATGCTTGAACGTATCGTCGGCCAAGTCCGCCGCTCTCTGCATCACCTTCAGCTCTTCTTCATCCTTGAAGATGCGAAGCTTCTCCACAAGGCCGGAAACTGGCACGAGCTGGATTGGCTTAAGCTGCTCCGCGTAAGCGGTGTATCCGGCAAAAGATACGTCATCCTGCTCGAAGCCAAGCTTGCCGATGTTTGCGGAAATCAGCAGCTCCTTTACCGTTTCCGTTACCTTCGGCCCGTGCTCGACGATCGTAAATCCCTTCGCTTGCTGCGGTGCCTGGGTCATGTAACGAAAGTCGGTCAGCAGGTACGCATCATGCAAAGTGATGAGGACGTATCCCGATGAACCGGTAAATCCCGTCAAATAACGGCGGTTGATGGAACTGGTTACAAACATGGCTTCCACATTGGATTGCTGCATCGCTTCACGCAGCTTGTTCACTCGATTGATGCTCATCGTTACACTCCTCTCTCATGTACAGCTTTCCCCGGGGAAAGAGGCAGCGACTACTGTCCCTGACTTTCCAAGTGGCGCAGCAGTGCCATCATGCCGAGTTCATAGCTGACAGCGCCGAATCCGGCAATTTGACCTACGGCCACGGGAGCAATCACGGAAGTATGGCGGAACGTCTCCCTTGCGTGAATGTTCGACAAATGGACTTCCACCGTCGGAATTTTAACGGAACTGATGGCGTCCCGGACGGCATAGCTGTAATGAGTCAGCGCGCCCGGATTCAGAACGATGCCGTCGGCATGACCCAACGCAGCGTGGATCCTGTCAATGATATCTCCCTCATGGTTGGACTGATAAAATGTGACGGACACGCCCAGGGCCTCCGCTTTCTCAAGCAGGCCTTCTTCAATCGACGCAAGACTTTGAGAGCCGTACACGCCAGGCTCCCGGAGTCCGAGCAGATTCAGGTTCGGTCCGTTGATCACCCAAATGGTTCTCAAAATGGTATTCCCACCCTTTGTCGTCAAATAACCATCTGCTATTTTAACATAGGGGATGTCTTCTTGAGAAGTTTTTTTGCTCTAGTGCGCCTTGGCCCTGCCGGGTTCCCGTTTGCGCTCATCCGTAAATTCGAAAGCCGCCGTGTATCCGATGAACAGTCCCCACAGCAGGTACAAGCAAAATTCGGTGATGATCGTGTTCCATGTCAGATGGTTGAGACGATTCATCATACCGAGTGCGGGACCCGCCACAAACAGGACGGCCCACCAGCAGATACCGTATACGATACCCGGCCACGGACCGGCCAGCTTCCGGAACAGCAGCGTATAGATGACGGCCGCGACCATGGAAAACACAATAAAAAAAAGCCAGCCAAGCAGATCTCCTGACCCGCTTTTCAAAAAAGAATGCTTGAAGAAAGGCTCGGCCAAAAAGGCCGGGATGACGATGGTGAAACGCAGCCAATGGAAAACCCAGTGGACCGCCCCCCAGAGCAACCCGGCAAAAAAGCCGAGCTCCAGCGAAAAGCTGAGCGGATTGGTATGGCCAGTATTCGTATGCTGCCGGATGGCAGCTCCCTGTGAACTCACTTAGAATATCACCCTTTTTGTTTTTCTTAGTATGTTCATTTGGGCCCGGGGCTAATCCAACTAGAAATCGCACGGGAAATTCGTTACAATAAAGGCATCACAACTAATCATTCGGGGAAGGTGAATTGTTTGTCGGAGCAATCCAAAACGGTCAGCTACGGTGGCCAAGCCGTCATTGAAGGCGTTATGTTTGGCGGTAAGCACGTCAATGTCACCGCTGTGCGGCGGAAGAATCAGGAGATTACATTTTTGGAGGTGCCGCGCGAGGATAAGCCTTGGGTCGGCAAATTGCGCAAAGTCCCTTTCCTTCGAGGTATTGTCAGTATTATAGATGCAAGCGCCAAAGGTACGAAGCACCTGAATTACTCGGCGGAATCCTACGCGGATGACGAAGTGGAGCCGGAGGAGCGCGCCAAGCAAAAGCAGAAAGAAGAATCCGGCTGGAGCTTAGGGATGATTATCGGCGTTGCCGCAGTCGGCGTGCTTTCGTTTCTCGTGGGCAAGCTGGTGCTGACGCTGGTGCCTGTATTTTTAGAGAATTTCATTTTCGGCAAGATGTTTGACAACTATATCCTGCATAACCTTATAGAAGGCGGCATTAAACTGCTGCTGCTGCTCGTTTACCTATGGGGCATTTCCCAGACCCCGGTGATCAAGCGGTTGTTCCAGTACCATGGAGCGGAGCATAAAGTGATCAGCACCTATGAAGCGGGTGAAGAGCTGACGGTAGCCAACGTGCAAAAGCACAGCCGTCTGCATTACCGCTGCGGCAGCAGCTTCATGATGCTGACGATCGTACTGGGCGTACTGATTTATTCGCTCGTTCCGTGGGATAATATGACGCAGCGGGTTCTGCAGCGGATCATTCTGCTTCCGGTCGTCATCGCCATTTCGTTTGAGTTTCTGAAACTGACCAACGCGCTTCGCGACGTACCGGTGCTGCGGTATCTCGGTTACCCGGGCCTTTGGCTGCAGCTGTTGACGACGAAGGAACCGAAGGATGACCAGGTTGAGGTGTCCATCGCCTCCTTCAACCGCATGCTTGAGCTTGACGCCCAGATGGAGAAAGCTCCCGGGGCGGAACAACCTGTGAGAAACGGAGTCTTGGATCCCCTGAAAGGATGAGATGACATGAAAAGGCAGGCTGTAATTTTCTGGATTGCCATTGTACTGGCAGCCATCGGACTGCTCGGCAACATTTTGTTTGGCGGTGCAGGATCGCTTATGAATTTGCTTGTGCCCTTGATCGTGTTCGGTGTGGTTTTCCTGCTGTACAAATTCCCGCCTGCCCGTTACAACAAGCGGCCCAAGGTTAAGCCGTCCCAGCGGACGATGGAGAAATACAATGCGTCCAAACGCGGTCAATCTTCGGCCAAGCGCAAAAATTACCCTTTCCAGGTGATTGAAGGCTCAAAGGGTAAGAATGACGATCAACAACCGAAATACCACTAAGCGCAGTTTGAACATATCAAAACAAGGCATTCGCCCCTCCTTCTAATGGAGAACCAGCGAATGCCTTTTATTTTTTCTTCGATGTCACGGCTTCCAGCCCGCAAAAAACTTTTTCCCTGCCTGCATGCCGGACTCATACAGCTGCTGGCTTTCTTCCGGTGTAATATGAAACTGCGTCGTTCCAACGCCGAGAGTCGGAATTTTGATCGTCCGGAAACGGTTTTCCTGCTCGATGTACCGCTCATCATGAGCGGACAGCATCGTTTCAAACATCGCCTGCAGCATGCTGATCGGCCCCCGGATCAGATGCGGCTTGTTCGTGGTCCTGCCGACCATTTGAAATCCGATCGTCGGAACCGGCTTCTGCCCGGCCCCTTCCGCAGCGTCGTCAAAGAGCCACAGCGGGAAGTTGCTGAGCAGCCCTCCGTCTACAATATAGACAAACTGGTCGACGAACGATTTTCCCCTGGCCGCTTCGCCTGTCATTCTCAGCATGACTGGATCAAAAAAGTACGGAATGCTCGTACTCATCCGGATGGCCTTGGAAACCGCAAACCTCGACGGGTTGGCGCCCAGCTTGCCCAGGTCTTCGGGGAGCACCAGAATGCGCCCGTTCGTAATATCCGAGGCGATGATCATCAGTTTGCCTTGGGGGATATCCGCAAACGTCTTGACCCCTTTGGCCGCCAAAATATGGTGGATCCAGACTTCGAGCGCTTCCCCTGAATACAGCCCTTTCTTCAGCAGCAAGCGCGCGGCGGGTCCGATCACTTTGGTACTGAATATGGGCGCGCGGTGAAGAAAGGACTCAAAAGGGGTCGTCTTCACGATCTCGCTCATCTCGTCGGCCGAAAATCCTGCCGCCAACAGCGCCGCCACAATGGAACCCGACGAGGTACCCGCCACCCGGTTAAACACAACGCCGGCTTGCTCCGCAGCCTTGACGGCCCCCGCCAGTGATATTCCTTTCACTCCGCCGCCCTCGAACACCGCGTTGACGATCATAATAAAACCCCCGTGTCTCAATATCCCACAGTAAGATATGAGCACGGGGGTTCATTCATGACAAGGTTCTATGAATTTATCATTGCTGGTAATAGGCGGTCAGTGCCTGAACGATGCCAAGCGGATTTTTGATCAGATCCTTGGCGCTGTAAAAAATGCTGCCTTTGACTGCGTCGTATTTGGTATTGTACTGAAGCTGGTTGATGATCTCCTGCGCCGACTGCCACCCAGCTTCGGCAGTTCCCAGCTTGTACGGGGCATGGCCGATATAGAGATCCACGCCGGTGCCCTGCACTTCTTGCGCCCACCAGTCGACGAGCTTGTCGTACTGGGCGTTCTTGAAGGACATGCTCCAATAAATTTGCGGTGCTACGTAATCGATCCAGTGCTGCTTCACCCAGGTTCTCACATCCGCGGACATGGAGTCGTACGCCGTAACTCCCGCTTTGGTATCAGAACCCGTCGGATCGGTAGACTGGTTGCGCCATACGCCGAACGGGCTGATGCCAAACTGGACGGCCGGCTTGGACGCGTGAATCGACTGGCCCAGCTGCTGCACGAACTGGTTAATGTTATCGCGGCGCCAATCCGCTTTGCTCAAGCCCTGCGTATTGTATGCCTTGAAAGCAGCATCATCGTTAAACGTTCCGCTCGACGGATAGAAATAATCGTCCAGATGAACGCCGTCGATATCGTACTTGCTTACCACTTCCATCACGACGTCGATAATATGCTGTCTCGCCTCCGGAATACCCGGGTTGATGATCAGCTGGTTATTGACGGATACGACCCAGTCGGGATGCTGAACCGCCACATGATTGGCCGCCAGCTTGCTTGTGGTCGTGTCCAGATTCGCCCGGAACGGATTGAACCAGGCATGGAACTGCATCCCCCGCTTGTGGGTTTCCTCGATCATATACTGGAGCGGATCATATCCCGGATCCTTGCCTTGGGTGCCGGTAAGCACCTTCGACCACGGAACCAGATCCGACGGATACAGCGCATCGCCGGCCGTCCGAACCTGGACGAACACCGCGTTCAGCCCCATGGCCTGCAGCTTGTCGAGCAGAGCGGAATATTCCTGCTTCTGCTGCTCGATTTTGCCGTAAGAGGACGTTGTCGGCCAATCCAGGTTGTACACTGTCGAGATCCAGGCTCCCCGGAGCTGGCTGGAGCTGCTTCCCCCGCCCTCAGCAGGCGGCTCGGTTGGTATGTAAGCACTTGATGTTAAGGTAATCGTTCTTGCCACCTGGTCCCAGTCTACCTGCAGACCGAGCTGTTCGCCGACAAAACGGAGAGGGACCAGCACGCGGCCACCCCGAAGCTGCACGGAGGCATCAAGGGCGACAGAGGCTCCATCCACCAAAGCCGTCTTTTTGCCGCTGGTCAACGTAATCGTATGACCTCCGCCCGAAATATCAGCGGTTTTCGCGCTTTGTTTCCATGCGACGGCCGCCCCCAGCCCTTCGCTGATCACGCGGATCGGAACCATCGTCACATTCACTTTTGGCATGATGTACGGAGGGATATCGCTGACCAGCTGCTTCCCGTCCAGGACCATTGTGATGTTGTTTGCAGCCTTCGCCTGCTGCCCCGTAAACGGAATCAGCAGCACCAACAGCAGCGATGCCACGATCCACCTATGAAACTTCCGAAACGCCATTCTACTAATCCTCCACTATTGATAGATTTGCGGGTAAAAAAATCGGTCAATCGCGCTCTATCTAGAGATCACTAGCCGGCATCAGACAACCTTGGAATCATGATCTGCTGAATAAAGCGCAAACGACCGATCGGGCAGAAAAGCTGTAACCTTTGCTGCGTGTGCAATCCGGGTTTTTCCAGTCTTGGCCCTAAAAATTACCGGATTACGTGCTGGGAATGAAAGAGGCACCTGTCGTTTGAGGGTGCGGACAGATGCCTTGTTTACGAATCGCTGACCAATTCATTATGAATGTTCCGCAGCTCCTCCAGACGCTGTCCATCCCGGCGGAAATACTCCACCAGCGTCTCGATACGCGTTATGGAATCCCAGCTTAAGTGATGCTCGATGCCTTCGACATCTCCATAAATATTTTCCTGCTGTACCCCGATCATCGTCAGGAATTCCTCCAGAAGCTGATGCCGGTCAACCAGGCGTTTGCCCATTTTCTTACCTTTGCTAGTCAGAACAAGGCCGCGGTATTTTTCATAAATCAAATATTCGTCCTTGTCCAATTTCTGGATCATTTTGGTAACGGATGAGGGATGAACCTCCAAGCCTTCGGCAATGTCCGAAACACGCGCGTATCCCTTCTCGTCAATCAATTTATAGATACGCTCCAAATAATCCTCCATGCTGGGCGTTGGCATTATATTCCCTCTTTTCTGTAATAAACGTCAATCATCTGGCCCGATTACCTGCTCTTGTAATGATACATGTTCTCAAGAGGACTTGGCAAGTCCTGCCGCCTGCCGCGCTTCCCATCCTGGTCAGTAATTGCCACGGTTTGCCCCTGCTACCCGCACACATACTAAACCGAAACACTCATATTTTCCTCGAAAGGAGTCGTTCTATGGGTACTGGCGTTAAAGAAAAGCCCAGGCGGACGCTGCGACCGACCAAGCCGTTTGTCCCCGATCTTGTTTATTTTGAACCGGATGCGCTGAACTATCCCAAAGGCCAGCACATCATGGAATGGGTCAAGTCCAAAGACATCCCTTACCGTATGACCAGCTCTCATAACCGGATCACCAATTTACCAGGCGAAACCGATCAGGAAAAATACAGGAACGCCAAACGAACCCTCGTCATCGGCGTGCGGAAAACGCTGAAGTTTGACCAGTCCAAGCCTTCTGCCGAATACGCCATCCCGATCTCAACTGGGTGCATGGGTCACTGCCATTACTGCTATCTGCAGACGACACTCGGGGCCAAGCCCTATGTCCGTGTCTATGTGAACACATCCGATATCATTGGCGCCGCCAAGCAATACATCGAGGAACGCGCGCCGGAAATCACCCGGTTTGAAGCCGCTTGTACATCTGACCCGGTGGGACTGGAGCATATTACGGGCTCCCTCGCGGAGCTGATTACCTTCATGGCCGGCGAAGAATTCGGCAGACTCCGGTTCGTGACCAAGTATCATCATGTCGATCCGCTGCTCTCGCTGAAGCATAACGGCCATACCCGCATCCGGTTCAGCATCAACTCGGACTACGTCATCCGCAACTTCGAGCCATCCACGTCGCACTTCGAGGAACGGATCGAGGCCGCAGGAAAGGTCGCCAGGGCCGGCTATCCGCTCGGTTTCATCATCGCCCCGATCATTTGGTATGACGGCTGGCAGGACGGCTATGCCGAGCTTCTGAAGCGTCTGGCGGATACGCTCCCGGCCGAAGCAACGAAGGATTTGACGTTCGAAATGATTCAGCACCGCTTCACGAAAACCGCCAAAAACATCATTGAGCAGCGCTATCCCAAAACCAAGCTGGAGATGGATATCGCGAGGCGCAAGCAAAAATGGGGACGCTGGGGCCAATTCAAATACGTGTACCCGGATGAACAGCAAAACGCCCTGCGCGAGTTCATCACAGAGCGGATTTTTGAGCACTTTCCGGAAGCTACCATCGACTACTTTACCTAAAACTTAAGCCATTCGGGCGTGATGGCCTGCAGCCAAATCGTAATTTTGGTCATTTGGTTCGTGAACAGCAGTACGCCCATAAACAGCATGAGCGCCCCGCCGATTTTCATCATCATCCCCGAGTACTTCACAATCCACTTGGTGGATCCGATGAAGAAGGCAAGCACAAAAAATGGAATGGCAAATCCGACGGTATAGGCCGTAATCAGCGGGAACCAAGCACCGGGTTCGGTCGTTGCCAAAGCGATGATCGCCGCCAGAATCGGACCGACGCAAGGAGACCATCCGGCGGAAAAGCCGATCCCGAATATAAAAGAACCTATGTAACCTGCGGGCTTGAACTTCAGATCCATCTTAAATTCGCGCATCAAAAAGCGCGGCTGAAAGACGCCGATCAGAAACAGCCCCATCAAAATGATTAACAGCGCCGACAGCTGGCGGATCAGATCCCGGTTGTTGTTAAAGAAGCTGCCGAACAAGCCGGCTCCGACCCCGAGCGTATAGAATACGGCGGAAAAACCTAAAATAAAGGCCAGCGTATGACTCATCGTCCGGTAACGGACTTCTTTTTTATTCTGCTCCGTCTTCAGCGTCTGTACCGACATCCCGGTAATGTAGGAAATGTAGGACGGATACAGCGGCAGGCAGCACGGAGAAATAAAGGAAGCCAGTCCGGCGAAGAAGGCAAGCCATATATTCAAGTTTGACAAGGACAAGTACCTCCTACGTTGATAATCCCTTCTTGCCCGCCATCGTCAAGATTAGCAGCGCAATCAGCAGCAGCACGATGGTTGCTCCCGGAGCCAGGTTCCAAACGCCGGCAATCACAAGTCCCCCCACAACCGCAATCTCCGAAATGACCACCGACAGGATGACGGAAGATTTGAAGCTTCTGGCGATCAGGAGGCTGATAGCGACAGGAATGGTCAGCAGTGCCGATACGAGCAAAGCGCCGACGATTTTGATGGCCGTGCTGATGACGAGGGCCGTCAGGACGGTGATCAGCATGTTCATCATGCGCACAGGCAGACCGCTTACGCTTGCGGCGTCTTCTTCAAAGCTCAGCAGGAAAAACTCTTTGAAAAAGAGCGTAATAACGACCACGACAACCAGCGTCACAGCCCCTACCACGTACAGATCCTGGGTATCCAGCGTATAAATGCTGCCGAACAAATAGCTCATCACATCTGTATTGTAACCCATCCCGAGTGTGAAAAACAAAGAAGCCAGCGCAACGCCGCCGGACATAATGATCGCTATCGACAGCTCGGCATAGCTTTTATAAGCTTTTCTGAGCTTTTCTATCGCAAAGGAAGCCAGAACCGCAAATACAAGACCTGCCCCCAGAGGATACAGATTAATCAGAAAACCGAGCGCCACCCCGGCGATCGTCACATGTGCAAGCGTGTCCCCGATCATGGACAGGCGCCGCAGCACGAGAAAAATGCCGATCAGCGGAGCGGTGATCCCGATCAGCAGACCGCCGGCCAGCGCCCTTTGAAAAAAATCACTGAGGATAATTTCTATAGCCAACAATAACGACTCCTTCGGATGCTTTTAATATTTTGTAAACGATCGTGCTTTTATGACAATGAGTGCTGCAGGTCCTGAACCTCGCAGTCCTGAATCTCATGGGAATGTCTGACGAAAAATTCGATCTTGCCGTTCTTCTGCTTTGGCTTCTCGCCCAAATATCCCTCGATCATGTCCATATCGTGCGACACCATCAGCAGCGTCATATGATGATGCCGGTGCATGTGGGTAATCAGCTCGAAAAATCCGGCCTGCGTCTCCGCGTCAATGCCCACCGTAGGCTCGTCCAGTATGAGCAGATCCGGGTTGTTGATCAGCGCCCGCGCCAGGAAGGCGCGCTGCTGCTGGCCGCCGGACAGCTCACCGATCCGTTTGCCGGCGATGTCTTGAATCCGCATCACCTCAAGCGCATCGTCACACTGCTGCTGCATGTGTCTATTTACCCGGCGGAACAGGTTTTTGTTATTGTACAGCCCGGAAAGGACCACCTCGCGAACAGTAGCCGGGAACAACGGGTTAAACGAATTTTTCTGCGGGACATAGCCTACCCGCTCCCAGTCTTTGAACCTGCGGATCGGCTGGCCGAACAGCCTGATGCTGCCTTGGCCGCTGGGCAAAAGGCCGACGATCATCCGAAGCAGCGTCGTCTTGCCCGCCCCGTTGGAGCCGATAATGCCGACAAAATCGCGTTCTTTCACGGTAAAGTTCAGATCGTTGATGACCTTTTGGTCCCTGTATGAAAAGGAGATGTTCTCCGTCTCGATAATCGGTTGATGACAATCGTCAATCATCGGCGTAAACATGCGAAATCCGCCTTTCTGTTAGTTGCTCCATTTATTGTAATGCGAGAATAAGATTATGCAAATTTTTGTCCATCAAGGTAAAATAGTCGTCGCCCTTCTCCTGCTCCTCCTTCGTCAGTCCTTCGAGGGGATTCAGGACGGACACGGTCGCTCCGGTCTCGGAAGCCAGCGTTTTGGCCAGCCGATCGGAGACCAGCTCTTCGAAAAAGATATATTTGATTCCTTCCGATTTCACCAGGTTCGACAGCTCCACCAAATCGCGGGCCCGGGGCTCGGCATCCGGCGACAAGCCCATGATGGGATGCTGCTCCAAGCCGTAATCGCGGCACAAGTAACCGAAGGCCTGATGGGATACGACGATTTTGTGATGCGGAACCTGCGACAGCTCCGTCCCGAACTTGCGGTCAAGCTCCTGCAGCTTCCGGCTGAGCTCGGCGTACCGTGCTTCGTAAGCCTGCGCATGCTGCGGATCGGCCTCCACGTAGCTGTTCTTGATGTTCTCGGCCATCATGATGGCCGATTTCGGGCTGACCCAGGTGTGGGGGTCGATGTGATGCTTGTGCCCGGTCCCCATGCCCTCGCCTTCGAGATCATGTCCGCCGTCTTCTTCACCTTCGATCAGCTGGATGCCCTGGCTCACCTCAACGGCCTTCACCTTGGAGTCCCGGTTCAGCCCTTTCAGAAAATTCGGTACCCAGCCTTCGAGTCCGGCTCCGTTATATAAAAACAATTGCGACTTGGACGTGTTCACAATATCCTGGCTCCGCGGCGTCCAATCATGCGGTTCAACGCCCGCCGGCAGTAAATTGATGACGTTGGCGTCCTCGCCGCCGATTTCCTTGGCAAACTCATAAATCGGATAGAACGTCGTAATGACATTCACTTTATCCGGATCCAGCTGTGCGTTCCCTGAGTTATCGCAGCCGGCAAAAACCAGCATGGCCATCAGAAGAAACGAAGGCGCTAGAATCCGCTTGATCATATTTCTCATATTCACAGATGTACGCTCCCACTAATCGTAACTTTTACTAATAAGATTATGAATGGGCTTATTTTATTTGTCAACCTTGGGTGCTAAATTACCAGAGGAAAGCGAATGATACCTGCCGTGTCTTTGGAGCTTGGCGTGTCTCCCACGAGATCGAAATGGGCTGGACGACAAAAAGACGGAAGCCCGCTGCTTACGGGGTTCCGTCTTCCTATCAACCATACTTAATTATAGGTGCACTATACTTCGCGCTCCTACTTCACGACCGCTCCGTTCGGCATGCTGTCCGGCACCGTCGCCAGCGTCAGCTGATCGCCTTGGGATGCCGCCAGAATCATGCCCTGCGACAGCTCGCCGCGCAGCTTCACCGGCTTCAGGTTGGTGACGCAGATGACCTTGCGTCCGACCAGCTCTTCCGGCGTATAGAACTTCGCAATGCCCGACACGACCTGCCGCTGCTCGAAGCCGAGATCCAGCTGCAGCTTGAGCAGCTTGTCGGCTTTCTTGACAGGCTCGCAGGCGATAACCTGAGCTACGCGCAATTCGACCTTGGCAAAATCTTCAATGCCGATTTCTTCCTTCAGCTCAGGCGCTTCCTGCGGCGCAGCCGCTTCGGCCGCCTTGCCGGCTTCCGCTTCCTTCGCGGGAGCTTCGGATCCGGTCATCGCCTGCTTGATGTACGCCACCTCTTCTTCCGCGTCCAGGCGCGGGAAGATCGGGTTGCCCTTCACCAGCTGCGTTCCTTCCGGAATCAAGCCGAACGTCTTGCCGCTGTCCCATTCGGTCAGCTCGCCTTGCTGAATGCCCAGCTGCTCCCAAATCTTCAGCGGAGCCTGGGTCAGGAACGGCTGCAGCAGGATCGAGCCGATCCGCAGGCTTTCGACGAGGTGGGTCATGACGGACGCCAGTTCTTCGCGTCTCGCCTCATCTTTTGCCAACGCCCATGGCTGCGTTTCGTCGATATATTTGTTGCTGCGGCTGATAAACTGGCCGATGGCCGTCAACGCAACGGAGAACTCCATATTTTCCATCGCTTCTTCAACTTTTCCGTAAACATCCTTGGCCGCTTCCTCGAGTGACGCGTCATACGGAGTCACGCCGGAGCGGTACGCAGGAACCCGGCCCTCGAAATATTTGTCCACCATCGCCACCGTACGGTTTAGAAGGTTGCCGAGGTCATTGGCCAGATCGGAGTTGACGCGCTCCACGAAGCTCTCCGGCGTAAACGTGCCGTCCGCACCGAACGGAACCTCGCGCAGCAGGTAATAGCGAAGGGCGTCCAGACCGTAACGGTCGATGAGCGTGACCGGATCGACGACGTTGCCTTTCGATTTGGACATCTTGCCGTCCTTCATCAGCAGCCAGCCGTGTGCAAACACTTTCTTCGGCAGCGGCAGGTCCAGCGCCATCAGGATGATCGGCCAGTAGATCGTATGGAAGCGGACGATTTCCTTGCTCATGAGATGAACATCAGCCGGCCAGTATTTGTCGAACAGGCTCGTGTCTTCCGAGCCGTAACCCAGCGCGGTGATATAGTTCAGCAGCGCGTCAATCCAGACGTAAACGACGTGCTTCGGATCGCTCTTCACTTTGACGCCCCATTCGTAGGTCGTACGGGACACCGCCAGGTCTTCCAGTCCCGGCTTGATGAAGTTGTTGATCATTTCGTTCTTGCGGGACACCGGCTGAATAAAGTCCGGATGGTCCTCATAATATTGGAGAAGCCGGTCCACATATTTGCTCATCTTGAAGAAATAGCTCTCTTCCTTCACGCGTTCCACCGGCCGGCCGCAGTCCGGACATTTGCCGTCTACGAGCTGCCGTTCCAGGAAGAACGATTCATCCGGCGTACAGTACCAGCCTTCGTACTCGCCCTTGTAGATATCGCCCTGCGCCTGCAGTCGTTCGAACACTTCTTGAACGACCTTCGTATGGCGCGGTTCCGTCGTCCGGATAAAGTCGTCGTTCGAGATGTCTAGCTTCTTCCACAGCTCCTTGATCCCCGCCACGATGTCGTCGACGAACTGCTGCGGCGTTTTGCCTGCTTCAGCGGCTTTGCGCTCGATCTTCTGACCATGCTCGTCGGTTCCTGTCAAATAGCGCACATCGTAGCCGCGCAGCTTCTTGTAACGAACCATCGCGTCTCCGGCCACGGTCGTGTATGCATGCCCGATATGCAGCTTGTCGCTGGGATAATAGATCGGTGTCGTCAAATAAAATGTTTTCTTGTCAGCCATCGTTCATCTTCCTTTCCAAAATCGGCGTTCCTGTATCTTCTGTGTGAACACAAAATAACCCCACGAAGTGGGGCTTTTGCTGTGATACCCTGTTCAGGTACTGTGCGGGGGCCCCGAGGATACAAAAAACTCCCGCCCCTAATGGGACGAGAGATTCCTCACGTGTTACCACCCAAATTCCCTGCGCCTTCACAGGCGGCAGGCTCCATCAGTACCGGCCTGTCTCAGCCGCGCACTGTCCATTATCGCTGGATCACGCCGCACCCTTACGCATTCTCTAATTAAGAATGCTGCTCGAAAGCGGTTCCTCCCGGACCATCTTCGGAGACTTCGCTTATACCGGCTTTCAGCTGCCCCGGCTCTCTGCAATAAGCTACTGCTCTCGTACTCATCCGTTCCTCGGAAATGTCATATATTCCATAATATACTGAACCCGGATGCCGCGTGTCAAGTCAGGTGTCCCTCGCCTTCGGAAGGATGAGGGGCGCCTGCGCCTTTCTCCTTCCGTGGGGGAACCAGATCCACGCCCCCCGGATGAAACGGATGGCACTTGGCGATCCGTTTCATGGCGAGCCACGATCCTTTGGCGGCCCCGTGCACCTCGATGGCTTCCATTGCGTACGCCGAGCATGTCGGGTAGAAACGGCAGGTCGGCGGTTTTAACGGCGAAATGTATTTGCGGTAAATGACGATGGGGCCTTGGACGATTCTTCGGGATACGCCCATGGCATTAATGCTCCCCGCTGTGCCCGGACACCGGATTAACACTCAGCCCCGCATCCGCAGGCTGCCGGCAGTCTTTACAATATCCGAATACTTCAAATTTATGCTTCACGACCTGAAATTCATCGGGCGTATCCGTCATCGACACCGGGCAAAAGCTGATCGGATACGTCTTCTCGCATTGCAGGCAGATCATGTGATGATGGTGGTGGTCTTCGCTGCAGCTGGCTTTGAATTTGACTCCGTCCTCAAACACGATCTGTTCGAGAACGCCAAGTTCCTGCATGACCCGCAGATTGCGGTATACGGTATCGAAACTGAGTCCGCTGTATTTTTTGCCCATAAACTCATAGACATCCTTGGCTGACAAATAACCCGAATGTTCACCAAATAATTTGGCGAGCGTCTTGCGCTGGTCGGTTATGCGCAGTCCCTGCTCGGACATGGCGTCAATAATCTTCTCCGTCGAAAGCATACGCTCATCCTCCCATTCTATGCTTAAAGCCATAAGCCACTCTTGTTTACATCATTTGTCTACTATTAATAATGCCTCAAATCCGGGCCTCCGTCAATGAAGCAGGGGACCCCTTACGGAGCCCCCTGTGCGCGTAGATTTTATTTAAAGTAGGATGCCAGCTGGTCTAGCATCAGATTGGCCGCAAGGACCCCGCCTGCGGTGTTCCAGATGGCGTCGTCCACGCGGTGCGCGTTGCCTTTCTTGACCACCTCAAGGTTTTTCCAAAGTTTGTCTTCGGTCCATTCCTTCTCCATCTTGCTGCCTTCGCCGTTGCCGGTTTCATAGGTAAAGTAGAACAGAATGTCGCCGTTCATGTCCGGAATGCGCTCTTTGCCGACATCGTCGGAGAATCCGGGATTATCCTGTACCGCCGGACGGGCGAGGCCCACTTCCTTCAAAATGATGCCGGAGAACGTATCGTTATAGTAAATCCGTGCCTTGCCCGGCATAAACCGGACCATCGACACTTTCGTGCTCAATTTGTCGCCGATCTGCGCTTTCACGTCAGCCACATGCTTATCATAGTCGGCCAGAACCTGGTCGCCCTTCTCTTTCTCATCGGCCGCATTGGCCCACAGCTTGAAGTTATCCTTCCACTCGCCGCGGAGCGTTTCGGAAAATACGGTTGGAGCGATGGCGGACAGCTGCTCGTAAATTTTCTCCTGGCGCATTTTCGTACCCAGGATGAGGTCCGGTTCGAGCGCAGCGATCGCTTCCACGTTCGGCTGGCCCTCGTCGCCTACATTTTCAACGCCCTGCATTTGATCCTTAATATGGGGATACCATGGATCGCCGGTCCAAGATTTGACGGCTCCCACCGGTTTGATGCCCATGGACAGCAGCGCCTCGGTTCCTTCGTTGGTCAAAACGACGATTTTCTTCGGATGTGCCGGTACTTTGACCTGCCCCATAACCGTCTCTATCGTGCGGTCTGCATCGTTCGCAGCTCCCGCTTCCGTACTGCTCTCTCCTGTACTTCCGGAAGCGGTGCTGCCGCTGCCGCTGTCTTTGCCGCATGCGGACAGTACCAGCACAGCAGCCAACAGCATAAGTATAAGGCCGTTCCATTTTCTCATAAGTAAAAGCTCTCCCCTTCTAATCTCCTGATAATGATTCTCAGTATCGTCCTAATCCTAATTCATAGCGCCTGTATTGTCAATAAACTTCCTGTATGGAAGTGCAAAAAACGGATATTGAAATTGAGAATCAGCCTCATTGACAAGCCTATGCGCTCCACTTAAACTTTAATATGTTACTTAGAATGAACTAAAGAAATGAATGATATAGGCCTTATTAGGCCCTTATAACAGGAAGTTCAATGCTCAACTTTAGTTCAATCTATTTATTTACAGCCTGATTGAAAAGAGGGGTATGCCGTGCAGCCGGAATGGTTACATAGATCATCTGCCAAATGGACCGGTTTGATCGCAGGGCTCGTCCTCCTGCTCTTATGTGTTGCTGCGAGCATCCTCTTTGGCGTGCACAGCACCAATTGGAGGGAAGTTGTCGAAGCCTTTACTTCGTTTAATGGAAGCAATGAGCACATTATCGTCCGGGACGTCCGCGTGCCGCGCGCGCTGATCGCCGCCTTCGTCGGCGGAAGCCTGGGAATTTGCGGCGTGCTGCTGCAATCCCTGACCAAAAATCCGCTTGCGGATGCAGGAATATTCGGCATTAATGCCGGCGCCTCCCTGCTTGTCGTAGCTTCATTCGTCCTGCTCGGCGTCAGCTCGCTTGCTTCCTTCACCTGGATCGCTTTCCTCGGGGCGGCTGTCAGCTGCCTGTTCGTATTTATTCTCGGCTCCGCCGGGAGGCAAGGCTTAACGCCGCTGAAAATCACGCTCGCCGGGGCGGCGATTACCGCCTTCTGCAGCTCGCTGACCAACGGCATGCTCATCATTAGCGGCCGGGCCATGGAGGAAGTGCTGTTCTGGATGTCCGGTTCCGTTGAAGGCCGGAGCCTGAGCATTTTGCTGGGGCTTCTGCCTTACATGCTTGCCGCCTGGATCGTCGCCCTTCTCATCGCGTCGTCCGTCAACACGCTCATGCTCGGCGAGGACGTGGCACGGAGCCTGGGCCAGAAAACCGTACTCCTCAAGCTGACCATGGGACTGCTCATCGTCGTGCTGGCAGGCAGCTCGGTCGCCGTCGCCGGACCGATCGGGTTTGTCGGGCTCGTTATCCCCCACATCGCCAGAGCTCTCGTCGGCCGGGATACCCGCTGGCTGGTCGCCTACAGCGCGCTGCTGGGCGGCATTCTGCTCCTTCTTGCGGATATTGCGTCCCGCTTTATCGCCATGCCCAAGGAGATCCCCATCGGCGTCATGACGGCGATCATCGGAGTGCCATTCTTCATCCACGCTGCGAGAAAGGGGTTGCTTCGCCAATGAGCCGTTCATCCAGACCGAAAGGCCCCATCAGCGTCCGCATGGGCGGGGATGCGGTTTCCTTTCTCACATCGAAGCGCCAGATTGCCATCCTGTGCATTCTAGCCATTGTCCTTTTACTTGCGGTCATCATCAGCATCGGCTTCGGCACCAAATACGTGAATCCCTGGGAGGTGACCCAGGCGATCTTCGGCCAAGGGAACAAGCTGGACGTTGTGGTCGTGCAGAAGCTCAGGCTTCCCAGGGTCATCGTCGGTGCATTGGTCGGGGCCTGCCTCGCCATGTCCGGGGCGATCACGCAGGGACTGATCCGTAATCCGCTGGCTTCTCCGGACGTCATGGGCGTCACGAGCGGCGCCTCTGTCGCGACGACGGCCATCATTACGCTGATTCCGTCGGCCAGCGTCTTCTGGCTGCCGCCGGCCGCCTTTGTCGGCGCCGCGCTCACCACGCTGCTGATTTATGTACTCTCGTGGAAAAAGGGCGTCAACCCGCTCATGCTGGTCCTGATCGGCGTCGGCATCGGGGCGGTCGCTTCGGCCATCTCGACGATGCTGCTCGTCACAGGCCCGACCGACGTCGCCCAGAAAGCCTTCAACTGGCTGCTGGGCAGCGTGTACGGCAGTTCCTGGAAGCATGTCAACATGATGCTGCCCTGGTTCATCGTGCTGGGCGTGCTCAGCCTGATCTTCGCCCGGCGCATCAACATGCTGCAGCTCGGCGACGACTTGGCCGCCGGGGCCGGCAGCCGGGTGGAGCGCGACCGGACGATCCTGCTCTTCATGGCCGTCGGGCTTGCCGGGGCCGGCATCTCCGTCGGCGGAGCGATCGGCTTTGTCGCCCTCCTCGCCCCCCACATCGCCCGGAAGCTGATCGGTTCGTCTTACGGCTCCCTGCTTCCGGCCAGCGCTCTAAGCGGGGCCATCATCGTTGTCGTGGCGGATGTCCTCGCCCGCAACCTGTTCAACCCGCTGGATATTCCGGTCGGCGTGTTTACATCGGCTGTCGGCGCGCCGTTTTTCATATTCCTGTTATGGAAGAGCCGCAGCTCTTCCTAGTGCTAATACGGCAGCGAATGCATTATAAAAAAGACAAAGAAGACCCCCATCTACCGCAGCTGCAGTGGATGGGGGTCTTTTCATTGCCTATAAGAATAACAAAGAATCATTGCTGTCTTCCGTAAACATGATCTGTGTATCGCTTTCGTTTACTGCTTCATCTGCGGCATCGGCATCAGGAGCAGGTTAATCGGCAGGTTGCTGCCCGGCGCCGCCGTGTACCAAATTTCTACGCTTTGCTCATAGTTTCCGGTACGGTACAGAACGCTCGTTTCGTTCGGGGCGTTGACATCCTGGGTGTTGTTCGCTGCCTGCACCTGCTGGCCGTTCACCAGGAAAATGCCGTTGTATACGCCGCCGCGAGGGTTAAGCGTAATCAGCGTATTCGGAGCGACGTGGTTCAGCTTGATTTTGTACAATACACCAAAGTTGCCTGCATTCGAAGCTTCGGTTCCATAGATCCCGTCCAGTCCCTTCAGGTTCGGATCGATGTTATTGTCGCCGAGAACGATACGTGTCTCGGTGCTGCCAAGCACTTCGTCGGTCGACATGTTCACGACGGAATTCGGATACGTGCCCCGGTTGTGTACGTCGCGATCAAGGGCCGGAAGGAATGGCAGCGACTGCAGCGGATCCTTCGTGGCGTCGAGCATAATGACGCTGTATTTTACCGGATAGTTGCTGAATGCGTCCGCCAGAACGGAAATGCCTTCACCCGGTTTCATTTTAATGTTGTTGATATTCGTCATAATGACCTTGCTCTCGCCAGGTGCTAGGGTGATATCCTGACGGCCCGAACCGCTCGTCATGGAATCAAAGTAGCGCATCACGGATGCTCTGCCGTGGCCCGTCGCATACTGGCTAGGTCCCCCCATGCCGAAGTTCTGGATGTTGATCGTGCTGCTCATATCCAGCATCGTGTTGGTGGCGATGACGTAAACCTGCATGTTTTTATTCGTAGCATTGACATGATGGAGCATGAACCGGGTGCTTCCGAGCGCCGTTTCCTGATACAGGAGGCCTTCGGAATATACCGTCTCCGGACTGTTGCTGCGGATCAGCGTGGCTGGATCGGAAGTTGTCGTAAAGGTCGCCGTTTTCCAGCTAGGCACCGATCCGCCGTTGAACGTAAATTTGTCTCCCACTGGCGTAAAGAGCTTGTTGAAATCGTCTTCGGTGTACAACGTTTCGTTCGTAATGACGACGGTTTTCTGGAACTCGCTTACCGCGCCGTGTTTGTCCGTTACTTTGAGCCGGATCGTCTGCGGTCCAGGCTGGAAGAACGCCTTACGGTCGTTCAGCCATTCGCGGCTGACGATCGCGTCTTCATCATCCGTACTCTGGTCGGTAATGGTGATCAATTCACCCATTTTGTATTGTTCTTTGTCGGTTGTAAAACTGGCCACCGGCGGCTCGTTCGGCTTGATCACGTTCACCGTGATGCTGTACGGATCACTCCACTGTCCGCTGGAATCCTGAACATAGTGAGTCACCGTATGCGGTCCGGCTTCTTGGAAAATGTCCTCTTTCCCTTCCCAGCGCTCGTCAACAATTGGCAGTCCGCTTGGAGAGCTTGCTTGGGAAATGTAGTTCACCGTCGTCTCACCTGCAAAAATTTCAGTTGGACCAACGCTGAACGTGGCTACCGGCTTCGTCGACAGGTTCAGAATAACACGCTTTCCGGGCTGGTCGACCGTGTAAGGAATGCCAAGCGCCTGCGTGATCGACGTGAGCGGGACCATAAACGTATTTTTGTACTGATACGCAGGGCCCTTCATCGGTTTCGACACTCCGTTGACACGGTAGCTGCTGCTGTTCGTTTTGAACCGGAGCTCGTTGTTATCTTTAATAATAATCGTTTCTTTCGTCTTGGCGTCATACGTCAGCTTCAGGCCGACGCGCTCTACCATGGCGCGGATCGCCACGTAAGATACGCCGTTCTTGACGGCCATCGGCTGGCCGGCCAAGTACAGTTTGCCGTCCTGGTACATTTTGTTGCTGTTCATCATGAGGATCAGCTGGCCGGCCTGACCGGTTGTCGTGCTTCCCGTCGCTGTAATTCCCTGCGGATCGGTGGTTGTTGCGGTGCCGCCTGCCGTACCTTCGGACTGTCCTTCGTTTCCTTGCGTGCCTGCATTTTGGCCGTCCGCCGCTTGGCTACCGTCATTCGCGTTCCCGGTGCTGCCATCGGTTTGACCGGAAGCGCTTGTTCCGTCTGTCGTGCCGCCGTTCTGGGCAGCGCCTTGCCCGGTGTTTCCGGTGTTACCTGTATTTCCGGTCGTTCCCGCGGTTCCCGAGCCTGTGGAGTCTTGGCCGGAAGTTGTCGTAGTGGTGCTTGTACCGCTTTCAGTTCCCGTCGTGCCTTTCGTTCCCCCTGCATTTCCGGTTGTACCCGTCGTGCTGGACGTGCCTGCAGTTCCTGTTGTTCCGTCTGTGCCTGCAGCGCCCGAATTGCTGGAATTGCCAGTATTGGTCGTGCTGCTCGTGATGTTATTGGTGACTGCGCTTGCCGCTGCATTGTCTACACCTTGGACCGTCCCCGCATTTTGCTGGACCTGTACCGCGGTTTCCGCGCCGGCCGGCAAGACCAGAGCGGTTTGTGATGCAGCTAACACTGCAATCATGGTCAATTTCTTGAAATTCATCTCCAGACTCCTTCTACTCCCATTTTTAAATCACGTTCTCTTCTAACGAGCCTCCCGACCCCATACAAAAAAAAGAGGCTGACGCTAGTTCCCCCCGACATCAGATCCATCAAGCTTATTTTTTTCTGATATCATTGAAAAGACATAGTATTAGACGCTTCATTCCCCGAAAAGTTGCTCTCGATTTTACAGATCTCCAAAAGAAAAAAGGAAGGATATCCCAAACGGGCATCCAACCTTTGGTAAATCTATACCGCATACCTTTTTCTTGCGGATTATCACGCTCACTAGGACGCCGTGGTTTGACTGCCAAGGCTAACCGGCAGTGTCCCTCCGGCCTTAGCATGCCCCGTTAGAATGGAAGCCAGCCCTTCCATAAAATAAGGCGTATTTTCGTAGCAGCACAGGTATGCCGGTGAGGCCGTTACCGCCGCCAAATCGTACGGGTTGCGCGTGGAGGCCACCACGAGCCGCTGCGGCTGAAGCGCCATCAGCCCTTCGACGAGCCCGCGCTGACCTGAAGGAAGCTCGCTGCCGGCCGTGTATGTGGCGACGACGACCTGACGATATCCTTGGGCGGCGGCCAGCACCTGTTCAACCTCGTGCAGGTCCGGCTCCGCGCTGATCGTCAGCTCATTTACATCCCGTATGTATTCCGACAACGCCTGCCCGAGGGTCTTCGCTTCCGTCCATGGCTCATCCACCTGTGTTTCCGAGCGGAGCTCCGGCCACACGACAAGGACCGGCTCGTCTTCCTGAAGCGGCAGCTGGCCTTCGTCTTTGACGAGCGTAATGCTGCCCTCTGCCACTTCCCTCAGCAGCCGATCAGTCTCCGGCTTTTCATGCCGTTCAAGGAAGGCTGGCGCGCTTTCTTGGGTACCCGAAGGCTGCAGCCGCTTCTCCTTCAGCTTCAGGACGCGGTTCACGGCAGCGTCAATAACGCTCTCCGGAATTCTTCCACTGCGCACAGCCGCCGTGACCGCTTCAATCGCTTCGATTTGATCCTGAAGTGTATGGCTGACCAGGACGATGTCCGCTCCCGCTTCCACGGCAAGCACCGCGCCTTCGCCCACGCCAAAATGCTTGGCAATCGCGTGCATTTCCAGGCAGTCGGTCACGATGACGCCCCCGTAACCGAGCTGCTCGCGGAGCAGGCCGGTGAGCACCGCTTTGGACAGCGTCGCCGGAACCGCCTCCTTCTCGATGGCCGGGAAGACGACATGTGCCGTCATAATGACGTCCACCCCGTCCCGGATCGCCCGGACGAACGGCTTCAGCTCCACCTCGCGCAGCCGCTCCATGCCGTGCTCTACCGATGCCAGCCCCAGATGGCTGTCGACGCTGGTATCGCCATGCCCCGGAAAATGCTTCGCTGCCGCCGATACGCCGTGCTCCTGATAAGCCCGAATAGCGGCCGAGCCGTGCTCAGCCACCTGCTCCGGATCTTCGCCGAACGATCGGACGCCGATGACCGGATTCCGCGGGTTGTTGTTCACGTCAAGTACTGGCGCAAAGTTCATATTGATCCCCAGCGCATGCAGCTCCTGGGCACTGATGGCGGACACCCGGTAGGTAAAATCCGGGTTTCCGGTTGCCCCAAGTGACATGTTTCCCGGAATGCGGCTCACCCTGCGATGGTCGATGCGGGCCACCATGCCGCCTTCCTGGTCGATGGCGATCCACAGCGGCAGCTTCCCCTGCTTCGCAGCCATCTCCTGCAGGGAGGAAGACATCGCGGCCACCTGTTCCGGCTCGCCGATGTTCCGGCGGAAATAAATGACGCCGCCTACATGGTACTCTTCGATCAGACGGCGGATTTGCTCATCAGGCTCCTGCGCGTGGAACCCGCAGATGAACATTTGCCCGATTTTTTGCTCAAGCGTTAGAACCGATACTAACATGACATGCCCACTCCCTATTCATATATTGCTCCGCCGATACATCCGCTACCCCGCCGTTCTTCCCTTCGTCTGGTCACGGAATTCAGACGGTGTCAGCCCGGTGTGCCGCTGGAACACTTTGGTAAAGTACCTCCGTTCCTGGTAGCCGATGCTGCTGCCGATTTGCGTGATGCTTTTGTCGCTGTGGGTAAGCAGATATTTAGCGGTTTCGATCCGTTTCCCTGTCAAATATTCGACAAAGGTGACGCCGAGATGATTTTTGAACAGCAGGCAAAAATAGCTGCAGCTGATGCCCAGGTGTCCCGCCAGCTCCTCGATGCCCAGATCGCTGCCCAGCCGCTCGCCGATATAAAGAATCGCTTCCGACATCAGCTGCTGCGGGGTCTTTCTTGCCCCGCTGTCGCTGCTGTCCTCCTCAATCCGGGCGACGGTCACCTGGAACGGATCGCTGCGCCGTTTGCGGAGAATATCCTCACGGGCGGAGCGAATCGTATTCTCCAGCTCCTTGTAATGGATCGGCTTGCAGATGTACTCCCTGACATTATACTTGATCGCCTGCCGGGCATACTCAAATTCCTGATATCCCGTCAGCAGAATGATTTCGGCGGCGGATCCGCCTTTGCGCAGCTCGCCGATCAGGGTCAGTCCGTCCATCACCGGCATGCGAATGTCGCACAGCACGATATCGGGGGTATGGAGACTGCAAATGTCCAGCGCCTCCTGTCCGCTCCGGGCGGTGTAGACCTGCATCTGCATGTCGTTCCACGGAATAACGCTTTTCAGATTGTTCAGAATCGGGGCTTCATCATCAACCAGCAGCACGTTCAGAATCATCCAAGTCCCTCCACTCGTTGTCTGGTATGATACATTGAATTATCGTTCCGGTGGTCCCGGACGAACAAATGAACAACCCGTATACATCGCCGTAGTGAATCCGGATGCGGTCGGCCACGCTGCGTACGCCGAGTCCCCTCCGTTCGTGGTTCACCTGCATATCCTTTGCTTCCGGCGGTTCCCCGCCATCGCTCTTCATGTATTCAAAAGCCGCCAGCTGCCGCGGACTGATGCCGATGCCGTTGTCCTGTACCTGCAGAACGAGCCGGCCGCGCTCTTTCCAGCAGGACACATAAATCATGCCCTTATAGCCGATCCCTTCAAAGCCGTGCTGGATGCAGTTCTCGACGAGCGGCTGCAGGGTCAGCTTCAGCACGCTGCGGCTCCGCAGCTCCGGCGGAATATCGATCTCATATTCAAACAAATCCTGAAACCTGAATTTCTGGATTTCCAAATAGCTCTGCAAATGCTCGATTTCCTGGCCAAGCGTAATCTCCTCATTGTCCTGGATGCTGATCCGCAAAATGTTGCCAAGCCGGTGCACCATTTCGCTGACCTTCTCCCCTTCGTTCTGAACCGCAAGGACGTTGATCGACTCGAGCGTATTGAACAGAAAATGCGGCTTGATCTGGGCCTGGAGCACCCGCAGCTCCGCCTTCGCCTTCTGCTTCTGCTCCTTCTGGATCTGTTGGAACAGGCCGTTGACCCGTTCAACCAGATCGTTAAAGCCCTTCGCCAAAATATGCAGCTCGTCTTTGCCCCGGTGATGAACCTGGACATTGAAGTCCCCGCCTTCCACTTTACGCATGAAGCGGACGATGACTGCGATCGAGCCGGTAATCCGGTTCATGAAGACCATGTTGAAGGTTACCGCCGCCAAAAGGCAGACGAGCGTAATGCCGATAAACCATTTGGCAAAGACCAGCGTTTCCTGTGACAGGGAGCTCCACGAAGTGACGGAAACGAGACTCCAATTGTATTCTTTCATATGATAAATCGAAACGATGCTTTTTTCCCCGTTAAACGCCGTCTTGAAGCTCTGAAAATCACCGCCGAACTTGACGTCCCTCTTCATCACGGACTGGATTGGCTGGCCGTCCAGCACTTTATTCGGATCATACAGAATAAGTCCTTTATCGTTCACGAGCATAAAATCGGTGGACTGCATATCTCGGTTTAAAGACAGGTTGCGGAAGATCAGCTCAATATCCCAGTTTTTGATTTGGGTCACCAATATCCCGATATTTTTAAAATAGCTCAGCTCCTTGATGAGCCGAATTTGTGTAAACACCGGGTCGGATCCGGTGATTTCCGGGTATTCATGCGGTCCGAGCCATTTGGGGACCCCGTTCAGGGCCATAACCTCTTGATATAGCGGATGGGCTTTAAACTCTTCGAATGACAGCGTATTAAAGTCTTCCTTGGTGAAAATGGAGACCGTGCTCGACGGCCCGCTGCCCTGCAGGTTGTAAAGATAGGCATAACTGATGGCAGGATGGTTGTACAGCAGGCTCCGGAAGTTGCGCTGGCTGTTGTTCAGGTTCAGCTGCTCGGCATCGTTCAAATCCTGTTTGGTCGGGTCCTTGGCGATGAGCGCCATATGAAACACCGAGGTCGCGATGCCGTTATCCGTCACGTTGTCCATCTGCTTCAGCACGCTGTTGATGCTGTAGCTGATGGCTTTAAGGGAATATTCCGTCTGCCGGCTGTATTTGGTCTCAATCGAATGAGAGGTCACCATAAAGGTGACGACGCCCAGCACGCACAGCGGAACGATGATCAGTGTAACAAATGCCGTAAACAATTTTACCCGCAAATTCATTGGCATTCATCCGTTTCTTCGCATGTTATCCCTTAACACTGCCTGCTGTAACGCCTTCAATGATTTTCTCCTGAAGGATCGCGTAAATCACGATGACCGGTACGACGCTGTAGACGATGCCGGCTGACATCTGCGCGTAATTCATCTGGTATTGATCCCGGAACTGCACCATCCCGACCGGGAGGGTCCGCAGCGAATCATTGGAGAGGAAGTAGTTGGCTAGCAAAAATTCGTTCCAGTTGCCGAGGAAGTTCACGATAAACACCGTAACCATGGCCGGAACCGTCAGGGGTACGACAATTCTAGCAAATATACCCTGGGCTTTCAACCCGTCCATGACGGCTGCTTCCTCGATTTCTCCGGGCAGGGACCGCATGAACGCCGCCAGAATGATGACCGAGAATGGGAGCGCGTTGGCGATGTACGGAATGATGAGCGCCAGATGCGTATCCAGGATCCCAAGCTTGCGCACGAGCAGATAAATCGGGAGCATAAGCGCGTTGTTCGGGATGAGCATGCCGACCAGGATCAGGCCGGACAGCAGCGCGCTGATTTTGAAATGCCGCATGCGGGTTATCGCAAACGCAAACATCGCGGCGATCAGGATCGATACGACGGCCGACAGAATCGAGATATACAGACTGTTGAAAAAATAGGTGCTGATCTTGGCGTTGACCCATGCCTCCACGTAATTACCTAGCGCAAACTGCTTTGGTATGCCGAACGGGTTCAGGGCGATCGCATTGTTATCCTTTTTGACCGAAGAGAAAAGCACGAACAGGAACGGGAAAAGAATAACCAATAAGTAGGCCATCAGGACGATGTGGGGCAGCAGTTTTTTGAGCCTGGTCATCAGTATTCAATCCTTTCGCTGCGCCTTGCAATCAACAGTTGGTACAGGGCGGTCAGTATTAATGTAAAGACAAAGATGAGAACAGAAATGCTGTTGCCGTACCCGTATTTGAAGTTGGTAATGGCATATTTGATCATGTAGGTGGCCATCACGTCGGTCGAACCCGCCGGTCCGCCCTTCGTCATGACGATGACGATGTCCGCGGCTTTCATCGCGCCGGCGATGGACAGCATAATGACGACGGAGATGATCGGCTTAATGAGCGGCAGCGTAATGGAGAACGCCCGCTGTACAGCCGTTGCGCCGTCGATGGCGGCGGCTTCGTCCAGCTCGCGGGGAATGGAAATAATGGCGGCGAGCACCATGACGATATAAAAGCCGGTCCACTGCCAGGCATTGGTAATCAGGATGGACAGCATCGCGTATTTTTCGTCGGACAGCCAATACAGCGGTTCGATGCCGAACACTTTCAAAATATTGTTCAGCAGTCCGATGTTCGGCTCATAAATAAATCCCCAGAGGATGCCGATCACGGCCGTGGACATGATCGAAGGCAAAAATACCGCCGTCTTGTACAGCCCCTTCAGTTTTTTGACATGGGCGATCAGAAGCGAAAAAAAGACGATCAGCGGCACTTGGATTCCGCAGGAAAACAAAATGAAATAGCCGTTGTTTCGGACCGCTGTCCAAAACCGCTTCTCCGTCAGCGCCTTCACGAAGTTGTCGAAGCCGATGAATTTCGGATCGCTGGATACGCCGTTCCAGCTCGTCAGGCTGAAACGGATCGAACTTACAATCGGATACAGAAAAAACATGGCAAACAAAATCAAGCAGGGAAGAATAAACAGGACGTAGAGCGCAGGATTCTTCAATGCTTTGTTCATGGAGTTCCTCCCAACGCGGGCGCTTGGTCGTCCGCCCGAAAAAATGTCATGCTCCCTCAGACTTGAGGGGACTTAAGTAAAAAACAGGTGCCCCGGTTTGACCCGAGGCACACCGCATCAGTTGCCGTTATTCTTCCAGGGAATTCGCTTCCTCTTGTGCCTTCTGGAGCGCTTCGCCCATCTTCTCAGGCGTCGTCTGGTTGCCGATCAGCTTTTGAATCTGAATGTTGCTGATTTCCGTCGTCACGTCAGCCTGTACGAGCGAATCGAATGCCGGGAAGGAGGATTGGGCCGTGTTCAGCACGTCGACGATTTGCTTCATCAGATCGTCGGTAATGCTCGACTCCAGCACAGATGCGTCCAGCTTCATGGCCGGCAGGACCCCGTCTTCCACCAAGCCGCGGATCTGCATTTCCTCATTGAACATGTTCTTGATAAAGGCTTTCACCGCTTCCAGCTTGCGCGGATCCTTGGCGACCGCGGACGAGAAGCCGTAGCCGTTGTTGACGTCGCGCATCAGCGCCGTCTGATCGCCTACGCCGCCGTCCACCGGCGGAAGGTTGAAGAAGCCGACTTTACCGATCATGCCTTCGCCGGATTCCCCCTGCTTGAACACCGAAGACTTCCAGGTTCCGTCATACATCAAAATGGCTTCCCCGCTCGTAAATTGGGTCGTGTACTCGGCGTATTCAAAGCCCAGCTCGCCCTTTTTGAAATAGCCCTTGTCGACCCATTCCTTATGCTTCGCAAACGCCTTGACCATGTTCGGATCGTTCCATTTGGCTTCGCCGGTAGCGAATTTGTTCGTAATGTCCGGTCCCGCGTAGCGCGACCACAGATGGTTGGTCAGCATCAGCGGCACCCAGCCTGCCTTGGAGGCTGCCGCCATAGGCACCTTGCCGTCGGCCTTGATCGCGGCCAGCTGCTCTTCCAGCTCGGCGAACGTTTTAGGAGGCGCCCAGCCCTTTTTATCGTAATACTCCTTGTTGTAGAAGAAGCCTTCGCCAGATCCGCCGATCGGCAGTCCGTAGACCTTACCTTCGTAAGTGAACGGCTCGAGCGAGCTGAACTTATCCTTGATCCCCAGCTCCTCAATGATCGGCGTTAAATCAAGCAGCTTGCCCTCTTTGGCGTACACTTTGGAATCGGGGCTGCCGAACAGGTCGAAAATATCCGGCGGATTGCCTGCCGCCATTTCGCCGCGCAGCTTCTCTTTCCGGTTGACGTCGGATTCCACGCCATCCAGCTTGAACGTTAACCCTTCGATTTCGCCCTCCGTCTTTTTCACGACGTCCTGCAAAATGGCAAAACGCTTCTCTTTGTCCTGGCCAACCTGCGTATGTCTCAGTGTCAGCTCGAACGGTTCGGCCTTTTGCGCTTCCTCCGTCTTCGGCTCCGTTCCCGATGAACCCCCGCCCGTCTCTCCGGCCGATTTGTTATCGCTTCCACAACCGGATAACGCGAGCGACGCCGCAAAACATAACGAGATCAGCAGCATCAAACTTCTTTTCATCTTCATCTGGTTAGCCCCCCTTAGCAATCTGGTTTACATGCTTAATTATAAGAAGCGGCCGCCAGATCCGTAAGGAGAATATTCCGCTAATGCAGGGGGAAAATCCTCTACACCAAGTGAAAATAATCACATTGTTAGAAATTTGACACTTTTCGCCGGCCCGGCGCGCACTCAGCCGCTCGTATTCCCGCTATAATATGGATAAAGGCAATCACATTACAGCAAGCCAAAAAGGGGAAATGAACGATGAGCACACTGCCTGCACTCGAGGACACGTTCCGGAATACATGCTGCTTCTCGGACGCCAACTTCACACGGATGCTTTCCATGATGACGGAAATAAAGATGCCTGCGGGTTCCCACCTGTTCTGGGAAGGGGATGCTGCCGACAGATTTTACTATATCTACAGCGGATGCGTTAAATTAAGCAAATCCTCGGTCGAAGGGAAAGAGCTTATCGTCTATATGTATACAAGCGGCGATATCGTCGGCCAGGCCGACCCGATCGGCAGCCGTACGCACAGCTATACCGCCGAGGTGCTTGAGGACAGCGTCGTCGGCGTGATCGACCAGCAGGATATGGAATTCCTCATTTGCCAGGACGGCGCTTTTGCGATGGACTTTATGAAATGGATGGGCAACCATCACCGCCTCACGCAGACCAAGTTCCGGGATCTCATGATGTACGGCAAGCCCGGCGCGCTCTGTTCGACACTGATCCGGCTCGGCAATACGTATGGAGAACATACCGGAGGACGTATCATCATCCATAAAAAGCTTACCAACACGGATCTGTCGAACCTGATCGGAGCTACGCGCGAAAGCGTCAACCGGATGCTGGGCGACCTCCGCAGATGCGGTGCGGTGGACATTGTGGACGGCCTGATTGTCATTAACGACATTTCTCATCTGCAGGGCATCTGTCACTGTGAGCATTGCCCGAAGGAAATATGCCGGATTTAAGAGAAATCATCACTTCCCTCTGCGTGCAGCGCAGGGGGTTTTTCATGTGCTAAAAGGACTGTATCGCTTCGATTCCTTTCTACCACCCTCTAATTTTTCTCTTTTCACCCTTCCAAATACCTATATTCATTAAAGCGCTTTCTTCATATACTATTAAATGATTCTAAAGACCTATATATAATGCGGAATAAAGAACCGATCAATTGGATAGCACCTATTTCCAAGGACTCATCCACTACGCAGATCTACCTATCGTGACGTGGGCCTGCTATCAGACTACAGATCCTTGTAAGGAGGACTGAGATCCGCCAAAACCAGGAACATCATATGTATTACCCGCTGCCAGATCTGGTCATAAGGAATCGTATTTGTCATGAAAGAGGGTCCATTGAATCAGGTAGTACCGCATATCACATAAAGGAGTGTACGATTGTCATGTCAAGTAAATATTCATTGCGTTCAGGATGGATTGCCGCCTTCGTTGTATTATGGTTTGCCGCGGGTCTCTTCCCCGGAAATGAGGCTAAAGCGGAAGGTTACACCAAAGCCACCTGGCTGTGGAACACGGTGCTGATCAAGACGGAAGCTAAGGAGATGCTGAAATTTTCGGCCGATCACGGCGTCCGTACGATTTATCTCCAGACCAACAGCGATATTCCTGCTTCCTACTATAAGAGCTTCATTAAACAGGCCGGAGCTTTGGATATCCGGGTGGATGCGCTCAGCGGCGCCCCGTCCTGGGGACTTACGTCGGAACGTTTCAAAATCACAAGCTTCCTCGATTGGGTGAAGGCGTACCAGAACGGCGCTGCAGAGGACGAGAAGTTCCAGGGCGTTCATGTCGACATCGAACCCCACGTGCTGCCTCAATGGAAGTCGGACCAGACCTCGGTCATCCGCCAATGGCAGGAGAATGTCCAGTATTTAACCGATAATGTGCGTGAAATGAATCTTCCAGTTGCCGCCGATATTCCGTTTTGGCTCTGCAACTATACGACAGCGGACGGAACAAGCACGCTGAGCCGCTTCATGATCAGCCAATATGACGCCGTTGCGATCATGTCCTACCGGGATACCGCCGACGGCATCTACAGCACCGCCAAGCGCGAACTGGAAGAGGCGAACTATCTCGGCAAGCCGGCCTTTGCTTCTGTCGAAACGAAGCCGAGCAGCGAAGGCGAATTTATTACCTTCTATGAGGAAGGAAAAGCTTATATGGACTCCCAGCTGGGCAAGCTGCAGCAATTGGCGCAGGTCAATACCTCATTCGCAGGGGTGTCCGTTCACGACCTCGACGGCTGGAGATCGCTTAATGACTAACCCGAACCGCAGAAAAGCCCCTGAGTGCCTGAATAAACGGCGCCCGGGGGCTTTGTCTTTTATTTATGCGACCGGATCGATCTGTACGGCAGCCTGCTTGCCGCTCACCTGGATGCCTGTTTTGGCGCGGCCCCACTCCTTTAATTCCCGAACCAGTTCCTCCAGCAGAACCTTGGCGGCGGCGCCCTCCTTGCCCTGCACCCGGACCACCAGCATGACTGCATTTCCCGCTTGTAATATTCGCGCAGCCTGCTGCTTCTTCGTGTCCAGATCGTGCTCCTCGATGTTCGGGGTCAGCCGGATCTCCTTCACCTTTACTACCCTGTCGGAAGATTTGGCTTTGGCTGCCTGGGCTTCCTTCTTGGCGTCGGCGGCAGCCACCAGCCGGCACGGCGGCGGACTGCTCATCAGCGACGTGCAGACGAGGTCCACTTTCAGCTTGCGGGCCATGGCCAATGCTTCCCTGGTCGGGACGATTCCGATATCCTCGCCGTTCAAGCCGGTTAATTCCACCTCTGAAGCCTTGATCTTCTCATTCATCCACATAGGGGTACCCTTCCTTTTACACACGAAATGTATCATTTAAACCAGACGTTCATTTCACATTCGCTGTCAGCCCAATTCGGGCTTGTCCATTTGCTTGTCCGTTTGCTTGTCGATTTGCTTGTTTTGCTATTATACGCTTGCCCGTTCCAGCCTGATTTCCACTTCATCCTGCGGCGTCAGCTTCATTTCCAAACCGCTGTCCACCAGTTCCTTCCCGTTCACCTTGACGACCCACTTCTCCACCGATTTGGGACTGTACCCCTGGACGGTGTCTACGTACATTTTATTGTCCGTCAGCTTCACGAAACCGCTGTGCGCCATAACGTCCCTGACGCTTTGATTATTGGTGTACGGAAATACATAAGAATGCGTCATATCAGGCTTCATGGACCCGCCGTCCAGCTTCAGCACGGTAAATTCGGGAGCCTTTGCATCTTTCCCGTCCTTTTTGGGGTCAGCGTACTGAATGTTGATGGAAATTTCGTCATGGTCCTGCAGGACGGTGTCGAGATTGTCTTTGCCCAGCTTCTTGCCATTGATTTCAAATGCCCACTCAAATAAAGGATCCAGGGACACCTGGCTGATCGTCAGGACGCTGCCGTTGTCGCTGAAACCGACGATGCCGCTTCTCTTCAGCCCTTCCCGGACCGTCACGCCCTGCTGCAAATATTGTCGTAAATTTTGGATGACCGCCGGTGAGAAGAAGCCGTCTTTTTCCGAGAGAGAGACCTCCCCATTGACGTCATTCGAATAAACGTTGGCCGATGCCTCCTCCTGGTCGGCTTGTTTGCAGCCTGTCAGCAGCAGTGTTGCTATGATCAACATGATGAATGCAGCGTGTAAAACCGGCTTCCTCATCGAATAACCACCTTTGCTTCCGCAATCTCGCAGGACTCTTCCAAAACGCAAATAGAGCCCTCCCCTGAGGACTCTATTTTACCATATTCGAGCCGGGCCCGCATAATCCGCGCATTCCGGCAGATGTTTCCTATTAATCGATAAGAGGCTCCATGAACGTCCGTGTGCCGTCGGTATTTTTCAAATAAGGGCCCAAACCGAGAAAATTCGCCTGATCCACGTATACGCCTGTCATCCACGTGCCCTCCAGCACCTCTCCCCCAAACTGCAGCATCAGCGGCGGAGCTGAAATATATTCCTGGTAGATCGGAAATTTCGTGTTGTGTTTCTTGTAACTTTTGCCAAGCTGGATCAGAGGGGCTTCATGGACATAGGTAGGCACAAAATAAGTGGAGATGACCTCCAGTTCTTCTTCTGTGAAAAAAGGAGTGTCGCCGAGAAAGGGGTGAAACATGGTGATTTCTTCGTATTGGGACCAGATGATGACCTGCAGCAGCATGCTCTGATGCCGGCCGTTGTAAAAGATGTATTCATGCTTGGACGTTCCGTCCGAGGGATGATTCGCATCAAGACTCTCGACATTATGCCGCTCGCAGCCGATGCATTTCCAGCCCGTAGGACCTTGAATCCATTTCTGAAAAATCGTACTGCTCTTGTCTTTGTCTTCGTCGGCAGGTGACGCCTGAGCAGGCCTGTCTAAGGTCCAGCGTTTCCAAATCGATTCCGGCCAATACCGGCTCAGCATGCTGAGTGTCTTGTCGTAAATGCCCCGAACCTTGACCGAAGCGCTTTCAAGCTCGTGTACATCGTCCTTGCCGTACCCGATTCCCTGGGAGAATATGATCTTCCTCATCGTCATCCGCCTCCTTATACGCCGAAAAGGCAGTTTTTTTACCAATTATACTACAGACTCCGTCATTTGGTGCAAGTCTTTTCCTATAATTAACAAAAACCCTCCTTAATGGAAGGAAGGTTTGTCGTTAACGGGGTTCCCGCAGAACCGTACCTTACGGACGGTTTTACAGCTCAACCCACTGTTCTGCCCACTCTTGAACCTGCTCCATAACAGGACGCAGCGCTCGGCCTTTATCCGTCAGCTCATATTCGATACGGACAGGCGTTTCGGGATAAACGTGCCGAACCAGAATTCCTTCCGTTTCCAAGTCTTTCATGCGTTCGGACAGCATCTTATCGCTCATCGAAGGAATTAATTTCGATATATCCTTGAACCGTTTCGGACCATCCATCAGGGAAAAAACGATCAAGCCATTCCAGCGTTTTCCTAATATGGAGAAAGCATTTTCGAATCGCGGACACATGTTAAATTGTTGTTGATTCATGATCTTCACCTCTTTACAGAATCCATGTAAACAGTTACGTCTCATGAACGCTTACATTAAGTTAGTATATTTCATTTTACCACATTTTTGCGCAAAATGAAACAAGACAACTGCTGGAAAGCTCCGCAAATGTTCTTTCCCTTGCAAATTGGGATTCCCGATTCCTTGCTGATCCCATGATTTGCAGATCATCCGTGAATCATGCATGCTCTGCAAGCAAGCAAAAAAGCGGCGGTTGGACCGCCGCTTTAGGCTGATACGCCTTGCGAAAGCTTACAATACTGCCGCCGGCTTCAGCTCTCTGACCGGCTGCATGTTGCCGAATACCGGAGCCGACGTTTGGAGAGGATACGCCCAATTGATCGCGTTGGCGATGACTTTCAGGATTTCCGGCTGGTAATAGGTCGGGAACGTCTCATGGCCTGGACGGAAATAGAAGATCTTCCCTTGGCCTCTGCGGAAGGTGCATCCGCTTCTGAACACTTCGCCGCCTTCGAAATTACTGATAAACACGAGCTCATCCGGAGCCGGAATATCGAAAAATTCGCCGTACATTTCCTCATGCTCGAGGATAATCTTGGCGTCAATGCCCATGGAAATCGGATGGGACGGGTTCACGTTCCAAATGATTTCCTGCTCCCCTGCTTCTCTCCACTTGAGGTCGCAGGAGGTTCCCATCAACGCTTTAAACGGTTTGGAGAAATGGCCGGAATGCAGCACGATGAGTCCCATTCCGCCAAGCACGCGTTTTACGACACGCGCCACCACTTCGTCGCTGACCTGGTCGTGGGCCATATGACCCCACCATACGAGCACGTCCGTGGCATTCAGCACTTCTTCGGTCAATCCATGCTCCGGCTGGTCCAGCGTCGCCGTTGTAATCGCAAAGCCGTTGCCGTCCAGCCCTGCGGCCAGTGCGGCATGAATGCCTTCCGGATAGACTGCCTTCACTTCATCGTGAATATTTTCATGAACGAATTCGTTCCAAATGGTTACATTAATCAATGGTTTATCCCCCTAGACCCACCACATCTCGCCGAGTGGCTCTTCAATAAGTACTTGCTGCAGGTTTTGAACGGCTTTGGAGAAGCCTTCTTCAACAGACATCAGGCCGTCTTCATGCTCGATGCTGACGACATAATCATAGCCGACGAGGCGCAGTGCGCTGATAATGTCAGCCCACGTTTTCACATCGTGGCCGTAGCCTACGCTGCGGAACTGCCATGCGCGGTCCAGCATGTTCGTGTAGGACTGCATATCGGTCAGGCCGTATTTGTTAACATTGATCGGATCGATCACGGTATCCTTTGCATGGAAGTGATGGATCGCACCCTCACGGCCCAAAATGTGGATCGCCTGCACCGGATCGATACCCTGCCACCACATGTGGCTCGGATCCAGGTTGGCGCCGATCGTTTCGCCGGCAGCTTCGCGCAGGCGGAGCAGTGTCGCAGGTGTATGCACCGAGAATCCGCCGTGGAGCTCAAGCGCGATTTTTACGTTATGCTCTTTGGCAAACTTCGCTTGTTCGGTCCAGTAAGGGATGACTTTGTTCTCCCACTGCCATGCGAGCACTTCCTGATAATCGTTTGGCCAAGGCGCTACCGGCCAGTTCGGATATTTGGCATCCTCATGGTCGCCAGGGCATCCGGAGAACGTGGTGACCACTTCTACGCCCAATTTCTCAGCCAGCAGCACCGAGTTCACGAAATCCTCGTGGTCGGCCTGAGCCAGATGCTTCTGCGGATGCAGCGGGTTGCCGTGGCAGCTCAGCGAGCTGATCGTCAGGCCGCGGGACTCGATTGCGTCCTTGAATTGCTTCAATGCGGCTTCGTCCTTCAGCAGCTCCGCCGGCTTGCAGTGCGCGTTGCCGGGATTGCCCCCTGTTCCGATTTCAACAGCCTTCAATCCTTTGGAGACGACATAGTCCAAAGCGTCCTCCAGTTTGCGTCCACCAAACAATACCATAAATACTCCCAGTTTCAAGTGTACTCCTCCTCATTCTTGGTTATCGTAGCTATAAATAATTGCTTCTATGCAAAGGATGACTATTCCTCAAAATAAACGGCTTTGCCTGTTTTGGCAGACTCGTAAATGGCTTCCAGAATCTGCGTGACCACATAGGCCTGCTCCGGCTTGACCACCGGCTCTTTATCTTCCAGGATGGCTTCGAGCCACAGGCGCTGCTCCTTGTCGGCATCGGTCTCTGCCGACCCGGAGTAGAAGGCTACGCCGCCGGCATTCAGATCCACCGTGGTTTCATAGAGGCGGCTCATTTTCTCGCCGTTGATGCGCAGGCCGTCCTTCATGTCGGCCCCGCCTTCCGTGCCAGCAAGAACCGTCTTCGCTTCCCCGGTTTCCACGACGTTCAGCGCCCAGCTGGACTCCAGCACGATCGTTGCGCCGTTCTGCATCGTGATGAAACCGAATGCGGAATCCTCTACCTTGAACTCTTCCGGGTTCCACGGGCCGAACGCGTTGGCCGCATTCTCTTTATGGCCCAGCTTGTGGAAGGTGCTCCCGAGCACGCTCTTCGGCTTATAGTTGTCCATCAGCCACAGCGTCAGGTCGAGCGCGTGGGTACCGATATCGATCAACGGTCCCCCGCCCTGCTTCTCTTCGTCAAGGAACACGCCCCAGGTCGGAACGGCACGGCGGCGGATGGCCAGCGCTTTACCGTAATAAATGTCGCCGAGCTCCCCGTTCTCGCACAGCTCCTTCAAGTATTGGCTGTCGTTGCGGAAGCGGTTCTGGTAGCCGATCGTCAGCTTCTTGCCGGTGCGCTTGGCGGCTTCCACCATCGCTTTGGCCTCGGCGGCCGTCTTGGCCATCGGCTTCTCGCACATGACATGCTTGCCGGCTTCCAGCGCCGCCACCGAAATGACGGAGTGGGAATCGTTTGGCGTACATACATGAATGACGTCGATGCTTGCGTCCTTCAGCAGTTCGCGGAAATCTGTATACACTTTGGCGCCTTCTGCGCCGAATTCGGCAGCGGCCTTCTCGGCGCGCTCCTGCACGATATCGCAGAACGCAACCATTTCCGCCTGAGGCTGCTTCTTGAGACTCGGCATATGCTTGCCGTTGGCGATTCCTCCGCAGCCGATGATGCCGATTTTCAGGGTTTTGCTTGAGCTAGACATTTACGGGTCCTCCGTTTCTGGCATAAGATTTGATCCATTCCATGCTGGCTGCAATGCTTTCGAGCGGTGGTCTTTCACAGAAATCCTGCTCCACAACGATCCATTCCACGCCGGCTTGGTCCGCTGCTTCGGCTACGGCTTCCAGGTTGACTTCGCCTGCGCCGAGCTCGACCGTCTGCGGCGTGCCGTCCTCTTTCCGCTTGACGTCCTTCCAGTGCACAATCGGAAGGCGTCCCGCATACTTCTCGATGTACTCGACCGGATCGTAGCCGGCAAAATATACCCAGCACGTATCCAGCTCCACCTTCAGCAGGTCAGCGGGCACCGCTTCGTACATCGCGTCGAACACCGTTTCCTCGCCGCGTGTTTCCGTAAATTCAAAATCGTGGTTATGGTACAGCAGTGTGGCCCCCTGCGCGGCGCATTTCTCGCCGATACGCTTCAGGTTGTCAAACACCTCGTCCCACTTGCGCTGCTCTTCACCAAGGTAAGGAACGATCAGGCTGCTGTTTCCGATCTCCTTGTTATAGGCGATTTCCTCGTCCAGTGCGTTTTGCATCCGGTCGTACGGCGTATGGGTCCCGATGGCGACCAGACCGTTCTCGTCCAGCAGCTTCTTGACCTCGGCGCTGGAGCGTCCGAAGAAGGTGTGGAATTCCACGCCCTGATAACCCAGCTCTGCTACTTTCTTCAACGTACCCTCAAAATCCTTTTCCATTTCTTCACGAACCGTATATAACTGCAGGCCAAGCTTCAACATATTGGTTCACCCCTGTGTTCGCTTATAGGTCATCTTATTGAGATGACCGTTATTCATGGCTGCTCGCAAGTACGACATGGCTCCCGCTGATGGATGACTCTTCAAAGGCATACATGGCTTCCAGCACGTGGTAGGCCAGGTTGCCGTTGGCCCGGTGCTTACGCCCCGAGCGGATCGCTTCGACCATGTCGTTTACGCCGCGGCCGCGTTCGTTCTGGGTGCTCTCAAAAACGGGCGTCAGCACTTCCCAGTCGCTGGAACCGCTGCGGCGGAGCTTGACGTCGCCGTTAAAGAAGTTCGGATCCGGCAGGCTGAGCGTTCCTTCCGTACCGTAAATTTCAATCCACGGCAGATTGGCCCCGGCTTTAATATCAAAGCTGGTTATCATCGTGGCGATGGCGCCTTGTTTAAAATCGATGGTGCCGGCCAGATGGGTCGGTGTCTGCACCTGAATCTGCTGGCCGCTCTTCGGCCCCGAGCCGATGGTCCGCATCGGGATCTGGGCACCTACCGAAGCGCTGATCCGGCGGATCGAGCCCAGCAGTTCAACCAGCGCCGTCAGGTAATACGGACCCATGTCCAGCATCGGACCGCCGCCCGGCGCGTAGAAAAATTCAGGGTCCGGATGCCACCCCTCCGGGCCGCCGCCCATCATAAATGCGGTTGCCGCCACCGGTATGCCGATCTTCCCGGCTTCGATCGCCGCTTTGGCGGTCTGCACGCCTGATCCGAGGAACGTATCCGGCGCGCTTCCGGCGCGCAGGCCTTTCTGCTCGGCCAGTTCAACCACGCGCTTGCCGTCCTGCAGCGAGGTTGCCAGCGGCTTCTCCGCGTATACATGCTTGCCGGCTTCAAGCGCCGCCAAATCGATGGAGGCATGGCTGCCGGGAATCGTCAGGTTGATGACGAGCTCAATCTCTTTGTCACCAAGCAGCTCATCCACGGTGTATGCGTTTGCAATCCCAAACTCTTCAGCCCGCGCTTGGGCGCGTTCAGTCACCAGATCGGCAACCGCCACCACTTCAACAACCGGGCTTTTCTTTAAATTCTCCAGGTAAATAGCACTGATGTTGCCGCAGCCGATAATGCCGGCTTTCATTTTGTTCTCCACGAAAGTCACTCCTTACGATGCTGAATGCGTATTCAACAATCTAGTAACATGGTATTCCGAATTTATTTATATTAAAATGAATTATATGATCGAAACATGAACAATCTGGTCATTATTTTTTTGATTGCAAAGGGAGCCCTATCATGTCCACCCAAGATTCAGTGCACATTTATACAGCAGGATTTTCATTTCATCATAAACCGTTCTACATGAGCGAGATGGACGGCGTTAAAAATTACCTCATGCGTCTGCAGACCGACGGAAGATGCCGCGCACTGGTAGACGGTGAGCTTGTTCCCGTCGAATCGGGCGATCTGTTGATTTATTCCCCAGACGAGCCGTACGAGCTGTTGATCGGCGAGGAGCCGAACGCTCAGGGCGAGCTTGCCGTAGAAAGCGGCGACTATCATATTTTCTTCGGCGGGGAATGGATCGACCAGTGGTGGGCCAAGCAGAAACGGCCGACGCGCATCCGCGTCCCGCTTAACGAGAGCCTGCTCAGCCTGTTCCGCCAGATCGTGCTGGAACAGCGAAGAATGTCCAACCCGTATCCCGAAATATCAGGATACTACATGCGGATTTTATGCCTCGAAACGGACCGCCTCCTTAGCGAGCATCCCTCCACGACCCCGAGAACGTACCTGGCTTACCGCATGAAGCATTTTATTGAAGAACACGCCTCGTTATCCTTCAAGCTGGAGGATGTCGCTTCACATGTCGGCATCAGCGTCTCGAGGGCGGTCCATCTGTTTAAGGAAGCCTTCGGGACGAGTATTATGCAGTATACGCTGGACGTCCGGCTGGAAATGGCCCGCGAGCGGATCGTGTTTAGTCCGATGTCGCTCGAAGACATTGCGGAAACTTCGGGATTCGGCAGCTATACGTATTTCCACCGGGTATTCCGGTCCAGGTTCGGCAAGTCGCCAAAGGAATACCGCATGGAGAACAGGGAGCAGATCCAGACCGGGATCGGCGTCCGTTCGCCGAACTAGAACATCGGATAAGACAGGCTGAAGCCGGCGCGGATAAGCGCCGGTTTTTTTGTGCTGCCTGCTTCAGCATCCGCCCTTTTTTCCCTTTTTGTGTCAGGTGTCCGGGGGGCAGCTTTCACGATACAACCATACACTGGTATGACACTATGCTAAGGTGATGAGGAGGGAAATCAAACGCCATGAACAAAAAAAGGAGCCGAGAGCGATCCCGCCGCACCAAGATCCGTTTGCATCCCGTTACTGAGCAGCGCATCGCCAAAATGGTGGTCCGCGTGCTGAAGAAAAACGGCGGAGGAACACCGCAGGTACCGGCTCCCCTTCCCGGCGCGGCAACAAGTCTGCCAGGCCCTCCCGTTTCTGCCGAAACGAAAACAGCCCCTTCCGAACAACCGGACGCGGCGCCAAACGTTCTGGTTGAATTGGACGGAGCACGCACCCCCCCGGGCCCGGTGGATATCAAACAAAAGAAAGTTCTTGTGCGGTCGCTGCTCTCGGAAGATAGCCATTGGCATACCGAACAATCCATTCTTGACGGGCTCAGGCTGGTCACACAGACGGCCGCTCCCGTGAAGCACCTCTGTAACCTGCCCGCAGGACTGACTGCCATCCCGTTCGATCTCCTGCTGGTGCTTGGCAATCCTGATGCGAACTTTTTTGACGAATTGCGGGATCCGGTCCTGTCCGGCTCCCCAGTAAAAGCGGTCTGGCTGGCGGATGCCGCCGCGCCTGCCGAACAGCTGCCTTCGATTGCGGATGCATTCGACCTCGTATTCACGCAAAATATCAACCACATACCTCTATACCGCTATATGGGCTGCAGACAGATCGTATATTTGCCTTTTGCCGCGGATCCATCCGTGTATTTCCCCAAAACCGTGAACATCGCTTATCAATCCGACATTCTGTTCATCGGAAATGCGGATCCGCGTACCCGGGAGATGTTCGCCGGCATGAAGCCGCTGCTCGCGGACAAAAAAGTGTTTGCCATGGGCTTAGGATGGCAGCCCGAAGACGGCGTAACCTGCGTGCGGCCGCTGGCCGATATCCAGGAATATTATAACGGGGCCACCGTAATCATTTATGCGCAGCCGGAGCCCGGGCAGGTTTTGGCCATTGGCGCGTGCGGAGGCTTTCTGCTGGCGGAGAACAATCCCAATCTATACGAGTACATGCGGCCGGACGAAGATATCGTCATCTTCCGCTCCGCCGGCGACCTGCAGGAAAAACTCGGCTATTATTGGGACCGGCCCGAGCTTATGCGGTACGTGTCGACCAACGCTCTGTACGGCAGCAAATACCGCAATTCGTGCCTGCAAATGGTGCTGAAGCTGCTCCATCTCGCCGCCCGGCGCTAAGACTGCACCCCATCCGGGCAGCCTGCCGGGATCAGGATTGAACCGCCGCCGAAGTTGTATGGGAGGTAAGTCAACTTGAAGCTTATCGCGTTTTTACTTCCGCAGTTTCACCCGATACCCGAAAACGATTTGTGGTGGGGGGAGGGTTTTACCGAGTGGACAAATACCCGAAAGGCCGCCCCCTTGTACCCGGGGCACAAGCAGCCCAATGAGCCCTTCGATCAGTATTACTACGATTTGACCGACCCTGCCGCCCGGATGTGGCAGGCGGACACCGCCCAGTCTTACGGGATTTACGGCTTTTGTTATTACCACTACTGGTTCAAAGGAAAGCGGCTGCTCGAAAAGCCTTTTAACGAAGTGCTGCGGCTGGGTGAGCCCCGGATCCCGTTCTGCCTGTCCTGGGCCAACGAGCCGTGGACCCGGAGATGGGACGGCGGTGATCATCACCTGCTGATGCCGCAGGATTACGGGGATGAACGTGACTGGGAAGAGCACTTTTATGCGCTGCTGGATGCCTTCCGAGATGAGAGATACATCCGTGTTCAAGAGAAACCGATGTTTATCATCTATCGGCCCGGTAACATCCCCCGCTGCGAGGAGATGATCCGGTTATGGAACGATTTGGCCCGGGGAAACGGGCTTGAAGGCATCTATTTTGTGCGCACGCTAGGGGGGTTCCCCCTTCCCAACCAAGCCGGCTTCGAAGCAAGCCTGGAGTTCGAACCGCACTATACGTTCGGTCACAGCCGTTCCCAGCAAATCTGGAGCTATGTCAATACGTACGGCGGCGATCCGCACATCGCTGTGGATTATGATCATGTCTGGGAAAACATATTGAACCGTTCGCCTCATCGTGCCGGGGAGACGATTTTCCCGGGCGCTTTCGTCAACTGGGACAACACGCCGCGGCTCGGCGCCAACGGGCAAAGCAGCATAGGGGCTTCCCCGCGCAAGTTCGGCTGGTATCTGGCGAGACAGATCGAAAGGGCAAGCCGGCTGTACCGCAGCGAGTTTCTGTTTATCAACGCCTGGAACGAATGGGCGGAGGGAGCTTACCTTGAACCGGACCGGCATCACGGCTATCAATATTTGAAGGCGGTGAAAAGTGCGCTGGAAGCATCCGCGAGTTATACCGGCCGCAAATAACGCTCTCCCGCCCTATGAGCAAAGAAGCCATGCCCCGGATATGGGGCATGGCTTCTGGGCTGCTTTAACCATTCAATGCTGCAGACAAAATTGCTGGTGCTTATTTTTTGGATCTCGCCGCGATCGTTTCGGATACGACAAACGCCAAGTCTTCGTTGCCGAACAGCGACAACACGCCAAGCACAGTATCGTCCGGAATCGGCCCGGCCTCCTCTTTAGGTACGGTCAGATCTAGCACCCGCTGCAGTCGTTCGTTATCACCCTGCTGCGGGTACGCCTGCCGGTACAGCTCCAGGGGGTCCAATCCGTGATTGACGCACCACTGGGCAAAAACCAGGATCATCATATCCTCATCCTGCCGGTAGCTTTCCACGATGCCTTCTTCCAGCGACTTCTGCCGTTCATCCATTGTCAGTTCCCCCCTTCTGCTGCTCCGCCAGTCTCGATGCCAGCTCGTGGCTGCGCATGACCCGCTCGGCGCGAATAGTACAGGCTTCCGGAGAAGCAAGATGCTCCAGAAAATGATCCACGGCCCCGCTGAAGCCGCGCCGATGCAGGATCGGTTCCCAGCTTCCAAATTCACGGGTCTCGGGCGGCCTTCCATGCTCACACAGAACCGCACGCTCCAGATTAACGACTTCCACCGACCGGCCGCTTCCGTGCAGCTCGAGCTTCTCCATATCCACTCCGGCCAGCCGGATCATACTATACCTTCCTGTGACGTTCCGGCCAAGGCCCAGATCGCCGGAGGTGTGCAGCAGCCGGCCCTGTTCATCTTCGCTTAAATGGTGATGAAGCAGCTCGTAGTCACTTCCGCCCAGCCAGAGCAGCAGGTCCAGCATATGGATCAAATCGTCGTAAATCGTGTCGCTGCTGCTCCCCTTCTGCAAGGTGGTCCGGTGCTTGGCTGCAGCGGCCTGGACAAATCCGCCGGTCTCCTCGACCCATGCCTTTGCCCGCACATATAACGGAGCAAACCGGCGGTTAAAGCCTACCGCGAGCAGCAGTCCTTTCTTTGAAGCCAGAGCGGCCAGTTCCCTGGACTTGGCGAGATCCGTCGTCAGCGGCTTGTCGACATAGACGGATACCCCGCGCTCCAAACAGACTTTGACCACGTCATAATGGGTTTCTGTCGGGCTGTGGACAAAAACGGCGTCCAGGTTCCATGACAGCAGTTCTTCCAGATCGGTCGTCCCCTGAGGAAACCGGTAAGTCTGCGTCACGCGCTGCACCGTAGCTTCGGAGCGGCTCATCACCCCGGCAACCTCCACCTTCTCGTGGTGGGCCAGCAGCGGAAGATATACCTTGTGGGCGATATCACCGAGCCCCGCCAGCGCAACCTTCCGCTTACGGTTTATTACATTCATGCCTATGGTCCACCTTTCTCCAATCCAACGAACCTTCCGGACATGCCGGACAGATACCCATTATACCGCTTTTGGCCGGCAAATTTAAGCCGTTACATCGACTCTGCCGCCCGGTTTTCCTTCTGCTTTTTCTTTTTGGTCATCAGTCCCAAAGCAACGACGGCGGCGATGACCACCACTTCAAACCCGTACTTCAGGATCGGACTGGCAAACCAGTCGTGAATCAGCTGCTCTTCCACCAGCATTTTGGACGCCGTCCAGGCGAGCACCGCCGCACCAATCGTAATAATGACCGGGAAGCGTTCGGTCAGCTTCAGAATAATCGTGCTTCCCCATACCATAATCGGCACCGAAATCGCCAGTCCGATAATGACGAGCAGGAAGTCTCCATGGGCCGCTCCGGCTACCGCCAGCACGTTGTCGAGACCCATCATGGCATCGGCGATAATGATCGTGCGGATGGCCGCCCACATTTGGTTGCCTGCGGATATGTCGTGCTTTTTTTCGTCAATCAGCAGCTTATACGCGATCCATACAAGCGCGATTCCCCCGACAAGCCGCAGTCCAGGGATCAGCAGCAGCTGCACGACCAGCAGCGTGGCGATGACCCGGATGACGACGGCACCGACGGTCCCCCAAATAATGACTTTCTTCTGGTCTTCTTTTTTGACGTTCCGTGCGGCGAGTCCAATTACAATGGCGTTATCACCGGCAAGAACCAGGTCAATGATGACGATGGACATGAGCGCTGCCCAAAATGCCATAGTAAACAATTCCATACGATTTCCACCTTTCTGTTGTTTGAGATAGAATGAACTAAAGTTTTACCTATAACGTTCATTTCTTTAGTTCATTCTATATAGATAGAATGATTAGTCGCCGCACTAAAAAAGCGCCCCTTACCTTCATTAGGTAAAATGGCGCTTTTTGCCCACCAAAAAAGACCTTTACCTAATGAAAAATCAGGCAAAGGTCTCGCAAAACAACATAATCGTTGCCAATAAAGCCGGGGATACCGATCCCGTAATGACGACTTTATTGCATGAGCTACTCCCCTTTGGGAACTATTCACTTGTTGGAACCATTATAGCAAAACTCTAAGGCAATTACTATGATTTTTATTCATTAATTTTTGGTATGATGGAGATTATAGGCTAAGTGGAAAGGAAATCACGATGAAAAAATGGCTGCTGCCCCTCTTGTACATCCTTCTGCTCGTATGGGCTTTCCTGTACCGGGACGCGATCATGGAGGCGTTGGGCGAAAGGCCGTCATTCCTTCTGCTGGTCGGAATAGCCGCCCTGGTCGCCCTATTCCCTGTCGTTCCCTATAAGCTGGTCATCGCAGCGCTCGGCTACGCTTACGGTACCCTGTGGGCGGCGGTCGTCTCCTGGATCGGAACGATGCTGGCGGCCACGATTCTGTACGGACTTGTCCGCTACCTGTTTCGGGACCGGGGCAGGAGGTATTTGGAACGGATCAAGCCGCTGCAGACTTTCACCGCATTCATTGAAACGCATCCGTTTGTCAGTATCGCCGCTGCGCGGGTTATTCCGATCGTTCCGCAGATGGCGGTCAATATATTCGCCGGGGCCGCCGCGCTTCCCTTCTGGAGCTACACCGCCGCTTCCGGGATCGGCAAAGTGCCGGGCATCCTGTTATATGCCTACCTGGGCGGCAATCTGTCTGCGCACCCGTGGATCTCCGCCGCTGCGGCCTCCGCTTATGTCCTCTTGCTCGGACTGATCGCGGTAATGTACCGCCGCCTCTCCCGTACGAGACCGAAATAACCGGGTACCTTGGTTCCCTTGCGCGGATGGATTATAATGGAGTTGTACACCTTACTTACGATTTGAAAGAAACGGAGTGATATCATGAGCGACGTACAGCCAGTTGAACATAAAGCCACTTTTGCGGGTGGATGCTTTTGGTGCATGGTAACCCCGTTTGAGGAGCTGCCGGGCATCGTCAGCATCGTGTCCGGATATACCGGCGGCCATAAGCCGAACCCGACTTACGAGGAAGTATGCTCTGAAACGACAGGGCATGTGGAAGCGGTGCAGATTACGTTCAATCCGGACATTTTTCCTTATGAAAAGCTGCTCGAGCTGTTCTGGCAGCAGATCGATCCAACCGATGCGGGCGGGCAATTCTACGATCGCGGCTCTTCCTACCAGACCGCTATTTTCTATCACAGCGAGGAGCAGCGCGAGAAAGCCGAAGCGTCCAAGCAGGCGCTCGAAAGAAGCGGCCGCTTTGACAAGCCGATCGTTACGCCGATTTTGCCTGCCGGCCCGTTCTATGAAGCGGAAGAGTACCACCAGGATTACCACAAGAAAAACCCGGGACATTACAAACGGTACCGGAAAGGATCGGGCCGCGATGACTTCCTGGAGAAGCACTGGGCTCCCAAGATAAACAAGGAAGAGCTGAAACAGCGCCTGACGCCGCTTCAATACGAAGTCACTCAGAACAACGCCACGGAGCGCCCGTTCCAAAACGAGTTCTGGGATCATCACGGCGACGGCATTTACGTCGACATCGTGTCCGGTGAGCCGCTGTTCAGCTCCACGGACAAGTATGACTCGGGCTGCGGCTGGCCTAGCTTTACCCGGCCGATCCGCGACTACTCCATTAAAGAGAAGCTGGACCTGAGCCATATGATGGTACGGACCGAAGTGCGCAGCAAAGGCTCGGATTCCCATCTGGGCCATGTTTTTGACGATGGGCCGGGGCCGGATGGCCTCCGCTACTGCATCAACTCCGCGGCGCTTCGCTTTATTCCGAAGGAAGACCTGGATAAGGAAGGATATTCCGAATATAAAGTGCTGTTTGAATAAACGGCACTGCCGTTCTATGCGAGACCAGCAAGCAATAGGCGCTGGGGTTCGTTCTTTATACGAAAAGAGGGTAAGGCTTGCAGCCTTACCCTCTTTTTCATGCACGTTTCTTTTTTTCGGCTGCTTTAGGTCAGCCGGAGATAAGCCAGCCGATCCAGAACGCGCAGGGAACAAGCAGCAGCTGGGCCGCGATCGTCCCGGCGCAGCGGGATACGAGCATCAGGCCGAGCACCTGATTCATCCGTCCCAGACGCGACTCTCCCCGCAATGTCCGGTCCGACAGCAGGGCGATCCGCGGGTCGACGAGCAGCGTCAGCAGAATCGTCGCCACCCCGTTGATCAGACCGGAGGAGGTCGATGCCGCCAGCCGGGATTCCGGCCATAGATAGGCGGCATACAGCGCGGACAGCACGCCGACGGTATAAATGGCCGTGACGGCCATATTGATCGCCATCAGGCGTCTGGGCAGGCGGCCTCGAAACAGGCTGCGCAGCATCTGGAGATTCGGCAGCTTGACGTACGCCGCCCCGTTCTTCCATTTTCGCCCGTCGGTCAGCTGCCTTACCATTCGCGGGATGGAACCGGCAGCCTCCAAATGGACGACCAGCCGTGAGCAAATCCGCACCACGCTCGGAAACAGCAGCATGGCTGCGGCTGTACCGGCTGTGGCGGCGGCGATGATCCAATGCAGCCTCGACTCCAAATGAAAGGAGGCCGACGCCAGCGCCTTGTCCACCATGCTGCCGACCATCGGCCCCTGCGCCATGTTGGAAGTCCTCGACACGATCACAAGCAGCCCCGACAAGGACAGGGCCAGCGTAATCCGCCGGCTGCGCAGCCCACCGAGCCGCAGAGCATAGGAAAGGCTGTCCACGGTATGGATGATCCCCGTCAAGAGCAGTACCAGCAGCATCTGCATCATCACGCTTCCTCACTCCTTTATTCTCAATCTTTTCCATTATAATGCATATCGGGCGGATGAACATCGTTTGATTCGCGCGGCGCCGGGTAATATAGGGGTAAACGAGAACTGGTTTGGAGGGATTGACAATGCCTTGGAATAAGCATGATTACCCTGTATCCATGAAAAACTTGGAGCCCCGGGTGCGGAATAAGGCGGTCGAAATCGCCAATGCGCTGCTCGAGGAAGGCTACGAGGAAGGGCGCGCCATTGCCATCGGCACCGCTCAGGCGGAAAAGTGGAATGAGGACCACCCTGCCGGTGAGGAAAAGCAATCGAAGCATGCATCTGGCCGTTCGGATGACGAGCGGGACGAGCATGACGAGCACGCCGGCAAGACTTCCCGGACCCGCAGCGGCCGGGGCGGCGATGCCGACGTCCATGTCGTCACCCATGAGGACGGATGGGCGCTCAAGGTGGAAGGTAAAGACAAGCCCTTGTCGACTTTTGGATCGAAGAAGGAAGCCATGGACGAAGCGGAAGACTACGCCTCGAAACACGATGTCCATGCCATCGTTCACGGCAAAGACGGGAAAATCGAGAGCAATCGAAGTTACTCGTGATGCTGTTCATGCCGCGTTCACGCAAGACGGCAAAATCGAGCGATTCGTGGTATGTCTTCGCGGGGAGGCTCCTTACGGTGCCCCCCGCCCTGCCATACCTGCCATAAACAGCAAACCGCCTGATTCCCTAAGGAACCAGGCGGTTATCTATCAGTGGACACTCCGAACTTTGTGAACGGGTTTGGCTGCAGGCTGTTTCTGCCCCGCGGTCATCTTAGGTGCGGCATCTCCCGCTGCCGGCGAGGTACGATGTGCACGAAACGAGACCGTATACGTAATCATTTTCCCTGCGATGCTCACGGCCAAAATTGTAAACAACGTTTCCTGCAGAGGCAGGTAGAACAAGGATACGAGCAGGACGGCCGCATCGAGCAGAATAAATACGGTGCCGACTTTAAGGCCGGTGAGACGGCTGAGCAGCAGAGACACGATATCGTCGCCGCCTGTCGCTCCTCCGAACCGCAGCACCAGTCCGGTCGCAAAGCCCGACAAGACGCCTGACAGCAGCGCTGCCAGCAGCAGGTTGCCGTGAAGATTGATGTCAAGCACAGAGTAGCGTTCCATCAGATCGTAAAAAACGGAAAACGAAACGGTCGCCACCAGCGTGTTCACAATAAATTTGCGTCCATTCAGCAGCAGTGCAACGAGGATCACCGGAATATCCAGGATCAGCACGGTCACTGCCGGGTCAAATCCGAATGCGTACTTGCCGAGCAGCGACAGGCCAACGAAGCCGCCCTCGGACAGATGATTCTGAAAATTAATGTGATAATACGTAAAAGCCAGCAAAAAAGTACCTAACATCATAATAGCGATTGGTCGAAGCGTTGAAATTACATGGTCTTTCTTCCTCATACAGGTTACCCCTCATCGTAGTTAGTTGGTCAGGGACGCGACTAACTTCCGCGGGAAGAAACCTGTAGGACCGAGTCCTTCGCATCTTAAGCTTCCTTCTTTCGCGAGAAGTTTGTCACAACCCAATATCCGGGCGCTTGTTCTCTACGATGGAAGCTAAGTGTAAGAGAGATCATAACGTTTCCAAATCGTCCTTTGGGGAATGTTCCTTCGGGGACACATGGTATCCTGATCCTTTCTTTTGTTTGATAACTTCTATACTTATTATACCACAGTTGCACTGCCTGCTAAACAGCTTGCTGAGGAGAATGCGCTAAAAACGTCTTTCGTCGTGCATTCCAAGAAGCCGGACCGCTTTTATATGATAGTTTTGGTTGCGTTATAAGAAAACCAGTCTCCGAAACTTATAACTTTCTTATATCTAAAAGAAGGGCTTCTATGCCGCAGGCGCTGTCATCCAGATTTCAGGAATGATACCGTGATACCGTGTCATATCCTATGCCTTATTCCGTCGGATCATGTCTTCAGAACGTAAATTCAAGTTCACACAATGTCAATTTTTTATGTGACTGAAATCACAATAAAGGGTAATCGGCTTTTCTATACTTAACTTATGAAATCGTTAAATATTACGTTGAAAGAAGGAGCCCTTTATGCTGAGCCAACAAACCATTGATACGATCAAATCGACCGTTCCGGTACTGGAAGTACACGGACAGTCCATTACATCCGTCTTTTATAACAATCTCTTCAAGGATCATCCAGAGCTTCTGAACATATTCAACCATGCCAACCAGCGCCAAGGACGGCAGTCGGCCGCCCTGGCGGGCGCCGTCTATGCCGCGGCCGCGCATATCGATCATCTCGAGGATATCATTCCAGCCGTCAAGCAGATCGGGCAGAAGCACCGGGCGCTGCAAATCAAGCCGGAGCATTACCCGATCGTCGGGCAGTATTTGCTTGGGGCCATCAAGGAAGTTCTTGGCGATGCGGCCACACCGGAAATTCTCGAAGCCTGGAAAGAGGCATATGGCGTCATTGCAGACGCATTTATCAGCGTGGAAGCGGAAATGTACCGGGAAGCTGAAGCCGCACCGGGAGGCTGGTCCGGTTTCCGCCCATTCGTCGTGGAACGGAGAGTGAAGGAGAGCGAAGTGATCACTTCCTTCTATTTAAAACCGCAAGACGGCGGACCGATCGCCTCTTATTTGCCGGGACAATACATCACGGTCCGCGTTCAGCCTGAAGGCCAGCCATATACGCAGATCCGCCACTACAGCTTGTCCGCTGCGCCGGGCGGTTCTTCCTACCGGATTTCGGTGCGCCGCGAAGATGCTGCCCCAGGTAAACCGGCAGGCGTCGTCTCCAACGATCTGCACGAGCACGCCCAAGAAGGTACCGTCCTCGAAATCAGTGCACCGGCGGGCACGTTTACGCTGGATCAGACCCAAGACATTCCCGTCGTGCTGATCAGCGGCGGGGTCGGCCTGACGCCAATGGTCAGCATGCTGGAGACGCTGCTGAAAGAACAGCCGGCCCGTAAAGTCACTTATGTTCACGCCGCGATTAACGGAAGCCATCATGCGATGAAGGAGCATATCGCCGAGCTTGAAGGCGCGCATCCGCAAATGTCCTCCTACCTTTGCTATGAGACACCGCTTGAGGGCGACAGCTGCCATAAAACCGGATATATCGACGCTGCATGGCTGCAGCAAATCGTCGATCCAAGCGCTGATTTTTACTTCTGCGGCCCGGTTCCGTTTATGCGCACCGTCTACAGCGCTCTTAAGGAGCTGGGAATCCCCGCAGAGCGGATCCATTACGAATTTTTCGGCCCGGCAGGCCAGCTCGACTAAAGTATCGGCAGCGGGCCAAGCTCCGTTAGCTTATCCGCTGGCGGGCGGGATAACCCGCCTTTCAGACTACGTGTCATTTGAGGCCAATGCAACGCACGGATTGGTCAATGCAATGCGCTGATTTAGCCAATACGATTTACTAAAATGCACAAAGGGGCTGCCCCCAGGTTCAGAGAACCTGAATGGGGCTGCCCCTTTGTTTGTTTACCGGACCGTTCGCGTATGGCGGATGGCTGGATGGCGTTATGTTAATGCCCTCGAAGCAGCCGGTTGATCGTTTCCCTGCGTACACCGATCAGCTGGCCGATCTCTTCCTGGGTCAGCAGCTCGGTAAAGTGGATACCGTGGGCGTAGCTGTCCAGCCAATCGGTCAGCAGCGCCAGCCTCTCGGCCGGAGTCCCGACGGTTAGGTGGTCGATCCGCTGCTGCATAAAGCGCACCTTTTCCTGCAGCAAAAGGGCGATTTCAAGCGCCTTCTCCGGGTGCTCACGGAGCTCGCGGTACCACTCCTCTGCCGGAATTTTCTCGACTTCGCTGCGCATCAGGGCCGTTGCCGTACCGTGGATATCCTTCGGGGTGATCAACGAATGGTGAGGCACCGTTTCCCCCGGATAAAGCACGTTAAACAGAACGCTGTTTCCGTTTTTATGGAGCCGTGTTACCTTGAACAAACCGCTCTTGATATGGTATAAAAACTCCCCGCTGTCCCCCTGTCTGAATAATATTTCTCCTTTGTTCAAAAACATGATTCTTCCTCCAACCTAAAGTTCCGCGATTCCCAGTTTCTTTGTTCAATGCTGCATCAGCGAAGCTAACCATCGTGCCATCGCAAAATATAAAATTTTGATCTCTGTGGAGCTGACAACCGTTCCCCGGCTATCATTACTGCTCCAGGCTTTCCCGGCTGTGGTGAATCTTATGAGTACTTTTGATAAACGCTTCTCATTATTATACCAAATCCACCCGTCCGGACCGAAACGCTGCGCGCTTCCATAAATTCGTTATTGCCTTCCCGAATACTTTTGCCTTAACATGAGTATAATTAGAACGTATGTTCCTATACTGTTAGTAAGGAAGTGCCATGCCTCATGAAAGCATCCCTCTCTCCTCCGGCCCCCTCGGAAGAAGACGGCCGTCTGGTCAAAGCCTACCTGCTGCACGTGGTTTTGCTTGATGCGCTGGAGCAGGACGTTCGCCTGATCGGCACTGTCCCGCTGAAGATGGCACAGCTGTATATCCGCGCCCTGTCGTCCATCCAGGATCAGATTATGGCCAGCCTGACGTCGATCCGCCGCGAGATGAAGGCCCGCGGGATTCGGGTCTACGAGGAAACCCGGACCGCCAAGGGCATTGAGGCGTCGTACCTGTGCCGCGGGTACCAGCGGCGGTTCGCCATGCTCTGGACGTACGTGCAGGCGGAATCGGGCCTCGTGCTCAGCCGTTATCTCGGCATCCGGCTGCCGGATGCCTGAAGCAAAGCCCACGGCAAGCGGTGCCTTTTATATCGGTGTGCGATGTGCGTTCAACCTTGTGCGGTGCCGAGGCTGCTCTCCATCCACGAAAAAAAAGCGTGCGAATGGTTTCCCTCTTCGCACGCCTGATTCCATTTACTGATTGGACTTCGTGGGCTTCTCGTCCGAAGCCGCTGAAGCGATTTTGTCCTGCCAAATTTCATAATGGTGTACAGCCAGGCCGGCAAAGGAAGGATGGCTGTCGCCCAGACTGTTCACTTGCTTCATCTCTTCCTCCATCACGGGCACGGCCTTGCCAAAAAACGTGATGTGCGAGCCTTCCTCGGTGTCGCCCAGCTCCATGCCGATCCATACCGATTTACCAAGCTGGTCCGCTTCATCAAGCTGTTCGCGAGCCACATCGTAAATCTTCCGTCCACTGTCCCGGTACGACATGACGGCGACGGCATCAAACTGGCTGATCATCCACCGGCTCAGGTTCCCGCTGCCGTTGGCATCCTTAACGTTGCCCAGCCAGAAGGGAACGGCCGCACTCATGTACAGGCCATTCTCCTTGCCCTGGGCTACCCATTTTTCCACATTGCTGCTCCATTCGCGGACTACGCCGTCCTGATCCCTCGCCCAGCGTCTTAACTGATAGGGCTCCACATCCAGCTGGATGCCGGCAAACTTCTCGCTTGGGGCTGCCTTTGCATTGTAGTCAAACACCCACTGCAGAAATTGATCTGCCTCCCTGCGCTGGTCCTCATAGGCCCAATTGGGCTGACCGTCCAGCGCATGCACGGCAATGCCTTCCTCATAGGCTGCCGCAATAAAGCGGCGGTAGTCCTCATCGCTTACTTTTTTCTGAACCTGAAGGAAAATCGTGCCTACGTTCTGCTCCTTGCAGAATGCTATGATTTTGCCGGGATTCTCGATCAGTGCGGTATCCCACAGCCAGGTCGCTTTTTGATCTTCCATGGATGACGATTTTAACAGGAGAGGCAGGAGCAGCAAGCCGCAGATGACTAGGATCACCGGGATTTTCGCTTTTTTGAGCAGCTCTCCCAAACCATCCCCTCCTTCATTATACGATTAGGGCCACTTCCGGCTCTTCCACATGCTGCACCGAATGTCCGATTTTATAAATATGAGGCAGCGTGTAGTTTTTGAACGCATTGCGCGTATCGATGATCGGCACACCCATCGCCGCGATTTCGCCGTAGTCGAGTCCGCTGTGATTGGTGATCAGCACCATGCAGTCGTATTTTTTAAACTGCTCCTGATCGTAGGCTACGCTGTGAACGGTCTCGCCGTGTTTGTCGCGGAAGCTGACAGCGTACGGATCGTAGTATTCCACGTTCGCACCGTTCTCTTTGAACAGCTCGTAGACTTCAAGCCCCGGAGATTCGCGCAGGTCGCTGATGTCCGGCTTGTAAGCCATGCCGAGAATAAGGATCGACGATTTCTTGATGGACTTCGCGTATTCGTTCAGAATCGTCGACGTCTTGCCAATAACGTAATACGGCATGTTGTCGTTGGTCGACTGTGCCAGCTCGATAAACTTGCTGTAGAAGCGGAAGCCTTTCGCCTTCCACGACAGGTACATCGGATCGAGCGGAATGCAGTGTCCGCCGATGCCAGGACCCGGATAGAACGGCATAAAGCCGAACGGCTTGGTCGCTGCTGCGTCGATGACTTCCCAAATGTCGATGCCCATGCGGTCGCACATCATGGCCATTTCGTTGATGAAGGCAATGTTTACGCTGCGGAACGTGTTTTCCAGCAGCTTGGACATTTCGGCCACTTTCGGCGAAGTGACAGGCACCACCGTCTGTACATACTGGGAGTAGAGCGCCGTCCCCAGCTCCAGGCAGGCCTCGGTCGTACCGCCGATAACTTTTGGCGTATTGAAGGTGTTAAAGCGCACATTGGAAGGGTCCACCCGCTCCGGAGAGAAGCAGAGGAAAAAGTCTTCGCCCACTTTGTAGCCGAGCGCTTCGATTTCCGTCTGGATCAGCTCTTCGGTCGTACCCGGGTAAGTCGTGCTTTCCAGGGTAATCAGCATGCCTTTTTTCATGTGCAGCTTGATTTGATCCACGACGCTCGTAATGTAGGACGTATCCGGATCCTGGTTTTCGCTGAGCGGTGTCGGCACGCAAATGCTGAGCGCATCGATGACGGCGATCATGCTGTAGTCCGTCGTCGGCTTGAAGCGTCCGCTAGCCACGACCGCGGCCAAGTCTTCGGAAGAGATGTCGGTGATATAGGATTCGCCCTGATAGATTTTATCGATTTTCGCAGGATCCACGTCGATGCCAATTACGGTAAAGCCCTGCTTGACCATTTCCACGGCCAGCGGAAGTCCTACATATCCCAGTCCTACTACGCCCAATACGGCCTTTTTGGTTTTAATTCCTTCCAACAACTGCTCATATTCGTGATTCACAAGCACTCAACCTCCATTAGATGTAAGTTTTGGTCTGCTGCTAAGTAACGCTCAAGAAAAGCGGATGATTTAGTGAAAGCACCGGTGTATACGGGCATCCAGCTCTACCGGAGAGAAAGGCTTGGTCACATAGTCGTCTACTCCGTGTTTAAAGCACTGGCTGATGGTTTGCTCCACGCGCTGTTCGGTCAGCACGACGATTTTCGGCGTGTTGTCGACCGGCAGCTGCTGGATTTGGTGAATGAACGGTAGCCCGTCAATCCCGTAAAGGTTGAGCTCCGTCAGCACTAGATCCGGCTCCCATTTCTCGATCAGCTCCAAGGCGGACGTGCCGTCATGAGCGGCAAGCGTCTCGTAGCCCTGCATTTTCAGACGAATCTGGAGAAACTCGCGGACGGTGGCGTCATTGTCGACGATCAAAATTCTTCCGGCCTCTTCCGCGGCCTCCTCTTTCGTAAATATATGAATATCGGACGATGTGCTGAGCTTTGTGGACTCGGCCATCTGTTTGAGAACGCCAGGCGTAGGTTCGACCTGCCCCGGGAATACGGTCAGCGTAATCCGCGGATCGGCATCCTTCACCGTCTCCTGCAGCTGCTGCTTCAGAAGCAGCGCCTGGTAATGGGCCGCATCCAGCGTAAGTCCCGGCAGCAGAATCGCCAGCGTCCGGGTTTGCGCATCCTTCAGCACCTCATAGTCGAGACCGGAACCATGCTGCAAAATCTCCCGAACCCGCTCTTCCAGCTGCGGGGGGTTCGCACTGCTGTACAGAAACATGATTCCGCAAGTGTCCGGCGACGTTTCCTTCAAACGTTCTCCCAGATGGTGGTACACATCGGTCGTCTGTTCTCTCTGTAAAGTTACGGTTTGCGGCATAATCCACTCCCACCTCTCTCAAATGTATAAATCTTTGAATCGGGGCCCATCAGGCCGTTTTGCTTTCTTCGCTCCAGCTTTGCCGGGTCATCGTTCCCCAGGAATTGTTGTTCTGGAGATACTGGATATGTCCTTGGACGCGCCACAGCACGCCGAGCTGATGGTATCCGAAAAACTTCAGCGCGGAGAACAGCAGCATTTTCCACAGATCGGACAATTTCTTGTATCGCCGGAAGGCGATTTCCTCCAGGACGATGGCACCGACGCTGAGCAGATAGCCGCTCAGGAAGTTCAGAAGGAAGAAAGTCAATAGAATGCGCCAGTGAGTCATGTCCAGCAGCGTATATCCTACCAGAGCCAACAGGCCCGTGATTCTAAAATAAGGGTTTAACGTTTCAAACAGGACGTTGTAAGGCATCGTGATCATACCCATGACCTTGTACTTCGGATTGAACAGCATTCCGCGGTTCTCGATCATGTTCTTCAGATTTCCTCGCCCCCAGCGCTTGCGCTGGTTGGAGATAATCTTGTACGTATCCGGTGCCTGCGTCCAGCAGACGGCTTCAGGGCAAAAAGCTACCTTGTACGGGATTTTATGGCTGAGCATGTACCGGTGAAGCTTGATGATGATGTTCATGTCTTCTCCCGGATAACCGCCACGGTACCCGCCGACAGCAATGACATAGTCCTTGCGGAACAGGCCGAACGCGCCCGAGACAATGATCAGCCCGTTCATTTGGCTCCAGCCAATCCGTCCGCCCAGGAAGGCTTTCATATACTCGATGGACTGGAACATCGGCCAGATCTTGCGCGGCAGCGACACTTTCTGCACCGCACCGTTCTCGATCAGACAGCCGTTGGCAATACGCACGTCGCCGCCGATCGCCACCATTTCCTCCGGATTCTCCATGTACATGCGGGCCATGCGGATCAGGGCATCCTTTTCCAGCAGCGAGTCCGCGTCGATGGAAGAGATCAGCGGATAATGCGACAAGTTAATACCTGCATTCAGCGAGTCGGCCTTGCCGCCGTTTTCCTTATCTATTACAAACAGGGAGGGATAATCGGGATTATGATAAACGCCTCGAATCTCCTGCGTGTCGATCGTCCCCCGGAACTCCGGATTCGGCATTTTCTTCAGCCGGAACTCCTTGATGAGCACATCCACCGTATTGTCGCTGGACCCGTCGTTAATGACGATGACCTCGTAGGTCGGATAGTTGAGCGTCAGCAGGCAGTTGACGTTCTCGCTGATGGTCAGTTCCTCATTGAAGGCCGGCACCAGCAGCGATACCGGCGGCACCAGCTCCGAGCCGGACAGCGTATTGTAATTGGAATATTTGGACCTCCGGTAGATGGTCCCGATGTTCCGGTACGATAGGATCATAATGGTAAAGTACAAAATGTTAACGATCATGACGTAATACACGGCGACCATGCCGTAATACATTAGTATGTCTCTAAGCAGAGTAATCCCCTCCTACAGCGGCTACCCCGCCAACCCGTTTGGCCGGCTGCTTCACGCCGAAATAACGGTCGTACAGAAGCCGTTTCTTGTTGTAAGCCACCATTTGTTCGATCGCGCTGTGCTCGCGCTCCTTTTCCATCACCAGCTCGATCCGGTGCAGTGCAGCCTCGCGCTGGATGCCGGCGCCGGTCAGCGCGGCCTGGCACAGGGCCTCAAAGCCGGCTTCTCCCAGCTCCGCCAAGCTCTCGGCGCTGTTATAGCGCACCTTCCAGCTGGAGTCGCGGAGCGCATCGGTCAGCAGCGGAATGCTGCCTGCGGCGTGCAGCTGGCCAAGCGCTCTGGCCGCCTCGGCCCGTACTTCCCAGCTTCGGTCGCTCATCAGCTGGGCGATCGTATCGTCCTTGAGCGCTGGATTTGTCGTGAGATACAGCTTGACCGCTTCGGCGCGAACGTCCTTCTCTTCCGCACCGACCAAACGTCCCAGAACCGGCATGACTTCCGGTACAGCCTGTCCCCACATGGCCACCAGTCCCACCTTGACCAGCGCGGAATCGGAGTCGTTCAGCAGCTTGAGCAAAATCGCACTCGAATCCAGCCCCGTCTCCAGCATAATATCCGCCGCCAGGTTATGGATCGGCTTGCCGTGAGACAAGAGGGCGCGCAGCATCTGGAGCAGATCCTCGCTGTTATCCGCCGCTTTCGCAATGGAGCGGGCCATAACGATCGACAGCGAGCTGTATTTGCGTTTTTGCAGGATGTTCTGCAGCAGCGGCACCGCCTCCGGCGCGCGCATGCCTCCCAAACGGTAGGCCGCCTCCAGCCTCCGGCCGTACCGGATGCTGCGGAGTGCTTTCAGGTCCTCCTCCACAAAGCCGGCCTCCCGGCACAGCTCGATCAGCTTGAGACGGTAATCGCCTTTAAACTGCTCGATCCACTCGATAAATTTATCCTGAATCACTCTCTTCTCAAGCTTCTTCAGCTTGCCGGGCGGAAGCCTCAATTCGACATTGTCCTGCAGATTGGCTTGAACGTACACAAAGTAGTCATGATGCTTCTTCGCATACGCTTCACGGTTCCGAAGTTCCCGGTTATGCGATATTTTCATCTGGAGCAACAGCAGAATCCCTAGGGCAATTAAGCCGAGGCACACATAGATGAAAATATAGGCAACGGTTAAATGAAACATGTTAGCAGGTTCCTCCTTTTTAGAAAGTCAATTCTCCTACTCCTTTTTCTCTTTAGGGCCGGAAATTTTCGTAAAAGCATCCTTCATGATGTAATAGCTCTGCTTCAACTGTTCACTGTACTGCACCGTGTCCCACTGCTTCCAGGTATACAGCGGCAGGCTTTGCACGTTCAGCGTCTTCTGGTCTCCTCCCGGCCAGGACACGCCGCTTCCGTCACGCTGGACGATCCACGGAATAAGCCGTATCCCGTCGGTTGTGGTCGTGCCGAAGTAACTCCGTTCCTTCAGCGGACCGTAGTCGATGACCTGAAGGGAGCTCGGATCCGAGAAGCCAAGCAGCATCCACGGGATTCGCATCTCTATTGAATCACCGCTGTACTGCCAAGAAGTCAGCGAGTCGAACGTCTCCTTGCTGCGGTCCGTCGTCCCTCTTTTCAGCGTACCAATCGTCTTGTCGATGAACGGATGCGAAAAGCGCGTATCCGGCGGATTCATGAGCAGGCTGATCGCCAGCTTCCACGGATGGAACGGCGCCGTGTTTCCTGCCTCGGCCTCGGGCAGCATCCAATAACCGTCTTTGCCGTACAGCCGCTGGTGAAAGTCATAATCGGCCGCGATTTCCACCTGGGACTCCTCGTCCTTGCCGATTTCGATCAGCGTCTCGGGCGCCCCGCCTTCCAGCTTCCTCCCGGGAAGCTGCTTCGCGGACGGCTGGTTGCCGCCTGTGATCGTGTCGGCACCGATGTAGAGCCTCGACTTGGCCGGATCGAATGGATGATCCAGCTTCATGCCGATGTACAGGTAGCCCTCATCATGCGTAATTTTCATATCCTGGACTCCCGGGATCTTGCCCTGCCAGTGCTGTACTTCCCCTTCCGGGAGCCTGTCCCAGTCGGTGAGATTGCCGTCAATCGTAATCAGCTTCTCCTTGCCCGGCAGCATGCCGAGCAGGCCGAACATTTTCTCATTGGTCAGAACGTTGATCCAATAGGACCTCCGGTCTTCAGGCAGCTCCATCGGCATCGTGTTCCAGGTTTTCTTGAACCATTCGTCCTGCCACATGAACAGGATGGCGCCAGCGTAGCCTTCGTCGTGAATGTCTTTGGTCAGGGATGCATCGATCTCTCCCTGCTCCTGTTCGTTATGGCCGCCCTGGTCGCGCCCTCCGGCGCCAAAATGCGACACGCCGACAGAAGAAGGAACACCGTACTCCGTGACCATCAGCGGCATGTCCTTATACTTGGCCTTTAGCTGACGGAGATAAGCTTTGTAGGTATTGTAGTTCCCCTTGTCGTCCTTGATCGTCTGGAGCGTCGAATCCGTCCGGAAAAAGTCCGGGTAATACGGATAGACGTGATAGGCCGCGAAATAACCGCCTTTCCAGCCGGTAGGCTGAACATGCCGGGCATCGACGCTCGCCATGTCTTCCTCGAACAGCGGTTCGCCAGGGTGGCTGAGCACATCGGTCGTGACCCAGTTGGTGAAAGTCACGGGATGCTCCCAACCGTAATGCTCCTCCTGCTCGGCCGTATAGTCAAGCAAGCTGGCCAGCCAGTTTTCGAACGGAGCCGCGTCTTTCGTACCCGAAAAATACTTGCCCTGATAGGCCTTCACGTCGCTGTGCACTTTGTTTGTATTTTTGACCATACCTGGGTCCCATTCGGTTCCAAGATGCCATGCCATCAAGTATTTGCCGGCATTCGCCTTGTACTCCCCGCTTGCCGAACCCTGCTTCTGCGGAATCGTGACATCGCCGTATACCGCGGCAACCGCCTTCTTGATTTCCTCTTTGAACTGTTTCGTAATATCCCCCGAATAGGCGTCCTGCTGCTCGATCAGCTGTTCTTCAGGCGACCAGATCCCCTGCATAAAATACAGAGGGTCGTCCCCCTTGTCTTTGTTGTACTTGACGAGAGCCTGATAGAATACGGGCTGGTGAATCGTATAGACCCGTATGACGTTAGCGCCCATGTCGTCAATTTCTTTAAACCAGCGCAGATAATCTTCCTCGGTCGCCGGCAGCTCCCCCGGAAAATGTCCCGGCACCGTGGCGCCAAGATTAACGCCTTTAACGAATATCTCTTTCCATGTCCCGTCCTTCTCGTACTTCAGGAAACGGTCCCCCTGGGTTTTAAACGTAAATCTCGTACCGTCCGGATCTTTGTAGGCCGCAGCCGTCGGGTTCTTCAACATCAGTCCCGCCGCCCCGCCTCCGGCTATGAGAACCGCAGCCGCCGTGATCCAAATAAATAGTGTTTTACGTCTGATCATCGCCTCTTCGTTCCCACCTCGTTTTCGATTTTTGCCTCATCGGTCCGGGGCTTGGCCTTCGCCTAAATCTAATTTTTAACTATTCGGCCCCGATCTGTAAACTAGGCTAGTAGTTGGAAATTTCCCACCCCGCCGACCTAGCCCGCCACTCCCTCGTGCGGACCATAGAGCCCTGCCATCCCCTGTCAGCCGACCCCGTTACGAATGACAAAGAAACGTAAACCAAGCCTTGAGCCGACAGGTTAACTGGACATTTATACGCCTCAAAATTGCTAAAGTTGTGGTCTTTTTAACAGCTTTATCCATAAAGATTACAAAATTGATACCATAGTCCGATAAAGCGACAGCGAAAAACCGCGTCACATCAACGTTTGCCAATTTATGTCACATTACAAAAATGAGAACGTAGTCCCGGATAGGACCTCCTGTCTTTTTTTCACCAAATCATTCCATTTACTGGATTCCAATTACCAGACTTTTCGTTCATTTTTGTGGTCCTTCCTCCCCGTTCCCCCGCTCCTTTGTAACTAGGATCATCGGGCAGGTTTTTCAAAAATCAATCGCTATGGGGGCTTTTTTTAAAATCGTAATTTGTTGAAATTTACCATTGGCTGCCTTTTCCCCGCCGAATTGCAAAACGTATGATCCCCCGGATTTCCAAAATAGGAAACAGGCCCCATTCCGTTCCTGGGCGTTCCCCTCCCATACCTACCCTGGATCCCGGCGGCTGAACCTGGTAATTTCTGCTGCCACGCTTCCTATCCATCGTTATGGCCATAGCGGCCTGGATGTCCGCCTATCCTGATCTCGCCCAAGTACGACACGGCCAAAAGCCCGTTGTCTCCCAGACAAGACAACGGGCTCCATTCGGTTATTTCTGCTTATGATCCTGCAGACGGGCGTACAATGCCGTAATCAGCCGGTCCGAGTACCGTCCGATTCTTACGCTGACCTCCGTGCGCATATAATCCCGCGTGATCGTGAAGGTATCCTCATACCCATGAAACGAATACCGGTACCAGATCATCTGGGTGTCCTTTCCCTCCTGGGTCAGATCGATGCGCTCATCGAGCATGGTTTGCTCCACCTTGGACAAATCCTTCTGGATGTCCTGCAGCAGGACCTGGGCCACCTTCGAATAAAGGTGCTTCAAGGCCTCGCTTGACGCCTCGATCGCCTGGATCCGCTTCTTCACGATCGATATCATGACCGGAAGCAGGATTCTGTCCCGCATCAGCTCCAGGTCCTCCCTGCGGGGCGGCCGGTGCTCCTCCGGCTGCTGCGAGCGCCGCTTCAGCAGTTCCTCCCGGTGCTGTGGCAGCATCATGCGGCTGGATTCCCAAATCCCGTTATTCTCAAGCTTCTTGCTCATTTATAATGCCCCCCGATTTTCATGGACCGCTCCGCCGCCTGGCCGGCGCCCGTAAGGGAAGAGGCTCTTACGATCGCCATGCTGCCGTACCGCTGCTTGATATGGTCCGTCGCCTTCTCCAGAGCCCGCAGCCGCTCCTGGTCTTCAAACAGCGTCAGCTGGTAATTCCGGTCGTCGCTGAGCTCGCTCAGCATGACCCCGGCGCGCCTAACGGGCATGCGGTCCCAATGCTTATAAAAAATCGTTTTTACGGCTTCATATACCTTGTTCGTGTTGTTCGTGGGATCCGGCATTTTCATTTGCCGGGAAAAGCCTGTCGGCGCGTCATAAGGGCTGCACATGCAGCTGACCGTGACGACCGAGCCCATATATCCCTTCCGGCGGCAGTCGCGGCATACTTCTTCCGTCAGCTCCAGCAGGATCGTGTCGACCTCCTTGGGGATGGCGTAGTCCCGGGGCAGCGTCATCATATGCCCGACCGATTTGGGAGGCTTGTCGAACGTTTCCGGGGTCACCTTGCTGTCGTCCATGCCGTTGGCGGTGCGCCACATCACTTCGGCCTGGATATCCGACTGCTTGCCGAACCGCGCCCGGAATTTATCCTTCAGCTGGGGAAGAGGCGTTCTCGCCACATCCCCGATCGTCGTCATGCCGAGCTTGGCAAAATGGGCCGTCATGCGCGAGCCCACTCCAAACATTTTATGGACCGGCTCCGGCCAGAGCTTCTTCTCGATGTCGGCTTTGGGCAGTATAAAAATGCCCTCCTTGTTCTTCTTCGCCCAAATGTCAGTGGCGATTTTAGCCAAAATTTTGTTCGAGCTGATGCCGACCCGCACCCAGACTCCCGTCTCCTCCATCACCTTCTGCTGGATTGACTTGGCAATGCTCACGGGGTCGCCGAAGAGAGCCAGGCTGCCGGTCACGTCCAGAAACTGCTCGTCGATGCTGAATATTTCGACCAGATCGGTATATTCCTCGTAAATCCGGGTAATCTGAAGCGAGACATCGATATAATGCTGCATTCTTGGACGCATAATGACGAGATCCGGGCACTTCTTGAGCGCCTCCCCCAGCCGTTCGGCGGTCGATACCCCATAACTCTTGGCGATCGGGCATGCGGCCAGAATGATGCCCGATCTGCGCATCGGGTCTCCGGCAACGGCGAGCGGCCTGTCTTTATACTCCGGATGATCCGCTTTCTCTACGCTTGCATAAAAGCTCTGACAATCGGCCAAAAATATAATTCTCTCCTTTGATCTACTCAAGCGCACACACCCTCCACATCCACTTTGGCATTTCGTTAAACCGGTTTGGGCCGGGCAGCTCCGAGAAGCTCTAGCTCCCCAAAGACCGCTCGTCGAAAAAAACGATCCGGGCCGCTTCCCTCTCCACGAAGCATGCTCACTCGGTAAGCGAACGTATATTCGTATTATATACCAAACACATGTTCTCTATGCAAATGTATTTTTTGACAGCCTTCCCTTGCTGCTGGCAGACAGGCTGGCGTAAACCGGCATCCCGCGGTACACTGTTTACAACGATCATTCCACAAAAGGGGGAGTGCCTGATGTGCGGCCGTTATACACTGACCGTGTCGATGGAAGAATTGATGCTGCGCTATGAGCTTGAGCTTGCGCTGAACTTTCATCCCCGTTATAATATCGCTCCGGCGCAGAACGTACTGGCCGTCATTCATGATGGAAGCAGCCTTCGCGCCGGTCAGCTTAAATGGGGGCTGGTCCCGTCCTGGGCCAAAGACAGCAGCATGGGGAGCAAGATGATCAACGCCCGAAGCGAAACGCTGGCGGACAAGCCGGCCTATAAGCTGCCTTTTGCGAGGAAGCGGTGCCTGATCCCCGCCGACGGATTTTATGAATGGATGAAAACCGACAGCGGCAAAGTCCCTTATCGGATTACCCTCCGGGGCGGGGGAATCTTCAGCATGGCCGGCCTCTACGACACCTGGCTGCAGGAGGACGGCAGCAAGCTGAGCACCTGCACGGTCATCACTTCCAGGCCCAATGCACTGATGGCGCCGATCCATGACCGGATGCCCGTCATTTTGCGCCCGGAAGACGAAATGGCCTGGCTGGAACGCGGGCAGACGGACGTAAACGCCCTGCAGAAGCTGCTCGTGCCCTATCCTGCCGAGGAAATGGAAGCTTACCCGGTCTCAAGGACGGTCAATTCGGTTAAAAACGATACGCCCGATTGCATCGAACGGGTGCCGGAAGGCGCGTAACCGTTTATATGCAAAAAAAGCGCCGCCTTGCACGAACCTTTACGGTCCGGCTGGGCGGCGCTTTCTCGATTCTGCCACTGTTTCGTCAGAAGGCAGTCCGGTGCTCCATCATCTGCTAAGCCAATTTATTCAACAATCAGGGTCCCCTTCATATCGCTGTGGCCCGCACCGCACATGACGGAGCAGTGGAACTCATGCTCACCTGCTTGATCGGCGGTAAACTCTGCAGAGCTTGGCTTCTGCAGGTCCACGTTGAAATCGGGAATGGCCAGACCGTGGTTTCCATCTTTGTTCTCCAGCGTAATTTTGACTTTTTCTCCCTTTTTGACCTTGATCTCGGATGGCTCAAACTTAAAGTTTGACGCCGTCACCTTGATTTCCTTCACGCCGTCCGAGCCGCCGGAAGACGAAGACTCGTCCGACGAGCCGCTCCCGCTTCCGCCGCTGCTTCCGCAGGCGCTAAGCACAAAAACCAGCAGCAACGTAAGTCCCATCAGCATCCATTTTTTCATGTTAAATCCCTCCATTTAAAATAATTAAGTATGTTGTTCTGTTATCCTTCCTGGCGGCGCCCCGCATCTTGCTTCTCCTCATCCTCTTCCGTCAGATGCCGCGCGGAGCTGCGGAATTCGTGAAGCGTCGTTCCCACCGCCTTGCCGAGCTGCGGGAGCTTGGACGGCCCGAACAGCAGCAGGACGAGCAGCAGCAACAGCAGCAGCCCCGGTACTCCGATCGTCGAAAGCATGGCCGATCCCTCCTTTTCCATGAAGTCGCATAACCATCACGCAGTAGCCCGAAAGCACTGCCTGTTCAGACAAGCATGCCTCCCTGTTTCAAATACTTCTGGATCCCTTCCGCCGCCCGGTAGGCAAGCGCGCCGACGGTATCGGTCGGATTGTAGCCGCTGTTATGCGGAAATGCCGAAGCACCTACCACAAACACGTTTTCCGCTTCCCACATCTGCAGATAACTGTTCACCGCCGACGTTTCCGGGTCCGCGCCCATAATGACCCCGCCGGTATTGTGAGTGGATTGGTAAGGAACGATATTGTACGGATCGAGCTTGTCCTTGACCTCCACATGGGAAGGACCCATCTCCTTCATGACCTCACCGGCCTTGTCTGCCAGAAACTTCGTCAGCTCACGGTCCTGATCTTCGAAATCAAACGTAATCCGCAGCAGTGGTTTGCCGTAAATATCCTTATAGGTCGGATCGAGATCCAAATAGTGGTGCTTCCAGGGCAAGCTTGCCCCCTGCGTCGCTACGGTCAGCACGCGGTTAGCATATTTCAGTGTGGTCTTCTTCCACTCCTTGCCCCAGGTCGGCGTGCCCTTCGGCGCCGGATTGTTTTCGATCGGGCGAAGGCCGTTCTGGCTGATCCGGATGCCCGCCCCGTGCAGAAACTTCAAGTCGGAGTGGTCAAAGTTGTCCCCGTTGAAGTCGTCGAATTCCATCCCGAGCGCCCCGGCGCCCATGAACGTGCTGAATTCTTCATCATCGTAAAAGCCGACCGCGTGCCCGGAGTTGACCTGATATGCATAATTCCGGCCGATCGTCCCCCGGCCGGTTTTCCGGTCGTAGGGCGTTCCGAGCCTGGAGCTCAGCAGCAGGCGCACGTTATTCAGCACGAAGCTGCCGAGAATGACCACGTCCGCCGGCTGGGTCACCTCTTCCCCGGTCACCGTGTTGATGTACACTACGCCGGTCGCCTTTTTGCCGTCATGGAGAATTTCGGTCACGTTTGAGAACGTGCGCACCTCCAGCTTGCCGGTGGCCATCGCCGTCGGGATTACAGTCACGACCGGATCCGCCTTTGCGCCGTACTCGCAGCCGAACCGCTCGCAAAATCCGCAGTACTGGCAGGCCGCACGGGAGACGCCGTCCGGATTTTTGTAGTTCTCGCTCAGGTTGGCCGAAGGGATCATGTACGGATGGTACCCGAGCTTTTTCGACGCCTCCTCGAACCTTTGCAGGATCGGCGTTTTTTTCATCGGCGGGGTCGGAAACGGATGGGACCGTTTGCCAAGCATCGGGTTCGCTTCCGATTCCCCGGAAATGCCGGCCATCTGCTCGAACTTGTCGTAATACGGCTCGATTTCATCATACGTGATTCCCCAATCCTGCAGCTGCATGCCGGCGGGAATTTTGCCTTTTCCATACCGATCGACCGTCTGGCTGTAAATCTCAAAGTCATACGGCAGGAAGCGGTGCGTCTGCCCGTTCCAATGCGATCCAGCGCCGCCGAGCCCGTCCCCCAGCAGGAAAGAGCCATAGCTGCGCATCGGCAGCGCCCTCATCGATTCCGCATTGCGGAACGTGATCGTTTCCTTAGACAAGTCCTGCATCAATTCAAAACGCCGCGCATAACGCAGCTCATCATGATCCATGAAATAATCTTCCGTACTCCTGCTTTTTCCGCGCTCCAGTCCGACGACCTGGACGCCCGCTTTGGTCAGTTCGGCCGCAATGATGCCGCCGACCCAGCCCATTCCAACAATAACCACTGGTACTTTAGGTAATTTGGCCACGTCTGATGTCCCCTTATATCTGTGAAATTTATTCGCTCATGTGAGCCTGCAGGCTTTTCGGCTGGATCTGGACCAGCCCTTCCTTCGTAATCTGCTGGGCGTAGCTCATCTGGTTGCCCGGAAAATTCCGCATCTTCCACCCGTTCATATTCCGGTTGCCGCCATAGAGCGGATCGGCGTATACGCCCTCGATCGTCAAATTTTTCAGCATGTTGAAGAAGCTGCTGCTCGTCACCCCGCGCATGGGGAATTTGTCCCCTTTCTCCATGGCGGTCAGCACTTCGTCCTGCTGCTGGCCCTCAAGCTCCGTAAAAGCCTTCTGGTGCTTTTGCTGGCAGTAGCTCTTCAGTCCCTCCAGGCCCAGCGTGAACATCTCGTTGCGCTTCAGCCGCGACTGCTCCCCCTGCGTTGTCTGGGCCTGGACAAAAGGACCCATCATATAGTCCCGCGCGTTATACCCCCATGGGCCTGCGAGCTGATGATCAATAAAAAAGGCGACGCCCAGCGCCTTGGCACCGGGACCGTTCTCATCTTCGGGATAAATCCTTTCGGCCGCCGCTTCGGTCATTTTAAACTGCTCCTGGTTAAAGAACATCAGCGCATCCTGCAGCGAAGCCTCCGGCTTGCTGCCTGGAGGCGCCGTCTTGGGGGCCTGATTTTTCTCCAGACTGTCCGTCAGGACGCCCCCGAACACACCGCCGACGACCAAACCGCCAAGCGTCATTCCCGAGGTTTTCAAAAATTTCCGCCGGGATTCATCCGGTTCTTTCGACCGGGCCGGCTTGCTGCTCTTCCCCAATTTCAGTCCTGGCAACATGATCCCTCCAATTATGAATATTGTGGATGCAATAAAGAAGACCACTTCGAATCAGTTACCCAAAATTTCTCTGTTTCAAACGAAATATCTGACATCAGACGTCATATTGCGACCAAATGACTAGGACAAACCGCGCGATTTCCAGCACAACCGCCGGATTGATCTTCAAAGGAAGAGAGTCCACAAATCACCTGACAGCCTAATACGTCAAGAAGTTCAGGCAGGCTCTCTGCTGCCTGCTTTGAATACAAAAAAAGCCCCCCGGGTTTCTCCCGGAGGGCTGCATTCTAAGCGCTTGTATGCTTTTTTAGCGGAACATTCCCCACAACTTGATCAGGTGGAACGTATTGTTGGGATCGATCTTTTGGGCGATCACAAACCGGACGATTTGTCCTTCCTCGGCGCCGGTCAGCTTCTCGTTCAGGATGGACGATGCCGACTTGACCAGCCGCTGTACCCTGGCCGGATCCTGCAGGTCCTGTTTGTTTACGCCTTCGATCAATTTTTTAATGCGCTCCTTGGTGGCCGGATTTTTCATCTTCAGCTTGATCCGTGCGACCAATTGGGGGCTGATTCCGTACTGCTGATAACCCATATTGGCACCTCCCGTCTAATGCAGTCCAACTAAGTATATGACGGGAGGGGTTGTCCACTGACCTAATCGACCAAATCTCCTTGAAAAATCTGCTCCTGCTGTAGATAGTCCCGCAGAGGCCCGTACGCCGGGGAGGTCCAAAACGCCGGATCCGCCACCAGCCGGGCGGCGTCATCCCTCGCCTGCTCCAGCACGGCAAAGTCGCTCACCATGTCCGCCAGGCGGAACTCGGGCAGACCGCTCTGCTTCGTGCCGAAGAAATCTCCCGGTCCGCGAAGATCCAGGTCGCGCCGGGATACTTCAAAGCCGTCGTCCGTCTCGGTCATGACGTTCATGCGCTCCTGACCGACCTCCGACTTCGGATCGGCGATCAGCACGCAGTAGGAAGCGTGCTCGCCGCGTCCGACACGGCCCCGAAGCTGATGTAGCTGCGACAGGCCGAAACGGTCCGCGTCCATAATGACCATCAGCGTCGCATTCGGCACGTCCACCCCGACCTCGACGACGGTGGTCGAGACGAGCAGCTGCACTTCGTTTTCGTAGAAGGCCCGCATCACTTCCTCCTTCTCGGCCGGCGTCATACGGCCGTGCAGCAGGCCCACCTTGTAGGAAGGGAACGCCTGCTGCATCTGGACATGCAAATCGATCGCGTTCTGCACGTCCAGCTTGTCCGACTCCTCGATCAGCGGACAGATCAGGTACGCCTGGCGCCCCTGGTCCACCTCGCGGGCGATAAAGCCCAGCACCCGGTCGAGCATATTGTGCTTGACCCAGTACGTCGTGATCGGAATCCGTCCTTTCGGGCGCTCCGACAGCGTGGACACGTCCATGTCGCCGAACGCTGTAATTGCCAGCGTCCGCGGGATCGGCGTCGCGGTCATCGTCAGCACGTCCGGATTATATCCCTTGCGCCGCAGAATGCCGCGCTGGTTGACACCGAACCGGTGCTGCTCGTCGGTAACCACGACGCCCAGCTTGCGGAAAAACACATCCTCCTGGATCAGGGCGTGCGTACCGACGACGATGTCGGTCAAGCCCATCTGCAGCGAGGCGAGCAGGTCCTTGCGCTTGCGCCCCGTAACGCTGCCGGTCAGCAGGCCGACGGTGATGCCGAACGGCTCAAACAGCTTCTGCAGCGAGCGTGTATGCTGCTCGGCCAAAATTTCGGTCGGCACCATCAGCGCGCCCTGATAGCCCGAACGCACCGACGCGTACAAGGCGATCGCGGCCAGCACCGTTTTGCCGGAGCCGACGTCTCCCTGCAGCAGCCGGTTCATGCAGTGCGGCGAGCGCATGTCCTGGAGAATTTCGAGCTCAACCTTCTTCTGCGCATCGGTAAGCTCGAACGGCAGGCTGCGCACGAACTCGCGCATCGTTTTGTTGTCCACCGTATGGACGACGCCGTCCATCCGCTCCCGGTTCAGGGCGCGGAACGCCTGCATTTTCAGCTGAAACAGAAACAGCTCCTCATAGACCATCCGCTCGCGCCCCTGCTGCCCTTCCCCGGTATCCTGGGGCTGGTGGATCGTGGTGATCGCCTTTTTCCGCGGCATCAGATGGTACTTCCGCAGCAGTTCCTCCGGCAAAATTTCCGGGATCATTTCCCCGTACTGCTCGAGCGCCTGGGTCATCGTTTTGCGCATCCAGGTCTGCGTAATTTTGCCCCCGACCGAATAGACCGGCTGCACCGTACCGCTGCGCCATGCCCCCTGGTCCGGAAACTCCGACTCCGACACGGTCAGCTGCATGCGGCGCTGATCCCATTTGCCGACGAGCACGATTTCGCGCCCGGAGGTTAGCTGATCCTTCAGAAAATGCCGATTGAACCAGGTGGCGGTGAACATCCATTCCTCAGCCATCATTTTGCAACTGAGGCGGGACTTTCGCCCGTACCGCTGCAGTACGGGAACGCCCATCACCTTCGCCTGGATCGTAATTTTGTCCCCGTCCTTCACGTCCTGCAGTGAACGGAGCCGGTAATCCTCGTACCGGAACGGATAATATTCCAGCAAATCCTTCACCGTAAAGATGCCAAAGGCGTGAAGCTCCCCTTCCTTGAGGGCGCTCACGCCGCGGACCTGCCGTACCGATATTTGTTCAAGACTCAGACTCATGGTTATCCCTCATTTAAGCGGGCCATATAAACACGGCCAGCGTCCCGGGCCCGACATGGGTTCCGACGACCGGTCCGATGTTCGTCAGAACGACCTCCTGCAGCCGGAAGTCCCGCGACAGATCCTCAAGCACGGGCTCGGCTGAAGCCGGGTCGGCCGTATGGCCCACTGCCACATTGATGTTTTGAACGCCGCCCAAATCCTCCCGAAAACGCTCCAGGATCCGGGCCAGCGCCTTCTTGCGGCCTCTGACCTTCTCCACCGCATAAATAATGCCTTCTTCGTCAATGGACAGAATCGGCTTGATGTTCAGCAGGTTGCCGATCATGGCCGCCGCCTTGCCGATTCGTCCTCCCTTTTGCAAATATTCCAGCGTGTCCACGAGAAAATACAGCTTGCGCTGCCTGCGCACCTCTTCAACGGAACGCACGATCTCCTCTGCGGTTTTGCCTTCGGCAGCCAGTCTGGCTGCATGCACGACCAGCAGGCCGAATCCGTAGGACGCCGATTTGGAATCGACGATCGTAATATCCGGGTCACCCTCCAGCATGGACTTGGCAATCGTGGCCGATTGATACGTGCCGCTCAGCCCGGAGGAAATATGAATGGAAATAATCGGCGAGCCCGGATATTCATTCATAATTTCTTGATAAACCTGCATATAATCTGCTGGAGAAGCCTGCGACGTAGTCGGAAGCTGCTCGGACTGGACAAGCCGTTTGTAGAACACCTCGGCGGAAATATCCACGCCGTCTTCAAAGGTATCCTCGCCGAACATCAGCCGGAGCGGAACGACGTGAATGTCATGCTGCTTCGCGATATCCTCGGGTATATCGGCCGTACTGTCCGTTACAATTACCGGTTGGGTCATCGAATGGGGCCTCCTTCATTTTCATTCAAACTTCGATTTTCGGTCCCAAGGCTGCTCTTCAAGATTCCACTGAAAAAATGTAATAGTACAGCGGCTGTCCGCCCTGATGCACTTCAATTTCCGCATCCGGGTACTGCTCTGCCAGCCACGCAGCCAACTCGCCCGTCATTTCCGGGTTCGCCTCTTCCCCGGCGAGAATGGTCACAATTTCGTCCCCGTTCTCCAGCATCTTGGTCAGAAGCTCCTGGCATGCAGGCAGAAGACCTTCGGCAGCCGTCACGATCTTCGAATTTTCGATGCCTATAAACTGGCCGGCTTTAATATCCAGCTGATCGATTTGCGAGTCGCGCACGGCGTAGGTCACTTGACCCGACTTGATCCGGCCGATCGCTTCCAGCATGCTGCTCGTATTCGTCTCCTCGGAATCTTCCTCCGAAAAGGCGAATGCCGCGGCAATGCCCTGAGGCACCGTCTTGCTCGGAATGACCTTTACGCTGCGTTCGCCCTCAAGCAGTTCTCCCGCCTGCTGGGCGGCCAGCACGATATTGGAGTTGTTCGGCAAAATGTAAATATGGTGCGCGGAAATGGACGCGATCGCGTTCACAAAGTCCTCCGTGCTCGGGTTCATCGTCTGGCCGCCCGAGAGGACTACATCGACGCCCAGGCTCTTGAAAATGTCCGCAATACCCTGTCCGGAGGCCACAGCGATAAACCCGTAAGGTGCCAGTTCATCGGCCGGCGGCTCGGCGGGCGCCTCTTCCGGCGTATGGTCCATCGATTCGACCGGAATATCGGCAAAAACCTCCGGCATCGGCGCGATGTCCATCCCGGCCGACAGCAGATCCCGGTGCTGCTCGCGCATATTCAGAATATGAATCTGGGTAATTTCACCGTAACGCAGCGCCAAATTCAGCACCTCGCCCGGTGCTTTGGAATGCACGTGAACCTTGATGATCTCGTCATCGGCAATGACGATAATCGAATCCCCGTTCATTGACAACGCTTTCCTGAATTGATCCTCGTCGAAATGCGTACCTGCCGCATCCCCTAACTTCCGGTTAATAAAAAATTCCATATCATATAAAAATTCGATATCTTCCGTTTCCAAGCGGGACTGCGCAATATCCGGGACTTCTGTGCGCACTGGCGCTGGCTTTACCTGGGTTCTTGCTGCCGACGGTTGATCCTGGGCCGGCTGTACCGCACTCGATGCCGCAAAGGACTGGTAGTCATAGCCGCCTTCGCTGACGCTGTGCAAATATTGCAAAAATCCCTCGTAAATATAAACCAGACCTTGTCCCCCCGAATCGACAACCCCCACCTGCTTCAGGACAGGGAGCATCTCCGGAGTCTGGGCTAACGTTTCTTTTGCTTTGGCGAGCACCTGTTCCATGAGCTCTGTAATATCCGGTGTGCGCCGTGCCAAAAATACCGCATGCTTCGCGGCTTCCTTCGCAACCGTCAGGATTGTGCCCTCCACCGGCTTGACCACCGCCTTGTAAGCTGCGTCAACTCCGGTCTGCAGCGCCTGCGCGAACTGAACCGCATTCAGTTCATCATAGGTTGCGGCGTAGCGTCCAAAGCCCCGGAACAATTGGGAGGTAATCACGCCGGAGTTCCCCCGCGCGCCCATGAGCAGTCCCTTGGACAGCACGCCTGCGCTGTGCCCGATCGAATTCGAATTGTTTCTCTTCAGTTCAGCGACACCGGCACCCATCGTCAGATTCATGTTCGTGCCCGTATCACCATCAGGTACCGGAAACACATTCAATGAATTGACATGCTCGGCATGCTGCTGCAATTGTTCCGCCCCAGCCAGAACCATAGCGGTAAAATCAGTTCCATTCAAAGAACGCTTACTCAATGATAAATCCCCTTCCTAGCTTGATCCCTAAGCCATTGGCGTCCTTATAAATACGAATCAATGCACGTTTTCGTTTCGCCATTCGTTCAATTTTCGGATAATCCTATTCAAAAAAATAAATGTTAATTGATCCCATCTCAAAATAGTATGGGCTAATCAACATTGTACTATAAGACACCCCAGAAATAAATGTTTTTGCAGGCGGTTGACGAAGCATTTTTTGCTATGATAAAATATACAAGTATTGTTTTATGCAGGTGTTTGGAGCTAAGGAGGTGTAATCTATGTCTCGCAAATGTTATGTGACTGGCAAAAAACCAGGCAGCGGTAACCACGTATCCCACGCTAACAACCGTAACCGTCGTTCTTGGGGTGTAAACGTTCAAAAGGTTCGTATCCTCGTTGACGGCAAACCGAAGCGCGTTTATGTAAGCACTCGCGCGTTGAAAGCAGGTAAAGTTACCCGCGTTTAGTAATGACATATAAGCAAAAAGCACCTAGTTTCCAGCAGGTGCTTTTTTAATGCCTTTGGCCGGTATCAGTTGGCAGCCATGCCGCTGGCATCTGTCAGAGGTTTTTTTTGAAATATAAGGGTCAATCCGCCTGTGTTCTTATACCGGCCTTATATTTCATCCGCGAAACGTGAGCTCCGCCTGTAAGAAAAACGTCTATTGATGCGCTCTCATGGGAAGACAGACCGCGAAGCAGAAGTTTTTCTTGCGATCATAGAATCGTTCAGCTCCGCTGATACTTGTATGTTCTATGATCTTCAATAAGGCGAAGCCGTTTACGGTTTGTGCAAGCGGCATACCAAAGGGTATCAAGATCAGCTTTTGTGAAACGTGTTTAAAAGAGCCTTCACGAATCCTCCCAAAAACTTTGGCAGCTTAAACGTATAAAATTTCATATCTCACCCTCCCCATCATTCTCATGTCATCACGGTATGGTATGCCCTGAACTAGATCAATGTTAAGACGGAACAAAAAAAAGGTTACATGAGAACCTTGACTCATGTAACCATATGTATGCTCAAAGAGCACGCCCTATTCCTTAAGCCTCAAGCTGAAGCCGGAGACAATTGATAAAATTGGTAGACCGACAGCATAAAGATAAACAGCAGGTAGTACAGGATCGAAAAGATGACGTAGCCGATCCTTAATCCCTTGCGTTCGTTTTTCCGGAAATAATAAATGGCCAGCACCACCGCGATCAGCGAGGCGATGGCATTAAACGGCGATTTCAGAATGGAAAATATACCGAGTAACAGGCCTGTTCCGATACTGGCCAAAGTCAGATACAGCGCGTCTTTGAATTTCATGAAATTATTTTCCCCCGACGCTGCGGCGAATGGCCGAAATGGCAGCGGCTCTGTCGGGCTGTGCGTACACGGCGCTTCCCGCCACCAGCACGTCGGCACCCGCTTCGGTGACCAGCGGCGCCGTCTCGGACGTAATGCCGCCGTCCACTTCGATATGGACGTTAAACAGCGACAGTTCGTTGAGCCGCTGGCGGATTTGGCGGATTTTGTGAACGGTGCGCGGAATGAACGCCTGTCCGCCGAAGCCCGGGTTAACGGTCATGACCAGCACCAGGTCCAGATCCTCCAGCACTTCGCTGATCGCAGACGCCGGTGTGCCCGGATTCAGGGCAACCCCCGCCTTTACGCCCAGCTCTTTAATCATATGCACAACGCGGTGCAAATGCGTGCAGGCTTCCGCATGCACTGTAATGAAAGCCGCTCCCGCCTTGGCGAAATCAGGGATGTACCGCTCCGGATTCTCGATCATCAGATGCACATCCAGCGGCAGGGTCGTGTGGGGGGCAATAGCGCTGACGATCGGCGCCCCCAGCGTAATATTCGGCACAAAGTGCCCGTCCATGACGTCCACATGAATCCAGTCGGCCCCGGATTTCTCCGCTTCGGCAACCTCCTGCCCCAGTTTGGCGAAGTCCGCCGACAATATCGATGGTGCGATTTTAATCATCGTGTTAATACCTCCGCTTCTTTTCTTTCATTTCCGTATAAAACTGCACATAATGCTCGTAGCGGCTTGATGCGATATCCCCGCTCTCCTTCGCCTCAATGACTTTGCAGCCCGGTTCGTGCGTATGGCTGCAGCCGCGGAATTTGCATAGCTCCGCATAAGGCGCAAATTCTCGGAAGCAGGTGGACAATTCCTCGACGCCCAGCTCCAGGAAATCGAGCTGGCTGAATCCCGGCGTATCGGCGACAAAACCGCCGTTATCGAGCTCGATCAGCTCCACATGGCGCGTCGTATGCTTTCCCCGCCCCAGTCTCATGCTGATGGCGCTCGTCTCGAGGGAAAGTCCGGGAACGAGCCGGTTCAGAAGCGAGGACTTACCGACGCCCGATTGGCCCGAAAACACGCTGATGACGTCCGTAAGGCGTTCCTTCAGCTCGCTGCTTCCCAGGCCGGAACGTGAACTCGTAACCAGAACCTCATAGCCGATCCGCTCATAGAGCTCCTTGACGGCCATTACCGGGTCCTGGGCATCCGTATCCGCGGCAAGCAGATCCTGTTTGGTGAGACAAATGATCGTCTCCAGGCCGGAATGCTCAATATGGACCAGAAATTTGTCAAGAAGGGACAGGTTGAGATCCGGTTCACGAACGGAAAACAGCAGGACCGCAAGCTCCGCATTGGCAACGGGCGGGCGGATCAGTTCGGATCGGCGGGGCTTAATCTCATCCACCATCCCCTCACCGTTCTCGGTAAGGGAGTACACCACATGATCCCCTACAAGCGGAGAGGTGCCTCTCTTCTTGAAGATCCCCCGCGCACGGCACTGTACGGCTTCGGCGCTTCCTACGGCTTTCCCGTTCTCCAGCGGTTTGACATAGTAGTATCCGCTCAGAGCTTTCACGATTACTCCATCAGGCATACATTGCAAGGCCTCTCTTTCTTTCCGGCTTCTGCCGGTGAGGCAGGAGCCAGAGATAATATGATTTGTTAAAAGTTAACTAACTTTGATATCTATTCAATATGTCCGAATGACACGTTGGTTATCTGTAAATGACGTTTTCGGTGTCGGGCCCCTTACCCTTGTCCTTACCTTTGCCCTTCCCCGGGTGGTCGTTCAGAAATCCGGTCTCGTCTGATCCTTGATTATCCCCGTTGCCGGAATCTCCCTGATCACCGGGATCACCCTCATGGCCTGGATCACCGGGATCCTCGCCCCCCATGGCTGGGAGCTCGATCGTCGGAACGGTGCCATTTCGTACATCGGTATACCGTACCGAATACGTATCGAACACCTGTCCGTCGCGAAGCACCGTGACGACGGCGTCCCTGTTCGGATCGACCACCAGATCGATCGGCAGCACCTGCGTCGTTTGGATCGTCTTCGTTCCCCAATCGACCGTTTTGCCTTCGGTATGGGCGTCCGAGTATTTGATCTGGATTTTCGTATTTTTGCCTTCCTCGACCGGAGCCACAGGCAGGTTCAGCGTATAGTTCAGGGCATCCGCTGGGTAGCCTTTGCTTATCGTGAGCGTGATTTCGGCATTCGGCGTGGCCTGGGTATTCGGGTCAAACGGGAACTGCTTGATGACCTTCCCTTTTTCCACCGTATAGCTGTCTTCCTCGACGACCCGCAGCAGCTTCAGCTTCTTCTGCGTTAGAAGATCTTGTGCCTCCTGCAGTGTCTTGCCGATCAAATCGGGCATTTTTACGGTTTCCGGGCCTTGGCTGACCGTCAGTGTAATCTCCTGGGTATCCACATCGATTTCGTCGTTAGCTCCAGGGTCAGAACTGATGATCAGTCCCTTTTCAACGTTGTCGCTGAATTCCTCTTTCTTCTTGATGTTATCGTCTTTAATGCCCTTGGCATTCAATGCTTTTCTCGCATCGTCAAACGTATAACCCTTCACGTCAGGCATCGGTAACTTCGGCTTCTCCGTGCTCACCGTCAGCTGAATCGCCGCGCCTTCTTTGACGACCGTGCCTTCCGGCCTGCTCTGTTTATAGACGACGCCATCGCCAAAGTCCTTGTCGTACTTCCGGATGACCGGATCTTCCACCAGCAACCCCTTGTCACTGAGCGCTTTGCGCGCCTGATCCTCGGTCATGTTAATGACGCTCGGCACGGTGACGTTCGGCACGACCAGCTTCTGGTTGACGTACCACACCACACCGGCCAAAGCCAATAGAACGACCAGGGTCAAGCTGATCCACAGCGCCGCCCTGCCCGACTTTTTCTTTTTTGGCTTGCCTTTGCCTTTGCCGACCACCGGCTCGTCCGCCTCGTCATCGTCCTCCACGGCCTGCGCTTTCGCTCTCGAAATGGAGCGCGGCTGGGGCTTGATGGCCGGAATGACGCGGGTCCGATCCTCATCGTCCATATCGTCAAACTCGATCTTCGGCTCATTCCGGCGCTCCGGCAGCAGGCAGGTCTCCAGGTCCTGAAGCATTTCCTTGGCCGACTGGTAACGCTCCTGCGGATTTTTGCGCATCGATTTCAGAATAATGTTCTCGACGCTCTGCGGAATGAGAGGATTCACCTCACGCGGCTCCTCGAACTCCTCTTGAAGATGCTTAAGCGCCACGCTGATCGGGCTCTCCCCCAAAAACGGCAGACGTGCGGTCAGCATCTGGTACAGTACGATACCAAGAGAATATAAATCCGACTTTTCCCCGGTCACCACGCCCTTAGCATGCTCCGGAGAAAAATAATGTACCGATCCGACCACCGAACCCGTCTGCGTAATCGTCGTCGACGTAACGGCACGGGCGATTCCGAAATCCGTTACCTTTACCCGGCCGTTGCGGCCGATCATAATGTTATGCGGCTTGATATCCCGGTGGATGATTTGATTCTGATGCGCATGATCCAGCGCGTCGCAAATCTGCGAGGCGATTCGCACCGCTTCGTCCACCTGCAGGGGAGCCCGCTCCTTGATGATCTCGTCGAGATTATGTCCCTCGACGTATTCCATAACGATATAATGAATGTCGTCTTCCTGGCCCACATCATAAATGCTGACCACGTTCGAATGCGATAGCGAAGCCGCTGACTGTGCCTCCCGGCGGAAACGGCGAATAAATTCCTCATCGTGCACAAACTGTTGGCGCAGCACCTTAATGGCTACGTTCCTGCCCAATAAAATATCATGAGCTTTGTAAACGAGTGCCATTCCGCCGCCACCGATCCGCTCGATCACCTCATAACGACCGCCCAATTCGTGTCCGATCATGAATCCCACTCCTTTATGCTTTGCCCGGCGACTTCGTCTTGAAGTTCGAACAGGGCGACGGTAATGTTGTCATCGCCTCCGGCGAGAAGTGCCAGTTGAAGTAAACGGTCCGCTCTTTCTTCCAGCGGCAGCTCGCGGTTTCCGGATATTTGCCCGATGTGCTCGGAGCTGACCAGATCGCTTAAGCCGTCGCTGCACAAGAGCAGCACCTCTCCGGGGGAGAGGCTGATGGGATACAGGTCCACGGACACGTCGGCGTCCGTTCCAAGCGCGCGCGTAATCGCATTGCGCATCGGATGGACTTTCATATTCTCCAGGCTGATTTGTCCGCGTTTGTACAATTCATACACCAGTTTATGGTCTTCCGTTAATTGAACGACCTCACCGCCGGCAACCTTGTAGGCCCGGCTGTCGCCGATATGTCCAATGTAGCCGGATTCCCCGCTCAGGAGCAGGGCCACGACCGTCGTTCCCATGTTGTAAAATTCCTCGTGTTTGGAGGCCTCGGTATAAATCACATCATTGGCGTGCAGGATGGCGTCGCTAAGCGCGGCCTTCAGGCCTTCCGGCGAAATGCCGGATTCTAGCGAGGACAGGTCGCCCGTCATGGTTTCGACGGCCAGCCGGCTGGCCGTATCGCCTGCCTGATGCCCTCCCATGCCGTCAGCGACGATCCCGAGGGTATAGCCCTGCGGCAGCTGGCCGACCCATACCGAGTCTTCATTGACCGAGCGAACCCGGCCAACGTTACTGACATGAACAGTTTTGATCAAATTCCTCTCACCTCAACTCCATGTGCTTGGCCCGCAGCTGTCCGCAGGCAGCCGCGATATCGTGGCCCTGCTCGCGGCGGATCGTCACGTTCACGCCGCTATCGGCGAGAACCCGTTGAAACTGGAATATATCGTTACGGGACGTTCTGACATACTTCCGCTCCGGTACGTGATTGACCGGAATCAGGTTGACGTGGCACAGCATATCCTTGAGCACGTTCGCCAGCTCCTGGGCATGCTCCGGACGGTCGTTAACGCCGCCGATCAGCGCGTACTCAAACGTAATCCGCCGGCCTGTTTTGACCAGGTAATAGCGAAGGGATTCCATAACATCCTCGAACGGATAACGGCGGTTCACGGGCATCAGCTTCGAGCGGAGCACATCGTTTGGCGCATGAATGGAAATCGCCAGATTGATCTGGGTGTCCTCGTTCGCGAATTTATAAATGTTCGGCACGATGCCGCTCGTGGAGACGGTAATATGCCGCTGCCCGATGTTCAGTCCTTTTTCATGAATCATAATACGCAGGAACTTCATCGTCGCTTCATAGTTTTCAAAAGGCTCGCCCGAGCCCATGATGACGATGCTGCTGACGCGCTCCCCTTTCTCGTCCAGAATCTTCTGGGCCTGCACCACCTGGGCCACGATCTCCCCGGCCGTCAGGTTCCGCTTCAGACCGCCCAGCGTCGAGGCGCAAAAGGTGCAGCCGATACGGCAGCCGACCTGGGTCGTGACACAGATGCTGTTGCCGTAGCTATGCTTCATGATGACCGTTTCAATCGCATGGTCGTCATGCAGGCCGAACAGAAACTTGACGGTTCCGTCCTTAGATTCCAGCTTCGTAATTTCCTGCAGCGTCACAAACTGGAACTGGTCGTCCAGCTTTTTGCGGAGCTCTTTGGAGAGGTTCGTCATTTCGTCGAAGCTGTTGACCCGTTTGACGTAGAGCCAGTCAAAAATCTGGCCGGCGCGGAACGCGGGCTCGCCGTTTTCCTTCGCCCAATCTTGCAGGTCTTCCAAATTCAAATCATATATAAAAGGTTTCATCTTCACCACACCTGTCTTTTCATTCATATGCTTATTGTTTCTCATTCTTCCTATTTTAACACAAATAAAAGTAGCGGTAAAAGAGAAAACCCGCCAAGCTCGCGCCCGGCGGGTTACAGGAAGCAGCGGCTGCCCGTGCGGGCGGTCCGCTAGTTTAGGAGAGTCTCTGAATCCGTGCAATGTAAAATCCGTCGCTATGAAAATGCTGGGGCAAAATCTGTACGCCGCCGCCCCGCGGCAGCGCCGTGCCCAGCAGCCGTTCCCAGGCAGGGGGCGCTTCCGGTGCTATGGCGAACTCCGGGTGGTTCCGCAGGAACCGCTCGACGTTCTCTTCGTTCTCCCGCGGCTCGATCGTACACGTGCTGTATACGAGAATGCCGCCGGGCCGGAGCAGAGCCGACACCGATTCCAGCAGCCGGTACTGCAGGGCCGCGATCTCCTCGATGTCCCCCGGGGTTTTGGCCCATTTCAGGTCCGGCTTGCGCCGGATAACGCCAAGGCCGGAGCATGGGGCATCCAGCAGAATGCGGTCGAAGGACGCCGCCGGATACCGTCCGGCCAGTTCCAGCGCATCGCCGATTACCGGCTCGATGGCGTCCAGCCCGAGCCGCTCGGCCTGCTCGCGGATCAGCTTCTGCTTATGCTCGTGCAGATCGTTGGCGATGATCTTCCCCTCGTCCCGCATGAGCTCGGCCATATGCGCCGTCTTGCCTCCGGGCGCCGCACAGCAGTCGAGCACCCTCATGCCGGGCTCAGGACCTACCGCATCCCCGACCAGCATCGAGCTCTCGTCCTGCACGGACAGCTGGCCGTCCCGGTACCAGCCAGTCAGGGCCATATTGCCCCCGCTGCGGACGAGAATACCTTCCGGCGTAAGCGGAGACGGCACCGCGTCCACGCCTTTCTCCTCCATCTCGCCAAGCAGGCCGTCGCGGCTGATCATCGTCGTGTTCACCCGGACGCTGACGGCCGGAGGCTCGTTGTTCGCCCGGCAGATCGCCTCGGCCGCTTCTTCCCCGTACTGCCCGATCCAGCGCTGAACCAGCCATTCGGGATGGGAATGCTCCAGCGCGATCCGTTCGGCCGGTCCGAGACTTTCCGGCAGAACCAGCTTGTCGGGACTGCGCAGCACGTTCCGGAGCACGCCGTTCACCATGCCGGAAATACCCTGGTGGCCGCGGCGCTTGGCCAAGTTCACAGCCTCATTGACCACGGCATGGGAAGGAATGCGGTCCAGGTACATGATCTGATACAGACTGAGCCGCAGCAGGCTTCGCACCCAGGGCTGCAGCTTGCTCACACCTTTGCTGACAAAGCGGTTCAGGAAGTAATCCAGCGTGTTCATCCGGGAGATCGGACCGTACACGAGCTCGGTCGCAAGGCCGGCATCCTCGCGGGACAGGTTTGCGCGCTGCAGCGCAGCGTTCAGCTGCAGGTTGCTGTAGGCGCCTTCCTGCTCCACGCGCGTCAGGATATCCATCGCCAGCTCGCGTGCCGAGGGCTCGCGGCCCTTCCGTTCTTGGGTTCCGCGTCCGCTCACTTCAGCACCGTCCCGGGCGTCATGCTGGTTCCCCGGATAAACTGCCCGGCATCCATCGCCTTCTTGCCGCTCGGCTGAATATCGGTCAGCCACAGAGCCCCGTCGCCGGTTTTTACTTCAATACCTTCCGGTGTAAGCTGAAGCACCGTTCCCGGAGCCGCTTCCTTGGAGGCCTTCTCTCCTTTGCGCGAGCCCCAGACCTTGAACACGTCGTCGTTCCAGAACGTAAACGCCCCGGAAAAAGGCACCAGGCCGCGAATTTGATTGTAAATATCGCGCGTCGACTTGCTCCAGTCGATTTTCTCGTCCTCACGCTTCAGGTTCGGGGCGTATGTAGCCTGCGAGTCATCCTGCACCGTCACCGGGACGCCGCCTTCCAGCAGCCGCGGCATCTGTTCTTTGAGCAGCGCCGCCCCGGCGGTGCTCAGCTTCTCGAACAGCGTTCCCGAAGTATCCTCGTCGGTGATGGGTACCTCCACTTGGGCGATCATATCGCCCGTGTCCAGCCCTTCGGCCATGAACATGAGCGTAATGCCCGTCACCGTCTCGCCATTGATGATGCAGCGCTGAATCGGTGCGCCGCCTCTGTATTTCGGCAAAAGCGAGCCGTGGACGTTGACGCAGCCCTTGGCCGGCAGATCCAGCACCGCTTTCGGCAAAATTTGCCCGTAAGCGGCCGTAACGATCAAGTCGGGCTTGTAAGCCGCGAGCTCGCTTACCGCTTCAGGATTGCGCATGCGCTGCGGCTGCAGCACCGGCAGACCGTGCTCAAGCGCTACTTCCTTGACGGGCGTCGGCATCAGCACCTTCTTCCGTCCCTGTGGACGGTCCGGCTGCGTGACGACGGCCACGACGTTGTAGCCCTCCGCAAGCAGCATGCGGAGACTGGGAACGGCAAACGCGGGCGTCCCCATAAAAACGATATTCATCAGGCATTACTCCTTTCCGGCGCGTTCCGGCGTATACTCATACACTCTTTCTGCAATGTCGGTAAACAGCACGCCGTCCAAATGATCGATTTCGTGCTGGAAGCAGCGGGCCAGCAGGCCGGTGCCTGTAATCGTCACTTCCTTGCCGTTCTCATCCAGCCCTTTCACCGTAACCTGCTCGGCACGGCGGACGTCTCCGTTTAATCCGGGAATGCTCAGGCAGCCCTCTGGGCCGAACTGCTCGCCATCCTTGGCTACGATTTCCGGGTTGACCATCTTGATCAGGCCGTGCTCATCGCCGACATCGACGACGATCAGTCTCTTCAAAATGCCGACCTGCGGCGCGGCCAGGCCAACGCCCTCCGCGTCGTACATCGTGTCCGCCATGTCGTTCAGCAGCTTTTTGACATTAGGGGTAACTTCTTTCACTTCTTTAGCGGTTTTATGCAAAACCTCATCCGGTTCTTTCACAATAATTCGGATCGCCATGCTGACACCTTCCTTATCGGGTTCAAATATTCATTGTTGGTTATTCATCCATGATTCCATATGATGACGGTACGCCGCTTAGGTGCTACATCAGCATTTGCGGGTCTACATCGATACTGATTTGAAGCTTCGGATTCTGCGCGGTATCCTCGAGCTGCTCGGCGGCTTCCCTGACCAGGCCGACAGCGTCGATGGTCCCACGCCATTTTATCATACATTGAAATCTGTATCTATTTTTTATCCGGGGCACAGGAGATGCCACCGGCCCCAGCACGTCAAAAGCGTCCGAGGTCAGCCGGTCCAGGCTGCCGTACCAGCCCTTCTGCCGGGCTTTGCCCTGGAGGACAGACACCATGTTCTCCGCCATCCGGACGAGAAACGGCAGCTGCTCATGCGACAGCGTGACCAGAATCAGCCGGCAGTACGGCGGATAGTGCAGGTTCCGCCGATGCTTCAGCTCCTCCCGGACAAACGAATCGTAATCGTGCCCGCTGGCGTGAATAATCGAATAATGATCCGGCGTATAGGACTGGATCATGACCTCCCCGGGCAGCTGGTGGCGGCCGGCGCGGCCGGCAACCTGGGTCAGCAGCTGGAACGTCTTCTCGGCGGCCCGGAAATCCGGCAGGTTGAGCGCCGAGTCGGCCGTAATGACGCCGACCAGCGTTACGTCCGGAAAGTCGAGCCCTTTGGCCACCATCTGGGTGCCCAGGAGTACGTCCGCTTTTTTGTCCCGGAACTGCTTCAGCAGCTTCTCGTGCGATCCCTTCTCCGTCGTGGTATCCACGTCCATCCGGATCACCCGGATCCCCGGAAACAGCTTCGCAAGCTCTTCCTCAACGCGCTGTGTACCGGTGCCGAAATAGCGGATATGCTCGCTTCCGCATTCCGGGCACACGGATGGCGCCGGCTCGGCATAGCCGCAGTAATGACAGCGGAGGTTGTTCGATTTCTGATGGTACGTCAGCGAAATGTCGCATTCGGGGCAGCCGGCCACGTAGCCGCAGCTGCGGCACATGACGAACGTGGAGTAGCCGCGCCGGTTGAGCAGCAGCACGGTCTGCTCCTTGCGTTCCAGCCGGGCCGCAACCGCCTGATGCAGCGAACGGCTGAACATGGAGCGGTTGCCTTCTTTTAATTCTTCCCGCATATCGATGATTTGTACTCCCGGCAGCTCATTGCCGAGCGCCCGTGCTTTCATCTCGAGCAGCATTGGCGCAAACTCGTCATTCGCCTGCGATCTCGCGGCATGGTAGCTCTCAAGCGAAGGCGTCGCCGAGCCCAGAATGACCGCCGCGCCGTGCTGCATCGCCCGCTGGACGGCCACGTCCCGGGCATGGTATTTCGGGCTTTCTTCCTGCTTGTACGACGTTTCATGTTCCTCGTCCATAATGATGAGCCCGATCTTGGCAAACGGCGCGAACACCGCCGATCTGGCGCCGATGGCGACGGCCGCCCGGCCTTCGCGGATTTTACGCCATTCGTCGTAGCGCTCCCCGCCCGACAGGCGGCTGTGCATGACAGCGACCTGGTCGCCGAAGCGCCCTTTGAACCGTTCCACCATCTGCGGTGTCAGCGAAATTTCCGGCACGAGCACGATGGCCTGCCGGCCCTGCTCAATGCAGCGCTGGATGCTCTGCAGGTAGATCTCGGTCTTTCCGCTGCCTGTAACCCCATGCAGCAGAAACACCCCGTGCCGCTGCGCATCGAGCACCGAGACAATACGGTCATAGGCGTTCTGCTGCTCCGCGGTCAGCGGCAGCGGATCGCTTGGCTTAAACCAGCGACCCCGGTAAGGATCCCTGAACGCTTCTTTGTCTTCAATCGTAATGTAACCTTTATCCGCCAGCCCTTTCACGGTCGCGGCCGACACCTGCATCGTCGCCAGGACATCCTTCAGCGCAAGCGGAAGCATCTCTTTCATTTCCACAATAAACTGCAGCACCTCGCGCTGACGCTGTGCTTTCGGCGCGAACGACGCCAGCGCGGCCTCCGCTTCGTCCGGCGTTACCGCCAGATCGACGGCTTTCAGCGTCTTGATCTGCAGCTTGTCCTTGATGGATTGGTTTTCCTGCAGCACGCCCCGGCGCAGCAGCGATTTGATCACCGGCGCGCTGTCCGGAAACTGCCGGCTCAGCTGCCTGGAGGTGACCTCACCTTTTTTTTCGACGAAATCAAGAATCGCCCGCTCGCCGTCGGAAGGCTCCAGTTCCAATTCGAACAAGCCGCCGGAATACAAATCCTCAGGCTCCTTCGGCTGCGGGGTTCCGAGCGAGATAAACCGTTCGGCCTTGCCCTTGAGGGCCGTAGGCACCATGACCTGAAGCGCCGTAATCATCCGGCAGGCATACCTGCGGCTCATCCACCCGGCCAATTCCACCAGCTCTTCGGACAGCGGCGGAATGACGTCAAGCACTTCCTGGATGGCCTTAAGCTTCATGCCGGCAGCCGCCGGCTCCGGCTCAAGGCCGACCACGAATCCCTGGACCGTGCGGTGGCCGAACGGCACACCGACCCGGCTTCCCACCTCGATCCATGCCCGCATGGATTCGGGAATGAGATAGTCAAAGGGACGGTCGGTATCACGCACCGGGACGTCGACGATCACCTTTGCCACACGCATCTCCATCAGGACAAAGCCCCGTTCATCCGGGCCGCAGCGATCGTCAGCAGGCGCAGGGCCACTTCGTCCTTGGTCATTACGGGCATTTGTTCGACCAGTCCGCCGGCATCGTATACCTGAACGATGTTGGTATCGGATCTGAAGCCGGCTCCCTCCGCCGTTACGTCATTGGCCACGATCAGATCGGCATTTTTCCGTTTCAGCTTATCCTGGGCATATTTCTCCACATCATTCGTCTCAGCTGCGAATCCGATCAAAAACTGCTTTGTCTTCGTCTTGCCGAGTTCCTCCAGAATATCCACCGTTTTGACGAGCTCGAGCGTCATCGTATCCCCCGACTTTTTCATTTTGCTTGCGGCCGTCACCTTCGGACGGTAATCCGCGACAGCCGCCGCCTTGATGACCAGGTCGCTGTCCTCCCAATGTTCCAGCACCGCCTGGTACATATCCTCGGCGGACTGGACTTTCACCGCGTTCACGTCCGAAGGGGGCTCAACGTCCGTATGGCCGTAAACGACATGCACCTCCGCGCCCATGTCTTTGGCGGCCTTGGCGATGGCAAACCCCATTTTCCCGGAAGAATCATTGGTGATGTAACGCACCGGGTCGATCCGTTCAACCGTTCCGCCCGAGGTGACGATGACCTTTTTCCCGCGGAGCAGACCCTGCCCTTGTACGGATTCATTGCGAGCCGCAAAAAAGCGCTCCACCACCTGGACGATCGTTTCCGGCTCCTCCAGCCGTCCCTTGCCCACATAGCCGCAGGCAAGCAGTCCTTCGCCGGGCTCGATCATCATCACGCCCCGGGACTCGAGCAGCCGCATGTTTGCCTGAACGGCCGGATGGGCATACATATGCACGTTCATGGCCGGTGCGATCATGACCGGCGCCTCGGTGGCCAGCAGCGTCGTCGACAGCATGTCGTCCGCCAGACCATGGGCCATTTTTGCGATCATATTGGCTGTAGCCGGTGCGATGAGAACGAGGTCGGCCTCATCGGCCAAATGGATATGGGAGACAACGGATGGATCGCGCTCATCGAACGTGTCGCTGTATACCGGATTTTTGGACAGACTCTGAAAGGTCAGCTCCGTAATAAACTGCTTCGCCGATTCCGTCATGATCACATGGACATCTGCGCCTTTTTGCACCAGCTTGCTGCACAGACTGGCCGCCTTGAACGCCGCGATTCCACCCGTCACGCCGAGCACGATGGTTTTGCCGGTTAACATACGATTTCCCCGCTTTCCGTTTCATTTAGATAGAGAAAAAAATACAACCTTGCGGTTGTATCTGGAAGACGTCTATACGCTCTTGCTGCAAACTTAATATGAGTTCTTGTTAGACCTGCCGCATAACAGCAGAAAAAGCCCCGTCCCGGGAAGAACAGGCTTACGCCTTATTCTCATCCCGTTCGGCGACCGGTTCCGGAATTACCCGAATCATATCCCCGTAAATTTCCTCAAGCGCCACGCCTACGTATTTGTGGGATCTTGGATGCTTCAGGTCGGTCTTTGCGCCCTCGCGCAGCTGTCTCGCACGGCGGGAGGCCGCGACGACCAGCGAGTATTTACTGTCGACTTTATTCATCATTTCATCAATCGATGGGTACAACACTTGGCGACACCTCTTTTATTATTCTCAAATGGCTGCTGTCTTCGTTTATTTCTTGATTTTACAATGTTCGGCGATAATAATCGATTCTATTCGTTTGCAGGCGCAATCAATCTGATCGTTAACCACCGCATAGTCATAATGCTGCATCAAATTGATTTCGTCAACCGCCACCGTCATGCGGTGGTCGATCGTCGCCTGGTTCTCCGTACCGCGCCCGATGATCCGGTCCTTGAGTTCGTCCAGAGAAGGCGGCAGCAGGAAAATAAATACCCCTTCGGGAAACTTCTGTTTGACCTGAAGGGCACCCTGTACCTCAATTTCCAGAATAATATCGTTTCCGCTCTCCAGCGTCTTCTCTACGAAATCGCGCGGCGTTCCGTAATAGTTCCCCACGTACTCCGCATACTCCAGGAGCTGGTCGTTCTGCATCATATCCAGAAACTGGTCACGGGTTTTGAAAAAATAATTGACCCCGTTCACTTCTCCCTGGCGCGGACTCCGTGTCGTCGCCGATACCGAATAGACCAAATCCGGCAGCTTCCCGCGCAGCGCGCTGCACACGGTTCCTTTACCGACCCCGGAAGGTCCTGACAATACAAACAATATTCCTTTTGACATATTACTCCCCATCTTGTTATTCGTCATTATCGTCATCTTTGCTGGACAGGCGATGAGCCACCGTCTCCGGCTGCACCGCCGACAGGATGACATGGTCGCTGTCCGTAATGATTACGGCGCGCGTCCTGCGCCCATAGGTCGCATCGATCAGCATGTGACGATCTCTTGCTTCCTGAATAATCCGCTTAATAGGCGCTGATTCGGGGCTTACAATCGAAATGATACGGTTAGCCGATACAATATTCCCGAAGCCGATGTTAATGAGTTTGATTGCCATATTCAGGTTCTTCCCCCTATTCATTTGACTCTCTCCTGTTTTCTGTCGAAATTGTGCCTTACTCTATATTGGCCAGTTGCTCTCTAATTTTTTCCAGCTCCGCTTTCATTTCGACAACACGGTTTACCAGAGTCAGATGATTGGCCTTGGATCCAATCGTATTGACTTCCCTGTTCATTTCCTGAATCAGAAAATCGAGTTTTCTTCCGACCGGTTCATCCGCACGAAGTAATCCTTTGCATTGCTCAAAATGGCTGTGCAGACGTATCAATTCCTCATCGATATTGCAGCGGTCTGCAAAAATAGCAATTTCCATGCCAAATTTATGTTCATCAAAAGCAAACGAACCGTCATTCAGTTCAGCCAGCCTTTGTCTGAGCTTATTGCGGTATTCTTCGACTACGCTGGGTGCGAGCTGTACCATTTCTCCGTGAAGCTTCTCCAGCCGGTTCAGGCGCTGCTCCACATCACGGGCAAGGAAGCTTCCTTCAGAAGTCCTCATCGCGACGAGTCCTTCCATGGCCCTTACAAGACCTTCTTCAAGCACGCGTCCCCACTCTTCAGGCTCCGGATCCTGGTTTGTCCCGACTTCCTCGGGTGTGAGAAACACGCCCGGCAGGGACAGCAGGTCTCTCACCGTCAATTCGCCGTTCAGGCCATGCCTCTCGGATACCTCACGCGCCGCCTCCATATAAGTATTGACGGCTTTATGATTTAACAAAACAGGCGGAGCGGTATTCTCTTCCGCCTCCTTGTTAATAAAGACATCGATCCGGCCGCGCTTGACAAACCGCTGTACCGTTCTTCTCAAAGGGTCCTCAAAGCGTGTCCATTCACGCGGCAGGCGTATGACCACTTCGCAGTATCGGTGGTTCACGGATTTCACTTCAATTTCCACTTTATACCCTCCGAAATGAAGGGCGGATTGACCGTAACCGGTCATGCTGAAAGACATCGGCACCACATCCATTACACTATTGTAATTGATAACTATCTGTGAAACAAGGGGGACTGCCGGCGTCCGGATTTCTCCCACACATGGCTGATGAGCTGGGCGCTCATGTCATACAGCATAAACGGCGTCATTAAGTAAATTCCGTTAAAATGCTCCATCGCCACGTCGAGCAGCTCTTTGGCAATGGCAACCCCCATGGCTCTTCCTTCTTCGCCTTCCAGGCCGCTCATCCGGCGGCGCACATCGTCCGATAGCTGAATTCCCGGCACCTCGTTGTGCAGGTATTCCGCATTGCGCCCGCTCGCCAGCGGCATGATGCCGAGGAAGATCGGAATGTCGAGATGGCTCGTCGCTTCCTTCAGCGCGCGGATCAGCTCCGGATCGTACACCGGCTGGGTCATAATATAATCGGCGCCGGCAGCGATTTTGCGTTCCAAACGCAGCACGGCTTTGTCGAGATGCTTCCCGTGTGGGTTAAACGCCGCGCCGACGACGAAGTTCGCCTTTTGTTTGAGCGGCTTGCCGGAGAAGGCGATTCCCTCATTTAACTGCTTGATCATTCGTATAATCTCAAAAGAAGTCAAATCGTATACGGAACTCGATCCCGGCAAATCGCCGAAGCGTGCGGGGTCACCCGTGACAGCCAGCACGTGATCGATGCCAAGGGCGTCAAAGCCCATAAGGTGCGACTGTGTTCCGATCAAGTTGCGGTCCCGGCAGGCGATGTGCACCAGTGGGCGCAAACCGGTCTCCGCCTGCACCAGATGGCCGAGAGCCATATTGCTCATCCGCGTAACCGCTAGCGAGTTGTCGGCGAGGGTCAGCGCGTCCGCCCCGGCATCCTTCAGCACCTGCGCCCCCTTCATAAATTTGGCGATATCCAAATCGCGCGGAGGGTCCAGCTCCACGATGACGGTGTGACGCTCTTTGACGAGGTCGACCAGGTTCGGGTTGCCGCCTTTGCCTTCACCGTCGCCGTCTGGCGCGAGATGTTCATGAATTTCGATCGGGGCAGGGGCGATGTCAATCGGCCCGTACGTTATCGGCCGCGGCTCGTAGCCCTGAAGCGCGGACGAAATCGCCGCGATATGCGCGGGCGTCGTCCCGCAGCAGCCGCCGATGATCCGGGCGCCGAGATCGGCGAATTTCACCGCCATCTGGCCGAAATAATCCGGCTTGGCCCCGTACTGATATTCCCCATCCACATAATCGGCTACCCCGGCATTCGGATACACCGACATCGGCACGGACAAGTGGCCGCCGAGGGTCTTCATCGCGCTCATAATGCCATTAGGGCCTGTGCGGCAGTTAAAGCCGATCACGTCCGCGCCCTGCTGCTGCATCATCCGGAACGCTTCCGGCATCGTATAGCCGTCCAAGGTCCGGGCTACGTCCTCAACCGCAAACTGGCAGATGACCGGCAGCGGGCTGAGTTTGCGCACGATGGACAAGGCCAGATACAGCTCTTCCACATCATAGAAGGTTTCGAGCAGGATGCCGTCCACTCCTTCTTGAAGAAGGGCCTGAATCTGCTGCTCGAAATATTTCTTAAGCTCGGCCGTCGAGACGTTGGTCCGTTTGCCGCCGCGGATGGAACCGATGGCTCCGACCACATAGCCGGCGGATCCCGCTACTTCCCGTGCAATCCGTACACCCGCCCGGTTGATATCCTCCACCTTCGACTCCAGGCCGTATTTGGACAGCTTGTCGAAGTTGGCCGAAAACGTATTGGTCTCAATGATTTGAGCCCCGGCTTCCACATAACGCCGGTGAACATCTTTGATGACCTCCGGTGAGGTCAGGTTCAGTTCTTCATAGGAAATTCCCACAGGAAAGCCCATTTGATATAGAAAAGTGCCCATCGCTCCGTCGCCGATCAGCACCTGTTGATCCCACGCTTGACGCAAATCCGGTTTCATGTTGGCTCCTCCACCCCGAAAAAGTAGTTTCACATTAATGTATCATAAATCAGCGCACAAGATAAGTCATAGAATCCTCCAGTTATTTTACTAGAGTCGGATTTGGACGATCAGCACACCCCCAAGAAGCAGGAAAGCCCGGCGGATCGTATCCGCCGATACGCTCCCCGGGCTATTAAGGTGTTAACGCAGGTTTTCAGAAGTCCGGGCGATTAAACGTCCTGGACGCTTCCCGTATACACGACAGCCGCAGGGCCTGTCATATAGACGTGGTTGTCTTTCTCGCTCCACTCGATGAACAGGTCTCCACCTTTCAGCCGGATCGATGCCGACCGGTCGGTTAAACCGTTCAGCACGGAGGATACGAGGGTTGCACACGCCCCGGTTCCGCAGGCCAGCGTCGGACCGGCGCCGCGCTCCCAGACGCGCATGTCCACGGTACCGCGGTCCTTCACGGTCGCGAATTCGACGTTCACCTTTTTCGGGAATACCGGATGCACTTCCAGCTTTGGTCCCCAGGTGGCGAGGTCGAAATTCACCGCATCGTCCACGTAAATGACACAGTGCGGATTGCCCATCGACACGGCAGTAAACCGGAACTGCCGGCCGTCAGCCTCGATCGGCGCATCCACGACCGGGTTCGCGTCGATCGTCGTCGGTACGCTCAATCCATCAAGCACGGGCTCGCCCATATCCACCGTGACGGTGGCGGCCAGGCCGTTGTCCACATGGATCGTTACCGGCTGCACGCCGGCTCCAAGCGTTTCGATCGTAATTTGCTCACTGCTGACATAGCCGTGGTCGTACACGTATTTTGCCACGCAGCGGATGGCGTTGCCGCACTGCTCCGCTTCCGAGCCGTCCGAGTTGATGATGCGCATGCGGAAATCCGCCTTCTCCGACGGCAAAATATATACCAGTCCGTCCGCTCCGATGCCGAAATAGCGGTCGCACCATTTCAAGGCTAGCTCTGCCGCGTTGTCCGGCAGAGCCTTCTCGCCGTAGATAACGATAAAGTCGTTCCCGAGTCCGTGCATTTTTGTAAATTCCATGGATGGTGCCACTCCTTTATTATGCTAGCTTTTTACTGTCCACTAGCATACCTCAAAGGACCGGGCCGTGCTATTGACTTTATGCAGAAATGTTTGTACTTTTCGCCACGAGGCGGCCGCTTCCCCGCCGCTTGTTGCGTCTTCCGCCCCATACGCTGCCGATGCCCATCAGGAAGGTAGGCACGCCGGCGCCGACGATCGTAATGCACCATTCGCGGAAGCCGAGCGGCACGGTTTTAAAGATCGGCTGCAGCGGCTCGATATACATGACGCCGAGCATGAGCAGGACCGAGGACAGCACCGCCAGCACCAGGTACTTGTTTTGCAGCGGGTTGCGGTGGAAAATCGATCTAGAGCTCCGGCAGTCGAACACGTGGATGAGCTGGGCCATAACGAGCGTGGCGAAAGCTACCGATTGGGCTTTGGTGACCTGAGCGGCATTGTGCGGATCCACGCGGAGGGTGAGCCAGAATGCGCCGAGCGTGCACAGACCGATCAGGAAGCCGCGGCTGATGATCTTCCATCCCAGCCGGCGGGCGAATATATTTTCTTTGGCCCCGCGCGGCTTGTGCTCCATGAGGTCCTTCTCCGGCTGATCCACGCCAAGGGCCATCGCTGGCAGGCCGTCGGTCACGAGGTTGACCCACAAAATCTGGATCGGCAGCAGCGGCAGCGGCAGGGCGAGCATCATCGCAAAGAACATCGTCAAGATTTCGCCGACGTTCGATGCAAGCAAATACCGGATGAATTTGCGGATATTCTCATAGATGCTCCGGCCTTCCTCGATCGCCGCCACGATCGTCGAGAAGTTGTCGTCGCTCAGGATGAGCGCCGATGCTTCCTTAGTGACGTCGGTACCGGTAATGCCCATGGCAATGCCGATGTCGGCCGCCTTGATGGCCGGCGCATCGTTGACGCCGTCGCCGGTCATGGCAACAACATGGCCCTTGCGCTGCAGCGATTTGACGATGCGGAGCTTATGCTCAGGTGACACGCGCGAGTACACGTACACGTTGTCCACCTTCGCATCGAGCTCCTGGTCGTCGATCTGCGCCAGCTCCTGGCCGGACATGGCTTCGCCTCCGCGCGGCATAATGCCAAGCTGCTGGGCGATCGCCTCGGCGGTCGTGCCATGGTCGCCAGTGATCATCACCGTCTTGATGCCCGCGCGGCGGCAGGTGCTGATCGCATCGCGCACTTCGCGGCGCGGCGGATCGATCATGCCGGCAAGGCCGACGAAGACGAGCTGGCTCTCGGCGTCCGCTTCGCTGTCCAGCAAATCATGCGGGCGCAGGTCGCGGTATGCCGTCCCCAGCACGCGAAGCGCGGAGGAAGCCATCTCTTCGTTGGCGGCAAGCACCTTCTGCCGGAGCGTGCCGGTAAACGGCACAACGTTGCCTTCCCACAATATATAAGTGCACTGGTTCAACAGCACATCGGGCGCGCCCTTAGTGCATAAAATTTTGCCGCCCTGGTGGCTCACCACGACCGACATCAGCTTCCGTTCGGAATCGAACGGAAATTCCTTATCCCGCTGATACAGTGCCGACAAGGACTGCGTCGTCATCCCCATTTTGGAAGCGAGGGTAATGAGCGCCCCTTCGGTCGGATCCCCTTTCAGTTCCCATACCGGGCCTTGAGGCTCCTCCTTGCCTTTGCGCTTGCCACGCGACTCCGGAGCCGCCGTTTCGTAAATTTCCGCGTTGTTGCACAGCGCGCTGATCTGGAGCAGCCTGCGCAGCCCCTGGTCGTTCTTCACGTCGACCGGCTTCTTCTCTTCGAGGATTTGTCCGGTCGGCGCATAACCGTCGCCGGTGACCTCCAGGCTTCTTCCCCCGACCCATACGCGCGTAACGGTCATTTTGTTCTGCGTCAGCGTTCCGGTTTTATCGGAGCAGATGACCGATGCGCAGCCGAGCGTTTCGACCGACGGCAGCTTGCGCACGATCGCTTTCCGCTTGATCATCCGCTGCACGCCGAGCGCCAGCGCGACGGTCACGATGGCAGGCAGTCCTTCGGGGATCGCGGCCACGGCCAGGCTGACGCCGGCCAAAAACATGCCGACAGCAGGCTGTCCATGCAAAATGCCGGCAACGACGACCATGACCGTAAGCCCCAGCGACAGAATGATGAGCATTTTGCCGAGCTGCTCCAGGCGGTGCTGAAGCGGCGTTTCCTGCGAGTCTGTATTCTGGATCAGATCGGCAATTTTCCCCATTTCCGTATCCATGCCGGTTCGGACGACAACGCCTTTTGCTGTCCCCCGCGTCATCATGGTTCCCATGAAGCCGGTGTTCTTCTGATCGCCAAGGGGCACGTCCGCTTCTTGAATAGGCTGGGCATGCTTGCCTACCGGCACCGATTCCCCGGTCAGCGCGGATTCTTCAATATAACAGCTGCTCGTTTCCAGCCAGCGGACATCGGCGGGCACACGGTCTCCGCTTTCCAGCAGAACGACGTCCCCGGGGACGAGCATTTTGGCCGGCACCTGAACTACCTTGCCTCCCCGAAGCACCTTCGCTCCCGGAGCGGACAGCTGCTTCAGCGCGCGCAGGGATCGTTCCGCCTTGAACTCCTGGATGAAGCCGAGGACCCCGTTCAGCAGAATGATGGCGATAATGGTGATGGCGTCCAGGTATTCGCCGAGGAGGCCCGAAACCAGCGTTGCTCCCATCAGCACCAGCACCATGAAATCTTTAAATTGGTTCAAAAATAAGGCCAAAGGAGAAATACGCTTTCCTTCCGAAAGCTCGTTCCATCCGTTTTTCTTCCGTCTTTCCTCCGCCTCTTCTTCCGAAAGGCCCTGATGCGGGTGAACGCCGAGGACATGCTGCAGTTCTTCCGCGTCCAACTGATGCCATTTTTTTTGTTCCATAGCTTCCCTTTCCCTCCCGGTCTTTGTGCGCTGCGGGTGTTCAACAGCTTTTCCACCTGTTCTATCGTAAATGTATTCGGACAGGGCCTAAAATATCACAAGCCTGGCCTCTTAAGTTTTTGGCCAAACTATGGCATCATAGTATGGAGGCAATCGTAACCAAGTACAGCGTAAAGATGGGAGATACACTATGGCATTAGATGGAATCGTAACGCGGGCCCTTGTCCATGAGCTGCAAAGCATTCAGGGCGCCCGGATCAGTAAAATATACCAGCCCAACGATCACGACCTGCTCTTTCACCTCCGGACCCGGGAGGGCAACGCTAAGCTGCTGCTGTCGGCCAACCCGACGTATCCGCGGGTGCACTTCACCGAACGAAGCTTTCTGAATCCGCAGGAGGCGCCGATGTTCTGCATGCTGCTGCGCAAGCACTGCGAAGGAGGCATCATCGAAGACATCCGGCAGGTAGGAATGGAGCGGATCATTCATATTACCGTCAGACAGCGGGATGAGCTGGGGGACGTCTCTTCAAAGCAGCTCATCATCGAATTGATGGGCCGGCACAGCAACATTATTTTGTCAGACCCTTCGAGCGGGACGATCCTGGACGGCATCCACCATGTCACCCCGAGCATCAGCAGCTACCGGGTCGTCATGCCGGGCTTTTCCTATACGGAACCTCCGCAGCAGCATAAGCTGAATCCGCTTGAGGTTACAGGAGAGCTATTTGCACAAAAATATACCGAGGAAGCGGACGCCGAACCGATTTCGTGGATCGTGGATACGTTCAGCGGCGTAAGCCCGCTGGTTGCGCAGGAGATCGTGCACCGCGCCGGCCTTCAGTCCTACTCGGAAGAAGAAGGGCCCGAAGCGGGCGAAGCACGCCGAAGCGCCCTATGGAACGCCTTTACCGGGCTGATGGACAGCGTCAGACAGCAGGCGTACCAGCCGATGTCAGGGGCGAACGCCAAGGGGAAAATGGTTTTTTCCGCCGTCGAGCTGACGATGATTCAGGAAGAGGTCAAACGCTATGAATCCATCAGCACATGCATGGAGGATTATTACGGTGAAAAAGCCGAGCGCGACACCGTCAAGCAAAAAACGAGCGATCTGCTGCGTTTCCTGCACAATGAGCGCGCCAAAAACATTAAAAAGTTGGACCACCTGCACGCCGATCTGGAGGAAGCCGCCGACGCGGATCAGTACCGGATTTACGGCGAGCTGCTGTTTGCCTCCCTGCATACGATTGCAAAGGGGGACAAGGAGGCGGTGCTGACCAACTTCTATGACGAGGACCAGAAGGAAGTGAAGATTCCGCTGGACCCGCTGCTCAGCCCTTCCGATAACGCCCAGCGGTATTTCAAGAAATATAATAAGTACAAAAACAGTCTGGCCGTCATCGACGAGCAGCTTGCTATAACAAAGGAAGAGATCCGCTACATGGACGACCTGCTCCAGCAGCTGGCCCATGCATCCATGAACGATATCGACGAAATCCGTGAGGAGCTCGTTCAGCAGGGATATCTCCGCGACCGCAGCAAAAAAACACGCAAAAAGAAGAAAAGCGACCGCCCTACGCTGCACGTATTCACTTCGTCCGAGGGCATCGAAATTTACGTAGGCAAAAACAACCTGCAGAACGAATACGTGACCAACAAACTGGCCAGCGGCAGTGATACGTGGCTGCACACCAAGGATATCCCCGGGTCCCACGTCGTCATCCGCAGCAGCCAGTTCGGGGACCAGACCCTGGAGGAAGCCGCCCAACTGGCCGCGTATTTCAGCCAGGCCAAAGAATCCAGCAGCGTACCGGTCGACTGCACCCTGATCCGCCATGTGCATAAGCCGAGCGGCGCCAAACCGGGCTTTGTCATTTATGATCACCAGCGGACGCTGATCGTCACGCCTGACGAGGAATTGATCAAGTCGCTTCCAAGCGTCATTAAATAATCATAAAAGCTTTAGATTTCATAATATAGAAAGAATACGGTTGAACCGTGCTCAGTGAACGTCCTTGAGCTTCAGCCCCAATAATAGAAAAGGCTATATCCTCCGTTCCTAAGAGCGGGTGGGATACAGCCTTTTTTGACGTCTTCCTGATTTATTGTCCCGTTTATTTCTCCCGGATTTCCCGGTTTAAGCGCTCGATGATGTCCGGCAGCAGCTGCATGCCCAGATCCCCTTCGCCCCGTTTGCGGACCGCCGCTGCACCCGCCTCCTGCTCGCTCTTGCCGACGACGAGCACGTACGGCACTTTTTCCAGCTCGGCTTCGCGGATTTTATAGCCCAGCTTCTCGTTTTTGGCACTGACCTCAACCCGGATGCCCTCTTTCGCAAGCGACTGCTTAACCTGATAAGCATAATCCAGATCGTGCTCGGATACCGGGACGACCTTGGCCTGGACCGGTGCCAGCCACAGCGGAAAAGCTCCTGAGTAGTGCTCCGTTAGAATGCCGATGAAACGGTCGATGGAGCCGTAGACGGCGCGGTGAATGATGACCGGGCGATGCTTCTGGTTGTATTCACCGACATAGCTGAGACCGAACTTCTCCGGCATTTGAAAATCGAGCTGGATCGTCCCGCACTGCCAGCTGCGCTTCAGGGCATCGAGAATATGAAAATCGATTTTCGGACCGTAGAAAGCTCCGTCCCCCTCGTTCAGGCGGTATTCGATCCCCCGCCGCTCCAGCACGCTGCGCAGCGACTGCTCGGCCTGCTCCCACAGCTCATCCGAGCCCATGGAATCCTCCGGCCGAGTCGATAGTTCGATCCGGTATGAGAAGCCGAATATGGCGTACATATGGTCGATCAGGTCGATGACGCCGGCGATTTCCTCCTCGATTTGGTCAGGTCTGACAAAGAGGTGTGCGTCATCCTGGCAAAACGTCCGCACACGCATCATGCCGCTCAGCGCGCCCGAATACTCGTGGCGGTGAACCTGTCCGAACTCGGCCAGCCGGATCGGCAGCTCGCGGTAGGAGCGAAGGCCGCTTTTGAAAATCAGCATATGCCCTGGGCAGTTCATCGGCTTCAGCGCATATTCCGTCTCGTCCACCTGGGTAAAATACATGTTGTCCTTGTAGTGATCCCAGTGCCCGGATTCCTCCCACATCCGCTTGTTCATCATAAGCGGGGTGCGGACCTCTTCATATCCTCTAGCAGCGTTCAGCTCACGCTCCAGCTTCTCCAGCTCGTTGCGGATGGTCATGCCTTTAGGGAGGTAAAACGGCATGCCCGGCGCTTCCTCCGAAAACAGGAACAATCCCTGCTCCTTGCCCAGCTTGCGATGGTCGCGCTTCTTCGCTTCCTCGAGCATGTGAAGATGCTCGTCAAGCTGCGCCTTCTTAGGGAAGGCGGTGCCGTAAATCCGCTGCAGCATCTTGTTGTCCGAGCTTCCGCGCCAATAGGCTCCGGCTACGCTCAGCAGTTTGAACGCTTTGATTTTACCCGTGGAAGGAAGGTGCGGTCCTCGGCACAGGTCCACGAACTCTCCCTGCTCGTAAATCGTAATTTCGGCGTCCTCGGGCAGGTCCCGGATAAGCTCAAGCTTCAGCGGCTCCTGCAGCTGCGCGAACAGGTCCAGCGCTTCCTTCCGGCTGACCGCCTTCCGCCGTATCGGCAGATCCTCTTCCGCGATCCGCTTCATTTCCCGTTCGATCCGGGATAAATCATCGCTCGTCAGCGGATTTGGAAGATCCATGTCGTAATAAAATCCGTCCTCGATGACCGGCCCGATCCCCAGCTTGACGGAAGATGCTCCGAATAAACGCTTCACAGCCTGCGCCAATAAATGCGCTGTGCTGTGCCGGTACACCTCGATCCCTTCCGGACTGTCCACCGTCACGATTTCAATGCTGCTGTCCTGCTCAACCGGCGTACTGAGATCCACCAGGATCCCGTCAATTTTGCCTGCTGCGGCATTTTTCACGAGGCTGCTGCTGATCCATTCGGCGATGCTCTCCAGCCGGACACCTTGCTCGAATGCTCTTACCGAGCCGTCCGGCAGCTTGACTTGTATTTCCTTGTTCATGTTCTTCCCTCCGTCAAATTCGGTCGATTTGGTGAACGCAAAAAAACGCATCTCATCCCAAGGGACGAGTGCGTTCAGCTCGTGGTTCCACCCTAATTCGACCTGCATCCGACGGTTCATCCGAACACGTACATATGCAAAGCCCTTATTAAGCATCCGATATCGGGGATTAACCGGTTCCTTCTACTGCCGCGGCTTGGACAGCGGGTTCAAAGGGACGGCTGCAAAGGGGTAATTTCTGAACCGGTGTCAGGAGAAGCTTGCACCACTCACTTCTCTCTCTGGGCAGTCCTGGATCGAAATCATGTCTTTGGTCATCGCCTTACAAGTTTGTGTTTGTTGCTTGGTTCAACATTATAGTACGGCCGGCAAGCCCGGCGCAAGCCCCATTTTCCAATTTTGCAAAAAAAGGTTAAAACTCGCCCGGGTACCCATGACTATTTTGTTCCCCGCTGAAGCTGTTCCAATACGGTCACCGGGATTGTACGGCTGCCGATATCGCCATGGAAGACGACGCCCTGCCGTTCCCCGTGAAAATCGGAGCCCGCCGTGACGATCAGCCCATGCTCATCAGCCATTCTCAGGTACCGCTTCTCATCGGCCGGGCCGTGGTCGGAATGGTAGACTTCGATTCCGGCAGGTTTTGCTTCCCTAACAATCCGTTCCACCAGCGCGTCGTCGCCGTAGATCCCCGGATGGGCCAGCACGGGCGTTCCGCCGGCTTCCCGGATCCAGGCGCAGGCATCCGCAGGTGTGATCCGTGGAACGGATACGTAGGCAGGCGCATCCTCGCCCAAATAGCGGTTAAAGGCGTCCCTCATGTCGGAGGCGTAGCCCTTCTTGACCAATACATCGGCCATATGCGGCCGCCCGACGCTTTCATCCGGCTTCAGCTCGCGCCCCAGCCCGGCAATGACCTCCTCGAGCGTGATGGACATTCCAAGCTGCTGCAGCTTGGCGATCATCTGATCGTTACGCCGTTCCCGGGTCTGTCTCAGCTCGGCGAGATGGTTCAAAAACGGCTCATGTGTTATGTCGATGTAATAGCCCAGCACGTGTATATCCTTGCCGCCGGCACGGGTGCTGATTTCGACGCCGGGAACGACGGTGATGCCGAGCCGCTGCCCGGCTTCCAGTGCTTCCGGAATGCCTCCCACGGTGTCATGGTCGGTAATCGCCACGGCCGCGAGTCCCTTCCCGTGGGCGATCCGAACGTTCTCTGCGGGTGGCTGCATACCGTCGGAAGCCGTCGTATGCGTATGCAGGTCACCGTATTTCTGATCTGTGGACAAGTCCATTCCTCCTTCACTCATTCAGCGTCTTAAGCTGTGAAATATTCTTTTAACTGCCGGCTTGGCCCTATTCCCCCTGCTGCTCCTGCTGCTGTTTGAGAAAATTCAGAAAGGTCACGGCAGACAGCGGAAGCAGGGTGGATTTCAAATGAATGGCATAAAACTGCCGCTTAAATTCGGCGTCCCGGATCGGAATAATGGTAACCAGGTTCAGTGCGGTTTCATGCTTGACCGAGGCCGGCGACAGCATCGTAATGCCGAAACCGGCCTCGACGGCGGATTTCACCGCTCCCGTGCTGCCAAGCTCCATCGCGGTCTGCAGGCTTTGTGGATCGATCCCCTTGTGGATCAGCACACTTTCCATCACCTGGCGCGTGCCCGACCCTTTTTCCCGCAGCACAAACGGATAGGCAAGCACTTCCTCCAGCTCGACCGATTCCCGCTCCGCCAAGGGATGGCCGATGGGGACGATCAGCTTCAGCTCGTCCTGCATGACGGGATCGATGACCATATCCGGATGGTGGATCGTCGCCTCGATCAGGCCGAAATTCAGCTGATGCTTCGTAATCTCTTCGATGATCTGTGTGGTGTTCATCACTTTCATCATAATGCTGATGTGCGGATACTGCTGTCCAAACGGACCGAGCAGCCGCGGCAGGAAGTATTCGCCGATCGTGAGGCTGGAGCCGAGCTGAAGCCGGTCCTGCAGCATATGGGTATGCGATGCCATCGCATTGTCCGTTTCCTTGACCAGGGCGATGCTCTTTGCCGCATACGGCAAAAGGGTGATCCCCGCTTCGGTCAGCTCGATCTTCTTGGTGGAGCGGATCAGCAGGCGCGTCCCGAAATATTCTTCCAGGGACTGAATCTGCATCGTAACGGCCGGCTGGGTCATGTGCAGCGCGCTCGCCGCCGCCGAGAAACTCCCACGTTCCGCCACGGTATAAAAAATGTGGAGCTGGTGAAAATTCATGGCATGCTCTCCCCCTCGTCGTTCTTATATTGTATCCGATTCGGCCGTGAACCACCAACGCCGTTTAACATTTCAGCGGCAGATAAAGACTGCGAAACCCGGCACATGAATCAACAAAAATGAGCATGGCTTCCCGGAGGGGGAATCCATGCTCACGCTTACAAAACGCGGTTATTTCCGCTTGCGAGTATTTTTAATCAACGTCATTCTCCGCGAATGGCGCAGCCAGGAATAATAAGACTTCAGGTCCCTCAGCTCGATCGTCTCCGACATTTTGCCAAGGAACGTCACGATAATCATCTTGTGCAGTGGATTTCCGCTGATGTCAGTTTCCCCTTCGATCTCCGCAAATTCCGCGACGACGACAAGATCCTCGTCAATCAGGTAAACGTCCTTCTCATTCCGGTAGTAGGGAGCGATCCGGCCCTGCTTCAGGCACTCCCACATCCATGCGGCTATATCATCTATACTATGGATATCACTATGAATCCGGTCGTTGTACCTTGTCTTCGCATGATGGGTAATGACGATGTCGGCCACCCGCTTATCCCCTAAGGTCACAAAAAAAGGTTCATAGGTGCTCCATCTTTCCATTCCTTTGTCGCGCATGGACTATCACTCTCCACTACATAGGACTTTGTATCTATGTATTTATGCCTATTATATTACATCATTACCACGTTCTTCACAAGCTCCAAACTACGTATCCCGGCATATTTTCATATACATAAAAGAGGACCGGCACATCTAGGCAGTCTATATCCGTGCAAATTGGATATTTTCCTTGCTGGATGCACAGGCTTTGCCGGCGCTGAAGCCGGAAGCCATGATCTAAAAAAAGAAGCAGCCGAATTCGGCTGCTTCCTGACAATACGATAACTTTCCAGGTGGGATTGAAACTGATGACAAGCAGATGAACCTCCTACTATAAACCATAGAATCTGGTCTTATCCGTTACGTCGCTCGAATATTCCGTTTTGATCTCGTTGCGGTAGGAGCGTTCGATTTTACGCACATAGGAAAGGCGCCGGATATTTTTGGCTACTTCCTCGGCCCGGTCCGCATTCACGTACATGACGACATAGTGCATCCGGCGAGATATATAGTGAACGGTCCCGTACTTCTCCAAATTCCGAGCTGCCTTGATATCGCTAACCCAAATGATATACCCCGTCCGTTCTGCAAACATGATTTTCCCACCTCACTTATACTGGCTCTCTATATTTTACCCGCCGCAGGAGCATTTGCCCCCGCCGCCGCATCCTTTAAGATGCGAATCGTTGCCCGGCACCTTGATCGTTTCCGATACGGAATAAGCGATCATTTCGGACATTTGGTGCAGCATGTCATCCAAGTTCTGCTCGGCCAGCTTGAAGCGTCTCACTTCCTCGAACTGCTCCAGCTGCTGCTCTACTGCCTTGACCTCATCCTTGGCACTGTGGTAATTCGGATGGAAATGGCCGAAACGCTGGGTCTCTTCGAAAAGCTCCTTCTTCTTCGCCAGAAGCCGGACAAGCTCCTGTACGGCCGGATTGCTGCCAACCTGCTGCTTCCAATATAAATAATCGGACACCTCAACCGACTGATTGATCATATCGCCTAATTCATAGGCGTTCATCAGCACGGCTGCCATGTCGACCGTGTTGATCTCCGATACGCTCATGAACTTCATCCCAATTCTATAAGAATGTTCTCCTCCGTCTGGAGTAGACTCTTTTATCATATCATAACCTTTGGCCCATAAGAAGAGGTTTGACGCACTTCCTGCTGATACCCTCAGGTGAAAGAAGGCACAATCAGCCGGATTTGCTCCCAATCCCCCGGCGAGAGCAGAGCCCCGTCCTCATAACCGTCCCGTTCCGGATCAAAGAGAGTTCCTTCCACCGCCCAAGGGTGGCTCCGAATCGCCCGGGGGATGAATTCCAAACGGCTGCCTCCGCGGGATATGAGCACCTTGGTCTGCCATTCCAAGGCCTGTTCCATAATGTGCTGAGCGGTCGTTCCGTGATAATTCCGGAAATCCTGGGTCCACATTTTCGGAACCTGCCCGTAACCCGGGAACAGGGACTCCGGCTTCGGAATGTCGGAATCCGGCTCGAAATACTGGATATTCCGGCCGCTGTACACCAGACCGCCGGCGGCGGAAAGCCCGGTTTGGCGGAACTTTTCTTCATGGATCCGCTGCCCCGCCAGGTCCGGTGTGGAGTCATGGATCAGCGGATATGCGGAAACGGTCCGGCCGGGTTCGGCGATCGCCTTTAAAGGAGAGAGTCCCGACGAATCCAGGATTTTCCTCACTTCAGACACCGCGCCAGGGTTCACGAGAAAATGCTTCGGACCAATCCGCTGCAAATGCCCTCTCAGCTTCGGATGCGCTTCGATCCGATCGCCGTCTTCTTCAGCCGAACACGACAGCAGCATGGCTTCCTCAAAGCGGGTCCGGCCGATTTCCCGGCCCCACTGCTCCAAAGCCAGCCTTACATTCTCCGGAACGCCGCCGCTCGAGAAGTTGTCCAGCAGCTGCGTCATTTCGGCCGCGCTCATGCCGTTCTCCACCGCCCGGGCCGTGCTGCTGCGGGTCAAACGGTATATGGACATCCGTTCACTCTGTACCCGCTCCGAGCAGGCAAGCAGCTTCCATCGGATCCGGTACGGCACATCCGGCGGAACGATGACGTCAAAATCCGGCTGAACATAGAAGCGCCCCTCTCCCGCCATCTCTTGATCTTCGCCGCCCGAAACCAGAACGAAGGCCGGATCCATGGCCCACCGGAAACAGCAGCGTCCGCTGCCGTCCTCAGCGGTGTCGCCCCAGCCAAACCCTGCCAGCGCCGCCATCCATGCCCGGGCTCCCGCTTCCGAAACGGACCGGGTGAGCAGAACCTCCCGCTCCATCCAATCCAGCATATTCGTCATATCGTACCAGACACCTGGTTGGAAAGAAGGATGGCAAAGAAGGTAACGAAAATGCTGCAGCGACGGGCTGTTCATGCCATATCGGTCCAACACCGCCGGGAGCAGCACCCGGTTCATCTCCTGTTCAGACAGGCTCAGCCATTCGCCGAGCCGCTCCTCTTCCAGCAGAATCCCCTGGCTTTCTTTCACCGCAAGGCCGAGGCACAGCATCATATCGAGCAGCACCGCGGCCACAAGCGGATAGGATTCAGCATTCGCGTATTGGAGCTGCAGCGCTTCAAGGTCGGAATCCTTCAAGTGCACGGCTTCCAGCAGCTTCTGGATATTTTTCTTATGTACCGTTCCTTTCGCCGTTAAGGGAAGCCCGTGCTCGGCCGCAGCCGCAAGCGCATGCAGCAGATCCAAAGCCAGGCCCGGCTTGGCTTCGCTGATCCGATGCACATTTGAATCCGGGACGGCTTCTGCTTCGGGGGTGAAAAACTGCCGATACAATAGACCCAGGCTTTCCAGGGGAATGTAGTAGAGCTTTTCTCCCCAAGCCTTTTTCACCGCCTGGATCAGGCCGGCTCGTCTCAAGCGGATAAAGGACAGCTCAAGCTCCGCACCACTTCGGCCGCTGCTCATCACCGTGGTCCGGGCGTCGTCGCTGAACGGCTGCCCGGCAAAACGGACGATCAGCCGTTTAAGCAGCTCGGCATCCTCCGGAGCCAGCGTACGCAGGATGGACCGGATCGCGGATTCCTGCGGCCGGTCTTCGTTCATTTCAGTGCTCATGGTCGGGATGATGCCTCCTTTAGGTCTGGAATGGGACGGTCCTTCGCAGGACGGGAAGAAGCCCGCTCATGACTGGACCCAGAACGAAACAGCCCGGGATCCGAATCATATCGGACGGAATACTCATACCCCTGTTCGACAAGGAACAGCTGGCGGCGGATGGCAAAGTCCTCTTCTTTGCTTTCTTGGGACACCAGCGCGTAAAAATATGCCCGGTTGTTTCCGGTTTTCGGACGAAGAATCCGCCCCAGACGCTGGGCCTCCTCCTGCCTCGAGCCGAAGCTGCCTGATATTTCAATCGCCACGGAAGCGTCCGGCAGGTCGACGGCGAAATTGGCTACCTTGGAAACGGCCAGCACTCTGATCTCGCCCCGTTTAAAAGACTCGTAGAGCCTTCCGCGTTCCTTGTGCGCCATTCGCCCCGAAATCAGCGGAATGCCCAGCGATTCGGACAGTTGCTTCAGCTGATCGATATACTGGCCGATAATGAGGATGCTCTCCTCCGGATGCTTAGCGAGCAGCCTGCGAACGACCTCGAGCTTGCCGGGATTTTCGGCGGCGATGCGGAACTTCTCCTTGCCCTCCGCATACGCGTATGCTTCACGCAGCTCCGGCTCCATCGCCACCCGGACTTCCGTGCATTCAACCTTCGCAATCCAGCCCATGGACTCCAGCTCCTTCCAGGGCATCTCGTAGCGTTTCGGCCCGATCAGCGAAAATACATCCTGCTCGCAGCCGTCCTCCCGTACGAGCGTAGCGGTCAGTCCCAGCCGGCGGGTCGCCTGGATATCGGCCGTCGCCCGGAACACCGGAGCCGGCAGCAGATGCACCTCATCGTAAATGATGAGCCCCCAATTCCGTTCATTAAACAGACGCATATGCTCAAACTCGTCCTCTTTGGAGCGGCGGTGCGTCAAAATTTGATAGGTGGCCACGGTGACCGGGCGCACCTCCTTCTTCTGCCCAGTATACTCCCCGATCTGGGAAGGATCGAGCGTCGTCTTGTCCGTCAGCTCCGCTATCCACTGTCCGACGGAGGTCGCGTTCGACGTCAGGATCAGGCACTCGCACTGCTGCTTCTCCAGCACGCCAAGGCCGATGACCGTTTTCCCGGCTCCGCAAGGGAGCACCAGCACCCCGCTGCCTCCGCTCCCGGCCACCCCTTCGAAAGCGTCGGCCGCCGCCTGCTGGTAGTCCCTCAGCGCAAATGAGCCGCCCTGCGCTTTCCAGCCCAACTGCAGCGGCTGCCCCTCATGATATCCGGCCAAGTCCAGGACCGGATATCCGAGCCGCGTCAGCTCCTGCTTGATCCGTCCGCGGCGGACCGCATCAAGCTCCGCCTGCTCCGGCGCGGCGCGGCGCAGCCCGCTGGCCTGCACGGCGGGGATCGCCAGCACTTCATCCAGCAGCTGCGGATCGGATGCCGTCAGCTGGAGCTTCCCGGCTTCCGCCTTCCCCGCCTCGATCCGGAGCTTCCCGTATCTGCCGACCAGGCTGCGGATGTCCTGGATTAACGCGGATGGAACCTCCCATCTGGAAATCGAAGCCAGGGCGTCGACGATTTCCTCCGCGGTCCATCCCAGCGAAGCGGCATTCCACAGCGATAACGGAGTGATCCGGTACGTATGAAACGCAGAAGGACTCTTGACCAGCTCTGCAAAATGGGCCAGCTTCCCGCGGGCTTCCTCAAACCCCGGATGTCCGCATTCCAGCAGGACGGTCCGGTCCCGCTGCACGATGCATGCTTTTGTATCGCTCATCAAATCCCCTTCTTTCAATCCGAATTGTTCTTTCAGCCTTCAAACATATGAAAAAGTTCATCTCCTAGAGCGGAAATGAACTTTTCCTCTTCCATTTCAAGTTTTCCCATCATCCGCCAAAACATTCGTGCCTTCAGGAACCCTTCTCTCGGCAAGACCGGGAGACTCGGCGGCCCGAGCCTGCCTATTCCCATCCCTGATAGGATTGGGTCATCGTCACCAGCAGCTTGGCGGCGCTCAGCATGGCCGATTCGTCAAAGTCAAACCTTGGATGATGATGCGGATAGACGGCCTGAAGCTCTTCGTTGCCTGCTCCCACGAACATAAAGCACCCGGGGATTTCCTGCAAATAGTATGCGAAGTCCTCCGCAGGCATAATCTTCTCGCAACGCTCCACCTTTGACTCCCCGAACACCTTCGGCGCTTCGCGGAAAAATCTTTCCGTCTCCACTTCATCATTCACAAGAGGCGGGTAACCCATCAAATATTGAATTTTCGACTCCGCTCCATAAGTCTGCGCCGTAAGTCGGGTTATTTCTTCGATCCGTTCGCGGATCAATTGGCGCGTCTCCTCATCAAATGTCCGTACGGTCCCGGTAATCCGGCACGATTCGGCAATGACGTTCTGCGCGCTTCCGCCCTGGATCGTTCCGATCGTAACGACCGCCGGCCGAAGCGGGTTGACCGAACGGCTGACGATGCTCTGCAGCTGCATGACCAGCGCCGATCCGGCCACCACGCTGTCCACCGTCACGTGCGGCATGCCACCGTGGCCGCCTTTACCGATGATATCGATAAAGAACTCATCCGCTGCCGCCATCATCGGCCCCGGCGTGCTGGCCGCGGTTCCTGCCGGGAACGGCGTCCATAAGTGCACGCCGTACACCGCGTCGGCCCCCTCCAGAACGCCGGCCTCGATCATCCCCTTGGCTCCGCCCGGGCATACCTCCTCCGCTGGCTGAAATACGAACCGGATCTCTCCGGGGAGATCATCCTTCCGGGCGCTGAAGTATGTCGCCACCGCCAGCAGGACCGACGTATGCCCGTCGTGACCACAAGCATGCATGACGCCCGGAACCTCGGACGAATAATCGCACGACTTTTCATCCTGGATCGGAAGCGCGTCCATGTCCGCCCGCAGCACGACCGTTTTCCCCGGCTTGCTTCCTTTTAATACGCCGACTACCCCATATCCGCCGCCAAACCGCGTCCGGACGTCGATCCCCAGCTCCCGCAGCCTGTCCGCCACGAACGCCGACGTCTTCTCCTCGTGGTAAGACAGCTCCGGATGCCGGTGCAGATACCGCCTCCACTCCACCATTTGCGGCTGCAGCTTGCCCAGCAGTGCTTCTTCTTTCATATGTATCCGTCCTCTCGCCATAGAATGGATGTTAAGTTGCCGATATGTCATCCCACATCGCGGTTGTGAACCCTTTTTTCTATTGTAGCAGAAACGCTTAAGATGGGGTATCGCCCCAATACTGCCAAGGCTTGCACAAGTGTTTAAAACATAATATCATGAGTAAAGAACTTTACAGGCAACCAATAGAGGAGGATTTAGTAACCATGATTTTTGAAAATACGGGACTGGACGGCATCAAAGCCGACTTGGCGTTTATGGACGAAGTAGCCGAGAAAGTAGGCTTTGTCCGCTGGCAGTGGGAATACTACCGCGCTACATATGACTATAAGATCGAAGATAAAAACACCAATTCGGAGTATTTCGTCCGGATTAACACCCGTGCAGTGGAGGGTAAGCTGGAAAAGCCAAGCACCGTGCTGCAAATTGAAGCCGTGTACATGGGTAAAGCGACCTTCCCTCACGGGCTGGAATACGAATCTCCGATTCCGTCGTCCATCATGGGGATTGCAACCAAGAAGCTTCAGCAGTTTAAAGCCGCTCTGGAAGCCTAAGCAGGTCTCTTATGAGAGAAGAAAAACCCCAACAAACCAAGAGAGGGACGCCGGATTTCCAATTGCTCATCCTCACCTTGCTGTTGGTTGGTTTTGGGCTGGTCATGGTATTCAGCGCCAGTTCGAGCTTGGCCATCGCTAGCAAGGATTTTCACTATGACTCGCTGTATTTTACGAAAAGACAGTTCATGTGGGCCGCGCTGGGCACGATTGCCATGTTCGTCGCGATGAACATTCCCTACACCAGGTACAAGAAGCTGTTTGCCCCGCTGTTTATCGTTACAGTCATCATGCTAGTGCTGGTTCTTCTGGTCGGATCAGTCAGAAACGGCGCCCGAAGCTGGTTCGGCGTCGGATCTCTCGGCATCCAGCCGACGGAGATCGCGAAGATCGCGATTATCCTGTATCTGTCCGCTTTGATCAGCAAAAAAGGGGAGCGCTTCCGCGACCTGCGGACAGGCTATATCCCGGTCATGGTCATCGTCGGCTTTGTCGCCGGGCTTATCATGATGCAGCCGGACCTCGGCTCCTGCCTCATTCTGGTGGCCACAAGCGCTCTGATCATCTATGCCGGGGGCGCGAGCCTCAAGCATATGATAGGGTCCGCCCTGCTACTGATCCTGGGTGCGAGCCTCGTGCTGGGAGCTAACGCCCTGATCAAGTCGGTGTCCCATAGCGGGGAGCAGGCGGTGCAATCGAGCAACTATAAGCTCGGCCGGATTAACGCCTTCTTGGACCCGTTTAAGGATCCTCAGGGGGAGGGCTACAATCTGCTGCAGTCGCTGACCGCTATCGGTGAAGGGCAGTTGACCGGAGCCGGATTCGGCAAAAGCGTGCAGAAGCTTCATTATTTGCCTAACCCCTATAACGACTTTATCTTCTCCGTCATCGGCGAAGAGTTCGGGTTTATCGGAACATCGATCTTCCTGATCGTTTATATTTACTTCATCTGGCGAGGGATCATCATCGCGCTGAGGTGTCCCGATCCGTTCGGAACGCTCGTCGGCATCGGGATTATGGGCTTGATTGCCATTCAGGCGTTCATCAACATCGGAGGCGTCACCCAAACGATCCCGCTAACCGGGGTAACCCTGCCGTTCATCAGTTACGGCGGAACTTCCCTGCTGATCATGATGGCGAGCATGGGGATCATGCTCAGCATCTCGCGGATCAGTACGCTGCCGTCGAAGCAGGAGCAAGTGAAATCGGTGACTGTCAAGAAACCGTCGGTCGCGGTTTCCTCCCGCAATCAGACGCGCCGCTTTAACTGAACCTTCAGGGGGATACCCTGAAGCGGCCCATACCAAAAAGACTAGAGGACGCTTACGTCCCCTAGTCTTTTTTTCGTCTTATTCATGTGCTTATTTGGTGCGCGTAGGTACCTCTTCGATCATGTCATCTTTAAAAGCGACGCCTTCCACTTTCACGTTCACTTCGACCACACGCAGACCGGTCATGCTTTCGACAGCTTCACGCACGTTTTGCTGAAGCATGCGGGATACTTCGTGAATCGGGGTTTCGTACAGCACGATGATTCGCAGGTCAATAGCCGCTTCCAGCTGGCCTACCTCCACCGTGACACCCTTCTGCACGTTTTTTCCGCTCAGGCGCTTGGCCCATCCTTCCGACAAACCACCCGACATAGCTGCGATCCCTGGTGTTTCGAGTGCGGCCAGTCCGGCGATTTTCGCTACGACATCATCTGCAATCCGTATGGTTCCATTCTCTAGTTGGAGTTGTTCCGACATGCTCCATCCTCCTTTACATCCATTATCCGTTATTGTAAATCCTAACAGGCCCAAAAAGCAAATCCCAAGCCCTGCCGATTTGTTTACAACCTTATACAATTTGGGTATATTGAATAAGAATCGAACTTACATAAAGCAAGAGGTGTCAAAAATTGAAAAAATGGATCAGCCCCACCCTGCTCATCGCCTTCTTTATTCTTAGTGCAGTGGGACATTTCGCAGGCTGGGACGCAACGCTGCAGTTTATTCTGTCCGCGATTTCTGTCATCTTTGTGGCCGGGTTTTTGGGCAGAGCGACAGAGAACGTATCGCATTATGCCGGACAGCGGCTCGGTGGATTTCTGAACGCCACCTTCGGTAACGCAGCGGAGCTGATTATCGCCATCTTCCTCGTGAAGGAAGGCTTGTTCGACATGGTCAAAGCCAGTCTGACTGGTTCGGTAATCGGAAACTTGCTGCTGGTACTGGGACTCAGCATTTTTGCCGGAGGACTGAAGTTTAAAATTCAGAGCTTCAACGTATCGCTGGCGGGTATGAACGGCTCGCTGATGCTCGTCGCCGTGATCGCTCTGATCGTGCCTGCGGTCTTCCTGCGCAGCCACTCCATTACCGGAAGCGATACCCAGCTGCTGAGCCTTATCGTGGCTTGTATCTTAATCGTGGCTTACCTTGCCTGGCTTGTCTTCTCGATGATTACTCACAAGAAGTACTTGGCAGATGTCACCGACGAAGAGGATGAAGAGCTGCCTCATGAACGCGAGCCGGAATGGTCCAAGGGCAAATCGATCCTGTATCTCCTTCTGGCGACCGTTATGGTCGCTTTCGTGAGTGAATGGCTGGTAGATACGCTGGAGACCTTTACGACGCGATTTGGGCTTAGCGAGCTGTTCGTGGGCGCGTTCCTCGTGGCCATCATCGGCAATGCGGCAGAGCACAGTGCAGCCGTCATGCTGGCTATGAAGAACAAGATCGGCGCAGCGGTCGAAATCGCCGTAGGCAGCAGCCTGCAGATCGCTTTGTTCGTCGCCCCCGTGCTGGTGCTGGTCAGCTATTTCTTCGGGCCTACCACGATGGACCTGGTGTTTACAACCATAGAGCTGCTTGCGATTGGCGTGTCGGTATTTATCGCCAAGTCTATTATCCAGGACGGCAAAACGAACTGGTATGAAGGTCTGCTGCTGCTGGTCGTATACGTTATTTTGGGCGTATCGTTTTTCTTGGTGTAGCAAGGCAGCTTAAGCTCTTAACCCTGCATAGCAGGGAAACGCAAAAAAGGCATGCGCTCCAGCGGAGAGCATGCCTTTTTATACGTATAAATTTATAAATCTCGGGACCTCCGATGTGAAGGCCAAGCTGCAACTACTCATCATCGTGTGATACAGGAACAGGTCGTCTGTACTCTGCATCTTATGTAAGCCTGCTTGCGACAGGCTGATGATTTAGGCTTCCCTGTTGTTCAGGGCTTCATAGAGGTTGGCCAGATTCTTCTCCAGCTCACTGACCAGCTGTTTGCCAGTAAGTTCGGGCACAAGACCGGCGCGTACGGCAAAATCAACCTCACGTGAAAATCCGTACATCTGGGTGTCCAGCACTTCCTCATAGAGAGGGCAATAGCGTGTGGCCAGATTCTCCATTTGTACTTCAATAAGCTTCTCTATTTTCTCTGCATCATCTTTCAGCAGATTAATCGCCTTAATATTTAACTGCTCCTGCAGCTCAGATGAAGTCATGCATCTTCCCCCCTATGTCCAAAATCCTACAATTACACCCTTGTATTCTATTCTTAATATTAGACGAAATTGAACACCAATACAAGAACCTGGCCCAGAAAAACGTCCCCGGGAAGCCGAAGGAACAGGAAACTCTGGCCCATCGTCCGCAAAGACCCCGGGTTTCAATGCCAAGCGCGGCGCAAAGGGACTCTAAGGGGAAGGCTGGCGGCGGTGCAAGGTTCTAGAATAACCCCGGTAAATATCAAGGTTATGACTTAAAAAAAAGCGCCCTTACTGTTGCCAGCAGGTGCGCTCTTCTTCATCGCTTACTCAGAGACCACGTTGACGTTCAGGCCGTGTTTGGCAAACACTTCCTTCATCGCCGTTTTAGCCTCGTCCGCATCCGGTCCATGAACATGAAGCTCATAGCTTTGGCTGCTTACAAGTGTCGTAAACAGACCGAGGATACTTTTGACATCGATGTACTTGTTTTCCGCTTGAAGTACGATCGAAGAGGTAAATTGGCTTGCTGTTTGGGCGATTTCTACAACAGCTGCGTTGTTACTGGACATAGGATCCCTCCGTAGCTTTTGATATCATGTATACTATGATTTTACCACTTTTATGATACATTGAATCCGCTTTCTCGCGCAAGGAATTTCTGAAAAGCGCTGAACCTGGGGCCTTACCGGCCGGGTTCCCTTCTTCAGCTATTCCTATTTCAAGTTTTCAGGATTCAGCCCCTGCAGTTCCGGAATGACGAAGATGCCGTCTTTGCGGATCAGCACGTCGTCGAAGTAGATCTCCCCGCCGCCGTAGTCTTCACGCTGAATCAGCACGATATCCCAGTGGATGGAGGAACGGTTGCCGTTATCCGTTACTTCATAGGCTTGACCCGGGGTGAAGTGGATGCTGCCGGCAATTTTTTCGTCGAACAGAATGTCCTTCATCGGGTGCAAAATGTACGGATTAAACCCGATCGCGAATTCGCCGATATAACGTGCCCCTTCGTCCGAGTCCAAAATGTTGTTCAGGCGCTCGGTATCGTTGCTGGTCGCTTCCACGATCTTTCCGTCCTTGAAGGTAAACTTGATATTTTCGAACGAAATGCCGTTGTATACCGTGCTGGTGTTGTAGCTGATCGTGCCGTTGACGGAATCACGCACCGGTGCGCTGTATACCTCGCCGTCCGGAATGTTCTTCTCGCCTGCGCATTTTTCGGCGCCGATTCCCTTAATGGAGAAGCTGAGATCGGTGCCCGGGCCGACGATACGGACCTTGTCCGTCTTTCTCATCAGCTCGGCAAGCGGATCCTGCGCTTTGTCCATCTTGGCGTAATCAAGGTTGCATACGTCAAAATAGAAGTCCTCAAAGGCTTCCGTGCTCATATTGGCCAACTGGGCCATGCTTGGGTTCGGATAACGCAGCACCACCCATTTGGTGTGGTTGACGCGCTGCCCGCTATGTACCGGATGATTATAGAGCGAATTGAACAGTTTTACCTTTTCGTCAGGAACGTCGGCCAGATCGTTGACGTTCTCTCCGGCGCGGATGCCGATATAGCAGTCCATCTGCTTCATCCGGTTCAGGTCGATGTCCGCCCATGTCTTGAGCATCTCTTCGCCCGCGTTCATCAGCATCGTACGCTGCACCGATTTGTCGGTAATTTGTACGAACGGACGTCCTCCCCGTTTGCCGACTTCATCAATGACGGCCTTCAGCAGGTCGCGCTCCGAGCCGATCATCTCGACAAGGACATTCTCCCCCGGCTGTACGTTCACGGAATAACCGACGAGGTTTTCCGCCAGTTTTTGAATTCTAGGATCACGCATGACTTATTTCCTCCCGTTGACATAACCTATAAGCTATTTATTTGAACAAAGGTTAATTCATTCAGACTTATTGTAGCACGCATGGCAAGTCCCGTCAGCATGAGCGCTGCGGATGCAGGCGGAAAGCCCGAAGTCTGCCGGTCGGATGATGACCAAAATAGCAGCCGCCCGATCGTCCGGTGTGGAACATATCGTCATTGGGCGAGCCTAAGGCTGGAATGATACATCGTTGACCATCTTCTCCCGCGTCTGCGCACCGTCCAGATTGATATAGTCGATCGCGCTCTCGGAGGTCAGACGAACCGGAAATCCGGACTTGCGGTTAATCGTCAAATGATAGACCGTGCTGACCTGGGCGTCGTTCAGCATCTGCCGCAGCTGCTTGTCCCCCTGCTTCCAGAGCGTCTGCAGCTTTTGCTTTTGCCCGGACTGTGCGTGGGTGTAACCTGGCTGCTTGCGGAGACCCTCCATTTCCGATTCAAGCTGCTTCGCCAAGAAGTCCTTTGCGCTGGAGCTTTCCAGTTCGATCCGCAGCACTTTGGTGCCGCGGCCGGCGCTGGACTCCACCTTGATGCTTTTGGGAAGCCCATGAATGCCGTCGAGCTGCTGCAAAGGGTTTAACCGGGTTAATGAAGGAGAGTTATCCTCAGGGTTCGCTTCGCTCGACAGCCTCACCCATCCCCCGTCCTGCCTGCGGAAATTCGTCACCTTCACCGTCTTCCCGGTGATTCCCCGTGCCTGGAATCCCGTGGTCTGAACCGCCTCCCCAGTAGGGATCACGCTCTCCATGGTCAGCTGGTCGTGGCCCGTGAGCCTGCCGGTGTAAGCAAAGTTCTGCACCTGCCCCTGATCCTGGGCACGGACCGAAGCCAGGCCGCTAAATGAAAACGAATCGATGCCGGCAAGTCCCGTAATCGTCTGGGAAAACCACTCCTCCGGCGATTTCGAGTCCTGAAACATGCCGCAGCCTGTCAAACCGCCGCAAAGGCCGAGCAGCAGCAAGGCGGGAAGTACCATTTTTTTCATCATGGAAAAACTGCCTTTCCGGACAAAATGAACCAAGGTTCATTTTTCGATCATAGGTCCTTTTTGCTTTATAGACTGTCCCCAGCCCGGCCAGTTCATGCAAAAATAAGGCGCCCCCACCCGAGAGTGAGGCCGCCTGCTACATATCGTTCATGTTTTCCATTTGGATTTGGTTGCGTCCGCTGTTCTTCGCCCTGTAGAGGGCCATATCCGCTCTGTAGAACAAGCTGTCTACACTCACCTGCGGGTCCGTCCAGCACCATTCTGCGATTCCGCTTGAAATCGTTACGGACGGGCTCGTCTCCCGGGCGACCCGGCTCCGGATCACTTCAGCGACTTTGACCGCCTGATGCACCCCCAGCTGCGGCATATACACAGCCAGCTCTTCCCCGCCCCAGCGTGCAGGCACGTCTTCCTCCCGGATGGAGGATTTCACGATGTCGCTGACCTGCCTGAGAATGTCGTCCCCTTTCTGGTGGCCGTATGTATCGTTAACCTGTTTGAATTCATCAATGTCTACCACGATCAGAGACCCGCAAAAATCGCTCACTTGATACTGCTGAATCATCTTATCAAGGTAATGGCGGGCGTACATGTCGGTCAGCATGTCCCGGTTGGCCATCCGTCTCAGCTCGGCGTGGAGCAGCGCGTTGCTCACCGACAGGCCGATGTGGCTGGACAAGGTCTGCAGAAGCCGGTAGTTGTCATAGGAAAAATGATGAGGGTTGCGGTGCGTCAGCAGAATCGCCCCCATCACCTTGCCGTTTACGGTCAGCGGTGAAGCGATGAGGGATTGCGAATGCGTGATTTCCATCAGCTTTGAGGGGACTTTGCCGTTCAGCGAATAGTCTGACAGAATTACAGGTTCCTTTTTATGAAAGACAAGTCCGCCGAAGCCGTACTCTGCCTCAAAAGACGGGGCAAGTCCGGAAACGTTGGATGCCATGACCTCCAGAACGTCCCGCTCCTCATTGTACTGTAGGAAGCAGCAGTAATCCGCCTGAAAAATATCCAGCATCTCTTCGCTGGCAAACTTGTAGATATCACCGAGCTTGAGGCTCTGATTCAGCCGCTGGGTCAATTCGTTAATGAGGCGCAGCTCATGAATCAGCAGGTTCGACTGCTCGTAGAGCTTCGCATTCTCGAACGCGTTCCCCGCTGTGTCGACCACCATGCCGATCAGCTGCAGGTCTAAGTCTTCCCGGAGCTCCCGGGACATCACCAGATGCAGCACCCCATAGACGCCCTGCTTACCGCCGAGCGGTATGGCGATTTCGGTGTGGCCTTCCATTCCTTCGCCACTGCCATCCTGCATCATGAGCCTTCCATCCATAAAAGACCTGACGCAAATATCCTCACCCCAGGGATGAAACACGAGCGGTTCTACCCGCGGATTGCGGCTTTGATGGTCCTGGGACATGAGCAGCCTCGCCCGGACGGTGGGGTACAGTACTTCAAGGCTGTCCAGTACTTCCGTCAGCACGGTATCGACGTCGATCTGATCATGCATCCGCTGCATGATTTGGAACAGGATGGACCGACGGTTGGCTTCCCGTTCCGTGCTTTCCTGTACCTTCAGAATGTCCGATACAAGGGCGAACTTAAAGCTTTTGTACAGGCAGGAACGATAGTGAAGCGCCATCGCGGCAACGGTGTCCCGGATTCCTTCATCAAAAAAGCGTGCAGGGATTCCGCAGACCAGAAGGCACACCAGCGCATGGTCCCGGCGCGTAAAGACCGGAATAACCGTCGTGACCCAGGAGCTTCCGCGATCCGCCGGGTCATCAGGATGGACCCAGACTTGTTCCCCGGACTCCAGGCAGCGGCCGATCTCTCCTGTCAAACCGCAGAAAGGTTCCGCAAGGAGAGCTTCATCGCCTTCGATCCACCGCCCCTCGTAATCCGTCACGGCCCACAGGGCTTGTCCGCTTAACGTCAGCGTCTGCCCTTCGGTGCGCCATTGGAGAAAGGCTTCCTGAATCACGTGATCCACATAGGGCAAATCATGAATGGACAAGTCGATCTCCTGCAGCCAGGAAGTAGCCGACTCTGAGGGAAACGCCAGCTCGGTATTCGTCTGGAACAGGCTTTGATGCTTGGTTGTTTCTCGTTGGTGTTCTGACATAGACAGGCGCTCCTTTACACCGTGCCCAGAGGGTGTCTTTCAAGGCACCATAAAATCACAATCAATCATTGTCATCCTTGCAATATGAAAATCCCCTGACAAAGTCGGGTTATGTCGGATGTGTTATAATAATCATATTCTACTCTGTTCCAAGCAATTTTGCACTCACATTTCAGATATTTGTCCTACTTTTTTAGGACTATAGCCCTATCGACAAAATTAGACTTTTCCAGCACAATGTCAGGCCTTGACTTTTGCCTACTCTATAATATAAAATCTATTGTTGAAAAAGACTGCAATATAGTCTTGATTTGGGCGTAACGTTGTGTCACCCTCACGTCATTTGTTGCTGACAGGACAGCGGCTGAACTTTCCCGTCAGTTGTGCAGTTCGTACTAGGACGCACAGGTAAACAAATACGGCGCAAATAGAGCCCTACTGTAAATTATTCGAAAAATAAAGGAGTCTACTATAACATGGCACGTTACACAGGTCCAAAGTTCAAATTGAGCCGTCGTCTGGGAATTTCCCTGAGCGGTACTGGTAAAGAATTGAAACGCCCTTTTCCTCCGGGACAACACGGTCCTAACCAACGGAGAAAAATGAGCAACTACGGTATGCAGCTTCAAGAAAAACAAAAATTGCGCCACATGTACGGTTTGGGTGAAAAGCAATTCCGCACGCTGTTCGACAGAGCACAAAAAATGCAAGGTATTGCCGGTGAAAACTTTATGTTCTTGCTGGAAAGCCGTTTGGACAACCTTGTTTACCGTCTTGGTTTCGCTAACTCCCGTGCAGGAGCGCGCCAATTGGTCGCTCACGGTCACGTGACTGTTAACGGCAAGAAAGTAAACGTTGCTTCCTACCAAGTAAGCACAGGCGACGTGATCGGTCTTCGCGAAAGAAGCCGCAGCCTCTCTTCTATTAAAGAAGCGCTGGAAAACCGTACGCATCTGCCAGGTTACCTGGAGTACAACGATGGAGCTTTGGAAGGTAAATACATCCGTTTCCCAGAGCGCGCCGAGCTTTCCCAAGACATCGACGAAAGACAAATCGTCGAATTCTACAACCGTTAATATTTGCTGCAACCAAGCCTGGAACTTTATGTTCCGGGCTTTTTGTTTGTTCTGGATGAAAAACAGGGCTGACTGGCAGCCCTGTTTATCGTGGTAGTATCCCCCGGCCTCTCCCGGCCTTCTCACGGCTTCTTAAATCTTCTATAGCAGCCGGAGCTTGGCAAATTTGCGTCTTCCCGCCTGAACGATATCGCCGTCCCGGACAGCGATCTCCGCATGGGGATCCTCGATTTTCACTTCATTCAGCTTGACCGATCCTTGCTCAATGCTCCTTCTGGCTTCACTGTTGGAAGAAGCAAATCCGATAAGTATCAGCAGCCGGACCAGCCGGATGGCCCCTCCCTGCAGCTCGTTTGCGGGGATATCGCGCAGCTCGATATCTTCAGGAAGCGCACGCTGCTGAAAGACGGTGACGAAATGCTGCCGGGCCGCTTCGGCAGCCTCCTGCCCGTGGTACATCCGGACAAAGGCTGCCGCCAGGCTCATTTTGGCATCCCTTGGGTGGATACGGCCGCCTTCCAATCCTTCTCGCAGAATCTGAAGGTCTTCATTCGTTATATCCGTGGCCAGCTCGAAGTATTTCACCATCAGCCCATCCGGCACCGACATCGTTTTACCGAACATTTCGTTCGGTGCGTCATCGATTCCGATGTAATTGCCGAGGCTTTTGCTCATCTTCTGCACGCCATCCAGCCCTTCCAGCAGCGGCAGCGTGATCGCCACCTGCGGCTCTGCCCCGTATTCCTTCTGCAAGGTGCGGCCCATCATGAGATTAAACGTCTGATCCGTACCGCCGATCTCGATATCGGTCTCCAGCGCCACCGAATCCATGCCCTGCATCAGCGGGTAGAAGAACTCGTGAATGCTGATCGGGAGCCCGCCGGCATACCGTTTGGAAAAATCGTCTCGCTCCAGCATCCGGGCTACCGTCACTTTGGAACCGAGCCCGATCACGTCGGCAAAGGTCATCGGGCCGAGCCATTCGGAGTTGTAGTATACCTTCGCTTTGTCCGGACTTAATATTTTGGAAGCCTGTTCCTGGTACGTTTCCGCATTCCGCTTCACGTCCTCTTCCGTCAGCTGTCTGCGGGTTTCCGATTTCCCGGTCGGGTCGCCGATCCGGCCCGTGAAATCCCCGATGATCAGCTGCACCTCATGGCCCAGCTCCTGAAACTGCCGCAGCTTGTGCAGCACTACCGTGTGCCCCATATGAATGTCCGGAGCGGATGGATCAAGACCCAGCTTTACCTTGAGCGGCCGTCCTTGCACAACCGACCGGATCACCTTGTGTTCCAGCTCTTCGTTCGGCAGGATTTCGACCGTCCCCCTCCTGATGACAGCCAGTTGGCGTTCAACCTCTTCCTTCTGGGCCGGCATGAGTTGTTCCCAGTTCATCGTCATCAACCTCTCTCTGATCCGTTAGAATGTACAGCAAAAAGGCTCCTTCTCGTCCCAAGGGACGAGAAGGAGCCTGCTCGCGTTACCACCCTAATTAAAGCAGCCGTTTCGGGGACGATCCCCTTCCACCCACTGCTTTCACTTCATTACGATAACGGACTGCCAGGTCCGGTGCCAGACTACTTACGCTCCTGGTGACGCGCGTTCCTCCGGACGGCTCAAGACGGTAATTCAAAGGGAGAGGCTGCCGGTTTGCACCACCCACCGGCTCTCTGATCAGCCCAGGCTCCCTTCTACTGGTGTCTTTCTTTGCCTTTTGACGATATGTGCTTTTTGGATTAACCCTATTTATACCATACACCCGAAAAAAGTCAATGATTGCCATCCATTTGGCCACGATTCGATCTCTGCATTCAAAATACGCAATTTATGCTATAATAGTTCCGTCAAAAGGAGGATAGCCACGAATGGTTGAAGATAACAAACAAAAGCCGGAAGAGCAGACCGCTCCGAAAAAACGGTCCTACGGCCGCATCATCGGACTTACCGCGATGTGGACGCTGGTCGTAATCGTTATGGGAGCGCTGTTCGCCGGCGGTACGGCAGCCGGGTACCTCACTTCCATCGTGAAGGATGATCCGGTCCGTTCCAGGGCATTGATTGACCAGAAGATGAGCGAGAACTCCATTACGGGATTCGCCTACTTCCGTGACGGCACCCCCATCGGACAGCTTCGGACCGATGAGGACAGACGCCCCGTGGAGTATAAGCAGATACCGCCCATCGTCATCGACGCCGTCGTATCGATTGAAGACAATAACTTTTTTACACATAAGGGTGTTGACATCAAGGGCACGCTCCGTGCCGTCAAGCAGAAGCTTCTGCATGAATCCGTGCAGACCGGAGGAAGCACGCTCACCCAGCAGCTGGCCAGACGCGTTTTCCTGAACCTGGACAAAACGGAAGACCGGAAATTCAAGGAAATTTTGCTCGCGCTCCGGCTGGAGCGGTTTATGACGAAAGAAGAAATTTTAACGGCATACTTAAACAAGGTTCCGTTCGGCAACGGATCCAGCGGCTACAATCTGTACGGTATTCAGGCCGCAGCCAAAGGCATTTTTAATATTAGTGATCTCAGTAAATTGAACGTCGCCGAGGCGGCTTATTTGGCCGGTCTTCCTCAGCTGCCTTCCAGATATTCGGCCTTCAACGGCAAAGGCGAGTTTAACGAAGCCAACTTTAAGCGCGCCATCGACCGGCAGCATCTGGTGCTCCGGCGTATGCTTGAGGAGAACAAAATCACGGAAGCCCAGTATAAGGAAGCGCTCGCTTTCGACATTCGCAAGCAGCTGGCTCCCCATGTGGAGAAGGCATACGCGACCTTCCCTTATCTGATGATGGAAACGGAGCGCCAAGGCGCCCAAATCATCATGCAGCTGAATGAGCAGGCGGAAGGCAAGGTTCCCGGGGACGATGCGAAGCAGGACGGCGACCTGCTTGAAGAAGCCCGGCAGCAGCTCAGCACGGGCGGGTATCGGATCTATACCACCATTGATAAAAAGGTGTACAATTCGATGCATAAAATCGCCGAGGATGACAGCAACTTCTCCCCTGACAGCAAGACCAAGGGGGCCGAGCAAACGGCGGCCATGATGATCAACAACAAGACCGGCGCCATTCTCGGCATGATCGAGGGCCGTGATTTTAACAAAGAACAGATGAACTATGCCACCCAGATGATCCGCCAGCCGGGATCGACGATGAAGCCGATTGCGGCTTACCTGCCGGCGATTGAGTCCGGCGCAATTCAACCGGCAAGCGTGGTTGACGATTCGCCGATCATTTTGCCGGACTGGCAAAAAGGGTATCATATTCCCAAAAACTCAACTTCGGGATATAAAGGATTGATGACGGCGCGCTCCGCACTCAACAATTCCGTGAATACGGTCGCGCTTAAACTATACAATAACGTTGTCGGAATCCAGAACGCCTGGAGCTTTGCCAAGAAGCTCGGGATCACGACCCTGCAACCGGATGATTATGGTGCAAAGACCGGCGTGCTGGGCGGCCTCGTTTACGGTGTGACGGTTGAAGAGCTGACCAATGCTTACAGCGCCATTGCGAACAACGGCCAGTTTAACGACGCCTACATGATCGAGAAAATCACCGACTCCAAAGGCAACATCGTGTATCAGCACGAAGCCAAGCCGGTGCAGGCTTTTTCCAAGCAGACGGCCTATCTGATGACCGACATGCTGCGGACCGTCATCACCGAAGGAACCGGCGATGTCGTCCGCAAAAATTACAAGCATTTTAAAACCGTGCCGATCGTCGGCAAAACGGGTACGACCCAGAATTACGGAGACGTCTGGTTTACGGGCTATTCCCCTGACGTGACGCTTGGGGTCTGGGCAGGCTATAAGGAACAAAAGAACACCTTGACCACCAAGGCGGCGAAGAAACGCGCCCAGTCGATCTGGACCCTCGTGATGAACGAGGTGATCGACAGAGAACCGGAGCTGTTCAAGACTTCGAAGTTCGATAAACCGGACGGCATCGTCACCAAGACGGTGTCCGCCTACAGCGGCAAATTGCCGACATCGCTCACGGACCGGTTCGTGACCGACATTTTCAACAGCAAATACGTTCCGACGGAAAGCGATGACGGCATCGCCAAAGAGAAGTACATTACCTACAACGGCGTAAACTATATCCCGCAGGATGGTACGCCGGATGACATGCTTAAGGAGAAGGTCGTCGTCAAACGGGAAAAACCGATTTCCGAGCTGATCAAAGAGCTGGAGAACGCGTTTGCCAAAATGAAGGGCGGCCACAATGCGCTGTCTTACTACATCCCGAGGGATGCCAACAGCGACATGCCGACCAAGATCGATCCGCGCGTAGACGACGGCGCCGCACCGGCTGCCCCATCGAACGCTTCGATCTCGTGGAACGGCAGCAAGGCCGTCATCTCCTTCAGCCCTACCGGACAATCCGATGTCGTCGGCTACCGGCTGTACCGCTCGGATAACGGTGGCTCCTACCGGAGACAGGCCAGCCTTCTTGTGGGAGAAGGGTCATCCTTTACCAGCGCTGCGAGCGGCGGATCCAGCTTCTATGTCACGGCCGTGGACGTGGCCGGCAAGGAGTCCGCACCGAGCATGACCGTCGGCCTTGGCGGCGGATTGACCAACATTATCGGAGGCACGGACGATCCGTCCGGGGAACAAGGACAAAACGACGGGCAGGACAATCCGGACGGCGGTGCGGCATCTGGAGAGACACCGGGAACGGAACAGGCGCCTCAGACGGCTCCAGCCGCTCCTAGCGGGCTTCAAATGGCTGCTACAGAGACCGGAATCCAATTCCAGTGGACCGCCGCAGGAGCCCAGGAAATGGTCACAGAGTACGATGTTTATTACAGTACGAATCCGAACGGCCCGTATGTCAAATTAGGCACCAGCACGGAGCCTGGCTTATTGTACACCACATCGACTCCAATCAAAGGTTACTTCTTCGTATCTGCGGTAAATAGCGCAGGCGAATCGCCAAAATCGCCGGGCGCCTACTTTGAGAAAAAGTAATGGACCTGGCAAACAGTTACAGCATCACAAGAGGCAATCCTGGTATGGGATTGCCTCTTTCTTATTGTATCGGTGTCTGTTCATCAGAGAAACCGGGAAAACGAAAACAGCCGGCTGTCAGGGTATAACCCTGGGCAACCGGCTGTTCTTTTATTCTGTTTACGGCGTTATCCCTTACCGTTAGCAAAGATAACGCTAGATTCTGTGCTTAGTCTTCAATTGTGGACAAATCGCCTGTCGGAAGGTTTAACTCCCACGCCTTCAGCACGCGCCGCATAATTTTGCCGGAACGCGTCTTCGGCAGTTTATCCTTGAATTCAATTTCGCGCGGTGCGGCATGGGCCGATAATCCCTCTTTGACGAAGCGGTAGATCTCGTCCTTAAGCTCCTGCGACTCGGTGTAACCTTCGCGAAGCGAAATAAACGCCTTGATGATTTCGCCTCTCGTCGCATCCGGCTTGCCGATGACGCCGGCTTCTGCAACCGCCGGGTGCTCGACAAGCTTGCTCTCGACTTCGAACGGTCCGATCCGCTCGCCGGACGAGTTGATGACATCGTCGATCCGGCCTTGGAACCAGAAATAACCTTCTTCGTCCATGTATGCCGAGTCCCCGGAAATATACCAGCCGGAAATTCTGAAATACTCCTGATACTTGGCCGGGTTTTTCCAAATCTGGTTCATCATCGACGGCCAAGGGGCCTTGATGGCCAGATTGCCCATTGTATATGGCGCCACTTCCTTGCCGTTATCGTCCAGGATAGCGGCCTCGATCCCAGGAAGCGGGCGTCCCATGGAGCCAGGCTTGATGGCCATGGAAGGATAGTTACAAATCAGCTGCCCGCCCGTTTCGGTCATCCACCATGTATCGTGAATGCGCTGCCCGTATACCTTCTCGCCCCAGCGGACGACTTCAGGGTTCAGCGGCTCGCCAACGGACAGAACGTGGCGGAGGCTGCTGAGGTCAAACTGGGAGATCACATCGGCCCCGGCTCCCATCAGCATCCGGAAGGCGGTCGGTGCGCTGTACCACACCGTGACTTTGTATTTATCAATCGTGCCGTACCAATCCTGCGGGCTGAAGCGTCCGCCGCGGATGACATTGGTTACCCCGTTCAGCCATGGGGCAAAAATGCCGTACGATGTCCCTGTTACCCAGCCCGGGTCAGCCGTACACCAATAGGTATCATCTTCCCGAAGATCAAGGACGATCCGCCCCGTATAGTAATGCTGAATCATCGCATTCTGAACGTGGTATACGCCCTTCGGCTTGCCGGTGGAACCGGAAGTATAATGAATAATCAATCCGTCGCTGCGGTCCAGCCATTCGATCTGCAGGTCCGCAGGCGCCTCGTTCATTTCCTGCTTATAATCAATAATGCTGTCGTCCGTCTGTACATTGTCGCCAACGACGAAAATATGCTTCAAGTCGGGAAGCTCATCCTTCTTGACGCGCCCAAGCAGCTGCGGCGTCGTAATCAGGGCGACGGCCCCGCTGTCTTCGAGCCGATCCTTGACGGCCGTCTCCATAAACGCTTCGAAGAGCGGTCCAACGACGGCTCCTACTTTCAAAATACCCATGAGGGAGAAATAAAGCTCCGGACTCCGCGGCATAAAAATAAATACCCGGTCTCCCTTACCGATACCGTATTTGCGCAGCACGTTACCGAATTTGTCGGACTGCTCCTTCATCTCCGCAAAGGTATACGACTCGTCACGGGAAGCATCGCTGTACAGGAGCGCCGTCTTCGATCCGCGTCCTTCCGCCACATGGCGGTCAATTGCCTCGTAAGCCATATTTACCTTGCCTGTGTCATACCAGGTGAAATGTTTCTCCACATCTTCCCATTGAAACTCGGAACGAGCCTGTTCATAATCGCCCATATTGGATGATGAAACCACGCTCGGCAAGATTTCATTGTGAATTTGATCCATACTTTCATCCTCCCTCTGTTCTCCCATGCTAGGGCAGCGCTTACAATCTTGTATGAGTTCATGCCAATAGATTGACACCATACACATCATGACTTGATTTACGAGAGTTTTGAATGATTGCTGAAAGGGTATAGCATACAGGTTAAGCACTTACGGAAACAGCAAAAAATGTGACTAATTTATGTCAGAGATATTATAGCACAGGATGTATGCCCCTGCCATTCCCTTTTCATTTATTTGTTTTTTTGCTATAAGTAGGTTAGAAGCAGAAAGGAGCGTCCAGATGGAACACCTCAAACTGTATCATGTCCATCCGCTGTCCCGCGAGGACCGCTGCCTGATTGTCGAAGGTCCCGTACCGCCGGGAAGGCTCGCGGAGCTTACGATGCATCCGGATCTCGACGCTTTCCGCAGGCCGGCCGAGCAGCACAAGGCGTTGATCGAAATCGCCGGTCTTCCGGAAGGGAGAATCATCATTACCCGGGATGAAAACGTGATCGTCGGCTATGTCACCTTCCATTACCCGGACGAGCAGGAACGCTGGTCGCAGGGCCATATGGCCGACCTGATCGAGCTGGGAGCGATTGAGGTGGCCAACAGCTACCGTTCGCTGGGACTCGGGCAGAAAATGATCACAACCGCTTTTGAAGGCGGCCAAATGGAGCCCTACATTGTCTTTACGACCGAGTACTATTGGCATTGGGACCTCAAATCCAGCGGCCTCAGCGTATGGGACTATCGGAAAATGATGGAGCGGCTGATGAAAGTCGTGGACATGGTATGGTACGCCACTGACGATCCGGAGATCTGTTCCCATCCGGCCAACTGCCTTATGGTCCGCATCGGCCGGGACGTTCCGCTGTCCTCCAAGGAACAGTTTGACCGGATCCGTTTCCAGCAGCGATTTATGTATTAACCATATACACAATGTTTCGGAGATGGCCTTTGCCATATGCCGGACAAGCCGAAAAAATCCCCGGTCTCCCGGAAAAGGGACAGAGCGAGCCGATCATCGTGCGGCTCCATCCTCTCTTCAAGGGACTGGGGATTTTTAGTTAGATTCCAATCGTTTCGATGCTTGTCGAGCCGCCGACTACAACCGCTGCACCATGTAATCCAGAATCGCATGGGAGCGGCGTGACGACGCTACCGTAAATTCGGCAAAATTGGCATGTGCCGAACCGTCGGCCTTGTCGGACATCGACCGGATCACAACAAACGGAACGCCGTTCATATAGCAGACTTGGGCTACGGCAGAGCCTTCCATTTCGACGCATGCTCCTTCCATATGCTCATAAAACCAGGATACCTGATCGACGTTCGCGATAAACTGGTCCCCTGAGAGAACCCGTCCCACCTTGCAGTTGACCTCTCCGAGAGCCTGGCAAGCTTCTTGTGCCAAAGCGATGAGACTTGCGTCCGCCTTGAACTCCGATACTTCCTGGTAAGGGATTACGCCACGTGCATATCCGAGCGGGCTGACATCCATATCATGCTGCACGCAGTCCGACGAAATGACGATATCGCCGATGTTCAGTTCCGGATGAACGGCTCCGGCCACACCGGTAAACAGCACTTTACCGACGCCAAACTGGTCGATCAAAATTTGCGTCGTTACCGCCGCATTGACTTTGCCCACGCCGGATTTGCAAACGATAACCGGCTTGCCTCTGTATGTACCCCGGGCATATTTGACGCCCGCTTTCGTGACCGTCACCGCCCCTTCCATCCCGGCAAGAAGCAGTTCCACTTCCTCATCCATGGCTCCGATGATTCCTATCATTTCTGGCATGTCATCTTCAATCCTTTCAAGCGGTCAGTTCTCAATGATGCTGGCTTGTGCAAAAATATGATTTCGGACGATAAGGCCTTAATTGGCTATGAAAACAGGCACATGGCTGCATCGTATCTGTTAAGAGCCGCACATCCCAAAAAAAGCTCCCTGAAGGAGCTTTTTTCACAAGTATTCAACCTTTTTCATATTTGGATATGTCTATTTATTCCTCGTTCACATGACTTACGGAGAGCCGCAAAATCGTTTCGTGAGGAAGAATGACCCGAGGGTTGTCCACATTTTCTTTCTTCATCAGCTTGGTCAAGAGACGCATCGCTACCGCACCCAAATCGTACATCGGCTGCGCTACAGTCGTCAGCTGCGGACGAACCATCGAAGCCATGCGGATGTTATCCACACTGATGATCGAGAAGTCATCGGGAACCTTCAGACCTTCGTCTTGAATGCTGTGAATAGCGCCGATCGCCATCTCGTCGGTGGCCGCAAAGATCGCCGTAGGCTTCTTCTTCAGCCCGAGGAAATACTTCATTGCTTCCACACCGGATTCGTACCGGTAGTTGCCGATGCGAACCAGGTCTTCCTGATACTCGATGCCGGCAGCTTCCAGCGCTCTCTTGTAGCCTTGGAAACGGGCATAGCCGTTCGCCGGGTCCTGGAGCGTTCCGCTGATCATGGCGATGTCCCGGTGACCGTGACGAATCAGCGTATTTACCGCGTCAAAGGCGGCCGCCTCATGATCGATATCCACGGAAGGATAAATGCCGTTCTCGTCGCGCGTCGCACAGAGCACGATCGGCACAGCCGATGTCTGGAAGGCCTGAATATGCTCGTCCGTTACGGTTCCGCCCATGAAGAGCAGCCCGTCCACCTGCTTCTCAAGCAGCGTGTTGATGACGCGAATTTCCTTGTCTTTTCTCTTGTCAGCGTTACACAAAATGATATTGTAGTGGTACATGTTGGCGATATCTTCGATACCCCGGGCGATCTCCGCAAAAATGGAGTTGGATATGTCCGGAATCACGACACCCACGGTTGTCGTTTTCTTGCTGGCAAGTCCTCTTGCCACCGCGTTCGGACGATATCCTAAACGTTCAATTGCTTCATATACTTTCTTCCGGGTCTGAGGCTTCACGTTCGGATTGTTGTTGACAACCCGCGATACCGTGGCCATCGATACGCCTGCTTCACGCGCCACATCGTAAATGGTTACCGTCAAATTCCTTCTCTCCATTGCAAATAAATTTTCATTCGTCAACCCATTAAACTCAATGATACGACAAAATTTTGCATTGTGCAATGATTACACTTACAGCTGTTGCAAATGCTCTTTAATCACTTCAGAAGTAATATGAGAATGAGACGTATGCCAGATGGGCGCCTGATTTTGAACCAGAATAACCTGAGGCGATTCATGCTGCACCCCAAGACGATCCGCCGCTTCCATCGATACCGGACGGTCTTCGACAACATGGATCAGACCATACTGTACGGCTTCATTCGGCTGATCTTCCAAGTAAGACATCATTTCCCGATACGCACCGGCGCTGATCGGGCAGCGTGTACTATGCTTAAACACCAGCAGAGGCTTATCTGTGGAGGCTTCCAATGCGGATTGCAGCTGATCGCTAGTAGTCAGTTTAGTCATTGTCGCCATTTGATATACATCCCCTTTTTTCGATTCAAATCCTGAATCTATCGTATCAAAAAGCTCGTGAAAAATCCAACATACCTAGCGAAAAACCCGAAAAAATGCAGTAAAACGTAAATCAGGCGTAAAATTGGTTCAATTCAGGCAGCATCGCCGACAGCTGGGACAGCCGCTCCCGGATATTTTCCACCCACTCGTGGTCCTCAGTCTGTTCGGCAAAGCTGTATAAGTCCAGAAGCAGGTTGATACGGTCCCTGACCTCGGTTTCAATCTGCAGCTCCAAATCTTCGCGGGACAGGCTGTCGGGACGCAGGAACACCTCGCGAACCATTCCTGCCAGCTCATGGTGGTCTGCCAAAGAAAAGCTTCGACGGGAAGGACGCTCCCCGAGCGTCTCGACGCATTTCTTCAGCACCGGTCTCATGCATGGCAGCAGCTCATAATTCGAACAATCGTCACAAGCAAGCACCGGAACATGCCGTATGATTACATTACGGGTATACATCACCGTGCGTAGGTCAAGTCTAAGGACTTCCCCACATTTACATTTTGATCCCATATTTCCACCCCATATATCTTTTTACATCTTTATATAGTCATTGTAAAAATCGTCGTTCCCTTCGTATTCGCCCTGCCCGCGCTGGATTCCTTCCTCTCCAGCCCACCTGTTTTATTTACCAAACGGCCCATCCCTTTCTTGTAAAGCATGATTGTTCTATTCATTTTTGTTACACTGGAAACATAGGGACATTTACTCAGGAGGGAGCATGCTGAACATGAGATTAGCCGGAAAGAAGGTCATTGCGCTCGTCGATGACCAATTTGAAGACTTAGAGCTGTGGTATCCCGTATACCGGGTGAGGGAGGAAGGCGCCGAGGTGCACCTGGTCGGGGACAAGAAGGGACATACCTACATCGGCAAATATGGCGTTCCTGCCGTATCGGACTATTCGTTTGAAGAAGTGGACAGCCGGGATTACGACGGCATTTTGGTGCCCGGCGGCTGGGCGCCGGATAAGCTGCGCCGCTACGGAAAGGTGCTGCAGCTGGTGCGGGAAATGAACGAGGACCGCAAGCCGATCGGGCAAATCTGCCATGCAGGCTGGGTGCTGGTCTCGGCTAAAATTTTGCAGGGCGTTACCGTGACCTCCACTCCGGGCATCCGGGACGACATGGAGAACGCCGGCGCGATCTGGAAGGACGAGGCGGTCGTCACTGACGGACATATCGTGTCCGCCCGCCGCCCGCCGGATCTTCCGCCTTACGGCAAAGCCTTTTGCGATGCGCTTGCGGGGCAATAAGCAGCAAGCCATAGGCAGTCAGCCGGGTCAAAAAAAGAGCCTGACCGTCCACTTGGTGGATCGGCAGGCTCTTTTTCTATATTTAGGCGGCAATGGCAACACAGGAGGTCAGGAAGCGTTGCTGTCCTTTTCGCCCCGAGGCTGATTCACGTTTTCGTTATTTGCGCAGGCAGGCTCAGCAAATTCGGTCAGCAGGCGTTCGATTTCGACGCTGCTCTTCAACTGGTAGCATGTCTGCGCCGTCCGCTTCGCATCGGAAGCCGTCGTGTTAAGTATCCGATGCTTCAGCTTCAGCAGGGACTGGATCGACATGCTCAGATGGTCCACGCCCAGCTCCAGCCAGATCGGTACCGAGCGTTCATCGCCGGCCATCTCGCCGCACACGCTGACGGGAATGCCCGCCCGGTGCGCGGCTTCCACCGTCGTGCGCAGCATCCGCAGAATCGCCGGATGGAACGGATGATACATATGGGCGATCTGCTCGTTCATCCGGTCAACTGCCAATACGTACTGCACGAGATCGTTCGTGCCGATGCTGAAGAAGTCGCATTCTTCCGCGAGCAGATCGGCGATGATGACTGCGGCGGGAATCTCGATCATGATGCCGACCGGGATGTCCTTGTCGTAAACGATGCCCCTTGCGTCAAGATCGGCCATGGCCCGATGCAGCACTTCATTGGCTTGTCTGATTTCGTCGACCGATGAAATCATCGGGTACATAATTTTCACCCTGCCGAACGCGCTCGCCCGAAGAATGGCGGTCAGCTGCGTCTGAAAAAGCTCCTGGCGGTCAAGGCTGATCCGGATCGCCCGGTAGCCTAGAACCGGGTTATCCTCATCCGGCAGCGCAAAATAATCCAGCTGCTTGTCGCCGCCGATGTCGAGCGTGCGGATCACCGCCCCAAGCTCACCCACTTGCTGGGCTACCTGGCGGTACACCTCAAACTGTTCCTCTTCGCTCGGAAACGTGCTGCGGTCCATGTACAAAAATTCCGTCCGGAACAGCCCTACGCCATTGGCGCCGTATTTCAAGGCCGATTCCACTTCTTTGGCGGAGCTGATGTTCGCGGCAAGGTGAAGCTCGCAGCCGTCCTTCGTGATCGCTTCGACGGCAGCCAGCAGCTCCAGCTGCTCCTTCTTCGCCAGCTGGCGCTCCCGGATCCGCACATATTCTTCCACGAGCGTATCGTCCGGATTGAGATACAGCGCCCCGGTGTCCCCGTCTATGACCAGCAAATCCCCAGTCTGGATCGGATCCTTCAGCTTGTTCTCCAGCCCCGCAACGAGCGGGATACCGAGAGCCCGTGCCATAATGGCCGAATGGGACGTCTTCCCGCCGACCATCGTCACGATGCCGAGCACATGGGAAGGATTCAAATGCGCCAGCTGGGACGGGGACAGCTCCTTGGCCACGAGGATATACGGCTGGGTATCCGCAGGCAGCGTTATCTCCGGCGCGCCGAGCAGATGCTTGAGCAGGCGGTTGCCGACATCCTTGATATCCATCGCCCGCTCCTTCATGTATTCGTCATCCAGCAGGTCGAACATCGTGACGAAATGATCGATCGCCTCTTTTACCGCGACCTCGGCCGCCTTATACTGGCGCTCAATGACGCCTTGAATTTCATTCATGAACACCGGATCATCCAGGATGGCCAAATGGGCGTCAAAAATGCTCGACTCCTCTTCCCCGACCATATCCCTGAACTCATTTTTAATAAACTCAATCTCATTTTTGGAGGTGCGTATCCCCTCATACAGCCGTTCAAATTCGTTGGCCAGATCTACTGCGTCGATCCCGGTCTCGGGCAGGTCCCATTCCCAGTTCGGCAGTACAAATGCTTTTCCAATCGCTACCCCGGCAGATGCACCGATGCCTTGTATCATGATTCCAAACCTCCAACATTTCTGTCGTGTAATACTACGGACATAACCGACGTCTGCCCCTTCTTGACGGCTTTGAACGGAGCGAAGCTCCATGACTTAACGCGGTCCGGGTTGGTGATCACCATCGGCGTGGCAAGCGATGAAGCATGACTTCGGATATAGTTGATATCAAATTTAACCAGCAGCTGGCCGGGCTCCACCGCGTCCCCCTCCTGAACGACCGCGGTAAAATGCCCGCCCTTGAGCTGGGACGTATCGATGCCGATGTGAAGCAGCACCTCGAGCCCTTCCGGTGTCGAGATCCCGATGGCATGCATCGTCGGGTACAGGTGCATGATCGTCCCGTATACCGGAGACACAAGCTCCCCTTTCTCCGGCATGAACGCCACCCCGTCTCCCACCAGCTTCGCGGCGAAAATGTGATCGGGCACTTCTTCGATCGGGATCATTTTCCCTTGGACCGGCGCGCTGAACAGCACCTGCGGCAAATCCCGGTGCAGCAGCTTGTTTACTTCCTCGCGGATCAGCTCGGAATAGGTGCCGAATACGACCTGTACGTTGCCGCCGCCGAGCTTGATCAGCCCCGCGGAGCCGAGCAGCTTCAGCGCATTGCTGTCGATCATGCGGTCGTTCTTGACCGTCAGCCGCAGCCGGGTGATGCAGGATTCCACCTGGACGATGTTGTCCTTGCCCCCGAGCGCTTCCAGAATGAGCGGCGCCTGATAAGGGATGTTGCCTGCCCAATCCTCCAGCGTAGAGCCTTCCTCACGTCCGGGCGTCGGAATTTGAAACCTCCGAATGGCCCAGCGGAACAGAAAATAGTACACAAGGCCGTATCCGAGCCCGATCGGAATAAGCAGAAGCGCGTTATGCGACAGATGGAAGTTCAGCAGATAATCGATCGCCCCTGCGGAATAGGAAAACCCGTGATGAATATCGAGCGCATACGTAATCCACATCGCGATCCCCGACAGGATCGAATGCAGGATGAACAAATAAGGCGCTGCGAACAAGAAGGCAAACTCGATCTGTTCGGACACCCCCGTCAAAAAGCAGACCAAGGCCGCCGTCAAAAACGTCTTCTTGACCTTCGGCTTCAGGTCTTCCCGCGCTTCCTGGATGATTGCCAAGGCGATGCCCGGCAGTGCGAACATCATAATAGGGAACAGTCCGGCCATGAATGTGCCGGCGGTCGGATCCCCCGCAAAATAACGCGGCAAATCCCCCTGCACGATGCTGCCCGAAGGGGTTTTGTAGGTTCCCAGCTGGAACCAGAAAACATTGTTGAGCAGATGATGAAGGCCGAACGCCGTCAGGATCCGGTACAAAATGCCGTATAAAAACAGACCGAATCCGCCCATATGCGCCATGAGCATGGTCAGCTCGTTCAGCGCCTTCTGCAGCAGCGGAGCGATGAAGACCATCACCCACGAAAACAGGGCGGAGAACAGCCCCATAAACAAAAGCACGAAGCGCGAGCCGCCAAAAAACTGGACAATCTCAGGCAGCTTGATATGTTTATACCGGTTATAGGCAGAGCCGGCGATCATGCCGAAAATGATGCCGATCAGCGTGGAAGGCTGAATGCCACCATTACCCAGATGCCTCGTAATTTGATCATAAATAAACATCCCGGCAAGAGCCCCAAGGCCAGCCGGTCCCGCCTGGTTCGCCAGTCCCCAGGCCACTCCTACCGCAAACAGATATGGGAGGAAATAAAAAATACCCTGTCCTGCCCAAGTGCACACCTCTGCGACGCCCGGCAGCCCCCAGGCTGCCCATGGCAGACTGCCGACACACAGCAGTATGGCGGCCGACGGCAGAACCATCGTAGGCAGCATCACTGCTCTGCCGAGCTGCTGCAGCGATCCAAGCCAGTTCAAGACATGCACTCTCCTCTCAACACACACACATATTTAAAATGGTACGCGTTGTTCAACTTTTTGTCAAAAAGAAAAAAGGACCTGCAGATTGCTCTGCACGGCCCTGTCTTGCCTCGTATTCAGGCGAAGGTATTATCCGTTCTTTTGACCTGGACGGTTCGGCCTGGTTACGGAGTCCTCCACCTTGATGCAGCGGTCCATAATGACCCGCATGCCGTTCTCTTCGCCGATGCTGGCGGCTTCATCGTTGACAACGCCGAGCTGCAGCCACAGTACCCGTGCGCCGATGTCGGCAGCCTCCCTCGCCACGTCCGCGCAGTATTCGCTGCGCCGGAACACATCGACAATATCGACGGGTTCGGGAATGTCTTTCAGCGAGGCGTAGACCGTTTCGCCAAGGATGGTTCCCTGAACGGTCGGGTTCACGGGAATGATCCGGTAGCCGCGCTGCTGCATCGCTTCCGCAATCATGTAAGAAGTGCGGTCCGGCTTGTCGGACAGGCCGACGACCGCAATGTTGCCGGCCTGCTCCAGAATTTCCTTGATTTCTTCCCGGGTCGGATTTTCAAATGACATCGTTCATCCCGCCTTTGCTCTATTTTCTTCAAGAATCGGATTTACCTGTACTTATATAACTTATGATTTACTTTACCCATTCCACCTGGGCGCCAAGCGCCTTCATATGGTCGAAGAACTGCGGGTACGATTTGGCGACGTGGTGCGCGTCCTTGATCCGCAACGGCTGCTTGGAGCGCAGGCCGACGATGGTCAGCGCCATGATGACCCGGTGGTCGTAATGGGCGTTGATCTCGACGCCCCCCTCGACCCCTTCCGGCCGCCCGTGGACGATGATCTCCGCCTGGCGCTCCTCCACGTTGGCCCCGGCTTTGCGCAGCTCGGCCAGGTAATCGGTGATGCGGTCGCATTCCTTGTAGCGCAAATTTTCCACATTATAGAAGCGGGAGGTTCCTTCCGCAAACACGGCGGCCGCCACCATGGCCAGCACGGCATCCGTGGCCGCGTCCCCGTCAAACTCGACGGCTTTAAGCTTCCCGTTGCCGCGGACATGGACTTCGTCGTTCTCATGCGTCAGGGGAGTCTGCATCATCTGAAGCACGTCGACAACCGCGCGCTCTCCCTGCTTGCTCTGCACCGGCAGACGCTTGATCAGCACGTCCGATTCCGTGACCGCCGCCGCGGCCAGCACCGCAGCCGATCCTGGATAGTCGCCCTGCACAGTATAGGTTTTCGCTTGATAGGACTGGTTGCCGGGAACGCGGAAATGCGTGTAATCGTCGCTGGCATAAATGACGATCCCTGCCTGCTCCAGCACTTCCAGCGTCTGACCGATGACGACTTTCGATTTCAGGTCGCCCGTCACCTCAATCTCGCTGTCCTCCGCCAGCAGGGGCGTCAGGAACAGCAGAGAGCTCAAGTACTGCGAGCTTACTTCGCCCGATACCGTAATTCGGCCGCCTTTCACCTGCCCGCCGCGAATCGTGATCGGCAGGCGTCCGTTGTTATGCTCCACCTGCACGCCGATTTGCTCAAGCGCGGTTATCAGGTCGTCGTGCGGGCGCTTGCCCAGCGAGTCCGGATACGTATTGACGAACGTCACCTCCGGGCAGAGGGCGGCGGTCCCCATCAGGAAGCGCAGCACCGCGCCGGCGTTGCCGACGTTCAGCTCCTTGACGTCACGCGGATGCCTGCCGAAGCCGGTAATGACGGCCTTCTCGTCGTCTTCGACGAGCGTGGCGCCGAGGTCCTGGATACAGCGGCGCATTGCGTCGCTGTCCTCGCTGTGAGCCGGGAAGTATACCGTGCTTGTCCCTTCGGCCAGCGCCGCCACCAGCAGGTAGCGGGTCGTATAGTTTTTGGATGAGAGAGCTCCGATTTCCCCGCTCAGCCGGGGAGTCGGATGTACGATCATGTCCATGTGTAATCTCCTTTGCACTAGTCGGTAGTATAGCTCTTCCCGCGGGTCTGTCCGGATTGACAGCCGATTTACTGCTTGGTTATCATAGGTGATGAACAGTATGATTACAGTCGAAAAGAGGTTTTAACATTGTCAATGTTTCGTGAAATAGAGCCTTCTGAGGTGAGACGCCGCCTGCTTGCCGGCGAGTCCCTGCAGATGATCGACGTCCGTGAGGACGATGAAGTGGCCCAGGGCATGATCAGCGGCGCCAAGCATATCCCGCTGGGTGAAATCCCCGCCCGTCTGGACGAAATCCCGAGAGACGGCGAAGTCATTATGATCTGCCGCAGCGGCGGCCGCAGCATGCGCGCCTGCCAGTACCTGTCGCAGCACGGCATCGACTGCGTCAACATGGTCGGCGGCATGCTTCAATGGAACGAGGAAGAAGAATAATCATCTCCCCACAAAGTGAAGTCGTTGCTTCGATGCCTATTCAGGTACTTTGCGGGGGGCCCCGAAAACATCATCCCCACAAAGTGAAGTTATGGCTTCGGCGCCCTTCCGGTTGCTTAACCGGGCCGCAACCTAAGCTACTGAAGCAGCAGCTTGACCCCGGTCAGGCTGCTGCTTCTTTTTCATAGAGATAAGCTTAGACGCGGTAATGCGCTAAAATTGCACGCATGACTTCTTCCGCCGCAAGGCCCGATGTGTCCACCGTGCAGTGGGCAAAGCGATATGCGTCTCTCCGCTCCTCAAGCAGCGCTCTCACCCGCTCCTCCGCATTGCCCGCAAGCAGCGGCCGGTTCCGGTCCCCCTGGACCCTGGCAATAATATGCTCCGCATCTGCGGTGAGCGCCACGACGAGACCGCCCTGCAGCATCAGCTCGCAGTTGTCCGGGCGCAGCACCACGCCGCCTCCCGTGGCGACGATCACTCCTTCTCCGGAGGCGAGCACCTGCCGCAGCGTCTCGTTCTCGAGCTCGCGGAAATGCGGCTCGCCATGCCGCTCGAAGATCTCCGGGATCGTCATGCCGGCCTTTTCCACGACGGCGGCATCCAGATCGATCAGCCGGTATCCGAGCTCCATAGCCAGCAGGTCGCCGACGGTTGACTTGCCCGTGCCCATCATACCGATCAAGATAATATTTTGTGTAGTCCGGTTCAATAGAACACCCCTTTTTGCACTTGCTGCTGCCCATGCCGTTACTTGCTACATATCATAACACAGGCCAAAAACTTTCGACAATGCCGTCCTTCGCCTGCAAGTCTATTTGCAGGAACTCTATCATATACATACATCAACTTGATAACCAGTAGAATATGAGGAGTGGTCGATAGGAGCCATGCATGATTCCCATAGCCCTTTACTAGGAGGCCCCAAACGGATAGAGCAAATCTTCGATCCCCAGCACATTTTGTGCCGGGACGATCTGCTCTGGGTGCTTCATTACGTCCAAAAAAAAGTGGCCCAGAAAGATCCAGCCCTGCTGGAGCTTCCCAAGCCACGTCTAATGCGAAATTTTCAATATTTCGGCGAGGCCGCCGTCCTCCTGCTCAGCCGGTCATCTGCCCAGGGGCTCGACAACGAAAGGATCCGCGTCTGCCTGCTGGAGGCGATGCACGGTCTTTTCCAGAGCGGAGAAAACGAAGCGGCTCCCCCAAGTAACGATTACTCCTGAATCCAGTTGTGATGGAAGACGCCTTCCTTGTCCACGCGTTTGAACGTGTGGGCTCCGAAGTAATCGCGCTGCGCCTGAAGCAGGTTCGCCGGCAGTCGCTCCGTGCGGTAGCTGTCGAAATATGCCAGGGCGCTGGCAAAGCCGGGAACCGGAACGCCTTGAGCCACGGCCGTCGCTACCGTCGTACGCCATGCTTCCTGGTAGTTTTCGATGATGTCCTTGAAGAACGGATCCAGAAGCAGGTTTTTCAGGCCCGGATCTTTCTCGTAGGCGTCGGTGATGTTCTGCAGGAAGCGGGAGCGGATGATGCAGCCGCCGCGCCAGATTTTCGCCAGGTTGCCGTACTGCAGATCCCAGCCGTACTCGTCGGAAGCGACGCGCAGCTGCGCGAAGCCTTGGGCGTAGGATACGATTTTACTTGCAAACAGCGCTTTGCGGACGTTCTCGATAAACTCGGCTTTGTCCCCTTGGAACGGGGCTTTTTTCGGGCCGTTCAAAATTTTGCTCGCTTCTACGCGTTCTTCCTTCATCGCCGACAGGAAGCGGGAGAATACGGATTCCGTAATCATGGACAGCGGCACGCCCAAATCCAGGGAGCTTTGGCTTGTCCACTTGCCCGTGCCTTTTTGGCCGGCTGCGTCCAAAATAACGTCCACCATCGGTTTGCCCGTCTCCGGATCCTTTTGCGCGAAAATATCGGCCGTAATTTCGATCAGGTAGCTGTCGAGCTCGCCCTTGTTCCAGTCGGAGAAAATTTCATGCAGTTCTTCGGCGCTCAAATCCAGCGTGTCCCTCAGAAGCTGGTAAGCTTCGCAGATCAGCTGCATGTCGCCGTATTCGATGCCGTTATGCACCATTTTTACGTAATGTCCGGCACCATCCGGTCCGATATATGTACAGCAAGGCTCCCCGTTCACTTTGGCAGAAATCGCCGTCAGAATCGGTTCCACCAGTTCGTAGGCGCTTCTTTGTCCCCCAGGCATAATGGAAGGTCCCTTCAGAGCTCCCTCTTCCCCGCCGGATACGCCTGTCCCGATAAAGCGCAGTCCTTTTGCTTCCAGCTCCGCGCTGCGGCGCTGTGTATCCGGGAAGTACGCGTTGCCTCCGTCGATGATGATGTCCCCTTCGTCCAAGTGAGGCACCAGCTGCTCGATCGTGGCGTCGGTCGCCTTGCCGGCTTGTACCATAATTAAAATTTTTCGCGGTGTTTCCAGCGAATTCACAAATTCCTCAATCGAGAAAGTCCCCGTCAGATTTTTTCCTTCGGCTTCCTTCAAAAGATCATGCGTTTTTTCTGGAGAGCGGTTAAACACGGAAACGGTGAAGCCTCTGCTCTCAATGTTGAGTGCCAGATTTTTGCCCATGACAGCAAGGCCGATGACACCAATTTGTTGTTTCGACATATGTTTTTTCTCCATTCTTTGCGATTTTTTGATGAAAATTTTAGAACAAGCCTATTTTAACGTGTTTACGCGTGAAAGTGAAGTCCGGGTTCGGCAGTCAGCTGCCCGTGATAAAACACCTCGCAGCGCATCCGAGGTGTTTATGAACGATCTTCCATTCTATTGTCGTACAAAAGGTAATTTACCATTCAAGCATCATTAAATCCTTGGACAAGGCGGCGAGCTTCTCCTTGCTCTTCTCCGCTTTTTCGGCATCTCCGGCCTGCATCGCCTCGTACAGGCGCTCCAGCTCGTCATCCAGCTCAAGTCTCAGGAGCTGCAGGCGCAAGTCGCCTTCTTTGGAGAAATACATTTTGGAAATCTCCTGCTCCGTCATAAAGGGACCCTTCTGATACAATACTTTTTGCTGATAGCCTGAAATTTCGACAAGCCGGATCACCTCGCCGAATAGAATGCTCTCGATCAGGATCTGGCGGTCCTTGAACCGTTTGACGATCGCGTGACCGCGGGTATCCTCGATCAGCTTCTCCATCCATTCCGCCAGCTTGGCGTCCCGGATCGTGTAATCCCCAACCATCTTATAACCGTTTTTCGTCCGGTTAAACCGCAGCTTGACGAGTTTGCGCCCCGTTCGGACGGAGATGATGAACAGGGTTTCGTTTTCGCTCCAGTACAACGAATAGCCGTCTTGAATCAAATCCTTGATCAGGTCCTGAATATGCCGCCGGTTAAACCGAAGCTCCAAATTGCAGTATTCCACTTCATAGCTCTTATTCACGGCACTCCCTCCTTCAAAATTGGACCGCCTTTGGCTATTTCCTTCTCCCGCTTCTTAAGACCGGCGGGCTGGAATCGGCCGGTGATTCTTCAGCTTCGTTATCAAGCTGATGGCTTAACAGCTTTGCTATATTTTATACTTTATCCTATGTAACGGTAACTTGGTTTATTGACTATTTTTACCCGACAGGGCGCAGCATCAAACGGAAAAGACCGGCCGGAAGCCCTGCCAATTAAAGATCCGCCGCGGATTATGGTATAATGGGACAAAAATTCAACACGCATTTGGATGGAGGAGGCAGCAAGAATGCCGTTTGCAGGATTTAACGCGCAGGATTTTGAAGTGTTTAATGTGGAGGGACTGGAGCCCCGGATGGAAGTGCTCATTGAGCGGGTTCGCCCCAAACTTGAAATATTAGGCAGCGAAATCGTTCCATTCCTGTCCGCGCTCAGCGGAGAGGAAATGTTCGTTCACGTGGCCAAGCATGCCCGCCGGACGGTAAACCCACCGAACGATACCTGGGTGGCTTGGGCAGCCAACAAACGCGGCTACAAAGCCCTCCCCCATTTTCAGGTGGGCATGTTCGGCACGCATCTGTTTATCATCTTTGCGATCATTTACGAAAGCACGAACAAGTCGGTATTCGCCGAGCATCTGGAAGGCAAGAAAGGAATCGCGACTGTCAAAAAGCTCCCCAAAACGTTCTATTGGTCGATGGACCATATGGACCCCGGCTTTACCCCGCAGTCTGAAATGACGGCCGCAGACTTCGCCAAAATGGCAGACAAGCTGAAGAACGTCAAAAAATCCGAGGTGCTGTGCGGACTCCGGATCGAAAAAGGAGACCCCGTGCTGGAGGACGGAGACCAGCTGGTGTCCGTCATTCATTCCACTTTTGAACAGCTGCTGCCGCTGTATAAAATGGCGTTCTAGCCGCCGCTTACGGTGCAGCCAAATATTAAAGGATAGGGCAGCCGGTACGCATAAGCGCGCTGGCACCTTATCCTTTTTTTGTTTGTTACGGCGCCTCTGCCCGCTTCTTACGCGACAAAACGAGGTGGATCACAAACAGCACGGCCATGACGATGCTGCTGGCGACAAAAGGCACCGAATGCCCGAGACGGTCCCAGAGCTGACCTGAAACGATCGGCCCGACAACCATGCCCGAGCCTTGGAGGGTGAGGAAAAATCCCCAGACCGCTCCCCGCTCGCCTTTGGGCACATGCGTCGATACAAAGGTATTCCAGGCAGGCAGGATCATGGCATAGCTGATGCCCACCACGCCTACGATGGCGAACACAACCGGCAGCGAGCGCACCGCCGAGAACATGATGAGGGAAATAGCCGCCAGCAGAAACCCGGCATTCAGGAAGGGAGCGGTTCCGAACTGGTCGACCAGCTTCCCGCATGGAATGATCGCCAGCACCGTAATGCCCCCGCCCGCGATCAGCAGCAGGCTGTACATATTCGGAGACAGGTGCAGCTCATTTTGAACGTACAGCGTGATCACCGGGCTGAGCAGCCCGATGACGAAGGATTGGAGAAACAGCGCCGGAAATACCAGCCAGCTGACCTTCAGGTTATGCCTGATTTCGTACAGCGTCTTGCGGATGCTGGCAAAAAGATGATTCACCTTTCCGAGCAGCTGGGGAAGGAACCCCCTCACAGATTCCGTCCTTCCTTCCATCTCCTGCCTATTGGCCTTGACTCTTCCCGGGAGGAGCAATGCAACCAGAACTACGATGATGCAGCAGCCGATAAGGATAAAAAATAGCGTCTGATAGTTTTTGTTCGTACGGTCCATCAAAAAATTCATGACGATCGGTCCTGCGCCTGTTCCGCCCAGCGAAGCAATCTCGAGCATGCCGATCATTTGTCCGCTGCTGCCTTTCGGACCCGAAATGGCCGTCGTCCCGGTCATGGCACATGGCCACAGCGGCGAAGTGCCTACCCCAAGAATAAAACAGGCAAGCGATAGCCAGCCTGCGCCGGATAAGAAGGCGATCATGCCAACCGCGACAATGGTCAGCACCAGCGCCCCTGTCAGCGTTCTGCGGTACCCCAGCCGCTCGGCGATCCAGCCCGACGGGCTGCGGAACAGGTTGTCTCCGATATATTGAAGGGAAAAAGCGAGACCGATCGTATGGGCGCCGAGACCGAGCGAGTTTTTCATATAAACCGGCAAAATGGCCACCAGAAGCGACCCTTTCATAAATTCCACGAGAAATAGAATCGTCAGCAGCCCGATGAAAAAAGGCGAAATCAGCCGGCGGGCTGCCGCCGCTTCCGTTATTTGCGACACGCGTTTCACCACTTCCCTATTTTGGTTTGTGCGAATCCTCCCAGCAGTATGGTCTATACTAATAGTGTACCCCATATGGGGACGAGATTTTCACAGGGTCAAAAAGCCGCTTGCATTCGCCCCCCGATTTGCTATACTGAGCTTTGTAATTTTAACAGATGAAAGGTTGTGACAGCATACATGGACCATAGCCGTACCCCTTTATTTACAGCACTCACACAGCACGCGGCAAAAAATCCCGTTCAGTTCCATATTCCCGGCCACAAGAAGGGAATGGGGACCGATACCGAATTCAGAGAATTTATCGGCGATAACGCCCTCTCTATAGATCTGATCAATATTGCCCCGCTGGACGACCTCCACCAGCCGACCGGTGTCATCGAGGAAGCCCAGATTCTTGCTGCTGACGCTTTCGGCGCCGATTACACGTATTTCAGCGTACAGGGAACCAGCGGCGCGATCATGACCATGATTCTGACGATGTGCTCTCCTGGCGACAAAATCATCGTTCCCCGGAATGTCCATAAGTCGGTCATGTCCGCGATTATTTTCTCCGGCGCCAAACCTGTCTTCGTATCGCCGGCCCGCGACGAAAATTTAGGGATCGACCACGGCATTACCGTCCGCTCCGTGCAGCGGGCCCTGGACCGTCATCCGGACGCCAAAGCGGTGCTCGTCATTAATCCGACGTACTTCGGCGTCTCCGCCAATCTGAAGGAGATCGTGGACCTCGCCCACAGCCGGCATGTGCCCGTCCTCGTGGACGAAGCCCACGGCGTGCTGACCCATTTCCATCCGGAACTGCCGATGTCCGCTATGGATGCCGGAGCGGATATGGCCGCGACGAGCGTGCATAAGCTGGGCGGCTCCATGACGCAGAGCTCCGTGCTGAATCTGAACACGAAGAACGGCTATGTCAATCCGCAGCGCGTGCAAACGATCATCAGTATGCTGACCACGACGTCGACTTCTTACATTTTGCTCGCTTCGCTGGATACCTCCAGACGGAACCTGGCGCTGAACGGATATGCCATGGCCCAAAGTGCCATCGACATGGCGCAGTCCGCCCGCAAGCAAATCAATGAAATTGAAGGTCTCTACTGCTTCGGCAAGGAAATTCTCGGCGGGGAAGCGACTTACGATTATGATCCGACCAAGCTGACCATCCATGTCCGCCACCTAGGCATCACCGGTTATGAGACCGAAAACTGGCTTCGCGAAAAGTATAATATCGAAGTCGAGCTGAGCGACATGTACAACATCCTGTGCCTGATTACGCCAGGGGATAACGAGGAGACCATCTCTATCCTGGTGAATGCGCTACGCGAGCTGGCACAGACCTACTATAATGTAAACACAGCCAACGAGCTGGTTGTTAAAATTCCAGAAATTCCGCAGCTGTCCCTCATTCCAAGGGATGCCTTCTACGGAGATACGGAAGTTATTCCGTTCAAGGAATCGGCCGGACGCATTATCGCCGAGTTTATTTATGTGTATCCGCCGGGCATTCCGATCCTTCTTCCGGGAGAGGTCATCTCCCAAGACAATATCGACTACATCGTCGACCATGTGGACGTCGGGCTGCCGGTAAAAGGACCGGAAGACCGGTATATCCAAAACGTCAAGGTTATTGTGGAAACCGATCCGATTTTTTAATACGCGCGGCTGTTTGCCGCCTGCACCAAAAAAAGAAACCCCCGGTCCCGCTTTCGCTGCGGTTCGGGGGTTTCTTGGTGTAGGGCTTGTGGCGAAATGGATTACTCCTGGTCCAACTGGGCAACCAGCTCGTTATAAGCGGCTTCCACTTTGTTCCATTCTTCTTCGTCTTCAATATTGTAAAGCATCATTTCCTCGTCCTCTTCCTCGACGCGAAGGATGATGCCGTCCGCTTCAGGATTCTCACGTTCCAGCAGCAGTGCATAAACGTTCTCGCCTACATCGAATGTTTCGACAAGAACCATTTCCACGTCTTTGCCGTTCTCATCTGTCAGCGTCAGAACAAATTCCTCATGCTCGTGATCATGGTCATGATCATGATTGCAGGCTTCGCCGTGTTCATGCTTGTAATCGCTCATTTTAACAAAAACCTCACTTATGGTTGGAATGGATCATACCACCGTATCGTATCACGTCCGCATGATCTGGTCAATTTATCCTCCTCGGGGGTTGTCAGTTCAGCGCAGTGATCACTTTTTGCGATACGAGGACGTAATCGCTGGTCTTGGTGGCTTTAATGTAGAACCCCACTTTATATTTGCCCGCGCTGCTGAAATCATACGTGAAATCGTAAGTCCGGAACCAGAAATTATCCTTCTGGCTGCCGCTCACGTCCTGAGACTGGATATCTTTGACCTTTCCCGAAGGATCCGTAATAGCCACCTTTACGCTCGCCACATCGTCCGATAAGCTGTCCACCTGGCAGAATACGTTAAACTTGAGCTTCCCTTTATTGACGTTACCGAAGACGGTATCTCCATTAAACAGAAATATATGTACGTTAGGCTTAATGAATTCAACCTTGTTCGTATCTGAATTAAACTTTACGACCCCGTCAAACTCCCGAATCGGGACATAGGTTTTGCCGTCGATGATATAACCGCCGTCCTGGATTTCCTTGCCGTTCATCCACACCCTGACTTTCTGGGTGATCGAATCCGCAAACACAGAACCCCCCATCAGGGAAAAGGCGAATACGCATACCATAACTTTCTTCCAATTCATCTTGTTCATTTCCCTCCATTTCCATCGTGATGTTGTATGTATATACGAAAAGTACAAACGCAAGTTGCGCTGTCCATACGGACAAAACTCACATTTTTTCTCAAAAGTGAAGGAATTTTGTTCCAGAAATACAAAAAAAGCCCCACCTTGTGGGACTATAGCTCCAAATTTTTGGTTCAGATCCTATTTCTCTCCTTATTTCTTGGTTAAAATACAGGGCACCCCTTTGCCGACCGCACCCGGAACTCTCATCCGTGCCGCGTACGCCATTCCCCGGGCACAGGGCGTTTTACAGGCCTCGCATACGTCGGAGGTCACGAGCCTCATGCCTCGGATGACCTTTTCCCCTTTGGCTTGTGCTGGTTTTTTGCTTTTTCCCTTCGCCATGACAAAACCCCATTTCGCGCGTTTACAGCATATTATGGGGGTAGATGGAAATTGGGAACTGTGGTGTATAATGAAAGAAAAAAATACGAACGGCATGCTCGGCATGCCGCTCATTCACAGGAGGATCAACCGATGAGCTTGCAGCTTCAGATGCTGGGGACAGGCAGCGCTTTTGCCAAAAAGTATTTCAACAATAATGCCCTGCTCGGGGACGGGTCGTTCACTTTGCTGATCGATTGCGGAATTACGGCACCCCTCGCCCTTCACCAACTGGGCAAAACGTTCAATGACTTGGATGCCGTGCTGATCACCCATATTCATGGCGATCATGTCGGCGGCCTGGAGGAGCTTGCCTTCCAGATGAAATATGCGTATCGTCGCAAAATGAAGCTTTATATCGCGGAAGCTTTGCGTGATGTGCTGTGGGAGCACACCCTGAAGGGCGGTCTGTCCCAGCCCGGCGAAATCACCTGCCTCGAGGACGCCTTCGACGTACATACGCTTCAGCCGGGGGTTCCCTGCCGCCTGTCGGAGCAAATCGAGCTGGAGCTCATCCCGAACCGCCACATTCCGGGCAAAGACAGCTTTTCCCTCTATATTAACGGCCGGATCTTCTACAGCGCGGACATGACCTTCGACCCCGGGCTGCTGGACAAGCTCGTACGGGAACGCGGCTGTGATACGATCCTGCATGAGGTCCAGCTGGAAGGACCGGGCGAGGTGCATACGACGCTTAGTGAGCTGCTATCGCTTCCAGCGCCGGTTCAGCGTATGATCCGATTGATGCATTATGCGGATAATAAAGACGAGTTTGTAGGAAAAACCGGAGAAATGACTTTCCTTGAGCAAGGGCACGTATATACGCTGTAACCCTTGCAGGTCGATGTGGATTACGGGTGAAAAAACACAGCCGGCTGCAGAAAGATGAACCTTCTCTGCAGCCGGCTGTTATTTTTGGAAGCATGACGCTCGTCTTTTATTCAAAGGTAGGCAGGTTATCGAGATTATTCGACGGATCGCCGTCGGCGTCCCCGCGGATGTACATCTCGCCGTCACGGCCTTTAAAGACGTTTACTCCGGCAATGGCGCCCGCCTTTACTTCCTGCAGCGCCTGCTCGTAATCGAGCACCCGGCCCGACGACGTTTGAAAGGCCGTCAAGTCGCCGTCACCGTTCTTCTGTACTGCGATAAATTGTTCTCTTCCCGGGTTTCCCATCGATATCCACTCCTTAAGTTGTCATGATATATCAAGGTGACATATGAATATCGTTCCCTGAGAACATGGATTTATGCGAAGAAATGAAGCCTACAGTGTTTTCTTCATACGGACATGCGGAATGCCCGCGTCATCGAATGGCTCCTTGGAAATGACCTCGTAGCCTTGTTTTGCATAGAACTGTTCAGCTTGGCACTGAGCGTCCAGGATGGAATAGGCCAGCCCCAGTTCCTTCGCCCGCTCTTCCATCGCCATCAGCAAAATGCGGCCGAACCCGTGGGTGCGGAACTCGCGGCGAACCGCGATTCGCTGCATCTTGGCGGTATCGCTGTTATAATAAATGATCCGGCCGGTGGCCACATACTGATCCTTGTCCTGAAGGAGGATATGATGAACATTTTCGCTGATCACATCGTATTCGTCGATCTCCAGGTCGGCGGGCACGTTTTGTTCCTTGACGAACACCTCCTGGCGGATGTCCAGCGCATGTTCCAGCTGCTCGGGGGTCGTCACGTATACTATTTCTGCAGGCATCGGTTACCCTCTCTTTCATGCAATCAATATAAAAAAACACGGCTGAATCATTATACAAAAAAATGATTTTCCTGTATAGTTGACTCATGAGAGCTCTATGGAAGGGAGACCATGGATCGTTATGGGCATGACCATTGCGCTGATCGTCATTTTATCAGCCATCTTGATCTATTCATTCATTTATGTCATCCAAAAAGGGTATTCACGCAAATGGGATGAGGAATAAGAAAAACGTTTATCGACGAACACTCACGGAAGATAGACCGCGTTTTGCGGAAGTTTTTCTTACGATATAAGGAAACCGAATCTCCGATGCAAATACTTTCTTATATCTAAAATAAAACAAGGGCCGGTGCAGTTGGAGCACGGGCCCTATGTCTTGTCACGGGGAATCAGGGCGGCGTAATAGGGCCCTTGGAATACACATCCTCGCTGACCGATTTGCCGTAAACGTCCAGCATAATCGGTGAGTCGGCCATTGTTGAACCGGGCTTGATCGGCTCCTGCGCATCCGAAAACTCACCCGCGGGGGAGCATCCGGCAAGCAGCAGGCACATCCCTGCAGCGAGCAGCCCGCCTTTGTTCGGCATACCGTGCCACTCCTTCTGTTTCGAAATATACTTTAGTTTTCGCCCGTTTGGATAGCTTCTAATCATGAGCGGCAAACAAATTGTGCATGCCATTCACCGTGAGCAAAATAAAATGATTGACAGCTAACTTCGGCGCTGTTATTATATTAAATGTATCTGACTTGTACGATCTGCTAGCTCAGCTGGGAGAGCACCATCTTGACAGGGTGGGGGTCAGTGGTTCGAGCCCACTGCAGATCATCTATAGAAACCCTTGAAGCTTAAGGCTTCAAGGGTTTTTTGTTATTTTCACACTTAGCTGCATAAGTTTTGGCCTTGTCCCGTTAAGATAATCATCTATTTTGTTCTCAAAGGGACCTCCGCCGTGTTTGCGAAGGAAACCGTTACATACGATATCTCAGGTTTCACATTTTCCAACAAAGGTGGGGTAACCAAATGGGTAAATTCTTTTTCCACGAACATGATCACCGTCGTCACTGTCATGTCCGCAGACCAAAACCAGTCATCCTCAAAAAAGAAATCAAGAAAACGATATTCGTCAAAGTCGACTGGGAACCTGTAATCAAAAAGGTCCACAAAGAAAAGCATGTTTCCTGCCATAAGATTCACAAACAGCACCACCACTTCAAAAAACGCCACCATAAAAGATGCCACTGTCGCGATCATCACTTCGGTGGAGAAATGTATTAATTCCGGATTTTTCGGATGAAATCAGCATGACACCTCCCTGATCGCACGCCCGGGAACTTGGTTCCCGGGCGGCATCTATTTTATAAATCACACCGAAAATCCGATAACATAGATGTTACCCATTTTACATAGAGGAGGCTTATGATGGATATCCCTGCTTTATCGATGGCCATGAGCCAGTCCCGGCTGGCTCAAAATGTGAGCATTCAGGTGCTTAAAATCGCTAAGGATCAAGCCTCGCAAGACGGTCAATCCCTGGTCAAAATGCTGGATAGCAGCGCTGTACCCCATTTGGGAAACCGTCTAGACATCCGGATTTAGCTGCTCGGCTTTCTTTTCTGCCCCTCCAGACGGAGGGTTTTTTTATTTTTCAGCACATCCGTTCAAATTAAATTCATATTTTAGGTCCATATCCCCACCGATCAAACATCCGTTCTCTATCCAACAGACGAAAATTATCTTATGATAAAGATAGTTATTGATACAAAAGTCTTACCAGTATGTGGATACGGGAGAATAGTCTCATGGAAAAGGAAATTGAAATGGCGATCCGCCGAGGCCATCAATTATTCGTTCAAAATTTGGATGGTGAATCCATCACCGGCATCCCCGAGAAATCCGATGATCCGGGCACTTTAAAGATGCGGACGGTGTATGGCTCCATGTGGATTCCGCTGGATGAAGTCGGCCATCTGTCACGCCTCATTCATATTCGTTAATATTCGCTGCCCTGCCTGGGCGGCTTTATTTTTTTATATAACGATTAACCTTTCGGCTCGTAAGGTGCAGGAAAATGTGGTTCAGCGGCGCTTGGAACGGTTTATCCTTACATATAAGGAACACACTATGGATGTACTAACGATTCTATTGGAAGGACGTGTGGCGATGAATAAACCGAATGAAGAGGATCGTTTCCCCGGGGTCGACCCCATTCCGGATCCCGATCACGAAACGCCCTCATCCACGGACATGATTGAAGACGTGCTGGAAGAAGGGGCGCGGGAATTAAAAAAAGGTAAACATCCGTCGAACGGGGATTCAGCGGATCATCAAGGGTGACGCGTTCCCTCACTGTTCTGGAGACGTTTACGGGCACAAAATAACCCGATGCCGCCGTGGCATCGGGTTATCGTTGTTTAGGAGCGCACCGAAGCGCTCAGCAGCGCTGCCAGCTTATCCGGGTAGTCGGTGATGATCCCCGCTGCCCCTGCGTCGATAAGACGCTGCATTTCCTCTTCTTCGTTGACCGTCCATGGGTGGTATACCTTACCGGCCGCCTTTGCTCCCGCCACAAATTCAGGCAGCACCGCAAAATGGTAGGCGTGCAGGGCGTCGGCTTCAACGCTGCGGGCATATTCCCACGGCTCATACAGTCCCTCCATGTACAAAATGCCGGTACGGATTTCAGGCGCGAGCTGCTTGCAGAGCCGCAGGGAATAGTGATTGAAGCTTGAGATGACGATCCGCTCGCTCAGGTTATAGCTTCTTACCATGTCGATGACCTTTTCCTCAAGCCCTTCATAAGGTACCTTGGTATTTTTCAACTCGATGTTGACGACGGTCCCGGTGTCCTGAACCAGCTCCAGCAGCTCTTCCAGCAGCGGAAGGCGCTCCTCCGCAAAATCGGGATGGAACCAGCTGCCGGCGTCCAGCTTCCTCAGCTCTTCCAGGTCATGGTCTTTGACCCACCCGCTCCCGTTTGTCGTCCGCGACAACGTTTCGTCGTGAATCAGGACAAGCCGGCCGTCCCGGGTTAACTGAACATCGGTTTCAATCCCCGTGGCACCAAGCTCCAAACTGCGGGCAAAGGCGGCCATCGTATTTTCCGGACATACCGCAGATGCGCCCCGGTGGGCAAAATTAATAATCGAATCCAACTTCTCTCAACCTCCCGACTGGTATTCTCGCAAACCTTACCAACTTATCGTACCCGTCTTATGTAATGCGAGTATTAACCGTAGAGTTTACAAACCGCTCCATCCAAATTGATTCCTCTCTGATGGTTGTATTTTATCATGGATTTATCCCGCATATAAGGAGGTATTCGTTCATGATCGTATTTGACGTCATCGTCCACGGAGAAGTCAAAGAAACCATCCGGCCGGCCACCCAGCGGCTGCAGCATATCCTCGCCTATGTCACCGAAGAGGCCAAGATCCTCAGCAAAAAATACGGAACGGCCGTTAACTTAAGCCGGAGAATCATTTATTGACCGGAAGGGGATCGGTACTCGATCGCCTTTTTTTATGTCGATACACGCTTTTCTTTTCTCGTCTCGACGCAACGATGGGCCTCAAGAACATGCTGCGCCTCGATGCTTCGCTCCTTACTGCACTCCACAATGACCATAAAATGCCCCTGAATCAGCAGCTTCTCATAGTTTTCTGCATCCCCTTCGGGGACGCCAATCCCCACCAGACTGACAATCAAACCATCGTTCTTCCCTCCGACTTCCGCCCCCCCAAGTTTGGCCGCTGCCGGTCCCGATGCCCAGGTGACTTGATCCCGCAGCGTCAGGCTGGAGGTTAAATCCCGGATTTCGCCGAACAACCCGCTGGTACCATGCCTGGACACGGGTTCTTTCAAGCCGGTATCCCGGCATATGATAGATAGCTGTCTCTTGTCAAGGGCAAGCAGCGACACGTCCTTTTTGTCAAAATGACGCTCCCAAAGCGCGCTGACCGCCAGCGCCGTATCCTGTCTCGTCCGGAACAATGCGATCACGAGTTGATTCATCCTCAATCCCTCCCAGGTTAAATGACTGTATGTAATTAGGTAAACTATCGCGGCCATAAAAAAACATCCCGGCATGATGATCCGCCAGGATGCTCCTGTGTTCCGACTTAACAAAAACACGAACTCAGAATAATGACCAAGAGGATGAAAAGGACCAAGATCGCTCCCGTCGATTTGAAAACTCCGCCTGGATAACCAACGCCGCCTACGACTCCGCTCATAGGTTTGAACCTCCTTTTTCATGGGGTCAACCTATATTATGTAGTTCACCTGCGGTTTGACTGTACGAATACCCGGATTGCCTCAAACGGTTACCCTTCCGGAGCAATGGCAGGAGCTCCCTGAATCATCCTTGTGACATTTGGTTAATGGGTTGTAAAAGAGGAAACAGACCGTTACATAGGCTGGTCCATGAAGGCTGGGGGGATTTGATTGCTGCAGAGCAAATATTTTCGTACATGTCTGGGTATCATCGCTGCGCTTTTAATTATTTATTTGGGTGCCAAAGTAAAGTTTATTTTCAATCCGATCGTGCTGTTGTTCAAGCTGCTGCTGGTTCCGGTGATGCTGGCCGGTTTCATGTATTACTTGCTGAGGCCCATCGTGAATTACTTGGAAAAGCACCACTGGAAAAGGTCGCTTTCGATTTTGTCGATCTACCTCGTGTTCGTTGGTCTGATCGCCCTGTTTTCGGTGCTGGTATGGCCAACGCTGCGCGAGCAGGTGATCACTTTTGCCGAAAACGCGCCTTATTTCGTGGAAGATTTGCAGAAGCAGTTTGAGGCTCTTCAGAAAAACAGCTTTTTCGCCAAGGCGCTGCCAAGCGAGTCGGAAATTTATGCCCGCGTGAGTGAATATCTCAACGGTCTAATTATGGCCGTAACGGATTCGATCTCCAATTTTATATCCGTCGTATCCAATGTCGTAGTCATTATTGCTACCGTTCCGATCGTGCTGTATTACATGCTGAAAGAAAGCAGCAAGCTTCCCCCTAAAATTTTGCATATCCTTCCGCGGAAATACCGGAAGGAAGGGAAAGAAGCGCTGCGGGAAATCGATACGGCGCTCAGCAACTTTATCGTCGGCAGGGTCGTGCTGAATCTCATTCTGGGCGTACTGATGTACATCGGCTTCCTCATTATCGGGCTTCCGTACTCTCTCCTGCTCGCGCTGATCTCGATCGTCCTGAACCTGATTCCATACGTAGGTGCGATCATCGCTGCCATTCCGGTCGTTATCATCGGTTTTATCGATTCGCCATCCGTTGCCGTATGGTCGCTCGTCGTGATCATCATCTCCCAGCAGATCCAGGATAATCTGCTGACGCCGATTATTTACGGCAAGCAGCTGGACATTCATCCGATGACGGCCATCGTCCTGCTGCTGATCGGCGGAGACGTATCCGGGATCGTCGGCGTCATTTTGGCCATTCCCGTCTACATGATCGCCAAGATCATAATCGTCCGGGGGTATGGGCTGTTTTTGGCGGAAAAGGTAGATGACATGAAAGACTGAGGAAAAAAAGCATGCCGCAGGACCAATGTCTCACAGCATGCCACGCAATGACCGGACAACGCAAGTGCACTCCGCTTTCCGAAAAGTCCGGCCGTCCGACAGGGTCACCGTCTCCGCATTATGCGAGCTCAGGGTGGCCCTGTATGCTTCCAGACGGTCCTTCCGCCAGATCATGACCTCGGACCCGAACAACACGGCGTTATCAAACTGCCGTTTGTCCTTCATGATATATCCGACCGAATGAGGCGCGGCGTCAGGGGCATTTTTCCCTTCGGGAAGAAGCCGGATCGTACAAACCTCGCCAAACGGCAGCTTCAGGTCGTGCGGCCCGAGCACGAGCCATTCGTTATGTTCATCCCACTTGCGAAGCGTCCCCTTGACCCGGGAATGCAGCTTGTCGTTGCACAGGATAGTAACCCGCCTGCCGATCCAGTTCTTCATGGCCCTTTCGCCTCCTTTCGCATGAAAATGAGTTACATGTCAGGAATCGCCCAATCGACCGGCTTGATCCCATGGGCTGCTAAAAACGCGTTGGCTTTGGAAAAAGGCCTGCTTCCAAAAAAACCGCGGTGCACCGACAGCGGACTCGGGTGAACCGTCTGGATCACCAGATGCTTTTTCCGATCGATAAAAGCTCCTTTTTTCTGGGCATGGCTTCCCCATAGAATGAACACGACCGGCTTATCCCGCTCATTCAGCTTCTCAATGACAGCATCGGTAAATCGCTCCCATCCTAATCCTTTATGCGAATTGGCCTCGCCATCCCGGACGGTCAGCACCGTATTGAGCAGCAGCACCCCTTGCTCGGCCCAATGCACCAGCGTTCCATGGTTTGGAATCGGCACGCCAAGATCGCTGTGCAGCTCTTTGTAAATGTTCACGAGGGAAGGCGGAATCCGCACGCCGGGTTTGACCGAAAAGCTAAGGCCGTGGGCCTGTCCGGGTCCATGATAAGGATCCTGTCCCAAAATGACCACTTTGGTATCCTCATATGGGGTCAGCTTGAGCGCTTTAAAGAGGTCCTCTTTCGGCGGGTACACTTTGTGAAGCTTGTATTCCTTGGCCAGCTTATAACGGAGTTCCTGAAAATAGTCCTTTTCGGTTTCTTCCTTCAGCTGCTCGTCCCAATCGTTATTAAATATCATGAAGCATTTCTCCTCTCTCGTAAATATATAAACCTATTTTTATAGAAAAACGTCTGCCGACGCACATTCAATAAAAGTCAGACCGCATTGAAAGGCAGCTAAAAAAATAAGCCGGCCCCGATCCGGACCAGCTTACCCTGTTCAACTTGTTCCAATCCAATGCCGAGAACCGGGCTCGAACCGGTACGGTAGTCACCTACCGCAGGATTTTAAGTCCTGTGCGTCTGCCAATTCCGCCATCCCGGCTTGTCTATCACTTTTGTGACGACAAAATTTAATATAACATGTTTTGCCTATACCGGCAATCCTTTAATTCCCATTCCTTTTGTTGCCATGAGCACAAAAAAACCGGCTCAGTCAAAGACTGAGCCGGCTTCCTTCGATGTTTTACCTGTATGCCGAGGACCGGGCTCGAACCGGTACGGTAGTCACCTACCGCAGGATTTTAAGTCCTGTGCGTCTGCCAATTCCGCCACCCCGGCATGCTGTTTCTTGCATATTGCTATATGGTGGGCCCTGAGGGACTCGAACCCCCGACCAGTCGGTTATGAGCCGACCGCTCTAACCAACTGAGCTAAGGGCCCTGATCAAGTATATACCGTACAGATAATGGCTGTTAAATTGGTTGCGGGGGCAGGATTTGAACCTGCGGCCTTCGGGTTATGAGCCCGACGAGCTACCGGACTGCTCCACCCCGCGTCATTAACCATATCAAATAGCGACAAGAATTAATATACAGCATATGTACCCACTGCGTCAAGTATTTATTTGTGGAATTGGCGTTAAGACACCCTGAGGCCTGCCCATGTCACGGCAAAAAGCGGACACCGTACCTGCCTCTCCTTGAACGGAAAATTTCAACGATCCGCGGCTCTTCATAACCGTAGATCCAGCTGTCCTGCTCCAGCCTCTTCGCCAGGCACCCTGCCTGGAACTTCGTCCGATAGAGCTTGCCGAAATACACCCACCGCATTGCTGCTAACCCTCCTTTCATAGATGAGATGTTTTGATGCCTATTGTTGCCGCAAACGCGATGGTTCATTCATAACAGCAGAAATCTCGGCTAGTAAAATGTCGAAAACGTTCGAAAAAAAGCGAGATTGCTTTGTGCTGAGCGGAAAAATCGTTTATACTGATAACTAAGTTGTTTAACATTTTAATTTTCAGGAAAGCGGGGAATGTCCATGGCAAAAACACATAAAAAGCTGTCTTTTGCGGATCTGGTCAAAAAATTTGTATTTATTACGGTGGGGGCCGTGCTTATGGCCGTTGCGCTCGAGGTATTTCTGGTTCCCAATGAAATCATCGATGGCGGCATCACCGGGATTTCGATCGTCTTATCCAAAGTAACGACCTTTCCGCTCGGTATTTTTCTGTTTATTATCAACCTCCCCTTTTTATTTCTGGGATACAAGCAGATCGGAAAAACGTTCGCCTTCTCTACCCTTTACGGCATCGCCGTCATGTCTGTAACGACGCAGCTGCTGCATCATGTCAGTCCTTTTACCAATGAGAAAATATTAGCGGTCCTGTTCGGCGGCCTTATTCTCGGCCTTGGCGTCGGACTCGTCATCCGTTTCGGCGGCTCGCTCGACGGAACCGAAATTGTCGCGATTCTGCTGTCTAAAAGGCTCCGCATGCCGGTCGGCCAAATCATTATGATCATGAACGTCTTCATTTTCATTGTTGCCGGATTCGTTTTCGGTTGGGATTCCGCGATGTACTCCATATTTACATACTATATGGCCTCCAAAGTGATGGATATCGTGGTCGAGGGCTTGAACGAGTCCAAGTCGGTCACCATCATCTCGAACGAATACGAGGAAATTTCCCAAACGATTCAGGATCGGCTGGGACGCAGCACGACCTTCATGTACGCCAGAGGCGGCTACTCGAAGGAAGATACACAAGTCATCTATTGCGTCGTCACCCGGCTTGAGTTGGCCAAACTGAAGGCGCTCGTGCAGGAGATCGATCCCAAAGCCTTTATTGCCATTGAGCATGTGTCCGATGTGCTCGGCGGCAATTTTGAGAAAAATGCCATCCACTAAAACATTTGAAACCTCAAGCTTAAGGTTACAGCAAGGTCGATCATCCGTGTAAACAACTTAAAAAGGCAGCCCTTTGGGCTGCCTTTGCTGTATCATTTTATAAATCCATTTGAGGAAATTCACACAAGCGTCGTCTTCTTAGTTTCCGAACGATGACGGATCTTCTCTCCACGCTTTGAGCGCTTCGACGTCCTCCTGCTGAATGGCTCCCTTTTCCAGGGCCACTTCCATCAGCGCTGCATAGTTGGACAACGTCTGCAGCGGAATCCCCGCTTCGGCAAAGGCTTGCACCCCTTTATCGAGCTGATAGCTGAAGATGGCGAGCACGGCGAGCGGCTCGGCACCGGCTTCCTTCACGGCTACCGCCGCTTTGAGCGAGCTGCCGCCGGTCGAGATCAAGTCTTCGATGACGACGACTTTCTGCCCCGGCTTGATGATGCCCTCGATCAGGTTCTCCTTGCCGTGCCCCTTCGCTTTGTCGCGGATATAGGCCATCGGCAGATTCAGCTTCTGAGCAACCCACGCCGCATGAGGGATACCGGCCGTCGCCGTTCCCGCAATGACTTCCGCGTCCGGATACTGCGCCCGGATGATCGCAGCGAACGATTCGGCGATAAGCTCGCGGATTTCAGGGTAAGACATCGTCAGACGGTTATCGCAGTAGATAGGCGACTTGATGCCCGAAGTCCAAGTGAACGGCTGTTTCGGCCGGAGCGCCACCGCTCCGATCTCAAGCAAATGGGATGCGATACGTGCTGGAATTTCTGCTAGGGTAATCAAGCTTCGATCATCTCCTTGATAATGTGTTCGGCAGCTTCACGCGGGTTTTCTGCCGCCGTAATCGGACGCCCGACGACGATGTAATGGCTGCCTTGGCGAATGGCTTCGCCCGGTGTCAGGACGCGCGCCTGGTCGCCTGCTGCGGAGCCCGCAGGCCGGATACCCGGCGTGACGGTGATAAATTGCTGGCCGCAAGCCTCGCGGATCAGCGCCGATTCCTGGGCCGAGGCGACGACGCCGTCCAGTCCGGCCGACTGCGTCAGCTTGGCGTAGTGTATCACTGCGTCCTGAACGCTGCCTTGAATGCCGATCTCGCTGTTGAGCGTCTCCTGGCTGGTGCTGGTCAGCTGGGTGACCGCAATGATGAGTGGCCTGCTCAGCCCGGGATCGGCCGCAAGCGCGGATTCGGCTCCATCGAGCGCGGCTTTCATCATCGCCGTACCTCCGGCAGCATGGACGTTAAACATGTCCACACCAAGACGGGTGATGCTCTCTGCGCCACCCCTTACCGTATTGGGTATGTCATGCATTTTCAGATCAAGAAATACGCTGTAGCCTTTTGACTTCAATTCCCGCACAAAAGCAGGCCCTGCAGCATAATACAGCTGCATGCCCACCTTCAAGTAGCAGGGAATACCTTCAAGTTCGCGGACCAGCGCGGATGCCGCTTCGGCATCCGGGTAGTCCAGGGCCACGATCAAGCGGCCCGCCATTTCTGTATACTTATCATTCATACTTCTAGTATTTCCCCCTTCTCAGTTCGCAAAAGCCGGCATGGCCTGCGAAGAGAAGTTGAGGGTATCCAGCATATTCATCAGCGCTCTGACCGTGTCCAGCGAGGTCATGCAGACCACGCCGTTCTCTACCGCTTCCCGGCGGATACGGAATCCGTCGCGCTGCGGCGTTTTCCCTTTGGTCAGGGTGTTGAACACGAACTGCGCTTCACCATTGCGGATCAGATCCAGAATGTTCGGCGTGCCGTCGCTGAGCTTCTGCACGGTCGTTACGTTGAGGCCGGCTTCGTTCAAAGCTTGAGCCGTACCTTCGGTTGCATAGATCTTGTAACCAAGACGCTTGTAGCCCTTCATGAGCTCCACAGCTTCTTCCTTATCCTTGTCGGCTACGGTGACGATGATCGCACCCGATGCCGGAATTTTCATGCCTGCGCCGATCAAGCCTTTGTACAGCGCTTTGGCGTATTGCAGGTCGCGTCCCATAACTTCGCCAGTCGACTTCATTTCCGGTCCGAGTGTCGGCTCGACTCTGCGCAGCTTCGCGAAGGAGAACACCGGCACTTTGACGGAAACGTAGTCGCTTTCCGGCCAGAGGCCTTCCTTGTAGCCTGCGTCCTTCAGCTTGCGGCCGAGAATGGCCTGCGTGGCCAGGTTCGCCATCGGAATCGTCGTCACTTTGCTCAGGAACGGTACCGTCCGGGAAGAGCGCGGGTTTACCTCGATGACATACACTTCGTCGTTGTAAATGACAAACTGGATGTTGACCAGGCCGATCGTTTTCAGTTCCTTCGCAATCCGCGTCGTGATGGACACGATCTTCTCCTTGAGATGCTCCTCCAGGTGCTGCGGCGGATATACCGCGATAGAGTCGCCGGAGTGCACGCCCGCGCGCTCGATATGCTCCATGATGCCCGGGATGACCACAGTTTCGCCGTCGCAGATCGCGTCGACTTCCACCTCTTTACCCAGCATGTAGCGGTCGATCAGGACCGGATGCTCCGGATTGATCTTTACAGCCTGCTCCATATAGCTCAGCAGCTCTTCATCGGAGTAGACGATTTCCATCGCGCGCCCGCCAAGGACGTAGGATGGACGGACCAGCACCGGATAGCCGAGCGATTGGGCGGTGTCTACGGCTTCGTCGACCGATGTAACCGTGCTGCCCTTCGGCTGGGCGATTTGCAGTCTCGAGAGCAGCGCCTCGAACTTCTTGCGGTCCTCCGCCTCGTCGATGCTTTCGAGGCTGGTGCCGAGAATGTTCACGCCCGCTTTGCTCAGCGGTCCGGCCAGGTTGATGGCCGTTTGGCCGCCGAACTGCACGATGACGCCGATCGGCTTCTCCTGCTCGATAACGTTCATAACGTCCTCGAAGAACAGCGGCTCGAAGTACAGGCGGTCCGACGTGTTGAAGTCCGTGGATACTGTTTCCGGGTTATTGTTGATGATAACCGCTTCGTATCCGGCCTTCTGAATCGCCCATACGGCGTGTACGGTCGAATAGTCGAACTCGATGCCTTGGCCGATCCGGATCGGCCCGGAGCCCAGCACGACCACTTTCTCCTTGTTGGACGGCGTTACTTCGTTCTCCGTCTCGTAGGTCGAGTAGTAGTAAGGCGTTGTCGCTTCGAATTCAGCCGCGCAGGTGTCAACCATTTTGTAGACCGGACGCAGACCGTTCGAGAGGCGGAACTCACGAACTTCCGTCTCCGTCGTCAGGCTTCCGGCCTGGCTCTGGCTGCGGATCTCGGCAATCGCCCGGTCGGTGAAACCGCGGCGTTTCGCCAGGTACAGCGTGTCATAAGAAAGCGTGTCTTCCTGAAGCTGCTCTTCGAACGCGATCAGCCCCTGGATTTTATCGAGGAACCACCAGTCGATCTTGGTCAGGTCCTGAACTTCCTGCAAGCCGTAGCCGCGGCGGAACGCTTCAGCGATCAGGAAGATCCGCTCGTCGTCGGCTTTGATGAGGCGCTCGCGGAGCACTTCCTCGCTCAGCTCTTCCGTACCTTTCAGATAGAAGCGGTGCACTCCGATTTCCAGGGAGCGGATCGCTTTATGGATCGATTCCTCGAACGTGCGGCCGATAGCCATAACTTCGCCGGTCGCTTTCATTTGCGTGCCCAGCTTGCGGTTCGCCTGCACGAATTTATCGAACGGCCAGCGCGGAATTTTGCTGACGATGTAATCCAGCGTCGGCTCGAAGCAAGCGTATGTCTGCCCAGTCACCGGGTTGACGATTTCGTCCAGGGTGTAGCCAAGGGCGATCTTTGCCGCCATCTTGGCGATCGGGTACCCGGTCGCTTTGGAAGCGAGCGCCGAAGAGCGGCTGACGCGAGGGTTAACCTCGATGACATAGTACTGGTAGCTGTGCGGATCCAGGGCGAACTGCACGTTACATCCGCCTTCGATGTTCAAGGCGCGGATAATTTTCAGCGACGCCGATCTCAGCATTTGGTATTCACGGTCCGAGAGCGTCTGGGACGGGGCTACGACGATACTGTCCCCGGTGTGTACGCCGACCGGATCAAAGTTCTCCATGTTACATACAACGATGCAGTTGTCGTTGGCATCGCGCATAACTTCGTATTCGACTTCCTTCATACCCGCGATGCTCTTCTCGATCAGGCACTGGCCGATCGGGCTGTAACGGATGCCAGAAGTTACCGTCTCACGCAGTTCTTCTTCATTCGCGCAGATGCCGCCGCCGGTTCCGCCGAGCGTGTACGCCGGACGTACGATCAGCGGGTAGCCGATCTCTTCGGCGAAGTCGAGCGCTTCTTCCAGGGTTGTGACGATCGTGCTATCCGGTACCGGCTGTTCCAGCTCGCGCATCAGTTCGCGGAACAGGTCGCGGTCTTCGGCTTTTTCGATCGAATGAAGCTGGGTGCCCAGCAGTTTAACGTTTTCCTGCTCCAGCACGCCTGCTCTCGCCAGTTCCACCGCCATGTTAAGGCCGGTCTGGCCGCCGAGCGTCGGCAGCAGTCCGTCCGGGCGCTCCTGGCGGATGACCTGGGTTACGAAGTCCAGGGTGATCGGCTCGATGTATACTTTATCCGCCGTGTTCGTGTCGGTCATGATGGTCGCCGGGTTGCTGTTGATCAGGACAACCTCAACGCCTTCCTCTTTCAGTGCTTCGCATGCCTGCGTGCCCGCATAGTCGAACTCAGCCGCCTGGCCGATGACGATCGGTCCAGAACCGATAACGAGGATTTTCTTAAGCTGTTTATTGATAGGCATATTATCGTGCTCCTTTCACGGCTGCAGCCAGTTCAGCCTGGCGCGGTTTTGCAGGTTTTTGCTGTTTATGATCGGCAATCATTTTCAAGAAATCGTCAAACAGATAGCTGTTGTCGTAAGGGCCAGGGGCCGCTTCCGGGTGGTATTGCACGGTAAAGGCCGGGTATTTCTTATGTTTGAGCCCTTCCACCGTCTTGTCGTTGTTGTTGATATGCGTAACCTCGAGCTCTGTGCCGGCAATGGAGTCATCCTTAACCGTGTAGCCATGGTTCTGCGATGTGATATAGCAGCGGTTCGTCGCCAAATCCTTCACCGGATGGTTGCCGCCGCGATGGCCGAATTTCAGCTTCTCAGTGTCGGCGCCGCAAGCCAGGGCGAACAGCTGGTGACCCAGGCAGATGCCGAAGATCGGATATTCGCCGAGCAGTTCCTTGATCGTCTGGATCGCATGCGGTACATCTTTAGGATCCCCAGGGCCGTTGGACAGCTGAATGCCGTCCGGATTCAGGCGGCGGATTTCCTCGGCTGTCGTATCATGCGGAACAACCACCACGTCGCAGCCGCGGGAAGTCAGTTCGCGCAAAATACCGCTCTTGGCGCCGTAGTCGATAAGTACGATCCGCTCTCTAGCGCCCGGACTGCTGTAAGTATGCTTCGTGGACACGCGCGACACCTGATCGGTCATCAGGGTGCTCGCAGCAAGACGCTCTCTCAGCTCCTCGACGGACTGAGCGGATGTCGTCAGAATCCCTTTCATCGTGCCGTGGCTGCGGATAAGGCGGGTCAGCATGCGCGTATCGATGTCGCTGATGCCGACGATCCCGTATTCCTTCAGCAGCGTATCCACGCTGTACTCGGCACGCCAGTTGCTCGGCACCGTTTCATGGCGGCGTACGACAAATCCGTGCACATACGGCGCAACCGACTCAAAATCGTCGCGCGTAATGCCGTAGTTGCCGATCAGCGGGAACGTCATCGTGACGATTTGCCCGCAGTACGACGGGTCCGACAGCACCTCTTGATATCCCGTAATCCCTGTATTAAACACGACTTCGCCCGTCGTTTCACCTTCTGCTCCGAAAGCACTGCCCGTAAACAGTGTTCCATCCTCCAGCAGCAATCTTGCCTGCATCCCACTCACTCCTCTGTCAAATTACGTTAAGTTAGTATCTAGTAGTATCTATATCTGTTTCTTTTGTATCAACCGATCCGGCCCGGTTATATCCGGTCTTAGGCTTCAAACACGACTTTGCCGTCCATCCAGGTTTTAACCGGCCAGCCCTTCAGCTTCCACCCTGTAAACGGCGTGTTCCGTCCCTTTGAGGCAAACTCTTCCGGATTCACCGCTTTTTCGGTTTCCAGGTCAATCATCGTCAGGTCAGCGGGAGCGCTTTCCTCAAGCCGCCCGGTGTTCAAACCGAACACCCGCGCCGGATCGGAAGTCATCCGCTGAACCAGCATGGCCAGATCCCATTTGCCAGTCGCCACAAATTTGGTGTACAAGAGCGGGAAGGCCGTCTCGAAGCCAACGATGCCAAACGGCGCCATTTCCATGCCTTTTGCTTTCTCTTCCGCCGCATGCGGCGCATGGTCCGTCACGATGATATCGAGCGTTCCGTCGAGCAGCCCTTCGATGCAGGCTTCCACGTCCCGCGGCGAGCGCAGCGGAGGATTCATTTTCCAGTTGGCGTCCAGCCCCGGAATGTCTTCATCCGACAGCAGCAGATGGTGCGGACACACCTCAGCGGTGACGTGAATGCCGACTTCCTTGGCCTGGCGGATCAGCCGGACCGACTGTTCCGTGCTGACGTGGCACACATGGTAGTGCACGCCCGTCGCTTCCGCCAGCAGGATGTCCCGCCCCACATGAATCGCTTCCGACTCGTTTGGAATACCGATCAGTCCGTGCTGCTCGGCAAACTTGCCTTCCGTCACGCTTCCCCCTTCGACCAGGGAGTTCTCTTCACAGTGCGCAATCACCGGCATGTTCAGCTCTTTCGCCCGGCGCATGGCGTCTTTCATCATCTTGGCGTTCTGTACGCCAACGCCGTCGTCGGTGAAGCCGACCGCACCCGCTGCTTTGAGCGCTTCAAAATCCGTCAGCTCCCGTCCGAGCTCCCGTACCGTAATCGCTGCATAAGGGAGCACCTTCACGATTCCCGCCTCGCGGGCCTTCTCCAGCACCAGCTGGACCGTTTCCGGGTTGTCGGTCACCGGTTTCGTGTTCGGCATGCAGGCGATGGTCGTGAAGCCGCCTTTGGCAGCCGAGCGGCTCCCGGTCTCGATCGTTTCCTTATGTTCAAATCCAGGTTCGCGCATATGGACATGCATATCGATCAAGCCGGGCGTAACCAGCTTGCCGGCAGCGTCCGTCACTTCCGCCCCTTCGGGAGCACTCCAGCCGGCATCGGGTTCCACCAATGTTTTGATGATGCCGTCCTCGATGACGATATGCTTGCTTACCTGTTCCCCTTGTTCATTCAGTACGCTGGCGTTCGTTATGATCTGTATCATGAGTACCTCCGGTCATTGATTGGCACTGTGGCTTCCAATCTATTGTATAATAATAATTCATTTTTGTGTATATTTATTAATAAAATTTGTGTATGCCTATATATCCCTTGATTATTTCATCGCCCGTTCCATGACAGCCATACGGATCGGGACGCCGTTGCTCATTTGCGGGAAGATCGCCGACTGTTCACTCTCGACAACCGCATCGTCGATCTCCACGTTCCGGTTCACCGGAGCAGGATGCATAATTAGTGTATGCTTGGACAATTTGGAAGCCCGCTCCTCCGTCAATCCGTACTGCGCTCTGTATTCCTCCGCCGATTTCAGCATGCCGGTCGCATGACGCTCAAGCTGAACCCGCAGCATCATGACCACATCCGAGCGGAGCGCCTCTTCCATCGTTACGTATCTGGCAAACGGCTCCAGCTCCGGTGCCGTCATATTATTCGGCGCGCAGAATTTGACTTCGGCCCCGAACTTGCGCAGCGCCCACAGGTCCGATCTAGCCACCCGGCTGTGCTTAATGTCGCCGATGATCGACACCGTCAGGCCTTGAAGGCTGCCAAACCGTTTCTTCATCGTGTACAGGTCGAGCAGCGCCTGCGTCGGATGCTCATTGTTTCCGTCCCCTGCATTGATGAGCGGAACCGAGATTTTGCTGGACAGCTCCTCCAGTACCCCAGCCGGCTTCAGCCGGATGACGCCTGCGTCAATCCCCATCGATTCGAGCGTTCTTACCGTGTCGTAGATCGATTCGCCTTTCTCTACGCTCGAAGCAGCCGCCGTAAAGTTCAGCACCTGGGCGCCCAGGCGTTTCTCTGCCATTTCGAAGGAAAAGCGCGTCCGCGTGCTGTTCTCAAAAAACATGTTGGCTACGAATTTGGAGGCCAGCACCGGCACCAGCTTTTCGTGCTGTGCTTCCCAGTATGCGGCCCGATTCAGGATCGATTCGATTTCGTCGCGGCCCAGATCCTTCAATCCGAGCAGGCTCCGGTCCTTCAGCTGCGTCATCGTTAGCATGTTATTTCTCCTCCCGGTTTTGCATAATCGTCACTTCGTCCTTGCCGTCCGTTTCCGTGAGGGCTACTTCAATTTGCTCGGATCTTGCCGTCGGTACGTTCTTGCCGATGTAATCCGGCCGGATCGGCAGCTCCCGGTGTCCCCGGTCCGCCAGCACCGCCAGCTGGATCATCTGCGGCCGGCCGCAGTCCATTAAGGCGTCCATAGCGGCGCGGATCGTCCGTCCCGTGTACAGCACGTCGTCGAACAAAATCACTTTTTTATCATGAATATCGAGCTTTTTCAGGCCGATGTTTGCTTCAGTCAGGGAAGCTGCGCTGTCTTTCTGGTCGTCCCGGTACCGGGTGACGTCAACGGCCCCCCATGGAACCGGTGTGCCTTCAATTTCGAGAATTTTGCCGGCGATGCGCTGGGCCAGAAATTCTCCCCGGGTTTTGATACCGATGAACACACAATTTTCAATCCCCTTGTTCCTCTCCAGTATTTCGTGTGCAATCCTTGTCAGTGCACGGCGGATTGCCGTTTCATCCATAATGACATGCACCTCGTTGCTCATGCTCCACACTCCTTCTTCCGTCTAAAAGGGATTTAAATAGCTGACCCGTGAAGGTTCCCCACAAAGCGAGGCTTTGCTGTGATGCCTGTGTAGATGCTTGGAGGGGACCCAGATAACAAAAAAACTCCCTGCCCGTAGGCAAGGAGTTAGAAGCTATCAGCATACGCTGATAGACATAGAGATTCGCTGGGCGGCTTAAAGCAGACAGTATGCTGCCGCGAAGTGAACCTCGGTTCACGTTACCTTGCCAGTCTCACGGGACTGATTTAAAGGTGCTATTCAACTAAAGATGATTATGACAGACTGAACGTCTGCTGTCAACCGAGCTTAGCCTTCCCGATCCGTGGAATTTTATTCCGGCAAACGCGGGGATGCGGCGGATTCCGTCCGAACCGCCTGAGGCTGCTGCCCCTGTTCCGTTACGGGCTCCTGGGCGGAGCTGCGCTTCTGGCGCGGCGAGTCGCCCATAATGTCGCTCATTTCGTTTTTAAATTCCCGCAGCATGCGTCCGGCCGAGCGGCCCAGTCCGGGCAGCTTGTTTGGTCCGAATAACAGCAGCGCAAGCACGGCCAGCAAAATGAAACCCGGCAAACCGATATCGCTTAGCATAATGTAAATCGTCCTCCTTTAAACCAATTTATATATCAGCTTCTCCACTTGATTTCAGTGCACTTCATCACCCAAGGTCGACCTGCATTAGGCAGATCCATAATTCATCCGGTCCTTGGTCCCTGCATCCGTCTGCATTTGCTTGCGGTATACCAGCTTGGACATCAAAACGCTGATTTCATACAGCAGAATAAAAGGTACCGACACCGAAATATGCGAAAAAAACTCCGGCGGAGAAATCATGCACGCGATGAAGACCAGCACCATGTACGAGACTTTACGCATTTTCCCCAGCAGTCCCGGGTTGATGACACGCAGCCTTGTCAGCAGCATCACCAGCACCGGCAGTTCAAAGGCAAGCGACACCGGAACCACGATGTTGGTCAGAAACGTAAAGTACTGCGCAATGCCGTACGTCTCCACCAATCCCAAGTTTTTGGTCATACTCGTCGTAAAGCGAAACGCCATCGGGAACACGACAAAATAGGCAAAAGCAAACCCGACAAGCAGCAGTACGAACGCAGCTGGCACATACTTTAACGCCGCTTTCTGCTCGCTCTTACGCAGTCCCTTTTTGGCAAAAGCCCAAATTTGCAGCATCGTAAAAGGTACCGCTACGACCAGCGACAGGGCTGCGGCAATGTACATATACATGCGAACGCCCTCCCACGGGCTGAACGCGTTCCATTCGACCAGCGAGGCCGGCGGCCTGCCCCTCAAGAAGTGAAGCACGTCGCCCACCACGAACAGCGCCGCGATCATTGACACCAAAAATGCGCCCAAAATCCAGAACAGGCGCTTGCGCAATTCGCCCAAATGTTCGACATACGAATCCCATTTCCAATGTTTAAACAGAGCTGCTCAACTCCCACTTCAGGCCTTGCTCTCAAAAGCAAGCGCCGTTATTGCTATGTCCACTTTACCATGTTTGGCCGCAAAAATCATGGGCTTGTTTCCAGTTCCTTCAACCGCTCCAGCACCAGCCGCACTGCCAGCGCATCATCGATATACCCAAGCGGAAAACTGTAATCCGGGATAATGTCTGCGGACAATACAAAATAGAGCAGCGCGCTGCCGATCACCGTCTTCATATTGGCGGGAACATCCGGTTCATGATAGCGGGCGTACAAATCTTTTAGCTGCTGAATATAGAACCCGGCGCTCTGCAGCTGCTCAAGCTTCTCCGGAAACCGATCGGTAATCAGCTCGCTCCCTTCCCGGGTTTCCGCGTATTCCTCGTACTTCACCAGCTCCTGCCGGACCCGCTCTGTCATGTCCCGGACATCAAGGCCCAGCCCGTCAAACACGCGCAGCAGTTCCTGCTCATTGGAGCCTGTGTAGGAAGCCCTTGGCTGATCTGCATCCTTTAGCTGTGTACTGCCGTCAAGCGGATACCCCGCTGCCGATAACAACGTCTCCATCGGTATGCCCAGGTGGACCGCGAAATGCTGCAAATGCTCCAGCCTCGCCTTCTGTTTTCCGTTGACAATTCTTGATATTGTTGCGGTATCCATGCCCGTCAACGCGCTGAGGCCGCGCATGGAGAGCGACTGCTTTTTAAGTGCCGCCTTGATGATATCTGCCAATTTCTCGTGGGACATCGAATCTTCCGGCCCCGTGACCATAAGCTGCACTCCCTTCCTGCCTTGAAAATGGATGCGTTTCGTTAAGTCAACAACCATTGCTCGTTGCCGAACCCTGTTGACGATATCTCAACAAATAAGCCCATCCCTGTCACTTTTTCTCAACGGCTCCATATGATGTATTACTTCAACTAAAGGAGCTGACATCATGGATCTGGCTGTTTGGATTCCGGCGATTTCCATCGCGCTTGCCGCAAATCTCGATAATGCGGGCGTTGGCGTGGCTTATGGTGTAAGAAATATAAAAATACCGGCATTGGCGGGTACCGTCATCGCGTTTATCGGATTTATGCTGACCTGGATCGGCGGGATATCGGGAAAAGTGCTGTCCGCCTGGCTGCCGCCATCCGTGTGCAATATTGTCGGCATGGTCATCCTCGTCTCGATCGGCACCTGGGTCATCATTCAGCCGCTGCTGCAGGAGCAATTGGCCCGGCATTCGGACCGGCGGAACTGGTTGACCCGAATCCTGCAAAATCCCGAAACCGCCGACTTCAACGCGTCCAAATCGGTCGATTTCAAAGAATCGGTCGTCCTCGGCATCGCGCTGTCGGTCAACAATCTGGCGGGCGGCTTCGACGCCGGGATCACCCACATCGGCATCTGGGAAACGTCGATTTTGTCCGGTATCTTCAGCTTTGCCAGCGTGGGTCTCTGCTCTCTCATCGGCCGAAAAATTGCCGGGGAACGCCTGGGCAAAAGCGCCAGCGTCCTTGCCGGCCTTATTCTCATCTTTATCGGGCTGCATCAGGTGATATAACGCTGCGGCCAAAAAAAAGATCCGCCCTGCATGTCAGGGACGGATCTTGCTGCACATTGAATTAAAATTCGAATTCCACGTCGCTCAGGCGGCGTTTAATTTCGGCAATGACGCGCTTCTCGTCTTCTTGGCCCTTGGCTTCGAAAGTGACGGAGAACCGGACAAAGCTGCCTGCATCATCCCAAGGCACGGTGGAGATCAGCTTCTCGCGGATCAAGAACTGGGAGAAGTCCTCGCCGGAATTGAAGCGGACCCCGCCTTTAATGCCCTTAGGCGCTTCCACATAGAGGAAGAAGGAGCCTTTCGGTTTCTCGGCCTGGAAGCCCAGCTCGTTCAGCGCGGCTACCAGCATATCGTGGCGGCGGGAATACTTCTCCGCAATTTTCTCCGTAATTTCCGGATGGGCGAGACCGTAAGCGGCCGCTTTCTGGATGGCAATAAACTGGCCGGAGTCGTTGTTGTCCTTCACGTCGCCGAAGGCTTTCACGACGAGCGGGTTACCGGCGATAAAGCCGATCCGCCAGCCGGTCATGTTGTAGGATTTGGACAGCGAGTGCAGCTCGACACCTACGTCCTTCGCACCTGGAATCGACAGGAAGCTCAGCGGCTTCAGTCCGTCATAAGTCAGGGCTGCGTAAGGAGCGTCATGAACGACGACGATGTCGTACTTCTTCGCCCATTCCACCACTTCGGTGAAGAACTCGACCGTGGCGCTTGCGCCCGTCGGGTTGTTCGGATAGTTCAGGTAGATCAGCTTGGCGCGCTGAGCGATGTCTTCCGGGATGCTCTTCAGGTCCGGCAGGAAGTTGTTTTCCTTCTTCAGCTCAACGGTGTATACTTCCCCGCCGAGGTATTTCGTGTGGGTTCCCAGAACGGGATAACCCGGCACGGTGATGATGGTCACGTCGCCAGGGTTGATGAACACCGATGGAAGCATCGCCAGGGCCGGCTTGGAGCCGATGGAGTGGAGCACTTCTGTCTGCGGATCGATGCCGTCCACGTTGAAGACTTCCTTCAAGTATTTGGCCGCCGCTTCCTTGAATTCAGGAATTCCGTTATCTGCATAGCCGCGGTTCTCCGGCTTGGCCGCTTCTTCCGCAAGCCTGGTCACAATGCCGGCGTCAGCCATTTCATCCGGTTCGCCTACGCCAAGGTCGATCAGTTCCACGTCCGGGAAGTCCTTTTTAGCCTGGGCTTTGGCCCGCTTGATTTTTTCAAATTTATAGATGGCTGTGTCTTTACCATAATTGGAACCGCCGATCCGGTCCGCAAAGCTGTTCTGAATGTACGTTTGCTGGTACTGTTCGATACTCATGTATTCTTTCATCTCCTACTTCAATTTCTACACCCCTAAATATGAAGGAATCCATGGCGGAATGCCATGGACTAATTATCGTATGATTTGTACTTTCAACGGCTGCGCAGCGATGTCAGCAGATCCTCCATATCGCCTGGAATCGGCGCTGAGAACTCCATATATTCGCCGCTTCCCGGATGGATGAATCCAAGCACGCCGGCGTGCAGCGCTTGTCCGTTCATTTTGATGCCTTTGCTCCGTCCGTACACCGGATCCCCAACGAGCGGATGGCCGATGAACTTCATGTGCACCCGGATCTGGTGGGTCCGCCCGGTTTCGAGCTGAAGCTCCAGTAGGGTATAGTCGCCAAAGCGCTCCTTAACCGTAAAATGGGTGACGGCGTGTTTGCTGTTCCTCTCCGTCACGGTATACATTTTGCGGTCGATTGGATCGCGCCCGATCGGAGCGTCTATCGTTCCTTGATCATGGCTGACATTGCCGTGGACCAGGGCATAATAGCGCCGGGTCACGCTGTGGTCTTTGAGCTGGGCGGCCAAAGAGGCGTGGGCCATATCGTTCTTTGCGGCCATGATCAAGCCGGAAGTGTCCTTGTCGATCCGGTGAACGATGCCTGGACGCAGCTCCCCGTTAATGCCGGACAAATCCTTACAGTGGTACATCAGCGCATTCACCAGAGTCCCCGAGGCATGCCCGGGCGCTGGATGAACGACCATCCCCCGCGGCTTGTTGACCACGATGACATCCTTGTCCTCGAAAGCGACATTCAATGGAATGTCCTCCGGTACGATCTCGACGGCGGCCGGCTCCGGAACGGTCACTTCCAGGCGGTCGCCCGCCGCCAGCTTATAATTGGCTTTGACCGGCTGACCGTTCACAAGCACATGGCCTGCGCTGATCCAGAGCTGGACCTGGGACCGGGAAATGTCCTCCTCCCAGGATTCCGTAATATATTTATCGATGCGTTCTTTGGCATGGACAGGGTCAACGACCCACTCCCTGATATCCGCACTCTCCGGGTTTTCCCCCGCTCCGGATGTTTGTTCTTCGATCAAACCGGTTCATTCCCTTCATTGCTCTTGTTGTTCGATTCGGTTCGGTTCATGTCCATCAGCGAATCCAGTATAATGAGCGCCACCCCGATCACGATGCAGGAGTCGGCCACATTAAAAATCGGAAACGTATAGCTGCCGAAATTGAATTGTAAAAAGTCCACCACTTCGCCGTTCAGCGCACGGTCGAGAAAGTTGCCGATCGCCCCTCCCAGGACGAGGCTAAGCGCTACCGGAAGCAGCTTGCGCGAAGACGATTTTCTCACCCGGTTCATATACCAGATAATCGCCACCACCACGACGATGGTAATCACGATAAAAAACCAGCGCTGGTTGGGAAGAATACCGAAGGCTGCACCCGTGTTCCGGTGGGAGGTAATCAGAAAAAAGTTGCCAATCACCGGAATTTCCTCTGCTAATTCCAATCTGGTGGCAATTAAATACTTGGCGCCCTGATCCACCAAAAACACGATTAAAGCGATTAAGTAGTACACCACAGCCATTTGTCACTCCGTTCTTATTCATTAGGCCCGTCCGCTCGGACACAGCCTTTCACGTCATGTAAAGACTTGTTTATTGTAGCATAGGGCGCCGGAAACCGTCCATAAACGGGGAATGGCGAAAACAATTTCCTTCTGTAAAACAGGCTTAATCCGCACATTCTAGATATGAAAAGAAATCGTCTTTATCGTTTTGTTGATCCAAAGCGGAAAGGGGCTTTGTCATGCAGCATCTCACACAATCACAGCTGGATCATTTGCACAGCATGCTTAAGGAACAGCAGGAATCCATCCGCCAAAAGGATGACAGCAACGAGCATTACGGCCTGGAAGACTCCATGCGCGACCAGACTGGCGAGCTGTCGAACATCGACAACCATCCCGGCGATGTAGCTACCGAGCTTTACTCCAGGGAAGTCGATTTAACGCTGCAGGACCATGATGACCATCACATGGACCGCATTGAAATGGCGCTGGACCGATTCCAGCAGGGAACCTATGGCGTCTGCGAGGAATGCGGAAAGCCGATCCCGTACGAGCGGCTGGAAGCCGTTCCGACGACGTCTTTTTGCAAAGAGCATTCGCCTAAAGTGCATGTCGAGAATTACCGCCCGGTTGAAGAGGAATTTCTGATGCCTCCTTTTGGCCGGACGAGCCTGGACGAACGCGATGACCAGAACGGTTTCGACGGCGAAGACGCGTGGCAAATCGTAGAAAACTTCGGCAGTTCCACCAGTCCGGCATATGCAGAAGACCGTGAGGTCCACAGCTACAACGAGCTCGAAATCGAAGCTTCCGACGAGCTGGAAGGCTGCGTTGAGCCGTATGAAGCTTTTGTCGCCACCGATATTTACGGGAATCAGATCGAATTTGTCCGTAACCAAGAGTACCGAAAATATATGGACCAAGGCGAAGGTGTCAGCATGGACCAGCTCGGCGAAGAGGACGAAGGGTTCATTTAATACGTTTTCAGCTCAAGCTGCCGCTGGACGATCCGGACGATATCGGCAATATAGTCTCCGATAATCGGAAGATTGAGCGCTCCCAGCACCTGCAGCACATATATAATCGTAGCGGCAAAAAAGGTGAACCCGATGGCGACCCCGACGCCGCGCGCCGCACCGGACAGCAGGTTCAACATAATCAACCGGAAGGGTCTGTGCAGAAGCTGGGTATATTCCGCAATCCGGGCCTGCTCCAATTCTTCGGCAATTCGCACGGTCAAGCGGTACACAACGTTCAGCTTCTCCTCTTCCGATTCGGGAATGATGCTCTTCTTATTCGCCATCTCTGCATTCTCCTCTCGGATCAGCGCGGTATCATCGTTCCGATGAACAACAAACGAGCCGAAGCCGGCGCGAAAATGGTTTTCCATTTCCGCACGGGCCAGAAGGCTCGTTTGTTCGTTTGTTGTGCTATTATGCGCCAAAGCAGCGATTGCCATTCAATGGCGGTGAAAAGGCAGATTATCCGGCAATGCGGATACCCAGCGTTTTGCCGGCGAGATCAACGCGCTCCATTTCAGCTTCTTGCCCGAACGCAAGCTCGTTCACCAGCACGTTTTCCCGGAGCACATGCTCAAATGCCTGGATGGCAGCCGTCAATTGTTCATCCGCATCAAGGACCAGGGTGACGCGTTTTTCGATCGGCAGGTCGAGCTTTTTGCGGTAGTCCTGTACGGCACGCACCACTTCGCGGACCCAGCCCTCCTGTTCCAGTTCAGGCGTGATTTCCGTATTGAGGGCAACGGTGATGCCATAGCCCGAAGCCGATGCAAATCCGGCTTTTGCCTGCTTCTCGACGAGCAGCTCGTCGGCCGTAATCTGCAGCTCATCTCCATCCGGCGAAGTGACGTTCAGGCTGCCGGTATTGACGACGTTCCGCGTATCCTCCGGACTCATCGCTTTCAGGAAGCCCTGGAGGAACCCGATGTTTTTACCGTATTTCTTGCCGGCCACCTTCAGGTTCATCTTCAGCGTAAAGTCGACGAATCCGCTGTCGCTCGTCTCTACGACGATGCTCTTCACGTTGATTTCTTCCTTGATGATCTCCTCGTATCCAGCCACATCAAAGTCGCGGTCCAGCGACACAATCAGCTCGGACAACGGCTGGCGGGTCTTGATACCCGTTTCGTTCCGCACGTTGCGGGCGAGCTCGACGACCTGGCGGGCGGTTTCCATATCTTCCTCGAGCGCCTTGTCGATCCGAGCCTCATCGGCAGCCGGATAATCGGTCAGATGAACGCTTTCCCCGCCGGTCAGGTTCGTGTAGATATCTTCCGACAGCAGCGGCGTGTACGGCGCCATCAGTTGGGCCAGCGTGACCAGCACATGCGTGAGCGTGCCGTAAGCGGCCAGTTTATCTTCTCCGAGTCCGCTGCCCCAGAAGCGGTCGCGCGAACGGCGGATGTACCAGTTGCTCAGCTCGTCGACGAATCCTTCGATGGCTTTGGCCGAGTTGAGGAAATCGTTGCTTTCCAGCGCTTTGTCCACCAACAGGATTAGGCTGTTCAGACGGGACAGGATCCAGCGGTCGAGCTTGTTTTCCGACGGCTGGTACGGATGCTCCGCCGGGTTGTAGCCGTCGATGTTCGCATACAGCGTCAGGAACGCGTGCGTGTTGACCAGCGTGTCGATCACTTTGGATTTCGCTTCTCCGACAATGCCTTTGGAGAAGCGCTTGCTGTTCCAAGGTGCGCTGTCCGAAAGGAGCGCCCAGCGGAACGCATCTGTGCCGTATTCGTTGATGATGTCCCAAGGGTCGATGACGTTGCCCTTCGATTTGGACATTTTTTGGCCGTTTTCGTCCAGGATATGCCCCGTTGCGATGACCGATTTGTAAGGCGCAACGCCTTTGAACAGGGTGGAGACGGCCAGCAGGCTGTAGAACCAGCCGCGGGTCTGGTCGATCCCTTCGCAGATCATATCCGCCGGGAACTGCTCCTCAAACGTGTCCACGTTCTCAAACGGATAATGGTGCTGCGCGAACGGCATCGAGCCGCTGTCGAACCAAACGTCGATCACTTCGGACGTCCGTTCCATCACGCCGCCTTCGCAGTGCGGACAGCGCACTTTGACCTCATCGACGTAAGGCTTATGCAGCTCCAGATCGTCGCTGATTTCGCCGACCGCCTGGGCCTTCAGCTCCGCAAAGCTGTGCGGCGAAAATTCACCTTTACACGATTCGCAGACCCAAACGTTTAGCGGCGTGCCCCAATAGCGGTTACGGCTGATATTCCAATCCACCAGCTCTTCCAGGAACTTGCCGAAGCGTCCTTCACGGACATGGCCCGGATACCAGGTGACGCCATTATTGTTGGCGATCAACTGATCCTTGACGGCCGTCGTTTCGATAAACCAGCTCTCCATCGCATAATAGAGAAGCGGAGATTTACATCGCCAGCAGAACGGATAGCTGTGCTCATATTTTTCCTTGCTGTACAAAGTTCCTTTTTCCGACATCATCTTGACGATGTCCAGATCGCAATCTTTTACGAAGCGTCCGGCGAAGTCGGTAACCTCATCGGTATAGCGTCCTTGGGCGTTCACTACGCTTACGAAGCTGATGCCGTTTTCCCGGCAGGTTTTGTAGTCGTCTTCCCCGTGGGCCGGCGCCATATGCACGATCCCCGTACCACTCGAATCCGTAACAAAGGATGCGCCGACGATGATGTTGCCTTTTTCGGGCTTGAAGTAAGTAAACGGCGGCGTGTAGCTCTGGCCGACAAATTCGGAGCCTTTGTGTATGGACAAAACCGTATAGTCGCCTTTCATCACGTCTTCAACCAGGTTTTTGGCGACGATGTAGACGCCGTCTTCCTGCTGGACGCGGGCATATTCCATATCCGGGTTCATGGCCAGCGCCACGTGGGACGGCAGCGTCCAAGGCGTGGTCGTCCAGGCCAGCACATAATCGCCACTGTCATGCAGCTTGAATTTGGCCGTAGCACTCAAATCCTTGACGTCTTCGTAGCCCTGCGCCACTTCGTGGGAGCTGAGCGTCGTCTGGCAGCAAGGGCAGTACGGGCTGACGCGATGTCCGCGGTACAGCAGCCCTTTGCCGTGAATCGTGGACAGGATGTTCCATACGCTCTCGATGTAATTGTTCTCCAGCGTAATGTACGGATGGTCCAGATCCGTCCAGTACCCGATCGCTTCGGTCAGCTCTCTCCACTGCTTCTCGTACTCGAACACGCTGTCCTTACATTTTTTCACAAACTCTTCCACGCCGTATTTCTCGATATCCTGCTTACCGGAGATGCCGAGCTGCTTCTCTACGCCGAGCTCCACCGGCAAACCGTGGGTGTCCCAGCCGGCTTTGCGCACGACGCGGTAGCCCTTCATCGTTTTGTAACGCGGAACAAAATCCTTGATCACGCGCCCCAGCACGTGCCCGATATGCGGAGCCCCGTTGGCTGTCGGCGGGCCTTCGAAAAATACGAAGTTCGGCTTGCCCGAACGGTTTTCGATGGATTTTTTGAAGGTGCCTTCTTCATTCCATTTTTTCAGGATGCGCTGATCTCTCGCGCGCGCCTTTTCTTTGACATCGACCTTATGCATGATTATCCAACCTTTCGTAATCTTTAAAAGATTTCCCATCTCCCTAAATCCCTCTTCGTAAGAGGGACCCCGAGGGCGCTGCCCTCTGGACACCCGGAAACCTCCGTGGCGCATCATTTGATACGGACTTAGTTGAGCTTGAGCGTATCCCCGCTTGCCGCCCATCTTCCTTTGCCCCGCAAAGTGAAGATGGGCACGCTTGACGTTGGTGGTACCTAGTTACTAATCTTGTTACTAATTAAGAAACGCTCCTCCAATTTCCAGCCTGATCACCACTCAGTACACCAAATGATCTCCGTCAGCCCGGCACACAGCCTGCGCATGTGCCGCCGGTCGAGCGGGTGCGAAGCCGCGTAAGACCCATCTCGCATGAGAGGTTCCGAAGGCGGTCCCCCAAAGGGGCAGCCGGAGAGGAACCGGGGACCAAGCCTACCGTAGCATCAATACTCCAAACTAGCTCCGTCCTCGGAGACTTTCGGGTGTCCAGAGGGTAGAACCCTCTGGGGTCCCCCTTAGGATAAGGGGGATTTAGGGGGATCCGAAACAAAACAAATAAGCCTCATCCCCTAAGGGACGAGGCTTCTGCTCGCGTGACCACCCTAATTCCATTCTTTCAACAATCGCCCTTGAACCGCAAGGTCAAGCACATTGATCAAAGAATGACTCCTCAGTCCATGCCGAGCTTCCGGCATGGAGCCGATATAACGTTCGGCGGCCCGGTTCGGCTTACGCACGCAAACCTGCGTTTCAGCTTCACTTCTCAGGGAGGATCTTCGGCTTCGGTCTGAACATTGGCTTTCAGCATATGCCAACTCTCTGGGGAACAAATCCCAAGCTTACTTATCCCGTCATCGAATTCATATTTCGTTTCAAGTCTAACCCAATCACTAACAAAAAAACCGATATGAATATATTTATATTCCTTTTTCCCGCAAAAGTCAACCAAGCAGAAGCCTAGTATACTTCGTTCGCTTCGCGCGTCTCCCGGGTTTCCAGCGCTTCCCATCCATCCTGGCTGAGCAGCTCGAGCTGGGCTTCCACCAGCGTCCGGAAACGGGTACGGTAAATCGAGGCTTGCTTCTTCAGCTCTTCGACTTCCATCGCGATTTTGCGGGCCTTCGACAAGGATTCGTTAATGATGCGGTCAGCATTCTTCTCCGATTCCTTGATGATGAGCTGCGCTTCCTTCTTCGCGTTGTTCTTCACTTCATCCGCAGCTTCCTGCGCAACGATGATGGTCTTGGACAGCGTCTCCTCGATATTCACGAAATGGTCAAGTCTTTCCTGCAATGAGGCCAGCTGACCTTGAAGTTCCTTGTTCTCGCGGATCACGCTCTCATAATCCTTAATGACTTGGTCGAGAAACTCGTTCACTTCATCTTCGTCATAACCCCGGATTCGGCGGGCAAACTCCTTGTTATGTATATCCAGTGGTGTTAATGGCATTGATGCGCACCTCCTAAAATGTTCAGGTTTCCCTGTCGACGAGCGGTCCTGATGGGCCTCACCCAAATGTATCGGTCAAAAGTTACGATATCTTTAATATTCTTGGATAATTCATTTCGACAGCAAAAAGACAATTCCTGCTGTAGGTCTACACAAATTTCCCTATTTTTACGCGCTGGCGTCCTTTTTTCGTCATGCCGCCCGCTTCGATCACTTTAAACCGCCCGAACCCCTGCATCGAAACGAGGTCCCCTTCTTTCAGCAGATAGGAAGGATCCTCGACGACTTTCCAATTGACGCGGCAGCGGCCGGCACGGATGGGAACGACCACTTTGGTCCGGCTGATGCGGTAGGCATCAGAAGCTATTCCATCTAAACGCAAAGAAGCGACCGTAATATCCTGCAGCTCCAGCTCAACCTGGCTTGTCCGCAGTTGTTCGATCGGCAAAATTTCGCGCAGCACGTGAATCCGGTGCACCTGTGTTAAGTTCATGTCGAGAAACGTACTGATCTCTTCGCAAACCACGGTGTGGCATCCATCCTCAAGGACATGGATATCCCCGATTTTGCTTCGTTTTACGCCGAGTCCCAGAATGGAGCCCATGTAATCGCCATGCTCCAGCGACAAAAATTTCTGATCCCCGGAGTAGATGCTAAGTACCTTCAGTCCCATGTCCTCTTGGCTTAAATCCCGGTAATCGGGAGCCACCAGCGCCCGGCAGCGCTCCGCTCCCTCATATCCGCCGTCCAGGCGCACCTGAACGTCGGGGTGTCGGTTCACCAGCGACTGCAAAATAAAAGCCTGCCGCGGGTCCAAAAAATCGGTAAGCTTGACTTCGTGATATTCCCCGGCGTGAACGACCCATTCCCATGCCCGATCCACAAACTCGCGTTCATCCGGGTGAAAGTGATCATAGATGTCTAATTTCATCTCAGTCACCTAAAACAACAGTGAAAAAATAATGAACCGCAATCCCTGCATAGCGAACTGGAGCACGAACAGAGCGACGATCGGGGATATATCCAGCATGCCGAAGATTGGCGGGATAATTTTGCGGAAAGGGGACAGGTAAGGCTCCACGAGCTTGCCGAGCAGCTCACCGATAAAGCTCTCGCGAATATTCGGAAGCCATGACATGAGAACATAGATGATGATCATGTAGAAGTAGATATTAAAGAGCAGCGTTAAAATCGTATCAATGTTTTGGGCCAAACTTGGCTCACCTCATTCTGTTGTAATCATGTTCCTCGGATAATAATTCCGAAATGGCACCCTGAATCTCGACCGTATCCGGTGTGCACAAAAAGATGTTATGGCCGATCTTGGAAATACCGCCGTTCAGGGCATAAACCGTCCCACTGAGAAAATCGATAATGCGGAGCGCCTGATCCGAACGGACCCGCTGCAGATTGACAACCACCGTGCGGTGCGCGCGCAGATGGTCGGCAATGGCCTGTGCTTCGTCATACGAATGCGGCTCATGCAAAATGACCTTTACATTTTTCTGGGAGTGAATGCTGACCACATTGTTCGTTCTTGTATTTCTACGTGTCTCAATGCTCGGGGTTTCAACTTCTTCTTCCTCCACCGGCAGCTGCTCCCGTTCTACGACTTCCTCCTGCTCTTGTAAACCCAAAAAAGACATAAACTTGTTCATCACGCTCATCATTCCCCTTCCTGTTTACCTACTAGAATCGAGCCCAAACGGATCCAGGTGGCTCCCTCTTCAATGGCCACTTCGAAATCGTTGGACATTCCCATGGAAAGATCGATTAATGGCTCTCGCGTAATTGCCTGCCGGTTTATGTCGTCTCTTAGCTCCCGCAGCCCGCGAAAAACGGGCCGGGTATCCTCCGCCTCCCCTTCAAAGGGGGCCATAGTCATCAAGCCGGCGACCTTGATATGAGGAAATTGATGAAGTTCTTTCAAAAAAGGGACGGCCTGCTCCGGCTCCAAACCGTATTTGGTATCTTCTCCAGAAATGTTAACCTGAACAAAGGTTTTAATTTCCAGATTCCGGGCTGACGCTACCTTCTCCAGCTCTTTGGCTAATGAAAGCCGGTCCAGCGAATGTATATATTCGAATTTGCCTGCCACGTCTTTGACTTTGTTGGTCTGCAGATGTCCAATAAAATGCCAGGTCCCGCGGGAACCAAGCGCATTCCATTTCTCCTCGGCGTTCTGCCAGCGATTTTCGCCGATATGCGTCAAACCGCTGTCCAGCACTCTTTCTGTCATGGATGTCGACACGTACTTGGTTACAGCGATCACATTGACGTCTTCCCTGGATCTTCCGCTGCGAAGGCAGGCTTCCTCGATGCGCGTGTTGACTTCTCTTATTCGTTCTTCCAATGTCAAGGAAGATTCACCCCTTCTCTAAGCCCGATCCAACTCGCCATACGCCCTGTCGTTCCGCCGTCTTTTCTGTAGGAAAAGAACAAATCGTTGCGACAGCTCGTACACCATGATGTACATTCGATATGAGTCGGCAATATTCCTGCTTTCATCATAATCTGTCGATTTAATTCTTTCAAGTTCAGCATGCTTTTGCCGTCAGGTTTGGCAATGTAAAAATCGGCAGGGGAGTACTGTTCATTACCCAGGAAATGACTTGCCAAATCGTGCACATGACTCATCACTTTGTCATCTACCTCATAACAGCAGGAGCCGATGGACGGACCGATTGCGGCGCGTATCTCCTCAGGACGGCTGCCATAAGCCTGCCCCATCTTCTCCACCATAGCCGCGGCGATCCGGGCCACAGTCCCTTTCCAGCCGGCATGGGCCAGTCCGACAGCCTGGTGAACGGGATCGTAAAAATATAGCGGTACGCAGTCTGCATAAAACGACGTCAGCAGCACCCCGGGCACGTTCGTCAGAAGCCCGTCTGTATCCTGAAATCCCGATTCTCTGTTCCGGCTGCCGCGTCCTCGGCCTTCGTTCGTCACCACCGCGATGTCCGCCCGGTGAACCTGTTCCCCGCACGTCCAGTCATCCAGCGTAAAGCCCAGCTCTTCCGCAACCTTCAAGCGGTTGGCGACCACCGTCTCCGGCTGGTCTCCCACATGAAAGGCGGTGTTAAGCGTATCGTAAGGCGCGCTTCCCGCGCCGCCATTCCGTCCGGTAAATCCGGCGCTGATGCCGTTCCATTCACGAACCCACGGCTCCAGCATAAATAACGAAGGGCGCGAATCACCCTCTTTTAACTTGAACGGTTCCAATTTCAATCACCTCAACCTCCAGTGTACCACATGGACACGGCTTGCATAAAACCAAAATGGTTGGTTTGACAAGGCAGACCTTTCCTTACACATCCCGGTAGCCGCGGCGGTCCGCCTGCTCCGTTCTCTCTCTGTAGGAGGCGGCGTCCTTCTCGTCCTGGAGCGTCCGCAGTTCCTCCATCTTGACGAGGACGACATCCGATCCGATTTTGACGATATTGCTCCAAGGAATGATCAGGTCGCTGCCGCCTCCGAACAGCCCCCTGAACTTGCTGTAGCTTGGGACAACGATCGCTTCGATCCGCCCCTGGCGAAGGTCGAGCTCCAGATCGCTGATCTGCCCCAGCCTTTTGCCGTCCACGATGTTGATGACATCCTTCGTTTGAAAATCGGATATTTTCATGTTTCTGTCCACCGCCCAACGTTCTGGATTCACATGTTCCTCTCCTTTAGCAGTCTATTCATCAGACTCGTTCAATATATATGATTAATATATGCCGGCGCCGGGCAAAATGCCCATGTTTTGAAGCGAAATCCTCCGCAATACTCAGCCTCTCCGCGTTGGTTTGAAGGGGCTTTGTGTACGGTTTCTCGAAACTTTTAGTTGACGACCCATGGCAGAAGCCGAGCAGCAGTCAGCATCTCATCCATAAAAAAAGACGGCCCGTAGCGCGGACCGCCTTGCTTCACTTCATCTATTCACGATTTCACGTGCTTTTGCATTTGCTGGATGGCCGATTTTTCAAGACGTGATACTTGGGCTTGGGAAATGCCGATTTCGTCCGCGACCTCCATCTGGGTTTTGCCTTCGAAGAAGCGCATGGACAAAATCATTTTTTCCCGCTGTCCCAGTCTCTGCATCGCTTCACGCAGCGCGATCTCCTCGATCCAGGAGACGTCCTTGTTTTTGTCGTCGCTGATCTGGTCCATCACGTAGATCGGATCGCCGCCGTCATGGTAGATCGGTTCGAACAGCGACACCGGGTCCTGGATGGCATCCAGTGCGAAGACGACGTCCTCTTTGGGGACGTTCAGCACTTCCGAAATTTCGAAAATCGTCGGTTCCCTTGAGTTTTGATTCGTTAAGGAATCACGAACCTGCAGCGCTTTGTACGCAATATCCCGCAGTGATCGGGATACCCGGATCGGGTTGTTGTCCCGCAAATACCTGCGAATTTCCCCGATGATCATCGGCACCGCATAGGTTGAGAATTTCACATTTTGAGACAAATCAAAATTATCAATGGCTTTCATTAGTCCGATACAGCCCACCTGAAACAAATCGTCGACAAACTCCCCCCGATTGTTGAATCGCTGGATGACGCTGAGCACCAGTCTCAGGTTGCCGTTCACCAGCTTTTCTCTGGCTGTACGTTCGTTGTTTTGCTGTAAGTCATGGAACAGCTCCCGCATTTCCACATTGGTCAGGACGGGCAGCTTCGAAGTATCCACACCGCAGATCTCGACTTTGTTTCGGGTCATGATGATATACCTCCCAAGGAGAAACTAATGTACATTATCTCCCTGGAGGGTCATTTTATTCCTGATAAAAATTTTGCCTAGACCATTTTGTTGAACTCCTTGCGGAGCCGCTTGATGATGCGTTTTTCAAGTCGGGAAATGTAGGATTGGGAAATGCCGAGCATATCCGCCACGTCCTTTTGCGTCTTCTCCTCCCCGTCCTGAAGGCCAAAACGCAGCTCCATAATGGTTCGCTCCCGGTCGGTCAGCTTGTCGAGCGCCTTGTGCAAAAGCTTACGGTCGACCTGCTCTTCAATGTTCCGGTAAATCGTATCATTTTCGGTTCCGAGCACATCGGAAAGCAGCAGCTCGTTTCCGTCCCAGTCGATATTGAGCGGCTCATCGAAGGATACCTCGCTCCGGATTTTGCTGTTCCGCCGCAGATACATCAAAATTTCGTTTTCGATACAGCGGGAGGCATACGTGGCCAGTTTGATTTTTTTCTCCGGGTCAAACGTGTTGACCGCCTTAATCAGACCGATCGCTCCGATGGACACCAGGTCCTCGATGTTGATTCCCGTATTCTCGAACTTGCGCGCGATGTATACGACGAGCCGCAGATTGCGCTCGATCAGCATCGCCCGGATGGCCGCATCCCCGGTGGACAGCCGCTGGAGCAAATATTCTTCCTCTTCGCGTGTCAGGGGAGGAGGGAGAGCCTCGCTGCCGCCTATGTAATAGATTTCTTCGCTTTTGAGTCCTAAGAGAAACAGGAATCTGTAGTACTGCAGCTGCGCCACCAATCTCCATTTCACACGCATAATTGATCCTCCTATAAGTTTTCCGTAGGAAAACTCTCATCGTAAGCATAAGCATTAGTTTTCCATAGGAAAACGATCTTCGTAAGCGTCTGTTTCGTCTTCCGCAGGCAAACGGTCTTCGACCTTCCACCTGCGATCACAGGTTACCCGCCGTTTCCAATGGCTCCGCTGCTGGACTCTGGGCATCATCCTCAACCAGCTTCGGATGGATAATGGCCTGATACGACCGGTCGCCCGACAGCTGCCCGCCGTCCAGGCCGATCAGTACCTTGCTGGAACGATGCACGCCGTCGTCGATCCGAACCTCAACGGCGTCCGGCTTGATGGCCAGCATGAACGAGGCGCTGCGGTTCACCCCCCGATAGGGAACGAGACGAAGTCGGTCCTGCCACGCAAAATCCATATGTTCCAGCTCCATCACCAGTTTGTCCGGCTCTCCATCGGCCAGCCTTTCGCACCATCCCGAAGGCAGGCGGTCCGCCCACAGAGAAGCTTCCATGACCATCACCGGCGTTCTCGTCAGCGGATCGCTCAGCTGATTGCCCGTATCCAGCAGCCCTCTGCAGGTCACCCGGTGACCGCCGATCTCGACGGCGACCTCGCCCATAAATACGGAACGGCTTTCCAGCTGCTTCCGGGTCGAGTGAACCATTTTGAACCACAGCAGCATGCCAAACACCCCGATGAAGGTAAACCAGAACCCGATCTTCAGCTCAAACGACATGCCGCCGGAAGCCGTGAACCAAATCCCGTTAAAAATTTCTCCCGAATTTTGCAGCAAATAATGTATCCCGATTATCCCCCCGGCTACCGCAAAATTGATAATATAAAAAGCCCCCATATTCCGGATATAGTTTTGAAGACTTCCAAAACCGAAGGTTATCCATAACATCAGCAGGGATAAACCCAGCTTGACCAAAAAGGTATACATAAACGAGAGCTGCGGCACAAACATCATGACGACATACAGGGCACCCACCACAGCCGCCACAATCAATCTCCACCACGGGGGCTTCAGCTTCCGCATCCAGGCTGTAAGCCAGAGCAGTGCACCGTCGATCAGCAGATTCGTGATGAATATCAAATCAATATACACAACCAGTGCTTATCACCTGCCTGACGCCTTTCATGTTTATGGAATGATTGGATCCATAACGCATACACGGTACCGCCGATATTCTCTTAAGCATTTTTGGGAGATGTGATTAGTATAAAAACAATACGGTTCAAAGTCTGTCTAAAATTGGAAGGGACTCCTGAACTTTTTTTGTCGAGTTCCGTTCTTTTATAGAGGAAGTTTCGGGGAAAAAGAAGCGTAAGCCGCAGTTGGCATGGGATTCGACACTCCCATATCTATCATCAAATTGTTATAAGTATTACCTCCGGCTTTAATGACATATGATGAACTCTGCAAAGAGGAACGCCTTCAAATATTCGCACGGATGACAAAACGACCGAGCGCGCTGACACAAAAGTTTTTTCGTACAATGCCGCTTCGTTTCAAACGGATTCCCGTTTTTACAAAAAAAACACCCGCATTTCCGAAGAAATGCGGGTGTTTGACGGATGGAATGCCATCCTTAGTCGTTATTGTTCTGACGGGAACGATTCCGCAGGAACGTTGGAATGTCCAATTGATCGCTGCTTGTCTGGTTCCCGAACGGACGCAGATTGTTCGTGTTGTTGCTGCGCGATTCCGCAGGTTCCGACGGCGCTGGTGCTCCCTGCTTGCGCACCTGAGGCTGCTGCACAGGACGGTTTTCAAATCCAGTCGCGATGACCGTTACTTTGATTTCATCCTTCATGCTCTCTTCAATAATTGCGCCGAAGATCATATTGACCTCCGGATCCGATGCCGAAGTAACGATTTCCGCCGCTTCATTGACTTCATACAGCGACAAATTCGCGCCTCCCGTAATGTTCATGATGACACCGAGTGCGCCTTCGATCGAAGTTTCGAGCAGCGGGCTCATAATCGCTTTACGTGCAGCTTCGGCTGCACGGTTTTCGCCTGTCGCTATGCCGATCCCCATCAAAGCCGAACCGCGTTCGGTCATGATCGTTTTGACGTCGGCGAAGTCAAGGTTGATCAGGCCGGGCACCTTGATCAAGTCCGAAATGCCCTGTACCGCTTGACGCAGCACGTTGTCCGCCTCGCGGAATGCCTCCATCATCGGTGTTTTTTTATCAACGATTTCTAATAGCCGATCATTCGGAATAACGATAAGTGTATCGACTTTTTCCTTCAAGGCTTCGATACCGAGCACAGCCTGGGTGGAACGCTTGCGTCCTTCAAATGTAAACGGCCGTGTGACCACACCGACCGTCAGTGCGCCGCATTCCTTGGCGATTTCCGCGATGACAGGAGCGGCACCCGTTCCGGTACCTCCGCCCATCCCCGCAGTAACGAAGACCATGTCTGCACCCTTCAGCGTGTTCATAATCAAATCGCGGGATTCTTCGGCTGCTTTCTTGCCGACCTCCGGATTTGCGCCTGCGCCCAATCCGCGGGTCAGTTTGTCCCCGATTTGCAGTTTGTGTTCCGATTTGGCCATATGCAATGCTTGGGCGTCTGTGTTCACCGTAATGAATTCTACGCCTTGCACGCCATTCTCGATCATCCGGTTTACAGCGTTGCTGCCGCCGCCGCCCACACCGATCACTTTAATTTGAGCCAAGCTCTCCATTTCAAAATCAAATTCCAACATATTTCCCCATCTCCCCCTCATTGTGCATGGATGGCCCGTCCACGTTATATGGAAAACCTGCTTAGATGAATTCGCTGAACATTTTCTTCAACCGTTCGATAATACCCGGATTCTGGGCTGACTCCGAGTTGGTAGCAGGATTCGCTTTCGGTCGGTTCACTGTTTTCTTCACATTGCTGGTATTGGCACTCGCCGTGTTGTTGGTGCTGCGCACGCGAATGTTGCGGATCACGTTGTGCAGTACCCCCACACCGCTCGTATAGCCGGGATCTCTGACCCCGATATAATCAGGCACGGCGATTCGGACCGAAGCCGCCAGCTCGCCCTGTGCCACCTGAAGCACACCAGGCATGGAAACAGTTCCGCCTGTAAGAATATAACCTCCAGGCAGCTCGCTGTAACCAAGCCGCTTCACTTCTTCGCGGATCAGGTGGAAAATTTCCTGTACCCGGGGCTCGACGATAGCCGCCAAGTCTTCCTGGGTAAACTCCTTCTCCACATTGCTTCCGATGCGGACCACCTTGAAGGTGACGTCCGGAGCGGCATCGGCCATTAACGCACAGCCGTATTTCAGTTTCACTTTCTCGGCCTGGTCGGTCAGCGTCCGCAATCCGTAAGCGATATCGTTGGTTACGAATTCCCCGCCGATCGGTAAAGAGGATGTCGCTGCGATCGTTCCCGCTTCAAACACTGCAATCGTCGTTGAGCCCGCACCGATGTCAACCAGAACGGATCCCATCGTCTTCTCATCCTTGGACAAAGCCAGCTGGCCCGCTCCCAAAGACATCAAGACCAAATCCTTGATCTTGAGTCCTGCCTTCTCCACACAGCGCAAAAGATTATGTATGGCTGTCTTAGCGCCGGTAATAATGATGGCCTCCACTTCCAAGCGGACACCGATCATGCCGCGCGGGTCATGAATTCCCTCCAGCCCGTCTACAACATATTGTTTGGCAACTACATCAATAATTTCCCGGTCCGGCGGTAGAGCGACAACTTCAGCGGCCTTAAGCACGCGTTCGATGTCTTCCTCGCCGATTTCCCGATCCTCATTCGATACCGCCACAACACCGTGGCTTGATTGAAGTCCGATAGTATTCCCCGAAATGCCGACATAGACCTCCGATATTTGAATACCGACCATACGCTCCGCGTGGTCAACGGCACTGCGGATGGATTGTACAGTCTGGTCAATATCTACGATTGCACCCTTACGAATTCCTTCCGAGTCGGCAGATCCAACTCCAATAATATTAAAGGTTCCATTATTAACTTCCCCAATAATAGCACGAACTTTGGATGTACCGATGTCCAAACTAACAATGATGTCATTGTTGCTCAACCGTGGCACCTCCTGTTTTTATAAAATAACTGCGTAAAAAGACACTCAACTTTACATATTCAACATACATGATTCTTTCCCTCTTTTTTCTACAAATTTTTCAATTGCCAATCTTTGTTACGAATCTCTTCAAAATCAGAAGAAAAAAGAGGGAGATTTCATACTTGTCCGTAATTTTAATTGTAGCATTTTTTACTATTCATGAGTAGTGGCATTTTGGTCGCCGTTTTCCTCGCCGGAAGGCTCGAAAGGAACGTAGGAATCAGCCTCCAGCATTGTGATGATACCCGGCTCTTCCGTCTCTATGACTTGGCTAAGATACTCGACCTTGTCTTTTAATAGCGAGATGGCCGTAATGACCTCAAATCGCGAGCGGGTGTACAGCTTGATCCGGTCCGGGAAGGACTCCGTCGGCGACGGGATGATCTCCGAGATGTCGGAGGTCAGTTCATTCGGAATTTGCCCCAGCACCTTGCAGAGCGCGGCTTTGTTCGGATCGGAGGCATTCCATTTCGTCAGGATCGGCTTCTCCACCGCGATTCCGGTGTTGTTCACCGACACCGTCACACCGCTGGAAAGGATCGCCTGCAGATCTCCCTCCGCGGCAAGCTCGTACGCAACGGTAGGATACTCCTCGATCGTAACGTTAATGACGCCCGGAAACTGCTTGTCCACCGTCGCCTTTTGGATCGATTTCACCTTGAGCAGGCTGCTCTCCACTTTGGATGGAGATACGCCGAAGAACTGGCTGCCAACCTGCAGGCCGCTGGCCTTCAGCAGCTCGTCCCTAGTCGTAAATGTATTGCCTTTGAAATGAACCTCCGTGACCTGGCTCATCGTCGAACGAAAGAACAGAACGGATAGGATGACGATAAATAGCAGCAGCAGGATCCAAATAATACGTTTGCTGGCTTTTCTTTTAGGCTTGTCTTCTTTTAAAACAGGAATTTGGGCGTTAGGCATAGGATACTCTCCATAAAATGCCTCTTATCCCCTTCAACCGGCGAAGGGGATAAGCGTGGCGTTAATTAGCTAAATCAAGCGGTTTGGGTACCGGCGTAAACCGATGTATATCCGCTCCGAGTTTTTGGAACAGCATTTCGATATGATCATAACCGCGGTCGATATGATGAACCTGCTCCACAACCGTTTTGCCCTGTGCAGCCAGACCGGCAATGACCAGCGCCGCGCCGGCCCGCAAGTCCGTGGCTTCAACCGTGGCCCCGTATAGTCGCTGCACCCCGCGGATAAAAGCGCTGTTCAGGTCGATTGTAATATCCGCGCCCATACGGGTCAGCTCGTCGACATGCTTGAACCGGCCTTCAAATACCGTCTCCTTCATGACGCTGAAACCGTCGGCTAACGACAGCAGCACCATGACCTGGGACTGCAAGTCGGTGGGAAACGACGGATACGGTGATGTTACGATCCGTTCCACCGCTTTGGGGCGGCTCATGCAGCTTACGCTCATTATATCATTGAGAATACTGATTTGAACACCAGCGCGCTTCAGCACGTGGATAAGCGAAGACAAGTGCGCGGGATTGCAGTGCGTCAAAGTGACGTTCCCCCGCGTCGCCGCCGCGGCAATCATGACGGTTCCGGCTACGATCCGGTCAGGAATAATTTCATAAGTGCACGGGGTCAGCTCCTGAACCCCTTGGATCGTGATCGTATCGGTACCCGCGCCGATAATGCTGGCTCCCATCCTGTTCAAGAAGTTGGCCAAGTCCTGGATTTCCGGTTCGCGCGCGGCGTTCGAAATCGTCGTCGTTCCGCTGGCGGTGGCCGCCGCCATCATAATGTTTTCGGTAGCCCCTACGCTTGGAAAATCCAAATGGATGTCGGCACCGGTTAATTTGCGCGCCCTGCAAATAATTTGCTGATCTCTCTCCTCGATTTCCGCACCAAGCTCCTGAAGCCCCCGCAGATGAAGGTCGATTTTCCGTTCGCCAATCGCACATCCGCCCGGCTGATAAACGGCAACCTCGCCGAACCTGGCCAGAAGGGGACCCATCAGAAATATGGAGGAACGCATTTGCCCCATTAAGTCTTCCGGCACATGAAACGAATTGGCGGACGATGTATCCACGGTGACCGTCTCCTGCTCATGCAGCGTCTTGCAGCCGATCCTTTCGAGAATGCCCAGCATCACATCAATGTCCAGCAGCCGGGGGACATTATTCAGCCGAACTTCGCCTGCGGCCAGCAAGCTTGCTGCCAAAATCGGCAATGCGGCATTTTTTGCTCCATGGATACGTATGGTTCCTGATAGGGCTTTGCCACCCTCAATCACCAATTTGTCCAATGTATCACCTCCGAGTTTACCGCTCACCAACCGCATACACTTCCGGCATCAGTTCAATGCCGTATTCAGTTTGAATCGTCTCCTGAATGTGATGCATTAATGTGAGCACGTCCTCTGCTGTCGCTTGACCGGTGTTTACAATGAAATTGGCGTGCTGCAGGGACACTTCTGCCCCTCCGATCCGTTTACCCTTCAAACCGGCATGCTCCACCAGCCTGGCGGCATGATCGCCTGGAGGATTGCGGAACACGCTCCCCGCGCAGGCCATCTGCAGCGGTTGGGTGCAGCGCCGGTATTCTTTGAAGCGGGCCATCGCTTCCGCAATATGCATGCGGTCTCCAGGCCGCAGCTCAAACACGGCTCTTGCCACGATCCCTTTGCGCTCATGAAGGATGGAGTGACGATAGGCAAAGGCCATCTCTTCTGCAGTGTAAGTCACCAATTCTCCTGTATCCAGTACAATCTCAGCGGACTTGAATATGCGTGACACATCAGACCCGTGGGCTCCGGCGTTCATATACACGGCACCGCCTGCGCTTCCGGGTATCCCTCCCGCAAACTCGAGGCCTGTTAAACCTTCTTTTCCGGCCAGGACACTAAGCTTTACGAGGGAGAAGCCACCTCCGGCGATAACCCGGTTTCCCTGAAAATGGGCATGATCGAGCTCCCCGCCCAGTTTAATCACGACGCCGCGAAAGCCTTTGTCGGCAACGAGCAGGTTGGAGCCGCGGCCGATCTGCAGCCAGGGGATTTGATTCGCATGCAGCAGGGAAATCAGGCTTACCAGCTGCTCCACGCTGCCTGGGATGACAAGCGCGTCGGCAGGACCGCCGATTTTCCAGGTGGTATAGCTCTCCAGAGGTTCATTCCAGCGAATCGTTCCGACATGGGCTTCGGACAGTAGGGACTTCCACTGCTGCATCGCAAAGCATCCTCCTTTATCGTTAAGCGGGAAAGAAGCGGTATGGACCGGTATACTGCGGCCGATCGTAGAACCGTGCCGGTATTCCATGGGTGATTGTCACGATTATAGAGTATCTTATGTAGTACATACCGCGTGTGTGACAATCGCCCACGGCTTTCAGCGGCCCCGCGACAGGCGGCGCATTTCTTCCACGATCACCTTGGCCGAATCCGGTTTGCCCAAGCTCCGGGAGCTTGCGGACATTTCCTGCTGCAGATTGTAATTCATCATGATATCTTCAATGGACTCATAGAGCCGCTTGCCCGTCAGTTCTTTCTCCAGGATGACTTTGGCCGCGCCGGCCTTCTCCAGCTGTCTTGCGTTGGCCACCTGATGGTTGTTGGTCACATTCGGGGAAGGAATGAGAACGGATGGAATCCCGAGCGATGTGATCTCCGCCAGGAACGAAGCCCCCGCACGGTTGACGATCAGGGATGTCGCCGCAAGCACTTCCGGCATGTTATGAATATACGGCAAAACGTGAAGATGATTAGGAAGGCTTCCAAGCCGGCTCCTGATATCCTCACGCGTTTGGTCAAAATAAGTTTCTCCGGTCACATAAACGAAATGGATATGCTTCAGCTTCTCAAGCCGCGGCGCCATTTCGATCATGGCGTCGTTAATCGCCTTGGCTCCTCTGCTGCCGCCCACAATCAGAACGACGGAGCTGTTCATCGGAATGCCCAGTGTGGCAAAACCTCTTTCCCGGTTCGCCGTCTGAACCGTCGTCGCCCGCGGATTCCCGGTGTAAATCACCCGTTTGGCTTTGGGAAAGGCGCCTTCGGATCCTTCAAAGCTTACGGCGACCGTGCTGACGTACCGGCTCAGAAACTGATTCGTCAGCCCCGGGATGGCGTTCTGTTCATGAATGATACTCGGAATGCCGAGCTTTGCAGCCGCGTACACCACGGGACCGCAGACATAGCCGCCGGTGCCGATAACAACGTCCGGCTTAAATTCCTTCAGCAGCTTCTTTGATGTTTGGACTCCCTTTAGAAAACGCATAACCGTTTTCACATTGTCCATCGATAGCTTACGGCGAAACCCCGTAATGTCGATGGCTTCGAAAGGGAGATTTTCTTGGGGGACGAGCTTGCTCTCAAGCCCCCGGGTACCGCCAATATATAAAAATTCGGAATCAGGATCTTCCGCCTCACATTGTCTCGCGACAGCGACGGCCGGGTAAATATGTCCTCCCGTGCCGCCGCCGGATAATACGACGCGCAATGTATTCACCTCGCATAACGTGATAGATTAAGTAAAATGCCGAGCGCGGTCAGCATCAGAGTTAACGATGAGCCTCCGTAACTGATCAGCGGGAGCGTAATTCCGGTGACCGGCATCATGCCGATGACCACGCCGATGTTAATGACGACCTGGACGGCAACCATGCCGATAATGCCGACGGCCAGCAGGCTTCCGAACCGGTCGGGGATCGTCATGGCCACACGCATCCCCCGCCATACAAGCACGAGGAACAGCAGCAGCACGATCAGACCGCCGATAAATCCGAGCTCCTCCGCCAGGATGGAGAAAATAAAGTCGGTCTGGGGCTCGGGCACGTAGCTGTATTTCTGCCGGCTCATCCCGAGTCCGAGCCCCCCGAGTCCGCCGGGGCCGATCGCATACAGCGACTGGATGATCTGGTAACCGGCGCCGAGCGGATCCGACCATGGGTCAAGAAAAGCTGTAATACGCTTCAGCCGGTAGGGCGCGGCAATGATCAGCCCCGCAAAGCCGGCTACCCCGCCGAGTCCGAGAAAGCCCAGATGGCTCAGCTTGGCCCCTGCCGTAAAAACGATCATCATTGACGCGCCCAGCATCACCGTACCGGTTCCCAAATCCGGCTGCATCATGATCAGCCCGAAGGCCAGTCCAATCAGACCAAGAGGCGGGAGCAGGCCTTTGCCAAACGCCGTAATGTTGAAGTTCTCACTGCTCAGCCACTTGGACAGGAACAGAATCATCCCGAGCTTCATAAATTCGGAGGGCTGAATGCCGAAGGAGCTGATCCCGAGCCAGCTCCGTGCACCCCCGCGCACAACGCCGATGCCCGGAATCAGGACGATGACGAGCAGCCCGAAGCAGATGATCAGTCCCGCCTTGGCGTATTTTTTCCATACATGGTAGTCCAAATTTGCGGTAAAAAACATCGCGACCAGTCCGAGTCCGGCAAACAGCATCTGTCGCTTGACGAAATAGAATGAGTCGCCGTAATCGTGAAAGCCCAGTACGGAGCCTGCACTGTATACCATGATCATGCCGATCGTCAGCAGGCCCAAAATACAAAGAAGGAGCCACAGATCCGGCGCCGGTCGTGTCTTGTTCATGAGGAGGCCACCTTTTGCCAGGAAGTAGGGGCTTATCCACCCCCCTACTTAAAGATTATGCACCGCCTCTTTAAAAATGCGTCCGCGCTCCTCATATGAGGTAAACATGTCCCAGCTCGCACAGGCCGGCGAGAGCAAAACGACATCCCCGGCTTCGGCGAGAGCTGCGGCCTCTTGTACCGCGGAACGCAGCACAGCGGCGGCGTCCTCACCAGTATCGGCCTTGCGGATATGCTTTAATCCGGCCATTTCGGCAACTTTCGCGATTTTATCCGCCGTTTCGCCGAGCACCACAACCGCCTTGACGTGCTCGCTCAGCATCGGCATCAGCTCCATGTAATCCGAGCCGCGGTCCAGACCGCCGGCAATCAGCACGACCGGCTGATGGAACGAGGCGAGCGCCATGCCTGTCGCTTTGGCGTTCGTTGCTTTGGAATTGTTGTAATAGGCAGCACCGCCGACGTCTCTGACATACTCCAAGCGGTGCTCCACCCCGTGGAACGAAGCCAGAGGGTCGGCCAACCGGTCTAGTGCGGCGCCGGCTGCGATCGCGATCGCGCAGGCCGCTGCGGCATTTGCGACGTTAAACCGCCCGGGAATACCGATTTCCTTCACGGGGATGATTACCTGGGACCGCCCGTCCGAATCGCGGTATACGATGCTGCGCTCTAGGTCGTCTTCCGTGTCCGGAATATAAGGCGGGCTCACATACACGCCGACTTGCAGTTCTTCCGTCACCGAGAACGGAAGCAGCTTGGCCTTTATATAAGGCACCAGGCTGCGGCAGTAAGAATCATCCCAATTGAGGACCGCGGTATCATCCTCTTTCTGGTTGGCGAACATTTTCGCTTTGGAAGAAGCATAGTCTTCCATGCTGCCATGATAATCAAGATGGGTTTCCGTCAGGTTCAGCAGGCAGCCGATACGCGGACGGAAATCCGTCGTTCCTTTCAGCTGGAAGCTGCTGAGCTCAGTCACCATCCAGTTGCCCGCATCGGCATGCTGCGCCGCTTCACACAGCGGCGTGCCGATGTTGCCGGCGACGATCGGACGCATACCGGCCGCTTCCAGCATGTTGCCCACCCACGTCGTGGTGGTCGTTTTGCCATTGGAGCCGGTAATCCCGATAATCGGCGCCTCGCAGATATGATAGGCGACCTCTACCTCGGTCACCACTTCGATCCCGAGCTTCAGCGCCTCCTGAACCGGCGGAGCTGTGTACGGAATCCCCGGATTTTTGACGAGCAGAGAAATACCGGGATGAACCAGCCCCTTGGGATGACCACCGCAAATGACGGTGATTCCCAAGGGCTCCAGTTCCCCGGCTTCGGGACATTGATCCTTTTCCTTTCGATCATTCACAGTAACAATCGCTCCGGCCTGGTGCAGTACTTTGGCGACCTGCACGCCGCTTCGGGCAAGCCCGAGCACTACGATCTCTTTACCCCTGTACGAATCTGGATGCTTCATCTTCTACAACCCCTTGTTCAAGTAAAGTCCAAGTCCCGCGAGCACGATGCCTACCGCCCAGAAGGTCATGACGACCCGCCATTCGGACCATCCGGTCAGCTCGAAATGATGGTGAATCGGACTCATTTTAAAGATGCGTTTACCCCGGGTCTTGAATGATGCGACCTGAAGAACGACGGACAGCATTTCGATGACGAACACGCCGCCGATCACGATAAACAGCAGCTCGGTTTTGGTGACGATGGCGATGCCGCCGATGGCTCCGCCAATGCCGAGCGAACCTGTATCCCCCATGAATACTTTGGCCGGGTGGGCGTTAAATACAAGAAACCCGAGTACCGCCCCGATCATGGCAGCGGCACAAACAGCGGCCGACAGCGAGGTCGCCTGCATGGCGACGATGGCGAATGCGGCAAAAGCGATGGCGCTCACACCGGACAGCAGTCCGTCGACCCCGTCCGTGAAATTGACCGCGTTGGTCACGGCCATCATCATAATGACGATGAACGGATAATAGAACCATCCGCTCCAGTCAAACGACCACGACGTTCCCGGCACGCTGATCGCCGTGCTGTGGCCGTTCTTGATGAGCAGGTAACACATGATCGCCGCGAAGAACAGCTGCAGGATAAGCTTCTGTTTCGCCGTCAGTCCGAGCGAACGCTTGAACACGATTTTAATATAATCATCAAGAAATCCGATCAGGCCGAAGCCAAGCGTTGCTACGAGCAGCACGTAAAAATCCGTGTTAATGACGGAAAATTTCAGAAAAGCAAGCGTAAAAGCCAAAATAATGACGATTCCGCCCATTGTCGGCGTTCCCGCCTTTTTCAAATGGGTCTGCGGCCCGTCGTCACGGACCTGCTGGCCGAACTTCATACGCCTGAGCAGCGGAATAAGCAGCGGAGCGGCAATCACCGCGAGAATAAAAGATACACCGATCGTTAACAGCAATAGTTGATAGTCCATGGATTCACCCCCTCTGTGCGCTATTTCTGCAAGTTTTCCTTAACTAGAGCATCCACAATTTCTTCGAGCTTCATACCCCGCGACGCCTTGACGAGCACCACATCTTTGGCATGAACGCGCTTGATGAGATGAGGAATCAGCTCAGCTTTATCCGTAAAAGAAAATACGCTCAGGTCCGGACGAATCTTCCGGGCCGCTTCAGCGGTCTCCTCCGACAACAGTCCGTACGTGTACAGCACATCTACCCGGTCCGCCGCGGCGTACTGCCCGATCTCGGCATGGAACTCCTTCTCCTGCGGCCCAAGCTCCAGCATGTCCCCCAGCACGGCCACTTTGTGATGATAACCTTTGAGACTATGAAGCGCGTCGATCGCGGCCTTCATGGAGGTCGGGCTGGCGTTGTAGGCGTCGTTCAGAATGGTCAGCCCGCTCGGCGCCACGATTTGCTCGATCCGCATCCCGGTCAGATGCAGTCCGGTCAGCCCCGTGCGGATGTTCTCCCCAGTAATGCCGAAATGGCGGGCCACCGCGAGAGCTGCAAGGCAGTTAATGACGTTATGCTGGCCAAGCAGCGGCAGATCCAGCCCCTCCTCCGGATGCAGCAGTGACGTAAAAATAATCCCCTTGCTGTGGAACATCATCCCTGTGGGGTAATCGTCGTTGCTCTGATCCAACCCGAACGTAAAGGTCCGGAGTCCTTCGGGTTTCACCGTTTCAGCTTCGCCGAGCACCGTAGGAATCAGCGGCTCGTCGCCATGGTAAATCAGCAGGCCGCCGGGCTTCATGCCGCTAATAATTTCCACCTTGGCCCGGGCGATTTCATGTCTTGAACCGAGCTGAAGCAGATGCGCTTCCCCGATATTTGTAATGACCGCCACATCAGGACGGGCGATTTGGGAGAGACGCTCGATCTCATGCCGGCCGCTCATTCCCATCTCCAATACGGCGATTTCCGTATCCGCTGGCATCTCTAAAATGGTTAAGGGCAGTCCAATATGATTATTGAAATTGCCCCCGGTTTTATGAACTTTATAGGTCGTAGACAGAAGGGTATACACCATATCCTTCGTCGTCGTTTTGCCGTTGCTGCCCGTAATGCCGACTACCCGGCAGCCTACTTCCGCCAAATAGGCCTCAGCCAGGGTCTGCAGCGCCGCAAGCGTGTCATCGACAAGAATGACAGCTCCCGCCGGCGCCTCGCCCCGGTCGCGCTGCCACAGCGTCGCGCCCGCTCCGTCCTTCAGTACGGATTCGGCATAAGCGTGTCCGTCAAAACGTTCCCCGACGAGTGGGACGAACAGGCTTCCTTGCTTTATTTGTCGGGAGTCCGTAAACACGCCTTGAATCGGCAGCTCCCGGTGTTGTTCCTGCGAGAGTGTTCCTCCGCACATGGCGGCCATTTGGCCTAAAGTCGTCGTAATCACTTATCCAATCCCCTTATCGCTTCCTTGGCAACTTCACGGTCGTCGAAGTCATAATTCGTCGTACCAATGGTTTGATAGGTCTCATGACCTTTCCCCGCAATCAATACTACATCCTGAGGGCTTGCCATTTCAATAGCCTTTTGTATAGCCGTCCGCCGGTCCACGATCATCTCGTAGCGCTCCTGCGGAACGCTGTCATCCTTCAGACCCTGCTCGATGTCCTTCAGAATCAGCTCCGGATCTTCCGTTCTCGGGTTGTCGGATGTGACAAAAATGAAGTCGCTGTACTTGGCCGCGATTTTGCCCATGATCGGACGTTTGGTCCGGTCCCGGTCTCCGCCGCAGCCAAACACGGTGATGACCCGGCCTTCGGCGAATTCGTTAACCGTCTTCAGCACGTTCTCCAGACCGTCAGGCGTGTGCGCGTAGTCGACGATAACGGCAAAAGGCTGTCCGGCATCCACCGACTCGACCCGTCCGTCCACGCCCGGTACCGATTCCAGGCTGCGCTTGATATTTTCCAGTTCAATGCCTTCCAGCAAGCCGGCGGTAATGGCGGCCAGCGCATTGTAGACGTTGAACTTACCGACCATTCTCAGCTGGATATCGGCGCTGCCCCGGAAGGTGTCCACATGGAAGGAAGTTCCCTGCGCCGTCACCTTGACGCCGGTTGCCCGGACGTCCGCGCTGTTCTCAACACCGTATGTAATGACTTCGGCTGCCGTAATTTTGGCGAAGTAGGAGGATGCTTCATCATCCGCATTCAGCACGGCAAACTTGCGCTGCTCCGGCTGATGGGCGAATTTGTTGCCCAGGCGGGCGAAAAACAAGCCTTTGGCCGCGCGGTATTCCTCCATCGTTTTATGATAATCGAGGTGATCCTGCGTCAGGTTGGTGAAAATGGCGGTGCGGAAGTCGGTGCCCTTCACCCGTCCCTGCTCAAGCGCATGGGAGGATACTTCCATCACGCAGCACTCTACGCCGTTCGCCGTCATGTCATCCAGGGAACGCTGAAGCTCCAGCGCTTCCGGCGTCGTGCCCGACATCGGGAAGGTCCGTCCGCCATAGCGCATCTGAATCGTGCCGATCAGGCCAGTGTTGACCCCTTGGTCGCTCATCATTTTTTCGATGAGGTAGGTTGTGGTCGTTTTGCCGTTGGTTCCCGTCACGCCAATCATCTTCATGTGGGAGCTCGGCGACCCGAAAAACGCATCGGCCAGAACGGCCATGGCAAACCGGCAGTCCTTGACCACGATCTGCGGGAGGTCGATGTCAAGCTTCCGCTCGACAACGAGCGCCACCGCCCCTTGTTCCGCAGCCTGGCCGGCATAGTCATGACCGTCGACCGTGTGGCCCGGGAGGCAGATAAACAGGTCTCCCGGCGCCACTTTACGCGAATCCACCTGGATGTTCGTAATCGTAATGTCGCCGTCTCCGATTATTTGTGCCGTCGTTAATGCTGATGCCAGTTCATTTAGTTTCATCTCTTGATCCCTCGCTCTAGTTCTATTAGTCTCGAATATCGCCGCAATCAATTATGGGTTGAGGCATCATTCTGCTGTGTGCCGGTACCATCCTGAGGAGCTTCCGGATCATCCTCCGCTTCGTCCGCATCGCTCTGATCCTTCACGTCCGCGTCCGTTCCCATATAAATCCGGATCGTCGAGCCCCGCTCCACTCGGCTGCCCGGTTTGGGCGCCTGGCTGATGACTGTGTTCCCGGTACCGGACTTAGCCAGCGTAAAATTCATGTTCAGATCCTCATATAAATCTTCAACCGTCGCCCCCACCAGGTCAGGAACGGTGTCGATCGGCGTATCTCCGTATTTATAAGTTTTCGGCAGCTGATCCTTGCGCTCCGGCACCTTCAGCACATGCAGCGAATCCTCGAGAATGTGCTGGACGATCGGCGCCGCCACGACGCCGCCGAATTGAATGCCGGCCGGATTATCCACCGCGGTGTAAACAACGATTTGCGGGTCGTCCGCCGGTGCAAAGCCGATGAATGAAACGATATGCTCCGTAGAGGAGTAGCGGCCGTTGACGACGATCTGGGCGGTACCCGTCTTGCCGCCGACACGGTATCCGTCGATGAAAGCGGGTCTGCCCGTCCCTTTGGCTACTACGCTCTCCAGCGCTTCGCGCACCTGCTTGGACGTATCCTCCGATATAACTTGTCTGACCAGCGTCGGCTTCGTTTCGCTCACCGTTTCGCCGGTCTCCGGATTAATCCAGGCTTTGGCAACGTAAGGCTTAAACAGCTTGCCCCCGTTGACGGCGGCCGACACGGCGGCCACCTGCTGGATCGGCGTCACGGACACCCCTTGTCCGAAAGCCGTCGTGGCCAGTTCGACCGGGCCCACCTGAGACGGCTTGAACAGGATGCCGTTCTCTTCTCCATTCAGATCGATGCCCGTTTTGGAGCCGAATCCGAAATTGCGGATATAGTTAAACAGCGAATCTTTGCCCAACCGCTGGCCCAGAACGACAAAACCCGGGTTACAGGAGTTTTCCACGACCTGCAGGAACGTTTCGCTGCCGTGGCCGCCCCGCTTCCAGCATCTCAAGGTAGCTCCTCCGACCTTGATATATCCCGGATCGAAAAACTGCTCATTCTTGAGGTCCACCTTCTTCTCCTGAAGGGCGGCCGCCAGCGTAATGATCTTGAAGGTCGAACCAGGCTCGTACGTCATCCAGATCGGCAGGTTCCGGTTATACACTTCGGATGGATATTCCTGATAATTCGCCGGCTCAAATCCCGGACGGCTGGCCATTCCCAGAATCTCTCCGGTTTTCGGGTTCATGGCGATCGACCAGGCTCCGCGGGCCTGGTACTGAACCATCGCCTGGTCCAGCTCCCTCTCCATAATCGACTGAATCGATTTGTCGATCGTCAGCTGGAGGTTAAGGCCGTCTCTGGGCTCCTCGTATTTCTCGGAAGATCCCGGCATGAGCCTGCCCCCCGCATCGGACAAATAGGAGACGCTGCCGTTAATCCCCTGCAGCTTGGTGTCATATCTCTGCTCGATCCCGGTCAAGCCCTGGTTGTCGATGCCCGTAAAGCCCAGAATGTGCCCGGCAAGGTCGCCGTAGGGGTAAAACCGCTTATTGTCCTCAGCAACGACGATACCCGGCAGCTCTAAATCACGAATTTTCTGAGCAAGCTCCATCGTAATTTTGCGTCCACCGGGTTGCAGTCGTTCAATCCTTGATTTCTTCGTAATAGACTTCATAATCTTGTCTTCGCTCATACCCAGCAGAGGAGCCAGCGTCTTCGCCGTCTTCTCGGGCTCCTTGATCTGAACAGGGATCGCCATGATCGTCGGCGTGCTTATATTATAAGCCAAGGGCGTCCCATTGCGGTCCTGAATCTCGCCCCGCTTGGCCGTTGACGGAATTTCCCGGCGCCAGTTCTCCTCGGCCTTGGCGGATAATTCGCTGCTCTTTCCAAGCTGCACATAGGCTAGCCTCACGATCAGAGCGGCGAACAACAGGCAGAGGATCAGCAAGCTCCACAGCAGCCTCCGCCTCATGGTGACGTTTGAAACCTTCATTTGTTATCCCTCCCCGCTTCCCTACAGCTTCATGACTGTTCATATCATGAATATTCGGGACAACCAGGGGATAGAACAAGCTGTTGCCGCTTATCAGTTATCGCTGGCTTCTTCGCCGGACTTACCGTCGGCCGAATCGCCGGTCGACGTATCCTTCGAACCGGAATCGTCCTTCGTGGAGGATGATGAAGTATCCTGCGATGTCTCTTCATCCTTGACCGGCTTCAGCGTCAGCTGGACGGAACGCTTGCCGTTCTTGTCCGTGACCAGCTGCTCGCTGACGTATCCTTGGCCTTCGACGGTAACCGAGCATTTCAGCAAGGTCAAAATATCCAGCGCATCACGCAGCGATTCGCCTTTTAGATCCGGAACGGTCATCTTGTCGGTCTCCTCCGTGAGCAGATAGATGCGCTGCCCCGGGCTCATCGGCGTTCCCGCTGCCGGGAACTGCCGGATGACCGAGGTGCCTTTGCCGATCGTTTCGAAGTCGATGCCTGCGTTCAGCAGCTTCTGCTTCGCGTCCTTCACGGCCAGCTTCGTGAGCGTCGGAGCCGGTGAGCGTTCTGCCGTCGTTTTGCCGTCGGACGTTTTTTTGGTGTTCGCCTTCGGCACGCCCATATACGGCAGGGCCTGGGACACGATTTTCTTAAAGATCGGCGCCGCCACCGTGCCCCCGCCGACATCAGGGTCATTCGGCTGGTCCACTATGACAATAAGGGCGATCTTCGGATCGTTCACCGGCGCAAAACCGACAAAGGAGACGACGGACTTTGAGTAATCCGGTTTGCCGTCGGAGCCGTATTTGACCGCGGTTCCGGTTTTACCGGCCACCCGGTATCCGTCGATGTAGGCGTTGCGCCCGGTACCTTTTACCTGGTCCGCGACGACCTGTTCCAGGTAGCTGCTCGTTTCTTTAGCGGCTTCCGGGGAAATGACCTGCCGTACGACGTCGGTCTTGGTGGATTTGATAACCTTACCGGTATCCGGATCCGTGATTTCTTTAATGATATGAGGTGTTAGCAGCTTTCCGCTGTTCGCCACCGCGCTGATCGCCGCCAGCTGCTGGATCGGCGTCACGGATACGCCGTGTCCGTAGGACGCGGTCGCCACCTCGACCGGACCCGGAAGATTGATCGTGGTGGAGACTTCGCCTGGCAGTTCAATGCCCGTCTTCTGACCGAAGCCAAAATCCTTGATATATTTCAGCAGGCGGTCTTTCCCGAGCATTTCCGATCCCAGCTTAACGAAAGCGACGTTACTGGAGCGCTTCACGCCCTCAAGGAACGTGATTGGTCCCCAACCATAACGATTGATATCATGAAGGTACGTATGAGTCCCTTTGACCTGGATTTGTCCGGACTGGTAGATCGCATTTGGATTAAAAAGCTTTTCCTGCACCGCACCTGCCAGCGTTACGATTTTGAACGTGGAACCCGGCTCGTACGTAGCTTTGACGGCATAGTTGAAAAAGTCTTTCTGGTCCTTCGTGTTCCAGTACGTATTCGGGTTGAATGTCGGCAGGTTGGCCATCCCGAGTATATCCATCGTCTTCGGATCGGCAGCAATGACCGTCATGCTGATCGGTTGGTACTTTTCGTACGTCTCTTTCATCGCGTCTTCGATATAATACTGGATCGTGTCGTCGATCGTCAGCTTTAAATTTTTACCATTGACAGCCGGCTTGTACACCATATTCGCTTCGGGAAGCTGGTCTCCTTGCCGGTCGCTTTCGTATTTCATGAGTCCTGAGGTGCCTTTGAGGTAATCATCTAGACTTGCCTCAAGTCCGGCGACAGCCTCACCATCCCGGTTCGTGTAACCCAAAATATGAGCCGCAAGGGTCCCCTTCGGATAATAGCGTTTCTGCTCCTTGATCATATCCAGCCCGGTTTCAAGCACCTTTTTTTCTTTTTTAAGCTGTGCCTTCAACTCTTTGTTGAGATCTACGATCTGGGCCTTCTTCGTTTCGTCAATTTTCCACCCTTCGTTCCGGACCTCCCGGTTGGTAAGGTATTCCCCGTCCTTGTCTTTGGCATTTACAAGTTCTTTAAGCTCGCTTTCATCCTTGCCCAAAATATTGTGCAGCCCTTCGATGATTTCGTTCTCCAGCCCGTTCTCGTGGATAACGGCCGGATTGACGATAACGGTATAGGCCGGGACGTCGGATGCCAGAATATCGCCGTTGCGGTCCGTAATCGTGCCGCGGGATGCCGGAATCGGTACCTTCTTCGTCCACTGGGCTACGGCACGGTCGTGCCAATCATCCCCATTGACCACCTGTAGTGCAAATACCCGAATCAACAGAACAACAAAAAGGAGGGTGATGAATCCTCCTAGGAGCAGTGTGCGAAGTTTTATTCTTTTTACCATGCTCAACCCTCACAAGCTCTATTTTTTTGCCGTTTCCGACCCTGTTCCGGCGTTATCCGTACTTGTCGTATTGGAACGCGGAACGGTAAGCGCCTCCTTGCCCGGTTCTTGGTAACCAAGCTGGATCGCCTTCTCACGGATTCCGACCTCAAGGCGCTGCTTCTCCGCCTTAAGCTCTTTAATGGTCACGTTCATGTTCTTAATGTTCTTGTCGACCTTCTGCCCCTGCTTGTTCAGGTCGTAAATGTTGGCGTTCTGCCAGATGATCAGGCTCGCCACCATGACGCATATTCCAACCGTCAGCAAATAGAGCAGCTTTTCCTTGATCGGCAGATATGTACGGTGAGTAACGACTTTCGTCTTCTCCCGGTACCCGGGAGACGTTCGTTCAGCGACCTTCTCCTTAACTGCCAGGTTACCACGCGTATAGGCCATGTCTGATTCCCCTTTGTCTTAGTCTCTACGCCCTGAACATGAGTCCTTGCCTTCAAAAATATGAATCGTGTGTCAGATGCGTTAGGTTATATTTTCTCAGCAACTCTCAGCTTGGCTGAACGCGCTCGCGGGTTCTGTGCAAGTTCTTCTTCACCCGGCACGATCGGCTTGCGGTTGACCAGTTTCATTTCACCCTTCCCGCCGCACACGCACATCGGAAAGTCCGGCGGGCAGGTGCATTTGCCTACGTAGCTGTTCAAAATTTGCTTGCATATCCGGTCCTCCAGCGAATGGAACGTAATCACCGATACCCTTCCGCCGGGAGCAAGACAGCGCACTGCTTGATGCAGCGCTTCTTCAAAAGCGCCAAGCTCGTCGTTCACCGCGATCCGAAGGGCCTGGAAGCTTCGTTTGGCCGGATGGCCGCCTGTTCTCCGCGCTGCCGCCGGAATGCCTTCTTTAATAATATCGACCAACTCGCCCGTTGTTTGAATGGCTTTCTGCGCTCTGCGCTCGCTGATCACTCTGGCAATCCGTCTTGAGAACTTTTCTTCCCCGTATTGGAACAAAATCCGGGCAATTTCCTGCTCAGGCCATTCGTTTACAATTTCGGCGGCCGTCAAGGACGCCGACTGATCCATCCGCATATCAAGCGGCGCATCGTAATTGTAGCTGAATCCGCGGTCCCCTTCGTCAAACTGGGGAGATGACACGCCCAGATCGAACAAAATGCCGTCCACCTGCGGGATGCCGTCCTTGCTCGGAACAGCCAGCTCCCGGAGGGTTTCCTCCAGATGCCGGAAATTCGTCTTGACCAGGGATACGCGGTCTGCGTAAGGGGCCAGCCTTTTCTTTGCGTTATCGAGCGCCCAGTCATCCTGGTCCAACGCGATCAGCCTGCCGTATTCCCCCAGCTTGGACGCGATCAGGGAACTGTGCCCCGCACCACCAAGCGTGCAATCGACATATATGCCGTCTCTCTTCACGCGCAGCCCTTCTGTCGCTTCTTCTTTAAGCACCGTGATGTGATGAAACAAGCTGCAGCCCTCCAAACTCTCTACAAATCAAAATTCAAATCAACCAGCTTCTCAGCAATATCGTTAAACGTCTCTTCGGATTGCTGGAAGTATTCCTCCCAAGTATCCTTGCTCCAAATCTCCACCCGGTTCGATACGCCGAGTACGACGCATTCTTTCTCCAGCTTTGCGTATTGGCGAAGATTCCCCGGTAAATTTACCCTTCCCTGTTTATCCCACTCGCATTCCGTTGCACCCGAGAAAAAAAACCGGGTAAACGCACGCGCGTCGGATTTCATCAGGGATAGTGACTTCAGCTTCTGTTCCAAAATTTGCCATTCATTCATAGGATATACAAATAGGCATTGGTCCAAGCCCCGGGTGACCACAAAGGAGGAGCCAAGCAGCTCGCGGAATTTGGCAGGGATGGTGACGCGGCCTTTATCGTCTAAGCTGTGTTGATATTCCCCCATAAACACCGTTCACTCACCCCTTTAACCCCAAATCCCCACTTTGCACCACTTTCCACCACTTAAGGATACTAGATTCGCCGGATAAAATCAAAATCCTGCCTTATCCACATGTTTTTTTGTGGATAATTCCAGTCCCGCCCTGCGCGGTAAAACAGCAAAAACCCCCTGATTCGCGAAGAATCAAGGGGGTTTTCCACATGTGGATAACCACAATTTACCGATTATTCGTGGGTGGACCAGCTGTCCAAATACCGGATCTGCTCCTGGCTCAGCCGGTCGATCTGAATCCCCAGGCTTGCCAATTTATGGCGTGCGACCTGCTCGTCGATTTCGAGCGGCACGTTCAGCACCTGAGCACCCAGGTTTTGATAGTTGTCATTCACGTATTTCAGAGACATCGCCTGGAGGGCGAATGTCATATCCATAATTTCCGCCGGATGCCCGTCTCCCGCCCCAAGATTGACAAGCCGGCCTTCGGCCAGAAGGTAGATTTTGCGGCCGTCCGTCAGCTTGTATTCTTCGATGTTACGACGCACGGTGCGTACCGACTCGGCTCGTGCCGCCAGTTCCGGTTTGTTGACTTCGACATCGAAGTGGCCGGCGTTCGACAGGATCGCCCCGTCCTTCATCACGTCGTAATGCTCACCGGTGATGACGTCCCGGTTGCCCGTCACGGTCACGAAGAAGTCGCCGTGCTTTGCTGCTTCCAGCATCGGCATTACTTCAAAGCCGTCCATATGAGCTTCCACCGCACGGATTGCATTGACTTCCGTCACGATGACTTTGGCGCCGAGTCCCTTCGCCCGCATCGCTACGCCTTTGCCGCACCATCCGTAGCCTACAACGACAACGGTTTTGCCAGCTACGACGAGGTTTGTCGTACGGTTAATCGCATCGAACACCGATTGTCCCGTACCGTAGCGGTTATCGAATAAATACTTGCAGTAAGCGTCATTAACGGCCACCATCGGGAACTTCAGCAGCCCGTCTTTTTCCAAAGCCTTCAAGCGAATAATACCGGTCGTCGTCTCTTCCGCTCCCCCGCGGATCGTCTCCAGCAGGTCCGGCCGCTCCGAGTGAAGGATCGTCACCAGGTCTCCACCGTCATCGATAATGAGGTCGGGTTTGGTCTCCAGCGCCCGGATCAGAAATTCCTTGTACTCCACCGGATCCGGATTGTATTTGGCCAGCACGGTCACACCGTCTTCCGCAAGCGCCGCACAGACATCATCCTGTGTGGACAACGGGTTGCTGCCTGTGATCGTTACTTCCGCACCGCCGGCCTTTACCACTTTAGCCAGGTATGCCGTCTTGGCCTCCAAATGCAGCGAAATGGTGACCTTCAGCCCCTTAAACGGCTGCTCCGCTTCAAACTGCTTGCGGATTTCGTTTAACACCGGCATATGGGCCTCCACCCAATCGATTTTCAAATGGCCTTCCGGTGCCAGCGCCATATCCTTGACGACGCTGTTCTGCAGTGAAGATGAACTCATCTCATTGCCTCCCTATCCTCTTTTTGATTAACACTCGATAATGCGGTGCTCCGCCGTAAAATGATCCGAGGTGCGGATCAAATCATGAATCCACGCGAGGCCGTAGCGGTTTAAATAGTAGAAAATATTAAACACCCGTTCCTGCGGTTTGCCCAGCGGAAACAGGGAAACGCCGATCCGGTCCCACTGCCGCAGCTCGGCTTCATGCTTCTTCTCCACCGCTTCGCGTGTTTTGCGTTCCAGATAAGATATTTGCTCCAAAATTTTGCCCTTGTTTTTCTCGCTGAGCGGGATCAAACCGGTCTGAATTGTGCCCAGCTCGCGGATCAGCGGTTCGTACAGCTGTTCAAAAGCCCGGCGCGTCTCAGCGAATTTCGGTTCGATATGGAATTCCTCCTGGCTCGAAAGCCACTGCTGGCGGGCTTCTGCAAACCGGTGCTGAACATCCTGGAAGGTCACGCCGAACTTATCCATGTATTTCTGCAGGGCGCCTTCGATCAAGGTAAAGGACATCCGTGGCAGCAGGATCGGCATCCGGAGCCCAAGGATTTCGAAAGCCTGCTTCGTAATGGCCCAATAGGAAATTTCCCCTTGCCCAAGCACGGTACAAAGTACCGGGAACAGCGATTCCTGCATCATCGGGCGCGTCAGCACATTGTTGCTGAACCGCTCGGGATGAGTCCGAAGCTGCTCCAGCAGCTCACTCTGGCTTAAGCTGACGATCCCTTTTCGATCAGTGAACTTGCCATCCTGTTTATACAGCAGCAGACGGTTTCCTTCATATATATAGAACAAATTGGCCCCGCCGGCCGCAACTTCCGCCTGAAGCGAGTAGCCTTTGCCGGTAATACACGTAGCCGCCTGCTGATAAGCCTGTTCCAGCCCGTCGTTGCGCTCGATCATTTTTTCAAACACCGGAACTTCCAGCTTGCGCAGTTCAGGATCCGCCGAATCGAGCAAAATCAAGCCGTACTCGCCAAACAACCGGCCCAGCAGCTTGGCGAAAGCGTCGCTGAGATTATCCGACTGCTCCGACGCCTCATGGATCCATCTCAAAATCTCCGGCTTGTTTTCACTGTCCGGAAGCCACCTGCCCAGCTGGTCGAAGGACTGCTTCCATTCGTTTGGACCGATCGGAATCGCACTCACCGACGAGCGGGGTCCCGGCTTCGCTTCCATCTTGATTTTGGCGACCTTCAGCTCCGGTGTCATGACGTACGTATGGTTCACTTCATCGAAGTCATGATCCTCACCCGCGATCCAGAAGACGGGCACCACCGGCCGGTTGAATTTCTTGGCCGCTTCTTGCGCCGACTGGATAATGGTCATGGCTTTATAGATCACCAGCAGCGAACCGGTAAACAGTCCGCTCTGCTGTCCCCCCACCACGGCCAGCGTTCCTTCCTTCGCCAGCAAATCCAGTGCATTATGTACCGCCTGATGGTTATTGTGCTGGCTGTTATACCGCCGTAAAACTTCTGCCAATTCGCCCCGGTTAACCCGTACGGACTCCGATTGGTCAAGCCATTCCACACGTTTCAGCCAGCTTGCTTCATCGCGAAAATCTTCACCGTATAAAGGCTGTACTTCGCTAAAACGGTTTATATAATCATCTGCAAGAGCCGAACCGCTCTTGAGTGAGTCGGAAACCACATTCATGGGTATGCCTCCTATTCTGTGCCCAATCACTTCCGTGCTTACTTTATACTACCGCAATCTTTCTTGATTGTAACCAATGTTGTTGTATCCGTCAAAGCAAACAAAAAACCGCCGGGATCACCCGGCGGTAAAGCTGTCATAGCTTAGGCATATGGAGCAGCGACCCAATGGCCTTTGGAAACTTCCACAAGTCTCGTGTCTTCCTGATCCGCTGCATCTCCGCCTTTGGCGGAGTGAATCGGACCCGACTTTTCGTCGTTCATCAAGATCCGCTTCTTGTTCTCCTCCACTTCGGGATCCGGGATCGGAATCGCCGAGAGGAGCGTTTTTGTATACGGGTGAATCGGATTGGCGTACAGTTCTTCACTGTCGGCCAGCTCTACCATTTTGCCCAGGTACATCACCGCTACGCGGTCACTAATATGCTTGACCATCGACAGGTCATGGGCAATGAACAGATAGGTCAGCCCAAGCCGGTCCTGCAAATCCTTCAGCAGGTTGACGACCTGTGCCTGAATGGACACGTCCAGCGCCGAGATCGGCTCGTCGCAAATAATGAACTTCGGATTGACGGCAAGCGCACGGGCAATCCCGATCCGCTGCCGCTGACCACCGGAGAACTCATGTGGATAACGGGTGGCATGGTCCGGATTCAGACCGACCATATCCAGCAATTCCTCCACGCGCTTCTTCCGCTCTTTGCGGCTGCCGGCCAGATTGTGGATATCCAGCGCTTCACCGATAATGTCCGATACGGTAAACCGCGGGTTCAAGGAAGCGTATGGATCCTGGAAAATCATCTGCATATCGCGGCGCATCGCTTTCATCTTGGAAGGCGACAGCTTGTAAATATCCGTGCCGTTAAACTTGACGCTGCCAGCAGTCGGCTCGTACAGGCGGAGAATCGTACGGCCCGCGGTCGACTTGCCGCAGCCCGATTCGCCCACCATGCCGAGCGTTTCGCCTTCGCGGATGAAAAAGTTAATGTTGTCCACGGCTTTGACGATCTTGCCGCCGCCGACGTTAAAGTATTTCTTGAGGCCTTCGACTTCGATCAAATGGTTCTCTTTCATGACGATTGAACCTCCTTGGCCATCGGATGAAGATTCCAGCAGCGCGCCATTTGGGTGTCGCTGAATACCGTCGCTCCCGGATTGATCCGTTCGCATACTTTCATCGCTTCATCGCAGCGAGCGCAGAACGCGCAGCCGACCGGCGGTTTGATCAGGTCCGGCGGCGTACCGATAATCGGAATCAGCGGCTCGCCCTTCTTCTGGTCAAGACGCGGCATCGAACGCAGCAGGCCTTTTGTGTACGGGTGCTGCGGGTTTTTGAAAATCTCCCACTTCGTCCCCGTCTCTACCACTTCACCAGCGTACATGACGATAACGCGGTCACACATGCCGGCAACGACGCCGAGGTCATGCGTAATCAGGATAATAGAAGTTCCGAGCTTCTGCTGCATTTCCTTCATAACGTCCATGATTTGCGCCTGGATCGTCACGTCCAGCGCTGTCGTCGGTTCGTCGGCGATCAGGAGCGCCGGGCGGCACGCCAAGGCGATTGCAATCATGACGCGCTGACGCATCCCACCGGAGAATTCGTGCGGGTACTGGTTGAAGCGTTCTTCCGGGTTCTTGATACCGACAAGTCTCAGCATTTCCAGACCGCGCTCTTTCGCTTCCGCGGAAGACAGCTTTTGGTGCTTGATCAGAACCTCGGTAATTTGCTTGCCGACCTTAATCGTCGGATTCAGGGAAGTCATCGGATCCTGGAAAATCATGCCGATGTCTTTCCCGCGGATCGCTTCCATTTCTTTATTGGTTTTCTTCAGAATATCTTCACCCTGGAAAATAATCTGACCACTCTTGATGTCAGAAGGAGGAGACGGGATCAAGCGCATGATCGTCTGCGCGGTCACACTCTTACCACTTCCGGACTCACCGACGATCGCCACCGTTTCTCCTCTGCCTATTTCAAAATTCATGCCGCGGACGGCTTTGACTTCGCCGCCTTTGACGTGAAAGGATACATGCAGGTCTTTTACTTGTAAAATCGGCTCCATGATCTCACCTCCTGTTATTTCAATTTCGGATCGAGCGCATCGCGGAGGCCATCACCGAAAATGTTAAATGCGAGCATTGTCAAACTGATCAGAATGGCCGGGAACAGCATCCGCCAAGGATAGTACATCCAGCCGGTCAATGCGTCGTTGACCATCGAACCGAGCGAAGCGATCGGTGCCCGGACACCCAGACCGAGGAAGCTAAGGAAGGCTTCCGAGAAAATCGCGTTCGGTACCGACAGCGTCAAGGTGACGATGATCGGACCAACCGCATTCGGCAGCAGGTGGCGGAACAACAGCCGGCCGGAGCCTGCTCCCATGGAACGGGAAGCCAGAACGTATTCCCTGTTCTTCAGCTGCATGATTTCACCGCGGACGATCCACGACATGTTAATCCAGCCGGTAATCGTCAGCGCCAGAATAATCGTTCCGATACTCGGCTCAAAGACGACGAGCAGCAGAATCGTAACCAGCATATAAGGAATGGAATACAAAATTTCGGAAAACTTGTTCATGATGGCGTCGACTCGTCCACCAAAATACCCCATGATGCCGCCGTAAATGACACCGATCAAGAGGTCAATGAGTGCCGCAGCCAGGCCGACGACCAAGGAAATACGGGCGCCCATCCACGTCCGGACGAACATATCGCGGCCCAAGTCGTCGGTGCCGAACCAGTGCTCCTTTGAAGGAGGCTGATTCGTGGCCAGCAAATCGTTGGTCGCCGAATCGAATTTCGAAATGATCGGCCCGATAATCGCAGCCAAAATGATCAAGATGAGAACGACCAAGCTTGCCATGGCGAGTTTATTTTTACGAAGACGCTGCCACGCGTCTCTCCACGCCGAAATACTTTCCCGCTGAATAATTTCAGCCTCTTTCTCATCGGTACCGATTTTCCGGAAGTCTTCGGGCGTCAGCTCTACGTTGTTATTCATCAAGGTTGGATCCTGTACAGCCATCGTTAGCCCTCCTTCCCGCCGGTTAATTTAATGCGCGGATCAACCAGCACGTATACGATATCGGTGATGAAACGGGCCAGCATCAGCAGTACGCCGTAGAAAATCGTCACACCCATAATCATCGTGTAATCCCGGTTGGTAATACATTCGACGAACACTTTACCGATCCCGCCGATGCCGAAGATCTGCTCGATAACGACGGAACCCGTAATGACGTTGGCGGTCATCGGGCCGATATAAGTGACCACCGGCAAAATGCCGTTACGGATCACGTGCTTGAACATAATCGTCATCCAGTTGAGGCCTTTGGCCTTGGCTGTCTTGATGTAATCCGCATGCAGCACTTCGAGCATGCTCGAGCGCGTCAAGCGGGCGATAAAGGCAATCGGCTGCGCCGACAACGCGGCGACCGGCAGAACGTAGTCAAGCGGGCCGTCAAAGCCCATGACGTTGAACCAGCCCAGCTTCTGCGCAAACAGATACTGGATCAGCGATGCCAGTACGAAGCTCGGAACGGCGATGCCCAGCACCGCCAGCACCATGGCGATATTATCTATAAGCTTTCGGTGGTACAGCGCGGCGAGCATGCCGAGGAGCACACCGACAATTACGGAAATAACGATGGCGAAGATACCCAGTTTCAGGGATGCAGAGAAGGTCTGCAGAATAATGCCCCCTACCTCCTGGTTCTGATGCTTCATGGAAATCCCCAGGTCACCCGTTGCAATATCCCCCAAGTATTTGAAGTATTGCTGATATACCGGCTTGTCCAATCCATACTGCTCCATCAGCCGGGCTTGGATTTCAGGCGGTACATTTTTCTCGGACATAAAAGGGTTACCAGGAATGGCCTTCATCAGAAAAAATGTAGCCGATATCAAAATAAAGAGCGATACCAGCATATAGAAAAACTTGCTCAGTACGTAACGTACCATGTCCGATTTACCCTCCCCGCTAAACTTCATATAACATGGCACCAACCATCGCAGGCCATATTTTAATTTTAAAGAATGCCGAATCTATTTGTCCATGCTATATATTTCAAATTGAAGAAATCCTTGGTAAAGATATATACTAAGCAAAAAAAACGGGATATATATGGAAGCTCCACATATATATCCCGAACAGTATTTATCAAGCTAAGCTGCTTTTGTTAGACCATTCGAAATTTATTCGAAATAAGCTCTTGTAAAGTCTACTTGACCGGCATAGTCAATGACAACGCCTTTAAGATTCGGTTTGATCAACGCAACGTTTGTATAGTAGTAAATCGGCAGCACGACCTGCTGATCTTTAATGATCATCGTTTCAGCCTTTTTAAAGTCTTCCATACGTTTTGCTGTGTCAGGTGTAGAGAATGCGTCTTTGATCAAAGCATCATACTCTTTGTTTTTGAAGCCGGAATCGTTGTTGCCGCTGGTCGAAGTCCACAGATCGAAGAAAGTCATCGGATCGTTGTAGTCCGGGCTCCAGCCGGCACGTGCGATTTGGTAGTTCAGGTTTTGACGGTTCTTGAGGAACACGCCCCACTCTTGGTTTTCGGTTTTCACTTCAACGCCAAGATTTTTCTTCCACATATCTGCAATGGCAAGCGCAATTTTCTTATGCTTGTCATCGGAGTTGTAGATCAAAGTGATCGGAGGAAGCGTCGTGTATCCTTCTTCCTGCATGCCTTCAGCAAGCAGTTTCTTGGCTTCTTCCATATTTTCGGTGAAGAAATCATCCTTGAACTCGGTGCGGTATTCGCCCTTGTCACCGGAAATGCCTGGCGGCACGAATCCGAACGCAGGGGTTTCTTCACTCATCGTTACTTTATCGACGATATCCTGACGGCTGATGGCCATCGAGAACGCTTTACGGATTTTTACGTTGTCAAACGGTTTCGCTGTTGTGTTGAACACGTAGTAGTAAATGCTGCCGATCGGTTTCAAATCGAGCTCGTCCTTCAGCTCGTTCTTCACTGCAGGCATTTGGTCCGTAGGAATCGTTCCGTTCGGGTTACCTGCATAGTCAAGCTGGCCAGCTTTGTAGCTGGACAGTTCCGTTGCGCTGCTGTTGGACAGCGACATCGTAACCTTGGTCAGCTTGATGTTCTGGTTATCCCAGTAGTTTGCGTTTTTGGTCACTTCGATCTTCTGACCGGTTGTCCAAGTTGTGAGCGTGAACGGCCCGTTCGTTACCATCAGCTTCGGATCGGTTGCCCATTTGGCGTTGTCTTTCACCGATTGATGCACCGGATAGAACGTGTAGAACGAAGTCAGACCCAGGAAATAAGGAGTCGGATTGTTCAGTGTGACTTCCAGTGTGTTGTCATCTGTCGCTTTTACGCCAACTTGGTTAAAGTCGGTAATTTTCTTGCTGTTGTAGTCTTCTGCGCCTTTAATGTAATAAAGTTGATATGCATAAGGCGGTGCTGGGCTTGTAGCCGGATTCAAAACCCGCTCCCAAGCGAAGACGAAGTCTTTTGCCGTTACAGGGTCGCCGTTGCTCCACTTCGCGTCTTTACGCAGATGGAATACGTACTTCAGACCGTCGGAGGAAACATCCCACTTCTCGGCCACACCCGGAATCGGGTTGTTATCCTTGTCAATACGCACAAGGCCTTCGTACATCATTTTCAGTACGGTGTTAGCTTGAGTGTCCTGGGCTTGCGCCGGGTCAAACGTTGGCGGCTCAGCGCTCAGGTTAATGTGAAGTACTTGTTCTTTAGCAGCCGACGAACTTCCTTTGTCGCCGCCGCTAGCCGTGCTGCCGCCATTGTCATTCTTGGAACCGCACCCAGCAAGTACAGTGCCAACAACGAGGATCAGCGTCAGAACCATGAGCAGGCTTTTCCTTTTCATTAACTGTTCCCCCTAAAGGTAAATTAATTATGTGTATGGTTAGAAATTATACAACCAGTGGTCAAAAAAATCTACATAGAAAAACATGAAAATTTTACTTTCTTGTGACAAACGGCCAAAATCAAGGATTTCCCCTGTCTTTTTGTTGATTAAAATTGTAAAATATTAGGCCCCAGTCTGTATTATGTACTTAAAAATACCGATTAATGTAAAGATGATGTAGCTTGCACTCATGAGCATAAAGGACATTCTCCATACGACTTTGGCGATTTTCCTGGCATCAATCCTGCCTTTGAGCCGGTTCTGCGCCCCGCCGATCAACCCCACCGCGATGAGCATGAACAAGAGGATCAAATAAAAGCCGAACCTGGTATGGAACGTATTGTTGAACAGCGCCGCAACGGAAAAGATCAAAAACAATGTAGTGACGTCCATGGCCAGCAGCAGCGCGCGATTTCTGCTGTTTTTCCGCCAGTAATATCCTCCTAAATACACGAGCAAAAACGGGAAAAACGGAAGGATGCTCAAAAAAATAAATGAATTTCTCAAGAAATCCAAGATTCCTCACTCCTCCTCTGCGATTATTCCTTCGATGAGCCGGGTCACAAGCTCGTTGACAGGAGCCTGAACTCCCGCCTTCAGCGCCATGTCCGCGATGCTTCCATTAATCCAGCCGATTTCCGTCGGCGAACCTGCAAGCACATCCTTCAGCATGGACGAGGTGTTCCCGGAAGTCGCTCTGCACACATTCAATATTTGATTCCACATATCTTCTTCATACCGAATTCCGCATGCGTCGTAAACGGCTAGCGTCTCTTCATACAATTCCCGCATCAGCTTCATCCTCGCCGGACTTTTTAACAGCTCTCCGTTCGGAATCCTCCAGAGTGCGGTCAGCGGATTGATCACCGCATTGATCAGCAATTTACGAAACATCATGTTATCGATGTCATTCGACAATACCGGGTAAAATCCTGCTTGTTTTAGGGCCTGAACAAGATTTAACCACCGGCCGCCAATCTTCCTGGAGACATGCCCTATACCGCTCTCGCCGATGACCGTATCCCCTGATCCCGCATGAAATACTTCTGTATACGATGTTCTCTTTGCGCCTTCAGTCGTCACCGCAGCCAGCATAGTCCATCCGGGCAATATCGCCTTCAGCCTGTCCATATGCCCGTAGCCGTTTTGAAAACAAACGACGACCGGCCGGCTGGATCCTTGCGGAAGCCTGACTTGTGATAAATAGCGGCATACCGCCTCCGTATCCTTTTGTTTGGTCATCACAAGCACATAATCTCCCGGCTTCGTCTCCCAAGCTTGTCCGAGCTGTTCGACGGTACCGGATTGAAAGTGCGCGGGTTCCACCTTTAATCCGCTCTCACCATCTTTGGCAATATGGATGCCGGAATGGCGGAGCTCCTCCGCTTGCCCGGCGCTGCGGCTCCAGATCCGCACCAGGCTGCCGGACCCGGCCAATTTTCCCCCAAACAGCAGTCCGAGCGATCCCGCGCCCACAATATCGATCAGCATTAGCCTGCCCTCCGTGTCCAATGGTTACTTTCCGTGTCCCTATTATAGCGCATCCGGGATCACATAAGGCTTACACGCACGAAAAAACCCGTTCGGTCTGCGCAAACTTCACGCATCCGCACGGGATCTGTATTGCATCGTTGTATGACCTTTACTCAATCCGCTCCAGATTGCCGTTGGCATCCATCTTGAACCGCGACTTCAGCTCCTCGTCCTCTTCGTTCAAAAAGGCGAGCCTCCGTGCGCGGTCCATAATTTGAATAAGCGCTTTGTAGTCGTCATTAACGACCCTGTAATCGGTTTGGACTTCACTGACTTCCCTGGAGAGCCGCTCGTTGACCCTTCTCAAATTGTTCAGCTCTTCTTCCTTTTCACGGAGCTCCTTCTCCAGCATTTTCAGCTGGCGTCCGTTTTCCTGGAGACTCCCTTTCCACTGCTTCAAAAAGCGGATGACCGCATCGATGGAGAGTGTTTCTTCACTGGCTCCCTCCATTTTGTAATAACCCGCCTCAGCTTCGGACAGACCTAAACCGGCCACCTGAATCCCCGAATTTGCCGGCTGCTTCTTATAGTAGCTCCGTTTCTGGCGCTGCGTCTTGGCCAGGCTGATTGCTTCCTCATACTTTTTACGGACACAGCTGTTCCATCGGAATCCGCAGGCTGCCGCCGTCCTTCCGATTTTTTCGCCTACTTCCTCAAAAGCGGCCAGCTGAGTGCTTCCTTCCCGGATATGCCTTAAGGTTACTTCCGCCAAAATAAGGTCATCCTCGCTGCTCCATGCATCTTGTCTAACTGCTGTCATGCAACAAAACCCTCCTAACAACATCCTAAAATAACCCGTCTCCATAACCGGATTGTTCACCGGGTACTGAATAAGGTATAACAGCTGCTTATTTTCATTTCTATGCTTCTCATAGAGTTCATAGAATCTATTTGATACTAAATTGTATTGCCAATTTGCAAAGCGCTCATACCCTCATATTGGAAATTTGCCGATGCATGGCGATGTATACTTTGTCTTCATGGGACCACAATAATAAAAACAACTTTTTCGTTTACACAATTTTGGGTTAACGATATAATGATACGTAGCTTAGCTATGACCGTACATAAGGAGAGGGGGATATAACGTGGCACGCATGTTTCGAGTACTCGGGTTCTTTACGCTCGCAATCGGGCTTATGGCATATGCCGGCAACATGGTCGAGATGGCTCTGTTGTTCTTCGTACAGACCGCATTTTTCGTCATCTTGGGGTATCTGAAATTTACGGAGAGAACTTACATTCTTCTCTTCTGGGGCTATATGATCGTGACGTTTACCGGTTTCAGCTATTGGACAGTATTCAAAATGGGCTTACCGCTTTAATCCGATCATTAGAGAACCCAAAGGAAAGCGATCCGACATCCAATGCCGGGTCGCTTTTTTCGCTTATGCCGACTTTTATCGGGGCCACCTGCATAAATCTGTATCTGAATACTGGGGTTATTTGGCTTGCCAAATCTGACAGGCTCCAAGAGAGATGATATTTTTTTCCGTTGAATCATATATTTACAATGGACAACCATGGGGGAGGGATCAAATCCATTGAAGCCTTACAACCGACGCCTGCGAATCCTCTGCCTGCTTCTCCCGATGCTCTGCCTGTCGCTGCTCCGCCCCGTACCTGAGCTTCGGGCCGCCCCGTCCGCAGGCGCCAGCACAGACGACCGAGAAATATTACAGAACAGCCTGTCTGTTGTGGAAATCGACCGGGAGATTGAGCGGATCACCGCGCAGCAGGAGACCATCCAGCAGGAGCTGAACAAGCTGTCCGGGCAGCTGGAAGACAAGCTGCTTCAGATCCAGGATCAGCAGAGCCGCGCAGGAGCCGTCATTCGCTCTTATTACATGGGGGAAAGGGAAGGCCTGCTCGTTGCCGTGCTGTCCGCCAAAGATTTGGGCAGCCTCATTCATATGTATGATGTCTACGATATGATCATGGAGCATGACCGCTCGGTTCTTGAAGCGTATCAATCGGAGTACAAGGAGATTAAAAACACGAAGCTGGCCATGGAGAAAAAGACGGCCGATCTGGAAGAAATGAAGTCCAATCTCATTGAGCAGCGGGCACGGGTATCGGCCCTGCAGCAAAAGGTCGATCAGGGAATCGCCTCCAGCAGCGATCCGGAAGCGCTCAAGAAAATGATTGAGGAATTTACGCTTTATTGGGAAAATGTCGGGCTTAACGAGGTAAAAACCTATTTTGACGCGCTCGCCTCAGCCATGAACGACCTCCCGGAGTTTATCCAGAATCAGGACGGTGCGATCCGCACCAACGGAACGACCTATAATATCGACATCAAGGAGGACGATCTGAACGCTTTCCTCCGCTCCAAAAACGATCTGTTCAAGCAGTTTGCCTTCCACTTTGGTGAAGATGAGATTACAGCCTCCGGCCAAAGCGGCACGCTGTCCCTTGAAGTTCAGGGCCACTACAGCGTCGAGGAGCAGCCTCAGAACTCCATCATGTTCCATGTGGATAAGCTCGTATTTAACGGCTATGAACTGCCCGATACGACACGCCGCCAAATGGAGGAAGAGTTCGATTTGGGATTTTATCCGCAGCAAATCGTCTCCTTCGTGAAGGCAACCGAGGTGAAAAGTACGGATAAAAACCTCCATGTCACGCTTAAGCTGTCCATGTAACACAAAAAAGCCGGAGACGAACTGCCCGCGAGTATCGGATCAGCTTCCTCCGGCTTCCCCTCTTACAGCCTCAACGTAATCTGTGGCCGCAGATTTGCCTGTAATATAATCGCCTGATGCTTTGACAAACACATCCCATTTCGCCTGCAGCCTGCCTGTGTCCTTATCGGTACCCGCCGTCTGGAGCAGGGAGTTGAGATGGAACGGCAGCCCGGCCGGATTGAATACCGAATCGTCGTACAGGCTCTTCAGCGCCGGAAGTTTACCCGTAGCCTGGTACCATTCCTGCTGAACGACTGCCGAGCTCATATACGCAATCCATTCGGCTGCTTCTTTGGCATGCTGCGATCCCGCCGATACGGCGTAGCTTCGGCTGCGCAGGAGCGACGGATAGATGGCGTACAGCTGCTCGGGCATCCGCAGTTCCGTATTTGCCGTCTGAGACTTCGCCGCTTCCGAGACGGCGGAAATGGTTAGCGGAAGCTGGGCCCCGTCAGCGCCTTGCTCGGCCTGATCGATTTGCATGAATGCGCGAGCCTTGTCGATCCATTCCAGGGATGCCTGGCTCGGGCTTAGCGGATCGGTGCCCAGTGCTCCCATCAAAGCTGCAGCATCATAGCCGTCCCCGGACGAAATCTCCAGCAGCTGCTGATGTCCTCGGTTCTTCGCTTTGCTCAGCATCTCTTTCCAACTGCTGATACCGCCTGGAATATCCGTCACTCCAAGCGAATTCAGCGCTTTCACATTCCATGCCAGTACATAAGGATCCATGTCGGCAGGCGTTCCCCACTGGTAGCCGTTCCATTCCACCTCTTGGAGCAGCGGGTTGATGGTATCACTATCCGCACGATTGCTTGTATAGAATTCGACTGGCAGCAGGTAGCCTCGGGAGGCCATCGGGCGAACCCACGAGCTGTTGATGAGCATGACATCGGGGCCTTCCCCTACGGCCAAAGCGGACGTCAGCTGAAGGTATGCATCGGCATCCGGGATGTTGTTCAATTCTACCGTGGCTCCAGTGTCGGTGACATATGTATGATTCAGCTCCTCGAGCTGCTTAAAATCCTCATCGCTAAGGTGCACGGTGACCCGGATGGGGGATTGGGACGTTCGCTCTTGTGTGGAAGGCTGCGGAAACAGAGACGCGTCATCTTCCTCTTCATGACCCGATGGGGTCTGCGACAAATCCTGCCCCTGGGATAAAGCGGTTAAAGAGAGCAGCAAAATGGCAAACAGAAGCCAGTAATTTTTCCGCCTCAAGTCTCTAGGCCTCCCCTCACAATACTTATACAATATTTTAGCAAATTCATAGGGCGCTTGTCCTATTTTTTTCTGGAAATGTTTAACGGACTGGTAAGAAATAAGCCGATGCCCCATACCATAAGGTTAACTACGAATCTACGCCTGTGAATGTCCTTATTGTAATTCGAGTATATTTGATCCGGTGCCTGAAATTGTTAAAACTAAAGAAAGACGTCTATCGACGTATCTTCTAAGAAGACAGACCGCCTTTAGCGGAAATTTTTCTTGCGAGATCAGGAAGCGGATGCTTCGAATCTTATACGTATTCTGATCTCTAAAGAAAGACGTCCATCGACGTATCTTCTAAGAAGACAGACCGCTTTTAACGGAAGTTTTTCTTGCGAGATCAGGAGGCGGAGGCTTCGAATCTTATACGTTCTGATCTCTCCAAAAAAAGCCCCCAGCCGGTTCCGATGAACCGGACAAGGGGGACTTCTTTTTATGTGCTGGTAGTTAGTGGCATCATTTCTCGGGAAATAGTACCAGCTTATGAAATCACAGCAGATCGGCTGCGAGCTGGGCCAGCTTGGAGCGCTCGCCTTTTTCCAAGGTAATGTGCCCGCTGATCCCTTCCTGCTTGAATTTCTCCACGATATACGACAGACCGTTGCTCGATGCATCCAGATACGGATGATCGATCTGCTCAGGGTCCCCCATCAGGATAATCTTGCTTCCCTCCCCTACCCTGGAGACGATCGTTTTTACTTCGTGGCGGGACAGGTTCTGGGCTTCGTCCACGATGATAAACTGGCCGGGGATGGAGCGTCCGCGGATATACGTGAGCGCCTCGACCTGAATGCTGCCCAGACCCATTAAAATTTTATCGATATCGCCCGACTTTTTCGTATCAAACAAAAACTCCAGGTTGTCGTATATCGGCTGCATCCACGGACGGAGCTTCTCTTCTTTTTCTCCGGGCAGATAACCGATATCCTTGCCCATCGGAACGACAGGCCTTGCGATCAGCAGCTTTTTGTATTTATGTTCATCTTCGACCTTCATCAGCCCGGCTGCCAAGGCAAGCAGCGTTTTGCCCGTACCCGCCTTTCCGGTAATCGTTACGATCGGAATATCGTCGTTCAGCAGCAGCTCCAGCGCCATGCGCTGCTGTGCGTTACGCGCGCTGATTCCCCATACGGAATCATTGCTCAAAAAGAGCGGCTCCAGCCGGAGCGCATCCGCATTCACCTTCAGCAAGGCCGATTTCGTGCTCCCCATCTCGTCCTTTAGGATGACGAATTCATGCGGATACAGCGGATAAGGCAACTGCAGCGGCTTGATGGACAAAAAACGGTACGAATAAAACTCGTCGATGATGGAAGGGTGCACCTTAAGCGTAGAATATCCGGTATACAGATCTCCGGGACCTACGGTGCGGTCGGATAAGTAATCCTGGGTCACCAGACCAAGCACGTCCGCCTTGATGCGAACGAGCACGTCCTTGCTTACCAGCACTACCGACGTCGGGTCTTCCTTGCCCTGCTCCTCCAGATGATAATTTAAGGCGACTGCCAAAATGCGGTTATCATTGGACATTTCGCCGAACATTTCTTGTACTTTCACAAAACTGCGGTGATTCAGCTCCACTTTCAGGCTGCCTTTGTTTTCCAGAAGCACCCCGCTGTGCAAATGGCCGCCGTTTTCCCTCAATCCGTCCAGCAGGCGGGACACCGTCCGCGCATTTCTCCCGATTTCGTCGGCATTCCGTTTCTTGGAGTCTATTTCTTCCAGAACGACGGCCGGAATCACGACTTCATGTTCATCAAACGCAAATATCGCCCGGGGATCATGCAGCAGCACATTGGTATCCAGTACAAATATCTTTCTCATACTTTCTCCCTCCACTGAACTCATAATAAACACATAAATTATTTCGTCATGGACATCCTAAGTTACAACCCGTCATGCCAATTTATGACCTGGAAAGGACGATCACATATGAGAATGTTTTTGCTCGTTGTGTTAACTATGGCTCTACTGAGCGGTTGTAATCATCAGAACACTGCATCACCCTCTCCTCAAAGTCAACAGGGGCCGACAGCCGCATCAACCGGCGACCATCACCGCCTTTCACTCCGGTCTACAGGAAACACGGCCGTGCGTTCTGCAGAAGATACAACGGACCTGGCTTTAAAAGACCATTTGGAAAACATCGCCGAAAAGGTGAACGGTGTGAAAAAAGCGCATGCAGTCGTGTTAGGCAATACTGCCGTTGTAGGCATCGACGTAGACGGCAATTTGACGCGTTCCCGCGTCGGAACCATCAAATATACCGTTGCCGAAGCACTCAAAAAGGATCCTCGGGGCAAAAACGCCCTCGTGACGGCCGATATGGATTTGTCCAGCCGGATTGCCGAAATCGGTCAGCATATTCAAAAAGGGGAACCCGTATCGGGATTCGCTTCCGAACTGGCGGATATTGTCGGCCGGATTGTGCCGCAGCTCCCGCGCGATGTCAAATCGCGTCAGAACAGCCCTTCTTCGCCAAGCCCAACCCGCTAAAGCATAGGACAGGCGAAATACCAGCCGAATCAACAAATTTTGCAAAAAAAGAAAAAAGCCCAGTGATCAGATCACTAGGCTTTTTTGCATGGCGCGTCAAAACATACACCGGATTCAGCAGAAGTCGGCACAGAGAGATGAACGGCTGGTTGACGTTGCATTTCATATATTGGAGTCCACTTCGTAACCGTCTCGGACATCGCACTGACCTCCTGTACAGGTTCCATTGTACTCTAGTATATTATATGTCGTCCCAAAACTTGCACCCAACTTTACGGATTCGAGCTTTCATCCGCTGAAGTACCGGCTTCCACGGCAGCCTTGCCTGCAAGCTCGTCCTTCAATGCCTGCTTTGCTTTATCCAGCTCGTCATCGTCTACATACACATAAGGACTTTTCCAGTTGCCGGTAATCGGCATGAATTTGACGTCTTCTTTTTTAATTTTCCAATAAGTTGCAATTATGTTCTTCAATTGATCCTTCTCGATGTCGGTTTCCATGTTGTTATTCATGGCATCCAGCACTCCGCCCAGGCTCGTGACGCCCTTGAACGTCTGCATCTTGTCGATCAGGGAGTGAAGAACTTCGTTCTGTCTGCGGTTGCGGTCAAAATCGTCGGAAGCGTCCGTTCTCGGACGGCAGTTGGACTTCCGGTAGCGCACAAAATCGAGCGCCTGCTTCCCGTTCAGTTCCTGCTCACCCTTCTTCAGGTTGATGTCCGTTCCGTCGGCTTTATCCCGGTAGCACATGTTCTTGTCGACTGTCACGTCAACGCCGCCCAGTGCATCTACCGCATCACGGAAGGCCTGGAAATTCAGCACCGTCACGTAATCGATATCGATGTCCAAATACTTGGAGAACATTGTCTTCATCTCATCGGTCGCCTTGATGCCGGATTGCTTCTCATCAGCCAGAAAATTCGGATAATAGGCATTGGCCTTGTTCTCCCGGTAGCCCTTCAGCTCGATCTTGGTATCGCGCGGAACCGAAACTACCGTTGCCGATTTCGTATCCGGATTAAAGGCAGCGATCATGATGACGTCAGACAGGTGCGTCTTCGTCTCCGGACGATAGTCCGTTCCAAGCAGCAGCATTGTAATCGGTTTGACCTTGGCGGATTGGGAAGGAGCGACCGGTGCATCTACACCTGTGTCCAGAACGCCATGATCCGCTTTATAGTACAAATATCCCGCGTATCCCGCTACGGCGAGTACAGCTATTATAATCAGAATCAATACGAATTTCAAAAACGTTTTGAACCCGCTTTTCTTCTTTTTCTTCTTTGGAGGCACTTTCCCTTTCGGGGTGCCGCCATGAGATCTTGGAGGTAGACTCGTATTGCTGGGACTCATCTCAAACACCTTTTTCATTTATTTTGAGGTAATCTCTCTATAAACGATGACAACCTTCGTAATGTTGCAAAGAGCCGGGCCACAGCGGGCGTATTAGACCCGCTTGGCAGCCGCTTCGGCTTTCTTCTTCTGCCGCGCTTCCACGAAATAGCGGATGCGCACCGTGAACATCAGAGCTACCGCGACAAGCAGACATTGGATGATCGGAAGCTTGTCGTGCTGAAAAATCAGCAGCATCCCGGAGCCGATGGCCATCAGAATATACAGCAGAATCTCTTTGAGAAGCGGAAGCTTCTGTTTGACCCGAAACACCTTGTTGTATACATAGGTGATCAGCACAAAGATGATGATATAGGAGATAATCGGATGCGCTGCTAACCAAGCTTGCACGGACAGTTCACTCCTTCCAGAAATGAGGTGAGGACCTTACCCGGATTACATGTTGGCTTCTGCCATCTTGCGGTGCTTCTCGGCACGTTCGCGCTCACTCTTGTTCAGAATCTTCTTGCGCAGTCGAACCGATTTCGGCGTGATTTCACAATACTCATCGTCATTCAAATATTCAAGCGCCTGCTCTAGAGAGAATAGACGAGGCGTCTTCATTTTTACTGTATCATCTTTCGTCGCGGAACGCACGTTTGTCAGCTGCTTCTCTTTGCAGATGTTAACAATGATGTCGTTATCGCGCGTATGCTCGCCGACGATCATGCCCTCATAAATTTCGGTTCCCGGCTCCAGGAACAGGATGCCCCGGTCTTCAACGCCCATCATGCCGTAGAAGGTGCTCGTTCCGGTTTCGCTGGAAACCAGCACGCCCTGATGGCGTCCGCCGACTTGGCCGCTGTGCAGCGGGCCGTAGCTGTCAAAGGCATGGTTCATGACGCCATAACCACGGGTCAGCGTCAGGAAGTGCGTACGATAACCGATCAGACCGCGTGCGGGAATCAGGAACTCCAGGCGCACCTGTCCGCTGCCGGTGTTGACCATGTTCACCATTTCGGCCTTGCGGGAACCGAGGCTTTCCATGACCGCGCCCATGCTCTCTTCAGGCACATCGATCAGAAGGCGCTCGATCGGCTCCATCTTGGCTCCGTCGATTTCCTTAACGATAACTTCAGGCTTGGAAACCTGCATTTCGTACCCTTCGCGGCGCATGTTCTCGATCAGGATGCCGAGGTGAAGCTCGCCGCGTCCCGACACGATAAACGCATCCGGGCTGTCCGTCTCCTCAACGCGCAGGCTGACGTCTGTCTCCAGTTCCTTCATCAGACGCTCACGCAGCTTGCGGGACGTAACCCACTTGCCCTCGCGTCCGGCGAATGGGCTGTTGTTGACCAGGAACGTCATCTGTAAGGTTGGCTCATCAATCTTAAGAACCGGCAGTGCTTCAGGATGGTTCGGATCGGCGATCGTCTCCCCGATATTGATGTCCTTGATTCCGGCGATCGCGATGATGTCGCCCGCACCGGCTTCTTCCTGCTCCACGCGCTTCAGTCCTTGGAAGCCGAACAGCTTCTCGATCCGGGCGGATTTGCTCTTGCCGTCGCGCATGATGACCGTAACGGCTTGGCCTTGCTTGATCACGCCGCGGTTAACCCGGCCGATCGCAATCCGGCCAAGGTACTCATTGTAGTCCATCAGAGTAACGAGGAACTGGAGCGGCTCATCAACCTTCTCTGTCGGAGAAGGAATGTGCTCGGTAATCGTTTCATACAGGGCCAGCATGTTGTCGTCCTGCTTGTCCGGATCCAGGCTCGACGTTCCGTTCAGCGCCGAAGCGTAAACGACCGGGAAGTTCAGCTGGTCGTCGTTTGCTTCAAGCTCGATGAAGAGGTCGAGCACTTCGTCAATAACTTCGGCCGGACGGGCTGCCGGACGGTCGATCTTGTTGACGACGACGATCGGCGTCAGATTCGCCTCAAGCGCTTTGCGGAGCACGAATTTGGTCTGAGGCATACAGCCTTCATATGCGTCAACGACGAGCAGTACGCCGTCGACCATCTTCATAATCCGTTCCACCTCGCCGCCGAAGTCGGCGTGTCCCGGGGTGTCCACAATGTTAATCAGAAAATCTTTATACGTAATGGCCGTGTTCTTGGCCAGGATGGTAATGCCGCGTTCGCGCTCCAAATCGTTGGAGTCCATGGCGCGTTCCTGCAGGTGTTCGTGTTTGGCGAATATTCCCGATTGCTGCAGCAACTGGTCAACTAGGGTCGTCTTGCCGTGGTCGACGTGCGCAATAATCGCAATGTTGCGAATTTTATCTCTTGAATGCATGGCTTTTATCCAGATCCTTTCCCTTTCAAATCGTAACGAAGTCTTTCAACAAATGAAGCGTCAGGCGGTAGCGCCGACGCTTCTACATCCCTTATATTATAATGAAGTTTCAGAAAAAAACAAGTGTTTTACAGAAAATAGAAGGCCTGATTTACCAGCCGCTTTTCCACTTCCGGTTTCTGGATTTCCCCCTTCCGGCAATCAGCCAAATGCCCAAGGCAATCAGAAGCACGGCGAGGATATAGATCACCGCGGTATGAAGAAGGCTGAAGAAGAACAGCACCAGCGAAGCCAGTCCCAAAATGACGGAGGCAGGAAGCAAGGAGGACGGACGGGGCTTTTCAAACAGGTAATACTCGTACATCCCGACCGCGATCCCGAGCAGAAGGGCGGGCCACAAGTAGGACATCAGCCCCCAGCTGATCGTGCTGCACAGTAAAAATAGCAGCCCGTACACCGTCAAAATACCGCCGGGTACAAGCACCGTGGCACGCGCCCGGTTGCCGAAAAACAGCATATGCAGAACCAGTCCGGGAATCAAAAGGACCAGCGGCCACAGCGTGCGGCCCAAAAAACCGAAAACTCCAAGCTTGCCAAGCAAAATGACGATTCCAGCAATGACAATGAACAGGCCCAGCTTCAAGTCGTTCCTTGAGGACATTCTCCCACCCTCTTCTCTATTGCCGTCCCTTACGCCATACGCAAAAAACGACATATTTTCATCTTTAGTTTATCTGAAACGTGTAAAAAAAACCAGATTGCGCCTGTAATTTTTTAGGCACTGCAGGCCAAAATAACCCTGCAAAGGAAAGGTCCTGCCGCAAGACCGGATTATTCCCATACTTTGCAATTTTTTATGGTTCAAAATAAGAAAAAACCGGGTTAAACCCGGCTTTCAACGAGATTGTCCTGCTTATGAACGCGGCCGCAGCAGCAGCTGCTTGATACCGCCGGAGACGATCACCAAGCCGGCCAATACGCCGGGAATGAGATGGTGGAATTCCGGCAGAGATGCGGAGAGAAGAGCCCCAAGCCTGTGGTCCTGGAGGATCATCTCACCGGCTGTATAAGCTAGAATGCCCGCCCCGATGTACACGAGCACCGGGAAACGGTGAAGCCAGGTGACGATCAAATTGCTGCCCCAGACGACGATCGGTATGCTTATCGCAATGCCGATCACGATCAGTGCGAGATCGCCGTTGGCGAGTCCGGCAATAGCAAGTACGTTGTCAAGGCTCATAATGAAATCCGCTGCAAGAATAGTCCTGACCGCTTTCCAGATGGTAGAGGATTCCTGCAGCCGGAGCTCATCCTTGTTTTCGATCAGCAGATTTAAGGCGATCCAGATGAGCATGAACCCGCCGACCGCCTGAACATAAGGGATTTTCAGCAGAATGACCGCAATAAAAGTCAACAGGCACCTTAGGATAACAGCGCCGAGCGCTCCCCACCATACCGCCTGTTTACGCTGCTTCTCCGGCAGGTCCTTGCTCGCCAGAGCAATCACAACGGCATTGTCACCGCTTAGGACCAAATTGATCATAAGGATCTGAATGAGCAGCCAAATCGATTCCAAAGGCCAACACCTCCACTCTACATCTATGTGCGAGTTGGCCAGGCTATGCTTGACTTCACATGAAAAATTAGCCTATAATGAATCGATTTGCTATTGAACTCCGTATACAGTCATAATAAGGAGTGACCTGATTTGGACAGTGTAATAGAATTTTTAGTTAGTTTGATCAAAATCGTCTTTTTGGATTTAATATTGGCTGGCGATAACGCCATCGTAATTGGCCTTGCTGCGAGGAATCTTGCTCCCTCGACTCAGAAAAAGGCTATTTTTTATGGAACCGGAGGCGCAGTCCTGCTCCGGATCATTGCGACGATCGTCGTCGTCTGGCTGCTGAAAGTGCCGTGGCTGCTTGCCCTGGGCGGTGTCTTGCTCGTATGGATCGCCTACAAGCTGCTGGCCGATAATGACGATCACACGGACATCAAGGCAGGCCAGACCTTATGGGGAGCTGTACGGACCATTATCGTGGCAGATGCTGCGATGGGGCTGGACAATGTAATCGCCGTGGCCGGCGCAGCCGAGCAGAATATCATCCTCGTCATTCTCGGACTGCTTATCAGTGTTCCGATTGTCGTTTGGGGAAGCACCCTGTTTATTAAGCTGATTAACAAGTTTCCATGGATTATTTACCTTGGTTCGGCGGTACTCGGTTACACGGCATCCAACATGATTACGGAAGAAAAGCGTTTTGCTCCGTTTTTTGAACAATATCCGTTCCTGAGGGTGCTGTTTATCGTGATCGTCGTCATTGCCATTCTCGCCCTCGGATACCTGAAACGCGCGTCGATGAAGAAACGGAAAGACGAACATTCGTATAGTTAGAACACACATGTCCGGCTTGTTGTCATACAAAAGGAGGCTCTTCAATGAAGAGCCTCCTTTTTTTGTTTCCTAATCCTCTGAGCTTTAGAACCAATCCTCGTTAACGCCGCCTGTTTCTTCTTCCTCTCCAATCACATAATCCTTGGTGAGCACCAAAGTTTCGGTCCGCTCAAAGGCGTCTTGGATCAGCTCGGGGAGCTTCTCGATCGACGCCTCCACGTTCTCGACGACCCGCAAATTCGGATTCGTCGTCGGTGACTTGGGCACGAACAGGGTGCAGCAGTCTTCATAAGGAAGAATCGAGGTTTCGTATGTGCCGATCTCTTTGGAAATCCGAATGATCTCGTTTTTGTCCATCATGATCAGCGGCCGCAGAAGCGGCAGCTCGGTCGCCCGGCCGATCACGTTCATGCTTGGCAGGGTTTGGCTGGCGACCTGCCCGAGGCTGTCTCCGGTAACGATCGCAAGTGCCCCTTCACGCTTGGCCAGCAGTTCGGCAATTCTGAGCATCGAACGCCGCATCAGGGTAATGATCAAATTGTCCTGTCCAATGCCGGTAAAGGACGTCTGCACTTCGGTAAACGGCACCAGATGAATCTTGATCTCCCCTGCATAACCTGAGAGCACCTTCGCCAGCTCGATGACCTTCTCTTTGGCAAGCCGGCTTGTAAACGGGTAGCTGTAGAAGTGAACGCACTCCACTTCCAGCCCTCTGCGCATGGAGGACCACCCTGCGACCGGGCTGTCGATTCCGCCGGAGAGGAGCAGCATGGCCTTGCCGTTGCTTCCCCGCGGAAATCCGCCGACGGCGGGAATCGTCTGACAGAATATATAGGTTCCCTGCTCGCGGATCTCCACATGCAGAGTGAGCTCGGGATCCTTCATGCTCACTTTTAACAGAGGATACTTCTTCAGCAGCGGCGCACCCACCAGATGGTTCATTTCATGGGACGAGTGCGGGAAAGCCTTCCACACCCTCCGGGCATGAACTTTAAAGGTTACTTCTTCCTCCATGTCCATCTGCCCGAGAAATGCCGAAGAAGTTTCCACAATAGATTCCAGCTCCGTAGAGCTGACGACAACCGGGCTGATGGACGTCAGCCCGAATATTTTTTGGAGCGAGGCAATCAGCGGTTCCGGCTCTTCTCCGTTCAGTTCAACGTACAGTCTTCCGTACTCCTTGCGAATTTTCGCTTTTGGAAAATCCTTAAGAACGGACCGGATATGCGAGATCACCGCATTTTCGAAGCGCCCGCGGTTTTTTCCCTTGAGTGTAATTTCTCCATAGCGGAGCAGAAGCATATCATATTTCAATGGATTTCATTCCTTCCTGTCATTAAAGGCGTCAGCCGTTCGACCGCATCCTGAAGCGCGTCCTTCAACCGCTCTACATCATTCTTGGTGTTGGTAAGCCCCATGCTGATCCGGATTGCGCTGGAGGCCTCCTCCTCGCTCCGTCCCATCGCAAGCAGGACACGGCTTGGCTCCGACGTCTTGGAGGAGCAGGCCGATTTGGTGGACACGAGCATGCCGTGCTCCTCAAGCGAATGCAGAAGGACCTCGGCTTTCATTCCGGAAAAGGACACGTTAACGATATGCGGCGCCCCGTCTTCGTCGCTGTTCAGCGCAAGGGCCGGCATCGTTCGGATAAATGCGAGCAATTCGTCCCGCAGTGCCCCGACTTGCTCACCGAAAGTCCCCAACTGTTCTTTAGCCATCCGCATGGCTTTCGCCATGGCGACAATCCCCGGATAATTTTCCGTCCCCGAGCGCATGCCGGACTCCTGCTTGCCTCCCGACAGCAGCGGATGAAGCTGAACGCCTTCCCTTCGAAATAATACGCCGGCTCCTTTGGGGCCGCGGATTTTGTGTGCCGATAACGTATATAAGTCCGCCTGCCACGCCTGCAGGTCGACATGCAGCTTGCCGAAGCCCTGAACACCGTCCACATGGAACAGGGTCAGCGGGTTGCACTGTTTAATGATTCGTCCCGCCGCCTCCAGCGGCTGCACGGCTCCAGTCTCATTGTTTACATGCATGATGCTGACCAGGATGGTGTCCTTTCTAATGAGGCTGCGCAGCTGGTCCGGATGGATCCGGCCATTCCTGTCCACATCAAGAAAGGTTACCTCGAATCCGTGTTCCCGAAGATATAAACAGCTGTCGTAGACGGACGGATGCTCCGTTGCAGTTGTTATGATGTGCTTGCCCCTACCGGCATATTGAAAGGCTGTTCCTTTAATGGCCATATTGTTGCCTTCCGTTGCGCCCGAGGTCAAGATGATCTCGGCCGGTTTAACTCCAAGGGCGGCGGCGCATACTTCCCGGGAACGCTTGATTAGCTTGGCAGCGTCCTCGCCCATCCGGTGAATGGATGAAGGATTGCCGTAATGCTGTCTCATCACTTCCGCCATCGTCTGGATCACTTCTTCGTAGGGTGGCGTACTTGCCGCATGGTCCCAATAGATCATCACGTTTCCTCCTTTACACGGATCACCCGAAGCAATATAAAGAGATCAAACATCGGAAGAAGCGCTTCATATCGAGCCGCTTCCCGTTCTCCCGAGTTTGATCCCGTAACTTACAACGCTATGCGATTGGTATTAACCTTCATATTTTGCCCTGGCATCCGCAATTTTACGGATATAGTTCCTTGTTTCTGCAGGAAGCCGGTCCAATTGCTGCATCAATTCGGCATCGGTCGAAACTCCGAGTTTGAGCACCCGGTTAGGCCCCGCATTGTATGCCGCCAGCGCCATATTTTCCTGCCCACCGAAGCGGCTCAGCTGATACGAAAGGTATTTCGTGCCGGCATCGATGTTCTGCGCCGGGTCGAACGGATCGCTGACCCCGAGTCCCTGTGCCGTGCCGTCCATCAGCTGCATCAGGCCTTTGGCCCCCGCAGAAGATACGACATTCGGATTAAAGGTGGATTCCGTCTCGATGACGGCCTTGATTAGCGATTCAGACACTCCGTACTTGCGGCTTGCCTGTTCAATCAAGTCGTTGTAAGCGGTCGATTTGCCGGAGCCGGAATCGGAATGCACCGGCTTGGATACCTCGCCAACATGTTTCACCGGCGAGGTGTTCGCCTCTCCCAGCTGCTGCCACAGCAGGCCGTCACTCCACGATACGCCGGGCACCGTCGGTTGTACGGAAGCATCGATTTCTGCAGCTGCCGCGCTGGAGTCATCCAGCATCTGGTTCAAAATAACACCAAAATCAGAGGTGCTGCCATTCTCGATAATGTCCTGGAGAAGCTCGTCTCTATTTTGAATACGGCTGTTGTCCTGCATTGCCAACAACTGCTGCGCTGCAGCCGGATCGATTTGCATCATCTCAAACCTCGTTTTCCTCATAATCTCGTCCATGCGGATTGGATTTATTTTACCATGATTCCGCCGTCTTGCGCCAGACCTCTTCCAAAAAACGCTGACATGAAAAAAGCGCCCTCAGCCGCTTCATGAGCAGCCAAAGACGCTTTATGCCCGTTTGATTTACCGGGCGAACGGAACCAGCACGAAGTAGCTGATCGTTGCCAGAATGCCGAGACCCATCGCCCATCCGCCCCATACCTTGCTGCCTTGGCTGTACGCATAAAAGCCGATGACCGCAGCCAGTGGGCCCAGGATAATGGACCACATAAACAAGGACAGGACGCCGAAGCCTACACCGACATAACCGGCTGTACGTCCATAGTTTTGAACGGCGTTCCGGTTTTCGGCATCATCCGAGGTACGGACCTCATCCCTGCGGACCGATGGTGCCGGAGCTACTTCTGCCGCATACTCCTCGCGGTCTTTTTTGTACAAATCCGTTCTCTTCACCGCGGCATCCGCCTTCCGGTCGTCCCGGACCGAATATCCGGCCGCACGGCTTGTGACTTCAGGGGATGTCACCTCTGATGCATACTCCTCTTTATGGGCGTCCCTGCGCGGATAATCGGTACGGATCCGTGTGGCGATCGCCTGCCGGAACTCGTTATCCCGGGTTGCAGAGGGAGTCCCTGCTTCAGCTGCATATTCTTCTCGGTGATTCGTGCGGGAAACGTTATTCGTTGAAACGGGAGTGATTCCTTTTCCTGCGAATGGGCTGTCCGTCTTGTGTTCCTGCTCTCGTTTGTTGAATTCATCCATGATTAGAAGCCTCCTCACGACTGATGGATAAGTGCATAAATGGAGTCGGGCGCTTGAATTAAGAAGTTTTGGGTTTGAAGGTCAGGCAGCAGGTAGCCGAAGAATTTACAGCCCGGTCTTTGTGCTCTCCAAGCTCGCTGCCGTACTCCTCGCTGTACTTGGCGGAGGCGTGCTTGTCGATTTCGATCAGGATTTGCTCGGCTTTGCAGACGTTCTCTTCCCCCCAGTAACTGCAGTTGCTGACACTGCATTTTACGTAGGTTCTTGGATCCTTCATTATTTATCACCTCAAGCTTCATTGTCCCCTGCTCCATATCGGCGTATCCCTGCTGCATCTTGTCAGTTGATGGTCGTCATGAGGAAAATAAAAAAAGATGCCATCATCAGGCATCTTTGGTGTAATCGTATAAGGTTTAAGCGTGCGAACGCTGGTTGTGCATCCGGCGCTCCGTTAAATAATCGCTTTCGTAATAAGTCAGATCATCCCGAAGCTCTTCATATACTTTGGTGATATCGAGAATGATGTCTCTTACCGGCCGAACCGGTTTTACCCGAAAACGGATAGCATCCTGTCCCGTGTATGCATAACGCCCATCTTCGGAATAGCTTTCGCTTTTCGGATAAAAGAAGTTGTTAACGCAATGATGATACACATTATAGAGAGCTTTTTCAGCAAAATCATTGTCAAAATTGGCACGGCGCAACGCAATTCCCAGTTTCTCGGCTGATACTTCGGAGAAAACCAGAAGATGCCGCAGGTCAGACAAAAATCCTTTGTAAAATTGCAGCGTTTCCTCATTATTGTCTGGCGCAAGCTGCGGAATCGAATTCTCATTGAGGAATTGTTCCAGTTTCTCGATCGCGGATTTCAGCTTCTCTTTCGTGGTCTCACACAATTTTTGAACATTACCTGCTGACATAGCTAATTAGCTCCCCCTTAATTTGTTCCTTTCGGTCCTGGAGAGGATCCGAAATTTTCATCACCATCGTTTGAAGCAAGGATCAATTTTCATGTACTATCCTAACATAAAACAAACTGGAACGGTATCCCTTTCTGGTCACGATTTGGACGAATTGAGCAGGTTTTTGCCTGAGTCGGCCGCCGGGGTATAAAATAGCTTCCCATTTCTCACGCTAAAGGTACTTATCATTCTCAAGGAGGTACTTTTATGTCGAAAGGAAAATGGGTGGGCATCGGAACGGCAACCGTTTGCGGCGCGCTCGCGTTATTTTTGCTGCTCCCGCGCTCGGACAGCCGGCAGCAGGCCGCCGAATCCCCTCCGGTCCCGGCTCCGCATCAGGAGCATCGTTTAAAGAACAGCATGATGGCACAGGATATCGCTTCAACCGACCATTTGACACGGCTGGATGCGAGACAGCATCTGACGGCGATGCTGAACAATCTGGGCAGCGCAAAGCCAAAGCAGATTACCGATTATGTACGGAATTTGCAGAAAACCCATGACCATTTTTCCATGCTGGTGTGGCAGGATCCTAAGCTGAATCAACCGCTTAAATTTACCAAAAAGGAAGACTCCTGGACCTCCCACGACCGGAAAAGGCTGGATCATTATTTAAGTATAGCCAAGCAGCAGGTGAAGAATCACCAGACGTACCAGTCCCCCTCCTTCAAGATGGCGGGCAAGCAGTACTTCGTCATCGCGGAACCGTCGGCCAAAAGTAATCAGAGCGTCATCGCCTTAATGAATCAAAAAATACTGCTCGACGTGGAAAATCATCAGAAGAAAAACCTGCGGCTGATCCCTTACCCGAGAGAGGGCAAATTTAAAGTCGAATCGGTTCACGCCGACACGCTGCGCGATTTGACGGTCAAGACGGGACATGATAACGAAAACGCCAGCCACTTCTACGAGAACGAAATCGTCGTCCGCTTCCGCCAGGATCCGTCTCCGGACGAGATGAACCGGATCAAAGGTGACGTCAAAGCGGAATCCGCCCGAAAACTCGGATATGCTTACGTCTTCCGTTCCAGTACGATGGATTACAGCCAGTTGAAGGTATATTTCTTAAACCACTGGAATGCGCATTATGTAGAACCGCATTATTTATATTTAACCAACGATACTGTTCCGGAAACAGGCAGCCTTCCGAACGTGCCGAATGACCTGCTGTTTGCGAAGTACCAGTGGAACCTCCCGGCGATTGAAACGAACCAGGGATGGGATTTATCCAAGGGAAGCAACGATGTCATTGTTGGTATCGTGGACACCGGCGCAGACATTAACCACCCGGATCTTCAAGGCCAGCTGTTGTCCGGCTACAACGTCGTGGATCCCGGCAGCGACCCGCTGGACGATGTAGGTCACGGCACGCATGTGGCCGGCATCATCGGGGCCGTCGTCAACAACAATGAAGGCGTGGCCGGCATCAGCTGGTATAACAAAATATTGCCGGTGAAGGCGCTTGATAAATCGGGATCAGGCACAACCTATTCGGTGTCGGAAGGCATCATCTGGGCGGCGGATCATGGAGCCAAAGTCATTAATTTGAGCTTGGGCAACTACGCCGATTCCCAGTTCCTGCACGATGCGATAAGATACGCCTACGACAAGGACGTCGTGCTCGTTTCCGCGGCAGGGAACGACAACACCGAGCGGCCGGGCTTCCCTGCGGCCTATCCCGAAGTACTCGCCGTTGCTGCGACCGATGCAAACATGAAGAAAGCCTCCTATTCCAATTACGGGGATTATATCGACGTGGCCGCGCCTGGGACGAGCATTGCCAGCACCTATCCGGGCAACCAGTACGCCGCCCTGTCCGGAACGTCGATGGCCAGTCCGCATGTCGCCGCCATGGCCGCGCTGATCCGCTCGCGGAATCCGGACTTGACCAATAAACAAGTGATGGACATTATGTGCCAAAGCACCATTGACCTTGGGCCGAAAGGACATGACAAATATTACGGCAACGGTCAAATTGATATCTATAAAGCGCTGCAGGCAGCAGGCGGCGGAAATACCCCGCTTCAGCTGTGGCCGCAGCATGTACAGAACCAGATGAATTCGATCATGGGCAGTGAGAGCGTGAAAACCAAATAAATTCCACCAAAGATAAGGCAATCCGCCCCCTGCAGGAGCGGGTTGCCTTTTTTAGAGCACGAGTTACCGTGTACGTTTGGCTCTCGACTTGCGGGCTGCGCGTTTCGGACCTCTGTAAGCGGAAACCGTACCTATAATGTTTTCGTCGCGAACGACATAGTTATAGCAGTGTTTAGGAACGGGGACACAGTGATGTCTTTTTACAATTTCAACCGTGTGGACAATCGGAACGACCTGCGGATAGTAATAATCTTGATAAACCACAGTTGGATCGGTATAAACCGGGTCTGCAGGAGGACAATTAAAGCAGTGGCTCATTCGATAAGCATCTCCCTTCATAAATTTAATATAGTCTATTATGGAGATCCCAATCGGGATTGTACGTTTGTCCTTAGCTGAAAGGTATCCGTCTAAAACAGGCTTGACCCGGTGATCGGACGGCAAAAAGGCGGTATCCCGTATAATTACGGGATACCGCCTTGATTACGTCATCCTAATAAGAACTGTTGGCAGTTAGGAAAGTTTTACGTAAGCCGGGTTCTGTGCTCGTCGTGGTGCATTCGGGAACTACCCTCCCACGGATAAGCGACAATCATCTATCTAGGCCAACCATTACTGATTGGCTCCAGCGACCAACCCGAACGCGCCTCGGGCAAAGGCTGCTTCTCGAGGAAGCTGCGTTCCATTAGGTCTTGCTCCAGGTGGGGTTTACCAGGAACGAAGTCACCAACGCTCCTCGGGGTCTCTTACACCTCGGTTCCATCCTTGCCTGTGCTGCTGCAAGCAGCAGCCATCGGCGGTCCATTTCTGTGGCACTATCCTTCAACTCGCGCTGACTGGACGTTATCCAGCACCCTGCCCTACGGAGCCCGGACTTTCCTCTCGCGGCGCCTTACGCGCCGCCAGCGATTGTCTGTCAAACTTTCCGGACAACAAAAAATATTATACTAGGAATTGCCGCCGGACACAATGGCAAATGCCTATTAATTTAACGAAAATTACCGTTTTTACATAAAGCGGAACGGCTCGGTGTTGATTTGGGACGCGGCGACTTTCGTATCATAGCGGCTGTCCGACAGCTTGGCCTGCAGCCATTCGGCCGTTTTGGCCTTCATGATTTTCTCGGCATTGTGCCCCGGATCGATCAGGGCAATCCCGGCCATCAGCGCATCCTGCGCGGTGTGATAATCGATGTCTCCGGTCACGAGCACGTCAGCCCCGCGGAATATCGCGGAATTCACGTAGCGGCTGCCAGATCCGCCAAGAACGGCGGCCTTGCCGATCTTACGGTTCAGGTCGCCAACGACCCGGACATGCGGCACATCCAGCTTTTCCTTGACCACGTCGACGAATTCGGCCAGCGTCACCGGTTCCCGAAGCTTCCCTACCCGGCCAAGCCCGTAACTGCGCCCTTTCAAGTCAACCGGATACAGATCGTAAGCCACCTCTTCATAAGGATGCGCCTTGATCATCGCCTGAACGATCTTGTTTCGGATCCCTTGGGGGACGATGGTCTCGATCCGAACCTCCTCCACCTGCTCCAGCTTCCCTGGCTTGCCGATATAAGGTTCCGTTCCTTCCTGTGGCAAAAAGGTGCCCATGCCCTGCACGTTAAAGCTGCAGTGGCTGTAATTACCGATAGCACCCGCTCCTGCGTCCAGCATGGCGGTCCGGACCTTCTCTGCATCGGCGGCCGGAACAAACACGACCAGCTTGTACAGCTTCTCGGCATGCACCTCATCCAGCGGTACGCCGTCCGCAATGCCAAGCGCTTCAGCCATCCAATCGTTCATGCCTCCCTCGGCAATATCGAGATTGGTGTGGCTGATATAGACGGCGATGTCATGCTTGATCAGCTTCTCATATATTTTTCCCATCGGGGTGTCGGTCTGAAGCTGTTTGAGCGGACGGAAAATGATGGCGTGATGCGCTACGATCAAATCCGCGCCGATCGCAATAGCCTCCTCGACCACTTCGTCATTGACATCAAGCGCCACCAGCACGCTCTTGATCTCCTTCTGCAGGCTGCCCAGCTGCAGCCCGATCCGGTCGTCCGGCACCGCCAAGTGTTTGGGGGCGAGCTGCTCCATATATTGAATTACCGTTTGTCCTTTTGCAAACATGCAAGCACCTCCCTGATTTGTTTCATTTCTTCTGTCAGCTCTCTGGCCTTGGCTGCGGCAGAAGGCAGCTTGGAGGACGATACGGACTTCAGAATGCCCTCCATCTTCACCAGTTCGCCCTGCCATTTGGCCACAAACACTTCATTTGGCTGCTCCAGCAGCCAAGGGCCCATGCGGATCAACAGCTCACTCGTAAGGATTATGTGGCCGCCGGCTTCCCCGGCCTTCCATGAGCGCTCCCGGTACAACTCCTCATTCGACCGTACAGGTGATGAATGCTCCGGTACAGCTGTCAAAATCTCATATATTTTGCCGTCTTCCTCGATAATCATCTCGGACACCAGCACCCAGGCATGATCGAGCAGCCACCGGCGCAGCAAATCTTCGCCGACGTTCGGCTGCAGGATGAGCCGCTTCACCCCGGTCAGTTTATCCTGCCCCTCGTTCAAAATGCTCGCGATCAGGCTTCCGCCCATGCCGGCGATCGTAATCACATCCACTTCCCCCGGCGAAATGACCGCCAGGCCGTCTCCGAGCCGCACCGAAATGTCCTCACCCCGTCCAGCTTCGGCCACCTGCTTGGCCGCCGCCTGTAGCGGGCCTTGATTGACTTCTCCCGCCACGGCCTTTATAGCTCTCCCCGCCTCAACGGCTGCTACCGGCAGAAGCGCGTGGTCCGAACCAATATCCGCGAGGCGGCTTCCATCGGGAATTTGCTCCATAATAAGCTGTAATCTTCTTGATAATTTCATATGTCCACCGTCACCATCAGTTATTTTTATCCCTTCCTTTACCCTACCAAACGGCAGGTCCTTTCTGCAAATCGGCAGCAGCAGAAGCGGAAGCGGCTCCCTGCAATACACACTTCCAATCTTTGGATAAATGTCCAGATCATTTGCATTGGCTCGTTAAAAGCGCTAAAATAAAAACAAATTAAGGAAATAATTCTAAAAGAAAACAGAACTTACAAGCAGGCTGTCCGGCAGAAGCCTCAGAAATACATAGCCTGCTCGCTGCGATATAAGAAAGCCCAAACTCCAAAGCTTATATCCAATCTTATATCTAAAAAAAGGACCTTGCTGGCGGCACGCCGCAGAAGGTCCAAGTTGGTTTCGCTATTCGAGAAAATCCTTAAGCCGTTTGCTGCGGCTTGGATGGCGAAGCTTCCGGAGCGCTTTGGCTTCGATTTGGCGAATCCGTTCACGGGTAACGCCAAACACTTTGCCCACTTCCTCAAGCGTCCGGGTTCGGCCGTCATCCAGACCGAAACGAAGCCGGAGCACATTCTCCTCACGTTCAGTCAGCGTATCGAGCACATCTTCCAGCTGTTCCTTCAGCAGCTCGTAGGCCGCCGCATCCGCAGGAGCAAGCGCCTCCTGATCCTCGATAAAATCTCCCAGGTGGGAATCATCCTCTTCCCCGATCGGCGTCTCAAGCGACACCGGCTCTTGGGCAATCTTCATGATTTCCCGGACCTTCTCCACACTGAGTTCCATCTCGGCCGCGATTTCCTCCGGCGTTGGTTCGCGCCCCAATTCCTGCAGCAGCTGACGGGATACCCGAATCAGCTTGTTGATCGTTTCCACCATATGAACCGGAATCCGGATCGTTCTCGCTTGGTCAGCGATCGCGCGCGTAATGGCCTGGCGAATCCACCAAGTGGCATACGTACTGAATTTGAACCCTTTATTATGGTCAAATTTCTCAACGGCCTTGATCAGGCCCATGTTGCCTTCCTGAATCAAATCAAGGAAGAGCATGCCGCGGCCGACGTAGCGTTTGGCGATACTGACAACGAGACGCAGGTTCGCTTCAGCCAGCCGGCGCTTCGCTTCCTCGTCCCCGTTCATAATCCGCTTAGCCAGTTCCACCTCATCGTCAGCGGACAAGAGAGGCACCCGGCCGATTTCCTTGAGATACATCCGTACGGGATCGTTGATCTTAATGCCCGGCGGCAAAGACAGATCATCGTCAAAATTAAAGTCATCATTGTCGTTTCCGTCATGGTCTTCGCCTTGACGCAAATTGCTGACTTCCTCGTCATTCTCATTGACCACTTCAATACCCAAATCGCCCAGATGCTCATAAAACTCATCCATCTGTTCAGGGTCTTGGTCGAACGGCGATAGTTTTTCCATAATATCTTTGTAATTCAGTGACGATCTCTTTTTACCCTGCTCAATCAGCTGATCCTTAACCTGATCGAGCGTAAATTCTGTCTCTAGTTCAGTATGCTGATCATTCGCCATATTTCGACTCCCTCCTCCCTAGAAACCATCGAAGCAACGATTACTGTCTCTCTAGGGCTATAATCTCACTTGCAATTTGTGCAGCACGCAAAAAGTCTCCGGACCGTTCGGCAGATATCATTTCTTCTTTCTTCTGCTCTATTTTCCGTTGTTGCGGGACCTTTTGCACCTCCCGAATGCAATCATCCAGCTCTTGCACGCTCCACTCCCGCGGCATATCCATCATGGAGATGGAGCTGACGGTTTTCTCGAGGCGATCGTCGTGGAGCGACGACATAAACCGGCTGATATCCGGTGATTTGCCCTGTGCATAATAGGCATATAGATAAGCAGCAATCGCTGCATGATCATCAATGTTAAACGCGTCCCCAAGCCGTTCTTCCACGTAGCGGGCGGCCTCGGCATCCTGCAGCATCATGGCTAAAAGGCGACGTTCTCCGGTATGATAAGCCGGCAGTAATGTCGGGGCGGGAACATGCCCTTTTTTATGCCTACCATTATTCCACCTTTTGTCGTTATTATCCCCATCCGGCATGTTTTTTTGCATCGACTGGCGGATCTCGTTGCAATCCTGCTTCAAGCTGTCAAAGGAAAGCTGCAATTCTGAAGATAATTCCCTTAAATATACCTCCCGTTCGGTGGAAGAAGGCAGCACCGCGATGATGGGCAGGACTTCCTTCGTGTAGGCGATTTTTCCATCTTCTTCTAGGAGTATATGGTTTTTTTTCAGATATATAAGCTTAAATTTTGTGGTTGAAACGGCGCCCTCGATAATCTGCCGCATGAACCGTTCCGCCCCGTATTTACGGATGAATTCGTCAGGATCCAGCCCATCGCTGAGCACCGCGATCCTGATGTTCAGCCCCACGTTTTCAAGCAGCGGAATCACCTTCATTGCCGCAGCTTGTCCAGCCCGGTCTCCGTCGTAGCACACCAGCACTTCGTCCGCCATCGTCTTCATCAGAGAGGCATGATTCTCCGTTAAGGACGTGCCCATCGTGGCTACGCCGTTCTGAACCCCTGCTTCCCATGCCGAGATCACGTCCCCGTATCCTTCAAAAAGAACAATCTGCCGCGATTTGCGAATGGACGGTCTGGCCTGATGCAGGTTGTACAGCGTCCGGCTTTTGTTAAAGAGCTTGCTCTCAGGCGAATTCAAATACTTCGGCTGCCCTTCGCCAAGAATCCTGCCAGCGAAAGCGATCACCTTGCCGCTGCGGTCATGGATCGGAAACATGATCCGGTCCCGGAAACGGTCCAAGTAATCCCCGCCGTCACTGCGCTTGGTCAGCAATCCGCCCTTCTCCGCCTCTTCGAGATCAAAGGAGCGCCTGGACAGAAACTGGACCAGCGTATTCCACGTATCCGGAGCGTACCCGATCTGGAACAAATCGATCATCTTGTCGGTGAAGCCCCGCTGCCGCAAGTAATCCATGGCTGCCTTGCCATGCTCCGTATTTTTCAGTAAATAGTGATAAAACTTCGCTGTCCATTCGTAGGCCTGAAGCAGGCGGTCTCTCTCGGGATTCGGCTGATGCGCCGGTCCCCCCAGCCCTTCCGGTACCGCGATGTGGCTCTCTTCCGCCATGACTTTAACGGCTTCGGGAAAAGATAATCCTTCGATTTCCATCCTGAATTTGATGGCATTTCCACCCTTGCCGCAGCCGTAGCAGTAAAAGATTTGCCGCTCAGGCGTGACCGTGAAAGACGGTGTTTTCTCCGAATGAAACGGGCAGAGGCCTTTCATGTATTTCCCCTGCTTGGTCAGATGAACGTACCTGCTTACCGTATCGACGATATCGTGCTGCTCCAGCACCGCGTCGATGACCTTCTCCGGAATGCTTCCATGTCCGGCACTCATCATAACCACCTTCATCTCTTTTTGCACGTAAAATATAATTCGCTATCGTTATACGTTCTCCTGCAAATCCTGCAAAAGTTTTGTCAGTTTCTGTTGAAAAATTCTTTTATCCTCCGCCGTGATCGGTTTCGGACCTTTGGAATGCTTGCCGTTCCTACGCGCTTTGGCCTGATGGTGCCTGCGGTCGAGCATAAACTCGATGTCCTCGTTATGAAACTGCATGCCCCGAAAGGAGAGTACATAGCAATGTTTCGACAAGGCCAAGGCGGCCAGTCCGTAGTCCTGGGTAATCACAACGTCCCCCCGGCGGATATGATTGGCGATGTATAGGTCGGCGCTCTGATCGCTCCGGTCCACCTGAACGGTCCGCACACCCTCCCCGGCCTGGATCAAGTGATCGAACGAAGAGACCATCAGCACGGGAACGCCAAAAGCCTTAGCCGCTGCGGCAATCTCCTGTTTCACCGGACAGGCGTCGCCGTCCACAACGATTTGTCTGTCATCCATAGCCGATTCGAGCCCACCTGTCATTCTTGGTATTCCGTACTATTATATACGAGCCAGTCCTATAAAAATCCTTCCGGGACGGACATTACAACTTCTGACAGTGCTGCAGGAAACTTTTGCGTACATAGAATGAACTAAAGAAAAATAAAACAGGAAGCTGAATGAGAAACTTCAGTTCAATCTTATATACATGAAAAAGATACGAAAACGGGACCGATTTGTTTCGTCCCGCTTCCGTATTCTTTTACCCGAAACCTTTACAGGTTTACCATACCAGCTTGTTAAAATCGGCAAACTGCTTCAAATCGCGGTCGATCGATGCCAATAGACCCAGACGGTTAGCCCGGACCCGCTCATCCTCGGCCATGACCATGACGGAATCAAAGAACTTCGTAACGGCTTCCTTAATGTCGGCAAGAAGAGCAAGGGCTTTGGCGCCATCACGCTCCGACAGCGCTGCATGGTAATCGGCGGTGATGGACTGCCATGCGCGGAACAGATTGGACTCGGCTTCTTCCACGAAGAGCGGCTCCTGAACTTCTGCCTTTTCCGCTTTGGCTGCCAGATTGCTGACACGGTTGAAGGATTCAACAGTCGTCTTGAAATCGTCTCCGCTGTTAACCGCCTGCATCAGCGCTTCCCCGCGGGATACGACGGAGATGACATCGTCGAATCCGGCGGAAATGACCGCGTCCACCACGTCGTAGCGGAGCGTCTCGGAGAGCAGCTTCTTCACACGGAGGCCGAAGAATTCGGCCAGATCCTTGCGGATGTCATCCGGCTGGCGGTCCAAGCTGCGAAGCTCTGCATGCACGCCGAGCGCGATGTCGAACAGCTGGGACAGCGTGAGCGGCATCTGCTTAGCCAGCAAAATCTGCACGATGCCCTGGGACTGGCGTCTCAGCGCATAAGGGTCCTGGGAGCCGGTCGGGATGATGCCGATTGAGAAGCAGCCGACGATCGTGTCGATCTTGTCTGCAATGCTGACGATGGAACCCACCAGGCTGGACGGAACGTCATCCGATGCCGAACGCGGCTGGTAATGCTCGAATACCGCCTTGGCCACGTCTTCCCTTTCGCCGGCTTTGCGGGCATAGTCTTCGCCCATGACGCCTTGCAGTTCAGGGAATTCATACACCATTTGCGTAACGAGGTCGAACTTGCAGATGTCCGCAGCGCGGCTTACCGATTCGCTGTCCGTTCCGGAAATTTGCAGCGCTTCTCCGATCTGGTCGGCGATACGGCGGATCCGGCGGACCTTATCGCCAACCGTGCCGATTTCCTCGTGGAAGACGATGCTTTCCAGCTTGGAGAGCGCGTCCTTGATCTCCAGCTTCTGGTCTTCCTCGTAGAAGAACTTGGCGTCCGACAGGCGGGCGCGAAGCACCTTTTCGTTCCCTTTGGCGATCACGTCAAGCGACCGCTTGTCGCCGTTGCGCACCGTTACGAAGAACGGCAGCAGCTGTCCCTGGCCATCCAGAACAGGGAAGTACCGCTGATGCTCCCGCATGGAAGTGATCAGTACTTCCTGTGGAATGTTCAGGAAGGAAGGATCGAATGTTCCGAAGAGCACTGTCGGGGTTTCTACCAGGAACAGCACTTCCTCCAGCAGATCGTCCTTGACCGCAATGGTCCAGTTTTTCTCTGCAGCAAGCGACTCGATCTGCTCCAGAATCATGCCTTCGCGTTCCTTCACATCTACGATGACGTGCTGGCCGCGCAATACTTCCTGGTAAGCGCCGGCTTCCGGCACAACGGCTTCCGTTCCGAGGAAACGGTGGCCGCGGGTCACGTTGCCCGACTTCACGCCGGTCACTTCCAGATCAATGACGTCCGTGCCGAACAGGGCTGTAATCCAGCGGATCGGACGGATAAATTTATATTCATAGCTGCCCCAGCGCATATGCTTAGGGAATGTCATCGAAGAGAGGATGCCGAGCAGTGCCTCAGACAGTAGCGCAGAAGTCTCAACACCGTTGCTGCTCTTCGTGACGTAAATGTATTCCACGCCGTTCAGCTCTTTGAACGTAAACTGCTCGGGATCTACGCCTTGTCCGCGGGCGAAGCCAAGCGCGGCTTTGCTCCAGTTGCCGTTCTCGTCGAGGGCGATTTTGCGGGACGGGCCCTTCACTTCCTCCTGCACGTCCTCCTGCTTCTCCGCAACCGATTTAACAAGCACGGCCAAGCGGCGGGGGGTTGCGTAGGAGTGAACTTCGCCGTAGGCGATCCGGGACTGCTCCAGCCATTTCACCATGCGTTCTTTCAGTTGCTCCATCGCTGCGCGTAAAAACCGTGCCGGCACTTCCTCCAGGCCGATTTCAAACAACAGGTCCTTAGACATTCAGGTCGCCTCCTTTCTTCAGCAGCGGGAAGCCGAGCTTCTCGCGCTCCTCCATGTAGATTGCCGCCACCTGGCGGGCCAGATTGCGCACCCGCGTAATATAGCCAGTACGCTCCGTAACGCTGATGGCTCCCCTTGCGTCGAGAAGGTTGAACGTGTGCGAGCATTTCAGGACGTAGTCATATGCCGGAAATACGAGATTCCGCTCCATCGCCTTGCCTGCTTCCTGCTCGTACATGTTGAACAGCGTAAACAGCATTTTCACGTCGGACACTTCAAAGGTATACGTGGAATGCTCCACTTCCGCTTGATGGAACACATCACCGTAAGAAATGCCGTCAACCCACTCCAGGTCAAATACGTTTTCCTTCTCCTGAATGTAGGAAGCCAGGCGCTCCATGCCGTAGGTAATTTCCACGGCGACCGGGTTCGTTTCGATACCGCCCACCTGCTGGAAGTATGTGAACTGGGTGATTTCCATACCGTCCAGCCATACTTCCCAGCCGAGACCCGCGCATCCAAGCGAAGGGTTCTCCCAGTTGTCCTCGACAAAGCGGATATCGTGGTCGAGCGCATCCACTCCGAGCGCCTTCAGGCTGTCGAGATACAGCTCCTGAATGTTGTCCGGACTCGGTTTGATGATCACCTGGAACTGGTGATGCTGATAGAGCCGGTTCGGGTTCTCCCCGTAACGGCCGTCCGATGGCCGGCGGGAAGGTTCTACATAGGCTACCTTCCAGGGTTCCGGTCCGAGAGAACGCAAAAACGTCATCGGGTTCATCGTGCCGGCCCCTTTTTCCGTGTCATAGGGATTCACGATAATGCAATTCTGATTGGCCCAGAACTGCTGCAGCGTCAGAATCATCTGCTGAAAGTTCATATACGACTCTCCTTCATTTGAAAATTGGGGGGAATGGACGGATACCCGTCAACAATGATCACATTTCTGTACAACAAAAAGCTCCCGCCCTATGCCTGTTGTACAGACATAGGGACGAGAGCTGATCCCGCGGTTCCACCCTACTTGGCTGCCCCTCACTTTAGCCAGGAACAACCCACTTTTCCGATTTCATTTCACACTCCCGAAGTGCCGGTTCATGGATTCCTTCCGCCAGGCTTGCACCCTCCCCGGCTCGCTAACAGGAATGGAAGACCCACTACTTCTTCGATCATTGCGTGTCAGACAATTTAATTAGAAACTTAATATATACTACAGGAAATGATTCCGATAGTCAAGATCTCCTGCAACAGGTCCTACAGCCCGTACTTCTCCATCTGATCGAGGAAACCCCGCGACTTCAAATTCAGCCCCAGCTGCATATCCATAAATGCCCGCATGACTGCCTTCAGCTCCGCCTTGGTCTCTTCCTTCACATCGACGTGGCCAAGCCGCCGCAAATCGAGCTGGGCAAACAGACGCAGCAGCTTCATCGTCCGGGGTGAAATCCCCATGGCCTGAGAATCCAAGTGCTTGCACGCCCGGCACAGTACACCTCCGAGCCGCGGACTCACCCAATACCGTTCCTCCTGTGGTGAAATATCCTTTCCACAAGAAATGCAGGATGACAGTTCGGGACCGTATCCTGCAGTCTGCAATATTTTCATCTCATACAAGTTGATAATGACAGCGGGGTCTTTGCCATCTTCCAGCGCATCTAGACACGCCTTAAGCTGCTGGAACCAGAAGCTCCCCGTCTCCTCGTCCTGAAGCACGCGGTCAAGCAGCTCGCAGGCGTAGGAGGCATAAGCGGCAAGAACGATGTCCTCGCGCAGCACGTGATGGGATTGCATAATTTCCCCCGCATTCAGCGTGCCGAGTCCCGTGCCGTTTCTGAAAAATACGTATTCCGCTGTCGTAAACAGCTGTGTCAGTGCAGCATGGCGGCTTTTCACCTTTTTGGCGCCACGGACAAGTAAGCCTACTTTACCCGCGTTTTCGGTGCAAATCGTAATGATTTTGTTCCCTTCGCCGTAGTCCATGCTGCGGATGACGATCCCTTCCACCCTGTATAGCATGCTTCTTCCCCCAGCCATTCCCGGAGCAGCCAAAGATCATTCGTTCTCTTCATAGGTATCCGTCTCATCCAGCAGCTGCGCCGCAGCCGCCGTCTCCGCTTCATCCGCCGTCATGCCGGCGGCCTGTTTATAGAGCAAGTAAGCATCCACATCTCCAGTCATCGCAAAATACTTCCACGAAAAATCTCGCATTCGTATTCATCCTTTCTTCGGAAATGGCGTCTGCATCTTCAAAAAATAGGATGTTACGAAAGCCGTGAAACTATGTGTTGCAATTCCTGCCAAGCCGGGATTCCCCCGCCGGCATTGGGATGCTCACTAGTCGCGGTTAAAGCCCAGATCGCGAAGAATCCGCTCTTGGTTGCGCCAGTCTTTTTTCACTTTTACCCACAGCTCGAGGAAAATTTTCGAGCCAAGCAGGTTTTGGATATCCTGCCGCGCCTGCTTGCCGACTTCCTTCAACAGCGAGCCCTGCTTGCCGATGATGATGCCCTTCTGCGAATCCCGTTCCACGAAAATCACCGCCGAAATATACACGACGCCGTTGTCCTGCACGCGCATATCTTCGATCGTGACCGCGATGGAATGCGGAACCTCTTCGCGGGTCATATGCAAAATTTTCTCCCGGATCAGCTCCGCGCAGACGAACTGCTCGGGATGGTCCGTGACCTGATCTTCCGGATAGTACTGCGGCCCTTCAGGCAAATACTTCTCCACCTGCTCGAGCAGGGTGTTCACGTTGTTGCCATGCATGGCCGAAATCGGCACGATCTCGGCGAATTCGTGCAGCTTGCGGTATTCCTCGATGATCGGAAGCAGCGCCGGAGGCTCGATTTTGTCAATCTTGTTGAGCACGAGAATGACCGGCGTCTTCACCTTCTTCAGCTGTTCGATGATATAGCGATCCCCGCCCCCGAATCCTTCGGACGTATCGGCCAGAAACAGTACAGCCTCCACCTCCTGCAGTGTATTCAGCGCGGTATTGTTCATGAAATCGCCAAGCTTGGATTGGCGCTTGTGAATGCCCGGCGTATCGAGAAACACGATTTGGGAGTGATCCGTCGTATATACGCCATGAATTTTGTTGCGCGTCGTTTGCGGCTTGTCCGACATAATGGCGATTTTCTGGCCGATGACTTGATTCATCAGCGTCGATTTCCCCACGTTCGGTCTGCCTATAATGGCCACAAAGCCTGATTTGAATGACGGTTTCGCCATGTAAGTCATTACCCTCCTATAATGCTTCCTTAAGCAGGAAGACCATCAGGGCCCGCATTCTTCGTACCGCGGCAAAACATGATGCTCACCGCCGCCGAAGATGGGGCCCCAGTTTTATATGTGTGTATTCCAATGGATCGTGCAGCTTATTCGCTGTCACTGTGTTTCAAGTCGGACGGTCCAAACGCACCCGGCAGCAGATCACGCACTGTGGTTTCCTGGATGTCCCCCTTCAGATTGCCCATGATGACTTTCATGTCGGGAGCACACAGCTCCACCAGGACCTGGCGGCACACGCCGCACGGCGAGATCGGACCTTCGGTATCTCCAACAACGGCAATCGCCTGGAAGCTGCCGGGCTGATGACCGTCTGCTACCGCACGGAACAGGGCGGTTCGTTCCGCGCAGTTGGTCGGCCCGTATGCCGCGTTCTCCACGTTGCAGCCGTGATGGATATGGCCCTCGGCGTCCAGCAGGGCCGCTCCCACGCCGAAGTGGGAATAAGGAGTGTAGGCCTTGGTCCGTGCCTTGATCGCTTCTTGCATTAATTGAGCTGTGTCCATAGTATGATTCCTCCTGTAACTTCTAATGTTGACTTCCCAGCCATGATGCGACAGGCTGATAGAACACAATAATGGCGACGACGACGGCAAAGATGGCCGTCAGCAGCACTGCGCCGGCTGCGGTATCTTTCGCCGCCTTCGCCATAGGATGCGGCTCCGGTGAAACCATATCCACGACGACCTCGACGGCGGTGTTCAGCAGCTCGGCGGCCATCACCATCGTGATTGCGACGAGCAGGAACAGCCACCTCTGCCACGTCAGCTGCAGCAGGGCGGCAGCGGCAATGACCACAACCGCCGCCACGGCATGAAACCGCATGTTCCGCTGGGTTTTCAATGCATATCCGATTCCTTCCGCGGCATAACTGAATGAAGCAAGGAAGGAGCGCTTAGCCATTACCGGGTCAACCCCACCTGGGCCAGGACAGCCTCCTGTTTGCCCATCATCTCCGCTTCGCTTTCCGCATCCTGATGGTCGTACCCGAGCAAGTGCAGAAATCCGTGAACGAACAGGAAGCCGATTTCACGCTCCATGGAGTGCCCGTATTCTTCGCTCTGCGCCTTGGCCCGGTCGAGGGAGATAATGATGTCGCCGAGCACCTCCGGCATATCGTGCAGCTCCTCGTCCTCTTCCAGCTCATACACGATGTCCAGCTCCTCGTCCAGGCTCTCGTTCATGGCGAAGGACAAGACGTCCGTCGGGCGGTCGATGCCGCGGTACTCGAGGTTCAGCTCATGAATCTGCTTATCGTCGACGAATGTGAGCGCCACTTCGCCGTCCTCCACGCCTTCCGCTTCCCCCGCCTTTTGCAGGATGACCTCCAGCGTGGCAATCAGCTCATCGCTGACCGGATGCTCATTTTGTTCATTGTTCCAAGCCAGATGCAGACCCATCTTTCAACCGCTCCTTCTATTCTCTTCATCCATCTTCGTTTTCTTGATTTCTTCTGGATACTCGATCCGGGAGTGGAAAATTCCCATGACGCTTTCTTTCAGCGTCTTTGCGATAATATCCAATTCCTTCATCGTCAGATCGCACTCGTTAAACTGGTGATCGTCCAGCCGGCTCTTGATGATTTTCTCGATCACCGATTCCACCTGAGTGACGGTCGGATTACGGAGGGACCGCACGGCAGCTTCGACGCTGTCCGCGATGCCGATGACGGCCGACTCTTTGGACTGAGCCTTCGGACCGGGGTAACGGAAATCCTCTTCCGTGAAATCCGGCTCTTTGCCCTGCTCCTCCGCCAGACGAAGCGCCTTGTGGTAGAAGAAATGCAGGAAGGTGGTGCCATGGTGCTGCTCGGCGATATCGCGAATCGGCTTCGGCAGCTTATAATCCTTGAGCATTTCGACCCCGTCCCTCGCATGCGCAATAATGATCGACTTGCTCAGCTTCGGATCGATCGAGTCGTGGGGGTTCTCCATATTGTTCTGGTTTTCTATAAAATAGCTTGGCCGTTTCGTCTTCCCAATATCATGGTAATACGATCCGACCCGGCACAGCAGCCCGTTGGCGCCAATCGCTTCGGCCGCTGCCTCCGACAAATTGCCGACCATGACGCTGTGGTGGTACGTTCCCGGCGTCTCGGTAAGCAGTTTGCGCAGGAGCGGGTGGTTCGGATTCGACAGCTCCACCAGTTTCAGGGCTGACAAGATGCCGAAGGTAACTTCAAAAAACGGCATCAGGCCGATGACCAGAATCGCGGTCAGCAATCCGCCCGCAAAGGCAAACCCCAGCGCGTAGAGCGTCGACATTTGCTGCCAGTCATCGTTGTCGATCAGGTTAATCAAAAATACGGTCAACGAGCCGAACAAGCAAACCATGATCCCGCCCTTCAGCAGGGTCGACCGCTGGCTTGCCTTATGGATCGTAAAAATCGCCACGTAGGATACGATCAGCGAGAACAAGCCGAACTTAAAATCAAACATTTGCCCCTGATGCACATTCAGGATGACGCTGGACAGAATACTGAAGACCATGGCGCAGAAAAACGCGAGCGACATGTCCAGCAGCAGCGTGACCAGCATCGAGCCGATGGCAACCGGCGCCAAATAGCCCAGATAGGGGCGCTCGCTGCTCTGCAAAATGCCGGCGACATGCATGGAAACGATCGTAATAATAAAAATAAGAACAAGCATCAGCAGCTGGGAATTGTTATACCCAAACTTGCCCCCGTTAAGCTGGCGGATGAACATCATGAGTCCTAAAGCCAGCAGAAGAGACAAAAGCAGCAGCCCAAACTGCGGCCAATAGTTGACGTCATTTTTGAGCAGGCCGTTATCATCCAGCAGGTTGTACAGCTCTTCCGTAATCAGCTCGCCTTTGGCGACAAGCACGCCGCCCTGCTTGATGTATACCGTAGGGGTATTTTCCCGGGCCTGAACTTTGGCTTCCTTCGTCGCCTCTTCGTCATAGAACTTGTTGGCCGTAATCGCGATCTTCGACAGCTCCTGCACTACCTCGCGCGCGGTGCGCTGGCTCAGAGAGCTCGTGCTGACCAGCTCAGCCACCTTGGCCCTTGCGGTCTGGGCGTCCACGATCTGGTCGTTGGTCAGACGCGATACGATTTCACGCGCCACCGGCTTCATCTCGGTAATATCGGCAGAGGTCAGACGCGGAATTTTGATGAAGGTCTCTTCCGGAATTTTATAGACCTGCTGGTTGGTCACCCTCAGCATTTCGTTCAGCAGCGCTTCGGAATAGGTGCCCGAACTCCGCGTATTATTGACGTAGTTCTGCACAAAATCCTGGGCGCGCTGCGGAATCTCCTGCCGGTAGATCGCCACCTTGTCCTCGCGGGAAACCTGGTCGTCCTGATTGAGCTTGTCGATCCGGTCAAGCAGCGAGGCGATCAGGCTATCGTTCCGGATCGGAACGATGGTATAAATCGGCTGCACGCGTTCGGCAGCTTCCTCCTGCGCCTTCAGGGTCGCTTTGTTGTTCGGAATCTGCATCGGCGCCGTAATTTCCTTCTCGCTGTGCGTGCCGACCTGAATGTTGTATTTTTCCGGAAGCAGATCCGGCGCCAGGCTCACGTAGAACAGAATGGCCAGACATAAAAAGAGAACATAGCGGGTTGCCGCGCTATGTTTCCATCCGATATTTTTAGTTGAGAAAGATTTGCCTGATGACGCTTCTTTCGAAGTCATAAAGATAATCCCCTCTAATCTTGGTTTTCTGCAGCTTTGTCGTAAGCAACAATGATTTTCTGCACAAGGGAGTGACGCACGACATCCTGCTCGGCGAACTGCACAAACCCGATCTCATCAATGCCGCTCAAGATCGACTTGGCTTCAACCAGCCCGGACTTCTTGCCTCTCGGCAGGTCGATCTGGGTGACGTCGCCCGTGATGACCATCTTTGAGCCGAACCCAAGACGGGTAAGAAACATTTTCATTTGTTCAGGTGTCGTGTTCTGGGCTTCGTCCAATATGATAAAAGAATCATCCAGCGTCCGTCCCCGCATATAGGCGAGCGGAGCGATCTCAATCAATCCCCGTTCCAGCGACTTTGCAGTCTGTTCAGGTCCCATAACGTCATAGAGCGCATCGTACAGCGGACGCAAATACGGGTCTACCTTCTCCTGAAGGTCACCCGGCAGAAAGCCCAGGCTTTCCCCCGCTTCGACAGCCGGACGCGTCAGCACGATCCGCTTGACGGAGCCCTCCTTCAAGGCCGCAACCGCCAAAACAACTGCTAGATAGGTCTTGCCTGTTCCCGCAGGCCCGATGCCGAATACAATGTCACGCTTGCGGATAGTGGTGACGTAATGCTTCTGGCCGATCGTCTTGACCCGGATCGGTTTGCCCCGGAACGTGGTCGTGATTTCACCCTTGAACAGGTCGAGCAGCTGATCCGCCCGGAAGTCCTTCGCCAAGTCGATCGCATAGGATACGTCGCGTTCGGTCAGAATGTAACCGTTGCGGACCAGCTGGAGAAGCACCTCAAACAGCTCGGTCAGCACCTGCACGTCGCGGTCGCTGCCGCGGACGGTAATTTCCGCTTCCCTCGACACGATCTGAGCGGGAATCTCCGCTTCGATCATCTTCAGAAAGGTGTCTTGCGGTCCGAAAATGGACATCCCTTCGCTTGCACTTTGAAGTAAGATTTGTGCGCTGTGATTTTTTTCTGACAAATAGCCTCATTCTCCTTGGTTGTGAACTATGGGAAGCTCTTCGGCAATCTTCTCTTCCACCTCGAAAAGCACTTTCATATAAACTTTACCATTCTCTTTCTTCTCATGCAAAATTTTTTGGCTGATGATCTGCGAATCCGTCCCATATTTCGCCAAAATATCCCGCACGGCTCCGTCCAATCCCTGTTTTTTAGCCTCTTCGACGGTCAGCGTTTCTTTGCTTTCCTGCACTTCCATAACTTTTTCCGTCATCCATCCGACGGGTAGCTTGAAGGAGCGCCAGGTCAGAGGATCATGCTCCGTCAGTGTTTCGGAAGCCTGGTACGGATCCTTTCCGTAGCCCCATAGCTGCACCGCACGGTCACCGATCACAAAATAAGACTTGGTCTTTCTTTCCCCGGTATACACTTTATGCTTCTGGACCAGCGGAACCGCAAGCCTGTATTCGTGCCAAACCAGCCCTTTGACCTCCCCTTTGGCCACGACAACCTGGGTGTTTCCGCCATCAACGCCAAGAATGCCCGATATAAGCACCTGTCCTTTTTTCACACGGGAGTTCTTCTCGACGAGCGGCCGCCCCTGCTCCGCATAGATACTCGTGACCACCGCGTCCGTCCGGCTGACCAGATGGCGCGGGTCGGTCAGCGGCTGCTTCGGCGGTTCGGCTGCCTCCACGATCTGGATCGTAATGGTGGTGCCTTTGCGCTCCACCCCGATCCAGGACGTGCCCGGAAGCCGGATGCTCAGCTCACGCGACAGCTTGTCCGGCGAATCTAAGCGAAAAATCCACTGGAACGGGCGGACCCCCTCCTTCTTCGCCGCTTCGAGCACGTCTTCGGTCGCGATCTTTTCGTTGCCGGTTACCCTGACGTTCCACACCATCGACGACAGCAGGAAGAGCAGAACGAAAAACAGCACGATGCCCACCATAAAAAACTTGCGCTTATACAGCTTGACCAGCGTAAAGGGCAAACCGATCCGGCCCTGTACATGCACCCGGCAGCCTGTCCGTTTCAACAAGGGACGAAGAGCATGAAAATCCCTCAGCAGCACCTTCATCTCTGCCAAATTTCCGTTTTTGGGCTCGATGTCCCATACCGGTACACCGTTCTCCGCCAATGCATTGATGAAATACTCCACATGCTCCCCCCGGACAGCAATCAGCACGCAGCCGCGAACCCGGGTTAATGTCGGGATTTTCATGGACTCTCCTCCGTTCCTGTATATTTAATGTTCGTTACCGATCCTTCGATCATCACTTCTTCCGGCAGAATCGACCGGATCATAAGCCCGGAGCCTTCAATCTCGAGCAGTCCCTGGGACAGGGAAAGGACCATTTTATCGGGTGAAAAATGCCGGACGCCCCGATGATTTTCGATATAGAGTTCTTTGTTTCCCACCATAGTGATGCGCGGCAGATCGAACAAAACGTCCTGCGGAACATCCAGCATTTCGTTCGTCCACTTCCGCAGCCTGCGGCTGATCCCGGCCATACGAAGGTCTTCCCCCTTCCTGTACTCTACACCTTATGCTCGTAAAGCCCGGTTTATGAAGCTTTTCAGGGAAGTTCAAGCCATAAGATCACATGCCTTGCGCAGCACGAAAAAAAAACGCCTCTCGGCGTAAGGTCACAGCGGACAAGCTGTGCGATCCAAAATGAAAAGCCTCTTCCGCTGCCCGAAAAGATACCATGATCTTCCCGGGCCGAAAGAGGCCTCACTTCTAGATTATCGTTATTTCCGCGGATTCAACGGGCGCTTGGAACGGGGCGGACCCAGAATTTCAGCCCAGATGATCCCTTGTCTGGCCTGCTCGGCCAAAGGGGATACCGGGACAGCTGCCTCACGGTCAGACGTTCTGTCAGCCGCCATATCCATTTGCGTCGATATTTTGTCCAGAGAAGCGTTCACCCTGTTGATCTCCTGCTGCATTGTACGGGTTCGATCCGCCAGCGTAGCCTGTACCGGGGACGGCTTCTCTTCCGCCCACATCGAGGATACTCCTTCGCCGGTATCGTAGTCCGGAGCCGGACGGTAGTCCTGGGAATATACAGGCGGTTCAGGGGCAGATGAATCATACGATCCGAACGGGGAGCTCCTTCTGCCCTCAGGTTCCTGCGGCCGTGGCCGGGAGCCGTATGCCGGATCTGGACGGCCCTCATCGTATTCCTCATCCTCGTCCTCGTCGTAATCATCCGCTTCGTCCCGTCGTTGATACGGACGGCCTTCTCCCCCGAACGTGGGCATGCCCCGGGGCTGCTGCCTCTGCTTCGATTTATTTCCTCTTTTGCTCAGCGCAGAGATGACCGCAAATCCAATGATCAGGATCCAGTAAAAGTGTTCAATGATCCACATGGATGCTCATTCCCTACTTGTTATTTTTCGGACTGCCGCCGCCATCTCCGCTGTCCCCTATTTTGCCCAGCGAACCGCGCATTTGGGTATCGGCTTCAATGTTCTTCAGGTTCATGTAATCCATGACGCCAATCTTTCCTGAGCGCAGGGCTTCCGCCATGGCGAGCGGCACTTCGGATTCGGATTCCACAACCCGCGCTCTCATCTCGACGACGCGAGCCTTCATTTCCTGTTCTTGAGCTACCGCCATCGCACGGCGTTCCTCGGCTTTAGCCTGGGCGATCCGCTTATCGGCTTCGGCCTGCTCGGTCTGCAGGTAAGCCCCGATGTTCTTGCCTACATCCACGTCGGCGATATCGATCGACAGAATTTCAAAAGCGGTTCCCGCATCCAGCCCCTTGGCCAATACGGTCCGGGAAATGGAGTCCGGGTTCTCCAGCACGTCCTTGTGCATGTCACTGGAGCCGACGGTCGTTACGATCCCTTCGCCTACGCGGGCAATAATCGTTTCTTCACCTGCACCGCCGACGAGACGGTCGATATTGGCACGGACCGTAACCCGGGCCTTAACCTTCACTTCAATCCCGTTCTTCGCAACGGCGGCTACGACCGGAGTCTCAATGACTCTCGGGTTGACGCTCATCTGAACGGCCTGCAGCACGTCGCGGCCAGCCAGGTCGATGGCGGCGGCACGCGTAAATTCGAGCGGAATGTTGGCGCGCTGGGCCGCAATGAGGGCGTTAACTACCCGGTCCACGTTACCACCGGCCAAATAGTGACTTTCCAGCTGATTGATGTTAAGACCCAGCCCCGCCTTCGTCGCCTTAATGAGCGGATTGACGATCCGGCTCGGCGTGACGCGCCGCAGTCTCATGGCCACCAGCGTAATAATTCCGATCCGGACGCCGGACGCTAAGGCCGAGATCCAGAGCATGACCGGGAAAAAGCTGAAAAATACGCTAAGCACAATAATGATGACAACCGCAATCAGTAATACCGTGATAAGAGAAGTTCCATCCATACTGCCTATCAACCTCCAGGTAATCAATTGGTTTCATGTGACATTCTTTCCAGGTTCTTTACAACATGTTACACGAATCTCGCCAAAAAGCCAGCATTATTCCGGCTTTACGACAATTCTCGCACCTTCGACGCGAACGACCTTAACCGGTGTGCCCGCCGCGACAAACTCTCCGTCCGTTACGACGTCGATCCGCTCGCCTTCCACGTCCACAGTACCGGCCGGACGGAGCGGAGTCACGCTAACGCCTGATTTTCCAAGCAAATCCTCCTTCGCATCGGTCGGAACGAAGCCCTGCTCCTTGGTCAGCGATTCTTTCAGGATGAAGCGGTTCCAGATGCCCTTCTCCTTAAATATGATCGCGACGATCACCACGACCACGACGGCTGCCGCAAATGCGATCCCGAGCGAGAACAAGGCGTGCGTCGTATCGTAAGCTGCCCGGACAACGCCCGCAATCAGGCTGACAGCACCCAGAATACCGAGGATGCCGAAGCTCGGGACAAACATTTCTAGAATCATAAGAATGAGCCCGATAATAAAGAGCAGCCACGTCTCGGATCCTGCGAAGCCCGCCACATAGTTACCGAAGAAATACAGTACAAAGGCAACTACGCCCACGATCCCCGGAACGCCAAAGCCAGGAATCATCAGCTCGATGACGACACCGGCTATCCCCAGGAACAGCAAAATGATCATTACGGTTGGATGTGTCAGAAAGGCTGCCACCTTCTCCGCACCAGTATGCTCGACCCGGAAAACGTCATCCGTCGAGTACCCCATCCATTGAATCGCTTCCTCAGGCGTTGATGCGATATGATCGGCATATCCGACCTTCAAAGCCTGTTCGCTCGACAAGGCGATAATATCGCCTTTCTCTTTCTTCTCTCCGATCGCCGGCATGTCGACGACCATGTTGATATCCGCCATACCCTCGGCGATTTTGCTGTCCCGTCCGCTGGACTCAGCCGCTGCGCTCATTTTTGACTTCCAGTACGCGACCAGCTTGGCATCATCCACGCGTTTTCCCGTACGGTCCACCATGGCGGCGGCGCCGATCATGCCGCCTGGCTTCATGGCGATTTTATCGGCATTCAGCGCGATATAGCTGCCGGCCGAAGCCGCATTGCCTTGAATGTAAGCAAGCGTAGGGATCTTGCTGTCACGGATCATCTGCCCGATTTTGTCGGCGGTATCGACAAGCCCGCCCGGCGTGTTGATCTCGAGCACAACGAGCCCGGCATTCATCTTGGCCGCTTCTTTAAAACCGCGTCGCATGAACTTCTCAAGCCCCGTCTCAATTTCCTGGTCCACCGGTATGATATAGACCGGGCCGCTCTTCTTACCGGTTTCGGCGGATACCCGCCCGGGAAGCCAGCTGCCGGCAACCAAGAATATGAGCATCAGCATCATTACGAGAGACTTAAGCCCCTTTTTGGCCAAACTCACCTTACCCCTCCTTTCCACATTCCCGTTATAATGTCCATCATATGGTAGTTATTACGCATCATAGAAGGGAATCGTTTCAGAAAATGAAAAAACACCCCTGAAATCAGGGGTGTTTCACTTATGTTTATTGCAGAAATTGTTGAACCACTTGGTTCACAAGTTTGCCGTCTGAGCGTCCCTTTACCTTCGGCATGAGCGCGCTCATCACTTTCCCCATGTCGGCTTTCGAAGAAGCACCGGTTTCCTGGATGGTCTGCTGTACAATAACTTTAATTTCTTCTTCGGAAAGCTGTGCGGGAAGATACTGACCGATAATCTCGATTTCTGCTTTGGCATGTTCCGCAAGATCCTCGCGGTCTGCTTTTTGAAATTCTTGGAGGGCATCTTTGCGCTGTTTGATTTCACGACTGAGGATATCAAGCACTTCGTTGTCATCCAAAGTTCTTTTCAAATCTATTTCAAGATTCTTGATCGTCGAACGAACCATTCGAATCGTGGAGAGTTTGAACTTGTCTTTACTCTTCATCGCCTGCTTCATATCTTCGTTCAATCGTTCGCTAAGATTCATGCTAGTTCAAATCCTCCTAAAACTTTCTCTTACGAGCAGCCTCGGACTTTTTCTTGCGCTTTACGCTTGGCTTTTCATAATGCTTACGTTTCTTCACCTCAGCCAATACGCCATCCTTAGCGATGGAGCGCTTAAAGCGGCGAAGTGCAGCATCAATAGTCTCGTTTTTGCGAACTTTAGTTTCAGACACCAGTTTTCCCTCCCTCCGACCAGACCGTCCAAGAGCAATAACACGGTTCATCAAACTTAATTATAGGTGAAAGAGAAATAGGGTGTCAACCTCAGCGCCTATTTTTTCACCAAAGGCCGGATTTGCCGGGGTACAAGCTTATGCGTGAGAGTCGGAAATCCCGGTCAGGGCGCCCAGTTTGGCCCCTCCTAGCAGGTGATAGTGGATATGATGGACCGCTTGTCCGCTATCCGGTCCGCAGTTGTTGATGAGCCGGTATCCCGATTCATTGACGCCCAGATCCTTAGCGACCTGCTGGGCCACCTGATGCATTTCGGCGATCAGCGTGAGATCCTCCTCCTGAACCTCGTTCATTGAGGCGATATGCTTTTTCGGGATGATAAGCACGTGAACCGGCGCGGCCGGCTGAATGTCACGAAATACCAGGATCCGTTCGTTTTCAAAAACTTTCTGGGAAGGGATGCTCCCTTCAACGATTTTGCAAAACAGGCAATCCATCGGATTGTTGCCTCCTTTAATATGTAAGAGATTTTCTTTTCTTATCATACCGGATATAAAATGACCCGTCCAATGTCCCCGCTGTTCCCGGCTTAGAAATAGTTCGGCTGGCGCGCCGAATCCAAAAGAAAAGGGACACCGGTTCTCCCGGTATCCCTCTTCAGGTTCGTACGTTATATCAGATATTAAAAAAATGGCAGCAGCGACAGCGCCGTCAATCCGGCCAGAGGCAGAATCAAACGGTTAAAGCGGGGTCCGTAAAACGGATACCCAAAGCCGTATCCGTATCCAAACGGAGGATAGAACCCTGGGAAAAATGCTCGGTAGTCATATCCCGGAAAACCTCCGCAAGGGTCGAAGCAGCCATGATGGAACGGCATGACCGCTGGCGCCACGTTGGCCGGAGCTACATGAGCCGGAGCCACGTTTGGTGACACGTTAGCAGGAGATACATACATCGGAGCTATGTTCGCGTTCGGTGACACGCTTGCAGGCGACACATATGTCGGAGCTACGTTCGCGTTCGGCGACACGCTCGCTGGTGATACATATGTCGGTGCTACGTTCGCGTTCACGCTTGCAGGTGATACATACATCGGAGCTACGTTCGCATTCGGCGACACATGTGCTGGCGACACGTTTTCATGGCCTACCGGTACTGCCAGATACAGCCTCTCCTCATCAACACTTTCCACAAATCCATCGTGTACGCTTCCGTCCGCCATTGTCGCGCGGACGTAACGGTGCATATGCTTTTTGCATAACTCTATGGCCTCAAACTTTTCCATTGCCCTTCACAGCCTCCCAATTTCAGAAGATTTACATGAACATCGTATTCAAGGCTGGGCGAATGGCTACTGTCTTTTTCAAAAAAATATGGATGATGGCCTAAAGCGTTTCAGGAACGATCCGCGAACCGCCGCCGGCCTGCTCAGCAGGCACCACGATCAGCTTGCGCGGAAGGCGGGCCCGCAGCTCGGGCACATGGCTGATGATTCCGACCGACAAATGATCGTTATGCAGCTTCTCCAGAGAAGTGATTACCGTATCAAGCAGTTCGGGATCAAGCGTCCCGAATCCTTCGTCAAGGAAGAAAAACTGCAAAGGATATTGGCCCCGAAGCTGAATTTGCGCCGACAGGGCCAGCGCAAGGGACAGGGAGGTCAGGAAGGTCTCGCCTCCGGACAGGGTGGACACCGGACGGCGCACCCCGCCGTTGGCATCATCCCGAATCAGGAAGCCTCCCCCGGAATCGACCTCCAGCGCATAGCGCTGCTTGGTCAAGAAGCGCAGACGCTGTGAAGCTGCCTGGCTGACCTGCATCAGCTGCTCCTCGGCAATGTATTCGACGAAGGCATTGCCCCGGAGACAGGACTGCAGCTTGGAGAGCTTCTCGGCTTCCTGCTGCCGCTGTTTGCGGATCTTCTCCAGCTGCGACCAGCGGACATGACGCTTCTCCACGTCGTCCAGGTCCCGCTCCGCCCTTGCCCGCTGCTGAAGCGCCGTCTCATCGCGCTCCCGGCAGGCATCCAGCTCCTCGGAGATCCGCTGCCACTCTTCTTCGGTCACGCCGCGGCCGTCCAGCTGTTCTGCCAAATGGCGGAGCTGCACCTTGATCTCCTGCTCCCGTTCGCGGTGCAGCCGGACCCGCTCCGCGCTGTGCACTTCTTCGTCAGGCGGCATGCAGGCGTCAGCCACTTCCTCCGATGTGGCGAACGGAGAAGCCGCCAACTGCTCGTCCCAGCGGGCCTGCGCCTTGCGGCAGTGCTCCTCCGCGGATTCCGCCGCCTGGGCGGCCATCGCCGCCGCTTTGGCTGCTTCATGCTTAAGCTGCTCGGCTGCCTGGCGCTTCTCTTTGGAGCGCGCCGCAGCTTCCCGAAGGGAGAGCAAGCGCTGCTTGCAGCCTTCCAGCAGCCGGTCGGCGGAATCGCTTCCGACCCAGGCCTGAAGGCGCCGCTCCTTCTCGGCCAGCAAATCCTGTTTGCCCTGAAGCTGGGCATCCCATTGAATGAGCGACTTGTCGAGATCGTTGATCTGCCGCTCCAGCGATTGGACCAAGGCCGTTTTCTCCTCGATAAAAGGGATGCTGATCTGCAGCCGTTCGCGGATCTCTTCGGCCTGCGTATCCTTCTGCTGGATTTCCGCTGACAAGCGGTCCGCCTGCTCCGGCTGAAGGTCCGGAAGCTCTCGGCGCCACTCCTCCTGAAGCCTAAGGTATTCCCGCTTCTCCGTTTCAAATCGGTCGCCCAGCTTGGCGAACGCTTCCCGAAGCGACTCGATTTCAGCCGTCCGCTTCACCTGCAGCGCGCTCAGCGCTTCCCCCCGCTCCTTCAGCGCGGCATGCTCGCGCTGAAGCTGTCTCGTGGAGGATGCCAACGCTTCGGCGTCCTCCTCCATTTTCCGGATCCGGGATTCCCACGCGGACCTGGAAAATGGCTCTACTTGCTGCGGACCCGAGACCAGCTCGAGGGCAGCGGCCGCTTCGCCTGCGCCTTCCAGCGGGCCAGAACCGGCCTTGAAGGGAACCTCTGCCCCTACCTGGACCCCGGGCTCGTACGATTCCAGCAAGCTCCGGGTCTCATGTACAAGCTGGCGCCCGCTCAGCCGCAGCTCCTGCAGCTGCTGGCGGAGAAGCCGCAGCAGTTCCAGCAGACCGTCATCCGCACCGGGCGCACCATGATCCGGAGATACCGGTGCCGGATGATGGGATGAGCCGCATACCGGACACGGTTCTCCCGGGCGCAGCTCGGCGGCCAGCGCCAGCGAAAGCGCGTGGAGTTCCCGTTCTTTGGAGGAAGAACGGACCAGCGCCTCTTCTTGATCGAGGCGGGACAACGCCGCCTCCATCCGGCTGTCATGGCCCAGAACCTGCTCCATATGGGCCGAAACCGCGTGCGCGAACCGCTTCTGCTCCTGCAGATGTTGCTCCCGCTCCTGCGCAGCCTGCTTCAACAGCGCTTCGGCCCTGCTTTGCTTCTCGCCATGCTCTTTCAATTCAACCTCAGCGCTCCGCAGCCGCTGCTCGCTTGCTCCCAGCTGCTGAACGTGCCGCATCGCCTTATTCAGCCGTTCGCGGTCCTTCGCCTTCACTTCGAGCCCCTTCAGGCTTTCCTGCAGCTCGGACTGCCGCTTGAGCCCTTTGGCGAGCAGCTCCTGCTCCTTGGCCAGAGCTTCAGTCCGTTCCTTGCTTTCATGGGCCGTCTTTGACCGCTGCTCGGCCAGCTGCTGCAGCACAGTCTTCAGCTCGTCCCGCTCCCGCTGCAGCAGTACCGCCTGCTCCAGCTGTTCCTGGCGCTGCAGCAGCTTCGGCTCCTCAGCGGCAAGCTCCCGGTGCGACGCATCGTCGGCAGCAGCGGCCTCCAGGGCCGCCGTGTCCGCTGCCTCAGCCTTCGTCTGAAGCTGCTCCGCCTCCCGGTTGCGTTTGTCCCATTCCTGCCTGCTGTCCGTCCACTGCGTATACAAAGGCATGATCGCCCGGGCCGCGGCAGACTGTCCCAGCCGGCGCTCAAGCCGGGCAATCGCTTCTTCTTCGGCGGAAAGCCGGTGGAGCTCCTGTTCACGCCGCTCCTTCTCCAGCTGCATCTCCCTGAATTTGCCGGCCTTCTCGGCCTCCTCGGTCATTTGCCGCAGCTTCAGCCGCGAGGCCTCCGCCTCCAAGGCGGCTTCCTTGAGTCTGTTCCTCGCTTCGTCCACCGCTTCCGCGCCTGCGCTGCCGAGGCCTTGCTGCTCCGCCTCCACTTCCTTCAGCGCAGCGTCGTTGTCCTTCACCCGCCGGCTGAGCTTCTGCGCGAGCAGGTCGCCGTATTTTTCCAAATGGAACAGGCGCTGCAGCATCTGCCTGCGCTCACTGCCCTTCAGCGAAAGAAACTCGGCAAACTTCCCTTGGGGAAGGACGACGGCCCGCGTAAAATCTTCCATTTTCAAACCGATTTTGTCTTCCACGCAGCGGGTGACTTCTGCCAGCTTGTCTGCCATAACCGTTTCACCTTCCGCGGTGACTTCGATAAACCGGCTAACCGTATTGCTGACCGACAGCTCGTTAGTTCTTTTAAAACGGCGCTCCACTCTGTACCGCTTCGGTCCGTCCGCAGAACTGAGTTCAAAGGTAAAGGAGACGTACAGTGCATCTTCCGAATGGTTCATGATGCCCTGCGTGCCGTTCACCGCACGTTCGACTTTGCCGTACAGAGCCAGGGTCATCGCATCCAGAAGCGTCGATTTGCCGCTGCCCGTCGGTCCAAAAATACCGAACAGCCCCATCTGGCACAGCTCGTCAAAATCGATCTGCTGCATCTCGCGATAGCTCTGCAGACCCGACAACTTCAGTGTGATCGGCTTCATGTTACGCTTCCTCCTTTACCTCTGCGTCTTCCGAAGTGAGCGCAAGGAACAATTCAACGAGCGCATCATCCGGCTCGGCTCCTCCGGTCTGGCGCTGGTAGAACTTCCGGAACAGCTCCGGCACCGGCAGTCTCGACCGGCTGTACTCCACCTCGACCTGTTCCATCTCGGGATACACGGGACGGATATGTACGAACCCTTCGTGGCTTTTGCGCAGCCTGTGAATATCCCCAAGAGACATGGCTTCGGTCAGCGAAATCTCCAAATCGATAAAACCGTTCGCATCCCTGCCTTCATCCAGCCAGCGATGAACTTCCTCCAGTCCACCCTTTGCTTTCCACCGGATTAACGGCCGGCCGCAGGACAAATAGACCTCCTCCAATACGGGCTGCTGTCCCGGGGCCACATCGATGATGGAAACGGACTTCGCTTGACCGGCCTCGGAAAAGCTGTAGGCGAGCGGGGACCCGCTGTAGCGGATCATTCCCTCACCCTTGACCGCCTGAGGCCGGTGCAGGTGGCCAAGCGCCGTATACTGCGCCCCAACCGCTAGCGCCGATGGGTCCACCGTATACGCGCCTCCGACCTGTATCGGCCGTTCCGAGTCGCTTTCCACGCCGCCTAGCACGTAAATGTGGCTCATAGCCAAATTGACAGTCTCGGGCGTAAAGCTTGACGCCAATTTCCGCATCAGCATGCCTACGCGGGCGCTGTATGCCCGGCGGAGCTCCTCTTCGTCGCCTTCGGCGGCGAGCAGCTCATTTAAGCGGGCTTCGGACGGATAAGGGAGCGCCGCAATCTTGGCGATCTCCCCGGTCCGGACCGCTTGAACCGTGACGGCTTCGGCCACGGGAAGCCCGACCAGCGTGATTCCCTGCCGGGCGACCAGCGGCGTTACCGACGAAACCCGCTCGGGCTGATCATGGTTGCCCGCAATAACCGCGAGCGGCGTCCCTCCTTCCGTAAGCCGGGCCGCGGCCTCATAAAACAGCTGTTCCGCTGCCGCCGGCGGATTGACCGAATCATAGACATCCCCGGCCATCATGACCAGATCAATCTTCTGATCGTGTACAATCCGGACCAGTTCCTCAACGAAATCTTCCTGCTCTTTCATCCGGCTCCGGCCCTCGAGCGTTCGTCCAAAGTGCCAGTCACCCGTATGAAGTATGCGCATCCTGCTTCTCCCTCCTGAACTTGCTTTCGCGCAAGCCGTGAACCCAGACGGATTCATGCCGTGTATGGGTCACACCTAAAAATGAAAACACCTAACCAACGATCCATTCCTAAACCCGATCGCGTCTAAGAATACAATCAAATTCTATTAAACAATCGATTCTATTAAACTATCGACTCTATTAAATATCGATTCTATAAAACGATCAAACTTTTAAAAAACGATCAGATCAAGAAATCTATCAACCGAAGAAACCTATCCAATCGAAGATATACCAAATCAAAAAACACATGTCATATTTAATTTAAATATATATGAGCTTTGAACACTCCGTTACAGCAAGACGGACTGCTTGGCATCCACAAAGTACAGCCATTTCTCCTGGACCGCCTCACCTAATATATCTTCCAGCGCCCGGGCGTACAGTTCCAGCTGGAACCGGTAGCTCTCCGTCAGAGCGGCTATTCCGCCGCGGTGTTCCAGAACCCGGTCGGTTTTATAGTCGACGATGACATATTTTCCGTTCTGACGGAACAGGCAGTCGACGATCCCTTGAATGAGCACCACTTCGTCCGAAGCCCGGGTCTCTGCATCCGATGCCTTCATCGGTATGATGTTCCCCTCGCTAAAACGCTCAGTCGCAAGCAGCGCTTGGTGTGCCTCATGAGCCGGAAGACCGTAGCTGAAAGGCATTTCTCTCGACACCCACTCCGCCGACTGCAGTCTCTTGCCGATGTCGCTGTCAAAAAAGGAGGCGATTTGCTCCCGTTCCACGATCTCCGCCTGCGAGCTTGTAAGGATCGCCAGGTCGACCAATCGCTGCAGCGTCGCTTCCACGACCTGCAAATCTACCATTCCCGCGTCAAGTGGTATGTGCTGCATGACGGTATGGTACACCGTTCCCCGTTCCGTAGGACTCATCCGGCTCTGCTCCATAAATTTGGGCCGGCGCAGGGCAAGCGTACCTGTCTGCTGGGAGGCAGGCAAGCTGTGCTCCTGCTGGACCCGGGTCTCCTCGACCCAGTCCAGGGTCGGCCCGTCCTGCAGGGCAAGCAGCTTTTTCATTTCGGTCACGGACGTTTTGGCCGAGAGCCGGCTGGCGGCAGCATGTGGATACTGCCAGTTCAGCCGGGCAGATATTTGGTCTGGTGACAGGAAAGAACCACCATCCGGCGCATCGCTGCCCGGGAATACCGTCTCTCTGCGAAGTAACGATTGCAGCTTGCGGCGGCGCTCCGGCGTCGATTCTTCCGCTTCCTCCCAGCCCCCAAGCGCCGCCAGCGTGAGGTCCTCCGTAGAGAGGATCGAAATGCGCCAATCCGCCGGATCGTTCTCCAGCGCGGAGGCCGTCTCGCCTTCCAAACCGCCGAGCTCGCGCAGCTTGGCGGCCGCCGGGTGGCGGATCAGCGCTGGCCCGACCCAGTCCAAGTAGCTTCTGCCCCTTGCCAAGAGGTAATCGGGGAGCATCAGCTCCGGCCGGCTCTGCACCTGGGCCCAGGAGGACACCTTTTTCTCCAGATCTTTCACCGTCCCGATCAAGATCATCTTTTCTTTCGGCCGGGTCAGGCCGACGTAGAGCACCCGCATTTCCTCGGCCAGCAGCTCCAGCTGGGAACGGCGGCGGATGGCCAGGTTCGGGAGCGTCGGATAGCTGACCCTCTTCTCGGTATCCACAAATTTCGGTCCGAAACCAAGCTCCTTATGCATCAGGAACGATGCGTTCAAATCCTGCTGGTTGAACATTTTGGACATGCCTGCCAAAAACACGACCGGAAATTCGAGGCCTTTACTCTTATGAATTGTCATAATCCGGACTGCGTTGTCCCGGCTTTCAGCCGTGCCTGGTCCGCCCAAATCCGATCCGTTGTCACGCAGTCTGGAAATAAACGTCAAAAAGCGGAACAGCCCGCGGGAAGACGTCGTCTGTTCGAACTGGACCGCCCGGTCGTGCAGCGCCTTCAGATTGTCCTGCCGCTGCATTCCTCCGGGGAGGCCGCCTACCCAATCCAAATATCCCGTTTCCCGGTACAGCAGCCAGATCAGATCCCCCAGACCGCCTTGACGGGCAATATTTCGCCAGCGTTCCAGCGAAGCCAGGAACCCTGCCAGCTTCCGCTGCAGTTCCGGAGAGAGGCTGAATTCCTCATCCACTGCTTCCGTTTGTTCCGCCCACTCCAGGGCGGCGGCACTTTCAGCGTAGGCAGGGAGCGTCCCTTCTTCGTCCGGAATCGAAATTGAATCTCCAGGCTCCGCAGACGCGGGAACCGTCCCACCTGCAGCGGCCATGACGGCCTCATAGAACGTACCCTTTCCGCATAACCGGACCTGTGCCAGATCTTCCTCGGTCAGGCCGACGATCGGCGAGCGCAGCACGCCTGCAAGCGGAATGTCCTGTCGGGGGTTATCGATAATCTGGAGCAAGGACAGCATAATTTCCACTTCGGTCGCCTGGAAATACCCCTGATTCTGCTCGCCGTCGGCAGGGATGCCGAGCTGGCGCAGCTCCTCCATGATCAGCGGCCCCCAGATATAGGCGGACCGAAGCAGGATGACCATGTCGCCGTAACGGACAGGCCGCATCGCTTTGGTCTCCTTGTCGAACACCTGCATCGGCCTAGGCGATGTGTCACCCAAGAGCGCGCGTATTTTTTTGGCAATCGCTCTGGCCTCAAGCTGAGCCGTCTCCATTTCGGCGGCCTCGCTCTCCTGGATCAGACCTCCGTTGTCGCTGTCCTGAGGCTCCTCCTCGGACGCTTCCCCGCCTCTGGCCTTGTCGATCAGCACCAGCTCCGGAACGTACGGAGACGGCCCTGATGCCCCTTCAGGCTGGGCTTCCGGATAAGAAGCTCCGTAAACGAGCTCCGCCCGCTCATCGTAGCTGATCTCCGCCACCGTCTCATTCATCAGCTGGCGGAACACCATATTCACCGCATGCACCACTTCCAGCCGGCTGCGGAAGTTACGGGCAAGGTCGATACGGATGCCGCCGCCCTCGGCGGAAGCATACCTCCGGTACTTGTCCAAGAACAGGCTCGGCTCCGCCAGGCGAAAGCGGTAGATGCTCTGCTTGACGTCGCCGACCATGAACCGGTTCCCCGGCAGCTCGCGCGAAATCAGTCTGACGATATCTTCCTGCACGCTGTTGGTGTCCTGATACTCGTCCAGCAGCACCTCGTCGAACTGTTCCTGATATTCCATGGCCGCGTCCGAAGGGAGCGGCTGACCCGGCACCGAATCCGGGTGGCGCAAAATTTGCAGGCAGTAGTGCTCCAGATCGCTGAAATCCACCGCGTTTCTTCTCTGCTTTTCAAGAAGATAGCGGTCGCCGAACTCAATGACGAGCTCCGCCAGCTCCTTCATGAGCGGCGCCGCCCGGTGCAGCTCGGCCAGAAACGCATCGGCCGGCCGGCCGAAAAGCGCCCCCTTCAGATCCTGCACCGTTTTCTTGACCGCTTCCCGCAGCTCCTTGACCCTTTCTTGCAATGCCGGGTCGGTCTCCTCCTTGCGGCAGCTCTTCAGCTTGCTGAACGACACCGTCTGAAAGCGTTCGAACAGCTCGTCCCACGGACGCTTGTCCAGCGCATCCCTGAGCGACTGAACCACTTCCAGATCCGCGTTCAGATTATCCAGATAGGGCCCCGGTCCTCCGGGCAGCAGCGTCAGGCGCCGGGCCTGCTCCAGCAGTCCTTCGGCCCCGGCAAGCGCCAGCCGCGCATCCTGAAGGATGCTCTTGACCCACTGGCTTTCGCCCAGACTTGCCGTATCCGGCAGCAAAAAGGAATCAGCCATATCCCGCAGCCACTGGTCGGGCCAGGAGTGGCTTCGTGAGAAATCATAGAGCCTCTGCACCAAATGGTAGACGGCATCATCCGTACGCTCACCGCTGAACCAATCCACCAGCGCGATAAAATCGCTGTCCTGCGGCTGCTCCCCGTATTTCTCCTCGAACAGCTCCTCCAGGATCTCCTGGCGCATCAGTACGGCTTCATTCTCGTTCAGGATCCGGAACCCCGGATCGATCGGGATCATCTGATAGTACCTGCGGATCACTTCAAGACAGAAAGAGTGAAGCGTCGTGATGGAAGCACGCCCGAGCAGGGACAGCTGCCTCCGGAGGTGGGTATTCTCAGGATCCTTCTCCAGCTGCCGGTCCAGCGCGTCGCGGATGCGCTCACGCATCTCGGCCGCAGCCGCCTTAGTGAACGTGGCGACAAGCAGCCGGTCCACGCTGAAGCCCTGCTCCTCATTCAAAATTTTCCGGATGATCCGTTCGACCAGGACAGCCGTTTTCCCTGAGCCTGCCGCCGCCGCGACCAGAATGTGATCGCCGTGAAGCGAAATCGCCTTCCACTGATCGTCGCTCCACATGCTGCCTGCCGGCTTTTCAATTTCGATCATGCGCATCTCCTCCTTGGCTGCTGGACATCATTTCCCATACCTGCGATTTATTTGGCTTGCCGAGCAAATGGTAATGGTTGCCCTCGACATTTTCGTCAAACTGGCACACTGGCTTGAACGGACAGAACGTGCATGCCGTCTCCTGCTGGATGCGGTAAGGCTCGATGTCCACGTCCCCTTCAGTAATTCTCGTTCCGATCCGGGTGATATTGTCCCTGACGGATGACAGCAGCGTGTCCCACTGATCCGGCGTAGCGACCGATGCGGAGCTGTAGAAGCTTCCGTCCGATTTGACGGCAACCGGAAGGATGGATGAATTGCCTTTGTCCAGAGATGCGTCCATTTTGGATATGACGTCGCGGTCGGCCAGCAGCAGCCCCTTCATTTTAAACCGTTTGAGCAGCTCTTCCGCCGCCTGCTCCATCGTCAGCCCGTTGCTCGACTGCAGGATCGGATCATGCACGTGAAAATACAGCGTTCCCGCCGGCAGCGCCTTGCTGCCCAGCCAGTGCTCCGCATAGGTCAACAGCACGTCCAGATAGGTCAGCATCTGCAGGGACAAGCCGTAGTACACCTCATGAAGCCGCAGGTCCTTCTGTCCGGACTTATAATCGATTACGCGCAGCAGCAGTCCGTTTTCGCCTTGGGCCATATCCACCCGGTCGATTCGCCCGATGACCTCCATCACCGTTCCGTTCTCAAGGGAGAAGGTCAGCGGAGGCAGCGGTTTACCCGGGCCAAAATCCAGCTCCAGGCCGACCGGCTCAAAGCTCCCCCGCCGTGCCTGCTCGCCCAGAATGACAGAGGCGCGGCTTACGATGTTTTTGAGCTTGCGCGAAATGTAGCCGTAGCGCTTGCTGCTCATCAAAATTTCTCCCTGCAGCATCGGAGCGAGACGCTCCACTGTTGTTTCCGCTTCGCGCCGGCACTCTTCGGCGGTCAGGCTTCCCCAGCTCCGCTTCTGTTCCTGCAGCCGCAGGGCCATTTGGGTCAGCGCCGCGTGGAACAGCTGGCCGATATCCGGCGCCTGCAGGCGGTACAGCTGCCGTTCGCGCAGCTTCAGCCCGTGTGAAGCGAAGTGCGAAAACGGGCAGGCAACGAACCGCTCCATGCGGGATACGCTCGTCCGGATTTTGGCACCGTACAACCTGCGGCTGGTCTGCGGCTCCAGCTGGCGGGTATCGTTGCGGTAAAACAGCGACCGCAGCAGCATATCCAGCGGCCCCTTCCATTCCCGTTCCCGGATATACCAGTTGTACACATCCCACCACAGCTGCGGGATTTCCGCGCCCTGCTTCCATTTGCGCAGCTGAATGATCAAATGGCTGAGGCTCTGGCGGGGGTGGGACAAATACGCAAGCAGCTCTTCTTCCCGCTGCTCTGCCGATGGCTGCGCCGACAGGCGGCGAACCGGCAGACCGGGGAACATTTTGCGGACATGCCGCACCACTTCGGACGGCAGCAGCTCCTTGCCCTCATCGTCTGCGGCCGGATAGCTGACCCATACATGCCGGCTGGCCGAGGTCAAGGCGTTGTAAATCAGGAAACGTTCGTCGAGCAGCTTGCGCGAAATGCCAGGAGCCAGCTCCATTCCGGTTTGCGACAGCAGGGAGCGCTCCTGTTCGGTCAGCACCCCGTCATCCTGAAACACGGCCGGGATGACTCCGTCGTTGACGCCGAGCAGAAACGCGTACTTTACGCCACCTGTCCGCGTCCGGTCCATATTGCCGACCAGCACCTGGTCGAGCGCAGGCGGAACCAGGCCCAGCTTCAGTTCGCTCAGCCCCGTTTCCAGAATGCCGGCAAACAGCTCGAAGGACATCTTCTCCGTACCCATCATTTCCACAATCTGATCCAGCAGCTCCAGGACCGCATCCCACAGCTGGCGGTGTTCCCTCGCCGCCTCCGGACGCCCGGACTCCAGCGCTTCGCGGCTCCACAGGTCCAGCTTCTCGGGAATGTCGGCTTCCTCGAGCAGACGGAAGACCGCTGTGCTGAGCTCCTCGGCGCTGCCCGCCTTCTTCACCCGCTTGCCGAATGCCAATAGCGGCTCGCTGACCACCCTCCGGCAGTGCTCCATCAGGCTGAGAAGCTGCTCTCCGGATCTGCGTCGCTCTCCGCCGTTTTCCTCTAGGGACAGGCTCGGAACGGCTTTCCACGGGCGGCCGTCCGTCCAGCGGTATCCCTGAATTCCGCAGGCGAGAGCGTAGTTCTCGAGCACGTCCATATCCTCCCGCCCCAGCGACCCGTCCAGCGGAAGCAGCAGGTCGCTCTTGATACAGCGGAATACGTCCTCATGCCGCCAGTTCCGGCGCACGACATCCAATGCGGAACGAATAAACTCCACCAGCGGATGGTGCAGCTCGCTTCGCTTCTGGTCGAGAAAGAACGGAATGCCGTAGTCCCGGAACAGGGGTTCCACCAAATGCTCGTAATCGCCCAAATTACGGACGAACACGGCCATTTCGCGGTATCTCGCGCCTTCCTCCCTGGCCAGGCGCAGCATCTCCCTCAAAGCCCCTTCCACTTCGGTGCGCCGGTTCTCGGCCGCATAGAGGGAAATCCCTTCGGTCTCCTGAACCTGATCTTTCTCCTGCCCCTTCCAGGGAATCCGCCGGTCATAACCGCGCTCTAAATGAGCAAGCCGCGGGCTGAGGCGGAATTTGGGCAGGTCCGATGCCGGCAGAATCGAATCGTTCGTTTCGATGCCCAGCTCGTCGGCCATTCCTCTCAGCTTGATGTAAGTCGTGGCGGTCGGGTGAAACAGGTCCAGCTCATGCGGCTGCATGCTGCCGTGGTACGGCTTGTCCAGCGTGAGCGCAATGGTGACCGATGACGCATGGGCCATCAGCTCGCGAACAACCCCGTATTCCTGCGGAGTCATCCCGTGGAAGCCGTCGATCCATACGTCCGCACCTTTGACATAAGACGAGCGGCGAATCCCTTCGGCCAAAGCGACGAGTGTATCTTCATCATCTATATAAAGCGGTGATATTTCCTGTTCAAAGTCGCGGTACACCGTCCATAAATCCTCCAGCTTATAGCGCAGGATCGGCGCTGCCGCCTTCTGCTCCGTCAGCTGAGTTAAATGCTCTTCCAGCACGGCGGAATCTACGCAGTACCGCTTGAGCTCGGTATACAGCTCGTTCAGCTTGCCTATGAAACCCAGCTGGTCACCGGAGGCACCGAACAGCTTCAGCTCCTCTTTGCGGCGCTGAATGATTTTGTACAGCAGCATTTTTTTGCCTTCTTCGCTGATGCCGACTCTCGCCGACCCGCCGGTCTCCTGCATCACCCGGTACGCCAGGCGCCGGAAGCTGAGAACCTGCGCACGGACGCTGCCTTTGACAGCGCCCGATGATACCAGGCTGTGCTCCGCCTGGAATGAGCCCTGCTCGGGAACGAGCAGGATCAGCGGGCTGCCCTTAGGCTCTGCTTGCAGCCGGGACGTAATCTCGCTTAGGATCGCCGTCGTCTTGCCGCTACCGGATCGTCCGATCAGAAAATGAACCGACATGGTGTTGCCTCCTTCGTATGTAAACCTCGAAAACTATTAAATCTAAGTATAACACAACCTTTTTTGAAAAGAACGTATGTTTGCGGAACTGTAAAAAGGAGGCACTTGCCGTTTTTTGCAATTATCCGATACGCTCAACCCGAAGGAACGCCGTTTCCCGGTATGCCAAACAGCGGTACAGGAGGAGGTGATCCTCTTGTACCGCTGTCTCTTGTTTCGCTAGTTTTTTACGAATGCTAGTTTCCAGCCTTCCGGCCATCATGCAGGGATCATGGTTCAGTATAGAGCGATTGAATCACCGGCTAATCTTGTTCCTTCTCCTTTTCCACAAGGGTCAGCGGGGCAGGGAAGCGTTCGGAACCATCCGACTCCACGAAGTGCTGCAGGGCTGCCATCTTGTTCTCCCAAAAGCGTTCAAAATAGGAGTACCAATCCTTGAGCTCCTGCAAGGGCCCCGGATCCAGCCGGTACCTCGTCTCGCGGCCGACCTTCCTTTCCTTCACCAGTCCTGCCTCCGACAGAATCCGCAGATGCTTGGAAACCGCCGTCCGGCTCATCGGAAAATGGCTGCTGAGAACCGTCACGGGCATCTCCTGATCGGACAGCAGCTTCAGCAGCTGGCGCCGGGTCGGGTCGGCCACGGCCTGAAACACGTCGTGCTTGGACGCAGTCGCCGTCATGCTTAAGCCTCGACGTATCTGCCCAGCTTCTGGTGGAGTCCGGCCCAGCCTTGGTCCATCGTCTCGCGCACGATCGTGTGCGGCTGGTTGAACTCGGTCACTTGGTCCGCGCTCCAGCCGGAGTGGATGAGCGTTACTTCCGTTTTGCCGTCCAGCTCCTTCAGCTCGAAAGAAAGCGTCCAGTCCTTGCCCCAGCGGAACGCCAGCCGGTGCGGCGGATCCACTTCGGTCACCTTGCACGGCGACATGCCGTACGGACCGGCATTAATGTGAAATTCGTGGCCTACGATGGGCTGCATGTCATTGGGCATGAACCAAGCGGACAGCCCTTCGGGAGTCGCCACCGCCTCCCACACTTTCTGGATCGGAGCCTGGAATACACCGGTGTGGCGGATATCAGGCAAAGCATTGTTTGTTGAATTTTCCATGTATAAGTACCTCCATTATGCAGTCAATCAACCCGGTTTACATTCGAATGCGAAACCATTTGGTTTCACATAGATTATACGAAACCTTTTGGTTTCATGTCAATCCCTTGTCCTTCTGCGGCCCGTAAGCCGGAATCCAACGAAAAAAGGAGCCTTTCGGCTCCTTATATTGCTATTATAGCTCATATTTGCAAAAACAAACAGTCTACCATTTTTCACCTGACATTCTATAATGAGGACGTTCCCACTTTAAGGCAAAGGGAGGAAATACGGTGGATATCAAGGATTCTTCAAGCTCGCCTGAAAATCAGCCCGGGACGGTCGGTTCGGCAAGAGCCGCTGCAGCGGACTGGGTGATGCACCAAGCCTCAAAGGAAAAAGGATTTATGGGCGCTTATTTCACGGGTTCCACGATCGGAATGCCGGAAGATGCCTCTATGTCTCCAAGCTCCGATATCGACGTGATGGTCGTGTCCGAACTGGCGGAGCCGCCGTTAAAACCGGGTAAGTTCATATATCGGGATACCCTGATCGAAGGCTCGTACATCTCCCTATCCGAGCTGTCCTCGGTGCAAAAGGTGCTCGTCTCGCACCATCTGGCAGGCCCGTTCCGGGTGAATACGATCATCTCCGATCCCCATGGCCATTTGCATCGTCTGTATTCAGAAGTATCCCGGCATTTTGCCGATGAGGTCTGGGTGCGGCAGCGGTGCGAAAACGTCCTGCAGCAAATCAAACGGTCTCTGCTCGGCCTCGACTTGTCCCTGCCGCTGCATGACTTGTTCACATCCTGGCTCTTCCCTACGGGCATCACCACGCATGTGCTGCTGCTCGCCGCCCTGAAAAACCCGACGGTGCGGCTCCGTTACGCAGCCGTCCGTGGCGTATTGGAAGATTATGGACTGAACTCGCTGTACCCCGAGCTGCTTCGCCATCTCGGCTGTGCCGATTTGGAGCCGGAGCGGGCGATGCAGCATGTCAGGTCGCTCGAGCGGACCTTCGACACCGCGGCTGCCGCCGCCAAAACGCCTTTTTTCTTCAGCAGCGACATTTCCCCGGTTTCCCGCCCTATCGCCATCGACGGGAGCATAACGTTAATTGAACAAGGACTCCACCGTGAGGCGGTGTTTTGGATGGGCGCCACCTTCGCGCGCTGTCACAAAATTCTCGCCGCAGACAGCGATCCGAATGTGCAAAAAGAGCTTGCACCCGGTCTGGAAGCATTTCTGGCCGATCTCGGCTTTCACTCCGTCCAGGACTTCAGCACACGTGCCGCTGCAGTCATCGACTTTTTGCCGGAGGTGTGGCGCGCGGCGGAAACGATCATGGCGTCCAACCCTGAAATTACCCGCCGTTCCATGTGATCTCCTAGCAGCCTATTGGCTTTTTACAGTAAGCGGTGTGCCCAATCACCACAAGTTGCAGCAACCAGCCTGCTTTTCATATGCGGCCCGTGTTACTTCTGGATTTTGTACCATCGCTCGTTTTCCTTGATCTCGTAATGTACCATCCAGTCGTACCGGACTTCCCGGGGCACACCCCAATCGGGCAAGTAACGCCGGATCTCCTCCTGGCTGATACTCCCGCAAAATAATATCGCGCAATCGATGATAAAGGGGATTTTTCAGTCTATTTAATGTGTACCTAGATATAAATCATGGTTTTTGCCCTCAATCCAGCCTTTGAATAACACACCAACCCATTGCCTCCATCCCTTATACTTATAGAAGTGCCTATCACTAGAACATGAATTGCATGAGGAGGCGGAAACTGTGGATGTGAACGCATTTCAGCAGTGGGTCAAGGAGTATTACGAACAGCGGGGCTGGTCGGAGCTCGATATCTTTATCCGGATCGGCTTTTTGGCGGAGGAGACCGGCGAAGTGGCCCGGGCGATTCGGGCGCTTGAAATCGGCCGGGACCGGCCGGATGAGGCCGTGGGTACGTATGACGAGCATAAGCAGGAGCTTGTGGAAGAACTTGGCGACGTGCTGGGGAATCTGATTGTGATCGCCAACAAATACGACATCGGACTGGAGGACATTTTTGCTTCACACCGGGACAAGCTGGTCCATCGCTATAAGCAGGAATGAGGGTAACCCGGACAAAGCGAGAGCTTTAGCCTTGGAATTGAAAAAAGCACACTGTTTATATAGCCTGGGTAAAAATTCAAAAATCCCTTTTCGCATCCGGCGAGAAGGGATTTTTAACACTTTGGTGTTCGGGGTTTGGATAAATGATACGCGGATCATCGAATTCATCATCATTTTGCCTCGCATGGCATATTACATACCGCTGTAATAGACCGGCAGCTCCGAGCGGTTGGCCGCCAGCCACAGCCGATTATCCTTCGTCCAGCGCAGCGGATAGCCGACGCCGGCTTTGAGCGCCTTCCCTTTCAGAATATCGACAATCCATACGTCACGATTGGCCAGTTGGACCGCATACAAACCGGAGGGATTCCCGGATACGGCGGTAAAGCTGGTGATGTCCGTTTCCTTTGCGACCCTTGCGTGCTGAGCTAATATTCGCCTGGCCGCGGCCGGCAGCTTTGGATCGGCTTCGTAGGACGCCCCCTCCCGGTTCAGACGGATATGAAGAACGCCACGGGTTCGGCCCTCCTTATATCCGTCAACAGGGACCGTAACGGTCTCGTTATCGTTCCAGGCTAAAGGATAAATAAACAGGAATCCGTCGCTGTGTGACAAATAGCTCGCTCTCGGAATGTGGAGCAGCTGGTTCCCGTCCCGGTCCAGCACAATCAAGTCGGCATCCGGACCAAACGTGTCGTCCGAAGCGACCAGCAGCGCCACACGGTCGTTGTCAGGTGATGCCGCTATACCGTAGACCGGCCGGGCGGACTCGTACAGCTCCTGGGACACTCCGGATCGGGTATTTACACGGTACAGCTTCAAATGGCCATTGACGGCATAAATCTCGTGCTTGGCAAGCCGGTCCGCATATTGAACATTTAACCCAAAGTCGTTCGTAAACTCCACCTGAGGCGGCGCCCATTTCGGCTGGGATAGCACGCTTATCGAACCGTTCTGCTGCAAAATCGAAGGCAGCCTGCCATTCAAGCTGTACACCAGCATCCCGGGCCCATGCTCCTCCTCATCGTCCCAAACGGGTTGATACGATGATAAGGAATCTAGCGGCCACTCCTGAACGGTCGTTCCGTCCCGGTTCAGAAGGCGCACGCCATAGAACGGCTCCCGCACACCGATCGGATCGATGGCTTTCTGTTCTAAATTCGAAAAGCCTGCAGCGTCCCGATATTGCCCCGGCCCCGTTTGGCTAACCGGGTATGTGCAGCACCCTTCCGAATGGTTGGCAGCTGGTGAGGCGCAGCCTGAGGCGGCGATTGGTAACATCATCAGTAAGGTTAATGCGATGATTGCTTTTTTCATTACGTCACCCCGTCTTGTGCTGAATCCCTTTTTTTGGAACGTCTTATTTCCTAGACGCTAACAGTCCCCCGAAGGTTACGCTTGCTTCTCTTTCAGACGAGCTTGCCGCTGCGAAAACAAAAAAACCTTTCCGTCCATCACGGAAAGGTTTGGTTTTTCAAGATCAAAGTTAAGCCCTGCTGCGAACTTCAAATACAGCAAACTTGAGGTAATGGCCTTCATCGACGCCGAGAATTTGCGGGTGGTCCTTGCCGGCCGCACGCCATTCGATCAGGCGCAAAATTTTGCCGGCATCGGCTGCCGCTTCCTGGATCGTGGCCAGGAACAGGTCCGGGCGCATATGGTACGAGCAGCTGGCCGTGACGAGGTATCCTCCCTCGTTCACCAGCTTCATGCCGTGCAGGTTGATATCCTTATAGCCGCGGCAGGCGCCCTTCACGGCGCTTTTCGTCTTGGCAAAAGCCGGCGGGTCCAAAATAACGACGTCCCACGTCCGGCCGCCCCCTGCGGTCATTTTCTTCGAGGTATCGACCTTCTCCTCGTTCCCTGCGGCCCGCTGCCGCCGTTCCTCCACACCTTTGACCTGATCACGCAAATATTGGAACGCGTCGGCCACAACAAATTCCACACGGTCCTCAAAGCCGTTCAGCACGACGTTTTCCCTGGCGCTCTCAATCGCGTGCTGGGAAATATCGAGGCAGGTGACCTTCTTGGCTCCGTACTTGCAGGCGTTCAGTGTGAAGCTGCCTGTATGCGAAAAGCATTCCAGCACCGTGGCCCCGTCCCAATAAGGAAAGGTGACGACTTTACCGCTTTTGTTCACCGGAAGGCTGACGTGCTCTCCGTCCTGTTCTACTTCCTGCAGCATAATCCCGCTGCGGCCTCCCCAGCCGGTCATCAGCGGAGCGATCGAAGCCCGGTTTTCCCGCTGGTCGAAGAAATAGCCCGTTTTCTGGCCTTCTTCAATGTCGACCTTTACGAATAGACCGTTCTCCGTCACGGTCACGTGGCGCGGGCATTCCCCGTACAGCGGTCCCTTGGTCTGCTCAAGCCCTTCCAGCTCGCGCACGGGAACGTCGCTGCGTTCATAGATTCCCTGCGGGCTCAGCACCTCGACCAGCGCGTCGACGATGTCCGTACGATGCACGTCCATGCCCAGCGTCAGCAGCTGCACGACCAGCACATCGCCGAAGCGGTCCACGATCAGCCCGGGAAGAAAATCCGCTTCCCCATACACGAGGCGGTAAGCATTATCGCCTTTCAGGAAACGCTCCCGGTGCTCAAGGCAGCCGCGGAAGCGTTCGGCAAAGAAGGCACGGTCCATCGTCTCGACGGGATGGTACGAGATGACCCGGACTGTAATTTGCGAGGCCGGATTGTAATAGCCCGTGGCCAGGTACCGCCCTTGATGATTGACCACATTCACGAGGTCGCCCGGCTCCGGGCTGCCCTCCACCGAGGCAATTTCATTGTTGTAAATCCAGGGATGCCCCTGTTCCAGCCGCTTCTTCCGGCTGCGCTCCAATACGACCGATGCCAATCGATTCACTCCTTCAACGTTTCAAAAATGGATATATGGATTCCGGCAAGTCCCCGGCTGAAGCCCCTCTTGGAGTCATGGTTGTCCAGGGTTGGACATATACGTAACTATGGTTGACTCCATAAACAACCCCAAGGAGGACTTACCACGTGTTTCAAACTGTCGTGTTTCCCGTCGTGTACGGGTTTGTTATTTTTATGGCCGGCATGAAGGTGATGGAGGCTGCCCTCGGCAAATGGGCAGGGCCCCTCCTGTCCGCCTTCCTGCAAAAGGCTACCGCTTCGCCGCTGAAGGGGCTCCTCTTCAGCACAGGCATCACGGCCGTCCTGCAGAGCAGCACTGCCGTCACCGTCATAACGATGGGCCTGGTCAATGCCGGGCTGCTGACGTACGAACGCACCCTCGGCATTATACTCGGCAGCAACATCGGCACCTGCCTGACCACCGAGCTGATCGGCCTGCAGATCGGACGGATCGCCCTGCCGCTCTTGACCGTCTCCCTGATCGTGTGGGCGGCCGCCGTCATTTTCAGCGAGAGCTCACCGCCGGGAATCCGCCGCATTCAGCACCTGATGATGCCCGTCCAGTTTCTGTCGCTGGCCATCGCCGGCTTTGCCCTGGTCATGCTGGGCATCCGCGTCATGCAGAAGATCGGTCCGGCCCTGGAGCAGTCCGGTCTGTTCGGCTGGTTCCTGGACCGCGCAGCCGACAGCGTATGGTGGGGCATTGCCGCCGGCGCGGTACTGACCGCCCTGATGCACAGCAGCGCCGCCGTCATCGGCCTGGCGATCGCTCTGGCCTCCTCGGGAACGCTGCCGGTCGACGTCGGCATCGCCATCGTGCTCGGCGCGAACGTCGGCACCTGCGTGACCGCGGTTCTCGCCTCCATCGGCAGCTCCGCCTCTGGCCGGTTCGTCGCCTGGACCCATGTGGTTCTGAACGTCGGCGGAGCCCTCGTCTTCATGCCCTTGATTCCGCAGCTGCACTGGGCCGTGGCGGCCATCACCGGCAGTGAAGGCGCACAAATCGCCCACGCGCAGACGCTGTTTAATGTGATCAGCTCCCTGGCCGCTCTACCTCTATGCTACCTGCCGATCTGGAAAAAAGCCGCACACGCCTGAGTGTATAGTTCACCCTTAAGCGCTTGGTAGGAGGACAGTCCCTCAGGCCGACCTATGATAAGTCTTAAACCTCGATGCCGAGCAGGGACAGCCCTCTCCGCACGATCCGGTCATTATTATCATACCCGTTCTGATCCTGCCGGAGCCATGCCTCCAGCGGCTCATACCAGGCCACACCGCTGATCTCCTCCACCTGAGGCCGATGCGATCCGCCGACCGCCTCCACCAGGTAATAATGAACTTCTTTTTGAACCTGGCCATGAATCGGATGGTTGTACGTATACTTAATGATGTCCACGGGGGAAATGATGCTGCCGATAATGCCCGTCTCTTCCTCGATTTCGCGCAGCGCGGTCTGCTCAACGGTTTCGCCCGGCTCCATTTTGCCTTTGGCCATCGAAATTTTGCCGTAGCGGTCCAGAATCAGCTGAATCTCCAGCCGGCCGCCGATGCGGCGGAACACGACGCCTCCTGCCGATATTTCCTTCCTCATCACCCGCTCCTCCTCCTCATGCCATAGTACAAACAAGGATTTCACCTCCGGTGCTGCCGGAAATGAAATCCTTGCCATTCGCCCAAGATCCCGCAATGCACAGGGACCTTGCTATATACAAATTAAACCGCTTGTCCCGGTCTTTCGTCCAGCACACGCACCAGCTGGCCTTCGCACTCGTGAACGCCGGCTTTGGTCAGCTTAACGCGGCACAGCTTGCCTTGCAGGTCTTCCGGACCGTCAAAGATCAGCTGCAGATAGTTATCGCTGAAGCCGTGCATTTTGCCTGGACCATGGGTTCCTTTCGAAGTGCCTTCCGGAATGACGTCCAGCACCTGGCCGACGAATTTTTGGGCATACGCCAACTGCATCTGCTCGGACAGCGCGATCAATTCGCGCACCCGCGCATGCTTCACTTCCTCGCTCACCTGGTCGGTCATCCGCGCGGCCGGCGTGCCGTTCCGCTGGGAATACGGGAAGACGTGCATTTCCGAGAACCCGATCGCCTTCATCAGTTCATAACCGTTCCGGAACATTTCGTCCGTTTCGCCCGGGAACCCGACGATAACGTCCGTCGTAATGCCGACATCCGGCATCGCCTGGCGGATCAGCTGCATTTTGTTGTAAAACTCTTCTGTCGTATACTTGCGGCGCATCCGCTTGAGCACAGTGTCATCCCCCGCTTGCAGCGGAATGTGCAGGTGGCGGCACATTTTCGAGGAACGGTTCAGCACGTCGAGCATCCGCTCGTCGATTTGGCTAGCCTCGATGGAGCTGATGCGTACGCGTTCCAGCCCGTCCACCTTGTCGAGATCCCACAGCAGGTCCGACAGGCGGTAGCTGTCCAGATCGTCGCCGTAGCCGCCGGTATGGATGCCGGTCAGGACGATTTCCTTGTATCCCGCTTCCACCAGCTGGTGCGCCTGGTTCACGATGCTCTTCGGATCACGGCTGCGTGAAAGCCCGCGCGACCATGGGATGATGCAAAACGTGCAGAAGTTGTTGCAGCCGTCCTGGATTTTCAGAAACGCCCGGGTTCTGTCGGCAAAATCAGGAACGTCCATTTCTTCAAATACGCGCGTCTTCATAATGTTGCGGACCGCATTGATCGGCTCGCGGGACTGGCGGATTTGATTCACGTACGGAATGATTTTATCCCGATCCTGGTTCCCGATGACGAGGTCAACCCCGGGAATGTCCAAAATTTCGGCCGGCGAGGTCTGCGCATAGCAGCCCGTCACGGCGACGATCGCTTCCGGATTTTGGCGCACGGCGCGGCGGATGATCTGCCGGCTCTTCTTATCGCCTGTATTGGTTACGGTGCAGGTATTAATTAAATAAACGTCTGCGTTTTGTTCGAAATCCACCTGCTCGTAGCCTTCATTTTTAAACAGCTGCCAAATGGCCTCTGTATCGTAAAAATTCACTTTACAGCCCAACGTATAAAATGCAACGGATGGCATGTTCAAGCTCCCCCCATTTCTCCGGATTCATAAAGTATGCAGGCCAGGGCAACCATACCCGCCGTCTCACAGCGCAGGATTCTCCGTCCCAGGCCGATGCTGACCGCGCCGGCTTCCTCCGCCGCCCGGCACTCCTCTTCGCTGAAGCCACCTTCCGGCCCCACGATCAGAAGCACCTGCAGGCCTGCGGCAGCGCCGGTCTTCTCTATCCAAGGCTTCACTGCATCCCGCAGCTGAAGACCGTGTTCTTTCTCATAGCAGAAATATACCGCATCATACGCCGAAAACGAAGCCAGCAGGTTTTTCCAATGGATCGGATAACCGACCTCGGGCACCCGGTTGCGGTGGCTCTGTTCAGCCGCCTCTTTGGCGATTTTGCTCCAGCGGACGATGCGCTTCTCTTCCTTCTTGGCATCGTACTGCACGATGGTTCGCTCCGACAAAAAAGGAACAAATGCCGCCGCACCGATCTCGGTGCATTTCTGGATCACCGTCTCCATCTTGTCTCCTTTAGGGAGGCTCTGCGCAATAGTGACTTTAACCCGCGGCTCCTGGGTCATCGCCAGCATCTCGACGACAGCGGTGGTGACAACCCCCTGGTCGATCGACCGGATTTCCACCAGCGCTTCCCGCTCGCGGCCGTCGCTGACGATAAAGGTGTCCCCTTCTTTGCCGCGCATAACCTTGGCGATATGCCGTGCATCCTCACCGGTAATCTCGACGGTATCGCCTTTAAACTGCTCCTGTGATACAAAATATCTCTGCACCTTTATCAACATCCTATTTCCAAAATCACAAACTTCATCATACAACTTTTAGGTTCGCATGACCAGACCCTATTCAACAAGCGAATACGGCCTCGAACGTTCGCGTTCCCGCTCCGATTATATCGACACGCCGAACAATTTCAGGAAGGAGAACACGAACTGGTAGTTGATGCTGTTAGCCCACATATATAGCGGACTGATCGTATACATCTGCAGCACCGGAATGAACAGAATCAGCAGGAAAATAAAGATGGACCACTGCTCAAACTGCTGCAGCTTAATCCGTACCCGCGGCGGAACGATATCTTCGACGATGCGGTATCCGTCCAGCGGCGGAAGCGGGATAAGGTTGAATAAGAACAGGAAAAAGTTCATGAAGCAGAAATAGCGCAAAAACGTCGTGATCGCGAACAGCAGCCTTTCGTTCGTAATCCCGTCCAGCACCCCCGTGGCGATCAGGAGGGCGTAAACAAACGCCCCGATGATACCCAGAACGAAGTTGCTCAGCGGCCCCGCCGCCGACACGACCACGCCCATGAGGCGGGGATTTTTGAAGTTGTCGCGGTTGACCGGGACTGGTCTGGCCCAGCCAAACCCTGCGATCACCAGCAGCAGGACGCCGAGAAAATCGAAGTGAACCGCCGGATTCAGCGTCACCCTGCCCAGCAGTTTGGCTGTAGGATCTCCAAATTTATAGGCAAAATACGCATGCGAAAATTCATGCACCGTAAAGGCGATCACCAGCACGATCAGGACAAACGGAAGCTCCTCCAGCGGAAACCTGAGAATATTGTTCAGAAAATCCATCACGACCTCTTTCTCGCGACAAAGGCTACCCAGTCTTCGTCACGGCAAACGTCCTCGATCTCAAACCCGGAGTCCTTCAGCGCCTGCTGAACGACGTCTTCCTTATTTTTGTAGATGCCTGAGGCAATGTAGACGCCTCCCGGCTCGAGCGCACGGTACACGTCGTCGATAAAGAGCAGAATGATTTCGGCCAAAATATTGGCGACGATCACCTGGACCGGCAGGGTAACGCCAAGATCTTCGCGCTGATCAGCGCTTAACAGGGACAGCAGATCGCTTTCCTTGACCGTAATCTGATGATCCAGCATGCCGTTCAATTGGCTGTTTTCCTTGGCGCTAGACACCGCCACCGGATCCAGGTCCAGCGCAAGCACATGCTTCGCGCCGAGCAGGACGGCGCCAATTGCCAAAATGCCGGAGCCCGTTCCGACGTCGATGACTTCCTCCCCACCCTGGATGACCTTCTCCAGCGTGCGCAGGCAAAGCGCCGTCGTCGGATGGGTTCCTGTGCCGAACGCCATTCCGGGATCGAGCTCGATGATTTTCTCCGCCTCGCTCGCCGGCGTGTAGTCCTCCCAGGTCGGCTTGATCGTCAGCCGCTCCGATACCTTCAACGGTTTAAAGTAAGCTTTCCATGCGGTAGCCCAATCGTCCTCATCCACTGTCTTGAGCTCGTAGCGCAGTTCTCCCGTGTCAATTCCGTACTCATGCAGCTGCCCGATCCGTTCCTTAACCTCGGCAATGATCTGCTCCACAGGGGACTCCTCGGAAAAATACCCTTTGATTTCCGCCTGTCCCTCCGGAATATCGTTGAGAGGCATCTCGTACCATTGCCCGAACGACGTATCCCGTTTCTTGTTCAGGGTTCCCGACTCTTCGATGGATACACCGCCGGCGCCGGCCTCATGCAAAAAATTTGAAATCATTTCCACGGCTTCTTCCGTGGTATGTATTGTAAATTCATGCCATAACATAATTCGTTAAATTCCTCCTCGACCTATGCATAAGTACCATTGTACTATACATCGGCGGCCGAGTACAAAATTTAGGGCCCCCGCTAACAAAAAAACCGCAGGTCCGCATCGCGCTTCCCCACGGTTTTATGCATTCTTAATCTTCATCCGTCCAGCCGGTATCCATTTTGCGGAGCTGACGCTCGTCAGCCTCCTCGCTGCGGCGGAGCGCTTCCACATCGTCCGCATCGGCCAGTACGCCTGAGAACTCGACGTCCTCGTTTTTCATCGACATCAGTTCCTTGATTTTTTCCGTCTTGGTCATGATTTTGCCTTTTTTATCGCGGCTAGCCATCAAGCTCCCATCCTTTCCTTGAACGAACTATTCACCTTTAGAAAATATTACGATCCCACTATCGCGCCTAGACGAAGCCGCCGGCTTCCTCGACGATTCTCCTTGCCTTCTCGAACGATTCTTCCTCGACCACAACGCTCAGAATGATATCACGGCCGGTCGGCCCTCCCTGTCCGCCGTCGCTCATCCCGCTTGCGGATGGATCGGCTGCGGCCAGGATGGAGACATCCTTATCGCTGTATGTTGTGCCATAGGTCACAGACGTCAGGCTGGACATACCACCCGTAAATGGGCCGGAGCTGTACATCGAAGCCCCAGGAAACCGGCTGAAGCGGTCGATGGACAGGTCCACCACCCGCAGGGCGCGCAGCTTTTTGGCTACGCCCTCAGCTTCTTCCGGACTTTTAAAATAGGCCAGAATGCTCTTTTCAGACACTTGCTTCACCTGCTTTTTATATGGATTAAGCGTTTACGGCTGCTCACGTGCGGTTTTAGGCTGTGCAAGCACGGTCCCTTTTATGCGCAGGAAACAACCTGGCCGGGAACTGGATACGTCTATGGGTTTGCATGCAAAAAAAGCCCGGCCGCCACGGCCGGACTTTCTAAATACGATCCATCTTCCTGAAGGTTATCGGAAGATGTCTTACCTATATACTGCAATTGCGCGGTTACTCCCCGCGGAACGCTTTTTTCATGCGGTCAAAAAAAGACTGCTCCTGCTCATGCGTCTGCTCGCCGTCCATGGAGGCAAACTGGCGCAGCAGGTCCTTCTGCTCGTCACTGAGCTTGCTAGGCGTAACGACGACGACCTTCACGTGCTGGTCGCCCTGTCCGATGCCGCGTAAACGCGGAACGCCTTTTCCTTTGAGCCGGAAGAACGTACCCGTTTGCGTACCGGCCGGAATTTTCAGCTTGACCTTCTCGGTCAGCGTCGGGATCTCGATCTCGTCGCCGAGCGCCGCCTGGGCAAACGTGAGCGGAACCTCACAGTAAATATCGTCGCCTTCCCGCTCAAAGAAGTCGTGAGGCTTCACGCGGATGACGATGTACAAGTCGCCCGACGGGCCGCCCCGCAGACCGCCTTCCCCTTCGCCGGTCATGCGCAGCTGTGCGCCGTCGTCCACGCCCGCAGGAATGCGCACGTGAATTTTGCGCTGCTTTTTCACTTTGCCGCTGCCGTGGCAGGTCGTACATTTGTCCTTGATGATTTGACCCGTACCGTTACAGTTGGAGCAGGTACGACGGTTGACCATCCGTCCGAACGGCGTGTTCTGGACGACTTCCTGCTGCCCGCTGCCGTGGCAGACGGAACAGGTTTGCGGCTTCGTTCCCGGTTTGGCTCCCGAGCCGTGGCAAGTGTCACAGTTTTCGGTTCTAGGAATGGTAATATCCGATTCCTTGCCGAATACCGCCTCCTTGAACTCGATCGTCATCGTATACTGCAGGTCGTTCCCCCGCTGCGGCGCGTTCGGGTCACGGCGTCCTCCGCCCCCGAAGAACATGTCGAAGATATCGCCGATGCCGCCGAAATCCGCACCGGAGAATCCTCCGCCCATGCCCTGGTTCGGATCGATATGGCCGTACTGGTCGTAGGTCGCACGCTTCTGCCCGTCGCTGAGCACATCATAGGCTTCCTTGACCTCTTTGAACTTGGCCTCGGCGTCATCCGCCTTGTTCACGTCTGGGTGATACTGCCTGGCCAGCTTCCGGTAAGCTTTTTTGATATCATCATCCGAAGCGTCCTTACCGACGCCCAGGACTTCATAATAGTCACGTTTTTCAGCCACTCTTCCACCCCCAATATTTCAGTCATGCTCCGGTTCATGGACAAAAGGAAAGCCAAAGCAGCGGGATGCCCCGGCTTTGACTTCCCTATTCCTGAACATAACTTTCTATAGGTTAACCTTGATTTTTGTCCTCGTCAACAACCTCGTAGTCCGCGTCAACGACATTGTCCTTCTTCGCGGAGCCTGCTGCGCCGTCGGCATTGCCTTCGCCGCCTTGAGCCTGCTGCGCCTGAGCAGCCTGCTCATACAGCTTAACGGACAGCTGCTGCACGATTTCGGTCAGCTCTTCGGTAGCGGATTTGATCTGCTCCAGGTCGTCGGAGTCGATAGCCGCTTTGACTTTGTCCTTCGCCGCATTGGCCTTTTCGACTTCGGAAGCGTCGACTTTGTCGCCAAGGTCCTTAATTGTCTTTTCTGTGGAGTATACGAGCTGGTCGGCGTTGTTCTTCGCTTCGATCAGTTCTTTACGCTGACGGTCTTCCTCGGCATGTGCCTCGGCGTCCTTCATCATGCGTTCCACTTCGTCGTCGCTGAGACCGCTCGAAGAAGTAATCGTAATCTTCTGCGTTTTGTTCGTTCCTTTATCGGTAGCCGATACGTTCACGATACCGTTGGCGTCGATGTCGAATGTAACTTCGATTTGCGGTACGCCGCGAGGTGCTGGCGGAATGTCGCCCAGGATAAAGCGTCCGAGCGTTTTGTTGCCCGCCGCCATTTGGCGTTCGCCCTGCAGTACGTGGATTTCAACGCTTGGCTGGTTATCCGCATACGTCGAGAAAATTTGCGATTTGCTGGTTGGGATCGTCGTGTTGCGCTCGATCATTTTCGTAAATACGCCGCCTGCGGTTTCGATACCGAGGGAAAGCGGAGTTACGTCGAGAAGCACGACGTCTTTGACGTCGCCTGTCAGCACGCCGGCTTGCACCGCGGCACCGAGGGCAACCACTTCGTCCGGGTTAACGCCTTTATGAGGCTCTTTGCCGGTCAGACGCTTGATCGCTTCCTGTACGGCCGGAATCCGCGTGGAACCGCCGACAAGGACGATCTTGTCGATGTCGCTGGAGCTCATGCCCGCATCGCTGAGCGCTTGACGGGTTGGTCCAAGAGTACGTTCCACCAGGTCGGCAGACAGCTCTTCGAATTTGGCACGGGTCAGGTTAACCTCCAAGTGCTGAGGTACGCCGTCCGCCACCGTAATAAACGGCAGGGAGATCGTCGTCGTCAGAACGCCGGACAATTCCTTTTTCGCTTTTTCCGCAGCGTCTTTCAGACGTTGAACTGCCGCTTTGTCCTTGCTCAGGTCGATGCCTTGGTCCTTCTTAAATTCGCTTACGAGGTAATCGATGATCACTTGGTCGAAGTCGTCGCCGCCGAGGTGGTTGTCCCCGCTCGTCGCTTTAACTTCGAAGAAGCCGTCGCCCAGCTCCAGGATCGAAACGTCAAACGTACCGCCGCCAAGGTCGTATACGAGGATCGTTTGATCTTCCGCTTTTTCCAGACCGTAAGCGAGAGCCGCAGCTGTCGGCTCGTTGACGATCCGCAGCACTTCCAGACCGGCGATTTTACCGGCGTCCTTGGTCGCTTGGCGCTGGCTGTCATTAAAGTATGCCGGAACCGTAATAACCGCTTGGGTTACCGGTTGGCCCAAATAAGCCTCGGCATCGGATTTCAGCTTTTGCAGAATCATTGCGGAAATTTCTTGAGGCGTAAACTCTTTGCCGTCAATCGTTTCCTTATGGTTTGTACCCATGTGGCGTTTGATCGAAATGATGGTACGGTCAGGGTTCGTAATGGACTGGCGCTTTGCCGTTTCGCCGACGATGCGCTCGCCGTCTTTCTTGAAGCCGACAACCGAAGGGGTCGTACGCGCGCCTTCCGGATTCGGGATAACGACAGCCTCGCCGCCTTCCATGACGGCTACGCAGGAGTTAGTCGTACCAAGGTCAATACCAATAACTTTACTCATGTATGGTTTCCTCCTCTGGGATATAAGAAATGGTGGATCAATACTTATATGTTAAACAGCAGGGATTTACATGCTGACTTTAACCATGGCTGGACGAAGCACTTTGTCTTTCAGCATATAGCCTTTTTGCACTTCCTCAACGACGATGCCTTCCTCGTATTCATCGCTTTCCACCTGCATGATGGCTTGATGATATTCCGGATTAAACGGCTCGCCGACGGTAACCATAGCCTGCAGCCCTTCCGCTTGAAGCACGCCTTCCAATTGGCGGAAAATCATGCTTACACCTTTCGTAAAGGACTCCATTTCGCTGCCTTCGCCGGCAGCGGCGAGAGCCCGTTCGAAATTATCCACGACAGGCAGCAGCTCGGTCACGAGTTTAGTGGATGCATACTTGGCCAGGTCCTCTTTTTCCTTCTGGGTCCGTTTGCGGAAATTGTCGAAGTCGGCCTGCGTACGGATGGCACGCTGCTGATAATCGTCAGCCAGCCCCTGCAGACGCTCCACTTCGCTCTTCAGAGCAGCAGGGTCCAATGCTTCATTCTCCGCAGCCGTCCCTTCAGAAGCATCCTCCGAAGCTGTCTCGCCAGCTTGGCTTACCTCCGCCTCGGCTGTATGTTCATTCACTTCTTCATTTGTTTGTTGGTTCAATTCGTTTTCACTGTCTTGAAATGGTTGGTTTTCGTTCAAGATGTCTTCACCTCCTTGGTAAACTGATCATGCTTTTGTTCATCGGTTCATGCGGTCCCGAAGAACTCAATCTTCATCCTGACCGCCATAGCCTCTCATTTTGATGACATTATGAATGCGGAGCACGGCAGCCGCCACCTCACCCGCGGCCTCCAGCCCATGAATCTTCACCAGGGCCGGATCGACGATCCCCCGCTCCTCATAGCGAATGACGAGCCCGGTATCGCAGTCGATGCCCATGGAGTCGGAGTCTTCCGCAAGCTGAGCGGCACGCGCCTCTTCCATCTTCTCCAGCGGGTTGTAGCCGGCGTTCAGCAAAATTTGCGCCATGGGCTTGCGCAGCGCCGCCGCTACGGCGGCAATGCCGAAGGCTTCCATGCCCTTCACCGCCTCCCGCTGATGCTCCAGCTCGTAGGAGACGGCCAGCTCGGCCGTACCTCCGCCGGGAAGCACTCCGCCGGAGACGGCGGCTTGTACAGCCGAGGCCGCATCCGCGGCAATCCGGGCGGACTCCCCGACGACTTCCGCGGTGCTCGCCCCGACGATCAGCGTGACAAACGGCTCGCGCTCCTGCCCCCCGCTGCTGACCCGCACGCGTTCCAGCCTTTCATCATAAGCCACATAGGGGGAATTCCCCAGAAGCTTGGCAAGCGAATCGCGCTCCTTATGTAAGGCGGTACGCCGCATGGGCACCGCCCCTGTCATCTCGCTGACGCGCAGCAGGTCGCTGCGGCTCACGCGCGGCACCACCATGATGCCGTGGTCCATGCAGAACTGCTCGGCATCGGGATGGATTCCCCGTTCCAGCAGAACAAGCCCCACCCCGATGTCGGCCAGCACGTGAAGCTCGCTGCTGAAGCGGTCGCGCAGCTCCATGTACCGGGCAAAGCCGGCTTCCGTCGTCAGAACCTCTTCATCCAGCGTCTCCGGCTCGAGCGCGTCGTGCAGGACGAGGATCTTCGTGTTCTTCAGCACGGGTCTATCATGCGAATGAAGCGGCTTCTGCTTCAAAAGAATGCCTTCATATACTTCATTATCGCCTTTCTCGTGGGCGGTAACCGCATCGGCTAGCAAATAGCCGGGTTCCCTCAGCTTCCGGGTCCCCACCTTCGAAGTGGCTTCCATGACAAGGCGGACGATATCCTCACGCTCGCGTCCGGCGACATAAGCCGCCTTGGCAAGCAGCGGATCGTCCAGCCCTTCAATAACGCGGGTCCGGCGCCGCAGCGCTTCCACCGCCATGCGAATGCCCTGCTGCATGCCGGTGACCACTTTGGAAGCAGGGACACCTCTGACGATTTGCGCAACGCCTTCCTGCACCAGCGCTCCCGCAAGCACCGTTGCCGTCGTCGTTCCATCGCCGACCTGCTTCTGCTGGCTGCGGGCCACCTGGATCAGCAATCTGGCGGCGGGATGCGTTACGTCCATCTTGTCGAGGATTGTTACGCCGTCATTGGTAATAATGACTTCCCCGCGGGAGCCGACCAGCATGACGTCCAGCCCCTTCGGGCCGAGCGTCCCTTCCACCGCAGAGGTGATGGCACGGACCGCATTGCTGTTGTTAAGCAGGGCCGCGTAGCGTTCTTCACCCTCGCGAACCGGCTGCTGGCCTTGACTCATCCGTCCTCTCCCCCTTATTTATACCAGTGTGACAGCATGGCCGTCAGATCCTTGGACAATATGTTCAAAATGCTCATTACCCTTGCGTATTCCATCCGGGTCGGGCCCAAAATGCCAATGGTGCCGAGCGCTTCCCCTTCAAGCGAGTAAGTCGCCGTGATCAGGCTGCAGTTGGCAAACGCCTCATGGTCGTTCTCCGTGCCGATCCGCACCTGAATCCCGCCCCCATCCTGGGGCGCCATCATCTTCGTAAGCGTCGGCGTCTCTTCGAGCAGGTCCAGGATCGTCTTCACTTTATCGACATCCTTGAACTCCGGCTGGGTCAGCATGTTGGTCGTTCCGCTCAAATACAGGCGCTGATGGTCGGCCTCACCGTCCAGGAATATGTTGTCCAGCACCTTCATGATTTCTTCATAGTTGGAAATATGACGCTCCATCTCCTGGCCGAGTTCTGTATATAATCTTGTCTTCAGCTTATATATAGGTACATTCATCAGCTTGCTGTTCAGCAGGTTGACGACTTTCTCGATCTCGGAGACCGGTACGTCCGGCGGAAGCTGAACCGTCTTGTTCTCCACCTGTCCCGTGCTAGTCACGATAATCGCGACGGCGGTTTCCTCGTTAAGCGGTAGCAGCTGAAAATGCCGCAGTGAAGTATGAAAAACTTCCGGTCCAAGCAGGATGGAAGTGTAATTCGTCATATGGGATAGTATCATGGCTGCATGCTGGATCACCTGCTCCATCGCGCTGAGCTTCTCGGCAAAAAACTTGCGGAGCAGCCGGATTTCCCCCGGAGGCGCCGAATAGGCCGGATCCAGATGATCGACATAATACCGGTAACCTTTATGAGATGGAATGCGGCCGGCCGAAGTATGGGGCTGTTCCAAAAAGCCCAGCTCTTCCAGATCAGCCATTTCGTTGCGGATCGTCGCCGGACTGTAGCCGACATCACCTCGTTTCGAAATGCTGCGGGAGCCTACGGGTTCAGCGGAGCGAATATAGTCGTCCACAATGGCATTCAGTATCATTCTTTGACGTTCGGTAAGCATACCATTCCCCCCTTGGTGACCTTTATTACGAGCATCGTTAGCACTCTAAAGAGATGAGTGCTAACCGTTAATACAAAAATACCAAACTGACATGAGCATTGTCAAGTCAGTTCAGCATCTTAAGAACAGCTATTTCATCGCATGCATGCTGCTTGGCGCAGTTCACGCAATCGGTCCAAACCTTCTCGGGAAAAATCTCTTTTTCCACAACCGAAAATCCGTTTTTCAGAAAAAACGATACTTCGTACGTCAGGGCCATAATTTTAGGAATGCCTTGTCTTCTCGCCTCTTCCGTGAGCTTGCTCACCAGTTTGGAGCCGATTCCCATTCCCTTGTGCCCTTCCGCAATTCCCAGGGAGCGGATCTCCACCAGGTCTGCGCCCAACTGGCAGAGCGAGCCACAGCCGATCACTTTCCCGTCCGCCTCAGCCACGACAAACTGGTCCAGCTGCTTCTCAAGCACTTTGCGAGAGCGCGGCAGCATGATCCCCTTCTGCGCATAACCATCGATCATTTCGAAAAGCGGTTCTACGTCTTCTGGCACCGCTTTACGGCAAATAACTACCGCCGGCATCGCCATTCCCCCTCACACGTGCTGTCAATGATATGAATAAATATACAACAACACGCATAGAAGTTCAAGCGGTTATTTTGCGGTGAGCGAGCCTATAAATTCGCCGAAAACGTCGTTGCCGAACAGGATTCCCCGTTCACTGAGGCGGTACCCGTCGCCCGTCTCCTCGAGCAGCCCCGCATTCAGCATTTTATGCAGCGGTTTGGCAAACATGTCTTCCATCGATACGCCGAACTGCTCTTCGAAATGCGTCCGGGACACTCCCTTCAAGACACGCAGGCCGACCATGAGGAAATCCTCCATCGCCTCTTCCCGGGGCACCTCGAAGCTCTCCATTCTCGGCAGTCCCTCTTTGGTCGCTTCCGTATACGGATTAACCCCTTTGATATTCATATGCCGCATGCCGCCGACATACCCGTGGGCACCCGCGCCGAGGCCGTAATAATCTTCGTTCAGCCAGTAGGCCATGTTGTGGCGGCTGTGGAATCCGGGCTTCGCAAAGTTGCTGATTTCGTACTGCTCGTAACCCGCTTCCTTCATTTTCTCCATCAGCAGCAAATACATCTTCAGCTCGTCGTCCTCATTGGGAAGCGGCAGTTGATTCTTCTGGTACATCGTATGAAAAAGGGTGTTCTCCTCAACCTTCAGGCTGTAGATCGAATAGTGAGGCAGATTCAGCGCAAGTGCCTTGCTCACGCTCTCCGCCAGCATGTCCACCGTCTGGTTCGGCAGGCCGAACATCAGGTCGATCGACATGTTGTCAAAGCCGGCTTTGCGCGCGTTCTCCAGGCTCTGGTACACATCATCCGTATCATGGATACGCCCGATGCCGCTCAGCAGCTCGTTCTGAAACGCCTGTACGCCGAAGCTTACGCGGTTAACGCCGCCCGCTCTCATCACAGCCAGCTTCTCGAGGTCAGTTGTCCCCGGGTTGGCCTCCATCGAAAATTCAATATCTTCCGACCAGTCCGGAAAATACGTCTTGACCGTCTTCAGGAAATACTCCATTTCGTCCGGTTTCAGCACGGTCGGGGTTCCCCCGCCGACGAAAATGCTCGTTATTTTACCCGGAGGAACCTCTTTGACGGTTCGTTCCATTTCCCGCTCCAGCCCCTGCAAATAATCCATCACCGGCTGGTTCTTCAGCACATAGGAATTGAAATCGCAGTAAAAGCATTTATTCGTGCAAAAGGGAATGTGCAGATAAACCGCTTGGGGTTTACGGTTCCCCTGATACTTAACTCTTGGCGTCCCTTGCGGATTCAACATCGCCATCGCAAATTCCCTCCTTATATTTAGAAAGGGAAAGCCGCAGCGGCTCTCCCGTGGAATGGTCCAATGTACTCTATAAGCTTGCTTGGTGAAAATCGACTAGTTGTCGTCGATTTTCAGGACAGCCATAAAGGCTTCCTGCGGCACTTCGACGCTGCCGACCTGCTTCATACGCTTCTTGCCTTCCTTCTGCTTCTCGAGAAGCTTCCGCTTCCGCGAAATATCGCCGCCGTAACACTTGGCGAGGACGTTCTTGCGCATCGCCTTGACCGTCTCGCGGGCGACGACCTTCGTCCCGACCGAAGCCTGGATCGGCACCTCGAACATTTGCCGCGGAATGAGCTCGCGCAGCTTCTCGCAGATGCCGCGTCCGCGGTGGTATGCACGGTCGCGGTGCACGATGAAGGAAAGCGCGTCGACCTGCTCCCCGTTCAGCAGGATGTCCATCTTCACGAGGTTGGAGCGGCGGTAGCCGGACAGCTCGTAATCAAAGGAAGCATAGCCCTTCGTGCCGGACTTCAGCTGATCGAAGAAGTCGTACACGATTTCGGACAGCGGAATTTCGTACGTGATTGTAACCCGGGTCGTATCCAGGTATTCCATATTGACGAATTCGCCGCGTTTGCTCTGGCACAGCTCCATGATGGTGCCCACGTAATCGTTCGGCACGATGATCGCCGCCTTGACGTACGGCTCCTCGACGTATTCGATTTTCCCGATTTCCGGATAGTTGGACGGGTTGTCGATTTCGATCGTGTCGCCGTTCGTCAGCGTAATGCGGTAAATAACGCTCGGCGCCGTCGTAATGAGCGGGATGTTGAATTCGCGTTCGATCCGCTCCTGGATAATCTCCATATGAAGCAGCCCGAGGAAGCCGCAGCGGAAGCCGAAGCCGAGCGCGCTCGACGTCTCCGGCTCGAAGCTCAGCGAAGCGTCGTTCAGCTGCAGCTTCTCCAGCGCCTCGCGCAGGTCGTTGTAATCGGACGTCTCGATCGGGTACAAACCGCAGTATACCATCGGGTTGATTTTACGGTAGCCGGGCAGCGCCTCGAGTGTCGGATTTTTGGCATCAGTGACCGTATCGCCGACCCGGGTATCACCCACGTGCTTAATGCCCGCTACGATAAAGCCAACATCGCCGACCCTAAGCTCGTCCACGATCGTCATCCGCGGTTTAAACGCGCCGACTTCAATGACCTCGAACGTCTTGTCCGTAGCCATCATCTTGATTTTCGAACCCGCTTTGATGCTGCCGTCAATGACGCGCACATACACGATAACGCCTTTGTAAGGATCATAATGCGAGTCAAAAATGAGCGCCTTCAGCGGCTGATCCGGATCACCGTTTGGCGGCGGTACCTGCTGGACGATCTGCTCCAAAATTTCCTTGATGCCGATGCCGGCCTTCGCCGAGGCGAGAACGGCGTCGCTTGCGTCCAGACCGATAACGTCTTCAATTTCCTGCTTCACGCGGTCCGGATCAGCGCTCGGCAGGTCGATTTTGTTAATGACCGGAAGAATCTCCAGGTTGTTATCCAGTGCCAAATAGACGTTGGCCAGCGTCTGCGCTTCGATTCCCTGGGCGGCGTCCACCACCAGCAGCGCGCCTTCGCAGGCGGCCAGGCTTCGGGAAACTTCATACGTAAAGTCGACGTGTCCGGGAGTATCGATCAGGTTCAGCAAATATTCCTCACCGTCATCGGCACGATAAGTCAGGTGAACGGCCTGAAGCTTGATGGTAATCCCGCGCTCGCGTTCGAGATCCATCTGGTCCAGCACCTGATCCTGCATTTCGCGCGAGGTGAGGGCGCCCGTATATTCAAGAATACGGTCCGCAAGCGTCGACTTGCCATGGTCTATATGGGCGATAATGGAGAAATTTCGAATGTTCTTTTGCCTTGCTTGTACGTCTGTCATGCCTTACCCCCAAAAACAGCCTGATGTGTAATCAATTCATTATAACAGTTGGAGGAAAGGCCAGCAATCCCACCTGCCCGTATTATTCCGTCACGTTGCTGAAGAGGGAGACGACGAGACGGATTCCCTTTTGGGACAGCTCCTGCAGCAGGCCTGCCGTCTTATCCGCCAGCACGTCGACCGTCGGCGTGCCGCCCTGGTCCACCAGCAGCTGCTCGGGAGTCTTCTCATGCCAGTCCTGGACCTCGACCTGTTCCTGCTGCGGCTGCTCGTCCGCCGCCTTGAACCGGTTCGAGCTTTGGCGCGGCTGGGAAGGCTGTTGCCGCTGCTGCGTAGAAGCTCCCTGCTGCGGCCCGGCTTGCACCGCGGCAGCCGCCGTCTGCGCCTGCGGCGCGGGCGCCGGAGCATCCGGACTGGCCAACTGCATGCCGACCAGGACGCCGATGCCTGCCCAAATTCCAAGCACGCACACTTTTTTAGCCCATTTTGACATGATCATACCTCCCTTGGCTTATTGCTTTCTCAGCTTTTATTATCTTTCTTGGCGGGAGCCGTTTGATCGGTGCTGGCCTTTTCCGCCTTTTGATCCGCGTAATAGACGTCGGCGATCGTCTGTGCCAATACTTCCGACGTCCGCTTCAGCTCCGCATCGGTGCTGTCAATCCCGCCGACCTCGATCAAAATGCTGTTCTCCGACAGCGATTGGTTATATTCCCCGTTGCCCATGGAGGAATCTTTCCCCCAAATGCCGCGGGACAATCCGGGATAGGCTTTTTCCAGCCGTTCATGGATGGAATTGGCGAAGGCTTCGTTTTTGCGCCAGTTTTTGTTGCCGTGCCCGATGATGAAGAAGACCTGCGCGTAGCTTTTGCCGTTAATGTCTTTCGTCGTCCGGCTGTGCCCTTGAGAATCCCGGTGAATGTCGATCAGGTATTTCATGCCGCTGTTCTGGCTCATCGCAGCCTTCACCGTCTCGCGGGAATATTTATAGGAAAAGTTATAGTTATAGTCGGCCACCGTCGTCATGTAATCCTGCTCCGAATGGGCGGTGCCGATGCCGAGCTGCTCCAGCTTCTTCGCCACATAGCTTCCGACCAGCATCACGTTTTGCGATGGAGACGTAGAGCTGGGATTGTCGCTGGTTTTACTCAGCAGCGGGTTGTATGCTTCTCTCGGATGGGAGTGATAGATCAGGATCGATTTGTTCCTGGAGTCCACCGCCGAAGATTGTCCTGTACCTTCATTGTCCTTGGTAGGCGTTCCTTCTCCGGCACCTTTCTTGCCGCCGGCGTCCGGTACCTGACCGGACGGCGTATCCTGCTGCTTGTCCGAGCCCTTACCGGAGTCGGTGACCTTTCCGGGATCGGTTTCGGCCTGACCCGCACCGTTCTTCTGGGGATCGGCTGAAGCGTTATGGCTTTGTCCGGCCGCATCCGTTTGTCCCGCCGTTTCCGCAGGCGGATTATAATCTTCGGGAGGGACGACGTTGTCATTGCCTGCCGAATGCCTCAGCAGCACCGGATCGTTCGCCCCCATGCCCGGCATTTCCCGGGCCAGCAGACTTTTCGGATCCTTAGGGTTGACGCTGGTCAGCATCTGGAATACGAATGTCGTCATGTTTTCCCCGGAGAAAGTCGAGTTCCCTTTTTCTTTATTCAGGTGGGGCAGTTCCATGCCTAACATATCAATGAAGAAATTGCTTGATACGGAGCCGGCGAATCCTTTCATAGAAGAAACCGGAGAATCGTTGATTTTCTGCTCGGCCATCCCTCCCAATCCCAGAAGTAAGAAAAACAGCAGCGATCCGACCACCAGCAGCACAAAGGTACGTCCCATAGACAGAAAATACAGCAGTCTGGCTCTCCATTTGCCGATATTCCAAAGCTGAAAACCATTCCTCTTCATTCTGTTGTCCTCCTGAAATCTCTTATACTTCAACTCTATGAGCCGGAGAGATTCGATAGAACCAAAAAAAGAAAGCCCGATAGATTTGGGCTTCCTCATTTATGATAGAAGAGAGAGGAGGAGCTGCACCTCCTAGTGGGTGTAGGCTCCCGTGTTTCCGGGGTCTACCGCGTCATGCAGGGCGGCGTTCAAACCGCTCGCGACAATATTGGCGATATCTTCGATAAATTCGTCAATCTCCTTCGGCGTGACGATCAGATCGTGGCCGAGCGGTTCGAGCACTTCCTTGACCAGGGCGAGGCGCTCCTGCTCGTTGATATCGTCCAGCATCCCCATAATTTGCCGGGTCTGGTTCGTCTCCTGGCCGAAATGATTCTTCATCATTTCCATGACATTGTTCACAATCGTCGAAGCGTAGCATACGGTCGGCACGCCGATGGCAACAACCGGAACGCCAAGCACTTCCTTGGTGAGGCCGCGGCGCTTGTTGCCGATGCCAGAGCCGGGATGAATGCCGATGTCGGCGATCTGGATTGTCGTGTTGACGCGCTCCAGCGATTTGGATGCCAGCGCGTCGATCGCGATGATCAGATCCGGCTTCGTCCGTTCCACGATACCCTGCACGATCTCGCTGGACTCGATCCCCGTCAGCCCAAGCACCCCCGGGGCGATGGCGCTGATTTCCCGGTATCCCGGGGCCACCTGGTCCGGCATCAGCTGAAAATACTGCCGGGTGACGAGGACGTTCTCCACCACAAGCGGTCCCAGTGAATCGGGCGTCACATTCCAGTTGCCAAGCCCGACGATCAGAACCGTCTGTTTCTTCTGAATCCCGATCAGCGCCAGGAAATCCTCAAACTCGCGCGCGAAGGCCTCAGCTACCTGCTCCTGCAGCTTCGTGTCCCCGTTGCGGAGTCCGGGAACCTCCAAGGTAATATAATGCCCTTTGACGCGGCCGATGGCCTGGGAACCGGCCTCATTCAGCACGTTAAGGCGGGTAATCTTGATGCCGTCCTTCTCCGTAATTTCTTCATCGACCCCCGGGATCGGTCCGGCATGGCCCGCCATTTCCCTGGCGTCGACCGCCAGGTCGGTCCGCACGGAATAGCGCTGCAAATCCAACTCCATATACATCTGCCTCCTTTGGCTTGTTATGGATAGTTTGCGGGAGCGGCGGCCAGTTTATGCACAACCTTTTTACACCGGACACCGTTCATACGCCGCTGATCCATGTGCCTCTTAAAATCCAAACCTTTGGAACGCGATGATAGTATTGCTTTTTAGAGTACCCCATGCTAAACTATTTTAAGTTGTGAATCATTTCGAGCTATTCGAATGCCTTACAGGAGGTGAATGCAATGCCAAACATTAAATCCGCCGTTAAACGCGTGAAAACAAGCGACAAACGCCGTGCGCTTAATGCTTCCCAAAAATCCGCGCTTCGTACAGCTGTAAAGGCTGCCGATTCTGCGCTGACGAATAATGAAGTCGAAGCTGCTAAAGCTGCTGTTCAAGCTGCATCCCAAAAACTGGACAAAGCCGTAACTAAAGGCCTGATCCACAAGAACGCAGCCAGCCGCAAGAAGTCCCGCCTGGCGAAAAAACTTAACGCTCTCAGTGCACAAGCCTAAGGGAGCGCTATCCATACGATGAAATGGAAAAGTCCTGAGCAGCTCCCAAGCTGATCAGGACTTTTAAATTTTCTTTCGAAACGCGTACAGAGCTGACAACGCCATAGCGGCGCGCCTTTTGCTCTTTTATATAGCACGGACAGCCATGTTCGGAGCAGCCTCACGAAGCAAGTGGACAACCCATGTGCTGTATACTAGGTTTAACAGGAGATGACGTCTATGGAAAGCTGGAAGAAAAATCTATGGGTTTTATGGTTCGGCTCGCTGATCGTGTCCTCAAGCTTCTCGATGGTGGTACCCTTTCTTCCCTTGTTTCTGATTGAAATCGGTGTCACCAAAAACATTGAGATGTGGTCCGGTCTGCTGTTCAGCGCAGCGTTTTTTGCGGGAGCGCTTTCATCTCCGTTCTGGGGATCCGTCGGCGACAAATACGGCCGCAAGCCGATGATCATCCGCGCAGGTTTTGTGCTGTGCATCATTTATTTGCTGACGGCGTTTGTCACGCATCCGGTGCAGCTGCTCATTCTTCGTATTTTGCAGGGGCTTCTCTCCGGGTTTATTCCGGGGGCTATTGCGATCGTCGGTACCAACACCCCGGAGAAAAGGGTCGGTTACGCACTGTCCACCATGTCCACGGCCACGGCTACGGGAAGCATTATGGGGCCCCTCCTCGGCGGCGTGCTCTCCAAGGTGTTCGACAACCGGCTGGCCTTCGGCAGCGCGGGCGTGCTGTGCTTTCTGGCCACGCTGCTCGTTATCTTTTACGTCAAAGAGGAAAAATTCGTCCCGAGCAAAGGCAAACTTTCGGTGTTTAACACGCTGAAGCAGGCCGCCGTCAACAAAATGCTGATGATCGTCCTGGTGCTCACCATGGTGACGCAGTTCTCGGTCATGACCATTGAGCCGGTGCTCTCCCTCTACATTGTGGAGATCGGCCACTCGGCATCGGATGCGTCCATCCTGGCTGGCTTCATCTTCTCGCTCGTCGGGATCGCCAGCATCATCTTCGCCCCGCGCTGGGGCAAGCTGGCCGACAAGGTCGGGTTCCAGAAAATACTGATGATCGGCTTGTTCGCCGGAGGCATAGGTTCGCTGCTCCAGATCCCGTTTCATAACATTTGGGCGTTCTCGGTCGTTCGCTTCCTGTACGGCTGCTTCTTCTGCGCCGTGTTCCCGGCGCTGAACGGGCTTGTCGTCCGGTCTACGCCGAGCGATTTCCGCGGAAGGGCCTTCAGCCTCAACCAGACCGCGAACCAGCTCGGCGGCATGCTGGGACCGCTTGCGGGCGGCGCAATCAGCGGCGTGTTCAGCATTCATACCGTGTTCCTCATTACAGGGTTATTCCTGCTGCTGACGATGGGCCTCGCCTACTGGTCCCAGCGTTTCGGGAGCTTGTCCGCTCAGCAGGCCTCGACTAAAGCGATTGACGGGTAGAAGCGTTTTGTGTCTCGTATAATATTGATCCGAATCATAAAACTAATCGAAATAGCCCCCGCTGCCGTTCTTCCGGTTTGGGGGCTGTTTGCCGTCAAGAACACATAAGCTAAAACAGCCCTAAGCAGCCGGCCGGCGCTCACGCCGTTGTCGTATATTCGGTGCCGTCCGGAGCGGGTTCGCCTTCGTGGATCACCAGCCCGATCCCCGCCTGGCCGAACAAATGCACCGCGTCTTCATAGCCGCGCTCAATATGCTCGATGCCCGTGATTCGCGTCGCCTGCTCCGACTGCAGGCCGGCCATGATCAGGCAGGTTCCCGCCCGGACATCGGTCGCATGGGCGTAGCCGCCGTGCAGCGGTCTGCCGCCTTTAATGATGGCATAGCCGTTCTTCGCCTGGATATCGGCGCCAAGCCGGTTTAATTGGGCAACATGGCTGAAACGGTACGGGTATACCTTTTCCCTGACGGCACTGTAGCCCGGCGCCTTCAGGAGCAAGCTCGTAATCGGCTGCTGCATGTCGGAGTTGAACACGGGATACATGCCCGTCCGTACCCGCGTCGGTTTGATATTCCCCTGGCTGCTGGCGATAATGTAATCGTTCCCGCTTTCAAATTCAATGCCGATTTCGCTCAGCTTGGCCATGATGGACCGCACATGCTCGGGAATGACCTGCTTCAGGGTCAGCGTGCCGCCCGTGATGCCCACCGTCATCATAAACGCCCCCGCAATGAGACGATCGGGGATCACCCGATACCGGCATCCTGTCAGAGACTTCACGCCGCGTATACGGATCGTGTCCGTGCCGGCTCCGGTGATGTCGGCTCCCATCCGGTTCAGGAGCTGGCAGACGTCCACCACTTCCGGATCCGTCGCGCAGTTGTGCAGATGGGTGATTCCGGCCGCCAGCGAAGCGAGCAGCACCGCATTGATCGTTGCGCCGGATGTCAGCAGATCGAAGCAAAAGTCGGTGCCCGTGAGCTTTTCCGCCGATACCGTGTACTGTTTCTCTTCCAGGGTCACGTCCGCCCCGAACGCCTTGAATATTTTCATATGCTGGTCAATGGGCCGCTCCACGAAATTATCACCCCCCGGATAACCGAGCGTCACCCGCTTGTACTTACTGAGAAGCCCCCCGATCAGATAATAGGAAGCGCGGAACGAAGACGTCAGCGCCTGATCGAGGACGGATGAATGAATCCGGGATGAATCCACAACAAAATGGCCGTCATCATTTTTGCTTACCTGCAGGCCGATGCGGCTTCCAATTTCTCCAATGGCGCGGATATCGTTAATATCCGGTATGCCCTCCAGTATTGTCGGTGTGTCTCCAAGAACGGCAGCGGCGATGAGAGCGAGGGAACTATTCTTGGACCCTGGAATGATCACGCTCCCGTCGAGCGGGCCTCTCTGCTTCACTTCTAACCAGCGCATGCGAACTCCACCATTTCTATATAGTTTTTGGTCTGGAACAATCATAAGGTAGAATATGCTGCACACTTGCCGGAGGACAATCTGAATTGGAGAAATAGCCTCGCACCCCGGTTAAGGCACAATAATATGCCTCCTTTCCCTCTTCATCATTTATTGATTCACATGAGTCTATTTTTATCTATAATAAAATATCTACGGCTAAATGCGTTTGGCCATTCTTTTTATCAACGTGTCGAGCGGGCTTTGTTTGAATTGGAGGAGGGTAAACGCGAAATCGCGGATATGATCAGTGCTGATTACGGAACACTGACGCTGGCCGTGAACACGGCTTACATGCTGCCCGATATTCTTAACCGATTTCGTGAAATTCGGCCGCAGGTTCAGTTCCATGTAGAGCAGCTGGGAACCCATGAAATGGAAATCCGGGTAAAGAAGGGTGAGGTTGATTTTTGTTTGTCTTCCCCACCCATTCTGGGCAGCGAACTCGTATGCGATGTCGTTTTCCAAGAGCAGATCTATGTGACCGTCCCAGCAACCCACCGGCTGGCGGGCAGAAGCCGAATTCGTTTATCCGAACTTAAGGAGGAACGGTTCGTCAGTTTAAAAAAGGGTTACGGGATCCGCGACTTGATGGATCGTTATTGCGAACAGGCCGGATTTGTACCCAGTAACGCTTATGAAGGCGATGAGCCCGCAACCTTGGGTCCTTTGGTCCTAACCGGGCTTGGCATTGCCTTTATACCCGAATCCGCATTACAAGCGGGGTCCCGTGCCAACGTGGCTTGCCTGCAAATCGAGGATCCGGTGTGTACACGGGAAATTGGGCTGACAAGACACCAGAGCCGCTATTTTACAAGTGCAGCCAAGGAATTCCGCCAAGTCATCATCGAGCACTTCCGGAACATGGCTCAAACCGAGATTTAACTTCGGCCCACTGTGTCTAGTTAAAATATAGCTCAGGGTGAACCCATGGCTTATTCCGGCTGGTTGGATGTTTTCTTTCCGACTTCAAACGGTGTGGTGATCCCTTCATAGGACAAGTGCATCGTCATTCCCTTTTCGGCATGCCATAAATTGTGGCAATGATCCATCCAGATCCCCGGATTATCTGCCTGAAACGCAACTTCATAGACTTCACCGGGAGCGACATCCAGCGAATCGGTCCACCAAGGACTCCCTGTCGTTGGTTTTCCGTTCCGGCTGAGGACGAGCATCGTATGCCCATGAAGATGCATCGGATGATGATCCCACCCGCGGTTAATAAAAGTTGTTTTTACCAGATCACCTTCTTTGACCGTTAACATAGGTGTGTCCGGAAAGACGCGTCCGTTAATGGTATATAAAGCGTATATTTTACCATTATAGAACCCGAGGCGCGAATCCAAAACGATGTTGAAGGTACGGTCAAACTTGCTGTGGATGCCGAAAGGAGTCGGTTGCTTTTTCCCGTATGTCCCCAGATCAAAGACAGCATTTTTTTCATTTATAGCCGGGGTTGAATGGGTGATCGCCTCACTAAAAACGATCCCCGGGGTGACACCTGCCTCACTTCGGCTGCTCAATCTTACAGGCGTTTTGGGCATGGTGAATAAAATATCATATCGTCCTCCGCCGGCGATCATTAGCTTCTGATCCTTTATGTCGGTGGGCGAGTGAATCTCGTTGCCGTCAATAGCCGTCACTTCGAACGGGACTCCCGATAGTTGGAACGTTTGCGGGTAGTTCTGGGCGTTAATCAGGCGCAATTTGACCTGGGTGCCGGCTGGAATCGTTTGACGATCCAGCGTGTCCTTTAGCCCATACGTCGGGGTTAATGCGCTGCCGTCCGACAATTGCCAAGCGTGGCTTAGTATGGTGATGTCCTTCGTATTAAGCTGGGGAAGATCGTTGGGTTCAACGATGAGCGAACCGAACAGCCCTTTGATCACTTGTTTGGCCGATTGTTGATGGGAGTGGTACCAATACGTTCCCGCTTGTTTCGCTTCGAAGCGGTATACATGCGTTCCACCGGGCGGCACAGAATCTTGGGTCACCCCGGCAACTCCGTCTTCTGCATTCGGCACATTATAGCCATGCCAGTGAATCGTCACCCCCTCTTCAATATCTTTATTTTTCAAAACAACTTCAACAATCTGCCCTTGTTTCACGCGTAATTCCGGCCCCGGAGCAATTCCGTTAAAGGTCCAGGCCTCCATGGTCTTGCCGGAACTTAATTTCACTTGCTTCTTCTGGGCGACCAATTCGAAATGGCGGTCTGCTTTCTCGGTTTGAGGACCTGTTAATGCGGTTACACTTATTTCTTTAAAGTTCATGGTATTACTTATGGGATTACTCATGGTATGGTTCATGGAATGGTTCATCGCTTGCATATCCTTTTCGTGATCCATGCTGCCCATATTCATATGGTCAGGCAGCATGGACGCTTTCATCGATAAGGCGTACCAGCCGCCAATGAGAATCGCAAGGCAGGCACTGGAGATTACCGCATGCTGAAGTCTTGTAGATACCGTCATCGCATAATTGGCTTTGACCCGTTTTCGGCTGAGGCGTTGTTGCCGAAACCACAAAACAACGATAACCGCAGCGAAGGACAGCCATAGAATAACGGCATGTAACACATTTAACTCAAACGGGTAAACAACATAGGAAAAGTAACAGCCTGCGATCGAACTGATCAGAGCCGCTTGCACGGGAAGCATAAGCTCGGGTGAGGTTAGGACCTTCCGATCCGTTTCGTCTACAGTGGATTGTAGATTTTCCGATATTCGGCTGGTGATCTTGCGAAGCATCGAGAGGGGGACTATCGTAGAGATTGCCGAAGGAATGAACAGCGGCATGGTAAGGAGGACCTTCTCTTTTATAAATTCCCATCCATACGTCCCTAATAAAAACAGGATGACGACTTCGGCAATGACCAGACCTTGAGCGATAAAGAAAGGGATCATGAACCGGGCAATACTTCGCAGCAACTCCTTATTTGTGGACCGGTAAGGTAGACGGCTCAAACGATTCGCTATCACCGCCCACATCACAATCAAGAGAAACAGGACGATAAAATCAATCAAATAGATCAGTTTGAACATGATAGCAAGCTCCTTCCTCTATAAAAAACGAGAATATTTACTGATGTCAAACCCATCATAAAAAAATTCATTCATTTATTCCAACGCATTTAAATCAATAAAAGTATTGACTCAAAGGAATGAATAATAAAATAAAAAAACACCGCCCTTACGCTCCAAAGCGCAAAAACGGTGCCTCTTTCACATCCATTCGATTGTTACGCTACCCCGCCAGTCTGAGCAGGAACAGCTCCAGGCCGAGCACTTTATCAATAGCACCGGTCTTCATCTGGTAATCGAGATCTCCGAGCCTGCTGAGGATCGCCTTCAGCTGGTTTGGCTGAAACTTGCGCGCCTGCTCCCCGGCAATCTTGACCGCATAAGGATGCAGTCCCAGTTGGGAAGCGATTTGCTGCTGCGAATAGCTTTGGCCGCCGAGGTCCTTCACCTGCAAAATAATGCGGAATTGGCGGGCGATCAGCGCCGCGATTTTGATCGGCTCCTCCTTCTGCTTCAGCAGCTCATAGAAGATGCCCAGCGCCTGATCCAGCCGCAGATTGGCGATCTCCTCAACGAGAGCAAATACGTTCTGCTCCGTGCTCCGCGCCACCAGCCGGTCCACGATGTCCGTCGTCACGGTGCCGCCGCTGCCAGCATACAGGCACAGCTTGTCCACTTCGGCTGCAAGCGTCTGCAGCTGTGTGCCCGCGTTGCGGACCAGCATCTCCGTCGCCCCCGGGGCGAAGCTGCATTCGCGCTGCTTGGCCTTCTTCTCGATCCACCGCAGCAGCTCGTCGCTGCCCATCGGCATAAAGGAAAGCACCGTGCCGGCGCTTTTAACCGCCTTTACGACCTTTTTGCGCTCGTCCAGCTTCTCGTTGTTCACCAGGAAGATCAGCACGCTGTATTCCGCCGGATTACCTATGTATTCGAGCAGCGATTCCATGCGGTGTTCGACTTTGCCTGAATCCTTTCCTGCGGTAAATACGGAAGCATCCCGGACAAAAATAAGCTTTCGCTGCACCATAAAAGGAATCATTTCGGCCTCTTCCACGACTTCCTGGATCGGGGTGTCGGCCAGATCATAGTGTACGATCGCAAAATCCCGCTCCTCCTTCTGCAGCAGCTGGTCCTCCATCAGTGAGGTAAATTCATTCATCTGGTATTTCTCGGTTCCGTACAGGAGGTAGACCGGCGATACATCACCCTGTCTGATCGCTTTCACCGCCGCCTTTACATCCATTGTTGCTCCCCCTTCTCTCTATCCATGCCCATTGATATCTGCTAATCCCGTTCCGCAAGGTACATCATTCCGATGCCCCGTCCACCCGGCCAAAAAAAGCGCTACATCCATTTTACCAAAAACGGCGGGGAAGAAAAACAGGCCTCCCCCCGGCAGGCCGAATTACGGGTCGCGCAACAACAAAAGGACCCCTGCTGTTCGCATAAGGTCCCTTTGTTCCAGCACATCTATTATAAACACCGGCGTGAAAAGCTCTAGAAACTTAACCGCCGGTGGTCATACGACGTTTTGGATCCTGCGTAATATAACCTATTCCATATCTCTATCATGTGTGCATCATGAGCAGCACATTTTTTATGCTTTGTCATCAGGCGGCTTACGGTGTGGAGCCGTCCTGTTTGCCCACCTGATACGTCTGGCTTACCGTCGAGCCGCTGGCATCCGTGGTCTGGTACGTAAACACGGTGCTGTCGGCTGACCACACGCCCGATACCCACGTTCCCGGCAGATCTAGGGAACTTACCTGCTTGGAGCTTCCGTCCGAAGTTACGCTGTAGATGACCAGCTTTTTGTTTTCGACAGAAGCCGCATACTGACCGTCAGGAGAATAGAACTTGTTCGAATCTGCTTTAGGCTTAATGGCCATAATGCCCATTTGTCCCGACGTGTCGCCTTCTTGAGATCCGTTAACCTCAGGAGCGGTGCTATCCGCCGCTTGACCGCCGTCTCCATCCGGAGGAGTAACGTCCTTCTGGACATCATCCCCTTTCGGAGGCTGGCTCTCCGTGTCGGTTGGAGCGCTTAGCGCCGCCTGGCCACCATCCCCTTCCTGCTTGCCGGTGCTGTTGTCAGCCGATTCGGTGGACCCGGCTTTGCCGGCATTGTCCTGGCTGCCGGTGTCCGCTTTCCGGCTGGCCTCCGCATCCTGGGCCGGAGTTTTGGACGAGTCCTGCTGCTGAACGTAGGTCTGGGCTTCCTGGCCTGCGGACTTGTCGTTCGCGGCAGCGTCGCTGCCGGCGTCTTGGCTCTCGCTGAGCTGCGAAGGATCCGATGATGCCGGCGTTTTCTCTTCTGAAGAATCCTGTGCGGGCTCGGAAGAACCCGTACCTTGTTCGACCACGTTGCTCTTCGATGCTTCTGCGCCTGAGGTCGCCGCCGCGTCCATGCTTGCCTCGTTGGACGCCGCCGTATTAACAGGCGGCTCTTCCGCCGTAGATAGTTGCTTCGGATTATAATTCAGCACCGCCACCCCAAGAATGACTACAGCCGCAGCGCCTCCGAGCGCTGTACGTCCAGCTACCGTATTCCAGAACTTGCCCTTGCGGGCCGGACGGGACGGAACAGGTACCATCTCGGCTGGCGCCGGCATTTCTTCGAGCGATGCGCTCTTCTCGTGGCGCGCCTGATCGATTGCATCCAGCTGAGGCATGATGGCATCGACGAGACTGAACTTAGGCGTTACTTTTGGCAAATCTTCGAGGTCTCTGGACAACGATTTCAGCAGCCGAAAGGTATCCGCACACTCAGGGCATGTCTTCAAATGTTCATAGAGCTTGACGGTTTCCTCTTCGTCCAAGTCGTAATCCAAGTAACGGTGCATCCACTCCACCACCTCTGGACACTTCATCCTGATACACCACCTTTCTGATGCTCTTGGAGCATGTTCTGCAGCTGCTGTCTGGCCCTGAATAAATAGGATTTCACCGTATTCAGCGGCAGGTTGAGACAGTCAGCGATTTCATTGTAGGAGAAATCCTGCAAATATCTAAGGACGATCACAGTCCGGTGATGATCCGGCAGTTGATTGATGGCCTCCTGGATGTCCTGGGCCAAATAAGAGGATAAAACCTCTTTCTCAACATTCTGTTTGTCCTGAAAAACGAGCTCATGTTCGTCGATCGAAACCGTAGGCTTCGTCCGCCGGAACTTGTCGATACAGATGTTCGTGACGATCCGCTGTATCCACGTTTTAAACTGTGCCTTCTCTTCATAGGAATCGATTTTGGTATAAATCCGAATCAATGCTTCCTGGGAAGCGTCGAGCGCATCCTGCTCATTATTCAGAATATAAAAAGCTGTCCTGTAAACATGTTGTTCAATTTCTCTTAATAGGGTGATTAGAGCGTCGCGATCGCCCGATTGAGCGGCTCTGATGAGTCCCTGCTCTACCACAAAGGATCCCCCTCTCCCTGCAATCTTACAGACGTGTAAGACCAGCAAATTGTTGCAATTTGTAACCACATTTTTAAAGTTGCTGAAAAGGCAGGCCCCGGGAGTGCTTGCCATTCCTAAAAAAACCGGATATAACCTTCAACCGAAAGCGGTTTTTTCTTCTGCTTCGATCCACCCGTAATCGTTTTGTTAAATCTGCTTCCCGTAAAAATCCGGAAGGTATGTACGTCAAGAGTGACACCACCGTTTTACTTCATCTCTGCTGATGAAAACCACAATTAAGAATACCAAATTCCAGAGGCGGAGTCACCTGAAGATTCTGCGGCCAACTTCATCATTCTAAGCGTTTTTCATAGACAAATCATTACGATTTTGTTATCAGCTTGGTTCTGACACGGATTTTCCCGGATTTTACCGAAAATTGGATTTCCCCCTGCAGATCGGTCCTGTAAACGGCCGCTCCTTCCTCGGAAATCCGCTGCAGCACATCGGCATGCGGATGGCCGTACAGATTGTTCACGCCGGCCGAAATAACGGCTGCTGCGGGCTTCCACCGGCTCAGCCATTCCGCTGAACTGGCTGTCTTGCTGCCGTGGTGCGCGATTTTGATCACATCCACGGGTGCTTCCAGCATTTCGCCCGCGGTTTGCAGCGCCGGCTCATCGGCAGCTTGTCCATTATCCGCCACCGCCTCACCAAGCCGGCCAGAGTCCAGTGTCTCAAGAATCTGCTCCTCGGACGCCTTGTCCATATCTCCGGTGAACAGGAAGCGTCCCCCGTTCATTTCGAGCAGGAACACGACCGAGTCATGGTTCTGGTCCTTGACGACCGTCAGCGCTTCCTGGTCGGTCTGCGACAGAACCGGGCCGAGAAAAGCCAGATTCGTCCGGCCGTCCGGGGCATAGTTCATTCCTTGGTGTATGGCATAGATCGGAATATGCTTATCTACGGCGGCAGCCATCAGCCGATCAAAAGCAGCCGTACCGGCCATCGTCCCATTGAATAAAAACGCCCCGACCGGAATCTGTTTCAGCACCGCCTGCATGCCACCGGCGTGATCCTGGTCCCCGTGTGTTACGATGACCGCGTCCAGCCTATGGATTCCCCGCTTCTTTAATAATGGAACGAGAACCTTGGCGCCGACCTCAAACGGCTGCTTCCGCTCCTTCCACCCGTCCTCCGCCTTGCGGAAGCTGACGGTTCCTCCCCCGTCGACCAGAAGGTGCTTCCCTTGCGGAGTCGTGATCAAAATGCTGTCACCCTGCCCCACGTCCAGCACCTGCACCGCCCCTGCACCGCGGAAGTGCTCCGGCTGGTATCCCGCGTACAGAAGAACGATGAGTATGCATAGTCCCCCAAGCGCCCCGGCGGCAAGCCGGGTTTTCGTCCGGGACGGCAAAGCCGCTTCAGGGCGGCGGGCTGCAGGGGGCACATCCAGCGGCACGGTCGCGTCCGGCTCTACTGCCATCTGTCGCCGACTCAGCGACCACCCTTTTCCGAAATAGAGCAGCCCATACAGCGCTATAAAATAGGAAGCGATCCAAACCGGCGAAGGTGACTTCCAGATCGTCACGAACTGCGGATACCCATTCATCCATTTCACCAGCCAGAAAGACAGATCGTCCAGCCACTCGGCTGCCGCCGCCAGCATCTTGCCCCCGGGCAGCCATAACGAGCCGAGGAGCAGCGCTGCCGTCCCTACAGGGAGAACGAGAAAGGTAATGAAGGGAACGAGCACAAAATTGGCCGCAAACGATAGTAAAGAGAACTGATTGAAATAATAGATCGTCAGCGGAAAAGACACGAGTTGGGCAATGAGGGTAACGCCGACCGCACCGGCGATTTTGGACGGCAGAAAGGACAGCTGCGGATGTATCAAGGGAACATAGACCATCAGGCCTGCTGTCACGAGAAACGACAACTGGAAGCTTACGCTCAGCAGATAATATGGATTCCAGAGCAGCATGAGCAGCGCCGCCGCGCTGAGGATGTTCAATCCGTCCTTCAGCATCCCCTTTCGGGCTGCATACAGCCCGATCATACTCATAATCCCCGCCCGCACGACGGACGGACTGACACCGGACAGAAGAACGTACAGGGGCACGAGCAGCATGACAAGCAGCAGCGATTTTTCACGGGAGAGGCGCAGCAGGGAAAAGATATAGAGCAAACAGCCCACGTACACGGCGACGTGCATACCCGAGATCGCCAAAATATGGGTCAGGCCAAGTTGGGAAAATTCTGCGTAGGTTTCGGGATCCAGGTCGTCTTGAAGCCCGATGATCAGCCCCTTCATATAACCGGCATGGGGTTCCTGGAAAATCCGGTCGATCATTCCGCTGAGGCCATTCCTCGCCTGATCGTTCCAGCGCAGAAGAAGGGTCATGCCAAAGCCGGACGGAGCTGAAGCCTGAACATTGGACGCACCGGCGGCTTTAAACAACCAGTGAATTTTCTGGGTCACCAGGTACTGACGGTAATCGAAACCGCCGAAGTTCCGTGCGCTCTGCGGCTGCGTGAGGCTGCCGGAAATCCGGACCCGATCCCCCCGCTGCCATTGGCGGGCTGTTTCCTGCTCCTGCCGGCTTTTTAGCTTGATCTGCACCATGACCTTTTCGGACACCGTACGCTCGCTGCCCGTACTCGTTCCGGCATCCCGTGAGTTGGGTTCTCTGCTGGCTGTGTTCCCACTGATAGGTACCGCTTGCCGAACGCTCATGACAAAATCGGCTCGGTCCCCGTCGACTTCGACGGCGGAGGCGATCATGCCTGTCATTCGGACACTGGCTCCGTCCATTTGGGCGGCACCAGCCGCCTGAAGGGCTTCGGGAAGCTTGGATACATTTGCGGCTTCCTGCAGCTCCCAATACGCTCCCGACGCCGCTAAGGCGCACCAGATGATGATCACGGTCCGGAGGAAATCTCTCCGGTACATACCGAGCGCTGCCAGCAGCAGCGATGCGCCTGCGATCAGGAGAAGCAGCCTTGAACCCGAGCAGGCATACGCTGCGCTGCTGCCGGCGATCCAGCTTACCGTGAATACAATCAGCGGTCTTTGTTTCATAGCACACACTTCCCTTCTTTACATATAGGCTTCCGACGGATTCTCATGCGCACTCCGCCTGCGCCTTCTTTTACGAAAACCAAAAAAGGACCCCTGCCGGCAGCTGTGCTGCGGACAGAGGTCCTTCCCCTATTGATGATTTATTCCATATTTCCGAATATTCCTGTGTAACCGTATGTTCAGTCTTTCTGTCAATTAATCCGCCACCGTCATCACCGATTCCCGTGGCGGCTCATAGACGGGCAGCCGGCGGAAGGTAATGCCCTTCTGCCGCATCATTTCCGTAACCTTCTCCGTGTCCTTAGGATACGGACGGTGATACACGATCTCGGTCACGCCACTGTTTGCCAGCATGTTGGCGCAGGTCCAGCAGGGCTCGTCAGTAACATAGACGGAACTGCCTTCCCGGTCGATGCGGTCGGTGAACAGCAGCAGGTTTTGCTCGGCATGAATCGTCCGGACGCAGCGCTGCTTTTTCACCATTTCCTGCTTTCCGTCGACGTCCACAAGCTCGTACTCCTCAGCGATCATGCACCCCGCTTCCGAGCAGTCCGGCACGCCCATCGGCGCTCCGTTATACGCGGTGCCCAGCAGCTTCTTCCCTTGAACGAGAACGGCTCCGACATGGCGCCGGGAACAGCGGGAACGCGTCGATACCATATATGCAATATCCATAAAGTAAGTGTCCCAGTCTTTTCGGGTATCAACCGTCATGAATCCATCACCTGATTTCCGTAGAATGTGTACATATTGTATCACAAGAAAAACGTTTACCGATATACCTACATGGGAGACAACGCATTTAGCGCCTAACGGATAACCTACAGCTGTATGTATGGCTTCATTTTTTCCAGCATTTTGGGTCCGATACCTTTGACCTTGTCCAAATCCGCAACCGATTTGAACGGTCCGTGCTGATTGCGGTATTCCAGAATGGCTTTGGCCTTGGCCTCACCGATCCCCGGAAGATCGGTCAACTCCGTTAGTCCTGCGGTATTGACGTTGACCTTTTTGCCCTGCGCTCCGGCATCTGTCTGCGAACTGGACACCGCGTCAGCCGAACCTCCAGCCGGTGGCTGCTCGGACGAAGTTCCTGCCGGCCCTGAAGCCGCATTCGCCGCTAGTCCAGCATCAGAATGGGTGCTTCCGTTTGCCGCTTGGCCCGCCGCCACTTCATCCCCCGAACTCTGCGCTTGATCTGCCGTATTTCGGCTTTCATTCGCCTGCGCGGATCCCGAGGGTACGGCGTCCTGCTTGGCAGCCGGGTTGGCGTCCTGCTTAGAACCTTGCTCCTGCTTTTGTTTGTCATCCGCTGCCGCGACGCCTTTAGGCAATTCGCCTGCCGAACCGCCCGCTTTTTCGTTCAGCACGCTTTCAACCCTGCCGTTGAGCGGCTGCCACTGCTCCATGCCGCTGCTTGTATGAACTCCTGACAGCAGAATGGCCCCGCTTCCCAGCACGGCACAAACGATGCTGACGACTGCCGATATTCTTTTCACAACATAACACCCCGATTCTATGAAATGACTTGAAATGACTCGCTGTCGGTCCATAGATGAAGTACAAAATAACATACACTGAAAATTTATAACTCTATAATGCTGAATTAGCCGTCATGGTGGCCAAGTTATAGCGCATACACTAATGGGAACGATCATGTCGTTACTGCGAAGCACGAAAGGAGGGAACCTATATGAAGGTAGGATTTATCGGAACCGGCAGCATGGGCAGCCTGCTGCTTGAGGCCCTGATTGATTCGGGTTCGCTCGCTCCAAACCAGGTCTATGCCAGCAACCGTACCCCCGAGAAGGTTATCCGGCTCCAGCAGCGACACCCCGGTCTGCATGTATGCACCAGCAACGCGGAAACCGCGCACAACAGCGATCTGATCTTTTTGTGCGTGAAGCCGCTTCAATTTAAAGCAATTCTGGATGAAATCGGGAGCACGCTTCGGCCCGATCAAATGGTGGTATCCATCACGAGTCCGGTGCAGATCCATCACCTGGAGTCGGCTTTGTGCTGTAAGGTGGCCAAGATCATTCCGAGCGTGGCCCACCGCGTTCAAAGCGGCGTCTGTCTATGTATGTATGGCAGCCGGATAAAAGAGGAAGACAGGCAGCTCATCGAGCATCTCCTGTCTCCCATCAGCAAGCCCATCCTTATCGATGAATCCTTTGTCAGGATCACATCGGATTTATCCAGCTGCGGGCCTGCCTTTTTAAGCTTTTTTCTGGATCAGTGGATCAACGCCGCCGTAGAAACGACCGGCATGGACCGCGGCGAACTGACGTGGATCGCCGGGGAAATGCTCCTCGGTACGGGTAAACTGCTGACGCAGGGAGGCTTTACGCCCCATGAGCTGCAGAAGCGGGTAACCGTTCCCGGCGGCATTACCGCCGAGGCGCTTGCCCTGCTGGACAGCAGCTTAACCGGCGTCTTTCACCGTCTGATCGCCACAACCCACGGCAAATACAAAGAGGATCTGGAAAAGTGTGACGCCCAGTTCGGCGGCTCTGGTGCCGATTAGTTCGCGACGATGTTTACAAGCTTGCCCGGTACCGCAATGACCTTACGTACGGTTTTCCCGTCAATGGCCTGCTGCACGTTCTGCAGCGACATGGCGTGTTCCTGCATGGCTTCCTGGCTCATATCTTTGGCGATCATCGCACGCTGAACGATTTTGCCGTTGACCTGAATGACGATTTCGACTTCCGATTCCACAGTCCAGGATTCGTCATAGGACGGCCACGGTACGTAAGTAATGCTCTCCTGATGGCCCAGACGCTCCCAAAGCTCTTCCGCGATGTGCGGAGCGAGCGGCGACAGCATCTGCACGAAGTTCTCGATCGCCAGACGCGGCAGCGCATCTGCTTTGTATGCTTCATTGATGAAAATCATCAGCTGGCTGATCGCGGTGTTGAAGCGCAGATTCTCCAGGTCGTCGGTCACTTTCTTGATCGTTTTATGCCATGTCCGCTTGAACTCATCGCTGCCATCGCCGTCTGTAATTTTGCTGCTGAGGCTGCCGTCCTCGCTGACGATCAGGCGCCACACGCGGGAGAGGAAGCGGTGCGCGCCTTCCACGCCGTTCTCGTTCCAAGGCTTGGTCGCTTCCAGAGGCCCCATAAACATTTCGTACACGCGCAGCGTGTCGGCACCGAACTGCTCGACGATTTCGTCCGGGTTAATGACGTTGCCGCGCGATTTGCTCATTTTCTCATTGTTTGTTCCCAGAATCATGCCTTGGTTGATCAGCTTCTGGAACGGTTCCTTGGTCGTGACAACACCGAGGTCGTACAGGAATTTATGCCAGAAACGGGCATACAGCAGGTGAAGCACCGCATGCTCGGCTCCGCCGATGTACAGATCGACAGGCAGCCATGCCTCCTGCTTCTCCGTCGAGCACAGCTCATCCGCATTATGCGGATCGATGTAGCGCAGGTAATACCAGCAGCTGCCGGCCCATTGCGGCATCGTATTGGTCTCGCGGCGGGCTTTCATGCCCGTCTCGGGATCGATCGTCTCCACCCAGTCGGTGACGTTGGCCAGCGGCGACTCCCCTGTACCCGACGGCTTGATTTGATCCACATCCGGCAGCAGAAGCGGAAGCTGATCCTCGGGAACGGTCTTCATCGTGCCGTCCTCCAGATGCAGAATCGGAATCGGCTCGCCCCAATAGCGCTGGCGGCTGAACAGCCAGTCACGCAGGCGGTAGGTTACCTTGCCCTGGCCTTTGCCGTTCTCCTCAAGCCACGCGATCATTGCAGCGATGGCTTCTTCGGTGTGCAGTCCGTTCAGCGGGCCCGAGTTCACATGCTCCCCGTCCCCGGTATAAGCTTCCTTCTGCACGTTTCCGCCTTTGACCACTTCCACGATGTTCAGGCCGAATTTCTTGGCGAATTCCCAGTCGCGGGAATCATGCCCCGGCACCGCCATAATGGCTCCGGTTCCGTAACCTGCCAGCACGTAATCCGCAATCCAGATCGGCAGCTTCTCGCCGCTCACCGGATTGACGGCATAGGCTCCGGTAAACACACCGGTTTTGTCTTTGGCCAAATCGGTGCGCTCCAGATCGCTCTTGCGGGCTGCCTGCTCCTGGTAGGCCTTCACCGCATCCTTCTGTTCAGGCGTCGTAATGCGCTCTACCAGCTCCTGTTCCGGAGCAAGCACGCAGTATGTGGCGCCAAACAGCGTGTCGGGACGGGTCGTAAATACCGTCAGCTTGGCGTCATGCCCTTCGATTTCGAACTGCACTTCAGCGCCCTTCGATCTTCCGATCCAGTTGCGCTGCATATCCTTAAGGCTTTCGCTCCAATCCAGGTCATCCAGATCTTCCAGCAGCCGGTCGGCATACTCGGTAATCTTCAGAATCCATTGGCGCATCGGCTTGCGGACGACCGGATGGCCGCCGCGCTCGCTCTTCCCGTCGATGACTTCCTCGTTGGCCAGTACGGTCCCGAGGGCTTCACACCAGTTCACAGGCACTTCGGCAACATAGGCAAGGCCGCGTTTGTACAGCTGGATGAAAATCCACTGCGTCCATTTATAATATTCCGGATCGGTCGTGCTGATCTCGCGGTCCCAGTCATAAGAGAAGCCGAGCGACTTGATCTGACGCCGGAACGTGTTAATGTTCTTGATCGTGATTTCCCGAGGGTGCTCGCCCTTATCCATCGCATGCTGCTCCGCCGGCAGGCCGAATGCGTCCCAACCCATCGGATGCAGCACGTTATAGCCCTTCATCCGTTTGAAGCGGGAAACGATGTCCGTCGCCGTGTACCCTTCCGGGTGGCCGACATGAAGCCCGGCTCCGGACGGGTAAGGAAACATATCCAGCGCGTAAAATTTCGGCTTTTCAGGATCCTCTGTCGTCTTGAATGTGTGATGCTCATCCCAATACTTCTGCCATTTCGGTTCAATCACCTTGTGCTGGTAGCCCTGGCCTTGAACCTGCTCTTGGTTACTCATGCTCATTTGCCTCCTAAAGTGCGCCCGCTGCCCGCCCGTTATTCCGGGACGGCACGGCGCTCGTCTTTCATGTTTGCAACAAAAAAACCTCTCATCCATAGCGTATCATCGCTAGGGACGAGAGGTTTGATTCCCGTGGTACCACCCTAGTTAGCGGAGGACATGCTTTATCCCCGCTCCCTTTGCACCCTTAACGCGGGTGAATCGATGATCCTTGACGCGTTCTGCACGCGCTTCACATCATAGCTCAAAGGCGAGTTCATCCCAAATCGTCAACCGGCTTGCACCCACCGCCGGCTCTCTGTATGACATCCCTGGAACTAATACCCCTTATCATCGCTTCATTTGCAGTTTTTCATGGTTGAAACATTGAACCATATTATATATAAAAAAATCCATCGAGTCAACGTATCCAGCCTGACGGACAAGCCCTGCTTTTCCCTCCAAAAAACCCGCCAGCCGGAATTATTCCATGTCCGATAGGGAATTTTTTGTTATGATTAAACCAAAGGGAGGCGGAAAGTTTGAAGCGTAACCTCAGAAGGTACTTGAAATCGAAGCTATTTTTAAAATATATATGGTCTTATCTGTTTATTTTGCTGCTTCCTCTCGTTTTTGTAACCGTCTTCATCTATCAAAGCGCCGCGGGCAACCTCCGGGAGGAAATCGAGCAAAGCCATCTGAACCAGCTGACGCAGGCGGAAAGCATCGTCGACGGCCGGATGAAGGAGCTCGGCGACATCGCCTCAAGGATCGCCTACGACGACCGCCTGATCTCTTACCGGGTCCATGATCCGTTCTATTCCCGGGAGGCGATCGACGCTCTGGATCAATATAAGTCAACCAGCTCCATCATTGGAGATGTATTTTTATATTTTCATCATGACGACCGGATTTACTCCTCGCAGGGACTTAGCAGCCTGGACGTGTTCAGCGAGAAGTACATATTCCAGAATTGGTCCAAAGACAGCCTGGTGGGCGATTTGAACGACGTGTCCTTTCCCACCATGCGTCCGGCGGACCGGGTGATCCGGGGCACTTACAGGCAGCAGTCGCTGCTTGCCTACCTGGTGCCGATTACGCCGAACAGCCCGAATCCCCACGCAACGGTCATGTATTTGATCGATGAGTCGGAGCTCACGGGTCTGATCGATTCCATTCTGGGCAGCTACAAGGGGCTGGCGTACATTTTTGACAACCACGGACAGGTGCTGGCCGCCAACAATCACGGTGAAACGATCAACGGCCTGGACACGGGACATCTGTTTTCCCTCGATCCGGGCATTCACAGCGTGGAGCTGGGCGGAAAAGCGCATTCCGTCGTGTCCACCAAATCGGACATGAACGGCTGGACGTATGTGACGCTGATGCCAAGCGATCAGTTTTTCAGCAGCGTGCTGCACATCCGCAGCTTTATCATCATGCTGTTCAGCATCGTGGTGCTGGCAGGCATCGGCATCGCCCTGCTTCTGGCCCGCAGACAATATCACCCGATTTCGGCCCTGGTCGATTTCGCCAATTCCAAGTCCAGAAACGACCGGGGAACGGGAGATGCGCTCCTTCCGGGCAATGAACTGGAGCATATCCGCTCAGCGCTGCAGGAATACAGCTCCCGTGCCGACCTGCAGGAACCTTACGCACGGAACCATCTTCTGCTGAGACTGCTCCAGCAGGGTGAAGACCGGGAGCTCGAGCCGGATCTGCTGGAAGCCTTTAATATCCGTTTTGACCGTTCGCAGTTTTTTGTCATCGCCATGGAACGAGGCGAGCTTGCTGACCTTTCCCAGGATTACCAGGATTGGCAGACGCTCGCTTCCCTCCTAGCCGAAGTGGACATCCCCGGGCTCCGGGCATCCGCTTACAGCGTGGAGCTCCCGCGCAGGGACCAGATGGCCCTGATCGTCTGCTTTGACCCGCACCCGGCGATGGAGAGCTTCATCCATATGAGCCGGATCGTCGATGCCGTCCGCAGCAATATCCTGGAGGCGTTCGACTTTAACCCCATCATGGGCGTCGGCACCGGATATTCACAGGCGGGGCAGCTCAATCAGTCGTTTATCGAAGCCTGCTCGGCACTGGAATTCCATACTCCGTCGGAGAAAGGCGGTATTACGTTCTTTGAAAAACTGGCGCCGGCGAGCGAGGAAGCCTTCTGGATTCCGAAAAACGTGCTGCTGAAGCTGTCCCAAAGCTTGAAACAGGGCAGCCATGACGTCTCTGCCCACATGATCGGCGAAGCGATGACGAGCCTGAAAGAGGGCAGCCCGTCACCGCTGCTCTCCCGCTGCATCTGCTTTGACATTCTCAATACGATGCTGAAGACCGCCTCGGAGCTTGGCATCCACCATATTACGCAGGAGATTCCGACCAGCAGCGCTTTTCAGTCCCTGGATGAATTCGAGGGGCAGCTCAGGAAGCTGGCCTCCCATATTTGCACGCAGGTACAGCAGGAGACCAAGCATAAGGAGAGCTCGCTGAAGGACCAGATGCTCGGCTATATTGACCAGCACTTTATGGATCACAGCCTGAGCCTGGAGAGCCTGGCGGATCTGTTTGAAATTTCTCCTTCGCATTTCAGCCGGACGTTTAAGGAAAATGTGGGGCTGAACTTTACCCAGTACATCTGGCAGAAAAGGATGGAGGAGGTCAAGCGGCTGCTCGTGACGACCCAGGAACCGCTCAAGGAAATCATCGGCCGGGTCGGGTATGCCGACACCCCGAATTTTATCCGCAAGTTTAAAAAGGAAACCGGCTACACGCCGGGACAATTCCGCAAGCTGAACCATCCGGACGGCGTGTTGCTCGGCGAAATGCTCCAGGACTGACAACGAACAGCTGATTTGTTCAGCTGTTCGTTTTTTCTTTTAGGAAGATGCGATGCGTGTGTGGTAAGGCAAGGCGGAAAACCTGATATTTCTGTGCATGGAATGCAAGGCTTTATTTTCGGCACTCCATATAATTAATGTTGAAGGGATGATCTGTATGGATTGGCTGAAACGCATGAATCATGCGTTGGAATACATCGAAACGCATCTGTCGGAAGAGATCAACTATGACCAAGTGGCTGGAACGGCCTGCTGCTCGGCTTACCATTTTCAACGCATGTTTTCGTTCATCACAAACGTTTCGCTGTCCGAGTATATTCGGCGCAGACGGCTTACCCTTGCCGCTTTTGAACTGCAATCCGGTGGTGTAAAGGTGATCGATATTGCACTGAAGTATGGTTACGAATCACCCGAGGCATTTTCCAGGGCGTTCAAAAAAATGCACGGTGTCATGCCAAAGGCTGCGCGCGACAACGGTGTGTCGCTTAAGGCTTATCCTCGGTTATCCTTTCACATTTCGATTCGCGGAGATGTCGAGATGAACTACAGAATGGAAGGAAAACCTGCCTTTGAAATGTTCGGCGTTTCGACTGTGATCCATGCCGACGGCGAGAATCCGTTTATCGAAATACCCGCGTTTTGGCAAAAGTGTATTTCCGATGGAACGGTCAAACGAATCCGCGCTGCCGCAGGTTTAGGCGAACACGGCCAGCTCCATGCGGTTTTATACAACAAGCAAGGAGAACAACTTTCGTACATGATCGGTTACTTTTTACCCCAAAGCGGCTTGCCTGAAGGATTTGAAAAGCTCCAAATCCCCCCTCAGTCTTATGCGATTTTTTCAACCGGAATCAATCCGAGTGGACAGAATGACATTCATGGATTGTGGCGGCGGATCTGGGGCGAGTGGTTTCCAAGCTCTCATTACGAAGCTGCAAACGGTCCCGAATTTGAAATGACTTACGATCGCGGTAACAACATGTACGAAATGGAGGTTTGGATTCCTGTCGTTAAGCTGTAGTTCAGCTCTAGAGCGCAGTATCATATCAATCCCCCGGAGTTAGGGGCTATTTCCTTTAGAAGGTGTGAATCGAATGGATCTTGCAATCATCGCGCAGCATGCGCTTGCTCAGTACGATATAAATGCTGTATCCGTGTCGCCCGTAGCACAAAGCGGTGCCGCGGTTTTCAAAATTGAAGATCATCATGGGCTGCTGTACAGCCTACGTGTTCACAAATCTAAAATCAGTACGCTTGAAACCATGTGGACGCGCCGGGATGTGCTGGATTCTGAGCTGGTATGGCTGGATGCGCTTAACCGTGATACCCATCTCACCCTCCCTGTGCCAAAACGTAATCGGCTGGATTCTTATGTTACACAAGTGGACGATATAAGTTGTACGATGCTCAGTTGGGTGGAAGGCAAGCAAAAACAGTACTTTACCAGCGATCAGGAATTGAAGTCCACCGCTGAAATGACGGCAGCTTTGCATCAGCATGCCCGTATGTGGCAGCCCCCTTCGTCTTTTATCCGTCCAACGGTTCATCGTGAACGCATACAGAATGCTCTGGATCTGCTCAAGCAGCAGGTGCGGGAAGGGTTATTAGATGCACATGATGTTCAGATTCTTGAAGCCGCCGGGGAAAAAGCGATGGCTTTGCTGGACACACTCCCTAAAAACAAGTTGACTTGGGGTGTATTGCACGGAGATATCGTTCCTCCCAATATCGTGTTTGCAGATGGGGCTGCCAATCCCATTGACTTTGGCGCGTGCGGATTCGGTCCTTTTCTCACTGACCTGGCCATCACATGTACCTTTATTCATCCCACTGCCAGACAACAGTACATAGACTGGTACGGAGAGCACTTTCCGCTGCCCAATGAGTATGTGGCCCAAATCGAAGCATTATTTATTTCGCTCGTGCTAATCGGGATGAGGAACGCTCTTGGTATGCCTGAATCGAAGCATGGATTGCCGACGCATGCGAAAAAGTGTGCTTCTCGCGAATTTGGCAGGTATCTAAATGGGGAAGGTTTTTTATTTACAGGCACGCCATGTTGGGAATAAAACGCAATGGTTGTCGTCATTTTAGTTCAATTCGTGCTTTAAAAAAAAGGCCGCCATATCGGCGACCTTTCTTTTTTGTGCATTGCAGAACTCACTGCTGATCTACTTGGATTCCTGACCGTCCCAGCGGTCATAGGCAGCCTGGTAGATTTCTACAATGCGGTCTCCGCCCATTTTCTTCACCTGGGCTTTATACTTGTCCCAGTTCGAAAGCGGCTCCTGTCCGGTCACAAACTTGGCTTCCATCTGCTCGACATAGTTGTTCAGGTCCGACAGCAGCGAAGTCACCTCGGTTTGTTCCTCTTCCGTCAGGAATACGTTCGGATACGGCACTTTGGCATACGGCAAAATTTTCTCCTGGTTCTCCTTTTCGACCCACTCGTCGATGTCGGAACGCAGTCCCTTGCTCACTTCCGGAAGGCTGACGCCCGGCGTCGTGATGCCGTAGTTCGGAGTCAGCTTGCCGCGGTAGTTTTCGCGGTCGCCTCCATCCGGTACCGGAAGCCATTCTTTGACGTGGTTTGCCTCGTCTTTGTATTTCCACAGCACGCCTTCTGGCCCTTGGTTGAACAGCGTAGAACCTTCAAAGCTGTACTGGTAGTCCACCCAGCGCATCGTTGCCTCCGGAGCAGGGTTGGTGCTCGAAATGGCAAACGTTCCGTTCTTCGAAATTCCCGAATTCTTGGCCACGACCGGCGAGTCCGGGAAGCCCGTTTTCAGCGGCTCCATGAACGGGTTGTCGGTGTTCGGCTCACCGCCCAGCATAAAGTACGGCAGCCAGTCGTTGAACAAGGCCACCTGATTGTTTTTGCCCTTGGCCTTCTTCTGGTCGTCGGTCTGAGAGAACGTTTCATGGTCAAGCAGATCGTCCTTCCACAGCCGGTTCAGGAAGGTCAGATACTCCTTGAACCCTTCCTCCTGCGGGGTGTAGTGAACTTTCCCCTGCTTGTCGGCATAATACACCTCATCGTAGATGCCCCAGAAGCCCAGCATCTGCACACGGATATCCTTCAGCTTGGTCGACGTGAGCGGAATTTCGTCCGCCTTGCCGTTGCCGTTCGGATCCTCGGTCTTGACCCGTTTCAGGTAATCGTACAGCTCGTCCGGCGTTTCCGGAAGCTTGGTTACGCCAAGCTTCTTGAGGAAGCTGCCGTTATAGTACAGCGGGCTCTTGTACCATACCGCGCCTTTATCCACGTAAGGCAGGGCGTAAATATGACCGTCGGGGGTCGTGATCGACTTCCGCACGTCCGGATTTTCGTCCAGCAGCTTCTTGATGTTCGGCGCATATTCATCAATCAGCTTTTCCAGCGGAATCAGCGTTCCCTGACTTCCGTATGTCACTTGCTCAGCCGGCGTCAAAGCCGAAGCGTAAAAAATATCCGGCAGGTCGCCGCTCGCAAAAATCAGATTTTTCTTGGTCTCGAAGCTGTCGACCGGAACCGTCTGGAATGTGAGCTTGATGTTCGTCATTTTCTCCATGTCTTTAAATACCTGCATCGTATCCCACTTGGCGCTGCCCACGTCAGGCGCAAATACCGACAGCGTGATCGGCTTATCGACGATCGGGAAGCCCTCCTTGTGTACACTATCCGCCGAGCCGGAGGCTTGACCGCCGTCCCCGCTATCTTTCGAGCCGGAACCGCATGCGGCCAGCAGCGAGACGACCATAGACAGGCACAGTACGATGGCCCAAGGCTTTAAACTTTTTCTCATCAGATGATTCCTCCTGTTCATTGTTGTGCGCGGCTTTACGTTGGCCCTTCGGAGTTTCCCCCCTTGAATTCGGACTAAAGCCTACTCCACGCTTTTTCTCCGCAGCTCTGGGTGAAGGATGGTATCGACTGCTGCTGCGCTTTGTTTGTTAGCGTTTACAAAAAGTGTAGTAACAGGCCGGTTTCGCGTAAATATGTTATTTTTGATATGTTGAATATGTATACAAACTCCAATGTTTAACAGGGATGCGGAAAATAACAGTGCTAAGCCATTGTATAGCAAGTATGTCAAATATGCCATTGGGAAAATCTACATATCGGCCTGAATTCCGCCTTCCCAATGTTAGCCAACGGTGAATAATTCGCCGGACGGTAAACAAAAATAACCCTTGTCTATCCAAACCAACAGCCAAAGGAGTGTCGTCATGCGTGAAGGAATGATTCCTGCCGTTCTTGGAACTGTAGTTACCGCTTCCGGCGCCGCACTGCTGGGCAGCAAGTATAAGCTTGCCGCCACGGGGATTGTCGGATTCGGTCTGGCCCACATCGTACTGGGTGCGATCGATCTGATCGAACACCGGTAATCCGTTTGGAGGACCGTCCGCAAGCGTTACGCGCTTCGGACACAAAGAACCTTGGACATCCTCTGTCCAAGGTTCTTTATTTATGCAAGCGGCCGATCCCAAATGGGACGCACGCCTTGCGGCTGCTGTTATTTTCCCTGCATCAGCTTCCGCTTTGCACGGTTTGCGGCGATTTCGAGGAGAATGGCAAAGCCCAGAATAAAATAGGTGATCGCTCCGATTTCCTGCAGATCAAAGTAAAAGCCGCTGGCCATAAACATATCATAGCCGATCCCCCCTGCCCCCGCGGCCGCTCCCATTGCAACCGCCACGGAGAAGTTGATTTCGAACCGGAGCAGCGTCCAGGACATCAAATAGGATAAGGAGGACGGAATGACGGCTTGGAACACGATTTGCCACCAGTTCGCACCGCTGGACTTCAGCGCTTCGATCGTGCCCTTGTCCATCTCCTCAAAGGCTTCCGAGTAGGCTTTGATCAAATAACCGACGGAGTGAAAAGTCATGCCGATGACGGCGGCGACGCTGCCAAGACCTGCTGCGACGGCAAAAATCAGCACCCACATGACCGTAGGCACCGCGCGGATGAACGCGACTAGGCCTTTAATGACAGCGGACGCGATCGGCGAGGACAGGTTGCGGGCCGAGAACAGGCCGAGAAACAGCGCAATAACTGCTCCGAACAAGGTGGCAAGAAAAGCAAGCCCCAGCGTAATCAGCACTTCGAACAAAGCCGCGTCAAAGGTGAAATGGTGCAAACGGGGCTGCAGAAACATCGTCTTCAGGTTCAACAGCGTGGCGTAGATGCCTTGAAAGACCTGGATCCCTTTGTAGTCAAAGCTGACGAAGGCGAGAACGGTCAGCAGGCTTAGCCCAATGAGGGTCAGCCTGATCGTTAAAGCGGTCTTGCTAAAAGGCTTCTTAAGCGGGATGCCCGGAAGTCTTCGGTCCGGACGGAGATGGAGCTCGGCGGCAATCATCTTGTCGACGGCCTCGGTGCTCATCCGATCATCACCTTTCGGATATAATTCGAGGTGAATTCGATGACCAATATGGAGATCACGATTACGAATACAATCAGGCTGGCTGCGTTGTAATCGAGATTTTTATAGTACAGATTGAACAGGAACCCAACGCCGGTGCCGGTCAGAATGCCGATCAGTGTCGCGTTGCGGATGTTCGTTTCGATCATGAACAGGATCCAGCTGATAAGCTGGGGCAGCGCAGCCGGGATGACGGATTGGCAAATGACGGAAATATAACCGGCTCCGGTTGCCCGCAGCGCTTCCGCCGAATGGCTTCCCGTCTCATCGATGGACTCCAGGAAGGCGCGGGTCAAAAACCCGAACGAGCCGAAGAACAAGGCGAAATAACCGGTCATTACGTTTTGCCCGAAGGAAAACAGAAGGATCATCGACCACGCGGTGACATCGATATTCCGGAATACGGTTGCGATCGAACGGCTGGCCAGCTTAATCCCGGCATGGACGCCGATCGTCTGGGAGCCCAAGAGGGCAAACACGAGCGCAAACACTGAAGCGACGGTTGTAGCGGCGATGGACATCAGCAGCGTTTCGACGAGCGTGCGGAGAACGTCGGGAAACTTGGCCAGAGATTCGGCATTGGGGTAAAAATGGGTGACGCCCCAAACCAATGCGCCCGGAATGGAGCTCAGCCCCTGGACGAAATCATACTGGGTCAGTACGGCTGCAGCATAGGTAACAAGCAGAAGCAGCCCCCAAAACAAATACGCATGCCTACGTTTGGCCGTGAAGTAGTCAACCTGCTTGCGTCTCGCCTTGATCAGCACGCGTGTCTCTCCTCTCGCTTCCGTAAATTCGCTGGAGTTCTTCGGATGTCATTTGTCCCGGCGTTCCGTTATAGACGATTTTCCCTTGATTGACCCCGATGATCCGGTCGGAATATTTCAGAGCGGTCTCCACCTGATGCAGATTGACGATCACGGTGATGCCCAAATTCGTGGAGATGTGCCTTAAATGATCCATGATCACCTTGGATGCATTCGGGTCCAGGGAAGCGATCGGCTCATCGCAGAGGAGCATTTTGGGCCCTTGGATCAGCGCCCTGGCGATGCCGACCCGCTGCTTCTGTCCCCCGCTGAGCTGGTCGCAGCGCTTGTAGACCTGCTCTTCCAGGCCGAGAATGCCGAGAATTTGGTACGCCTGCTGCTTCTCCTCTTCACGGTACAGCCCCAGCATGCCGGCAAGCGTGGATTTGTAGCCGAGCCGGCCGTGCAGGACATTTTCCATCACGCTCAGCCGGTCTACCAGATTGTAGTGCTGAAAAATCATACCGATGCTCGTCCGCATCCGCTTCAGCTCTTTCTTGCGAAATTCCAGCACATTTTTGCCTTCGATGCATATTTCTCCGCTGCTGGCATCGATCATGCGGTTGATACACCGGAGCAGCGTTGATTTCCCGGCCCCCGAGGGGCCGATGATCGATACGAATTCCCCGCTCCTCACCGAGAAGCTTACATCCGTTAATGCCCGTGTTTCAGACCCATACTGCTTGGACACATGCTTGAATTCCAATAACGCAGTCATCGTACACCTCCAGGCGGTTTGGTATGGAGTTCATATGCCGGCTGCCGGTTATTTGGACAGCTCGCGGATCGGTTCAAACCAGGCGTCGTCGACCGGCAGGAACCGTTCATTCCCGCTTTTTTGCTTGAACAGCCCGCTGTCTTTGGAATCTTTGGGAAGGAAAATTTTCGGATTATGCGTCACGTCATCGGAAGTAAACGCCTCGGTAATCTTCTTCTGCTCATCCTCGCTCACCATTTTCGTGTTCGCCACAAACGGGGAGTTGAGAACTGGCGTCACCGAAACGACGACAAACTCTTTTCCGGCGAGCGTATTGAATGGTTCGGCAGCGCCATCCTTTACTTTATAGACGGCTCCGGGTTTGTTGGCCGTTCCGTCCGCCAGCTCAACGTAATTGGATACGCAAGTATCGCAAAAAGCAGCAACGTCCGCCTTGCCCGTCAGCAGATTTACCGCGGAACCCTGGTGGGAGCCGCCAAACAGAACGTCGCTGAAAAATTTATCTTTGCCGCCCTGCATCAAATCGTCTTCCTTCAAGTCCTTGTACTTGTCCATCTTTCCAAAATAGCTGATGATGCCTGCAGACGGCACCTTGAATCCCGAGGTCGAGCTGTTCGACACAAAGGAAAACTTTTTCCCGGGAAGAGGGTCAAGGGTAAAACCGTCCCCTCTTTTAAACTCGCCTTCGTCGCCTTTTCGAACGTTCAGCCAGGAATAATATACGGCGTCATACAGCGTGCCCGATTCCCCGCTGTTGGTGAAGAGCGGCTTCACGTCCTCGGTCTTGTTTCTTGCTTCCACATAACCCTGAGGGCCCATATAGGCCAGGTCCGCGCTTCCGCTTGCAATCGCCTCGATGGCGATGTTGTAATCGGTCGTCATCTTATGCTCAACTTTTTTGCCTGTAGCCTGCTCCACGATCTTTCCGACCTCGTCGCGCGCATCCTTCAAATCCGCAGCGGATTCGTTCGGATACCACACGATCGTCAGGGTGTCCTTGTTCTTCGAGCCGCCAACGTTCAGGCCTAATGAAGCCGCTCCTGAAGAACATCCGGCAACGGCCACAGCCAATATCAGCATCAAGAGAAGTGAAATCGATCTTTTCATGGTTCAGCGCCCCTTTTTCCTGGGATAATGGGATACAATTTTATGATGAAGATGAACGGTCAGCAGAAGATTAACGGGGGGACATGTTTGTGTAAGAAAAACGTCTATCGCCGTACCTTCAAAGTTGACAGACCGCGTTTAGCGGAAGTCTTTCTTTCGAGATTAGGAAGCCAAGGCTCCAAAACTTATACTTTCTGATCTATTAAGAAACGACCTGCCGCTTCCGGCCTGCCGCCTTCATGAAACCGGCCGTCCTGCATGTGGTATTGGCGGCTGCACAAGCCCTCCATAAATTCCAAGTCGTGAAAGATCCCGAGCATCGTCGTTCCCTCGTGCATCAGCTGCTCGATCAGCGTCTTCACCTTGACCTTGGAGGCATGGTCCAGACTGGCGGTAGGCTCGTCAAGAAGGAGCAGTCGGGGCCGCTTCACCATCGCTCTCGCGATGTTGAGGCGCAGCTTCTCCCCCCCGGAGAACGTGGCGGGATAGCTGTCGCGAAGCTTGGCATCCAGCTCAAAATGATCCAGCATGCGCGCTGTCTCCCTGGCAGCCTGGTGCGGATCCTTGCCCATTTCCAGCAGAGCCTGCGTGACCAGCTCACGGGCGGTCGTCCGCGGCATGACGTTCAGAAACTGCGAGACGTAGCCAATCTCCCGCTTTCGCAGGTCGATCATCACCCGGTCCGGCGCGGAAGCCAGATCGATTTCACCGTACGCTGCAGATTGGTACCGGATGGTCCCTTTCTGGGGGAGATAGGTCCGGTAAATACAGCGGAGGACGGTCGACTTCCCGCTCCCGCTTTTGCCTGTAATACCGATAAATTCGCCTTCGTTCACATGCAGGCTGACGTCTGCGGCGGCCTCGATCTGCTGATCCAGGTTATACAGAGTGAACGTTTTGGACAAGTGTTCGATCGTGAGCAGACTGTTCAATCCCTTTACCCCCTTCATGATCCCTGTAATGGGTTCTCTGAATGAGCTTCCCGTCCACAAAAACGGCCGTAATGACCGGGAAATCCCCGTCGATCTTCTCGATCAGAATCAGATCCGCTTTTTTCCCCTCGCGCACCGAGCCGATTTCATGATCCAGATTGACGGCCCGCGCGGGATGAAGCGTCACCAGGCGGAACATGTCGGCCAGCTCCTGCCCGCAGCGGTCCACGAGGTAAAATACCGCGTGAAGCAGCGCCGCCGGATAATAATCGCTGCACAAAATGTCGATGCTCTTCTCCCGAATCGCTTCGGCTGCGGACAAGTTCCCGCTGTGCGAGCCGCCAAGGATGACGTTCGGCGCACCGGCCACGGTGTACATGCCCTGCTGTTTGGCCCGCCGGGCAATCTCCAGCGTAATCGGAAACTCGCTGATCGTTGCGCCGAAGCCCTGGACGAGCTCCAGCTTGTCGAGAGAGTCGTCATCATGCGAAGCGACCGCGATTCCGGCTTCCCGTGCCAGTTCGGCAATTTCGCGGATGCCTTCGATCGTCATTTTCTCCTTGCTCTGGTGCTTCCGGATCAACTCGTCGATCCCCTCGTCGGTCATATCGTCATAGCCCTTCACCGTGGCCTTGTAAATCTCCAGATCCCGGTATTGTCCTTGGCCGGGGGTGTGGTCCATAAAGGAAACGAGGTGAACCTTCTTTTCGGCGATGTAGTTTCTGAGATTGTCCACCTCCAGCAGGTTATCGATTTCAAACCTCGCGTGAAAACGGTGGCGTACCAAGTGCTGGCTCGTATGCGATTCCTCGATCAGCTCCAGCAGCTTACGCACGTTTTCCGGCTCGCGGATCGGGCGGTATTTGTACTCCGACCCCCTGAAAATGGACAAGGAATGAAACATCGTCGTAATGCCGTGCGTGATCAGCTCCTTTTCCGTTTCCCGGAGGCTCAGACGAAAATCCATCAGCGATGTCGGCCTCGGGGCAGCCATATGCTCGATGTAATCGGAATGAATGTCGATGAACCCCGGGGACAGATACCCGCCTGCGGCGTCCAAGACTTCCGTTTGCGTATCCACAGCAATGACGCCATGCGGGGCGATTCTGCCGATGCGGTCCCCCTGAATGAGCAGGTCGTATCCGCTCAGAACCCCTTCCTCCGTAATGATGCGTGCGTTCGTAATGAGATACAAAGGCGACTCCTCCTTCGAAAATAAGCTAGAGCAGGGAATGGACCAGCTGCTGGGTATAAGCTTCCTGCGGGTCCTCCAAAATTTGATCGGTCAATCCTTCCTCCACGACTTTCCCGTCAAGCATGACCAGCGTCCGGTCGGCTAGCATCCGGACCACGCCGAGGTCATGGGAGACGAGCACAATGCTGATGCCAAGCTCCCTTTGCAGCGCCTTGATCAGATCCAGCACGCTGGCCTGAACGGACAGGTCGAGGCCGGTGGTCACCTCATCGAGCAGCAGCACCGGAGGACGGTTCGACAACGCTTTGGCAATCTGGACCCGCTGCTGCATTCCTCCGGAAAAATGCTTAGGCGCTTCCTTGATGCGGTGAAGCGGGATGTGGACTTTTTCCAGCAGCTCCATGCCCCGATCTTCCATCTCGGAGACGCGGCGGCTGCCCGCAGCGATCATTTTCTCCGCAATGTTGCCGATGGAGGTGAAATCCATCCGCAGACCGAGCATCGGGTTCTGGTACACTTTTCCCATGAGGTGATTCCGGATATAACGCTTCTGCTGCGTCGACTCCGCAAACAGGTTTCGGATACCGTCTTTGTACGCCTGAAGATAGACTTCGCCGCTCGTCGCCTCTTGGTCAAAGTACAGGCATCTCATCATGGTGGATTTTCCGCTGCCGCTTTCTCCCACCACCCCGATGATTTCTCCCGGATACAGGTCAAACGATACGTCTTGGCAGGAGTACACGGTATGGCAGACGGTGCAAAAGTTTTTGTAAAGCTTCCGGCTGGCCGGATTCATGCAGTGCGGGCAGCCGGGCCCGAACTGCTTGTTTAAATGTTGTACGGAAATCATCGGTTGTTCCATCTGGATCATCGGCTTTCAGCACCTTCCCGCCACGATTGTTCATTCATCCGCTCCAAACAGTAGCTCGTATCATTACACTGAAAATAAGCCGTGCCGCTGGCGTCATCGTACAATTCGTCCATGAACACGCCGGTGGATCCGCACAGTCTGCAGGACCGGTCTTCAAAAGACTCCGTCTCAAACGGGTAGTCTTCAAAATCAAGAGATACGACCTTGGTGTAAGGCGGCACCGCGTAGATCTTCTTTTCCCGTCCGGCCCCAAGCAGAATGAGCGCTTCAGAGGAATTCAGCTTGGCATTGTCGAATTTGGGGATCGGGCTTGGTGCCATCACATAACGGTCATGGACCATCACCGGGTGATCGGCGCCGGTCGTCATGCTGCCGTAATTCATGATTTGCTCGAACAGCATGAGCCAGGCGCCGCTGTATTCTTTTTCGGCGTGCAGCTTCTTCGTCTCAGCCTCCCGCGGTTCATACATCCGCAACGGTTCCGGCATGGGCACCTGCAGCACCAAAATTTGACCCGCCCGAAGCGGAATCTCCGGAACGCGGTGCCTGGATTGAATCAGCGTCGCCTTCGCCGTTTCATCCGTGGTACGGATATCCGTCGTGTTCTGGACCAGCTTCTTGATGCTGACAGCATTGACGGATTCATCGGAACCTTGGTCAATTACCTTGACTATATCGTCTAGACCTACCAATGACAGGGTGAGCTGCAGCCCGCCGGTTCCCCATCCCCTGGCAATCGGCATTTCTCTGGATGCAAAAGGAACCTGGTACCCCGGAACGGCGATCGCCTTCAGCGTCGCTCGGCGGATTTCCCTTTTGGAGCTTTCGTCGAAAAACGCGAAATTGTAGTTTATTTGCACAGCTCCTTCACCTCCTCCGTTTCGTCCGCCTTAGGCGTCGTCACTGTCGTCTTCGTTTTCCGCACGTCGTTCATTTTGGACTGGAATGTGACGTAATGCGGCAGCTTCAAGTGGGACATGAAACCGGTGGATTCCACGGAATCGATATGGTACAGTACAAACTCCTGATCCTGGGTCGGGAAACGGCTGTCTCCCTGCTCCAGGCTGTGATCCAGAATGCCCATGGCAATCGCCTTGGTCTCATTTTGCCCGTAGCAGAGCCCGTAGCCAATCTCAAAGGATAATTCCTTCCCGCCCTGCTCCTTCGCCACCGCGGCAGACATGAGCATTTCCGCCTCCGTTACCTTGATTTCGCCGATATAATAGCTGTCCTCAGCATCTTCACCGGATCCGAGCGGATCGTCAATGCACACCGGCACACGCCCGACCCGCAGCTCGCCGACGGTGGGATGCGATACGCCGTATCCGCGGATGACCGCGTATGCGAGCGAGGTAACCGTCCCGGTCTGGCCCCGGGTCAGCACCTGCAGCTTTTGGCTGCGGCTGGCCGGAAACGTGATGCTTCGGCGCGTCACATCATCCGGTTCGGTGTTGTCGTCCGCAGGGCTGATCATGAGCCCCTGCTCGATCAAATAGTCCATGACTTTCATCAGTTCCGGCGGTCGGCCTGCCTCCGGAAAGCTTCCGAGCTCACCCGCAAAAGCCTCCAGCCACCGGGCAGCATCTTCGTCCGTTTCATGCATCAGGTCAAAGTCGAGCAGCCGGTGGCTGTAATCGACCGAAGCGCCGAGAATTTGCCCGCCCGGAATGTCCTTGAAGCTCGCGGAGATCCGCCGCTCCACCCTCATCTCGCGGGTGTGCACCGCTCGCGAATAATGCTTCCGGGGAAGCGTGGAGCGGTAGGCCCTCAGCAGAAACACCGCTTCTTCCGGGCTTCCTTCCGCCTGCTTGATCGCCAGCGCCGCCAGCGTTTCGTCGTACAGGCTGCTCTCCGACATGATCTGATCGATCAGCCCTCTCATCCCGCCTTCGATGCGGGTGACGTCCAGTACCTTTCCCTGCTTGGTCCGTTCGAATTTGATCCGCTTCAAGGATTCCTCGATCGCAAGCGTTCCGCCTTTTACCGCTACATATCCCATAGAAGCACCTCCCTCTCCTCGATTTGCGTCGTCCGGGGCAGGCACAGCAGCTTGTTGTTTTTGTCGACGACCAGCATGTCAATTCCCAGGGGATACTCCGCGTTTTTCTCCGCCCGCGCCTCCAGCCAACCGGGAGCCAGCGGAATCCGGACAAAGCTTTCATCCTCGATACCCGGCCCTTTGAGGCTCAGCTCAAAGTCTCCGGACAGCTCCTCCAACTCCACGATCACGGTGGCAGAGGCATGCGGATCGGCCAGCGTTCCGACTTTGGCGCCCTGCAGAGCCTTCAGCAAATCCCCTTCCTTCGCGTCGTACAGGACAAAAATGTAATCCGCCTTCTCCGGCTCCGTCCGGACGGCGAAGGTCAGCTGGTTCAGGAGCCGCGTAAGCTCCGCTTCCCGCTGCGAGCAAATGCAGAACGTAACCTCCGTATCCAGCAGCATCAATGCGATCACCCAGGTGACGGGTAAACCTCCCCACTGGCCATCGGCCTTGGCCGCTTCCGCCGTCAGATCCGAGATCAAGCCGGGTCTCGACATGGAATCCACCACTTTGCGGTAGGCACGCTGTATATCATGAACTGCGTCGAAGTTCATCGCTCTCTCCCCCCTAATCCACATCCATCGTTTCAAAATCGACCTTCGTTTTGGCGATCTCGGCGAAAGCCTGGCTGCGCCTGGCAGCGATCCGGACTTCTTCATCCAGCAGCGCCTGATCCCATGCCCGGGTCTCCTGCAGCCCAGCCTGATACGCCGCGTCGATAAGTGCAAGCTGATAGGCAAGCTCATGGTCATGCCCTTTGACCACGCCGATGCCCATGCTGCCTTCGACCTGCACCTTGCATTCGCTCACCAGCACTTCCCCCAGATAGAACAAGCTACGCTTGGCGGTCTCTCTCACTTTGACCATGACCAGTCCCTGGCTTGGCTGCTCGACCAGCTTCACTTCATAACGGTCAGCAATAGCCTGCGCCATACGGGCGGCGAGTTCCCTGGAGCCTTCAACCAGAATTTCAGTCCTTTGTCTTCGTTTCATCCCTTCCCGGCCTCCCTGTTTGAGATTGTTCAAAAAATCCGCTTTTGAACACGCACTTTTAGAGCTCGTACGTAAAGTAGTCGCTCCGGTACATAATTCTCGTATATTCCAGCGGCTTGTTCGTCTGGCTGTCCAGACAGCCGGTCTCCACAACGAGCAGTGGAATGAGGCTGGTGCAGGCGAGCAGCTCCCTTTCTTTCCTGCCGGGATAGGTCACGCTGAGCAGCGTCTTCATCGACTCGAACCCCGTATACCCTTTTCCCCGGTAGAAATCGAACATCGAGGTAATGTCCCTGCCTGTCCGTCCGATGTCCGGAAACATCGACTCCGCCACATACGACGCGTGAATCGCAATCGGACGGTTGTCGATGAGACGGAGCCTGCCAATCCGGAACACCCGCTCTTCCGGCTGCGCTTCAAGCGCTTTATACACTTTGTGGTTATACTCGATGGGATCGCAAAAAATGTTGCGTGACTGATAATCATACCCCATGTGGATCATCTTCCGGCTGAAGCTTTCGTTGCCCGAAAAGAGGAGCGGGATGCGCTGATGCTGGTCGCGGACAAAGCTGCCCTTGCCCTGCCTGGAGTACACATACCCCAGGTCCTGCAGCTTCTCGTAAGCTTTCCGGGCAGTCATACGTGGCACTTTGAACAGCCTGGCCAAATCGTTCTCCGACGGCAGCTTGTCATCCGGCTCATAGATGCCTGCCTCCATATCGGCTATGAGCTTATCCATGATCTCCATTTCGTCATGCATCCCTTACGCTCACCCTCCTCTTTTAAACCCAGTACTTCCGGATAAAGGAAGCCGTATCGTTTAACTCTTCGAACCGCTCCTGGATGACCTCCCGCGGCCAATCCCACCAGGCGATCTGCAGGAGCTTCGCGACGACATCCTCCGAAAATCTCTTTCGGACCGGTTTGGCCGTAACGCCGACGACGATGGCATACGGTTCGACGTCTTTGGTGACGATAGCTCCGGATCCGATCACCGCTCCGGTGCCGATATGGACCCCCTTCATGATGATCGCGCCGTGACCAATCCAGACATCGTGCCCGATCGTTACCCGGTTGCCCCGCCGCCGGTTGAAAATCGCCTCGTCATCGGTGGCGGCAAAACCGTAATCTCTTCTCCGGTAAGTCATATGGTGCTGTGTAACCCGCTCCATCGGGTGATCCACCGGATTGATGCATACATGCGAGGCAATCGAAGTATATTTACCGACTTCCGTGTAGTTGATCGTCACGTCGTCCATGGTGTAGGTGTAATCCCCGATGTCGGATTCGATGATTTGATTGCCTGGTCCGACGGAGGTCCAGAATCCGAACGTGCTGTGAAGAATATGCGCGCTTTCGTGGATATCAGGATCCGGGCTCAGCCGTTTACTTTCCGCAGGGCGATGAATCGAATGCTTTTCCATGAATGTTCCCCCTTTACTTCGGTCTGCGCTTCTTGAGCTCTTGGACGCAGGAAATGCCCGGATCTTTGCTTCCCAGCCGGACCTCCTTCTCCCCGTAAAACCCATGGAAGTCAGAACCCCCGGTCATGACGAGATCGTAACGGCGCGCATATTCCATGGCCCGCTCCTCATCATCGGCACCATGCAGCGAATGCCACACTTCGATCCCCTGAAGTCCCATGCCCACCAGCTCGCGGACATAATCAAAGTTGCCGTATTGGCCCGGATGAGCCAAAACCGGCACCCCGCCGGCCTGAATGACGGCCTCAATGGCGTCTCGGGCATGGAGGTAGTCCAGCCGGACATAAGCCATGCCGGGCTCCTCTCCGTTTCCTCCGCGGGAAAACAGCTTTTTGTACAGCTCACCATATATGGATTTGGCATAGCCATTGTCGATCAGCGCGTGCATAATGTGCTGCTTGTAAACGCCGGTTCCCCCATCCGCATACCGCAGAACTTGGTCCCAGGTGATGCTGTACCCCGCCTCAATCAGGCGTTCGACCATCACACGGGAAGCTTCATGCCGCTTGTGGATCATCGGGGTGCATACCTGCTCCAGAGCCGGATGTCCCGGCTCGATGAAATAGCCCAGGATATGAACCCTCCTGCTTCTTTCCATGTCATAGGCTGATATTTCGATCCCCGGGATCATGTCAAGGCCAAGCTCTCTTCCCCGTTCCAGCATGGCGACAAGACCCTTTGTCGTATCGTGGTTTGTGACCGCCAGCACGCCAATGTTCTCATTCAATGCCGCCTCGGCTAATTCCTCAAATGAATACGAACCGTCCGAAATGGTTGTATGACAATGCAGTTCCGTCTTGATCGCTCAGCACCACCTTATCTTGGATAAGCAGACAACCGCCGCCACAACCGATGATTCACGCCCGCTGCATCGCTTCGGCTGTCTGTAGTGACAGTCTAACTTGGTGCCAAGTTGCAAGGGTTAAGGCACGGTAAAGCTTCTGTAAAAAAAACGCCGTAACCGTAAATTTTGCCTCGTCTCAAGCTTTTTCGCACAAAAAAAGCCCCACTTTGGTGGGACTGTGCTGCAATATTCATATTCAGGTACTTTGCGGTACATCGAAATCGGTTCCTGCCAAAAAAAGCCTGCCTCTTAGCAGATCGGCTTCCGATCCATAAGAGACAGGCTTACAGTCCGTACAATATTGTTATTGCGGGTTGGTCGTCCAGATGCCGGCCGATTTCACAAATACGCGCTGCGGCAGCTTCAGCGTGGCGAGCGCCAGCTCAGCCACGTCTTCCGGCTGCATCATGCGGTCCTCATCGCCGATCTTCAAGTTGTTGTCGCGGGCCAGCGCCGTATTGACGGTGCTTGGCGTCAGCGCAACGACGCGGATGTTGTTCTTGCGCACTTCCTGAAGCAAAGACTCTGTCAGCCCCATGACCGCAAATTTGGACGCGCAGTATGCGGAGCCTGTGGCAAAGCCTTTTTCACCGGCTGTGGAGGAGATGTTGATGATGCTGCCGCTGTTTTGCTCCACCATGTCCGGCAGGACGGCCCGGGACATGTAATATGTACCCATCAGATTCACCTGAATAATTTGTTCCCACTGCGCCGGATCCATTTCGAGTACGGTCCCGAACGAAGCGATGCCCGCGTTATTGATCAGAATATCGATCGTGCCGAGCTCCGCCTTCAGCGCACTCACCGCGCTTTCCGCTTCCTCCCGTTTCGATACGTCCGCCGCTGCGGTCGCAACACGGATGCCGTGTTCGCCGGCCAGCGAAGCCTTCAACGCATCCAAATCGGAGGCGGTGCGGGAAATGAGGCCCAGATTCACGCCTTCTTTGGCCAGCAGCTCAGCGATCGCCAAGCCGATTCCTTTGCCCGCTCCAGTAATGACCGCCGTTTTTCCTTGTAGATCCATCAAACTCATCATGTTCTCTCCGTTTCTGTTTGAATTTGTTGAAGACGATACCTCAGTTAGGCAGCTCCCATTATACTATTAGCCGCAAATAGCCCCGGAACCTTCGTTCCGAGGCAAAATCCCGCAAAGCATCCTCTCCAATATAGACCAGATGCTTTGCAAGGACATGAGTTCTTAGCCTATTTGACCGCGACGAAAAACAGCCGCTGCGCCTCGTCGTCCGCTTCCACCCACTCAAAGTCGGCATAGGTCTGCACGTCCCGGAATCCGGCCTTGAGCAGTTCGCTCTTCATCCATTTCGGATCATAGCCCCGCTGCACGTGCACTTCTTCAAAGCGGCGGTACAAATCGCTGTCTTCTTCCTTCGCAAAGATGCTCAAATGATGCTCGATTTCGCACCGCGGCGCGTCCAGGTCGCAGGTCCAGATGTACGAAACCGACTTGTCGTCCCATACGAACGGCTGCTCCTCGTCATAGCGGATGATCGTATTCGGATGATGCACGTCAAACACGAAGATCCCCTTTTCTTTCAGCCCATTATAGGTCTGTCTAAAGGTCGCGACGATATCGGCTTCTTCCAGCAGGTAACTGATGCAGTCGCAAAATGAAATGACCGCATCGACGGGCTCGGGCAGCTCCCAGGCGCGCATATCCTGCTGCACCCAGCGGATGGAGCCCTCCCGAAACAGGCGGCTGCCCTGCGGCGTCTTCTCCATCTTCCGCCTTGCTACGGACAGCATGTCCGCCGACAGGTCGATCCCTGTCACTTCGAACCCCGAGTTCACAAGCGGAATCGTGATGCTGCCCGTGCCGCATCCCAGTTCTACCACACTTTTCGGCATGCCGTATTTTTCCCAGGCCTGTCTTGCAAACCGAAGCCAATCGGGATACGGCATATCTTCCATCAGTTCATCGTAAACGTATGCAAATTTTCTGTAAGAGGACATGATGACACCGCACTTTCTGTTAACGTTCCGAAAATCCTCCCAGCCCTGTTAGGACGGATCGGCGTTCCCCCCCGTTTCCGGTTTGGAACTTTCCGGCTGAACCAGATAAGTCCAGTTCTCCTTCTGTGTGATAAGACCTTCCTTCATCAATTTGCCGATTGCGCGCTTGAAAGCCGACTTGCTGATACCGAAGCGCTGCTTGATAATGTCCGGAGGCGTCGCATCCGAATACGGCATGCCTCCGTTCGGACGTTCCTTCAAGAACGCCAGCAGGCGGTCGGCATCCAAATCCCGGCCAACTTCCTTGCGCTGCGCCATGGACAGGTTGACGCGTCCATCCTCACGAATGTGACTGACCCGCACCTGCAGCTCTTCGCCCAGACGCAGCATACGGGTTCGCTCCGAGGAGTGGATCATGCCGATGGCGCCGAAGCCGAGCACTCCCCCGTCCACGATTACAAACGTTCCCATCTGCAGCGGGCGGTACACCGTGGCGGTGAACCACTGGTTTACCCAGGACTGCGGCGCCTGGAACGTATGCTGCGATAGCTCCTGTTCGCCGGCCAGCTTCGCGCGCAGCCGTCCCTGCTTGTCATGCTCCATGATGACGAACACCGAGTCACCGACCCGTGGATGCAGCTCCTTCAATTCCGGAAGCTCGCGAATCGGCAGCAGAAGTTGACGGCCTAGCCCCATTTCGAGGAAGCATCCCAGTCTCGGATGCACGTCGGCCACAACCAGCTTCGCCATCTCGCCCAAGGTCAAATACGGCTTTTTCATCGTAGCCGCCAGCCGGTCTTCCGTATCGTAAAAAATAAACACTTCCACGCGTTCGCCCGGCTCGATCTTCCGGGTCAGCTCCGTGTAATGGAGCAGCACATCTTGTCCGCCGGCATCGAGAAAATAGCCGTAAGGCGATACTTCGCGCATCACCTCATAGGTTTGAATCGTTCCTGCAATCGGACTCATACGGTTTCCACGACCTTGGCATCCGACCACAGGCGCTCGATGTTGTAATAATCCCGTTCATCCCGGTGGAAAATGTGCACGATCACGTCGCCCAGGTCCATCAGCACCCAGCGTGCGGAATCCATTCCTTCCACGCCGCGGATTTCGAGACCAGCTTCATGCACGCGCTTGCGGATTTCGGTCGCGATCGATTGGACCTGGGTATCCGAATTCCCGTGACAGATGACGAAATAGTCGGAAATGAGGGAAATCCCCCGCAGGTCGAGTGCCACGACGTTCATGGCCTTTTTATCTTCAGCGGCAGCTACGGCCAGATTTAACAATTCTTCAGGTTTCAAGGTCATACATTCGCCTCCAACTGTTTAATAAGATCATTGCGGGCAAATACGGTCAGCGGGTAAATGATCTGACGGCGGGAGATAAGCAGGCTGATCGTGGAGTCCAGTCCGGCGATCAATCCCTCTTCAAGGCTATGGTTGGCCAGTTCCCGGATATTATTCACGCCCGGAAAATCCCTTCCCGGTTCGATGTAATCCGCCAGGCACACGACCTTGTCCATCAGGGTCATGCCAATGCGGCCGGAGGTATGATACCGGATCGCATCCAAAATTTCAGGATCGGTAATCCCGTAATCCCGTTCCGCTACAAAAGCACCTACTTCGGCATGCCAGAGCGGCTTATCGTAAAACAGCAGATCCTTGGACAAATCATTTTCCTTAATAATCGCTTCCATTTGCTTCACAGGCCAGTATTTGGCAACGTCGTGCAGAATCGCCGCCGTTTCGGCCTTAACAGGGTCCGCTCCGTAACGCTCCGCAAGTATGACGGCGGATTGCATCACGCCTTCTGTGTGCTTCCAGCGCATGGCCGGCATTTGTCCGGACACGGCTTTAATCAGTTCTTCGCGGCTGAATGCCATACATTCCCCTCCTTCTGATATAGTCGTAGACACTGTCTGTCACCATATAACGAATGGAGTGTCCGGTGGCCAGCCTTTCCCGGATTTCGGTCGACGAGATGTCCACCTGGGGCATGTCGGCCAGTAGAATTTTTCCCTTCAAATAAGCGGGGAGCGCGTCCAAGTTCAGCGTGGAGCCCGGACGCCCGACACCGATAAAGCTCATCAGCTCCACCAGTTCCTCAATGCCCTCCCACTTCGGCAAATAATTGACCATATCGGCCCCGATGATGAAATGAAAATCGATGTTTTCAAACGAGCTGCGGATTTCCTTGACCGTGTCGATCGTATATGAAACCCCGCCTCTTCTGATTTCGATATCGAGGGTCCGAAAGCAGGGATGGTCCGCAATCGCTTCGGCGACCATGCCGAGACGCTGTTCGCCAGTAGCTCCCGCCTGTTCCTTATGGGGCGGAATATGACTGGGCATAAACCAAACCTCGTCCAGTCCGAACGTGTCCCGGGCCGCTTCGGCAGCGAGCAGATGTCCGATGTGGATCGGATCAAAGGTACCTCCCATGATACCTACCTTCATGCTGATCCCTCCCGCTTATGGCAATTCAATCTGCTTATGATCTTTGGATTCTTTATATAAAATAATCGTGCTGCCGATCACCTGCACCAGTTCAGAGCCCGATTTTTCGGCCAATTCCTCGGCAATTTCGTGCTTGTCTTCCAAGCAGTTGTTGAGAATGCTGACCTTCATCAGCTCCCTCTTCTCAATGGCCTCGACGATATGACGGATTAACTGGTCGTTGGTTCCGCCCTTGCCGACTTGAAAAATCGGGTCCAAATGATGCGCCTGGGACCGGAGATAGCGTTTTTGCTTACCTGTTAACATAAAATGTCAAAACTCCTTAATCTTCAATGTACAATTCAATAATCATGATTCCTTCATGCTGGCCAGAACCGCGCTGCGCATCGCCTCTACCGGGGCGGGCAGTCCGGTCCAATACTCCAGGGCAAAGGCTCCCTGATTCACAAACATCCCGAGACCGCCGTGAATGACGCAGCCCTTCTTCTCGCTGTCGGCGAGCAGCCGGGTTTTCAGCGGATTATAGATGAGGTCGCTGACCACGATTCCCGGAGAAATCCGCTCGGAATCTAGCGGTGTTTCGTCCGTATGCGGATGCATGCCGACCGAAGTCGTATTAATGATCACATCCACTTCGCCTATAATGGCCGGAATGTCGTCCATCGCCATCCCGCGAATGTCTGCCAGCGCCTTCCATTCAGCCGCCAGCGCCTCGGCTTTATCGGCCGTCCGGTTGGCGACATACATCCGGTCCGGATGCTCCAGCGTCAGGGCGTATACGATACCGCGAGCGGCACCTCCGGCTCCGAGCACCAGAATGCTTTTGCCTTTCAGTTCGGCAATCGCTTCTTCCTTCAGGGAACGGACATAACCTATACCGTCTGTATTATACCCCGTGAGGTAGCCTCCGTCATTCACGATCGTGTTGACGGCTCCGATCTTCAAGGCCGTTTCATCCAGCTCGTTCAGGAACGGAATAACCTCCAGCTTGTGCGGAATCGTGACGTTGATTCCCCGAAAGCCAAGCGCCTTGATGCCTTCCAGCGCCGTTCCAACCTGCTCCCGCGATACGCGCATCGGAACATAGGCGCCCGGGATGCCGAGCGCGGCCAGCGCCGCCTTATGCATCACGGGCGATTTGGAATGGGCGATCGGATCCCCGATGACGCCCAGCAGCAGCTCCCCTGTATGTTTCAGTAACTCCGGTTTAGCCAAATTCATGGTTTCCCCTTTCCTGCTCTCACCTGTCAGCTCTTGCAACGTTCAAAGGCAGCGTCAGATTAAAGAAGGTCTTGCCAGCACCTTGACTCCCCGCGGCGCATGAATAGCGCACAGGGCTCCCTGATCGCTGTTCACTTTAACCCAGCCCAATCCGGAGACGAACAGATCCATGCGCATACCGCGCTTTATGCGGAATTCATGCCTTGTCCATTCCGGCAGCTTCCCGATGTTCTCCCGGTTCGGCGGGGACAGCAATTCTCCGGCATGCTCCGAGTACAGCTCGTCGGCACGCTCCAGCTTGGTGCGGTGTATGCCTACGCGGCTGCCGACAAAGCAGGTAAACGACTGGCGCTCGCCCTGAATAAAGTCAAACCGTGCCATAGCTCCGAAAAACAGCGTCTGTCCTTCGTTCAGCTGGTACACGGCCGGCTTCAACGGGTTGTCCGGCATGACGGCGCCCAGGTCCTCCCGGGTGACGAGCTCACTGTAGCGCCAAGGGTATACGATCCCCGGCGAGTCGATAATAAAGCGGCCGTCGTCGAGCGGAATGTTGACCATATCCAGGGTCGTTCCCGGGTAACGCGATACGGTCAGCTCCTGCTCCAAATCGCTGTAATCCCGGATCAGCCGGTTGATCAGCGTCGATTTGCCGACATTGGTCGCCCCCACCACATAGACGTCGCGGTCCCCGCGATACGAGGCAACCGTGTCCAGCAGGCGGTCGAAGCCCTGATTTTTCTTGGCGCTGCAAAGGACGATTTCTTCCGTCTTGAGGCCGTGCTCCTTGCATTGTTTCTGCACCCAGTTAAGGACCTTGTTCCAGTTTGTCACTTTAGGCAGAAGGTCGATTTTGTTCACGGCGAGAATGACCGGATTGTTGCCGACAAACCGCTGCAAGCCTGAAATGAGGCTTCCTTCAAAATCGAACAGGTCTACAATATGAATAACGAGCGCGTTCTTCCCGCCGATTTGGCTGAGCAGACGCAGGAATTCATCCTGGTCGACGGCAACGGAAGAAGCCTCGTTGTAGTTTTTAATCCGGAAGCAGCGCTGGCAGATGACCGGATCCCGGTCCATCGCTTTCTCCGGGGTATACCCCGGAAGCTCGGGTTGCTCCGTTTGGATGGCAATGCCGCAGCCGCTGCATTTTACGGCTTGACTGCCGTCTATCGGGTCTTTCATTGTTGGTGTTCCTCCTCCAGCCATAATCCCTTTTTCCGCAATCGTGCGAGCGCAATTTTCTCCAGACGCCGGTTTATGCGCGTACCCCAGCCTTCATCCTGAATGGATATCGGGAGCACCAGCACGGTAAACAGGCCGAGCCGGTTGCCGCCGTACACATCGGTCAGCATCTGGTCGCCGACCACGATCGTCTCCTCGCTCTTCAGGCCCATCATCTGCATGGCTTTCCGGAAAGGCGCGTTCGACGGCTTGCGGGCTTCATGGACAAACCGGATATCCAGCGGGGTGGCAAAAGTTGATACCCTCGTCATTTGGTTATTGGACACGATGACAAGCTGAAACCCCGCCTTTTTCACCTTTTCGAACCAGGCGATCAGCTCGGGGGTGGCTAAGGGAGCCTTGGCACCGACCAGCGTATTGTCCAGATCCGTGATGATTCCACGGAATCCCTGCGAATACAGCCGCTCCAAATCCAGATCAAACACCGTTTTTACCCTCATTTTCGGGATAAGCATTTCAAACAAATTGATGTCACCTCAGTTTCATAGGACAAACTATACCATAATCTGCGTAGTTAGTAAAAAACTTATGTTCGGGCGAAACAAAAAAGAAAACGCCCGGAGGGCGCCTTCTAAAAAGTCCATCACGCTGCATTCTTCGGTATCTTTTTCATCGCAGCTTTCAATTCCTTCGCATGGGCATGGACGCTTCTCCATTCCGATTCCGACACCGATGAAGGGCTGTAGCGCGCCTTCTCGAACAGCTGCAGCAGCGGCTCCAGGAAGGATCCGAGCGCCGGGGACCGTCCTTCCCAGCGGCTGACCGACTCCCGGAGCGTTTCGTCCGCGCCGCGTTTGAGTCCTCTTCGGTGCAGCTGCTTGATCCACCGTTCGGTCATGACGATGACCTTCTGGTCAGGAGACAGCTTCTGTCCCGTACGAAGCCGGAGCCATCCGAACCGGAGCTGGAGCCGATTCCGCCACAGCACATACACTGCAAACGCTGCGAGGATGAGGAGGGAAGCGCCGTATACGATTTGCACCGCTGGTCCGCGATCCTGGCTTTGCGCTGCTGCTTGAGGCGCCTGCTCAGGCTGGTCTTCCTCGACTTCCGGCTGTGCCTCCGGCTCGGCCGGATCTTGCGCCTGGGCGTCATGCGTGAGCAGCGGCATGCTGAAGCCGGGGGTCGCTTCCACCGGAATCCAGCCGTACGGCCCGAAATAGACCTCGGCCCACGAATGCGCATCGGCATTGGTCACCGTATACACGCCGGAGTCTGAGGTGCCCTGCACGCCTTGGACCTGCACGTCGGCGCTGCTTCCCTGCACCTGGCCGGGAGCGTACCCTTTGACCCACCGCGCCGGGATGCCGAGGGAACGGGCCATCATCACCATCGAAGTCGAGAAATAATCGCAGTATCCTTCCTTGATCTCAAACAGGAAGCTGTCCACGAAATCGTCGCTGACCTTTTTGGACAAGTCGGGCTCGTTTGTATATGTGTAATTCGTTGTTAAATAGTTTTGAAGCAGACCGATTTTTTCATAAGGCGTTGCTCCGGAAGCCGTCACTTCTTCCGCAAGGTCGCGGGCCCGCTTCGGAAAATCGTTCGGCACCTGCAGATAGGTGTCCTCGGTCCCTTGGGAGCCGTATAGGTCGGCGAACGACTTCTGGCGGATTTCATCCTCCGAAACGACCGGAACCTCGGACACCACCGTGTAGGTTTTCGGATAACGGTCCCGCTTTGACTCGGCGGTCCAGCGAAGCTCCGACTGGGAACTGTTCCAGCGGAGGCTGCCTGTATTTTTCCCGTCATCGATAAGCTCTACTTTGGACAGGTTATACGCACCAAACAAAACGGGGTACTGACTGTCGCTCAGCATCGTAACCGTCTGTCTTACCGTCATCGAATCGCCGGCGGTTGGTCCATCGCCGGAAAGCTTCGTATCCGCCGTCACCTCATCGGTCTCCCTGCCGGAATTGCGCTCGTCCCCCCAGCCGCTGCCGGTATACAGCCTGCGGGTCTCCCCTCGCCAATAGCTTCGCTGGTCCGAGCTGATTTCCATCACCGGCGTGTAGTCAAAGTTGAACCCGCTGCCAAGCTTGGTGTCGTTGCGGCTGTATCCCGAGGAAGTCCGCAGCACCGATTCGGCCGGATCCCCGTCAACGCCGGCCGTGGCAGCCGTCTCACCTTGGACGACCCAAGCCGTGTAGGGATCGGTCAAGGACGGCGGCACTTCCGGCATGTTGACACCGACCGCAAACACCAGCGAAAAAATGACCGCTACGTTCAGCAGCATTTTTAGCGGGTACTGCCGAAGATAGCGCCAGCCATGCGGGTATTTCTGCTGGAAGCGGCGGAAGTGCTCACTGACCAGCCAGCCGAGCGCCGCAAACACCGTCCAGGCGACTTCCTTCCATAAATTGTACACGGTGAAGGAATCCAGTATGGAGAATCCCACAATCAGCATGCCTGTGAACACGAGGATTCTGCGCTGATTGTTGACCAGCTTGGCGCTGAGCAGCAGCAGAATCCAAGCGCCTACGGCAAAACCGAGGTACGGCAGCGCGTTGCCCGTAAACTGCTGAATCCGGTTCGGCAGGCTTCCTGCCGGAAAATAAATCCAGTACGCGATCATCTCCCGGTGAATGATGTACAGCACGGCGATGCCTTCCAGCACGTACCGGTAAATGCTTTTGATTGGCAGCAAGATTTCGATCGCCGTGATGACCGTCACGCTGATGATGACGATGGCCGTCGTCTCGCTGTACCAAATGTTGTTCATAAAGTAAATCCACTGCAGCGCCATAATCCACAACCACACCAGGGATAAGGTGCGGAAAAACGAAGTGCGCAGCGAATACAGCCAGTTGATCAAACCCTTCCACCCCCTAATGCGGCCGGCAGCTCACTCAGCGATTGAATGCTGCACGCAAAGGTTCCGCGGGAAGCGAGCATCGCTCCCCAGCCTTCTACGCCCTTCTCTCGCCCGGAGCTGATCCGGATGTGCGAAGAGCTCATGCCCCGGGTTTCAGCCCAGCGCAGAATGTCGAGCACCTGCTGGCCGCTGGCCGGTGAAATGAAAACGAGGAAGGCCCCCGCCGGAAGAAACCGTGCGTTCTGCTCCAGCTTCGGAAGCAGCTTACCGTATCCGTCGGCGGACAGGTCCACCAGGTGATGCATCATCCGCTGGCGGTCTCCCTGCACGCTGCTTGGCGGAAACAATTTGAATGCGTCGCCGAGGGTAGCGAGGCCCATGTTCATTCTGCCGCGCCCGCCATACTCGAGCAGGGAAGCCGCTGTGGAAACAGCCAGCTCAAACTGCGCGTCGGAGCCGTAGTGAGCCTTCGTGGCGTCCAGCAGAAGCATCGTTTTCGGAACGGAATCGTACTCGAATTCCTTGGATTTCCACTGTCCGGTCTTCGCGGTAGCGTTCCAGTGAATCCGGGAAATCCGGTCCCCGTACACATAATCGCGGACGCCGTTAATCTGGGTCGTCTCTTTGCGCGAAGCTGCCGAGGCGGTTTGCGGCCCCGCAAGCGGGGAATTCCGGTCGAACAGCTTCCATGTGGGGATAAACACGGTTCGGGGCATCACGCGGAACTGGCCGGGCACATGAAAACGGCCTTTATGCTCGATAAAGCCGAAAATATCCTCACTGACACATTCCGTCTCCGTAAAATAATATCTTCCCCGCTCCAGCGGCGGCGTCTGGAACATCAGCGTACCGCCGCCTCTGTAATTGGGAATGACGCTTTCCTCAAAAGACCAGGAATCTCCGTTATGCCGCTTCATGACTTCACGGATAATGATATAGGGCATCGGCAGAAATCCCGGAATCAAAAAATGGAGCCTGACCTTGATCTGCTCGCCGGCGTGAAGCACGGTGCCTTGTCCCCTTTCGGTGGACAGCTGGCGCGTTCCCCGCGTCAGCCGGACGCCGCTGATGCCAAGCACGATCAAATACAGCACGATGACGCTGATCATGACAAACAGCATCAGGGACGTCTTGCCCCCCTGAAACAGAACATAGAACAGGCTGGCGACCCATACGAGCAGTACGGCCCAATACCTCGGGGTTTTGAGTCCGGATCGGATACCGGTTAACAGCCTTGTCATCATTTATCGCTCCATCGCTACAGGCACATGCACCTGCTGAAGGATGTTTTTCAGCACGGATTCCGGACTGACGTTGTCCAGCCGGGACTCCGGACGAAGGATGATGCGGTGGGCGAGAACATAAGGAGCGAGCGTCTTAATATCGTCCGGAAGGACGTACTCCCGCTGCTGCAGGAAAGCAAACGCCTTAACCGCGTTCAGGAACGACAGGGAAGCGCGCGGGCTGGCTCCGAGCAGGACGGAGGCATGCTCCCGGGTACGGCGTACGATGCTCAGCAGATAGTCCGTCACCGCCTCGTCGATATAAATGCTGCGGATTTCATGCTGCATCTCCGCGATCTGTTCCATGTTGGTCACCGGAGTCAGCCGGTCGACCGGCTGGCCCTGCTTGTGCTGGTACAGCAGGCTTTTTTCCGTGGCCGCGTCGGGGTAGCCGAGGCTGATCTTCATCATAAAACGGTCAAGCTGCGCTTCGGGCAGCATGTAAGTGCCTTCAAAGTCGATCGGATTCTGGGTGGCGCACAGCATAAACGGACGGGGAAGCTCATACGTTTCGCCGTCCACCGTCACGTTGCGCTCTTCCATAACCTCAAGCAGGGCCGACTGGGTCTTCGTCGTGGCCCGGTTAATTTCGTCAGCCAGAAGAATGTTGGTCATCACCGGACCCGGACGGAAGTAGAACCGCTCCTCGCGCGGATGAAATACGGAAACGCCGGTAATATCGCTCGGCAGAATGTCCGGGTTGCACTGGACACGCCGGTAATCGCCGCTCATGGACCGGGCGAGCGCCTTGATGAGCTGCGTCTTCCCCGTTCCGGGTACATCTTCGATCAAAACATGCCCTTCGGCCAGCAGAGCAGTTAGAAGGAGCTGTATTTCAAATGATTTTCCCAATATGCAAGATTCGAGATTAGATCTTACTGCTGCAATAATGTGAAGAAATTCGCTGCGTACGGGCATATCAGTTCCTCCTAGAATTCGTAATCAATGAACATGCTCGCAGATGCGTTCACTGGTAAATCGATAACATCGTAAAATAGCTGGATACATATAAGTATATATTTTACATTGTACATGAAGGAAGAACAGAAAGTATATTGGGCACATTTCCTAAAATCGTCGTATACCCCCACATACCCGCCGAAATGAACGGCAAAACACCCCGGAATACACAATTCCGGGGTGTTTATTCGGGCATACCATTTTCAGTTCAAGCAAAGAAATGCAAACGGCGGATTGGTGGAATTACCCGCGGGGACGGACGAACAGCGCGGCGATAAACGAAAAGATGATCGCCGCCGATATCCCCGCGCTGGTGACCTCGAAGATGCCTGTCACAACCCCGATCCAGCCGTCCCTCTGAAGCTCCGATAGCGCTCCGTGAACAAGCGAGCTGCCGAAGCTGGTGATGGGAACGGAAGCGCCGGCACCGGCAAATTTGACAAGGGGATCGTACCAGCCGAGACCGTCAGCCACCGCTCCCGCCACCACCAGCGTACTCATCGTATGCGCCGGCGTCATCTTGAACAAGTCCATCATGAGCTGGCCGATGACACAAATCAGACCGCCGATAATAAACGCCCATAAAAACTGCATTGGTTAATCCTCCATTTCCAGCGCTACGGCGTGGGCGATGCACGGAATGCTCTCTCCCTGCTGAACCGACAAGGGGGAGTGCAGCGAGCCGGTCGCCACGACCAGCACTTTATGTAATTCGCGTTGTAACATCCGTTTGACCAAATGGCCATAGGTCACCGCCGCCGAGCAGCCGCAGCCGCTTCCTCCGGCCAGGACGGCCTTCTGCTTCTCACGGTTATAAATCATGAGCCCGCAATCGCCGAATTTCGTCTCGTCCATCTGGTAGCCTTCCTTCTCCAGCAGCTCCTTCGCAATCGGCAGACCGACCGAAGCGAGATCGCCGGTCACAATCAAGTCATAATAATCGGGAGACAGCCCCGTATCCCGGAAATGCGCGGCGATCGTGTCGGCAGCGGCCGGCGCCATCGCCGCGCCCATATTGAACGGATCTTTGACCCCAAGGTCCATGATCCTGCCGATGGTCGCCCGGGCGATCCTCGGGCCGGTTTGGCCCTGTCCGCCTTTGGCGATGACGCCGCAGCCCGCCCCGGTGACCGTGTATTGGGCGGTCGGCGGCTTCTGCGAGCCGTATTCGGTCGGATACCGGAACTGCTTTTCGGCCGTGCAGTTATGGCTGCCCGTTCCGGCCATCACGCGTTCCGCGGCCCCCGTGTCGACCATCAGGGCGGAAATCGCCAGGCTTTCCATGGACGTCGAGCAGGCCCCGAATACGCCCAGGTATGGCACGCCAAGCTTGCGGGCGGAGAACGTGCTGCTGATGATCTGGTTCATCAGATCCCCGCCAACATAGAACTGGATCTGTTCCTTGTCCAGGCCCGACTTGATGACGGCAAGCTGGGCGGCCTGCTCCAGCAGCCTCCGCTCCGCTTTCTCCCAGGTTTTCTCATTGATTTCGAGATTATCGTACACATAATCGAAATCTGGAGACAGCGGACCTTGTCCCTCATCAGGACCGACGACGGCGGCGCTTCCGATCAGAACGGGCCGGGTGTCAAACTCCCAGGTCTGGCCGGTCAGCTTCATGGCTGATGCACTCCCTGGATGCCGAAGATGGCGTAGACGAGTCCCACGACGAAGGCGGCGACGGTTCCAAACACGATCACAGAGCCGGCGAGCTTGAACATGTTGGCCCCGACGCCAAGGACATAGCCTTCCGCTTTATGCTCAAGCGCCGCCGAGCACATGGAGTTGGCGAAGCCCGTAACCGGTACCGCCGTGCCCGCTCCGGCCCATTGGGCGATTTTGTCGTACACGCCAAAGCTGGTCAGGATGACCGATATAATAATGAGCACCGCAACGGTCGGATTGCCCGCTTCTTTGACCGTCATGTCAAACCAGCTCATGAACGCCCGCTGAATCGCTTGTCCGATCAAACAGATCAAGCCGCCGACCACAAAAGCACTTACGCAGTTTTTGAATGTGCTGCGCGAAGGAGAATGCTTTTTGCTAATGGATTTATATTCCTCGGGCGTCAAGGAATCGATCTTGAATCCGGTTCCCCTGTTCTTCGTATTGGCAGGCATTACAGGCACCTCCTATTCATCATTCCTTTTCATTATTTGTCATTTGCAGGAGAGTTATGTATGTTATGCGGAGGCGGGCAGCAAACAGCGCCAGGCAGCCGGGCGCTAATATTTGAAACCTGGCGGCTGTTTAATGAGGGCTATCCATGGCAGGCGGATTATAATAAGAAGAGAAGCACAATGACCAGTAAAATCAACAATACGAGGATCAGGATGTTTTCTTGGCGGCGATCCATGTGTATCGGTTCCATAACCAGGCTCCTTCCGGCTGACATCAGGGCATCCGTCCAGGATATCCTATTCATCAGGTTCGCCATTTGTGCTTCTGCCCGCCGGACGTGGACATTCGGATCAAGTGGGGTCATACTAAGGAGTGTAGCCAACTGCATAGAATGAACTAAAGAAATGAATATTATAGGCCTCTAAAGGTCGTAATAGCAGGAAGTTCAGTGCAAAACTTTGGTTCAATCTATATACATAACCACTTTCATGATAAAGGAGATAAGGTACGATGGATCAAAAAACGAAAGATATGTTCCGCAAACTGACGGAATTCCCCGCGGCTTCCGGATTTGAAAAAGACCTGCGCGCATATTTCAAGGAGGCGGTGAACCCGTTCACGAACGAGTTCGTACAGGATCGGCTCGGCAGTCTGTTCGGCGTCCTCCGCGGGGATGAGAACGGCCCGAAAGTCATGGTGGCCGGCCATTTTGACGAGGTCGGTTTCCTGGTCACCGGCATTACCGAAGCCGGAATGGTGCGCTTTCAGCCGCTCGGCGGCTGGTGGAGCCAAGCCGTGCTCTCCCAGCGGCTGCAGATCATCACGCCTAACGGTCCGGTATTCGGGGTCGTCGGATCGACGCCGACCCATCTGCTGGACGAATCGCAGCGCAGCAAACCGGTGGACATCAAAGCCATGTACATCGACATCGGTGCGGATAACCGCGAGGAAGCCGAATCCTTCGGCATCCGTCCGGGGCTTCAGGTGCTGCCAGTCTGCGAATTCACGCCGCTGGCCAATCCGAAGAAAATCATGGCCAAAGCCTGGGACAACCGCTACGGGGTCGGCCTTGCAATCGAACTGCTGGAGGCGCTCCACCAGGAGAAGCTGCCGAATACGCTGTACTGCGGCGCAACGGTTCAGGAAGAGCTGGGACTGCGCGGCGCACGCACGTCGGCCAACCTCATCCAGCCGGATATTTTCTTCGCGCTGGATGCGAGCGCAGCCAACGATATGACCGGCGACAAGAGTGCCTTTGGCCATATCGGACAGGGAGCGCTGCTGCGCATATTCGACCCGACGATGATCACCCACCGCGGACTCGTGGAATATGTGCAGGATACGGCGGATACCCACAACATTAAGTATCAGTATTTCGTATCCCCTGGCGGCACGGACGCCGGGCAGGTGCATTTGAGCGGAATCGGCGTGCCGTCTACCGTCATCGGCATTTGTGCCCGCTACATTCATACGTCTTCGTCGATTATCCATACCGACGATTACGATGCAGCCAAGGAGCTGCTGACCAAGCTGGTTAAAGGCCTCGACCGCACGACGCTGAACACCATTATCGAAAATGCCTGAAGCACGGTTGTCCCTCCGGCGGCGAAAGCTCATTGCTTGCTAAACAGCAGGCTTCCCCGTCCAAAGTTCCGACACGGTAACACGAAAAAGCCTGCGCGCTCCAAATCTCAGAGTTGGAGCGACGCAGGCTTTTGTATTAGGAAATCCGGTTATCTAAACTTACCTGAACCCGTTCATGCCATTTGCAGCTGCCTCTCGTACAGCCTCTTCCAGCTTCCCGAGCATGCCCTTCAGCCTCTCGTTCAGCTCCTCATCCTTAATCTCTCCGCCCCGGAGCTTCTGATTGAGGAAAGGTACCGTGAAAGACCCGCCCTCCACCAGGTCAGCCGTCATCATCCTAAGGGTCATCTGAAGGGACTCATGCGCCTTCTCTCCACCGGTTTCCATCGGCGATCCGCTGACGACAGCGACAGGCTTGTAGACGAATTCTCCGGACGATACCAGCCAGTCGAGCGCGTTTTTCAGCACGCCGGGCACGCCATGGGCATATTCGGGGGTGCTGATGATCACGCCGTCCGCCTGACGGAGCGTGTCACGAAGCCGTGCCACCGAAGGGGCCGGGTCGTCTCCATCCATATCCGGGTTAAAATGGGGCAGGTCTCCGATGCCTTCAAATATCGAAATCACCATCGTTTCCGGCGCCAGTGGATAGAGGGCGTGAATCAGGCTCGTATTGGACGATTGTCTCCGGAGGCTTCCGGAAATCGCCGTGATCTTTACAGGACTTGAATTCAAAGGCATTCGTCCTTTCTCGGTTTGACATTGGCGGGCGACCGCGCTTGCCGCAGCCGCCTATGACCATTGTGGCCGTAATGAAAAATTTGGTCAATACCGCGAGCGCTTTTGTCCAAGTTCACAAAAAAAATCATAAAATTCACAAATTTACTCTTATGCAGGAAGAAAAAGTGTGGTAGAATGAAAGCGCTAACACTTTATCATCTTCTAAAAGGGGGCTTTGGTAAGATGACTTCATCCGACAAGGTGCTGCAGGAATATCATCAATTTGATCCGGTGACGGACGCGTTTTTCTTTAAGGTCGGCGGTCAGGGACAGGTTATTTTCCACGGCAGAAACTATATTATCAAGAAACGGTTAACCAGCCAGGAAATTTCCGCTTTGATCTCGCAGCCCAATTTTGTCCGAGCCGCATCCAACATCCATGTCAACGTGAATAAAATTACTTCCTTTGAAGGCAACGTCCTTCACTTCCGCGATGATTTTGCTTACCCCCGCACCATTTCCGTTTCCAAACGCATTTTGGAGCAGATTAAGAAACGGATGTCCAGCCCGCTGACGGATATGACGCTGAAGAAATAACACAAACCAAAATCAAGGGGTCATCACAGAAAAAAGCAGCAGTTGGCCGGGCTTTCCGGACACTGCCGCTTTTTTTATATCCGAAAGTATAATCTACCTAGGCTAAACATCCTGATCTCGCAAAAAATGTTCCGCTAAACGCGGTCTGGCTTCTTGGCATGTACGTTGATAGGCTTTATGATATTGCCCTATAAAAAGACGATTCGGACGGCATAGTTCTACCCGCGGACAATACCGGCAAAAGTCCGGATCACCTGCTCGGCCGACATCTCCAGCAGCTCTCCGGCACGAGCCATCGCTTCCTCCAGCGCCATCGGTCCGTTCACGATGCTGTGCACGCTGAGGATTCCCGCATCATACAGCGGCTCGATCCCCGGCCCCACCGATCCGGCCAGGGCGATGACCGGAACCCCGTGCCGTCGCGCTTCCTTGGCGACGCCCATCGGCGTCTTGCCGGATGCGGTCTGTGCATCCATCCGGCCTTCGCCGGTGATGACGAGGTCCGCGCCTTCCAGGTGCGCCATGAATCCCGAATGCTCGATCACGAGATCGATGCCGCTCCTCATCCCGGCTTTGAAAAAAGCGAGCAGCGCCGCTCCAACGCCGCCGGCTGCGCCCGCTCCTGGCAGGTCATGCACGCGCAGGCCCGTCGCCTCCAGGATGCGGTCCGCCCAGACGCGCATCCCCTGCTCCAGCACCGCGACCATCTCCGGCGTTGCGCCCTTCTGCGGGCCATACACATGGGACGCGCCGTTTGGGCCGAGCAGCGGGTTCTGCACGTCGGAAGCGATCACAAAGGTCGATTCGGCAAGCCGTGCATCCATTCCGCCCATGTCGATCGCCGCCACGCGCTGCAGCTCCAGGCCCCCGCGTCCAACAGGCTGCCCGGCCTCATCCAGCAGCTGCACGCCAAGCGCCTGCAGGATGCCGGCGCCTCCGTCGTTCGTGGCGCTGCCGCCGATCGCCATAATAAATTGGCGGCATCCCGCATCGAGCGCGCGGCGGATCACCTCGCCGGTCCCGTACGTTGTCGTATGCAGCGGGTCCCGCTCCTCAGCGGCGATCAGCTCAAGCCCGGACGCGCTGGCCAGCTCCACCACGCAGGTGGAACCTCCATGAATGAGTCCGTACTCGGCGTCGACCGGCCTTCCCAGCGGATCGGACACCTGCACTTTGGCCTTGGTACCGCCAAAGCGGGTCAAGCTGTCCAGCGTCCCCTCCCCGCCGTCCGCCATGGGGACAAGCACCGTTTCCGCGCTAGGAAGTGCGCGTCTTATGCCCCTGTCAATGGCGGCCGCCGCGTCGGCGGCACGGATGCTGCCTTTGAACGAATCCGGAGCGATCACGATTTTCATGCGGTCCATCCTCCTTTTGTAATCTCTTCTTGCCCTATGTTTATGCCTTCCATGCACCGATTCAACCCGTACATTCAATAGAACCTCCATGCCCCTTAAAGCAGTCGTCGTTCTCAGCGGTTGTGCGGCACAACCGTGTTCACCGGCCGGCCTTCCAGGAACGCGGCAACGTTGCCCGCAGCAATGCTCATCAGCCGCTCCCGCGCTTCCACCGCCGCCCATGCCATATGCGGGGTGATGATGCAGCGCGGGGCATGCACAAGCGGATGGTCTGCGGCGGGAGGCTCCGCCGAAAGCACGTCAAGTGCCGCGCCCGCAAGCCGGCCTTCGTTCAGCGCATCGGCCACATCCTGCTCCTGCAGCAGCCCGCCGCGGGCGGTATTGATCAGGAAGGCCGAAGACTTCATCAGCGCCAGGCGTTCGCGGTTGATGAGCCCCTCGGTTTCCGCCGTCAGCGGACAATGCAGGCTCACCACGTCCGACTCGGCCAGCAGCTGCTCGAGAGGAACACGCCGGACGCCGCCGTCTTCGTTCCCGCCCGCCTTCCCCGGTCTGCCAGATACCAGTACGCGCATGCGGAAAGCCTCCGCCAGCCGCGCGACCTGGCGGCCGATCCGGCCATAGCCGACAATCCCCATCGTCTTCCCCCAGAGCTCGATTTGCGGAGTCAGCGTGTAGGAGAAATCCACCGCCTTCGCCCAATCTCCCGAGCGTACGCTGTCTCCATGCCGCCCGATCTGGTGGCAGAGCTCAAGCAGCAGCGCGAACACAAACTGCGCCACAGACTCGGTTCCGTATGCCGGCACATTCGTCACCGTAATCCCGCGCGCAGCAGCGGCTTCAATGTCAACCACATTGTAGCCGGTCGCCAGCACGCCGACGTAGCGGAGGTTCTCTGCCCCCTCCAGCACCTCCCGCGTCAGCGGGGTTTTATTCGTCAGCACAATTTCGGCGTTCCCGATCCGCTCCTGAATCAGCCCGGCGGGGGTGCGCTCGTAGACCGTCACGGAACCGAGCTTTCCCAGCTCGTCCCAGCTTAAATCCCCCGGGTTCAGCGTATGTCCGTCCAGCACGACGATGTTCATCATGTCAGCTCCTGTTCATGAAAGTGTAATGGATTCCCACATCTACAGCTTGCTGCAGGATAGTTATCTCTACTATACCATTCGGGCAGTACCCGGTGAACAAGTCCGTTTCGACATCAGCCCCGCCAGGCAGGAAATCGTTTAAAGATCTGGATGCGAAACCTTTACTGAGAACTAGACTTTTCCTCATAAAATAAAAGCAGCCCCCCGCGAAAGGAGGCTGCTAATTAGGCAAGCGGTGACGATGAAGGAACGTTATTCGTCCGCGCCAATATTGACGCTTGCCCCTTGAACGCGGGGCTGCCCGTCGATATCGAGCGACCCGATGTCCGAATTCGTCAAGCCCTTATCAATGGCAGGAGACCCTGCCTTCAGATGTAAATCGCCGGCAGCGGCGTTCACAAGGAGCGGATCGGCGAAGACGGAATGGGCATCATTGCCCGTTCCATTTTTATAAGCGGCAAAGCCGGTGTATTCTTTGTTTTTCCAGGTCCAGCTGGCATCCGAACTTCCGCCGGGAGCGAAGTACAGATTGTAATCCACGACGTTGCCGGAATTTTTCGTGTATTCATTATATATGAGCACATCGGTAGAACTGGCCACAAAAATGTTGTTACGGATGACGTTGTTCTGGGTGTCATACTGCACGTAGAGCTGACCGTTGCCTTCGCCAATGGTGTCATTTTTGTACAGCGTATTGTTGACGATGTGGCAGCCTACCGTCGAGCCGCGATCTGTGTCGTATCCGCCCATGGCGATGCCCGTCAAACGGTTGTTGTATATGAAGTTGCTGCGGATCGTAATGTTGCTGGTCGCCTTGCCGGCATGCTCGGAGGCGATTTCCACCCCGATATCGTTGTTATAGCTGTAGTTTCGCTCGATAATGCTGTCCTTGCCTCCATCAACATAAATGCCGTCCGCCGAATTGCTGTTGTTCGGAAGCTTTGTGCCGTAGGAAGGATTGTTATTGGAGGTGATATTGTACACTTTATTGCCGCTGATGATTCCGTTTCGTGCCTGATCGTAGGCGGAGTTCGGCGACTTCCCTTCGAATCCGATCACGTCGATACCGATGTTGTCGTTGTCGTGAATGATATTGTTCGTCACGGCAAAAGTATCCACATTTCCGTTAAGAACGAGCGTTTCGCTGGACCCCAGCACCAGATTGTACAGCTCATTGCCGTCGATTGTCACGTCATGAATGGATTCCGGCGCCTTGGTTCCGTACACGGCGATGCCGTGCGCATCCCGGCCCAGTCGGTCGATGCCGGCAGGAGTCGACGTGTTTTTGATATCATGGATCTTGTTTTTGGACAGCGTAATGTTGCCGCCTGCGCCGTGAACATAAATCCCAACGGGCATGACGTTATTAGCAGTCGTCGTATAATTGCGAATTTCGAAACCTTGAATGGTCACATAGTTGACGTCGGCAAGGTCAACGATGCCTTCCATTCCGCTTACGGAAAGTCCCGTACCGTCAATAACCGGCGTCTCGCCGCTGTAATTGGCAAAGGTGATCGGCCCTTGATCCGCGGAACCGGACTTGGTGATCTTCAGCTTTTGGTTATACACCCCGCCCCGGACATAGACCGTGCTCCCCGGCCCGGCCGTGTCGGCCGCATGCTGCAGCGTTGCCCACGGCGCCGCGCTCGTACCCGCATTCGAATCGCTTCCGTTAGCCGCCACATAATACTCGGTGCCTGCAGCCGCAACGGTTTGCGACGCTGCATACCCGATTCCTAGCCCCAATACAGCCAGACTGATACCTGCAATCAGTGTTTTACCGAATTTCACGAAATATCAACTCCCATGATTAAAGTTTGAACTGAAATGAAAAGGATCCGATTTTGACTTGCTATGTAATGTGTCGATCACCCCCTTTGCCCGGACGCTCATGACCTTTTACCTGAGCTTCCACCGCCGAGGCGCTTACTGGAGCGGCCGCCTTCCCTGCAGGGCCGATACCGCCGCTGCTGTCGGCAAATGGCCGGTCCCCCCCACGCCCAGGGTGGATAACGCGCCGCAGGCATTGGCGTACTCAAGCAGCTCTCTGCCCGTCAAGCCTTGGAGGAAACCGCAAATCAAGCCGGCATTGAAGCAATCCCCCGCTCCTGTCGTGTCTACGGGGGTCACCGGATAAGGGGGCGCCGACACGACAGAACCATCAGGAGACCGGAGCGATGCACCCTTTGAGCCTTGTTTGACGGCGATCAGACCGGGAACGGCCGCCAATTGGCCGAATACCGTTTCCACGCTGTCCTGCTCAAAAATATGCAGCGCCTCCTCCTCGCTGGGGATAAACAAATCTGTAACGGCCAGCAGTGCGCGGATCCCGGCAGCATCCCACCGGCCACGGACGTCCCATCCGGTATCAAAAGATGTACTGACCCCTAAGCCCTGCGCCTTCCCGAACAGCTCCTTCCAATGCGGCCGCATGCCGTCCTGCAAATAGTAGGAGCCAAAATGCAAATGATCCGCCTCCTGAATCAAAGCATCGGGAATAAAGTCAGGCGCCAACAGCTGAATACTTCCGGGATACGTGATCAAACCGCGGTCTGATGGCGTCGTAAACGAGAGGGTAACCCCTGTTGTGACCTCCGGCAGCACCGCTACATTATCGGTGTTTACGCCAAGCCGCTGCAGCTCGCCCAGGCAGAAGCGGCCGAAGTCATCCGCCCCCACCACGCTGACGAACCGCACATCCAGGCCAAGGCTCGACAGCGCGCTTGCGGTAATCGCCGAGGAGGAGCCGAGTACGACGTCAAAACCGTCGACCATTTTCTCCCGGTTCCATTCCGGAATCACGTCGGTTCCTGAAATAATGATGTCCACGTTCAGCTCGCCGGCCACAACGACAATCGGTTTTTCCTTATCCGCTCCCATCATTTCAGCACCGGTATGAAGTCGCGTTCCGCATCATACAGCTCCTCGAACATGTCGCTAATCTCATCGAGCGAACAGACGGCGGCGGACAGCGGATCGACCATCAGGGCATGGCGGGCCATTTCCTTGTCGTTATTCAGCACAGCGCCGACGGCCAGGTCAAAGAATGCCATGTTGGACCGACACAGCGCGGCCAAATGCTCCGGCAAGCTGCCGAAACGGCATGGATTGACGCCATTGCGGTCGACCATGCAAGCCACCTCGACAACCCCGTCCGCGGGAAGGTTGTGAATCAGACCTTCGTTCGGCACGTTTCCGTAAATCACCTTCGGTTCATTTTTCAGCATCGCTTCAATAATGATAGCCGCGTATTCATTGCTTGGCGCAAGCTCGATCGGGAGGGAGCCTTCCAGCTGCTTGACGATTTTTTCGTCGTTTTCCTTGCGCCAGATCGGCCAGTTATCCGCATAGTAGCCTGTCGCGCCATTATACCCGGTGCTGCAGTGCTTGTCGATTAAGGACTGCCGTTTGCGGTAGTACGGAATGTACTCCGAAAAGTGCCCACTGGACTCCGAGACAAAAGCGCCCAGGTACTTCATGGCGTCAAAGCGCACAGGGTCCTTTTTCAGCAGGTCGGGATTCTGGATCTTCTCCCGGAGCACAGGATACAGATCTTTTCCCTCGTGGGTCAGCTCCACAAACCAGGACATATGATTGATTCCCCCGGCCCGCCACTGCATGTCTTCGTAAGGTACGCCGGCGTATTTGGCTAACTGCCGGGACGTATTCTGGATGGAATGGCACAGGCCGACGACCGGAATGGAGGTCACCCGCGACGTCAGCAGGGTCACCGCCGACATCGGATTCGTATAGTTCAGAATGGTCGAATCCGGGCACAAATCCTCCACATCGCGGATGATGTCCATCCAGCTCGGAAGCGTGCGCAGCGTTTTAAACAGTCCGCCCGGCCCCAGCGTATCGCCGATGCATTGATTGACCCCGTATTTCAGAGGAATCTCGTACTCATAGCGGACCGTTTGCAGCCCGCCCACTTCGATTTGGTTGATGACGAACTGCGAGCCCCCGATGACCTCCCTGCGATCGGTCGAAGCGATAACGTTCCAGCGCTTGCCGGACAGCTCAATGATTTTCTCGACCAGCTTGCGGGCGATCTTCAGCCGCTCCGCATCGATATCCACCAAAGCGATCGTCCCGCCCTCAATGCCTTCAATCAGTAAAATGTCCGTGGCGATGTCCTGTGTAAAGGCGCTGCCTGCGCCGATAATCGATATTTTAGTCATGCAGTTTCTCCTCCTCATGGTCTCTTCTCTTTTTATTTCATGCCTGTCATCGTAAGCCCTTTAATAAACTGCTTCTGGAAAATCAGGAACACCACAATCACCGGCAAGGTGATGAGCACAGCCGCCGACATGACGACGTTATAGTTGACCATATGGGTTCCGTTAAAATAAACAAGGGCGAGCGGCACGGTCATTTTGCTCTCGTCGTTCAAAATAATGAGCGGCCATAAATAGTTGTTCCATGCATTCATAAACGTAAAAATACCAAGCGCCGACAGCATCGGCAGAATCAGCGGCGCAATGATCCGGACCATCAGCCGCAGCTCGCCCGCCCCGTCGATCCTTGCGGCATCGAGCAGATCCTGGGGAATGTCCTCGATGAACTGCTTCGCCAGAAACACTCCGTAGGAGCTGACCAGATTGGGCAGGATAATCGCCAACAAATGATTGACCAGCCCCAGTTTGGCCGTAATCAGATACGTCGGAATCATGACCACCTGAAACGGAATCATCATCGTTGCCAAGATCAGGATGAACAGCAGCTTCTGCCCCTTGAACTGATGCTTGGCGAAAATATACCCCGCCAGGGCGCTCGTAAATAACGTCGCGGCCGTTATGACGACCGACGTCATCGCGCTGTTCAAAAACCACCTTCCGAACGGAGCGTCTTCAAGGACGGTCCGGTACCCCTCCAGGCTGGGATGCTGCGGCAGAAGCGCATGCGAGCCGGACACGATTTCCATGTTGCTTTTTAAAGAAGACAAAACCATCCACAAATACGGCAGCAGCATCAGGCATCCGGCTGCGATCAGCACGAGCATGACGATGCCGTCGAACCATCTATTCCTACGGTGCATTGAAAGTCCCCCTTGTCAGTACTCCCACTCCGTGCGCCCCCACTTCAGCTGCAGCAGGGTCACCACTAAAATAATGATCAGAAACACCGTGGCCATCGCGGACGCATATCCCATGTTGGAATTGGAGAATGCCTGCTCGTATATATGAAGGGCCAGCACCCGGGTCTCATTAAACGGCTCCCCCTTGGTCATGATCTGGAATTGGGCGAAAGCCTGAAAATAGGAGACGACCGTCGTCACCGAAACAAACAGCATCGTGCGCCGGAGCAGCGGCAGCGTCACATGCCAGAACGAATGCCAGCGGCTCGCCCCGTCCAGAATGGCCGCTTCATAATACATATCCGGAATGGAATCCAGACCGGCGATAAAGAGCACGATGTTATACCCGATATCGGCCCACAGCGTCATCAGGATCACCGAATACAGCGCATAATGTGGATCGCTCAGCCACTGCACGGGAGCCATGTGGAGTTGGGTCAGCACGATATTAAACAGACCGTGATTATAATTGAACATCGTGCTCCATACGATCGCCGTTCCCGCCAGCGGCGCGATGGTCGGCAGAAAAAAGACGGTGCGCATCAGGTTCCGCAGCCAACCCGTACGGATCCGTTGGATCGCGACGGCAAACATCAAGGTGATAAGGATATTGACCGCAACGGCAATGACGACGAACTTAAAGGTGACCCACAGCGACTTGATAAAAATGGAATCTCCCAGCATGCGGATATAATTGTCCGCCCCGACGAACAGCGCGCTTGCGCTGAGCGGATTATACTTAAATACCGATAGTCCCAAACTCCATCCAATAGGAATGAAAGCGAATACACCAAATAGCAGCAGGATCGGCGCCAGCGATAAATAGATGAACCAGCGGCCCCTTCCTTTCTCCCCTCTGCGGTTCGGGGTACCGGGGACGATCCCTGGACTGCTGCTTGCTGCAGCATCATGCTTCATGCGAACACCACTCCGATCATTTATGTTGATCCTGACTGTCGTTGATGGTTTTTTCGATCTGCTGCAGACCGCTTTCCACCGATTCCTGGCCGGTCGCCATCAATTGGAAATGATCATTGATCGTTTTAAAGAAAAAGTCCCGGTCGGCAATGGGCCCGATCCACTGACCCAGCTCCAAAATATCCAGCGATGTTTTCATATAAGGATTCGCTTTGACATAGTCGGGATTTTGCGCCACCGCTTTTTTGGCCGGAACCGTAAACGTTCCCTGGTTCCACTCGAGCAGATTATCGTCGGATGACATGAATTTGATAAAATCGACGGCCGCTTCCTGATGCTTGCCCTTCTGGGACGCTACAAGGCCCCAGCCAGATTCGGCCGCATATGAAGGCGGATTCGTCGTAAAGGAAGGAACGGGCACATACTCAAAGTCTTTCACCGTGTATGTATTCAGCCCTGCAGCAATCGTCCATGGACCCCGGTAGGTCATCGCCGAGCTGCCTTGAAAGAAGTAGTCTGAGGTGTCAAGTTCACCGCCAAACGTGGTGAGGTCCGCCACTTTATCGGTGGCGATCAAAGAGGTTAAGGCGGTCATCGCCTTTTGTGCTTCAGGGGTTTGAAAGTTCACATGGTCGTTATCGCCCCAATACTTGCCGTTTTGCTGCAGAATCAAGGAAAGGAACGTGAAGGTGATGTTGTCGCTGGAGACGAAATCGAATCCCTTGACCTTGATGCCGTTCGCATCCCGCACCGTCAGCTTCTTGGCGTCTTCGACCAGTTCATCCCATGTGGCCGGAGGGGCCGCGATGCCCTGATCCTTCAGCATTTGCGGGTGAATCAGCATTCCGCCGTTCTCGATGTTAAATTCGAGCGGCAGTCCATACAGCTTGTCGTTCAACGTGTATCCTCCGAGCGGGGCTTCGTAATACTCCTGTCGCAGCTGCTCGGCCTCCGGGATCTCCACAAGCGCCCCGTTTTTCGAATATTCCGGTACCCAGGTACCGAACATTTCTGCGATATCGGGCGGATTTTTGGCGGAGAAGGATGCCTTGAGCTTCTGATTGTACACGTCGTAAGGGAAAGTCTGGTAGGCGATCTCAATGTCGGGATGCAAAGATTGATACTTGGCGATCAGCGCTTTATAAGCGTTCATAATGGCATCTTCCTGATGACTCCAAAACACAAGTTTGGTTTTGCCTGTTGAACCGGCAGAGGTGGCGGAAGCATCAGAGCCGTCATTCTTTGCGCAACCAATCAGCAAAAACAACATGCAAATTAAAGCAAAAACAGAGAAACTTTTGAAATATCGCAATGACATAACCCCTTTCCCTTTACTTTTTTGCTTATATCACCTCAATCTCATGAAAATCATACCTCTGATGAAAAAGTTAGTCAATGAATTTTTGCAACTATTTTGCAATAATTTTATTATAATTTGCAAAACATTATCATCGTTTTTCAGTTGACCTGTGATTTTATTTTACTTAACATATAGAGTAAGCAATCCAAAAGACAGGTTTTGCAGAATCCTCATCTGACATTAAAGGCAGGTCATGACATGCCCACATTAAAAGATATTGCCGAACGCGTCGGCGTCTCCATATCGACCGTTTCCCGCGTACTGGCCGACGATTCGAACCGCTCCTCAAGCAGCGGGACCAAGCGGAAGATCTGGGACGCGGCGCAGGAGCTCGGATACATGGCGAAGGTGCCGCCCCAGGACCAGGCCGCAGTCAAAAAAATCGGATGCGTCGTATCCACCATGCAGGGACGGCGCTACCATCCCTATTTTTCGGTTATTTTTGAGGGAATTGAGAAGGAACTGGCCCGTCACGGATACCAGATCGCTTTTACCTACACGCAAGAAGATTTGCAAAAAAATGAAATTTTGCAGCAAATCTCCGGCAAAGATTCAATCGACGGTTTAATCGTGATCGAGGGTATTGAGCCCAAATTATACAGCTATCTCAAAAAACACGTTCCGCATGTCGTCGGAATCGACGTTTCCGACCCGAGCATCCCGACCATTTCGTACGACCGCGTCGAAGCGGCGTCGATTGCCGTCAAGCATTTGACCGGACAGGGCCACCGCGAGATTATGTTTATCGGAGGTACGGGCTTGTCCGGCCAATTCGACCGGGAGAAAAGGTACCGGGGATACAAGCAGGCTCTGGAGCAGGCCGGCTTGCCGGTTCAGCCGGAGTATGTGCTGAATGCCGAATGGGAGCCCGACCGGGCCTACCGCCTTATGCTGACCTTTTTGGAGGAGCATCAGGGTAAGCTCCCGACGGCGGTCTTCGCGGCCAGTGACATCATGGCGATGGCTGCCATGCGGGCCATTTCCGAGAAAGGCTACCGCATGCCCCAGGACTTCGCTGTCGTCGGCTTCGACGACAACGAACCGTCACGCTATACCGTTCCTCCGCTCTCCACCATTCATATTCCGACGTTTGAAATCGGCGTCATGGCCGCGCGAACGATCCTGCAGATCACCGGCGATCCCTTCCCGCTGCCGGTCAAAATCGTGCTGCCTTATGAACCGATCTTCCGCCAGTCCAGCATCTGGCAGGTGTAATCGCAGCAAAAGGCCCCTCTTTCCGCTCTGAAGAATGAACTTCAGACGGCAAGAGAGGCCTTTTTTCGGCTGCCGGCGGCATTTCCGCCAGTGTCTTACGCTGCAAGCTACTGCTTGGATTTATAAAATTCATGGTACAGCTTCATCAGGGCACGCTTCTCGATCCGCGACACGTAACTGCGGCTGATGCCGAGCTCCCTGGCAATTTCGCGCTGCGTCCGTTCTTCTCCGCCGTGCTCCAGGCCGAAGCGGCCCTTGATGACCTCCTGCTCGCGCTCATCGAGAATGTCCAGGTTCCGGTAGATTTTGCTCTTCTCGATCTTGAGCTGGACCATGTCGGCCACGTCGTCCGCCTCACTGCCCAAAATATCAATCAACGTGATTTCATTTCCCTCTTTATCCGTTCCGATCGGATCGTGCAGGGAAACGTCCTTCCTCGTTTTCTTCAAGGAACGCAAATGCATCAGGATTTCATTTTCGATGCAGCGGGCTGCGAACGTGGCCAGCTTCGTGCCTTTATTTGCCTGAAAGCTCTCAATAGCTTTGATGAGCCCGATGGTACCGATCGAGATCAGATCCTCCAGATCCTCGCCAGTATTATCGAATTTTTTCACAATGTGCGCCACCAGCCGCAAATTATGCTCGATCAACATATTGCGGGCGTGGGCGTCTCCTTCCGCCATCAATTGAAGGTACTTACTTTCCTCTTTCTCTGTCAGCGGCTGCGGAAAGGCGTTGTTTTTGACGTACGATACCAGCAGCGTTAATTCTTTAATGAAAAGGGCGATAAAGCTGAAAAGTCCGGGCAAAGATGACACCTCCTGCTGAATGACTGGGCACCGCGAAAACATGGCTGCTGCTTCCTGCTGTTAGGCTGCGGTCTGTTCATTCTATGTGGGCGAAGGCCCATCTGTGCCTGTACGTATAAAAGAAAATCCTGCCGCTTTAGGCCTGCCTTGCTTGCGAGGATATGTCCCCGGCGGCGCCCTCTGCGGCTTCGCGCAGCTTCTCGAGGGTGAACCGCTGGACAAAGCGGCGGTAGGACTCCTTCCTTTTTCCATGCTCCTGAAACTGGGCAATGAGCCGGGTGACGGCCGGAATCAGCTGTTCCGCCTGAAGCCCCGTCAAGAGCGGCTTGGCCAATTCGGCCTTGATCCCTCTCGGCTCACCTCCGACATAGAGATCGTAGCTGTCTTTCATCTTGACAACGGCGATATCCTTCAGCAGCGGTTCGCTGGTTCCGAGTGCGCAGCCGGCGTACCCGATCCTCAGCGGACTCGGTACCGCTATACCCGCGATTGCCAAATCCAGAGCTCTCGCCACATCCAAACCGGCCTCTTCCGCTCCGCGGCAAAATTGGCAGGCGATCAGGCTCTTGGTCACAAAACCCGCTGGGTGAATTTGAAGCCCGGCCGCCTTGAGTTCCTCCTGAACCTCACTCAGACGTTCTTCTTCTGCCGTGACGTACAGCTGTTTGAAGCCGGTCATTTCCACGTCGACGACTCTGTCGGCAATGCCACCGATCGCTGCTAGCTGTTTCGGGGAGAACACGGTTCCCCCGACCCCGAAGCCGGGGGTAACCGCAAATTTGCGCTGACCCAACCTTCCTCACTCCTTATCGCTTCGATGATTATACCTGGTACCTGGTGACAGCCGGCAGCAGATTACGGCACGTTCACGACGAAGGGAACGGTAATGACACGTCCGTCGCGCTGGAACTGCCCCCATATTTTATAGATGCCGGCGTGCGGAAAGGTCGTCATAAACTCGGCCTTTGGCCCGGAGCCTTTTTCATCCATCGGATGGACATGCAGGTACTGCTCCGCATCTTCAGACAGAATGACCACGTGTCCGACGGCGCCCAGGTACGGCTGCAGGTCGGTGACCGGTGCGCCGGTCTCGGCATCCTCGATCGTGTAGGTGAGCATCCGCTCCTGCCCTGCCGCAAGTCGGTCAAAATCCAGGGCCACCCGCAGTCCGTCCACCGTTTTGACCCGCTCCCCGTCCGGCTTCACGGGAGCAGCCGGCAGCGGTGCACCTTTCACCTGAAGCCACGCCGATTTGTTCATCGCACCTCCGCCTTCCGGAACAAAGTCGGCGATCAGCTTGTAATCTCCGCCTGCGGGGAAGCGGTTGTTCACTTCAAACACGCCGCCTCCCCGGTACTCCGGATGAATATGGTGAAAGTATGACAGATCTTTGCTGACGATAATGAGATGCTCTTTTTGTTCATGTGTCGTTTCGAAGGATTCAATCGCCTTGCCGTCATGCGTAAATGCCATGGTGATCTTCGTATCCACGCCAGCTTCCGGCGCTTGGCCATCTGCGTACGTCCAGCTGACGTTCACGTCCTTTTCCTGAAGCCCTCCTGTTTGGCCGCCGCCGTGCTTATGCGCGGTACCCTCTGCGCCGTTCGTCTTTGCCGGCCCATGGGTCGAGTGATGATCATGTGACATGTTCATTTGTTCTCCATCTCCTTTTATCGCTTTTGTTTCGGACTCGCAGGCGGTCAGCACCGCGAGTCCGAGCAGTGCGGCGAGTCCCAATGAACGTTTCATGCGGCCCGCTCTCCTTTCGGGTTCATCTGCAGTTTCATCCGCTGCAGTCTGAGTGCGTTCAGGACGACCGAGACCGAGCTCAGCGCCATCGCTGCCCCTGCAATCCAGGGGGCGAGCAGCCCGAGGGCCGCGACTGGAATGCCCAGCGTGTTGTAGCCAAGCGCCCAGAACAAGTTTTGGCGGATATTGCGCATCGTTTTTCGGCTCATTTCGATGGAATCGGCAATGCTGTTCAAATCACCCCGCATCAGCGTCACATCCGCCGCTTCCATGGCGACGTCCGTCCCTGTTCCGATGGCCATGCCGATGTCGGCTTGTGCCAAGGCTGGGGCATCGTTGATGCCGTCGCCGACCATCGCCACTTTTTTGCCAAGCGACTGCAGCTTTTTAACTTCGGCGGCTTTCCCTTCCGGCAGAACCTCCGCAAGCACCTCGTCAATGCCCGCCTGCCGGGCGATCGCTTGGGCGGTGCGTTCATTGTCCCCGGTGATCATGACCACTTGAATGCCTAAGCCTTTCAACCGGCCGACCGCCGCCTTGGAGCTTTCCTTGATCGTATCCGCAACGGCGATCAGTCCGGCGTACAGGCCGTCTATTGCGACGAGCATCGCCGTCTTGCCCTCTTCCTCCAGCTTCGTCATGCTGCTCTCGGCATCCCAGGCAAGGATGCCATGCTTCTCCATCAGCTTGCGGGTTCCGGCGAGCACCTCACGGCCGTCCACGACGGCCCGGATGCCGTAACCCGGGATCGCCTCGAATTCCCCGGCTTCGGTAATCGCAATGCCGCGGGCCTTGATGCCGTCTACGATGGCCTCAGCGAGCGGATGCTCCGAAGGTTTCTCCGCCGAGCCGGCCAGCCGCAGAAACTCGCGCTCATCCATTGATGCAGTGAGCACATCGGTCAGCTCCGGCTTCCCTTTCGTGACCGTGCCCGTTTTGTCAAGGATCACCGTATTGATGCGGTGCGTCGACTCCAGATACTCGCCGCCCTTAAACAGGACGCCCAGCTCGGCGGCGCGGCCCGACCCGGCCATGATCGACGTCGGTGTCGCGAGTCCGAGGGCACACGGGCAGGCGATAACCAGAACCGCAATCGCCTTCTCCAGCGCACTGGCAAAGTCGTACGGGGCAATCCAGAAGTACCAGACGACGAACGTCAGAAGGGCAATGCCGACCACGATCGGGACGAAGATGCCGGAGATGACGTCGGCTACTCGCTGGATCGGCGCCTTCGAGCCCTGCGCTTCCTCCACCACTTTGATAATTTGCGCGAGGGCCGTTTCCCGGCCGACCTTCGTCGCCTGAATTTTCAGCCGCCCGTTTTTGTTGACGGTCGCTCCGAATACGGAATCCCCGGCCTTTTTCTCAACCGGTATGCTCTCGCCGGTCAGCATCGATTCGTTGACGGCCGACGCCCCTTCGAGCACGAGTCCGTCCACCGGAATTTTTTCGCCAGGCTTCACAAGGACGATGTCCCCGGCCATAACCTCTTCGACCGGAATGGTGAGCTCTTCACCGTTTCTGATGACGACGGCGTTCTTCGCCTGCAGCCCCATCAGCGTTTTGATCGCTTCGGACGTCCGTCCTTTCGCAAGCAGCTCGAACAGCTTACCCATAATGACCAGCGTGATCAGCACGGCGCTTGTTTCATAATACATTTCCGGGCCGTGATGAAGGCTCCCGCCTCCGGCAGCCCACTCGATGGTTAAATACAGGCTGTAAAAGTAGGCGGCCGATGTGCCCAGGCTGACCAGAACGTCCATGTTGGCGCTTTTGTTGCGGAGGGCGTTGAACGCCCCTTTATAGAACTGCCTTCCGATATAAAACTGTACCGGGGTGGCGAGTGCGAGCTGGAACCACGGGTTCATGAACAGCTCCGGCATCCAGATCCAGGACAGGAAGGAGAAGTGGCTGACCATGGACCACAGCAGCGGCAGGGACAGGAGAGCGGAGATCAGCAGCTTGCGCTTCTGCTGCGTGATTACCCGGCTGCGCTGCTCCGCCGGATCGGCGGTCTGTTCCCGCTTGGGAGTCGCTTTGTATCCCAGCTTGTCGATCCGCTTCTCCATGTCGCCCGCGTTGACTTCCAGCGGGTTAAATTCCACTCTGGCCGTCTCCATCGCAAAATTGACGTTGGCGCTCTTTACCCCAGGCATCTTGTTGAGCGTTTTTTCAATTTTAACCGCACAGGCCGCGCAGTACATCCCGGTAATATCCAGATCGACCACTTCTTTGGCCGTATCGTACCCCAGCTTTTTGACGGCTTCCTCCATATGATCCATGCTGGTCCGGTCCGGGTCATACGTAACCGTGGCGCGCTCCATCGCAAAATTCACGTTGGCCTCAGACACGCCATCCAGCTTTTTCAGCCCCTTCTCAATCCGGTTGGCACATGCGGCACAAGTCATGCCTGTGATCTGCAAAGACACTTGCTCCTGCTGCTTCAGCTGCTCCTGCTCCCTACCGTAAGTTTCCATTGCAACGACACCCCGTTTCATTTATTCGTTAGGCGACCTCATAGCCTTGATCTTCAATGGCTTCCTTAATGGATGGAAGCGACAGCTTGCCGCTGTCATACGCAACCGTGACTGTCCCGTCGGCCAAGTTGACCTTGGCGTCCGCACCCAGCGCCTTCATCGCGCCTTCGATGGAATTGACGCAGTGCATGCAGGACATGCCGTTAACCTGTAATGTAACTTGGTTCATATATCATCTCTCCTCGGATCGTTTTAGTTGGAAGATGGTATTGGCATGAGCCCGAATCATTGATCACCATCTCCTTGTCATGAAGTATACCCCCCTACCCTATAATTAGTCAACCATTATTTTACTATACCCCCCTAAACTATATTTTTGCCTAAAAAAAACGTCTATCGACGTACCTTCACAGAAGACAGACCGCGTTTAAAGGTAATTTTTTTTGCAATATCAGGATGCCATGGCTCTGGAGTTTATGCTTTCTGATATTATAAAAAAAAGGATTCTTTCGAATCCTTAGGTCATCCGAGCCGTATTCGATTATTTCATCAATTTATTAATCGTTATGAGCAGCTCGTCGATCACTTCATTCTCCCCGTCCTGAATGCGTTCGATCAGGCAGCTCTTCATATGATGCTCGAGCAGCAGCTTGCTGACCCCGTTCAAAGCGGATTGGACCGACGAAATCTGGTTCAGCACGTCGTCGCAGTACGTATCCTTTTCGATTAAGCCTTTAATGCCGCGGATCTGCCCCTCAATCCGGTTCAAGCGGCTGATCAGGTTGTTTTTCGTTTTGGGGGAATGGTGGCTCTTCCGTTCGCCTGTTCCGCAAGACTCGTGCTTGACGGATTCTTCCATGGTCTCTTCCACACGCATCCATCCTTTCTTACTGGCTATCTCTATTGTACCATCCGTTTCCCCGATTGATGAGTCCGGATCGTGCATCCGGTGCCTGGCTTCGTAAAGATCCTTGATCAGCCCGGCATCGAAAGCCAGCCGGACCTTCAGGGGAATATGGATTTAGAAGCGGACAGCCCACACGCAGACCGGTTTGGACACTTCTACCGAATGGCCTGTATACGTTAATTTGCCGGTATCCTGGTCTATGGTGAAGAGCGTCAGGTTATTCGTATCCCGGTTAGCCGCGATCACATGCTTACCGCCGGGAACGATGGAAAAATGGCGCGGGTGCTGGCCTTCCGTCGACACGTGCTGCACCGTTGTCAGCTTGCCGGATTCCGGATCGACCGCATAGACGACAATGCTGTCGTGACCGCGGTTCGAGCCGTACAGGAACCGGCCGTCGGCAGAAATCGTAATTTCCGCGCAGCCGTTAGCCCCCGTCCACTCGGCAGGCAGCGTCGGCACGGTTTCCAGCGTCTCGAGTGTTCCGTGTTCCGCATCGTATTGAAAGGCCGTAACCGTCGAATTCAATTCATTGATGACATACGCGAATTTTCCGTTCGGATGGAAAGTCAGATGGCGCGGTCCGGCGCCTTTCTCCACCCGGGCGTCGCTCACGGGCACGAGCTTGCCTTCGGCTTCGTCGATCCGGTATGTACGGATGAGATCCAGACCAAGGTCACACGTGAGCAAAAAGCGCTGATCCGGGCTGTAGAACGAGGAATGCAGATGCGGAGCCACTCCGCTGTAGTCGCCTTGTCCGACATGCTGCTGGATGTCCAGCACGCTTCCCACCTTGCCGCCGGCGGCAAGCTCCACCAGGCTGATCGTGCCTTTATGATAGCTGGTCAGCGTCAAATATTTGCTGTTTGCGCTCCGCTGAATGTGGCATGCCGGACCGTTCAGTGCGTGCGCCCGGCTGGCTTCGGTCAGCTTGCCTGTTTCCGGATCGATCGTATAAGCTGCGGCGTCGCTCGTCTTCGTTCCGTCTTCGGCTGCCGTTTCACTGATCGCGTACAGCAGGTTTCCCGCCTGATCCACGTTCAGGAACGTCGGATTTTTGTTGCCGTCCACCTTGTCGAGCAGCGTCAGCTCGCCTTTCCCTTCATTCAATTCGTATACGTAGATTCCGTCGGATGCCGCTTCGGCATATGAACCGACGAACACCAGCATGCGATCGTTTGCTGTCATGATCACTTCGCCTCTCTCTTTGTGTTTGTATAAATGATTGTATCATTGTTAGTGGAATACGGCAAAAGGGGCTCAGCCTTCTTTTTCACCCATCCATAAGGGAAACTGACGGATCATCGGGTCCATGGTGTAATTATCCTCGGGAAGGAACATAGTAATACGGTCTGTGTTATTGGCGGATGCGTGTAACGGGGATTGCTGCATCACTGGCGGATCTGTTCCAACGTCATACAGTCATTATAGTACGGGCGACATCATCCTTAAACATAAGGAATATCGGGGACCACAGTCGGACGTAAAAATCATTACATCGCTTCGGATAGAGCGATCGAACGCAAACAAACCCAACATCAGGAGGCTGATCAAACCTATGAAATTAGCGGATCATACGATTCTCGTCAATGGGGGCGCCGCGGGTATCGGCAGGGGGGTCGTTATGGCTCTCGCCAAAGAGGGCGCCAGGGTCGCCTTTTTCGACAGCGGTGAAGAAAAGGGACGCATCACGGAGAAGGAGGTTAGCGAAAGAGCGGAATGCATGTTTGTAAAAGTCAACCTGCTCGATAAAGATGAGGTCGCTCAAGGCTTCAAGCAGGTCATCGGAAGGTTCAAAACGCTTCACGGATTGGTGAACTGCGCGCAGGCTTCAAGGAACGTGCCCTTTCTGGATACGACTGAAGAAGAGCTCAGACTGGCGCTGCATACAGGCTTTCTCCCCGCTTTTCATCTGATGAAATGGAGCTACCCCTATTTAAAAGAAACGCAGGGCTCGATCGTGAACTTTGCGTCGGGAGCGGCGCTCGAAGGCATGCCCACGCAAACCTCCTACGCAGCCGCCAAGGAAGCCCTGCGCGGCATTTCCCGCGTGGCGGCCAAGGAATGGGGGCCGGATCAGATCAATGTCAACATCGTCTGCCCGATCGCAGCCTCCGAAGGCGTGCTGGAATGGAAAGAGAAGATGCCCGAAGCTTACGAGAAAATGGTCAACAACATCCCTTTGCGGCGGCTTGGCGACTGCGAGCACGACGTCGGCCGGGTCGTCTGCTTCCTGCTAAGCAGGGACGCCAAATTTATTACCGGGCAAACCATTATGGTTGACGGCGGCACCATGATGCTGCGGTAGCGTTCAAGCTTGATGGGTAAGCAACATCCCGCTGCGTGGCTTAGCGGCTGCGAGCATCGCGTTGCAAGCCAAGTCGTGCTTGCCCGTTGAGCGGTGACGCCTTCCATAGCTTCAGATATACTTGGGAGCAAAGGAGTGAGATCATGAATTCACACATTCAGCTAGGACATGATGTCCCGGAAGCCGAGGAGTACAACACGCTGCGGGTAAAGGCCGGCCTCAGCCCCAAGGACATCGAAGCCTCCCGCAGGGGACTTCAGGGTTCCCTCTTCATCGTGACCCTCCGCCTGGAAGGGAAACTGATCGGCATGGGCCGAGTCATCGGGGACGGCGGCTGCATGTACCACGTCGTGGACATCACCGTTGATCCCGATCATCAAGGACAGGGCCTGGGCAAGCGGATCATGGCCGAAATCACCGGCTACCTGGACCATAACGCTCCGCCCACCGCCTATGTCAGCCTGATCGCCGATGTGCCGGCCGACCTTCTGTATCGGCAGTTCGGCTTCGAGGAGACGGCGCCGGCATCGGTCGGCATGTACAGGCGGTTCTAAGGCGGAGCGGGCATCGGCGGCAGTCTCGGCCATGGTCTTAGTCCACCTTGGCGCCGTAGGCCCGGGCTACACCGACCGCCTGCTCCAGGTCGATCCGCACCCCGGTGAGGTCGATCGACCGGAAATCAAAGCGGTCCAGCTTCGCGCCCCGGAGATCCGCACCGTTCAATGCGGCCTTTGCCAGCCGGACGCCGCTCAAATCCGCCTCGCGGAGATCCGCTTTTTGCAGATTGCATTCGGATAAGTCCGCCTCTACAAAACGGATACCCCGCAGCTGCTGCTTGACGAGATTGGCGTGCCGCAGGTTCGTGTACGACCAGTCCCCGCCCTGGATCGTGATGCCGTCCAGCGATGCGCCGGAGAAGTCGCTGCCCGTCATTTTGCAATCCTCAAACTTGCTTACGAACAAATTGGCTCCCGCAAAGCGGCAGTTTGTAAACGCCGACCGGGCATGAACAGAAGCGTTCAGCGTCGCTCCCCCAAAGTCGCATTCGATAAACCGGCAGCCGGTCGTCCAGACCTCATCCAGCGCGGCTCCGCGAAAGCTGCACTGATGAAAGGTGCATCCCTTCAATTCCCCTTCCTTCAGATCGGCTTGGCCAAAGTCCACCTTTACGTATTCCTCATCTATGTACTGATACATCCGCTCATCCCCCACGTTTTATTCGATAACCCTTAAGCTTGTTTAGACGGTTTATTTTCTATCCTATCAAACATATGTTCCTTTCTCAATCGTCGTGAAGCCTTTATGGTGCACCATTTCGATGCCCTCCCCTGAAAAAAAACAAGAACAGAAGGCCCGGGTCATATCCCGGGCCTTCTGTTCTTTTCCCCCGCGTAACCATAGCTGGGAATTGTCTGCCTCTAATCCTCTGTACAGCGCTCTGAGGTGCTGCCGCCTACTTACAGCGTCACCCGAATATGCGGCTCATCACGGATCACCGTCTGGCCGGCCCATTCGAGGATGACTTTCAGCCCGCCGGGATTCGCGATGTCGGCATACAGCCGGCCCGCCTCGGAGCGGAGCTCCAGGTCGATCACTGCCTGGCCGATATGCAGCTGCTGAAGCGTCATCTTTTTTCCATCCCAGACGGACGGAATGAGCGGCGCAATGTGCACGGTGTTCAGATGCGCATGCGGCTTGACGCCGAAGAAGTGGCGGATCAGCGGAACGGCCATCGCATACAGCGTCCATGCCTGGACTGCGCAGCCGTAATCCGGCGACATCTCGTTCATCGAGCCCGGCAGCGCCATCGAGAACGTGCGCATCATCCGCCGGAGCAGATCAAGCGACTCATCGGCAAAGCCGTATACCGCCTCTGCCACGGCGTGCACGCCCGTAGATATCGTCATCGTTTCGGTCCGGTATACCCCCGAGAGGTATGTGCCGTACGGACCGATGAATTCCTCCGTTCTCATGTTGCCGAGAGCCCGGACCGCTTTCTCCCGCTCCGCGATCCCGGTTTCCATCGGGGTCACGATCACCCAGTTTTTGTTCAGCAGCCAGCCGCGGTCTTCCTGCTCATCCTGCACCCGGTCCAGCACCCGGTTCAGAACGTCCCGGTAACCCTGGACGCCGTGCTTCTCCGCAACGGACACCAGATGGTCGACCTTCGGCATAATGTCGCTCTTCGGAGCGACCGCATCGGCGTATAGGCCGTCCTCCTCGGACCAGTATACCCGGTTGATGGCTTTCTTCATCCGGTCTGCCAGCGCTTCGTACGCCTCCGCCCGCTGCCTTTCGCCCAGCGCCACGCTCATGCTGGCGAGAGCTCCGGCCGCCTGAGCCGAATACACTGCGGTATCGATCAATTCCATATTCAGGCCGGAAATTTCAATGATTCCGTAGCCGGATGGGAACAGATCGCCGTCCGGGTCCATTTCATGCAGCAGCCAATCCATGCCCTGCACGCAAATGTTGTAGTTCTCTCTGAGCATCTCCAGGTCACCGGTCCAGGAGAACAGATCCCAGATCATCGTGATGAAATGGGCGGTTTCCTGCGTATTCCCCGGGTTGGCAACCACGCCCATCGTCGTAATTTCGTGAACGATGCGTCCGTTACCGTTGGCTTCCTGCGAAATGCTGCGGAGGATATCTACCGTATCCTTAGCGAGCCGAAAATCCCCCACAGCGGCAAGTCCCTGCACCGTATAGGAGTTGTCACAGCCAAACCACCACGGATAATGCGGGGAGCCCGCGGTCAGGCCGCGCCCGATAAAATCGACCTTTTGTACGAGCCACTGCGTATTCCATTTGGTCCAGGAGAAGATTTCATTCAGCTCGTCTTCTCCTTCGATGCTCAGCTTGGATTTCCGATCGATGCTCTCCAGCAGGCGCAGCTTTTGTTCAAACAGCCGTTCATGCTCCTGCTTGAGACGGTCGAACGTGGCGATGCATTCGTCCCGGGATGTATAGGAGCCTGCGATAAAGGCGTGAAAAGCAAAGGTTTCGCCTGGCGCCAGCTTCAGAGAAGCGGTGAGCGAAGCCCCGGAACCGCCGCCTGCGGTCCGCTCCGGGCCGAACAGGGAACGGTCTGTGGTCATCTGGACCGATCCGACTCCGGGCATTTCAGCCCCCACCATCACGTACCATTCGCTGTCGCTGTCTTTGGCGATCAGGGCCGACTCCGACACCGCTTCAAACCGGTCCTCTTCCCCGTCCTCGATACCGATTTGCTCCGAGTACCACACCGGGCGAAGATCGGAGCGAAAGAGCATTTCCAGCTCCAGCACCGTTTCCTCTGCCGCATAGTTCACGATTTCGTACCGGACGACCATGCCCTTTTCTTCGTCAGGCGCAAACTGGACGCGCTTCATCGAGACCGGGATATGCCCCAGGCCATGATCGTAACGGAATTCCGAACCCCAAGGATGATTAATGAACTCGTCCGCCTTGGACCAGACGGAAATGTTCCGGCGGTGATCGGTCAGCCGGAGCCAGAAGCCGTCCAGCAGCTTGATGGGATGAAGCCATACTCCTCCCATTTCACCGGCAACATGATGTCCAAAGTCCGGGAAATAGCCGTCCTGCGTACCGACCGCCTTGATATATTCACCCGCCGTCAAATAAATCGGGAATGGATGCCTGCTGCTTTGCTTTATCATTCGGAATCTCCTCTTCTTCTTGTGTATTGGTCTTTCGCGAAGGCTAGCCCTTCATCGCGGACGAGAGGGAAATCCCCTCGATGAAATACTTCTGCAGGAAGAAAAACACAATGATCGCCGGCAGCATGATCAGCACGGTAGCGGCCATCAGCATGTTCCATTCGACGTTATAGAGCCCCTTGAACATGGACAGCCCCAGGGCCAGCGTATATTTTTCGTTCGAATTCAAATAAATCAGCGGACCCTGGAAATCGTTCCACACGCCCATAAAGGTAAAAATCGATACCGCGATGAGCGGCGGTTTGCTCAGCGGAAGCATGATCCGCGTAAAAATGCTCCACCGGTTAGCCCCGTCCATATACGCGGCTTCATCGAGGTCTCGGGGAATTCCCCGCATAAACTGCCGGATCAAAAAGATGTTGAAGGCGCCCCCGCCAAAAAAGGACGGAACGATCAGCGGCAGGAACGTATCGACCCAGCCAGCCTCCTTGAACATGATAAACATCGGAATCATCGTCACCTGGCCCGGAAGCATCATCGTCGCCAGCAGCACGAGAAACAGCCAGCGCTTGCCCTTGAATTTGAACCGGGCGAAGCCGTATGCGCACAGGGCCGAGGTGAACACCGTTCCGATCATGACCGGAATCAGGATCAGCACCGTGTTTTTCAGGAACAGAAAAAACGGCACCGCGGTCACTGCGTCCCGGTAGTTCCCCCATTTCCACGTTTTGGGGAAGAACGAATCCTGAAAGACCTCGGCCGGCGTTTTCAGCGAGGTGGATACGGTCCAGAGCAGCGGCACCAGTACGATCGCAGCGCCCGCAGTCAGCAGCAGCAGCGTCAGGATCCGGGACAAACTCCATTTTCGAATTGCCGTATGCATACGCGATCCCTCCTTTTAATCCCGGTCGTCATCGCCGTTGTAGTACACCCACATCGAAGAGCTGCGGATGACAATCAGCGTGAAGAACAGGATGATCGCAAATAAAATCCAGGATAAAGCTGAAGCATAGCCCATTTCGTAGTTCACGAACGCCTTGTTATATAAATACAGGTTGTAAAACAGCGTTGAGTTGAGCGGGCCTCCATTTGTCATGACAAAGGCCTGGGTGAAGTACTGAAAGCCCCCGATGATCCCCATGATCAAATTGAAAAAAATCGTCGGGGAGATCATCGGCATCGTCACGCTGAAAAAGCGGCGGATGCTTCCCGCCCCGTCCAATTGAGCCGCCTCATGCAGCTCCTCGGGAACGCCCTGCAGCCCGGACAGGTAAATGATGATCGTGTTGCCGACGCCCCAAATGCCCATGACGATCAGCGCCCCAAGCGCATAGCTCGGATCCTGCAGCCAGGCCGGTCCCTGAATGCCGAACCATCCCAGCGCCCGGTTCAATATGCCGTATTCCGGATTGAAAATCATGATCCACATCATCGACACGGCTACGGCCGGAATGACCGACGGCATGAAATAGATCAGGCGGAACAGCTTCATGCCCCGGGTCCGCATGTTCAGCAGCAGCGCGATGAGAAGAGAGACAATCTGATATAAAGGGACGGAGACGAGGGCAAAGATGAAGGTGACTTTCAGCGACTGGTAGAACAGCTCATCGTGAAAAATCGCCTTGAAGTTGTCCAGGCCGACGAATTCGATCGATCCGATGCCGGTAATGATGTCCCACTTGCTGAAGGACAGGACAAACGAGAAGAGCATCGGACCCAGCGTAAACAGCAGCAGGCCCAGAAACCAAGGAAGAATAAACAGGTATCCCGCCCTTTCCGATCGTGAATTCCGCATAAAGTAACCTCCTTGATGGTACGGATGGCCGCCCGGCTGATGCAGCACGGGCTGTTGCATCCGGATGTTCGACGAAGGAGGAAGCCATGAATCGGGGACTCATGGCTTCCTGTGTCATCCTTACTTCGCGATCTTGCTGTCCACATTTTTGGCCGCCTCATCCAAGGCGTCCTTCACCGTGGATTTATTCAGCAGCACCTTTTCAACCGCCTTATTGAATTCCTCCGTAAAGGTCGGCGCATTCGCCGAACGCATGGAAATCGGCTTTTTGGCATAATCCATCATTTCGATGACCGGTTTGTCGACCACTTCCGTGCTCTTTACCTGATCCAGCTCCGCAACGGTAGCCGGAAGCACCTGACCCTTTTCGGAGCGGGACTTTTGCGCCTCGGTGCCGGACAGCCATTTCATCAGCTCATACGCTTCCTTCTTGTGCTTGCCGTTTGCGTTCATCGCCCAGCCGGCGGCGGCAATAATACTTGCGCGTTCTCCGTTTGCCCCTTTCGGGATCAATGCCGAACCGTACTGCACGTCGGATTTGTCGAGATCGCCCTTGACCCAACGTCCGGTAATCATCATGGCCAGCTTGTCGGTCATAAACATCGACGAGTCCCCGCCCAGCGTTTCGGTGTCCTGCGGCGTCGGGGATACGCGGTCGTCACCCTGTGCCAACGCCACGTATTTTTCCATGGCTGCCACCGTCTTCTCGCTGTTCATGAAGCCTTCCGCTTTTGTGCCGTCTTCATTGCCGATGTCGGTTCCGTTCAGCCACAGGTATATGTAAATCGGATATTCCCATTTGGTTGCGTTAAAGCCGAATTCCTTGATTTTGCCGCTGCCGTCCTTCTGGGTCAGCTTCTTGGCCGCGCTGATCATGTCGTCCCAGGTCCAGTCGTCGGTCGGATAAGGGATCTTGGCGGCGTCGAACATGCGCTTGTTGTACCATAAAGCGAGCGGATTGAAGTCTTTCGGAAGGTAGTACAGCTTGCCGCCGATCTTGCCCATGTTCAGCAGATCCTGCTGGAACATATCCGTCTTGAAGGAGCTGTCCTGGCTGATGTACTCATCCAGAGGCTCCACCACGCCCTTGTCGACGTATTTGAAATAATCCCCTTCCCCGATCAAAAAGACATCCGGTGCCTGCCCCGCCGCCAGCGAAGTCGTCAGCTTCGTGGCATAGCCGTCTCCCGGAACCGGTTCAAACGTAACCTTGATACCGGGGTGGGATGCATTGAACTCGTCGGCCAGCTTTTTCTCTACCGAATCGGCCGACAGCTCTCCCCAGGTCGTAAATTTCAGCTCAACCACCTTGCCGGACCCGCTGCCATCAGAGGATCCGCTCCCCTGGGCGCTGTCGTTCCCCTTGGAACCCGAGCCGGATGAGCAGGCGCTCAGGATGACGCTGAACAGCAGAACAAACGCTACACTTGCAGACCATTTTCTCATTGGATAGACCTCCCTGTTTTTTCACTGGAAACGATGAAAGCCGTGCAACCCAATCACCTAAAAAATGAGTACTGATGCGGTCCCAAATCGATTTCGGAACCTTGAAAAAAATATTCACCCTCCCTGCAGGTTGGCCTGTCGGCTCCTTGTTGGCATGAAGGTGAAATGCATTGGTACCCTTGATCCGAAATCGATTTCGATCACCGTAAAAAAATATGAAAATTTGAAAGCGCTTCCGTGCAAATTATAGCATCGACGTCGTTTCCCTGTCAACCACCTGAAATGGAATTTTCAAATGTTTTCCGGTGCCGTTGTGCTCCAGCAGATGAATGACCTGCTCGAATGCCGTCATAGCCATCCGCTTAAAATCCTGCCTCACTGTGGTCAGCTTGGGTGATGTATAGCTGGACAGCACGATATCGTCAAACCCGATCACGGACAGCTGCTCCGGTATGCGGACGTTCAGCTCGCGGCAGCGGTTCATGAAACCGATCGCCATCAGATCGCTTGCGAAGAAAACGGCCGTCACGTCCGGGTGATCCTGCAAATAGGACTCCGCCGAACCATAGGCATACTCCTCCGTATAATCGCCGTTAACGACCAGCGCTGGATCGAATTCGATGCCGTTAGCTTTCAATGCCTGTCGGTAACCCTTCAAACGCTCGTTGCTGACCACGGCAAAATTATGGCCGTTGACCATGCCGATCCGGCGGTGTCCGAGATCGACCAGATGCTGGATGGCCGCCTGGGCCGCCCCTACATTATCCGTCATCACCGAGCTGGTGTGGCTTCCCGTAATGTCGGCGTCGATCACAACGCACGGAAAATTACTGTCCACGATTTCCTGAAAATACGGATCGGTCGTCTTCAGTCCCGTTATGACCGCGCCCGATACCTTGTGCTCCTTGCAGAACTGCCAATAGGACTTGTCCTGCTGCTCCGACAGGTTCCGCGTGTACAGCAGCACCTCGTAATTGTAATGCGACGCCGCCTCGAAAATCCCTGTCATCATCTGAAACAGCACGCCGTCCTTGCCACTCGAACCCTCAAAATTGGAGAAGATCAGCGCGATCGATTTCGTGACTTTTTGCTTCAGATTTTTGGCCAGCATGTTTGGGGAGTAGTTCAGCTCCTCGACCGCCTTCAGCACCTTTTTCCGCGTCTCCTCACTCACGTCCGAATATCCGTTCAGCGCCTTGGAGACGACCGTCGTCGATACGTTGGCATGCTTGGCCACATCCTTGATCGTTGCCATGTTTCTCTCACCTCCCGTCCCGGCTTAATATTTTCATATTAAAGCATAGAGCCGGGATCATGTCAAAATACGGCAATTCGGACGTTCCATCTTTGATTCGCACATTCCCCATATCCACAAATCCGCTTTTACAGTATAATTATTCCAGCATTATTACGTTTTTATGAACAAGGACCCTGGGTCCGGAAGCCTTACGGCATCGAACAAAAGACAGGGGGCATACCATGTACAAAGTATTCATCGTCGACGATGAAGCGGTTGTCCGCGACGGGCTGAAGCGAACGATCGGCTGGCAGGAGCTCGGCTTCGAGCTGATCGGCGATTATGCCAACGGCCGCGAGGCGCTGGAGGCGATCGATCTGAACATGCCGGATCTCATCATTTCAGACATCTCCATGCCGTTTATGGACGGTCTTGCGCTGACGGCCGCTGCAGGCTCCAAATATCCGCATATCAAAATGATCATCCTGACCGGTTACGACGAGTTCGAATACGCACAGCAGGCCATTCGCCTCAAGGTTTCCGATTTTATTTTGAAACCGATTACTGCCCAGGAAATCCGCGAGCTGCTTCTGAAGGTCAAGGCAGAGATGGACGAAGAGACACGCAGGCGCGAGGATTTCAGCCGGCTCTACAGCCAGCTAAAGCAGAGCCTGCCGCTCCTGAAGGAGCGCTTCCTGGAGCGGCTCGTCGTTACCGGGATGAAAGCCGAGGAAGCACAGGAGCGCTTCCGCTATTTCGGCCTGACACCGCTGGCTTCGCCATGCCTGGCCATGGTGGCTGATATCGACGATTTCGGCTCCCGTCCCCTGCAGAGCGAGAGCGGGCAGGACACGGAAATTCTTCGCTACGCCGCTTACAACCTGTTCGAGGAAATCGCCCTCCGCGAGGACCTGCTGCTGTTCCGCACACGCGAGGAGCGCATCGCCCTGATCGTCTCGGACAGCGCCGAGGATACCGATGTGTACGAAAAGGCGTTCCGGGTGGCCGAAGAAGCCCGCTTCTACATTCACAAATATTTAAAGTTCACCGTTACCATCGGCGTCGGACAAGCAGTGCAGGCAGAGCAGCAGCTTCCCGCATCGTACACAAGCGCCCTTTCCGCGCTGGATTACCGCTTTTTGCTCGGCAAAAACCGGGTGATCAGCCTGCTGGACATGGAGGGCCGGCCCGTCCTGGCCGAGACGCTCCGTGCGGATTGGGACCGCCAATTGGCATCCGCCGTCAAGACTGGCTCCCTGGAGGAAATCCGCCAGCTGATCCGGGAATTCGTCTGCGACCTGAAACAGGGCATGGCACCGATGGATTCGTGCATTTTTCACATCCAAAAGGTCATCCTTTCCCTCATGAACACGATTCAGGAGCTGGGCTTGCACGAACCGCGCTCGATCCTGCTGACCGACGTCTACAGATTCAAAACGCTTGACGAAATCGAAGCCTGGCTCACGGAGACGGTCACCTCCGTCATGAACGCCGTTGCCGAAAACCGCCATCATTTGACCCATATGCAGATCCGCAAGGCCGTCGACTACATCGAGACGCATTATGCCGACGAAGACATCTCGCTGCAGCACCTGTGCCGCCACGTCCTGATGAGCACCAGCTACTTCAGCCTCGTCTTCAAGCAGCATACAGGCGAAACCTTCGTCGAGTACCTGACCCGGACCCGAATGGACAAAGCCAAGGAGCTGCTGGCACACACCGGGCTCAAATTTTACGAAATCGCCGGTCAGGTCGGCTACAATGACCCGAACTATTTCAGCATTCTGTTCAAGAAGCATGCAGGCATGACGCCGCGGGAATTCCGCGACAGGCAGGCCAAGGAGAGCCCGCAGCCATGACCAGACAGCGCGCCTCCCTCCTTCCTTTTTTGCCGTTTAAAAGCATCCAGTCGAGCATCTTTTTCACCTTCTCCTGCCTGATCCTGATTACCGTCCTGGTCATCAGCCTGAACAGCTACAACCTGTCGGTCGCCGCGATGGAGACCAATTCGGAGAGCTACGTTCAGGAAATCATCACGCAGGTCAACTCCAACATCCAGTCTTACATCGACAACATGGAAAATATCAGCCTCTTGGCCATGACCAACAAAGACGTCAAGTATTACATCTCCAACAACACGTTTATCAGCACAAGCGACCGGCGGCCATACGAAAAGCGCATCTCCGACCTATTCCAGGCCATCCTGTACTCGCGCAAGGACATCTCGGCCATCATGGTGTTCGGCTATAACGGCCATTACGTGTCCGACCGCCGGATTACCCTGCTCAACCCGAACACCAAGCTGGAGGACCAGTCCTGGTACAAGGAAGCGAAGAACAAGGGCGGACAATCCGTCATTTCGCCGCCTCATGTGCAGAACGTCATCCAAAACGAATACCGGTGGGTCGTCTCCCTCAGCCGCGAATTGAAGAGCACGGACGGGATCCGGGGCGAGGGCATTTTTCTCGTGGACCTGAACCTGAGCATCATCAACGATATTTGCAGCAAAATTAACCTGGGCAAAAAGGGCTACGTCTTCATCGTCGACCAGAACGGGAACATCATTTACCACCCGCAGCAGCAGCTGATCTACAGCAACCTGCGCACGGAGCAGATCGCCAAGGTCACCGGTGCCAAGAGCGGTACCTCCTTCACGATCAACGACGACAAGGGCAAGCGCGTCTACTCGGTGCATGACACGAACTTCGGCTGGAAAATCGTCGGCGTGGCCTATGCGGACGACCTGATCGCAAACGAAGGCACGATCCGCAGGTCCATCCTGCTGTACGCCATCATGGGCATCCTCTTCTCCCTGCTGCTGTCGCTCGTGCTGTCATACCGCATGTCCAAGCCGATCCGCATTCTGCAGCGGGATATGAAAAAGGTTGAGCGCGGCAACTTCAATATCCGCACGAAGATCGACCAGCCGAACGAAATCGGCCAGCTCGGACGGTCGTTTAATTTGATGCTTGCCCAGATCAAGAATCTGATGCAGGAAATCATCCATAACCAGGAGAACAAACGAAAAAGCGAGCTGATGCTGCTCCAATCGCAGATCAATCCGCACTTCCTGTACAACACGCTCGATTCGATCGTATGGATGGGCGAGCAAAAGAAGCACGAGGAAGTTGTCCTGATGACCTCGGCCTTGGCCAAACTGTTCCGCGCCAGCATTACAAAGGACAAGGAGCTGGTGCCGATCAAGGTGGAGGTCGAGCATATCACCAACTATCTGCTTATACAGAAGATGAGGTACAACGAGCAGCTGGAATACGACATCGACGTGCCGGAGGAAATCAGCGGTTTCATGACGCTCAAAATTTTGCTGCAACCCTTTGTGGAAAACGCCATTTATCACGGCATCCGCAACAAGCCCGAACCGGGGAAAATCGTCATAAGGGCCCGCGACCTGGGCCAGATGATCCAATTTGAAGTGGAGGATGACGGGCTGGGCATGACGGAGGAGCAAATCGGGCGCATCTGGAACCCGCCGGAGGACAAGACGTCCGGCCGGACGAAATCCGGCGGCATCGGGATTGCCAACGTCAACGAGCGCGTAAAGCTGTACTTCGGCGACGTCTACGGCATCCAAATCCGCAGCGAGCTGGAAGAAGGGACCTGCGTCACCATCACCATCCCCAAAATGAAGGAGTAGCACCCATGCGCATACAACGTGCCACGCTGCTGTTGGCCATCATTTTTGTCATATCCTGCGTCTACATCATCCTGTACTTCAAGCTGTTTATTCCGACGCCCCCTCAGGAGAGAAGCGTGACGGTGATCCTCAAGGAGCACAACATCCGCTCCGAATTCTGGCAGACGGTGAGCGCTGGGGCCGAAGCGGCCGCCAAGGAGGCCGGGGCCAGCATCAGCATCACCGGCCCGCTGCAGGAGACGGACGCCGAGTCGCAGCTTCAGCTGCTGAAGGGCGTCCTCAAGCAGAAGCCGCAGGCCGTCGTCGTCGCCCCGATCAACGACGACCGCATCATGGACGAGCTCAAGAACATCCAGGATGAGGACATCCCGCTCGTCATTATCGATACGCCCCTCAGCCTGAAATCGCCGCCGGCCTTCGTGTCGAACGATCATGTCACTGCCGGCGTCCAGGCCGGCAAAGTGGCGCTGGAGCAGACCGGCGGTTCGCTAAGAGCAGTGATCATCAGCGACTTCGTAACGTCCGGCGTATCGGCCGAGCGGGAAAAGGGCATCCGCCAAGCGCTTGATGCCTCGTCCTCGGCGATCTATGGCACGTTTTACTGCTCCGATTCCGAGGAGCGTTCGTACCTGATCGCCAAGGCGCTGATCCGGGACCACCGCGACATGAACGCCATCATCGCGCTGAACGAATCCGCGGCCCTCGGCGCCGCCAAAGCGGTCAAGGAAGCCCATCGGACCGGGCTTGTCCAGCTGATCGGCTTCGACACGTCGGCCAGCGAAATCCGGCTGCTCGAGGAAGGCACCCTGAACGCGACCGTCGTGCAGCAGCCTTTTAACATCGGATATTTGGGCGTTCAGACCGTGCTCGACCTCATCAACGGCAAAAGGGTCAAGCCGGAAACCTACACCAATTCGATCGTCGTCACCAAGGCTAACATGTATTCCCCGGAAAATCAGAAACTCCTCTTTCCATTTATCGATAAATAAACAATAACCATCGAAAGGTGCGAGAGCCGATGACTTCCCGTTTTCTGGCCCGGCTTGCCGGGATATCCCTCTGCCTGCTGGGCATTCCGGCGCTCCTTCTCTCCTGCTCCGGCCCGCAAGATGCCAACCCGGTGATGAAGCCGCCGGAGGAGCAGACTGCGCTCATCAATTTTGTCGCCTCGGAATACAGCTCGGAGACGCGGCCCCTGCTCGAAAACCTGGTCCAGGACTTCATGCTGAAGAACCCGTCGATCGTCATCAATTTGCAGGTGGCCAACTGGGACATCCTAGACGGCATCTATACTACGATGATCAGTAAAAATCAGCCGCCGGACCTGCTGAACACGAACGTGTACACACATTTTGCGAAGGACGGCCTCCTGAACGACATGGACGAGATCATTTCGCCGGAGCTGAAGCGGAAATTTTATCCGGACCTGATGAAGCTCGACCAGTGGGACGGCAAGCAATATGCCATTCCGTACGTTTCGTCCACCCGGAATATGTATTACAATCGGGACCTTTTCGAGGCGGCTGGCATATCCGAAGCACCGGCCACCTGGTCGGAGCTGAAAAAGGATGCCCTCAAAATCAAAAACACCGGCATGGCCCACGGCTTCGGCGTCGATTTGAGCGATAACGAAATCCAGGCCTATCTCTCTTATTTCTTCCTGGGGGCAGGCGGCGGGTGGTTCCGTGACGGGAAATGGACGATCAATTCGCCGGAAAACGTCGAGGGCCTTGCCTTTCTGAAGGACCTGTACGACGAAGGATTAACCGACCCCGAGCCGACTGTCACCACCCGGGACGAGAAGCAGCGCATCGTCGGGGACGGAAAACTGGGGATGATGATTTCGGGCAATTATTTCGGCACCGTCATGCCGAGGGAGTTCCCGAATCTGAAGTGGGGCACCGGCCCTATTCCCGTCAAGGACGGCCGGAAGCCGCTCCTGTTCGGCGTGCACGATAACCTGGTCTCGTTCAAAACAGACCATACCAACAAGGAGGTGCTCTCCGCGTTCCTGGATTATCTGTATTCCAGCCCGGTGTATGAGGAAATCATCGCGCAGGAAGGTTTTCTGCCCGTGACAGAGGAGGCCGGGGCCAAGCTGTCGGCAGCGGATCCCATGGTGAAGCAGCGTCTGGCGGAGCTGCGGAAATCCAGCTTTTATCCGATCCAGCAGCCGGAATGGCAGTCGATCATGGATACCGCACGGAAAATGGGCGACGCGGTTCTACACGACCACGTCTCGCCGAAGGAGGCTCTGGACGAGCTGCAGCGCTACGCCGAGAAGGTGCAGAAGGAGGTCCATGGAACGGAGTAGAAGATTATCCCTCCTTCTTTCCCCACGAACAGAAAATAACAAAGAATTCATGGAAGATATTCAATAGAGCCTCTCCCCCCGAATCCTTATGATGGTTTTAGGCGCTGTAATCCAAAATAGACAACCACTATGGCGTTGCACAATCACTTAAGGAGGGTTAGCTTTTATGATGTTCAAGAGACATTTGGCGGCACTCAGCCTTGCGGCTTTGATGATCGTCGCCCCGCTGGCCGGATGCGGCTCCAAGGACTCGTCCACTTCGACGAAAACCGAAGACGCGTCCTCCTCAACCACCACAACGACCAACACCGATTCCAGCTCGAACACGACGACCGATGACAGCACCAAAAAACTGACCGGAGACTTTGAAATCCAGTACTTCGTCGGCGGCTACGGCGACAAGTGGTGGAAAAAAGTCATCGCCGACTTTAAAGCGGCCAACCCCGATTTGAACGTTAAAGAAAGCGGCGGGCCTAAAATTAACGACCAGATGAAGCCCCGCTGGGTCGGCGGCAATCCGCCGGACTTCGTGTATATTGACGGACCGAACCTGAACGACCGCCAAATGGTGGAGGACGGCCAGCTGGAGGACCTGACGGATTGGATGAAGGACGCCACGAACATCGACGGCACCAAAATCAGCGACATTCTGGCGCAGCCGCCGCAGCTGTTTGACGGCAAGGTCTACGACATCCCGCTCGTTTTGAACTCCTGGGGCGTGTTCTGGGACAAAGCCCTCTTCCAGGAAAAAGGCTGGGAAGAGCCCAAAGACTGGCAGTCTTTCTTGTCCGTCAGCGACAAAATCAAAGCAGCGGGCGTGACTCCGTTTATCCATACCGGCAAATATCCGTACTACATCAACGGTGCGATTTTGTACCCGGCGATCGTATCGGCCAACAACAACGATATTTCCATTCTGCAGGACATGGCTGATTCCAAAGTGGAAGCCTTCCAGCAGCCCGCCGTGCTGACTGCACTGAACAAAATCGTCGAGCTTCGCGACAAAGGCTTTATCGACAAAGCCTCCATCCAGATCAACCACACGGATTCGCAAATGCTGTTCCTGCAGCACAAAGACGCCTTCATCCCGAACGGCCTCTGGCTGCCGAACGAAATGGCCAAGGACGTCCCGGGCGGATTCTCCTTCGGCTTCATTCCATCGGTGACGCAGGATTCAGGCGGCAAAGTCGTCGCCAACACTTCCACCGCCAACGTGGCGATCGCCAAGAACGCCAAAAACAAGGAAGCGGCCAAAGCATTCCTGCAGTTCATCTTCTCCGAAGCCCAGGCTTCGCAGTGGGCCGAGCTGAGCGGCGCTCCTTCCAACATCAAGGGCGACATCAGCAGCTCCAGCGCACCAAGCCATGTTAAAGATGCAGCGCGGTATTTAACCGATTCCAACACCGTCGTCGTTCCGTCCATTACCTTTAACGCGGACGTGGATAAGGCGATGCAGGATGCCACGGATGCCCTGACCATCGGCAAAATCACGCCGGAAGAGTGGGTACAGCGCGTCGTGGACGTCGCCAAGAAAGTGAAAAAATAATGCGATAGACCGGCAGGAAACGCGGAGGATGACGGGGATGAACGCTCTCTGTTATCCTCCGTACATTTTAGGTGAAAGGCAGGGAGAACGAAGATGAAATTGGGGACGAACGCCTGGCAGCGCAACCTGTTTATCGCAACCTTCATCATTCCCACGTTCCTGTTCTTCTGCGTGTTTACGGTGTACCCCGTACTGCAGGCGATGTATTACTCGCTGTATGACTGGTCCGGCTCCTCGGACAATAAAACGTTTATCGGCCTGGACAATTTCAAGGAGATGCTTCACGACCCCATCATCTGGATCGGGATGGGCAACGACTATTTTCTCGTCGCGGGCAAAATTATCGGCATCATGATTCTGGCGACGTTTTTTGCGGTCGCTCTGACCCGCTTCAAATTTCGGCTCGCCAATTTTTTTCGCTCGATTTTTTTCATTCCGAACGTCATTTCCGTCGTCGTCATCGGCGTCCTCTGGAATTTTATCTATAATCCGCAAATCGGCTTTCTGAACTCCTTCCTGTCCTTGTTCACCAAAGACAAAGTGGACATTACGTGGCTCGGCTTCACCAGCCACACGATCTGGATGCTGCTTCCGCCCGCCATCTGGGCCGGCATCGGCTTCTATATGATTCTCCTGATCGCCGCGATCCAGGGGATACCGGAATCCTACTACGAGGCCTCAAGCCTTGAAGGCGCTGGCCAGTGGCACCAATTCCGCCATATCACGCTGCCGCTGATCTGGGAACAGATGAAGGTGTCCATCCTCAACATTATGATGACCACGCTCAACGGTTCTTTTGTCATCGTGATGATTATGACGAACGGCGGGCCGGACAACACCACCCAGGTCATGGGGTCCTACTTGTATCAAATGGCCTTCACGCAGTACCACTTTGGCTATGGTGCGGCCATTGGCGTGCTGATTCTGGTCTTATCGATGATCACGACGGTCATCCTGCAGCGGCTCATGCGCCAGGAAACGATCGAAATCAGCTGATTTTTCTAGGCACAGGAGGAACAAATAATGAAATCAGGCCTTTCCAATCCGATGGTCAAAATCGTGTTTTACGCCATCCTGATCCTGTGGGGCATATCGGTGATTTATCCGCTGCTGTGGACCCTGCTGGACTCGCTGAAAAACAACGACCAATTTTTCCGCAAAATGCCCTGGTCCCTGCCGGACTTTCCGCTGCTGTGGAGCAACTTCAGCTACGTATGGCGGGAGTTCAGCTTCGGCGATTACTTCCTGAACTCCGTCGTGGTAACGATCGGTTCCACACTGCTCGGGCTGCTGCTGTCGGCCACCACCGCCTACGTTCTGGCCCGCTACCCGTTCCGGGGAAGCACGGCGCTGTTCCTGCTTTACATCGCCTCCATGATGATCCCGTTCAGCCTGGCGCTCATCCCGCTCTTTTTCCTGATGAACTCCATGCATCTGACGAATTCGTCTTTAGGGCTGATCCTTGTGTATGCCTCTACGCTGATTGCGTTTGGCATTTTCGTGCTCGTCGGATTTTTCAAAAGCCTGCCCAAAGAGCTGGAGGAAGCCGCCGCCATGGACGGAGCGTCCTACTTCGGCATCTTCTTCCGGGTGATGCTGCCGCTTTCACAGCCGGGGCTCATTACTGTGGGCATCGTCAACGTCCTGAACATCTGGAACGAATACATTATCGGCACGATTCTGGTCAACGATCCGAAGCACTATACCCTGCCCGTCGGCATCGCAATGATGCAGGCCCAGATGCAGTACCGTACCGAATGGGGCCCCCTTTTCGCCGGTCTGCTCATCACCATCGTCCCCGTCCTGATCATGTACATGTTCTTCCAGCGGCAGATCGCCAGCGGAATAACGGCCGGGGCTATCAAGTGATCCCGGTTTGCCGGGTTATATCGCTCACAGCCGTACAGAAAAAAGCCCGGAATCCCCGGGCTTTGTTTTGTCCTGCACGCCAGCAAGCTATGCGGTTGTATCCGTGCTCGCGCTGGCACCGGATGCCGGCAGCCACCACGAGCCGCCAGCCGCTCCCCCCCTAGCACTCTTTCAGCGTCACTTCCGGCCCCAGCGTAATCTCAAACGCCCGCTCCCAAATGAATGCCGGATTGTCGTAGTCCAGAGACGCGCAAGCATACGTCGCATACGACCATCCGGACGGCTTGATCCGCCACACGTTCTGCGACACGCCGAGCTCGAATGCCTTTCTGGCAGCCAGCGCCTCCGTGTTCGCCTGCATGCGTTCGCGAAGCATCTCGACCAGAACCTTATAGTCTTCCGGCGAGTTGAACAGGAGAATGTTTTGGTCCGCATACGGTACGTTGGAGTATAGGGTGTGTGCCCGCGAGTACGCTCGAATTTCGGCAATCGTGATCTTCTTATAGTAGTAGTCCTTGAGGAATCGCTTGAACAGCAGCGATCCGTGCGCATTCACTGCCTCTTGCAGCGCCGGCGGCCGCTTCTCCGTGCCAAGGTATACGAATCGGGCCTGGGCCATGCCGAGGGCCATGCCGATTTTGTTGCCGGCCGTGTTCCACGCGCTGTATCCCAGAAGCTGTCCGGTGGACACGCTGTCGAGCAGCGCTTCGGTTACGGTCGCATCGGCGGCGCCTCCCCCGACAAAATCAATCACCAGCGTCGGAATCCGGCCGGCGCTGTTCGCTTCCATCCGGCTCACGGCGGCTCCGATCTCGCTGGCGCTGGTAACCGCCACGATTTCGATGTCATAGGCTGCCGTGTCAACGAACTCCCCGCCGACGATGTCCACATGATGCCGGATATTATCGTGCACGCTCATATACTCGTAAGGATTGACGATGGTCGACCCGTCCGGCCCAAAATATTTGACGCCGTATTTCGGACGGGAGCTGTACCTGTGAAGCTCCTTCGCCATCCGGCCCAGCAGAGAGTATCCCAGCGCATCGGCATCGGGGAGAATGATCGCTTTGTCCGGATTCTGGCCGCCGGTGCCGCCCAAATGCTCATTCACAAAGGCTTCCAGGTAAGCAATTTCGTTGGCCTGTACTCCCTGGGTATAGGAGTCATCCACCCCCACTGCGAGAAAATCCACGTATCCTTCACGGACGAGCCGCTCAATGATATATCGGTTGGTCTTGAATTTATGCCTTCTGGCATTATAGTACTGCTCTTTGTCAAAAAGGGTAGGCTCTCCGAACGAAGTGCCGTCGGGTTTCGTGTCATACCCTTCCAAAATGCCCTCGAACGTGGTTGCGACCGCCCGCGGCTGCTGGGCAAAGGCTCTGGCTTCATCGTATGCAGCCTGGGTCAGGCCTTCCACAAACACCGTGGTCGCCAGCCGCATAATCGTATCCAGCACATAGACCGGCTTACGCGGGTAGGCCCGCTTCACTTCCCGAACGACGTCCAGCAGTTTGGTAGTCTCGGGGTCGTAATCAGGGTAGGTGCCGCCCGCGCTTGGACGAAGCCGTCTGCTGCCGATTAACCCGCCGTAGGCCAGCATATCCGTCGAAATGATAAATCCGTCTGCCTGAGCGGCGTGTTCCCTGATAAATCGGCGGATATTCCGCGTCTTTCCGTACGTCGGCGATGAGGTGCTCACCAGCTGGCCGCCTTCGGCCACGGCTTTGGAATCGAGGCGATTGGCAATATCCTCCTTGTTGGGGACAATCAGCTGGATTCCTGCGGATCTCCCCTGCACGATTACATCATCCAAATTGGCAGGACGGTCGTCCAGCGGCACATAAAGCACTTTTTTCATAAGAGAACATCTCCTTTGCATGCTTGATTTGTCGTATTACGCGGCGCTGCTGAATACGGTTAAACTCAAGATGGCTTATCATGCCGGAGGAAAGCTTACTCCATGGGCAGCCGTATCGGATTTCCGGATATCCGACGCTGCCGCTGCCGCGTCGTTCTTTAAGGGTAGGCACCTTCCATCTTCGGCTGATTCGGATCCATGAACCCATAATATCATATACCGTAACGATACGCAATATAATATTTGGTTTTTTATTCCTCCAACGAGAAGGACATCCACCCTCTAAATTTGCGCAAGCAGACGGAGCATTTTCCAGTATTTCTCGGATTCATTCTCATCTATAGGCCGCATCGAAATTGCGTCTTTCAGCTAAGCTATTAGGAATCCTCCGGTTACTTACTATACTTTCAAGTTGACTATGTATGCCCTATTCATCTACAATATATAAGGTAAATTTACAAGAACAGGTGAAGAAGCAATGACAACGAAGCAAGAATACCGTATTTTGTTATATTATAAATTCGTCAACATCCCTGATCCTGAGCAGTTCACTGCGGAGCATCTGCAGTATTGCAAAGATCTGGGCGTCAAAGGCCGCATTCTGATCGCCTCTGAAGGCATCAACGGCACGCTGTCCGGCACCGTGGAACAAACCGAGAAGTATATGAACGACCTGAAAGCGAATCCGCTGTTCTCTGATATCGTCTTCAAGATCGATGAGTCGGAAGGCCATGCGTTCAAGAAAATTTTTGTCCGTCACAAGAAAGAGCTCGTCACGTTCCGTTACGAGGAGCCGCTTGATCCCAACGTCATCGGCGGGAAGCGTCTGTCTCCGGAAGAGTTCCATGAGCTGCTTCAGCAGGATGACGTTATCGTCCTGGACGGCCGCAACGACTATGAATACGAAATCGGACATTTCCGCGGCGCCATCCGTCCGGATGTCGAGTCGTTCCGCGAATTTCCGGAATGGATTCGCAACAATATGAGCCAGTTCAAGGACAAGAAAATTCTGACCTACTGCACTGGCGGCATCCGCTGCGAGAAGCTGACCGGCTTCATGATCAAAGAAGGCTTTCAGGATGTTGCCCAGCTTGAAGGCGGCATCGTAACATACGGCAAGGACCCTAAAGTCAAAGGACATTTATGGGACGGCAAATGCTACGTCTTTGACGAGCGCATTTCGGTGCCGATCAACCGTACGGAAGAAGATGTCGTGATCGCCAAGTGCATCCACTGCGGCAAAACGCATGACCGCTATATCAACTGCGCCAACCCGACCTGCAACAAACAGCATGTTTGCTGCGAAGAGTGCGAAGAGATCCATCAGTCCTTCTGCTCCGACGAGTGCCGGGACGTCATCATGGCAGCCAAGACCAACTGATCGGGTACACCTATCCAAAAAAACGGCAGTTCCTCTCTCTGAGAGGAGCTTGCCGTTTTTTTGTTAATACGTGGCGGGCGAAAAGCCGTTTTCTTCCATCCTCCAGGCATAAAAACAGCCCGTCCCTCGAATGCCAGGGAACGGGCTGCTGCGGATTTACGTGGTAATCTCAATTGTTATCGGTTATTCCTGGGCGGTGCAGTCGGACGATTTGGCGTATGCTAGAACGCGCCGGTTCCCCCGCCTCCGCCTCCTCCCCCGCCGTCACTGAAGCTTGACGAGGAACTGCTGCTGCCTCCGACGCCCATCGGCTTCAGGAGCAGGTGATTTTGCGTATAATTCAAGGATTCCATAATTTCCACGCTGAATAATGCGGGCACGGCTGCGGCCAAGGCAGCGCCTGACGTTCCGGTCTGCTTACGGTGTTTAATGTACCGCGGAACGGTCCCAAGCAGGGCGGCATACTCCGCGGCCTGCTCTGTTTCCAGCGGTTCGCCTGCGTAGGACATCTCTCCTTTTCCGAGCGTACTCCGTAGTGCCTTGAGTGCATAACGATAGCGATGCGTCTCCCAGGACAGCACATGAACGGGAATGCTCCATACAAACAGAGCGGAACATACCGTCAGGATCAGATAGTCGCCCGAAATATCATGCACGATTTGGGAGCCCATAATAAAGCATGCGAGCAGATACAGGAAGATCCACAGCTTATTCCGGAAACGGATGGACGCCCATACCCCTCCGGCACCAAGCAGCACGGCGGTTAGCACGATCATGAGCGTGGACGCCGCGTCGGTGTACAGCAGATACAGCAGCAGGCCGTAATTCACCGCAGCCGTCAGCGGAATGAACAGCTTCAGCAGCGGATTGGGCCGGACCTGCCCCGAATAAGGCTGGGTACGCGACAGCAGCCTGATCCACTTCATCAGCCGGTCGGCATGCTTAACCGACTTTGCCCGGTACTGCTTGACGATCCTTGCGCTCTGCCGCTCCTTAAACGTTGGTCCCGCCAAGGAATCCAGCTTGAAGATCAGACTGCCGTTGATTTCTTCGAACAGCCAGCCGACAAGATGCTTCTCCGCCGGGTTGAGCTGGTCCATCCTGCCCGTAAAGGTGAACAGCAGCGTGAATTCGGGAGCCGTCGGCTCTTCCTGGAAGCGTTTGGAAGCCGGGACCTGCTTCACGGTCACGTAACCCTTCTGCCGCAGCGATAACAATCCGGCCATGAAGTCTTCCCTTTTTAACCGGCCTTTGCGCAGCATATACATGAGAAGCAGCGGATCCGCTTCATCGATGTCCTGCCGGGTGACATCCCCGCGCCGCAGCCAGGCCGAAATTTTTCTCCACGACAAAGCGTACAGCAGCGCACCTACAATGAAAACAGCCATGCCGACTTGCACAACCGGACGGATGGCGTTCATTCGATCGTCACGGGCGGCAAGCCGGTCCTGGTATTTCTGCTCGGCAGACAGCTGCTTTTGCAAAGAAACCTGTTCCTCGGAAGCCGTCATTTGGGATAACTGATCCGGTGGAAAATAGACCACCATATGCGCCGTGCCATCACTCTTCAAATCATCGGTTTCATAGTGAACCGCTGGCGGCCCTTCGCTTGTAATCTTCCCGCCCGAACGGTCATGCAAAAAGGCATGAACGTCGCCGTCCTTATAATCGCCGGGCATAAACAAGTCGACGGACACCTGGTGAAGATCCTCTTGGTTATTTTTAAAGAAGCTCCATTCCAGCTTGCCCGTTTCGCCATACCTGACCGCCGCATGGTCAATCCGGTAGCGGTAATAGGCCTGTTTCGTTTCGTTCTGCGCGGCATCGTATATGTAATACGTATCATTGTCGTCGTCCCATTGGACATCCAGCCGCTGCAAGTTTTCGTAGGAGAAACTGCCTAGCTTCGGATGCTCCGGGGGTACATAGGCTTCAAAAAATTCAACCCCCTTCTGATCCGCCCGATCAATCGCACGCGTCATTCCGTTAAAGCTGCCCTTAAAGGTATACGTAAACAGTTCTTCGACATACAAGTCTCCATCCGGCCCGAGGTAAGCCCTGGATTCCACGCGGTCCATCGAGTAGCTCTTCTTGTCTCCGCAACCGGTTATCCCAAGGACCAGGACTAGGCTGCCCAGCAGTAGCCACCATCTCCTCATGCGCTCACTCCCATCTCCATACTTCTTGCTCTCTCTACTGACTATGCACAGATTCAAATGCCGCGTCCCTGTCATTCAAAGAGCTGTATTCTTCGGGTTACAGCGGCTGCCATAGACGTTTTCTATTATATTAACAAATGCCCCCTAGTGGAAAACAAGTGCATATGGTACCAAAATATGAGTTTTTTCGCCATTTATTGTTGGAATATACGTCTTCCGTCGCATACTTTCACTGTCTTTCGGTATGTGTTCATTGGAGGACAAAGGCATCATTTTATGCGTTATAACCTAAAAAAGACTGCCCCGGATGATCAACCGACACAAAAGGTCGGTCACCCAAAGGCAGCCTATAGTAAATGAACATGCTGATTACAGAAGGTCGTCAACCGGTTCAAAACCGGTACCGGGATCGTACTCCATCCGGTGGGAGCAATGCATCAGTGCTTCCAGGCAGCGTTCACGTCCTGCATGATAGCCGGCAAAAAATTTCCGCTCGATGCGGATCGACAGCACCGTAATGTACTCCTCCTGCCCGGTCTTTCCGTTCAGTTTGGTGTCCCTCGCCTGCACGACGACCGACTCCAGTGGGAGCAGGGCAAACAGCTCGCCTGCAATCCGGAGGACGGAGCCGCAGATGTATTTCAGCTCCAGGTCATTGCGTTCGGGAACGGTCAGTTCAGGCGAAGCGACTCCTGCTTCGGTGCGGACTTTCGCCTCGCGCGGGATCACCTGCTGGGAATTGACATCCAGTTCCACTTCCACCTCGGAGCTGCTTCGGACGCTGAACTCGAGGCCGCTCCCCAGCATCGTCAATTCCTGCAGCGGGGCCATCTCTTCCAGAACCCGCAAATAGGCGGTACGGTTGCCGTCCAGGATGTCGTGTGCAAAATCGTTGGCTGCTTTCCATGCCAGATAGTCTTTACGATCCTCTTCCCGGGCCAGCTGAACCTGCCTTTCGAGCTCCTCCCGGATCATGGCATCCTGCTTGAGGAGCTTCTGGATACGGGTCGGCTGGAACGCAGCTAAATTCTCCTCAGCCAGCTTCTCTTTCGGCCCCTGTTCCCCTCTCGGGAACGGAGGAGCCATGGCAGCAAGAACATCCCAGAATACCGGCTCCCCGTATGTTTGATCGATCGTCGCGATCCACTCCAGCTGATTGTCGTACCAATCGGCCTCAAACGCTAATTTTTCCGCCTCGTTCCAAGCGGTCTGCCCCTGCTGCCGGTTTATAAGTTCACGGCGCTTAAGATAAGCGCTGCTGTAGGTCGGTGTGGTAGAAAAAAGAGAGGCTATAGAGCCTGCTGCCGCTGACGCAGCCGCATGTTCGTCACGAGGCATATATCCGCTGACAGGCGGCGAATCTGCGCCCTGTTCGCGGCTTCCCCCTGTATCCATGCTGTACAGATGAGGCCCTGAATTGGTTAGGATACCGTAATTGTATCGATTTCGCATACATTCTTCTCCTCATTCCCAAGTCCGTGAATGGATCACAAGTAATAGGTCATTTATACTAAATCATAGAGGTAAATTTCGCCATTGCCGTTCATATTCCTGCATCCTTTTCATGAAAATTTATCGGGATCAAATGGAGCACGGCCGGTTCTCGCAGCTGGACAAGAAAAAAACCGGCCCCTCCCAGGTCCGGTTCATGGTACTTCCATGAAATAAAATGGCTCTCTATAAGGCAAGCAGCTCGCGGATTTCCTGCTCAGTCAAGGTCGTGACCGCGTCATCCGCCGACTCCATCACCTCGCGGATCAAATCCTTCTTCCGCTGCTGCAGCTCCAGCATCTTTTCCTCCACGGTGCCTTTCGTCACCAGGCGAATAACCTGGACCACGTTTTTCTGCCCCATCCGGTGGGCGCGTCCCGCGGCCTGCTCTTCCACCGCCGGATTCCACCACAAATCGTACAGGATGACCGTGTCCGCTCCGGTCAAGTTCAGCCCTGTCCCGCCCGCTTTGAGCGAGATCAGGAATACGTCGTTCTCTCCCTGGTTAAACCGCGAGCACGTGTCCACCCTCTCCTTGGCCGGAGTCTGCCCGTCCAGATAAAAGACCGGAATCCCCCGCTCGCCCAGCTCGCTGCGGATGATCCGGAGCATGCTCGTAAACTGGGAAAAGATCAGGATCCGCCGCCCGCTGCTGAGGCATTCGTCGACCACGTCCAGCAGCTGGGAGAGCTTGCCGGCCGGACCTTCGTACCCGTCCACAAACAGCGAGGGATGGCAGCACAGCTGACGGAGCCTCGTGATGCCGGCCAATATTTTCATCCGGCTCTTCTGGAACCCCTCCATCTCCAGGTCACGGATCGTCTCTTCCTTGAATTCCTCAAGGTAAGCGGCGTACAGCTTCTTCTGCTCAAGGCTGAGCTCCGAGCGCTGAACGGTCTCGATCCGTTCCGGCAGCTCGTCCAGCACATCGGCCCTTAACCGGCGTAAAATGAACGGCTGCACAATTCGGGAGATCTGGCCGCGGGTCAGGCCGCGGAAAGCTTTCTGACCCGTAAAAAGACCCGGGAATACCGCCTCGAAAATCGACCACAGCTCATCCACCGCGTTTTCGATCGGCGTGCCCGTCAGCGCAAACCGCCGCTCCGCACGGATTTCCCGCACCGCTTGGGCGGTCTGCGTCGCGTAATTTTTGATCATCTGGGCTTCGTCAAGAAACAGGGTGCTGAAGCCCATCTCCCGGTACAGCCGGATATCCTTGCGCAGGGACGGATAGGAGGTGATAATTACGTCTGCTTGCTGTGCAGCAAGGCTGTTATGAGATTCGGTTTCTGCGCCCGCAGCCGCTATGCGAAGCAGGGAGTCGCTGCGCTCCTTCCGCGCGCCCAGAGCCACATGAACCTGAACGGACGGAGCGAATTTCTGGAACTCGCTCTCCCAGTTATATACGAGCGATGCGGGGGATACGATCAGGACCGGAAGGTGCCCGCCTTCCTTCTCCCTGCGTTCGGACACAATGTAGGCAATGCTTTGCAGCGTTTTGCCCAGCCCCATGTCGTCGGCCAGAATCCCGCCGAACCGGTAATGGCCGAGCGTCTTCAGCCACTGGAAGCCGTCCCGCTGATAATCCCTGAGCACGTCGGCAAGCTCCTCAGGAACATCGAAGTCCATCTGCTCGGGATGCGTCATATGATCAATCAGCTGGCGCAGCGATTTCCCCATCTGCACCCCGTAAGCCCGGCCTTCCTTGTCACGGAGCTGCAGCCCCTTGACCAGAGGAAGATGGATGCGGCTGCCGGTAATATCGCCTTTTTTCATCCCGAGCTCGTCATACAGCTCGCCGAAGGTTTGGAAGGCTTCCTTTTCCAGGGACACATACGCACCGCCGGGAAGACGGTAATACTTCCGCTTCTCAATCACGCTCAGCAGCAGCTTGCGGATTTCTTTGTCGCTCACATGGTCCAGCTCAAAGTTGATCTCGAGCCAGTTGGTCGTATGGTCCGTGTCCGCCTTGATTTTCGGAGGCTTGTTCGGATTGTGCATCAGCTGCTTGACGGCGGGAGTGGCGTATACTTGGACCCATTTCTCCAGCTTGGGCAGCAAATGAAACAGGATATCGTATACGCTGTCTTCTTCCGACAGGTCCAGCACCATTTCGCGTCCGCTCTGCACAAAGTCCGTTCCTTTCAACGCCTCGATCATCCGCCGCTCCTTATCGGTATCCCGGACCAGAATAAAGTCGCCGTCTTTCCGGGCATCTGTATCGGCAAATGCATCGATCACAACCCCGTCGTACACGAATTCCAGCCTAGCGGTCAGCTCGGTTTCGTCCCGGTCCAAATACAGCTTGACCACGAGGTCCGGCTGCACCAGCTGATCCCGGACGCTGGCGTCCATGCCGACCTTCCCAATGCGCCGCAAGCCGGGAACCACCTTCTCCATCAGTGCGTCCATCTGGTGCGGCGATATGTTAATCCGCTTATGATCATAGCGGTATATCAAGGTTTTCATCTCTGACAGCAGGAGCAGGTCGCGCACCGGCAGCCGGTATATCGTGCCGTCAACAGCTGCGCAGCCGTACGCGGTCATCACGACGACCCGCTTCAGCCCGTTGATTTCCAGATGATAGGCGTCGCCGCTATCGATGCTGCCCACATGGAACGACAGCGGTATCTGGCCTTCACCCAGCTGAATCGGCTGAGGCGAAGCATACTCGCGCTCCATCATGGCCCCGGCCTTGACCAGCAAGGGCAGCAGCTCGTTCCAGCCCAGCGGCGGGATCGTCAGCATCCGCTGGCTGCCCGAGGCTGCGAAGCCGGGAATGGAGCGGCCTGCTTCGTCATACGCGAACTCGCTGCCGCAAATCCGGATCAGCATGTCGATGACCGCCCAGTCCTCGGGCCGGAACGTGTGCTGCTTCGGGCTGTATGTGAACAGCTTGGTAAAAGGCAGGCTTCTCCCTTCCTCGATGTGAAGCAGAAACTGCCTGATATTTTGCACGACGTACAGCCGGTTCGATCCGACCTTCATCTCGATCCGGAACTTCGGCTCCGGCTGATACTCGTCCGTCACTTTGCAGATCCATTCCACAGCCAGCGTTTCCTTAAGCACGCTCGCCGCTTTCTGGCCGGTCTTCAGCCGTTCGCTGTCCGCCATCTGCTCAAACAGCTCGATCAGTCCGCTGGTGAGCCGCACGTCCCTGGAGGAAACCGCGGGCGTCGGAATCGGGACGACCTCCCCCCGCGGTTGCAGCCGGTCCGCCCCGCCCTTTTCTTCTTCCAGCAGATAGATCAAGACGCCAGCGATATGCTTGCAGTAAGGATAATATCCGCCGAAGCCCGCACAATGGCAGGTTGCGCTGAAATCCGCTCCGTCGATATCTACCTCCACCCGGTATATATCCTCGTCCTGCACCACCGCCTCAATGTAACGGTTATCGTCATCGCGTTCCACGATCATGACCTGACCGTAGGCGCAGTATTCCTCACCCCGTTTAAAGGCGGATGCGCCGCATAATGATCTGATTCTTTGCGAAGTAAAAGCCAGCATGTCTTCCGTCCTTTCCGGTCTCCTGTCCTAAAATCTCGTGTACTCAATATACCATAGTTCGGCTCAGGAAAGCGAAAAATTAGGAACTCTTGTTCTCTATTCGTTCAGGTAAAATAAGGTTCCTTTCCAAGGTGCAGACGATCTTCAACGTCGCTTTGCGGTTTCTTTGATCAGCTTGAATACTTCCGCAAGCGCGTCCGTCTTTTGGCCGCTCGCCATGGCCGATACGTAGGCATCCCGATGGGCATACAATGCCCGAACCCGCTCGAGCAGCGTTTGCGGAGACAGGCCTTCCTCTTCCAGCACTTCGGCATAACCCGCTTTTTCGAACGAATGCGCGTTAAGGATTTGATCGCCCCGGCTTTGCTGCCGGGTCAATGGGATGAGAAGCATCGGCTTGCGCAAGGAAAGGAACTCAAAGATCGAATTGGAGCCGGCACGGGTGATCACCAGGTCCGACATCGCCAGCACATCCGGCAGTTCATCGCGAATGTATTCAAATTGACAGTAGCCGGGAACCGTCAGCGCCGGATCGAGCTGCCCTTTCCCGCATAAGTGCACGACTTGAAAAGCTTCCATCAGCTCAGGCAGCGCCTTGCGCACCGCCCGGTTAATGCTCTGCGCGCCAAGACTGCCGCCCATCACCAGCAGGACGGGCTTCCCCGGGGTGAACCCGCACAGCTTCCGCCCGGCGGCAGCGCTGCCCTGTTTCAGCTCATTCCGGATGACGGCGCCGACATGGCGGCCCTTGCCCTTGCCGATATGGGCAGCCGCTTCCGGGAACGTCGTGCACACCGCTTCAGCCATCGGGATGGCAATCCGGTTGGCAAGCCCCGGCGTGATGTCCGACTCGTGAATGATAACCGGCACCCGGTTCAGCCAGGCACCGATGACGACGGGCACCGATACAAACCCGCCTTTGGAAAATACAATATCCGGTTTCCGGCGGTGGATGAGACGGTACGCCTGATAGACGCCCTTGGCGATCCGGAACGGATCCTTGGCGTTTTGCCAGTCCAAATACCGGCGCAGCTTGCCTGTCGATATCGGAAAATACGCCACGTCCGGCAGCGGCGACACCAGCTCCCGCTCGATCCCATTGACCGAGCCTATGTATTCCACTGCCCAGCCTTCCTGCCGAAACAGCGGGATCAGCGCCAGGTTGACCGTGACATGTCCGGCGGACCCTCCGCCGGTAAACATTATTTTTTTCTTCATGAGGCCCTCCACTCGTTTCAACCACTGCATCTTATTGTATTATAATGCCGGTCTGGAGATAAATGCCCGTCCCGCTATTACATCAGCCGTACACACCGACACCCCTTCGACAGCCCGAAGCCGAATTGGGACCACACATCCAAAGCCTGCTGAGGGTTCTGATCAGGGTGATATGGCCATTTTCATAAAATGTTTCATCCATTGCTTGCTTTTAGCACTCGTTGTGGATACAATAAAGCTAACTTTTTTTAACAGGGAGGTGAGGTAGAAGTGGTACGCAATTTTGGAAACGACCGGATCAATCAACTGCCGATGATTTTGTCCGGCATTTTTTACAGAGTTCCCGTTAACGGGATCCGTCTGTCCATTTTTAACAATCCGGTTGTTTTACAAAATTGCGAAATGCCGCTCCTACCTTAACTTCAACGGATAAGCGTTGAACGTTCAAGCCGCAGGGACATTTCCCTGCGGTTTTTTTCTGTAGATGCGGCATCTATGGAGGAAAATACGATGATGATTCAATGCAAAAACATACAAAAATACCATGGTGCCCAGCTCGTTCTGTCCGATGTATCCTTTGAAATCCGCGAAGGGGAAAAAGCCGCCCTGATCGGCCGCAACGGCTGCGGAAAAACGACGATGCTCCACTTGCTGAACGGCGGAGACAAGCCGGACCAAGGCGAAATCTCCATTTCGCGGGGCGCCAAGCTTGGCTTCCTCGCCCAAATTCCCCAAGCCGGAGACGGCGAAACGGTGTATGACATCCTGCTGCGCGCCTTTGCGGCGCCGCTAGAATGGCAGCGGCGGATGCGCGAGCTGGAGGCGCTGATGTCCGGCTCCTCCGCTTCCGGCGGCAAAGAGCCGGAGCAGTGGCTCGCCGAATACGGCAGGCTGCAGGAACGCTTTGAAGCAGCAGGCGGTTATGAAATGGAAGCGACCATTGACCGCATCGCCGGCGGCCTTGGCATCCCCGCGGGCCAGTACAGCCGCCCCTTCGCCTCCCTCTCCGGCGGAGAGAAGACCAAAATCGGGCTCGCCTCCCTGCTGCTTGAGCAGCCTGATGTGCTGCTGCTGGACGAACCGACCAACCATTTGGACATGGCGGCGATCGAATGGCTGGAGCAGTTCCTGAAGGAATACCGCGGCACCGTGCTTACGATATCGCATGACCGTTACTTTCTCGACAAGCTCGTGACCAAGGTGGTCGAGATTGAAGACGGGGAAGCTTTTACCTACTACACCGACTACAGTGGTTATCAAAAGGAAAAGGAAGAGCGGCTCCTGCAGCAGTTTGCCGATTACCAGGAACAGCAGAAAAAAATCAAAAAGATGCAGGAAAGCATCAAGCAGCTGATCGAGTGGGGCAACCGGTCCAACCCGCCGAACGCCGGGTTCCACCGTCGTGCCGCCTCCATGCAGAAGGCGCTCGACCGTATGGTGAAGCTGAAGCGGCCGGTGCTTGAACGAAAGACGATGGATTTGTCGCTGCAGCAGGAAGACCGCTCCGGCAAGCAGGTGCTCGTGTTCGAGGAGCTGGGCAAATCGTACGGCACGCGCACCTTGTTCAAAGGCGTAAACGAAACGCTCCGGTACGGGGAAACCGTCATGCTGCTCGGCGGCAACGGAAGCGGCAAGAGTACGCTGATCAAGCTGGCCCTAGGCGAGCTCGAACCGACGGAGGGGAGTGTAGCTGTCGGCTCGCGCGTCAGCATCGGTTACCTCGCGCAGGAGGAAACGCCGGAAGCCGTCAAGCAGAACGTGCTTCAGTACTACCGGGAGCAGGCCGGCATCGAGGAAGGTGAAGCCCGCGGCCGGCTGGCGCGATTCCTGTTCTACGGCGCCGATGTATTCAAAGACATCCGCAGCCTCTCCGGCGGGGAGTGGACGCGGCTGCGCTTCGCCATCCTGATGGAGCAGAAGCCGAATCTGCTGATTCTGGACGAACCGACCAACCATTTGGACATTGACGCCAGGGAAGCGCTGGAGGAGGCGCTCGAGGAGTTCCCCGGCACCATCTTCGGCGTATCCCATGACCGGTATTTTATCAACAGGCTGGCGGCCAGAATTTGGAGCCTGGATCACGGGCAGGTCCGTTCCTTCATCGGTAACTTCGAGGATTACAAACAGGAAATCCGCAAGCTGAGCGAAGCCGAAACGGCGGCGCAGGCACGGAAGTCTGAGGCGGCTGGCTCAAAGGCCGCGGAAGCCGGTAACCAGGGCAAGGGGCCGGTATCCAATCCGGCTGCTGCGCGCGCCGATGCCGGCGAGCGGCGTTCCCGGAAAAGCGACGCCTCTGCTTCCATTTCACTCGAGCAGTCGATCAAGGAGCTTGAGAGCCGTCTGGGGCAGATCGATGCCGACATGCTGGAGGAAAGCGTCGCCTCGGATCTGGGGCGCCTGCAGCAGCTTCATACGGAGCGGGAGCAGCTTCAGGCACAGCTGGACGCGGCGTATGAGCAGTGGCTGGAGCTGCAGAACGCGTAAACAGGTGATACGTATACGAGTGAAACGTACAAAGGCGATCCGCAGTGAACAAGCAAACGTACACCCACTTCGCCGAGTGGGTGTGCGGACAGTGCACCGCACACACGCCTCATGCAATGAAACCCCCTGGTCGTTCACGACCAGGGGGTTTCTGTACAAGCATGTATATGATAAGAGGTGTTATTCGTTGTTGTCTTCTGCAGCCGTTTCCGCCGCTTCTTCTCCCTCCGCTGCCACGGATTCGTCCGCAGTCTGGGCCTCCGTCGCCATGCGGGATGCCGTTACGGAAGCAACCAGCTCTTCCGGTGAGGCTACGAGCGTTACGCCGGATGGCAGCTGGATGTCTCCGGCTATCAGCTTGTCGCCGATTTCCATATGCGATACGTCCACGGTGATCGCGGATGGCAGATTTGCAGGAAGCGCCTCGACTTCAAGCTCGGTCTCCTGATGCTGAAGCACGCCGCCCACCTTGGCGCCGGCAGCCGTACCTTGGAAGTCGATCGGAACGCGAACCTTGATCGGCTTGTTGGCGGAGATGTGCATGAAGTCCACATGCATCCACTCACCGGCTTTGCGCTGATAATCCTTGATGATCACGTCCAGATCCGACGAGCCTTCCACCTTCAGCTTGAACACTTCGGACCGGCCTGTTCTGGCAACTTTGGCCAGCTCCTTCGCATCGACGCTGACCGGCATGCTCTCGGTCTGTGTCCCGTAGACCACCGCCGGAATGCGTCCGCTTTGTCTCAAGCTGCGCAGGCTCGAATGCTTCGTGTCGGTTCTTCGTTCTGCTGTAAGAGAATGAGATGTCATCTTTTACAACCTCCTCTGATATTTAATCTGTCCCCTGCAGTACACAGGCATATCTATGTATTACCCATTTTTGGCGAAATCAAAACCTTGCAGCGCAAAAACAGCCGGCTGCATCTGTACGCTGCTTAGCCTGGAGTACACTGAAGGAAGGAGCAGTGTATCTAAACAAAAACGTCTTGCAGCGTCCTTTCCAATATTACAAAAAATCCCGCATCGGTCATTGCAACCGTACGGGATTTGGGCTGGCCCGGCGAAGCGGGACATGCCGCTGCCGAAGGTTTTATTTTCCGGATATCATCGTAAAATCGTCAAAATGAAAGCCTGGGGAAACGACGCAGGAGACGAACACCGGCTCGTCGCCCAGCGGCTTGGCCGCCTGCCAGACATTGGCCGGAACGAGCGCCTGCGGCACCTGGCCTTTCTCGACATCCATTCCCAAAATGATTTTGGTCTCCTCGCCCGGCTGTTCCCCATCGCCTCCGAGCAGCAGCTCGAGCGGACTGCCGGAATGCCACAGCCACAATTCATCGGAATAAACGCGGTGCCACGCGGAGGATTCCTCCGGATGCAGCAGGAAATAAATCGAAGTCGCCGAAGGGCGCGAACCCGAATACTTGGGATCCAGCACGTCTTTCGGGATTTCAAAGGACGCCTTCCACAACTCCTTGTACCATCCGCCCTCGGGATGGGGAAGCATGTCAAAGGTTTTCACCAGAGGCGACAGCAGTTTCTCGGTCATCGTAAGCCTTCTTTCTCTGTTATATATCACCCTATCCAAGGGAATCTCACTTTACTTTATAGGAATCACCCGTTTTTGTAAAATGCATGCATCCCTATCCCCGATACAGAAAAGAAAGCTCCATATTTCCGTCATACCGTCGCCCCAAGCTTCTAGACAACTCAGCTTGCAAGCTTCTAAAGCGGCCAAACCTTCCAACCTGTTAAGCTGCTCCATTCCCAGGTTGCCGTACGCTCCAGCCAGCCCCCTTACACAGCCGGCCGCACTCCTCCCGGCACCCGGGCGTCAGCTGATCTTCTTCCAGTCGTCCGATCCGCTCCGGACAAGCACCTTCAGCTTGCTGTGATGCCATCCGAGCTTGATAAACCGGTCCTGGTCGCAGTCCTTCGCCTCCCACTCGTTCAGCCGCACGATATATCCGATTTCCTGCACGTTCAGCGGGACATATATAGTCGCCACAGCGCGTCCGTCCTCCATCCGGTCAAAATCGACCCGGCGTTCCCGCATGCCGCTGCCCCATACCCATAAGTTCCAGCCGTCATATTTGCGGTCCTGGCGCTCATAATGCAGCTCCACCGTCTTGAGCGGGCGCGGACGGCCGCCTTCTTCCTCATACAGAACCATGACCGACAGGCCTGGGACGCTCACCGTTTCGTCGACGATCATCTCCAGCGCCCCGTTCCGGGCCTGAAGGTTTTTGACGGCCACCTTCCAGCCGGTAATGGAAAACGGAATGTCGACCTGCGCCTCCCGAACGTTTGCGTTATAGATGACGATGATATTTTTCCACGTATCGCCGTTGGCATGATCCTTCAGCCGGTAAGCGACGACATTGCCGTCGCAGCGCATGACCTCCATGCTCCGTTTGATCTGCTCCTTGTCCGTCATACGGAACGCCCGGTGGGCGCGGCGCAGCGCGATCAGCCCCTGGTAATACTCGAATACCGGAAGGAACCGGGACTTGTTGCTCCAGCGGATGGCGTTGATCGCATCCCCGCTCCGGTAGCTGTTGTGGTCGCCGAATTTGCTGCGGAGCATCTCGTCACCCGCATGAATGAGCGGAATCCCCTGAGAGGTCAGCACGATGCCGTTGGCCAGCAGCGCTCTCCGGACGCTTTCGTTCTCCAGCAGCCGGTCCTGGTCGATGCTCCGGTAAGGATCGGTGGCTGCGACAGCTTCTTCGAGGCTCCCCCCTCCGGCAAGTTGGCCGTTATCGATACCCCGGATCAGATCACCTCCCAGTCCCTGCGTAATCAGTACTTTATCCCACAGGTTAAGGTTGTCGTGAACCGTCACATAGTTGATCGTCTCCGTAGGTGACCCGGTGAAATCGTCGACCGCCCCCTGAACGCCGGCCAATACTGCCGCTTCCTTGCCGGGCTGCCCCGTGGCAAAGCCCTTTCCTGCACCGTCGCTGTCTCCCTTGATGGCCCCCCGGAAATTGTCGTTGAAAACGGCAAAGCCTTTGCCCCTTTGGGATCCTTTCAAGGTTTGCTGCTTCAGCGGCGTTTCACCGCCTGTCCAAGGCTCCCCGTAAATCAGCAGTCCCGGATGCTCACGGCGGAGCTCCTCGGTGATCTGCGCGATCGTGTCCGTGTCGATCAGACCCATCAGGTCAAAACGGAATCCGTCGATATGGTATTCTTCCGCCCAATAGCGCAGGGAATCCTTGATGTATTTGCGGACCATCGGGCGCTCGGTTGCCAGCTCGTTCCCGACGCCGGAGCCGTTGCTGAACCGCCCTGACGCATCGGTCCGGTAAAAATAACCCGGCACAAGCTTCTCAAACAGGCCGTCCCCCGCAGAGTAGGTATGATTGTACACCACATCCATCACGACCCGGATTCCTTTGCGGTGCAGCGCCATGATCATCTCCTTGCATTCCCGGATCCGGACTTCGGGGCTTGACGGGTCGGTCGCGTAGGAGCCTTCCGGCACGTTGTAATGCTGGGGATCATAACCCCAGTTGAATTTCGGTTCTGCCGAGTCCGGATCATCGACCGTCACCTCGTTCACCGTCGCGTAATCAAAAATCGGCAGCAGATGGACATGTGTCACGCCGAGTTCGGCCAAATGATCGATGCCGAGCCGGCTGCCGGCTGCGTCCCGCACGCCTGTCTCCGTAAACGCTTTGAACTTGCCTTTATACTGGAGCCCGGAATCCGGGCTGATCGAAAAATCCCTGACATGCAGTTCATAAAGTACCGAGTCTTCCACCCCCAGAAGACCGGGAGTTTCATCCTCTTCCCAGCCCTCCGGGCTTGCGGCCTTCACGTCGACGATCGCCGTCCGCTGCCCGTTGGCACTGACCGCCCGGGCGTAAGGATCGGCCGCATAAACTTCCCGTCCGTCCGGGTGCTCCACCTTGTACATATAATATTTTCCGGCCAAATCGCCTCTGAAATGAAGTGACCATACGCCGCCTTCCCCGCGTCTCATGCCGATTTCGAACCCTCCGGCGTGATCGGTAAGCGCTCCGCCGTCATAAGTTCCCGCGTCGTCGTACAAGGCGAGGGTTACCTTCGCCGCCGTCGGCGCCCAAACTTTGAATATACTTTCAAGATGCGTATAATGACATCCCAGGTCGCCACCTTCATATATTTCCACGTTATTCATCATCATTCATCTCACCACCATGGTTTACCTGAATAAATGCCTCAAAAAATCGCTTTCACTACATCCTATGTTACTTTCTTGCCATTTGTAAGGGGTTCTATAAGCTTTTCCCTGCCCAAATTTACGGGACAGCTGTGACTGCATGGTTAAATCATTATATGCTTGTACGCTAGCATTTACCCCATAGTTGCACGGTTCTTTCAAATCATAGAATAATAGATGCAGGGCAGCTTCCATTTAGCGGCGTATGTACCCTCCTCTTATTCTTGTTATCGACAAACCGAATCCTGGTCATAAATAAGCTGGCTTGAAGGAATAGTTTTAAGAAAATAACCCGCACTGCAGGTGCAATAAGCTGTGCAGGGATAACGGGCCGCCGTATAAAATCGTCGTATAAAATCAAAGAGGCTGCGGCACGATGTGCCCCAGCCCCTGTCTCGATATCGTTATTATTCGTTCAAAAATTGCTCATACTGCTCTGCCGTCAGCAGCGAATGCAGCTGCTCGTCCAAATCTCCTTCAACCTCTACCTCGATCATCCAGCCTCCGTCGTACGGCTCGCTGTTGACGAGCTCCGGCTCGCTTTCCAGCGCATCGTTGATCTTGGTGACTTTGCCGCTCACCGGACTGAACAGATCCGACACGGTTTTGACCGACTCGATCGTTCCGATGCTCTCTTCGGCCGCTACGTCGGCGCCGGCTTCCGGCAGCTCCACAAACACGATATCCCCCAGCTGGTGCTGGGCGAAGTCGCTGATCCCGATGCGGACCACAGATCCGCCTGCCTTTTCCACCCATTCATGATCCTTGCTGTACCAACGGTTCTCCTTCACATTGCTCATCGATTTCGCGTCTCCTTTGATTTCAATTTTTGGGGCTGCCGTTAATAGGTTAATCTTCCTTGGCAGGCGCTTTGGCTTCTTTGGCCTTCCTGCGGCGCTGTTCCACCAGTTCCTTGGTCAGCTTGCGGCCAGTTGGCGTCTGGGCGAGTCCACCCTTCCCGGTCTCGCGGTGCTTGGCCGGCATGGCGCTTCCGACCTCCAGCATGACGCCGATCACTTCATCGGCCGGGATAACGCTGCCAACGCCGGCAAGAGCCATGTCCGAAGCCGCCAGGGCCGTGACGGCCCCCAGCCCGTTCCGGACGATGCAGGGAATCTCCACCAGCCCGGCGACCGGATCGCAGATCAGGCCGAGGCAGTTTTTCAGCGCCAGGCCAACAGCATGAACGGCCTGCTGGGCCGTGCCGCCGCGCAGCTCGACCATCGCACCCGCGGCCATGCCGATCGCCGAACCGACTTCCGCCTGGCAGCCGCCTTCCGCCCCCGAGATCGAGGCGTTGTTGGCTATAACATAACCTATGGCGCCGGCACAGAACAAGCCCTTGACCAAATGTTCGTCCTCCCAGCCGAAGCGTTCCTGGGCGCTGACGAATACGCCGGGGATGATTCCGCAAGAGCCAGCCGTCGGCGTCGCGATAATGCGTCCCATCGAGGCGTTCACTTCCGACACCGCCAGCGCGTAGGCCATCGCCTCGGCCGCAGGGCCGCCAAGCGATGTTTCGCCCTGCTGCATATAATCCGACACCTTTTTGGCATCGCCGCCGGTGAGCCCGCTCCGCGACTTGGTGTTGCCGGTGAGGCCCTGGCGCACCGCCTCCTTCATCACACCGTAATATTCGGCCATTTGCCGGAATACTTCCTCGCGGGAGACGCCCGTTTCGCGCGCCTGATCCTCAAGCATAACCTCGGCAATCGTCTTGTTCTCCTGGCGGCAAATCTCCGCCAGCTGTTCGAGGGTCTCGAATCTCATATGATGGTTAGCTCCTTTTGGTCAAATCGATCATCGTTACTTCCTTGATGTGGGGAAGCTTGCGGATGGCCTGAATCGTGCTCTCCTCCGGAGCGGAATCCAGCTCGAACACGGTCATCGCATCCCCGCTGCGTCCCTTGCGGTCCACATCCATATATCCGATATTATATCCGTCCCGGCTGAGCAGCGCGGTCATGTTGGCCAGAACGCCCTGGCTGTCGGAATGCTTCACCGCCAGGGTCGGGTATTCGCCCGTGATCTGCACGTCAAAACCGTTCAGCGAATATACCGCGATCGTCCCGCCGCCAATCGAGGCGGCTACGATTTCAGCGGTCCGGCCGCCCCCGGTCAGCTGGATTTTGACCGAGTTCGGATGCGGTCCGTTGCCCCGGCCCTGAACCCATTCCAGGGTCATGCCGGCTTCTTCGGCCAGCACGTCCGCTTGCGGAATCCGCTGATCATCCGTATCATAATCCATTAGCCCGGCGGTCAGCGCCAAATCGGTTCCATGTCCCCAATACGTCTCTGCAAAAGAACCGAACAGCGTCATCTTGGCCGTCTCCGGCTGGCTGCCCAGCAGCTGACGCGCCACTCTGCCAATGCGTACCGCTCCAGCGGTGTGCGAGCTGGAAGGCCCCACCATGGAGGGACCGATAATGGAAAACACATTTTTAAATCTCACTTCGTTCTACGCTCCCCGTTAGCTATTTTCGACGCGCTTTGCGATGAATTAGACAGAAAAAAGGACAGCAAAAAAGGCGTCAGCACCTTTTCTCTGTCCCTTGTACCTGAGAGTTTGTGCGGCATCGTGCGCCGCGTTCCCCTTGGGTGGCCGTATAGCTCTCTCCAGAGCCGCGTCCCGCGGCGGTTCCTTGTACCTGAGAGATTAGCTGCCTGCATGTGCCTACCTGCAGCTTGCTCCTTCGGTGCCGCCCTTATACGATGGGCGGTCTCTCCCGCGCGCGTTCATCCGCTGAATATTCAATTACTTTCCAGGCATCCGCTCTACTTTTCTAAACTCTGAACTAAGAATAAAGCAGAGCGAATACGGGTGTCAATATAACATATGCGGCCTCGTCTAAAACTCCATTCCCGTGCGCAAAAATTGCATCGCTCCGAGCGCCGCGATCCGCTTGCCGTCTTTCGGGGATGCGAAGGAGCACGCTTGGAACATGTCCGGCAGCGTATGCTTCTCGGCCGTTCGCAAAGCGGTGTCCATATATCCCGGATAGGTGGAGGTACTGCCTCCAATCACCAGGACGTCCGGGTTAAACAGGTGCAGCACGTTGGTGATGGCCAGCCCGCAGTAAAAGCCGGCACGTTCCAGCAAAGCCAACGAATCGCCGTCTCCATCTCGGATCTTGGCGAGGAAGGCGTCGATACCGCAGCCCGCCCTAGCGAGAATTCCGATGCCGCCCGCCAGTTCGTCCACCTTGCGCGGCCCGGCTTCAGTCGCAATAACGGTGTAGCCCAGCTCCCCGGCAAACCCGCCTGCGCCGGTATACATCCGCTGTTTGGAGTAGATCCCGAGCGCAAGCCCCGAGCCGGCCATCATCACCGCGACCGTATCCTTTTCCGGATAATTGGCCGCCTCGGCAACCGTCGCCGCTTTCACGTCATTGATCAGACGGCAGCGAAAGCGCCCTTTGGCAAAATCGTCAGCCGTCACCCCGCACAGCGCGCGGATATCGGAAAACTGCAGGCGGCGGTCTCCCTCTACGAGTCCCGGAAGCGCGATTCCCAGCCCTCCGGCTCATACGGGAGCCCTGCTATAAAACGGTCAATCTCCCCCGCCAGATATTCCAGCGAACAATCCAGCCCGGTAGGGACCTTCCGCTCGACAAGCTGTCCATCCACCTCGGCAACCATCAGCATTTTCGTACATCCCATATCGACGCCTACTACGTTCTTCATCATCACAGCTCCTCCCAAACATCCTGATTCGCTTCACCTTCGGCAGACAGCTCTGGGACGATACAGTCCCCTCAGAGTACCGCTTGGACCAAAATACCCAAAATCGAACATTATCAACATAAATTCATTGTAATATTCGTAAATAGGCATTATGATAATGTTGTTGACACCGGTTTGTACTTTGAGTATTAATAATATATAGAACGAACTCGAACATTTGATTCGAGCTTTATGATGTCGTGAACAAACAATCGTATAGCGGATGATGGTAATGGGAGAGATTACTGCAAGCAGTAACGCCGAAGGAGTAAGCCCGGACCCGGGTGAATCTCTCAGGCAAAAGGACGATTACCGGACGCATCTCTGGAGAGAATTCTGAACGTAAGAATCACCCAAGGGGAAACTTGCTTGTTGCCCGGGGTTGATGTGGAGCCCGAATTTCGCCTGTGAAGTCCCCGGGCCGCTCCATTCACCGGCATCCGTAAGGTAACTCTCAGGTACCAAGGACAGAGCTTGAAAGAAAGTATGCGAGCACGCATGCTTATTCTTTCGCCCTGTCCTTTTTGTGCTGCTTGAAAAAACTTTTATGATGAAAAGCCTAAACAATCCGTGGTAACACGTGAAAACCGAGGTGACTCATGTCCGAATTGAAAAGAACACCGCTTTTTCCGCTCTATGCACAGGTTCCCGGCGTCCGCTGCATCGATTTTGGCGGCTGGGAGCTTCCCGTCCAGTTCAGCGGCATCCACAAAGAGCATGAGGCGGTCCGCGAGGCCGCCGGGCTCTTCGACGTTTCCCACATGGGCGAATTCAAAGTGGACGGCCCGGGATCGGAGGATTTTCTCCAGCTCGTGACCGTCAATGACGTATCGATTCTCGAGCCGGGTCAGGCGCAGTACAGCGCTTTGTGCTATCCGGACGGGGGCGTTGTCGACGACCTGCTCGTCTACAAGCTGGGCGTGGCGTCCTACATGCTGGTTGTGAACGCCTCCAATATCGATAAGGATTGGGCCTGGCTTCAGGAGCACCGGCCGGACGGCGTGAACATGGTGAACGAGTCCGATGGAACTGCGCTGCTGGCTCTCCAGGGGCCGAAGGCTGAAGCGGTGCTGCAGCCGCTCGTCGATGCCGATCTGGGGCAGCTCGCCCCGTTTCATTTTATCCAAAATGTGAAGCTGTTCGGCGCTAGTACGTTGATTTCCCGCACCGGTTATACGGGGGAAGACGGCTTTGAGATCTACCTTGCCGCACAGGATGCTCCTGCAGTCTGGAGCGGCTTGCTCGAGCAAGGCGATAGTGCGGGCCTGATTCCGGCAGGGCTCGGCGCCCGCGACACGCTTCGCTTCGAAGCGAAGCTGCCGCTGTACGGACAGGAGCTGTCCAAGGACATCTCCCCGCTCGAAGGCGGCATCGGCTTCTTCGTCAAGCTGGGCAAAGCGGCCGATTTTATCGGCAAGTCGGCCCTGCAGCAGCAGAAAGACGCCGGGGTGCCGCGCAAACTGGTCGGCATCGAAATGATCGACCGGGGCATCCCCCGCTCCCATTATCCCGTATATGCGGGAGATGAGCAGATCGGCGAAGTGACGACGGGAACCCAGTCCCCGACGCTGAAGCGTAATCTCGGGCTCGCGCTCGTGCAAAGCGGCTATTCCGCCCTTGGAACCGAAGTGGAAGTCGACGTCCGGGGCAAGCGGCTCAAAGCCAAGGTCGTAAGTACCCCTTTCTACAAACGCGAGCGCAAATAAATAGCAGGCTAATAGCATGATACGATTTTCAACCTAACCTAAAGGAGCTGACTCCACTTGAAACACCGTTATCTGCCTATGACCGAACAGGACCAGCAGGAAATGCTGGATACGATCGGCGTCTCCTCTCTGGAGGACCTGTTCAAGGACATTCCTGAAGAAATCCGTTTCAAAGGGGACTTGCCCGTATCCCCTGGACTGAATGAATACGCGCTGACGACGCACCTGTCGGAGCTTGCCGCTAAAAATGCCAATACGGACCAATATGCCAGCTTTCTGGGCGCCGGAATTTATGATCACCACATCCCTTCGGTCATCAACCATGTCGTGTCTCGTTCCGAATTTTACACGGCCTACACGCCGTATCAGCCGGAAATCAGCCAAGGCGAGCTGCAGGCAATCTTCGAGTTTCAGTCTTACATTTGCGAGCTGACCGGCATGGCCGTCGCCAACGCCAGTATGTATGACGGGGCCACCGCCCTCGCTGAAGCCGGCTCCCTGGCCAGCGCCGCCACAAAGCGCAAGCAGCTGCTCGTGTCCAGCACGGTGCATCCGGAGGCCCGTCAGGTTGTCCGCACGTATGCCAAAGGGCTCGGTCTCGACGTCGTGGAGGTCCCTTCCGCAAACGGCGTCACCAACCTGGCCGAGCTGGCTGAAGCCGTGTCCGACCAAACGGCCGCCGTACTCGTGCAGAGCCCGAACTTCTTCGGAGCGATCGAGGATTTGGCAGCCATCGGCGACCTCATCCATGCCAGCAAAGGGCTGATGGTCGTCAGCACCAACCCGATCTCCCTTGGCATTCTCGAAGCGCCAGGCAAGCTCGGAGCCGACATTGTCGTCGGCGACGCGCAGCCGCTCGGCATCTCATCTTCCTTGGGCGGGCCAACCTGCGGATTCTTTGCCGTGTCGCAGGACCATATGCGCCGCATGCCCGGACGGATCGTGGGCCAGACGGTCGACCGGAACGGCAAGCGCGGCTTCGTTCTGACGCTGCAGGCCCGCGAGCAGCATATCCGCCGCGAGAAAGCGACGTCCAACATCTGCTCCAACCAGGCGCTGCTCGCCCTCTGCGCATCCGTATACCTGTCGGTCATGGGCAAGCAGGGCATGATCGAGGTCGGCCAGCTGAATCTGCAGAAGAGCCATTACGCCGCACGCCGGCTGGGCAGCATTTCAGGGGTAAGCATGCCGTTCACGTCCCCGTATTTTAACGAATTTGTCATTAAGCTGCCGGAAGGAACCCGCGTGGCCGAAGTCAATGCGAAGCTGCTGCATAAAGGCATCCTCGGCGGCTACGACCTCGGCAGAGCTTATTCCGAACTGGAAGGACATATGCTGATTGCTGTCACGGAACGCCGCACCAAAGAACAGATCGATCAATTCGCTCAAGCGCTGGAGGGCTGCATATGATTCAGGAAAAAGCGTTGATTTTCGAGTTGAGCCATCCCGGACGGATTGCCTACTCTTTACCGGAGTTTGATGTCCCTGTTGAGGAAACCGAAGAGCTGATCCCAAGCTCGATGCTGCGGTCGGAGCCGGCCGCGCTGCCTGAAGTGTATGAAGTGGACGTCATCCGTCACTATACCGAGCTGTCCCGCCGCAATTTCGGGGTGGACAACGGCTTCTATCCGCTCGGCTCCTGCACGATGAAATATAATCCGAAAGTGAACGAAGATGTCGCCCGTTATCCGGGCTTTGCCAAAATCCATCCGTATCAGCCGGAGGACAGCATTCAGGGCGCGCTTGAGCTGCTATACCGCCTGCAGGACGATTTGGCCGGTCTGACCGGCATGGACGCCGTGACCCTGCAGCCGACCGCCGGCGCGCATGGCGAATGGACCGGTCTCATGATGATCCGCGCCTACCATGAAAGCCGCGGCGAGCAGCGCGACAAGGTCATCGTGCCGGATTCCTCGCACGGCACCAATCCGGCCAGCGCCACCGTCGCGGGGCTGAAGACGATCACGATCCCGTCGACCGACAAAGGCCTCGTCGACCTCGACGCCCTGCGTGCCGCCGTCGGCAGCGACACCGCAGCGCTGATGCTCACCAATCCGAACACGCTTGGCCTGTTTGAGGAGCAGATTCAGGAAATTGCCGCCATCGTCCACGAGGCAGGGGGCCTGCTGTACTACGACGGAGCCAACTCCAACGCGATCATGGGCATCACTCGCCCGGGAGACATGGGCTTTGACGTCGTGCACCTGAATTTGCATAAAACGATGAGCACGCCGCACGGCGGCGGCGGTCCGGGAGCCGGTCCGGTAGGCGTGAAGAGCCGCCTGATTCCGTTCCTGCCCCGCCCGCTCGTGTCGAAAACGGCTGAAGGCAAATATACGCTCGAAGGCGGCAGCGACCAGTCCATCGGGCGGGTCAAGGCGTACTACGGCAACTTTGGCATTCTCGTCCGCGCTTACACCTACATCCGCAGCTACGGCCCTGAAGGTCTGCGCCGCGTATCGGAGTGCGCCGTGCTGAACGCTAACTATATGATGAGCCGGCTCGCGCCATACTTCGACATTCCGTATCCGGGCGTCTGCAAGCACGAATTCGTCATGTCAGGCTCCCCGCTCAAGCAGTACGGCATCCGTACGCTGGACTTGGCGAAGCGCCTGCTCGATTTCGGCTATCACCCGCCGACCATTTACTTCCCTCTGAACGTAGAGGAGTGCATCATGATCGAGCCGACCGAAACGGAGAGCAAGGACACGCTCGACGCCTTTATCGATACGATGATCCGCATCGCAAAGGAAGCGGAGGAGCAGCCAGAGCTGCTGTTGAACGCGCCGTACGACACGCCAGTGACGCGGCTGGACGAAACGACCGCGGCACGCAAGCCAGTGCTGAACTGCGCCTGCAGCTGATTTTCGGATTTGGATTCGATATTATTCGGATTCAATGCGGATTCAGATATTGGAGAGAATACCCAGGAGCACCCTTTTCAGGGTGTTCTTTTTTTATATATTTTCTGTAAACCGGAGACATAACCATATAAAAAAAGACCGGCATTCTATAGAATACCGGCCAAGCTCGAATAAAGATATGCGTTATGCGTGCAAAGCTTAACTAAACTCAGGTTGATAAATAAGGGTTATAAATCGTGATGCCTTTCTAAATCCCCGCTGGTCACCAGCAGAACCATCCGCTACTGAAGGTTCTGTACCAGCTGCGTCACTTCCTCCGCCGTGCCGAGCTGCAGCGCCTGTTCGGCGAGCCGCTCCATATCCGCCCGGGACAGCTTGGAGATCTGACTGCGCGCCGGAAGGATGGACGAGGCGCTCATGCTGAACTCGTCGAGCCCGAGGCCGAGCAGAATCGGGATGGCCACGGCGTCCCCGGCCATTTCGCCACACATGCCGACCCACTTGCCCTCGCGGTGCGCGGCGTCGATGACCATTTTGACCAGACGAAGGATCGCCGGATTATAGGGCTGATACAGGTACGATACCTGTTCGTTCATCCGGTCGGCTGCCATCGTGTACTGGATCAGGTCATTGGTGCCGATGCTGAAGAAATCCACTTCCTTGGCGAATACGTCCGCCAGGACGGCTGTCGACGGAATTTCGACCATGATCCCGATCTGGATGTCGTCTGCGACGGCGATGCCTTCCGCCGCCAGCTTGTCCTTCTCTTCCAGAAGAACGGCCTTGGCTGCCCGGAACTCGGCAAGCGTGGCGATCATCGGGAACATGATGCGGAGGTTGCCGTGCACGCTGGCCCGCAGCAGAGCTCTCAGCTGGATCCGGAAAATGTCCTGCCGGTCCAGGCAGAGGCGAATCGCGCGGAATCCGAGAAACGGATTCATTTCCTTCGGCAGGTCCATGTAAGGCAGCTCCTTGTCGCCGCCGATGTCCAGCGTGCGAACGACTACCGGCTTGCCTTCCATCTGCTCCAGCACGGTTTTGTAGGCGTTGTACTGCACATTCTCCGAAGGCAGCTTGTCGCGGCCCATGTAGAGGAACTCGGTCCGGTACAATCCGACCGCTTCGCCGCCGTTGTCAAGAACGCCTGCCACGTCGTTCGGCGTACCGATGTTGGCCGCCAGCTCCACATGAACCCCGTCCTTCGAGACGGTTGGTTCCGTACGGAGCTGCTTCCACTCCTCCATCTGCTTCGCATAGGCCTGCTGCTTCGCCGTGTATTCGGCGATCACCTCTTCGGTCGGATGGATGATGACATCACCTTCAATCCCGTCCACGATCACCAGCTCGCCGCTCTGCACGGAGCTTAGAACGCTTTTCGTGCCGACCACTGCCGGAATTTCGAGCGAACGGGCCATGATGGCCGAGTGCGACGTTCGACCGCCGATATTCGTCGTAAAGCCTTTCACGAACTTGCGGTTTAAGCCGGCCGTGTCCGATGGAGTCAGGTCCTCGGCGATCACGATGACTTCCTCATCGATCTCCGACGGGCTCACGTATTGAAGGCCGAGCAGATGCTTCAGAATGCGCTTGGTTACGTCCCGCATATCCGCGGCGCGTTCCTGGAGATAAGCGCTTTTCATATTTTCGAACATCCGGATGAACTGCGCTGCCGTCTCATCCAGGGCATATTCCGCATTGACCGCTTCGCTCCGGATTTTGTCCTTCACCGGGTCAATAAGCTCGGGATCGCTTAAAATAAGCAGATGCGACTCGAAAATTTCCGCTTTTTTCTCGCCCAATTCCGCCATCGTTCGCGCCTTGATCGCCTCAAGCTCCGCCCGCGACTTGACCAGCGCATCATCCAGCTTCGCAAGCTCGGCCTGAACGTCATCCGCCTGCTTGCGGCTTACCGTGTAATCCGGATGCTCCAAGATGAATGCGCGGGCAATCGCAATTCCCGCCGATGCCGCGATTCCCTTGATCTTATTCATGAATCTCGCCCAGCCCCTCGCCAACCATAACCTGCTCAAGCGCTTCCAGCGCTGCGCGCTCATCGCCGCCTTCCGCGATCAGCGAAATGATGTCGCCCTGCTCCAGATCCAGAGACAGAACGCCCAAAATCGATTTTAAAGTAACCTTCTTCCCGCCGGATTCGGCAAAACATTCCGTATCCTTGAATTTGGTAGCTGTATTGACAAGCGCCGTCGCCGGACGCGCATGGATTCCGTCTTCATCGATAATTTTAAACGTTTGCTGCATGAGGATCATCCTGCTTTCTGTTGAGATTTTGTAAATACCAAAAAGGCATGAGTATCCGCTCGGGATCCTGGTCTCTACCGCTAAGCGTTAGATTGCCCCAGTAATGGGGAAAACAACCAAGATCTACAGGTTTACTCATGCCTGATCGTATCAGTAACACGTATGCATGTTCAATTGGGTTCATTACAGTCAGTATTGTAGCACCCATCCCGCCAAGTTGCAAGCGCTTGATATTCACAAAAAGGCGCCTGCGCTTCTTCCAATTCGAATGCGGCGGTACCATACACAATCAAAGGCGCCACACCTGCAAGCGATCAATCCACGCGCCCCTGCTTTTTGTGAACCAGACGCTGGAGATGGATCGTCAGATATCCCACTTCCGCCGGATATACGGGCCGGCCGAGGCGCTCCTCCATCACTCCGGTCAGCTTTTGAGCGAGCCGGTACGTATCCGGATATTCCCGCTGCATCAAGGCGTCGAGCGTGTCTGTTTCCTCTACGGCCTCGCCTCTGCGGATTCGCTCCAAAGCAAAGCGGAGGTGCGTAATCAGGCGCGAGTAGTCCAGCGAATCCCGCGGGACCCGGAAGTCCATCTCCGTCTCCACGATGTGGACCAGATCACTGATCAGCTCGGAATGCTTGCGCACTTCGGAAATATGCTGGTTGGTCAGCGCGCCGTGGATATGCAGAGCGATAAATCCAGCTTCCTCTTCACCCAGGTCCACACCAAGCTTCTGATGAATCAGCCGGACGGCGAACTCCGCCATTCGAAACTCCTCGGGGTACATTTCTTTGGTCTCGTACAAAAAGGGATTATGGATATGAATGCCCTGCTGCATGCGCTTGATCGCAAATGCGATGTGATCCGTCAGTGCGATATGGACATGCTCGTTCAAGGCCCCTGAGCTTGTCTGGTCGGCATGCAGCAATATTTCGTTGACCGCTTCAATCAGTTTCTCGTCGACCTGAGGCAGCAGCTGCTTGTACTGCTCCTGCTCCTCCGGCTTGGTCAAAATAAACATCTTCTCTACCTCAGCCAGCGGAATGGCCTGCCCGGACTTCCGATTAAAGCCGATCCCTTTGCCGATGACCACCACCTCGCCGTGCTGGGGATGCTCGGCAATGATGACATTGTTGTTTAACACCTTGCTCACTTGCAGACTGCTCACACTATGCACCTCGTTTGCTGACGCCTGATAAGTTTATCATCTCTGACAGACAGAAAAAATATCAGAAATCTGCCGATTCGTCAAACCGAGCGGACATGAAACCGTGCATTCCCTATTCTAATCGCCTCGGCCACTATCTTGATGATGCGATGCAGCCAGCCTGGCAAAATAGTTCGCGGCAAAATCGCGAAATGCCGCAGCGGTATGCGTCAAATACCGTTCCTGCGGCCAGGACAAGGCAATCGAGCGTTTGCACCAGCTTTCCTCGAGCCGCAGCAGAACGACGTCCGGCCCGGTTGAACCGCCCCAAGTAATAGCCGGCAGAAAAGCAACGCCTTGACCCGCCCGGATCAAACCGCGAACCATGGCCGGGTCGTCGCTCTCAAACCGGATACGCGGAGTAAAACCGGCTAGGCGGCAAAAAGCATCCGTCGTTTCGCGCAGCGATTTGCCCGGAGGCAGCGAGATGAAGCTCTCCTCCCTCAGCTCCTTCAAGCCGATTTGCGTACGGTCAGCGAGCGGATGGTCCGCGGGAACCGCAACGAAAATTTCCTCTTCCAGCAAAGATAGCGACGTTGTTCCCGGCGGCAGTTCAGCCCCGTCAGAAAGGCAAAGATCGAAGATCGCCGCCCCTTCGAACGTCGAATGCTGCAGCAAATGGAACTCGGCGGCCGGGCATTCTTTGCGGAAATCGGCCAGCAGGTCCGGCAGTAAATGCGAGGAAACGCGGACGTCGAGCGAGACGGCGGGAGAAGCAGAGCCCCCGAGGTCCTGCAGCTGCAGCTTGCCGTCCTCAAGGGCCTGCAGGGCGATATCCACCTGGTGCAAAAATAACTTGCCGTGCTCGTTCAGCCGTATGCTTTTGGGCTCCCGCTCAAACAGCTTCGTCCCCAGCTCGGCTTCCAGCGAGGCGATCATTTTGCTGAGCGCCGGCTGCGAAATATGCAGGCTGCGGGCAGCCTGGGTCATATGCTGCATCCGGGCAGCAACCTGAAAATATTTTAGCTGCAGCAGTTCCATTCCATATCCCTCTTTCGATCTCGAGAATAACCTATAAGTTATGATAAATATAATTCAATATATATTATAGTTCATGGAATAAACAAGTTATAATAGTTCACAAATCAATAGGAATAGGAGTCGAGCACCTTGATCGTACAAACCACATCAGGCAAAGTTTCAGGAGTACCTTTACAAGGGGCCTATGTATTTCGGGGCATTCCCTATGCAGCGCCGCCGACGGGCAAACGGAGATTCCAGCCTCCGGCGCCTCCGCAACCATGGCCCGGCATAAGAAAATGCGATCACTTCGGTCCGCTCGCCCCCCAGCAAACCGATCCTTCAGTAGGGGCTACACGTATACAGTCCGAAGATTGTTTGTATTTGAACGTGTGGACCCGGGGATGCGAAAAAGAATCGATGCCCGTATTGGTGTATATTCATGGCGGCGGATTCGTATCGGGCACCGGCTCGGACTGCGACGGTTTGCGGCATGCGGCGGAGGATGGCATCGTCTACGTATCGATCAATTACCGCCTTGGCGCGTTAGGCTTCCTCTACTTGGGCGAGGTGCTGGGCGAAGAGTATGCAGCTTCGGGTAACAACGGTCTGCTCGATATTACGGCCGCGCTGCAGTGGGTTCAGCGTAACATCTCTGCCTTTGGCGGCGATCCGGCCCGCGTGACTGTTATCGGGAATTCCGCCGGTGCCAAGTGCACCGCTTCGCTTTATGCGATGGAAGCGGCACGAGGGTTGTTCCACCGGGCCGTGGCACAGAGCGGCGCCACCCAAGCGATCCGGGATCGGCGCACCGCCAACGTCACCACCCTCCGGATCCTCGAGGAGCTGGGCTTGTCCGGTGCAGATCCAAGCCCGCTGCTGGAGCTTCCGTTCGAGCAGCTCATCGCAGCGCAGTCCGCCGTCGGATCGGATACGTCGCGCAGCCTGCACATGTTCGGCCCGGTGGCGGACGGCCGGGTCATTCCCTTGGACCCTTTGGCCGGCATTGCCGCGAGTTCCGGTCTGCCGCCGCTCCTGATCGGCACGAACGAAAACGAAGCATCGATCTTCATCCGGGACGATTCCACGCTCCAGTCCCCAGGCATGGAACCGCTCGACAGATTTTTTGGAAGCCATGCTCCCGCCGTATGGGATGCCTATCAGCGTTATGCCGAGGCGATGTCCCCAGCCGACGCATGGTGTACAACGTTAACCGAGCATCTGTACACGATTGGAGCTGTGCAGTTCGCACAGGCCCTCGCTTCCTCAGGAACCCCGGTATGGATGTATCGGCTTCGCGCTGGCAGCGCTCTCGGAGCGACGCACGGCTATGAGGGCAGCCTTATTCATTGGGATCCGGAAACGCAGGCTCCGGCTGCCCTTGCAGCCGGCGACCCGTACGCAGTACCCGCCGAGCAATACCCGCTCGCAAGAAGTATGCGGGAAGCCTGGGTCGCGTTCATACGAAGCGGGGATCCCAATATCGATGCGCTGCCTGCATGGCCGGTCTATGGGTCGAAATCGGCCATTATGGTGCTGGACACTACCAGCCTCGTTGAGGATGACCTGCCGGAACCGGCTGGAATCGGCGTTCCCCATCAGGTATGGAGGGTGGATCGATGAAGCTGATCGATATCTCTGCCGTTATGATTCTGCTCGGTCTGCTCCTGGGCTTCGTGGGCGCGGGCGGCTCCGGTTTTATCATTTCGATCTTGACCGTTGTGTTCGGATATCCGATTCATATTGCGCTGGGAACTGCGCTGGCGGCGATGTTCTTCTCGTCCCTTTCCGGTTCGGTCAGCCATTACCGCGAAGGAAATATGCTGCTGAAGTCGGGCGCGGTCGTCGGTTTGGCCGGAGCGGCGGGGGCGTGGGTCAGCTCCAGCTGGTCAACGCTCATTCCGGAGGATAAACTGGGCTGGATGACTTCCGGCATGCTGTTCGCCTCGGGGCTCGCCTTGTGGCTGCGGATGGCGGTCGTTTCGCGTCGGCCGGGTGCGTCCGTTAACCAGGCTCCGCCTGCCGCCAAGGGGCTGCGGTATTGGTCATCCGCGCTGCTGATCGGCGTCGTTACCGGCATGCTGTCCGGCCTGTTCGGCATCGGTTCCACGCCGTTCATCCAGCTGGGGCTCATGCTCCTGCTTGGCATGCCGATGCGCTATGCGGCAGGAACGACGATGATGGTCATCATTCCGATCGCGCTGGCTGGCGGAGCAGGCTATTTTACAATCGGGTACCTGGATTTCCGGCTGCTCATTGCGGTGGTGTGCGGAACGATGATCGGCTCTTACGTCGGGGCGAAGTTTACGAAGCGCGTTCCCGCCCGTTGGCTGAAAACATGCATGGTCATCACCCCGATGATGGGTGCGGCGATACTGCTGCTGTAATGTGAATCCTTGCTGATGGTTAACCCCTCAAACAAAAACGGCGGCTTCACTTTGGAAAAACACCCAAAGCGAGCCGCCGTTTAAGTTATAATTCTGTTACTGTTTGATCGAGGATCGGGATACCCCGTCGTCTGCTTCGCATGCCGATCATTCGGCTTGCGAAGCGCCGGTTATCCCGCGTAGAGTTCTATTATTCCTTCGTTGCCCCCGCTTCCAGGGTAACCAAATCCTGCTGTGCGGCCGCAGGCGCCGCGGATGCAGCCGGAGGCGTTTTCCGTCCGGTCAAGCCTTGGATAAGGCTCTCCACGTCGATGCCGGACACGTTCTTGAGCATTTCCGGAGCCGTCGACATCAGCTCAGTGACGTAATTGCTCACGCGTGCCGCGCCCTCTCCCTTGCCGGTGTCCACCACCGTCAGCTTGTCGATGGAAGCGATCGGCTCAGCGATTTTGCCCGCCAGGTCCGGCAGCATTTTCACGATAATATCGAGGATGGCCGCTTCGCCGAACTTCTGGAAGGCTTCAGCCAGCTTCTCTTTCGCATCAGCTTCCGCAAGACCCCGCAGGCGGATGACTTCCGCCTCGGCGGTACCTTTGGCACGTTCTGCGTCGGCAATGGCCTGGCCGTCCAGCCGCTTCTGCTCGGCCGAAGCCTTCGCCTGGGTTTCGATGGAGTACTGCAGCGCCTCGGCCTCCAGCATTTTTCTCGCCTTGTCGGCTTCGGCCGCGACTTCGACTGCATACCGGTCGGCGTCCGCTTTTTTCTTCACTTCGGCATCATACTGCTTCTGCCGCACCAGAATTTCCCTCTCCTGCAGGTCGATCTCCCGCTCCTTGCGAACGAGCTCTACCTTCATCTGCTCTTCCACCATCGTCTGCTTGGCGCGGGCTTCCTGTATGTGATACGCCTGGTCGGCTTCCGCCTTGGCAGTGTCCTGTTCCTTCTTAAAGGAAGCTACCTTCAATTCCTTCGCCTTCGTCGCTTCGGCGATATTCGTATCGCGCAGCAGCTCGGCCTTCTGTCCCTGCTCCTCGGCGTTCGCCTTCTGGATCCGCGCATCGCGCATCGCTTCCGCCTCGGCGATCTCCGCGTCCCGTTTCACCGCTGCAATCCGCGGCTTGCCGAGCGCATCGAGGTACCCCTGCTTGTCGCGCACGTCCTTGATCGTAAAGGAGACGATCTGCAGGCCCATTTTTTTCAAATCTCTAGCCGCCACGCCCTGAACCTCCTGGGCAAACTTGTCGCGGTTCCGGTACACCTCTTCCACGGTCATCGAACCGAGAATGGCCCGCAGATGCCCTTCCAGCACTTCCTGCGCCTCGCCCTTCAAGGCTTCGATCGGCTTGCCAATGAACTGCTCGGCCGCGGTCGCGACGTCCTCAATCGAGCCGCCTACTTTGATGATGGCCACGCCGTCGGCGATGACGGGCACGCCCTGCTCCGTGTACACCTCCGGCGTTGACACATCCAGCTTGTGGGAGAGCAGCGATATGAATTCCGACTGCTGGAAGACGGGCAGGATAAAAGCCCCTCCGCCCCGAACGATTTTAATTTTCCGTCCGGATTCATCCTCCGATATGTTTTTGCTTCCCAGAAACGATCCCGTCACGATCATGGCTTCATCCGGTCCCACCGTTTTGTAACGGGCCCAGAAAGCCAAGCCAAGCACAACGATTACCCCTATAACGATCAGCGGTATTACCAGGTATTCAGGCACTGTCATCAAACCACATCTCCTTTTCTCTCTTCAAGTCCGGTCACGCGCAGGACGCCGTCCAGCACATCCACGACGACGACGCGGGTTCCGGCGGGCTGCGGAAGGCGCTCCAGACTGGATGCGATGTGCAGTGTGTTGCCTGCTCCCAGCCTCACCATCACCTCACCGAACCCTTCCGGCGGAATGGGAATCGTCACTTCACCGATGCGGCCTTCGAGCTCGCGGATGGAATATCCCGTGGAATTCTCGCTGTTCTCCATCGGCCTGACATACGCCACATAGACGATACCCGCCATAGCAACGGCACCGATTCCAGCAAAGAGTGCGCTTAAGCCCTGGTGCAAACTGGTGTAACGCAGCAGCAAAATGCCTGCGCCACCGAATACAGTCACCGCCGTCGCAATCACCATCGGCTTCAGCACGTCAACGGACAAAAAATCGAGAAACCCATCCAGCGCATGGCTCAAAATATCACCGAGCACCACGCTGACCACCGCAAAAATAACCCCGCCTGCCAGGCAGCTCCAATAAAGCGTTTCCATCCTCCGTTCCCCCCTGCGCGTATTCCTGACTGTCTATATAAGGGTATACGTTAGAAGTGCTTAAATTGTTTCAAAATTTTCCTTTTTCGTTAGAATTCCGGGAATTTTCCGCCAAAATCCTCCTTTTCCTTCCGGCTGGCTCACGGTTTCAAGCTCAGGAAGCCGAATCGTTTCGGCTGGTCAGCCAAACCACACTCCGCTTCAGGCGCTATTCCTATCATCTGAGAATCAATGAAATCCAGGATCTGCTGAAGAGAGTCCATCTGTTCCCTAATTTTCGCCCGGTGCTCCAAAATCAAATCGTGCAGTTCCGGATGCTCGCTAATGTCATCGCCGACCGACAATTTCAAAAACGGCTTCATTTCCTCCAGCGGCATACCTGTCTTCTTCAGGCAGGTGACCAGCTTCATCGTCTCCAAATCCTTTGGCCGGTACACCCGGTGGCGGTTTGGTTTGCGCTCTGCTCGCGGAAGAATCCCGATCCGTTCGTAATAGCGAATCGTTTCTTCGGGGATGCCGGTATGCTCCGCGGCTTCTTTGATCGTATATGCATCAGTCATGGCTTTCTTCCCTTTCGTTTCTGGTATGTTCATACCATCATACAACTTGGAGCTGACTCCAGGTCAAGTCCGGTAAGTTCTTCGAAAATGGGGATTGACTTGTAGCCGACTACAAGTTGTAGAGTGGCTTTACCGCAAATACAAAAACCTATCCATTTGCTAGGAGGCACATATGAAAACCAACTCAATTGCACTGATTACCGGGGCAAACAACGGCATCGGCCTGGAGCTGACCCGCAGACTGCTGGGTGAAGGCTGGACCGTTCTTGCCTTGGTCCGTTCCGCTTTCCCCAGCGATGAAGCCTTGATTCAGAAAGCTCTCGCCAACCGGCAGCTTCGTCTATATAAAGCCGATCTCGCCGATTTCTCCGCCTTACAACGAGCGCTGGACGAGATCAAGAGCAAGGAGGACAAAATCGACGTGCTGTTTAACAACGCCGGGGGCAGTTTCCCTGAGCTTGTGTATTCCAAGCAGGGACGGGAGATGCACTTCGAACTGCAAACCGTAGTTCCCTATATCATCTTTATGGAGCTGAAAGATTTGGTAAAGCAAGGTTCCTTCAAAACGATCATCAACACGTCGTCCTCAGCGATGAAAATGGTCCGCCGCTTCGAGCCGACAGAGCTTGCATCTCCGCAGACGTTCAAGAAGCTGTTCGGCCCTTACGCCTCTACGAAGCTGGCGTTGTCGCTGTGGACCCGAGAAGCCGCCCCCTTGGCAGCCGCCGAAGGTTTGGCGATCCGCAGCGCCGACCCCGGGGGTAACAATACGATGCGGAAAGGAAAAAATTCCGGGCTGCCCTGGTATATAAAAATTGCGATGAAGCTGGTCATGAGTCCTCCCTCAAAGGGCGCATCGCTCCTGTATGAAGCGGCTTTCGGCAAACACAAGAACCTGAACGGCGTATTTCTGTTGAAAAACGAGCCCACAGAGTTGAAGTATGCCGAAGCCGGCAAACCGGTGCTGGAACTTGTGCAGGGCATTTACGAAAACGAGTATGCCGGACGGGCACAAGGATTATAGGACGGGAATAACACAACGACCCACATCGCAACCGGGGTCATCAGCATCTTGAATGAGCGGCCGACAGGCGGATCTTTTCTAAGCATTTCGCAGAAATAACTGCTTGTTAACGGAATTATAATCATACTCAGCGCGTGGTTATTATACACGGTCGCTCGAACCGCTAGGCGCTGCCTTGGACCATGGAGACCTGACCCCTCCGCCTCGTCCGCAAAATCTTTCAAAGTGATAGCCAACATCGTTCTGGAATTCGCAGGGTTGTTTATTGTGCTCATATTGAGTATGACTCAGGTTGTGCCGGTATGGCATATTGCAGAAATTTATCAGCCGGACGTCATCCTTTGGCTGAAGATCGTAACCATCCTTCTGGCACTGAAAGGAATGATGAAGACGATTTGGTTGGTCCGGCTTCATTATGGGGTGCGGCGGAACCGTCACATTAACCATTGAGAGTCGCGTTTTATCCCCGAGTGATTGCGTGATAGGAATCATCCCCTCGATACGCATGCAAACGTCCGGTATAATCGTCGTCAGAGGTGATGATTGTGGAACCGTTGACTTCCATTTGTCAGCGATATTTCGGTGAAACCTTATTCGGCCAAAACAACGGAATCTCTTATATGCTTCGATCCGAAGTCGGCACCGGCATAGCATACAAGGTCACGACTTACAGCGGGATCGAAATTGTATACCATGAGGTTCACTATCACAAGCCGTATCCTTTTCGTTTTGCCTCAAAAGGGCGCATGGTTGAACTTCAGTTCACTCTGTCCGGTCAACGGCAGGTGGTGGTATCGGGCCGGGAACACGAAACTCCGGTCGGGCGGGGTACGCTTGCCTTCGTTCAGGACTTTCAAGCCCAGTTTTATCCATCAGCTGAAGAGCCGTATACTTCGCTATCACTGGCTATCCCGGTAGCTCTATTCGATTATGCGGCTAATCCATCGGCAGCGTCGCCAAACAACCATTTGGATTTTAACCGGCTCCTGCAAGGGCAAACATTCCGGTCTTTTGATGTTGAACCCGATGCGAGAAGCATGATATTGATAAAGCAATTAATCTCGGATTTAAAAAATGCCGACAGATCCCCGCTAATGATGGAAGCAGCTGCATTGGAACTGCTGAACCGGCATATGCATCAACTATTTGTTGTGACGCCTATTCCGAGCGGTTTGTCTAAAGGGGATGTCCAAAAATTGCACCAGGCAAAGCAAATCCTTGAATCGTGTATGGCAGACCCTCCTTCGCTGTTGGCATTGGCAAAGATGGTCGAGTTAAACGACTTTAAACTGAAGATGGGATTCAAGGCATGCTTCGGCTTGACCGTGTTCGAATATGTAAGACAGATTCGCCTCGACCATGCGATGAGCCTTTTGCGAAACCGGGCCGCCAATGTGACCAAGGCTGCGATGACCGTAGGGTACAGCAACGTTAGCGCATTTTCCGAGCAGTTTTTTCGGAGATACGGCATGAAGCCTTCCGAGGTCAAAAAACAATTTTAATCCGTTTGACCGCAGTTCCATCCGTAACAAGGGAGAACACACAGCCCCCTTTGCTTATACTCCTACTCAAATGATCCATTTGAGAAAAGGAGTGCAGCGAATGAATAAAATCAAGGGAAGCGTCTTTTTCAGCGTTTTTGTAGCGATGTTGGGGCTTATGCTCCTTGCTCCGATTACACCGTCATTAATACGGGAATTAGGACTCAAGGAAATTCACTCCGGAATCTTGATTTCCAGCGGATCGGTCATGATGGCCGTCATGGCTCCGGTATGGGGGAATATCAGTGACGCGAAAGGACGGAAATCGGTTATACTGATCGGGTTTATCGGCATGTGCATCAGTACTTTATTGTTGACGGCCGTCTTTTATGCCGGTTTCCAACACTGGCTTAGCGGCGGGCTGCTGCTGTCTCTTATGATTGGTGCCCGCAGCCTGGTCGGTTTCTTCATTCCGGCCATCCTGTCCTCCTCACAGGCTTATATCGGCGATGTGACTGAAGGGAAAAATAGAGGAAGCGGTATGGCAATCATCAGCGCTGCGAATGGACTTGGGCTTGTTCTGGGGCCGGCCGTTGCCGGCATCTTCACTATCATTGGTTTATTGTGGCCTTTATATTTTGGCATTACGATGGCAGCTGTCGCCTGTGTCGTCACTCTGCTGCTAATGCCTGTAACGAAACCGGCGCTTCGAGGTGGGGCCGTCAAAGTCAGTCCGTTCCAACCCGGTTTACGGCTCTATTTACTTGCAGCGTTGGTGACAATGATCGGGCTCGTCACGATTCAGGTCGTCGGTGGTTTTTATTTGCAGGATCAGCTCAGTCTCCCGTCTGACCGGTTGGCAGGGGTCGTTTCCTTCGGGCTCATGTTTACAGGCCTGGCTATGCTCATCTCACAAGTCGTTCAGTCCAAATGGCTGAAATGGGGACCACGGGCGATGATCCTGCTCGGATCATTGATTCTCGTCGCAAGCATGCTCCTATTCCTTTTTGCCATTCAGCTTCCCTTTTTCTATTTGGCGTTTTTGGTGTTTGGTTTAGGAGCTGGGCTTATGATGACCGGATTTATGGCAGGCGCTTCTCTGTCGGTAAGTCATGAACAGCAAGGAGGCGTTGCCGGCATGGTTGCAGCCATGCAGGGGATTTCCGCCATTATCGCCCCTATTGCAAGCACTACTCTCTATCAGGTCAACCGATACAGCCCTATGGTCATGATTGCCGTTCTGACGGCCCTCCTGGGCTTAGTGATGCTGGCACGCTCCCGTAAGAGACTGGGCCATCATGAGACCGACCCTATGGAAGGCCGAGAGATTCAAGCCGGTTCAAGAGGTACAAAGTAAGCCGTAAGTTCAGTAAGCTAAGGGTGGGCAACATCAACCCGTATTCTCGACGCAGGAAAAGCAGCAGAACGGCAAAAAGGGGCTTTCCCGGGTCGGATCGACCTTATGGGAAGCCCCTTGGCTATATTGGCGGAGAAAGGAAGAATGTTCCGGCTCTCCGGTCGCTGGCGGAACGCTTATCGCCTTACAGAGACATTTTGTAAATTTCGATGACGTCTTCCTTGTTCAACTTGCGGAAGTTGCCAAACGGACCGAAGCGGACCGACTTCTCAGCCATCACTTCGATCTGACTGTCGTCGATGTCGTAATCGGCAAGGCGGGCCGGCGCACCGATGGAGCTCCAGAAATCGCGAAGCGCCTGGATGCCCTCTTCCCCGACCTGCTCATCGCTCTTGCCGGCCGGATCCACGTTAAACACGTTAACGGCAAGGCGCTTGAAGCGGCCCGGATCCACGCTCAGGTTATATTTCATCCAGTTCGGGAACAGGATGGCCAAACCGCCGCCATGCGGAATGTCATACACAGCCGATACGGCGTGTTCAATGTTGTGGGTCGCCCAGTCGCCGGACATGCCCATGTTCAGCACCCCGTTCAGCGCCATCGTGCCGCAGTACATGATCGTAGAACGGTACTCATAGTTTTCCAGATCGTTAATCAGCTTCGGCGCGGTTTCGATGACGGTACGAAGGACCGTTTCACAGAATCCGTCCTGAACCAGCGTGTTGGTCTCCTGGTGGAAGTAATGCTCCAGCACGTGGGACATCATGTCTACCATACCGTAAACGGTTTGGTCTTTCGGCAGGGAATACGTGTTCACCGGATCCAGGATGGAAAATGCCGGGAAGGCATACGGGCTGCCCCAGCCCATCTTTTCTTTCGTTTGCTCGTTCGTAATGACCGAGCCTCCGTTCATTTCCGAGCCCGTCGCCGCCATCGTCAGCACCGTGCCGAGCGGAAGGGCCGACTGCGGAGCGGCTTTGCGTTCCACAAAGTCCCACATATCGCCGTCGTATTTGGCGCCGACCGCAATCGCCTTGGAGCAGTCCAGGACGCTGCCGCCGCCAACCGCAAGGATCAGCTCAATGCCGTTCGTCCGGCACAGGTCCACCCCTTTATGTACAGTCGATAAGCGCGGATTCGGCTCTACGCCCGCCAGTTCGGTCACCTCGGCGCCGATTTCCTTGAGCAGCGCAAGCACGTTGTCGTACAGGCCGGCGCGTTTGATACTTCCGCCGCCGTAGACCAGCAGCACCTTTTTCCCGTATTTCGGAACTTCGGTTTTTAATTTATCCAGCTGACCTTGGCCGAAAATCAGCTTGGTCGGGTTATGAAATTCAAATGCTTTCATTGTCGGATTCGCCTCCATGATGTAATGAGTTGCCCTAAATATTATAACCCTCCGGCCGCAGAAGAAACAAACCGCCCTTCCCGTGCAGGGAATAAGCGGTTTGTAAGGAAGGGGGCGCATCCCCCGAAGATAGTATATTACGCCTCGGTATAACCCATCGAAGCAAGGAAGCGGCGGAACGCCTGCTGCCCGGCCTCCGTCCGTTTGTAGACGCCGGCGTGGCCCAAAATCTCCACGAAAATGCGTCCAACCTCCTCGCGGACCCATTCCTCGGCGGCAGCTTTGTCCCGCTCCATGCCCTGTTCTTCCACCAGGCGGGTGATCCACGGTTTGTGAACCTGGAGCGGATGGTTGTCGTCCTGTAGCAGCGCTTCATACAGCCCGCGGTTTCCGGACAGAATATCCGCGACCTGATCCAGCTCTTCCTTCAGCCGTCCCGGCAGAATCGCCAGGCCCATCACCTCAATGAGGCCGATGTTTTCCTTCTTGATATGGTGCATTTCGGCATGTGGATGGAAAATCCCCGCCGGATGCTCCTCGCTGGTCCGGTTGTTGCGCAGCACCAAGTCCATTTCGTAAGCGCCGTCCGGCGTCCGATGGACGATCGGGGTCACCGTATTATGCGGCACCCGCTGCCCGCCTTCTTCTGTAAAAGCATAAATCTCGGCTTCCGGATCGCTGTACTGCTTCCAGGCTTCGTAGATGGAATCGGCGCATTCCAGCAGGACGGCACTGTCCGCCGACGCAAGCCGCAGCACAGACATCGGCCATTTGACGATGCTGACCATGACGCCCGGGAACTGCGGGTGAGCGAAGGATGCTTCCTTCGGCGCGTTCTGGATCGGGAACGTATGTCGCCCGCCCTGGAAGTGGTCGTGGGTTAGAATGGACCCGCCCACGATCGGCAGATCGGCATTCGAGCCGATAAAATAATGCGGGAAGACGTCTACAAAAGCGAGCAGGCGACGCAGGCTGTCCTTCGTCAGCTTCATCGGCACGTGATCGTGGTGGAACACGATGCAGTGCTCGTTGTAGTACACATAAGGCGAATACTGGAAGAACCAGTTCTCGTTGTTCATCTCAAGCGGAATGATCCGCAGGTTTTGGCGTGCGGGATGGTTGACCCGGCCGGCATAACCGACGTTCTCACGGCACAGCTGGCATTTAGGGTAGACCGGCGGCGGCAGCAGCTTCGCCATGGCGATTTCCTTCGGACTTTTCTCCGGCTTGGACAAGTTGATGGTCATTTCGATGTCGCCGTATTCCGACGGATACGTCCAGTATACGTTTTTGCTGACCCGGTCCATCCGGATGTAGTTCGAATCGATCGACAGTCGGTAAAACCGGTCGGTCGCTGCTTCGATTCCCTGCTCCCGTGCCGTGCGCTCAAACTCCGCGATCACTTCCGAAGGCCGCGCCATGAGCAGGCCCATTATTTTGGCATCAAGTAAGTCGCGGTAAGTGTCGGTGTTCTCGGGCATCAGTCCGATCTCAAACGCGTAATCCAGCAGCGTGTCGATCATCGGCTGCGGACTGTCCGCGGCCTCTGGCTCAGCTTCGCTCAGCGAAGGCTCGCTTGCGCCGAACAGATCCAGCAGCAGGTTGCGGCTGTAGTCGGCGTCTTCAGCCTGAATGAGCCGGTGATCCAGGGCGAAACGCACGAGGCGGTCGATCGCCTGCAAGGCTTGCTCTTTCAAGGGATTCGTGGTGTCGGTTTGTGAATTCAATGCGCTTCCCCCTTATTCTTTGCCATATCCGTCAGGATGGCTTTGATGCCAGCTCCAGGCGCTCTCGATAATGTCCTCCAGCTTGGTGCGCGAAGGGTTCCATCCGAGCACGGTGCGGGCTTTTTCAGAAGATGCAACGAGCACAGCGGGATCGCCGGCACGGCGGGCCTGCATGACCACCGGAATGTCCAACCCAGTGACTTTCTTGGCCGTCTCGATCACTTCCTTCACGGAGAAGCCTTCCCCGATCCCCAGGTTAAACACGTTGCTGGCCTCGCCCTTGCGCAAATAATCGACCGCCCGCAAGTGCGCGTCCGCCAGGTCGCTCACGTGGATGTAGTCTCTGACGCAGGATCCGTCTGCCGTCGGATAGTCGTCGCCGAAGACGGCAATGCTCTCGCGCTGCTTCAGCGCGGTTTGCAGCACCAATGGAATGAGATGGCTTTCGGGACGGTGGTCCTCGCCGATTTTGCCGCTGTCATGCGCCCCGGCCGCATTGAAATAACGCAAGGCTACGTATTTGATGCCGAGCACCTGGTCGAACCAGGACATCATACGCTCCATCATCAATTTGGTCTCCCCGTACACGTTCGTCGGCTGCGTACGGTCGCTCTCGACAATCGGCACGCGTTCCGGTTCACCGTAAGTCGCCGCCGTGGAGGAAAAGACGATCCGGCGCACGTTCGCCGCGTCCATCGCTTCCAGCAGGCAGAGCGTGCCGTAGACGTTGTTATCATAGTACTTCACCGGCTTCTGCATACTTTCGCCCACGAGGGAATTCGCCGCGAAATGGATCACCGCGTCGATCTCGTTCTCGGCGAACAGCTTCGCCAGCAGCTCCTTGTCACGCAAATCCCCTTCGTACAGCTTGCCGCCGAGCAGCGCCCCGCGGTGCCCCGTCTGCAAATTGTCCAGCACGACAACCTCCTCGCCGCGCTCCAGAAGAGCCGCTACCGTATGCGACCCGATATATCCTGCTCCACCCGTTACGAGAATAGCCATGTTAGTGATCCCCCTTCAGTTCTTTGACTCCGTCGCCTGCGCTGCACACATAGAAATCAGCCTTGAGACCCGTTCTCGCCTGGTACGCTTCGCCGACCTGCTGAATGAACCGTTCCACCGCATCTTCATGCACGAGCGACACGGTGCAGCCGCCAAAGCCGGCTCCGGTCATCCTCGAGCCCAGCGTGCCTTCGATCCGCTGCGCTTCTTCGACCATAACGTCCAGCTCTTCGCAGCTGACCTCGTACAGGTCACGCAGCGATGCGTGCGAAGCGTTCATCAGCTGTCCGAAGGTATGCAAATCGTTCTGCTTCAACGCTTCCACGGAATCCAGTACGCGCTGGTTTTCTTCGACTACGTGCCGGGCACGTCTTACGACCGTCTCATCGGCGATAGCATCCTTCAGCGATTCGAACTGATCCGGCGTCAGGCCGGCCAAATACTGAAGCGAAGGCATCTTCGCCTGCAGCTGGGCCAAGGCGGTTTCGCACTGCGAGCGGCGTTCGTTGTAAGCCGAATCCACCAGGCCTCTGCGCTTGTTCGTATTGCTGATAACCAGCTTGTAGACCCCGGTCTGGAACGGAACATGCTTGTATTCCAACGTGTCGCACATGAGCAGGATCGCGTGGTCCTTCTTCCCGTTCGCGACGGCGAACTGGTCCATGATGCCGCAATTGACGCCGACGTACTGGTTCTCGGCCTTTTGCGACAGGAGCGCAATCTGCACCGTATCTGTACTGCAGCCTTCCATCGACTGCAGCGCATACGAAGTGACCACTTCGATCGAGGCGGAAGAAGATAATCCGGCGCCGTTCGGAATATCGCCGTGATAAAGGATGTCATAGCCTTTCGTTACCGGACAGCCGATATTGGCGTTCTCGACCATGACGCCGACGGCATAGTCCACCCACTCGCCCGTTTTGTGGCTGCCGATTTCCTTGACGGCTAGTTTATATTCATAAGGCAAATTTGTGGAGGCCAGCTGAATCACATCGTCCCCGCGCTCCCGAATGAGCAGCGTCGTGCCGAACTCCAGCGCTGCGGGAAGGACGTAACCTCCGTTATAATCGATATGCTCCCCGATCAGGTTAACCCGGCCCGGAGCATGAAACACACGTACTTCCTCGCTGCTGTCACCGTATTTCGTCATGAATTGCTGTAATAAAGTTTCCGATGTCATAGGGATATGCACCCATCCTTTCCTTATGGTTCTGCTCTTTCATTATAAAAGGACTTCCTGTCCGCGTTAATGCAATTATGTTGACTGGATATGGATTTATGTGACCTTGGAGAATATAATGGTGTAAGAAGGACCGCATTTATTTTGATGTTTGTGAAAGGATCGATGAATCCATGATTCCGCAGGAGACCTACTCCGTTGCTTCAAACCCCGTCTATCATGACGACGGCCCGCTGCACGTGCTGTTTGCGGGAGAGAGCCAGACCAGGCCCGTGCATGCCGTCGGGCCAAAAATTTATGATTATTATCTGCTTCATTATGTAGAAGAGGGAAAAGGGACGTTCCGAACCGAGCAGCGCACCTATGAACTCGGACAAGGAAGCTGCTTCCTCATTCATCCCGGCCAGCTGGTCAGCTACGCCTCCGACGCCGGCGAGCCTTGGCGCTACCGCTGGACCGCCTTCTCCGGCAGAGAGGCGCAGGGACTCCTGGCGAACGCCGGCTTCGACCCGCTGCATCCGGTGCTCTTTACCGACGGGGACACCATGATCCCCGGCTCTATTGAACGGATGCAGGAAGCGTTCTATACGAAGCAGGAAAGCGCCGATCTGGCGTCGCTCGGCTATCTGTACCTGATCTTCTCGGAAGCGCAGAATATCCTGTCCAGCCATTCCCGGCTGACGGGAACGGAATCGCAGGTGCAGCGGACCGTCAAGCAGATGATCCACTATATGTCAGCGCAGTACGCCCATCCGGTCTCCATTGAGCAAATGTGCGACAGCCTCGGTTATAATCGGGCCTATCTGTCGCGGATTTTCAAGAAAGAAACCGGCTGCTCGCCGGTGACCTATTTGCTTAAGCTCCGCATCGATAAGTCGCGCCAGCTGCTGCGCGAACGGCCGGAGCTGTCCATCGAGCAGGTGGCCGCCTCCGTCGGGCTGACGGACGCCCTGTATTTTTCCCGCCAATTCAAACGGCTGTGCGGGCAGTCCCCGACCGCGTACCGCGCGGTCGTAACGGCTCCGGACCTTGTCGCTTCCGCCCGGCCGGACTCGCAGCGCGGATCCTAAGCGCCAGGCACACAATAACCCGCATGCCCTGCCCTCTGGCAGACAAGCGGGTTATTGTGAGTTAGGCCCATGATAAGCGGGTTATTCCGATTAAGAGCCAGACAAGTGAGTTATTCCGCGTAACGCGTAAGATGTGCGTAAAATTAATCCAAGCCGGTCATACAACTGGTATACGCGCAAGGTCAACCGCAGGATGGTCGCTAATATGGACTTAAGTTTCCGTCACCGGAATTTGCCTCTCATCGATCCGCAGGATATACACAGGATTAGGATTCGCTTTCCGTTTTCAAAATCGCCTCGATCCGGTCCAGCTCTTCCTTGCTGAATTCCTGATTCTTCAGTGCAGCCACGTTGTCTTCGATCTGGCTGACGCGGCTGGCTCCGATCAGTGCTGAAGTCACGCGCCCTCCGCGCAGCACCCAGGCCAGCGCCAGTTGGGCCAGGCTTTGGCCGCGGGCGGCGGCAAGCTGGTTCAGCGCCCGAATTTTGCGAAGCACATCCGGCGTAATGTTGCCCTCGTTCAGGAAGACCGACGGGCTCGCGGCACGCGAATCTTCCGGAATGCCGTTCAGGTATTTGTTCGTCAGCAGCCCTTGAGCCAGCGGGGTAAAGGCAATCGTGCCGATCCCCTGCTCATCCAGCACGTCCTGCAGGCCGTTCTCGATCCAGCGGTTCAGCATGGAATAGCTTGGCTGATGGATCAAGAGCGGCGTTCCCAGCTGCTTCAGGATTGCGGCGGCTTCCGCCGTCTGCTCCGCCGAATAATTCGAAATGCCGACGTACAGCGCTTTACCGGAACGCACAATATGGTCAAGCGCCATCATTGTTTCTTCCAGTGGAGTATCGGGGTCAAAGCGGTGCGAATAAAAAATGTCGACATAATCGAGACCCATCCGCTTTAAGCTTTGATCCAGGCTGGAGACGAGATACTTGCGTGATCCCCACTCCCCATAAGGACCCGGCCACATGTAATACCCGGCTTTGGACGAAATAATCAATTCATCCCGGTGGCTCTTCAGGTCTTGGGCCAGAATCCGGCCAAACGTTTCTTCCGCCGAGCCTGGTGGAGGACCGTAGTTGTTCGCTAGATCAAAGTGGGTAATTCCTAAATCAAACGAGCGGGTGATCATATTCCGCGCATTTTCGTACGTATTGATTCCGCCAAAATTATGCCAGAGTCCCAGCGATATGGCCGGGAGCTTCAGTCCCGAACGGCCACAGCGGTTATAAGTCATCTCTTCATAACGTGATTCGCTTGGTGTATATGCCATTGATATCCGCCCTTCTCTCTCACGGTTAATAGACTACTAGAACCATCATAAATCCTCGGCAAGGCATTTGACAAGAAACCGATTACACGGGCTGGAGGTCCCGGCTAATATCCTTCCTGTTAAAAAGGGGTGGACTAAGCTGTTACCACGCTTACCGCGCTATGAACATCTGCCACCATTAAATACCCAGTTTCCGCTCCACCTGCTCCATCACTTCGCCGATTTTATCAGCGATCAGCAGATCCGCTTTGCGGTCATATGGAGTAGGGTCCATATTCAGGAGGACGGTGCGGCTTCCTTGAAAATAGGACACCAGGTCCGCTGCCGGCTGAACCGTCAGAGAGGTGCCGCCGATGATGAGCAGATCCGCCTGGGAGATTGCCTCCACCGCACCAAAGAGCACCTGCTGGTCCAGCGGCTCCTCGTACAGGACGACGTCGGGCTTGATGATCCCGCTGCAGCTTGGGCAGCGCGGAACGAGCTTGTTCGTCGCCATGATGTGCTCCAGGTCGTAAAACGCCCCGCAGCCCATGCAGTAGTTCCGGTGAACAGAACCGTGCAGCTCCAGCACCTCTTTGCTTCCCGCCTTCTGATGCAATCCGTCGATGTTCTGGGTCACGACAGCCTTCAGCTTGCCGGCTTGCTCCAGCTTGGCCAGCATCCGGTGGCAGCCGTTCGGGGCCGCATCGGGATGCAGCATTTTGCTGCGGTAAAAATCAAAGAACACCTCGGGAAGCTTCATAAAAAAGGACCGGCTCAGCATTTGCTCCGGCGGGTATGGCAGATGCTGTTCGGTCTGATACAGCCCGGCGGCGGAACGGAAGTCGGGAATGCCGCTTTCCGTCGACGTTCCCGCTCCACCGAAAAAAACGATATTGCCGCTTTGTTCAATCCAAGAGGCAAGCGTATCTATGTTCTGCACGATATGGTGCACCTCCACAAGTGTTGGTCCTTTTGATCCGATCCGCGGCTTCTCGCTTCATATGGAATAAGGGACCAGCCCGCCTCCACATGCGGGACGGCAGGCTGTATGGTGTAGTACCCGTTACGATCGGGTTTGATTCACAATGCTTGGGTTTTACTTATGATACAATGATTCCGCCCACAACATTCCGGCCGGCTTACAGCTCCGACTTTGCCTTGCGGTAAGCCTCCATGTACTGCTCTGCTTTCGTTCGGACATGGCTTAAATCCCCAGTCTTCACAGCCTCGTTGGTCAGGTCCGAGCCGATGCCCACGGCCACCGCCCCGCCTTTGATCCAGTCGCCGAGATTGGACAGCGATACGCCGCCTGTCGGCATAAAGTCCGCTTGAGGCAGAGGCCCCTTCATCGTCTTGATGATAGACGGATCGTACAGGCTGCCAGGGAACAGCTTCACGATGTCGACCCCGAGCTCGAGTGCCTGCTGCACTTCGGCGATCGTCATGACGCCAGGCAGAATCGGCACCCGGTACAAATTGCACAGCTTAACCGTGTCGGGATTCAGCGAAGGACCGACGACAAACTGGGCTCCGGCCATGATGGAAGCGCGCGCCGTCTGAGGCTCCAGCACCGTTCCCGCTCCGATGATGGCGAATTTGTCCGGGTCGCTCGTTTCCCAGCTGTACATCCGGCTGAGCTTCTCGATCGCATGCAGCGCTCCCGGCACGGTCAGCGTAACTTCGATGACCTTGATCCCGCCGGCAATCGCCGCCTCCGCCATGTCAAACACCTGATCGGCCGAATCTCCGCGCAGAACGGCAACGACGCCGTTATCGATAATTTTTTGCAAAAGCTGGATTTTTTTCACAATGACCGCTCCTTTTGTTCATTATATGGAAAAGCCTGAAAGATGTCTATTTCCAGAGTACCCCCTGCAATCTTTCGCCTTATCTCTCGATATGCGCCTTGTTGCCGAGCTTCGCCTCGACCTGCTCCCAAGTCGGAAGCGCTTCCCAATCACCCACGGCCTGAATAACCATGGATCCGGTTAAATTCCCCAGACGGGTCGCTTCCACGGCGCTTTCGCCCTTCAATAGCCCGGCGATAAATCCGGCACAGAAGCCGTCACCCGCTCCGACGGTATCCAGTACATTGTCGGCTTTGAAGTACGGAACCTCCGTTACGTTCCCCTGCTCCAGCACATAAGTCAGGTCAGGACCGCCTTTGACGATCGATACGGCTTTCAGTTTGGAAAGGCTTGCAAAAATCGCCGCGTCATTGTCCGTATCGTACAGCAGCCTCAGCTCGTCGAGGCCCGGTAAAAAGTAATCTGCCTTTTCGGCCAGACGCAGCAGCACGCCCCGCGCCTCTTCCAGGCTCCACAGCTTCAGGCGGAGATTGGGGTCAAAGCTGATTTTGACGCCGGCTGCCGCGGCGATGTCTATAGCCGCTTCGACGCAGGCCAGTCCGGACGGGCTGATCGCCGCCGTAATGCCGGTCACGTGCAAAATTTTGGCCCCGGCAATATAGGAAGCATTCAGCTGATCCGGCTGCATCCGGCTTGCCGCGGAGCCTTTCCGATAATAGTATACCGATGTGCGGCCGGCCGTATTTTCACGGATCATCATGCCTGTTGGCGCGTCAACGCCGCGGACCGTTTGCGACACGTCTACGCCTTCGCCTCGGATCGACTTGTAAATCATGTCCCCGAGAGGATCCTTTCCCAGCGCCCCGAACCAACCTGAAGTGTGACCCAGACGGGCGACGCCGATGGCAACATTGCTCTCCGCTCCGCCAAAGGATTTATGTAAGGTGGAAGCATACTCCAGGCCGCGGGAATCCTGCGCCGTGAACAGCCCCATGCTTTCTCCGAACGTGACAAGCTCGGGTGATCCAGGTAGGTTACTATCCTGCATGTTTTCTTCCCCTTTCCGTTACTTGGTCTGTCCCTATTGTCAGCGGAGGAAGAAGGGTTGTCAATATGTAACAATTGAAGCGGAGCCGTATTTCTCTCCTCCTCTCCACGGGCTTATCCGCTAGGGCTGATCCGATAGGCCTTCTTCCGACGGGGCTGTATCCAAGCAAGTTATTTACCAATGATTTCATAATTTAATTGTTTCAATCCAAAAAAGCCGTGGTAAGTAAAGGATGCGCGCAACTAATATAGAGTGAACTAAGGCTAACGTCATCCGCGCTTTCTCCGGAAGGCGGGTACGGACTTCAGGTCCGGAGGTACACTTTAGTTCAATCTATATCAATCAAAAAATACTTTCCAAGGAGTGATTTGAAATGGCACGTAACAACGATAATAACGGTAAAATGAGCAGAGAAGAAGCAGGTCGTATGGGCGGGGAAGCAACGGCCAAAAATCATGACAAGGAATTTTATCAGGAAATCGGCCGCAAAGGCGGCGAAGCCACTTCCAAAAACCATGACCGTGAATTTTATCAGGAGATCGGCCAAAAAGGCGGCGAAGCCACTTCCGAGTCTCACGATAAGGACTTCTACAAAGAAATCGGCCGCAAGGGCGGCAAAAACTAATCCCTGCCTGACCATCAGCCAACAACAAGTGATTGATTGACATAAGCCAAAAGGCACCTTCATTCCCAGCGAATGGAAGGTGCCTTTTCCTGTTCGCCTGCCTGGGCCTAAAGTTCCCCGAATCTTTCGAACCATTGCTAGAAAAAGCTTTCATTTTGTGATAGACTCATTTAAAACCGTTTCGTTTTATACGGGCACTTTCATAGTTAACCGCGCTAAAGCGCGATACTTACAGTTAGGGGGAAAAAGACATCATGGCAGCTAATAAAATGCGCTCTGACATGATCAAGAAGGGCTTTGACCGCGCGCCTCACCGCAGCTTGCTCCGCGCGGCGGGCGTGAAAGAGGAGGATTTCGGCAAGCCGTTTATCGCCGTGTGCAACTCATACATCGATATCGTTCCCGGCCACGTCCACCTTCAGGAATTCGGTAAATTGGTCAAGGAGGCCATCCGCGAAGCCGGAGGCGTTCCGTTTGAATTCAACACGATCGGCGTTGATGACGGCATCGCCATGGGGCATATCGGCATGCGTTATTCCCTGCCGAGCCGCGAAATCATCGCCGACTCGCTCGAAACCGTCGTCTCTGCACACTGGTTCGACGGCATGGTCTGCATTCCGAACTGTGACAAAATTACGCCAGGCATGCTGATGGGCGCGCTGCGCGTCAACATCCCTACGATCTTCGTCAGCGGCGGTCCGATGAAGGCCGGCGTAGACAGCAAAGGACGCCGCCTGTCCCTGACATCCGTATTCGAAGGCGTCGGTGCCCACCAAGTCGGCAAAATCAGCGACGACGATCTGCTGGAGCTCGAACAATACGGCTGTCCTACCTGCGGTTCCTGTTCGGGCATGTTCACCGCGAACTCCATGAATTGTCTGGCCGAAGCCCTCGGACTGGCAATGCCGGGCAACGGCACGATTCTGGCGGTAGCCGAAGAACGCAGAGAGTTCGTCAAGCAATCTGCACGCCAGCTGATGGAACTCGTGAAGATGGACCTGAAGCCGCGTGACATCGTGACCAAGGAATCCATCGACAACGCCTTTGCGCTCGACATGGCCATGGGCGGCTCCACGAACACCGTGCTTCACACCCTGGCTCTCGCTCAAGAAGCCGGCATCGATTATCCGCTGGAGCGGATCAATGAAGTCGCCAACCGCGTGCCGCATATCTCCAAGCTCGCACCGGCTTCGGATTACTTCATCGAAGACGTTCATACCGCAGGCGGCGTAAGCGCCGTGCTGAACGAGCTGCTCAAGAAGCCGGGCGCATTGTACGGCGACCGCATGACGGTTACCGGCAAGACGCTGGCCGAGAACGTGGCCGGCTGCGAAATCCAGGACAAAAACGTCATCCATCCGATCGATCAGCCATACTCCGAGCGTGGAGGCCTGGCGGTGCTCTACGGCAACCTGGCTCCGGAAGGATCCATCATCAAAGTCGGCGCCGTGGATCCATCCGTCGGCGGCTATCATAAAGGTCCTGCCATCTGCTTCGACTCCCAGGAAGAGGCGCTGGAAGGCATCGCGAACGGCAAGGTTAAAGAAGGCCACGTCGTCGTTATTCGTTACGAAGGACCTAAAGGCGGTCCGGGCATGCCGGAAATGCTGGCGCCTACGTCCCAAATCGTCGGCATGGGCCTTGGAGCCAAAGTCGGCCTGATCACGGACGGACGCTTCTCCGGCGCATCCCGCGGGATCAGTATCGGCCACATCTCTCCGGAAGCAGCTGAGGGCGGTCCGATCGCCTTCGTCGAAGACGGAGACATCATCGAGCTCGACCTGAATAACCGCAAAATCGAGCTTCTTGTCAGCGACGAAGTGCTGGCCGAGCGCCGCACCCATTGGAAAGGCTTCGAGCCGAAGGTGAAAACAGGCTATCTCGCCCGTTATTCTAAGCTCGTCACCAACGCCAGCCAAGGTGGCGTCATGAAAATCTAATCCACTCCGCATCGAAGTGAGATGCATCCGAGGTGCTTCATAAGTCGCTCCGACTTATGAAGCACCTTTTTTATATAAAGCATAAAGCTTTAAATAGTAAGGCTGCTTCATTCGTTTTCCGGTTCACCAACAAAAGGGCTGTCTCCAGCTGCGGTCTTTACCACAGCCGGGACAGCCCCGATCCATATTTTCGTATAAGTGCTGTTTGATTTACATAGCAGGCGGCGTGCTGCCGATCCCCTGCGACGAAGCAACCAGATTCAGGTCAAGCAGCTCGCCCTTCTTCTCCTCTTGCGGATCGGACGGCTCCTTCACTTGCTGCCGGCGGTGAGATCCACTCTCGGAAAACCGCCCGATCAGCTGATCGACGGGCATGACCAACAGTTTCGGAACCATCTGTTCCGCATGGTCCTTCAGCCGTTCCTGTCCGGACGGATTAATGATCCGCAGCAGAAATCTGAGGTACAGCTTCGTCGACTTGGCGAACAGCCCGTCTTTTAAGTCGACGATTTTGAAGCCGAAGTTCTTCGGCCCCCGGTTAATCATCGTGACTCCGTATATGGCCTTCGCCTGCTGCAGTTCAGGGTCGCTCAGGATGATCCGGGCCAGTTCCGGGAACTGATCTTCGGTGCCGCGGATCATCTGGATGGCCAGGTGCACCATCGATCTGGACCGGACACCGAGCCGGAACAGCTTCTCGTTATCGAAGTGCAGCTCGATCACTTTATCTCCCTTGGACAGCGTTGCGCCATCATTCATCTCCACCGTTTGTCCCTTATAGGTGCGCAGCCGGTAATGAAGGAAAGGATCATAAGGCCGGATGGATTTCAACCGGAACATCGCATGAAACAGCGTTTCCCACAGCAGCCAAACTTTGACCGAAGCCCGTTTCAGCCGCGGCAGCTTTCGCTCCGGCGCTTTCTCCTTCGCTTCGATCATCTCGTCGATCCGGATGGCTCTCATTCCGCGGCGCTCCGCTTCCTCCAGCACCCGCTCCAAAGCGATCAGCATTTGCTGCGGCGCGTCCGGGTTAGCTCCGGCCGTGAGGCCGCAATCATGCAGCAGCATCACTTCTCCGGGCTGAAGCTTGTTCAGCATCCGCTCGGTCAGCCGGTCCGCGCCGATACGTTCTCGCCAGTCGCCGAACATGGACGACCACAGGACGATCTTGAACTGGCTCCGCTTGGCAAAATCGAACAAATTCACGATTCCCCACGGCGGACGATAATAAGAACTGCGCTCCCCGGTTATCGTATGAATAACCTTGTCGGTCTTCATAATCTGTTTCTTGACCGTTCCCGGCCGCATCAGCCAGTTCGATTTATGGACATAATTATGAATGCCGATCAGATGGCCTTCGTCATAGATCCGCTTGACGATTTCGGGATGCTGCTCTGCGTGCGAGCCGACGACAAAGAAGGTGGCCTTGGCGTTGTATCTTTTCAGCAGGTCCAGCAATTTCGGAGTGTACACCGAATCGGGACCGTCATCGAAGGTCAGCGCGTATTCATGCTCCGTGATCCCTCTACGAAATACGCGGAAACCGAATATCCGGGTGATCAAGCCGGGAATAAACGCGTAAAACGATGAGATGTAAAATAACCAAAGCAGCAAAGTCTGCATGTCATATCCCCACTTTTCTCTGTATTGACTTTGACTTGCCGAAAGGCATGTGTTATTTGATAACTTTGATTTTCATAGGCACCCTATAAAAATCGCTACCTCTTATTTTATCACAGTGACTGAAGAAATAGGCGTTTTTTTATAAATCGTGTACAATGAAAAATAATCTGTTGTGAAAAGGAGAGATCCGCCCGCGATGCTTCCACTGTACAAAAAATACTGGCGAACCTTTGTGGATATCGGGTTCATCGTACTTACCGTTTTCCTCGTCATGTACATATTCAGCAAGCTGTACCAAATCGCCGCGCCCGTATTTTTATCGTTCGTCGTCTTCTTTATGATCGAACCGCTGGCCAAGTTTTTGCACAAGAGGGGCATGCCCAAACCGTTCGCTTCCGCCATTTCCGTACTGGTGTTTATTCTGGTAATCCTGGGGATCCTGTTCGGAGTCGGCCTGATCGTCGTTTCCCAGTTCGCCCAGGTCCAAGATAATTTGCCCAAATACACGCATATGATTCAAACGGAATTTACCAAGCTGACGCAATTTCTTCAGGAAAAAATCGCAGCCCTGCCGCCAAATGTCACCGCAAAAATGAACGAGTATTTTACAACGTTAACGGATTATGCCAGCGGGTGGGCCACAGCTTTCTTTAAATATATGGTCGGACTGTTCAGTTCGTTCTCGTCCTTTATGGGCAACTTCGGCATCGCCATCATCCTGGCGTTTTTCCTCAGCACCGAAATCGGCAGCTGGAGAAAAGTGATGCGGGACAAGTCGCCGAAGACGCTGAAGAACGCCTACACATTTCTGAAGACATATGTCCTGAAAGCCATCGGCTCCTACATCAAGGCCCAGCTGATCATGGTGCTCATCACCCTCGTGCTCGTATATGCCGGGCTGTTGATTCTGCGCACAGGCAACGAGCTTGCACTAGCCTTGGTTTGTGCCGTATTTGATATTCTGCCGCTCGTCGGGGTTCCGGTTATCCTGATCCCATGGATCATTTATTTGTTTATTGTCGGCAATCTCAGTCTGGCGATCGGCCTTTCCGTCCTGCTCGTCGTGGTGCTTCTCACCCGCCAGCTGCTCGAACCGCGGATTACTGGCAATTCGATCGGCGTGTCGTCGGCTTTCCTGATGCTCTCGTTCATGATCATCTCCCTGTCGATCTTTGGCATCGCCGGACTGATCCTCTCTCCCGTGCTGCTGATCCTGATCAAGGAACTGCTCCAGCAGGGATATTTGCAGAGCTGGATCCGCCTTCCGAAGGAAGAGTTCGACGTGTCGCCGTTTGATATGACCACCCGCACGCCGGATGCTACCCCGCCGGATGAGCCGCAAGCAGGTTCATAATGCGTCCGAACAGCACCGTCGCCTGGTTCCGGGAGGACGGCGACATATTTTGATACACTACTGCAGCCGCGTATTTCGGTTGGTTCACGGGTCCGTACCCGATGAACCACTGATGATTACGCGGCTGCCCGTTTATGGTCACCTGGGCCGTTCCCGATTTGCCGGCCAGCGGCCATGCTGTGCCGCGGATCGACTGACCTGTTCCTTCGGTGACCACCTTCTCCATCCAGCCGGTAATCAAATCCGCAGTTGCCGGCTGGATGATACCAAGGAACGACGGGGTCAAATGGGGCTTTAGCTCTTTCATCAGCTGGCCGTTGGCATACGAAACACTATCCAGAATTCGTGGCGCATGGACTTGTCCCTGCTGAAGAAGCGTCACGATCATGTTGGCGGCCTGCAGCGGGGTCACCTGTACATCGCGCTGACCGATGCCGGTCTGTGCGCGGATCCCTCCGTCCCGATCGGCCTTATCCGGATCGGCAAAGATTTTTCCGCTGTCCTCATGATCGAACGGGCGCAGAAGGGGCAGGCCAAGGATGTCCTTTTCCTCCCAACCCACCGTTCTGGCCAGGCCCAGCTTATGAGCGGCTGCTTCGATTTCGCCCGCTGACAGCCGCTCCGCCAGTTCGGCAAACACGGCGTTGCACGATTCGGCATAAGCCTCCGCCAGCGTAATCACGCCATGCTCTTTGGGGCAGGAAAGTCCATATTTACCGTATGCGCCGGTGCACGTAAAGGTTTCATCCGGAGAAGTAACGCCTGCCTCCAGCGCCGCTGCTGCGATGACCGTTTTGAATATGGAACCAGGCACGGCTGCCTGCAAAGCGCGGTTATTCCATGCCTTTTGCTGCGGATTGACGTCCAAGGGATTGTAGAACGGCAGCGATACCATGGCCACCACATCGGCGGTTTGCGCATCAAGGAGGACAACGGCGCCCTCCTTCATCCCCGATTCCTTGGCTAACTGCTCGATCTGCCGCTGCAGCTCCAGGTCCACCGTGGTGCGGAATTTGAGCGGATAATAAGCGTTACCTGGTCCCTTAATCCGGATGCCCGTACCCGGAATGGGATGATCGCTTCCATCGACGGTATAATAGGCGGTCGTCGGACCCATCCCTCGCAGGAGCGGCTCCAGCGTCTTTTCCAGCCCGGCCGCCCCTTCCTGGAAGGCATACCCCGTGTGGATCAGATGCTTCTGCCCGGGCTGCTCCGTTAAATAGCCGAGCCACTGCATCCCGCTGGAAGCATCCTCATACCGCTTGGTATACGGCAGCACTTCGATGCCGCTGATTCCGGCCGTCCTTACCTGTTTCGCCTCGCTGTCCTTCAACGCCAGCGGATCGCTCTTGCGGGAGTCCGGCCATACGAGAGGGACGCTCAAGTGGCCCCATACCTTCAGGAAGGCGGCCTGATCCGTCTTCAGGACCCGGGTGACCGCATTCAGCTTGTCCTTCGCATCTTGCCGGATGGAACCGGAAACCGGGAACAGCACGGCGGCAGAAACCGTCTTCCCTGTTAAGGGCTCGCCGTTTCTGTCGTAAAACTTGCCCCGCCCGGAGTCCAAAACGACGCCGCGCTCCCGCTGCAGCACCGACATTTCCTGCATCGTAAACCGGCTTCCGGGCAGCTCCGACACCCTCATAACGAGCTGTATGTAGGCTAACCTTAATATGAGTACCGTCATCATAAACGAAAGGATGACCAGCACATAGAAAATGCGCTGCTTATGTTTTACGCTCAAGAAGAACCCCTCTTTATGCCTTTTCTACTCAGTATATCCTTCAGCAAGCATGTCCAACCCGCCAAGCTTAGGCCAGCCCATTTCCCGGAGAACCAGAAAGCCAACGCATCCCCGAGCGGAGGACACGTTGGCTCACTGTGAAAACTGTTTATTGGGGTGGCACTACGCTGCAACGTTGCTGCATGCGAATCATGCTCCCTTATGCTTCCTTTAGTTCAGCGTAAACCGGGACAGCGATTCCTTCAACTGAATCGATACATTTTCCAGCTTGGCGGAGAGTTCAACGAGATGATCGCCCACGCTTTGCTGTTCATTGCTGAGCGAGGCGACTTCCTCGGAGGTCGCCGAGGATTCCTCTGCGACCGCGCTGACGTTGCTCATGCCTTCCGAAAGAACGCTGTGCGAATCATGCAGCGCTGATATCGATTCGGTTACGGATTGCAGCCGCTGCGTGAAATCACCCATCTGTTCCTGAACCGATACGAAAATTTCGTTCGTTTCCTTCACCGCATTCATTTGGTGCTGGAACAGCGGATAAGCGTCCGACAGCGCTTCGACCGTTTCATTCATCTCGGACATGATTTGACCGGTGATCTGCCCTACCATGTCAATCGATTGTCTGGACTGGTCCGCAAGCTGGCGAATTTCGTCCGCCACGACCATGAAGCCTCGTCCGGCCGCCCCGGCCCGCGCCGCTTCGATCGTGGCGTTCAGGGACAGAATATTCGTCTGCTTCGTAATATTTTGCAGCACGACCAGCACTTTGTTGACAGAGCTTGCCGTCTGCTTCAAGGCATCCACCTTGTGCATCAGCTCACGCGTCATTTCTTCCGTTTGATGCGTTTTGTCCAGCAGCTCGTTCAGCTGTTTGGTTCCGTACTGGCTGGATTGTTCAACATGCCGCGCGGCGCTGCCCATTTCCTCATTGGCCGTGATCACCAATCCCATCTGCTTGGCCATATGCTCGGTCATCTCGTTTCCGCGCTCCGCCTCGGTAGCCAGACTGCTTGCCCCGTTGGCGATTTCCTCGGTCGCAATGGCAATTTCTTTGGCCGAGATCGCCGTCTTCTTGGAAGCATCCGTCAGCTCGCCTGCCGTTTCAAGCACGAGCTGGGCCGTCGTATTCGTCTGCTGAACAAGCTTCGTAATTTGGTCCACCATCAGATTGAAAGCCTGTCCCAGCTGACCGATTTCATCCTTAGACTTATGCTGCGTCCGCACGTTCAGGTTACCCTTGGCCCCCTCCAGCATCAGATCCTTCAGCTTGCTGAGCGGGGTTGCGATCATCCGGGCCATCCAGAACCCGATCAGGATGGCGACCACGATCGCGCCAACGGCCATTCCCATGGTCAATACCAGAATTCCCTTAGCGTCCTTGACCAGCATTTCGACCGGAACGGTTCCTACCAGCTTCCAACCTGTCGTCTCGAGCGTGTTGTATACGGCAAGGATTTCATTCCCTTCGTTATCCTGCGTTTCAAGGGTCTTGGCGGGTTCTGTCTGGCCCTGCATGAACGAAAGTGTGGCTTTGGTTCCTGCTTCACTGTTCACGGTAGAGGCAACGACTTGACCGTTAGCGTCGCCAACCTGCAGCTTGCTTCCGTCACCCAAGCTGATTCCGTTGAGCTGGTTTTCGATGACGTCGGTCTTAAGCTCCACGATAATGACGTAGGCTCCGCCGCGGGACAAGCTCTGCAGCGAGCGGACCAGCTCGAAGGAAACGCTTCCATCCTTACCTTTTGAAGAAGGAACCCATGATGTCTGATTTGTTTTCTTCGCATTTTTGAACCAGTCGGCTTCGCGGATTGTATTGATGTCCAGGCCGCCTGAACCGGAAGAGATGATCCGCTGCGACTCTTCGGGCGGAACCAGATAAATCGCTTTGATCGAAGAGTTGCTGTTCAGCTGGTTTGACAATTTTTTATTGATCTGATCCGTAAGCACGAAGTTCTGGTATTCATCCTGCCGATTCCGTGCCAGCTCGTCGATGACGCTCTGCATTTCAGGATCAAAAAACATCTGCATCGCCATATCTTCATACTGCTTCAGAATGATATCCAATTTTTCCTGAGTTTGCTGGATCGTCTGGCTATTCGCCAGCGCCGTATTGTTCTTGATGGTGCTTTTGGCTTTGCTATAGGATGTTAGACCCAGGGTCAGCACGATCGCCGCTATCGCTACGAAAAAAATCAGGAACAACTTCACGCCCACCGACTTAAACGGGTTTAAATTTTGCAGCTGTGCCCCGCTGATGCCTGGCAGGCTGGCGAACCGTGACGGCTTTTTCGGATCTCCCGGCCCTCCTGATGCTGCTGAAGCCTTGTGCTTGCTGCCGCTTCGCTCCTTTGAGCTGGAGCTATTCTGTTTCTGTTTTTCTTCCCCCATATCTTTCTTTCGAATCCATCCCACTCTCACTCACCGCCGTTTCAATTTCTTGCATTACGTCGTATGTAAGTTTAAAAAACGAATGCCTACTTTATTCTTCGACATTTTCCATCTCGAACCTTTGCTTTTTTGGCAATTTTTTTATAACTTTTTTCCTAAGCTTCATAATTCCATTGAACTATGCATTGAAATGCCCATTAAAGATGGTGAAGCAGAGGCTGCCAGAGGCGGAAGACCTTATTATTCGACGAAAACAGTCAAGCCTCTTCTTTCTCTTTCGTATGAGAAAGGAACCATGCGGATGCTGCGTTCTCCTTCTAATTACATATTTTTTACATTTAAAATATTATTTTACAAAATAACATATTTATTTTATGTCTAATATGGTATAAATTGTATTACATCAGCTGATAGATTTGGAGATCTCCCAAAATATCGACAAAGGAGCGTGAGTTCTTGCGGAGGTTGTTTGCCTTAAGCTGCGGATTTTACCTGCTGATCGGAATCACCAGCGTGGTGCTTGGCGCGATGCTTCCCGTCCTCCTGGCCCATTACCATAAGGATTACGGTGACGGCGGAACGCTGCTGTTCCTGCAGTTTCTCGGCTTTCTCGCCGGAGTAACGGCTTCGCCTTTCATGTCAGCCCAGCTCGGCCGAAAGCGGATGCTTGCTGTTTCCTTGGCCTGCGTCACCGCAGCCTGCATTGTCATGGGGAGCCTTCCGTCCTGGACCTGGATCATTCTGATGACCCTGCTCGTCGGTTTCGGTTCCGGCATCATTGAGTCTTCGATCGGCGCGTTTACGATTGAATTTGCCGAAGAACAGAAAGCGGTCGCCATGACCAAGCTTGACGTTTACTTCGGTCTGGGAGCGCTCCTTATTCCCGCGGCGGTCAGCCTGTTTCTTACGATGGACGCCTGGTTCCTCACCTTTTTTACGGTTGCTCTGGTATCGCTGATGCTGTTGATCCTGTGGCTGGCCATGCCGGCAGAGAGCTCCGCACGGTTGGACAAGGCGGTATCCGCTGGTTCTCCGGAGAAAAGCCGCTACCGGGGTAGATACGCCGGGCTGCTGGGTATATTCATTGTCTTTTTCTTTGTATATATGGGTCTTGAGCTGGGGCTGATGAATTTTCTGCCCTCCATTCTGATCGAGAAGGTGCACGTTAAAGATTCACTCGCTTCCCTTGGCGTCACCATCCTGTGGATTGCTATGGTCATCGGCCGGCTGTTCGTGGGTAGAATCGCGGAAACGGTAAGGTATATCCCGTTTTTGGTCTGGAGCACGGCGGCTACCCTCGCCTTTACGATCGGGTTCGCTTTATGGGCGAACGAATGGACAGCCTACCTGCTCGTCTTTGGAGTCGGCGTCTCGATGTCCGGGCTGTTTTCCATCGCCCTCGTATATGCCAACGTGCTCATTCCGGGAATGACGGAGACAACCACCAGCATCCTGATCGCATCCGGCGGGATCGGCGGCGCGGTGCTGCAGTATCTGATCGGCTGGTCGATGGATCAGTGGTCGGCCGGAATGGCCGTCTGGATCCTTGCCGGGTTCAGCTTGATCCTGGTGGCGTCCCTGATCCTCACCAAGCAGCAGCAATCCAGGAAACATAAGCTTGGAGGCAGCCTTCTGGGGCACGGCAATGAAGGATGATGGCCCCCTTTTTGGTAGATCCGATGTCCATACGGAAATATAATATTCATCTAACAACATATTACCGAAATGAAAATGAACCTTTGGAGGGAAGACGGATGCAAACCTTAACCACAAACCGTTTCAAGTTTGGAAAAGGGATTACGTTGGTCGATGATGCAGGCACGGAGTATTTGGACGGCGTGTCCGGAACGTTCAATCTTTCGCTCGGCTACAACCATCCGCATGTCGTCGAAAAGGTTCAGGAGCAGGTGGGACGCCTGACTCACATGTCCTCCACTTTTACCGAACCGTATGTGAACGAAGTGCTGGACCAATTAACCGAGCACGCCCCGAATGGGATCGATACCGGCTGGATGCGGGATATTACCGGCTCCACGGCCAACGAATGCGCGACCAAGATTGCGCAAAAATATACGCAGGCCACCGACATCGTCAGCTTGTTTCTGTCCCATCACGGCCAAACCCAGTTTGCCACCGCCATCTCCGGCAACGCATTCCGGCGCAAGCACTTCCCCAACTCGACTGCCGCGAACAGCGTACATGTTCCCGCTCCTTACTGCTACCGCTGTCCCTTTAACGCCTCCCGCCCGAACTGCGGTTTTCAATGCATCGAATCGATCCATGACCACCTCGAATACGCAAGCTCCGGATCAGTCGCCTGCATCATCATCGAGCCGATCCTCGGCAACGGAGGGAATATCGTTCCACCTGAAGGATATTTCAAGCTGCTGCGCAAGCTCTGCGACGAACACGGGCTGCTTCTGATCGCGGACGAGGTTCAGACCGGAATCGGGCGGACCGGTTACATGTTCGCCAGCGAACGGTTCGACATTCAGCCGGATATGATCACACTTGCCAAGGGCCTGGGCGGTATCGGCGTTCCGGTGGCGGCCGTGCTGATGCAATCCCGCCTGGACGTGCTGGAGAAGCACGAGCACTCCTTCACCTCGGGCAGCAATCTGATATCCGTTACGGCGGCCAAGTCCACCCTGGAGGTCGTATCCGAGCCTGGATTTTTGGATGAAGTCAAACTGAAAGGCGAAATACTCGGCGACCTGCTGCATGAGCTTGAGACTAAATACGACTGCATCGGCGAAGCACGCGGAGTCGGGCTGATGTGGGGTTTGGAGATCGTGGACGAGGACGGGGCACCGGATGTCGCCAAGACCAACGCGGTCATCGATCGCGCCTTTGCCGATCAGCATCTAATCCTCCGCGGGTCCAGATACGGATTCGGAAACGTGGTCAAGGTCAGACCGTCCCTGACCGTAACGACGGATGAGATCGTAACGATCGTGGAAAGACTGGACGCGGTTCTGGCAAGCGTCGGTTAACAGGTCTGCTAATGTTCGCAAAAGTCAAATATCCATATCCAAGGAGGTAATACGTGATGCAGGCATTGGTATACAAATCGGCATGGGACGTAACGCTTGAGGAACGGCCGGAGCCGTCCATTACAGAGGAACATCAGGTTCTCGTCCGCATTCGCGCCACCGGCGTGTGCGGGACCGATCTGGGCATTGTGAGCGGCAAATATCATGCGGTATCTTCCGTCATCCTGGGCCACGAATCGGCAGGAGATGTCGTTAGCGTCGGCAGGGGAGTCACCACGCTGAAGCCAGGCGACCGGGTCGTGATCGACCCGACTTATTACTGCGGGCACTGTGAGATGTGCCGAACTGGCCGGCAAAATCACTGCGTCCATAAGTCTGTGACGGAAACCGGGGTCAGCGCCAACGGAACCTTTACCGATTATTACGTTACCGAAGACCGCTTTTTATATCCATTAAAGGATCATGTCAGCTACGAGGAGGCCACTTTAACGGAGCCGCTAAGCTGCATCCTGACAGGAATCAACCAAATCCGGCTCCTGCCGAATTTTCGCACGGTTGTTCTCGGTGCCGGGCCCATCGGCATTCTGTACAGCTATGCCCTGGCTTCCAAAGGCGTAACGGGAAGCATTGTGGACATCTCCAAAGAAAGGCTCGCCATCGCCGAGAGTATCGCCCCGGAACGCTGGAGAACTTATGATTCGTTCGAAACGGCGGTAGCGGAGGCTTCATCCGGTGGCGGACAGGTGGATCTTATCGTCGATACGACAGGCGTGGTCGGAACGCAGGTGCTTCCAAGCCTGGCAAACGGCGGTTACCTCATGCTTGTCGGCTTAAGAGACGGCGTCAGTACCTTTAATCCCAAAGAGGTCGTCGACCGGAGCCTCAAAATCATCGGCTCGATCGATTCCCTGGGCACCTTTTCCACCGCCCATTACATGATCGAGCGCCAAATTATCCCCGCACAAAAAATCATAACCCACACCTATCCCTTGGCCCGATACCGGGAAGCCTTCCAAGCCCTGGGCTGTGATCTGGACGGGCGTTCGCTGAGCCCTTCGTCCCAGGCGATCAAGGTCATTCTGCAATCGGTCTGAAGCCGTTTAGGCGCGAAAAATAACGACAAAGGAGCGTTAAGCTTATGACATTGCAGAAGCAGGAATGGCAGGGCCCGCCGGTAAAGGCCGTTATTTTTGATATGGACGGCGTGCTCGTAAACAGCGAACCGATCTATTTTGAGATTGAGCGCAGCTCTTTCGCCCACTTCGGCGCTCCCGTAACGGAAGAGGAGCATCACGGCTACGTGGGAGTAACGCTGGAGTCCATGTGGAGGCAGGTGCTGGAGAAGCATAAGCTCTCCTTCCCGCTGGAAGAAGTGCTCGCCTATCATCAGAACAACGTGCTGGACATCATGGCAGCACACTCCGAACTGCAGCCGATTCCCCACGTAACGTCTTGGCTGGATTGGCTGCGCAGCCGTCAGGTGCCGCTTGCGGTAGCTTCTTCCTCGCCTCCGTCCCTGATCCGGCTCATCATGGAACGCACCGGACTTGGAGCCTTTTTCAGCGTGCGGCTTTCCGGGGAAGAAGTGAAGTCCGGCAAGCCGGAACCCGACATTTTTCTGCAGGCCGCCAAGCTGCTGGGAGCCGAGCCCTCATCATGCCTGGTCATCGAGGACTCTCGCAATGGGGTCAAAGCCGCAAGGAGCGCAGGCATGCGCTGCATCGGGTACCTTAACCCCGGATCCGGCCGGCAGGATTTGTCCCAGGCGGACCATGTCATCACCAGCTACCTTGAAATGGAAGCGATCCGGGTCATGCTGTCCATCGAACGGCTCACTCCAGTCCCTTTGGATTTGCAAGCATAACACTGGCGGCTGTTTGATACGGCCGGCTTTAAGAAACAACCAATTTGAATTCAACCACCAAAAGGCTGCAGCCTCCGTCCGGGTTCGGACAAGAGTCTGCAGCCTTTTTCGCCGATGAAGTCGACCTGTTCCCGCGAAGGAGCAGGCTCAGCCGTCAGGCATGGCCGTCCTTACAACTCCGGCGGCTGTTCATGCACATCCACATCCGGCTTAGCCGTTGCCCATCGGGTAAAAGCCACTTTGAGCCCAGCACTCGTCGGCGCGCACAAATACGGTCCCGCTTGCCATTCATCCGGAGTAAGCCGGCATACGCGGACGGTTCTCCAGTCTTCCCCTTGCGTTCGTGCTCTGATAATAACCGCATCTTTCAGACGGGATGCCCGGATCGTCACGATCTTCTCCATCCACTCCGGGACGGGAGCAAGCGACCAATCCGAATAGCCGTGGGTCACGACCGCTCCGAGATGAGGGACGCCGTCATTCATCTCGATTCCGGCTTTGATCCACTGCTGCCCATGGCTCCATAACATCAGCCCCGCCTGATCATACAAATGATCGAAGGCGGTCAAACGAAAGGTTACCTCTACCGCTTCTTCCCCATCCCATGGCAGCAAAAGCGAGTGGCCGTTGTCCCGTTCAAAACCGTACATGGTCGTTTGCCAATAATCACTACCCTGGCACGCTTCAACGATCAGCTCCCCATCCTTCTCTTCACAAGCAGCCGGTTCCGTCGACCAGCGGCCGCTAGTCCACGGTATCACTTGTCTAGTCATATTCACGCCACCCTCTCCCCAAACGAATTTTAACATTTTGAACGATTTCCAGGCGAAACTACAGTACTTAAAAAGCACCCCGGACCCGGCGGAAGCGCGTGTCTCCGGCAGAGTCTGAGGTGCTTTGGTGCTCGCAGCGGCAAACGGATTCTGGGCGATAATTGCCCTGCAGCTACTGCTTCGCATTGCTGTTGCTTTTCTTAATGTTGTTCAAATGCTCCTGGTACGTCTTCGCAAATAAATGCTCATGCGAGCCGTCCTTCTTGGTCACGTAATACAAATAATCGGAAGCTTCCGGCGATAATGCGGCTTCGATCGAAGCGATGCTCGGACTGCAGATCGGTCCTGGCGGGAGCCCCGGATGCAAATACGTGTTATATGGACTGTCCACCTTCAGGTCCTTATACAGCAGCCGTTCCTTCGGCTCCTTCAAAGCGTATTGCACCGTAGCGTCGATTTCCAGCTTCATCTCCTTGTGCAGGCGGTTGTAGATGACACCCGCAACAAGCGGACGCTCCTTGTCGACCACAACCTCCCGTTCGACGAGCGAAGCCACCGTCAGCATCTCGTGCAATGTAAGGCCATGAGCCTTCAGCTTCTGCTCCAGATCAGGGATCTGATCCAGCTTGCTCTGCATTTGCTCCAGCATTCGGGTCAGGATCTCTTCCTGCCCGGTCCCTTTTTTAAATTCGTACGTGTCCGGGAATAGGTACCCCTCCGCCTTATGCTTTAACGAAGTATCCGCGGGGATCTCCTTAAAGGCCGGTACGTCCGTCTGACCGCCGGTATCCGCCAGCTTTACGAACGCGGCCGGATCACTCTGGCTTGCTTCTCCCACCGTCTTTGCGATCTGCTCCAGCGTATAGCCTTCCGGAATCGTAATGCGGATCATTTCCGCCTTCACCACTTCGCCGCTGTTCAGCTTGGCAATCAGCTGGTCGTAGGTTGCCCCCGGCTTCGCCTCATAGGTTCCCGCCTGAAAACGGGAGCCCTGGTTTTTCCATTTCAAGTAGATTTTAAAGAACATATCGTTTTTAATGAGTCCACTTTTCTTAAGAACCCCGGCAATTTGCGAAGTTCCCATTCCTTGCTCAATGGTAAACTTGACGGCATTCTGCGAAGCCTTCACCGGCTGCATGCCGTTCCAGACGTAATAGGCCCCACCGGCAATGATCACCAAGACGATCACCAGCACCACCAGAGCCTTTTTGGCAGCTTTCAAACCGATCCAACCCTCCATAACCAAAAAAATCCCCACAAAGCAGCGCAATGCTCCGTTTCACGCATTCCGCTGTCTTTGCGGGGACTCCGGAGTTATCAATTTTGGTACTTGATCAAACCTTGTGCCCGATTAATCTTCGCTGTCCTCAGGAAAGGTCATTTCGTCGTACAGCTCGCTGATATTTTCCCATTCATCGTCATCATCTATGGTGACAAGCCCAAGAGTTCCTTCAGGCGAGGAGACCACTTTCAGGATATCGAATTCTCCGCTTTGATCTCCTGGCTTTTGGAGCACAGCATAGCTCTGACCGTTGATTTCAAACTCAGCTGTAAGATCGTAGACGGAAGTGACTCCGTCCTCATCTTCCAGTTCCACAGTTGGACCAAAGGCTTCCTTCAGTTTGGAAGTCCATACGGCCTGATCTGCAGAGAAATCATTCATGTTCATTCCCTCCATCAAGTTCGGCAACCAGCGTATTGAACGTTTCCTCGACGATTTCCCACTCTTCGTCGTCCTCGATCATATACAGCTTCAAATCGTCTCCGTCCTCCTCATAGCGGAAGGCATAGACCTCGTCGGAGTCATCATCCTCGGAGTCAAGCGGAACGACCATCATATACTTGGAGTCCGAGCCGTCGACCTCGAATTTCATGATGACTTCAAACTCCTCTTCATTGCCTTCGTCATCGGGAATATAAATAATTTCCGGTTCTTCTTCTTCCATACGATTACGGTCATTAGCCATTTGTATCACCCTCACCTTTTACTCTTAGAGTCCAAATAGTTTTGCAAAATCAAGCTGGCAGCCATCTTATCCACGACCTGCCTGCGTTTCTTCCGGCTGACATCCGCTTCAAGCAGCGTCCTTTCGGCGGATACCGTCGTCAACCGCTCATCCCACAGATGAACCGGCAAGTTCAGCATGTCTCTCAGCTGGTCTGCAAACGCAATGCAGATTTCGCCGCGCGGACCAATGCTGCCGTTCATGTTCTTCGGGAGGCCAACCACGATTTCTTCCACTTCCTGCTCGCGGACCAGATCCGCAATTCGCTGCATTTCCGCCCCGTCGCGGCGGCGTTCGACCACTTCAAGCCCCTGGGCGGTCCAGCCGAACATATCGCTCACGGCCACCCCGATTTTGCGGTCCCCGTAATCGAGTCCCATAATTCTCATAAAGCTCTCCTATCGGTGATTGGCTAGATAGAACCGGACCAGCTCTTCAATCAACTCATCACGCTCTTTTTTTCGAACCAGGCTTCTCGCGTTGTTCTGGCGCGGTATATAAGCGGGGTCTCCGGATATCAGGTAGCCGACGATCTGGTTGATCGGGTTATAATCCTTCTCCACCAGCGCGTCGTATACCGTCAGAAGGATATCCTTCGCGGAGGCCTCCTTCTCATCACCCTTCACGTTAAACTTGACTGTCTTATCCATGGAATCCATTTGTGACACCTCGCTTCTTCAAAAACATGTCCATGCATGCTTTGACGAATTGAATCTTTAAGGTTTCCTACTTTTTCTATCATACCATACCGGGCCGCGCCGAAGGAAATTCCACGGAAATAAAAAACAAAAAATTTACAAAGTCCCGGGTAGCCGCCGGACTCTTTACAATGTATTGGATGCAGAAGGCAAAGATGATATACCTAAATTCCAGATCCAACCAATTGCTCAGCCAGCTTCAAAGCGTCTTCCAGCTTGCTGGCGTCCTTGCCGCCAGCCTGGGCCATATCGGGACGTCCGCCGCCTCCGCCGCCGCAGACTGCCGCGATCTCCTTCACCAGCTTGCCTGCATGAAGCCCCGACTTCACGAGCTCTTGCGGAACGGAAACGACGAAGTTCACCTTCTCGTCCATCGCTGCGCCGAGAACCAGCACGGCATTCGGGAGCTTGCCCTTCAGTTCGTCGGCAATCGAGCGCAGGCCATCCATGCTTCCCGCATTGACGCGGACAGCGAGCAGTTCTCTTCCGTTCACCTGCTTCACCTGTTCGGTGAGCTGGCCGGCTTCGATCGTGCTCAGCTTGCTCTGAAGCGACTCGTTCTCGCGTCCCAGCTCTTTCAGCTGGCCGTGCAGCGCTTCAATCCGTCTCGGCACGTCGTGCAGATTCGATTTAAGAAGTTCTGCGGACTGCTTCAGCAGCGACAGCTGGCCTTCCAGGAATTCGTATGCCATGCGGCCGGTTACCGCCTCAATCCGGCGTACCCCCGAGCCGATGCCGCTTTCGCTAACCAGCTTGAAGATTCCGATCTCGGACGTGTTGTTCACGTGGCATCCGCCGCACAGCTCCAAGCTGTAATCGCCGACCTGCACGACGCGGACGATGCTGCCGTACTTCTCGCCAAACAGCGCCATGGCGCCCATCGCTTTGGCTTCGTCGAGCGATTTATATTCAATTGTTACATTAGTGCCCTTCCAAATTTGTTCATTCACGCGGCGTTCGATATCCGTCAGTTCTTCCGGCGTGATGCTGCCGAAATGCGAAAAGTCGAAGCGCAGTCGCTGCGGCTCAACGAGCGATCCGGCTTGATTGACGTGGGTGCCGAGTACTTCCTTCAGCGCTTTATGAAGGAGGTGGGTCGCCGTATGGTTCTTCTCGATGTCTCTGCGTTTGTCATGATCGACCTCCGCCTTGACGGTCTCGCCGACCTTGAGCTCCCCGGCTTCCACCGTCACCTGGTGCACATGCTGTCCGTGCGGCGCCTTGAAGAGGCCCTCCACTCTAGCCGTCACCGATCCGCCGCGCAGCAGACCCTGGTCGCTGACCTGGCCGCCGCTCTCAGCATAGAACGGAGTGACGTCAAGCACCACCTGGGCGCTCTGTCCTTCCCCGGCGATGTCCACCATGGCGTCATCGACAATGATCGCCACAATTTTCGACTCGGTTACCGTGTCATTATATCCAACAAATTCACTTTTAACCGTATAATCGGACAGGACGCCGCCCTGAACCTTCATGCCACCGCTCTCCTGACGGGCTGCACGCGCGCGGTCGCGCTGCTCCTGCATCGCTGCGTCAAAGCCTTCGCGGTCAACGGTCAGCCCATGCTCAGCCGCATAGTCTTCCGTCAGGTCGAACGGGAAACCATACGTATCGTACAGCTTGAATGCATCGCTGCCGCCGATCTGCTTCGTGCCCTGCTCCAGCGCCTGCTTGCTGATTTCCTCGAGGATCGCCAGGCCGTCGGACAGCGTCTCATGGAAACGTTCTTCCTCCGTGGAGATCACCTTCTCGATGAATTCGCGTTTCTCCACCACGTTCGGGTAGTATACGCCCATAATGTCGCCGACGGTTTCCACCAGGCTGTACAGGAACGGACGGTCAAGACCCAGCACTTTGCCGTAACGTACGGCGCGGCGCAGCAAACGGCGGATGATGTAGCCGCGTCCTTCATTTGACGGAAGCACGCCGTCGGCCACCGCAAACGTAACGGTACGCACATGGTCGGCAATGACCTTCAGCGCGACGTCGCCCTCTACGCTGGCATTGTATTTAACGCCGGCCAGCTCTGCCGTTTTTTGAATGATCGGTTGGAACAGGTCGGTGTCGAAGTTGGAGTCGACGTTTTGCAAAATGGATGCAAAGCGTTCCAGGCCCGCTCCGGTATCGATGTTCTTGTTTGGGAGCGGCGTGTAGGAGCCGTCCTTGTTGTGGTTGAACTGCGAGAAGACGAGGTTCCACACCTCCAGGAAGCGTTCGTTCTCCCCGCCCGGGTACATTTCCGGATCAGAAAGGTCGCCATAGGCTTCGCCGCGGTCATAGAAAATTTCCGTACAAGGACCGCAAGGGCCTTCGCCGATGTCCCAGAAGTTATCCTCCAGCTTCACGATCCGCTCGGCCGGCAGGCCAATCTTTTCGTTCCAGAGCTTAAAGGCTTCTTCATCCTCCGGATATACCGTGACCGACAGGCGCTCCGCATCGAATCCGATCCATTCCTTGCTGGTCAGAAATTCCCATGCCCATGTAATGGCCTCTTCCTTGAAGTAGTCGCCGATGGAGAAGTTGCCGAGCATTTCAAAAAAGGTGTGATGCCGGCGCGTCTTGCCTACATTTTCGATATCGTTGGTACGGATACACTTCTGCGAGTTCGTGAGCCGGGGATTTTCGGGACTGATGCGTCCGTCAAAATACGGCTTCAGCGGGGCCATACCCGCGTTGATCCACAGCAGGGAGGGATCGTTATGCGGCACGAGCGAAGCGCTCGGCTCGATCTGGTGTCCCTTGCTTGCGAAAAATTCAAGCCATTTGGAACGTATTTCACTTGCTTTCATATTAAACAGCCTCCAGCTCTCTCGTATATTGCATGCAAATGGACGGATAAACGTAAAAAACGCCCCTGATCAGATCAGGGACGAATGAATTCGCGGTACCACCCTGGTTACCGCCTGAACGACTGCCGGGCGCCATACGCCGGCTGCCAGCTTGAATGATCAGGCGATCGCCTTGTTAAGGCCGTTAACGGGGCCAGCCGGTGAATTTGTCACACTCCGAAATCAGCTTTCCGGACAGTATCGCTTGGGGGCTCTTGCAGCCGTCACGCTCACCGTGAAGGAGCCCTTCTCTGAACAAGGAGGAACTGCCGTACTTCATTTCATCGCCGTTTTGTCCGTTTTTGCATAGTATTGTCTGAATTATATCCGATAGCGCGGACGCTTGTCAAACCGCTCTACGTCGTCTTCCGCTTGACGTAATAGGCAAAGAAGTGCTGAATGATGACCTTGATCACCGCGAATAAAGGCACCGCCAGAATGAGTCCGACGACCCCTGCGATCTCCCCGCCGACCAGAAGGGCAAAAATAATGAGCATCGGGTGAAGATGCAGCTTCTTCCCCACGACCTGGGGCGATACGATATTGCTCTCCAGGAGCTGGCACAGCCAGTTCACGATGATGACCATCAGCACCATTTTCCAGGATATCGTCGAAGCCATGACCACCGCAGGCGCCGCGCCCAGGAACGGGCCGAGGTAGGGCACGATGTTGAATACCGCAACGATGCTCGCCATCAGCAGGGCATACGGCATGCCGACGATCATATATCCGATATAGGCCAGAATGCCGACAATGAGACACACCAGGAACTGCCCGCGGACATAATTCCCGAGCGCCTCATCGATCTCCTTCAGCAATCTGACGGAAGCCTTGCGCCGGGTGCGCGGCAGCAGCGATACGACCGCCCGCTCAAAAACGTCGAAGTCCTTTAATATGTAGAAAATCAAAAACGGGATGATGAAAATGTTCAGCACGATGTTAATGGTACTGCCGATATGGTCCATGAAATTGGAGATGCCTTTGGCCAGCCGGTCCTCCCACTGCAGCAGCCACTGATCCACGCCCTCCTTAATCCCCACCGGAACCCCCCGATTATCCAGGTTGTTCATGATGTTCTGGGCATGCATCGTCATCTCCGGCAAATGCTCGTTCAGTTCCTCCATCTGCTCGATCAGCATCGGGATCAGATTGATCAGAATCACAGCAAGGCAGGTCAGAAAGACGGCGTAAATGAGCAGCACGGCGATTCCCCTCGGCATTTTCCGCGCGGCCAGCATGCTTACTACCGGATTAAGCACATAGGAAATGATCATCGCCACGACAAAGGGGGCCAGGATCGCTTTCAGAAATTGATAGATATTCATGAACATCGGCCGCAGCAGCCAAACGAAATACAGAATAATCAGACCGAGCAGGACCCAAATCATCCCCCGGAACCATTTATTAGCCGTCAGTTTATCCACCCTTGTCTCCTCCTTCCGGACGTGCTGTCAAGTTAGTATATGTCCCGAAATTCGAATTTAACCTATTGGCGGCCTTAGGAGGAGAACTATGGGTAAACGCAAAGAAACCCGGATACCTGATTCTGCCGTGCAGGCAAAAACGGGTACGGGTTTCCAAGATGACGGCAATAAGACCGTGTATGCTTCTTCCGCTGTGGGTGCGTGCTATGTAACCAATAATAAGGATTGAAGCTGCCGGGTGAATCCCCCTTGCGGGCCGTGGCCAAGTGAAGACAAACCACAATTAGCGGAAGGGGCGGCTCCATTTACGCAGCATAAATCAGAAAAATATTCGTTAGGACCCGAGGGTCTGCGGAAATGTTCTGACCGGTACATGCATATTGTTTAAGAGGAAGCGTGCAGATGAGGAAAATCCTGAGGAATCTCCTCAAAGAACAAATCGTCCAGCGAGCTGAGCGTACCGTCCTCTTCTACCTGGTATACGGACATTTTCTCCCCGTTCACCGTCAGTTCAATAAAGCAGCCCCAGCAGTAAAATTGGTGGGAACCGATTTTTCCTATATCTTTGGAATTGCAGTTAGGACATCTCATATTCATTGATCACCTATCCGTTAACAGAATTAATGGCTTTTTCCAAACGCTGTTCGCTCATAGGCGGAACCATGACCGCATTCTCCCCTATGGACATTTCCGTGGTGCAAGGCAGCCATTTCCGCCCTTCAATCAAATCCGAAACAAATCCGTCGCTTATTTCGAGACCTAATATTGTATTTCCCATTTCCTGGTCAAAATAAACGTCCGTCACTTTACCGAGCATCGTACCGTCCTCAGTAAGCACGTCCAGATCCTTTAATTTATTTTTACCCAAAAGATAGGTGTATTGTATGTCGTCGGCATCCGTCTTGCGAACAGCCTGTTTATTACGAATCATCACAGCATCTTCGCCATAAGCAACGACGTCCTCCCAGGACACCGTCTTCGCTGTGTTGGAGAACAACCCTTTGCCTTCTAGCTCAAGACCTTGAATTTTCCAATCTTCGGTGATGATAATATCGTATATTTTGCCGATCTCCTTGCCTTCTTCCACATCAAATACGGCAAGTCCGATCATCTCTTGGAATTTCATGGCCAGGATCCCACCTTACCCTCTTCAAAATTGAAACGAATCCCTTCACGTTACCACCGAAGTCAGCTAATCCAATGCGGCACGCGCAGGTCGATTTGTCTCGCGAACGGTATGGAGCACTCATCCCTCCCTCTCCATCCATGGAGAATCCCTACCTTTCTTACGTAAGACGACGCAGAATGGTTTCAATTTTTCGGGCTGTGTACTCCATATCTTCAGTAGTATTACCCAAACCAAAGCTGAATCGAATCGCCGAACGCAAAACATTTTGAGGCAGCTGCATGGCCTCCAGCACATGGGACAGCTCCAGCGAGCCTGAAGTGCATGCCGAACCGCTGGCCGCGGCGATGCCCTCCATGTCGAGATTCATCAGAAGCGTCTCCGTATCTGTCTGCGGGAAGCTGATGTTCACGATGTGGGGAAGGCATTCCTCTTGATGGCCGTTGATTACAAAAGCGTCCCTGCCGATCCCCTGCTCCAGCGTGCTGATCAAGGTCTGGCGCAAACGAAGATCATGCTCTCTTCGCTGCTCCATCTGGCGGGAAGCAATCTCCACGGCTTTGCCGAAGCCAGCGATTCCAGCCATATTTTCCGTTCCGGCGCGCCGCTTTTTCTCTTGGAGTCCGCCGTGAAGGCGCGGTGCGATGACCAGTCCTTTGCGGACGTATAGCGCTCCTACACCTTGAGGTCCGTTGATTTTGTGCGCGGAAAAGCTCATCATGTCGACCGGAAGCTCATGGCAGTTGATGGGCAGCGCTCCAAGAGCCTGAACGGCGTCCACATGAAAAAGGATATCTCTGCTTCGGGCGATTCTCCCGATTTCTTCAATCGGCTGAATCGTTCCTACCTCGTTGTTCGCATACATGATGCTGATCAGAATCGTATCCTCCGACAATGCCGCTTCCAGATCCTCGGGCTGAACCCGTCCGGTGTGGTCTACCGGCAGGTAAGTGACACGGAAACCTTCCTTCTCCAGCTCTTCGCAGGCGTGAAGCACAGCATGATGCTCGATGGACGACGTAATGATGTGGTTCCCCTTAGACCTGCGCATGGAGGCTGCGCCGAATAAGGCGAGGTTGTCACTTTCCGTGCCCCCGGCGGTAAAGACGATCTCATCGGGCAGGCAGCCGAGAAACTTGGCGATCCGGTCCCTTGCCCCGCTGACGGTGCGCTTGGCCGCACGGCCGAATGCGTGAACGCTGGAGGCGTTGCCGTATTGTCCGGTCATGACGCGCATCATTTCTTCCGCCACTTCCGGATGTACCGGAGTGGAGGCCGCATGGTCCAAATAGATTGATTTCATGATTACACCACCTTGGTCTTGTGTAGTATTTCGCTTATGATGTCCAGTGAAATTGTTGTATTCAGATCAGGGATTTGGAGCCTGTTCATACAGGGTTTGGCTCGGATAGAACGGTTTCCGGGCAGTCATAATATGTCGGTAATCCAATCCCGCTATGGAGGTCATGACATGAACCCGTATTCCCAATCCCAGCAAATCAACCAAATCATTCATCAGCTGACGCAGCAAACCCAACAAGCTTCTATGGCTTACCAGCAAATGCTGAAGCAGGAGCAGCAAAATGCGATGCAGCTGGAGCAGCTCGCTCAGCGTGAGCAGCAAACGTCGCAAATGATTCAATCCGCCCTTCAAGGCCACCAGCGCGCCATTCAACAACTGCAGCAAATCTCCAGCCTGGCCCAGCAAATGGTGAGCTCCGTATCCCAGCCGGTATCGGGATATATGGAAACGCAGCAGCCGCAAGGCTTCCAAACGGGGTTCAACAACCAGTTCCGTCAACAGTAACAACCGGAAACAGACTCGCCGAAGCGGGTCTGTTTTTAATTTGGAAAACATTTACTTACAAAACTTTGGAAGTTGACTATCCTTTCAGAAGGTACGCCGTTTGCAAAGCCGAATGCCACTCGCAAGGGGCGAGTGGCTGCAGCTTGTAGTCTAGATGTAGAACATATAGTTCTCGGACGTCTCTTTCTCCTGGTAGGAAATCAGGTCGGCAAGCGTCGTCGAATCCAGCACGTTGGCGATTCCGTCACGGATCCGCAGCCAAAGATTACGTTTGGCCGGATCATCCTCTTCTGTAAAATCAACCGGCGAAATCGGCCCCTCGAGCACGCGAATGACATCACCGGCCGTAATCTCGGAAGCTTCACGCGATAAGATGTAACCGCCATAAGCGCCGCGGATGCTCTTAACGAGTCCGGCGTTCCGGAGCGGAGCGATCAGCTGCTCCAGATAGTGCTCGGAAAGTTGGTTTTTCTCGGCAATGCTCTTCAGGGATGTCGGCCCTTCGCCGTATTTGGCAGCAAGCTCCATCATGATTGTCAAGCCGTAACGGCCTTTTGTCGATATTTTCAAAGGTGGCACCTCTCTCAGTAAAATTCATGGTATCTATATAGAATGAACTCAAAAACTTCATGTTGAAGGGCTTGGATAAGCCTATTACAACAGGGGGTTCAAATTTCGAAACTTGAGTTGCAATCTATTTAGCTCTTACTCATGTATCGTTATCAATGGTTTTGGTTCAACATGCGGGTGGTGAATCCAAGAGAATACAGCTTATGTAAGCTTTTCCATATCTGCGTATTCCGATCATTTCCCTAGCCTATGTTAACATATCCGGCTCCGTTTTGGTTTAAAAAACAATGACAAAACAAAGAAATGTTCGCGACCGGTGGACAACCTATGTGGTGTGATCTGTGGACAAATGTGTTAAAATAGAGGCTATGGGCACAATCTCATATGAAAATGGTGATGACTTTTGTCTACAGATAATCAAAATATACGTGTCGTCGTCGGGATGTCCGGCGGTGTCGACTCATCCGTCACCGCGCTGCTTCTGAAGCAGCAGGGCTACGACGTCATCGGCATTTTTATGAAAAACTGGGATGACACCGATGAATTCGGCAACTGCACCGCGGAAGACGACGCCGAGGACGTCCGCCGCGTCTGCGAGCAGATCGGCATTCCTTATTACACGGTGAACTTCGAAAAGGAATATTACGATAAAGTATTTTCCTATTTTCTCGATGAATATAAGTTGGGCCGCACACCAAATCCCGATGTCATGTGCAACCGCGAGATTAAATTCGGCGAATTTCTGACGAAAGCGCTGAATCTGGGCGCCCAATATGTAGCCACCGGCCATTATGCCCGCGTTGTTGAGCAGGACGGCGTCTATACGCTGCTGCGCGGCGTGGACAGCAACAAGGATCAGACCTACTTCCTGAACGCGCTCAATCAGCAGCAGCTGTCGAAGGCGATGTTCCCAATCGGACATCTGCCTAAACCGGAGGTCCGCCGAATTGCGGAGGAAGCCGGGCTCTACACCGCCAAGAAAAAGGACAGCACTGGGGTATGCTTTATTGGAGAACGCAATTTCAAAGAGTTCCTGAGCCAATACCTGCCTGCCCAATCCGGCCAAATGGTCGATATCGCCACCGGCGAAGTCAAAGGCCGCCATGACGGCCTCATGTACTACACGCTCGGACAGCGCCAAGGCCTTGGCATCGGCGGTTCCGGCTCGGGCGAACCATGGTTCGTGGCCGACAAGGATCTGGAGAAGAACATTTTGTACGTCGTGCAGGGGGATCAGCATCCCAGCCTGTACTCCACTGGACTCATCGCTTCAGGCGTGAACTGGATCGCGGGACAAGGGGCCGTGCCCAAAGAGCCCTTCCAATGCACCGCCAAGTTCCGCTACCGTCAGCCCGACCAGAAGGTTACGCTGGAATGGCTGCCGGACGGCAGCGTCCATGTTGCGTTTGCCGAGAAGCAAAAGGCCATTACACCCGGCCAAGCCGTCGTGTTCTACCAGGACGATGTGTGCCTGGGCGGCGGAACGATCGACAAGGTGGAAAAAGTTCAATACGAAGCTGCCATCTAAACGCAAAGCATATGTGCAAACCGCCGGCTCTTTCGAGGGCCGGCGGTTTTTTGCATGCCGTCCTTAAAGATTCTCCCCGCCATCATTATTATCCTGCTGTCATTGCAAAACTAATCCCCAATCGAAGTATGTTCCCAGGCACCGGCGGTTTAAGACTGATCCTTCCGAAGCTGCTGGTTATGCCGGATTTTCGCCTCGTTGCCCTGCTCCGACGCTTCATAGAATACCCGGCTGGCGATTTCCTTCGGCAGGTAGTCCTGCTTCACATAATGGCCGGGATAATTATGCGGGTACTTGTACCCTTCATGGCCCAGCTTGACGGCGCCCTTATAGTGCGTATCCCGCAAGTGAAGCGGCACTTCCGCGGATTTGATCTCGTCCATGGCGGACATCGCATTCGAAATCGCCGTATAAACCCTGTTGGATTTCGGGCTCTCCACCGCAAACAGGATCGCCTGCGCAATGTTCAGCTTCGCCTCCGGCCAGCCGTTGTTCCGGTAAGCGTCCAGCGCGCTGACGGCCTGAACCATCGCCTGCGGGTTTGCCAGCCCGATATCCTCGCTGCTGGCGGCAATCAGCCGGCGGATGAACACCATCGGGTCCATGCCCAGCTTCTCCACCGCGTAGAGGAACCAGAACAGCGCGGCATCGCTTGAGCCGCGGATGCTCTTATGAAACGCCGAAAGCACGTCATACTGGGTCGACTCGTCCGCGCGCACGATCGGCCGGCGGATGGACTCCTCCGCCACTTCGAGCGTGATATGGACGGTTCCGTCCGCCTCGGGAGGCGTCGTCAATGCCGCCAATTCCAGCGCATTCAGCGCGCGCCGGATATCCCCGTTCGCCATCGTCGCAATATGATCGAGAGCTTCCTCATCGACCTTCAGCTTCATGAAGCCGAGCCCCTTGTCCGGATCCTGCAGCGCCCGTTTCATCGCCAGCATGGAATGCTCCTTAGTAAGCGGATGAAGCTGGAACAGCGTCGAGCGGCTCATCAAGGCGCCGTTCACATAATGGAATGGGTTCTCCGTCGTCGCTCCGATAAAAATAATCGTCCCCTTCTCCACCGCAGGCAGCAGCGCGTCCTGGCGCGAGCTGTTAAAACGGTGCACCTCGTCCAGAAAGAGGATCGTTTTCGTTCCGTACATCGATTTATTGGTCTGGGCCTGGTCAATCACCTCGCGGACATCCTTGACGGAAGCGTCTACCGCATTCAGCCGGACGAAGTCCGCCTGCGTATGCTGCGAAATAATATGGGCGAGCGTCGTCTTACCGCATCCCGGAGGCCCGTACAGGAGGATGGAGGATACCTGGTCGGCTTCGATCGCCCGGCGGAGCAGCTTGCCGGGACCTACGATATGCTCCTGCCCGATATATTCATCCAGCGTGGTCGGCCGCATCCGGTCGGCCAAGAGCCGTGCGCCCGGATTCGCGTCCAGCTGGAAAGAGAATAAGTCCATTCGATTCACGTCCTTGAAAGTCTAAAATGCTTGTCCCTGCGGACCAAAGCTGTTCTTCTATCATACCATACCCGGCCGGGAGAGTTCATTCCCTTCTGTTTCCGGGCGAACAGGCGGTGCGCTCATGACTTGCTCGGACGGCGGTAGGCCTTTTCGTGAAAGCGCAGGATCGACTGAAACAGCTCCTCGCCGCCGTCATGCGATTCGACGGGATGCTCGGGATCAAGGCTGAGGTACATCGCCCGGTACGTTTCAGGCACCCAAATGTACGAATGCACGTACGCCGTCGGCGTAAAACCGGCCTTTTTCCAAAAGGCGATTCTGCCGGCGTTTTCTTCCGATGGATCGGCTTCCGCTTCGATCACGATACCTCTATAACCCCTGCTGTCGGCCCATTCACGCAAATCCCGGAGGCAGGCAAGTCCGACACCTTGTCCCCTTGAACTTCCCCGTACCGCAATATAATCGATGACCAGCAGGTTTTCCTTGGCATCCGTCCCCGTCAGGGCCATGGCCGCTGCGGTTTGGCCTTCGCTCCAGACGTGCAGTGCACACAGTCCCCTTTCAAACATGCGCATGATGATCGCTTTCGTTTTCCGCCCATGCTCCGGAAAGGCCTCCTCATAAACCGGCTCCGCCTGCTGCCACATCGCTTCGTCCCAATGTTCCGTCACCTGATGCTGCATCGTTCGTTGTTCTCCTTCTTTGTAGAAAATGGATGGTCATGCCTTTATTATAATGGCCCGCATGACGAAAAACACCGCAGAGCCGGCCAGCCGGACTGCGGTGTAATATGAACAACGGCTCTCGTCGTTGCGGCGAGCTGCTAAGCTTTGGGCTTCCCCTCAAGCGTCGCTTGGACCAGCACGGCGATCGCCCGGTCCAAGGCTTCGGCAAAGCCATCAGGGTCCGTCATCGCCACCGGCCGGGATTCGCGGACAGCAGCCATGGCTTGCTCCACCGTCTCGTCCCGGATCCCGGCGGATTGCAGCAGCTCCAGCCCCTTCTCCAGCGTATCCGCCAGCCGCATCGGGCCGTAGGACTGGGGCTCACGGTAGAGGGCGCGGGCGCTGGTCAGCACATAGGCCGCAAAATCCAGCATTCGCTCCCCCATATCCCCGGCCCCCGGGTTAGCTTCCGTAGCGTTCAAATGAAATCATCTCCTTCGGCGGCTTCGACGTTTTCGGACGCGGCGGCTTGTCGGCGTAGCCGAGGCTGATCAGCAGCTCGGGCTTCACTTCCTCAGGCAAACCGGTGATGGCTGCAATGGACGGTGCGTGAAACGACCGGACCGGACAGCTGGACGCGCCGAGCGATTGGGCGGTGAGCATGATCGCGGAAGCGGCGACCCCCAAATTAATGAACCGCAGCGTGTCGGCACTGTCTGCTCCGCCCCGTGCCAGTGCCTCCTGATGATTGCTGCAGAGAACGACCACCGCTGCCGGCTGCCCCGACAGCCCCTGCGCAAACCGCTTGATATGCCGGATCCGCACTTCGTCCTGAACGATGACAAAATGCGATTCCTGCGCATTGCTTGCCGACGGGCTGTGAAGAATGGCTTCCTCGATCGCCTCCACGATATGCCTATCAAGCCGCTGGTCGGTAAAAGAACGCGCGCTGCGCCTTGCCTTGATGGTTTCCAGTACATCCATGGTGTTATCCCCCTCTCGCCTATCGCAAGGAAAATCCTCTCCGCATCAAAACTTCCCGTAAATTCTCTCTCAAGCTTGACGATGGCGCGATCGTCTCCGGTCGCGTGCAGCGTCTGGCCGTGTGCTCACACCAGCCATAATCCGCTCCTTCCTTCTCCGGTTCACCGGCAATCGAGACCCGGCGGCCGTCATACGATCGGCGTGATATCATTTGCTCATCGTACGCCTTCAGCCCTTCGTCCAATGCGGCGGCCGAATATCGTTCTTCATGAACCGTAACGCTCATCGGCAGGCGGGGCTTCACCCCTCTGCGCACCCCTTCACGCTCCCGGCCGACCGCCAAGCCGACCACGGCAAACATCCCCTCGGGAAGGCCGAGCTCAAGCGCCAGCTCCTCCGGATGGTTGCGGACGGACCCGACCGGGACGGCGCCGTAACCGAGCGCTTCGGCAGCGACCAGGGCGTTCTGCATCGCAAGGGCAGCATCGACGGATGACAGCAGGAACATTTCCAGCGTGTCCGCCTTAAAGTCGTAGCCCTGTCGCCGCGTAACATATTTCAGCCGATGGATGTCCGCGCAAAAAATCAGCATCAGCGGCGCTTCCTGGATAAACCCCTGGTGGCCCGACAGTGCCGAAATTCGCGATTTCCGGTCCGCATCCCGGACAACGATGATGCTGTAAGCCTGCAGGTTGGAGGAAGTAGGTGCGCTTCTGGCGGACGTCAGGATCGCTTCAAGCGCGGCCGGCGCCACCTCCTCCGGCGTAAAGCTCCGGACGGACTCATGGCTGGTCAGAACCTGGATCGTCCCGTTCAGGTGCGTTTCGTCCGGCACGCTTCCCTCCATCTCGAAGCGGTTTCGTATCATGTTCCGTCCCATGTCTCTCCCCCTCAAGCAATGGCATTCCGCTAGAACACTACAGCGTTCAGCCGTTCAATTCCCCACTCTTCATGATTTGACGGCCGTCCAGATACACATCCGGCTTGCCGACGACGCAATCGATATGCACGCCTGCAGCGACGACGCCGCCGAACGTGTTGTTACTGCCGAAGGCCACGTGGATGGTACCGTACACCTTCTCGTCTTCCAGCACCACGCCGGTGATCCGGGCCTTCTCGTTCGTACCGATGCCGAACTCGCCAAGCAGACGGCCGTCCCCATCGCCGAGCATCTGCAGCAGCTTCTCTCCCTCCGGCCCGCCTTCGGCCGCGGTCAGGCGTCCCTTTTCCACGGTCAGCACGATCGGGCCCGACAGCTTGCCGATGCCGGCAATGGAGCCGTCGACAACGATTTGACCTTCGGCCGTTCCTTCGACCGGAGCGATATAGGCTTCACCCGAAGGCAGGTTTCCGGATTGCCCCGGCTCCAGGTACATGCCCGTGCTGGGTACCCCGTCCCGCCCCTGGATGGAAAACTCCAGCGAACGGCCGTCCTTCTCGATGCGCACCGTTTGGGCGCTTGTCAGTATATCCGTCACTTTCTCGGTCAGCGCTTTTACCTGCGTATAATCGGCGGCAATGGCGCCTTCCAGAAACATGTCCTCGGTGATGCCCGGCATGGTAGCCAGACGCGCTCCGGCAGCTGCCGCCTGCTTGCGGGCCTGCGTATGCGTCAGCGAGTGCTTCGTAATGCATACCACGACCTGCGCTTTGGTCATTGCGGCCGCAATCGCCTCTGGAGGCTCCTCCCCCGACTTCGCGCGCTCTGTCATGACAGCCAGCATCGACTCGGCTCCGAGGCGCTTTCCGGCTTCATGCAGCGCTTCGGCCAGCTCCTTCCGGCTCTCATCGGTAACGACCAGAAAAGTCTCTCCGGATTTCAATCCAAGGCAATCGGCCAACGTGTTCATACTGATTTCAACGATCTTTTCATTCATTGCGAAACAGCTTCCTTCCTTATAAAAAATAGGGCTCGACCGGCTCAAATCATTTCCGATACGATTTTAGCCATAATAGCATTCGACAGAATGACCGGCAAGCCGGAGGCTTCGGCCACCATACGGCGCGCTTCCTCGGTGTATCCCATGCAGTCCAACAGAATCAGATCCGTCTGGTCCTTCAGCGCGCGTGCGGCGGCTTCGAAATTCCCTTCCTCAACAATGTACGGCGAAGCAACGGCAAACACCGGATGCAGTCCATGAAGCTCAAACTTTGAGTTCATGCTGTCCTTCTGCTCCTCCAGCGGAACGATGACGCCCAAACGTCTTGGGCCGACCATCGCTTTCACTGCCGGGGGAATGATATGATCCGGCTCGATCAAATAGGAAGATTGGGTGGCGAGTCCCGGAAATACGCCTGTGCACAGCAGCAAAATCTGCCGGATGCCCTGCTCTTCCATGGCATAAATTTTCTGCTGAAGCAGCGGCTGCATCTTGCTTCTTCCCATGACGACCGACTGCCCTGTCGTTAACCGCGAGGTGAGCGTATGGTCCCCTTCCTCCGGCTTCAGCTTTGCGTCGATTTCCTCCTTGGTCATTCCGTCCAGCACGCCGGCCTGAACGATGTCCACCCGGCTTGGCAAATGCTCCTCCAGAATCGGCGTAACGTCCTTCCGCGGCGCCTGCCCGATCGTAATTACCCCCAGTTTCGTCATACTGCTGATCCTCCTTCACCATGATCGATATCGAATGAAGCTTCCCCATTCCACATTGTTCGTGATCCCCTGGTTTACGTCATGATTGAATCGTACCCAAACGGGGATTTCCCTGCTGAAAAAGGGAAGACAGCCGTTTGGCCTCTTCCCTCTTCCGTGCTGACTCAGGCATTCCCCGCCGTCTGCAGCACCTTCATCGAACCGTACAGCCTGACGAACCGGTCATATTCATCCGGATTATAAAACGCGCAGGTTCCGTTCGTGACCTCTTTGGCGACTTCCACCGCAAAGCGGACCGCGGCGGCGATGTCGATCTCGTGGCTCGCCCCCGTGCCGCATCCCGGCACGACCGACTGGGCCGTTACGGCTACCCCGACAACCGGTGCCGAAGTGGCCACGGCAGGCTGCAGGATCGAGTTGATGTGGTACAAGTCGTTGCCGTAAGGTGTAATGTCCTGCATCGTGATCGGGAACGTCACCGGCAGCAGTCCCGTCGTCATTTCCATAATTCGCAGCAGGTCCTCGCTCACCCGCAAAATGTAACCTTCCTTGACGGTCGGCGAAATGGCGAAGCCTTTATGGTTGATGACCCGGTTGCCCTTCGTCGTGTCGATCGAGAGGACCGCGTCCATTTCCGGCAGCACCTCGTGGGCGTTCATCGCACCGATATCAACCGGCGAATCCATAAAATCTACCGGCTCATGCGGACGGGTCGGGGCGTCGGGACAAATATGCGTCGTCACGATGACATCGCCTTTGAGGCGGTCCCCCTTGACCTGCATATCCGCGAGCTTGAGCGCGGAAGCAACTGCCGCTACTGCCCCGTCAGCGTCGGAGACGAGTCCGATCCGGCTTGGACGGGCGCCAATGCCGCCAAGGCGTCCAACGATGCCGAGGGTCGGAACCGAACCGCCCTTGGACTTGCCCTCGGTTCCCGGAATGACGATTTTAATAAAATCGGTGCTTCCCTTTTCGCCGGTCACTGTTTGTACTTCGACGGAAATCTCCGCATAGTCGGCGAACAGCGCTTTGACCTTCTCTCCCGTTACGTAGCTATCATCCATCGCATCCAGCGAAATCATCGTTTGCTTGAGTGTCATATGACCGATACCTCCATCTTCTGTCTGTTGTGCGGGTGTTCTCTCTGTAACTTTCGAACCATCCGTAACGATTTAGAACAAATAATCCAGAACCGGCTTCTTGATAATGTCTTCCACCGGCAGCATCAGCTTCTTGTTGCGCATCGTGGTGCTGAGGAGCAGCTTCTCCTTCGGCACGACGATCACGGCGAGCTGCTGTCCCTTCTCCAAAGCGGCGGTCACGACCGGTCTGGCCGTTTTGGCGTCCAGGGTCATGATCAGGTCCGGGAATGTCGCGAAGCGTTCCCCGTCCTTTTCCAGCGTCATGTATTCATTCCAGAACGTCATTTCGAACCCGTCGATCTGCACGGTCCCGACATCGAATCCGCCGGTCGTCTCGATCTGGAAATCCGTCACTTCTCCGGCCGCCACGATCCGGCCGCCCAGCTTGGAGACAACCGCTTCGATAGCTGCTTCGCCTTTGGCGCCGAGCAGCGCCCGGCCGACTTCGATCGCCTGCGAGATGGCTCCCGGAGCGCCGTTTTGCTTCGCATAAGCTGCGGTCACCGGATTTCTCGCCACAGCGACCAGGCCGCCAGCCTCCACCGACGCCTTGCGGACCATCGACGCCGCTTTGCCGAGGGAGCCGGAGACGCTGAACTCCAGATAGTTGTCACCTTTACCGCCGATGGCCGTTTGGTGGGACACGTAATCCTCCACTTCGGTGAGATTCAGCGCGCCCATCGTGCCTGTCGGATGCGCTCTGCCGTTGCAGGCGAAGTCGACCAACGGAATTCCCGTAATGACCGACTGCAGCCATCCGTTGACCGTTGTGCCGGCCCCGTTCTCGTTGGTGTGAATGGCCGAGATCGGCTTGCCGAGCAAGCCGGCCAGCATGTCCAGCGCTTTGGAGTAGTGAATGGGCTTCAGATACTTATCCTTTGCCCCTGGTGCACCGACCAGCGATACGGTCACGAGCGTGTCGTTATCGGCGAATTCGTCGATGGTACGCAGCTCCGGCTGTCCCAGCTCGAGCGCGAGCCGGCCGATTTGCAGGCCTTCCTCGATCCAGCCGCCACCGCCGCCGCCCAATACTGCGCCGCCATAAACGGCGCTCTCCATCATGCTTTCATCCAAAGGTATACGTGCCATTGGTGTATGCACCTACTTTCTGATTTTGAATATCGAGTTAAAGAAGCTGTACAGCGCATCCCCTGCGATAAAACCGGCCGCCAGGATACTCATTGGCGTTTCGGCTTCCTTCCCCTTCACTTTCAGTACAACGATCCGGATCAAGAGACCCGCAAGGACCGCCCAGCAGGCGTTCGGTGTCGCAATAAGGAGGCCTGTCGCGAACATGACGCCGATCTGGCGCTTGGCGCCGCCGATGAGCTGCAGAATGGCGCCCGGAATGGCCCACAGCAGCAGCTTCATCGCCACGTCGCCCGAGGTTCCCGCTTGAATCGTCGATACGTAAACCGTATCGATCGGCGGAACGAGCTTTTGCGAGAAGTACGAATTATACGTCAGGGCAACAACGATAACGGCTACGCCGAAGGCGATCATGCCTGTCATGTACTGCTGCTTTCTGCCCCGCTTTTCAAATTCGGGGTCCTCCCCGTTGCCGCGTAGAATGTAGCCTGTCTTCAGGTCGTATCCCATGTCCGCAAACGCCGGGCCCGTAGCGGCACTGAATCCGGCCAAAAGGGCCAGCGCCACCGGTGGAAAGCCGATCAGCATGCCGAACAAAAGCGTAATGAACGCGACGGCAAACGCCGGGAACCAGCCGGAATGCATCGCCGCGATGCCGACGATAATTTCGTGCACAAACGCGGCAAAGGCCGCAAAGAACAGGAAGCCGATCAGCATGCCGAGCGACATCTTCGTCATCAGGCCGCCGATGATGGCGATAATAAGTGCGATGATCAGGTAAGCGACAAAGCCCAGTCCCAGGGAGCGTCTCGCTTCACCCTCCGTGCGGGTATACTTCGAATCGTCAGCTTCCCGCTCCGATTTTTTCGGCCGCTTGAAAATCAGAATCGCAGCCTGAACGAGGGCGACGATCCCTGCGCCGATCATGACACCATGGGCGATATAGAGAGCCTCCACGTTAATGTTGAACCACGGAATGGAATACTGCCGGATCAGAAGGCCGATGCCGAACATGCTGAGCGCCCAGATGTTGCCGATAAAGGCGACGCCGAAGGCCGACATCGATATGTGGAAATAGGAACCGATGAGCCCGAGTACCGTACCAACGCCGAGCAGTCCGGCGCGCTTGCCGCCCTTATCGCCGGCTATGATCGATTCGGCTGTCGCTACGCCCGGAGCCCATGTCCCTGACGCGGGGAACAGCTTCGAGTCGAACAGCTTGTACAGCAGCGCCGCATCCACGAACATGGCCATCGCTGCGCCGATCAGCATCGGAACGATCAGCTTCGTCTCCCCCATCACGAACGGAATGCCGATCGGAATAAACAAACTGTTGGCCGCCCCGAACGTGGCCGAGGATATCGAAGTCTGCACCATATTTTGCCGGTGTACCGACTTGTATTTTTTAAAGACCGCAATCGGAATCCTCGCGATCAGCATCGCCACGAGCGCTCCGATAATAGCCGTATTCGGCGTAACACCAAGCGTGGTAACGATTTGAATCCCGACGATGGCACCCAGGATGGCGGTAACGATGTTGAGTATCAAGCCAAAGGGCTCAAAAATGCTGGGGTGCTTCTCTTTGCCGCCTGCTTGTTCTGCTTCGTGTTTTACTTCGCTCATGATAACGCCTCCAATATATATGAATTTCACTTGGCACTTTAACATTCATTTCTTTAGTTCAATCTATATTGCAGGCCGCATTTGAAGGATATGTTCTATGCCACGCCCGGTGCTGCTGGGCCCGGATGCCCTGCCTCGCATCAGGGTAATAAAGTACTGGCAAATCCGAGCAGATCAGGAAGCGGAAATAATCTGCTTATAATAGTTGGCGGCCATCAAGCCTTCCGCTTCGACGATATCAACGACGGGAACCTGCAGCTCTTTCCGGATCACATCGGCAAAATGAATAGTAGAGAAACCGGTGCAAGCGAATACAATCGCTTTTGCGCCCTTCTCCACCAGGGACCGTGCTCCTTCAAGCGCTTTCTGCCGTCCCGCTTCCGTCAGCAGATCCGTCGTGTTGGTCACGCCTTCAGGCCGGGAGTATCCTACGATCAGCTCATCCAGCAATACTTTCATGACCGGCGGGATCCCTTCGGTGATCCCCATTAATCCGATGGGCTCGCCTAGCGAGAGAGCGACCAAAGCAGCCGAGCTTCCGGCCCCGATGACAGGGATCGACACGCGGCTGCGCAATTCCCGGACGCCCGGATCGGCGGCGCAGCTGACAATCAGCAGGCGGCAGCCTTCCTGCTCCATCTGGATGCCCAGCTCTACGATTTTCGGAAGGGCTGCTTCCTCCGACGCATCATCGTAAATGCCCAGCGGTTGATCAGGTATGCTTCTGCTCATGACAGGGACTTCAAATTGCTCTTGAATCATGTTTCCATGCGCTTGCAGCACTTCATTATCTTTCGCCGTAAATACACGAATTAATCCTATCAAGTCGATCACCCCTTCATTCCTTTAAACTATTGATGTTAAAATATATTACATTAGATTTTATGCCTTTCACCCCGATGGAACAATGTACTCATCCACCAAAACTGAAAGCGACCCTTTGTGCCATGAGCACAAAGGGTCGCTTTCATCCGCTAATGATTTAATAAATAAAATGTCGTACATAAGTACAATTCGAAACGGCACCTAGGATTGTTCAAATCCAGATCAAGAATCGATTTAATCCGGTCCATCCGGTAATTTACCGAATTGCGGTGAATAAACATTCGCAACGACGTTTCGTTCAGGCTGCCGCCTGTCGCCATATAATGATATAGCGTCCTGACGTAATTTGTGCCGTGGGTCCTGTCATGTTCAGCGAGCACGCCTACCTTTTCCTCAACGAACTGGTTCAGGCGGGCAGGGTCGGTCGATTCCTGCAGCAGGTGGATCATCTCCACTTCCGTGTAGGTGAACATCCGGCGCTCCTGGTTCAGCCGGTATCCGATTGACACCGCCGTTCGGGCTTCGCCATAGCTTCGGTGCGCCTCGACCAGGGAGCCCGGACGGCCGATGCCCATCCGCACTCCTTCCCAAGAGCTCAGCTGCCCGGAAAGGGCAGCGCACCATGGAAGCGTCACATCCTTGTCCACGATCCGGCGGTCCTGTCCCGCAGGCTTGGCGGAGGGCAGAAACAATACGATCCTTCCCCCATGGATTTGGAGCTGGGACCGGACTTTCCGCGCGGCGGACTCCTTGCGAATGAACGCCTGAATATTGGTGACGACAGAGCTGTCCTCATTATAAAAGGGCTCATCTGCCTCTACGACAGCCACTTCCCACAGCCATTCGGGCGAAAGACCGAGCTGCCGCCCCCTGGAGGCCGTCACCCGCTCATCGGACACTGTGTTCAAAATCAGCTCCTCGAAAAACGTGCCCCGCAGCCGGTTTTCCGTGTCCTTGGCGATTTTGTTCCTCATCAGCTCAAGCGAGAAGACGAGCCTTGCCTGCTCAATCAGCATGAGATCCAGCTCATTCAGCTCCCGCTTCTCCACCACGAATTTACCCAGCATTTTGTTGTCGACGCTAACCTCCCACTGATGATGCTTCCCCGAAGACCGGTAAGGGTACCCTTCCGGCGACGACGCCAGCACCTCTCCGGCCTTGCCGATGATCCATATCGGCGAATCAATCAACTCTGAGACGTTGTCAGCGACGACCTGAATGCCTTTATTGTTCAATACCAGCCGGGTCAGCGCCTTATTGACCTCTTCGGCCCGCCTCAGCAGCACGGCCTGCCGGTTTAAAATTTGATCCATAACATGATACGTTATGTCAATGTAAGCCATCCCGACAGGAAGCTGAATGATCGGAATATCGTATTGGTTGCTTTTATCGATCATTTCCTGCGGGATATGGGGAATAAAGCGTTCCGGCTTAATGGCCACCCCCGCCCCGTTCACTTTGGCAAGCTGTTCGATCATTTCGACCAGCAGCGACGGGTCGTTCCGGGTCGAATAGCCTGTCGTCAGCACCATCTCGCCTTCCCGCAGCCAATTTCCGATATCGGGAACCTCCCAAATATCTATATATTGTACGATACGGTCAAGACCGCGTTCCCCGCTGATCAGCTGCGCATGCTCCATCACCGGCAGCTTCAGCATCTCCCTGACCGTCAAACCTTTCGGACTCATTGCATCACCTCGCGGTTCACGGATATCTGGGTGCAGCATGTCCTTTTGCTTTCGTAACCGCTTGAATATGCCCCCTCTTCATTGTACCTTACTGCTTAGCCCCGATGCTATTGCTTTGTAACCGCAGCCAAAAGAAGGAAAGAGCCGGACTCCCGGGCATAAGAAAAACGTCTATCGACGTACTTCCAAAGAAGACAGACCGCGTTTAGCTGAAGTTTTTCTTGCGATTATAGAATGGTTCAGCTTCGCTGAAATTTATAAATTCTATAATCTTAAACAGCAAAAAACCGTTCAGCATCCGAACGGTTTCTTTAGAAACGGCCCGCCTGCTGAGCCATTTCGAGCATATGAAAAAGAGGGTTTAACGCTGCGCGCACTCTTTACTGCTGCCGCATTTTGGAGCGGAACAAACGCGAGAGCATACCTGGCCATGGATTGTTCCATCCGCCGTGCAGCTGTACCGTGCTTTCCACAGGTTTTTCCGTTGCACGCAGCAACCGGCTCCTTCGTCTGTGCAGATCCGCGTATTTATATTCCATCAATTTCTCTTGTACATAGTGGTGTTCCATCATATATTTCTCCTCCGATCTATTTTACGCATAGATGGGGAGGTGTTATAGCCTACTGGCGTGCCGACACTTTTTGTTTCGAGGCATCCGCGGCGTGTTCCGACCGTTTCTTAAAAATCACCTTACGGATGCTCTCCTGAGACAGGTGGAAAGCCTGTTTCAAGTATTCGATTGAATGACCTTGGCAATGAAGAGCAAAGATCTCCTCGTTTCTGCGTTCGATCATTTGCCGTGTCCCGCTGTTTACACCCCATCCGACGCGTTCGTTGCTTCTCTTCGGGATGTAAATCAGCTCGCCCTCAATATGTTTCTGAAGTTCCTTCAGCAAACTAGGGGGAAGCACATCCCTCCCGTTTTTGTAATTCACGATAAACGTCCTCCTTAAACTTCAACAGATGTCCAGTTCCGACGGTTGTTTCAAACCCGCTAAATGCTTGGATCATGCTGTTTTCGCCTCCTTTCGAATTATGTACCCATATATTTTAATAAAACGGTATAAGGGGAGCCGATCGGCCCCCCGATACTGCGGGGCTTCGCTTACGCGAAGACCACCTCGTATTGTGTGATCAAATTGCATCAGCCTCCTTTCATACAGAATCGTCGGCCGTCCGACACCTTTATTAACTCATATTTTAGGAATTCCAGCAAGTGAAAGAACGGATATAAATATTCTTTACCTCTTCAATGATAATAGGATATTCCTCACCACCACTTCTGTACCGGGCTAACGGAGGAGAATTCCCATCAGAAGGCCGCTTTCATTCCGCCAATAATCCGGCTGTCCCGGTACCTCCTGCAGCATTAAGCCCGTCAGCGCAGACAGATAGAGAAACAGCAGCCGGCGGGGGTCTCCTTCGCGAAATTCGCCTGCTTCCTGGCCTTTGACCAGAATCGGGACCAGCTGCTCGATCGTATCCTCCGGCGAATACCGCCCGATCATTTCCTTCGCCCGCTCCGGAACATCGCTCGAGGTTTGGGCCTGGTGGATCAGCAGAAAGGCATCCTTATTATCACCCTCCAGCATAGCTTCCGTCAGGACGCGAATTTGCTCGGCAGGACTGCCCGGCATACGCCCCAGCTCCTTCATCGAGTGCTGCGCCTCCTCCATCGCCTCCTGCACGAGTTCGGTAAACAGCTCTTCCTTGGAGCTGAAGTAGCGGTAAGACAGCCCTTGGCTGATTCCCGCTTCGGCGGCAATCATGCTCATTTTCGTTCCGTTGATTCCGTGCCGGGCGAACACCTTGAGCGCCGCCTTCTTGATCTGTTCCCTGCGTTCATCATAAATTTGTTCCAATTGCTGCTCGTTCAGCGGTGCCACGTTGGCGCCCTCCTTTTTATCAGTCATCCCTGCTTTTATTGTATCCGTCGTAAGCCCGGTCCGGCAAGGAGTCCGGTCTGCTCTTCACTCACCTGCCATAGACGGCTCGCGCCGGCTTCATCTCGTGCTGCATCGGAAGGGGTCTGCAGCTTCATGTCCGCGTAATAACCGCCGCTCTTCAGCAGAAGCTCCGATGATTCTGCGAGCCATACGAGCGTCTGCGCCCCTTGTTCAGGCGTTCGGGAAAAAGGCTTCATACAGGCCATCGTCAGCCGGGCCAGCCCTCCGTTATCCTGATTGAAGTTGGTCGCCACCAGACCGGGATCAAAACAGTGAGCCGTAACTCCCGTACCCTTGAGCCGTCTGGCCAGCTCGGCGGTAAACAAAATGTTCGCCAGCTTGCTCTGGCCATAGCGGAGATTCGCGCCTCCGAGAAGCGCCTTTGGTCCGCTGTACAGGCGGTCACCGTTCATATCGTTGAAGTCGATGCCCCTTCTCGCCATTTTATGACCATGGGAGGAAGTCGTAATAATCCGGGCATCGCCGCTCGCTATCAGCCGATCCAGCAGCAGGCTGGTCAGGAGAAACGGGCCCAGATGGTTCACCGCCCAGGTCATTTCCAGACCGTCCTCGGACAGCTTCTTCTTGACAAACATCGTTCCCGCGTTGTTGATCAGGCGGTCGATCTGTGGAACGCGGTTCAATATTTCGGCCGCTGCGCGGCGAATATCCTGCTGGGACGACATATCCGCAATGAAGCAGTCTACCTGGGCTTCCCCGTTTGTCATCTTACCCAGCTCTGCCGACAATTCCGCGGCTTTACTGCGGCTGCGGGCCACGATACCCAGCTTCGCCCCTTTCAGTACCAATGCCTTTGCCGCCGCGTAACCAATGCCGCTGGTCGCTCCCGTGATCACGATATATTTACCTTCAAGCGTCCGGCTATTGTTGAACCGTACCGTATAGTTCATATTCGATCGACCGCCTTTCCCTATTTATTATGAATGAACCATTCATTCATTTGTCTTCAGTATATCTTCCCTCCCAGGAACTGTCAATCGTATTTTGAAAAATTAGGCTCAACTGTTATCACAAAAAAAGGACCGTCCCTTAAGAAAGGAACGGTCTGCATTCGATGCTATTTCCACCCGCTTGTGACGATATCTTCCTGCGGGTTGTTCAAATATTGCGGCACCGCATCCTCATGCATAATCCACAGCTCGTGCAGCGCGCGCGTACAGCCGACGTACATCAACTTGGCATCCCAGGCCTGATCGCCGTAATGGGCAAGATCAGCATCGGCCACGATGACCGCGTCGAATTCCAGACCTTTGGACAAATACACGGGTAGAACCGATAAACCGCCTTCATACGCCTTTTTGCCACCGTCTATCAAATGCAGGTCGGGTATTCCAGGGGCAAGCTGCTCATGCAGCCGGGCGGCGTCGGCCAGCGTCCGCGTCAGAATGGCTACCGTCCGGTAATCGCCGCCGGCAAGCTGCTGCAGCCCTTCCTGAAGGGAGCGGACCCTCCCCGCTTCTCCCGTATGATACGGAAGAATGCGCACCGGATTGCCGCTGCGGAAAACGGGTACGGCGAGCAGATCGCTCTTCACACCATTTTCCAGGATGCCGTTGGCGAATTCGATAATTTCCATCGTCGAGCGGTAGCTTCGCGTCAGGGCAAAGTAGGCGGTGCTTTCCGGTGCGAACAGCGAGCTCATCTCCTCCCAGCTGTGGACGCCGCGGTAGGCGTGGATCCCTTGCGACAAGTCGCCCAAGATCGTGAAGGAATGTCCCCGCACGAACAAGTCCAGCACCGCCACCTGAAATGGGGAGAAATCCTGCGCTTCGTCGATGACGATATGGTCAAAGCGCTGCTCCCCCGTAATGTCGTTCAGCAGGTAGTGCATATAGAGGAGAGCCGGAAGATCCTCTTCCCGGATGATGTCCTTTTTCAAGTCGGACTGGGTAGACTTCAGCACCGCGGCAGGGATGCCGCTCAGCGCTTCCTCGGGCCAGCCGCCGGCGGTTTTGATGGCTTTGAACATCTGCTTGTACAGCAGCAGCGGCTCGTATTTCGGCCACTTGTTCGCATACGACTTTTCACGCTGCGCCGCCTTCTTCTTCCGGTCCTTGAGCGCTGCCGCCGAAGGCGACTTTTTCAGCTCCATTTCGATCCAGCGGTGGATTCTGGCCATAACCCTTTCTTTTCGCTTCGCCAGCGGGTACGGCTTATATTCCTCATTGAACCAATGCAGAATCGTCTCTCTGGCCAAAGTTGCCCCTTCCCACGGCATAAAATCGCCGGGAGGCACTGAACTCGATTCCATGGATGACAAGCAGTCACGGATCATCTGCATGAATCCAATCGACCCCTTAAACCGTCCCGGCACGTTATCGGTGATTTCCGGCATGCCCCCCGGCGTCTCGAACCAATACCGCAGCGTTTCTTCGTTATCAGCCAGTGGAAGGTCAAGCCCCAGCAGTTGGAGTGCCCAGTCCGCAAACGTGCTCTGCTGAATATCCCCGACCCCGAGCTCAGGCAGCACGTCGGAGATGTAATCCAGGAACATATGGTTCGGGGCAAAAATGATCATTTTGTCCGCCGACACCTGGTCCTTGTACTGGTACAGCAGAAAAGCCAGGCGGTGCAGCGCCACGGTTGTTTTACCGCTTCCCGCCACCCCCTGGATGATGAGCGCCGTGTTCCGCGCGGCCCGGATGATCCGGTCCTGCTCCGCCTGGATCGTCGACACGATGTCCCGCAGGCGATTGTCCTTGTTCTCGCCCAGCCGGTACACGAGAAACTCGTCGGACACGGCGGGCTGGTCGCTCTCGCGGTTGTATGTATCGGCCACCCTCTCCAAAATCTGCTTGCGGATCACCACGTTCCGCTTCAAATACACCAGCCCTTCGATGATACCCTCAGGCGCTTCGTACGAAGCCGTTTCTTCCCCGCCCGTAAACGAATAGAACAGGCTGGCCACCGGCGCTCGCCAGTCAATGACCATCGGGTGGTCGCCGACCTCCGCTTGGTCCACGCCGATTTTACCGATGTAGAGCGGCTTGCGCTCCCCGCTTCCTTCCTGGAAGTCCAGCCTGCCGAAATAAGGCTCCTGCAGGCTTTTGGCCAGGGCCTGGCGCTTCTCTTCCCGACCCGCTTCCAGCACCTGCTCCGTAAAATCATGCCCGGTGTATACCGGAATGCCGCCCAGCCTCTCAAGCTGGCGGTCGATCTCAGTGATCGTCGCATTCAGCCTACTCTCTTCCTCTTGATAGGCACTTTGAAAATCGGTCTCCACTTTCAGTTACCTCCTAAAAGTATTAAGGAGCGGGTTAACCGCTCCTGCTCTTGTAAGCCAATGCTTAAGGTTTATCCATAAGCCGCGCTTAAAAAGGATATTCAGTATATCATAACCCGGAGGCATTTTACCATAGGGATTTCAGATTCCCGGGGATCGGGGAAAGGAATAAAGACGGCTTATGTTCCCCGTGCTGCGACTTTTGCGGCGTTACTGCAGCTTATGCTCGTACCTGACCTTTCCCTCCCGGTCCAGTCCTTTGATCGATTGCCATGAGAAATCCCGTCCCTCCGTTTTCCACACAAACAGGAACATGCGGTCATCCGATATGCGCTGCCGCTCCGATCCGGACGTCGCTGTATTGCTGCCGCGTTCCTCCATCACCACACCCAGTTCCACGGTAACGATGTCGGGATCGTTGACATAACCGTAAAATTTGGCCATCCCGCCATCCGACCCGGTGCTCTTCATATCCCAGCTGTAGGCCAGCGGTTTTTCCGGGTTTTTGGGCACACCGGCAACACCTCCGCTGGGGTGCCACTTAAAATGGCTCCAGGTGACCGTATCGGCAGAAAACCACTGCTTGTAGGTGCCAAGGAACACCACCGTATCCTGATCCACCTGAACCTTCCTCACGACCTTGGACGGCCCGTAATGATAGCTTCGCTCGGAAAGCTCATGGGCGCCCTGCGCCGTAAAGCTGCCGCGATCTAATCCGGATACCCACAGCAGGATGATGAACAAAATCAGGACCGCGCACCATTCCAGCACTCCGCCCAGCCTGCTGATCTTCATTGGGTGCTCTCCTCCTTCTCCAGGAGAATCGGCAGCTCACTCTGCCGGTCATACCAATCATAGCGGAGGGTCAGCTTCTTCGTTCCCGAAGGCAGCGGGTCAAAATAGATCCATCCGTTCTCTCCCCATGGCACTCCGGTGCTGCTCGCCCCGTGCTGGATCAGCTCGTTTCCTGACGCGTCCAGCAGCTTGATCGAGGACGTCGGGAAGGACCACCCGTCCCGCACCTTTTTGCGGTAAGCGTAGCGGATCGCGGTCCGTTTGGAGGTGATGTACAGTTCCTTTAATGTAAATGTATCGTCATCCATGTTCAGTTTCCGGTTCACCGGATACGCCGTAACCCGGCCGTCGTTTTTCAAGTCCGTGATCATAAGCCGGTTGCCGTCTCTCCATGGGAGCCAGTCGACCAGTTGGAACAGCAGCAGCGCGGCAAAAACAAAAATTAGCAGCCTTCGTATCATCATTCCCACCGTTACATTTCTCAAGGGCATGCTCCTTTATTTCATCAGCGATCTCAGTAGCCATTTGTATTGGTGAAGATTTTACCATAAACCGGAAAAATCGCAATCGGATTCCTGCGCAGCCATCGTCCCTCCGGGTCCAGCCGCTTCTCACACGGTGTAAGTCTCCGGCTGCCCAATGCGTTGTTTTGCCGCTGAAGATCAAAAAACAGCCAGGGCGGGTCACCGCACACTGACTGTTTTAACATTCCCCATTATTGATGAATTCAGGATCGTATATCGTATAAAGTCCAGAAATCAGACGAAAATGCTCACAACGTTAATCCTTGCCGTATTTCGAACGGTAGAACGACTTGTTCTCCAGCGCTCGTACGGGCGTTGTCCATTCATCCGTCATGGACATCGTATCGATGGCATCCTCGGCGGCTTGCAGCTTCGCATCCATCTGGTCGATGAGATGCAGGGCAAGCGCCTCCGGTATTTGCGGCTGCACCGGACTGCCCCACTCGGCCAAGTTATGATGGGCCAGAATAACGTGCTGCAGCAGCACGATTTTCTCCGCGTTCAGGTCCATGCCGTGAAGCACCGCCGCCTCCGTGATCCAGCTGACCGCAAGCGGAATGTGGCCGATCAGCTTACCGGTGAAGCTGTACTCGCTGACGATGCCCAGCTCCGCCGTCAGTTCTTCCGTCTTGGCGATATCATGCAGAATAATGCCCGCCACGAGCAGATCCCGATTCAAAAACGGCCGCTGCATGCACACGAACTCGGCCAGCTCCAGCATCCGTACGACATGGTAGGCCAGGCCGGCATAAAAAGCATGGTGCATGCCTTTGGCGGCCGGATAATGCATGAGCTTATCCCCGACCTTGCCGTAGCAGTGCTCGATAATTTTGCGGAGCTCGGGATCCTGGACGCTTGCCGCCGCCGCCTTGATCGTATAGACGAGGTCCGCCGGCTGCACGGGAGCCGACCGTACGAAATCGGTGATGCTGTACCCGTCTTCATCCTTGGCCGGCCGGATCTGCGTTACTTTAAATTGCAGCCGCTCCCGGTACAGCTGGACGATGCCGCGCACTTTGACGAGCATCGGCGCAAAGAACGTCTCCTTGTCCGTCGAGGAGGTGTCCCACAGTTTCGCCGGGATTTCCCCGCTCGTATCCGATAAGATCATATCCAAATAATCCTTGGGCGGCGTGGCGTTCGTCTGTTTGACCTGCAGCGATTTCAGCAGATAGAAGCCCGTAATTTCCTGCCCTTCGGTAAATGATTGAATAAGTGTCATCTCTTTAAATCCTCCTAAATAATTCACTGAAAAAACGGTTCAGGACAGCTGCTTAGCTGTCCTTATCCATTACCCCAAACCGGAAAGATCCACCCGCCCTTAAACGGGTCCCCCTTGACGCGCCTCCACTTCCGCGATTTATGCCTTAGAGGAATGCATGCAGCACGAAGTTCGCCACAAACAGCGCGGCAATGCCGTACAAGACAGGCGAAACCTCCCGGCCTCTGCCCTGGGCCAGCTTTACCACCGGGTAAGCGACAAAGCCGAAAGCCATGCCGTCCACAATGCTGTACGTAAAAGGGATCATGACCATAATGAGAAACGCCGGAAACGCTTCGGTCAAATCCGTAAACTCCATCTCTTTGACGTTCTGGACCATCAGCCCGCCGATCACGATCAGTACGGGAGCGATGGCACTGTCCGGTATGTAGCTCAGAAGCGGGATGAAGAAAAAGGTCGCTCCGAACAGCAGGCCGGATACGAGAGCCGACAGCCCGGTTCTCCCTCCGGCGGCAATCCCGGCGGAGGTTTCCGCAGCCGCCACCACGGGACTGCTCCCGAATATTCCGGCGAAGATGTTCGATATCGACAGCGCTCGGAGGCTGCCTTTAAAATGTTCCGGCCGGCCGATCATCTGGGTTTGCGCCGCGATGAGGCCGATATTTTCAAAGACGACGATCAGAAGCAGCAGAAAGACGGCGATCCAGAACACCAGGCTGCCGATCCCTGCCGCTGACAGATGGCCGAACAGCTCCCCGTACTGGCGGAAGGTATGTCCGGATTCGAGCTGTACCGGCTTGACGGCACCGAGCAGATAAGCCAGTCCCGTTCCCAGCAGAATGCTGATGAGCAGTCCTCCCTGCACGCCCCGGATAAACAAAATCAGGGCAAGCAGCAGCGTAAAGCAGGACACGATGACGGCCGGGTCGCTGAAATGTCCGATGGTGACAAAAGTCGTCTGGTGGGCGATCACGATTTGGCTTTTCTGCAGCCCGATAAACGTCAGAAACAGCCCGATCCCTACCGTGATGCCGTGCTTCAGGTTGTGCGGGATGGCCTCGCTCACGATCCGGTACAAGGACGTAAAGGATACGATCGAAAATAATACGCCCGTGACCGCGACGACCATCAGCGCTTCCTGCCAGGACAGCTTCATGGAATGCACCAGGGTGTACGTGAAGAAGGCGTTGATGCCCATGCCCGGTACGACCACAATCGGCGACTTGCCGCCAAAGGCCATCAGGAGGCAGCCCACAACCGACGTCAGCAACGTTCCCACCATGGCAGCCTTCAGCGGCATCCCTGCGTCGTGCAAAATATTCGCGTTAACCATCACAATATATACGACGGAAAAATACGAAACAGCACCCGCAATCCATTCTTTCTTCCAGCTGTCCCCCGGCAGCAGCCCCAGGCTGCGGTGCCAAAAACTAGATTTCAACAATAGTCCTCCTGTTCGACAAACGGTGTCCAACCTATTTTATTTATACCATATTTGTAAAATAAAAGGCGCGAGCGCCGTTATACGGCCTCGCGCGCCATCACTTGCTTCAGTTATGCCCGTTATTTCGCGAGCGTCTTCCCGGTCGGCTCCGGAATGTTCGTTATACCTGAATCCCTGCTTTGGCGAGCAGGTCCTTCACGGCAACGCTCACCATGATGAGGCCGACGACAGGAGGTACGTAGGCGTTGCTTGCCGGCGGCTGCTTTGCCTTACGGATCTCCGGCGCGTTCTCCGGAACGATTTTTTCCGTCACGTCCACGCGCGGCTTGATCGGCTCTTCGGTCGAGAACACGACCTTGACGCCTTTTTTGATGCCGTCTTTGCGCAGTTTTGTGCGGATGACCCGGGCGATCGGATCCATCGTCGTCTTGGAAATATCCGCAACCTGGAATTTGGTCGGGTCCATTTTATTGGCCGCGCCCATGCTGGAAATGATCGGGATTTTGCGGTTCAGGCACTCTTTGATGAGATGGATTTTGTAGGACACGGTATCCGATGCGTCCAGCACATAATCCAGATCATACTTAAACAGCTCCTGGTAGGTTTCTTCGGTATAAAACATGTTCAGCGCGATCGCGTCGATGTCCGGGTTGATCAATTTTACACGCTCTACCATCAGATCCGCCTTCTTCTGGCCGATGGTCGTCGTCAGTGCATGGATCTGGCGGTTGATATTGGTAATGTCAACCACGTCTTTATCGATCAAAATAATCCGGCCGACCCCGGTGCGGGCCAGGGCTTCCACCGCAATGGACCCCACCCCGCCGATACCGAGAACCGCCACCGTGCTGTTTTTCATGACTTCCAGGCCTTCCGGCCCGATGGCCAGCTCCGTACGTGAAAATTGATTAAGCATATCGTCAGGTGGCCTCCCTTAACTTAAGAATGAACTTTCTTTTCTTCCCCCGGCTTTTTCACGAGCTTGATGTGAAGCTGTTCAAGCTGCCCTTGATCGACCGGCGACGGCGCATCCATGAGCAGATCAGTCGCGCTGGCCGTTTTCGGGAAGGCGATCGTTTCGCGCAGGTTGCTGCGTCCGGAAAGCAGCATGACGAGCCGGTCCAGGCCAAATGCGATGCCGCCGTGAGGTGGCGTGCCGTATTCAAAGGCATCCAGCAGGTGGCCGAATTTGTCTTTGGCATCCTCAGGCGACAAGCCGAGGGCCGCGAACATTTTTTCCTGCATGTCGCGCTTGTAGATCCGCATGGAACCGCCGCCAACTTCGTAACCGTTCAGCACGATGTCGTAAGCCTGGGCCAGAATGCTGCCCGGATCGGTTTCAAACAGATGCTGGTCTTCGTCGCGCGGACGGGTGAACGGATGGTGCAGAGCAACGTAACGTTTCTCTTCCTCATCCCACTCGAGCAGCGGGAAGTCGACCACCCAGGCAAATTTGAACTCATTTTCGTTGATCAGGCCGAGCTGTTTGCCGATTTTCAGGCGAAGCGCGCCAAGCACGTCAGCTACGACTTTTTTATTGTCAGCGGAGAAGAGCAGCAGGTCGCCTTCTTCGGCTCCGGTGCGCTCTCTCAGCGCTTCGATCTCTTCAGGCGTAAAGAACTTCACGATTGGCCCTTTGAATTCGCCTTCCTTGACTTGAATCCAGGCCAAGCCTTTGGCCCCGTAACGGGCCGCGAACGGACCCAGATCGTCGATTTCTTTACGACTCCACGTGCCGCAGCCTTTGGCATTCAGCACTTTGACTTCTCCGCCTTTTTCGACGACGGAAGCAAACACCTTGACGCCGCTCGAAGCTACCAGGTCGCTGACTTGGATCAATTCCAGCCCAAACCGGAGGTCCGGTTTGTCAGAGCCGTATTTATCCATCGCTTCGGCATAAGTCAGGCGCTGGAAAGGCAAAGGAATGTCTACGTTAACCGTTTCTTTGAACAGGCGGGCCATCAGCTGCTCCATCATGCCCAGAAGCTCGTCCTGGTTCATAAAGGACGTTTCGATGTCCACCTGCGTGAACTCCGGCTGCCGGTCGGCGCGCAGGTCTTCGTCCCGGAAGCAGCGGGCGATTTGGAAATAACGCTCGATGCCGCCTACCATCAGAAGCTGCTTATACTGCTGAGGGGACTGCGGCAAAGCGAAGAACTCACCTTCGTGCACCCGGCTCGGTACGAGATAGTCGCGTGCGCCTTCCGGGGAGCTTTTTGTCAGGATCGGCGTTTCGACTTCAATGAAGCCTTCTCCGTCCAGGAAGTCACGGAAGATCTTCGATGCTTTGGAGCGGAGCAGCAGCGTTTTTTGCATTTCCGGACGGCGAAGGTCCAGGTAACGGTATTTAAGGCGAAGCGACTCGTCGACTTCCACACCGTCTTCGATGAAGAACGGAGGCGTTTTGGCGCCGTTCAGCACTTCGATCTCGGTAATCTGCACTTCAATTTGACCAGTCGGCAGGTTCGGGTTGACCGTTTCTGCGTCGCGCTGCACAACTTTACCTGTGACGGACAGCACGTATTCGCTGCGCACTCGGTCGGCGATGGCCAGGGCCTCGCCGGAGTATGCCGGATTGAATACGATCTGCACGATGCCGCTGCGGTCGCGCAGGTCGATAAACAAGACGCCCCCGAGGTCACGACGGGTTTGCACCCAGCCGTTTAATGTTACCGTTTCTCCAATGTTCGCGGTGGTCAGGCTACCGCATTGATGGGTCCTATGCATGTTTTGTCATTCCCCTTTTAATTGGTATATTTATTCAGCCTTATCGGCGGATTTACGTAATGCCAAATGCAGTTCGCTGAGCTTCACCGTCTGCTGCTCGCCGGTTTCCATCGACTTCAGGGCGATTTCCCCGCGCGAGAGCTCGTCGTCCCCGAGAATCGCGGTATAACGCGCCTTCAGGCGGTCAGCGGACTTCATCTGCGCTTTCATCTTGCGGCCCAAGTAGTCACGCTCTGCGGCAAAGCCTTCTTTGCGCAGCAGGTACAGCTGCTTGGTGATCTCGCGGTCGGCCGCTTCGCCTAGGGCCACCAGGTACACGTCCAGCGGCTTCACTGCTTGAAGGTCGATCTCCTGCTTGTCGAGGATCAGCAGGATCCGCTCGAGGCCGATGCCGAAGCCGATGCCCGGCTGGTCCGGACCGCCGATTTCGCCGACGAGGCCGTTATAGCGCCCGCCGCCGCCGATCGTATCGATCGCGCCGATACCCTGCGCCTTGTATTCGAAGGCGGTGTGGGTGTAATAGTCCAAGCCGCGTACCAGCCGGTGGTTGACCTTGAAGTCGACCTCCATCGCTGTGAGGTATGCCTTCACCTGCTCGAAGTGCGTGGTGCACTCCTCGTCCAGGCTGTCCAGAATCGATGGCGCATCGATGAATTTGTCCTGGTCGATCTTACAGTCCAGCACCCGCATCGGGTTGCGCTCCATCCGCGATTGGCAGTCCTTGCACAGCGTGTCTTTCATCGGCGTCAGAAACGCGAGCAGTTTCTCGCGGTACGCCGCCCGGCTGGCGGGATTGCCCACGGAGTTGATCTCCACGGTCACGCCCTGCAGCCCGAGGTCTTTGCAGAACTGGTATCCGAGCGAGACGACTTCCGCATCGATGGCCGGATCCAATGCACCAAACGCCTCGATCCCAAACTGGTGGAACTGGCGGTAACGTCCCGCCTGAGGACGCTCGTAGCGGAACATCGGGCCGATGTAGTAAAGCTTGGTGACATCAGGTTCGCCATACAGCTTGTTTTCAACGTAGGAGCGGACCACGCCGGCAGTGCCTTCCGGGCGCAGCGTCATGCTGCGGTCGCCCTTGTCCTTGAACGTGTACATCTCTTTTTCGACGATATCCGTCGTTTCGCCAACGCCGCGTTCAAACAGTTCGGTCTGCTCGAACATCGGCGTGCGGATTTCGCGGTAATTGAACCGCCGGCACAAATCTCTGGCTTTTTCTTCGACAAACTGCCATTTCTCCACCGTGCCCGGCAGCAAATCCTGCGTGCCCGTCGGTTTTTGGTAAGCCATAGCAACCCCTCTTTTCATAGATCATTTGTAGCTAACAAAAAAATCCCTCACCCCTGCGCTTGAACAAGCCAACAGGGACGAGAGATCGTTATTCATTGATTCCCGTGGTACCACCCACATTCCGGATACTTCTTATGTATCCGCTCCAAACGATTAACGCCCGTTCAGCGCAGCACGTCTACTCATGATCTGGAACAGCGCACATCCTGCGCTGCAAGCCACTTTCGCCGCCTGTTCTCGGGGAAGTCATTCATCCGGTCATCCATAGAATCCTCTCAGCCTAAGGGATTCCTCTCTGCATGGTGGGGCACGGACTACTTGGTCCCGTCATCAAATCGATTTTAGATTATTTTTAGATTGTAATGAACCGCTGCACTAAAGTCAAGAGCCTCTGTCACAAAATGGATACAGCTGTCAATTTACAGACATTTCTGCAAAGAAAAAACCTACAATCCATATTGTAGGTTCAATAAGGTAATATATTAAAAAAGGGGGTCATGCTGTTATTATAGACAGCCAATATTAAGGAAATATGAAACTAATATTACAATTATATTACATAAAAGAAAGCGCTTTACCCAGCGCTTTCTTTGCATCGGCTTCTGAGGAAATCAGTCGAAAATTTCCACATAACCGCCGCTTGCCCGCAGTTTATTGACAACGTCCTGATAAGTATCGTCAGGCACTTTGGCAGCAAGGACGTACTCCAGGTCCCGGTAGTCCTCATCGTTCGGGGACACGTCCACCGCTCCCGAGAGCAGGTCGCCTCCCTCGTCCACACGACGTTCGCGGTCCTCCTCGGACAGCTCTTCCGGATCCCGGTCGTCCACCACGGGAATGCCTGCGGCCGGGTAAGCGGTAGGCACGCCTACCGCACCTGACGTTCCTGCAGCATTGGAGCTGCCGCTAAAATTGACGGGGGCGATTGGAAGCAGGATGCGGCGGTCACTGCCGATGCCCTCCCCAAGCCGGCTTACCTCCAGGTGCTCCGTTTGGAAGCCAATCAGCTTCGTTTTTGCGCTTTCCGCGTCATCCTCGGTTTTGAAGTACGCTTGAATTTGCTTCGTCATGATACATTACCTCCATCTCTATTTAAAATCATGAATCACAAAACGAAAGCTTCCAAGGCACTCCCGGAGCCTTACAGCACGTTCAGCAGTTCCCGGACAAAGGCCGGTTCGTCTTTGGGAGTCCGTGAAGTGATGAAGTTGCCGTCCAGGACGACTTCCTCATCCTTAAATTCCGCGCCTGCGTTCACCATGTCATCCTGAAGCGGCGGGTACGAGGTGATCGTTCTGCCTTTCAGCAGACCGGCGCTGATTAAAATTTGCGGGCCGTGGCAAATCGCGGCGATCGGCTTGCCGGCGCTGTTGATCTCCTTCACGAAGTTCAGCACATCCTTGTTCAGCCGCAGGTTCTCCGGAGAAGAGCCTCCTGGAATGACAACGGCGTCGTAATCGGCCGCTTTCGCGTCCGCGATAGCTTTGTCCGCCGTATACGAGGCTTCGCCGTTTTTACCGGTCAGCTTCTCACCCTGCTGGAGGCCGATAATATCCGTGTCATGGCCCGCTTTGTTGACTTCATCATATGGGACTTTCATTTCCGAATCTTCAAATGCGTTCGCTAGCAAAAATGCAACCTTGCTCATGGAATATCGTTCTCCTTTCATGGATAAGTGGTCCACGCCTTGTTATTACCCGAAACGCGCACGTTTATAACATGCTCGCGGATCCATTCGCGAGGAAAGAAAGGAGAAGAGGCGGAATTTTTGGTTTGCGAGCCAGGCTTTGGGGGGTATGCTTTTCGTAATAAACTTGGGGCGGATCATCGCAAATAACAGCAAAAGGGTTCTTTCCTACAGAAAAGAACCCTCTTTCGTAATAAAAGAAGGTTCTGCTCGGGTCTATTTACTTGAAACAATCATTGGCCGACTACCGGATGGTCTGCTGCCGGCCGATTCCCTTCGTGTACAAGGTCCATAAGGGAAAAGGGATTTCCCGTACGGCCTGCATCGTCTTGGCGGCCTCGTGAAGCGAGGCGACCGGCGCAAGCGGCAGCGACTGCAGCGTTTGGGTCTGAACGGATTGGCGCATATTGGATGAACTCCTTATGTGTATATAAATGGCGGATGCTCATCCCTATTTTGCCCGATATTTACCGTTTCTATGCCCCTTTGCTGTCGATAATCAGCGTGACAGGCCCCCAGTTGGTAAAGGTGACGTCCATCATCGCCCCGAACCGGCCGGTGGCGACCTCAAGCCCTTTGTCTCTGAGCTCGCGGTTGAATTGTTCGTACAAACCCTCCGCGATATCCGGTTTGGCCGCGGCCATGAAGTTCGGGCGTTTGCCTTTGCGGCAGTCGCCGTACAGGGTGAACTGCGACACGGACAGTATGCCCCCGCCAACTTCCATGACGCTGTAGTTCATTTTCCCCTCATCATCTTCAAAAATGCGCAGTCCGGCAACCTTATCAGCCAAATATTTCGCGTCTTTCTCCGTGTCCTCATGGGTCACGCCGACGAGCACCATCAGCCCCTGGCCGATCGCCCCCGTGACCTCCCCATCTACCGTTACCTGCGCTTCCTTACAGCGCTGTACAACCACTTTCATGCTGTCTCTCTACGCTCCTTCGCTTGTTCCGCTCCCCTGGGCACCTGGGAGCTATCAATGAATACTCAGGTGTGCGACGTGCATTCCCAGGCTTCTTACTGAATGATCCGGTGTACGGTGTACACATCTTTGACGCGCTTGATCCGTTCCACGACCGACTGCAAATGATCGGTGTTGCGGATCAGAATCGTCATGTGGATGAGGGCCATTTTGTTTTTGTCCGAGCGCCCGGTCACCGCGGAAATGTTCGTTTTGCTCTCCGATACCGCCTGAAGCACCTCGTTCAGCAGCCCGTTCCGGTCATGTCCCGTAATTTCGATATCGACGCTGTAATTCGCCTCGATCTCGGTTTCCCACTCGACTTCGATCACGCGTGCGGCTTCTTCACCGTCGCCCGACGCCGGAATGTTCGGACAGTCCGCGCGGTGCACCGATACGCCGCGGCCGCGGGTAACGTAACCGACGATATCGTCGCCGGGCACCGGATTACAGCAGCGGGCGAACCGCACGAGCAGGTTGTCGATTCCTTTGACCCGAACGCCGTTGGTCGGGCGCGATCTCTTCTCGGCCGGTTTGATTTCCTTCTTCTCGGTCGTGAGCTCCAGCAGGCTGGCTTCCTCCTGCTCCTTGCGGAGCCGCTCCGTCAGGCGGGTACAAATCTGTGCTGCGGTGATGCCGCCAAAGCCGACGCCCGACAGCATGTCTTCGATATCGTTGAACGAAAACTTCTTCGCCACTTCCAGCAGCTTCTCGTCGGTCATCCATTCAGAGATGTCCAGGCCGCGGCCCTTCAGCTCGCGCTCGACCATTTCGCGACCCTTCTCCACGTTCTCTTCCCGTTTTTCCTTCTTGAACCACTGCTTGATCTTGCTTCGAGCATGCGAGGATTGGGCGATCTTCAGCCAGTCGCCGCTCGGTCCGTAAGAATGCTTGGACGTCAAAATCTCGACGATATCCCCGGTTTTGAGACGGTGATCCAGCGGTACGATCCGCCCGTTCACCTTGGCCCCGATGGTCCGGTTTCCGACCTCCGTATGAATCCGGTAAGCAAAATCCAGCGGCACCGAGCCGGAAGGCAGCTCAATGACTTCGCCTTTTGGCGTAAATACAAAAACAAGATCCGAGAAAAAGTCCATTTTGAGCGATTCCACAAATTCCGAAGCGTCCTTGGCTTCATGCTGCAGCTCCAGAATCTCACGGAAAAAGGTCATTTTATTCTCAAAGTTGCCGCCGACGGCGGTTGTACCTTCTTTATAAGCCCAGTGGGCCGCGATCCCGTACTCGGCGGTCCGGTGCATTTCCCAGGTCCGGATCTGAACCTCGGTCGGCTCACCGTTAGGCCCGACTACGGTCGTATGAAGCGACTGGTACATGTTGGCCTTCGGCATGGCGATATAGTCCTTGAACCGGCCCGGCATCGGCTTCCACAGCGTATGAATAATTCCCAGGGTGGCATAACAGTCTTTAATGTTATCCACAATAATACGGATCGCGAGCAAATCGTAGATTTCGTTGAACTGCTTGTTTTTGGTCGTCATTTTATTAAAGACGCTGTAGATATGCTTCGGACGTCCCGACAAATCGCCCTCAATGCCCATTTCCTCCAGCTTTTCGCGGATCCGGACGATGACGTTTTCGACGAACTGCTCACGCTCAGCCTTCTTCTTGTGGATCAGGTTGGCGATGCGGTAATACTGCTGCGGATTGAGGTAACGGAGCGACAAATCCTCCATTTCGCTCTTGATCGCTGAAATACCGAGACGGTCGGCAATCGGACAAAAAATTTCGAGCGTCTCATAAGCGATCCGCCGCTGACTCTCCTCGGACTGGTATTTCAATGTACGCATGTTGTGCAGGCGGTCGGCCAGCTTGATGACGATGACACGAATATCCTGCGCCATGGCGATAAACATTTTACGGTAATTCTCGTTCTGCTGTTCTTCCTTGGAACGGAACTGGATTCGCTCCAGCTTGGTCAGTCCATCGACAAGCATGGCACAGGTGGCGCCAAATCGGGTACGGATATCCTCGAGCGATACGGTCGTGTCCTCGACCACGTCATGAAGAAGCGCGGCGACGATGGAGGTCGTATCCATCATCAAGTTCACGACAATATCTGCAACCGCAAGCGGATGCAGGATATAAGGCTCGCCTGATTTGCGCACCTGACCGTGATGGGCCTGTTCCGCAAATTCATAGGCTTCCCTGATGCGGTCCAAATCCGGCTCTTTTATATAGGCTCCAGCCTTTTCAAGTAATCGCTCTATGCCCATTCTAGTCGTTTCCGTTTCCCTTCTATATAAAATAGAACCCGCGTCATAATCCATCTTTGCAGGTTCTGTCATGTAATGATTTTATATAATTATGACGCTTGAACGGCGTTACGTCAACATTTCCTGCCAGGAACAGGAAGCCTGGGAACAACAAACAAGTTTTTTGGCCAAATTGCGCCCCGGGAGTGAAAAAAAAGATTGAAAAATGTCATAATTCCAGATAAATTAGATTGAATGAATTTAATGATATGGACGAAATCACGTATGGGAGTGAACGAATTGCAACGCGAAATTCAAGTCAATGAAAGGCTTCCTCTGGGACCGGGCTTTCTGCTCAGCCTGCAGCACCTCTTCGCCATGTTCGGAAGCACGGTGCTCGTGCCGAACCTGTTCGGCGTCGATCCGGGCATGATCCTGCTGATGAACGGGATCGGCACCCTGCTGTACATCCTGATCTGCCGGGCTAAGATTCCGGCGTATCTGGGCTCCAGCTTTGCTTTCATTTCTCCGGTGCTGGCCGTGCTCGGCAACAATCCGAAGGAAAATTACCCGCTGGCCCTGGGCGCCTTCATCATTACGGGTATCATCTTCGTCATCGTGGGCCTGATCGTCCAGTTCGCGGGTACGGGCTGGATCGACGTCGTGTTCCCGCCGGCCGCCATGGGCGCGATCGTCGCCACGATCGGACTGGAGCTGGTGCCGACTGCGGCAGGCATGGCCGGACTTCTTCCGAAGGCAGACGCGGCTTCCGGCGCGATGACCTATGACACGAACAGCATTATTTTATCCATGACGACGCTTGGCGTAACCGTCATCGGTGCGGTCCTGTTCCGCGGATTTCCGAAGATCATCCACATTCTGATCGGTATCGTCGTCGGATACGTCCTGTCCTTCTTTATGCCAGGCATGGTTAATAAGGACGCGATCGCCAGCGCCCACTTCCTCACGATGCCGACGGTCACCACGCCAAGCTGGAACTGGGCCGCCATCATGACCATCATCCCGGTATCTCTGGTCGTCATCGTCGAGCACATCGGCCACCTGCTAGTAACGAGCAACATCGTGGGCAAAGACTTGTCGAAGGACCCGGGCCTGAACCGCTCGCTGCTGGGTAACGGCATTTCGACCATCCTATCCGGCTTTGTCGGCTCCACGCCGAACACGACGTACGGGGAAAATATCGGCGTCATGGCGCTGACCAAAGTATATTCGGTCTTCGTCATCGGCGGCGCGGCCGTCATCGCGATCCTGCTGTCCTTTTCGGGCACGGTCTCTTCGGTTATCGCGAACATTCCGACGCCGGTCATGGGCGGTGTATCCCTGCTGCTGTTTGGCGTCATCGCCGCTTCCGGTCTGCGGATCTTCGTTGAGCAAAAGGTCGATTTCTCCAAGCCGACCAACATGATCCTGGCGACGCTGGTTCTGGTCGTCGGCATCAGCGGCGTGCAGCTCAACATTGGCCCCGTTCAATTTAAAGGCATGGCGCTCGCCACGGTCGTGGGCATCGTGCTCAGCCTGTTCTTTAAGCTGATTGAGGTCACAGGGCTGTCCAATGAACCGGGCGGCAAGGAGCAGGAGCTGGTGGAGAAAATTCCGGATTGAGTGGCAAGGGATCGGAAGAGAGTATAACCGCCAACCCTAATATGAAAAGCATATGCAAGAAAGCCGGACAAGCATCCGAAAGATGCCGTCCGGCTTTTTCGTATTTTTATGGCCTCAAACAGGGCATCTACATTTCCAATGTCCCTTCCGGCCAGTGAAGCTGAACCCCATATCGCTCCAGCATCGCCTGGTAATCGCATAAATGCGCTGCCGAGGCCCTTACTTCACGCGGAGGAATGCCGTGCATCACCGAGTAAGCGGCCAACAGTCCCGCGGATTCGCCGATGTTCCATTCCGTCGGATGCAGCCGGTAGCAGCCATTGGCGATCTGCGTCATGCCGATATTTTTGCATGCCGGAAGCAGGTTGGTCATCCGTACCGGAATCAGCGATCCGAGCGGAATTTCATAAGGATAGTTCGGAATAAAGAAAGCCCGCTGGTTCACCGTCGTCGGATGCAGGTCCAAATAATAGCTTCCGACGCCGACGCTGTCCTCATACCGCTTGATTCCATTAGCGCCGCGAAGCTCCTGGCTGACATCATGCTCGGTGATCGTGTACTGCGCACGGATTCGCCGCGACTCCCGGATATAAGGGGACTTCGCCAAGCCGTCTTCCGTGCCGAGTACGTCGCCGCGCAGCCGGATGCCTGGATACCCGTATCCCCCGTCAAGCCGGGGAGCTTCGGTCTGCAGCCAGTACACAAGCGACAGCGTAAGCCCGCGGGCCGCCTCCAGATGACGCTTGCGCTCCTGCTCCGATACGCCGATCACAGGCCCCAGATAATAATCGTTCATCGGCCAGTTAAGCAGCGTCACCTCGCCGTCGCTTAGCGGCACGCGCCACAGGGAGGGGTCCACGATCCGCCGGTAATCCCACAGCGACATTATCCCTTGATCGTTCGGAAACATCGTAAACTGCCGCAATTTGGACGTATCCTCGGCTTCGTTCGCATACCAGCTTAAGATCGGATAAGTGGAAAATGAGGGCTTGTATTCATGCCAAAAGTCATAGCTGTCCGGCTTTGGGATCGTAAAGTTTCCGTCTGGGATGTATTCCACAGCCGCCACATGGGTGATGGACTGCATATCAAGCGGATCGGCCTGCTCCAGCGCGTGCGGCTCGTTTGTTTCGCTGCGCGCCTCAGCTCCGCTCACATATTCCGCACCGGCCAGGGGAAGAAGCTCTCCGGTTTCAGTCGCGTCCAGAAAATACGCGCCTCTCAGCTTATACCTGGTTTGCCCATCTGTCTTCTCCACCGTTACCGACGCCACCTGATCACCTGCCGTCTCGCAGTGAACAGGGCGCGAGTTAAGCAGCACCTGAATCCGGCGGGTGTTCACGTATGGGGCCAGCATATCCTCCAGCACCTGCAGAGCAACCTTCGGCTCATGCGCCACCCTGCTGACCCAGGCGTTCCCCGGATTGAGTTCCGGGTCGTTTAGCGCCTGCTCGTTGAGCGGGTAGTTGCGTTTGTAATAATCCCTGACCCGGTTTCTGAACTCCCGGTAGGATGCCGTGCAGCCGAAGCTTTCGATCCAGCGGTGCTCATCGGGAGGAACCGCCTGCGAGGTCAGCTGCCCTCCGATCCAATCGGTCTCCTCGGTCACGACCACCTTCATCCCGGCTTTGGCCGCCGCCAGGGCGGCCGACGTTCCGCCGAGTCCTCCGCCGATGATAATGACATCAGCCACCAGCTCTTGAATCAACGTTATCCACGCTCCTTTCCTTATTAACCAGTCATATTCAGTGGACGCCCGTCTTACTCATGCTCTCAGCGACTGGGCTGCCTTCCGGGCCGCGTTCGAGAAGCGCCGCGTGATCTGCTGCGGTCTGGAAATGGCCCCGCCCACCACGACGGCGTGTGCACCGAGCTTAAGCGCCTCCTCGACCTGGTAAGGCTCGTGAATCCGACCTTCGGCAATGAGCGGAATGCTCAGCCGGGCCGCCGCTTCTTCAACCAGCTTCAGGTCGGGACCTTCGAGCTGCGGCGAATAATCCGTATACCCCGACAGCGTCGTCGATACGCAGCTGACGCCGAGGGAAGCGGCATGAACGGCTTCATCCAGCGTCGAAACATCCGCCATGCTGGCAACGCCCGCCTGCTTCATCCGCTGGATCAGATCCTCCAGCCGGGCTCCGCCGGGCCGACTACGTCCCGTGGCGTCAAAAGCAATCATGTCCGCACCAGCCTCAAGCAGCTCCTCCACCTCCTTGAGCGTAGGCGTAATATAAACGTCCGATCCCGCATACTCCCGCTTGATGATTCCGATGACCGGGATCGAAACCGCGGCCTTGATCGCCCGGACGTCGTCCGCCCCGTTGGCCCGGATCGCCGACGCTCCGCCTTCTTCGGCGGCCTTGGCCATGCGGGCCATAATGTGCGCACCGTGCAGCGGCTCATCCGGCAGCGCCTGGCAGGATGCGATCAGGCAGTATCGCAGAGATTGCAGTATTGGCTCCAGTATGTCCACCCTCTCTCGTCTTTTTATGTGACTTATCAAAGCCACTATTATCTATATATCGGCGGTTTCGCATGAAAACGCGCTTGTAGTCCTACTTCGAAGGTACGGTTCCAGGGCATGAAGCAATCCGTGATCTCCACCACCCCTTGATCGCTGTTAATGCGCTGATCCAGTATTGCCCCAAGGCGTTCCTTGACCAGCCTGGACACTTCACCGCGCTGGCCGTCCAGTTCGAACACGCTAAGCCCCAACTGCTCAACCAGACCGGCGTTCAGCTCCATCCGGACACCCGAGCAATAGCAGACATCCTCGGCATACCGCAGCGCCAGAAAGTCAAGATGCTCCTGCGTCCTGCCATAATGCAGGTACAGCATGGATTGTGAAATGACCGTTCCCAGCGAATTGGAGCTCGTATTCCATCCGGCATAACCCGCCAGGTTAAACAGCATTTCTTTTTGCCGCAGCAGCTTCACCAGCTTCAAATCGCCGCCGTTCGCATACCCTACATCGGCGACAGCTGCCGGCTTGCTCTGGACCCGCATCACGTAATCCCCGTACTCCACCAGCTCGATAATGTTCCGGTTGATGTCGTAACCGAAGAACGGGTGCGCCTGGGATACGGCTTCGACCATCGTTTCACCTGGCGTATTCACGAGCAGCACCAAATCCGACTCATTGCAGCCGGAACCGATTAAGCCGCCCGCCGCCATGATTTGATACTTCAGCGTCTCATAGAAGTACCGGTCCTCGTACAGCGGTGTGACGAAGCTTCCCTGAACCGCCGCAAGTCGCGGATAAATGAGCGGCGTGCTTCCCTTGATTTCGTTGACCATGCGAGCCAGCAGGGTGCATCCGACCTCATCGGCGCCGGGATACATGTACGCCCGCAGCTCCACATCGAGCTCAGAGATTTGCACTCTGACCTTCTGCTGATCCTTGGCCGTATAACCGTATGGCGCCGAATCGTCTTGAGGGAAAATCATAAAATCAATGCCGCCGTCTGCAATCACATCCAGCACGCGGCCGATCGCCTCGATGTTCACCGACCTGCGGTCCAGATAATCCTGCAGCACATCAGCGGGCAGCCGGGTATCGATCTCGGCCAGTTCCATGCTTTCTTCCGCCGTGGCCAGCCCCAGCTCCTGCCGGTGGCTGATAAAGCCTTTGCGGAAGATTTCCCGGCCCCAGTCGCCGTAGTAATCCGGCTCCTCATCGGCGATCGAATACTGCGGACAGCGCATGATCAGCTGAAAGGCAAAGAGCCGCAAGTTCGGATTCCGTGCCTTCAGCCGACGCAGCCGGTCCACCCGGTTTGCAAGCTCCCCCGGCTTCAGATAATGCAGGCGCGACGGGATGATGCCGCCGTACAGCAGCGTGTCTATGGCGATGATGGCCCCGTCGGCGTCAGCGGCCTCCTGTTCCAGCCAGGCCCACAACCTTTCGGTATCGCCCGGGCGCTTTTTGAGACCCATCATGTCCATCGGCGGCCGGACCATCTCAAACTCGGTTCCCTGCGCCAGCATATACGGGAATTCATAGTTGCAGGGACGTTCGTCTAGAGGGACGAACACCAGTTTGTGACTCTTCTCCATGTCTGCAAGCTTCCTTTCCTAGCGTAAATTAGCCCATTTCACCCTTTGATCGCGCCGGCCATGCCTTCCATGTAGTAACGCTGGGTAAACAGGAACACGATAATAATCGGCAGCACCGAGATCATCGTTCCCGCTGCAATCCATCCGAAATTGTAGGAGAACTGGCCGTTCAGGAACGTCAGCGCCGCAGCGAGCGGATACTTCTGCGGATCGTCCAGCACAACGATCGGCCACAGGAAGTTGTTCCAGAACGCCATCATTTCCAGCAGCGAAATGACCGCGATCGCCGGTTTTACCAAGGGCAGGATCAGCTGCAACCAGATCCGGAACTCGGAGGCACCGTCCATTTTTCCCGAATCCCGCACGTCCGAAGGAATCCCGAGAAACGTCTGGCGCATCAAAAAGATGTTGAATACCGACACGGCCGAAGGCAGTACGACGCCCAGAAAAGACCCGGTTAAATGCAGGGACTGAATCGTCAGATAATGCACGATCATCGCTGTCGAAGACGGAATAATCATCGTGGCCACCAGTAAGGTAAACACAAGATCTCTTCCTTTGAAGCGAAAGGTCGCCAGCGGATACGCGGTCAGGCTGGAGAGAACGACGTTCGTCACAACCCCGAGCACCGTGATCACGACTGTATTATAGATATACTTCGGAAAGTTCATGAACTGCCAAACCTTCACGTAATTGTCGAAGTCAATGAACGTCGGCAGGATGGCCGGCGGGTTGGCGAACACGTTTTTGCCCGGCATCAAAGACACGCTGAGCAGCCAGAGAAACGGTCCCATCATAAACAGAGCCAGCGCGACCAGCAAAACATAGACGATCGTCAGCCGAACCCCTGTCTTCACTTGCTTCATCCCACGATTCGCTATCATCAGTATGGATTGACACCGCCTTTCCGGTTAAATCGGAACACGAGCACGCTGAATACGGCGATAATGACGCTGACGATGAGCCCCAGCGCCGAGGCGTACCCGAAGTTGAACTGTTCCAGACCTTTTTGGAAAATATAGACGCTCGATGTCAGCGTTGACGTACCCGGTCCGCCTTTGGTCAAAATATAGACCTCGTCAAAGACGCGGATCGCCCCCATCAAAGAGATCAGGGTACAGAATAAAATGTGGGGTCTCAGCAGCGGAATCGTGATGTTCAGGATCAGGCGCAGCCTGCTTGCTCCATCCACCCGCGCCGCTTCGTACAGATCCGAAGGAATGCCCTGGAGTCCGGCCAGGTACAGCATCATGTAATAGCCCAGGCCCTTCCACATCGTAATGAACATAAGCACGAACAGTGCTGTATTGCTGGTGGCAAGCCAGGATACCTGGTCGCTGATGATTCCTACTTTAATCAAAAGAAAATTGACGACCCCGTTGTTGCTCAGGAGCCAGCTCCAGATCAGCGCCACGGCGACCATGGAGGTCACGACCGGAATATAATAAGCGGTTCGGAAGAACTTCACGCCCGGAATTTTCCCGTTGACCAGAATCGCCATCAGGATGGACAAAATCTGGATGATCGGAACGACGATCACGTACAGCAGCGAATTCCACAGCGAAATGATGAAATTGTGGTCTTTAAACGCGTTCACAAAGTTATCGACACCGACATAATGCGTTTCGGAAATAACCGAGTAGTCCGTGAAGGACAACGGGATACCGTAAATAATAGGCCAAAATACGAATACAGCGACAACCAGAAGTCCCGGGGCCATAAAAGCCCATGCCGTGAATGACTCCGACCGCATCCATTTGTACACTCTGTGATCACCACCTAACTAGAATGTACGGGGGAACCCAGTCCCCCCGCACGCCTTCCGTCAAAGGGCTCCTTACTTCTTAAGCACCCCGTTGACTTCCTGTTCCATTGCATCCACCGTCGCTTTGACATCAGCCCCGTTCAGGAAAATTTTCTGCAGACCGCGGGCGATGGCGGAGTTGATATCCCCTGCGTTCGGCACGCCGACCATGTAGTCGACCGCCTTATCCAAGCTGTTGGCCGAAGCGATCTTGGCTTCCGCCTCCAACGACTTGTCGGTTTCCGTAAAGAACGGATCCTTGATCGATTCCTTGGTGGACGGCAGCGTGTTGGCCGCTTTGGAGAACGACGTCTGATTTTCGGCATTCGTTACGAAGACCGCAAACTCGACCGCTTCCTTCTGATGCTTCGACTTGGCCGGAACGACCAGGTTCATGGAGTTGGACAAGCGGACGTCGGCTTTTCCGGTCGGCAGCGGTACGGCAATCGTGTTCTTATACACGTCCGGAGCCGAAGTCTTCAGGAAGTTGATAAAAGTCGGACCGGCCAGCTCAAAGGCTACCTGCTCCCCGGAGTAATATTGGATTTGCTTCGTGAACGGAACGTCTTCTTTCATGATGACGCCGTCGGCGATGTTTTTCTGAATCGTTTCGATCATGCTGGTCATCTCAGGTGTGTTAAAGGCTGCGGCCGTTTTGTCATCATTCAGAATCGGAATACCGTTTACCGGAAGCAGCTTCGAGGCGAACTGCTGCGAATATCCGAGCTTACCGGTTTTCGCCTTCACTTGGCGCGCCCAATCGGCCAGCTCCTCCATCGTTTTCGGTGGATTCGCCGGATCCAGGCCGGCTTCCTTCACGATTTTCGTGTTCATAAAGAGCACCTCGGTGCCTGTATACCAAGGTAAAGCATAAGCCTTGCCGTCGATAACGGTGGAGTTGAAGATGCCGTCGAAATAAGCTCCCTTCTCTTCATCCGTCAGGAATCCGTTCAAATCGAGCACGGCTCCTTTGGAGCCCATCTGGCTGGCAAATTCGGTGTTCAGGTTCACGACGTCCGGGCTGTTGCCGCTGGCGATGCTGGTCAGCAGCTTGTTGGTCACCGCGTCATAAGGATAGTCTTTCCAATCGATCGTGACGCCCGGATGACTGCTCTGGTAATCGGCAATGAGCTTATTGAAGTAGTCCGTGAATGTAGGCTGCAGCGCGATGGTCCAAAACTCCAGCTTGACCGGATCGCTGCTCTTCGTCTCGGTGGACGGCTGCGGTTCGGAGGATTGCGATGGCGGAGCATCTGCCTTATTTCCTCCTCCACAAGCGCTGAGTACGACCGACAACAGCATGACAGACAGCAAAGTCAGAACAAATCCTCTACTTCTACCTCTTCCCTGTTTCCTCATTAGCAATGGCCTCCCCTTTGATCATAAAAGATGATTCCAAGCATGTGTTTCCTGCTTTAGGCAGATTATAGCAAACCGCATAAAAATAAAAAAGATATTTTTCATATTTATTAAAAAAAGTGGAGTTATTTTCCCAAACGGATTAATCCAGCTCCCTTCCTAATGCAGCCACTTTTCAACAAAAGCTCAATATATTGCAGTGGCAAACTCTGTCGCTCCACAGCCAACCTGCGTTCAAGCCTGATGAGACGAAATCAATGTTGCTCCTTCATGTGAGCATAATCCCCCCACTCCTATTGTAAGTGGACTCAACTATATACTGAGTGCACAAGGGCGCCGGCAATCCAATCACAACAACAAAAAAGAGCCGCCTGAAAGTCATTTCGACTTCAAACAGCTCTTCGTTTATTTCCCGGGAAACGAACTCCCGGTTTTTAATCTTCGTAGGACATGAGGGAGAATACTTCCACGCCAGGCAGCTTGTCGCGTCCCTTCAAAGCTTCAAGCTCAATCATGAACGCCGCCCCAACCACGTTGCCGCCCAGTTGGTTAACCAGATTTACGGATGAGGAGATAGTTCCGCCTGTGGCAAGCAGATCGTCAGCGATCAGAACGTTTTGGCCTTTCTTGATCGCGTCGGTGTGCATGGCCAGCTTATCCTTGCCATATTCGAGATCATAACCGACTTCAATCGTTTCGTAAGGCAGCTTGCCGCTCTTGCGGATCGGTGCGAATCCGACGCCCAGCGCGTATGCAAGCGGCGCCCCGACGACGAAGCCCCGGGCTTCCGGACCGGCAATGACATCGATTTTCAGGTGAGACACCATGGCCTTGATGTCATCGATGGCCTTTTTGTACATTTCCCCGTTTTGAAGCAGGGTCGTAATATCTTTAAAACTGATTCCAGCCACCGGGAAGTCCGGAATCACCCGGATATAATCTTTGTAATTCAACATAATCTCTCCTTCTAGAGTTTTACGAAGTAAAACTGACTCCGTAAGCGTTACTTGGTTTTACGAAGTAAAACGGACTTCGTAAACGTTGCTCCTTTTTACGAAGTAAAACGGACTCCGTAAGCGTTGCTTGAGGTCACGAAATGACACGGACCCTCGTAAGCATTCATTTCGACCAATCATCCCCGGTCACGAAGCTCCCTGCATGCGGGAAATGAACCAGCTCGTGACCTGCGGCGTGCTGGCATACAGCAGATGCTGTTCCATTTCCGCCAAGTTCCCTAGCGCAAGGAAATGGCGGGATGAAGCCAAATCACGCTTGGGCGGTTTAGGAATAAAACGGATAAGGCCTTCCTGCCTGTCTATAAAAGAAAGCTCCTCGAACACATCCATCATCTTCGTCACCATGCGGATGCTGCACGATGCCTGCTGACTGAGCCTCGATAAGGCGGTTTCTTCTTGGACGGGCTCGGCTGCGATTCTTGATAACAATATATAGAGCTTCTTGAACTGGTCCCTGTCCGGCACAGCGAGTCTCTCCCTCTTATGTACCTGATGAAGCAGAAATACGTTGGACAGTTTCGGAAAAGAAAACAGAACCGCATCCAGCTGCTCCGGCGTCTCCGGCGCGTTCAGCATGAACAGCGTCGTCACGTCGTCCTGGCCGGACCGCTCCTCGTTCGGATGATACGCCAAAATTTCAGCATTCTTATCATATACCCAAAGGGTGGATTCATTCAAACGGATTTTTGCCGGATCCAGAATCTCCCGTTCCAGCACCGCCGCCACCTGCGTCGGCCCCAGTCTGAAATGCGATCCAATCAGCTGACTGACCCGATCGATCTCCTGCCAAGGATCCTTGGATCCGCGCAGGTCGAACACCTGCGGCTGCGTAAGCTTCAGATCCTGCAGCATCAGCTGCGGTCTGCGCGAACCGTTCCATTCATTGACACTCATTTCGCCGAGCAGATCGAGCTCCGCGCCTTCCGTCAACACTTCGGCCAGCTCGCCTTTGCCGAACGCGACCACTTCAAGGCGGATGCCGTCCTGCTGAACGACCAGCTTGAGGTGCTTGCTGTCACGTCCCATCTTCCGGGTCTCGAGCAGCCTACAGTTTCGAAAAATAAATTTGGGCACAGGATTGGCCATACCGAAGGGCGACAGCATTTCCATCTCATCGATGACTGACAAGGGAACGTCCGACAACCGCCACTCTCCGTCTGATGCCGCGACGGGTATAAAATCGGATTCGGTCAGAACCCCGGCGGCATATTCGTTCAGCGCCTGCTCGAAGGCATCCAGTTGATCCCTGTGCAGGCTCATGCCCGCAGCGGACGGATGGCCGCCGTAATGGTCCATCAGCGATTTGCAGGAGGTCAGCGCCTCATAGATGTCGAGCCCCGGAATGGAGCGGGCTGACCCTTTGCACATGCCGGTATCCGGATCTATACCCAATATGATGACCGGGCGGTAATACCGTTCCAAAATTTTAGAAGCGACAATGCCGACGACGCCCACATTCCAGCCTTCTCCTGCCAGCACGATCACGTCGGGCACCCGACTTCCATCGGTCTTGGCCAGCAGCTGGCTGGTCGCCTCCTGGACGATATCGTCGACCACCTGCTGCCGCTCCTTATTGAGTTCATCCAGCCCATGGGACAATCTTAATGCCTCATCCTCGTCTTCCGTCGTCAGCAAGGCTACGGCCGATCCTGCATGATCCAGCCTGCCGCTGGCATTAATGCGCGGGGCCATGCCGAAGGCGACATTGATCGATGTAACATTCCGCATCGTAATGCCCCCAACTTCCATGAGGGCGCGGATCCCCGGAAACGCAGAGCTGCGCATCTGCTCTAAGCCGCGGCTGACCAGGATGCGGTTCTCGCCGCTCAGCGGCATTAAGTCCGCAATGGTACCGATGGCCACGATTTCCGTCCATTCCACCGGCGGCTGGCCGAGCATCGCCTGGGTCAGCTTGTAAGCCACCCCGACCCCGGCCAGGCCTTTAAACGGATACGGGCAGTTCGGCTGCTTCGGATTGATCAGCGCATAGGCGTCGGGTAGCACTTCCGGAGGCTCGTGGTGGTCGGTGACGATCACATCCATCCCGAGCGAGTTGGCATACGCGATCTGCTCGACGGCGCTGATGCCGGTGTCAACCGTGATAATCAGGCTGACCCCCTGCTGATGCGCCCAATCCAGCGCATGGTTGTGCAGTCCGTACCCCTCATTGGAGCGGTGCGGAATATAGATGTCGTAGGACGCTCCAAGATAGCGCATGAAATGAATCATGAGCGAAGTGCTCGACACACCGTCAGCGTCGTAATCCCCGTAGATTAATATATGTTCGCCGGTCTCGACCGCTTTTTGAATCCGTGGAACAGCCTCCTTCATGCCGAGCAGCAGGAACGGATCATGCAATGCGTCCAGGCTTCCGTTTAAAAACATGGCGGCTTCCTCTGCACTGTTAATTCCTCTGGCCGCCAACAGCGAACCTACCAGAGGAGAAACCGACAGCTCCTGTGCCAGCCGTCCCGCCTTCTCCGGATCCGCTTCGGAAGTCCGCCATTCATATTTTGAATCAAACAATCGTCTTCACCTTTCTTTCCCCGCCCCGTCTTCTGTTCGTATACGTCATGAGCAAGCTATTGGAGCAGTGTCGGCTGCTCATTATCCGTCAGATGATGGTTCGACTTGTACGGATAACCGGGATCATAAGGGACGACCTGGATATTTACGATGCTGACATGCAAAAAACGGTGCATCAGAAGCTTCTTGACCCGGTCAGCGATCTCGGCGCCTTCCTGGACGGTAATCCGCGGATTGACACTGATCTTCAAATCGATCGTAATGTAGTGTCCCTGTTCCGATGCTTTCAGGTCATCCACCGTAATGACGCCGTGAACCCGCTGCACCGTATCAATAAAATTAATCGCGTCCTCCTGCTCGGTCTCCTGCACCAGCTGTCCGTACACGGAGCTGACGATGAGGCGGTAGCCTCTGCGCAGCAGCAGCGCCGCGACGATCAGAGCCGAGATGGAATCCATATACTGCAGCATGGACCACTGAAAGGCGCTGCCGGCCATCGCCAGAATGACGCCGATCAATACCGTGATGGACGAATACAAACTGAAGCGGTGGTTGTCGGCGTACACCGTATGCATGCCGTCACCCTGCTTCTTGGATTGGCGGTACTGGAACTGAAAGAGCGCTTCTTTGACCGCAAGCGAGACGAGTATCGCAATCAGCGTAAACTGCCCGGGTGTCTGCACACGGCCTGAAGCCAGGTCCCGGACCGCCGCTACGGCAATTTGCAATCCGCCCATCAGCACAAGAACCGAAAACAAAATCGCCAGAATCGGCTCTGTTCTTCCGGCCCGCAGATCAGACTGCTGCGCACTCCGGAGCTTTGACGACGTCCGCCATGGAATGCGCCGGGCCAGTGCGCCGGCTGCGTCCGATGCGGAATACAGCGCATCTCCCAGCAGTGCCTTGCTCCCTGTAAAATATCCGACCACGCCTTTGAACAAGGCAAGTAACAGTTCACCGGCAATTCCCGTCCAGGCGACGGTACCCGATGGATTTGAACGCTCTATACTCATGAAAGCCTCCCCCCGGCAATCTGAATACCGATTCTGATCTGTTGTTTGAAAAAGATATGACATTCACGACAATAAGTTTAGATAAAGTCAGATAAGTTCCAGCGGAAAAGCCGCGCCCAATCAGACGCGGCTTTCCTTCATAACATTCGCTTCACAAGGTTACGCCTTGGAAGGTTTGGCTGGCTTGGCACTGGTCTTTTGTTTGCTTTTGAATACGAGCCACAGTGGACTGGCGATAAAGATCGAAGAATACGCCCCGAACAACAGCCCGATAACCATCGCCAACGAGAACATCTTGATCGATTCCCCGCCAAACAGGAACAGGAAGAAGGCCGCAATAAACACCGTCAGCGCCGTATACAAGGAGCGCATGAGCATCTGGCTCACGCTCTTGTTCATAATAGCTTTCAAATCGTCTTTGGTCTTCTGCTTGCCGAAACGCAGATTTTCGCGGATCCGGTCGAAAATAACGATCGTATCGTTAATGGAGTAACCGATGATGGTCAATACCGCCACGATAAACGTCAGGCTGACTTCCAACCGGAAGATCGAGAAAACAGCCACGACCATGAAGGCGTCATGCAGCAACGCCACGATGGCCGCCAGGGCGAACCGCCATTCAAACCGGATACTTACATAGATGATAATCCCGATACAGGAAATCAGAACCGAGTAAATGGCATTCCGCCCGAGCTCCTTGGCCATTTCCGTATCGACCGTGTTGATTTCGAACGATGCTGTTTTATCCAACTCTTGGATCGCCGATTTGAGCTGTTCACTCTGATCTTCGTTAAGCTCTTTGGTAAAACGGATGTTGACCCGCTTGTCCCCAGGAGCAACCGTTGCACCGTCGCTGAGGTGGATCTTGTCCAGCAGCGGCTCAATTTCAGCCTTCGTCACGTTCTTCGACAGCTTGACGTCCACATTGGAGCCTGCTTGGAAATCAACGCCGTAGTTTAATCCAAAAGCGGAAAGGGTAATGATTCCCGCAATCGTCAGGACGATGGAGAAGATGAACGCGTACTTGCTCATCTTCATAAAATCGTAATCTTTTTTAAAGTGCACGAATATCACTCTCCTTTACCCCGAACTGCTTCGGCTTCTTCAGCACGCCGGCTTTAACCAAAAGGCTGAGCAGGTAATGGGTGAAGTACACATTCGTGAGAATACTGAGTACGATTTCCACGATCAGTACCAGCGCAAAGCCTTTGACGGCGCCTGTACCGAAGGCAAACATAACCGCTCCGACGATAATGGTCGTAATGTTGGAATCGAGAATCGTACGGAAGGACGACTTGTTCCCTGCTTTGACCGCAGACATGACGCTCTTGCCGTTCCGCATTTCCTCCCTGATCCGTTCATTCGTAATGATGTTGGCGTCAACCGCCATCCCGATACCGAGAATAAACGCCGCGATCCCCGGCAGGGTCAGCGTAAAGTCGGCCCAGACGAAGACGAGAATGAGCAGCCAGGTGTGGGCAATCAGTCCAAAGCTGGCGATGATACCCGGCAGGCGGTACATACCGATCATGAAGATCAGAATCAGGATAGAAGCGATGATGCCCGCTTCGATCGTTTTATGCAAAGACTGCATGCCCAGCGTTGCGCCTACGCTCTGAGAGTATTTCTCCGTCAGCTTCAAAGGCAGCGCCCCGAGGTTGATCGTATCGCGGATCTGGTTCGCTTCGTCAATCGTATAATTGCCTGAAATCGATGCTTTACCGTCCGTCAGCTCCTGCCGTACGGTTGGAGCGGATAAAAGGGTATCATCCAGGAAAATGGCAAGCTCTTTGCCAAGCAAACGTTTGGTCACGTCGGCAAATTTCTTTTTATCCTTTACTTTGATATCGATTTGTGGCTCGTTCAGGTTGCTATAACCCACCTGTGCACCGTTTTCCACGAAATCGCTTCCGACGAGTTCAATTTTACAATAGAGATCCTTCGGATCTACCGTGCCGTCCTTCCCCGCTTCGGGAGTCTTACATCCATCCGCACTGCGGAAGGTCAGCGACGCCGGTTCCTTCATTTTCTTACGGACATCGGCTTCGTTCGTCACGCCTGCGATTTTCAGACGGATCCGGTTCGTGCCCTCAGTGGTCACTTCAGGCTCGCTCGTTCCGAGCGCGTTGGCGCGTTTCTCCAAGCTTTCCGCCGTCCGTATGAGGGACTCTCTCGTAATCTTCTGCCCCTGTTCCAGCGGCTGGGCCTCATACAGAATCTCAAAGCCCCCTTTAAGATCGAGACCGAGTCGTACGTTGTCGAGCAGCGCAGGGCTTGTCCCAGCCATGACCGCAATCGATACGAGCACGACGATGATGAAAGTGACAATTCTTTTCATGCCGTTCCTAGTTCCCCTTTCGTTCTCAATATTCCTATTATAGCCATGCGCCAAAAGGCAGTCAATTTATCAATATTTGTCGTTTTCCGATTTCACAGTTTCCCTCATCCCATTTAACACAAGCAGAAAAAAAGATCCCTTTCAATCGAAAGTGGATCCTTTATATGCGGATATGGTCATAAAATTCATAAACGTCATCACTTTCAAAGAGAGTATATCGTTAACCAGCATGTAGAGCGGAGGAATCCCTTCCTTCTCGTATTTGACGCTGACGCAGTTCCAAATGTCCTTGCTGGTTACATGCTCGTAGCCGACGAGTCTGAATTCCTCCGCCTTGCTGCGGCAGAGCGATTCAATCGCTTCCTCCAGCTGCCTGTCGTTCATTTCCTCAGAGCTCACTCTACGGCCTCCTCTCGATTGCCTCTTTCCACACATGATCTGTTCTGGATGTCCTACAGTCCATTGTAGCATTGATTTGTTCTGTATTCGACCCCATCGCCTTCGATTCCTTCTTTTGTCCAAATGTTACCGGAAAGGATGAATGAGTTGGGACAGGTTCTGCATATCCATTAAACACAGGTCTGACATTACCAAAAGTGGCAGCACAGCTTCGACACGGGAAGAGGGAGTGGACAATTGAACAAGCATCCTAAAAATCCAGGCATCAAAAAGCAAACCTTTATCCAAGGCACGATGATTTTGCTTGCCGCCGGCATCGTGAACCGCATTCTCGGGTTTATACCGCGCATCGCCCTGCCCCGGATCATCGGCGCCGAAGGGGTGGGGATTTATCAGCTGGGTTATCCTTTTTTCCTGGTGATTATGACGCTGATCACAGGGGGGGTTCCGCTGGCGATCGCCAAGCTGGTGTCGGAGGCGGAAACCGAAGGCAAACCGCAAAATTCAAAGTATGTCCTGCGGGTCAGCCTTGGGTTGACAGTGGGTCTCAGCGTGCTGTTTATGGCTTTATGCCTGTGGCTGGCCCCTTGGATCACGACAACGATTATAACGGATTCCCGCGTGTACTACACCTTTGTCAGCATGACGCCCATGCTCGTTATCGTGGCCATCTCGTCCGTCTACCGCGGCTATTTCCAGGGAAGGCAGAACATGATTCCGTCCGCGACCTCTTCGATTATCGAGACCGTTTTTCGGATCGTGTGCACGCTGTGGTTCGCCTACCTGCTGTTGCCAAAAGGAATAGCTTATGCGGCTGCCGGAGCGATGCTTGGCGTGATGGCCGGAGAATTTTTCGGGCTGCTCGCCCTGCTGTGGCAGTACCACAGGGACGAGAACTGGCTGTCGTCCAGGCAAGCCCGGAGAGAGAAAGCACAGCAGCACAAAAAAGCCGGCCTTGAAGACAGTTCCGGCAGCCAGGTCAGCCGCGGATTGTTTCCACGCCTGCTTGGCATTACCGTACCGGTCACCGCCGGGCGTTTGGTCGGCTCTTTTTCTTACCTGCTTGAATCGATTATTACAGCCCAGAGCCTAGCGCTCGCCGGTGTCGTCACTGCTGTAGCAACCGCTCAGTATGGCGCGCTGCAAGGCATGGTCATCCCGCTGCTGCTGCTTCCGGGCGTACTGACCTCGTCCCTCGCGGTCTCGCTTGTGCCTTCGCTGTCCGAAGCCGCCGCCCGCAAAGACAAGCTTACGATCCACAAACGGTTAAACCAGACGATCCGGCTCGCGCTCGTCACCGGCGCCCCCTTTGCCGTCATTATGTATGTCCTTGCAGAGCCGCTGTGCCTGCTGCTGTACAACAATGCGGACATCTCCAACATGCTGCGCACGATGGCGCCATTTGCGCTGTTTCTGTACGTTCAGGCACCGCTTCAGGCCACCCTGCAGGCGCTGGACCGGCCAAGCCGCGCCCTGTTCAACACCTTGATCGGAGCCGTCCTCAAGCTGTTCCTGATCTGGTACCTGTCCTCCCAGCCGGAGTACGGCATTTACGGGGCCGTTATCGCGATTATCATCAACAGCATCGTGGTCACGTTCCTGCACGGGTTCAGCGTCAGCCGGCTGCTCGCCTACCGTTTCCGGATGTTCGATCTGCTGAAGCTGTCGGGAGCCATGATCATCATGACGGGCATTACCCAATACGGCTATCTCCATCTGCCACTGGGAGGAATCGTTTGGATCCGCTTTTTGGCAGCCATGTCTATAGGCATGATCGCTTTTCTGGCCGCCGTGTTTGCTTTAAAGCTGGTGTCCCTGCGAGATCTGTCCCGCATGCCCTACCTTGAAAAATGGTTCAAACCTAGAAATCCAAGAAACCCCAAGACACCTGCCGCCTGATCCGCAGCACGGAAATTTCCGTCTTATTTGCGGTCGATGTAAAGCCGGCCTTTATGGTCGATAGAGCAGAGAAACACGTCTTTAAACTCTTTGATTCCCTGCTGTCTGATCTGATTTTTCAGCCAGAAGCGATTTTTGTTCAGCCGCTCCAAATTGTCGTCCTGTACTTTTCCGTCCATGATGAGCGGGATCGGCAGTATGCCATAGGTAAATTTTCCGCTGGGAACTAGAATTTTTTTACTGCGGTTTCTCGCCGGGACCCGGGACGGATCGGCATATGGGGTTCTATAAGTCTGTTTCGGCTTGCCGGCGGTGTCCTCTGAACGTGAAATGGCTAACGCATTGCCGGCGGGGCCTTGTGGTTTGCCGTTTCGATTTGACTTCTCCTGGGGAACGGGCATGTCGTACTTTTCTCTTTTTTCATTCCGTTTGGATTTAGGAATAACCGTCAACTGCCCGGAGTTTTCCAGAATCGCAAATTCCACATCCGCCACGTTTTCGATACTTCGCCCGCGCAATTGAAGAAGCAAATCGTCCAGATTATACCGATGCTTCCTCATTTCTTCACGGTTGAGCTTCCCTCCCGATACGAGGATGGCCGGTTTTCCTTCGAATAACAGGCGGATTTTCCGGCTCTTCAAGCTGATGAAAGCAATCGTGATCTGAATCAAGACAAGCGTAGCCATCGGAAAGAGTCCGTCCGTGATCGGACGCTCCGTATCCTCCAGCACAAAAACGCCGATTTCAGCAATCATGATCGAGATGACCAGGTCAAAAATGGACAGCTTCCCGATCTCCCGCTTGCCCATGATCCGGAGGGTCAGGTAGATGACAAAGTACATCAGGACGGTTCGGAAAACAGGAATCAGTATATCGGATATCACGGCCACCCGCTCCTTTCTGTGCCATTCATCATGCCAATTAAGGATATTTTGACCTTTTGGGAACACAGACATTCAGAAGCCGGAGCGATAAATTATTGGAAAATTACTTGTACTACTGGGGCAAGCCGTCACATAAATTTACATTAAATTGTGGAACTATGAAGGGGGTTCTCTTATGCATTTGATCCGTCGCCTGTTCTCTTTTCGGATCTCCAATCCCACTTTGTCGGGACTGTATTATTCCTTTTTCTGGATGATGGTCGGGGCGCTTATTCTTTCTTTCCTGTTGTGGTCAAGCGGCATGAAAGAACAAAGCCTGTCCCGCTACATTTACGTGGTTCATGCTGTCGCCGCAGCATTTGGAGGTCTTGTATCCGGGAAGCGTTCAGGCAGACGGGGTTGGTACCAGGGCGGATTAACCGGCATTTTGTACGGTCTCATGATCATCATGATCGGATTTTTGGCCCTTGACAGCAGCCTTCGGCTTGGAGATTTGCTGTTGATCGCAGCCGTTATTGCTTCGGGAGCCATCGGGGGCATGTTCGGGGTGAATTTAAAAAACAAATCGTAACCATTAAACTCTCGCATGTGCTACACTAAGTGCACTTAAAGCAAGAGGAGGACGTCCCCGACGTGTTGTATGACTCTATGAATTATATTTCGGCAGCAACGCTTGTTATGGCGATCGGGCTGATCTGGCTCGGCACCCTGCGCAACCCTCTGAGGGCCGGATGGCTGCTGATCCGGGAGTTTGGGATCAATCGCAAATTTTTGGGTCTATTCGCTTTGATGGCTGCGATCCTCCTGTTCAACAGGTACGAACTGCAAATCGAAGCAGCCATGCATGTGAAGCAAGACTTCACCCCATGGGTATTCGGGATCGAGGGGCATTTCGTACAGCACCTGCAGCAGTTTTTTCACAGCCCTTACATTACGCCCGTATCGGTATTTTTTTACGTAGTGGTGTTCCAATCCTTACTGATCGCTATGCTTGGAATCTTTGCGGCCGACGGGAACAAAGCCTTTCTCATGGCTGCCTGCATAGCCGTCTTCATCAATTATGCGGTGGCCATCCCGTTTTACCTCTTCTTTCCCGTGAACGAGGTTTGGTCCTTTCCGCCATCCGGCGCGTCATTCTACATGCTTGAGGTTTTTCCGAAATTCGAACAGGCGTACCGGCCGCTATCCGGTATTAACAACTGCTTTCCAAGCCTCCACACTTCGATTTCCATCACCATGCTGGTGCTCGGGATCCGTTCGGGGAATCGCCGACTGGCCCTCATGACGCTGGTCAGCGCCGTCATCATCATTTTCAGCATCTTCTACCTCGGCATCCATTGGCTGACGGATTCGGTCGCCGGTACCCTGCTCGGTCTGCTTGCCGCTTCCGCCGGGATCTACTGGGGACAGAGGCTTGCGCACCCGAAGCAGCAAAATGTAAAGCCCATCGTATCCGATCTCTAATACAAAAAGGCTGCACCCTTGTCCGTAGACAAGCTGTGCAGCCTTTTGTCATCCGTAAGTATGAACATCGGCGACAGCAGCAGAGCTCCCTCTGCCGCTATCGTTATGTGATGTGCCTGGTCTTACTGGAAATGTTGCTTATGAACGCTCTCCCCGGTAGTACCCGGATCGTCTTAGGACGATTTCTCAGATTCGCCGGAGCTCGAGCTAACCGCGTGGCTGATGGAACCGCGATCGAAGGTCAGCTTCGTCACGTCGTTCACCCGCAGGACCACGATATCGTCCGTAATTTCCATAATCGTTCCGTGCAGGCCGCCGATCGTTACGACCTTATCCCCCTTCTTCAATGAGCTCAGCATGGAAGTACGGGTCTTCTGTTTCTTCTGCTGCGGACGGATCAACAGGAAGTAGAAAATCGCGAACATCAGGACGAGCGGTAAAATCAAGCCGACAATGCCGCCTCCTCCGGAGCCGCCAGCACCAGCTGCAAATTCAAAGGTTTGAGTTTGGTTGAACATATGCTTTTCCCCCCTTTCAAATACAATACTGCTGTTGAAGCTTAAAACCCTTTATCATTGTCATAAAGCCCATATTGTTCAAAAAACTCATCGCGAAAATCAAGCAGCCTGTCCTCCATAATGGCCTGGCGCACCTGCTTCATCAGATTGATGAGGAAATGCAGGTTGTGGTAAGTGGTCAAACGGAGTCCGAAGGTCTCATCCGCTTTGATCAAATGCCGCAGATAGGCTCTTGAATAGTTCCGGCAAGTATAGCAGTCACATGCTGGGTCAAGCGGGCCAAAATCTCTGGCGTATTGCGCATTGCGAACGACTAGCCGTCCCTGGCTGGTCATGGTCGTTCCGTTCCGGGCGATCCGTGTTGGCAGGACGCAGTCAAACATGTCCACGCCACGGATGGAGCCTTCGATCAGTGCATCCGGCGACCCTACGCCCATCAAATAGCGGGGCTTGTTGTCCGGAAGCAGCGGAACGGTGTAATCCAGCACTTCGTACATCAGCTGCTTGGACTCTCCTACGCTGAGTCCACCAATAGCATACCCCGGGAAATCCATGGAAGTCAAATCACGTGCGCTCTGTTTGCGCAAGTCTTCATACATGCCGCCCTGAACGATGGCAAAGAGCCCCTGATCATGCGGTCTGGCATGACTGTTCAGGCAGCGCTCGGCCCATCGGGTCGTGCGTTCCAGGGACTTCTTGACGTAGTCGTACTCGGCCGGATACGGCGGACATTCGTCAAAAGCCATCATGATGTCCGAACCGAGCGCGTTCTGAATTTCCATGGCCACTTCCGGCGACAGAAACAGCTTGTCTCCGTTCAAATGGGACCGGAAATGCACGCCTTCTTCGGTAATTTTACGCATCTCGCTCAAGCTGAACACCTGAAATCCGCCGCTGTCCGTCAGAATCGGACGGTCCCAGTTCATGAAGCGGTGCAGTCCCCCGGCTTCGCGGATAATGTCATGGCCCGGGCGCAGGAACAGATGATACGTGTTGCTCAAAATGATCTGCGCATTCATTTCCTTCAGTTCTTCCGGGCTCATTGTCTTGACCGTGGCCAGCGTTCCAACCGGCATAAAGGTCGGCGTCTCGATCACACCGTGCGGCGTGTGCACACGTCCCAGCCGGGCTCCCGATTGCTTGCACGTTTTAATATGCTCATAAGTAATTGCTGCTGCCATGATTAAATACCATCCTCTTATATGCCGATCAACCGGTCTTAATAGATAAACATCGCATCGCCGAAGCTGAAGAAGCGGTATCTTTCCTTCACAGCCTCCGCATATGCGTTCAAAATATGCTCGCGTCCCGCCAGCGCGCTGACCAGCATGACCAGCGTCGATTTCGGCAGGTGGAAATTAGTGATCAGGGCGTTTACGACTTTGAACGTATACCCCGGATAGATAAAAATATCGGTCCAGCCGCTGCAGGCTTCGAGCAGGCCGCCTTCAAAGCGCGTCCCGATCGTCTCGAGCGTCCGGCAGGAGGTGGTCCCTACGGCAACGATTCTTCCTCCGCGGGCTCTGGCCTCGTTCAGGATATCCGCTGTCTCCTGGTTCACCGAGTAATACTCCGCATGCATGACATGATCCTCTACGCGTTCAACCGACATCGGCCGGAATGTGCCAAGACCGACATGTAGCGTAATGAAAGCGACCGTCACGCCTTTGGCACGGATTTGATCCAGCAGCTCTTCGGTAAAATGAAGGCCGGCGGTCGGAGCCGCAGCGGAACCCTCATGCTTGGAATAGACCGTCTGGTAACGCTCCTTGTCGTCCAGCTTCTCCTTGATATAAGGCGGGAGCGGCATTTGACCCAGCCGGTCGAGAATCTCCTGGAAAATCCCTTGATAGGTAAAGGTCAGCTTCCGCTCACCCATTTCCCCCTCATCCTCTATGACCGCCTGCAGCTCGTCGCCGAACCGGATCACGCTGCCCTTTTTCAGCTTTTTCCCAGGCTTTACGAGCGCTTCCCAGGTGTCCTCCTGCAAATTTTTCAGGAGGAGCACCTCAGCTTTGGCCCCCGTCTCTTCTTTCACGCCGAACAGTCTCGCCGGAATGACCCGGGTATCGTTGAGAACCAGCGTATCGCCGGGCTGAAGCTCGTCTGCGATATCTTTGAAGGTGCGGTGGGCGATCGATCCATCCTGCTTGTTCAACGTTAACAGGCGGGATGCCGTCCGCTCCGGCAAAGGAGTCTGTGCGATTAATTCTTCTGGCAACTCAAAATCATATAAGTCTACATTCATCTGTTCGTCATTCCTTAACAATAGTTACATTCTGATAATAGTGTTTCAAAATGTCCTGGTACCCATACCCGGCGTCCGCCATTCCTTTGGCTCCCCACTGGGAGAGTCCGAGGCCATGGCCGTTGCCGCGTCCCACAAACAGAAACGCTTCCCCGGCTTCGACCCGGCGCGCCTTCGAATCCCCGTTCATGACGATCGTGCCTTTTCCAGCGATGGAAGAAGTCCCTGAAGCGGAAATGACCGACGTGTCGGACGTGCCGGAAACCTTCGTCGTTGTCCCGTTTGCGCTTAATACAGTATAGCTTCCTGTAGGTACAATATCAAACAATGTACTTGGCAGACCGTTCAAAGCTGAACGGAACATATCCGGATATTTCACATCTAAAATCTGCCCGTTGGCCTTAATTTGGATCGCCCGTCCGGACGGTCCCCGCTTGGTGACCTCCAGCGTGCTGATTGTGGAAGGTGCAGCCGTCGAGGTTTTGCCCTTCAGCGTTGCGACCAGCTCTGCCGAAGTGTAAGGTCCCCGAACCCAGTCGTAGGTTCCCGATTCCTTCACCTGCTCCAGAACGACGGCGGTATCGCCTGGGTTCATCTGCGCGGCAGGCTCGACGTTCGATTGAATGAGCGGAAGCGGACGCACGTTGGTGTTCTTGGCCGTCACCGTGACTTTTGCAAGTCCGGCAGCCGTCGCCGTGCCCAGTTCCTTGACGTTGTCCTCTCTGACATAACCGGTAATCCCGTTGCTGAGGAGAACGTGGTACCAGGTTTTAGCCCCGTTTTGCGAGGCTACGTCTTCCTTGCTCTCCACGGTGCCGAACGCAGCTCCACCGCTGTTCCATACCTCGGTCGGGTCTGCCGATGCGCCCCCGGCATTGGAAGAGAATACGGCCTCGACAACATTGCCGTTTTGCAGCAGCACTTCGCCCTGTGTGGCGTCTACGGCACCGATGACGCTTGGCGCTTCGGAGGCAACTCCGTTGTAAACTTGGCTGAGCGTCGTATCCACGACATCCGCCACCTTGAACTTATTATTGCTGCTGCTGATCTGGAAAGCAGCATAGCTGCGCGCAGCCACGGCTTGGGCTTTGAGCGACTCCTCCGGCCAGGACGACGGCACTTCGCCTCCGACGACCGCATAGAGGTATTGCTCAAAAGGCAGCTCGTTCACGAGCGCCAGCTGGCCGTTCACCATGCTGATCTCCATGCCGCCCCGGTATGTACGCCCCGATCTTTCCGCCACTTTAATTTGGTCACCGCTGCTGGTAATCAAGCCTTTGGCATTGGTCCCGCTGACCACGATATGTTTCACCGCGGCAGAACTTCCCGGGCTGCTCCCGGCATCACTGCGGATGATCAGCGCCGGCTGCGATGCATCCACCTCCGACAGCGTTGCCGCTGGAAGCTTTGCGCTTACCGCACTGCGTACCGCCGCAAGGCCGGATGCGTCTGCCGCTTCGCCGACCCATACCGCATAACGGCCGCCGCCGTCTCCGCCCGGCTGAACCGCCACAAACGCATCGGCGCCGGCTGCCTGGATTTGCTGGGCCGCAGCTGCCGCTTCAGCCTCCGATCCATAAGTCCCTGCCGACAAGTGATATCCGCCGGTCACGACCGGAGTCTGTCCGTTCAGCTGTCCCGCTGCGGTTTTCGCTGTCCGCGCTGCGGCATCGTTAGCCGCCTGCAGGCTCGCATACATGCCGGTATACACCTGATACACCGTTCCGGCACCCGTCGATGCGGCAAAGATGACCGGCTTGTCAGCCGTCGCGTTCAATTTTTTATAGGCATCCGCCGCCGTTTTGGCATCGGAAGTGGCGAGTACTTTCACGCGGAATCCATCCACGCTGAATTTAGCCGTCTCGTTAGCCCCGAAGGACACAAGAGCCGGAGCCCCCGCAGAAGCCGATACCCCTGCAGACCATGACTGTCCCGATGACAGTGTGACGACAGGCGTCGTTGATTTATAGGTACTTCCCAAGTCGAGGAACAAGCCTACTCGGATTTGATCCATGCTCGTTCCGGCGGCTTCTGCGGTCACAGCCGGCAGCTGCAGGACTCCCGTTGCCAGCACGGCAGCCAAAATCCCCTTGCTTCCCCACTGGCCCGCTTTCGTTCTCCACCAATTTCCCACTCGTCATTCTCCTCCCGCTTCTGTCTGAAAATGTGTTCGAACCATTTCACGTCCGGCAGCCTCGTAACAATTACTCTTTACTGGTCAGTCGGCATCGGCAGACCTAAATGCTGATAGCCCGCAGCCGTTACCATTCTTCCCCGCGGCGTCCGCTGGAGAAATCCGATCTGCAGCAGGTAAGGCTCGTATACGTCTTCGATCGTCTGGCTCTCTTCGCCGATGGTGGCCGCGATCGTATCGAGGCCGACCGGACCGCCACGGAAGCTCGTGATCATGGCGTGAAGCATTTTATAATCGATCTGATCCAGTCCTTTCGGATCGACCTGCAGCATCTTCAGCGACTCCTCCGCGATGGCCGGCGTAATCATGCCATCCCCCCGGACCTGGGCAAAATCCCGGACCCGGCGCAGCAGCCGGTTCGCGATCCGCGGCGTCCCCCTGGACCGAAGGGCGATCTCGTCGGCCGCATCCCCGATAATTTCGATGCCGAGAATGTCAGCACCTCTGGAGACGATGTAGCTGAGCTCGTCCACCGTATAAAACTCGAGGCGGCTGACGACGCCAAAGCGGTCCCGCAGCGGTGCGGACAGCAGCCCGGCCCGTGTCGTCGCTCCGATCAAGGTGAACGGGGGCAAGTCCAGCCGCACAGACCGTGCACTGGGCCCTTTACCGATCATGATGTCCAGCGCAAAATCCTCCATCGCCGGGTAGAGCACTTCCTCTACCGTCCGGTGCAGCCGGTGGATTTCGTCAATGAACAGCACGTCCCCTTCCTGGAGATTCGTCAGCAGTGCTGCCAGGTCTCCCGGCCGCTCAATGGCCGGCCCCGACGTCGTCCGCAGGTTCACGCCCAGCTCGTTGGCAATGATATTGGCCAATGTCGTTTTGCCGAGGCCCGGAGGCCCGTACAGCAGCACGTGATCCAGCGCTTCATTGCGCATTTTGGCCGCTTCAATATAAATCTTCAGGTTTTCCTTCACCTGGTTCTGTCCGATATATTCCGCAAGATAACGAGGACGCAGGCTAAGCTCTACCGCCTGGTCCTCCATCATCAGGTTTGCCGATATAATACGGTCATCCATTGCTATCGCTCCTCTTGTAACGCCCGCTTACCATAACTATCCCGCATAGAGCTGCTTGAGCGCCCGTTTCATTAAAATGTCCACCGAATCCCCAAACGCCGTGTCATCCTTGATCTTGTGCCATACCCGGTCCAGCTCGACGTCGGTATAACCGAGCGCCTTAAGGCCTTCGCGCGCTTCGGACCAAGCCGATCCGTCGCCTTCCACCGGTTCAGGAACGGCAAACAGACCTGTCGCCATAGCCGCCGTGCCAAAACCGTCGAGCTTGTCCTTCAGGTCCAGAATCATGCGCTGTGCGGTCTTCTTGCCGATCCCCGGCAGCTTGGTCAGGAACGTAATGTTCTCCTGATAAATGGCCGTCACGACATGATCCGGTGTGCCCCCGCCGAGAATGCCCAAGGCTACCTTAGGGCCGATCCCCGACACATCGATCAGCTTGCGGAACAGCTGCTGCTCCTCGCGCGTTGGAAAGCCAAACAGCAGAATGGCGTCTTCCCTGACGTGGTGGTGGGTATATACGGTGACCGGACCATCCGTCTTGGCAAACACGAAAGGGTTCGGGCAAAATACCCGGTAGCCTACTCCCTGCACGTCAAGCACAATGTACTCATTCTCCAGATGGACCACGGGTCCTCTCAAAAAATCGATCATTTTCTCAATACCTCATTTATTCTGGAATTTAACGTGTACGAATGGGCGTGGCAAATCGCCACAGCCAGCGCGTCGGCCACATCATCCGGCTTGGGCACCGCCTGCAGCTTCAGGAACATGCGAACCATTTCCTGCACCTGCTTCTTCTCCGCTTTGCCGTATCCGACGATGGCCTGCTTCACCTGCATCGGGGTGTACTCGGCGATCGGCAGCCCGCGCTGCGTTGCCGCCAGAATCAGAACGCCGCGCGCCTGACTGACGGACATAGCCGTCGTGACGTTTCTATTAAAAAACAATTTCTCGAAAGCTACCGCTTCCGGCTGATACTTATCAATAAGCTGGAGCATCGCCTCATAGACATGCAGCAGCCGTTCTTCATCAGGTGTATGGGCTTCCGTCTGAATGCATCCATACTGAACCGGAGTGACCTTACTTCCGTTTTTATCGATAAATCCGAATCCGACGATCGCAATCCCCGGGTCAATTCCTAAAATTCGCAAGTCATTTCTCTCCCTTGGTATAAAGCGAACATATGTATTCGTTCTCTTCATTATAATGTAAAACTTCATACCAAGTCTATGATTCTACTAAAAGAGGTATGCCTGCATCCGGGACCAGCCTACATAGACTCCGTCTCGGAAGGAGTGAACGTCCGGATGAGCTCGTTGATAAAAGCAAGCATCGCTGTACTCAGAAACGTCTGCTTCCGGTAAACGATGCCGACCTTTTTCTGGGGGACGGGATCAACGATCGGTACAGTGCGGATCGAAGGATCGGAGCCTTGTAAAAGGTAGGACCTGGGTAGTATGGTCGCGCCGACCCCGAGCCGGACCATCTGCAGCATGGAGTCCATCGTCGACAGCTCAAACGCCGGTTGAAGCTGCACCCCTGCTTGAGCGCTGTAGCTGTCCACCATTTGACGTACCAGAAACTTTTCAGGAAAAAGAATCAGCGGCACCTCTGTCAGTTGGTCCAGTTTCACAGTTGCTGCGGCCGCAAGGGGATGCTGCTTCGCCACAGCCAGGCACAGCTCTTCGGTATAGAGCTCTTTGCTGACCAGCTGCTCGTCCTCCAGCGGGAGAAAAACGACTCCAAGATCCAGCTTGTTAGCCAGCAGACCGGCCCTCGTTTCCTCCGTCGCCAGCTCCACGACCGAAATCGAGATGCCCGGCTGCTTCTGGTGAAAAGAAATCAGCGTCCTCGTCAGCAGATGGTTGCCTGAGCAGCCGATCGTCAGCCTCCCCCGCTGCATCCCTTTCAGTTCATTGATTTCGGACTGCGCCTGCTCCAGCTCATGAAAAATGTTCAGCGCATGCTCCTTCAGCGTTTGCCCCGCTTCCGTCAAATAGTTCCGTTTTCCGATCCTTTGAAAAAGGGGCATGCCCACCCTCTCCTCGAGCAGGCGGATTTGCTGGCTGAGCGTCGGTTGGCTGATGCCCAATTGAACGGCTGCTTTCGTAAAATGAAGCTCTTCGCATACGGCAAGAAAGTATTCCAGCAGGCGGAAATCCATAAGCCTCCCCCTTCACCCAAACCATAGTTAATAACTATTATTTTAATTGATAACATTGAATTGACCAATCATTTTTTATTCCCTATAGTGAGAATAATAAATTTTTATAGATGAGGTGAGCGTTGCTATGACACAAGAGATCAGCATTCAGTTAACAACCGAGCCGCGAACACGTCCGGACAGCGAGAAGCTTGGCTTCGGCAAGTATTTTACAGATCACATGTTTATGATGGATTATACGCTGGAGAAGGGATGGCATGATCCGCGGATCGTTCCTTACGCCCCACTGCAGATGAATCCGGCTTCGATGGTATTCCATTATGGGCAGGCTGTGTTCGAAGGTCTGAAGGCATACCAAACTTCTTCCGGCGACCTCCTTCTATTCCGCCCTGACAAAAACATGAAGCGGCTGAACCGCTCCAACGAACGCTTGGGCATTCCTGAAGTGTCGGGCGACTTTGTCATTGAAGCGATCCGCACCCTCATTAACATCGATCGTGCTTGGGTTCCGACGGCTCCAGGAACATCGCTGTACATCCGGCCTTTTATCATTGCTACGGAAGCTTGTCTCGGCGTGAGAGAGTCCCACACCTACCAGCTGATCGTCATTCTGTCGCCTGTAGGCGCTTACTACTCGGGCGGGCTTGCCCCGGTAAAAATTAATGTGGAGAGCTCCTATACCCGTGCCGTGCAGGGCGGAATCGGGCATGCGAAGGCAGCCGGCAACTACGCGGCAAGCATCAAAGCCCAAAGCAACGCCAAGAAAGGCGGCTACTCCCAGGTACTGTGGCTCGATGCGCTGGAAAAGAAGTACATTGAAGAGGTCGGCAGCATGAACATCTTTTTCAAAATCGGCGGTAAAGTGATCACCCCGGCCATTAACGGCAGCATACTGGAAGGTGTGACCCGGGCTTCGGTTCTGGAGCTGCTCGACAGCTGGAACATCCCGGTGGAAGAGCGGAAGATATCGATTGAGGAGATTTTTGAGGCCAATGCCAAGGGAGAATTGGAGGAAGTGTTCGGCACGGGGACTGCGGCTGTCATTTCCCCTGTCGGCGAATTATATTGGAATGACCGGCAAGTCCTCATTAACGACGGCCAAATCGGCCCATACTCGCAAAAGCTCTATGACACCCTAACGGGTATCCAGACCGGGCGGCTTCCAGATCCATTGAAATGGACGATGCCCGTTTAAGTCCCCATAGGATGAATAAAAAAAGCTTTCCTGTTCGCCTCATCGCTGGCAGGAAAGCTTTTTTCGTTTGCGTTCTATTCCTTTTATCGAAATTCCGTTTAAAGCAAAGGACATCGAACATCCCGGTCTTTACCCTTTTCGGGCATAATCGCTGAATGTGGACAGCACGCTGTTGTATTCGTCAATGTCCTGCACCCGGATGCCATCATAAAGCTGCTGCACGGCTCCGTTCGGCAGGGAGGATTCCATCGAGTTGATATCCAGTTGGAAAAAGGTTTTAATGACCTTTTCGTGTGTCGGCGGTCCCTCGAACAAGGTCAGATTCCCATCTTTGTCGAGGCTGATGTAAGCCTGTTCCTTACAGGTCGGGGAAAGATCCGAAATGGTTTCCTCAAACCGAATTTGTCCCTTCCCGGTAAACTCGCCTTTCCAGGTTGGATGCTCATTTATCAGGGAGTAGATGTCATCGCTGCTCAGTTGTCCGAGCACCTGTTCCTCCTCACCGCATATATAAACTTGGCGAACGGTTACTTCGTTTGTACCCTTCGTTTGATTCAGCGTCTTCCAGAATTCCGAATTATCTACAGTGTCGTCGGAACCTTCCGTCTGCTCATAATGCTGAAGCGTTTCAATGGCAACCGGCGGTCTCGTGCTGAGCAGGCTCTGTACCTGATCCGGAAGATAGGATCCGAGCCAGACCAAGGCAAGCATTAACGAAGAGATCCCCAGCGTCAACGCTCTGCGTCTCCAACGTCTCCATTGCTTTTGTATTTTCTTTTTAATTCGCGCTGCATTCACGGTAATCCCCTTCTATTCTCTATCTTTTTCCTTTATTGTGACCGGGGAAATACCAAATTATACAGCAAAAAACCACCGAAATTCATTCGGTGGTTGATCTGATCGGGACGACACGATTTGAACATGCGACCCCCTGGTCCCAAACCAGGTGCTCTACCAAGCTGAGCTACGTCCCGTTATTCATCTAAAAATGTTAAAATGCCGGTGAAGGGACTCGAACCCCCACGGTTTCCCTCACGATTTTGAGTCGCGCGCGTCTGCCAATTCCGCCACACCGGCTCGGTAAAACATAAGTACGCGCCCTAAGAGATTCGAACTCCTGACCTTTTGATTCGTAGTCAAACGCTCTATCCAGCTGAGCTAAGGGCGCCCGTAAAGGCAAAAAAAAATGGAGCGGACGACGGGAATCGAACCCGCGACCCTCGCCTTGGCAAGGCGATGCTCTACCGCTGAGCCACGTCCGCAAAACCAAAAATAAAACTGGTGAGCCATGAAGGACTCGAACCTTCGACACCCTGATTAAAAGTCAGGTGCTCTACCAACTGAGCTAATGGCTCTTAATTCAAGAGGATTCTCATCCCTGAAGCAATTTAAAATGGCGGAACCGACGGGATTCGAACCCGCGATCTCCTGCGTGACAGGCAGGCATGTTAGGCCTCTACACCACGGTTCCACGGCCTTTGGGATCTCCATCTTAAGGAGATAATTGCGGGGGCAGGATTTGAACCTACGACCTTCGGGTTATGAGCCCGACGAGCTACCGGACTGCTCCACCCCGCGTCATTAAAAGTATTTTGTTATTGGGGCCCCCGAAAAGTATTCGGAATTAACTTCGAAGGTTTCTGTTCACTTTTTGGGGATAATGGTGGAGGCTGAGGGGATCGAACCCCCGACCCTCTGCTTGTAAGGCAGATGCTCTCCCAGCTGAGCTAAGCCTCCATAATAAGTGACCCGTATGGGATACTCTCACTTCGATCGAGACTGCGATGCAGATGCTAACGAAGTAATGCTCCGACGAACCCTTTTTTGGATTCTCATCCCTGATGCTAATAAGAAAGTGACCCGTATGGGATTCGAACCCATGTTACCTCCGTGAAAGGGAGGTGTCTTAACCCCTTGACCAACGGGCCGCGCTTTTAAAATCCAAGCTGGCGGAGAGAGAGGGATTCGAACCCTCGAGACGCTTTTGGCGCCTACACGATTTCCAATCGTGCTCCTTCGGCCAACTCGGACACCTCTCCACAAGTGGCTCCCCGAACAGGACTCGAACCTGTGACAACTCGATTAACAGTCGAGTGCTCTACCAACTGAGCTATCAGGGAATATGTATCGCTTGGCAACGTCCTACTCTCCCAGGACCCTTCGGTCCAAGTACCATCGGCGCTGGAGGGCTTAACGGTCGTGTTCGGGATGGGTACGCGTGGAACCCCTCCGCTATCGCCACCAAACGTTCAAGTGTTTTGATCACCTGAAAACTAGATACGAAACGAATCTGCGAATTAATGTATTTGGATAAGCCCTCGACCGATTAGTATTGGTCAGCTCCATGCATTGCTGCACTTCCACCTCCAACCTATCTACCTCGTCGTCTACAAGGGGTCTTACATACTGGGAAATCTCATCTTGAGGGGGGCTTCACGCTTAGATGCTTTCAGCGCTTATCCCGTCCGTACGTAGCTACCCAGCCATGCTCCTGGCGGAACAACTGGTGCACCAGCGGTACGTCCATCCCGGTCCTCTCGTACTAAGGACAGCTCCTCTCAAATTTCCTACGCCCACGACAGATAGGGACCGAACTGTCTCACGACGTTCTGAACCCAGCTCGCGTACCGCTTTAATGGGCGAACAGCCCAACCCTTGGGACCTACTTCAGCCCCAGGATGCGATGAGCCGACATCGAGGTGCCAAACCTCCCCGTCGATGTGGACTCTTGGGGGAGATAAGCCTGTTATCCCCAGGGTAGCTTTTATCCGTTGAGCGATGGCCCTTCCATGCGGTACCACCGGATCACTAAGCCCGACTTTCGTCCCTGCTCGACTTGTAGGTCTCGCAGTCAAGCTCCCTTCTGCCTTTGCACTCTTCGAATGATTTCCAACCATTCTGAGGGAACCTTGGGGCGCCTCCGTTACTCTTTAGGAGGCGACCGCCCCAGTCAAACTGCCCACCTGACACTGTCCCCATACCGGATTACGGTACCAGGTTAGAACCTAGATACGATCAGGGTGGTATCCCAACGGCGCCTCCACCCAAGCTGGCGCTCAGGTTTCAAAGGCTCCCACCTATCCTGTACAGATCGTACCCAAATCCAATATCAAGCTGCAGTAAAGCTCCATGGGGTCTTTCCGTCTTGTCGCGGGTAACCTGCATCTTCACAGGTATTAAAATTTCACCGGATCTCTCGTTGAGACAGCGCCCAAGTCGTTACGCCATTCGTGCGGGTCAGAATTTACCTGACAAGGAATTTCGCTACCTTAGGACCGTTATAGTTACGGCCGCCGTTTACTGGGGCTTCGGTTCACAGCTTCGGGATTACTCCCTAACCGCTCCCCTTAACCTTCCAGCACCGGGCAGGCGTCAGCCCGTATACTTCGCCTTGCGGCTTCGCACAGACCTGTGTTTTTGCTAAACAGTCGCTTGGGCCTTTTCACTGCGGCCCCCTCGTGCTATTCACACTACCGGGGCACCCCTTCTCCCGAAGTTACGGGGTCATTTTGCCGAGTTCCTTAACGAGAGTTCTTCCGCGCGCCTTAGAATTCTCTTCTCGCCTACCTGTGTCGGTTTGCGGTACGGGCACCTTCACCTGGTTAGAGGCTTTTCTTGGCAGTGTGAGATCATGACCTTCGGTACTGTAATTTTCCCTCCCCGTCACAGCCCAGCCTTAATAGTGTGCGGATTTGCCTACACACCAGCCTCACTGCTTGGACGAGCATCCATCAGCTCGCGTCACTACCCTCCTGCGTCACCCCATCACTCATAACGGTTTACGGTGGTACAGGAATTTCAACCTGTTGTCCTTCGATTACGCCTGTCGGCCTCACCTTAGGTCCCGACTTACCCTGAGCGGACGAGCCTTCCTCAGGAAACCTTGGGCTTTCGGCGGATCAGATTCTCACTGATCTTTTCGTTACTCATACCGGCATTCTCACTTGTATACGCTCCAGCACTCCTTACGGTATACCTTCAACGCTGTATACAACGCTCCCCTACCCCTGATGCAAAGCATCAAGCCATAGCTTCGGTGGTGTGTTTAGCCCCGTTACATTTTCGGCGCAGAGTCACTCGACCAGTGAGCTATTACGCACTCTTTCAATGGTGGCTGCTTCTAAGCCAACATCCTGGTTGTCTGTGCAACTCCACATCCTTTCCCACTTAACACACACTTGGGGACCTTAGCTGATGGTCTGGGCTGTTTCCCTTTTGACAATGGATCTTAGCACTCACTGTCTGACTCCCGGTTACAAGTCTATGGCATTCGGAGTTTGACTGAGCTTGGTAACCCTTGCGGGCCCCGCACCCAATCAGTGCTCTACCTCCACGACTCTATTCACCGAGGCTAGCCCTAAAGCTATTTCGGGGAGAACCAGCTATCTCCGAGTTCGATTGGAATTTCTCCGCTACCCCCACCTCATCCCCGAATTTTTCAACATTCGTGGGTTCGGGCCTCCAGTGCGTGTTACCGCACCTTCACCCTGGACAGGGGTAGATCACACGGTTTCGGGTCTACGTCCACGTACTCATTCGCCCTATTCAGACTCGCTTTCGCTGCGGCTCCGGCTTCTCACCTTAACCTTGCACGGGAACGTAACTCGCCGGTTCATTCTACAAAAGGCACGCCATCACCCATAAATAGGGCTCTGACTTCTTGTAAGCACACGGTTTCAGGTTCTATTTCACTCCCCTTCCGGGGTGCTTTTCACCTTTCCCTCACGGTACTGTTTCACTATCGGTCGCTAGGGAGTATTTAGCCTTAGCAGATGGTCCTGCCAGATTCATACGGGGTTTCACGTGCCCCGCACTACTCGGGATCCGTCTCGGAGGGAACTGACTTTCGGCTACAGGGCTTTTACCTTCTATGCCGGGCCTTTCCAGACCTCTTCGCCTAACCAGTTCCTTTGTAACTCCACGTGAGACGTCCCACAACCCCGGCCAGCAAGCTGACCGGTTTAGGCTGTTCCGCGTTCGCTCGCCGCTACTGACGGAATCACTCTTGTTTTCTCTTCCTCAGGGTACTTAGATGTTTCAGTTCCCCTGGTATGCCTCCACATAACCTATGTATTCAGTTATGAGTGACTGACTATTACATCAGCCGGGTTTCCCCATTCGGACATCCCCGGATCAAAGCTTGCTTACAGCTCCCCGAGGCAGTATCGTTGTTCGCCACGTCCTTCATCGGCTCCTAGCGCCTAGGCATCCTCCGTGTGCTCTTAGTAGCTTAACCATTTGACTCCTGTTTTGCTCGATTCGTTTTCTTGTTTTGCGCTGCGCGCAAAGCCAAAGGCTCTCATCGTTCAAAACACTCGTCTGCTACTTTTAAAACTTAAACTTGTTGACACAAGTTCAGCTAAAAGGATATTTCTAAAACGCAGATTCGTTTCGTTATCTAGTTTTCAAGGATCAAATCATCCAGTCTTGCGACCGGACTTATAGCATACCAAATCCCGAATCGCTTGGCTAGAAGCAAGTTCTGGAAATCGTATGTGAGAGTTTGAACTCTCAAAACTGACCAACGAGTGAGTAACTAGCCGACCGGCTAGATTTAGTATTTGAATACTTCCGTTGCAGGAAGCGATTCTCCATAGAAAGGAGGTGATCCAGCCGCACCTTCCGATACGGCTACCTTGTTACGACTTCACCCCAATCATCTACCCCACCTTCGGCGGCTGGCTCCTTGCGGTTACCTCACCGACTTCGGGTGTTGTAAACTCTCGTGGTGTGACGGGCGGTGTGTACAAGACCCGGGAACGTATTCACCGCGGCATGCTGATCCGCGATTACTAGCAATTCCGACTTCATGCAGGCGAGTTGCAGCCTGCAATCCGAACTGAGACCAGCTTTGATAGGATTGGCTCCACCTCGCGGCTTCGCTTCCCGTTGTACTGGCCATTGTAGTACGTGTGTAGCCCAGGTCATAAGGGGCATGATGATTTGACGTCATCCCCGCCTTCCTCCGGTTTGTCACCGGCAGTCATTCTAGAGTGCCCACCCGAAGTGCTGGCAACTAAAATCAAGGGTTGCGCTCGTTGCGGGACTTAACCCAACATCTCACGACACGAGCTGACGACAACCATGCACCACCTGTCTCCTCTGTCCCGAAGGAAAGGCCTATCTCTAGACCGATCAGAGGGATGTCAAGACCTGGTAAGGTTCTTCGCGTTGCTTCGAATTAAACCACATACTCCACTGCTTGTGCGGGTCCCCGTCAATTCCTTTGAGTTTCAGTCTTGCGACCGTACTCCCCAGGCGGAATGCTTAATGTGTTAACTTCGGCACCAAGGGTATCGAAACCCCTAACACCTAGCATTCATCGTTTACGGCGTGGACTACCAGGGTATCTAATCCTGTTTGCTCCCCACGCTTTCGCGCCTCAGCGTCAGTTACAGCCCAGAGAGTCGCCTTCGCCACTGGTGTTCCTCCACATATCTACGCATTTCACCGCTACACGTGGAATTCCACTCTCCTCTTCTGCACTCAAGTCACCCAGTTTCCAGTGCGAACCAAGGTTGAGCCTTGGCCTTAAACACCAGACTTAAATGACCGCCTGCGCGCGCTTTACGCCCAATAATTCCGGACAACGCTTGCCCCCTACGTATTACCGCGGCTGCTGGCACGTAGTTAGCCGGGGCTTTCTTCTCAGGTACCGTCACTCCGATAGCAGTTACTCTACCGGACGTTCTTCCCTGGCAACAGAGCTTTACGATCCGAAAACCTTCATCACTCACGCGGCGTTGCTCCGTCAGGCTTTCGCCCATTGCGGAAGATTCCCTACTGCTGCCTCCCGTAGGAGTCTGGGCCGTGTCTCAGTCCCAGTGTGGCCGTTCACCCTCTCAGGTCGGCTACGCATCGTCGCCTTGGTGAGCCGTTACCTCACCAACTAGCTAATGCGCCGCAGGCCCATCCGCAAGTGACAGATTGCTCCGTCTTTCATCATTCCCTCAGGAGAGGAAATAAGATATCCGGTATTAGCTCACGTTTCCGTGGGTTATCCCAGTCTTGCAGGCAGGTTGCCTACGTGTTACTCACCCGTCCGCCGCTAACCATCAGGAGAGCAAGCTCTCCATCAAGTCCGCTCGACTTGCATGTATTAGGCACGCCGCCAGCGTTCGTCCTGAGCCAGGATCAAACTCTCCAAGAAAGTTGGAAGAATCTGCTCACCCGAAGGGAGTAGCTTTCCAACGAAAGTTTGTAGCTCATTTTGAATCTGACGAGATTGATTTAATCTCAATCGCTCCGGTCATAAGACCATCGCGTTTATACTCACTCGTTGTTCAGTTTTCAAAGATCAAACTTCGTTTCGTTACCGCCCAGTGTTTCAGCAGCAACTCTTATAATATATCACAGACTCGATAGATTTGCAAGACTTTTTTTAAAGAAGTTTTTTTCTATCAAATCTCATTTTCCCCGACCTGCTAACTCGTTAACTCGGCCGGACTTATAATTTATCACAGTTCTCACTACTGCCGCAACACACAAAATATTCCATCGAATATTCATAATATTCTTTTACCCACAACAAATTAAATTCTAGCATATTTCAAGCATTTTTTTCATATATTCATACTAGTTCTTTTATAAAGTTAATACAGCATTCATAGAGTTCAAACCGCCATTAAGCGGAAATGCTCTTGCTGAAGAATGGTTACAATGATACGAACCTTGAACTCAATTAAAAGCAGGCATTCCGACGTTCACCTCGAAATGCCTGCTTCTGCTCAAATTGACCTGCTATCATCCATTAATCCATGGGTTTTTACGCGGTCTGTCAGCAGCTGTGTTTTTTCTTTCCTTTTTAGCGGCGGGAGCTTTCGATTTATTTACCTTTGCTTTATCCTTCGGGTCGCTGATCTTTTTGGATGCAGTCTCATCAGCAGCAGGCTCAGACTCCTCTACCTCGGATGTCTCATGGACCGCCGCCTCATTGATGGTAGCTGTCGCTTGGGCCACCTCTTCCCCAATCGGGGCTGGGTAGGCAGGCGCCGGGTTACGGTCCCAGTACGCCGCGTTCTCGGCGGCCCCTACAAAAGGGGCGTTGGGCCCTGCATGATCATAGGCTCCCAGCGTCGAGGGAACCCCCATTCCATAAGGTGACGGGTAGCACCAATCATATGGAGTCGGATATGCATGATGCGGATAGGCGTATGCCGGATCCACTTCTGGATAATGAGTCATCGGTGCGTAATTCGGATAAGATTCGGCTGGAGACACCATCGGCATTTGATTCGGATAAGCTTCGACTGGAGATACCATCGGCATTTGGTTCGGATAGGCTGCTGCCGGGGATACCATCGGCATTTGATTCGGATAAGCTTCCGCCGGAGATACCATTGGCATTTGATTCGGATAAGCTTCGGCCGGGGATACCATTGGCATTTGGTTCGGATAGGCCGCTGCCGGACTTACTTGAGTATTCGGAAACATGGCGTTCGCGTTTGGATATGCTGCTATCGGCTCACTATAAGGATGATCGTAGAATGGATCTACTCCCGAATACGGAGATACCACTCCTTGGCACCCACATGGACTATACGGCGCAATTCCAGCGTGTACCGGATGATAAAACGCCGGCTCTACACTGTGCGGAAACGCCTCATTCGGCTGGTAATGGGCCGGCCCCACATGGATGGGCTCATAAGCGACCGGATGCTCGTGATTTTCCCAATGCGGCGCATAGGCAGGGGACACACTTGTCGGATAAGCGTTGGGGGCGGGTTCATACTCGGTCCCCTGAACGATTCCCGGATAATAAGGTGTTTTCTGCATGTTTTCTTGCATGACGTGCTGCAGGTTTGCGTTCTCGGCATTCGGCATGTCGTGATAGGAAGCCACTTCGTGCACGGGACCCGGGTACTGAATAAAAAGATTATGCGTAACTTCGCTGTAAATGGTCTCTTTGCTGTAGGTCGGCTTCTTCTCGGCTGCCGGCATCACGTTCGGTTGATTTTCCACCGCAGGCATGATATTAGGTTTGTTCTCCATGATAGGCATTACATTAGGCTGGTTTTCCGCTATGGGCATCACGTTTGGAAAGGTGTAATTCGGCGAGGTCATTTCCGGCATTTCCTGGTTCATCGACAGGTTGGGGAGCGGGGGTGGAGACGGTATGTTCGGCAGCTCGGGAAGCTGCTGTGGCAGCACCTGGGCATTGTTCTCTTCCTTATTTTCTTCCATAGGCGCGGTAAGCTCTTCTTTATTCGGCTTTTCCGCCTCTTCCGGCTTCACATTCTCCTCAATCGGTGCCGTCAGTTCTTCTTTGGGACCGGTATATGTTTTGTTGCCGGGGATCGTTTTGGCATTCGCATTCCCGTCTACACTCTCGGCTGTGACGCCACCGACTTTAGGAATGTTGACCACTTCCCCCACAAGGAGCGCGTTCGGATTTTTGAGCTGCGGGTTGGCGTCAATCATATCCTTGAGCGTCACACCCCAGGCTTTGGACAATTTCCAAAGGCTGTCTCCCTGCTTGACGACATGCTTATGGATGATTTGATCGTTGTTTGGAACCTGTATCGGTTCCGCAGGAATTTTGACTTTCTGTCCGACCGTAAGCTGGTTTGGATCGGAGATTTGCGGGTTGGCGTCGATAATTTTTTGCAAAGGAACGCCGTATTTTTTCGAAAGCTCATATAATGTGTCGCCACTTTTAACCATGTGTATTTTCACGCGGCAAATACCTCCTAAACTTCTTGTAGGCGTGGGTTCGCCTCCATTCGTTACTACATCTTATGCAGGGGATAGGCGGATGACATCCCTTTAGACAAAAAAATCCTTCCACGAAGAAGATCGTGAAAGGATTGTAGAGAAAAACAGGTCATAAAAAGGCTGTCGGAATCAGGATTCCCAAACTTTGTAGCCGTCCTGTGTAACGATTTTCCGGAATTCTTCAAGAAGCTGCAAAGTGACCGGTCCAGCCTGTCCCTGTCCGATGACGCGTCCGTCGATTTCGCGGGCGGCGATGACTTCGGCAGCGGTTCCGGTAAAGAATACTTCGTCGGCAATGTACACATCGTGCATGCTGAACGGTTCTTCCTTCAGCTTGTAGCCCAGCTTCTCACAGAGCTCGATAATCGCCATGCGCGTAATGCCTTCCAGCGCTCCAAGGTAGCAAGGAGGAGTGTAGACGACACCGTTTTTAACGAGGAAAATGTTGTCGCCCGAGCCTTCGGTCACATATCCCTGCGCGTTCAGCATGATCGCCTCGTCCGCTTCCGCGAAATTCGACTGGATTTTGACCAAAATGTTGTTCAGGTAGTTCAGGGACTTAATCTTCGGATTCAGTGCATCAGGCAGGTTGCGGCGCTGCGATACCGATACTGCTCTCAGTCCGTTCAAATAGGCTTTCTCCGAATAAATCGCCAGCTGCTCCACAATAATAAGAACGGTTGGCTTCGGGCAGCGTCTCGGATCCAGGCCCAGGTTCCCCACACCGCGCGAGACGATCAAACGGATATACCCGTTGCGCATATCATTACGGCGAATCGTTTCCGCCATGGCGTCGCGCATTTCCTCGAAGGACAGCGGGATGACCAAATCGATCGATTTGGCGGAATCATACAGGCGGTCCAAGTGCTCTTTGCATTTGAAAATGTTGCCCTCATAGATTCGGATTCCTTCAAATATGCCGTCCCCATACAGGAAGCCGTGATCAAACACCGAAACTTTCGCGTTTTCTTTCGTTACAAATTCTCCATCCAAGTAAATCCACTGTTCTGACATCTGTTACCGCACCTCCGAATTTTGTTCCTGATCCTGATAAGTAAAGCTCGGGTAAGATCCCAGCACGCGTACCTGGCAGCCCAGCGCTTCGATCTCGCCGAAGGCCGCCGTCAGCAGCACCGAGTCCACGGATTCGAGCACATCGATATAAAAGTAATAGCTTCCCAGCTTTTTCTTGGTTGGTCTGGATTCAATCCGCGACAAATTCAAACGCCTCCAAGCAAAGGCTGCAAGCACCTGATGCAGCGCTCCCGCAAAATCCTCGGGCAGCGTCACCAGCACGCTCGTTTTTTGCTGTTCAACCGACCGGTTGAGCGGCGGAAGCTCCTCATGGCCGATCAGTACGAACCGGGTAAAATTGTTGTCATGATCGGTAATGCGTTTGGCCAGCACGTCGAGCCCGTGAGTAGCCGCTCCGAGTGTCGTGCCGATGGCGGCCCAGCCTTTGCCCGGATTGGCTTTGACGATGCCTACGGCTTCGGTTGTGCTGCCTGCGTTGATCAGCTCGGCCTGCGGAGCATGCTGGCGTATAAACTGCTGGCACTGGGCCGTGGCTACAGGATGAGACAAAATTTTCTCAATCCGGCTGTAATCGATCTCCCCTGCCTCAGACATAAACTCCTGGCGGTCACCGATCAAATTCTGGATCGACGGATAGACCCACTCCACCCGCATCGGAATGTCGACTTCATTCACCAACCAGTCCATATGCAGGCTTACCGAGCCCTCAATCGTGTTCTCGATCGGAATGACGCTGTAATCGGTTTTTCCCTGAGCCGTCGACAAAAATACATCGGAAATCAGCTTATGATAGACCAGCTCCACCGGCTCATCCCCGAGCAAATACGCGACGGCCTCGTGCGACACCGACCCTTCCGGCAATAATGCAATTCGTTTCATGCGCTTACTTCCCCTTTACCATATCCATAAATGAACGGGACGGCATCCCGGAAATCTCAACGACTCCTTCCACGTCGGGAAGCAGCCATTTGGCGGATGCGTTGATGCCCTCAGCCCTCATCGTATTCAGGAGGAAGGCTTCCAGTTCGTTCTTTCTGGATTGTTGGCGGTCCACCAAAGCGAGCAGCGTAGGACCCGCACCGCTCAGCGCAACGCCAAGCGCGCCGTGATTCCCCGCTTCCTCCAAAATCCGGGTCATGCCCGGAATGAGGGGAGCCCGGTACGGCTGATGCAGACGGTCCGACATCGCATTGCCGATGAGGTCCATCCGGCCGCTGGCCAGCGCTCCGACCAAAAAGGAGGCCCGACATACATTATACACCGCATCCTTGCGGCTGATATGATCTGGCAAAACTTTCCTGGCCTCCGAAGTCTGCAGCTCAAAATCCGGGACGACGACCAGCACTTCCATATCTTCAGGCGGATCGAAGCGGATGCATTCGGCATGAACACCGTCCCAAATCGCCGTAATGATGCCGCCATACAGAGAAGCCCCGACATTATCGGGATGGTCCTCAATCCCTGTGGCCATATCAAACAACTCCGCTTTGCTCAGCGGTGACCCGATGAGTGCGTTGGCCGCAGCCAATGCCCCGACAATCGCCGTGGCGCTGCTTCCGAGCCCACGGGTCAAGGGGATGTCGGAATACATGGATATTTCGAGTTCGGGGACTTGAACTCCCGCCCGCTCGAACACCTGCTGCGCAACTTGATACAATAGATTGCTTTTATCCCGGGGAATTCCCTGCATTTCGTCTCCGTACAAATGAAATACGGTCTGCTCCGCTTCCTTCATCTCGATCCAGGCGTACAGCGACAAGGCCATACCCAGCGTGTCAAAGCCCGGGCCGAGATTCGCGGTACTGGCAGGAATTTTCACCCGTACCCCGTCAGGCTGAATCATACCCGCTCCTCTTCCAGCTTCGCGATCGCATCCATAACGGCTTCCTCCGTATCCGGAACGACGATAGGCTCAGCGTTGACCGTTTTCAGCGCTACGTTCGGGTCCTTCAGTCCGTTCCCGGTCAGGACGCAGACAACCGTCTCTCCACCTTTGAAAAATCCTTCGCGCTTCAGCTTGTACACCCCTGCTACCGATGCGGCGGAAGCCGGCTCGGCAAAGACGCCCTCACGTGCGGCAATGGTGCGGTATGCGCTCAGAATCTCTTCGTCAGTGACGTAATTGATCTGACCGTCGGATTCCTCCGCAGCAGCGACAGCGGTCTTCCAACTGGCCGGGTTGCCGATCCGGATGGCGGTTGCTACCGTTTCCGGCTCGAGAATCGGCTCGCCCTTCACGATGGCCATCGCGCCTTCGGCTTCGAATCCGACCATGCGCGGCAGCGAGGAGGCTTTGCCGGCTGCGTGGTATTCCTTGAAGCCCTTCCAGTACGCGGAGATATTGCCTGCGTTGCCTACAGGAATGGCCAGCACGTCCGGCGCTTTGCCCAGCTGGTCCACCACTTCGAATGCGGCCGTCTTTTGCCCTTCAATGCGGAAAGGGTTGACGGAGTTTACGAGCGTGATCGGATGCTTGGCCGTAATGTCGCGCACGATCTCCAGGGCACGGTCAAAGTTGCCTTCAATGGCAATGACCTTGGCACCATAAATCATGGCCTGTGCCAGCTTGCCGAGTGCAATGTTGTTGTTCGGGATGAGAACGATGCAGTTCAAGCCGCCGCGCGCCGCGTAGGCCGCCGCTGCAGCCGAGGTGTTGCCCGTGGAGGCACACATGATCGTACGGCTGCCTTCCTCCATAGCCTTGGCAACAGCCATGACCATGCCGCGGTCTTTAAACGAACCGGTCGGATTCAGCCCTTCATATTTAAAATAAAGATCGAGTCCAAGCTCCTCCGACAAATTTTCGGCACGGATCAACGGGGTGTTGCCTTCCTTCAGCGTCAGGAGAGGCGTATTGTCGTTCACCGGTAAATATTCCTTGTACGTTTGCAGTAAACCTTGGTATGGCATCGTAAAACTCCTTTTCTGTATTCGAGGTAGTTATTTGAATGGGCGGGGTTACCCCTCAACCCGGTATACGCTCTTGATTCTGCGGATGACGTCCAGCCCTTCAAAATGCTGCAGCACTTTATCCATACTCGCTTTGTTGGCTTGATGCGTCACGATGATGATCTCCGCTTCGGGATTGTGCTCGTTCGGCTGCTGTACGACCGATTCCAGGCTGACTCCGAATTCGGCGAACACCTGCGTAATTTTGGCAAGAACACCGGCTTTGTCGTCAACGTGAAGCAGGATAAAGTTTTTGTAACTGATCTGTTCATCGGTCTTCAGCTTCTTCGGCTTGTAAGGAACGATCGCTTTCAGGCCGTTGACGCCCAGTCTAAGGTTTTTGATGACGGCCATCAGGTCGGCCACAACAGAGGTAGCCGTCGGCATTTCGCCGGCGCCTGCACCGTAGAACATCGTCTCGCCGACCGCTTCCCCGTACACGTATACAGCATTGAAGACGCCGTTCACAGCGGCAATCGGGTGCCCTTTGCGAACCATTGTGGGCTGCACGCTGATGCTGAAATGATCGTCCTGCCGATCTGCAATGCCAAGCAGCTTCATTTCGTAGCCAAGGCGTTTGGCATACGTAATGTCTTCCTTGGTCACCTGCGAGATGCCGCGCACGCTGACATCCTTCAGCTCGATATTGGAGCGGAAGCCGAGCGTGCCCAGAATCGCCATCTTGCGGGCGGCGTCCAAGCCTTCGACATCGGAGGTCGGATCGGCTTCGGCATAGCCCAATTTTTGCGCTTCTTCCAGCACATCCTCATAGGACGCGCCTTCCAGGCTCATTTTGCTCAAAATATAGTTGGTGGTACCATTCACGATCCCCATGATCTTCAAGATACGGTCCGAAGAAAATCCTTCGATCAGCGTCCGGATAATCGGAATGCCTCCCGCCACACTCGCCTCGTAAAAAACGTCACACTGCTTCTCCTGAGCCTTGGCCAAAATCTCCGCTCCGTGCAGCGCCATCAGGTCCTTGTTGGCCGTGACGATATGTTTGCCGCGCTCCAGCGCCTCCAAAATGTAGGACTTCGTCTCATCAATGCCGCCCATCACTTCGACGATGACGTCGATTTCCGGGTCACGGATCACGTCCCACGGATCTTCCGTCAATTTGCCTTGATCAACGGCCACACTGCGTGTTTTCCCGGAGTTCTTCACCGCGATCCTTTCGATGACGACCGGAGAGCCCACCTGGCTGCTCAAATCCTCCTGATGGCCTTCCACGATCCTGACGACCCCCGTACCGACCGTGCCCAGACCCAACAATCCAACTTTAACCGGCTTCATTCTCATACCTCCCGTGAATCTCCAAATAACATTCTTTGTCTTCTGTGACACCAGGCACGGACTTACCCCTGTCCGATCAAATTCGCCCGCTTGACTCCCGCTACGTCGCGCATGCCTTCAAGCATGTCCCCAAGCTCGTCGCCAAGCCGCGTCACCTCGACGGATATCACCACGTTCGCCATCCCCTGCAAAGGAATACTCTGGTGGATCGTCAGCACGTTTCCGCCATAACCGGCCACCGTGCTTAGCACTTTCGACAGCATGCCCGCCCGGTGCTCCATATCGATAGAAATCGTCACGATCCGCTCGCGCTCCAGCTGGTTGATCAGGTGGATTCCGTCTTTGTATTTATAAAAAGCGCTGCGGCTCAGCCCGACTTGTTCCACGGCTTCATGAACCGTCTTCGCGTCCCCGGCCGCTAGCAGCTGTTTCACCTGCATCGTCTTGACAACGGCTTCCGGCAAAATGTCTTCCCGGACCAAATAATAGCGTTCTTTCACGAACGTCCTCTCCTCAAAGACTGATGTATTCATATAGTGGACATTATATAGGAACCCTTGCCTGACGGTCAATAGTCCGACGCCTTTTTAATCTCCATCATACAAAAAAATGCCCGCCATGTAACGTAAAATGTCAGAAACAAAAGGGGCAGCAACAAAAAACCGGACGCCGTATACGAAATATACGGTGTCCGGTTCTTGTATGTTTAATAGTAGCTGCTGCCTTCTACAAACTCGAATTCAAAATCGCCGATTCTCACAATGGTGCCCTCAACGGCACCGCGTTTGCGAAGCTCATCGTCGATCCCCATATGGCGCATCGTCCGCGCAAGTTTCAGAATCGCTTCATGCGAGTTCATCTGCATGCGTTTGAGCAGGCGCTCAATCTTGACGCTGTGGACCACATAAGCCTCGTTGTCTCTCGTAATTGTGAACGAGTTGTCCTCGGTCTTATCCAGCTTGTACACTTTTCTTTCGGTGATTTCGGGTACTTCTTCCAGCGCGGCTTCCACAGGAATCTGGTCCAGCAGATCCGCCGCACGGTAGAGCAGCTCCTGAACGCCCTGCCGGGTCAGCGAGGAGATCGGCATGATCTCCAGTTCAGGTCGGTCCTTGGCGACCTTTTCACGGAATTCGGCCAGGTTGTCCTCCGCTTGCGGCATATCCATTTTGTTCGCTGCTACGATCTGCGGCCGCTCAGCCAGGTTGGCGTTGTACTGCTTCAGCTCGTCGTTAATTTTGACCCAGTCCTCGTATGGATCCCGGCCCTCGGATCCCGCCATATCCACCACATGGATAATGACGCGGGTCCGTTCCACGTGGCGGAGAAACTCATGCCCGAGGCCGACCCCTTCATGAGCACCCTCGATCAATCCCGGCAGATCAGCCATGACGAAGCTCCGGCCTTCCGCGACCTCCACGACGCCGAGGTTCGGCGTAATCGTCGTAAAGTGGTACGCCCCGATTTTCGGTCTCGCACCAGAAACGACCGACAAGAGCGTGGACTTTCCTACGCTCGGGAAGCCGACCAGACCGACGTCGGCCATCACTTTCAGCTCCATCACCACATACCGTTCCTGACCTTCCTCCCCGTGCTCGGCGAGCTCGGGAGCCGGGTTGTTCGGGGTGGCAAAACGGATGTTGCCTCTACCGCCGCGGCCACCTTTAGCAACAACCACCTGCTGTCCATGACGCGTCAAGTCGGCAATGACTTCGCCCGTATCATCGTCAATCAGCACGGTACCCGGCGGAATGCGGACGATCATGTCCTCCGCCCCTGCGCCATGCTGGCTCTTATTGCGGCCCTTCTCGCCGCGTTTGGCTTTGAAGTGGCGCTGGTATCTGAAATCCATCAGCGTGCGCAGACCTTCGTCCACACGGAAGATGACATCTCCGCCCCTGCCACCGTCACCGCCGGCAGGCCCGCCTTCCGGCACGTATTTCTCCCGGCGGAAAGCCACCAGGCCGTCACCGCCGTCGCCGCCTTTGACATAGACTTTCGCTTTATCTACAAACATGACTTCACCTTCCTCATGCTCCACACGGCACGCGCAATTCAAATGAAGCCTGAGTCGGATCGATCTGCTCTGCTTTCATTTTCTTGCCTTGTACCACATTATATATTTGCTGCCGAAGCAGTTCCGGGTCCCCAAGGGAACCTTCTTCCTCAAACCTTACGATCAGCTCCGAGCCTTCCTCATAAAGGCTCAGAAACAGTTTGCGGGACTCGCCCCGCGAAGACTTGCTGCTGTATTGATATGCCCGGATCGTTTGGATGACGGCCAAGGCCAGATTGGCCCCTTCTTCCTGGCTGAGGTTGTTGATCAGCGTCATCTGGTCATCCACGTGAACGTCCAGCTCCAAATTGCTGCTGGTGCTGCGAAAAGACTGAAGGTAGAAAATAAGCGAAGGAATGCCCAGCTTGGCTATTTTGCTTTCGACAGCCATCTGTTCCTTTATTCTTTCCACACATTGAACCGCTTTATCACTTTTTCCGAGCTTGATATAACCATACAAAATTTGCAAATCGTTCATCCAGTCATGGCGGTGATGGTTGAGCGTCCGGATGGCCGTCTGCTCCAGACTGCGGACTACGGCATCATGATGACGCGAAGTACTCCGGCGTATCTGCGCATATCCGAGAAAAAGCACCGCTAATATCCACAGCGGAAGGATCATGTACCAAATCCACGAGCCGCCACGGTATATAAATACTAACGGAATCACGATTGAAATGACCGCAGCGGCCATTATGCTCTTCCCAAATCTCATAGCACTCCCCGTCCCCGTCCCACACATGAGATAGTTAACATCATTGCCCAGTATACCATAATTGTCCAGTTATGTTCATATCAATAATACACGGCCTACAAAATAACCCCACCAAGTGGGGCTTTTGCTCCAACGCATATTCAGCTGATTTGCAGGGGGGACTCCCAAGAATATGCTTTAATTCAAAAAGAGCCCCCGGCAAGCATTGCCGGAGGCTTCTTGTTCATTCTGCGTTCGCAGACAATTAAGCTTCTACTGCTGCCGCTACAGGAGCGACATCCACAGGATAAACGCTCACTTTCTTGCGGTCGCGGCCCCAACGTTCGAATTTCACAACGCCGTCCACTTTAGCAAACAGAGTGTCGTCTTTGCCGATGCCCACGTTCGTACCAGGATGAATTTTCGTTCCGCGTTGGCGAACCAAGATGCTTCCGCCAGTAACGGTTTGGCCGTCAGCACGCTTAACGCCGAGACGTTTCGCTTGGCTGTCGCGTCCGTTCTTTGTGGAACCAACACCTTTTTTCGAAGCGAACAATTGAAGATTCAGCTTTAACATGTTGTCTCCTCCTTCTGTTAGTAATGTACTTCTTGTATTTGAATATACTTCCCGTATGATTCTGCTATGGAATTCAGCATAACCACCATCGATTCCAGCAGCAACTGAACCTGTTCGTGCACGTCTGATTCCTCCATCGAAGGAACGTCCGCGCTCAGAAAACCATTGTTCATTCTGCTGTCCATGACCGTTCCGGTTAATGCTTCCACCGAATTGACCGTTCCCACCGTGACCGCCGATACTCCGGCGCATACGATGTCTTCTCCGGCCTTCGCGTAGTTCGCATGCCCCTTCACTTCAAAGCCACGAATCTTGCCGTCTTCCCGGCGTAATATCCGTACGTTAATCAATTAGCGCACCTTCTTACGCTTGGATCTTCTCGATCGTAACTTTTGTGTATGGCTGACGATGACCTTGCTTCTTGTGGTAGTTCTTCTTAGGTTTGTATTTGTATACAACAACCTTCTGGCCCTTACCATGCTTCTCAACTTTAGCGGTTACGGATGCGCCGGCTACGACTGGAGTTCCTGCCACCAGACCGTTGTCACCGGATACGGCCAATACACGGTCGAAAGTTACACTTTCGCCATCAGCTGCGTTCAGCTTCTCGATGAACAATACGTCGCCCTCTTGAACTTTGTATTGTTTACCGCCTGTCTCGATAATTGCGTACATTTGCTTGCACCTCCTCATGTCTCAGACTCGCCTAATCCAGGTGGCCTGCCGTCTTCAACAGCGGCACTTGTAAACCCGATCGGAGCGGTTACAGCATGTGACAAGCAATAAATACTGGACACATACTCATAGATATTAACATAACCGTCCATCATAAGTCAATGCGCGCTCAGAAGGTTTATTTTCCCCGTCCCGCCGCATACTTCGCATGATTTGGAAAACATGACAGCCGTGTCCTCTCTTACTTTCTTCCGCGTAAGCTCCAGCAAACCAAGCTTGCTCCAGCCGACGACATGGCTCTTAGTCCGGTCCCGGTTCATGCCCGCCTCAAGCCGGTTGACAACCTCCTGCCGGTTCTTCTCCTCTTCCATATCGATAAAATCGACAATAATAATGCCGCCGATGTCGCGGAGACGGATCAGCCGGGCGATTTCTTCAGCCGCCTGCAGATTGGTCTTCGTGACCGTCTCTTCCAAATTGCCGCCGCCGGTATATTTCGCCGTATTGACGTCGACCACCGTCAGCGCCTCGGTCTGGTCCAGCACGATCGTGCCTCCGCTCTCCAGCGTCACCCTGCGCGCAAAATCCCGCTCCAGCTGCTCTTGAACGCCATGGGCCCTAAAAATGTGCTCGTGGCCATGGTGCATTCGAACGGGCCGGTGTCCGCCGTGGGCAATCTCCTCCAGAAACAGCTCGGCTTCTCTCGCTTCCGGCCTGCTGTCAATCCAGAGCTCGTCCTGCTCCGGATCGAACACGTCGCGGATAAACCGCTGCACGATGCTGAGATCCCGGTGCAGCAGGCACGGTGCCGCGCAGGCGTCGGCTTTCTCCTGAATGCTTATCCACCGCTCCCGCAGCGCGTTCAAATCCCCTTCGATGGCATCCGGATGCTCATCCTCGGAGACGGTCCGCATGATGACGCCCTCTCCGCTCCTCCGGAGGGAATCGCCCAGCACCTTCAGCCGGTTCCGGTCATGCTCCCGGTATACCTTCTTGGAGACGGCCACATAATCCGCATGCGGCATATACACGATCCATCTGCCCGGAAGCGAATAGTGCGTCGTCACCCTCGGGCCTTTGCCGCCAAGCGGCTCCTTCATCACCTGGACGACGATTTCCTGCCCGACGCGCAGCAGCGATTCGATATTCGGCTTGTCCTTCGGCTGCTTCTCCAAATGCGGATGCAGTACGTCGTCCACGTATAAAAAGGCGTTTTTTTTCTGGCCGATATCCACAAACGCGGCCTGCATGCCGGGCAATACGTTGACGACTCGCCCTTTGTAAAAGCTCCCGACCAGACTGTGCCCCTGGCTCCGCTCGGCAGCGAATTCCACCAGCTTGCCTTCCTCCAAGAGCGCCATCTGAGTCAGCTTCGGTTCGATGTGAACGATCATTTGTTTCATGGCTTCACCCCTGCCAGAAGACATATCTTTTTCATTGTACCATGAAATCTCCTTTAAATTAGCTCCATCCCTGAGTTAGGAGCAGCCCGCATTCACACCTTTTTTACGTTCGTTGTTCCTTGCGTATTTATATCCACGAAGTACGATCTGTCGCAAAATAAGCAGAAATAATGCGCTGCTCGGGAAGCACGGCAATGATTTTTCCGCGCTCGTTCATCACATAAATAAGATGGTATTTCTCTCTTTTTAATAGACGCAGGATACTGTCCAAATGTTTCGCCGGATCGGCAACGATGGGCTGCGCGAGTTCCCCGTCCGCTCTGGAGCGGGTGTACATCGATTCACGGTGCATGAGAAATCTTGTAAATCGGTAAGGCAGGTTCCGGTAGTCGACCCAGTTCGAGTACAGCAGAAATATACCGATCAGCAGCAGGTTGAGCTGAACGCTGCCCTTCCCTTGAAAAAGCGGTGCCAGCGCGCATATAATGACGATCACGCTCGCTCCAACGCTGATCCTCGAGGACCACAGTAGCGTACGGTGATAAGGGAAAAACAAGCTGGCAGCCGACTGTAATATTTTCCCGCCATCAAGGGGTAAAATCGGCAGCAGATTAAACAATGCAATCATCGCGTTGCCATAAATTACATAAGACAGAAAGGCGCCATCCCCCCAGCCGGCCAGACGGAGGAGCAGCGCGAACAGGATCATCATTCCGTTTTGCAAAGGCCCCGCTGCCGCGATGACGATTTCCTTCCACGCGGACAGCCGGCCCTGATCTTCGATTTCCACCACCCCGCCGAACGGGAGGAACTGAATCGAACGGATGCGCACGCCGTACATCAGCGCAGCCCCGGCATGTCCAAGCTCATGAATGAATACGATGACAAACAGCGTAATTAGCTCGAGGAAATGCCCGGTAACGACCGAAAACAGCATCAGGATCACGAAAAACGGGTGCAGCGACAGGGTCATTCCGCGAACGTTAATCAATCGGGATCACATCGGCCGGATCCACATAATGGCCCCCTTCTTTGACCGCAAAAAACAGGGTCGGCGTCTCACCGTCACTCCCCTGTCCGAGCGACCCGACCGGGTCTCCGGCCTCGACCCAATCGTTCTTCTGCAGCTGCGTCTCCTGCAAATGGCTGTATGTCGCTACCAGGCCGCCGGAGTGCTGGATGGTCACCGAGACTCCGGTTTCCGGCGAATCCGACACTTCCATGACACGTCCCGTTTCTACACTTTTCACCTGAAGCGCCGTGCTTGAAACCTCATCCGGAGCAATTTCCACTCCTTTCAGGTTGACGGCGAAGGCCTGTACGATTTTACCTTCAATCGGGGGCACCATCGATTTGGATGCATCGACTTTCAATGGGGACACCGGATCCTGTTTGAAAATAGGGATAAAAGAGGGAGCTTTCCCGAAGTATGTTTCATACCAGGCTTCTGCAGCCTGAAAATCCATTTCCCGGTTCAGCGATTGAACGACAAAGCTCTGCACTTTGCCGCTCCACGGCTGGTTGATCGGAAAGTGGAACACGCCCCACACTCCCGCAAACACGATGGCGCTGAAAAACAGGCGCCACATGAAGCCGGAAACAAAGTGGTGCTTTCTATGGAAGGGGCCGCCGGCCTGATAACGTTCCTTTTTCCACTGCTTCTCCGGATCGGGCTCGGGCACGTAGCTTTCTGGCAGTTTGCCCCGGCTCCACAGCCTTGGCTCGTCCTGTACAGGCAATGGTGAAGGCTGCGAGGGCGGCTGGATCGGCATCGTTTTTGACAAATCGTCTCTGGTCAGCAGATCGCGGATCCGTTCTTCTCTCCGCTGTTTGATGGAAGATTTCATGTCCACTTGTGCTCATCCCCTTTTCGAGGCTTGTTTTATACCAGTTTATGTGGGAAAGTCCCGTTTTTAGAACAAGCCTGTTCCACCATATGATTCCATAGCTTTGGCTATTGGCGTTTCAGGGTCCTTGCTGCTCCAATGCCTATTCACACAGTTACGGAACGCAAAAAAAAGCACCCCCGGGACATTCCCGAAGCTGCTTTTGCTTCCATTCCTCAGACCTTCTGAATTTTAGGCGGGACAGGGGCGGCGCCCGACGACTTCCGTTTGCTCAGGTCCAGCTTCTTCTGCAGGTAGCCCAGCACAATGTCCGCCACAATCGCCAGCAGCGCCGCAGGGATGGCCCCGGCAAAAATCCGCAGCGAGTTGTTGCTGTTCAGGCCCGCATAAATTTCCCTTCCCAGACCGCTGCCGCCGACCAATGGCGCAATCGTCACGACACCGATCGCTATGACCGCGGCGATGCGGATCCCTGACATCAGGTAGGTCAGCGCCAAAGGGAACCGGACCTTATAGAGCAGCTGAAACGGACTCATGCCGATGCCTCTGCCGGATTCCATGTAGCTCGGGTCCACCTGCTTGAGCCCGACGTACGTATTGCGGACGATCGGGTTGAGCGAATACAGGAACAAACCGACCATCACCGTCTTCATACCCAGGCCGAGCCACAGCATCAGGATGACGAGCATCGCCAGGCTGGGGATAACCTGCAGAATGTTGGTGATGAACAAAATGACCTTCGCCGCCCAGCGGCTTCTGGAGCACAAAATACCGAGCGGTACCCCGATGACGATCGCAAGCCCCAGTCCGATCACCACCATCAAAATATGCTGGATGAAATACTCCCATAATAGCCCGCTGTTCCGCGAGACATAAGATACGAAATCCATAAACGTTAGCTTCTTCTCGTCCATGCTAACCCTCCTCTAGCTCTTGATCAAACCTTTCTCCTTCAAATAGGCAATCGCGACTTCCCGCTCGCTTTTCTTCTCGATATCCACCTGGTAGTTCAGCGAAATCATCGTGTCGGCATCGATATGCCCGATCAACGGAGCAATGGCGTCTTTGATTTCAGGATGCTTTTGGAGGATGTCCGTCCGGATCACCGGACTTGCGTCGTACGGAGGGAAGAACTGCTTGTCGTCCTTCAGCGTCTGCAGCTGATAGGCTTTCAAGCGGGAATCCGTGGAATAAGCAAGCACGATATCGACCTGACGGTTCGCCACTGCGCTGTACACGAGGCTGATCTCCATCGGGAACACCTGCCCGAAATTGATGCCATAAGCCTTGGAAAAGGCCGGGTAACCGTCCGCTTCCCGTTCCAGCCACGTCGTATCAACGCCGAGCTTCATGGACGCCATATCTTTTTTGACATCCGAAATCTTCTGGTAGCCCTTCGAATCGGCGAGATCCTTACGGACAGTAAAAGCATACGTATTTTCAAAGCCTAACGGATCCAGCCAGGTAAAATGAAAGTACTTGTCAAACCCAGCCTTGGCTTCTTCGAGCACCTTCGCCCGGTCCTTGGTTTCGCTGATCGGAAAATGGTTGTTGAAAATTTCGCCCGTATAGAGCGTGGACATTTGGATGTCGTTTCTTTTCATCGAATTGATGACGATCGAGCTTGAAGCCAGGTCGGGAATGATGTCGACGCTGACGTTGGTTTTATCTTCAATCAGGGCCTTGTACATTTCGGCCAAAATTTTCGTTTCGGTGTAGGTTTGGGTTCCGATGACCACATCCTGCTGGATCCCGCAGGCCGAAGTGATGCCTGTTAAAAGGATGGCACAGCACAAAAATAACGACAATTTGAACGTTTTCAGTTTCATCACGCCTCCTCGGATCAGTCTAAACGGCTTCGTCAGCCTTGTCATACGGCAGCACTCCGGGTTTGACGGTAGCGCCGGGTCAGCCAGCCTTCCAGCAGCCCCAGCAGTCCGTCGGCCACCAGAGCCAGCACAACTGCGCCGATGCCGCCGATAAAGATCATTTCCGGCTTATTGACGCCAAGTCCCGAAACGATCAGCTGCCCGAGTCCGCCGGCCCCGATCAGGGAAGCGAGCGTCGCCCAGCTGATGATATATACCGTCGTGATCCGTATGCCAGACATGATATAAGGAAGCGATAAGGGAAGCTGGATTTTCAGAATCGTCTGGGCTGCACTGTATCCCATGCCTTTGGCGGAATTCAGCACGCCTTTATCCACAGACTGGAATCCGTCGTACGTGTTCCGCAGAATCGGCATAAGGGAATACAGCAGCAGCGCCAAAATCGCCGGCTTCACGCCGATGCCAAGCAGCGGAATCAGAATGGCCAGCAGCGCAAGGCTCGGGATCGTCTGGAACAGGTTGGCGATAAAAAATACGACGCTGTTGATCCAGCCGACCCGGTTGTATACCAGCAAAATGCCGATAGGCACCGCTACGATCGTCCCGAGGATCACCGCGGAAAAGGAGATGGTCAGATGCTGCCGGAGGGCCAGCAGGATATCCGGGTACCTTTCGGTGATAAAGCTCCAAAATTCATTCACATCGGCTCCCCCTCTCCGGCAGGCTGCGGAGGGGCCAGGTTCGGATACACCTCGGCCAGATGCTTGACGACACTGCCCCGGGTCACCAACCCCAGGAACCGGTTATTCCCGTCAACCACGGGGACATTGCTCAGCTGGTGGCTGTCCATGAGCTCAATGGCTTGGGGCAGCGTACTCCCCGAAGATACCGAGAAGCGGACAGGGATCATAACGTCGGCAACCGTTTTGCCCTCTTCCCCGTACATGTCCAGCACCCGGTAAATCGAAACCGCGCCCTGCAGCTGCTTATTCCGGTCCACGATAAACAGGGAGTCTACACGCTTGGACTCCATCATTTTGATCGCTTCCGCCAGTCCGCGGTTTGGAAAAGCCGTTACGGGATTCGTAATCATGACGTCGTCAACGAGCGGAATTTCATAGGATAACTCGTTCTCGCTCTGCAGCCGCTTCTGGCCGATAAAGTTGCGGACGAAATCATTCGCCGGATGGCGGAGGATCGCCTCGGGTTTCCCGGTTTGCACGATTTGCCCATCCTTCATCAGCACGATCGTGTCTGCGATTTTGATCGCTTCGTCCATATCATGCGTCACGAAAATGATCGTCTTGTTCAGCTCCTGCTGCAGCCGGATAAGCTCATCTTGCAGCTGCTCCCTGCTGATCGGGTCGAGCGCCGAGAACGGCTCGTCCATCAGGATAATATCCTGGTCGGCCGCCAGCGCCCGGATAACCCCGACCCGCTGCTGCTGCCCGCCGCTCAGCTCGGAAGGATAACGGTTCCGGTATATGGTATGGTCGAGACCAACCAGGTCGAGCAGTTCGTTCACTTTCCGGTCGGTTTTCTCTTTATCCCACTTTTTCAAATGAGGGACGACCGCCACGTTTTTGGCGATATTCATATGAGGGAACAAGCCTACACTCTGAATGACATATCCGATATTCCGGCGCAGTTCCACCGGGTTAAGCCCGGAGATGTCTTTTCCGTCGATCAGTACTTTTCCGGAGGAAGGGGTGTTCAGGGCATTGATCAGCTTCATGGTCGTCGATTTGCCGCAGCCGCTGGGGCCGATCAAGACTGTAATTTCACCCTTCTTAAATTCCAGGTTGATGTCTTTGAGGGCGTGAAACCCGTCATCATACACTTTGTTTACATGATCCAGTACAATCATTCAATCGCTCCTTTAGCCAGCTGTATTCATAGTATGTGGAGCATTTCGCATATCATCCGCCATCCGGCGCAAAGACATGGTCCGTCCGCAAAAGGGAGCGAGTCCATCAAACATGGCTTCAATCTTCAAGTATCCGAGCTTGTTTCATAGATAGGCTCACGGCCTGTTATGTAGTGGAAAAGCGGTTTTCCTAACGGGGAGTTAAAGGAATCATCCATATACTGCGTGAACGTTGCCATATGCAACGAATGGATGAAGCTAAGCATCCTTGCATCCTTAGTTTCTCGCGTTCAACAGACATACCAAATTGCAAATACACAAGCCTAACTCTTTTGGACCTAGACGGAAGATTGGCGAAATGCGACTGTGGATCCGGTTCCAAGCAACAAATTCGGGACCTCCTGCCTGGCTGGCTCACAGCAGGTTTTAGTTTATTACCCATTCTGCTGCAAAATGAAACAGGTAGGGGCTTTTTTTATAAAAAGAAAATGCAGTCTCTACAGCACCGTCTCCCGATCCCGCATGAAACGTCCGCCGGTACTATTTTTTCGTTCCCCGGGTCCAGAATCCCCCATGCAGCATGACAGGCTCGGTGACGACAATGAATGCCTTCGGGTCCAGCTCCAGAATGGAGTTGTAGAGCTTCTTCTGGTTTTTCCGTTTGGCCAGCACTTCGAAGACCAGACGATGGCCGTCGCGGCCGCTGCCGATCCAGGAGGTGACGCCATACCCGATGTTGCGCAGCGTGTTGGCCATATCGCTCCCGGGATCATTGACGATGACCTTCATCGTAATATAGCCGAGCGCAATCCGGTTTTCGATCCACGAGCCCACCAGAACTCCAAGACCGTAGCCCACGGCATACACGATCAGGGACAACGGCTGATTGACATACTTCAGCACGATGCTGAGTCCGAGCACATAAATCGTAATTTCAAACATGCTGAGCACCGCGGCCAAATACTTCTGGCCTTTCAACGTCAGGATCATGCGCAGCGTAAAGAAAGAGACGTACACGATTTGGATGACGAAAATAAAAATCAGTATTCCGAGCATCGTAAGCACCCCTTGTCTATTCTCAGGTTGTCTTTGTAGTAACTTAACCCAATTCGCCAAGCCTCTATTCACGCCCGGGATGGATGATTGAAAGGAAATGGCCTATACATCAAGGGGATTTAGAGGAAATGATGCGGAGCTCAAACGCAAAAAAGGAATGAAGCCGCTTTGGCTCCATCCCTTCTCTATTTAGAATAATCATCGGATAAAAGAATCCGGTCAACCCATTCCGAACAGCTTCTTGAAACGGGTGAACATGCTTTTCTTCTGGTCCAGCTGCATCAGCGGCACCGTATCGCCCAGAATGCGTCGCGCAATGTTGCGGTACGCGATCGCGGCCCGCGATTCCGGGTTCATCACCGTAGGTTCCCCGCTGTTGGCTGCCTTGATGACGTACTCGTCATCCGGCACGATCCCGATCAGATCGATGTTGAGCACCTGGAGCACATCCTCGATGTCGAGCATGTCTCCGGATTTGACCATATTCGGCCGAATCCGGTTCACGACCAGCTTAGGCGACTCCACGGCAGAGCTCTCCAGCAGCCCGATAATACGGTCGGCGTCGCGAACCGCGGCGTTCTCCGGCGTGGTAACGACGATCGCCTTGTCCGCTCCGGCAATCGCGTTCTTAAATCCCTGCTCGATGCCGGCAGGACAGTCGATAATGACATATTCGTACTCTTTCTTCAGCTCAAGAATAATATCCTTGACCTGTTCCGGCGACACCGCGTTTTTGTCCTTGGTCTGGGCGGCCGGAAGCATATACAGCTCGTCAAAGCGCTTATCCTTCACCAGCGCCTGGTTCAATCGGCAGCGCCCTTCCGCCACATCGCATAAATCGTAAATGATCCGGTTCTCCAGGCCCATCACGACGTCCAAATTGCGCAGGCCGATGTCGGTATCGACCAGGCACACTTTTTTGCCAAGCAGCGCAAGCGCGGTTCCGATGTTCGCCGATGTGGTCGTTTTGCCCACACCGCCTTTACCGGAAGTAACGACGATAGCTTCTCCCATGTGTTACACCCCTTTAAACACGTTAAAATCCCGCCGTACCCGGACAATATTACTAATTTTATCGATTTGCATGGCTCCGTCGCGCAAAAACGCAAACTCCATGCTCGTCTCCCGAATGTTCCATTCGTCCGGAGGCCGGCTGATTCTTTCGGCAATCCGGAGCTGGGTGGGGGCAAAATAGGAGGCTGCAATGATCGCTTCCTCATTTCCCTCAACGCCTGCATGGGCCATTCCACGCAAAGCCCCCAATATATAAATATCACCCGTGCACAGAATGCTTCCGCCCGGGTTCACGTCGCCCAGGAACAGCAAGTCCCCGTGATGATGCAGCACCTGGCCCGATCGGACCATTCCGCTCATGATCGCATAGGCGGGCTCTTTCCCGGGTTCGTTTTCCCCCTCAGGCATCTCCACGGAACGGATCAGCAAATTTCCCTTTTGCTTCAAGATGTCCAGCATGGATTGTTTCTGGTCTTCCGATATACGCCTTGACCCAAGCTTTACGTCTACATGAATAATCGGTCCGGTCAAAATATTTTGATGAGTATGCTCCAGCTTATACCTCAGCTCACCCAGCAGTTCCTCAAATTCACATTCGTCATCGAGCAGGAAAACCAGGCCATCTTTGATGCCCTTAATCGTCACATGATTCGATTTGACTGCCATGCCTGTCCCTCCCATCTCTATACATTTCGTTCCCGGATGCATAAGTTCCTGCCTGATTATGCAAATTGTAAGGGCGGTTTACGCCGCCTTTTCCACTTTTGCGCGTTTACCAAGCTTCTCAAGCTGCTTGCGCAGCGGAACATAAATGATTAACCCGAAAACGAAATGAACGACCAGATCGGGCAGAATATGGTGCAGCAGGTTCCAGTTATACGGAACGGCCGTGAGCGAGAACACCCGGTAGATCCCGTACAGCAGGCTGTCAAACAGCAGACTTCCCAAAATGATGACCGTCATCATGACCGGCATTTGGGCGCGCGGCATCCGAAAAATAAAGCCCATAATATAAGCCGTAACCCCCATAACAAAGGAATACGTGCCAATCATATCCCCGTAAAAAACGACGTCATGCAGCATGCCGAATATAATCCCGAGAACGAGCGCGGTATGACGGTGATGATATACCGAAACAAATAACAGGACGATAAAGACCAGATTCGGCGAAATAACGTTCTGCCAGGAGCCCGGCAGCAGCCAGGGAACGACCGTCCCTTCGAGAAGAAAAAGGACGAACAGCAGCAGGATCAGCACTTGCTTGCGGACCATTATTGCGGTACCTCCGGTTGAGATACGACAAATAGCATCTTCCAATCCTGAAACTCCGCCGCAGGCTCAATAGTAGCCGTCTTCGTCTTCCCGAACGGGCTGACCTGTACCTTGGTGACTTTGCCGATGATCAGGCCTTGCGGATACTTGCTCGGATCTCCTGAGGAAACGATGGTATCCCCTACCTTGATCGGATCGTTCTCTTTGATCTGGGTCATCTGCAGGGTCTTGCTGACTTCGTCATAACTTTCGATAATTCCGAAAACCTTATGATTGCTCAGCGCCGTCGCCGAAATGCCGTTGGAATTCGGGTCCTTCTCATCCATCGTCGTAATCAGCTTGACGGTCGACGTGAAGTTGCTGACATGGCTGATGACCCCGACAAGGCCTTCGCTCGAAATGACGGACTGGCCGACCTTTATGCCGTCCCGCTCGCCCAGATCAATGACAAGGGAGCGGCTCACCGTGTCTGAGTTGACGCTAACGACCTGGGTAATATGATAAGTATAATTGTTCTGCTCTTTCTGGGCATTCGTAAAATGCAGCTTTTCTTCCAGTTCCTTATTTCGCTCTTCCATAAGATTATATTGGACCTTATCGCGCGTATAATGGGCAAGAGCAATCTTGAGCTCCTCGTTTTCTTTGTAGATGTCCCGCATATTGGCAATATCTTTAAACAAGCCCGCTATGTAACCAGCGGGCTTATAAAAGATATTTTGGGCAAATCCGACCGTATCCCTCAGAAACTTCTCGGGCCAGGATAACGAGGCCCGGGGCCCCAACGTAAATCCCATGAGCGCAATAAACATAACCAGAGCAATCAGTATAACAAACAATCGCTTATTGCCGAGCAGTTTAAACAGTTCTAACACCCTCTAACTTACTGATTTCTCTCCCATGATCAGGGGTGACCCGCCTATAAGTGCTTAACGTTTGGAACGTACGGCCGAACTGCTGCGGGATTTGAATAGATGAATGTTCTCGAGCGCTTTGCCCGTACCGATGGCGACGCAGTCCAGCGGATTGTCCGCCACGATGACCGGCATGCCGGTTTCTTGTGCGAGCAGCTTGTCCAAGTTGCGCAGCAGGGCTCCGCCTCCGGTCAGAACGATACCACGGTCCATAATGTCGGCGGCAAGCTCCGGCGGACATTTCTCCAGCGTTACCTTCACCGCTTCAACGATCGCATTGACCGTGTCAGACAGAGCTTCACTGATCTCATCGGATGTGATGGTAATCGTCTTCGGCAGGCCGGTTACGAGATCACGCCCGCGGATTTCGCTCGTTTCCACCTGTTCCAGCGGCAGCGCAGAGCCCACTTCCATTTTCAGCTGCTCTGAAGTCCGTTCCCCGATCATTAAATTGTATTGCCGTTTAATATATTGAATGATAGATTCGTCCATTTCGTCGCCGGCCACTCTGACCGAACGGCTCGTAACGATACCGCCCAGGGAAATAACCGCAACTTCAGTTGTACCCCCGCCGATGTCAACGACCATACTGCCTGTCGGCTCCCATACCGGAAGATCTGCACCGATGGCTGCCGCAAACGGCTCTTCGATGGTGTAAGCCTCACGCGCACCCGCCTGCTTGGTGGCATCTTCAACCGCCCGCTGCTCTACGGCAGTAATGCCCGAAGGTACACAAACCATCACGTTCGGATGGCGCTGGAACATAGAGCGCTGCTTTTGCGCCTGACGGATAAAATATTTAATCATAGTGGCCGTCGTGTCAAAATCTGCGATGACCCCGTCCTTCATCGGACGGATGGCACGGATATTCCCCGGCGTGCGGCCGATCATTTTCTTGGCGGATTCACCAACGGCTTCAATGCTCTTCGTATCGGTGCGCAAAGCGACTACCGAGGGCTCTCTTACGACAATTCCTTTTCCACGGACATAAACGAGCGTATTCGCCGTCCCCAAGTCAATACCCAAATCTTTCGTGAAGCTCCCTAACATGCTGTAATCTCCCTTTCTTCGTCAATCTCAACTATTATATTACATCAAGCCTTGCTCCTTCAAACTGACGTATCCTCCATCACCGATAATCAAATGATCCAACACCTCTATGCCCACAATGTCCCCTGCCTCCTTCAACCGGGCGGTCAGGGAAATATCTTCTGGACTAGGGGTGGGATCTCCACTGGGATGATTGTGTGCACAAACGACGGATGCGCTGCTGCATTTAATGGCTGCGCGAAACACCTCGCGGGGGTGCACGATGGAGGCGTTCAGACTGCCGATCGAAAGCGTCTCTTGAGCAATAATGTGATTTTTCGTATTCAAAAACAAACAGACAAAATGTTCTTTTTGCAAATACCGCAGCTGCTCTGAGAGCACGTTTGCGGCATCCTTCGGGCTCCGTATCGTAACGGGCTCCTCTTTGCGAGCTCTGGATAAGCGCTGTCCGAGCTCGATTCCGGCTTTGAGCTGCAGCGCCTTCGCGCTGCCGATGCCCCGAATGGACATCAGCTCCTCGACGCTCAGGTCGACCAGATTTCGCAAACTGCCGACTTGCTTCAGTATCCGCTGAGCCAAATGTACGGCTGACTCCTGGCGGGTTCCCGTCCGAAGCAAAATAGCAAGCAGTTCGGCATGGCTTAAAGCACTCGCCCCATATTCAAGCATGCGTTCTCTCGGGCGTTCTTCATGGGGGATGTCGCGCAGCAGATAAGTTTGCGACTCCATAAGTTCCCCTTCTTTCCCTTCATTCAAATAACATCCGCAAGTTTTACAAAACGTCGATTCCGAACTCGCCCAGCATGTCCGAAAGCAGGGACAGCGGCAGTCCGACCACGTTAAAATAGCATCCTTCGATCCGTTCGACGATCGTTGACCCGAGTCCCTGGATCGCATAGGCGCCCGCTTTGTCATCAGGCTCTCCGCTCATGGCGTAAGCCTCTACCTGGCGCCCGGTGAGCGGCTTCATCGTCACCGACGTCACACGATGGCGCACCATCGTCTTGCCGTTCATGACATCGATGACGGCGACTCCCGTATATACCTCGTGGGTCCGGCCTTGCAGCGATGTCAGCATGCGAACCGCATCCTGCTTGTCGACCGGCTTGCCCAGCACCTGATTGTCCAGCACAACAACCGTATCACTGCCGACGATCACGGCATCCTCCTTATCATCATGAAGCGAGGCATGAACGGCTTCCGCTTTGCGTAAGGCCAATCCTTCCACGACCTGCTGCGGTGTCCAATCTTCGGGTGTATGTTCTTCAGCGTGACTGGGACGGATCTCAAACGGAATATGTAGAGAAGCGATCAGCTCCTGCCTTCTCGGTGAAGTTGATGCCAGAATAATGCGGCGTGAATGGTTTGATTTCAATGAAAGGATCTCCTTTGTCCGGTAGTTAAAGCCTGCGATACAGCCACACGGAGACAATGATGCCGATCAAACTCAGCAGGCTTAGTTTCATTTGAATGGTAATGTCGTAACTGATAATGTCCAAATTAGCTTGCGGTGACCATTTGATCATCGTGGATGCGGTCAGAAAAGAAAGAGCTTGTACAGGCTCCAGCGCTTTGGCTATCCATGCTCCCGCCAGCCAGCCAAGCAGCAGAAACAGCAGTAATATTCCAACATTCTTCTTCATTCTTCTCTTCCCTCGCCATAATTTGACACCCACATTATTATACGGTTATTTGGACGTCAATACAAACACAAATCCGGCATGGGGAAGTATTTCCATTTCCACGCCGGATCTTTGTGTTTTATGCTTTTTCCAGGGAAGCGATAAGCTGCTTCTGCAGCATGATGAATTCCATCATCCTGGACTGGATTTCCCATAAATGCCCCTTCGCCGTATTTTTGTTGTATTCCTCGACGGACGAAAGCGAGCTGTTCATCGCCTGCTCCAGCTGCTTGCCCATCTCCTGCTGATCCGCGCCCAGGCCGGCCTGGAACGGCTTGGCCGCCTCCGTCCACTGCCGGTGCAAATCGGTCAAACGGTTCATATCCTCGGCACCGATTTTCCCCGGAAGATCCTTGCCCAGGAGGCTCGCCGATGTTTGGCTCAGCAGCGCAACCAGGTCCGCGCTCACCTGAAAATATTGGTTAACGGCCTCAGCGTCTCCGTTAAAATGCAGGGAGGTTGCGGCTGGGAGATCCACCTCCCGCACATACAGATCAACCCCTTCCGCCTTCAGCTGATTGCTGAGCAGCTTGGCCTGTTCGCGGTCTGTGGACAGGCCCGCATAAACCCGGTTTTCCTCATCCGGGTCGTTCCCTGCGGCAATGCCGTACTGCTCCAGCTCATCCTTCGCCTGCTGAACCCGGTCGACGGTGCTGAAGACCCCATACTGCAGCATGTAGTAGGTTTGAGGACCCACCTCGACGGCGACCGCCGGGACGGAAGCTTGATCCTCGCCGGACTGCGCAGAGGTGCTTACAGCACTCGGGTTTCCTGTGTTGCCGCCCGGGTCCATCCCCGCAGATCCGTCCTTGAAAAAGGAGAGGACCACCAAACCGAACAACGCCCCGGTGACGATTGCTCCAGTTACCGTTCCGACGACTTTCCATATCGATCCCGGCCGGTGAGGCCGGTAGGAATACTCCTCGATGATGGGCCCGGGCCCCGCTGCATCGGGTCTGTTCTCGATGTTATCGTAGGCATCATAGTCCTCCCTGACCGTGTACCTATTATTGGCACGATCCAGGTCCCAGTCTTCTGAGCTGTCCGGATAGCGATGATCTGGCCCTTCCGCAACGGAATCATGCTCAGGAGTATCGTCTGCCCGCTCCTGGATTCCGTAACCCATCCTCTCCTCCAGACGCTCCCAGCTGTCCTCCCTGTTGAACGGATCACTCCATCCCTCCATCGACGCAGGCACAGCCGATATCGGGGTACGCTTTGTTTCAACATCGCGGCGGTTGCTTCCGGAATTACGATCATCCGCCCATGCAGGGTTCTGTGCAGCCGATTCCGCAACCGTCAGCTGTCCGCGGTCCTTCTTATCTTCAAGCTGGCGCCCTTGTTCTTCATCAAACCGGAACGTCATTCTCGCCTTGTTCACACCCAAACACCTCACCCTTGTCCGTATCTACTATGTATATATGATAGATTTCCAGAAGTTATGTTTGATTGTCCCACGAAAATGACAAGAGCAAAAAAACCGTAATCCCCCTTCAGAATCAAGGAATTACGGTTTCTTCGGTCATGATCATATGCAGCCCGTGCCCATCCGGCAGAGGCATACCTTACATTGTCTTGGCGATTTCCGCCCCGACTTTCCAAATGTCGCCTGCCCCCATGGTCAGGACAAGCACCCCTGGCTGGAGCCGCGGCTTCAGATCGTTCAGGACATCTTCCTTCGTCGGCAAATAACGGGCACCCGCATTGCTGTTTTTGACGATCAAATCAACCAGCTTGGAAGAGCTCACGCCCTCGATCTGCTTCTCTCCGGCTGGCGAATAAATGTCGGTAATGATCACTTCATCGGCTCCGCCGAAAGCCCGGCTGAATGCATCGAGCAGGAAGAAGGTCCGTGTATAGCGCTGCGGCTGGAACACGGCGATAATCTTTTTACCCGTAGCCTTGGCGGCGCTGATGGTAGCTTCGATCTCCGTCGGGTGATGCGCGTAATCGTCGATGATCAGAATATCGTTCTTCTCACCGAGCACCTGGAAACGGCGTTTGGCGCCGTGGAACTTCGAAACGCCCGCAGCGATGGATTCGAACGGAATCCCGGCCTTCAAGCAGGCGATCACCGTGGCCATGGCGTTATAGACGTTATGGCGTCCCGGAACCGAAAGCTCGACGGTTCCCAGCGTCTGTCCGTTATGCTTCATCGTGAAGGATACGTGACGGTCGCCCAGGACCAGATCCTCGGCGGTATATTCCGCATCGGAATCGATCCCATAGGTGGCCACATTGCAGCGGATCGAAGGAAGGATCGCGCGAATATTCGCGTCATCAGCACAGACGACGGCCGTGCCATCTTCCTTGATCTGGCTCAAAAACTGCACATAAGCGCTCTTCAGCTTCTCGAAATCGCCGTCGTAGTTTTCAAGATGATCCGCCTCAATGTTCGTCACGATGCCGAGCCACGGATGGTACTGCAAAAAGGAGCCGTCGCTCTCATCCGCCTCAGCCACCACGTAGTCCCCTTTGCCGGCCTTGGCGTTCGTGCCGACGTTCATAATTTCCCCGCCGATAATAAACGTCGGATCTGCGCCGCATTCCTCCATGGCGAGTGCAATCATGGACGACGTAGTCGTCTTGCCGTGTGCTCCCGCAACGGCGATGCCCTTGCGCTCATTCAGCAATCTGGCCAGCATTTGCGAGCGGTGAAGGATCGGAATGTTCAGATGCTCCGCCTCTCTTCGTTCCACGTTGTCTTTGGGAAGCGCCGTCGAATAGACGACCAAATCCGCTCCGTGAACCTGCTCGGCCGTATGGCCTATATAAATTTTGGCTCCCTTGGCAGCCAGTTTTTCCGTTAATTCCTGGGCGGCCACGTCCGAACCCGTGACCGTGTATCCCATTTCCAGCATAACCCGTGCGATGGCGCTCATCCCGTAGCCACCAATACCGATAAAATGAACATGTTCAGAATTCAACAGATTTTCACCAACCTTTTTCAGAATCGGTCTGACCCAGCAGGGCTGCCCGCACATCAGAAATCAAATACAGCGTGCCGGACACCACTGCCAAATCCCCCGGTTCTGTCCGTGACTTAAGTATGTCTAGCGCGTGTTTCCAATCCGGTTCTACGATGATCTGCAAACCTGGTTTGCCGTGAGAATGCTTCAGCCGCTCCACAATGTCCAGCAAAGCATCAGCGTCCATTTTTTTCCGGAAGTCCGGCTCGGTCAGGATAAGCGTATCCACTATTGGAAGTATATGCTTCAAAGAGGACTCATGATGCTTATTTGACAGCATTCCCATCATCAAATTTAACTGTTTAAAGTGATAATGCCTTTTAAGGCTCTTGCTGAGGCTCTCCAGCCCCTCCGGATTATGCGCCCCGTCCAGAACAATCCGCGGAGAATCGCCCACTTCTTCGAGCCGGCCGGCCCACTTCGTATCCCGGAACCCCTTCAGCAGATCCTCATCGTCCATGACAAAAGCCATGTACTGCCGCAGCACTTCCAGCGCCATCATCGCGCCGGCCGCATTGGCAATCTGGTGCTCGCCCTTCATTCCGATGCTCAGATCCAGCTCGCGGAAAGGACCTTTGAAATGGAACGTCTGCAAGGAACCGTCCAGACGGGTATATTCGTAGGTGAACTGCTCTCCCGCCAAATACAGCGTCGTGCGGCACTCTTCGGCTTTTTGCTTCAGCACCTCAATGACTTCCGGCTGGTTCACGCAGCTGACCACCGGAACGCCTGGTTTGATAATGCCGGCCTTTTCCGTGGCGATTTCCACAAGCGTATCGCCAAGAATATCGGTGTGGTCCATCCCGACATTGGTGATGATGGAGACGATGGGGTGAACGATGTTCGTTACATCCAGCCTTCCCCCGAGCCCGGTCTCCCATACAACCACGTCAGGGTAGCATTCCTCGGCATAATACAGAATCGCCAGAGCCGTGGACACTTCGAACATCGTCGGCGATCCGAGCTCCGTGGCCGCAATCTCCTGCACCGCAGGGTACAGGCGGTTCGCCAGGGAGAGCAGCACCTCCTCCGGAATGTCTTCCCCGTTGTACTGAAAGCGGTTCGTGAATTTGGTGATATACGGCGAAGTAAACGTGCCTACCGAATAACCGCTTTGCAGAAGTACACGGGTCAGGTAAGCGCATGTCGACCCTTTCCCGTTCGTACCGGCGACATGAATGAATTTCAGCCTCCGGTGCGGGTTCCCGAACTTCTCCATTAACGTTTCGATCCGCTGCATCCCCGGTCTGATCCCAAACGGAATCAGACCGTTAATCCAATTCGCCGCCTCTTCATATGTGCGCAGAGAAGCCTCCCGTCCGGCTTCCAATTGATCCCCCATACCATTCACCTTCTGAATTTTAGTTAAGTTTCTGCTGCGTCGTGATCAGCCTCTCAGCTCTTCGATCCGTGCGATGACTTTGCTGCGTTTATCGGAATAGTCGGCCATCTTGGCCTTCTCCTCTTCAATGACTTTTGCCGGCGCTTTCGCCACAAAGCCTTCATTGGCCAGCTTTTTCTCCACCCGCTGCACTTCGCTGTTCAGATGCTGCAGCTCTTTCTCCAGCCGCGCAATCTCCTGGTCAATGTCAATCAGACCGGCAAGCGGCAGGTACAGCTCGGCACCGGTAATCACGGCGGTCATCGCCTTGTCCGGCGTCGTCAGGTCGAGACCTGCCGTAAAGCTCGAGGTGTTGCAGAAGCGCTGAACGTATACTTCGTTCCGGTTCACGATCTGCAGCACTTGCTCGTCGCCCGCCTTCAGCATCAGCTCGATCTTCTTGCTCATCGGAACATTAACCTCTGCGCGGATGTTGCGAACGGCACGGATGGCATCCATCAGCAGCGACATCTCGGCTGCAGCTTCGGCATCCTCGAAGGCTGGATCATACTCCGGCCATGCCGCAAGCGTGATCGTTTCCCCTTCGTGAGGCAGATGCTGCCAAATTTCTTCGGAGATGAACGGCATAAACGGATGAATCATCCGCAGCGTGCGGTCCAGCACATAGCTAAGCACCGACTGCGTCGTTTTCTTGGCGCTCACATTGTCTCCGTACAAAGAGAGTTTGGCAAACTCAATGTACCAGTCACAGAGGTCATCCCAAATGAAGTTATACAGGAGCCGGCCCGTTTCACCAAATTCGTAGGCATCTATTAGACGCGTAATGTCACGGGAAGTTTCGTTCAGGCGGTGGAGAATCCAGCGGTCCGCCGTGCTGAGCTCTCCGCTTATGTCAATGTCGTCATATGTGAATCCTTCCAGATTCATCAGAGCGAAACGGGAGGCATTCCAGATTTTATTGGCAAAGTTGCGCGCCTGCTCCACGCGTTCCCACCGGAAGCGCAGATCCTGCCCCGGCGTGCTGCTCGTGGAGATCATGTAGCGCATCGCATCTGCGCCGTACCGTTCGATGACGTCGAGCGGATCAACGCCGTTGCCGAGCGACTTGGACATTTTCCGTCCTTCGGAATCCCGGACCAGTCCGTGCATCAGCACGTCCTTGAACGGAATTTCGCCCGTAAATTCCAGCGCGGTAAAGATCATCCGGGCTACCCAGAAATAGATGATGTCATAGCCCGTAACGAGCACGTTCGTCGGATAATAACGTTCCAGATCCGCCGTCTGCTCCGGCCAGCCGAGGGTAGAGAACGGCCACAGCGCCGAACTGAACCAGGTGTCCAGAACGTCGTTGTCCTGCGTAAGCTCGGTGCTTCCGCATTTGGAGCATTGAGTTACATCCTCATGGGCTACGTGGATCTCGCCGCAGGATTCGCAGTACCAAGCCGGGATCCGGTGTCCCCACCACAGCTGGCGGGAAATACACCAATCCCGGACGTTTTCGATCCAGTTCAGGTATGTTTTCTCAAAACGCTCCGGAACGAAGCGTACCCCTTTGCCCGCCTTTTGCGCCTCGATGGCTCTTTCCGCGAGCGGCTGCATTTTAACGAACCACTGTGTTGACAAATAAGGCTCGACTACGGCGCCTGTGCGCTCGCTGTGCCCAACCTGGTGCACATGGTCTTCGATTTTGATCAGCACGCCGAGGTCCTTCAAATCCTGAACGATCTGCTTGCGGCAATCGGCCCGGTCCATGCCTTCGTACTTCGCGGCCTGGTCATTCATCGTGCCGGTCTCGTCCATCACGATGATTTGCGGCAGATCGTGGCGCAATCCCACCTCAAAATCGTTCGGATCGTGTGCCGGGGTAATTTTTACGGCGCCGCTGCCGAATTCGCGTTCCACGTACTCGTCGGCAATAATCGGAATCTCGCGTCCGACAATCGGGAGCACGAGCATCTTGCCGATCATATCCTTGTAGCGCTCGTCTTTTGGATGAACCGCTACCGCCGTATCGCCAAGCATCGTCTCAGGACGCGTGGTCGCTACCGTAATGTGGCCGCTTCCGTCCTTCAGCGGATACTGCAAATGATACAGATGGCCGTTGACTTCTTTATATTCAACCTCAATATCGGACAAGGCGGTTCTGGCGGCCGGATCCCAGTTGATGATCTTTTTGCCGCGGTAGATCAGCCCTTTTTCATAGAGTTTCACGAAAACTTCGCGAACCGCCTTCGACAGACCTTCGTCAAGCGTAAACCGCTCTCTGGAGTAATCCAGCGAAAAGCCCATTTTGGCCCACTGTTCATGAATCGTTTCCGCGTATTGGTCCTTCCATTCCCACACTTTCTCCAGGAACTTCTCGCGCCCCAGGTCGTGGCGGCTAATATTCTGCTCACGCAGCTTCTGCTCCACCTTGGTCTGTGTCGCGATGCCCGCATGGTCCGAACCCGGAAGCCACAAGGCGTCGTACCCCTGCATCCGCTTCGTGCGAATCAGAATATCCTGCAGGGTAAAGTCGAGGGCGTGCCCGATGTGGAGCATCCCCGTTACGTTTGGCGGCGGAATCACGATCGTATACGGCTCCGCCTCGGGCTTCTGCCCGGCTTTGAAATACTGGCCGTCGATCCAGTATTTGTACCATTTCTTTTCGGCCGATTTCGGGTCATACGTCGTCGGCATCCCGGTTGTTGCTTGGTTTTCCTGGTCTGTCATATTGTTCATCCTCCATCACAAGATCAGCTTTGCCAAAAATACAAAAAACCTTTCGTCCTCAAAGGACGAAAGGCTGTTCTTTCGCGGTACCACCTTTGTTTTGCGGCAGGCAGCACAAACACGCATGCCCCGCAACACTCCATACAGATAACGGCTGCAGCCGGCCGGCTCTACCTCCCGCGCCTTCGGGCGCAAGTGCTCAAACCGACAACTTCCGGGCGACTTCGGACAGCTGCATCCTGCGGAATCTTCCAGCGCTGCAATTCCGCTCTCTGAAGGGCAATACCGCCTACTCTTCCCGTTCATCGTTTTTGTGAAGATGGTAAAATGGATTCATTTTCAGTGAAGCTGAAGCGTTTCATATCGCAAGAAAAACTTCCGCCAAATACGGAATGTCATCTGTACTTGACGTTCGTTGATGTTTTTCTGCAAAACATATACTCCATAATAACGCGCTTCATGTCGATAGTCAACTTCCCTTGGCCCAAAGTGCAGGACCTTTTTCCCGTGTTCAGGCAGACCTCATCCCGGGAACAAAAAAAGAGCCTGGCGCCGCAAAGCGCCAGGCTCTTCTGATTACGTCAAAAACGTTACGGGATATACAGAATTTGACCTTCCTGCACGGTCTGGTCCGCCAGCCGGTTGTACAGCACAAGCTCCCGTGGCGTCAGCTGATAACGGTCGGCGATCGTCTCGAGCGTCTCCTCCCGCTGAACGATGCACAGCCGGACCTTACGGAAAGGAGTCTGCTCGGAGATACTGCCGAGGAACAGGTTCTTCCATTTGATATCATCGGCTTCAGCAGCACCCGCGCTGGCGATGGCATCAGCAGCCTGCTGCTCCTCCTGCGCCTGCTGGTACTCAAGCTCCTTGATCGAACGGCTTGAGGACAAGATCGAGGAAAAGCCGATCGCTTCCTTCTCGCTGGACTCGGGTTCCTTCTTGCTTCCTAACGCGATCCGCATTTCCCGGTCTTCAGGCGGTTCTTCCTGCTGAACTTTATCCTGGAAAGCTCCAAACGGGAACGTAGGCTCGCTGAACGGGTCTTTACCCGCCGCGTTCAAATAGATGTCTTCTTCCTGCTCTTCATCCGCCTGAACCGCCGTAGCTTCCGGATGCAGCAGCTCCGACTCCTCTTCATGCTCAAAATGCCACTTGTTCGGGTACTGGGGCTCCGCTGTCCGGTCTGATGGTTCCTTGTCCGTATGTAAAGCGGATAATCCGGCCACCTGCGGCGGAGGCGCTGCCGCTTCCCGCTCAGGTTCGCGGGCAAATTCCCATGCGGTAGACGGCGCAGTTTCACGGGAATCGGACGCCTGAGGCACAGCCGTTTCCTCCGGCTCGGACGGAGGAACAGCAGCCGCTTGCCATACGGCTTCCCAGGCTGCCGCTTCCCGTGCTTCATCCGAGTCACTGGCTTCCGCGGCTTCGATCGGAACCTGTTCCGGCTGCTCTGCCTGAATTTGGGACTGAGGCGGCGCAAAGGACGGAGCCGGTGCGGTCCAGACAGGCGCAGGGTCGTCCGGCGGCGTGAATTCACGCTGTTCCGGTTCTGCCGAAGCCGGTTCTTCCTCCCGCTCTTGCGCGAAGATAGCCGCTTCCTCCGGAAGGTCCTCATCCGGTGCATGAACCACCGTGAATTCGTCCGCTTTCCAGGCGGGTGATTCCGCGACCTGAGTCTCGATGCCGCGCAGAGAGAGAACGCCCGTAATATTCAGGCTTCGTTTGGACAGAAGGTCGACGTCGAAATTTTCGATTTCCACCGCAATGTCATCCAGCGAGGTTACCCGGTTCAAGGGAACCGTAATTTCCACTGGAATGAAATGCTCCAGCCGCTGCGTCCCTTCTTCCTCACCTTCGCTTCTGTACAGCCCCGACAGGAGCAGATGCCCGCGCAGACTGGCTTGTTCGTCCTGGCTGATCACTTGAATATGCGGAAGCAGCTCGATTTCCTCGAGTTCTTCGATTCCCGCCACGTCTTCGTTTAAATGAATGCGTTCGTAAATGTCAAAGCGTAAACCGTAGGACTGGTCAAACACAAATAACGTCCTCCTTTTCGGCATATTTCTAACCGTGGGCCATCCCCACAGCACGAGCCAAAATCGTTACTCGTTCTATTTATATGCTTTAAAAAGAGGAGCATGCCAGTTTTCATATGATACTTAGGTTTACGCTCTCACAAGGGCTTTGAGACGCTCCATATCCTCGGGCCACGGATCGCTCACCTCAATCTGCTCGCGTGTGAGCGGATGGGCGAAAGAGAGACGCTCCCCGTGAAGCGCCTGCCTGCCGATGGTGGACATGCTTCCGCCGTACAGAGCATCACCCAGCAGCGGGTGGCCGACATGACTGAGATGAACGCGGATCTGATGCGTCCGTCCGGTTTCCAGTTCCAAGTAGACGATGCTGGCTTGATTCCCGGCTTCTGCATGGAGAATCCGGGTCACCGCAGATTGCCCTCCCGGAGACACCCGTCTGCGCTGCTTGTGATGGCGGTCCTTGCCGATGGGCAGGTCGATGACCTTCAGATCCGCAGGGATCCGCCCCTCGACAAAGGCGGCGTAAATCCGCGAAATCCGCTTGCCGCTCATCTCCTTGTCCAGCACAAGCTGCGCCCAGTCATTTTTGGCATACAGCACGGGCCCGGTGGTATGCTGGTCGAGCCGATGAATATGCCTGACCGCAATCTCTTCCCCCTGCATCTGATAATGGGCGGCCACGGCATGATCCAACGTGATTTCGTCGGAGTGTCCATCCGGGTGAACCATCATCCCGGCAGGCTTGTGAACGACCAGGCAGAAGTCGTCCTCGTACAGCACGGTGAGATCCATCCAGATCGGCTCGATCCCCGCCTTGCGGGCAGCAAAAAGGGCCAGCCGAAGCCGGTCCCCTTTCCACTCGATGCCATTTGATGCCTTAAGCTGTCCAAGCAGCTTCTCCGGCATGCCTGCCTCGTTCAGCAGCCACGCCGCGGCCGCCGCTTCGCGGTCTTCGGCCGATGCGATTTTTTTGCCCGGAGCCAGCTCCAGCCATTCCCCGCGCCGGAGCCAGTGGTTCAGGCTCACAGCTGCTTGAGGGCGTTGTAATTGGCTTCGATCGTCGCATCGATGTCTTCGATGCTGTGGGCAGCCGATACAAACATCCCCTCAAATTGGGAAGGAGCCACGCTCACGCCTTCCTCAATCAGATTGCCGAAATATTTGGTGAAGCGGCGAATGTCGCTCGTTTTCGCCGTATCGTAATTCACGACAGGCCCTTCCGTGAAGAAAGGACATACCATGGAACCGACGCGGTTAATCGTCACCGGAATGCCAAGCTCTTTGGCATTTTTCACAAAACCGGCCTCCAGACGGGATGCGCGCTCTTCCAGCTGGTCATATACGGCAGACGTCAGGAGCTTCAGTGTCGTAAACCCGGCCGCCATGGCCAGCGGATTTCCGCTCAGCGTGCCCGCTTGATAAATCGGACCCGACGGCGCCACTTTCTCCATAATTTCGCGTTTGCCACCGTATGCGCCGACAGGCAGTCCGCCACCGATGACCTTGCCCAGGCAAGTCAGGTCAGGCGTAATGCCGAACCGGCCTTGGGCACAGTTCAAATGAACACGGAACCCGGTCATGACCTCATCAAAAATGAGCAGGCTGCCATATTTTTCCGTAATTTCGCGCAGGCCCTCCAGAAAGCCCGGAAGCGGAGGTACGACGCCCATGTTGCCGGCTACCGGCTCCACGATAACGCAGGCGATCTCCTCGCCAAAACGTTCAAAGGCAAGCTTTACGGACTCAAGGTCGTTATACGCGACCGTGATCGTGTTGCTGGCCACGCTTTCCGGCACGCCCGGGCTGTCAGGCAGACCCAGCGTCGCCACCCCGGAGCCGGCTTTGATGAGCAGGCTGTCCGCGTGTCCATGATAGGAGCCTTCGAATTTCAAAATTTTGCTGCGTCCCGTGTACCCGCGGGCCAGGCGAATCGCGCTCATCGTCGCTTCCGTACCGGAATTGACCATCCGGACGATGTCGATTGAAGGGACACGCTCGCACACGAGCTTGGCCATCTCCGTCTCAATCAGCGTAGGCGCGCCGAAGCTCGTGCCTTTGGCCGCCGTTTCCTGAACCGCAGCAATCACTTCCGGATGGGCGTGTCCCATAATCAGGGGCCCCCAGGAGCCGACGTAGTCGATAAAACTGTTGCCGTCAATATCGTACACGCGCGATCCTTGGGCATGGTCCACATAAATCGGCGTAAGGCCGACCGATTTAAAGGCGCGGACCGGGCTGTTGACCCCGCCGGGAATATACTGCTTGGCTTCTTCAAAGGCCGACCGGGAAGCCTCCTCCTTGCGCTTTCCTGACATACTGCTCATGTCATTCACTCCAATCTATCGGTTTAAATCACCCCGCTAAGCGGGGATTTGGCTCCGCTGCTTCGGTTATCCCTTGATCCACCGGGCTACGTCTTTGGCAAAATAAGTAATAATGATATCCGCGCCGGCGCGCTTCATGCTCGTCAGCATTTCCTGCACCACGGCTTTTTCGTCGATCCAGCCTTGAATGGCCGCCGCTTTGACCATGGAGTACTCCCCGCTCACATTGTAGGCGACGAGCGGAAGGTCGAACTGATCTTTCAGCGTGCGCATAATGTCCATATAGGACAAAGAAGGCTTGACCATCAGCATGTCGGCCCCTTCAAGCACATCGGATTCCGCTTCACGCAGCGCTTCGCGCGCGTTGGCCGGATCCATCTGGTACGTTTTGCGGTCGCCGAACTGGGGTGCCGAGTCGGCTGCCTCGCGGAATGGGCCGTAGAAGGCGGAAGCATATTTGACCGAATAAGACATGATCGGAATATGCTCAAAGCCGTTCTCATCAAGCCCTGCGCGGATCGCCTGCACGAAGCCGTCCATCATGTTGGACGGGGCGATAATATCGGCGCCGGCTTTCGCCTGGGACACCGCCGTTTTGACCAGCAGCTCCAGCGATTCATCGTTCATGACGTCGCCGCACACATGGCCATCCCGTTCATAGGTATGCACCATGCCGCAGTGTCCATGATCCGTAAACTCGCAGAGGCAGGTGTCGGCTACGACGAGCAGGTCCGGATACCAGGACTTGATCAGGCGTGTCGCTTCCTGCACGATGCCGTCTTCCGCAAAGGCCGAGGAGCCGATGCTGTCCTTCGTTTCCGGAATGCCGAACAACAGCACGGCCGGAATGCCGAGGGAGGCAATTTCGTCCACTTCTTCTTTCAGCCGGTCCAGCGAAAAATGATAGACTCCCGGCATGGATGAAATCTCGTTTTTTATGTTTTCTCCATAGGTTACAAAAATCGGCATGATCAGGTCATTCACGTTCAGCACCGTTTCGCGCACCATGTTCCGCATGCCCGCGGACTGGCGGAGGCGCCGGTGTCTTACCATTGGAAAACTCATAGCTGTAAACCTCCTGTTGGTAGATATTTACGAGTCTAGGGTCATCCCAGACCCTTCTATTCTGATGCGGCCGCAGCTTCCGCGTTCCACAGGCACAGCGACCGGACAAGACTGTCCAGCGTCGCTTCTTCGGCAATGATGCCTACTTCAAGGCCCGCGTCACGGGCTGTCTTGGCCGTAATTTCTCCAATACATGCAACTTCCACGCCCTGCAGCAGCGCTGCCGGGTCCTGCACTCCCATCCGCTGCAAAATCGAGAGTAGATTGTTCACCGTCGACGAGCTGGTGAACGTCACGGCATGAATTCCGCCCTCTTCCAGCAGCCGGATCAATTCGGGATCGTCCTCCCGCCCGGCAATCGTCTGGTACATCACGGCGCTGGTGACCTCGAGCCCCATCTCCGCGAGCTTGTCAGGCAGCCAGTTTCGTGCCAGATCCCCGCGCGGAAGGAAGACCTTCTGGCCGGCGAGCAGTTGGCTGCCCAGCGACTCGATCAGTCCTTCCTGCTGGAAGCGGTCCGGCAGCTCCACGGGGATGATGCCCCGCTGCCCGAGCGCTTCGGCTGTGGCCGGGCCGACCGCTGCAATCCGCGCCCTGTACAGCTGCCGGATGTCCTTCCCCTGCTCCTTCAAATGGCGGAAGAAGTAGTCGACGCCGTTGGTGCTGGTGAAGAACACCCAGTCGTATTCACTGAGCCGGTCGAAGGCGTCCTTGAGGCCCTGCTTAAGCTCGGGCGCTTCGGGATACACCGTCTCGATCACCGGAAATTCGTAGGGCTCCCCGCCGAGCTCCTCGATCCGGTTGACCAGATCGCTTGCCTGGGCCCGGGAGCGGGTGACCAGGATCCGCTTGCCGAACAGCGGCTGCGACTCCGCCCATTTGAGCTGCTCGCGCTGCCGCACGACGTCGCCGACAACGATGACGGCCGGCGGCTGAAAGTTCGCCTGCTTCACTTTCTCCGCGATGTCGGCGAGCGTCCCGGCGAGCACCGCCTGCTCCGCCCGCGTCCCCCACCGGATCAAGGCCACCGGCGTGTCGGGCTTGCGTCCATGGCGCATCAGCTGCTCGGCGATATAACCGATCTTAGCCACGCCCATCATAAAGACCAGCGTTCCGGTCGCGTTCGTGACCTTGTCCCATTCGATCATCCGGTCCAGCTTGTCCGGGCTCTCATGCCCGGTGATGATGGACAAGGAAGAGGCCAAATCTCGGTGGGTCACCGGAATGCCTGCGTACGCCGGTACCCCGATCGCCGCCGTAATGCCGGGCACGATTTCATAAGGGATGCCGTTTCGCCTTAGCAGCTCGGCTTCCTCGCCTACGCGTCCGAATATCGTCGGATCGCCGCCCTTCAGCCGCACGACCGTTTTGCCCTGCAGGGCAAGGTCCACCAGCAGCTGGTTGATCTCTTCCTGCTTCATCGTATGGCGGTCCGGGAGCTTGCCGACGTATATTTTTTCCGTTCCTGGCTTGAGCGAATGCAGCAGCTGCGGCCCCGCCAGGCGGTCATACACGACGACATCCGCCTTTTGCAGGCATTCCAGCCCTTTTACCGTAATTAATTTGGCATGCCCGGGCCCGGCTCCCACCAAAAATACTCTTCCCGCCATGTTCTCATCCCCTACTCCCTGGTCTGTTCCAGAATTCTCTCGGCTCCCTGGGCAATCAGCTTATTGGCAACGTCTTCCCCAAGCTTCAGTGGATCCGTTCCCATCAGCGTTTCTTTTAAAATGACGTCCCCTTCGGGAGATCCTACCATTCCCGTTAATTGTATAACGGGCGGAGTCTCTTGGGAATGCTCCGTCTCGGACGGAACGAGTACGGCATGTGCCCCGATCGGCACCTGGCAGCCGCCGTTCAGTACGGCGAGAAACTTGCGTTCGGCAGCAACGGTCAGCTCCGATTCCTTATCGTTATATAAATCAAGCAGTCTGCGCAGATCCGCATCATCTTCGCGGCATTCGATGCCGAGCGCTCCTTGGCCAACAGCCGGCAGGCAGGTCTCCACCGGAATATACGAGCTGATTCTATCCTCCCAGCCCATGCGGTACAGCCCGGCAGCGGCGAGAATGATCGCCTGAAAACCTTCCGTCTCGAGCTTGCGCAGACGCGAGTCAATATTTCCGCGAACCGGCTCCAGTTCCAGGTCGGGCCGGTGAGCCTTCAGCTGGCTGGAGCGGCGCAGGCTGCTCGTTCCCACTTTCGCTCCCTGCGGAAGCTCGTCAATGCTTTTCCCATGAAGGGAAATGAGACAGTCCCTCGGATCGACGCGGCGCGGCACCGCACCGTTTATCAGACCCTCGGGGAGAACCGAAGGCATGTCCTTCATACTGTGCACGGCCATATCGATTTCACTGTCCAGCATAGCCTGCTCGATTTCTTTAACGAACAAGCCTTTCCCGCCGACCTTGGACAACGTCACATCCAAAATGCGGTCGCCTTTCGTCACGATCTTTTTCACTTCGAATTGAAAATCAAACCCGTGTTCCGCGCACAGCTGCTTCAGCTGGTCGATGACCTGCCCTGTCTGCGTTAATGCCAATGCGCTTTGTCTGCTGCCTACTACGATTGTCCGCATCATGATTCCTCCTGGTTGTTCGCAATCCATTGCTTGATTTGTTCCGTATCCCACGGCTCAAACGTGCCCTTGCGGATTTCATCCAGCACTTCAAGCTCTGCCGCTTTCATTAATAATCTTTGCCGGGTTTCCGGGCGCGTAACCTGCCTCTTGATGCTGCTGCGCATCCGGTACATCCATTCGAGATATTCCTCGTATTCGGGGCCGTATTCTTCCTCCAGCCTGTCGCAAATCTCCGCAGCCAGCGCCGGTCCGGCTCCCGAGGTGGACACGGCGATCACCAGCCTGCCCCGGCGAAGCACGCTCGGGCTGATAAAAGAACCCGGCCTACTGCCGCCGGCCTCGTTTGCCAGCGCACCCATCCGCTCTGCCTCATCGATCACGGCACCGTTCACGTCAGGCGAGGAGGTTGCCGCATAGACCAAAAAGGCCCCCGCCAAATCTCCCGCCGCGTACTCGCGGGAAATCCAGCGGATCCGGCCTTCCATTACAAGCTGCCGCAGTCCTTGCGTCACTTCCGGACTGATCACCGTCACATCGGCCGAAGCCGCAAGCAGGGAGTTTATCTTTCTTTCGGCCACGGCCCCGCCGCCCACCACGGCGCAGCAGCGCCCCTTGCAATCCAGCATTACGGGCAAATATACCGACAAAGGACTCACTCTCCTGTCCAACGGTGAAAATCGGACCACGTATTCAGTACGAAAATAAATATAATAAACGCATATCCGATCAGAATCCACTGGGCCATCACTTGACCGGAATGCTGTTTGGAACGTTTACGAATCAGAAAAAAATAATAAATCGCCAGTCCGGCAAGCGTAGCCACTACTTTCAAGTCCAGCAGCAGACTGAGCTTGCCTTCGGAAATAAGCGACAGCACCGCGACGATGAACGAAACGGATAAGAGCGGGGTTCCGATCGATGCGAGCAGGTACGTGTACTTGTCCATCAGCTCTAGACTCGGAAGCCGGCGGACGGTGTCGCTCCATTTTTTCCCTTTCAGCCTTCTATGAAGAAACAAATACATGCCGGCAAATACGGCGGCAATGGTGTAAACGGCGAAGCTTAGGTTGGCGAGCGTGATATGCAGAATGAGCAGGCCGTGTACCGTCTCCCAATGACGCAGCGGGTTATTCCCGGCTGCAAACCATAAACGGTTCAGCACCATGGCGCTGAATCCGATGATGCCGAGCAGCAGGACGGCAAACTCCGACCGCTGCACCCAGTTCATGATCAGCGCGGCGATGACGATACTAAATGAAAATAAGAGCAAAAAATCAAATGGGGTAAAGATCGGCAGCATGCTCTCCTGCCACGCTCTGATCAGAAGCGCGCCTCCCTGCAAAACGCCAACTACAACAAGAAGCCCTGTACCCATCCGCTTTGCCCCCTGATTGCGTCGTATGCAATCCGAGATAAAAAACAGAAGGCTCAGGGCGTAGATATAAATGCCGGCATCGTAAAAACCAGTGAGCAATGTCAACTCCCCCTACCGGCTTACAGGCTTGCAGGAGTCAAAGAAACCTTGGACAGCTTCATGTCCGATGGGTTCTTGCTGATCCCTTGCGGGACCGTGCCGGATTTCTCCATGACGCTGCTGCCGTGACCGGACGCATTCATGTCCTCTTCCAAAGCAAATATATGTGTGAAAAACTCTAGCGCCTCGTTGCCTTCCTTGCCGCCGGCCATTTCCTTCAAGCGGTTGATCGGATCGTGCATCATCTGATTGACGATGCTCTTGGTCAACCGGCGGATGACTTTGCGCTGATGGTCGTTCAGTTCAGGCAGCTTGTTAAACAGGCTTTCCAGCGTCTCTTCATGAATCGCCGTGGACTTCTCCTGAAGCGCACGGATCGCCGGCCGGATGCCGAGCGTCTTGAGCCATTGATAGAACGCCGTCTTCTCCTCTTCGATCATCACTTCGATCTTCGCCGCTTCGGCCCGGCGCATTTCGAGGTTGCTCTCAACGATTCCTTCCAGGTCGTCAATATCATACAGGAATACGTTGCTAATCTCGGCGATAGCCGGATCAATGTCCCGCGGCACTGCGATATCAATCATAAACAGCGGCCGGGATTGCCTCTTCTTCATGCTCTCGCTGACCTGCGCCGGCGTAAGGACATAATCCTTGGCACCCGTCGAGCTTATCAGGATGTCCACTTCGTGAAGCCGGGCAATCGCCTGCTCCATCGTGCACGGCGTACCTTGAAACTTGTTGGCCAGCTCTTCCGCCCGCGCGAGGGTCCGGTTGGCGACGATCACCTCTTCGGCCCCGTTCGCGTACAGGTGCTTGACGGTCAGCTCGCTCATTTTGCCGGCGCCGAGAATGAGCACCTTCTTGTCGTTGAACATGCCAAAAATCCGTTTGCCCAGCTCAACGGCCGCGTAGCTCACGGACACTGCGCTTTCCCCAATGGAAGTCTCCGAATGGGCTCTCTTGCCTAGGGTCACGGCCTGCTTGAACAGCATGTTGAACCAGGTGCCCGTCGCTTTCTCCTCCTGGCTTTGCAGGAAGGCGCTGCGGACCTGACCTAAAATTTGCGTCTCCCCGATCACCATGGAGTCCAGGCCGCAGGTCACCCGGAACAAATGGGAAATGGCCTGCTCGTCTTCATATATATATAAATGCTTTGTAAATTCTTCTCTTGGGATGTCAAACCATTGCTCCACAAAACTGCGGATGAAATATCCGCACATATGAAGACGGTCTACCACCACGTATATTTCTGTGCGGTTGCACGTAGCCACAATCACGCCTTCCATTACACTTTTCGTCAGCATCAGCTGGCTGAGTGCCTTTGGAAGTTCGCTTTGATCAAATGTAAAACGTTCCCTCACTTCTACAGGCGCTGTACGATAGTTTAATCCGACAACGACGATGTGCATTACGTGTTCACCTGCCTATGTTTCATTTCAAAAAAAAAGATCCAGTTCAGGACGTTTTTTTGATAATATCAGAAAGTATAAACTCCAGAGCCATGGCTTCCTGATATTGCAAGAAAAATAACCTTTAAACGCGGTCTGTCTTCTTTGAAGGTACGTCGATAGACGTTTTTCTTACGGTACGTTCATTAACAACGTGTTCATTATATCACAAATGTCCTGCTCTCTCTGAACTATTTTTGAAATGTTTATGAAATTACATGTGATTTATTGTGTCACAAAGCACTGGGCTTTATACCCTCTTTATTGCGTTTCTTCCAGCGTCTTGGCGAGTTCTTTGCCGATTTTCTTCAACTGGCCGGCCTGCGAGGCGATCACGTGCCCGTCCTCGCTCAGCAGCTTATCGTATACAGGCATGACACCTGCATACAGCTGGCTGTACCGAAGCAGCATGTCCTTCTCCGCGTCGGTGAGGAGGCGGTTGCCGCCGATTTGCCATTCTGTGATTACATTAACCAGATCACCGACCGGTTTAAGCGGATCGACAGCACCGTCCCCAAATGTTTTTGCCAGCCGGTCGTGAGCATACGACGCCGAATAAGCTGCCAGCTTGAGGGCGTTCAGCTCATCGGTGCGCGAACTGCCAGCCGCATCCGCAAGGGACGTTCCCAGCACCTGCATTTGAAACTGGGCCACCTCGAACAGCATCCTTTCGGCGTTCTCTCCTTCGGTATGAGGCCACATCATCCGGTATCCTTGGTAGACAAGGCTGACAAGCAGGACCAGCAGCAGACCGACAAACAGCAAATCCCTCTGTTTTCTCCTTCTCACGCTTAAGCGAACCTCCCTGTTAACAAGCTTACTACTCATTGTATGGGGGTTCAAAAAAACAAATAACCATGGAGATGTCCATGGTTATGATTTAGATATCGTTATTCGTGCCGCGAAGTTACACCAGCTCGGTCTGTTTCAGTTCAGGGGTTTCTACCGTCAATTCACCCAAACCGCGCACCAGTTTCTTGGCGTAAGTTTTCTCAGGTTTCAATACGGATACCAGGTAATCAATGGCCAACTGTGGATCTACCGTCTCACCGCAAGTGTAGCAGTCGATCGCTGCGAATCCTCTCTCAGGATACGTGTGGATCGAGAGGTGGCTTTCTGACAACAATACGAGTACTGTAGCGCCTTGTGGTTCAAACTGCTTGGATTGTACCGACATGACTGTAGCACCGCATGCTTCGGCTGCCTCAACCATTTGAGCCTGCAGAAATTCCGCGTCATTCAGCATGTCAAAATCTACACCCCAAGTATCAACAGCAACGTGTCTTCCGAAAGTTGAATATTCCATCCTTCGGTTCCCCCTTCCTAGGAATAAAATGTTTGAAAATTTCATCCGCTAGGACCTACGTCATTCACTTCCCGAGGGAATAATCTCTCGCAACATTCAATGTCCTGAGTGAATCCTGGTTCCTATATAATTCTTTTCAACGAGATTAAAAATAACATCTATCCGCCCTAATTGCAACCCTTTTTTATCCTTTGCAAATATTTATTTTTAGCCACTCATCCCCGCGTCACCCGACCCGTTTTACCGGGCGTTTGAGACATAAAAAGAACCCTTCGGTTACCGAAGGGTTCTCTTTCTCCGAGGCCATCTCAAGCCTCAAGTGCAAACCATTTATGTGTGGTGAGGCGCAGTTTCTGGTCAATGACAGCAATCTGTTCAGGGGTCACCGCTTTGTTCCGTTCATCGAGCCAAAAATTAATATCCTGGTACAAACGGGATATTTCCTGTTCGACCTCGGTGAGCTGGAACATCCGCTGGAGTTCTCCGGCCGTATGCTTATATTCATACACCAGCTTACTCTGGGAAGTCGTAACTTCCGCAATTTTGCGAACCGAGCCTTTTTCATAATAATACATCATCGTGAATCCTTGATAAATGCGATTGACGATTCCGTCTCCTTTGCAGGCGACGAACAGTTTGCGGACCGCGTTTGTCAGATGAGGGTTCACCAAGCGGCAAGACAATTCACAGATGTATAACGAACCTTTACGCTCCAGAGGGAGATGAACCGCCTCGCCGCTTTCGTCTTCAAGCACAATTTCTTGTCCTCCGCCGTCCAGTACTTTCACATAAGGATGCACATGACAGCTTTCCGCCGAATGCAAAAATTGGTTCAATTGCTGCTCCGTCATTTGTAAAGTAGTTTGAACATACTCTGTGGCTAACCGCTGAGCCATAAAAATCTCCTCAATTCTTTTTTATGATTACAGAACGATGTGCTCCAGCACGGTTCGATTCTATAATCGCAAGAAAAATTTCCGCCGGACATGGCGGGTGAAGATTGTTAAAGGCACTCAAGGCCTCTTTAAACAACCTTTAGTATTATTATACAGCACATCCTCGAGCATTGGCTTGCTGAGCGAACCATGAATTTCCTTCATATTTCATAAAATAACGGATTAAACCGGATTGTAGCCGAAAAATCTTATGGGATGCTCACTTTCCTCCCGCGAAAAGTCGGAATCCCTATAGTATACAGCGAATTTATCGCATTTACGTTAGGTTGAGGCGTTACGGGTTCTCCTGCTGCTGCCCTTCCTGCGGGACCGCACCTGACTGCGAAGAATCGCTGCTTTCTACAAAAGACTGGATCACAGCCCATAACTCTTCTTTACCCACACCCAGCTCCGAAGAAAACATGACGAACAAATCAGTGCTGCGGAGAAGGAGACTCTCCTTCATTTGCTTTACGTGTTTCTGCCAGCGGCTCTTAGGTATTTTATCCGCTTTCGTAGCCACGACGCAGATCGGGATGTCATAATGCTGAAGCCAGTCATACATCATGACATCATCCTTGGTCGGCGGGTGGCGAAGATCCACCACCATGAGAACCAGCTTCAGCGTCTGCCGCTCCAGCATGTATTTCTCAATCATCTTGCCCCAGGCCGCCCGCTGCGTCTTGGACACTTTGGCGTAGCCGTACCCTGGGAAGTCCACAAAATACAAAGCCTCATTAATACGATAGTAGTTCATATGCTGGGTTTTGCCCGGGGTCGAGCTTGTTCTCGCCAGGTTCTTCCGATTGATCATCCGGTTGATGAGCGAGGACTTGCCGACATTGGAACGCCCTGCCAGAGCAATCTCCGGCAAGGCGTCCACAGGATATTGGTCAGGGCCGACGGCGCTGATAATAAATTCTGCATTCGTAACTTTCATGTTAAATAAAACCCTCTCTAGTGCACTCCCGCCTGCTCCACCAGTGCATGCTTCAGCACCTGGTCCATATGGGACACCGGAACAAACTCCACTTCTTCTTTGACACTGTCCGGAATCTCGCGCAGATCCCGCTCGTTGTCTTTGGGGAGCAGTATTTTTTTGTAGCCGGCGCGGTGCGCAGCCAGCGATTTCTCCTTCAGTCCGCCGATCGGCAGCACCCGGCCGCGCAGGGTGATTTCACCGGTCATGGCGATGTCTTTGGAGACATGTTTCTTGGTCAGGGCCGACACGAGGGCCGTGGCAATCGTAATGCCTGCCGAAGGTCCATCTTTCGGAATCGCCCCTTCAGGGATATGAATATGGATATCATTTTTCTCATGAAAATCGGGGTCGATGCCAAGCTCATCGGCTTTGGCGCGCGTGTAGCTGAAAGCGGCCTGCGCCGATTCCTTCATCACGTCCCCTAATTGGCCAGTCAGGGTCAGCTTGCCGGATCCCGGCACGACCGTGACTTCGACCATCAATGTTACGCCGCCGACCTCGGTCCAGGCCAGGCCGGTTACCGCACCAATCTGATCCTCGAGATCGGCCACGCCATATCTAAAGTTCGGGCTGCCTAAATAGTCCTTGACCTCGTCCGGCTCAATGGTAATCTTATCGATCTCTTCAGATACGATGATCTTCGCAGCCTTCCGACACAACGCCGCGACCTGCTGCTCCAGGTTCCGTACGCCGGATTCCCGGGTGTACTCGCGGACCACTTTCATGAGCGCCTCTTCCCCGATCTCCAGCTGGTCTTCGTTCAGGCCATGCTCCCGTTTCTGCTTCGGCAGCAGATAGCGCATGGCGATTTGAAGCTTCTCCAGTTCCGTATAACCCGGGATGTTGAGCACTTCCATCCGGTCCAGCAGCGGACGCGGAATATTATGAATGGCATTCGCCGTCGTAATAAACATTACCTGGGACAAGTCGAACGGAATCTCGATAAAATGGTCGCTGAACGTATTGTTCTGCTCCGGATCGAGCACCTCCAGCAGCGCCGAAGACGGGTCTCCTCGGAAATCCGAAGCCATCTTGTCGATCTCATCCAGCAGGAACACCGGGTTCAGTGCACCCGCGTTCTTCATTCCCTGGATAATCCGCCCCGGCATCGCTCCCACATAGGTGCGCCGGTGACCGCGGATTTCCGCTTCATCCCGCACGCCCCCGAGCGAAATCCGGACAAACTTTCGGTTCAGCGATTTGGCGATCGACCGGGCAAGCGAAGTTTTACCAACGCCCGGAGGTCCGACCAGGCACAGAATCGGCCCTTTCATCTTCTTCACCAGCTTCTGAACGGCCAGGTATTCGAGTACGCGCTCCTTCGGCTTGTCGAGGCTGTAATGATCCTCGTCGAGCACCTGCTCCGCCTTATGGATATCCAGATCGTCCTCGGTCTTAGCCGACCAGGGAAGGCCAAGCAGCCAATCGAGATAATTGCGGATCACGCCGCCTTCCGCCGAGCTTGCAGGCATTTTCTCGAGACGGTCGATTTCTTTCTCCACCTTCTCTTTGACCCTTTCGGGAAGCTCCTGCTTGTTCATCTGCTCACGCAGCTCTTCGACTTCTCCGGCGCGGCCTTCTTTCTCGCCCAGCTCCTTCTGAATCGCCTTCATCTGTTCGCGCAAATAATATTCTTTCTGCGTCTTTTCCATCTGCTTCTTGACGCGCTGGTTAATTTTGCGCTCCAGCTCCAGCACTTCGCGTTCGTTATTCAGAATATCGAGGAGCTTCTCGAGCCGTTTGCCAACGTCGACGGTCTCCAGAATATCCTGCTTATCCTTGATCTTTAACGACAGATGGCTCGTAATGACGTCGGCCAGCCTGCCGGGTTCGTCGATATCGGACACCGCGGCAAGCGTCTCGGGCGTTACCTTCTTCGATAAATTAATATAGTGCTCGAATTGACTGAGTACCGTACGCATCAGTGCATCCACTTCAGGATCGTCGCTGTCTTCCTCCTTCAGCTCGCGGGCAATGACTTCGTAATATTCTTCATTGTCCGTGTACTGAATGATCTCGGCGCGCTCCATCCCTTCTACCAGCACCCGGATGGTGCCGTTCGGAAGCTTCAGCATCTGTCTGACGTTGGCGACTGTGCCAACCCGGAAAATATCTTCCTGCGTTGGTTCTTCTATGTTCACCTCAGACTGAGAACAAAGGAGAATCAAATTATCTTCCACCATTGCTTTTTCCAGCGCTTTGACCGATTTCTCCCGGCCTACATCGAGATGCAGAACCATGCTCGGGTAGACTAGAAGGCCTCGCAAAGGCAGTAAAGGAAACCGGCGGCCTTTTAATTTACTGGGCCCCATCGCTTTTGCACCTCCAGCCGTTCTCAGGGTTATGACATTCGATTTTATTTTAGCAAATGTTCACATAAAACACCAATCTTTGTAGCCTGATCAGCAGGAGCCGGCATCCGTTATTTGGCTGTTACGTGCAGGCTTGGCATGCAGGAAGGAAGCTGAAGCTGCCGGGAATGTCTCCGGGGCCGCGCTGGGTTCGATCGTTTCCTCTGCGCTGCTGTCGACTTGGCGGTCCAGCTCGCTTCCGAAAATATGCCCGAACGCTTCCTGGATCGACTCCACCGGAATGACGCGCAGACCGTTCAAATCCTCGAACAGAGTCTGCCAATTTTCCTTCGGAATGATCACTGTCGTCGCTCCTGCCTGGAAGGCCGCCTCGACTTTGGCGATAACGCCCCCGATTGGCTTCACTTTACCGTGAATGCTGATTTCGCCCGTCATGGCCAGTCGATTGTCCACCGGCAGCCCTTTCATCGCCGAAACGATGGCGGTAGCCATGGCAACGCCGGCAGATGGACCGTCAATCGGCGTTCCTCCAGGGAAATTGATATGCAGATCGTAATCGCCCGGCGAAAGACCCATAGAGCGCAGAACGGTAAGCACGTTTTCGATGGACCCCTTCGCCATGCTCTTGCGGCGCAGCGTTCTGGAGCTGCCCCCGCCGATTTCTTCCTCTTCGACGACCCCGGTAATATTGTAGATACCTTGTCCTTTGGCGACAGGAACGGCAGTCACCTCGATTTCAAGCAGCGCACCCATGTTCGGACCGTACACGGCAAGGCCGTTGACCAGGCCAACCTGCGGACGCTCCGGAACCTTCCGGTCCGGACGGGGTTGAAGCTGGCTGCTGCTTGCTACCCATTCGACGTCGGAAGCCGACAGGGAGTCCCTTTTTTCCGTCAAGGCCAAGCCTGCTGCCAGCTGAATGATATTGACCGCCTCGCGTCCGTTGGTGGCATATTGCTTCACAACCTCGACCGCCTCCGGGCATGGCTTCAGACCGATCTTTTGAATCGCATCCTCCGCAATGCGGCTGATCTCTTCAGGAAGCAGCGGGCGGAAAAAGATTTCCATACAGCGCGAACGCAGCGCCGGCGGAATTTCCTGCGGCGAGCGTGTCGTTGCCCCAACCAGACGAAAATCAGCCGGAAGGCCGTTCTGGAAAATATCGTGCACATAGGCCGGAGTGTTGCTGTCCTCCGAATTATAGTATGCACTTTCGAGTAGGACCTTACGGTCCTCCAGTACTTTTAACAATTTATTCATTTGGATCGGATGCAATTCCCCAATCTCGTCGACAAACAAAATTCCCCCGTGCGCTTTCGTAACCGCACCTGGTTTAGGCTGAGGAATGCCAGCGACGCCCATGGAGCCCGCCCCCTGATAGATCGGGTCATGGACCGATCCGATTAATGGATCGGCAATCCCCCGTTCATCGAAACGGGCGGTGGTCGCATCGATTTCGGTAAATTTGGCGTCGGCTTTAAATGGCGAGGCCGGATTTTTTTTAGCCTCCTCCATCACGACCCGGGCGGCTGCGGTTTTCCCGACTCCCGGTGGCCCATAGATAATGACATGCTGCGGATTCCCGCTGCACAGCGCGGCCTTCAGCGCACGAAGCCCGTCCTTCTGTCCAACGATATCCTGCAGCGACTGCGGTCTCGTTTTTTCGGCCAGCGGCTTGGTCAGCGAAACCGAACGCAGCTTGCGCAGCTTATCCATCTCTTTGCGTGATTCCCGATCCACCGCGGTGCGGTTCGTCTTCTGCCCGCGGAGCAAATTCCAAAAATAGACGCCGATGATGATCGCAAAGAAAAATTGTACCAGCATCATAATCATGGTTAAATCCATAGTAAATCCCTCCCGATTCTCAGTTCAGTGGCTTCTCCTCCGGCATGGTTTTAGATTGATAAATCATCTTGCCGGAAATAGGTTCGTTAGCCTGATACATGGTAGTATAGCCTTTTCACCCATGAGTAAACGGGATGGGCCGGGTTTTTTGCATCTTTTTTGGAAATTGTCCGCCCACATTCAAAAAAGAAGCCGCAGCACTGCATAAGCAGGACTGCGGCTTCTTACGGCAAAATTAGTGTTTGCGCCCCGGGATCGTTCCGGTTTCTTCGTATACTTTGACGATGCTGTCGATTTCCTTCTTCAATTCGTCCACCATCTCGGCTTCCGGCACTTTGCGGATCATCTCTCCGTAACGGAAAAGGAGTCCTTCGCCGCGACCGCCGGCGATGCCGATGTCCGCTTCACGCGCTTCGCCCGGACCGTTGACCGCACAGCCAAGCACGGACACTTTAATCGGCACTTTCAGCTGGGAGATGTAGGCTTCCACTTCGTTGGCGATGGAGAACAAGTCGATGTCCAGCCGCCCGCAGGTCGGACAGGACACGAGCGTTGCGGCGTTCGAAATCAGACCGAAGGTCTTGAGCAGCTCGCGCGCCACTTTGACTTCTTCCACCGGATCTGCGCTCAGGGAAATACGCACGGTGCTGCCGATGCCCATCGAGAGCAGGGCACCGATGCCCGCCGAGCTTTTGATCGTACCAGAGAACAGCGTTCCCGATTCGGTAATACCAAGGTGCAGCGGATAAGGAATCACTTCGGCCGCCTTACGGTAAGCTTCGATGGCCATCGGCACGTCGGATGCTTTCAGAGACACGATAATATCGTGGAAGTCGAGCTCTTCCAAAATGCCTATGTGATATAGGGCACTTTCCACCATAGCTTCAGGCGTCGGATACCCGTATTTCTCCAGCAGATGAGCTTCAAGCGAACCGGCGTTGACGCCGATCCGGATCGGAATTCCGCGCTCTTTACAAGCCCGGACGACCGCTTCCACCTTCTCCCGGCTGCCGATATTGCCTGGGTTGATCCGGACTTTATCGATGCCGTTCTCGATGGCTTTCAGCGCCAGCTGGTAGTTAAAATGAATATCCGCAACGAGCGGAATATGAATGCGTTTCTTGATCTCTTTAATGGCTTCCGCCGCTTCCACATTGTTGACCGTCACCCGGACAATCTGGCAGCCCGCTTCTTCGAGCCGAAGGATTTCCGCCACCGTGGCTTCCACGTTAGCGGTCTTCGTCGTACACATGCTTTGGATAATGACTTCGTTGTTACCGCCAATCGTCAAATTACCGACCTTGACCGGCCGTGTGTCTTGTCTCAAAAACATGATTGTTCTCTCCCATAACGCCAAGACTCCACCCCGTCCCCGCGAAGCAAGCGGCAGGGCGGAAGTGGAGAATCGGCACCTAAATTTGGGAAAATGGCATCTGTTTTACAACAACAGATTACGCACTTTCCTCTTGTTTTTTATCTTTTTTGCTGATCAATTCCGGAATCATCTTCTCTTTGACAACCTGCTCCGTAATGATGCAGTCCTTGATATCCTCGCGGGAAGGAACTTCATACATTACGTCCAGCATGATGCCTTCAATGATGGCCCGGAGTCCGCGGGCACCCGTATTGCGTTTGATCGCTTCGCGGGCAATCGCTTCAAGGGCTTCCGGCTCGAATTTCAGCGTTACGTTATCCATTTCGAGCAGTTTCTGATACTGCTTCGTCAGCGCGTTCTTCGGCTCGGACAGAATACGCACCAGCGTCTTCTCATCGAGCGGCTCCAGCGTCGAAATGATCGGCAGACGTCCCACGAATTCAGGGATCAGGCCGAATTTCAGCAGGTCTTCCGGAAGAACCAGACCGAGGTATTCACCCGGTTTCAGATCTTTCTGGTTGTCGGTACCCGCGTTAAAGCCGATAACTTTCTTGCCGATCCGGCGCTTGATCATTTGCTCCAGGCCGTCAAAGGCACCGCCGCAAATAAACAGGATGTTCGTCGTATCGATTTGGATAAACTCCTGGTGCGGATGCTTGCGCCCGCCTTGCGGCGGAACCGAAGCGACCGTTCCTTCCAGGATTTTCAGCAGCGCCTGCTGTACCCCTTCACCCGATACGTCACGGGTAATCGAAGGGTTTTCAGATTTACGTGCCACCTTGTCGATTTCGTCGATATAGATAATGCCGCGTTCGGCTTTTTCCACGTCGTAATCGGCTGCTTGAATCAGCTTCAGCAGGATGTTCTCTACGTCCTCACCCACGTACCCGGCTTCCGTAAGGGAAGTCGCGTCGGCAATGGCGAACGGAACGTTCAAAATTTTGGCCATCGTCTGGGCAAGCAGTGTCTTACCCGAACCGGTTGGACCCAAAAGCAGGATGTTACTCTTCTGAAGCTCGACGTCTTCAATTTTGCTGCCGGTATTGATCCGTTTGTAGTGGTTGTACACGGCAACGGACAGCGATTTCTTCGCTTGTTCTTGACCGATGATATACTGGTCCAAAATATCGCAGATTTCCTTCGGTTTCGGAATATCCTTCAGATCCAGCTCTTCCTCATGTCCGAGCTCTTCCTCCACGATCTCAGTGCAGAGCTCGATACATTCGTCACATATATAGACACCGGGGCCAGCAACAAGTTTGCGCACTTGCTCCTGGGATTTCCCGCAAAAAGAGCACTTCAGCTGCCCTTTTTCATCGTTAAATTTAAACATGTAAACACCCCTTTAAGATTTAATCGGTGAAGTGAGAACCTGGTCAATTATGCCGTATGCTTTCGCTTCCTCCGCGCTCATGAAAAAGTCACGATCCGTATCGCGCTCAATTTTTTCAAGGGGCTGACCCGTGCGCTCCACGTAAATTTGATTGAGCTTTTCCCTGGTTTTAATAATCCAGCTCGCATGGATTTGGATGTCGGACGCCTGGCCCTGAACACCGCCGAGCGGCTGGTGAATCATGACCTCGCTGTTCGTCAGCGCAAAACGCTTGCCGGGTGCTCCGGCCGTCAACAGCAGGGATCCCATGCTCGCCGCCATACCAACGCAAATCGTGGATACATCAGGCTTGATAAACTGCATCGTATCATATATACCCATCCCCGCTGTGACAGAACCACCCGGTGAATTGATATACAAATGAATATCTTTCTCCGGATCCTCCGCAGCCAGGAACAATAATTGAGCTATGACGAGATTGGCAACATCATCATCAATCGCACTGCTCAGGAAGATAATGCGGTCCTTGAGCAATCTGGAGTAAATATCGTACGATCTCTCGCCTCTATTGGTTTGTTCTACAACCATAGGTATCAGACTCATGTGTCCAACCTCTTTTCCATGTAAAAGATGTGATGCGTGCTTCAATCAAGTTTACAGCACTATTCTAACATGTTCAAAGCACGATGTCATTTTTTCACTCCACACCATTTAATACAGTGTATGAGTCATCTAACAATTATAACCCGAAACGGACTCTTGAATCGAATATGTATGGAAACAAAGCATCCATTTTCATGCAAGATTTAGATATTAATGGATACTTTTAGTTAAAAATAAGGCACGCAAATGAATATACGTGCCTTATCTCTCTATAGGTCCCTTATGTCAGCCTCCGCACTTAGATCAAATGCAGATGGCCGCGTCCGTTTCCTTCTTATTTTTCTTCAGCAGTTTCAGCAGTTTCTTCGGCTGCTTCCACTTCTTTGCTGTTCTCAACCAGGAGATCCACCGTTTTGCGAAGGGAAATTTCTTCGCGCAGGCTTCCCAGCGAACCGTTTGCTGTAAGGATGTTGCGGATCTCGTCAGCCGTACGCTTGTAAGATTCAGCCATCACTTCCAGCTCTTTGTTGATGTCTTCCTCAGTTACTTCAATGTTCTCTTCTTTGGCGATTTGCTCCAGAACAAGGTTGTTGCGAACGCGTTTTTCGGCATCTTCCTTCATTTGCTCTTGCAGATCAGCCGTCGTTTGGCCAGAGAAGCTGAGGAACATTTCAAGGTTCATGCCCTGATTGCGCAGACGGTTGTCAAAATCACGCATCATGTTTTGAATTTCGCTGTCAATCATCGCTTGTGGAATTTCCACCTCGGCGTTGGCGGCAACTTTGTCTACGACAGCTGCTTCCTTATTACCTTTGGCTTCTTGTTCCTTACGGGCCAGAAGCTCTTTCTTCAGGTCTTCCTTGTACTCGGCGAGCGTTTCGAATTCACTTACGTCTTTGGCGAATTCGTCGTCAAGTTCAGGAAGCTGTTTGCGCTTGATTTCATGCACTTTCACTTTGAACACGGCTTTCTTGCCGGCCAGTTCTTCTGCATGATATGTCTCAGGGAAAGTCACTTCAACGTCTTTGAAGTCGCCAGTCGCCATGCCGACAACCTGCTCTTCAAATCCAGGAATGAACGTGCCGCTTCCCAGTTCCAGAGAATAACGCTCAGCTTGTCCGCCTTCGAAAGGAACGCCGTCAACAGATCCGTCGAAGTCGATCACGGCGACGTCTCCGTTCTCGGCAGCGCCTTCGTCGATAACCGACAGTTCGGCATGACGTTCTTGCAGACGCTTCAGTTCAGCGTCAAGCTCTTCGTCCGAAACCTCAACTTTTTGTACCGGAACTTCCACGCCTTTGTATTCGCCCAAAGTCACTTCAGGCTTAACCGTTACTTTCGCTTTGAATTTGAACACTTCGCCTTTCGCGAATTGATCAATCTCCACTTCAGGACGGTCTACAGGGAAGATGTCAGTTTGGTCGACAGCTTCCGTGTATACTTCAGGAAGCAAAATGTCGATTGCGTCTTGATACAGAGCTTCGACGCCATAACGGGCTTCGAAGATCGGCCGAGGTACTTTACCTTTACGGAAACCAGGCACGTTAGCCTTTTTTGCTACTTTATTAAAAGCTTTGTCGAGGGCTGCAGCTACACGGTCTGCTTCCACTTCAACTTCAAGAACGCCAAGGTTCTTCTCTATTTTTTCCCAGGTTGCTTTCATTTTATGCTTTCCCCTCCAAAAATAATTCACATGTACTTAAGTTATCAGCACGCACAGAATAACCATTATAGTATAAACAACATTGCTGTGTTTTTCAAGGGCAAGCCCTTGGCAACTCTTCAGGTAAACGTTTCCGATCGCCTACTCCTGCATGCCGGCCGACACGAACTGCCTGAAGCTTCGATACGCCTGCTCGAAACGGAAGCGCATCGTGTCCGTGATCCCGTACATCGCCCGGGACTCCTCCTCGTTGCGGCTGCCTGTGAGACTCTCGGTGACGATCTGATGCAGGGCAGCCGCCCAGATGTCGATCGTCGTGTCGTCCTCGTCAAGGATCGACCGGTAATCCTCCGTCCCGTAGATCGCCATAATAAACTGCGACCACAGCTCCTGGGCAAAATAATACAGCGTCGGCTCCTGCACTTCGGTCTGCGCAGCCACGCGCTCCGTTACCATTGCCACCTGCGGCGGAAACTCCCCCGGCGTCAAAGGCACCGTCTCCATATCGACGCTTACCTGCTCCTGTCCGCGCTTAAACTGCACCGTGCCCTGCATACCGCGCTTGCGCAGCGTTTGAAGCACCCTGAACTGCAGCAGCGGATGAAGGCGAGCCTGCATCAGCCACCCCACCAGCTTGTCGTCGATATCTGAGCCTTCCAGATAGGACAGTTGCTCGAGAGCGAGCATGGTCTGCTCCGATAAAGGCTCTTCCATGGCGGTGTGCAGCAGCTTGTCGGCGTAATGCTGGTCTTCGGCCAGCTTGGCCCGCACGTTCTGCCGTTTCATTTCTTCCTCGTCAGGCTCCTCCTCATGCTCATGAGAGTCCAAGCCTGTACCCTGCCCGCCGCCGTGATTCATATATTGTGGAAAAGCGGCTTCCAGCCATTCCAGAAGCGCCTGCCATTCTTCATAATGCCTCTCATCCTGCCCTTGGCACTGCAGCAGGAAACGCAAAAGCTCCATCGCTTCCCCGTACCGTTCATTTTCCAGCATGACGGTGAGCTGAATCTGATAGAAGTCGAGCGTCTTTGGAAAAAGAATGACGTTGTCCTTCGCTGGGGAAATATGTTCTTTAATATGTATTCCCTCCTTTCCCCGTGCTTGTGCAAATAATTGTTGATTATAGCATACCTCTTTCAACTTGAAAAAAAACATGTGAATGGTCGGGGAATCCATTCGTTCTATGAAAAACGTATAGAAACCATTAATAATATAAACGGGGATTGAAACAACTTTTTTCTCTTGCCCTAAGAACAGATGAGGAGGACTATGAGAAAGGAAAGAAAAACATGTTGATGTTATCGCAAATATATGTTATGATCTTTCTTGCTTGAATTTTTCATGTCCCAGTAGCTCAGCTGGATAGAGCAACGGCCTTCTAAGCCGTCGGTCGGGGGTTCGAATCCCTCCTGGGACGTATGGAAGCTCTCCTTATTGGAGAGCTTTTTTTAGTTCCAGGAGGGAATTGAGAACCCCTCTAGGGGTTCGTCGGAGCATACGCTTCGATAGCATCCGCTTCGCAGTCCGCCTGTAGGGCGGTATCCCTCCTGGGACGTGTTTTTGCGTCCAAAGGGATGAGAACCCCATTAGGGGGTTCGTCGGAGCATACGCTTCGATAGCATCCGCTTCGCAGTCCGCCCGTTAGGGCGGTATCCCGAGCTGGGACGTGTTTTTGCGTCCAAAGGGATGAGAACCCCATTAGGGGGTTCGTCGGAGCATACGCTTCGATAGCATCCGCTTCGCAGTCCGCCCGTTAGGGCGGTATCCCGAGCTGGGACGTGTTTTTGCGTCCATAGGGATGAGAACCCCTTAGGGTTCGTCGGAGCATACGCTTCGAGAGCATCCGCTTCGCAGTCCGCCCGTTAGGGCGGTATCCCTCCTGGGACGTATGGAAGCTCTCCTTATTGGAGAGCTTTTTTTTGTTCCAGGAGGGAATTGAGAACCCCTACAGGGGTTCGTTGAAGCATGCGCACCGATAATCTCCTCTTTCGCCACCCATTCGCTCACTGAACACAAAAAAGAGGACCCCAAGGTCCTCTCTATTCCATGCTTGTTACAGCTTCACGATTTTGCCTGTGTCCTGCGATTCAAACGCACCCAGGATGACATTCAGGGAGCGCAGACCTTCTTCGCCGGAAATTTGCGGCGGCGTGTTGGTCAGGATCGATTCCACGAACGCGTCGATGACGCCGCTCGGTACTTGCTTTTCGTTCGTCGCCATGGCGCCGACCTTGTACGTTTCCACAGTGCCGTTGGTCAGCTCGACGATAACCTCGTCGCCTTCAACGGTTCCGATCTTCATGCAGCCGTTTTCGCACCAGAGCACCGTACCGTTGTCGCCGGAACGGTAGTGCGTCCAGCTCGCCATCAGCGTGCCCACAGCTCCGCTCTTCATGCGCACGATGCAGGTCGCATTGTCGTCCACGTCCGTACCTTCTTTATGTACGGTACCGATAAAGCCGGCGACTTCCACGACTTCATCGTTCAGCAAATAGCGGATGAAGTCGGATTTGTGCACGCCGAGGTCGCCCATAGCGCCCATGATCGCTTCATCTTTGCGGAAGAACCAGCTGTCGCGTCCGTCGACGCTCCAGCTTTCCGGACCACCGTGGCCGAAAGACGTGCGGAACGTCAGCACTCTGCCGAGCTTGCCGGAATCCAGAATTTCTTTGGCCTTCACGTGCGGAGGCATGAGGCGCTGATTGTGGCCCACCATCAGGAAGACGCCGTTTTTGCGGGCCGCTTCGATCATCTGCTCCCCTTCTTCCTTCGTGGTCGCCATCGGCTTTTCCACCAGGACGTGCAGCCCGGCATTCGCTGCATCGATGCTCATCGAAGCGTGAAGGTAGTTCGGCGTACATACGCTGACTGCGTCAAGCTTCTCGTTCTTCAGCAGTTCCTTGTAGTCGGTGTATGCTTTGGCACCATACTGTGCCGCCACTTCTTCAGCGCGCTCCTTAAGCGGATCCGCAAAAGCAACCAGCTCCACATCCGGGTTCGCTGCGTATTCAGGAATATGTCTGCGCTGGGCGATGGCGCCGCAGCCGAAAACCGCTACTCTAATTTTACTCATGGATACAAATCTCCCTTTCTTCGGCTCTGATCTTCATTAAATTAAAATTGGTTCAGGTAGTTCTGTTTCAGCCAGTTCATGCTGTTCTCCACACTTTGCAGCGGAGGATTCTGGCACACGTCCTGCTCGACGATCAGCCACTGCGTACCAGCATCGGTAGCGGCCTGAATGACGCCCGGCAAATTCACGTCCCCTTGACCAAGCTCAAGCGTCTTCATGTTGCCTTCGGCATCCCTGCTGAAGTCCTTCAGGTGAAGGAGCGGCAGGCGTCCGGCATATTTCGGGATATAGGTGAGCGGATCCTGTCCGGCAAACTGTACCCAGCATACGTCCATTTCCACTTGAACAGCTTCAGGCGAAGTGGAGGAATACATGGCGTCGAATACAAACTCGCCGTCAATCTTGTCCGCGAATTCAAAATCGTGGTTGTGATATCCGAAGGTCAATCCTTGTTTGCGCGCCTCGGTACCCACTTCCTCCAGGAAAGCAAACAGTTCCTTCCACTGCTCGATGTTCTCCCGGTCTTCCGGTGCAACGTAAGGACACATCATGGTTGTCGCGCCGATCGTTTTCAGGTAATCAATCTCTTTCTGCAGGTCGGCCCGAAGCAGATGCAGGCCCACATGGGCGCCGATCGCTTGAAGACCGAGCTCTTGAAGAAGCGTTTTCATTTCTTCAGCAGGAATGTCACCGTATCCGGCAAACTCTACACCTTCATACCCAAGCTCAGCCACTTTGCGAAGCGTTCCCCGGAAATCCTTAGCCGTTTCATCACGAAGCGTATACAATTGCAAGCCAATGTTCAATTTTTTCATAAAAAGGGCACCTCGTCTCCCAATAAAATGATTGCTCTATCTGCTACTATCATACATGCAAGTAAGCTAAAATGAACATAAACAATATGATTGCAACATGAACTATTTGCTTGTTTTTTTGAGAAAGGGGAGTACATGATGGAAGCCAGACTGCTGATTTGCGATTACTCCTACCATTTCCAGCAGTTCAGCAACAGCCACCGCGCGGGCTTGACGACCTATTTGTTCCGGCTGCAGACGGAAGGATCCTGCACCGTATTCTGCAACGGCACCGATTACCATGTCGAAGGCGGGGACCTGCTGCTGCTGAAACCGGGAGACGAATACGAGCTTATGGTGCATGAGGATGCCGGCGGGGGACGCGTCTCGAGCGGGGATTATTTTCTGTTTTGCGAAGGCGGCTGGATCGATGCCTGGTGGAGCCGGATGAGCCGGCCGGTCGTCAGCCGGATTGGCAGCGACGATCGCCTGCTTGGTCTGTGGAGGCAGCTGCTGCTGGAAAAAAGGCGCGGCCTGGAGGGGGAGAACGTGGAGCTCACCGGTTACCTGCTGCGAAGCTTGTGCCTTTGCCTGGACCGGGCCATCACGGAGACAAAGCCGGCGAACCGCACCGCTTATACCGCGCTGAGGCTGAAGCGTTTTGTCGAGGAGCATGCCACCGTTACCTTTAAATTGGAAGAAGCCGCCGCCCATGTCGGTCTGAGCCTGTCCAGAGCTGTGAAAATCTTCAAGGAGCAGTACGGCAAAACGATGATCCAATACGCCTTGGAAATCCGGCTGAACGCCGCCATCGAACGGATGAAATACAGCACCATGACCCAGGAGGAGATCGCTGAAACTTGCGGTTTTGCCAGTTATTCATACTATCACCGCGTGTTCCGCAGCACCTACGGGATGTCGCCGGCCCAATACAGGGAGAGCTTCGCTCCTGATGCCAAGCCGCAGCCGGACAAATAAACGGTCATAACCAAAAAGCAACCCGCCCGGTATGAACCGTTGACGGATTGCCTGATTTTACGCGAGCAGATCGTTTACGATCTTTGAACATCCACCCTATCCTTTGGTGGAGCCGGCCACCATGCCCTTCATGATTTTCTCCTGAAGGATCAGATAGATGACGATCGTTGGAAGCACCGCGATGGCCATCGCCCCCATCGTCAGGCTGTAATCCGTGCCGAAACCGTCCGAGAAAAGGGACAGGCTGAGCGGCAGCGTCTTCAGCGCCTGCGTGTTGATAAAGACGAGTGCGAAGGAAAAATCGTTCCAGAACCGCAGAAACGCCAGAATCGAAATCGTTGCCACGATCGGCGTGCAGAGCGGGAGGATCATCCGGCCGAATATTCCCCACCATCCGCTGCCGTCGATCATCGCCGCCTCTTCAATCTCTTTCGGAATCGAGGACATGTAGGCCATGGACAGAAACACGGCGATCGGCAGCTCAAACGCTGTATAGGGCAGAATGAGCGCACCGTAGGTGTCGAGGAGTCCCATGTTTTTCATCATGATAAACAAGGGAACCAGCGTGCTGTGGATCGGAATCAGAAGCCCCACCGTAAACAGCACGACGACGACTTTTTTTAACGGGAACGAAAATCTCGACAGCACATACCCCGCAAGCACGCTGAGCAGAATAGTCAGGATAACCGCCGAGACCGTAACGACCGCGGAGTTCAGCATTGCCCTTCCCATATTCCCCAGATCCCACGCCCTTACCAGGTTTTGCGCCATCCACTGTTTCGGCAGCCCGTACGGATTGGCAAAGAAATCCTGGTTTGTTTTAAAAGCGCTCGTAAACAGCCAGTACAGCGGATACAGCGTAACGACGGCATACGCCAGCAGGATCAGCTTGCCGAAGCCGGCCAGCCCTTTGAAGACGGCTCTTTTTCCCGTGCCGCTCCGGGAAGCGGCTGTAATCGTTGCATTCATCCTTGCTTCTCCTCCCCTCAGCTGCTTTTACGGCGCGTCGCCAAATAGTTCAAGGCGATCAGCACCGCGCTGACGATCATGATCATGGTGGACACGGCCGAGCCGTAACCGTACCGGTAAACGCTGAACGTGCTGTTGTACATGTACGTCGCCAGCAGCTCGGTTGACCGCGCCGGCCCCCCGCCTGTCATAACAATGACATGGTCGAAGGCTTTCAGGCTTCCGGAGATGCATAGTACGATCGTGACGACCACCGTCCCCCAAATGATGGGGAGAGTGACGTGAATCAGCTTGTTCCAGCCGGCGGAGCCGTCGATTTTGGCTGCGTCGTGGATTTCGGGTGAAATATTTTGCAGCGCTGCGACGAAAATGACCAGGTAAGGGCCGATGTTCGCCCAGTTGATCGGAATGGATATGGCCAGCATGTTGACCTTCGGGTCGGACAGCCAAGCCCGGGTCCAGGAGTGGAGGCCGAGCAGATCCAGCACATGGTTCGCAACCCCGAACTGCGGGTGATAAATGTATCCCCAGATAAGGCCGACCACGACGGTTGACAGCACCATCGGCATAAAAACGGCCGAACGGACAAACCGGGAGAACAGCGAGTTCTTGAACAATACGATGGCCAAAACGAGCGCGACCGGAACCTGGCCGACGATCGACGATACGACCAAGATCAGATTGTTGCGCAGCGCCCGCCAGAAAATCGGATCCCGGAACATCTCCTTATAATTGTCCAGCCCGATGAATTTGGCGTCGCCAAAGCCTTTCCAGCTGAAAAACCCGTAATACGCCGACCAGAACACCGGAATAATGACGAAGATCAAAAACAGCAGAAGCGCCGGAAGAAGAGCTAGCGCTATGAATCCTTTACTTCTCATCGCTGTTGGCATGGCAGCTTCCTCCCTTTCATGTCCGTCATTAAGGCGCGGCCGACCGGGCCTGCGCGTCCTGCAGCTTCTGTGCGACGCCTTCTACGGAGCCGCCCATCATGATTTCCTGGAGGCCGTTATTAATGACCTCGGCCGCTTCCGCCGACAAATAAGCATCATAGACCGGCGTGACTTCGGTCGATTTGACGAGGTTGAAGGCTTTATAGTAGAGGGAAGTTACCTTAGACTTGTCGATATCGGTGTCGTACATCACCATGGAGTTGCTCTCGGCGATCGCTTTCTGGGCATCCGGCCCGCTGACCGCATAAATCAGCTCCAGCGCCAATTCCCTTGCTTTGCCTTCCGTCCGGCTGCTGAGCGCAAGTCCGCCGCCGGCACCGCCGGAAATCGTGCCTGCCTTCCCTTTCCCTCCGGGGATTGGCGGCAGCACCGTCACTTCGATATCCTTCATCTGGTCTTCCGTAGAGGATGCCGCCAGGTTCGTGAGCGTCCAGGCGCCGCTGATCATCATCGCCGCGTTCCCCTGTATGAAATACTGCTCAGCCTGCGTATTGTCGATGCTGTTGGCGCCGTCCTGGAACGCCTTGTGATCCACCAGCTCCTTAAAATGACCTAGCGCCTGGATGAATTCCGGATCAGTGAATTTGGCCCCTTTCTGCGCAGCGGCGTTCTTGAACCATTCCGTTCCCGTTACCCGGTCGGCGAGCGAACCGAGAATCGTGGACTGCGCTACCCACGGGGCTTTGTTGCCCAGCGCAATCGGGGTGATGCCTTTGGCGTTGAATGCGCTGACGGCCGTCATCATTTCATCCCACGTAGTCGGGACTTTGACGTTGTTTTTTTCGAACAAGGCCTTGTTATAGTACAGGATTGAGGTGGCCGACATGCCCAGCGGAGCCGAATAGATCTGTCCTTGCTCGAACTCATACGGTTCAAAAGCGCCCGGCAGGAACTTGTCCTTCCAATCCGAATGCGCGTCAAGCACCTCCGTAATCGGCTGAAGCAGCTTGGCCTGATACAGCTCGGAGGACTGGCTGCCCGCGTAGACGAAAAATACGTCCGGCATCTCATTCGCCGCGGCAACCGTGCTCAGTCGCTGGCGGTAACCGTCAGGCGGGATGGCCTGGGCGTCGAGTTCCACCTCCGGATGGTCTTTGGCGAACTGCTCGATGAAGCTCCGGACCGATTTGGCCCGCAAATCATCCCCGGCAAAATTGTGCCAGATCGTCAGTTTCACTTTCTCCTGACCGCCCGCGCTTCCCTCTGCCTGCTTGCCGCTCTCCCCGCTGCCGCAGGCGGCAAGGAGCATCGTCATGAGCAGCAGAACAATGCCTAATTTGCGTGTTTTTTTCATGGTCATCCCCCTCTGATATAAATCTTAAGTTCAATCAGCCTTGCGATGATTAGCCCAAGTATAAAAGAGGATGAACGTCTCCCACAGGGGATAGAATTCAGTCAAGGGAGGGACAAACTTCAGCACTTGCCCGATATTCCGAAGGGGTCAGACCGGTGAATTTCTTGAACAGGCGATTAAAATACTTCAGGTCTTCGTAACCGATCTCGCCGGCGACCTCGCTGATTTTGGCCGGCGTTTCCCGCAGGAGCCTCATCGCCTTGCGAAGTTTCGCCTGCGTGACGTATTCGAGATAGTTGCGGCCGGTCTCCCGCTTGAACAGCTCGCTGAAATAGTTCGGGTTCATATGGACGTGCTTCGCCACCTGCTGCAGCGACAGGCTTTGGTCCAAGTGGTCGTGAATGTAAGCAATGGCCCGTTCTACCGGACTGGACGCCGATACCATCCCGCTGTACTGCTGCATGATCTGTTTCAATTCATGAACCATGATCCGTTCTGGCCACTTGGTCAGCTCGTAGATATCGAATGGAGTCCCTGAAGGAAGCGGACTGGAGTAACCGATCGAAGCGGCGGCCCGCTCCAGCCACCGACGGGCCGAGACAAGAATGGAATGAAGGTAAGCCTGCATCGATCCTGGCGTAGCCTCGGGGTCCAGCATGATCCGTTCCAGCAAATCCGTAATCCAGGACTGCAGGCGGGACGTGTCGCCCGCCCGGAGCAGGGCAAACAGCCCGGTTTCTTCCTCCACCGTGCATACCGTCCGGATGCCCCGGCGGGAGGCTACCTCTTCATACCGTATGCGCCGTTCTGCACGCAGCAGCCATGCATAGGAGCCGGCCTCCGCTGCGGCAGCTAAGGCACCGGGCAGGTCCTGGAGCTGGGTGAACGGCAGCCCGCCGGCCGCCGTGACCCGGCAGCCCAGCTCAGCCTCCACATGGCCCAGCACCGGCCTCATGCGGCTCCAGTCGTCCTCGCCCCGGCTTTTTACCAGAAGAAGCAGTGCACCGTTCCATTCGAGCCATGCGCATGGCAATCGTTCAGCCAGCCGGCTGCCGACGATGCGGTATACATCGCCGTCCGGGCGGCTGCCGCTCTCCCCCGAGCTGGAGGAATGGACCGACAGCAGCCAAATCCGGAGCACCGCGAGCCCGTCAGCATCGGGCCGAAGGTCGGGGAACCGGTCCCAAAACTCGGCTTCGGTTCGGGCATCGGGTGCGGATCCCGAAGCCAACAGTCTCCTTAAGAACCCGCGGTTCACGATCGTCTGCTGGACCCTGCCGCCCTCCTCGTTCCGCCGGCGAACCTCCAGCCGCTCCCTGGCCTTGGCCGCGGACTGGATGATTTCCCCCGGTCTGCTCGTCTTCAGCAAATAGTCGCTGACTCCTTCGCGCATCGCCTGCTGGGCATAGGCAAACTCGTCGAATCCTGAAATGATGATGATTTCGGTATCGGGGAACTGCTTTTTCACCTCCCTGGCCATATCGATACCGCTGAGCCCCGTCATCCGGATATCGGTAAATATAATTTCGGGCTGCTCATCCGGAATCCGCTGCAGCGCTTCTTCGGCGGAAGCGGCCGGCTCCAGCACCGTAAAACCGTTCTCCTCCCAATTGACCACCGTGCTTAGCCCGTTTCGGATAATCACTTCGTCATCAACGATCATAACCTTCATCTTCGTTCTCCCCTTTGCTTGATTCTTCCCGACTCCACTCCTTTGGCTCCTGCACGATCGGGATCCTGAATGTTATCCGCGTGCCCGCTCCTTCCGCACTCTCCACCTGAAGTCCGGCATCCCTGCCGTAATGCAGCGCCAGCCGCTTGTTGACATTGCGCAGCCCGTAGCTCCCGCCGGTAACAGTCCCCTGCCCGTAGGCCGCCGGATGCTCCGCCAGCCGGTTCCGGAGCCACTGAAGCCTCTCTTCGGGCATTCCGATCCCGTCGTCCTCAACGGCGAAATCGAGGAACCCCCCGCTGCGTTCCACCGCAATCCGGATCATGCCCCGCCCGTCTCGGCCGAGCAGGCCGTGAAGGATCGCATTCTCCACCAGTGGCTGAAGCAACAGCTTAAGCATCGTTAGATGGTGCAAACTCTCAGCCGCATCGACCCGAAAATCGAATTTGTCGGGATACCGGATCGACTGGATATTCATGTAATGACGGACATGCGTGATCTCCTGCAGCACCGTGCAGTATTCCTGACCGGCATTTAAGCTGAACCGCAGAAAATCGCTCAGCGAGCCGACCATCTCGGCGATCTTGGCACCGTCCTGATTCATCAGCGCCAGCCATTGCACCGAGGAGAGGGTGTTATACAGAAAATGCGGGTTAATCTGCACCTGCAGCGCATGCATATCGGCTTCCTTCTTCAGTGATTCATTGCGCTTGACCTCATCGGCGAGCTTCACGATCCGCGAAGTAAGCCGGTTATAGCTGATAATCAGCTGACCTACCTCGTCTATCGTTTTGACCGGCAGTGCAGGCAGAGGTTCTTCCGGCCTGGCGTTTCTGAGGAATTTGGTGAGCGCGGAGAGCGGGTTAGTTATTTTTTGAATCAGAAAAAGAACCAGAATGATGACAAACAGGATCGCAGCGGTGACAGCGACAGCCGTAAGCCTTAGAAAATACTGGTTTTGCGAGCTGTATTCCGCAGCCGGTATGATCCCGACAAGCTTCCAGCCCACGCTGGACATCTTTTTATACAAAATCGTCTTCTTGCCGCTCCCCTGCCCGTAGACCAAATCCCCGCTCTGTCCCTCAAAAGGGCCGATCGAAGGATAATAAGTGTCCAGCGCAAGATTCGTTTCCATATCCGGGGGGCCCGCGAGAATCCGGTTGTTCTCGTCCAGCAGCAGCACGAAGCCCGTTTTTTCCAATGCCACCTGCCGGACCTGGCTGGCGATGACCCCCTGATCCAGATTGATCTGCAGGTTTCCGATCGGCTTGTATTTATCGGTGCTGCGGATCGGTCTTGCCAGCGTGATCATCTTCCTCACCCCTTCAAAGGTCCACTGCCGGTGGACCGAAGACCACCATTTGGGATGCTCGGCATAATAATCAGGATCCCTCTCCGTGACATCCTGGAACTCTGACCGCACCAGCGACTTATAGGAGATCGAGTCCTTGGCCCCAAGCGGCTCGATGATGATGTTCGCGATATAATCTTTGGAAAAGGCGAGGCTTGTCAGAAAGTTGATGACGGCGGTCTGCTGCACATAATTGCTTTCAGAGCTTTTTAAATAGGACTGCACGCCTTCGTTGCCGATCAGAAAAAGCGAAATGTTCTCAACGTCCTTGACCATCGTCTCCAGATAGACATCCAGCTGCCTGAGATTGTTCATTCCGGAGGTTTTGGCTTTTTCCTCAGTCAGGCTCTCGGCCATTTTGTAGGAGAAAATGCCGAGGAACAGCAGCGGAACCAGCGCGGCCAGAATAGTGAGCAAAGACAGCTTATGCTTCAAGGATGTTCCGAACCAATGCTGCATATGAGCCCTCCTACGTCGGTTTATGAAATGATTATGTAATATTATATAACATTGAAAACGCTTGCTCATAGACCAATTGGCTTTATCAAAGAGATTCATGTTAGGTTTATTCACTATCTTAGAAGATCACTAGGTCTTAAGTAAATGGTTAAAAAGTCGCAGTATAATCCGTTTCGCATCTAAAAACTCGTCGGTTGAGGGAGTATTTCACGCGTCAGAGCCTGCTCCCAGAGGAACGCCGTTACTACAGCTATGATCCGATCCCGTTACGCTGGAAGCCTCGTTTTTCTGTTTGCAAAATAAAACGGGGAAAGAGCATCGCTCTCTCCCCGTTTCTATACATCCGGCTCAGCCGGCCTCCAGTCGGCCCCTGCATTCCAGGTTACTCTTCATCAGCCGCCTGCCTTGCATGATTGTACAGCTGCTCATAGTATCCGTGCATGGCCAGCAGTTCGTCATGGGTGCCTTCCTCAATCGCCCGGCCGTCTTTCATCACCAGTATGCGGTCGGCGTGCATGACCGTGGACAGCCGGTGGGCGATCACCAGCGTCGTCCGCCCGGTAGACACGTTCGCCAGCGCGCTTTGCACCAGCTGCTCCGTATGCGAATCCAGGTTGGCGGTCGCCTCATCCAGGATGAGGATCCGCGGCTCAAAGACCATGATCCGCGCGAAGGAGATCAGCTGCCGCTCCCCGGCTGACAGGCCGCTGCCCCGCTCCGATAGGAGCGTGTCGTATCCGCCGGACATCCGCATGATCATGTCGTGCGCGCCGACGAACCGGCAGGCATCCATCACCTTTTCACGAGAGATGTCCTCCTGAAACAGCCGGACGTTATCGAGGACGGTTCCCGCGAACAGATAGGGCTCCTGCTGGATCAGTCCGACGAGACGGTGGAGCTGCTGCTGCGGAATATCGCGGATATCCGCCCCGTCGATTTTGATGCTGCCGGAATTAACGTCATAGAACCGGTTCAAGAGGCTGATCATCGTGCTCTTTCCCGCTCCCGTCGTTCCGACGATGCCGACCATCTCCCCGGGCTTCAAATGGAGGTCGAGATGGGGAATGACCGGCTTGGATTCCGAATAGCCGAAAGAAATGTGATTGAAGTCGACCCGGCCGCGGGCTTCGGACAAGCGCAGCCGGCACGTTTGGTCAGGCTCCGGGTCCTTCACTTCGGGCTCGGTGCTGAATATTTTCCAGATCCGGTCCATCGATACGGTCGTCGACTGGAACGTGTTCCACTGCATCGTGATCTGGTTGATCGGCTGGAAAAACTGCCGGATGTAGCTCGTAAACGCGTACAGAACGCCGACGGCCATATGCTCATGGAATACCGCCAGTCCGCCCAGCCAGACGACCGTAACGAGGGCGACGTTGCCCAGAATGTCGAAGGTCCGGTTAAACAGCACGTTGGCGCGGACCTCCCTCATGTTCGCTTCCCAGTAGCTCTGGTTATTTTCGTTAAAACGCCGGGTCTGTTCCTCTTCTTGGCGGAACGCCTGAATCAGCCCCATCCCGGACAAATTCTCCGCAATGAATCCGATTAACCGCGACAAGCGGCTCCGGGTTATCTGGTACGCCTGGCGTAGATAGCGGCGGAACAGGAAAGCCACGAGGCCGATGACGGGCAGGACGATCATCGAATACCAGGCCAGCGTCGTATCGAGCTGAAACATAAAGACAATGATCAGTACGAGCGTCATGCCGTCGCGGATCAAGCTGAGCAGCACCTGTGTGAAAAACTGGCTGATCGTCTCCGTGTCGCTGGACACATTGGTCACCAGACTGCCGCGGTGCACGCGGTCGAAATAGGACATCGACAGCTTGGAAATATGCTGGAACAGGTCCTTCCGGATCCGTGCCACGATGCTTTGACCCGCGTACTGCAGCAGGTTATTCTGCAAATACGTGAATAAGAAGCTGACGATCGAAATGCCGAGATAAATGCCGGCGATCGTGGCGATATAACCCATGTCCCTGCCGCCGACAGCCAAATGATCGTCGATCACGATCTTGACCAGATACGGCTGAAGCAGATCGGCGGAAATGCCGAGGATCGCGCAGACAAACACGCCGGCAAAAGCCCACTTGTGCGGTTTGCCGTAAGCCAGTATCGCCCTGAAGGCTTCAAATGATTTTTTCTTGTCCGCTGCATCCTTTGCTTGCGTTGCCTTGAGGGCAGCGGCTGAAGAATTAGGCATGCTGCAGTCCCTCCTGTTGAATCCGGTATAAAGATGCATATGGCCCGTCCGGACAGGCCATCAATTCCTCATGGCTGCCTCGCTGGACAATGCGGCCTTGATCCAGCACGATGATTTCATCGGCATGCTGGACGCTGCTGATCCGGTGCGCGATAATGAGCGTCGATTTGCCGCTGCGCTCCCGGATCAAATTGCCGAGGATGCCCGATTCCGTCATCGCGTCTACGGCGCTCATGCTGTCGTCGAGAATCAAGAGCTCGGGCTTTTTCATCAGCCCTCTCGCCAGACTCGCGCGCTGCCTCTGACCGCCGGACAGCGTAAGTCCCCGCTCGCCGAGCCGGGTCTCAAATCCCGCTTCAAAGGAGTTGACGCTTTCCAGCAGCAAAGCCTGGGCCGCTGCCTCGCGGATTTGCTCGATGCTGGCGGAGCGGTCGCTGAAGGCGATATTGTCGGCGATATCCGTGCTGAACAAGAAGCCGTCCTGCGGCACATAGCCGATCTTGCGGCGCAGCGACTCCAGGGTCACACGGGTAATATCTTGGCCGTTCACCTGAATGCTGCCGGCCGGGGGCTCATAAATGCGCAGAAGCAGCTTTGCCAGCGTCGATTTGCCGCTGCCGGTGCGGCCGATGAGCCCGACGGTGCGACCTTCCGGAATGGTGAAGCTGACGTCCTTAAGCGCTTGTTCTGACGTCCCCGGATAAGAGAACGTCAAGTGGTCCACGGCGATATCCCCGATGCGGGCAAGGTCCGAAGCGTCGTCCTTGTCCCTCACACTCGGCACCCGGGCCAGCAGCCGGTTGACGCGTTCCAGGGAGGCTCCCGAGCGCTGCATCATGTTAATCACGTTGCCGATCTGCTGCAGCGGTCCCGTCAGCATCCGGAGGTAGAAGGTCAGCGCGACGAAGCTTCCAAGGGTCATCCGGCCCTGAATCGTCATATATCCGCCGACCAGCAGCGAGACGACAAGGGATAACGCCCCCAAGAACGGAAGCAGCGCCTGGAACAAGGATGACATCCTCACCAGATGCAGCTGCGCGCTGCGCACCCCGTCCACCGTCTCGTCAAACCGGCGCTGCGCCGTCTCCTCGATGGCGAACGTCTTCGTGACGCGGATGCCCCCGATTTGCTCATCGGCGGATTCCGTCATCGTGGCCAACCCTTCCTGCACATCCATCGACCGGTTCCGGATGCGGGGACCAAAATAAATGACCAGAAACGGAATGGCGACCAGCGGGCACACGCTGACCAGAATCAGAGTTACCGGTATACCTGTAACCAGCATCATGACAACACAGGAGATGACCATGAACACGGCGTTGGTCGTCTGCGTGACTCCGAATGAAATCGCTTCCCGAACCGAAGTCACGTCGTTCATGACATAGCTGAGCAGCTTGCCGGTTCCCTGTTTGGAAAAAAAGTCCTCACTGAGGCGGGAAAACTGGGCAAAGATCTGGCCCCTTGTCAAAAATTCGAACCGCCGGCCGAGACGCATAATGGTAAACTGCCCTAAGCCGAACAGCACGCCATAGGACACGGCGATCCCCAGCAGGATCAGGCTGTAGCGGATGATGTCCTCGCGACCGATCGAACGTTCCTTCAGTCCATCCGTCACCTTACCGAGAATCTGCGGCAGCAGCGCTTGATCCACGTTGGACAAGATGATCAGGATAACGGCGGTCAGGTAGAGAAGCGCATTTTTCTTCAAATAATTGGTGAGCAGTTCGAAGCTTTTCAAGAGTTCCATTCCCTCCTTTGGTTTCAATTGAATTGATATTTCATCATTACCCGCTTCCGACCCATCCATTAAAATATACCACAGAAAAAAAAGATTGGGCTTTTCCCAACCTGGCAGAGCAGCGAAAAAACCGTGTCCCGGAACGGATAAATTTTTTTTGGAGTCTTACTTCTGCCTGCAAAAAACCGGCCGTCCATTAATTTTGCCGCACTGGATAAATGTCCACGATCCGCAGCTCTCTTCGGCATAAGATGACAGTATGCGAAATTGCTATCAGCAAAGGAGGAGGACCGCTTGAAGATTCGTAAAGCGATCATTCCGGCAGCCGGTTACGGAACGCGGTTTCTTCCCGCCACCAAAGCAATGCCCAAAGAGATGCTGCCTATTATCGATAAGCCTACCATCCAGTTTATTATCGAAGAAGCCGCGGCTTCCGGGATTGAGGAAATTTTGATCGTGACCGGCAAAGGCAAAGAGGTGATCGAGGATCACTTCGACTCGGCGCTGGAGCTCGAATATTATTTGGAACAAAAAGGCAAGTTCGAGGAACTCCGCAAAATCCGGGAATTTACCGGCATTGTCGACATCCACTATATCCGCCAATCAGAGCGTAAAGGTCTGGGGCACGCCATCGGGGTAGGGCGCAAGTTTATCGGAAACGAGCCCTTTGCCGTCCTGCTTGGAGACACGTTTTTTGACGCTGATCCGCCGTCGCTAAAGCAGCTTATGGATGGGTATGACCGGCTGCAGACGACCATCGTAGGCGTGCAGAGCGTGGCGGCTGACAAGGTATCGAGCTACGGCATCGTCGACGCCAAACCGCTGGTCGATTCGTTTGCGTATGTGAACCGGTTGGTGGAAAAACCCGCGGTCGATGCCTCTCCTTCGAGGCTGGCCATGGTGGGCCGTTACATTTTGACTGCATCCATTTTCGATATCCTGGAAAACCAATCCCCGGGAGTTGGCGGCGAAATCCAGCTGACGGACGCATTGAATCAATTACTTGTCAAAGAAGCGATTTATACCTGCGAGATTAAAGGCCGCTGGCATGACGTCGGTGATCCGCTGGGTTATGTGAAGGCCATTTTGGCACTGACGAAGCAAAGAGCGCAACTGAAGCAACACCTGCAGGACGAAATGAGCGAGCTGTTAAAAGAGGACCCGCAATTACCGGATTCCGGTTCCGGTGATCCTGCGCCGTAAGCCCAAGCTTCACCCGCCTGCCTTCTCGTGATGCAGGTATGTAACGGAAAACCAATTCTAAAGAGAGGTGTCCCCACAAATGATTGAATTGGCTTTAGCTTTTACAGATAAGGACGGAAGCTATTCCGAGCACGCTGCCGCCGCGTTGGCTTCCGTGTTCCGTAATACTTCCTCCGAGCTTCAGGTTCATATCCTCCATGACGATTCGCTCCTGGATGAAAACAAGAACAAGCTCGCCCAGCTGGCGGCGGATTTCAAGCATCCGATCCACTTCTATCCTGTGACCCTGCCGGTCGAGATGATGGACGTTCTGTCGGGAACCGGCTCCATCGACCGATGGACGTGGGGCAGTCTTTATCGGCTGCTGCTGCCAGCCGTGGTACCTGCTGAACGGGTAATCTATCTCGACTGCGACGTGATGGTCAATATGGACATCACCGAGCTGTGGGAGATCGACCTGAACGGCGGCTACCTTGGGGCTATCCACGACCAAGGCATCCACGGCATCGCAGAAGTCGTGGCCGTCCAGGGTTTAAATCCCGAAACCTATTTTAACTCCGGGGTCCTTGTATTTGACCTCAATGCCATTCGGCAGCACGTGACGTGGTTTGAAGAAATACTGAACTTTTTCCGCGCCTTTCCCGGCACCTCGATGCCGGACCAGGACTGCCTGAACCACGTATTCGGGGGAAACTGCCTGCTGCTGGATCAACGGTTCAACTGGTTTTACGTCCCGGGTGCCGAAATGGACCTCCAGCAAAAAATCGTTCACTTTGCCGGTGACATGAAGTGCTGGGACCCGCTTTCCCCAGGATATGCCCTCTATCAGGATAATCTGAGATTAACGCCATGGAGCAAGGAGCCGATACCCCCGGCGCCCATCAAAAGAAGCGCAGACAGAAAAGCACGGCATCTGCTTATGAAACGCAAAACCCGCAAACACTCGCCTAGAAAACCATCCTCCCGCCACCGGAGCGAAAGGGAACAGAGTGAAAGGGTCGTCATGAGGAAGCGGAGAAAAGCCTCCAGACACTCCAGGTACTCCCGGCACAAATCTGCAACCGGCAGCGGCAGCAAGTCCAGCATCCTTAAGATGCGCCGCAGCTCCCGCAGAAAGCGTGCCATGTACATTCAGGGCTTCAGCAGCGGCATCTATTTGTAACGGCCGTCTCAAGAAAAATGCAAACAACCTCCGCCCTTCCGGCGGAGGTTGTGCTTTATTCTTCAATGTAAGTGTTGTTTCCGGCACCCCATCCGGCCAGCATATAGACGATGGCCACGATCAGCAGGACCGAGGTCGCGGTCGTCCAGCTGCCGCTCAGGTCATGGACAAGTCCAATCAACAGAGGTCCTACAGCGGCCAGCAGGTACCCGACCGACTGGGCCATACCGGACAATTCCGCAGCCTGTTCGGTCCGGCGGGTGCGGAGCATAAAGAACATCGTTACGAGGCCGAAGGCCGCACCGGTGCCGATTCCGACCAATACGACCGCGACCGGAACGATCGCGTTCCATCCGCTAAGCAGCAGTACAAAGCCCAGAACAAAGCAGAGGAACGTCCCGACGACCAGTCCGCGCTGATTCTTAAAGCGTCCCGCCAGAATCGGCACGAAGAACGTGACCGGCACGCTGAAAAATTGCATCAACGACAGCATCCAGCCTGCCGTCGAACCGCTCATGCCCCGATCGGTCAAAATTTCAGGCAGCCAGGACACGACCGAGTAAAATACGAAGGATTGCAAACCCATAACAATCGTGACCTGCCACGCCAGTTTCGAGCGCCAGATGCTGCTTTCCGATGAAATCCGCACCTCGCCGGTCCGATGCCGGTACCGAAGCTGCGGCAACCAGACGATGAGCGCGATCAATGACAGGATTCCCCAGATGAGCAGGGATCCCCGCCACCCGGAAGCGAGATGATTCGACACCGGAAGGCTGACGCCGGAGGCGATAGCCGCAAAGATGTTCATCGAAACGGAATAGATTCCCGTCATGACACCCACCCGCAGCGGAAAATCCCGCTTAATCAGGCTCGGCAGCAGCACATTGCTGACCGCGATGCCCAGGCCGAGCAGAATCGTGCCGGCAAATAAAGCGGCGACCGAAGGAACGAACCGCAGGACAATGCCCAGCGTTACAGCGGCCACTCCGCTAAACAGCGTCTTCTCCATGCCCCATCTCCGGGCCAGCTTCGGAGCAATCGGGGAGACGACGGCAAAGGCCAGCAGCGGGAACGTGGTCAGCAGCCCCGCAAGGGTATGCGACATTCCCGTATCGAGCCGGATCGTTTCAACGAGCGGACCCACCGAAGTGATCGGCGCCCGCAACGTCGTCGCGATCAGGATAATACCAAGAACCAGCAGCAGCGCCTTCATCCCTGTGGAAACCTGGGGATTCTCCGCCGGCTGCGTAGACAATTCGTATGTTTTATTCATGATGTTCTGTATTTCCTCCTTCAGACAAATCAAGCAAGGCATCTTGGGATGCCTGGATATACGATCGGACAATTTCGCCCGCCTCCGCCGCGTCCCGGCGGATGATGGCTTCAAGCAGGCGCTCATTGAGCCGGCAGTGCACAAGCACCAGATCCCAGCGCAAGCTGCCCAGCGAGAGGGAACTCGTCACGGATTCGCTAATGCTGTCATACAATTCGCTGAGCAGCCGGTTATGCGCAGCGGCGATCACCTGCTTGTGAAAGGCCAAATCGGCAATGATATAAGCTTCCATATCTCCGGACTGTTCTGCGGCGCTGCAGGCCGCAAGCGTAAGCCGGATCTGCTTGATATCATCCGCCGTGCTTCGCTGGGCAGCGAGCCGGGCGGCTTCCTGCTCCAGCGCAGCGCGAACCTCCAGCGTCTCGCTCAGCTTGGAGCGCTCCATCCGCCGCTGAAGGACGGGACCGAGGCTGCTCGACGCGACAACGTACGTCCCGTCCCCCTGCCGTGTACGGAGCAGTCCCGCATGAATCAGGGCACGGATCGCTTCACGGATCGTGTTTCGGCTGACGCCCAGCTTCTCCACCAGCTCCGGTTCCGGAGGAATGCGTTCCCCAACGGGCCACCGCCCTTCTTCAATCAGCTTCTCCAGCTGATAAGCGACCTGCTCGACAAGCGTTGAACGCGTTGGACGCTGCAAGTTCATTCGAATACCTCCAAACATAGGATGTTTGGTTCATTGTAGCATGAACTTCGGTTTCCTGCACAATTTTTTCGTTTTTGCACCATCCTCGGCCCTGAAACGCAGCAACGGCAGCCTTCACTCGGAAGACTGCCGATCTGGTGCAGCAGGGCTCTGTTAGAGCATGCTGCCTTATGCTTGAAGTTCCTTCTGCTGCCGTACTTTCTCCCGGCTGCGGTGTGCACCGGGCAGGACATAGAGCAAGAAGTGGTAAATTTCAACCATCGCGATCGCCGAAACGGCGTCCCAGAGGACATGCTGTTTCACGAACTGTGTCGAGGCGATGATGAGAATCGACATCGTGCTGACGAGAATCATGATCACGCGGCTCCGGGCCTTGCTTGTCAGAAAGAGTCGCATAACCATGTAACTCGAGAAGCAGTGAATGCTCGGAAAACAGTTGTAGGGCTGATCCCGTTTATAAATAAATCGGACAAGCTCACTGAACGGATCGCTGCCGGTCACGACCGGCCTTGGCACCGTCGTTTGAAACACAAGATAAATGCCGTAGCATGTCATTGCGCATAACGTGTACAGTATAATACCCCGGTAATACAAATTCCTGTCCTTAAAGAAAAGGTAGACCAGGCAGGCATAGATATAGAAGATCCATACGCCGTAAGGGAGCGCAAAATATTTTATAAATGGAATAGCCAGATCCGCTTCCGTGACAAGGGAATACACGCGGTCATTCGGGTGGTTCACCAGCTGGTAAATCGACCCCAGAACGGGAAAAACGAGCATCAGTACTAATGGGGCGAGAGGACGCAGCCTCTGCATCATTGCATTTACCTTCGTCACCATATCAAACCTTTCTCTGCCGGTTGCAAAAGATGTTAAGGGATTCCTTCGAGAACCGCTGCCTTATTGTACTGCTAGAACCGGTTTCCATCAACCATATTTATGTATGAAGCCTTTTCCAGTTTCTTTTTCATTTCCTCACAGTCTCCTCACCAAAGGATGACGGTTATGTTAACGAAAACTGAAACAGATCCTGCAGCACGACAGCGGCCGCACCGATTAATTTACCGTCATCCCCAAGCGAAGACTGCCCAACAACCAGATCGTCCTTCAAAATACGCATGGCATACCTTGAAATATGCTCCTCAACCTTATGGAGCAGAATGGGATTGTCCTGAGCCACGTTCCCGCCTAACACGATCGCTCCCGGATTAAACAGGTTCACCAGGTTGACGATGCCTGCACCCAGATGCTCGGCGATCTCCTCAGTGATGTCCATAGCCAGCCGATCCTCTCTGGACAGCGCCTCTTTATACACCTCAGGCTCGATCCGGCTGAAGTCGCCGCCTGTCAGATCGTGGATAAGCGTCTGCCGGCCCGAGGCCATCGCCGCCATCATTCGGGAGTGCACCGCAGGCCAGCTTACCGAGTTCTCCAGGCAGCCGACGTTACCGCATTCGCAGCGGATTCCGCTCCGGTTGACGCTCGTATGGCCGAATTCGCCCGCTCCTCCCAGCTTTCCCCGGAGGATCATGTCGTTGACAAGGATGCCTGCCCCAATCCCATTGCCGACCATAATATAGATCAGATTGGCAAAAGAGCTGTAGCTCCCGAACCGCCGTTCCGCAAGCACGAGCGAGTTCGTATCGTTCTCGACCCAGGTTTTAATCCCATAGCGGCTTTCCACGAGTTGCTTGACCGGAACGTCATTCAGGCGGAGCTTGGAATTATAGTAGACAACCCCCTGCTCAACATTAACCACGCCCGGCGTCGTGACGGCTATGCCGATGCAAGCGTCCAGGCTGCCGGTTTCGGTGACGAAGCGATCGATCATGCCGAGCATCAGCTCGATGACGCCTTCTCCCTGCCGCGTTCCGACAGGAGCGGATTCTTTGCGCAGGATGTTCGCCTCCAGGTTTAATTGGGCAACCTCGATGACCGTGTTTGAGATCGATGCGGCAAACAAAAAATGGTTATCCGGCGCAAATCGCAGCAAAATGGGCTTGCGCCCGCCGCTGGACTGTCCTCTGCCGATTTCAGTCACATAGCCTTCCCGGATCAGCTCCTGAACCGCCGCAGCTACGGTGGAGGGGCTAATCCGGTTTCCTTTGGCCAGCTCGATCCGGGAGATCGGGCCGTCCAGGCGGATTTTATTTAAAATGATCGACCGGTTCAGTTCCTGAATCAGTTTCCAATCGCCTTTTCTCATCGTTTTCAACCATCTTCCCCTTTCTTCGGCAAAATGCATCAATATATTCCATCTTATTCCATATTTACAGTAAAATATAGTTCCCAATGCTCCATTCCATGTAACATATTCCAATGACCAAAATATGCGGAAACCGATACTTTCCACTTGAAAACGCCGTTTTCCTGCCTTCCAAAAGTTTTTATGCAAATATTTATCAAACTATTGAAAATAAAAATCACCAAATATATAATCTTACGCAAATAGATGCCATTCTTTTCCTGAAACCTCACATCGAATGGTCAGTTGGCATCTACTTATTTTGATTATTGGAATAAGTATGGCGATGGATTTTCGCAAGATAAGGGGGGGAGAATTCGTACATCATTGGAACTGCGGCAGATCAAGAATGAGTGCAAGAACCATATTTAGAGGAGGTTATTGGAATGGCTAGAAAAATGTCGATCATCCTCGTGTTCCTGTTTCTGTTCACTGCTGTAATGACAGGCTGCGGCGGCTCTTCCGGAGAAGCCGGCGGCAAAAAAGTAATCAATGTGGCTCTATGGGATGAGAACGTGAAGGACACCGTCAACAAATCGATTGAGCTGTACAAGAAAAACCACCCCGACGTGGAAGTCAAAGTAACTTACACCCCTTGGGCCGACTACTGGACCAAATTGAAAACAAGTCTCGCCGGCAACAGTGGGCCCGATGTTTTCTGGATGAACGGCCCCAACTTCTACGCTTATGCCTCCAAAGGCTGGATCAAGGATCTGCAGCCGCTTATTGATGAAAGCAAGCTCGATACCTCCGTTTACACAGACGCCCTCGTCAATCTGTACACCTACAACGATCATCTTTATGGACTTCCTTATTTCCTCGATGCGGTTGGACTCTACTACAATAAAGAACTTTTCGACAAAGCCGGCGTGTCTTACCCGGACGGCAGCTGGACCTGGGATACGATCGAGCAGAATGCCGCCAAACTGACGGACAAGCAGAACGGCGTGTACGGCTACACCGCTTTGATTGACAGCCAGTCCGGATACTACGATTTGATCCACCAGGCTGGCGGTTACATCATCTCCGAAGATAAAACGAAATCCGGCTTCGATTCGCCCGAAGCGCTATCCGCTTTTCAATGGGAGAAAAAGCTGATGGACCAGGGCTATTCCCCGAACGCCCAGCAGCAGCTTGAGACCAAGCCGCTCCAGCTGTTCGGCTCCGGCAAAGCCGCCATGTTCCCCGCCATTTCCGTCAGCGCGCCCGAGCTGTACAAATTGCTGGGAGACAAGCTGGGGGTTGCCCCGCTGCCCGCAGGCAAACAGAAAGCGACGATCGTTCACGGCCTTAGCTGGGCGATGAACGAAAAAACGAAGCATCAGCAGGAAGCATGGGACCTGATCCAGGTGCTTTCCGGCAAAGAAGGCGAGCAGTACCTGGCCGAATCGGGCTTCAGCATTCCCGCTTATAAAGGAACGGAGGAAGGCTGGCTGAAGTCGATCCCTTCCCTTGACCTGAAGATATTCGTGGATAGTCTGGACTTTGCTGTGCCGTATCCGGTGTCCGAGCGGACGGCCGAGTGGCAGGACGTGGAGACCAAGGAGCTTCAGGACGCCTACCTCGGGAAAAAGTCGTTTGAGGAAGCGCTGAAGACGATAGCCGATAAAATGAACGAGATTCTCGCGGAAGAGAAGAAGGATTAAAGAAGAATCTATGCTTGTATCCACTTAACTTCGAGAGAAAGGATGGTGCTGCCGGTGAATACGCCGCTGGCCGTCAAGTCGAAAGACCCGAACCTGCCTGCAGCCCGGAAGCGGAAAACTTCCAAGCTGGCCATCCAGGAGGCGGTCTGGGGGTACGTATTTATCCTCCCCGTCGCACTGGGTCTGGCCCTCTTTTATATGGTGCCTTCCGCCGCTTCCCTGATTCTGTCCTTTACGAACTGGGACGGCATGTCCGCTCCGGCGTTCAACGGGATCGACAATTTTACCCAGCTGATGCAGGACGAGAAGTTTACGCATTCCCTCCTGAATACGCTGCTCTATACCGTTGCGACCGTCCCGCTGTCCATCGTCTTTGCCACGCTGCTCGCCGTGCTGCTCAATCAGCATATCAAAGGGATGGTCGTGTACCGCACGTTCTATTTCATCCCGGTCATCACCATGCCGATCGCGGTCGGTATGGTGTGGAAATGGCTGTATAACTCCGAGTTCGGCCTCATCAATTACGTGCTCGGGGCGATGCATCTGCCCCAGCCGAACTGGCTGTTCGACGAAAAGTTTGCGCTCATGTCGATCGTCATTGTCAGCGTCTGGACGAGCGTCGGTTACAACGCCGTCATCCTGCTGTCGGGGCTGCAGGGAATTCCGTCGAGCTATTACGAAGCGGCGTCGCTGGACGGCGCCGGCACGGTCTACCGCTTTTTCCGGATAACGCTGCCGCTGCTGACGCCGAGCCTGTTTTTCGTGCTCGTCATGTCCTTCATCAACTCTTTCCAGGTATTCGACCTCGTCTTCATCATGATGGGGCAGCAGACCTCCCTGCTCGATTCCACGCGCACCGTCGTGTACAGCATTTGGGAGGACGGCTTCAAGTACTTCAACATGGGCTACGCTTCGGCGGAGGCGTTCATCCTGTTTATCGTCATCCTGATCATCACCGCGTTTCAGATGTATTTCCAAAAACGCTGGGTTCATTATCAATAACCTTCATGAGGAGGAGAGGCTGTCATGATAACCCGAACTTCCGACCGCGGAAGACGGCTGGCCGTTCATATTCTGCTGATCGCGGGAGCCGTCCTGATGGTGACCCCTTTTGTCTGGATGCTGTCCACATCGTTTAAGTCCTTTGCGGATTCCATGAAGGTGCCCCCTACGCTGCTGCCGTCGGAATGGCATTTTGAAAATTACGCCAAGGTGCTGACCACCATCGACTTCGGCACTTACTACCTCAATACGATTCTGGTGACGCTAGGCCGCACGGCCGGACAGCTGCTGCTGTGTTCCCTGGCCGCATACTCCTTTGCCTGCCTGAAATTCCCGGGGAAAAACGTCATTTTTCTCGCCCTGCTGGCCGTGCTCATGGTGCCGTCCCAGGTCGTCATGATCCCGAGCTTTGTCATCATGCGGCAGCTGAACTGGCTGGATACCTTCTATGTCCTGATTATCCCCGGCATCTTCAGCGCATTCGGCACCTTTTTGCTAAGGCAATTTTTCATGACGCTGCCGAAGGATCTGGAGGAGGCGGCCAAAATCGACGGCTGCAGCTATTTCCGGATTTATTGGAACATCTACCTGCCGCTGTCGAAGTCCGCTCTCGTCTCTTTGGCTATCTTTACGATTCTTGCGGCATGGAACGACCTGCTGTGGCCGCTCATCATGACCAGCTCGGAGGATATGCGCGTGCTGTCGATCGGCATCTCTTCCTTCCAGGGGCAGCATTCGACCGATTATCCGCTGCTGATGGCGGGTGCCGTGATGGCTACGCTGCCGATCATCATCCTGTTCATTTTCCTTCAGCGCTATTTTATAGAAGGAATCGCTATGAATGGCATCAAAGGATAAGGAAACGAATAGACCTTTTACAAGTGTAACCGGTCCATCATAAAAGGAGCTGAAAACCGTTATGATTCACGTACTCGTTATAGGAGCGGGGGCGATGGGGAGCACCCATGCCGCAGCCTATGCCGATATGCCGAATGCGCACTTGGCCGGTATCGTCGACACCGACGCCGGCAAGGGAGCGCGGGTTGCGGAGGCATGCGGCACCTCTTCGTTCACTTCCTACGCGGAGGCGATGGAAGCGCTTGACCGCGTCGATGTCGTCGATGTATGCCTGCCGACGCCGCTCCACAAGAAGTTTGTTCTTCGAGCGGCCGACGACGGCAAGCACGTCATCTGCGAGAAACCGCTGGCACGCAGTCTGGCCGACGCCAGGGAAATGATCGACCACTGCCGTTCGCGTGGTGTCCGGCTGTTCGTCGGGCATGTTCTCCGCTTCTTCCACGAATATGCGCATGCCAAGCAGCTGCTGGATGATGGCGTCATCGGCAAGCCGGCCGTCATCCGCGCGGGCCGCGGTGGAGGGTATCCGATCGGCTGGCAGCATTGGTACAGCGATTTCGGGGCCAGCGGCGGCATTACGCTGGACGCCATGATCCACGATTTCGATTTTCTTCGCTGGTGCTTCGGCGAAGTGGAACGTGTGTATGCCAAGGGGCTCCATGGGAGAGTTCACGCCCAGCTGGACTATTCGCTCGTGACCCTCCGCTTTCAAAGCGGCGCCATCGCCCACGTCGAGGGAACCTGGTCGCATGAAGGCTTCTCCATGAACCTGGAGATGGCCGGCACGCAGGGGATCATCGGCTATGACAGCGCCCGGGATCAGCCGCTGCTGTCTTTTCAGCGCGGCGGTCATGCAGGCGGAGGAGGCGGCGTACCCGTTCCGGAAAGCCCGGTCGAGGAAAACCCGTATTCCCAGGAGCTTCGCCATTTCCTGAATTGCATCGAGCAGGATAAAGAGCCGATAGTAACCGTGGAAGACGCCTATGAGGCGCTCCGGATTGCGCTCTCGGCGCTGAAATCGATGGAGACCGGGCGGCCGGTTCATCTGGGGACCGGTGCAGCCGACCCGAGCAGCAAAGGAGTGATCGGTTCATGAAAATCGGCATCGCCAGTTTCGCCCATATGCACGCTTACAGTTATGCGAAAGCGCTGATCCAATTGGAAGGAGTGGAGCTCGCCGGCATTTACGATCCCGATGAGCAGCGGGGTCAAAAGTTCGCCGGCATCCTTGGCACCAGCTATTACGGCGATTATGCCGAGCTTCTGTCGCAAGGCCTCAGCGGGATCGTCGTTACGTCGGAGAACGCAAACCATAAGGAGCATGTCCTTGCGGCCGCCAAGGCGGGGGTCCATGTGCTGTGCGAAAAGCCCATATCGACCAATGCCGCGGACGCCCGGGACATGATCGAGGCCTGCAAAGCCGCCGGCGTCATGCTGCAGACAGCCTTTCCGGTCCGGTACAACCGGTCCGTCATCCGGGCCAAGCAAATGATCGACGAAGGCAAGCTAGGCCGGATCCTCGCCATGAAGGGGACCAACCGCGGGCAAAATCCGGGCGGATGGTTCGTCGACCCCGCCCTGTCCGGCGGCGGAGCGGTCATTGACCACACCGTTCATGTCGCCGATATTATGCGCTGGTTCACCGGCGCGGAGGTAAAAGAGGTGTACGCGGAAATCGGGCAGCTCATGTCCGCCGCCCCCATCGATGACTGCGGAATTCTGTCGATCGAATTTGACAACGGCGTCTTTGCCACGCTGGACTGCAGCTGGTCCAGGAATCCTTCCTTCCCGACCTGGGGCGACGTGACGCTGGAAATTGTCGGGACGGCCGGCACCCTGACGATCGACGCCTTCGGACAGAAGCTGAACATATTCAGCGAGGAGCGCGGCTACCGGCACCATTTCTGGGGCGACGATATGGACTTCGGCCTGGTCCGGGATTTTGTAGCCTCGATCGCGGAAGGCAAGACAGAGGCGAACGTGACGGGCGTCGACGGGCTCAAGGCGCTCGAAGTGGCCCTGGCTGCATACCGCTCGGCGGAGCGATTGGCCGCCGTTTCGCCTGCAGAGCTCTGAACCTAAACCTGACAAAGGGGTGTATGAAGCGATGCTGAAGTCGATAAATCAATGGGGATTTCCGGAGGGAACCCCGCTCGAGATGATTTTTCTTCATGCGGAGCAGGCGGGTTACGATGCCGTCGAGCTGAACCTGTATCCGTCCGGCGGTACCGGGCTGACCATGGACACCACTGCACAGGAGGCGGAGGCCGTACTGGCCCTTGCTTCCCGTCACAACATTCAGCTGCGCAGCCTTTCGACCGGCATGCTGTGGAAATCCCCCCTGTCCGCGGCGGATCCGGATGTCCGCGCCGGCGGACGGGAGATCGTCACCCGGCAGATGGAGCTTGCATCCCTGCTCGGGATGGACACCGTGCTGGTCGTTCCCGGGGCGGTGACGCCTTCCGTCACCTATGAGGAATGTTATAGCCGCAGCCAGGAAGAACTGCGGGAACTCATTCCGCTGGCCGAACAGCACGGCGTTCATATCGGCATCGAAAACGTCTGGAACAAATTTCTGCTCTCCCCGATGGAGATGGCCCGGTATATCGACGAGCTCGATTCACCCTGGGTCGGAGCCTATTTTGACATCGGAAACGTCCTTCTCTTCGGCTATCCCGAGCATTGGATACGGACGCTGGGCGAGCGGATCCGCAAAGTCCACGTGAAGGACTTTAATCCGGCAGCCGGACCGAACGGCTTCGTCCCGCTGCTGTCGGGCAGCGTCAACTGGAACGAAGTGCGGCGGGCGTTGAACGAGATCGGCTACACGGATACCGTCACGGCCGAGCTCACTCCGTACAGCGCCGACCCTTACCAGATGGTGTATGATACTTCCGCACAGCTGGATATCATTACGGGCCGTTGAGGGCAAACATGCCGACCACCTTCAGCCAATGGTATTGGCTTGCAGTCATCCCAAGCGTTCTGCTTCGCTGAATAAGCTGAAAAATTCAGTCAACCTTAAAGGGCTGTCTCGCCGGCAGAGTCAATCTGCCGGAAGACAGCCCTTTTTCCTAGATCAAAGCTTATTTCGGTATGAATACATATAAATGCAAGTTCAAAAAGGTCGGTTTTCAGCACCGAGAAGATTGGATGAAGCTTGGGGCTGAGGAGCAGAGCGTACGTAGTGGGTACGTGAGCACCGGAAGACCCGGCTGAATTCAAGATTCGATGCCGAATCAGCTTCCCGATTTACTTCGTGATCAAAAGCGGACTTTTTGAACAACCTCTAAAAGATCCTATTTCTTCAGGCGCCGGTTGCTGATCCACAGCGGAATGCGGAACAGCAGGTTCATCATAAGGACGACGATGACCAGCACCGCGGCGGACTTGTCGGCGATTTGGCGGGCATCCTCCACGATCGCTTCCGATTGCACGTACCAGAGGTGTACAGCCAGCGTCTCACCCGGTGAGAACAGATTAAAGTCCCACATCTCCCCGGAGGTGCTGAGACCAGCGGTCAGCAGGATGACGGCCGATTCTCCGAAGGCCCGGCCCGCCACGAGGCAGATGCCCGTCACAATTCCCTGCATGGCCATCGGGATAACGACGGTCCGGATGCATTGGAATTTGGTCATCCCGAGGGCATAGGATGCGTTCTTCACGTCATTCTGCACCGCGCGCACCGCTTCCTCCGTCACCCGGGCCAGCATCGGCAGGTTGAGGAAGGCCAGGGAAACCGCTCCGCCGAGAATGGTCAAGCCAATTTGAAAATACTCGGCAAAAATGGCCAAACCCAGCATCCCGAATACGATCGACGGAACGGAGGAGAGGCTCTCGACGCAAATCCGCAGCACCTCTGTAAATTTATTCGGCGGGGCGTACTCCGCCATGTAGATCCCTGCTCCAACCCCAATCGGAACGGAAATGAGCAGCGACAGAATCAAAATATAAAACGAGTTGAACAGCACCGGCCCGATACCGCCGCCGGGGTCCATGTCCTCGGGCAGCTTCATCAAAAACTCGAGGCTCAGCCCGGGCAGCCCTTTGCCCAGGATGGTCAGCAGCAGCCAGAAGATCAGCAGCAGAACCAGGATGCCGAGCCCGTAGAACCCGTACGTTGCCAGCCGGTCGTACACAAGCGATCTTTGCATTTTGCGGGTGCGCGTCCATTCGCTCATGCCTGCTCCCTCCCTTTGCGTCCCAAATAGCGGATGAACAAAATCAGGACAAACGAGATGATAAGCAGCAGGAAGGCCATCATGTGCAGCGCGTAATTCCAGGTGGAGTCAAACTCCACGTTGGAAATCTGCATCACGATGTTGCTGGTCAGCACCGAAGCCGGTGTAAACAGGGACTTGGCGAGCTGCGCCGTGTTGCCGATGACCATCACCACCGCCATCGTCTCCCCGATCGCCCTGGTCATCCCCATAATTACCGCCGCAATGATGCCTCTGCCGGCAGCAGGAATGACGACCCGCATCATGACCTGCAGGCGCGTGGAGCCCATGGCATATGCAGCTTCGCGGTATTTTTTCGGCACGGCGGAAATCGCGTCGTCGCTGATCCGGCATATCGTCGGCAGTACCATCAGGGCGAGCACGAGCGCCGCCGCCAGCAGCCCGTCGCCCAGATTCTCCCCGCTCAGCCGGCGCAAAAACGGAATCAGCACCGTCAGGCCGAGGTAGCCGTAGACGATGGAAGGAACCCCGACCAGCAGGTCCAGAATCGGCCGCATAGCGTTTTTCAGCCAGCCGGGCGCGATTTCGGCGATCAGCACCGCCAGCCCGACGGATACCGGCACGGCCAGCGCAAGCGTAAGCGCCGTCAGGGACAGGGTGTTGATGATAAACGCGGCTGCACCGTAATGCTCCTCCTCCGGAGTCCAGTTAAAGGAAAGGAAGAAATCCGCAAAAGAGATGTCGCGGAAGGTCAGAAACGCGGTTTTGCCGATAAAAAAGATCACCAGGCCCAGCACCAGGCACAGCGCCAATATGCTGAACCAGAAATAATACGTAAACAGACGGTTGGTGAAACGGACCCTGGCGCTGCGGCTGAACCTGCGACGCTTCGCGGGCGGGGTCAGCACCTGACGTTCCTTGGGCACGTACTGCTGCACGGGGGTGCTCAAACTGGCTCTCCTCCTATAAAGCGGCCAGCCCCATCGGTATTAGAGGGCTGGCCGCGATCATGAATAAAGCTTGGCTTGGCTTGGATTGGCTCAATCCACTTGCCTTAACGCATGGCGGAAATCGGAATGAATTTCAGTTTTTTCAGGGAACCCTGCTGGAATTTCGCGCTTTGAACATACTCGATAAACGCTTTGGTAGCGCCGGTCGGCTGGCCTTTGGTCATGTAATATCCGTATGCCCAAATTTTGTAGCTGCCGTTGATGACATTGTCCGTTGTCGGCTGCACGCCGTTATAGCTCAGCGCCTTGATGTCGCTGTTTACGTACACCAGGTCGATATATCCTATGGCGTTCGGCGTTGTGGATACGGCGGTTTTCATGTCACCGCTGGAGCCGACTTCCTTGTAATTTTTGGCCTTTTTGACGATGTCGCCGCCAGCCAGCGCTTTGGCCTGATAGTTGACGCGGGTGCCGGAGCCAAAGGCGCGCGTGATGACGACGATGTCCGCATCATCACCGCCGACTTCTTTCCAGTTTGTGATTTTGCCGGAGAAAATCCCTTTCAGCTGTTCGGTGGTCAGGTTGTTCACCTTCACGTTTTTGTTGGTGACTGTCGCGAAAGGAATGACGGCCACCTTGTTGGCTACCTGGCCTTCAAAAGCCTTGAAGCCCGGTACGTCCATGCTGGCGTCCCAGTCGCACGCCCCGATGTCGGCAATGCCCTTCTTCACAGCCTGCGGTCCGGTTACCGAGCCTTTGCCGGAAGCGGAGATTCTGACTTTCGGATTGATTTTCTGGAATTCCTTGGCTGCCTGAAGCGTGAGCGGAAGCAGCGCAGTGGACCCGTTAATCGTAATTTTGCCGGAGATGCCGGATGCGGCGCTAGCGGAGCCGACCAGGGTGGTTACCGCTACCAGGGAAGTGACGGCAGCCAGCGTTAATTTTTTGAACAGTTTCATCGTTTATTCTCCTTTTCGGTTAAGAACCGCTTTTTATTTGGTAAGCTGAATGGTCTTTCCGCCTGCTATGACTACAATCCTGCCGTCTTCGATCAGGGCGATCCGGCTGCCGTCCGCAGACACTGCCAGCTCGCTGACGGTTCCGGACGTGCTGTAAAGCTGCGTCTGGCTGCCGCTGTCGATCTTCAGCACTTTCGTGCTGCCGTCGGCAGCGATGCCTGCAGCAACAAGCGTTCCGGATGGCCCGGCCGCGATAACCGTCACATCGATGATGCTCGCAAGGTCCTGGACGCTGCTGCCTGGGCCGATCACCTTGATGACGTCCTTGGCAGTGACGCTATCCGGATCGGCGCTCAAATACGCCGCTTTGCCGCCATCGAGTGCGACAGGATACAATTTATTGTCTTTACTGGTTGTTAGCTGAACCGGTTTAGCTTCTTTATCCGTAAGGTCCAGGGAATACAGCTGCTGGCCCGCGCCCGAATAGTCGATGCTGAGCGATTCTTCCGTGCTGTCCTTATCGCTGCTGGCCACGCCGGTCACATTGACGATATAGACCAATCGTTTGCCGTCCGCGGACAGGCTCACATCGGATTTGTTCTCCACTTTGTCGGCCAGCACTTCGGTCACCTTGCCGTCGCCGACAGTAATGTAAGATATTTTTTCCTGCTTGTCGCCCTGGATGAAATAAATCCGGCTGTTATCCGCCGACCAGGTCAAATCTGTCTTGACGGAAGTATCAGAGCCGAGTTTTTGCGACAGCCCGCTGGCAAGGTTCATCAGGTAGAGCTGGCCGGCGTTATCGGTATAAGCTCCCCACTGTCCGTTCGGGGACACCGCCAATTCCGCAGCATATTCGTCCGTCGAGATCACCGTGCTGCCATAGCTTGCCGGGTCCAGTTTAACGATTTGGGCGGACTCCGCGTCGTCACGGCTGGCAATGATTTGCCCTTGGGCGTTCCAGCGTACCGAAGAATAGCTTCCTTCCGGTCTTTGAACCGTCAATACCTGCTGCGTCTGCCCGCTGCCTGCGATCCATTCCCCGCCCAGTGCTTCCACGAGCGATTGAAGCTCTACGTAGGTTTTGCCATCTTGTAGCAGAGGAGCGTTCGTAAAGGCTGCGGCCTCTCCATTCACCTTATAGGACTTTGCTCCTGCCTGCAGCTGAACGACGCGTGAACCGGTCGCATCCTTTATCGTGACGATCCCTTTGGCGGCGCTTGCGCTTGCCCCGAAAGCCTTGACAACGTCTGACACGGCTACCAGGTACGCCTGGTTGAGCTGGACCGCATTGACGGAGACGCTCGCGCCGTTCACACTGAGTTCCACCTTGGCCGCTTTCAGTTTTGGCGACGTCATCTTTGCAGCCTGACCCGCAGATGATGATTTTGCAGTGGAAGCAGCTTCTGCCGTTCCTCCGGCCAGTACGGAAGTTACAACTGCAGAGGCCATCAGTACCTGAAACATTTTATTTTTCTTCAACATCGGCTCACCCTTCTTCTATTAGCATAAGTGCTATAGACCTATTTTCTACTAGAATTGTAAAAAGCGGTTGATTGGAATGTTATGGAAATATTAAATATTTTATCGTTGTATTTTGCAAAAATAGCGATTATTCTAGTTAAAAATACAAATGCTACATCTATATAGAATGAACTAAAGAAATAAATGCCTTATTGGGCCGCTTACCAAGAATTTCAATAAAAAACTTTAGTTCAATCTATCTAACTGTATCCGAATGAAACGACAGCAAATTGCAAAGCTAAGTATTGGAGGCCTGACCATTGTGTATGTAATTGGATTTATTGTGTCGCTTGTTATCGTTTTGGCTTTGATCCCTCCTTTAAGGAAGCTCGCGATCCGGGTTGATTTCGTCGACCGGCCCACCCATCGCAAAATACATAAGGAACCCGTACCGCATCTGGCAAGCATCGCCATCTTTCTCGGCTTCATGGTTCCCTACATCGTTCTCACCGGACACTGGGACAAGGAAATGGCCGGCATTGTGGCCGGCTCGCTGCTCATCCTCGGCATCGGCATGATCGATGACTGGTACAAGACGAAAGGCAAGGATTTTGCCGCTCTGCCTAAAACGCTCGTGCAGGTAGGCGCTGCGGTGATCGTCTATTATTCAGGGATCTCATTCGAAGGGATCACCGTTCCGTTCGCCGGCCATATGGTCGTGTTTCCGGAGTGGCTGCAGTTTATTCTGACGATTCTGTGGATCTTCGGCGTCACGACGGTCATTAATTTTATGGACGGTCTGGACGGGCTGTCCGGAGGCGTGGCCGCAATTTCGGCCTTTACGCTGTTTATCGTTGCTATTGCCAAAGGCCAGTCCCATTCCGCGATCATGGCAGTGCTGCTGGTCGGGGTGACGCTCGGTTACCTGAGATACAACAAGCCGCCCGCCAAAATTTACATGGGGGATGCAGGCGCGACGTTTATCGGGTTCATGCTCGGCATCATCGCCCTGGACGGGGCCTTTAAACAGGTGACCGTCATTTCCATTCTCGTTCCCGTGCTGGCGCTTGGCGTGCCGATCTTCGATAACATTTACGTTGTAATCAAACGGTATCGGGACGGCAAGCCGGTATACAAGGCCGATCGAAGCCAGCTCCATTATCGGCTGCTGTCCTGGGGGCTGAGCCCGAAACAGGCGGTCGTGTTCATCTATTTGCTCAGTGCCTGCCTGTCATTGTCCTCGATTATCCTGATGTTGATCAGTTAGCGTGGACCTTCCGGGGCTAGGCGTGGTTAACAATGAAGTAAGCAGGAATCGTTCGATGGGAGCGATTGAAACTAAATGACAAAGGGGCTGCCCACCGTCGTGCATGACACGACAGCATGGGACAGCCCCTTTTATTATGGCTAACCGGCATACGCCTATTTAGATCGAATTAGGCTTGAGAAGCGGATTGAAGGGCACGAATGGACAAATCCAGCTCCACCATGCCGCCCGGAAGGTCGCGCGATCCGGCAATCACCCAATTTACGGCCAGTGCTTTTTGCAATGCAGCCAGTTGTTCCAAGGTGAGCCGCAGCCCGTGAATCACGCCCTCGCCAACCTCAAAGTCCTTTTCCTCATCCAATCCAAAACGCTGCACCAGCCAGTTTTTCAGCCCGTTCCGCGTGTTAAACGTCATGCGGTAGCCTTCTATTGCCGCCTGGGCAAGCGGCTCCCCGTGTTCCTCCGAGTAGCCGAACAGGTTGGCATAACGCTCGCCCTCGAGCCCAGCCTGGATAAACGGCTCAGTGTCCTTGTTATGGACAGCCTCAGCGATGGCGGCCGCGGACAGTCCGGCCCGCTTCGCCTGCTCGATCAGCAGTGCGGTCCACTGTGATACTTTAATATCCTGATTCATCCGGTCTCTCTCCCTTCTCGCTCCACTTGCTTATATCTAAAGAAAAAGCCCTCGAGTGAGGGCTTTCCTTGTACGTCCCAGGAGGGATTCGAACCCCCGACCGACGGCTTAGAAGGCCGTTGCTCTATCCAGCTGAGCTACTGGGACTTGCTATGTAATAAAAAAAGCGAATGCGTTATTTATTATACCGCATTTAGCCAATTTTTCAAGAGGAAAATGAGAAAGCCGATTGGGGGGAAATACTATGGGTAATAACTTAACAAAATACGTTTTAAAGGAGCATTTCCCATGCGACAGTTGTTATCTTCACTTTCCTACTTCAGCATATTTTTCGCCCCGTTTATCCTGCCGGTGATCGTATGGATCGCCGTCCGGGACGAATACGTCGCCAGGCATGCCAAGCGTGCGCTGCTCTCGCATCTGTTGCCGTTCATTGCGGCCGTACCGCTGCTGTTTTTTACTTTGGCAGCCCACCATGCCGGCTCGATCCTGGGATATATCCTGCTGTTCTGCGTTATTTACTTCGGCACGTTCGTCTACAACATCGTTAAAGGCATTCAGGTGCTTCGCGAATATGCGTAAAGCGTGAAAAGCTAAGAACAGCTGAACAAACCTCCGGGGATATCCCCGGAGGTTTGTTCATGGTTCAAGGAGGTTACTGGTTGCCAAAACGTCTTGGGTTATGGGGCACAGCCAAATTTCTCGAATTTCTGCTCGTCACTCCACCCGCAAAAGCGTTTTGTCGGGCGTACTTGCTTCTCTTGCCTTTTTTGTTCGTGAAGTCCGCCATTTAGCTCACCTCCCCTAAACCATAGTATGGGGCGGGAGTCTGCCGGCTATGTTTCTTAAATTATGGCTGCGTTTACTTTGCGAACCTGCTCCGCAGATCCTCCTCTACGTTCCCAAAAGAGATCAGATCGCGCAGGAACAAATCCCGCTCCTCGTCGGCCGTCAGAAAGAAGCTGCCTTCGAACGCCTGCATCGTCACATCGGTATACGCCTGATGCATGCTGTTGTCGTACCAGTCGAGCTCTGTGTCGGCATCGTTGCGGATCAGTCGGATCAGGTCGTAGCAGCCCGGCGACGGTTCGGCCACATAAGCCAAAAGCGCGGGATCGTCGACCGCTCCCGGCAGCACGCCGATTTCGGCGCAGCGGACCCCGTCCAGCTCCGTCATCCGCCGCACCTTGGCATCCTTAATATAATACATGCTTTCCTCCCCTCCCTGGTCAGCCGGAATTCAGAAATCAAGTATAACCCAGCATTTTGTTCCCCGTCAGATGCTGGCGTGTTTCTGCCGTGCCGTATTCGTAAATTTTCCGGTACAGCTTGTTCAGGCTCTCCGTGTACTGCGAATTGACATCATCCTCCGGCGTATCCGGCCATGGAAACGTATAGGCCAGGAAGGAGTCTTCGGCATGCTCCTGCATATCCTCCATCATCTGCTGCACTTCCCTGGCCTGTCCCACCGTGCAGTACATTACCAGCTCATAAGGAGCGGCGCCCTGTTCGGCAAGAACGCTTCTGCCGTGTACCGATACATAAAAATGCTGCTTATCCATGTCACATTACTCTCCTTTGTAAAGATCATAGAAATTTATAAGTTTTCAGCGGAGCTGAACCATTCCATGATCGCAAGAAAAACATCCGCTAAATGCGGCCTGCCTGCTGTAGAAGTACGTCGACAGACACGTTTTTCTTACACTGCCTTTCCTATAGTTTTCGTTAAAGGACAGACATTTTATGCCCCGATTCGGCATATAACTGTATCACTTTGGCAAACAGAAAGGACAGCGAGTGGACAAACGACAAAGAGAGGATGACCCATCATGTGCGGAATAACCGGTTTTATACAATGGAGCGGCGACTTAACCCAGGATTCGCAGATCCTTGTCAAAATGACAGAAACGATGTCGGATCGCGGACCGGACGCTTCGGGAACATGGATCTCCAATCCATGCGCCTTCGGCCACCGCCGTCTGAGCGTCATTGACCCCGAAAACGGCGCACAGCCCATGATCGTTCATGATGATGATGATGTGTATGCGATTTGTTATAACGGGGAGCTATATAACGCGCCCGAGCTGCGGAGCGAATTGGTCAAAAGAGGACATCACTTCCGGACCCATTGCGATACGGAAGTTCTTTTGGTTTCATACATCGAGTGGGGGCCGGCCTGCGTGGACCGGTTCAACGGCATTTTTGCCTTTGCCATCTGGGACAGCGTCCGGGAGCAGGTGTTTATGGCGCGGGACCGCCTGGGCGTCAAGCCCCTGTTCTACGCCTACATCGACGGCACTTTAATATTCGGCTCTGAACCCAAAGCGCTGCTGCAGCATCCCAAGATGGAGCCCGTGGTCGGCCCGGAAGGACTGGCCGAAGTATTCATTATCGGCCCGGCGCGGACACCGGGACAGGGCGTCTATAAAGACATGAAGGAGCTGCGGGCAGGCCACGCGATGATCTTCAGCCGCGACGGGCTGCGCAGTTACTCCTATTGGCGTCTGGACAGCCACATCCACGAAGACAGCGTGGAGGAAACGGCGGCCAAGCTGCGCGAGCTGCTGCAGGATACGCTGGAACGGCAGCTCGTTTCGGACGTTCCGGTCTGCACGCTGCTGTCCGGAGGGCTGGATTCCAGCGCCCTGACGGCCCTTGCCGTTCAGTATTATAACCGGACCAACCAAGGGCAGGTCCACACCTACTCCGTCGATTACGTCGGCAATGAGAAGCATTTCAAATCGCATGCCTTCCAGCCGGGAGCCGACGCTCCGTTTATCCAGCGGATGGTGGAGGAACTCGGGACACAGCACCATTACATCGAATTTGATACCCCCGAGCTCGTGGAATCGCTGAACGCCTCCACCCTGACCCGGGACCTGCCCGGCATGGCGGACGTAGACGGCTCGCTCTACTTATTTTGCCGTGAGATCAAAAAAGGGGCGACGGTAGCCGTCTCCGGCGAAGCGGCCGACGAAATTTTCGGCGGCTATCCCTGGTTTCACCGCGAGGAAATGCTGAATTCCGGCACGTTCCCTTGGTCGGTCGCACCCGACATGAGGGCCAGCCTGCTGTCTCCCGAAATCCGCGAATGGATCCGTCCGCTGGATTACCTGGGCGACCGTTACGCCGATGCGGTACGGGAAGTTCCCAAACTGCGCGGCGAGACCGGCCAGCAGGCCAAAATGCGGGTCATGTCCTACCTGAACATCACCCGCTTCATGCCGACACTACTGGACCGCAAGGACCGCATGAGCATGGGCGTCGGCCTCGAAGTACGCGTGCCTTATTGTGATCACCGGCTGGTTCAGTACGTGTGGAATATCCCTTGGGAAATCAAAATGACCGGCGGTCGGGAAAAGGGCATTCTACGCAAGGCACTGGAAGGCGTGCTGCCGGACGATGTGCTCTACCGCAAGAAGAGCCCGTATCCGAAAACCCACAATCCGGATTTCCTTGCCGCCGTCAAGCAGCAGATGCTCGACATTCTGGACGATCCGTCTGCCCCGATCCTGCCGCTGATCGACAAGAACAAAATTCTCGAGATCGCCGCTTCCCCTGAGGCGTCCTCGAATCTGCCATGGTTCGGCCAGCTGATGTCGGGACCGCAGCTGTTTGCTTACCTGGCCCAGGTCAACAACTGGTTAAAAACCTACAACGTGGCCATTCGTTAACGTAAAATGAACATGCAAAAAGGGTATCCGACAGGCTCTAGTCAGCCGGATACCCTTCTGTTTGTTCACCGCGGTGCATGCGTGCTTCATCTAGCCACGTTAACCTGCCGGGCGCTTTTTCCGACAGATTCCCCTTTGATTAGCGTGACGTAGATGCGCTCATGCTCCACTTCCTCAGCGGATAAAATCTTGATCAGCTGCTCCGACGCCAGCGCCCCCCATTTCCGTTTGGAGTAGTTGATGGTCGCCAGGCGCGGCTGCATGTAGCTCGTCAGCTCAATATTATCGAAGCCGATCAAATGCACATGCTCCCCGATCCGGTAATCGGTCTCCGCCAGCCGGTTGCAAAAACCGATGGCCATTTCGTCATTGAGGCAGAACACGGCCGCCGGGCCGGTATACTCACCGATGACCCGTTCGGCGGCGCGTTCCCCTCCGCTTTTCTTGAAATCGCCGGGGATCTCGATCCATTCCACATCTTCCGTGCGGTCCGCTACCATTTTGACCGCCTTCATGCGCTGAATGGAGTCAAACGAGTCATCAGGCCCCGTCACGATGTAAATCTTCTTGTGGCCCTGCTCGACCAAAAATTCGGTGGCCAGCGTAGCCCCTGCCTTATTATCCAGCAGCACCTGATTGATGTTGGGATGCTCGAGCTCCCGGTCCAGCACGACGATTTTGTGGTTCCGCTCGGCATATTTGAGCAGCTCGGCGTTCGTGAACGCATGGTCCAGAATAATGGCTCCGTCGATCATCCGTTCCGGAAGCATCCGGTGGGCCTGCTTGCCGCTGCATACGATCAGGTCGTAGCCTTGGGCGTTGCAGACCTCCTTCATCCCGTCGAGCAGGTCGCCATACACGTCCCCCTTAAAATCCGTCAGAAATACCCCGATGATCCGGGACTCCCGCTTCTTCAGCGATCTCGCGGCCGCGTTCGGCACATAGTTCAGTTCCTTGGCGATCGCCAAAATTTTCGAGCGGGTTTCATCCGTCACCTTGCTGCTGCCGTTCAGGGCATATGATACCGTCGATATGGAAACCCCGGCTTTTTTAGCGATATCCTTAATACTAACCAATGTTCCTCGCTCCCCCGTATCAAACCATGCTAGGTCCAAAATTATCCATATTCCAGTTCTCATGGAAAAGGGCGATCCGTGAAGATCGCCTTAAACTGCTACATAAAAATCTCAACCACATTGTGGCCGTCCGGCTTCATTCCCTGCTCAAACACGTCCTTCGAAATCCGCAGTCCGCCCTCGCGGTACGGATTGCTCACCGCCGAAGCTTCCAGCTCACGGCCGTTCAGCTTCACGCGGCGTTCGCCAGTGCCGTTCAAATGGTAAATGAAGGCCACGTCCTGACCGTCGTAGCGGAAGTCGAAGCGCAGGCCGTCCAGCTTCTGCGGCAGCACCGGATCCACGATGAGATCCTGCTGCTCCTGGCGGATGCCCAGCGCGTTCGAAATCAGCTGATTCATGTAGATCCCCGGGCCGCTGGAGTAAATACGCCATCCGCCCTTTACCTGCACGCTGCCGCTGCGCAGCTCATCAAAATGCGCCTGCGCGTCATAACGCGTGTTGAACTTGCCGTCGGAGCTGCTGAAATAAGCGTTGCTTTGACGCAGCTCGGCATTCGGCACGACATTGCGGATGCCGACCGGGTTGATCACGTTCAGGCCGTTCCATACATCATCCGCCTGCCCGAGCTTCGCCATCGCTTCAATGAAGCGGATATGGGCGTGAACATACTGCAGGCCCACTTCGCGCCCGAAGTTCGACGCCTGCTCCGCCCGTTTGAAGTGCGTGCTGACGCCACCGGCATACTGGGCCGGACGGTTCATGAGACGGACGCCGTCCGGGAAGAAGAGCTTCTCTTTGATCAGCTCATAATGCGCCTTCGCGCGCTCCGGATCCAGCAGCTCTGCAATCATGCTCCGGGTCATCGGCAGCAGGCGGTACTGAATGCCGGTCTCCTTGTCGGTCGGATGGAGCATCAGCTTCACCTCGTCCGGATTCTCCATATAGAGGAACCCAGGAATGACTTCCGTTCCGAGCATGTATTTTTCGTAATCGCGCTTGATTCCCTGCGCCATGTCATGAAGCTCCGAAGCCAATTCCGGCTTGGCGGATTTCAGGGCGCCTGAGAGCTGTGTCATCGTCTGGTACGTCAGGGCGACGGTCCAGCTGCTGACCATGTACTGCTTCAGCTGGGCGTTGGCCGGCTGCAGCGTATCGTCCCAATCTCCATCCCCATAAGAGGACAGGTGGGTATCGTGCAGGAAGTGGCTGCGAATGTAACCGATCTCCTTGTACACGTGATCCAGAATCGTGGCGGTTTCTTCGGTAAAATGGAACTTGTGCTTGACCGTATACGGAACCTTTTCCTCGAGAATGCCAAAATCTTCGGTCGCCCGCAGGTAATCGCTGAGCACCTTCAGCGGCCATACGATGATATCGCCGTGGCTCTCCTCCTGCTGGACGGTAAAGTAGTTGTCGAACATAAACCACTGCGGCCAGTTGCCGTCGTCTTCGTACTGGTGGGAATACACCATTGTCAGAATGTCGCGGACCTGTTCGAATTTTTGCGTCGCCATAAAGTATTCGGTCGGCCCCTGGCAGACGTCCCGCGTTCCCCAAGCCGCGCCTCCGTACTGCTCCAAGCCATGCGGCACCGAATAATGCACCAGCATATTATGGGTGTACCACCAGGCCAGCGCATTCACTTTGAAAAAGTCCTTGCCTTCCGTGCCATCCCCGCCGGTTAAGCGGAATCCGTTCATCACGTCCCGGAAAAACTCCCGGTACTTCGCGATTTCATCCTCTGCGCTCCGGTTAGCCTCAGGAAGGTCTTCCCCGTCCAGCAGTCCCTGCATCGTCAAAGTCCACTCCGGGGCAGCATCCAGCTTGAGCGTCACTACCGACGCTTCCCCAGCGTGAATGCCGCTTGCGAGTGCCGTTTCATCGCTAACAGCCGCCTTGGCGCCGTCGATCCGCATGGTATATTTCAGGTGCGGATAGGCTTCCTTCCGGAGTGCATCCTGGGCGCCGTGGAACGTCAGCACACCCGCCGATTCCGTCATGCGGACCGGTGCTTCGAACTCGTTGACGTCCATGGTGACCTGGCTGGTCACCAGGAATTCATACGCTTTGCCGCTCTCCGAGCGCACATGAAGGCGTACTTCAGGCGCATCCGCCGCCGCGAAATTGGTGATGACCAGCATGTCATCCGCCGTTTTGTAATACCAGCGCACGTAGTTGAAGCCGATCTCGAACAGGGACGGCATCGTCAGGAGACGGTACACTCCCTCGATGTTTACGTATATCCGCTGTCCCGCCGTCTTCGGCACGTTCAAGGCGCTGCGGGCATTGCTCATCATTTTGTTGAAGTTGGTATTGCCCACCACCAGATGGGAGTTGAAAATGCCATACATATAAGAAGTCGTCGTCACGACTTTGGCGCCCAGCTTGACGCTGCCGCCGCTCATCAGAATATGCCCGTGCGGACGCTCCACCCGCAGCTCCTTCTCCTTCAACACGACATGCTCATAGGTGTCGGTAAAGAACGCAAGAAGCTGTCCGTTCTCGGTTTCCTCCTCCTGTCTTCCGGCTGCCGGGAAAAGGGCTTCGAGCTCCTCCGCGGTAAGCGGCAGGGTGCGCAGCGGTTCGCCGATCTCCGAATTCAGGCGGACCTGCGGCAGTTCATTCAGCGGACCGGCAGCAGCGGCCAGATTTGCCTGCACCTGATCCCAGGCTTTCAGCACCTCGTCCTTGAATTCCAGCTCGGTTACCGCAGCCGCATGATCCGGCTTGAACAAGCCGTAGAACACGAAGCGTGCTTCCCCGTCCAGCGTTACCGCTTCGGACTGAAGCGCCGTGTAGGCGAACTCGTATTGGTAGACCTCGTTCGCCAATTGAGGCTGGCTGAGGCATGCCGGCACGTTCGTTTCTTTATAAGACAGGCCGAAGAACTGGAAGCCGTCCGTAGAGAACCCCGCGGCACGCGTCAGCGAACCCTGCTGTATGTAAGGGAACGCTCCGCCCTGCGGCTGGTTTTGGCGCGAGCACACTACATAGCCGTGGTCTTTGTCTTCGAAGACGGAATGGTCGATATATTGGGACAGGTACGCCTCGTTGCTGCGAACGGCGCCCTGATCCGCGTCCCCGATATCCTGGCCGTAAATGACGTCGACCTTGAGGCCATGCCCGGTCGCCCGGACGTCCCAGAACCATACGCCGAGCGGGCTGAGCGCAAACGTTACGCTGTACGCTACCCCTTCGGCTTCGCCTATCCAGACGATGCGTCCTTCGCCTGTGCTGACCCGGCTGTCCGAACGGATGCCGAGCAGCGGGTAGAAGCGGATAGCGGAATCGTCATGGATGCGAAGATACAGGTTATTTAAAGCCCCGTCGAGCGGGCTGCTCATCAGCTGGTTGATCATCGTCTTGCCGCTGACGGCTTGGAACAGGTCGCCGCTTTCCCAGAACGTAAAGGACAGATCGCCGGCCTGGACGTGAAGCTTGGAATTCGTAATGGTTGTCATAGTTGTTCATCCTCCTATCCCGGAAGCCGGCCGGAACCTGTCCGGTACGGCTTCGAGGCAGCTTTTACAGTATTTTTCATCCTGCATCGTCTTGTTGGTCAGCTCTCTCCAAGGCCATGCGCTGTTCTTTGTGTGTGCGCATGGCCGTCTGTTCATCTAAACCAGCCGAAACGACTCAGCAAGGGTGTCCCGGCTGTTCGGACCGACAAACACCTGGAACGTTCCCGGATCGCTGGCTTGCGTAAGGTCGGAATGATGATAACGAAGCTGTTCCTCCGTGATCGTAAAGACCGCATCCGCGCTTTCCCCGGGAGCAAGCTCGAGACGTACGAAGCCTTTCAGCTCGCGCATCGGACGGACCACTTCACCGGCCACGTCGCGGATATACAGCTGAACCGTTTCGATGCCTGCGCGATCCCCGGTGTTCGTTACGTTCACGCTGACCTGAAGCGGCTGATTGGCCGTTATCTCGTTTCCGGACAATTTCAGCTCGCCGTATTCAAATGTCGTATAGGATAGGCCGTATCCGAACGGAAGCAGCGGATCATTCGGACTGTCGATATATTTGGACACATACCGCTCTTCCGTTTTGTCCGGATTCATCGGACGGCCGGTATTGTAATGGTTATAATAGACCGGAATTTGACCAACCGAATGCGGGAAAGACATCGTCAGCCGGGCCGAAGGATTCACGCGCCCGATCAGAATGTCGGCGATCGCGGCTCCGCCTTCGCTGCCCGGGAACCAGGCTTCCAGGACGGCGTCCGCTTCGTCAATGATTCCGTGCAGGTCCAGCGGACGGCCGTTGAAGATCACCGCAGCCATCGGCTTGCCTATCTTCTTCAGCTGCCGCACCAGCTCCAGCTGGGCTTCCGGCAGGCGGATGTTCGTGCGGGATCCGCCCTCCCCGCTCATGGCCGAATCTTCGCCAAGGGCGAGCACGATCACGTCCGCGTCTTGAGCCGCGGCGATGGCAGCATCAATCTGCGATTGCTCCACGCTTACGACGCCGGAGCCTTCGGCAATGACCAGCTGTTCCTCAGCCAGCCGCTCCTGCAGCGCGGTTCCGAGCTTCACGGCGTCTTCTTTCACGCCGACGCAGGACCACCAGCCGAGGATGTCGTCGCTCTGGGCGAACGGTCCAATCAGGGCAACCTTCTTCCCAGGCGCAAGCGGAAGCAGGCCGCCTTCGTTTTTCAGCAGTACGCTCGACTTGGCTGCCAGCTCGTAAGAAACGTTTCGATGTTCCTGGCAGAACAGCACTTCGCGCTCACGCTCCGGATCGGCTCCTCGCAGCGGATTGTCGAACAACCCGAGCTTGTCTTTCAGCCGCAATATCCGCAGCACCGCTTCGTCGACCAAGGCTTCGTCCACGCGTCCGCTCTCGATGAGGCCTGGCAGATGCTGTACGTAACAAGGTGTCATCATCTCGATATCCACGCCGGCCCGGATCGCCCGGTAAGCGGCCTCGCAATCGTCCTCCGCCGCGCCGTGCGCGATCATTTCGCGGATCGACGCCCAGTCCGAAATCAGGACGCCGTCAAAACCCCACTCATCGCGGAGGATGCCGCGCATCAGCTTCTCATGGCCGGTAGCCGGTATGCCGTCCACGGTATTGAACGACGTCATGACCATCTCGCAGCCTTCGTCCAGTGCCGCTTTATAAGCCGGCAGATACTGCTCCCGCAGATTGCGTTCCGACATGTTGACCGTGTTGTAGTCGCGTCCCCCTTCAGGAGCGCCATAGGCGGCGAAGTGCTTCACGCAGGCAGCCAGCCGCTCCGGATCTTCCTTCAGGCTCCCGCCTTGATAACCGCGGACAAAAGCCCGGGCAAACAGGCTGTTCAGGTACGGATCTTCGCCGGTCGTCTCCATGACGCGTCCCCACCGCGGATCGCGCACCAGATCGACCATCGGGGCAAAAGTCACGTGAATGCCGGACACCGCCGACTCTCTCGCGGCAATTTCGGCGCTCTTTTCGGCCAGCTCCGTATCCCAGGAGCATCCGATCGCCAGCGGGATCGGAAAGATCGTTTTGAAGCCATGCACCACATCGGCCATAAACATCAGCGGAATGCCGAGCCGGCTTTTGCTTAAATATGATTTCTGCACGTCGATGACCGACTGCGCTCCCGATAACCCCAGAACGGAACCGCTGGCGGTCACCATCGATTCGGTGATCCCCATTTCCTCAAGCGGTCCGGTAATTTGGCTTTCGCCGCCTTCATGAAAATTGGCGGTCAGCTGGAGCAGCTGCGCAATCTTCTCCTCCAGCGTCATCTGATTTAACAGTTCAGTTAACTGCCGGTTGTCCATTCCATTCCCTCCACAACAAAGTCGTATGATGATCCAGGCCTTCCGGACACGAATGGTCCGGCTCTCAGACCCTTTCTCCTTTCTCAGGAGCTTGCACAAAACCTGTCTGACAAGGGCAGCAAGGATGAAACCCGTCCTTGGCGCTTATCTTTTGTGCAAATTCCTCATGAAGAGAAGCGTCTATCGATGTACATTTGCATTCTTTAATCGTTATAAGAACTATGTCTCTTCCCTGTGGCCAGGCCAGCCTACTTATAATAGAAGAAACCCGGCCCGGCACCACCGTGGAAGAGAAGAACCCGGCTGCATCAAAATGTGCTGCACACCGGGTTCCTTAGACTCGGACTGCGTATAATGCTCAGTTCTAATCCTTATTTCAGAACGATCTGTTACTTGGCAAATTTGCTGTTCAGTTCATCCAGAACCGGTTGAACGAGGGACTGCTTGCTTTGTACCCACTTCTTCCAGTTTGCTTCCAGATCTCCGCCTTGCAGGATCAGGTTGGCATACTCGTTCTGGTAATCGAAGGATGCCTGGCTCTTCGCTTTGGAATCGTACAGCTGCACATCCCAGTCGTAAGTTGCCAGCTTGCCGCCTTCGCTGCCCAGTTTCGCTTTCTCTTTAAACAGCTCAACGGCGCGGTCACGATATTCCTTCTTGATCGCAGGGTTCACGATACTGAAGTCGTCACCCAAAATGTACAGTCCTTCAAAACGTGCCGGATATTTGTCTTCCAGGGTCGTTCCTTCCGGAAGCAGGCTGACCGGCTCTTTGTTCTCGTCGTACTTCCAATCCTTGCCCTCAAAGCCCATGTTCAGGAGCATTTGTCCTTCTTTGGTCGTTGAGTAATCGATAATATCCATGATGCGCTCGAACTTCTCTTTGCTGATGTTCGGCGAGAAGATCAGCGCAGACCAGAAGTTCGGCTGCTCCAGGTTGCGGTATTTGCCGTCGTCACCCAGAACGATCGCCGTATGGACGAGGTCGTCGCTGCTTACGCCCAGGTTCTTCTGCATGTTCTTGTCCATGTCTTGTCTGTACGAAGCCAGACCGCCCAAGGACATCATCGCAGCAACGCCTTTGACTCTGAAGTTGTCGCTGCCTTCGTTGTTTTTCCAGGTGTAGAATTCCGGATTAAGCAGGCCTTCTTTGTACGCTTTCTGCATCAGTTTCAGACCGGTCAGCGTCTCCGGATCGGCTGGCCCCCAATGGAACTTGCCGTCTTCTCCTTTGTAGAACGCCGATTCCACGCGGGAGTGCTCACTGTTGGCCATGATGATGTTGGTCAAAGCGTCATCCGCTGTGTATGAGATCGGAACGAGCTTGGAGCCCAGCTTCCCTGGGTCTTTCTCTTTGACCAGTTCCGCGTAATGAATCAGTTCGCTGGTGGTGTAAGCATCCTTCAGTTCGAACCCGACAGCTTTGGCCCAGTCTTTGCGGATCGCAATGACGCCGATTTGGTTCACAAGCGGATCAGCCGGTTTGTTCTGGTAGTACACCGGTTTCGGCAGAATGTAAGTACCGCCTGTCAGCTCTTCCAGCTTGTCGCCTAGGCCGGTCAGCTTGTAGGCCGCCGCCACATTCGGCCAGCGCTCTTTCCAGTCATCCGGGAATTTGTAGAGCAGTCCTTGATCGACATAGTTCATGAAATCGCCGTGCACGTAGTTCCAGCTGGCCACGTCAGGCAGGTCGCCGGAATTGATCCACAGGCGGAGTTTTTCCGGCCAGGAATCCCACTGTACGTAGTTGTAATCCCACTCGACGTTGAATTTGTCCATCCAGAACTTGTGGAACTCGTTGTCGAGCACACCGTCTTTGACTTCCGTGGTCTGCGCGACGGAAATTTTTAATTTGTCCTTGTAGTTCCCGTCCGCGTCTTTTTCGTTGCCGCCGGATGATGCCGTGTCTTTCCCGCAGGCAGTCACCGTCAGCATCACCGCCGACAGCGCAACGGCCAGAAGCGGTTTGAACAGCTTTTTGGTGTTCATGTTTTTTCCCCTCTTTTGATCAGATTTTTTGTGGTAAAAAAAATCTATTGTGTAATCAGGTCTTGATAGCCCCTGTTAACACCCCTTTGGCGAAGTGCTTTTGCAGCATCGGGAAGAAGCACATGATCGGCACCATCGATACGAAGACCGAAGCCATCTTCATTCCCGTGGAAAAACCAGATTTGTTCAGGGCGTCCACGCTGGCCGCATTCGAAACGTTTGTCGACGATTCGACGATAATGGTCCGCAGGACGTTTTGCAGCGGAAGCATTTCCGCTTTTCGCAGGAAGATCATCGCATCATACCATCCGTTCCAGAAGGCCACGCCATAGAACAGCGTAATGGTCGCCATAATCGGCGCCGCGAGCGGAAGGACGACGGAGAACAAGATGCGCCATTCGCCCGCCCCGTCGAGCCTCGCGGATTCCATCAAGGACTCCGGCAGGCCCTGGAAGTAGTTCATCATCAGGATCATATTGAAGGCACTGAAGCTTCCTACCAGGATGACAGACCACAGGGAACCGGTGAGGTGCAGCGATTTCATGACCAGGTACAGCGGCACAATCCCGCCATTAAAGATCATGGTGAACAGGACGAGGAAGAAGATAAACTTTTTCCCCGGGAACTTGTTGCGGCTGAGGCCGTAAGCCATCGTGCTCGTCAGGAACAAGCTCAGCGGCAGGCCGACCACCAGAATTTTAATGGTGTTCCAGAAGCCCGTCAGCAGCCTGCCGTCTTCGAACAGCGCACGGTAGGCGTCCAGCGTCGGATGCTTCGGCCACAGCATCATCGGATTATCGGCATACTCCTTCTGTGAGGCGAGCGAAATCGCGATCACGTTCAGGAACGGAATCAAAATAATTAAAGCCAACACAATCAGCACGATAAACATGATGTAATCGAGAAGCGTCATTTTACCGACCCGGTATTTATGCCGTTTCTCAGCATGCGTACTCATCTCTCTAACACTCCTTTCCTAACGGAACAATCCGTCTCCGCCCATCAGTTTGGCCACGCGGTCCGCAGCAAGCAGCAGAATCATGTTCACGAGCGAACGGAACAAGCTGACCGCTGTCGAGAACGAGAAGTCCGTCGAGGACTGGAACGTGATCCGGTAAATGTACACGTCGAGCACCTGGGACACGTTCTGCGTCGCCGCATTCGCCAAGTTGAAAATCTGATCGAAGCCGGCGGACATCAGGCCGCCCACGTTCAGGATGAACATGACTGTGACGGTCGGCAAAATGTTCGGCAGCGTAATTTTGAAAATTTGCTGCATCCGCGAAGCGCCGTCGATCTGCGCCGATTCGTATTGGTCCTGGTCGATCCCCGAGATAGCAGCCAGGAAGATGATGGCCCCCCATCCGGTTGATTTCCAGATGTCCGTCAAAATCAGCATCGGCAGGAACATGGGCTCGGAGCCGAGGAAGTTGATCGTCGGAAGTCCAAGAAGCTGCAGCGCGCTGTTCAGCAGGCCGTCATAGGAAAGGACGTTGATCACGATCCCCGAAACAATGATCCACGACAGGAACTGCGGAAACGTAAAGATCGTCTGGAACAGCTTCTTCGTCTTCCGCATCCGGAGCTCGTTCAGCAGGAGCGCCAGCAGAATCGGGAACGGGAAGGTGATGATCAGCTTGATAATGTTGATGTACAGTGTTCTCCACACCGCTTGAGCAAACGTCGGGTCGCGGAATACATACTTGAAGTTCTCCAGGCCGACCCAAGGGCTGCCCCAAATTCCCATGTTGGCTTTGTAATGCTTAAACGCGAGCGACAAGCCGCCCATCGGCAGATAAGCAAACAGGATCAGCCAGATGATGCCGGGAATAAGCAGCGTATACGTCATCCGGTGCTTCCAAATTTCCGTAAACAGATTACCGGTTTTGGAACGCCCCTTTGCATTTTTGTTCGGCCCTAAGGCTGCGGGTTTCAATTGGCATCTCCTCACTATTCTTGGGTCTTGTCTTCAAACAGAAAATCAAAAGCGGTCTTTAAATGCTCTTCCCAAAAGAGCCAGTCATGCGTTCCCGGTCCCTCAACGTACCGGAAATCGAACGGGCTGTTCTCCATGCTGGCGGCAAACTGCCGGTTCATTCCGACGAACGGATCCTCCGATCCGCAGCAGCACAGCACCGCCGGCAGCCTTCGGCCCTCTTCGATCAATTTCGCGGACAGCGCATACACATCCTGATCCGGCTTCACCTCAAGCTCCGGTCCAAAGACGGCCTGCATCTCCCTGCGCATCCCTTCCGGCATCGCCGGGTCATTCAGACGCTGACGGATGTCGGTCACGCCCGAGAAAGATACGGCTTTGGCGTACCGCTCCGGGTAGGTGAGCGCGCATTTGAGCGCTCCGTAGCCGCCCATTGACAATCCCGCGACAAACGTTCTTTCGGGATCGGTATTCAAATGCAGCAGGCGCCCGCACAGCTTGGGTAGCTCTTCTGTGATGTAGTGAAAATAGTCCAGCCCGTAAACCATGTCGGTATAAAAGCTTCGTCCTGCTTCCGGCATGATCACCGTACAGCCGTACCTCGCCGCGAACATTTCCACGGTCGTCAGGCGGTGCCAGGTGCTAGCGTTGTCCCCCGCTCCGTGCAGAAGATACAACGTGCTTGAAGTGGGGATGCCGGTATCCACCGGAGAGATCACATGGATGTTGGTCGTCATCCGCAGTGTAGGCGAGCCGGTATCGATCGTTAGATGCGCCATATGTAACCCCTTTCATTTCAGTTCGACTGCTCTATCGTGTTGTCCGCCTTAGTCAGCAGCAGCCCCCTTTCGGGAAGCCGGCCCGGCTGAGCCGATAACGGACAGTTTCGGCCCGTCATTGGTTCTTCTGATCGCCGATTGCGTTCCCGCCTAAGCAAGATCCGATTCAGCCTCATCGGGCGTTATCGGTAGCTGCCGCAGGAGCGTCAAAAGTGATGAAAGCGATTTTTTCGAATCGTTTCGATTAACATCATAAGCCCGTTGTCTAAACCTGTCAACAACCTTTTTTACAAAGGCCCAGCGAACTGTATTTTTGTGCAAATCCCTGATCCCACTTACGTTAATGCGACAAAATCCCTATCAGATGACAAATGGTAACCGCTTACAAAATGGAGTTGACAACATAAAGTAATCTGTAATAATCTCAAGATTAACGAGTCATGTGGAAACGTTTCTATAGATTTCATCCTATTCCTGACGGCCGTAGCGGAACGGCACATGCTGTAACCCGTTTCAGCCATAGGGATCAAGCGGAAGGAAGGCTTAACGATGACATTTCAAATCGGCGGTTTTGTCGATAACGTAGGCAGCAGGAAACTGAACGTCTTATCGGTCCGGGTGCTGCAAAATGGGCAGCGGCTGGGGCAATGGGACCGGGATGGCGACCCTCGCCGGCTTCAGCATTCGGTCAGCAAGTCTTTTACATGCATGGCGGTCGGACTTGCCATCGCCGAAGGAAAGCTGACACTGGATGCACGGTTAAACGATTTTTTTTCGAATTACGGGAAGTCGGTGAAGGGTTCGGCCTATCCTCCGGGAGAGCTGACCCTCGGTCATCTGCTCCGGATGGCCTCAGGCCACGATGCCCCGCCGCTCTGGGCGGAAGAGCGGGAAACGCTGCAGGAGAAGGATTGGGCAAAATACTATATGTCCCTGCCCTTGGACCGGATGCCCGGAGAGACCTTCACGTACAGCAGCGGCGATACGTTTATGATCTCGGCCATGGTTCAGGCAGCCGCCCTAGAGACGGTGCGCGATTATTTGGTGCCGCGGCTGTTCGAGCCGCTCGGTATCCGGGATGTCCGGTGGGACACGTCGCCGCTAGGCGTCACGCTCGGCTGCACCGGGCTGTGGGTCAGCTGCGAAGAGCTGAGCCGGTTCGGCCAGCTGCTGCTGCAGAAGGGGCGATGGCAGGGCGTCCAGCTGATCCCGGAGGCATGGATCGGCGAGGCAACGCGGAAGCAAATCGACACGCCGGGAACGGCGGACTGGGGTGCGGGTTACGGCGGCCAATTCTGGATGTGCACGCACGGAGCATACCGCGCCGACGGCATGCGTGGACAGTTCTGCGTCGTCATCCCGGACAAAGAGGCCGTGATCGCCATCAACAGTGACGAGGATGATATGCAGGGCATTCTCGACGCCGTCTGGGCGGATATTTTGCCCCAGCTCTAAGCGTGTTACATTTTCGTGACATGTCAGAAAATACAACAAAACGGTGCTTCCTCTTAGGCGAGGAGAGCACCGTTTTTGCTTGCTTGGGGATGAGGAATCTGGACCTTTCGTATCTGTCATTTCCTTAAGAAATGACCCCTTTGGACAAAATCAGGTTGCCGTACAACGCACGTTCTCCGGTCGCCACGACCGCATAGGCTTTCTTCGCGCGTTCATAAAATTCGAAACGTTCCAATTCGGTGAACTTGATGTCTTCCCCTTCCGTCTCATGCACGATCTTGCGGTATACTTCCCACACCGGCGTTTCCACCGGATCACCCGGCACCACCTGCATCAGCATGACGGGGTACTCCACGTACCTGTTCAGGGGCAGCAGCTCAAGCACAGCCTGGAGCAGCTCGGGAATGCCGTGGCCGTCCGCCCGAACCAGCCGCTTGGCCAGACTGGCGGAAGGGAAATTTCCGTCGGCGAATACGATCTCGTCCCCGTGCCCCATTTCGCTTAATATTTTCAACAGCTCAGGAGACAGCAATGCAGAAATTCCTTTCAACATGACAAAAACCTCCTATTATGTTCCCACTTGGGGTGTCCTGAAACATAATACGACACGCGGCAGGAATATCCTTCCTGAAATAATTTTTACACTCGCATGAAGCTACCGGATACACTGTCGTTGTATAATAGTGGAAAATGACCCCTAACACGAAACGGAGGATTTGTCGTCCATGAAAAAGACCTGGCTGCTTGGCTTCGGATTTTTCAGCATCAGCATCACCTGGGCGCTGTACAATGCGTTTGTTCCGTTTTTCCTCGATCCGTATCTGAAGAGCGCCGCGTGGATCGGCTTCATGATGACCATCGACAACTATTTCGCCCTGTTCCTGCAGCCATGGATCGGCAACCGGAGCGACCGGACCGTCTCCCGTTTCGGCAAGCGGATGCCCTACCTGCTTATCGGCATGCCGCTCGCTGCCCTGTTCGTCGTCCTGATCCCCTTTCACACCAGTCTGCTGACGCTGGTCCTGTTCATGATGCTGATGAACCTGGCGATGAGCCTCTACCGCTCGCCAACGATCGCGCTCATGCCGGACATCACGCCGGAAGGGAAGCGGACCAAAGCCAACGGCGTTATCAACTTCATGGGCGGCGTAGGCGGCATTCTCGCGTTTGCCGGCGGATCGCTGCTGTACAACCAGAACCGCTCCTTCCCGTTTATCGCCGCGGCGGTCATCACCCTGCTGTCGCTGTGGATCCTGTACCGCTTCGTCCCCGTTCGGGGAAGCGGTTCCACACCTTCCTCCGCGCCGCAGGAAGGAAGCCGGATCAAGCTGCGCGGCGAGCTGGACCGGACGACGGTGCTGCTGCTGATCGCTATCTTTTTCTGGTTCGTCGGCTATCAGGGCGTCGAATCGTTGTTTACGCTTTACGGCAAGCATCATATGGGGCTGCAGGAAAGCGCCGCTTCCTTCTCCCTGACCTTCTTTTCGCTGTTCTTCGTCCTGTTTGCCATCCCGAGCGGCTGGCTCGGCAACCGTTACGGGAAGAAGAAGATCATCCTGACGGGCGTCGCCGGCCTGTTTCTCGTGTTCGCGGCCGTTCCGTTCATCGGAACCGTGGGACCGCTCCGCGTGCTGCTTGCTCTCGGCGGCATCTTCTGGGCATGCATCAATATTAATTCCTATCCGTTCATCGTATCGACCGGAAGCGAAGCGAGCATCGGAACCCGAACCGGACTGTATTACCTCGTGTCCTCTCTGGCCGCAATCACCTCGCCGCCACTGCTCGGGCTGATCATCGACCAGTTCGGCTACGCCTCCTTGTTTGTCGTCGCGTCGGCCAGCCTGCTGATCGCCCTGCTGTTCCTGACGATGGTCCGCCATGACGGCAAAACGGCCGGCGCAGGGTCCGAGACAGCGACGCTAAACGGATAAACAGATGGGCGTATTACAAAAAAACATCCGCGGCTGACGAAGCCAAGCGGATGTTTTTTTGCTGACATGCGAATTGCCAATGCCTGCTACACCAGCAGGTCGGCGACCACCGGAAAATGGTCGGACGGCATTTTGCCCTGGCGGTGGTCGGTGATCACGCCAAAATTGCGAACCTGTACCCCGCTGGTCACGAAAATAAAATCGATGGCGCTCTCGAACTCGAGACCATGCTCCTCGCCCGGGTTTAAATACGCAGGGAACAGCCGCGCGGCCGTTTCCCGGGAGTCAAAGCCCTGGAAGGTGAATGCCGGGCCGAAATGCCGGTAATCCGCGCTGACCGCCGCATCACGCAGCAGAGCCCCGCCCTCTTCTTCGCCGCAGAGGACGCGGTAGGCTTCCGAATCGCTGGTGACGTTGAAATCCCCGGTCAGCACCGCGGCGCCCTTTTCCACCAAGTCCCGGATCCGGCTTTTGATCAAATGCGCGCTCTGCTTGACCGCCTCGACGCCGATGTGGTCAAAATGAGTGTTCAGATGGATAAATTCTTTTCCCGTATATGTATCTTTGAACCGGCACCAGGTTACCATCCGGGTGCAGGCTGCGTCCCAGCCCAATTTGCCCGGCTTCTCCGGCTCTTCGGACAGCCAGAAATGTCCATGCTCCAGCGGCTCCAGCCGCTGCTTCAGGTAAAAGATGCAGGCGTATTCGCCGTCCTGCTTTCCGTCCTCCCGGCCGGCTCCGATCCAGCCGTACTCCGGCAGACGCTCTTCCAGATCCGTCAGCTGGTTATGCAGCACCTCCTGCATGCCGACCAAGTCGGCGCGGTGGAAGCGGACGATTCCCGCAACCAAGTCCCGCCGGCTGTTCCATGTATTCTCGCCTTCCTTGTCATAGTCGTTTTTGATGTTATACGACATGAACCGGAGCTCCATCTCCGGTTTAGCTGTGTTGCTCACATCAACACCTCATTTCTCAAAGTTTGCGCACGCCCATTCTACCATAATCCGCCGGAAAGCGATCACAAAATTTGGTTAAAGGCACGATTCATCCCCTTCAGACGGGTTCACAGCTTTGATATGATCGTGCTCTGCTTTGTGGGATCTCCTATGTAGGACGCCAATACAGGACACGGCGAAAAAGGCTCCCCCCTTGGATCCGGTAGATCCAAAGGAACAGCCTTCATCGGAATCATCTTTATTTATGGGGCCAGCTTGGCCATCAGGCTGCGGAGCGCCGCTCCGCGGTGGCTGATCGCCTGCTTCTCCTCCATCGTCAGTTCGGCCATCGTTTTCCCGTAATCGGGAAGATAGAATAGCGGGTCGTACCCGAAACCGCCCGAGCCGGCCCGTTCGGCGGTAATCCAGCCCTGAACCGAGCCGGAGGCCTCAATGAAGCCGCCCGTTGCCGGATCATACAGTATCAGCGTACAGACAAAGCTCGCCGGGCTGAGCAGTGAATCCTGAACGTCCGCGCCCATCTTTTTGTCCTCCAGCATTTGCAGCAGCTTCTCGTTGTTCTGCTCATCCGTGGCATGCTCACCCGCAAACCGGGCGGAGTACACGCCCGGACGGCCTTCCAGCTCGTCAACGCATAAGCCGGAATCGTCGGCCAGCACCGGAAGCCCGAGGGCATCGCCTACGGTTTTGGCTTTCTTCAGCGCATTCTCCGCAAACGTGCTCCCGTCCTCTACTACATCCGGGATGCCGGGATAGTCGAACATGCTTTTTACCTGTTTGCCCAGCGGGGCGAAGGCATGCTCAAACTCCTTGACCTTCCCTTTGTTCTTCGTCGCCACAATAATCGTATCGCCCGCCGGAATCATGCTAGGCCTCTCTTCCGGCTTGTCCCGAGCCGATCATCAGCGCAATGGGGCCAAGGGCTTCCTTCTGCTTGGCGATCAACTCGAGGATGCCCTGCTCCCCAAGCTTCAGGAGCTCATCAAGCTCCTGCCGCGTGAACGGGCTTTCCTCGCCGGTTCCCTGCAGCTCGACAAACGCGCCGCTGCCGGTCATGACGAGGTTCATGTCCACCTTCGCCTTCGAATCTTCCTCATAGTTCAGATCGAGCAGCGGCTCTTCACCGACCACCCCGACGCTGACCGAAGCCAGAAAGTCACTGATCGGGAACACCGGCAGCTTGTGCTGCTGGGCGATTTTGTTGATCGCAATGGCCATGGCCACAAACGATCCGGTTATCGACGTCGTGCGCGTACCTCCGTCTGCCTGAATGACGTCACAATCCAGCGTGATGGTCCGCTCGCCCAGCGCCTGCAAATTCACAACGGAGCGTAGCGCTCTGCCGATCAGCCGCTGAATTTCCATCGTACGTCCGCTGAGTTTGCCGCGCGCGGCTTCCCGCTGGTTGCGGGATTGCGTCGCCCGGGGCAGCATCGAATACTCCGCCGTTACCCAGCCTTTCCCCTGTCCTTTCAAAAAAGGAGGAACCTTCTCGTCCACCGTGGCGGTGCAAAGGACTTTGGTGTCCCCCATTTCAATGAACACGGAGCCTTCCGCGTACTTGTTTACGTTCACTGTCAAATTCATCGGCCTAAGCTGATGGCTGCTGCGTCCGTTTGATCTCATCATTTCTGCCTCCTACTTCGTTCGCATCCTGTTTAAGCAACCTTTATTTTACCAAAATGGAGGGATAAAAACACCCTGAGCTGCCCTTAAAGCGGGATTTCGTTAATATAATCGGGGCGTGTTACCGGCTTGCTGTAGTCCAGATTGTCGGTTCCGACGACCTTGGACTCCCCGTTCAGCTCGATTTTGACCTTTGGATTCCCCGCGTTTTCCGCCACCGTCAGCACGACAGACTGGAGCATTTCGGTCGGTACCGCATCGCCTTCGGCGAACATGTCTTCCTTCAAGGATACCGTTACCGTGCCGTCCTTCTCCTTCTTCACGGACTGCAGCTGCGTCTCGTCGGTCATGACTTGTTCCAGGCCGTCTGTCTCCTGCGGACCGCGGATCAATTCGGCGAGTGCCGACTGCAGTGCGTCCTGGCCCGGTTTGACAAGCCGCGTTACCGGAACATAATACTGAATGCCTGCCGGTGATGCCGCCGAGAAGTAAACGGTGACTGGCGACGAATTCGTCAGCGTGGCCCCCTGCCCGACTTCCAGATTGATGCCCATGCTCCGGCTGAGCGGCTGATCCAGCGGAGTGCCCCCTACAGGCATTTCCGACAGCTTTTTGCCGTCAACCCACAGCTGGACCTTTTGCACATCCGCATTACCGGTCAGGGTCCAGGCCAGCGATTCGAGAATTTTGCGCTCATCCGGCGCTTTGTATTTCGTGAATGCACTGTTAAACTCGACAACAGCCAGCTTGTTATCCTTGTCCACCGTGACCTTCTTGACCTCGGTTCCTGCGGGCAGGACGCCCGTGAAGCCTTCCGGAATATATTTGGCATAGGCACCGCCGGAGACGAGCGTTTCCACCGACAGCTGAACCGAAGTTTTATCCTTTACTTCCGGCAGACCGAGGGTGACGGGGGCAAGCATCCCGTTCCCGTCCGCCAAATACACGGTCGTCGGGGTGCCGGTGAGCTCGGCCTTAGCCTTGGCGCCTGTGGTGCCTGTGCCGTCCGACATATTGAGCATTTGCTCCTCGACCGCCTTCGGCGGCGCATCGATGTCTTCCGAAGCCGAATGGGTCCCGAACAAACCGCAGCCGGACAGGATAACGGGAACGGCCAGCAATCCGGCGGCGGAAATGCCGCGAATTTTGTTAAGCTTGGTCATAAGTCTGGTTCCTCCTAATCATTTTGTACAGTTTGTACTACCATGTATACGAGCCCCCTTCCGAAAAAATAACAGCCGGTCCATATTAATTTTATTCAGGCCCCTGCGCCTTCCCTGCTGCTTGAGGATGCGTCAAAATGGGCATAACTGGACAAAGATATACTGCAAAACATACAATCAAATTGCGTGAAGTTACATACTACTTGGATGACGGGGTGACGTAATGAGTGAAGCAAATGAGGCAAAGCAAGCAAAAATTCCATACAGCTTAAACAGTAAAAAGGTATCCGAAGCGACGCGGGAATGGCTTCATAACCGGGGCGTGAGGGTGGAGGAGATCGCCGAGCTCGTTATGCTGCTGCAGAAAAAGTACTATCCGAATCTGACGATGGAGGAATGCATCCTGAACGTGGAGAAAGTGCTGAGCAAGCGCGAGGTGCAAAACGCGGTGCTGACCGGCATCCAGCTCGATATGCTGGCCGAGCAGGGCAAGCTGCTCTCCCCGCTGCAGGACATGCTGGAAAATGACGAGAGCCTGTATGGCGTCGACGAAGTGCTGGCCTTTTCCATCGTGAACGTATACGGAAGCATCGGCTTTACGAATTACGGGTATATCGATAAGCTCAAGCCCGGCGTGCTGGAGCGCCTGAATGACAAAAGCACCGGGGAAACCCATACGTTCCTGGACGATATCGTTGGCGCGGTCGCTGCGGCGGCCAGCAGCCGGATCGCGCACGGCAAGCAGGCGGAGAAGGAAACGGGCGATGAGCCGGATGAGGTTCGGCTTCCCGAGGATCACTAAGACATCTTTCATATCGAGGAGGGCTGATTCGTCAGCTCTCCTCTTGTCATTTGGCGAGGAAAATAACGCAGAAGGTTCGGAGCCGGACTAATGCAGCGCTCCGAACGCAAACAAGGACGGCCTCTTGGCCGTCCTTGTTGCTCTTCCTGCCGCTATGTAACGGCGGCTTCATATCGGAAGATGCCGTCATGACCCGGCACCTTCTTCACCTGGCCGCGCCGCTCCAGCTCCTGCGTATGCGCCAGCGTCTCGCTCATGGCGAAGCGCATCTGGTGAATGCCGAGCGCGGTGCCGAACAGGGCGGCGCACAGATCAAAGCCGGTCGCCGGCCCTGCCTGAATCCGTCCCAGCACCCGCACCAGCCGCTCTTCATGATGCTGCAGGAGGGCTTCAAGCCGGGCCTCAAAGTGGTCAAACGGATTCCGGTGTCCCGGATAGGCCCGTTTTACCTGGAAGCCCTGCAGCTTCCTTAGCCCGTTCAGAAACGAATGCAGCGGCTCAGGATCGCTTCCGGGCAGCAGGCTGACGTTCGGGGAGATCTGCGGCAGCACCGCATCTCCGCACAGCATGACCCCGCTCTCCTCATGCAGCAGCGACATATGGCCTGGCGCATGGCCCCACGTTTCGATGGGGGTCCATCGCCGGCCACCCATCTCCAGCGGTTCCCCTTCGGTCAGCGGCAGCGCCGAAGGCAGCGGCTCCACCTGCGGGAAGAAGCTCTCCAAATGGGCGGGCAGCTGGCTTGTCCACGCCTCCGGCATGCCGTGCTGCCGGAACAATAGCGGCAGGTCGTCATTCATCGTGGATGCCTCGCCCCACATCCGCTGCATTTCCTCCGCCGCCCGCGCGGACATCCGGACCGGGCAGCCCGCCTTTTTCTGGAACCACCCCGACAATCCCAAATGATCGGGATGATGGTGCGTAAGCACGACCGACTCCACGTTCCCGAAAGGGATATCCAGCTCATCCAATACCTTATTCCAGGCAGCTTCATTCTCCGCGGTACGCGGTCCCAGATCTATCACCGTAACCCCGCCTGAAGGCCCCCGCAGAATATAGCTGTTTACCCAGCGCAAAGGGTATGACATCGCCATCTTTACCTGAATGATGCCGTCTTCATAGTGCGTAATCTCGGGTATATTCAATGCCCCGTCCTTCTTTCATTTATGCTTTCTCTTCCTGCGGGCGCCGTCCCACAAAAATCATCCGCTGTGAGCGCCCCTCGTCATAATCGACTTCCTCATTATAGCCGCCGTACACTTCGTCTGTCATGAGCCCGGCTTCCTGCAGCATATCCTCCAGCCGGCCGCGCGTGTACAGCTTCACCCGCTCGTGATACTCCCGTGTTCCCTTGGTGCCGTGCATATCCGATATGGAGATATCCTTGATTACAAAATCCCCTTCGATTCGGCGCTTCTCCACAATCCGCTGCCCCTCTTCCTTCCGCTCCGATGCCGGAACCAGATGTCTCCGGACATAAGGGGAGTTCATGAAATCGATAATAAACCACCCTCCGGGTTTCAGCATTCGGCGAATCTCCCGAAGTACTTTGAGCTGCTCCCCGTCCTCGCGAAAGTACCCGAACGACGTAAACAGATTGACGACCGCGTCAAACCCGCCTTCCAGCGGAAGTTCCCGCATATCGGCCTGCCGCCAGTCCACCCGCTCCTTCGTGTCCAGCCTCCGGGCTTCCCGCAGCAGTACGTCGGAGAGGTCCACCCCGGTGACACGGTAGCCCGCGTCCACCAGTGCGAGGGAGTGCCTGCCTGTTCCGCAGCACAAGTCGAGCACCTGCGCCCCTGGCGGCAGGTCCAGCCAGGAGATCATCGTCTTGACCTCCCGGGCTGCCCCTTCGATGTCACGGTGCTTATATACCAGGAGATAATCCTCTCCAAAGCTTTTTTCATACCAATCCTTCATCCTCTGCGTCATCCTCCTGTGTATGTGAGTCGGTTCCATGAATTATTACATTCAAAAAGGACGGTTGAAACCAGCCCGCTGGCAGCCTGTGCCCGCCGTATGCAGTATAGGATTCGACGCGCCATGGGATTGTATGAATCGAGCCGGTATAGGACTGGTCCGGTTTACGACTCAGGCACATATTCATGCGACAGGATCGAATACAGCCAGGAATTCGCAAAGCCTCCTTTATTCGTCGGCATATGCTCGCGGAGATAGCCCTCCTTTTGCATGCCGATCTTCTGCATGACCCGCTCGGACCCGATATTTTCCGGACGGCAGGTCGCATAAATCCGGTGTACTCCCAGCTGCCGGAAGCCGAATTCCAGCATCGCCTTCGCGCATTCCGAAGCATACCCTTGGCCCCAATGATCCGCATGGAAGCAATAGCCGATTTCTCCGTTCGAGCCCGAGACGTTGATTCCGCAGCCGCCGATCAGCTCCCCGTCCGTTTTGCGGGTTACCGCCCACTCGTAATGGGTCCTTGGCTCTTTCTGCTGCATCGCCTTCATGCCTGCGACATAATCCTTCGTTTCTTCCTCGGTATTCGGACCCCAAAGGGTATAACGGGTAACTTTGGGATCTGATGCGTACCGGTGCACGCTCTCCCAGTCTTCCGGCACAAACTCGCGGATGACCAGCCTGTTCGTCTCCAGCCTCATTTCATGTCTCCTCCTTCGAACCGCATTGAATGAATTGAATCCAGATTAATCCATCTGCCTTCCGGTGTCGACCCCTTTAAATGAAGCACATTAGGAGAACTGCCACAGCCGCCATCATTTGCCGAAATATAGCGGAAAATAATGCGGAACCCAGCCCATATTGCGACAAACCTTTCACCAGACTGGTGATATAGTAAATATGCACTAATCATAGTGTTTTAAAAATTGGAGGGATTAGATATGGAACATTTGGAATTGGACATCTTGATGGCTGACGAAGAAGCAGAACAGGAAGAGCAGATCGACGACATCGAAGAAGAAGAAGAAGAGGCGGAAGACGAGGAAGAATCCGAATTCGTAGAAGAGGCGGATGAGGACGAAGACGAAGAAGCCGACGAAGCCGACGATGAAGAAGACGACGAAGAAGCTTAACTGGCAACACAATCCCTTCTCCCAGATACACAGAAGCTAATCCAACAGACCTGTTCAGCGATGAACAGGTTTTTTGATTTCGATCGCAAAATAGAACGAGCAGGCCGTCCTCCCATTTCAAGGAATCAGCCTGCTCCTGTTCAGCCGTTCAATGTAATTATTTGCTCAGCGTTTCGGTCAGCACCGGAACGATTTGCGATTTACGCGACACAACGCCCTTCAATACGGCCGTATGGTTCTCAAGCTTGACGTTATAAGCCGTTTCAACCGCAGCAGCGGATTTTCCGAGGGCCAGCGCCACGGAATCGTTGTTCAGGATATCCGTTACGACAAACACGAACAGATCGAGACCTTTCTCGCTGATGATCGCGTTCAGGGCGTCCTCCAGTTCAGCCTGACGGTTCAGGACGTCGTTAGGGTCCACCGTGTTCACTTGGGCGATTTCCACTTTGCTGCTGCCCATTTGGAATTCTTTGGCGTCCAGGGAGATCAGCTCGGCAATCGTCTTGCTGCTGACATCTGCACCCGCTTTAAGCATGTCCAGTCCGTACTGCTCCAGGTTCACTCCGGCGATGTCGGCGAGCTCGCGTGCAGCGGCTACGTCCTCCTCGGTGCAGGTCGGGGATTTCAGCAGGAGCGTATCGGATACGATCGCGGATACCATCAGACCGGCGATTTGCGGCGTAACTTCAACGCCTTTTTCCTTGAACAGCTTGTTCAGGATCGTTGCCGTGCAGCCTACAGGCTCTGCGCGGTAGTACAGTGGATGGCTTGTCTCGAAATTCGCGATGCGGTGGTGGTCGATGACCTCGCTCACGCGCACCTGATCGATGTCGCTCGCGCTTTGCTGGCGCTCATTATGGTCAACGAGAATAACCTCGCTTGCTTCGTTAGCCACGGTTTCCACTTGGCGAGGGGCCTCGGCTTTGAAATAATCCAGCGCAAACTGCGTTTCGCCGTTGACGGCGCCCAAACGAACCGGCTCCGTATTATGGCCGAGCTTATTTTTGAGGTAAGAGTATACGATTGCCGATGTGATCGTGTCCGTGTCCGGGTTTTTATGCCCGAAAATCAATGTTTTTGCCATGGTTTCAACTGCTCCTTTATCGTTTGGAATAAATGAAGACTTGGATCATGCCGTAATCTACATACGATTATAGCGGGAATTGGGCTATATTCCAATTCCTTTACAGAGATTTATTCCTGAAGGCTTGATTACAGCCTGATTTCGGGAGGCGTCTTGGCCGGAATCCGCTTCAGCGGCTGGCCCTCTTTATAATACAGCGACGGATTCAGCAGCACATAGAAAATATGGGTATGTGAGCAACCGAGGTTCTCGAGGATCCGGTTGATGTTCTCGGCGATCGCATGATGCTTCTCTTCCTCGCGCGGGAACATGAAAATTTCCACGGACCGGGGGCTGTTTGTGATTTTTTCCACATGTAAAAGCTCAATTTTGACGATTTCTTCCGGAATGTTGGCGATTCCTGAAATGCATTCGATAATGGCCGGTGCGGCGGTCTCCACCACATTCTTTTCAAAACCTGTAAATCTGACAAAAGGCAAAGCCGTTCCCTTCTTTCTCTTTCTTTCTAAAGCTGTGCCCGATCTAAATATATCGGCATTACTAACCTACCATAAAAACGGCAAAGGAGTCACCTCCCCAAAGAGATCACTCCTAAATGCCAATGGATACTGCTGATAACCAAATCCGATGCCTGGCGCCGCTATTCCATAATTTTCGACGGGTTGGCGACGACGTCGATTTTCTCCTGCACGCGCTCCGGGCTCCCCAGAAAATGGCGGTTCAGCGGCTTCAAATCGTCGTCCAGCTCGTACAGAATCGGCACCGCGGTCGGGATGTTCAGATCCACGATGTCCTCCTCGCTGATATTTTCCAGCACCTTCATCAAGGCCCGCAGGCTGTTCCCGTGCGCGACGACGAGCACCTTCTTGCCCGCCTTGATCTGCGGCACGATCTCCGCTTCCCAGTAAGGGAGCACGCGCGCGATCGTATCCTTCAGGCTTTCTCCCAGCGGAATCTCCTGCTTCGTCAAGTTGCCGTAGCGCTTATCCTTGGGAGGGTAGCGGTCATCGTCGGCCGTAATCTGCAGCGGGGGCACGTCGTAGCTCCGGCGCCACAGCATGACCTGCTCCGCGCCGTATTTCTTCGCCGTCTCTTCTTTGTTAAGTCCCTGAAGCGCGCCGTAATGCCGTTCGTTCAGCTTCCACGATTTGCGGATCGGGATCCACAGCAGGTCGTTGACGTCCAAAATATAATTCAGCGTTTTGATCGCCCGCTTTAATACGGACGTATATGCGATATCGATTTCATAGGGAATATCCTGCAGCAGATGCCCTGCCTTGATCGCTTCCTGGACCCCTTTGTCCGTCAGATCGACGTCCGTCCAGCCGGTGAACCGGTTCTCGCGGTTCCACTCGCTTTCCCCATGTCTGACCAAAACCACCTTGTACATGGTGCCACACTCCTTTACTGCCTTACTCGTAACAAACTACCGGTATAGCTTTTAACCAATAAGCATTTTTTAAACTTTTTCTTTTCATTCCAATCATTTTGCATACAGGCTACGGGTGAGCTGCCGTCCCTTGCAGATCTATGGTTTGCGGACCCTCAGCTCTTCCAACACATGCTCTGCAGAGGTTCCCGCTGGGGTAGACTCCGGGACGTTCGCCCGGGTTGCCTCCCTGGCCTGGCAGATTTACAATAACTACTGTTACATCATAATCGGAGAACGACGGAGGTACAATAATGAGAAATGCTTATTTGTTCGGCCAAATCGAGCGCGTGCGCACGGGCATCATCAACAAGGTGTCCGCGCTGCCTGAATCCAAGCGGGATATCGTCCCCGACGGATTCAACAACAATATCCACTGGCACCTCGGGCATTTGCTGGTCATATCCGACATGCTCGTGCTCCAGTACAGCGGCAAGGATGGCGTCATTCCGGCCGAATACCGACCTTATTTTGCTTCGGGGACGAAACCGGCGGATTGGCAGGGCGAGGCACCGACGTGGGATACCCTGATTTCGCAGCTCACCGAGCAGATTCGCGTGTTCCAAGAGCAGCTCGGTGACGACCTAAACCAGCCAGTCGCCAAAGCCGACAACTTTGCCAAAGCCGAGACGATCGACGAGCTGCTGGTCATGAACATTAATCATGAGGCATCGCATGCCGGCATGATCAACGCCATGCTGAAGAAGCTGGCCTGATCTCGGATCAGCAGACAGCACAAGGCAGCCCTTCTCTCCGTGTCGGAGAAAGAGGCTGCCTTCATTTTTGGAAAAGAACTCGGGTAAGAAACTGACGGTGGTAACCTTGAGTTGGGATGGGTACTCGTGGACCCCTCCGCTATCGCCACCAAACGAAGCATTGATTCATAACCAAATGCGGAGCGGCATCGCGTGTCGTCAAAACGGATTAACGATAGTCGTCATGCAGACGCCACCAGATGTAAGGCTGGGTTTGCGGCCATCCTTCAGGCGAATCCTCCCACGTTTCTTGGCGGCCAAAGGGTGTCAGGTCGAGCAAATTGAAGTCCACGCGGATCCGATCGACGCCGCGGGAGGCCGTGAAATAGGTGCGGAATACCTCATCTCCATCACGGAGAAAAACGCTTAAGCCGAATCCGTCCCCAGCACCCATGTCATTGTTGAATTCGTTCCCGTTCGAAGAGAACCAAGGTACATTCCAGCCCATCCGGTCTTTGAACGGCTGGATCTGAGACAGGGGCGCGGGGGAGACGAGAATAAAGGTCGTATCACGGGCATTCAGGTGGGCAAGGTGGCCGATGTTGTCGACAAAAGAGGAGCAGCCTGTGCAGCCTTGACTGGCACTCGGAGCCATCATGAAGTGGTACACCACGAGCTGGCGGCGTCCGTCAAAAAGATCAAGCAGTCGCGCTGGACCACCTGGTCCCTCGAACATATAATCTTTGCCGATCCGTACCATCGGCAGCCTGCGGCGCTCTGCGGCCAGCGCGTCCAGCGCGCGGGTAAGCTCCTTTTCTTTGACGAGCAGCTTGTCGCGCGCGTCCACCCACTCTTGTTCCGAAACGATTTGCGGAAGTGCTGTGTTTTTCGTATCCACGGGTATCCTCCTCCAAGTTTTAAAGGATTCGTTGATTCTGCCATTATCCTATATAGATTGAACTAAAGTTGCATCGAACTTCCTGTAATAACGGCCCGACAGTTGCCCTATAACATTCATTTCTTTAGTTCATTCTATCCTAGCATGTTTCATTTCCCGGGATTTCTCATGAATTGCGGAAAATGATATTCATTTGCACATTACCGATGTTCTGGAACCGCAGGCTCCATTCAGACGTTCTATATAGAAAGGAGCTGATGGATATGGACCTCGTTCTGATCATCTTTGGGCTGATCTTGATTGGAGGCGGCATCATGACCCGCCGGAACCCGGAAAAGGGAAGGCGGATCAATGAAAGCTGGAAGACAGAAGAAGAAGCGGAGCCCAGCGAATCCTACCTTGAACTCCAAAAGATCCGCGGCTTCCTTGCGATCGTGCTCGGCTCGATTTTTATCGTGATCGGGTTGTTTATGCTGCTGTTTTTATGACCGCCCCTTTTCCAGAGAACAGACCATTTTGAAGTTTCCGGGTACCGCCTGGAACCCCAACAGATCGCGGTTGATGCGAAGCATGGGACCGTTCAGCGAATCGTTGTGGGTTCGCAAATAAGGCACACCGGCAGCGCGTGCGGTTTGTATGGCCAACAGCTTCAGCGCCAGCCCGATCCGCCGGCCCCTATACTCCGGAAGCACACCGGTAAACTGGTGATACATCGCCTGGGTTTGTTCGTTCTGCTGCAAGGTCACGACGCCGACATAGCGGTCCCCGTCCTTGGCGATATGTACATACTCCGGCCGCACGCCGGCCATGTTAATATTCCATTTCTTCCATTCCTCAAACCAGGGGAAATCCTCGTTGTATCCCGGAATGTCCTGATGGGCGATTCTGTACAGCTCATGAAGCTTCCGCTCCTGTGCCTCTCCAGGCTCATCCCTCAGCGTCACGAACATAATGCCGGATGACTCGGCGCTGCTAACGCTTGGCAGCAAAGCTTGGTCGGTAAAAGACGACAGGTCCAGCACAGATTCAAAGGTGTGGCGTTCCATCAGGTAGCCCCGGCGCTCCGCAAACGCCAGCGAGGCCCCGTCATTCTCCCTCATAAAACAAACGAGACGGGAAGCCTTAACTAGGCGTGCCCACTCGCGCACTTCCCGGTACAGAGCCCTGCCAGCTCCGCGGCCGCGTTCATCCGGATGGACGACAAGAGTAACTTGGAGGCTGCCGGGTTCGTTCCATGGCGCACGCCAGGCGATGGCGTAACCGATGACCTCTCCCTCCCCGTTCACCGCCACCCATTTCGGGCGATCCCAGCCCATCAGCCGCCCCTCTTCGTCGTAATGAAGCTGGCCCGGCGGAATGCTCTCCTCTTCGTCCTGCAGCTGCTTGGCGGTGACGGGTTCCGACCAGATCAGGCTCAACAGCGCCGCGGCCGCTTGAAAATCCTCCCTGCCAAAACGGCGAATCGTATAGTTGGACAATATGTATTCCTCCAAAAAATGGTATTGGTTTGCCTCGCTCATTATCTCATGCAATCCCATGGATGAAGCGATAAAGTTTGGGTATAGCGTTTTTTTCCTTAACTGAGGTGCTTCACGCTCCCCCGCGTGCTCATCGTATATAAATCTATGAAAATCAAACTTTTGCACGCTATCATCTGTCCGATACCGATTTGTGAAGCCGGCATAGAATATATCAATCTTAAGAAAAGGAGTGATATATTTGGCAAACAGCGATGTACGTCTTGCCCTTTGGTCCGGCATTAACTTTACGGGCCGCAGAATCTTGTTCAGACGCGGTGGAGTTGCGGTTCGCGACCTTGGAGCTTTCCGCTTCGACAATCTTCTCTCCAGCTTCCGTCTCAGAAATACGGTGCAGAGCAATCAAGTTACGCTTGTTTTGTTCTCACGGATTAATTTCCAGGGATCTTTCCGCGTGTTCCGTGGCAGCCAAAATGTAGCCAACCTGGGCAATTTCAACTTTAACAACGTCACGTCTTCTTTCATCCTCGTTGGACGCAACCTGACGAACGCCGAAATTTCCCAAATCCAAAGCACAGGCAGACCGCCGCAAGACATTCTTATCATCAGACAGTAACCATCTGCAAAGGGTGCCCGACAGGGTACCCTTTCTCATGTTACGAAATCCCCGCATAGGATGGAAAGTGAACAAAATAAAGAACCTCCCGCCATGCCTTCCCGTCAAGGAAGACATCCTGCAGAAGGCCAAGGTCGCAAGAGAGGCTTCGATCAGATTTTTAATTCCCCAAGCTTGATCAGCTCGACAACGGCCTGAGAACGGCCTTTGACGTTTAATTTCTGCATCACATTGGAAATATGGTTCCGGACCGTCTTCTCGCTGATAAATAACTGACCGGCGATATCGCGTGTCGTTTTGTCCTGAACGAGCAGTTCAAATACTTCGCGCTCACGATGAGTCAACAAAAATTTGCTCTTATGATCGTTCCCCTTCAATGGTGTCACCCCTCCTTGCTCGGGTTTGTATGGTATAACAAGGTAAAGGGATACAGTCAACTCATATTATGTAAGGCACCGGGCTTTGGTGTCGTTAAGCGTAAAAATTAGGCACCTGCCTTGTAAGGGCTTACAACCGGAAAGATTTCGTCATTTTAAAATGGCAGTTGACACATTGTCGGTAACTCATTATGATGTTGCTATCAATGAAATTGAGAATCATTATCAAATTGATCTTTCCCCGTTTCTTCTATAGGAAATAGAGGAAATTTTTCTTGTGGTTACAGAAACATTCAGCGCCGCTGAAAATGTATACATTCTATAATCTTAAAAAAGGAGATGCTTTGAACTTGAAGTTACATACGATCATTCCCGCCGGTATTATCCTCTCCTCCCTGCTCTTCGCAGGCTGCTCGGAGAAAGAAAGCGCGGATCCTGCTGCCAGCGAGACGAAGACTGAGACGTCAGCCGCTAATACCGGCACATCGGCGCAAAGCGCCGGTACCGATTCAGCTGCGGCGCAGACGACCGATTTCAGCGCAGCCGTGGAATCCTACCGCACTTTCGCGGTGGAGCAGTGCGATCAATTCGTGAAGCAAACGGAAAAATTCACCGAAGCGGTGAAAGCCGGCAAGCTCGAGGAAGCGAAGGCCCTGTACGCCCCGGCCCGTTCCTATTACGAGCGGATCGAACCGATTGCCGAGGCGCTTGGCAATCTGGATCCCGACATTGACGCCCGCGTAAACGATGTGGATGCCGCCGAATGGCGCGGATTTCACCGGATCGAGAAGGGACTGTGGGAGGATAAGACGACCAAAGGCCAGGAAGCCTTTGCCGACCGGCTTCTGCAGGACGCGCAGCTGCTGCGTGCCAAGGTGGAGACGGTCGATATTGACGCCAGCCTGATGGTAACCGGAGCGGTTGAGCTGCTGAACGAAGTGTCTTCCTCCAAGGTAACCGGCGAGGAAGAGCTGTACTCCCATACGGACTTGTACGATTTTGCGGCCAATGTGGAAGGCGCCGCCAAGATTTACGAAATCCTGAAACCCGATCTGGCCAAAAAGGACCCGGATCTAGAAAAGCAGATCGGAGAGCGATTCGATGCGCTCAAGAAAGAGCTGGACGCCTACAAGAAAGGCGACGGATACGTCAGCTACACCGAGCTGAAAGAGGACGAAGTCCGCAAGCTCAGCCAAAACCTGGATGCCCTGGCGGAGCCGCTGTCGAATATGGGCACCCTGCTTGGAGTGTAAAGCATGTCAAACCGTGAGCATGAGGAAACCAAAGATTCGTCGATTTTGAAAAAGCCGCTGTCCCGCCGCGACTTGTTGCGGCTGGCGGGCACCGGCGGCCTGGGACTGATCATCGGGGGCGCCGGTATGGGCGGCCTCTTCGCCGCGAAAGAGCGGAAGACTGCGGCAGCTGTTGCCGGCCATCCTGACACCGAAGACCGCATCCCGTTCTACGGGAAGCATCAGGCCGGCATTATCACCCCTTCGCAAAACTTCATATACTTCGCCGCTTTCGACGTGACCACGACCGATGCGCAGGAGCTGAAGAAGCTGTTTCAAGCCTGGACCGCCGCAGCGGCGGCCATGACCGAAGGCTCCATGCTCGGGGAAGAGAGCGCCAATCACAACCTGCCGCCGGTGGATACCGGAGAGTCGGCAGGTCTTTCGCCTTCCCGGCTGACCCTGACGTTCGGCGCGGGGCCGTCCCTGTTTGATTCGCGCTTCGGGCTCGCCTCCAAGCGGCCGGCGAATTTCAGCGATCTCCCGGCCTTTAACGGGGATCAGCTGGACGCCCGCTGGTGCGGCGGCGATTTGGCCGTTCAGGCCTGCGCGGACGACCTGCAGGTGGCGTTTCACGCCATCCGCAATCTGGCGCGCATTGCCCGCGGCACGGCCGTGCTCCGCTGGACCCAGGAGGGCTTCCAGCGCACCGGCAGCGCCGACCCCGCAGGCGGAACCCCGCGGAATCTGCTCGGCTTCAAGGACGGCACGGCCAATCCGGATGCGACAAGCAGCGAGCAGATGAACCGGGTCGTTTGGGCCGGGGCAGAAGGCGGCGCAGCCTGGATGGCCGGCGGCAGCTACATGGCGGTGCGCCGGATCCGGATGCGGATCGAGGTGTGGGACCGATCCTCCCTGAAGGATCAGGAGGAGACGTTCGGACGGTACCGGGCCAGCGGCGCACCGCTTGGCGGACAGCACGAGTTCGACAAGGTCGACCTGTCCGCCAAAGGGCCTGACGGATCGCCGGCTATTCCGGCCAATTCGCATATGGCGCTCGCCCGTGGAGACGGCTCCGTACAGATCCTCCGCCGGTCCTATTCTTATTCGGGGGGCATGGACGCCAAGACCGGCCAGCTGGATGCCGGACTGCTCTTTATCTGCTTCCAGCGCGACCTGCAGAAGCAGTTCATCCCCCTGCAGCAGAAGCTTGCGAAGAGCGACCGGCTGAACGAATATATTCAGCATGTCGGGAGCGCGGTGTTCGCCTGCTTCCCCGGCGCCTCTTCGGGAGGCTATATCGGAGAGACGCTGCTCTAGCCCGTAGATATCAAACTCTAGCAGAATTGACATAAAGGAGACTTCACCATGCTGCGAAGCAACCTTACGCCTCGTACCGGACGATGGAACCGCCCGCTGATCGGCGTCCTGCTGACCCTTGCGATGCTCCTCATGAGCATCTTGGCCCCGCACGCCGAAGCGGAAGGGAATTCCGCCCTGGACTCCCTTCTGCCTTCTGTAGGCAGCGCCCTGGTTGAAGCGGGCCAGCAGGAATGGACCAAAGCGAGCGAGGATCTGAACCAATTCAAACAACTCTGGGAGCCGGTCAAAGCCGGGGACACGGATCGTGCCGGCTTGACCGCGGCCGTCGACGCTGCGCTTCAAGACGCGCAGAGCAAGCTTGCAAGCGGCGGACCGGAGGCAAAAACCGCGCTGTCCGCACTGGCCAAGGCGGTCAACGCATACGTCACCGCAGCCGAGAGCCCAGGCGGATCTACTGGCGCGGCCATAAGCGGCGTGGAATCGGCCAAGAAGCTGCTGCCTCTGGCGCAGGACAGCTTGAAGGCCATGCAGGCGGGGGACTGGGGCGCGGCCAAGCGAAGCTATCAGTCAATCGTGGATGCCTGGCCGACGGCAGAAACGCCGATCCGCAGCGATAACTTTACGGTCTACGGACAGCTTGAAACCGGAATCAGCCTCGTGCGGATCGCCCTCCAGGCTGAGCCGGTACGCGAAGAGCAGGCCGTGCAGGAAATGCAGAAGCTTGTTACGCTGATGACCGGTTATACCGAAGGAAAAATCGCTGCCGCTGATTCCGGTAGTGACGGAAATTACCGGCTATCCGACGTGCTGGGCATCCTCGAAACCGCACGCCAGGATGCGCTGGCCGGCCGCAGCAGCGAAGCGGCGGACCAGATGACGAAGTTCATTTCCATCTGGCCGGCGGTCGAGGGCGAGGTGCGGGTATCCGCGCCGGACCTTTATAAGGATATTGAAAATAAAATGTCGGCCGTTTCCGGCTACCTGCTCTCCAGTCCTCCCAAACTGGATGAAGCCGTAAAGGTCATGGACGCGATGAAGTCCTCCCTCACCCCGCTTGCGGTCGATCACAAATATACCGCTTGGGATGCCGCACTGATTCTGCTCCGTGAAGGCTTGGAGGCTATTCTCGTGCTGTCCGCCCTGCTGTCTTATTTGAAGCGAAGCGGAAATACGCGCGGCCAGAAATGGATTTGGGGCGGAGCCGGGTCAGGCCTCGTCCTCAGCCTCCTGCTCGCAGTCGTGCTCACCTTCTCCATCTCCAAAGCGGCTTCAGGCAGCGCCCGCGAGCTGATCGAAGGCATCACCGGTCTGGTGGCCGTGGTGATGATGCTGACCGTCGGGCAATGGCTGCACAGCAAGTCAAACACGGCCGCCTGGAACAAATACGTGGGCAGCCAGATGGATCAGGCGCTGGCCCGAGGAAGCCTGTGGTCTCTTTTCGTGCTGGCCGGTCTAGCCGTCCTGCGTGAAGGCGCGGAAACGACCATTTTCTATGCCGGGATGGCCTCCTCCATTGACATGGGGCAGCTGATCCTTGGAATCGCCGGCGCCTTTGCCGTTCTGGCCGTGCTCGCTTACGCGATTATCGTGCTCAGCGCCCGCCTGCCTCTGCGCGGCTTTTTCCTGGCGGCGACGGTGCTGATCTACTACCTGGTTTTCCGTTTCCTCGGCGACAGCATCCATTCGCTCCAGGTCTCGGGTCGCATTCCCGCCCATTCGGAAACCTGGCTGCCGTCCGTATCCTGGCTTGGCATGTATCCGACCTGGGAAACGTTCATTCCGCAGATGGTCGTGCTTGCTTTCGTGCTATGGCAGCTGATTCGCGTGGAACTGCGGAATACGCAGCGATCCAAGGCACGCGCATAAATCTCTTATAAAAACCGGACTCTAAGAAGTCCGGTTTTTTGCGTTTTCCCTTTTACAGAAATTTAACATTCCCGCCCCTTGTAAACGTAAGACAAATGGCCTATGATGGGGATGAAACAAAAATTATTTTCTCATATATCGAATCAATCATTAAAATTATTTTCATGATCTGCAGCATCAATCGTTTTATCCAAGGAGGCTTGCGATTGGCACCTATATTACACGCCTTGGCGCAGGAACAGGAACGCCTGTCCCAGCAGGAGCGCCGGATCGCCGATTTTATCCTCTCCTCCCCTTCCGAAGTCGTTCACATGGGGATCAAGGAGCTGGCCGAGCAGTGCGGAACCAGTCCCGCCACCGTGACCCGGTTCTGCAAAGCGTTCCATCTCAAGGGCTACCCGGATCTAAAGGTGAAGCTGTCCGCCGAAATCGCCCATACCGAAATGCAGGAGCGGAGCGGCATGTCTTCCTATCAGGATATCGTGGCCAACAATCCGTTATCCCAAATCGTAGAGGCCATGGAAGCGAATCATCTGGCCTCCATCCGCGACACGACGTCCCTGCTCGACATGGAGCGTCTGGCCCAGGCGATCCGCCTGCTCTGCGCCGCCGATCGGATCGACTTGTACGGGGTAGCCACCTCGTCGATCGTCGCCCAAGATTTCTACCAGAAGCTGATCCGGATCGGTAAGAACTGTACCGCCTTCGCTGATTCACATATGCAGATTACTTCCGCCTCGACGCTGTCGGGCCGGGATGTGGCGGTCGCCATCTCCTATTCTGGGGAAACGCTCGAAACGATCGATGCGCTGGCCTGCGCCAAAGACAGCGGGGCAGCGACCATTTCGCTGACGTCATACAGCAGCAATACCCTGGCTGCCATGGCCGATATTCCTTTGTTTGCCTCTTCCCTGGAAAAAGGAATGCGCCGGGGAGACATGGCTTCGCGCATCGCCCAGCTCCATCTCGTCGACATCCTGTTTATGGGGATGAACAGCGAGCAGTTCGGACAGTATGTTCCCAAGCTGGAGCAGTCCTACCATAACGTACAGAATTACCGAAAATCCAGAGGAGGTCATTTTCAAGCATGAACATTTATACGTTTAAAAACGAAGCTGATTTTAACGCCACCGGGGCCAGCCTGATCGCCAGCCTGCTGCATACCAAACCGAGAGCGGTACTCGGCCTGGCTACAGGCAGCACCCCGGTAGGAATTTATGGACGGCTTATCGAAATGTACCAGCAGGGCCTGGTCAGCTTTGCGAAAGCATCCAGCTATAATCTGGACGAGTACGTCGGCCTGCCTGAGGGCCATTCGGAGAGCTACCGTACCTTTATGAACGAGAAGCTGTTCAACCATATCGATATTCAGCTCGAAAATACGCATGTTCCAAACGGCAACGCCGCCGATCTGGAGGAAGAATGCGTCAAGTACGACGCCATGCTCGAGCAGAACGGTCCGGTGGACCTGCAAATTCTCGGCATCGGCCACAACGGGCATATCGGGTTCAACGAGCCCGATGACAGCCTGGACGGCGGAACGCACGTGGCTGAGCTTCAGGAAAAAACCCGCACGGCGAACGCACGCTTCTTCCCATCGCTGGACGATGTGCCTAAGCACGCGATTACCATGGGGGTCGGCAGCATTCTAAAGGCCAAGCAGATTCTGCTGCTCGTTCGTGGCGAAGACAAGGCTGAGATCGTGAAGCGCGCGCTGAAAGGACCGATTACGACGCAGTGCCCGGCATCGCTGCTGCAATGCCATCCGAACGTCGTGGTGCTGCTGGATCAAGGTGCAGGGAGGTTGTTAGGATGAGTGAAGAAAACGTACAGCTCTTGTACGGCAAGGTCGTAACGCGGACAGGGGTATTGGAAGAAGGAGCCGTCGCCATCCAGGACGGCAAGATCGTCTATGCGGGGCTTGCCCGCGATCTGCCGCAGCGCTGGACGGACTCGGCCGCAAGTCAATACAAATCGGACGGATACATCGTTCCCGGCTTTATTGATGTCCACGTGCATGGAGGCAACGGCCAGGACTTTATGGATTCAAACAAGGAAGTGCTGGATACCATTACCGCCTTCCACTGCTCACAGGGAACCACCTCGATTCTTCCGACGACCATGACCGCGCCAAAGGCGGCGATCGACCGCGTCCTCAAGGAGGTTCACGAGTATACGCAGCATGACATGCCTTACGCAACCGTGGAGGGCGTTCATTTGGAAGGGCCTTTTATCAGCCCGAAATGGCCGGGAGCGCAAAATCCGGAGCATATCGTCCTGCCGAATGTAGAATGGCTGGAAGAATGGGAAGCTGCGTATCCGGGTCTCGTTCGCCAGGTGACGCTGGCGCCTGAGCGCGAAGGCGCGCTGAACGCGATCGCCTGGATGACCGAGCACGGTATCAACGCCGCGCTGGGCCATACGGATGCGACGTACGATGAGGTGGAAGCGGCCGTGGAAGCTGGTCTGCGCCAAGGCGTGCATACCTTTAACGCAATGACGCCGCTGCACCACCGCAAACCCGGAACCGCAGGGGCGGTGCTGAGCGATCCGCGCATCCACGCGGAAATCATCGCCGACGGCATCCATGTGCACCCGGCCTGCATCTCCATCCTGGCCCGGTTGAAGCAGGATAACAATCTGCTCCTGATTACGGACGCCATGTCGGCAGCCGGACTCGGGGACGGGGAATACATGATCGGCGACCTTCCGGTTGAGGTGCATGACGGAATCGCTACCTTGAAGGGTCAGCGGGACAGTCTTGCCGGAAGTACCTTGACGATGATTAAAGGCTTCCGCTACCTCATCAACAACGTGGGCCTGTCGATCGAAGAGGCGTCCCTCGCCGCCAGCTTCAACCCGGCCAAACGGCTGCGGATCGAAGACCGCACCGGCACGATCGAAATCGGCAAGCAGGCAGACGTTTTGCTGCTGGATAATCAGCTGGATATTCAAGGCGTTTGGGTTAAAGGACGTAAGGCATTTTAAAAAACGGATTATGTATAAGGGGCTGTCCATAACAAGCTTATGGCAGCCCCTTTTTGTCGGCAATTTTACCGATTGGTCGTATCAAAATGGTGAACAGGGGCATTGTAATTGGTAGTACGGTTGCCATTCCCGGCATTCATTGGGAAGATTCGCTCCACCATCGTCGACAGGTCGGACATGAGCCCTTTGATCGGATGGCCCCCTTGTGTCTGCGCCGCAAAGTTGGACAATCCTTGGACAAAGCCCGGATTTGCAGATACATAGACATTTTTGATTGTGTTATCGGTGCTCTTGATCGTATTGGCAATCCGGTCTTTGATGTCGGACGTGATCGTGTCATTGCGGTAATCGCTGTATCCGCCTGCACCCATGCCTCTGTACGTGCCGACTCCGTTATCCGTCGTGCCTGCCGTACCGTAGGTCGTCATATTGTAGCCATTGTTCCCCGTAATGCTGGCCCCTTTGGACGAATAGTTGCGGATGTTGTGTTGTGCTGCAGCGGCATTTGGAGCGGTACCGCGTACGCCGTTACGAACCGTTCCCGATTTCGAACGGTTGTTAAAGCTGCTTCCATTGGCCGTTCCGGCATTGTTAAAGCTGCTTCCGTTCATCATGTTGTGGGTACCGCCGAAGCTTTTTGCTCCCATGTTACCGCCCGTGTTTCCGCCGGTATTGCTTGCGGTATCCCGCAGGGACACGGCAACGTAGGCGGTATCGCCGGCCACGAGAACGTTGGCGGATTTAACTTCCTTCATGGCCGCCACTTTATCGGACAGCTTTTGCGACAATTGGGCATTCGTCAAGTTATGGGTGGTCGCTGCGTTGCCGTTATTCGTGCTGTTTGTATTGTATGTGTAGCCTTTCGGACTGATCAAGCCGTTTTCCCGTAGGGAATTCACGCCGATTCGGCCCGTTCTGCCGTTGCCGTCAATGACGTTTTTGGTGCGGATGTTCGTATTTGCAGGCTCCTTCGTCGTACAACCGGCAACGCCGGCCATGCTCACGAGCAGGGCTGCTGATACCGAAAGACTAATCGCTTTGGATCGTAGCATGAGTTCATCCTCCATCTCTAATAGGTGTATTAATAACACCATTTAGGATGACCACCCGCATGATCCGGTATGCTGAAAGGTTTTGGCATGGCGGGAGCCGGTGCTACTGCAGCTGCTCAAGTTCCAAATATGCATCCTTGGATACCAAATAAGCTAAAGGATCGCCGCTGCGCAGGATCCATACCTGTTCGGGGCGATCCGACTCGACCGCGATGAGGTAAACTTCCGGTTCCTTTTTTAATCCGCTTAAAGTAACCGTAATGGTACCAACGATCACTTCATGGCTTAAAGTCGAAGCGCGGCGGGTACCCCCGTCTTTCCCCAACTCGCGGAGCTTTTGAAGCCTGGATTCCGCTTGACTTACAGGGAGTTCGCTTCCATTAAGCAGCCATCCGCTCCCTAACATGCTCTCTTCCGTCGCAGCCGGTTCTCGCTGTAAAATCCAGGATTGATTTCTCCCTTCCCACTCCACACTCCGTACCTCTTTATCTTTCCATTTGAATATCCCTGTCGACTCCTGGATCTGCTCTCCATTTGCAGCCATTGTTTCCCGGGCCGGATCCGGAGGGTTCGCTTCACGATCCGCTATGAGTGTTGCGACAATAACGACCAAAAGCAGGCACCCAGCCGCTCCTAACCACTTCTTAACGTGCATGGCTCATCCCCCATTTGCTTGAAGGCATTCGGTTTTACCCTTCCTTGCCTTCATTTTACCCATCCCGCCCGAGATCTTTGCATCAGCCGCGGAAATGATTGGATCGCCTAATACCGAACGTTTCTCCTCCACATACGATAGATCATGACCTAACACACAGGAGGTAGATGCATGAATACGGTTGTCGTGACAGGCGGCGCGGGATTTATCGGTTCGCATCTTGTCCGTCGTCTTGCGTCTCTTGGTTCGCAGGTGCATGTGATTGATAATCTGTCCACGGGCCGAGCCGAAAAAGTCCCCCCCGAGGCGGTTCTTCATACGCTTGATATTCGAAGCCCGGATGCCTATAAGATGATTGTTTCCATTCAGCCGGATGCCGTTGTCCATCTGGCTGCGCAGGCGGATGTGCAGCAATCGATACGGGTTCCTTTCCTGGATATGGACATTAACATTGGGGGCACGCTTAACATACTGAACGCCTGCAGGGAAGCAAAGGTCCGCAAGGTCATTTTTGCTTCCACATCAGGTGTATACGGTAACCTGCAGAAGGACATCATGACAGAAAACGACCCAACGCATCCGATCTCCTTCTATGGCCTTTCCAAGCTGGCCGGCGAGCAGTACATTCGTTTATACACGTCCTTATTCGGATTGTCCCATGCTATTCTCCGCTTCGCCAACGTGTACGGACCGGGTCAGACCGCGAAGGGAGAAGGCGGCGTCGTGGCCATCTTTATGGACCGGATCCACCATGACCGGCAGCTGATTGTCAACGGCGACGGAAATCAGACGCGGGACTTTATTTATGTCAAGGATGTTGTCGAAGCTCTGATCGCGGCAAGCAGCCATCCTGAGGATTTGACGCTGCATGTCAGCACCGGAAAAGCGGCTACGGTTAACGATTTGGTGTCGTTCCTCCGCAAGTTTCATTCCCGGGAAATGAATGTGCAGCACGGCCCCGACAAGCCAGGAGACATCCGCCACAGCTGCTTATCGAATCAAGCGATTCAGCGAAAGCTGCTTTGGAAACCCGTCTATTCGCTGGAACAGGGGCTTCAAGAGACGTATCGAAATTTCGCTGATAACTTGTAGCGGAATTTACGAGCTGAATAAATGGACAAACGAGCGGGGAGAACGGTTCGTTCTCATCTGGTCCTTGGTCCAGGGAAAAGTATCCGGAACTAGTACTCTTAAAACTAAACTCTTCCGCTGATCCCCTTTCAAATACATCCGTCCCTTAGGGCGGATGTTTTACTTATCTGATCTATTTATAACTAAGTCCCTCGTAAAATGACCAAGAGCGGGTTCAGGGCACATGTCTACATAGCCGTATCGATCTAGCATTACATATGTTTAAATTTATAGCCATTCAAGACGTCTACCTACTCGTTAGCATGTCTCTCCCTCCCAGAAAATTCGGACCTGAACGGACAGGCCGAGCGGTTAGATCCGGATTTCGCTGCCCTTGTCGCATTATGAACGCCTTCAACGTTAGTTCAACCCCGTCCTTAAACGAAAATCATTTGTCCCGGAATCTATGAAAATTCGTGATACTCCACTATTTTTGCTAATTTGGACAATCAACTAACGCAGTTTTAGTTATTCCGCGTACTATGCTAGGAGATCGATCAAAGGGAGTTGGAAGAATAATGGAGGATATTCCAAAGTATAAAATCGGCGTAATCGGGCTGGGATATGTCGGATTACCATTGGCCCGGTTATTTCTTGAGAAAGGACACATTGTATATGGGATCGATGTAGATGAACGAAAGATTAATATGTTGCACAAACGACAACCCTATCTTTCGGATTATGAGAAAGGCGACATCCGGGAACTGTTCAGTAAAAATCGATTCCATATCGGCAGTTCGTTTGATGTGATCGAGAAAGTTGATGTTATCATTATTTGCGTTCCAACACCGCTTGGCGATGACGATCAGCCTGATTTGAAGTATATCATCGGGGCACTGCAAAGCTCGCTTCCGTATCTCCGGAGAGGCCAGCTCGTCGTGCTCGAAAGCTCCACTTTCCCAGGAACAAGCGAGGAGCGAATTAAACCTATTCTGGAGTCAACCGGATTTCTGGTAGGAAGAGATATTTCACTCGCTTATTCGCCAGAGCGAATCGACCCCGGATCAAAATGGGAGTTGGAGAAAATCCCTAAGGTTGTAGGGGGCGTCACCCCATCATGTACAACTTTTGCCAAACAAGTGTATGGAGCGGTATTTGATCAAATCGTTGTGGTATCCTCACCAAGGGTTGCTGAAATGACAAAAATTTTGGAGAACTGTCAGCGTTACGTAAACATCTCGTTTATGAACAGTTTACTGAGATTGTGCGAGAAACTGGACATTAGCCTTTGGGAGGCCATTGAGGCTGCCGGAACAAAACCATATGGTTTTACGAAGTATTACCCTGGTCCAGGGGTGGGTGGACACTGCATTCCCGTCGATCCCCTGTATTTATTATGGAAGGCAAGAGAACACGACAACGATTTGCCCTTCATTGAGCTTAGCCATCAGGTAAACAAGGATATGCCTGGATATATTGTAGAACGGGTTACAAAGGCTCTGCTTCCAAAAGAGCTTCCTGGGAGTCATATCCTTGTTATCGGCGTCACGTATAAAAAAGATGTGAATGATATCCGAGAGTCGGTTGCCATTCATATCATAGAGCAGCTTATAGCATCTGGAGCCCAAGTAGAATATTTTGATCCTTATGTCGATGAACTGAAAGTCGGAGAAACCAGACTTCATTCGATTGAGCTCACAGCCCGAAACATGAAACACTTCGATTGCACGCTCATTTTAACGGATCATTCCAATATCCCTTATGAGACCTTAGTGGCGCACACCCCTATCGTAGTTGACACACGTAACGCCACTAGAAATATAACGGATCGCAAAAATATCATTCTACTCTAAGAAAGGGAGTTTTCCTCAGCCTACAGACGGCCTTAACGGGTCCAGCGCCCCCTAAATCCCACGTTCTAAGTTAAGAAAGATAATTACAGAAAAAGACCCACTCCCTTCCTCTTCAGATTACCTATCTCACAGTTGTACATTGTAAATTCCGATCCCGTCAATGTTCTGCCATAGACTTGAGTGCATCCTCGCTGTCAACGAATGTACTGCAATAGCCCATCTTGGAAGAGAGTATAACCCCCTATCCATTCTTCTGAGATCTAGAAGATAACCCAGTCTCGTTTCATAACGCAGCTTTTCTTCTCTCACTCTTCTAGACATCAAGATACTCTACCATTTATTGGGAATTTAGATTATTGACCAGTACTTTCTTACACGGGTGACCGTAAGATATGTCAAAGTTTAACACAAAAGGAGATGACAACGTGAAAAAGGATCGCCATCATTGGCGTTGGATATCCCGGTATCCTGGTCCTGTTGTTTCTTGAGCACTAACGGAGTTGTGTCAGCTGTGACAAACCACAAAAACATGATATCAACCTTCCGTTCATTCAACAAAGCAGTAACAAATTATGCCAAACGAACCATAGGCCTCGATAGTCTAGCATTCACCTTGTTATGAGGCGGCCTGTCCAGACCTTCGCAATTCATTCAGCTCTAAAGGAAGGGATCTTGATTACAAGGGGTGTACCTTATGGATATTTTAGTTACAGGCGGCGCAGGATTCATTGGATCCAACCTGGTGAAGAAATTGCTGTCCATGAATCACAGGGTGTGGTCACTTGATAATCTGTCTACCGGCTCTCTTACATTCCTTAACGAGGTTTTGCATCACCCGAATCATCGCTTTATTGAGGGTACCGTCTTGAACCGTGATCTCATGAAAACACTGATCCAACAAACAGATGTTGTTTTTCACTTATCCGCAGTACTTGGCGTTAAGAACACGGTGGAAAATCCGCTGAAAGTTATAGAAGGCAACATAGACGGTACAAGAAACGTACTGGAGCTCGCTTATGAAATGGGGAGAAAGGTTATCTTTGCCTCAACCTCTGAAGTATACGGCAAGAATCGTGATCTGCCGTTTCGTGAAGATTCGGATCGTGTTTATGGATCAACGTCCATTCATCGGTGGTGTTATGCGACTGCTAAATCGTTAGATGAACACATGTGCTTAGGCTATTCTCAGAAAGGCCTCCCGGTTACGATTCTGCGTTATTTTAATGCCTATGGCCCCGGTCAAACGAATTCCCAATATGGCATGGTCGTACCACGTTTTATTATGGCTGCCTTGGAAGGCCGGCCACTAGAGGTTTATGGAGATGGGTCACAATCCCGATGCTTTACGTTTATTGACGATACGGTGCAGGGGACAGTGCAGGCATTAAGCTCTAAGGCCGATGGCCTCATTTTCAATATTGGTTCTGAACAATCGATTACGATCAAGCAGTTAGCCGAGCTCGTGATTCGGATGACCGGGTCCACGTCGGAGATTTTGATTAAGCCTTATGATGAGGCATATGGACCCGGGTATGAGGATATGCCAGCGCGCAAACCGGATTTAACTCGATCCAAAGGGATACTGGGATATGATCCGCAAGTCGGTATTGATCTCGGGTTAGAACGCACGATCGAATGGTACCGGCAGGAGCTTGGGATACACCGATGAAGGAGGGACGCATCATGTTTCATTTCAAGTTTGTTATGGATAATTTCCACGCCTCAGCCATGTCGGGGCCATTCACAGAAGCCAATATGAGAGCCAAATGGCTTCCTTATTATTGTCCGCCTGATATACAGATCGGATTTGCCCCAAATCCGGGACAATTTCCGATCTACCCGAATAACGCCTTGATTGTCGGTAAACAGGATATTGGCTGGTGGAACCATTATGTACAAAACTATACCGAGGATTTTCAGGTTTATAAGGGAAGATACTGGAGCACAGGCCCTAATTTCGACCAGCACCGGCCAGTAGAACGCTATGTTCCGCTGGTCGTGTATTCGGAATTTCAGAAGCAATATATGAAGGATTTAAATTACCCTGAGCATCTCATTCATATCATTCCCAACATGGTTGACAGTGAGATTTTTTACCCCAGGCCAAAAGGTAACGAGATTATAGTTGGCTGGATCGGTCACGATTTGAATGGCTTGCTGAAAGGACCGGAAGTAATGCCATTCCTCGCACGCCGGTTCCCGCATATCCGGTTCGAGATGATTATGGCTCCCCCACCAACGAATCAAGAGGGCTGGTTAAATGATCATCCTCCGAATTTATTAATTCGAACGAATGTGCCTCATGACCAAATGGCAGACATCATTAGCCGCTGGCACGTTCTCGTATGCGGAAGTAAAAGCGAAACCTTCTCCAATCAGATTGCGGAGGCTATGTCTTGTGGTGTACCGGTTATTGCAGCCGCAATGGGCGCCATCTATCATACCGCACCTAGTCAGCGCTTGATTTTCGACGTCAATTGGGGCTCGCCTCCATATTGGTGGCTGCCTGAGGCGCTGGAGAAATACGCCACCGCTCTTCACGAAGTTATTTCCAGCGCGGCCTACCGTGATAGCCTCTCGATAAAGGCTATAAATGATAGTAAACGATTTTCACCCCAAGAAGTATGCAAGAAGTGGTATGACTTTATCTATTTATGCCGTGAAATCGTAGAAAGAGGAGAATAAACCATGAGGGTAGGTGTCATTGGTGCAGGAGTCATGGGTGAAAATCACGTTCGAGTATATACTGCGTTGCCAAATGACTGCGAACTGATCGGGATATATGACGCTGATCAAAAGCGGGCACAGCACATCTCCGCTAAGTACCAGACAATGGCCTTCAAAAGTTTGGATGAGCTTCTTGGGCAGGTCGACGCGGTGTCGATTGCAGTTCCCACTTTTCATCATTACCAAGTCGGCCTGGCATGTATAGCCAAAGGTGTTCACATGCTGATGGAAAAACCGCTCGCTCAAAATATGAAGGAAGGTACGGATTTAATTAAGCGAGCTGCTGAGGCCGGCGTGAAGCTGCAAGTCGGGCATATCGAACTGTATAATCCCGTCATTCGGGTATTGCGTCAAATCATTGAGCAGGAAGAGGTCGTTGCGGTAGACGTTCACCGCATGAGTCCATTCGAAGCCAGATGGCAAAACGTCAATGTTGTCGATGATCTGATGATTCACGATATTTACATTATGAACCATCTGTTTAAGACAAGAACCGAGGCAACCCAGGCTGTCGGATATGTCGATCATGGCATCATTCGCCATGCGGCGGCGCTCCTTCGAATGGACAATGGGATCATCGCACAGGTAACGGCGAGTTATATTACAGAGGAGAAGATTCGAACCATTCGAATTGTGACCAAAACTGCTTTCATTCAAGCCGACTTATTGGATAAACAGGTGCTTATTACCCGATCGACTCGCTTTTATCAAACCTCGTTAAACATGAATTACGCCCAACAAAATATCGTTGAAAAAATTGCCGTTCCCATACAGGAGCCCTTATGGCTGCAGCTGCTTGATTTTATTACATGCATCAAAAAAGGGACGCAGCCCAACGTACCCGGTGAAGGTGGACTTCTGGTCATGGAAATCACAGGGGAAATCACGAAGAAGATTTTACAAGCGGAGGAATCCAGATGAGTGAGCGAAACGATGATTCGACGAACGTGATTTCGACGAACGCGACGATCGGCAATGATGTCGTACTCGGCCATCATATCGTTATTGAATCGGGAGTCACGATTGGAGACCGGGTCCGGATTGGCCATAACTCCGTCATCCTTCAAAACACAGTCATTGGAGATGACGTATCTATCGGAAACGGCAGCTTCCTAGGTTGTCAACCCTTCAAAAACTCCAAAGTCATTCACCAGATCACAGATCAAACAGGGCTGGTCATCGGCAGAGGATCAAGCATAGGCAACGGAACCGTTATTTATGCAGGCAGTCACCTAGGGGAAGACGTCATGGTCGGCGACTTGGCCAGTATCAGGGAACAAACGAACATTGGCCATTCTACAGTAGTAGGGCGCAATGCGAAAGTGGAATGCCGGACAGAAATCGGAAATCAATGTGTCATCCAGACCGGGGCGTATATTACCGCGGACATGATCATCGAAGACAACGTTTTTATTGGTCCGGAAGTTTCTACTTCGAATGATAAGTACATGGAGCCTACAAAGGTCCCTCTGAAAGGGCCACATATTAAGAAAGGAGCTAGAATCGGCAATAATGCGACGCTGCTGCCAGGTATCGTTATCGGAGAAAATGCGGTTATCGGTGCAGGGGCAGTCGTAACGAAGGACGTTACGGACGGAAAGACTGTCAAAGGCGTCGCGGCTAAGTGACTTGGAAGGAGAGTCTCTACCCATGCAACCCATTCCTTTATTTGACCCACAATCCGAATATCGGGTCTTACAAAATGAGCATATTCTTGATGCATTGTCCGAGGTTCTGGATAAAGGTATTTTTGTCGCAGGACCTGAGGTGAAACGGTTTGAAGCGGAGATGGCGCTGCTTACTGGAACGAAACATGCCGTATCGACGGCCAATGGAACGGACTCTCTCATCCTCACCTTATTGGCAAACGGGATCGGACCTGGAGACGAAGTGATTACTTCCCCCTTTACATTCTTTGCGACAGCCGAAGCTATTGTACGCGTAGGAGCAACGCCTGTTTTTGCCGACATCGATGAGCGAACGTATAACCTTTCCCCAGCACACGCGGAAGCAAAGATAACGGTGCGTACCAAAGCGATCATCCCCGTCCACCTATTCGGGCAGCCAGCAGATATGGACGCCTTTGCCGAACTGGCACATCGGTATTCTCTGATTATTATTGAAGATGCATGTCAGGCTATAGGTGCAGAATATAAAGGCAAACAGGTAGGCAGCTTAGGCCATGCGGCTTGCCTCTCCTTTTATCCCACTAAAAATCTAGGCGGCTTCGGAGACGGAGGCATGGTTACGAGTAATGATGACGAAATAGCTGATCGTATCCGGGTACTCGCTTTCCACGGGATGGGAAAGCTGAAATATTATCACGAGGCCGTGGGACTTAACAGCCGGCTGGATGAGATTCAGGCCTTGATGCTGAGAATCAAAATGCAAAAATTAAGCGAATGGACGAAACGCCGCCAGGAACTGGCACAGCGCTACACGAATCAACTCGTGCAGTTGAACGACGTGATTCTACCATACTGCGATTCAGCTTGCAGCCATGTCTATCATTTATACGTCATACAGGTTCCGGATCCAGACAAATTATTACTCCACATGGATCAGCATGGAATTACTACTGCCCGCTATTATCCATGTCCGCTTCATTTACAGCAAGCATTCTCCTCTTTAGGGTATAAAGTCGGTGACTTCCCTGTTTCTGAAAAGGCAGCCGAGCATGCGCTCGCACTTCCCGTGCATCCCTTTCTTACCGATGATCAGCAGCAGTATATCATTGATACGCTTGTGGCTTTCAGCCACGTTAAATAAAGGAGGTCAATTACGTGAAATTCCAAAGAATTCCTAACCTGGCCAGTATTGTAGTAGGTGCGTATAATGCTTCTCGACATATCGAGGAAACACTGGATAGCCTGATTCATCAAACCTACCCTTTTATTGAAATTGTTGTCGTCAATGACGGTTCTACAGATAATACAGACCTAATCATTCAACAATGGGTGCAGAAGCATAGAAATCATCCCGTAATAAGAGAAAACAGATTTGTCTATCATCCGCTGCCTTATAATATCGGCTTTTCCGGTGCGTTTACCACAGGCTATTTTTTAGCAAGAGGTGAGTTTATTGCCACAATGGCGGCCGATGACCTCTCGCACCCGGAGCGGATCGCAAAACAGGTCGCATTTTTACAGGCAAATACAAACTTCTGTCTTTGTGGATCAGGAATAGCCTGCTTCGTAGATGGAAACTTTGAGCAGCAGTTTGTCACCGACTTCGTAAAGTATGGTTATGAGAATATTGCCGGCATTTACTTGTCAGGCGGTCATTGTGTATGCCATGGCGCGCTGATGATGCGCGGCTCCTTGTTCGATCTGCTTGGCGGGTTGGAGCGTTATCCGGCAGGAACGGAGACAACGACCGAGGATGTATATTTTATTACAAGATATGTGCTTAGGGGTTATTCGGTTGAGAACCTGCCTGAAATATTGTACTACTATCGGATTTATCCGGAGCAGCGGTCGCAGCAAGGATTCTGATCGTATTTGCAATGGGGAGGACTTCCTCAAACAGACCATTATAGAAATAGGATCCGGGCGTCTGAAATACAGGCGTCCGGATCATTTTATTTTTACATAATTATTATCTCCGTGTCTGTCATGGGTGCTGGAGATTGGTGGCCGCTTCTTTAAATGATGCAGGCGTACCTCCCGATGAAAACGTAAATTTGCTGCGGGGCAAATGGGTATATGTACGTGAGCAATGGTATGAACAGCTCATATGATATGGGGACGACAGATTAGTCAATCGGGAGATGAACAGATGAGAATATTAATCGCCTGCAGTTGGGCGCTGCCTAATGCCGGTGGCGTGAACACATATGTCAATCAACTGACCAAAGCATTACAACGCGCGGGGCATACCACTGATATCTTCTCCCCGACGCCAGACGGTCTGGGATTTCGGATCTCCAATAAAGACTTGTATATAGAAAGAGGAAGGCTGCAATCCTTGATCGCCGACCAGACACACCAGTATATGGATCAGCATTTACCAGGAATTCATCCATGGATTAAGCAATCCGAGATCGATCGATACTGCTTGGAAGCCGCTATCATGTATTTCGGTTTGGCCGAATACGATCTGATTCACGCGCAGGACATCGTGAGCGCCCATGCAATGTCACGTGTTAAACCGCCACATACCCCCTTAGTAACGACAATTCACGGATGTCTCGCCAAGGAAGTGTTTGTTGAATGGACGGAAATGGGATTGCCCGAGCAGGATCAAAGCTCTCCCCTATGGCGCTATTGCTCCTTGCGCGAATATCTGGGTGCAACCGTTAGCGATGTAACCATTACTCCATCACAATGGCTCAAAGATATATTGGTTCAAGAATTTTCTGTTCCCGAACACCATGTTGTGGTTAGCCCCTACGGTATAGATGTGGATGAATTTCAACAAAACATGATGCGTGTAGCCACCATACCGAAACCTACCGCAAAAAAAGTGTTTATGTGTCCTGCACGCTTCGATGCTGTAAAAGGGCACATCTATCTGCTTCATGCTCTATCTAAGCTGAAGGAAGAACGCACAGACTGGGTTTGCTGGCTAGTTGGTGACGGATCACTCCGCGATAAATTAAAGCGAGCCGTACAAGAGCTTGGTCTCACGGACCACGTCACCTTTTTGGGGAAGCGTGATGATATCCCGGAATTGTTACACCAAGCAGACCTCATTGTCCTCCCGAGCATCCAGGACAACCAGCCTTTCGCCATTATTGAAGCCCAAGTTGCTGGTAAACCGATTATCACTTCTAATGCCGGTGGCATTCCTGAAATGATAAAAAGTGCGTCAAATGGATTTGTATTTCGGAGTGGAGATAGCGATCAGTTATATAATTTACTGCGATCTGCTTTAGAGAACCCCGCAATGTTCCTTTCCGTCGCAAATCAAGCCAGAGAACAAGGAGAAATATACTGGTCTTTACCTGCATTGACCTCCCGCCTACATGAGTTGTATGAACTCGCACGCAGCAAGCATCTCGATCAAGGTAACGAAATTGCTCCAGATCATGATCTGCAACATCAAAACACATCAGAAGGAGGAGATGGAAAATGGAGCAGTCAAAGAAGAAGGCGCCTATTACTCAGAAGAAAAAGAAAAGTACGCTTCCTGAAAAGAAGAAGACTGCTAAGAAAAAAACAGCCATGAAGCGAATCCGCCAAAAAAAACTTTATCAAAGACTGAAGCGCAAAAAATGGAGGTACATGCTAAGGAGCTTATCTATTAAAAACAAGAAAAAAAACAAGACAAAAGATGATCCACCGCTCACACTCGCTTCCATATTTTCATTACCGGAACTCCCTCCTTTTGAAGAAGAAATATGGAATCCAATTCTTAGATCACTTCAAGCTAATTCTATAGATTATAAAATTCCTGATATGAGCATCATCCAGCCACTTAGCGGGGTGAATTAGCAGCGATGCCAGGGAATCAACCTTATCGAAACCAGCGCAGCATAACAAAATAAGGGCTTACCGTTACAACGGCAAGCCCTTATTTATTTGTGCTTATACATGATTTAAATCATCAAGTCGATGGCCGTTTTAAATTCTAGATGTTGTTCAACATATCCATGAAACTTACGCTATACCTATACGGAGTAAATTCTGTCTTAACTAAGTGCTGTGCAGCATCCCTAATGCTCTCCCTCAGTTCAACATCTTGCATGAGGTTCAATCCCTCACTGACAGCCTGGTGAACATTTCCCAGATTATAGTTCTTTCCTGTAACATTATGCTTGATGGTGATCGTTACTCCATCGGAATTGGATGCTAAAATAGGGCATCTGCAGCTCATCGCTTCCAATACCGATAGTGGCCCACCCTCCACTTTCGAAGTTGAGCACATAAATCCGCCCGAATCTCCAATCGAAGAATAATAGTACTGCATTTCGTGATTCGGAATATTAGCGTGCATGGTTAGCCGGGAGCCCAACTGCAAGTCGTCCACAACTTTTAAAAACTGCTGGCGTTGATCGGGGTCACCAAGATTGGGATCCTCAAACATCCACAGCTGCAAATCGGGCACAAAATGCGTTAGTTGATGGCCGATATACAAAAATTCCCGCCAGTTTTTATTATCGTCTATCCTTCCCAGCCAGGCGATGACCGGGTTGGAAAGCTTAGTCGTTTGGCGATAGGTAAACGTCTCCGAATTAATACTGTTAGGAATGATATAGCAGGGGATATGCGGAAACAGTTCCTGGAATAAAGCAGTGATATGCGGTGTGCTGGGGTTCATTAAGGCGGATGCGTAAGCATTCACATAGGGAACGGCCTCGGTCAGCTTGCTTCGGGCTACCTCTTGTGGCCCGTAACCCTGAATTTCAAGCACCAGCTTGCCGGTATACCCAAGTTGGCGGAAACGCGGGAAGCTCTCATGATCTGTCGTAACTACGATCACGTCATAACCGCCCGCATCCAGTATTTGTTTGATTTCCGCGTCATCATTTGTAATATAGATCGGAAAATCCGCCCTGTTCTGCATGCCCGCCCCCCAGAAATAATACAAACAGGAAGCCTCGATTCCATAATTCCTCAGTTCATGGCAGCGTAAACGATTGATCGTATCCATCCCGCCGCTCGGCACGTAAAATACAAATAAGACCTTCATTGACTCCTCCTCCCGTCCTGCAGCCATTTAGTTTTCTCTCATCGTGTCCTCCTGTGTGTACTCAGCAATCAACACGCCCTGATTCTTTATCTTGAAAACAACACCCGTATGCGCCAGGTTATTAATGTTGGTAACAAGTACTAGCTCAAACGGTGAATAGTTAGTCATAATATCGTGAACACCAACCCACTCATCCGCCCCCGTATGGATCAGGCCGATATAAAATAGTCCCTCAATGCCATACCCGTGGATCAGCATTTCAAAGGGAACTTCCCCGGAATTGTTTATCTCCAAATCAACAGATTGAATACAGCGGCTGTTTATGGGCCCGTCGGCATTCGACACCAGTCGCAATATGGACATATTTATTCCCCCTGTGATTTATTTGGACTTTTTTGCCATATGAGGTACCACCCTAGGGACGGTACGTGGGATAGATTATCGCTCTCCTATATCAAAGGGGCGGTCTAATTGCAGAACAGGGATATCCGGCAGCTTGTAATCCTTCGGGAGATTCGCAAAAATCTGATTCCAGACCAAATAATCCACCTTTACTTCCAAATGGGAAGACTGGACCGTGAAAATACGGTTATATAAATCACCTATGACCTTAAAAGGTTCTTCAGACATAAGCCTCTCAATCCTTTCCTGGGCTCTTGATTCAAGCCTAGCCAATAACCTGACGATACAGTTCCAACAGCCGCCCAACCATCCGATCCAAGGACCAGTGCTCCTCTCCCCAGGCGGAAGCATTGCGGCCGAGTTGTTTGCGTAACCTCTCATCCTCCAGAAGCTGATGCAAATGCTGCGTCAAGGATACCGGATCTTTTATCGGCGAAACAAGACCCGTCCGGCCATGTTCAACCATCTCCGGCAGGCCACCGGCATTCGATACGCACGCAGGGAGCCCGGCAATCTGTGCTTCCATGACCGAGAACGGCTGATTGTCCTGGATGCAGGAGTGCACGAATATATCCGACTGCATGAGAAGAGCTGGGATGTCATGGCGTTCACCTAGGAACAAAACGTCGTTGCTCAAGGCCAACCCGTCAACTTGCCGCTGCAGCTCTTCCATCTTCTCCCCGTTCCCGACGATCCAGCATACCCAATCCTGCCGAATATATTTCAGCATGCCAAGCGCCGATATAAGCACATCGATTCCTTTGACAAAAGACAATCGGGCCGGGAAGATGATCACCTTTTTATCCACAGGGCGCTGCATGTTGGTTCCAGCCTGGGCCTTCCTCCAAAAATCGAGGGTATCCAAACCGTACTGGAATACGCAAACTCTGTTCTCAGGGACCCCGAAATCACGTATCAGTTCGTTTTTCTGCCAATGGGTTGACGTAATCGTAACGGCACCGGAGGTAGCCCCATAGTACTCGATAGACTTAAGATACTTCCATGCAGGCGATCCCTCTGTGATGCCAAGGTGAGGATTCAATCGAAAATGATTGTGGAGCTCCCCGGAAACCGAGCCGTGTACCTGCGCTACCAGGGGCACGTGAGCCGGCTTCACGCGGCTGATCGCTCTAGCCGCAAAAATATCTTGGGTGTGTATAATATCATATTGATCAAGACCGAAGTATGCGGCGGAAAGTTCCAAATGATATCGGTCCTCTTCGTAGAAATAAATGATCCGATCAGCATGCAGCTGAGGTGCATATTCCTGTGCCAGCTTGGCGGACAGAAACGGGCGAATTCGTTCCTTGGGGAGCTCCCGGCCGCGGTTTACGATGTGGAATTTAGCATAATCCGGGCTGTTTCCAAGAAGATCCACCTGATGTCCCATCGCTTCTAGCCTCTGTTGGAGTTGTGTCATATACTTCCATACTCCGCCAACATGGGGAATCAGCCAGTAGGTTGCCAGTAAAATCTTCATCTCTTCTCCTTCCCATGAGTCCGGTGGGATACTGGATTCACCGATCTCACTTCTGTGCCGTCAGCTTATATCAAATTGATGAAAGAAAGCACCAAAACCAAGGGTTCCGGTGCTTTCAGTGAATCTGGCGAAGATCACCGGGCAGACTGCCTATTATTCCATCATGGCTGAGATTCGGCCAATCGCGTAACTGACCTTCTGCCAAGTGACCGCACTCTCCCGTTGAATGACTTCCTGATGCCGCAGGGTTCCCATCGCCTCATGCCAGCGGTAGCCGACCAGCGCTTCGTTTAAGTAATGAAACGAAAAGCCGGCTTGAATCGCCCTGCCCCACATCTCCAGGTCATGCGTGTATGGAAGGGACTCATCGAACAGCCCGATGTAACAAAACAATTCCTTTCTCATCATGACCGTGCACCCGTTAACTGGGTTGGCATGGCTCAGAAAGTACCGGTAGAAATCAATCAACCGTTCATATGATACGCCCGCATGGTACTTCACAACTTGACTGTTCTTGTCGATATTATTGAAATTGGTATGGGAGATCCACGCATTCCTCTCCAGCATGAATAACACCTGGTTATTGATTTTGTCCCTGTAAAACAAATCGTCTGAGCTCAGCCACGCGATATATTCTCCCGACGCATGGCGGATTCCGTGATTGAGTGCGCTGGCAGTGCCTCCGTTAGCTTTTCCCAGATAATGAATGTAGGGCCTGTAAGGTGCCAATCGTTCGGCATGCTGCGTCGATCCGTCATCGACCACAATGATCTCTATAGGGCTGTAGGACTGCGACAAGGCGCTTTCAACCGCCTGCTCCACATATGGATCGTTGTAAAAAGGAATGACAATCGTGACCAAAGGTTTCATCTGGAATCGCCTCCACAGGTACGAAAGTATTCGAGAACATCGGTAAGGGATGTGCGGAGAGGAATGGAAGGTTCCCAGTCCAGTCCCTTCATCCTGGGGGCCGTATTCTTTGGACTTTCCTGGCTGGAGTTCTCTCCCTCGCCCCACTCGATAGGGAATGGCTTCTCAAAAATGTCCATATAAAGATCTGTAATTTCGCCGAGTGTATATTCTTTTCCTGACCGGACGGAGTAGATCTCTCCGGGGAGTCCTTGCTCCAGCAAAATCTTATAAGCTATAACCGCATCACGGACGTCTAAAAAGTCTCTGCGTATAATGCGTGAGGGAATATGGAAAGCTTCATCCGCTTCCCCCCGTTCCCAGGCTGAAATATGCTGCCCCAGCAAACTGCAAAAGCCTCTCGACGGACCCGGGCCTATAAGATTAGATGGCTCTGCCAGCATGATAGCCTGGCCGAACAGCTCTTTCCATGATAGGGCCGCTGCCTTCTGCAAACTTTTGCTCAGGCCGTAGGGATGAGGCGGCCTAAACGGTGGATACAGAGGAAATACCAGCATTGAACCGGTGATCAATATCCGACAGAAAGGATATGGACGGAGGGCATTCAGGAGATAGAGCGTTGGGAGCACGTTGGTTTCCATATAGAGCACCGGTTCCGCCCAAGACTCGGGCACCGAGTTTTTGCCGGCCAGATGCAGGACATAATCCGGAGCAATGGCCCCGACAAGTTCTTCAATACCCTTCTTGTCAAGGAGATCGCATGTATAATATTGGACGCCCTCAACCTTATCGTCTTCACGGATATGGCGAACCATCGCGGCAACCTGAATACCCTGCCCTGCAAAATACCGGCAGGCATGGCTGCCGGTAAACCCCGAAGCTCCGGTGATTAGAATGATGCGCTGTAGGGAGTCGTTTCCTGCATCCATTGCTTCAACTCCTTCAGCATATCTCGATAAGGCGGAACCTCGTAAGTCCAGTCGCCTCGAGTCGAAACCAGCGTCCGGTCCTGAACGGGGGTATGACCCGCAACCACGGTCACATCCTCCAGGTTCCAAATCTCTTGGAACAAGAGAAGAAGATCGTGCTTGCTGATCGGTTCCGGATGAGCCAGATGAATCAGCCCAGATAATGATGGCATAAATAATGCAGTATCGATCGCTTTTGCCAGTTCCAGCGTGGTTACCCCGTTCCAGAACACGTTGCAGTACCCTGTCACGGTTCCCCGCTGGTGCATGAACCAGTGCATCAGCCCGATTCCGTGTGAGCGGATCTCCGGGCCGATGATGGAGGTACGGATCGTCAAATGTCCCGGGGCTTGAACTTCCCCCAGCGCTTTGGTCAATGCGTAGACGCTCGTTCCATCGGGTACGTCGTTCTCCCGGTAACCTCCGCGCGTTCCTTCGAACACGCAGTCGGTGCTGATATGAATCAATCTGGCCCCGACCGAATCCGCCGCCCGGCGGAGACGATGCGGCAGAAAGCCGTTGATATGGTAGGCATTGATTTTGTCCTCTTCCGCAAAATGGTTGAGTACGCCGATGGCATTGATGATGCAATCGGGTCTCACGATCTCGACCAATTTATCCACTGTCCCGATATCGGAAGCATCCATGATTAGTCCACCGCTGTTGCAGGGATTCCGGGTCGTGTAGAAGACCTGATGCTTGCTTTGCAGCTTGAAATAATCGACCAGCATATGGCCTGCCATCCCGCTTGCTCCCAGGATCAACAGCTTCATTATAAGAACCCCCGCGCTCCAGGATATTGCGGATTTCCTCTTTGCTCATCAGGTGGGTGTTTGAAGAGAAGCTGCTGAACGAAACCGGCCGGCAGTGACTGTACCGATATTTCAGGCCAGGTATGTTGAGTGTCGGCAAAATGACCAGATATTCTTCGTCAAACACGACGGTCGAAAGACTCTCATAGTCGCTCATCAAAATTTCATGAATTTTTTCACCCGGACGAACGCCGGATTCAACAATTTGAACATCCTCCCGTCCGGAAGCCTCGATCAATACCTCCGCCAAATCTACGATCCGGCAGGCCGGCATCATCATGACGAAAATTTCGCCGCCGACGCTTTCTTCCGCCGCTTTGAACAGCACGGCGATCGCATCGCGAAGCGTTAAGAAGAAACGTGTCATTTTCATGTCGGTGATAGACACATAGCCCTTATTACGTATCTGTTCTTTGAACACATGCACAACGCTGCCGTTGGTTCCAAGCACATTGCCCCCCCGCACGGTGACGAATCGGGTATCGGTGTGAAGCAGATTCGCGTATACGATCAATTTCTCCCCGATGGCCTTCGTCATCCCATAAAAGTTGGAGGGATTTGCAGCCTTGTCGGTCGAAATATAGAATACTTTTTTAACTTTATTTTCAATTGCGGCCTCGATGACGTTCTGCGTGCCGATCACGTTCGTTTTTAATGCTTCATAAGGCTGATCCTCGCATACCGGAACATGCTTAAGGGCCGCCAGATGAAACACGTAATCGATATTTTTGCATGCCGCCATCAAAGCTTCTTTGTCACGAATGTCTCCGATCCGGAAATGCAGCCGGTCATTTTCGAATTCCCGGCTCATTGCGACCTGAGAGGATTCATTCCGCGAGAAAACCACCACTTCCTTTGGAATGAGCGGCAGCAATTGGGCAACCAACTCATAGCCCCATGATCCGGTGCCACCGGTCACCAATATACGCTGATTTTCAAACATGCACATTCCCTCCAAGCAGAAATTTGACAACCTTATCCGATACATCTTCGGCCAGGTATCCCTGGGGACACTGCCACATCGTGTTCAACTCAAGCATCAGGGCAGCTGAATCGGCAATCCGCTTCGCATCGACGCCTGATACGATGTTGCTTCCGCAATCCACCGTTTCCGGCCGCTCCGTCGTTCGCCTCATCGTGACAGTCGGTACCTGCATAATGCAGCACTCCTCCTGCACGGTTCCGCTGTCCGTTAATGCACAGCAAGCAGATCGCTCCAATTGGACAAAGTCGAAAAATCCAAAGGGTTCATGAAATTCCACCAGAGGGTTCATGGAAAATCCGGAGTGCTCGGCAATCCGTGAAGCGGTCCGGGGATGAATGCTGCAGATGATACGACGGCCGTGATTTTCAGCGATCAGGTTGAGCCCATGCATAATCTGCTTCAGATGCTCTGGCCGGTCCACATTCTCGGCACGGTGCGCGGTGACAAGAAAATACTCCTTCGGCTTAAGACCCAGGACTTTCAGAATACTGCTGCTCCGGGTCTGGGGTTCGTAATGCTTCATTACTTCATAAATGGGGTTTCCGGTAAGAACGATCCGATTGCTCGGAAAACCCTCGGCAATCAAATGCTTCTTGCTCTGTTCTGTATACGGCATATTAATAGAAGAAATCGTATCGATGATACGCCGGTTCTTCTCCTCCGGAACGTTCAGGTCGAAGCAGCGGTTTCCGGCCTCCATGTGTACCACGGGATATCCGAGCCTTTCGGCAAGAATCGCGCAAAGAGCGCTGTTGGTGTCCCCAAGAAGCAAAATTTTATCGGGCTGCTCCCGCTTCAGGATTTCTTCCATTTGGGAGAACATCGCCGACAGCTGCATTCCCAGGGAAGCTGCCGAGTCCTGCAGCACGTAATCGGGCTTTCGCAATCCCAGCTGGCTAAAAAAGATCCCGCTCAGCCTTTCTGCAAAATTCTGTCCGGTATGCACCAGCACGTGGCGCTCCGCATACCGGTCCAGCTTCGGAAGAACGAGACTGAGGCGGATGATTTCTGGCCTTGTACCCAAAATGGTCATAATTCTCATAACTTCCGTCTCCTAATCAATCGTTTCGCTGCCCTCCGTCGCCCGACGGATTTACGCTTCTTGCTCCTCGATCTTCGGAGGGTTTTTCCGCGCGCGGAGCTTCGTGGCCTTTTCGCGAGCTTCTTCAACTTCCTTTTGCGGGTAATCCGTATATAATAGAATCTTCTTCGACTGGACCTCCGCACTTTGCGGGGGGCCTGTGCCTTGTCAACCGGGGGCTCCGCTTGTACCTGCGATCCCTCCACCAGCAGGGGGGCTCGGTTTCCGGCTGTCAGCCAATGAGGATGGTATTCGCGCCATTGACTGACGATTTGATCCAGCCTCCATTGGTAGGCTTCAATTCCGTACAACGCCCTCGCCGCCGCTTCATTGTGCATGCCGATATTCTTCAGGGCAGCCGGATCGCTCAGCAGCATGGCAACCTTATCCGCGAGCCCTTGGGCGTCCCCGACGGGTACCGCCAAATGTCCATTGCCTGTACTTTCCATCAGCTCACCGAGCCCCCCGGATGCAAAGGCCACAACCGGTTTGCCGCACAACATGCCTTCCAGCGCGGTCATGCCAAAACCCTCGGACACCATGCTCGGTACAACCAGAATGTCCATCGCGCTGTAGACCGACTGAACCGATTCCACGAACGGGATAAATTGGAATCTTGATCTATAACCCGAAAATCTGACATCCGTCAAACAGGCATCGTAATAACGGTGATCCGCAGCCCGCCCGATGATCACAAAACGGCAATCGGGATGGCCCGAGCATAGTGACAACGCCATACGAATAAACTCTCTTAGGCCTTTTTCCGGATGAATAAAAGCGGAAATGTAGCCGATGCACTTATGTTCCTCTTTTAGCCCGATCCCCTTTCGTTCGCTCTGCCTTACGAGATCACCAAAGGAGTGAAGCCGTTCGCTGTCCGTCGATGGAGGGAGCAGGCTGATCGGACTGCTAATTCGCCCGTAAAACACACGGGCGGCAGACTCCGAAATCGCAATGATCCAATCGCTGTAATTGTCTACAATGTTTAGCACTTCCGACGTGAATTCGTTCTCCTGAATCACCTCCGTCACTTTCCAAATGACGGGGATTCCCAGCTGTTTAGCGGCGAACGCGGGCAGCGCGTTAACGATCGTGTTCGTCAACACCAGATCAGGCGCGGTCTCTCCGATGAGCCTGACGACAGAAGCATAATCGGGATGGCTGCGTAGCTCATCGGCATTCAGCGGCAGCCGGGAATCCGGAGTATACATCCCGTAAAGCAAGGGAAAGGTCTGAATCATGACCACCGTTCCCTGCTTTCGGGCATGGTCTGTCAGCTTACCTTCACCTGGAGCCACCAAGATGCAATTGAAATAAGACGCCATGCATCGGCAGAACAGGAGCAGCAGCTTCTCGGCTCCTGTAATGCTTTTGGTGTTGCTGACATGCGAGAACAGCATCAATTTGGGTTTAGTCATATCCATGTTTTAGGCCCACCTGCAAAAATCGTACAGGGGTGCGAATCACACCTCCTTTCACCCAGATAATACAAGATATGAGCGGCGACACTTGCCGGCACTGACACATGCTACCCGTCATTCGTACAAAAAAGCCTCCAAACGTATAGAGACTACGGGAAAATGATCGTGAGCATCTCGTTCAGGCGTTTGCCGTACGTATGGTCTCTGAACGTTCTCTCCAAGGCGTTCAAGGCGATCTGTCTGCGTTCTTCCTCGTGGGCAAGATAGTATTCAATTTTGTACAATAACTCCTCCGGTGAACTGTAAGTTTCGATCTCCACACCAGGCGTATAAAATTTGGCCAGGTCGCTCCGGCTGTCGCTTAGCTGAAGCGTCGCGCAGGCGGAAATTTCAAAGGTGCGGGGATTAGGGGAAGCTGCGGGAATTTTAATAGCGTTGTTGTTGACGGTATCGTCTTCATGGGAGCGGTGCAGATTGATGACGATCTTTGAGCCGTTATAAGCCTCCGCGGTCTCGGCCGGGCCCATCCATTTGTTGAGCTCGATCCGGTCCTGATAGGCTGTATATTGAGGCAGACGGTCCCACCAGATCCCGTTGAATACGGTATTATGCTGCATAAGCCGGTCGATGATCGGATCAAAAAAGCCGATGCGGTTCCAGTACGCCGAGCCGATAAAGCTGACATCCCGGCGAAGCGGAGATATATTCCTAGATGGCCGGTAGTATTCGGTGTGTGCGGCAAAAGGCAAATGATAGACATGCGTGCATCCCAACTGCTGATAAAAAGGAATGCAGTTGGACTCCAACGTGAAGATGTAGTCATAATGTTTGACGTTCTCCGTCGTCATGTCGGTATAGTAGGGATCGTCCGTAAGCCAGACGGCCGTGCGGATTCCAAGCTGCCGAATGATATCCATCATTTCGTTGTTTACGAACATGCCGTCCAAAGCGAGCACCAGATCTGGAGCCGCCTGCAAAACCGCTTCGACGGTGATCTGCCCCGGTTCGATAATAACCACCTCGGCGACCATGGTCCGGAGCGTGGAAGAGATGGCCTCGTCCAGCGGCGAATACGGGTACCCCTTGCCCGAAGCGATATACAAGACGCGAATTTGACGGAACGGGACGGATTCAGCCGGCCGGCTGGCGATCACGTCCGCACGGCCTCGCAAATAACCTTCGTCATATCCGCGGCGATAGCCGTCCTGTCGTCCCCTGGCTCTCGCTTGGGCGGAATCGTAACTCAGGGTCATCTCAGGGACCCTTGAGGGCCATTTAACCTTCGACATATCGACACTCCCTTGTTTGATATTGTCCGGTGTCAGAACTGTTCCAGAAACGTTCTCATCCGGGAAATAAACGTATGCTCCTGCCGAGTCGTGTACAGCCCGCGGGCAGCCATGATTCTCCGCTCCTCTTCATGCTCCAGGTAATAGATGATCTTGTTTTTAAGTTCCTCAGTGGATGTATAGGTTTCGATGTCATAGCCTGGTCTGTAATAATTGGTGAGATCTTCGCGGATATCTGTGATCTGCATCGCTCCGCAAGCACTGATTTCATAGGTCCTGGGGTTGATCGATTTGCCGCTGATCCGATGACTGTTGCGGTTGTCCTGCCCCCATTCGTCGGGACGGTGGATATTGATGACCACTTTCGCCCCATTGTAATAGCGGACTGTTTCCTCCGGCGGAATGAACCCAAGCCGTACCGAGCGGCCCAGCAAATCCTGCCGGGACAAGCGTTCCCAGAACCCCCCAGCAATCAACACTTTCTTATCCTTCAGAAACGGTGCCATTTCGTCAAAAATAGCGACGCGGTTCCAAAAGGCATTGCCGATAAAGCAAATGTCGTACAGGTGCTCCGGTCCGCAGCGCAGGGGCTTGAACATGTCAGCGTTCACGGCCAGCGGCAAATAGTGGACTCTTTTGACCCCAAGAGCACTGTAAAAAGGCACGCATCCCAGCTCGTGGGTAAACACGACGTCGTACGCGGTGCATGCGGCCGCGGTATCCTCGCTAAAATAGGGATCATCGACAAACCAGACGGCCGTCTTGATCCCCATCGCGCGAACCCGCCGGATATCCTCCAAATGATTTTCGGGAAATACATGCAGTCCGTTCAATACGAGGATGAGATCCGGACGCTCCTTTTGAGCAAGCTCCAGCATCTTCGGAGCCTCTACGACGATACATTCTCTGACCAGGCTGCTAAGCGCGGCGGATATACCCTGATCAATGGCATGAAAGCCCTGCGGAATATAAAATACTTTCATGTCCCGGTAATAAGGCTCCGGAGCGGGTATCCGTTCCATGACAGCCTGACAGACACCAAGGCGCAAGCCGTCCTCGTAGCCCTGCAGGTAACTGGAGCTTGCCGCCGTTTCAGCCACATTTTCCACAGTCTTCACCCTGTCTGTCTTGAATTGTGAAAGAACAATATAAATATATGCGGAAGAGGCAATTGCATCATGGACGACTGCCTTCGCGCGGATAAATTGGCGGATGCCCTGCCGAAAAACGGCAAAAAGCCTTTCGCCCCATGGCTATCCCATGGAGCGAAAGGCTTGACTGTGTCCCGTTCCCTCATGCTATTACTTTGATTGGTAGGCTAGCAAATGACCATCTTCATAGCCTTTGGCAAAACCCGCGTTGAACCCTTCATTGTAAGCTTCGTCAAATCCTTGGCTGTACGCCGAGTCCGGACTGGTATGAGGCTCTACACCTTGAGCCACAGGCACAGGCAGCACCGGCTTTACGACCCGTTTCCGTTTTCTGCGAATGCTTTTGATCCGATGCTTTCTTTTTTTGGGTAGCAGGTGTTTACGCCGCTTTTTCAACTTGATGACTCGCGCCTTACGGCTAAGCAGCAGGCGCTTCACGGATTTTGGCCTCCGATGACGTTTTTTCTTCGTTATCATCCGTTAATCCTCCTGTAATTCTCGGGTGACTGCGAAATGGGCGGATAGAGATGCGTTTAACCAGGGCGGCGCGGAATTCCCGCTTCGGGGCTGGCACAGGCTGATGCCCGTGAGCATCCGGCATAATGCGTCCTGATGCTGCGTCAGGAGCCGGATATTTTCAAGAAGTGCCCGGGCAGAGAGATCCGACTCGGAAGAAATGTCGGCGATGCTCCCGAGAATCCGGGCCAGCGCCTTTTGGCTGAGCGCGATAGATTGAATCAGCTCCAGCTTCGTTTCCTGCTCACGAAGGAGCAAACTCATTTGCCCATGTCTCCGAGGCCGCCGTAATCACCGCCGCCAAACATGCCTTCTCCACCACCACCGCCGCCGCCGCCGTACTCTTCTTCTTCCTGTACGAGCAATGCTTTCAAGTTGCTGCACAATCCATTCTCCATCTTCGTAAGTCCCTCCAACAACTCCACGATCTGACCGTGAATCTGCAGAGGCTCGCTCAGTTGATTTTCATGGCTTGCAAACGCATCCGAGTTCAAATGATTCAGCGTCCAGTTCCGCATTTTTTCGGCTTCGACCGCTTTGGCTTCCAGAATCATGGCGATGTTCCACTGGATTTTGGAGGCGGCGTCCAGCATATGCAAAAAGGCCTGTTCTCTGCTCATATCCAGCACTCCCTTACGTTTCTCCCGAAATTATTCCTCTTCATTGCTGCCCATCTCTTTCACCACATGATTCAACGTTTCCGCCAGCGCTTCCTGCAGGTCAGCAATGCTGCTAAGGTAAGAAATAATGCTCTTGTTGATCTGGCTGGAATTTTCAATCAACCCGCTCACACCGTCAAATTCAGGATGTTCATCGGGCAAATCATGAATAATCTGGGCCATCCGGACCGCCACTTGGCGCTCGGCATCCAGAACCCTGGCCATTTGCTGCTTGGAATGTGACATATGGGTAAGCATTTCGTCAATTTTGCTCTGCATTCCGGTCCCTCCCTGGTGATAGGTCACGCCTTCTGCGAATAGGCGGTCCGCCTGATCCGCATCTGCCTGCTATATCCTATGCCACCATCCTGAAGTCAGTTACGCGATTGGAGGCAGCATCCGTTTTTTTCTCATCATTTTTTTAGAAAACCGTCAAAGCACGGGATTATCCAGGTGCGGGGGGGCGATGATCAGATCCCCTTCCGGCACAGAATTTAACCGCTCGGGCGGCCACACCGATCGTTTTCTCAACGCCATATGCCATCGTTCCAGGGTATGCAGCGATGCAAACGGCCTCAGCGTTCCGCGGGACCATTGGTATACCCGTCCACCGGGGCCCTCCACCAGCTGACCGGCGCCGGCCTCCCCGGCCGATAAGGACTCATCCATTGCTGCCGAATCCAGCATTTCCCTGATCTGCTCGCTTGTCAGAGAATACTCACCGTCTGGAATTTGCCGGATATCTAACCTTGACAGCAGTACGGCTTCTGTACCCACTTGTCCCGCCCCGCCGCTAAGAGCGTACTTCCGCCCGTTCAGCAGAAAATACACAAGGCCAGACTGGTCCCGTACCAGTACATGCGACGGGTAAAAATCATGCCCGCTTCGCAATCCGGGAAACCGAGCCAGCGCGCCTTCCTTCATGTTCGTCACCCAAGCGTAAGGATTATCCCACTTATTCGTGTAATACGACTCGTTATGATGATGGACCGACTCAAACTGCGGGCCCAACTGTTTCATGCTTACGCTTCCGAAATGGTGGATAAACGAATCCCCGGCAATAAACAATTTCCGGCCGGTCAGCCGGAGCCGGATGATCCAGTCGTCGTCTTCATAGTTGCCGATCCGGTACCCCTCATCCAAATAACCGATGCGGTGCAGAACATCTCTGTGGAGCAGCAGGCAAAAGCCGACCAATCGGTCGGCTTCACGCCATTTCCCTTCGTCCGGCACATTATGACCGGCTGCAAATTCCCACATCTCCTTCACATCTTCGTAAGGAACCGGAATTTGCTGTTCCCCGCTGATATAGTTCGTCACAGGCCCCACGGCGCCGATCTGAGGGTCGCTGTCCAGGCAGCGGAGCATATGGGTCAGCCAATTCGGGGTGACGAGAATATCATTGTTCAGGATGACAACCGTTTCTCCCTTGGCCATCATGATGCCGTAATTGACGCCGCCGGCAAATCCGCGGTTCTCCTCCAGCCTTGCAAACCTGATTTTCCCGCCAAACGGCTTGAGGCAGGAGGCAATATCGTCCGTAGACGCATTGTCAACGACAATAATCTCATGCGGTTCCGGCGTATGGGCCTCAATGCTCCCTATACACTGGATCAGATATTCGGCCTGGTTATAGGTCGGAATGATGATGCTGGTGCCTTGAAACGGAATATGGAATGTGTCCCTTCCCTTTACCAGCCCTTCCTTGTACCCGCGTTCGTAACCCTCGTTATATCGGTCGCTTCCAGAGGATGAGGGAGGAGACTGCCGGATTGGCCGGCGGCCCCTTGCACTCCTGAACCGCTTTTTCATTTCAATCCCTCCCCGTTTTGCACACATGATATTTCTCTCCGCTATACACCTTACTATCTGGCATAAGGAATCTCACCGGAAACGAGCTTATCCGCCAGATGTCCAAAATCCAGCGCAACTTTGCCCAGCTGGCTCGCGATACGCTCGCAGATCACGACCGCGGGAATGCCGCTGGCCACGAGAGCCAGGTCAAATTCGCATATGGCCGCCTCCTGCATCACCCTTGGAATGTCCGAAAATCCCCGCACCGGGCTGATTACACCGGCTATGGTCAGCGAAGCCGAAGCCAGCAGCATATTCGCAAGCTCGGGAGCCCGGTTTCCGATCAGAAGCAGCCGTTTCCCCGGGAGAAGCTGCTGCAGCAGACCATGCTCATGCAGCGCATAATTCATCGTGGATGTCGTCAGTGTCAGGCTGCGGTAAGATAGCCCGTAATACCGGAGCACCGGGAACAAAAGGCCCTGGAACGTCGGCAGACGGGAATGCGGAATGCCGATGATCCCGGCCATGCGGAGCGAATCGGCCAGCATATCTCGTGCCTGCGGATCAGGCAGCTGCATTCCTGCTGTCGAGAGAAAGCGCCCCTTTTGTCGTACTTCCTCCAGCGGAAGCACGGTGTCATGGGCCAGGGCCAGCAATTCTCCGTCTCCCAGTCGGACAACCGACAGGGGCTGGCCAACGGCCAAGGCATGCGCCATGCGGCCATGGACCTCTTCGGGGCGCAATAGCTGGAGCCAATGTTCCCGGTATGCCGATATTCCCGCGGCGATTACCTCATTGGCACCTATATCCGGCAGTACCGTATACGGTGGAAGCTGGGAGGCGACTGTCTCCTCCACCCCTTCTGCATATCCGGCCTGGTAAGCAATGTCCTGCACCTTTTGGATATCGATCGAGGGCTCCGTACTGGGTTCACTGGGCCTCTCTTGGGGAAGAGGATGCACCGCGAGGGGAGTAAGCCCCGGCAGGTTCGGATGCTTTATACCATTTCCCCGCTGGCCGTACTTGTGCTTTCTTTTCTCCTTTCGGTTCAGGGGAGCATGCCGCCGACGGAGTATTAAACGTCGCTTGGCCAATTTGACACGAAGAGCCCTCTTCCATGGAGGAATGAAGGCTCTGTTTCGGATCCGAGGGCGGCTCATGGGAGAATTCCCTTCATTTTTTTGCCTGCTTCTTGCAGAGATTCAAAGGTTCCCGCGTCGCCCCACCAATGCTGCAGGATATCGTACTCCAGCCGCCCGTCTGCCGCATAGACGTTGTTGACGTCGGTTATTTCGAGTTCTCCCCGGTCCGATGGACGGATCCCGGAAATGATATCGAACACGGCGGTGTCATACATATAAAAACCGGTGACGCTGTAAGAAGATTTAGGCTTCGCTGGCTTTTCTTCAATCCGGCTGATGAGCTCCGGGTGCGCCCGGTCAAACACCGGGACACCATACCTTCTGGCATCCTGAACCTGTTTCAGGAGAACCCGCGCCGTCCCGGCAGGCTGCTGCGCAAATTTATTTACATACGTGCTTAAATCATCCATAAACAGATTATCTCCAAGCAGAACGACGAATTTTTCGTCCTTCATAATAAAGCTTCTTCCTCGATCCAGTGCCTCGGCGATTCCTCCCGCAGACTCCTGAATCCGGTAGGTTAGCTGCACACCAAAATCCTGACCGCTTCCCAAAAATTCCGTATACAAACCTGCGGACTGTTTGCCCATGACAATAAGAATTTCCTTGATTCCTGCCTGGCGCAATCTGTCGATGCCGTATACGATCATGGGATACTTTCCGACAGGTAGCAAATGCTTGTTGATCAGCCGGGTCAGCGGATACAATCGGGTACCTGTCCCGCCTGCCAAGATAATACCTCTCACTGCACCACTCCTCCTTCAGATATGCTGCCTGCTTACTCTATAAACTGGCGGGGATCAATCTGCCACTTCTCTATAAACAAGCGGTGATTCCGGTCAATCAGCTGTTGAATCTGTTCGGAGGATGCCTGTTTAAAGCTGGCGCTGCCCTGATGGTGAACGAGCGCATCCCCGCAAATCAGCAGATGAAAGCCGGCCAACCGAGCCCTGTAGCAGTAATCGTCATCCTCATAATGACCTGGTGAGAATGCTTCATCCAGAAATCCGATCCTGCTCAGCACTTCCCGTTTTATAAGCAGACACATGCCGATAACCCGGTTCACTTCCACCCAGCGGGACGGATCTGGCTGATTGTTTCGGGCAGCTGTCAGCTGGAATTCTTCTGTATTGTTAAAAGAAACATCCACCTTTTGTCTACCCGAGGCTGCATTGGTAACAGGCCCGACCAAGCCGACATCCGGCCGGCTGTGCAGGGCGGCGAGCATATTGGATAACCAGTTCGTCGTAACCGTCACATCGTTGTTGAGCAGGAGCAGATCGTCCCCTCCAGCCGCCGCCAGACCGATGTTGCAGGCGACTGGAAACCCGCGGTTCGCCGGAAGGGAGATAAATGGAATTCCCTCCTTGATGCAGTAGCCGTCGGTACCGTCAGTCGAGGCGTTGTCGACAACGATGATTTCGTACGGGGTATCGGTGTATTTGCGGATCGCCTCGATGCAGGGGGCAAGCAGATGCAGGCCGTTATGCGTGGGGATGATGATGCTCGTCATTCGCTGATTCAGACTCATCAGGCATTCCTCCGCAAGGCGACTTCCGTCCGGGAGACTGTAGAAGATTGGGGCATCCAGCCGGCATCAATCAGCGCATGGAACGCTTCCGCATGGTCACCGATAATCAGGTCTGCCACCGCATTGCCGGTGCCCGTATTCCCGGGACGCTTCCGGTTTGCGCTGATCACGTCAACCGGCTGCACCAGCGCGAAGCGGTGCCCCTTCGCAAGGGCTAAGGCTTGGGCCTTGGGGGGAACCATCAACTGCTCGCTGCCGATATTTTCAATCAAACGTCTTGCCAGTGCATGTGGAACGGCCGTTAGCGAATTTGCCCCCAGTTCCGGGTGCCCGAGCACCGTATTTAAAAAGCTTTTGCACCGCGTTACCTCATCCTGATGCATATATGGCGGCAAATACGGATTCAGGTCATTCAGCGCAGCGTCTATCCCTTCATCCACCTTATATATAAAAGGAGCCAGTTCCTCGGCGGAGATCACGACATCCCCGTCCGTAAACAACACGATATCCGCCGAGGTCATGGCGGCCCCCATGCTCCGACCCACGTCATGTCCGAGCCGGCCCGGAACATGGAGGATGCTGGCGATCCGGTGATTGCGTGCAGCCGAGTAGCTTTGATCCCGGCAGCCGTTCAGTACGACGATTACTTCCTGGAACGGCAGCCGTTCCAATTGCTGAAGCACCTTGCCCAGCGTATCCTGTTCATTGCTGGCACAGACGACGGCTGCGGCCGTCCTTGCCAGTGGCAGCGGAATACGGGCGTCCTTTCGCCCGGAGGCTTTGGCATAGCCGCCAATGTAGCTCTTTGACAGCCGGAGCATCGTTCGAATATCCGGACGCTTTTTCACATGTGACGCACACCAATCGGTAAACGCCCGCTGAAGCGGCGATTCATAGAGGAGCACCTCATCTTCTCCGGCGTTGGATTTAGCCCCTTCAAGTAGTCCTTCCTCATAAGCAGCATCCGCCAGCTTGCTTTCCCCCGCCCGGTGGATCGACGGTAGCGCCGCACGGCTCCGCTTCGGAATGGTGCGCCTTTCCTGCCGTCGCTTCCTCCCGGCCCAGTTTATTCGAGACCGAGCCGTTACACTTCTTCTTGTTCTTCTTCTCATCAGGCTCACCTTCTCACCCGCTTTCGTTCCCGTCCCAGATCGCTTCGGAGCCCCCTCGGATCCGTTACCGACAAATACCACTTCACTGCCTGAATATGATCCGCAAGAACCACCTCCTGCAGTGGATCTTTTCCGTCCACTTTAGCTCTCCGCTTATTTAACCGTCCTACGGGTATTTCATGAACCGCTTCGACCCTAAGCCCGGCATTGACTGCCTTTGCTAAAGCAAGGGGAGGGACCGACAGGCATTCGGCTCCAAGCTTTTCGACGGCGCGGCGGCTTAATGCATGCGGGACGGCGGTCAGAGAGGATCCAAGCAGATCGGCGCGGTGCAGCATCGTATTTAGAACATGCTTGGCCTGAACGACCGGATGCGCCTGACGCCGGCGAACCGGGCCTCTATACCGGTTCAGCGCGACATCCACCCCGCCAATAACCGCCGTGACGAAGGGACGAAGCTGCCCGGCACCGATCGGCATGTCTCCGTCCAGGTACAGCATTACCTGCCCCCGGGCGGCCTGCGTCCCTGCGCTTCTTCCCACATCATGCCCAAGCGGATGCTCATACCTCAGCACACGAGCTCCCGCAGACTCGGCCGCCTCTGCCGTTCGGTCGCGGCAGCCGTTGGCTACGACGATAACCTCGCAGGAAGGATGTACCCGCAGCGCTTCCCGGACCACGGCAGCGATCGTCTTCTGTTCATTCATCGCAGGGATGATCACCGATAAGACCGGAGGAAGGTCGGTATGGGGCATTCGCCTTGCCTGCGGCTTGGTTCGATGCCTGGTTCTTGACCATACGCCCGTCTTCGATGCTTGTCGGTACTTTCGGCGGGTTGGTCGATAGGTTCGTCTGTATCTTATCCGCCTCATCATTCGACATATCCCTCCCTGTCATATCAGCACGTAACTCATCACATCCTATGCCATGGGGAATGCCGTGGAAGCGGCGTTTGTGCAATGTATTTAGGTATCGTTCACGGATTTCATCACGATACTTGCTGATGATCAAGAGCATAACAAAAAAGCGCGGGGACTCTGCCCCGCGCTGGTTACTTATTCCTTATCTTTATTCTCTTTTGGTTCTGCCTCAGTCCTGAACGCGCTTCGCTGCCTCATGCTGCGCTGTGCATAGCCCGTGGTTCCTTTTCCTGATGGAGAGACCGAGCCGATCGCGATCCAGGACAGGAAACCGAAGGTTTCCGGGCCCACCCGTCTTCTCACCACTTCGATAAAGGCGATATCTTCCCGCTGCGTGTTCAATACAGCATAGAAATCGGGATGATTGCACATCGCCACGATCACATAATGGGTGTTTGGATACGGTTCTGGCAGCGTCACCGGTACTTCAACCTGCAGCTGGCCTTCGCCGATCCGGAAAGAAGTGATGCCGTACTGTTGAAGGGCCGGCTGTCCCGAAGCACTCTGAACGGGTGCAAAAGCAAGCTGTTCACCGGTGACCGACCTAGCGGCGATGTGTCTGTTCTGGATCGCCCCGTTCTGGATATGGTCCGAATGGACCGCCCCGGATTGAAGATGCCATTCCTGGATGCTGCTCGCCTGAAGGTGAAGTGGCTGAATCGTTTCCGGCTGGATGTGGCTGCCGTCGATCGTGTTCGGGGCAATTTTATCGCCCGTAACGGCTTCATCTTCCAGCAGACCGGTGGTAACGGACTCCGGTGCCAGGTGATGCGCCTGGACGCTGCCCGGCTGCAGATGGTCCGAGGATACGGATTCAGGGGCCAGATGATCCGGACCGACTACACCCTCTGCCAGATGTTCACCTTGGATGAGGCCGGGCTGCAGGTGCCATTCCTGCACAATCCCGGACTGCAGATGGTGCGGCTGAATCGTTTCCGGCTGGATGTGGCTGCCGTCGATCGTGTTCGGGGCAATTTTATCGCCCGTGACGGCTTCATCTTCCAGCAGACCGGTGGTGACGGACTCCGGCGCTAGGTGATGCGGTTGTACGCTGCCCGGCTGCAGATGGTCCGAGGATACGGATTCAGGGGCCAGATGATCCGGACCGACCGCTCCTTCTGCAAGATGTTCGCCCTGAATGAGGCCAGGCTGCAGGTGCCATTCCTGCACAATGCCGGACTGCAGATGGTGCGGCTGAATCGTTTCCGGCTGGATATGGCTGCCGTCAATTGTGTTCCGGGCAATTTTTTCCCCCGTGACGGCTTCATCTTCCAGCAGACCGGTGGTGACGGACTCCGGCGCTAGGTGATGCGGTTGTACGCTGCCCGGCTGCAGATGGTCCGAGGATACGGATTCAGGGGCCAGATGATCCGGACCGACCGCTCCCTCTCCCAGATGTTCGCCCTGAATGAGGCCGGGCTGCAGGTGGTACGGCCCGATGGATTCCGGCTGGATATGGCCGCCATCGACCGCACGGGAAGCGATCTTATCCCCCGTTACAGCATCCTTTTCCAACGAATCGGCCGTGACGGACTCCGGCGCCAGGTGATGCGGTTGTATGCTGCCCGGCTGCAGATGGTCCGAGGATACGGATTCAGGGGCCAGATGATCTGGACCGACCGCTCCCTCTGCCAGATGTTCGCCCTGAATGAGGCCGGGCTGCAGGTGGTACGGCTCGATGGATTCCGGCTGGATATGGCTGCCGTCAACCGTTTGGGAAGCAATCTTATCCCCTGTTACGGCTTCCTTCTTCAGCGATTCGGTCGTAACCGAATCCGCCGCCAGATGATGCGGCTGGATAAGGCCTGGCTGCAGATGCCATTCCTGAATCGTCTCAGCGTGAAGGTGGTACGGCTGGATCGACTCGGGTTGGATATGGCTGCCGTCGACCGCATGAGGAGCAATCTTGTCACCCGTAACGGCCTCATCTTCCAACGATTCGGTCGTGACGGTATCCGGCGCAAGGTGATGCGGTTGGATGCTGCCTGGCTGCAGATGACCCGAAGTGACGGATTCGGACGCCAAATGCTCCGGGCCGACACCTCCTTCTGCAAGATGTTCTCCCCGAATAAGGCCAGGTTGCAGATGATATGACCGGATCGACTTGGGCTGGATATGGCTGCCGTCCAGTGTATTGGAGGCAATCTTATCCCCAGTAACGGCATCATCTTCCAACGAATCGGTCGTAACCGAATCCGGGGCAAGGTGATGTTGCTGGATGCTGCCCGACTGCAGATGATCCGAGGTGACGGAATCGGCTGACAGATGATCCGGACCGATAGTACCTTCGGCAAGATGCTGGCCCTGGACGATACCCGGCCGCAGATGCCATTCCTGCACAATGCCGGACTGCAGATGGTGCGGCTGGATCGATTCCGGCTGAATATGGCTGCTGCCTACGGCGCGAGAAGCGATTTTATCTCCCGTGACGGCTTCATTCTTCAGTGCATCTGTCGTGACTGCATTCCGGTCCAGATGATGCGGCTGAATGCTGCCCCGCTGCAGGTGAGCCGATGTGACGGATTCGGATGTCAGATGATCCGTGCCGACCGCTCCCTCTGCAAGATGTTCTCCATGAATGAGACCGGACTGCAGATGGGACGGCTGAATCGATTCCGGCTGGATATGGCTGCTGCCAACCGCGTTGGAAGCAATTTTATCACCCGTCACTGCTTCGTCTTCGAGTGAATCCGTCATGACCGAATTCCGTGCCAGGTGGTACGGCTGGATGCTGCCCTGCTGCAGGTGATCCGAGGTGACGGATTCAGCTGCCAGATGTTCCGCGCCGACCGCTCCCTCTGCAAGATGTTCTTCATGAATGAGGCCGGGCTGCAGATGGGACGGCTGAATCGATTCCGGCTGGACATGGCTGCTGCTAACCGAGCCTGGAGCGATTTTATTCCCCGTAACGGCTTCGTCCTTCAGAGAATCAGTCGTAACGGAACTCCGATCCAGGTGATGCGGCTGGATGCTGCTCCGCTGCAGATGATCCGAGGTGACCGATTCGGGGGCCAGATGATCCGGACCGACGGCCCCTTCTGTAAGATGCTGGCCCTGAATGAGTCCTGGCTGCAGATGCCAATCCTGGATGCTCTCGGCCTGAAGGTGAAGCGGGAGGATCGATTCCGGCTGGATGTGGACACTTCCTATCGCACCCGTGGCCAATTTAGCCGAGCTTACGGATCCATCCTTCAGCGCATGCTCGTGAACAGACCCAAAGGCCAGGTGCTCCGCCGTTACGGCCCCTGTCTGGATGTGATGGCTTCCGATCGACGTGTCCGCCAGCTTATCGGCTGTGACCGCACCGGGATGCAGCGCTTCGCTATGCACCGAACTCGTGGCCAGATGCTGCATACCGACACTGCCTGCCTGAAGCTGTTCCTCTCCGACCGATTCGGGGGCTAAATGCCTGAAGTCCACCGCACCCGGGGCAATGTGCTGCTTCTCCACGCTCTTTTCCTGAAGCTGAGCCGAGCCGATCGATTTCGCCTGGATATGGCGGGTTCCGATCGAATCCGGCGCGATCTTGTCACCGGTTACTGATCCGCCCTGGAGGGCAACTTCGGATACCGCATCCGGGGCAAGATGGCCGGATTGTATGCTGCCGTTCGTCAGATGGGTCGCTGTGACGGATGCCGGCGCTAACTGCTTGGAGCCGACAGCTTCTTCACCCAGGTGGCCGTTGCGGATAATCCCCTCCTGAAGATGCTCGAAACCGATGGAGGCCGGTTTCAGATGGGCGCTGTCGACGGATGCCGGTGCCAGCTTGGAGGCGCCCACCGCACCATCCTGCAGTGCCTCCGAATATACCGCACCTTCGGCCAAATGCTGGGCCTTGATGCTGCCTGACTGAAGCTGCTCTTCTCCCACGGAATCCGGAGCAAGATGCCGGAAGCCGACTGCCCCTGGGGCAAGATGCCGCTGCTGTACGCTTTTCTCATGGAGATGAATAGAGCGGACGGCATCCTGCTTGATATTGACGCTGCCGACCGATTCCGGTCCGAGCTTCGATGCGGTTATTGCGCCGTCCTTGATGGCTTCTGTGTTAACCGATAACTGACTCAAATGGCGTTCCTGGATCAATGCGGACTGCAGATGCCCTTCGCTGACCGAGCCGGGTGTGAGATGACGCTCGCCGACAATGCCTTCAGCCAAATGTCTTTCCTCGACAGTACGGTCTTGCAGGTGCTCACCGGAAACAGAACCGGCCTGGAGCTGATTCCCTCCGACTGAGCCTGCCGTGAGATGACGCTCACTGATGATATTATCAGCCAGATGCTTCTCTTCCACGGCTTGGTTCTGCAGATGCACCCCGGAGACGGAACCGTCCTGAAGCTGATTTCCGCCGATCGAACCGAACGTAAGGTGACGCTCACTGATGATATTGTCAGCCAGATGCTTCTCTTCCACCGCTTGGTTTTGCAGGTGTGTTCCGGAGACAGAGTCGGCCTGAAGCTGGGTTCCTCCGACCGAACCGGCTGTAAGATGGCGCTCACTGATGATATTGTCAGCCAGATGCTTCTCTTCCACCGCTTGGTTTTGCAGGTGTATTCCGGAGACAGAGTCGGCCTGAAGCTGGGTTCCTCCGACCGAGCCGGCCGTGAGGTGGCGCTCACTGACGATACCTTCGGCCAGATGTTTCTCTTCTACTGAATGGTTTTGCAGGTGCGCTCCGGTGACGGAATCGGCCTGAAGCTGGGTTCCTCCGACCGAGCCGGCCGTGAGATGGCGCTCGCTGACGATGCCTTCAGCCAGATGCTTTTCTTCGACCGCTCCACTGTGCAAATGCACGCTGGAAACCGAGCCGGGCTGAAGCTGTACTCCGCCGACTGATTCTTCCGAGAGATGCCGCTGGGTTACCGCACCCACGTTGATCGAGCGGGAAGTGACGGCGTTGTCGGACAAATGCTCACTGCTTACGGACGCGGAGGCCAGCTTGGGGCTGCTCACACTCCCATCAGCCAGTTTGGCCGACGTCACCGCCAGATCCTGAATTTTGTCGGTCGCCACGCTTTCGGGCGAAAGCTTCAGGGAGGTGACCGCATGGTCCGCTAAGTGAGCCGGATAGATAATGCCGTGATTGAGATGACCGGATTGGACGCTTCCTGCCGAGAGCTTTTCTGCAGTTACCGCTTCATTCCTAATGATTGCGTTGTGTACGATTCCGGGCGTCAGATGATCTGCGTTCACCGAACCTTTGGCTATATGCTGGGTTGTGACGGCCTGATCCTGAATCGCGGACGCCCGCACGCTGTTGTCGGACAAATGCCGATCCTGAATCGAAGCCGGGCGGATATGCTCCGCGCTGATGCCGCCTTCGGCTATATTGCGGCCGCCGACCGCGCCGTCTGCCAGTATGCCGCTTGTCACGCTGCCGCCTGCGAGCTTTTCACCAATGACAGATTTGTTCTGCAGATGACGGGAAGCTACCGCTCCATCCGAGATATGCTGCTCGACAATGGCGCTGCGGGTAATGTGTCCCGTAGTGATCGACCCGTGTCTGACATGAGAGCCTTCCACGACGTTTGCCGCAATATGGCTGCCGTTAACAGCCCCCTGCTGAATGTGGGACGTCTGGATGGAATTCGGCGCAATCTGTGCTTTCTGGACGGCACCTTGTGCCAGATGCCGGGTCTGCACGGCTTCGTCTGCAATCTTCTGGGGCAGAATGCTTTGATCGGCAATTTTAGATGAGGTGACCGTCTGCTCGACAATATGCACCGTTCCGACCGACTGCTCCGCCAATTTGTTCGCCCCGACGCTGTGGTCGGCCAAGTGCGCTGCAGTGATCTCGCCGGGGGCGATATGCTTGCCGCGAATGGTCGCATCCGCCAAATGCGCGGACGTTACCGCAAAGGGTGCCAATATTGGCCCGGTCACGGCTCCATCCTGCAGATGTTGGGTGCCGACAGATTTTTTGGCGACATGCTCGCTTGACACGCTCCCCGTCGCGATTTGATTTCCGCCAACGGAGCCGTTCTGAAGAAGTTCCCCGGTCAGTGATCCTTCCCGTATATGAACGCTTTCGATGGAGCGCTCCTTCAGCTTGTCGCCAGTTATTTCGCCGGTCCGGATCTTCGAGCCGGTAACGGCGCCTTCGGCCAGTTTCGACGTGTCGATCACTTCATTGGTCAAATGCATGGACTGGATGCTGGCCCCAGCAATTTTGCTTGCCGTTACGGCTTGGTCTTGCAGCAGATCTGTGTTTACGACCAGACTGCTCAAATGGCGTGACGTGATGGAACCGTCGGCGATTTTGGTGGAATCGATCACCTGGTCGCCCAGCTTGGCGGATGTAATGCTTCCGTCGCGGATTTTTTCCCCGCTGATGGAGCGATCCCGAATTTTGCTGCCGCTGATCGCGCCGTCGGTCAGATGCTCCTCCAAAATGGACTCAGAAGCAATTTTGGAGGAGACCACGGAGCCGTCGGCTAAGTGAATATGAGAAACAGCATAATCGGCAATGGCCTCGCTGCCTACCGAGCCGGGCTGAAGTCTGGACGAGTCAATGGCCCGGAGCGCAATTTTGGACGTCGTGACCGAACCGTCGCTCAGATCATCCGTATAAATGATTGGCTCCGGGGAGTTCGGCATCCTTTTTTCTTCAATGATCTCCTCCAGCTCCTCACGGTTCCGAACCGGTACCGTCTCCTCAGGTATAGCTTCTTCAATAACAGGCTCCTCGGGTACCGCTTCCTCGGATACCGCCTCCTCCTCGGGCTCTTCTATTGCCTCAGGCTTGCTCTCTGCAGTGTCCTCCATTTGGTGCTCTTGTATCGGTTCAACTGTGTCCAAAGTCGTTGTTTGCTGGACTTCTTCCTTTTCAAGGACTGCATCAGGGGCAATGGATCGGATTTCCGCATATGAATCAAGTTGGTTTGTCTTTGGCGCCGTTACTTTGCTTTTACGGATCAGTTCCAACTCCTGAATTTCAGGATTATCCACGAAATAGAGGTTCTTGTTCGGTTGTTTAACCGTCCGGCTTTTATTTTTCTTCTTCAAAAGACCTCGCTCCTTCCTGACCGGATGCATCTTGGGCATCATATGCGAACAAATAGGCCGTTGTCACTGATTTCCCGGTTTTTGTAACGATTTTGAACTAGCCAATCGGATGGATGCTTCCGGCAGAACAATCCGGGAGGACGGGATCACAAATATTCAGGGATAAAAGGTTGAAGTTCGGGCGATGGTCGAGGGACATCCTGAGGTTCATGAGTGTCACCTGCCCACCAATAACTACTCTGTGCATTCATCCTTCACCGTTTGAGAAAATAGGCGGCACGTTACGGACAAAGACCCTTGCTTATAGCAATCTATGGCATAGGATATATAAAAAGTGGGATGACGGAATGCCAGGGAGGGATGAACGTGTGGATTTCTGATGTTGGAATTCTGCTGAATGCAGCGGTGCACCGGGGAATTCCCGGCGGAAAGACGGGAGCGGAATCCCTCGTCAATTATGAAGAGGCGGCCCGGATGTTCGGCTTAAGGCCGTGCTATATGAAACTACAGGATATTGATATTGAACGCCATGAATGTTCGGCGTTTGTTCTGAGAGAGGGGAAATACGTTTACACCAGGCTTCCGCTGCCAAGGGTCATTCATAACCGGGCCATCTACTTTGACGGACGGTCAAAAAATAGAATTCAACGTCTTATAGACGGCGGATATATGATATTCAACGCCAACAATCGGTACGGGAAAGATGAAATTCATCACTTGCTCGAAAGTAACCCGCTGCTTTCGCAGCATCTTCCCGATACGACGATCGCCGCCCCTTCCTCTGTCCAGGAAATGATGCGGCGATATCGTGATCTGATATTAAAGCCTTGCGTGGGCAGCGTCGGCAGAGGAATTATGCGCCTTCACGCCCACGGCCAGCATTGGTATCTTACTTATGCCCGAACCGGGCGATCCCTGGGATGGACGACGGTTCGCTTGAATAGACAACAACTTCCGGGCATCCTGCTGCGCCGGATCTCCCAGGCGCCCTTCCTTGTCCAGGAACGCATCGCACTGGCGGAATATAAACAGCGGCCTTATGACCTTCGCGTCTCCATCCAGCGAGGCATTAGCGGCAGCTGGAGCCTGACGGGAATGTACGCCAAAGTCGCCGCATCCCGAATGTTCGTCTCCAATGTCGCTCAAGGCGGCAAGGCTTTCCCGGCCGAACGAATTCTGGCCGAAAGCCTGCCTGGGTTATCTGCGGACAGAATCTCGGAAAGCGTACATCAGCTCGCCTTCGGCGTGGTCCGGCAGCTGGAGCAGCATTTGCCTTTTGCGGCGGACCTTGGCCTGGATATCGGCGTCACTAAGGGCGGCAAGCCGTATTTTATTGAATGCAACGGACGGGATCAGCGTTACGGCTTCCGAAACGCCAATATGCCCCAGTATTGGAAAAAAACATATCGTGAGCCCATGGCCTATGCCCGGTACTTGGTAAATCGGCAGCACGCCGGCACAGGACTTTGAGCCGGATCTCGGGTTAGTCTGCCATAAATTGTGCGCAACCTCCGGAGATCCGGTAAAGCAGGTAAAAAACGCAGAACGGGAAACCGGGAAAACAACGGATGCCGGACAAAAAGATGCTTAAACGAAAGACCGAAAATGCTTCATGCCGCTTTTTCGGTTTTTTCTGCATTGGCTAATAGCTATCATACGGCTTAACCTTGTCCATGGTACCTGACATCTTCGATGCCGAACCAGGGAAGAGCAGCGGCCGCATAGTATGCAGCCGCTAGGGCAATGACGAACATGAGAACCGCCAGCCCGTCATACCAGCTGAAAGCCGACGGATAATAGTACGTTCTGCGCCCCGACCCGCTGAACTGCTTCGCTTCCATTGCCACGGCTACGCGGTGCGCCCGGCGGATGCTCTGCGACAGCAGCGGCACCGCATACAGCCGGACATGCTCAAGGAGGCCCCTCGGCCCCCGGCCTGTCCGTACGCCGCGGATCCGCAGCGCCTGCCTGCGGATGAGAAACTCCTCCCATACGATGGACAGCAGCCGGATCGACGCCATGAAGCTGTATGCGAATTTGGGGGGAAGTCGAAAATTTTGCATCAGCGAATAGAACAGCTTGACGGACGGTGTGGTCATGACGAAGAGCAGTCCTTCTGCCGCAAAGGCAATCGCCCGGAATCCCAGGTGCAGCCCGCGGTAGAAGCTTTCCTCGGATACGCGGAACAGCCCCCACTGCCACCAGACGTGATCCCCTTTCCCGAAAAGGATCATCGTCAGGGATGAAGAGACGAATACGAGGCTGAAGGAGAGAACGAGCAGCGCCACCTTCCATGCCGGATAACCGCTGAGCAGAAACAGGAGGGCGATGTAGACCGCGGCCTGATAGACGGCAAAATCAATGCTTCGCGTCTGAATCGTAACGATAAACAACATGATCAGCACGGCGAGCTTCAGCGAGGGATTCGCCCGGTGCAGCCAGGTATGACGGCTCGGAGTCAAAAACCGGTTCATCCGCTCACCTCCTCCTGCGCATCCGAAGCTGCGCCATCTCCTTCAAGCCTCCGCCTCCCGGGCTTTATCGCCGTCAGGCTTCCGCCTTGGATTTCCCATACCTGGGTAGCGGCCAGCTCAGCGATTTCTCGCTCATGCGTCACCATAATGATCGCCGTGCCGCTGCGGCGAAGCGCTTCGCAGTATTCCAGGATGGCAAAGGCGTTGCGGGCATCCTGCCCGAACGTCGGTTCATCCAGCAGCAGCACCGCCTGGCGGCGCACCGCCGCGGTGGCAACGCTCAGCCTGCGTTTCTGTCCGGTCGAGAGCTGATACGGGTGCCGGTTCTCCAAGCCGTGCAAATGAAATGTCTTAAGGCAGTCTTCCGCTTTACGCTCCACCTCAGCCCGCGACATGCCGCCCTGCATGTGAAGGGAAAAGGCCGTCTCCTCCAGTACTGTCTGGGCAACAAACTGAAACTCCGGGTTCTGAAACACGAACCCGATCCGGTCCGAAGGGCAGGTCCGCTTCCTGCCCCTTCCCTGCAGCGGCCTGCCTTCCAGCACGTAGCTGCCGGCTGTCGGAAGAAGCTGCATCAGGCTCAGCAGCAAGGAGCTTTTCCCCGCCCCGTTAGGACCGACAACGGCCACAAAATCGCCGGCATATACCTCCGCCTCTTCCACCATGATCGCCGGTGCATCTCCGCGGAGGCCGACAAATCCCCGCAAGGAGAGGACCGGCGCCGCCAAGTCCGCACCTTGCTGCGGGGATTGCAACAGGCCGCTGTTCCATGTATCCCGGTGACGGATGTAATCCTCCCAAACGCCGGGATACCAAATGCCATTTTCCTGAAGAACTCTGCGGTACGCCGTGAAGATTTCGGCCGGCTTGCCGTCGGCCAGAATGCTTCCGTCCGGCGCGAACAGAACGATCCGGTCGACCCAATTCACGATTTCTTCGATCCGGTGCTCGACGATCAGCACGGTCCGTCCGGCCGATACACCGCGAACCGCCTCCCAAATTTGCTGTCTCCCCTCGGGGTCCAGCAGCGCCGAGGGCTCATCCAGCAAGAGCACCTCCGGTTCCAGCAGTAGGACCGAAGCGAGCGCGAGCCGCTGCTTCATCCCCAGGGACAGCCGTTCAATCGGAGTGTGCAGCTCTTCAAGGTCCAGGCCGACCCGGCCGAGCGCCTCCTGCATCCGCGGCACCATATCCTCCCTGGCTACTTGGCGGTTCTCCAGCACAAACGCCAGCTCCTCATCGACATACGGCATGCAGAACTGGGTATCCGGGTCCTGAAAAACATACCCGCCCGAGCGGGGCTTCCGGATGTCCGCATATTTGAGCGGAACGTCAATGACCGCCGGAATCAACCCGCCGAGCACCTGCAGCAGCGTCGATTTCCCGCATCCGCTTGGGCCGAGCAGAAGCACCTTTTCCCCGGCCGGCACGGACAGGGAAACATCCTTGAACACGAACGCCTTCTCACCCGGAAACTTCAGGCGCAGGTCCGTTACCGAAACGGCAATTTGCCCGCTCCTTTGATCCGCTCCTTGACCCGTCTCATGCACCGCCGAATGCTGCATCGTCACGACACCCCGGTTAGTCTCAGTCATGATCGAGCGCTTCATAATCCTTGGCTGTCACCGGCCGGAGCAGCTGGGTTACTCCGGTTGCTTCCAGCGCTTTGGTCAGGGCGTACGCCAGGTACCCTGCCAGCACCGCCGAGCTGATTAACCGCATCACGTACTTGAACACGATCATCCATGTCGTATAGTCCGTGACGTAGCCGTAGTACACATCCACCAGGAATGATCCCAATCCCGAAGCCATACCGGCCAGCGCCGCTACCCCCATGGAGAATTTGCGGTAACGGAACAGGGCGAAGATCAGCTCCGCGGCAAGACCTTGCGCCACGCCGTAAATCGCCAGCTGAAGGCCCCATTCACTGCCGAACAGAATTTCTACGTGAGCCGCGGCAACCTCGGCCAGGAGGGCTACGCCGGGCTTGCGGATCAGCAGCGCGGCAAGCGTCGAAGCGAGGAACCACATGCCGTACATCAGCTCATCCGCTTGGAAGAACAACGGCTTGAACAAGTCGTTCACCGAACCCCAAAAATGGTACACCACCCCGATCACGAGGGAGAGCAGAATCGTCACGAGCAGGTCGCTGAGCTTCAGCCCCTTCGGCCGATCCATCTGCATCGTACTGCTGTTCATTTGACAACATCCTTTCTTTTTCCAAAGTTGGGCAATAAAAAAACCCCCTGGATAAGCGAGGGAGATCGTCAAATAAGCCCATAAAAGGACTTGAATTCTCTACGCTGGCATTATCCAGATCAGATTCCCGGTCAGCAGCGGTTCATTAGCTGCACTCTCAGCCCGATTCGCTCGAGCTCCCGTATTCCCATATGTACACAGATGAACACAAGGCTCGGCATCGCCGCCTCCTGGTCCCGGAGCTATCGCCGTCCAAAGCGATGAGAAGCTTGGGTTCGATTCCGTGTAACAGGCACCTCGCCGCGATGAGTCGGCATCGGGCCCGTATTGATTCCAAAATACATGATCCTCGAAGGATTGGCAATACCATTTTTCTCCGGGGCGGTTTCCAGCATTGGTTGCATATTGATTTGATAGCCGTTCTATGTCAATATATTCAGAGTGCTACAGGCACGTATGGAAGGGAGATTAGGCATGACAAAGAAATTACTGCGGCTCATGACAGAGCTCTCCTCGCGAAAGTGGCTCTCTTCCATGATGGGACGCTTCTCGCACAGCCGGCTCAGCAGAGGGATCATCCCTACTTTTATCAAAAGCTATCAGATCCCGGCGCATGAAGCGGAGAAAGAAATCTATGAATACCGCACACTCAACGAATTTTTTTCGCGGCGGCTGAAGCCCGGCATGCGTCCCGTTCACGAAGGCGAGCACGTACTCACGAGCCCCGTCGACGCCAAGATCACCGCAATGAGTGAAATCACCTCAGGCACGATTCTGAACGTGAAAGGGCAGGATTATTCGGTGGCGGAGCTGCTTAATTTTTCTCCCCACCTGGAGTTATATAAACATGGCTATGTCTTTGTGCTGTACCTCAGCCCTACCGACTACCACCGGATCCACTCTCCAATCACAGGCGTGAAGGTGGAGAGCGAGCATATCAAGGGACGATGCTACCCGGTCAATGATTTTGGCATGACCCAGATGAAATCCGTGCTGTGCCGCAATGAGAGGCTGATAACGTATATCAAGGGAGCCCTGGGAGAAGTCGCGGTCGTCAAAGTCGGCGCCATGAATGTCAGCAGCATCCGCTACGACGACGAAACCGCCAATTCCTGGCGTAACGGCGATCCGCTCGCCTATTTCGAGTTCGGTTCGACCGTCGTGCTGCTGATCCAGGACGGCGCGTTCACCCCGCGGACAGACCTCCGGACCGGAGATCATGTCCGCATGGGCCAGCTGCTCGGTCAGCTGCACCCGCATAAAGGCTGAACCGGAAGCGAATCCGGCTCAGCCTTTTTTGCTTAGGAGCGCGAGCATAATCCGCTGAAACCACCGGCCCGGAAGCAGCTGCTTGGCCTTCATCGTCCAGCGTGTGCCGGCAGGCAGCGCATAGCGGAATGCCGGCTTGTTCATACGCGCGATTCTCGCGATCAGCCGGGCCACATCGGCCGGATCGCCGCGCTGGCCGGCGTTGTCACGGGAAAAGGCCATCACCTGGTTCAGCATCCGCTCGTAGGGGGACCGCTCCGCGGCGCTCATCTGCGCAAATCCTTTGTCCCAAATGGCCGTTCCGTACGAACCCGGCTCCACTATCACAACATCGACGCCGAATGGCCGCATTTCCAGGGCAAGGCATTCGCTAAATCCCTCTACAGCAAACTTTGACGAGACGTAGGGGCCAAAGCCGGGAAATCCGACAGCCCCGCTGACGCTGCTGATCTGAATGATTGTTCCCTGATGGGCCTCCCTCATCGCGGGAAGAACGGCCTGGGTGACCGCAACCATCCCGAAGAAATTCGTTTCCAGCTGCGCCTTCCACACGTCCATCGGAATCTCCTCGATCATTCCTCCGTATGCGGTGCCTGCATTGTTCACAAGCACGTCAATGCGTCCGTGTGATTTCAGGATGCCCGATACGGCCTCAAGCACCTGTCCCCCGTCCGTCACATCTAGCCTAACCACGAGAATATGCTCTCTGACCCCCGCCGTCTGCGCAGCGTCCATCAGCTCCCCGCTCGCTTCCGGCCTTCGCATGCCGGCAAAAACCGTGTATCCGGAGGCAGCCAGCTCCACGCTGGCCAGCAGCCCGAAGCCGCTGGAACCGCCTGTGACCAGCACGACCGGCCGCTCATCATGTCCTCCCAATTGCGCTCCACTCCCGTTCAGATGTTATTTCGCCGGAAACAAAAACGGCTCTTCCGCCAAGTAGCTGCGGATCGCGGACAGAATATATCCCTTCTGTTCCTTCAGCGACGGAATTTCCTGCGGATTGCCGGTGTGAAACGCCTGATTCTCCAGGACCGCCTGCAGGAAAAAGGTTTCCAGCATGGACACGCTCTCCTTCGGAAGAAGTCGCATGCTTTCGTACCCGTCCAGCAGCATGCTCCGCTGTGCCGGGTACAGACCGATGAGCGCCTGCGCCAAGTCGTATGCATAATAACCGAACCCACAGCGGCCAAAATCGATAGGGCAAGGTTCCCCGTCCTTGAATACAACGTTCCCTTCGTGGAGATCCGCATGGATCATACCGTACCGGGAAGGGCCCGGAGGCCATGCGACGATCCGCCCTTTAATTAGGTCCGCCGCCTGTACATAAAGCGCCCATTCATCGGAACTCAGAAAGGCGCGGTGCCGCCGTTCCAGCCGCTGCATATCTTCTGTCAGGCTCGCAGCCCCCCATTCGGGTCTGACGAACCCTTCCGGCGGAATAAAGCTCTGTGCAGCCTGGTGGAGCCTGGCCATAAGCAGGCCCATCCGGTACACCTGCCTGTCATCGAGGCCGTCCTCCGCCTGCTCCCCTTCGATCCAGCGCAGCAGCGTCACCGGCCAGCCCTGACTCCGGTCCGCCTCGCAAATCGCCACGGTATTCCCTTCCTGGTCCGCTACGCCCTCCGGAACCGGCAGGCCTTGGGAAGAAAGCCAATTCAGCCACATCATTTCCGATCGGATGGCCGGTACGTCGGCCGACACCGGATGGATCCGCAGCAAAAATTTGCCGCCGGACCGCGCGCTCACCCGGTACGTAATATGGTCTGAAATTTGAATAAATTCCGCTTGCTCCTCCTTAATGCCAAACTTCTCCAGGGCGGACATCAGCACCTGCTCTGCCTGAACCAGCAGGAGGCGCAGGTTGTCCTCCGAATTTGCTCCGAATGCTTCATTCATTTCGCTATCCTCCATCCTCTGCTTAACACCTTGCTCCCACAGCATACCATAAGCCGGCAGGCCGGGGGAGAGCGCAACCGCGAACCGCATTCTCCGCGTAACCGGTGCTATAGACCATTCCAAACTAATGATGCGCACACAAAAAAGCAGCGGCGGGCTGGCATCCCGCGCTGCTCTTAAGACATCATTTATATCATGTGTGATGAAGTTCATAAAAAAAGGTTAACGAGTGGGGTTAAAACCATACGTCGCTCATGATGCTGACCGGTCTGAACCGGCGCATCCGGTTACGGCATTTCCCCCGCGCCGCCGCAGCTGCGGCATACCCGTCACGCCTGCGAATCCGCCGTCTGCTCATCCGATTCTTTCCTCCCTTCGTTTATTCGGTGCATTTGCAAGCTTGAAGCTTATTACCCGAAAGGGGAAGACCGCGAAACAGCAGGAAACAATTACCGGATTTCGGACGGATTCTTGCCCGTATACTGCTTGAATTGCCGGCTGAAGAAAAAAATGTCGCGGTATCCGAGCGCATCGGCCACCTCCGTGACGTTCATGCCGGCATGCAGGAGCAGATGCTGCGCCCGGTCGATCCGCGTCCGGATAATGTAGGATTGAACGGGTGAGCCGATCAGCTCCTTGAATTTGATCGAGAAATACCGCGGCGACAACCCGGCGCGGGCGGCCAGATCCTCGACCCGGTGCGGTAAGCCGGGATGCTGCTGAATGTAATTGGCGATCTCGTGGATCACTTCGGTCAGCTGGTTGCTGACCTTCTTCTCCTCCGGCTGCTGCCGGTCGTGCCGGAGCAGATGGATCATCAGCTGCTTCAGGATGAGCTGCCCCTCTTCCTGGGCGGCAAAGGTGTTCACAAGAAACAGCCTGACGTAACGGGCAAGCATGTATTCAAAGTCAACGGTTTCCGTCAGCTTCCGGTACGGCAGCGGAATATCCGTCACAGGCTCGGACACCCGAAAGTGGCTGTAAGTCAGAACGAGCGGCTTCTGCGGGTTGTGCGTGGCGCTCGTGTGGTCGCCGGGCCTGAACAGGAAGCAGCTCCCCTTGCCGACCTCATACGGTTCGTCATTCCGGATGACGGTCCCTTCCCCGCTCCATACATAAAATAAATCGTAATTTTCCAGCGCCTTCTCGCGCTTCTGCCATTTCCATCCAGGCTCGCACACAATTTTGGCGAGGGACGGCAATATTTCAAAAGATGACGGCGATGCGTGCAGCATGTCGTCATTCCCCCCTATATCATAGACTCATATCTTTCCTCCCTATGATACTATTTCAACGCGGTTTTTGCACATCCGGCCCATATCCCCTGAGACTCCGCCGGGTTTACCGCCCCCTTTAGGCCTGTCCAAAATCTCGCCTTCTCCCAATGCTTACAGCACAGTTAATAACCGCAAGCGGTTGCGATGCTTGCTTCGCTTACCCGTTCATACCATGCCGGATATCCTCCCATGCCGCGGCCAGCCGGTCAACCCCCTCCTCCAGCTGCCGCTCATCCCATCGGGCATAGCTGAAAAAGGCGGCCGGCGGTCCCGGCTGGAACCTGTAGCCGGACGCGTCCCTGAACGTTACGCCACGAGCCGCTGCTGCGGCTGTAAAGGCTGCAAAAGCTTCCGGCGGTTGCAGCCAATAAGCATACACATGCAGGCCGGAATCCCCAGGCATCAGCGAGAACAGATGCCCCGCCTTCTCCTGCATCCGGGTGCAGAAATGGCGGTGACGGGCACCATAGATCCGCGTAAGCCGGCGGAGATGCCGGCCATAATCGCCGCGGGCCATAAACCGGGCAAGCGCCCGCTGTTCAAGCAGCCCTGTCGTCAGCGGCTCGTACAGCGTTTTGGCCCGCAGCACCGCATCCACGAGCGATTGGGGGACGATGGCGTAACCCAGGCGCAGCCCGGCAAACATCGTCTTCGAGAAGGAGCCGATATAAATGACTCGATCCCGCGTATCCAGCGTCTTCAGCGGCTCGATCGGCCTGCCGCCGAAGCGGAACTCGCTGTCGTAATCGTCCTCCAGGATGACCGCCTGATGCCGCTCCGCCCAGTCCAGCAGTTGCCGGCGCCGCTCCAGCGTCAGGACGGCGCCGGTCGGGTACTGGCGGCTCGGCGTCACCAGTACAAGGCGGGCGTTCCAATCGGACAGACGGATGCCGTGGACATCGACCTCAGCCGGAATCACCTCCGCTCCGCAGGCAGCTGCCGCCCGGATGATTCCCGAATAGCACGGATCTTCAAGCACGGCCGCCTCGCCTTCATTCAGCAGCAGCTGAAAGAGAAGGGTAATGCCCTGCATCGATCCGCTGAAGAGCACGATTTGCTCCGGATCGGTATGAATTCCCCGCGTGACGCGCAGGTGGGCGGCGAGTGCCTGCCGCAGGCCAAGGTCCCCGGCGGGATCAGCCCCGCGCTGCATATCCTCTCCGCCCCGGCCTCCTGCATAGGTCATGGCGCTGCGCCACTCCGCATAGGGAAACAGCTCCATGCTCATCCCGCCTCCCCCCAAGTCGATACCGGGGGGAGCCTTGCCGCCGCCGGATCTCGGGATTGGCGGGAGCTCAAGCAGCCGCTCTCCCCAGCGGGATAGGGCAAGCGGAGCGGCTGCCAGATCCCCCCCTGCGGTTGGCGCAGGTCCCGCTTGAGCCACGAAGGTCCCCCGGCCCACTTCGCTGAGGACATAGCCTTCTGACACCAGCATATCGTAGCCTAAGGCGGCCGATCCTCTCGACAAGCCGTATTGATCCGCCAGCTCGCGGGTCGAAGGCAGCTTCGTTCCTCCAGGCAGCCGCCCCTCCATGATGGCGTCTCTCAGAGCGTGATACAGCGCGAGGTACTTGTAGCGGTGTTTCTCAATATAAGTTTCCAGATGCAGGGATATCTCCATGCCGTCCTCCCTTCCATTGCTGTGGAAAAAACCAGATTCAACAAACGTATTTTTCCTCCCGTGACCTCTTATCGTCTCAAGCACCAGCAAAATGGACTATAAAAAATACTCTAAATTGGACCTTTTTCCTTGTCAATATTCCCGTTATGCTGTTGTCACCGCAGCGATAACCGCCGATCGGCAAGCAATGCATCAAGGAGGAGAAAACCAATGAGAAGAAATGAATTTGAAGTGACGCGTGAGGAAGAAATCGAGGCGTTTTTGTCCGAGATGAGCTTTGGCTTCCTGGGAACCCTCGGAGAGGACGGACATCCCCGGGTGACTCCGATCAACTATGTGTATCATCAAGGCATGTTCTACATGCATGGCAGCCGTTTCGGCGAAAAAATGGACCACCTCGCCGCCAATCCTGCGGTGAGCTTCAGCGTCGCGGAGGAATATGCGATCATTCCTTCCTACTTTACCGACCCTCTGATGGCCTGCCCCGCCACTTCGTATTTCAAGAGCGTGACCGCATCGGGAAGGGTCGAAATCGTACAGGACCTGGAAGAGAAAGCAGCCGCCTTTACCCTGTTTATGAACAAGCTCCAGCCCGAGGGTGGATACGCCCCCATTGACGCGGCCAACCCCAAATACGCTTCCAGGCTGCGCGGGGTCGCCGTTCTGCGGATCGCACCCGACCGAATCACTGCGAAGTTCAAGTTTGGGCAAAATTTGACGGAAGACAAAAGGGAACAGGTACTGCAGGGTCTGGATGCCAGAGACCGCGGCAAAGATCGGGAGACGATGGAGCTGATACGCAGCAGCGCTTGCCCTCATATGCAGCAAACCTTGGCCCCGGATCCCTATTCTGAAGAAGAGTAAAGCGGCATCGCTCAGGAAGCGCCTTAGAGAGCCTTTTTCACAGCACAACCATCCTTTTCCTTTTTCCGTGACGGCTCTCATCACAGGTGATATAATGTTAGGCAGTTAAAATGGCATATACCTTGCAAAAGCCTATCATTACACAGATTTGGAAGGATGGAAACCATGTTAAACCCACTCGCTGCACAGTTGAACGAAAGTTTGAAAGCCGGCAACGCGCATGTGTACGAAATGTTGTCCAAGCTCGGTCAGGAAATCTATTTTCCGAAGGAAGGCATACTGAGCCAATCCGCGGAAGCGACCAGCCATGCCAAAAAATATAACGCAACGATCGGTATTGCGACCGAACAGGGCATCCCGATGCATCTGGCTGCTATCCAGGAGAAGCTGTCCGCGTTTGCGCCGAAGGACCTGTACCCATACGCACCGCCCGCAGGCAAACCCGATTTGCGCGCTGCCTGGCTGGCAAAAATGATCGAAGAAAACCCGTCGCTCGCGGGCAAAACCGTCAGCAGCCCGATCGTGACGAACGCCCTGACCCACGGGCTTAGTATCGTGGCCGATCTGTTCGTGGACGAAGGGGACGCCGTGATTTATCCGGACAAAAACTGGGAGAACTACGAGCTGACCTTCGGCATCCGCCGCCATGGCGAACTGGTCAATTATCCACTGTTCACCGGGGACATGACCTTCAACAGTGACGGACTTCGCGAAGCCCTGCTGGCCCAGAAGGACAAAGGCAAAGCCGTCGTGCTGCTCAATTTCCCGAACAATCCGACGGGCTACACCCCGGGTCCGGCGGAAGGCGAAGCCATCGTCGCTGCCATCAAGGAAGCCGCCGAAGCCGGCATCAATGTCGTGGCGGTTACGGACGATGCCTATTTCGGCCTTTTCTTTGAGGACTCCCTCAAAGAGTCGCTGTTCGGCAAATTGGCGGATATCCATCCGCGCGTGCTGGCCGTTAAAGTCGACGGTGCCACCAAAGAGGAGTTCGTCTGGGGATTCCGCGTCGGCTTCATCACCTACGCTTCCCAAGATACCAACGTGCTCGCCGCCCTCGAGCAAAAGACACTTGGCATCATTCGCGCGACGATTTCCAGCGGCCCCCATCCTTCCCAGACCTTCGTGCTGGACGCGCTGAAGTCGCCTGATTTCGCGGCCCAGAAGGAAGAGAAATTCCACATTATGAAAGGCCGCGCCAACAAAGTGAAATCGCTGCTGGACAGCGGCAAGTACGGTGATGTGTGGGAGTACTATCCGTTTAATTCCGGATATTTCATGTGCCTGAAGCTGAAAGGCGTGTCGGCCGAGGAGCTGCGCAGCCACTTGATCCACCAATACGGAGTCGGCACCATCGCCCTCGGCGAGCATGACCTGCGCATCGCGTTTTCCTGCATCGACGAGGAATATCTCGAAGACCTGTTCGATTTGATCTATCAGGGCGTTCAGGATCTGCAGCGGAAATAAGCACGGAAGTACCAATTATCGGGCTACCATCAACAACCTATTTTTTTGGGAAAGAACGGGTGATTGCCCAAGCACAGCAGCCCCCCTAGACATAGGATACGGTGTAACGAAAAACAAACCACTGTAAAGGGGAATGCACAATGAGCGAAGAAGTAAGAGGCGGATATGGATACGGATATGGACATTGCCACGGATTGTTTGGCAACACAGGCGCCATCCTGGTTCTCTTCATCCTCTTGGTCATCATCACTCGTTCTTTCTGGTTATAATCGAAAAAGTAAACAGGCAAATCGCATCCGTCCAAACTGCTGAGCTCTCGGCAGTTTGGACAGATGCACAAAAAGACCGGGAGCCTATTCCCGGTCTTTTTTCGCTTGTCTATTCATCATCATCGTCATCGTCATCACTTTTGCCCTTCCGGGACTGAAAATATCGGAACAGCACGCTGATCACGCCCCCGCCAAGCAGCGTCAGCAGCATCGGTCCGATTCGGCCGCTCCCCGCACCCAGCATGGGCAGCCAGATCAATACAGCTACAACCAGCTGAATTTGAAACGCCAGATTAACGGCGTTCTGCTTGCGTGATGCAGGCGGCACCGGATAAATGTGCAGCCAGAAGGATTCCTGGTGGTAGCGCAGCAGCGAGGACAGCTGAACGCCGATCACGAATACGAAAAACAGGTAAATCCCGCTCCCGAGCAGCCCTTGCCGGGTCCACCATACGAGGAGCGCTGCGAGGATGCCTGCCCGGATCACGATGCTGAATACATCACTGCGGACAAAGCTCTTCGTAATTAAATAGCGGTACGCTGCCTCCGGCTTCCAGGGAACCCGGTTCCCCGCCCAGGACATCCACCTGCGCGGATAGACGCGCTGCTGCCTGCCTGGAACGTTAACGAACCAGCCGAGGATCTGCATAACGCGGGCGCTGTGCGTCTTCTCCGCGGCAATCAGCTTCTCCCAGGCCACCAAGTGCTTGGCCGGAATGCGCAGCGCGGCGATATAGGTCAGCGCCAGCAGCACGATAAACAGAAGGCTCCGCCACTCCGGCTGCCACAGCCAGGCGCCAACCGCAAGAATCAGCACGACGTAACGCAGCAGACGGTAACCTGCAGATGCCCGACGGGAAACCATCCGCAGCTCCTTCCAGCAGCCGTAGGAAGCCAGAATCTTCAAGGCAAACAGGAGGAGCAGAAACGGCCAGAAGGACTTGGGATCCGCATCACTGCGTACATACAGCGGCCAGGACAGGATGAAGACCAGGGCAAGGCCGATAAGTTTATAAACGACGCCGCTGGTCCAGCCTGCCTTGAAATAGTCGTTCATCCTGGACTCCTGCGGCAGCAGAAACACTGTGTCCGCCGGCTGCAAGTACGTCCGGAAGCTGCTGTTTACCGTCAGCGGCACGAACAGGATCAGCATAATCCAGCGAATCGGCAGCCCGGCTGGAATATGCTGAACGAGCGACGTGTACCACGCCGCAAAAGCAATCAGCATAAACAGCAGCAGCACGGCCACACCGCTTTGGATCACGTAGCCGAGATAAGGGGTGACTTCCCCCCAGAAGCGGCCGCGCCGCTCCATCCGAAGTTTTTTCAAGTCCATCATTCAATCCCTGCCCTGCACGAGAGTATAGAACAGCTCCTCCAGCGGCAGTCCCGGTCTGCCGGCCTGCGCGGCGATGTCCTCCAGCGTCCCCTGCGCGATCACGCGTCCCTGGTGGAGAACGATAAAGCGGTCACAGTAATTTTCGATCGTCGATAAAATATGGGAACTCAGCAGGATCGACGACCCGCCTTCTTTGAGCTCGACCATAAAATCAAGAAGGGAGCGGATGCCGAGCGGATCCAGGCCAAGGAACGGCTCGTCGATGATGTACAGGGAAGGCCGGGCCACGAACGCGCACATGATCATGACCTTCTGCCGCATCCCCTTGGATAAGTGCGTGGACAAGCTGTCCATCTTGTCCTGCATCCGGAAGATGCGTGACAACCGGTCCGCCCGCTCTTCGTAGTCCTGGCGGTCAACGCCGTACGCTCTTGCGGTAAACTCCAAATGCTCCCTGACGGTCATCTCGTCATAGAGCAGCGGAGATTCCGGAACGAAGGCAAGCGCCCCGTGGTAGGTCCCGGCGTCTTCCTCCCGCTTCTTGCCCTTCACGCGGATGTCACCCTTTTGCGGATGCATTAATCCGAGAATATGCTTCATTGTCGTGCTTTTGCCGGCCCCGTTCAATCCGATCAGGCCGACCATCTCGCCGGACCCGACCTGAAACGAAATATCGTGCAGCACCGGGCGGTTCAGGCTGTAACCACCGATGAGGCCTTGAATATCCAGCACAGCCGTATCACTCATCAACTCTTCACCTCATTCAATTCCCGGGCGGAACAACCAGGGGCGCGTCCGCACGGGAGAATCCATCCGTACTTGCCTCCCGCTCGCCGATTAAGGCCGGGGAGGTTTATTTTTCAACCATTTCGGGGCGCCCTTGTTCTTGCGGATGCGCTCCCGTTCGCTTTGGCTCTGGCGGGCCGCCGGTTTGCCGCCCTTGAAAGGCTCACCGCCCTGCCGGGACGGTTCCCGGCCGTCGCGCACTTCCGCCATGCCTCCTTGGCTCCCGGGTGGCCGAACCTGGCGCTGATGGGGCTGACCTGACGGCTCCCCCTTCCGGGCCGCAAACTGCTCCGGCGACAGCACTTTGCCGGCGTACAGCACGCGCGGCTCGAGAGAGATGCCGAGCTCTCCTGCAAACTTCCGCATAATAAAGGTCTGGCGGTCCGTCACAATCGAAATGACGCGCCCGCTGCGCCCCATCCGGCCCGTCCGTCCGGCACGGTGCACATAGTGCTCGGCGTCAGGCGCCGGGTCGAAGTTGATGACGAGTTCGAGCCCTTCGATATCAAGCCCGCGCGCCGCCACGTCGCTTGCCACGAGCACTTTGAACCTGCCGTGCCGGAAGCCGCCCAGCACCCGGCTGCGCGCCAGTTTGTCCGCGTCTCCGTACAATCCCTCCGCCGCGATGCCCAAATGGGTCAGCTTCGCCTCCACCTCGGCGATCGATTCGGTCTGATTGACGAAGACGATCGCCCGCTGCGGGTTGTACTGGCGGATAAGGCGCCGCAGCATGTCGACCCGGTCGCGTTCCTCGGCCACCACATACAAATGCTCCAGTCCCGGCGCGGTCGTCTGGTCCGGGTCGATGCCGATTTCGACCGGGCTGCGCATCTCCCGTTTGACCAGCGCCGCCGTGCTCTCGCTGACCGTGGCCGACAGGAATACCAGCTGCCGGTCACGCAGTGCGCTGCTCAATATCCGGTCGACGTCTCCGGCGCCGCCGAGCTGAAATACCTGGTCGACCTCGTCCACCACGATGGTCGAGACGTGATGCATCTTCAGCTTGCGCATCTCGATCAGCTCGCGGACTCTGCCGGGAGTTCCGACGACAAGCTGGGGATGCAGCCGCAGCTTCTCCACCTGGCGCTTGACCGCGGCCCCGCCGATCAGCCCAAGCACGCCGATCTCGCGAGCTTCCCCGTATTTTTCGCCTTCGCGTACAATCTGCATCGCCAGTTCCTGGGTCGGCGCAAGAATAAGCTTCTGGGTTGCCTTCAGCTCCGGATCGATGGTCTGCAGTACCGGCAGAAGGTAGGCCAGCGTTTTGCCGGTTCCCGTCTGCGAGCGGGCGAGCACATCCGCTCCGCGCAGCACCGCAGGAATGGCCTGCGCCTGGACCGGCGAAGGCTCCGTTATGCCGTACTCGGCCAGCTTGTCTATCCATACTCGGTCAATACCTGTTGCTTCAAAAGAAGTCGGGTTCATGAAATCGTTCATCCTTTATGTTTTAAGTCATTCTTTATCATTATATGCCAAAAGCGCCATCCCACCAAATGCAAGTATCGGACTCACCGCAAAATTCTGCAGGCGTAAAAAATAAGCCGGCCCCTTATGGGAGCCAGCCTATTTATAGAGATCAGAAGGCGTATCACTTCCGGTTCATGATCCGGTAGGTCAGCCGGTCCGCCAGTCTAGGAAACATCTGGTACAGGCGCATGGCGACCGCCGCTTTCCCCGGCAGGTTCATTTCTTCCTTCCCGGTATGCATCACCTTGACGATTTTGCGGGCTACATGTTCAGGCGTCATCATCAGCCATTTCACGTTGCTGACATATCCACCCGACGGGTCTGCAATGTCAAAAAACGGCGTATCGATCGGACCTGGATTGATCGACGACACCCGAATGCCCGATTCCCGCAGCTCCTGCCGGAGAGCGTTGCTGAAGCCGAGAACGGCATGCTTCGTGGCCGTGTACGCCGTGGATTTGGCCGTTCCGATTTTCCCCGCCATCGACGCCACATTGATGATATGTCCCGCTTTGCGCTGAAGCATTGACGGCAGCACCGCCTTGGTGCACCGGACCGTGCCCATATAGTTGACGTCCATCATCTGTCCGAACTCCCGGGCAGGCATGTCCGTAATCGTCTCAAACTTGCCGTAGCCCGCATTGTTCAGCAAAATGTCAATATGGCCGTACTTATGTATAATGTCTTGCATCGTGGTGCTCACCTGGTCCTCCCGGGTCACATCCATGGCCCGCAGTTCGAAGGATCCCGTCATGCCCTCAGCTGCTTCCTGCAGGCGCTGCTCCGACCTGGCGGTCAGCACCGTCACCGCGCCTTCCGCTGCGGCCAGCTTCGCCGTCAAGGCCCCGATCCCGCTCGACGCCCCGGTGATCACGACGACTTTGTCCTTTAACATGGCTTCTCGTCCTCCTATAGGAAAACAAGCCGGAACACCCCGAATCAGCGCAGCAGCGCCGTCCAGAGCTTGTTCCCGCCATTTCCCACTTCTGTAGGATAACGTCGCCCGCATGCTCACAGCGGACCAGCATCATGCCCAGGGATCAGCAAACGTAACGCTTGTGCTTCCTGCCGTTATTCCTTGCTGATATTTTAAGATATCATGACCTGAATATCCAGTTCGCCGATTCCTTCCATGAGCAGCGGAATGCTGAGCGCCTTTTGCGGAAGGAACGACTCGATGTGCTCGCTCTTCATCACTCTCGGAGGCGTAATGTCGACCGTGACCCCTTGGTTGGACAAAATCGTGCTGGCATTGCCGCTGATCATATTACCAAGTTCGGAGATGGCGCTCTGGCCCATTTCGTCCATTTCCGTCAGAATGTAACCGCCCATCATCACGGACACCATCCGCAGCGCTACATGCTCTTGAATTCCGAACACGATGTTGCCGGAAAGCTGTCCTGTCATCCCGATTTGAATCCAGATGTGATCCTCGATGATCTCCATATTCTTCACCCCGAGGCTGCCTGTAGAAGGGGTAACCTGAATCAATTGTTCAATGACGGTCCGGGCGGACTCCAGAAAAGGATTAATGACTTCAGCCTTCATATGTAATTACTGCCCCTTTCACAACGGGTTGGGACATGTCCCAAAAGTCCCATTACCATTGGAATAATTATACTTTAAACCCTGGAATAAATCACGAAAAATTCATGAAACGTCTTCAATCCAGGGTATAAATACCCTTATATATCCACCGACTTTCCTATTTAAGAAAGAAAACCGGGATGATTCCCTTTATCTATATCGGTACTTCCGGAGCAATTTTGAAGACCGTGGCGAATTTTGTAGATTGCTTTTTCTAAAAATAAACGAATCACCGGCTGCATCCGCCCGCGTTGCCCTGACTTCCGGAATCCCATATAATGAAAGGATACACTTGTTCGAACTGATCTGCTTGACGGCAGGCATCAACGCCGAAGGAGGAAATGCATGAACATTAGCCAATTGGAGACCCTGATTACCATCTCGAAAACCATGAGCTTCCGCAAAGCCGGAGAGCTGCTCAACTTGACCCAGCCGGCTGTGTCTGCCCAGATCAAAAGTCTGGAGGACGAGTTCAAGACGGTGCTCGTGGACCGGAATCAGCCCGTCACGCTGACCGACCGCGGAGAAGTGTTTCTCAGCCATGCCGAACGGATTCTAGCGATTGTGGAAGAGCTGAAGGAGCGCCTGTACGACCTGGATCAAACACCGCAGGGACACATCGTGCTCGGAACCACCACTTCGATAGCCATACAAATTTTACCCAGAGTCCTTTCTTACTTCCAGAACCAGTTTCCACTCATCAAAACCTCCATCATGTCCATGGCTTCATCCCAGATTTACACCAGCGTGGAGAACGGACAGATTGATGTGGGCCTGGGTTATCTGATCGAACGCAACCCCAATTTGATGACGTCGGTTCTGTACTATGACACGTTTGAGCTGATCGTCTCCCCGCGCCATCCGCTTGCCCGGAAGACGGCCGTCACGATCGATGTCCTCCGGGAAACGCCCCTCATCCTGCTGTCACCCGATACGGTGGGCAGACGGTTTGCCGATGATATTTTAAAAAAGCACGGAATCGAGCCCAATGTCGTCATGGAATTGTCCAGCAGTGAAGAAATCAAGCGGATGGTCGAAATCGACCTCGGCGCGGCGATCATGTCCAAACAGTCGGTCGCGAGCGAGCTCCGCCTCGGCACACTGAAGATCATACCGTTGACCGAACTGGAAGTGAGCCATCCCGTCGGCGTCATTTACAAGTCCGGCAAATACCTGAACTCAGCCATGCAGCAATTTTTGAGCGACCTGAAAGGCATGCCGGAAACGAACTTCATCAGCTCGGAGTAACCTCGCCGCAGACCTTTGATTCCAACGATTATTGACAAGGAGGAGTACGATATGAAATTCGATTTGCATACCCATCACTTCCGCTGCGGGCACGCCGACGGCAATATCCGGGATTACGTGGAAGCGGCGCTGGAGGCCGGGCTTCAAGTCATCGGCATTTCGGACCACACCCCTTATTTTGGCGAGCAAGAGGACCGGGCGTTTCCACGCATCGCCATGGGCAAATCGGAGCTTCAGCATTATGTGCGGGAAGTGCTTGATTTGAAAAAAGAATACGAGGGGCGCATCGACGTGCTGCTCGGCATCGAATCCGACTTTTTTCCGGAGCATGCCGAAACATACAGGAAGGTTCTTGCCGATGTTCCGTTTGACTACATCATCGGCTCGGTACATAGCGTTGGCGGCGTAAGCATCTTTAACAAAAACCGCTGGAAGGGGCTGTCCGAACAGGAGCGCATCCGCGTAAAGGAGGAGTATTACCGGCTGATCCAGGACTCCGCCCGGAGCGGCATGTTCCAAATTCTTGGGCATATTGACGCGATGAAAGGCAACTTCCCGGCCTTCTCCGACATACCCGCCGATGAGATCATTGACGAAACGCTGCAGACCATTGCCGAGTGCGGAATCGCGATCGAAATCAATACATCGGGCAAAACGAAGCTCAGCGGCGGCTGGTACCCGGCGGACGCCATCCTTGAGCGGGCGCTCCACTTCGGCGTAGACGTCACTTTCGGCTCGGACGCTCATGTTCCTGGAAGGGTTGGAGACGAGCGGGACGAAGTAGCCCGGCGCCTGAAGGACATCGGATTCCGGGAATGGGTGTATTTCAAGGGCAAAGACAAAAAGGTGGTTCCCCTCTGAGGGAGCCTCTTTTTTTGGGCAAAAAAAATGAACCCGCACGATCCGGGTCCCAGAACATCATTTATATTTTCAAAAAGGGGGTCATGTGAATAAGTTTACCCGGTCTCTGTTAGAGTCCCATAACAGCAATATTTCATTTATGTTACAAATCTTACCTGATTTCATATGATTGCAGATTTGGCGCATTCTCCTCGTTTGCCTGAAGCTGCAGCCCCTTCCGGTATTCATCATAGGTACGGTCGGTATGAGCGTACACCATCATCTCGATCGGTGCGGCGAAAAACATGCGTCTATGCTGAAAGGTACGGCTGAGCTGCATTCCGTTTTTTTGCATGACCCTGGCCGACGCCGTGTTGACCGCATGGCATCTGCCCTCGATATGCAGCAGTTTCAGCTCGGTGAAGGCATAGTTCAGCATCAAGCCGAGCGCTTCGGTGGCGATCCCCCTGCCCCAGTACGCTTTGTCGAGCATATAGCCGATCATGGCATCGCGCTTCTCCTCACGCCAATGCTGCATCGACACCACGCCGGCCAGCTCGTGCTCGTCATGAAGCCAAATGCCCATGTGCAGCGAGTCCCTGCGGCCGGTGCTCAGCAGCTCCGAGGCGATGCGCCGCGAGCGGGCAAAGCTGAAGAAGGAGCTCTGGGTCACGTATTTGATCACCTGGGGGTCTGCCAGGATATCCAGCAGCCTCGGCGCGTCCTGCGGTTCGATCGGTTTCATCATCAGACGGCTGCCCGTAAGCAAGGGCATCGGCGTTCGTGTGTCCTCATTCAGCACGCTCTTTTCCCCTTCCTTCGCTTGATTCCCTTAGTTTGATTCGAATCGTTGCCAGCTTGTCTAACGAGCGCCAGACTGCAGGGTGAAGACGGTAAGCTCCGGCTTGCATAACAAGCGGACGGGAAGGTGGGTCTCCCCGATCCCCCGGTTGACATACAGCGGCATTCGGCGTTCCCCCACTTCGTACATGCCCATGACGTACCGTTTGGATCCCGGAGGCGTCATCAACGCACCGAGCAGGGGCAGACGCACCTGTCCGCCATGGCTGTGTCCGGACAGCTGCAGATCGAAAGGAAACAGGGCGGCGCGTTACCTGCGTAATCCGGTTCATGCATCAAGAGTAAGGTGAACATGTCGTCCGGAATGCCGGATCTTCCCTTCTGCGGATCGGGAAATCCATGCAGCCAGTCATCCAAGCCGACCACCGCGATGGACTGTCCGCCGCGGTTCAGGAGCTGGCTGCTGTTCTGCAGGACCCGAAAGCCGGCCACCTGCAGCCTTTGGCTCACATCCTTGCCGCTTCCTCCCCAAAAATCGTGGTTGCCCAGCACCGCAAATTTGCCTAAAGGGGCATCGATCGAAGCGAGCAGCGGAATATACTCGTTCATCGCCTCCGCACTCGAATCAATGATATCGCCGGTAAAGCAGATCAGCTCGGGAGCTTCCCTGCGAATGGCCGCGATCAGATGCTCGATGTGCTTCTTTCGGGTGTGAAACCCGAGGTGGGCATCGCTGAAATGGACGACTTTCAAGTTGTGAAAAGCCGCCGGCAGCCGCGGACATACCTGGGTCCGGTACACGGTATCCAGCTGCTGCGGCTCCCACAACCACGCATAGGCCCCTGTCAGCAGTCCCGCTCCGGCCGCTAGGGCTACGCCGCGCTTCAAAAATTGCCTGCGGGTGAGCCGGCTGCCGGGCAGCTCCGGCTGGGCTGCATCCTGCCGATTTCCTGTTCCCGGATGCGGCGTATTTTTCATGCAGGCGGCCTCCTGTATTGGAATAGAATAGGACTTTCCCCTATTATATCCTTCAGGCCGCCGCTCTTCCAGCAGTGCGGATCACTCCGCCGGAAGCGGTGCGCTGGCCTGGGACAAACGCTGCTGTTCAAAGGATACAACGAACGGTTATGCGCGAAGTCCGGGCATGGTGCGGGGGATAGTTTACACTTCCTCCTGACCTGCGCCATCCGGGCCTTCTTTGAAAATTTTACGGAACACGCTGAGCAACGACATTGCGTAGGCAACCGTAATAAAACTGAAGGCGATCTCCATCACGACGGCACCTCTGGAGGTGTTATCGACAGGCGTGATATCCCCGTAACCGACGGTCGCAAAGGTTGCGACGCTAAAATATAAGAAAGAAATCAGCTGGCTCAGCAAATCGTTGCCGATATTTTTGCCGTCGAAGCTGTTATGGCCAAAGAGCTTGTAAATCGACGTGTAGATAACGGTAAAAAAGAGGATGCACGTTAACGTGGCCATGCTGATGCGCGTAATGACGGTTTTGAGCTGCACTTCCTTTTTCAGGGCAGACTCCGCAATCCGGTTGAAAATATACAGCACATAGAAGATGACCGAGCTCAGACAGAAGATCAGAATCAAGGCCCGCATCCCGCCTGTTCCCGGGACAACCCGGGAAAGATCGATCCAGCCGATCAGGTCTTCCAGGGAGACCAGCACATAAATGAGGATTGGGCCCAGCAGGATCGCCTTGCTCGTCCATTTTTTCTCCAATCCGTAAAACACCGCAATCAGGACAATCAAACCAGAAATATTGAGCACCCACATCCACCAAGACATGAGCCATCCTCCTCCATTCTCACTGCACGTCTTCTGCCTGTAAAGTTTTAGAAGTCTTTATGGTTAGATTACCCCTGCCACAAAGGTTGGACGCATCCCGCTGCATACCAAAAATCCCCTTGCCGGCGAAAAGCTGTTCGCTGACAAGGGGATGATGGTTAACGTTAATTTATACACCCAGCCACTGCTTGAACATGTGCTTGGTGGTTTGCTTGTTCATTTCCGCGATCGACGTGGTCAACGGAATGCCTTTCGGACAGGAGCGCACGCAGTTTTGCGAGTTGCCGCAGCCTTCGATGCCGCCGTCCTGCATCAGCGCTTCCAGGCGTTCTTCCTTGTTCATTTCACCCGTTGGGTGGGAGTTGAACAGGCGAACCTGGGAAATCGCCGCCGGACCGATAAAGTCGGTCTTGTCGTTTACGTTCGGGCAGGACTCCAGGCAGACGCCGCAGGTCATGCACTTGGACAGCTCATAAGCCCACTGACGCTTCTTCTCTGGCATCCGTGGTCCAGGGCCAAGATCGTACGTGCCGTCGATCGGAATCCAGGCTTTCACCCGCTTGAGCGCGGTGAACATCCGGCTGCGGTCGATGACGAGGTCGCGTACGACCGGGAACGTCTTCATCGGTTGAATCCGGATCGGCTGTTCCAGCTTATCGATCAGCGCCGCACACGCTTGGCGCGGCTTGCCGTTGATCACCATCGAGCACGCGCCGCACACCTCTTCCAGACAGTTGGATTCCCAACATACCGGGGCGATCTTTTCGCCTTTGGCGTTGACCGGGTTGCGCTGAATTTCCATCAGCGCGCTGATCACGTTCATCCCCGGGCGGTACGGAAGCTCGAACTCCTCGGTATAGGCAGCAGCGTCCGGGCCGTCCTGACGGGTTATCATAAACTTCACTTTTTTGGAAGATGCAGTTGCTTCCGCCATGTCAAATCCCCCTTCTTTACTTGTCTTTGGAGTAGTCGCGGATCCGTGGAGGGATCAGCGATACATCCACTGCTTCATAAGAAATTTGCGGGCCATCCGGTGTCCACGTCGCTTTGGTCGTCTTGAGGAACTCCTCGTCGTTGCGGTCCGGGAAATCCGGCTTGTAGTGAGCCCCGCGGCTCTCGTTGCGGAGCAGCGCCCCAAGCGTCATCGCCTCGGCCAGTTCCAGCATGTTCCACAGCTGGCGGGTAAACGAAGCGCCCGGATTGTTCCAGCGCGACGTGTCGTTGACGTTGATGTTTTTGTAGCGCTGCTTCAGTTCCTTGATTTTGGCGATCGTTTCTTCCAGCTTTTTATTGTAACGGACCACGGTCATATTGGCGGTCATGATATCGCCGAGCTCCTTATGCAGCCCGTACGCATTTTCCGTGCCGTTCATTTTCAGGATGCCTTCGTATTTGTCCGTCTGCTGCTTCTTATAGCGTTCGTATACGCTTGAAGATACATCAGCTGAGGATTTTTTCATTCCCTTAATGTATTCCACGGCTTTCGGTCCGGCCACCATGCCGCCGAAGATCGCCGATACGAGCGAGTTGGCTCCAAGACGGTTTGCCCCGTGGTATTGGTAATCGCATTCGCCTGCTGCGAACAGGCCTGGAATGTTGGTCATTTGGTTGTAATCGACCCACATGCCGCCCATGGAATAGTGAACCGCCGGGAAGATCTTCATCGGAAGCTTGCGCGGATCGTCGCCGACGAATTTTTCATAGATTTCGATAATGCCGCCAAGCTTGACGTCCAGCTCTTTCGGATCTTTATGAGACAGGTCGAGGTACACCATGTTCTCCCCGTTGACGCCGAGCCCCTGATTGACGCACACGTCGAAAATTTCGCGGGTCGCAATGTCACGCGGCACCAGGTTGCCGTAGGCCGGATATTTCTCTTCAAGGAAGTACCAAGGCTTGCCGTCTTTGTACGTCCAGATCCGTCCGCCTTCACCGCGGGCCGATTCGGACATCAGGCGCAGCTTGTCGTCGCCCGGAATCGCTGTCGGGTGAATTTGGATAAATTCGCCGTTGGCGTAATGAACGCCCTGCTGGTACACGGCACTGGCCGCGGTACCGGTATTGATGACCGAGTTGGTCGTTTTGCCGAAAATGATCCCCGGTCCGCCGCTGGCGAGAATAACCGCGTCAGCCTGGAACGTGTGAATCTCCATGGTGCGCAAATCCTGCGCGCAGATGCCGCGGCAGATGCCTTCGTCGTCGATGACCGCCTGCAGGAATTCCCAGTGCTCATGCTTCGTGACGAGGCCTTCCGTTTCGTGGCGGCGCACCTGCTCGTCGAGCGCGTACAGCAGCTGCTGTCCAGTCGTTGCACCGGCAAACGCCGTACGGTGATGCTTCGTTCCCCCGAAACGTCGGAAATCGAGCAGTCCTTCCGGCGTACGGTTGAACATAACGCCCATCCGGTCCATCAAGTGGATGATGCCAGGCGCCGCCTCGCACATCGCTTTGACCGGCGGCTGGTTGGCCAGGAAGTCCCCGCCGTACACGGTATCGTCGAAGTGAACCCATGGCGAGTCGCCCTCGCCCTTCGTATTGACGGCACCGTTGATGCCGCCCTGCGCGCACACGGAGTGCGATCTTTTGACCGGAACCAAAGAAAACAAGTGAACATGGACGCCTGCTTCCGCTGCCTTGATGGTGGCCATCAGACCTGCCAGACCGCCGCCCACGATAATAATATTAGATGTTGCCATGCCTGCTCACTCTCCTTAACTTAAAACTGACTTCACGGTATCAATCCATACCGAGGCTTCCTGGAATTCCGCTCTGCGGAAGGCGACCAGGGACAAAATAAACATCAATGCTACCAATACGAACAGCGTCATGCACACATACGAGGATACCCGCTGTGCGCGCGGCCCGACCGTGATTCCCCATGCGACCAGGAACGACCAGAGTCCGTTCGCAAAGTGGAAGGACGCGGATACGACGCCGATCAGATAGAGGATAAAAAATACCGGCTGTGTCACGATATCGTGCATAAGGGAGCCTAGCCCTTCGTGGGTCACGTTGCCGAGAGTGATCTGGAACCGGGTTTCGAATACGTGCCAGATGATGTATACGAACGTAATGACACCGGTAATCCGCTGCAGCAAATAACGCCAGTTGCGCTCATAATTGAAGTGTCCGTTATTCGGTTTCGCCTGATACGCGATATACAGCCCATACACGCCGTGGTAGATCAGCGGGAGATAAATCAGCACCCACTCCAGCACGAAAATGAGCGGAAGGTCGTTCAGCAATTTGACGCCAGCGTTAAACCGCTCAGGACCTCCTTCAAATGCGCCAAAATTCGTCAGGGCATGCTCGATGAAAAACAAGGCGAGCGGAATGACCCCAAGAAGCGAATGAAGCTTTCTGGCATAGTAACCTTTCATAAATTGACGTGCCCCTTTCTTCATAGTACAACGTTTTCATAATTCATTATTCGACATCATTCTGCCACCCTTTTTCTAACCTGTGAACAACTTGTGGCACTTTTCATGTTACTCTTTTTTTTCTTATAATGGAATTGCAATATAATTATTAAACGTTATAATGTAAATGCATAAGACCTACGTTTAGCTTGTAGTTTTTCTTGCGATATAAGGAAGCTCATTCTCTGAAGCATATTCGTTCTTATATCTAAAGAAAAACATTTGTCGATGTAACTTCGCAGAAAATTAGATCGCACCTATAACCATCTTACCCCAAGCAGCCGCAGTCCAAAAGTTTCATGGAGATGAATGACATGTTTGAAGATCTGGATGTATTCGCCACGGTGGTGGAGCAGTCGAGCCTGAACAAAGCCTCGAAGCTGCTGAATTTGTCCCAGCCCGCCCTCTCGCGCAAAATTACCAAGCTGGAGGATGAGCTCGGCGTGCAGTTGTTCAACCGCCGCGGCAAGCGCCTTGAGCTGACGGCCTTCGGCCAGTCGGCCTATACCTTTGCCCTAGAGCAGCGGCAGCAGCAGCAGAAGTTCATGCAGATGATCGCCAAGTACAAAGGGGACGATCAAATTTCGGTGACGCTCGGAGCCAGCCTGACCACGCTTCAGACGACGCTGCCGCCTTTGGTTAACGCGTTTATGGAGAAGCACCCTTCCGCTGAGCTGAAGCTGGTCACCGGGAAAACGCACGAAATCGTGTCGGCCGTCCGCGACAAGAAGTTGGACGCAGGCATCGTCGCCTCTTCAATCGAAGAGCCCGGCCTGCGCTGCACGCCGCTGTTCGACGACCACCTGGAGCTGGTGCTTCCCCGCAATCACAGGCTGTGCGGCCAGGATAACGTGAGCATGGACATGCTTCACGGCTTGCCGATGATTATTTTCTCAACCGGAACGTGGTATCGGAAATTGACCGACGAATTGTTCCACCGGGCCGGCGTCGTGCCAGACATCCGGATGGAAATGGATTCATTTGAAGCGATCGTCCGGCTTCTGCCCGCCTGCAGGGCGGCCGCACTGCTGCCCAAGTCGTATTTGCGCAGTCAGCTGCTGGACGACAACGACCTGGCGATTCTTCATATTCCCGATCTGCAGGAAACACGGCGCACCACCTCGCTTGTCTACTCCGAAAACGGGGGACTGAGCGCCGGAGCACGCCGCTGGATCGAAGAAACGAAAAAGATTTTCGGCCGCACCCGGGATGAATGACGCAGTGCCGGCAAATGACGAGCCGTCAAGACGGGATTTCCCCGCTCCTAACGGCTCGTATCATGTTACAGGCTATTTCTTCCCCATGGGCCTGGAAGCCGCCGGCTCCGCCTTGACCTCAAGGCCCAGCTTGCGGGCGACAAGTCCCGTGGTGCTGGCCTGCAGCAGAATCGTCAGCATGATCGCCATGAACGTCACGGCCGAGATGACATCAGCGTGGGCTACGCCCATGCCGGCGATCATGCCCGAAAGGGCGGCGGGAATGACCCCGGTCTCCCGGACCCACATCATGAACAGCAGCTCGCGCCAGGACCATTTGACCTTGCGGTCGGGCAGGGCGCAGAGCAGAATCGTGATGGGCCGGGCGATGACCATCAGCACCAGGACCGCCGCCAGGCTTGGCCAGAAGTAATCGCCAAGCACCCGGAAGTTGACCTGGCTGCCGAGCAGGATGAAAATCAGCATCCGCATCATGACGCTCGTATTGTCCGCAAACGATGCGGTCTCCTCCAGCTTATCGTCCATCGACAGCCCGAACGTATCCGCGTTCCCCCAGATCAGTCCGGCTACGAAGGTCGCCATAAATCCGCTGACATGAATCAGGTCCCCTATTAAATAAGAAGAAAGTGCGACGACGATCATCGTGATCGTCGTGTAGTCTTTCAGAACGCCAAGCCGGAAATGGGCAACGAGATACGTAAGAATCATAGATACAACGGCGCCGACGAGAATACCGCCGACGGCGGTTTTTATGAAATCCCAGCCCATCGTCCCGATATGTAAGGAACCGCTGCCCGTCACCGCGGCCAGCAGCGCAAAGGTCAGAATCGACCCGGTCGCATCGTTGAAGGCAGACTCACTTTCCACCGTCTCCCGAACCCTTTCCTTGATCTTTACCTGCTTGAACACAGGAATGATCGAAGCGGGGTCGGTCGAGGCAATGACGGCAGCGGCCAGGAAGGAAAAAAGCCAGTCCAGCCCGAACAGGTAATGCACGGCAGCTCCGACGATCAAGGTCGTAACGACGACGCCGGGAACGCTCAGCATGGAGAGCGTGATCCATACCTTCCGCAGCCCGCTGAGCTTCAGGTTCCGACCGCCGTCAAACAGGATCAGCGCTGAGCCGACGGAGAGGATCAGCTGGTTGATAAGCGAGCTGCTTGCCTCGTTGATCAGATGCAGCCCCTGCCCAAGCAGCATGCCTGCCACGATAAACACAGCAACGTCCGGAAGCCTGAGCCAGGAGGCCAATCTTCCGGACAGCATGCCGACGGCAATGATAAACAGCAGCAGTATTAAAATGTGATGAATGATTTCGGTCGTCGGAGATTCCATGTCTGTCTCACTTCCGGATTTACGATTTGACGTTCACCGCTTCGCTCTCGAAGCGGTCGATATTGCTGTTGGAGCCGATGATGACCATGATGTCGCCCGCATGCAGCTGGTCCATCGCCGTCGGTGCAACGATGATTCCCTCAGGGCGATGAAGCGCCACGATGCTGCATCCGTACCGGGCTCTCGTATTGACTTCGCTCAGCGTCTTTCCGTTCAGGCATTGCGGAACGGTCATCTCCACGATGCTGTAATCCTTGGACAGCTCGATGTAATCCAGCAAATTCGGCGTCACGAGCTGGTGCGCCACCCGGATGCCCATATCCCGCTCGGGAAAGATTACCCGGTCCACACCCAGCTTGGACAAGGCTTTGCCGTGCAGCATGGAGATGGCCTTCGCCACCACGGTCTGAACGCCGAGTTCCTTCAGCAGGATTGCGGCCAGGATGCTCATCTGGATATCGTCCCCGATCGCCACGATCCCGCAGTCAAAGTTGCGGATTCCCAGCGATTTGAGAACTTCCTCATCGGTTGCATCCGCCACCACGGCGTAGGTCAAATGCTCGCTCATGTCATTGACCACTTCTTCATTAATATCCACCCCAAGCACCTCGTAACCCAAATCCATAAGCTCCATGGCCAAGCTTGAGCCGAACCGCCCCAAACCGATGACGACAAACTGCTGTGTTTTCATTTCTATCCAGATGCTCCTTATCCCTTAATGTTGATTTTATATATGATGACTTTGATAATACGGAAACTTTGAAACATCCAAGCCCGGTTACCCGATAATGATTTTGCCTTCGGGATGGCGGTACAGCTCCTTGCCCTTCTTCGGGCCGAGCGCATAAGCGAAAGTCAAGGGTCCGAGACGCCCGGCGAACATCGTCAGACAGATCAGGATTTTCCCGATCAAGGACAAATGCGGCGTCAACCCGAGGGTCAATCCAACCGTGCCGAAAGCCGACGTCGTCTCATACAAGATCATCAAGAAGCTGCTGTCTTCCGTCGTAGACAGAACCATGGATACCCCGACAACCAGGAACAAGGCCAGGAAGGTAATGGTCAGCGCTTTGAAAATCCGCTCCTGGGCCAAACGGTAGCGGTACAGGACGATATCATCCCGGCCGCGGATCATCGCAATCACCGCACCGACAAGAATGGTGAACGTCGTGGTTTTGATCCCGCCCCCCGTCGAGCCCGGCGAAGCGCCGATAAACATCAGAATGATCGTAAAAAATTGCGACGCCTGGCGCATGCCTGCCAGGTCCAGCGTATTCGCTCCGGCCGTCCGCGGCGTAACCGACTGGAACAGCGAGGCGAGAATTTTGCCGCCCCAGTTCAGCGAACCGAGCGTCTTGGGGTTCGTGAATTCGAAGATAAAGATGACGACCGCTCCGATCACGATCAGGGCACCGGTCATGGACAGCACCACTTTCGTGTGGAGCGACAGCTTCCGGTTTACCCGGTAATCTACCAGGTCGGACATGACGATAAAGCCGATGCCGCCGGAAACAATCAGAAACATCACGACAAAATTGACGAGCGGGTCGTATACAAATCCCGTCAGGCTGTTAAAATGGCCGAACAGGTCAAATCCCGCATTATTGAACATGGACACGCCATGAAATATTCCAAAATAGATCGCTTTTCCAAGAGGCATATCGAACGACCACCGGATGGCGAGCAGCAGTGCTCCGCAGCCTTCGATCGTCAACGAAAAAAATATCACTTTCCGAATCAGGCGGACGATGCCTTCCATCGTATTCTGATTCATCGCTTCTTGCAGCAGGAGCCGGTCCCGGAGTGAAATCCGGCGCTTGAAAGCCAGGGCGACCAGGGTAGCCATCGTCATAAAGCCGAGTCCCCCGACTTGAATCAGCAGCATAATGACCACTTGGCCGAATGTGCTGAAGTATAGCCCCGTGTCTTTGACAACCAAACCGGTCACGCAGGTCGCCGAGGTTGCCGTAAACAAGGCATCAATAAAACTCAGCGGTTTTCCCGTCGTGTTCGAAATCGGCAAGGTGAGCAGTATGGCTCCGATCAAAATAATGGCCGCAAAACCCAGAGTTAATATTTGCGGAGGGGCCAGCCGGAACCACTTCCATTTCCCAATCAATACATTCACCTCTTTAAAAAAGTCAAAAGAAAAAAAGCATCGGAAATCCAATGCCTTTCGGTTTGGCTCCTGCATGCACGACGCCTACGAGGTTAGCTGACGGATTCGGGCATGCACAGGTTGCCCTATTCGCGGACTAAACCGTCCCAACGAAATTCACCCCAAAAAATTGGTTCCCCCGTTTTCACTTGGAAATTCGGCGTTCTTATTCATTTGCATCAAAATTATAATCTTTATTGTAGGACTTCACAAAGGCCTTTTTCTGATGAATTGGATGGAAAACAGCCTGATTCGCAATGCAGGTGGACACGGCCTGCGGTTATCTTCTCTTTTCGATAGCTTTCCTTGATTTTCATCGTTTTTTCACCACTATTTTCAGGGTATACTGGTTTTGGGCGAATCTTCTATGTTATGTTTACCGTACTGTATTGGGGGGAATGGTATCTTTATCACATTCAAGGGGGGATTTCATGGACCGGTTAAACCAGCCGCTGGAAATCAGGGCCAATTATAAATGGCTGGGCATTTTGGGAGTCATCGGCCTTATTTTATTCTTTTTCGTTCAAGTGTTTCCGCAGACGAGCTCGGAGACGCTAGAGGGGCAAACGACCAAGGTCATCAGCAAATCGAAGGCAGAAGCAGCCGCCAAAGCGTTTGCCTCGGACCGGTTGAATATTCAAACGGGCATTGCAGATAAGCCGCTTGTTACGTACCAGTCGGAATCGGACCTTTACGGTTATTTATCCAGAGAGAAGCTTCTTAACGAATATAACAAGAAATACGAACCGAAGTATCCTTATGACGTGTTCCGGGTCCGGCTGCCCGAGTCGAGCGATCAGGGATATGTCAATGTAGACGTACATATGAACACGGGCAAGGTGGTCGGATTCTCCATCACGCCTCCGTATTCCAAGTATGCGGCCGCGATGGCCGAAACGAACGAAACGATGCGCAAGCAGAAACTGAGAATTGTCGAAGGGAACATGACGCTGGAGGATAAAGAGGAAATCGCCTCGTCCTGGCTGCAGAAGCTGGGCTACAACACAAGCTCCTTGAAAGTATCGAGCGGCAAGGATGAGCCCGGATTGATCTATACCGACTCCTCGTCGCAAATTGGGGAATCACAGCTGGAATTCAAGTTTGCCTTTGAGGATGGGGAGCTCCACTCCTTCCTCCCTGGATTTTCGGTCCCATCCGCTCATACGGCTTATGTAGAGAAGCAGACCAATAGCGCCACAATGCTGACCATGTTGGGATATGGACTGTTTACGATCGTGCTCGGCATTCTCGCCATCATTTACAGTGCGCTGACGCGGCGGTACACATCCTTTGCCCGCGGGCTGTTTTTGTCCTTGTTTTATTTTGTTGTCTCATTGCTGACGACTTATAACATGCTGCCGGTGCTGGAAGCGGAAGGCTTCTCCCAGTTCGGGCTGATCGTGGCCATGGTCGTTCAGGTGATCCTGAGCATAGCGATGACGGTGCTCCTGTATTTCTCCCTGGTCGGCGGGGACGGATTATGGCGCAAAGCCGGTTACAACGCCTGGGCCCGCGCCAAAGAGCCAGGATACGGGCGTTACGTGCTCCACAGCATGTTCACCGGGTACTTGTGGGCGTTTATCCTGATGGGGGCGCAGTCGGTGATCTATCTCGTCCTGGACCGGACGATCCACAGCTGGTCCACGACGGACGCCTCGCAGTCCCCGTATAACATGCTGTACCCGTGGATGCTGCCGATCATGGCCTGGATGGCCGGCATCTCCGAGGAAGCCGTGTACCGCCTGTTCGGCATACCGATGCTGAAGAAAATCGTAAGGAACACATTTGTCGCCTGCGTCATTCCGACGCTGATTTGGGCCTTCGGCCATACGCTGTACCCGATCTACCCGATATACACCCGGCCGATTGAGCTCCTGTTCATCGGTCTCCTGTTCAGCTTGATCTTCCTGCGTCACGGCTACATCGCGGTCATGTTCGCCCACGTCGTGTTCGACAGCATCCTGATGAGCTTCAGCTTGTTCAGCATGGGGGATCTGACGAACATTCTGGCGGGCGTGGTCACCTGCGTCATGCCGTTTATCGTCGCCTGGGTCATTTACCTGTTTTACGGCAAAAAGAAGGAGAAGCCGTATGCTACGACTCCTCCTCCTGAAGGGCTGCTATAATTTGGCCGGCGAGCTTGTCGCCGATCGAGAGAGGCCGGAAGTCTTCAATCCGGGCCTCTTTTATTTTTTTGAGCGAGCCAAAATGCTTCAGCAGCAGCTTGCGCCGCTTCTCGCCGATGCCCGGGATGGCGTCGAGCTTGGATGCCACCATCGACTTGCCGCGCTGCTCGCGGTGGAAGGTGATGGCGAACCGGTGCACCTCATCCTGGATGCGCTGGAGCAGGTAGAACTCCTGGCTGTCGCGCGGCAGCGAAATCGGCTCGGGCGGATCGCCCACCATCAGCTGCGCGGTCCGGTGCTTGACGTCCTTGACCAGACCACACACCGGGATGAACAGGCCCAGCTCGTTCTGCAGCACGTCGATCGCGGCGGAAATTTGGCCTTTGCCGCCGTCCACGACAATCAGGTCAGGCAGCTCCAAATTTTCCTTGAGCACGCGCTCGTAGCGTCTGCGGACGACCTCCCGCATCGTATCGTAATCGTCCGGTCCCTGAACCGAACGGATTTTGTACTTCCGGTATTCCTTTTTGTCGGGCTTGCCGTCGATAAACACGACCATCGCCGATACCGGATTCGTTCCCTGGATGTTGGAGTTGTCGAACGCCTCGATCCGGTGCAGCGACTCAATGCCGATATACTGGCCGAGGTTCGTGGCGGCCTTGGACGTCCGCTCCTCATCCCGTTCGATCAGGCGGAACTTCTCGTCCAGTGAGACCTTGGCATTCTCTTCCGCCATGGCCACGAGCTGGCGCTTCGTCCCCCGCTGGGGCACCAGCACCTTGATGCCGAGCCATTCCTGCAGGGATGCTGCGCCGCCGCCGGCATCGATGGATTCCGCGGCATCCTCTGGCCGGCTGCTGTCTTCCGCCTCTTCCCCTTTTGGCATGTCAGGCAGCAAAATTTCTTTCGGCAGCGCCGGATTGTCGCTGTAATACTGCGTCACGAAGGACATAAAATCGCTGTACGCCTCACCATAGAACGGAAAAACAGACGCGTGGCGCTGAATCATTTTCCCCTGGCGCATATACAAAATCTGCACGCACATCCAGCCTTTATCCACGGCAAAGCCCAATACGTCGCGGTCTTTCGTGTCCGTCGTCGTAATCTTCTGCTTCTCCATGATCGCTTCAATGTTCAGAATCTGGTCGCGCAGCTCCTTCGCCCGTTCAAAATACAGCTCCTCCGCCGCCTCCTGCATCTTGCGCTGGAGCTCCTTCTTAATCTCCTCGTGCCCGCCGCTCAGAAATGAAGTAATTTCCTGGGTAATACGGTCATACTCCTCCTGAGGGACTTCCTTCTCGCAAGGTGCCAGGCATTGGCCCATATGGTAGTACAGGCATACCTCCTTCGGCATGACCCCGCATTTGCGCAGCGGGTACATCCGGTCCAGCAGCTTTTTCGTCTGCTGCGCGGCGTAAGCATTCGGATAAGGGCCGAAATACTTGGCTTTGTCCTTGAGTACGCGGCGGGTCACCTCAAGACGGGGATGCGGCTCATTGGTAATTTTAATATAAGGAAATGTCTTATCGTCCTTCAGCAGGACGTTATATCGCGGCTGATGCGTTTTGATCAGATTACATTCAAGAATGAGTGCTTCAATGTTGCTTCCGGTCACGATATATTCAAAATCCCGGATATCCGCCACCAGGCGCTGCGTCTTGCCGTCATGGCTGCCGGTAAAATAGGAGCGGACCCGGTTCTTCAGCACCTTGGCTTTACCTACATAAATAATCTTGCCATCGGCATTCTTCATTAAATAACAACCGGGCAGATCGGGCAGCAAAGCCAGCTTGTTGCGGATCTTCTCCAGTGCTTTTTCCTGTTCCTGTAATTGCTTTGCAAAATCGTCCATGCCGTATCGGCTCACCTCCCGGTACTTATATTATAGGAGAAAACGGCTGAATACAGCAATATAACCCGGCAAAAGTCGGGGTTTCGTCAAGATAGCCTATTCGGTTACCTTCGGGTCATCCCGGCACTGCATGTAATATGCAAAAAATCCCGACAGCCTGTTTTCAGTCATCCGGCAGGGATCCGTTCTTTCATACGAATAAAGCGCCCCCGGAATCATCCGGAGGCGCCTGTCATCGGCCATGCACCAATTATTGGTGTTTAGCGATGATGTTTTTCAGGTTTTCTTTGGAGTTCAGGCCGACCACTTTATCAACCGGTTGACCGTCCTTGAAGAAAATCAAAGTCGGGATGCTCATCACGCCGAAACGGGACGCCGTTTCCGGATTGTCATCCACGTTCAGTTTGGCAATTTTCACGGAGTCTCCGAGCTCGTTAGCCAGGTCTTCCAGAATCGGAGCGATCATTTTGCAAGGACCGCACCATGGTGCCCAAAAATCTACCAGAACCGTACCTTGACCTTCGATTTCAGCGTTAAAGGATTGGTCGGATACATTCACAATTGCCATAATAGGTTTCCTCCTTATAAGAAAAAAATTCGGTGTATTCTGCTTCACAGAAGACAGACCATGTTTAGCGGCTGTACGCAGGGGACGAAAAAACGGCCATGCCGCTTGGTATCCCCCGTAATCGCAAGAGCGCAAATGGACGTCTAAACTGATATGTCTTTGTGGACAGTTTAAGTATAACACATTCCGTCAAGAAATGTGAAACCCTTAATTACAGATTAAACGAAATTCGGGCCCCTTAACCGTTCAGCCACCCTTCCCTGCCCCTATAAGTATTCACCATATATTCTTTACAAATTCTTTGAAGTTTGGGTATACTAATGTTAACTCGGGTTTCTCTGTTCATGAGAAGGCTCATTGACATCAGGCTGAAACCATGATGAGGAGGCATTTGTTCAAATGGATGCAAACGTGCACGCTAACGATCCGCGGAAACACGTGAACGAAGAGCCGCGCAATGATTTAATGGATCTGATGAATGGCTTTGGCGGAATGGCGCTGTTTATGACCGTTCTGTTTGCAGTCATGGTGATCATTAAATTTGTTATTTCCGGCTAATTAGCCCCATAGGGCTTACAAGAAAACCTGGCTTCGCCTGTCTTTTGGACAGGTTGGCCAGGTTTTTTTGGCTTATAAAACAGTGAATTTGGTAATGATGCAAAATGCTGCTTGGCCCGGGTCCTGTTGGAATGGCCCTTTATTCCTGTCTGCGGCGCTGATTCTCCCCGTGCAAATGCACGACATCGACGAACGGTGCGATGCGGTCCATCAGCCGCTGCCCCTTATGCCCTTCTTCGCCATCTTTGTTCGTGAAGCTCAGATGCCTTTCCAGGCCGTCCAGAGCATAATTCGACGTATAGAAGGTCGGCTTGCGGTTCATCCGATAATTCAGGATGGAGCCCAGCACGTGGTCGCGTACCCAGGGACTCAAATTTTCGGCGCCGATATCGTCAAAAATGAGCAGATCGCACGCCTTCATCAGCTCCACGGTCTCCTTCAGCTTCACGTTATCACTAAGCATCCCCTTCAGATCCTCCACAAAATCAGGCATGTACACGATAACCCCGGTATGACCGGTAATCGCCAGCTCATGGAGGAGATAGCTCATCAGGAACGTTTTGCCGGTCCCGAACGATCCGTATAGATACAATCCCTTGTTCGGCAGACCGTTCTCGCGTACGTCCCGGATATACCGGAATACCTGGTTCACCGCCGGAGCCCGGTTCCGGTCCTTGCCCATAATCTCGACCTCGTTATATCCTTCGCTCAATGCACGCTCGTCCACGTAAAAGCTGCGGATCCGCTTCTTGATCTGGTCCTCTTGCTGCTTGGCCGTCTGCAGGTTGCAGGGAACCTTGCGTTCCACCAGCTCCGAAATCCCGTTGACGACCTCCACCTCCAGCTTGCTGTAATGCCCCTGAAAATCGTTCGGGCACCGCTCGAGCCCCGGGCAGCGGTCACAGTGCCGCCGGTCGGTTGCAAACTGGTACAGCCGGGTCACATTCATCCGCAGCAGCGACTCTTCCAGCTCCGGATGCTCTTGCCGCAGCTCCCGTACCGCCGGATCCCTTAGCAGTTCGTCCGCGATCTCCTGCGACCGCTGTATAAAGGATGGCCCTCTCATCTGCTTCAGCAGCTGCCCTAAAGAATCCATGCCGGTTGTCCTCCCCTCTCTTCAGGCGGTTCTATATGCCGCCCTTTTTCTTGCTTGCCTGCATTTCAGCTGCCATACGCAGCATTTCCTCAAACTCTTCCTCGCTGACATCGCCGCCCTGCCCGTCTTCCTGGGCCAGCGGGATATCCGGCTTCATCTTCACCGTTTTGCCGCCGTATGTACGGGTTCTTGCGCCGCCGGCTGCTGCGGCCTGCTTTCCTTTGACCTTGGACTGGTCGCGGATGTACTCCACGGCTTTCTCATAGGAGTTGACCTGCTTCAGCAGCATGTTGGAGGCGATGGCCTCGACAAAATTGCGGTTGATCCGCTGGTCGTTCCCGCCTTCGGTCAACAGGGACATCAAGTAGTGGATCAGCACATTGATGACTTCACCCGGCAGCTTGTAGCTGAGGTCGATCTTCTCGAATATATCGATAAAATTGTCCGGCACCGAGCCCGGAAAATAAGTTCTGAGCAGCTTCGTATACGGCTCATTCCGAAGCATCATATTATACTGGTGAATGTCGCATTTGGATTGGAACTGAACCGGAACGTCGACGTAATATTCCATCTGCACGGCATGCTCCAGCGGAGCCTGCTCTTCTTCCGTTTCCGCCTGCCGGAAGGAAATGACCTTCCCCGCGTACACGTCCCGCTGTTCCTGGCGCCGCTTGTCTTGGCGGAACTGCAGGCTGGCCTTATGCTGGAACTCGTCGAGCAGAATGTCGCCGTCGGGTCCAAAGATGCCGTCCTCATCGAGCAGGCGGCAAATGTCCTGGACGCTGAGATCGTATTTGCGTCCGACAAAATTGATGACGCCCATCTGCTCATGGTTGAAGCGCAGCCCCTCCACATGCCGGCGGTTGGCGGAATCCCGCGGGAAGCGCAGGATGATATCGGAATAATTCAGCGCCCCTTCCTCATCGAGAACCCGAAGTCCAGGCTGTCTTGACGTGGATACCTCAGACAACGCCTGTTCCAGCTCGTAATCGATCACATGGGTGTTCAGTTCAAAAATATCGTAAAAGGCCAATGAAATATTTTCTTTATGGACGGACGCTGATCCGGCATACTCTTCCGGTTCCTTCGACCATAGCTCCTCGCGCAGCGACAGGACGGCAAATTTGCCGATCTTATCGCGCAGCAGCAGCGTCAAATGCTGTGTATTAAAGAACTCCGTCGGCGAGAGTGGAGCCTGGAGCTCGTATTCGTACATGTAATCTTCCTGCTCGGGCACGTAAATCCGGCAGGATTGCAGCAGCCCCACCGCTTCCAGACGGGAAGCCTGCTCAATCAGATATTTGCGTCCCTTCTCGCTCGGCTCAAGCCCAAGCGACAGGAAAATGCGCCGCTGCTGTTCAACCCGGGAGTAGCCCAGCTTCTCTGCCGGGATATGCTGAAACAGCAGGTGGTATAAGCTGATGGCAAATGCCCCGACCATGGGCTGGTATACGGAGCTGAGCATTCGGTTGTCCAGGCTGCTTAAACCAAAATCACGGAACACGCAGTACCGGTGGTTTTCGGTAAAATGCAGCAGGCTCTTCATATGCATAATCTATGCTCCCTCCCATCGATTCGTAGACTTTCTCTATTCTATCACAAAAGGGTCCGCTTCTTCTCCGTTTTTCGACAAGTCTTTCATCCCCAAATGAATCCAGCTTGCGACATCGGTGATGACCTCCTCAGGCACATTGCCGGGCAGCTTGTACTCCTCGCCTGTCGAGTTCTTACTATAATATATATACATATGATTAAGTCCCGGATATGACTTAAAGGCTACGTCTTTTCGCTGGCTCAGCGCACTTCTCCACACCTTGAGGCTCGGCGGAGGGACTTGCACGTCATTCTCCCCCTGGAGGATGTACATCGGGACGTTCTGATTTCTGGCGAGCAGCGGTCCGCTGTAGTTTCTGAAATCGAACCACCAATACGCGTTCGGCAGCGGAAAATGTTCTGGCAGATGCTCCTTCGAATAACCGGGGTCCTTCAGCAGCGCGACGGCTTTTTCCCATGTGTCCACCTGCTTTTGCAGACGGGCCAGCTTCTCATCCGAAGCCCCCTCTTCTTCCGCCCGCCCTAATATTCCCCGGTACTGCATCAGCATCAGGTCTTCCAACGGTCCGGATGGGGCGGACATCACGACCGCGCCGGCGATATGCTTGCCCGCATCCGAAGCGATGATGCGCGGGACAAGCATTCCGCCTTGGCTGTGGCCGAGCACGTAAATCTGCTGCGGATCGATCCTTGGATCGGCGGCCAGCAGGGCAGCGGCGCTGACGGCATCGTCAACCGTCTCCTCCTGGACGGTAAAGGACGGGGTGGCGGAACGAAGCGGGTATTCCCGCGTCCGCTTTTCGTAGCGGAGCACCGCAATCCCTTCGCCGGCCAGCCCCACCGCCAGGTCCCTGAACAGCTTGCCTCCCCCGGAAGTCTCGTCCCGGTCATTGGGGCCGGAGCCGTGAACGAGCACAAGCGCGGGAACCTTCTCCTGAACGTTCCGGGGAAGCGTCAGCGTGCCTGGAAGGAGCAGAGGGCTCTGGCCGACCTGCACTTCTTCTTCCGTGTACTTTTCCGGGTGGTCATAGGCAGGTGCCCGATAGCTGCTGGTGACATTTTCGATCCAGGCTATATCGTTCAGCAGCCCCTCCTGGCTAAACCGGAGCTCCATGCCGAACGTCTCTCCTTTTGGCGTCTGATAGACCAGGCGGGCGTTGCTGCGTACGGAATCCGTATAGGCTTCGGCATGCAGCAGGCTCCAGTCGAGGCCGTACAGCTTTTCCAGCCGTTCTTCGTACTTTGGAAGCGACGAAGGCGGATACGCCGCCGATAAGGACGCATCCATCATCTGTCCCGCCTCTTCCCATTTCCCATGGCGCAGCAGGGTCATCCAGTAGATCGCCCGCCCCTTCCAGTCATCCGGATCGAGGGACCAGCGATGGTCCGCCCAAGTTCCCCGGATGCCTAAAGCCCCGGTAAACGATTGGAGCGGCACGAGCAGCGCTCCGCCGCCGTCCGTCACCGCGGTACGCGCAAGTTCATACGGCGCTTGGTCCAATAAGGACTGCTTGCTGCCGGGCGTGATTTTCCAGCGGGTTTTGCCGAGCGAGACCTGAACCCGCTTGTCCGTACCGTCCCACAGCACCTTGGCGCCAAGCGCCTCGGCCGCAATCCGGAGCGGAATCATAGTCTGCTCTCCTGCGGAGGCCGCCATCCCGTTTGGTAACGAACCTCCCGCCATTAGCCCGGCGGCAAGCACCAGACCCAATGCTTTTCTCCACATCCATCCGTCCCCCCATCATTCAACCCTTCAGCTCCGGGATAGCGCAAAACAGCCCCCCGGGTGGAGAGCTGTTTCGAAATCGGCCGGTTGCCGGCCTAGAACATTTTAAATCCGCTTCTGCGAAGCTTCTGGATGGACCAGCCGCTGATGACCGCGCCTGCCAGTCCGGCTACCCCCGTTAAATAGTCGACTACGCGAAAAGACTCCAAGTGACTGAGCAGCGACATTTGGCTGCGGTCCCATAAAGAGTATACGACCACCGGTAAAATAACGATGACAAACAAATAGCAAGGGAACCAGGTCGTTTTCATTAACATATTCAAAATAAAGCCGATGCCGAACATCATGACAAAAAATAACACCATCAGCACGAGAACGGGTATAAATTGCATCTCAGTCAAGTCACCTCTTCTTTTGTTTCGCCCCGCTAAAACGGATACAAACAGGCCGTTCACAGTCTTGCCACGTTTTGTGGACTAGTAGTTAGTTTACTAAAAAAACGGTCACGAATCAACGAACAATCGGTGAATAGATTGTGACTTCATTTGCTCTTGCGCTTGCGGTTGAGCTACAATGAAGAAAAATGTCAACGACCCTGATACTCGGGTCCAGCAAGTAACCTTGGGATCCGCTTACAGGCAACTATTTATAGGAGTGATTCATAGATGAATGAAGCAGCATCAACTCTGGAGGGCTGGTACGCTCTCCACGATTTCCGTTCCATGAACTGGGCGGCATGGAAGGCCGCCGACGACGAAGACCGCGCTATGGCGCTGGACGAGCTCCAGGCGTTCCTGAACGAATGGTCCGCGGTGGAATCCAGCAAGCAGGGCAGCACAGCAGTGTACAGCATCATCGGACAGAAGGCCGATTTTGTGTTCATGCACCTGCGCGAAACGCTTGAAGACCTGAATGCCATCGAGACTGCGTTTAACAAAACGCTGTTTGCGCAATATACGACGAAGTCCTATTCCTACGTCAGCGTCGTCGAGCTCAGCAACTATCTCGCCGGTTCCGGTGAAGGCGACCCGATGGAAAATCCGCATGTCGTCGCCCGCCTGAAGCCGATCCTGCCGAAGACGAAATACATCTGCTTCTACCCGATGAACAAAAAGCGCGATCAGGCCGACAACTGGTACATGCTTGACATGGACGATCGCCGCAACATGATGCGCAGCCACGGGCTGATCGGCCGCAGCTATGCAGGCAAAGTGAAGCAGATCATTACCGGCTCCATCGGATTCGACGATTGGGAATGGGGAGTTACCCTGTTTGCCGAGGACGCGCTTCAATTCAAGAAGCTGGTCTATGAAATGCGCTTTGATGAAGTCAGCGCCCGCTATGCCGAATTCGGCGGCTTCTTCGTAGGAGCGATTCTGACGCCGGAATCTTTTGAGGACATGCTGAAAATTTAAAATACTTTCATATATTAAAAAGGTTTGCCCCGAGTAAATTCAGGGCAAACCTTTTTGCTGTTTCCTTAGTCCTCTTCCTGTTGTTCATCCTGCTGCGATTTCATCGACTCCAAAAATTCGGCGGTCGCCCGGTCGCGGTCCCTGCCCTTTTCCTTCAGCCTTTCAATGGCTGGCAGGATGAGGATGTCCACTTCCTTTTGGACCGTGTACGACAGATCGTACCGGTTCTGGTCCTCGAGGAAGGCTCCTACTTCCATCAAGGCGTTATAACGGTCCAGTTCGTCCCGGGTCAACAACGCGCGGACTTGAACACTGCAGTGCCTCATTACAGGAATTTTCCTTTCTTCAATACCAGCGGAATGCCGCCGATAATAAATAGATAGCGCATATCTACGATCTTCTTCAATTGAGCTGCCCGCCAGCCCTTTATATGCTTGTCGCCTACTACAGCGATACCTTCGCCTTTACCCAGGGAAGCGACGGTGCCCTTGTTGCTGAATTCGAACTTTTTCGGCTGCTGGCCGCGGATTGCCGTGACGATATTATGAGCGCAGCACACTCCCTGCTGCATCGCGATCTGCGCCGTCGGCGGATACGGACGCCCTTCCGGATTCATAATCAGGGCGTTGTCCCCGATGACATAGATGTGGTCGCTGCCAGGCGCCCGCAAGTACTCGTCAACCTTCACCCGGCCTCTTGCCGTTTCAAAGCCGGCCGCTTCAATCATATGGTTGCCGCGGATTCCTCCGGTCCACACCACCGTAGCCGCCTTGATCTCTTCACCGGTCGCAAGCACTACGCCGTCCGGCTTGCATTCTTTGATGGCCACGCCGATTTTGAAGGTTACGCCTTTCTTGCGGAGCACCTCCATGGCATACTCCACGAGCTCCGGAGCAAAACCCGGCAGCGCCGTTGGCGCCGCTTCCACATTGTAAACATTCACAAGATTCGGATCGACATCGTATTCCTTGCACAGTGCTGGAATGCGGTCGGCCAGCTCGGCAACAAACTCAATGCCGCTGAAGCCCGCTCCCCCGACGACAAAATTGATTCTTTCCTGCGGACTGCGTTCATTTTTATACAGCGCGAACTGGTACTCGATATGCTTGCGGATCAGCCGCACCGAGTTGATGCTGCGGATCGTCATCGCATATTCGGCCATCCCCGGAATGCCGAAGGTTTCGGATTCCCCGCCGAGGGCAATGACCAGGAAATCGTAGGAGAGCGTCCCGTCCTCCAGGATGACCTTCTTCTCATGTGGGCGGATTTCCTGAACGGAGGATTTGACCAGATCGATCTTGAATTCGTCAATCAGCTTCGAAATCGGTACCCGTGTATTCTCGACGCTGTCCGTACCGGCAGCGGGCATATGCAAATGGGTCGTAATATAGTGGTAATCGTGACGGTTAACAAGCGTTACGTCCGCTTCATTATAATTCAATTCCTTTTGAAGGCGCTGTGCTGTCAGGATGCCGCCGTAACCCGCACCAAGGATTACTATCTTGGGAATGTTGCTCATCATCTTGCTCCTTCCAAAATGTCGGTCTCTATATATATTTGTGAACCATTACAAATGTTATTGTGAAATATTACACATTAGTTTGAACTTCAATGAATCTTTTTATCACAGGCAGCCTGTGTAAGAAAAAAAACAGCGGGAATACTACCAAAACCTGCCCGCACATAACTAAAATGATAGCCACTTTCCCATAAAAGATCAAGTATTATTTGGCCCTCCAAGTGAGCATCCATGCTGTTTTCATTTTCCTTTTCATTCCAGTTTTCAGGCAAGTTTATTCTCTTATCCAAACGGGGAATTTGCAAAATAGGATGTAAACTTTTCAGCCGAAGCCCGGATGTATTATAATGAGATGGAATTTGAAGAATATACAGCGTGTTTAATTTCGCTAGCGTTCTTATTTATATTTGTTGGAGGTGCTTACACTTATGACATCGCAGCCGGCTGACATAACCGACCTGCTCATTATCGGAGGAGGTCCTGCAGGCATGTTCGCTTCTTTCTATTGCGGGATGCGCCAGGCATCAGTCACACTCATTGAAAGTATGCCCCAGCTTGGCGGGCAGCTTGCAGCCTTATATCCCGAGAAATACATTTATGACGTGGCCGGATTCCCTAAAGTAACGGCACAGGAGCTGGTCGACAATCTGCAAAAGCAGATGGACCTGTTCCAGCCGAATGTACGACTGGAGGAAAAGGTTACTTCCCTCGTTAAGCAGGACGAGCGCCATTTTGTGGTGACGACCGATAAAGGCGAATACCACTCCAAAGCCGTCATTATTACGGCCGGGGTCGGAGCCTTTGAACCCCGCAGACTGGAGCTTGAAGACGCTAGGAAATTTGAGAAAACGAATCTGCACTACTTTGTGAATGACTTAAACCGCTTCAAGGGGAAAAAGGTGCTGATCAGCGGCGGCGGAGACTCCGCGGTAGACTGGGCGCTCATGCTGGAGCCGATCGCCGAGCAGGTCACACTGATTCACCGCCGCGACAAATTCCGTGCGCATGAGCACAGCGTCGAGAATTTGATGGCTTCCAAGGTTCAGGTCGTGACGCCGACGGAAATCACCGCCCTGCACGGGGAAGACACGATTACCAAGGTGACCTTGTCCCATGTGAAAACCAAAGAAACGCAGGAGATCGAAGTCGACGACGTCATCGTGAACTTTGGCTTCGTATCTTCCCTTGGTCCGATCTCCGATTGGGGCATTCAGATCGAGAGCAACTCCATCGTGGTGGATTCCCGCATGGAGACGAACATTCCCGGCGTATTCGCCGCCGGAGACATCACCACGTATCCGGGCAAGCTGAAGCTTATCGCCGTAGGATTCGGCGAGGCGCCGACCGCGGTCAACAACGCGAAGGTATACATTGATCCGGAAGCTAAGCTGTCTCCCGGCCACAGCAGCAATATGAAACTCTAGCCCGAAGTAACGCGCAAATTGGGCCACAAAAAAAGAGGGTATCCTGATCTGATCGTCATGAAATCATGATTCAGATAGGATACCCTCATTTTGTTGCGATGCTGCCAATCTGGAAAATAGATGTTACACCTCCACACCTTCCATAACTTCCACGTCATATGCAGCTTATAGTACAACAGCATTTGTGGATGTGTACCGGGATGTGTCCTAATGAACTAAACTCTCTGATGAAGTCTCTAGATTCCTCTTGTGGATTTCGGCCAGGAGTAAAGCGATGAAATCATGATCCAGCATGAGTTCCACGGCCATATGATAAGAATCGAGCAGCAATTCATCCGACAACATAGCCATTATCTTCACATCCTTTCCTTAATTTTCCTCAAACCTATCATATCAAACATCGCATAAGAGAACAAGCGTTCGCTTTATCCACAACCTGTTGTGGAAATCCTGTGTATAATTTGTTAGCAAGTGTCGGAATACCAATAAAAATGCAGTGGATTTTGGGGATAAACGTTATACACAGGTGCTGTGCATACGACCCTGCTTTAAAAATATTTTTACATTTTCATAGTCTTATATAATGATATTACCCCGTCTATAATCTCCCAAACATTGCCAATTTGGTTTATTGTGGGCGCGTATTTACTTCAAAAATCCAAATTCTCCCGCTGTCGTCCAGGCCGTAGTCAAAGCCAAGCTCGCCGATGCCGGGAAAACGTCGCTCCAGAATTGCCGTACAGCGCCGGGTAAGGGAACGCATCTCTTTAAGCTTTGCTTTGGAAGAAATCTGCGGCAGGGAACGGCTCAGGCCAACGCGGCCTTTCAGCAAATAACCGCCCTTGCACAGATTGGTTACGAATAGTCCGCTGCGCGCGACTCGTCCCACCATTGCGGTAATGACCCAACGATCGTCCACTTTGACGTATTTGACACGGTAATCGATCGGACGCCCATCGACCTTGGCCAATTTAATCCCCTGCTGAATTAAATAGGTCCTTCTCACCTTTAGCTTCCGAAAACCGCTGTACATGCCGGAGAAGCTGTCAAAATAATAGGTTTGAGAGAAGCGGGTTATACTATAACCGCTGCCGGTACGGGATATTTTCATGACACCGTAACCGCCTCCGCCGACGACCGGTTTTACGACGACAAAGTCATACATCCCCAGCATTTGCTGGAGGTTCTCCCGGCTCATAGACCGGGTCTGCGGAATATATGGGGCAACATCCGGATCCGTCAGCAGCGCTTCGGTCTTCAGCCATTTGCTTGCCAGCTGTCTTCCCCCCATGTTGTCGCCTCCTTTCTATGCTCCTATGTTATTAACATACTCGTATCTACAGGTTCCCTCCTGTATGTTTGTGCATAGAAAAGGATAAACGCATAAAAACGGGGGATAGCGGAGCCTTGGCGTGCCTGTCTAAATCGGATATAATGAAATGAAGTGTGTAAATTTGGAATATCCTGCGAAGGAGGATAACAGCTGTGGCTCAATTTTTCGGGGTATTATACTGGGTCGGCATGATCGGCATGTCTCTTGCTCTGGTCGTGACAACCGTTTTAATCTTTGCTTTGGGCTTTAAATTTCTGAAAGACAGACGCAAAGGGCTCGGCACCTGCTGCATCGCCTTTTCAATCGTGGCAGCGGCCATGCTCGTCATGATGGTGAACAAAACGTTTATCGTTCCCGGGCTCTCCTAACGAACAAAAAAAGGCTCACAACCTGCTTCTGGACGAAGAAGGTGTGAGCCTTTTGTCTTATTCATCCGCAGTGTGTGCCCGTTAGCACTCCTCCGGAGCCGGTTTGCCTGCGTCGAGCGCTGTACGGAACGAAGCGCCGCATCCGCAGGTCGCCGTAGCATTCGGATTGTTCATGGTGAATCCGCCGCTCATGCCGGACTCCTCAAAGTCGATTTCCAGCCCGTCAATCAGGCGGAGGCTTTCTTTATCCACGACCACCTTCATGTCGTTAACGTCCATGTATACATCGTCTTCGGTTTCGGCATCGTCGAAGCCCATGGCGTAAGAAAATCCGCTGCATCCGCCGGCCTGTACCCCAAGACGGAGGAACATCCCCGGAATTTCCTGTTCGGCGAGCATTTCTTTCAGCTTATCGGAAGCGGAATCGCTAATGTTGATCATAGGTAACCCTCCTTGGTTAACTGATGTGAATTTATTCATTGCAGGGCTTCAGCAGCGCACCTGAAAGGCGGCCGAGCAAAAGTCCCGCTCTGTGAGTACATTGCACTTACCTTTAGTATACTCCACAACGTTGTTCCCCTCAAGAGAGGTTCCGCCCGGCAATATCCCCTCCTCCGTTCCCATGATGTACCAGAAAGGCGGTCGGAACGCCGTATTCGCGCCTCCAAAAGGTATAATCAGGCTTCATCCGGAGGATTTATACTACATTTGTCCCCTTCGCAGGATCCTTAAAGATGGTATGATTTCCGGATCTTCGCATGCCGATTCTGTATAACTGTATTGCGGACCCCGGATAGGCGGTTTATAATAGGTGGGTAATGAGGGAGCAAGTGTCGGTAATTTGTCATGGAAAAGACAACGGTCTGTCACTCTGGGTTGTAACTTTTTTCACATAAAAAAAGCCTATCGATTCATTCACAGAAGACAGGCCGCGCTTGGCGGATGTTTGTCTTGCGATTATAGAATTTTTCGGCTTCGTTGAAAAATTTATACATTCTATAATCTAAAAAAGGCGGGCCCCCTACTTTTTCTTTACCGGCCAAAAGCCTCTCCGGAGTGCTTACCAAAGCGTCTGGCCTTACGGCTTGGATGATCCGCTGAATACATATCCTCTGCGGTACATGGAAGACGCTGACCGATAAAATTGGCAAATCGACTGGACGGGTTGAACGCCGGACTCCTTCCAGGCGCTGCGGGTTGACTCTTGCGTCCTGCAAAGGGCGTGTCTTCCGCACGACCAAAATGCGAACAGGAGGAATGGAAATGTCCACTATTGTAACATCGAACACCGAAAGACGCATGCAGGAAATCATCGAGAAGGTCCGCCAGGGTGAGCGGCTGAATCTCGAGGATGGAGTATTTCTGTATGAAACCGATGATCTGCTGACGTTGGGGCAGCTGGCGAACGAAGCCAATCTGCGCAAGAACGGCAAAAAAGTATATTTCATCGAAAACATGAGCCTGTACTTTACCAATGTCTGCGAGGCGCACTGCGCGTTCTGCAACTTCCGCAAAGACCTTGGTGATGAAGGCTCCTATACGTATTCCGGTCCTGAAATGGTCGAATACATTGAGCAGCACATTCATCCGGGCGTCCGGGAATTCCATATCGTTGGCGGACATAACCCGCACGTGCCTTTCCAATACTATGTGGATTCCCTACAGGCGCTGACCGACCGCTTCCCGGACGTAACGCTTAAAGCCTATACAGCGGCAGAAATCGACTTCTTCACTCGCATCAGCGGCCTCAGCATCAAGGAAGTGCTGCAGGAGCTGCAAAAAGCGGGACTGAAATCGCTGACCGGCGGCGGTGCGGAAATTTTGTCCGACCAATACCGAAAAAAAATGCGGGTGGAAAAGGCTAACGTCGAGCAATACCTCGAGGTGCACCGGACGGCGCATAACCTGGGCATGAAGACGCATACTACCATGCTGTACGGATCGATCGAGTCCCATGAAGACCGGATCCGCCACATGATGCAGATTCGCGACCTTCAGGACGAAACGAACGGATTTATGGTATTTATTCCTCTTTCCATGCAGCCAAGAAATAAAAATGCCGGCATCATGCGTCGTAACTCCGCCTACGAGGATCTGAAGACCATTGCCATCAGCCGTCTGATGCTGGACAACATCGACCACGTGAAGGCGTACTTCATTAATATCGGGCCGCAGCTGACCCAGGTTGCGCTGAGCTTCGGCGCATCCGACGTCCATGGCACCATCCTTAAGGAACGCATCAGCCACGCCGCAGGCGCGCTCACTCCGGAAGGCCTCACCCGCGATGAGCTGATCTGGCTAGTCAAAGGCGCCGGCCGCATTCCAGTGGAACGCGACACGTTTTATAATGAAATAAAAGTTTATGAATAAGTAAGAGGAATTTTATACCTTACCTCAAAGCCGACGTATGAGAAAGGAAAGACGGACATATGAGAAAATTCGTCATCCTGGGTGGAGGTTATGGAGGCCTTGCATTGATTCAAGGTCTCCTGAACAACCACTTCCCCCAAGATATGGAGCTGATTTTGATTGACCGCATGCCTTTCCAAGGCATTAAAACCGAGTATTACGCGCTTGCGGCAGGGACGGCAAGCGACTATGATCTGCGCATCCAGTTTCCGAACCATCCCCAGCTCACGAAAAAATACGGCGAAGTCACATCCATCGATCTGGAAGGCAAGCGGGTACACCTCGAAGGCGACGACCCGATCGAATACGACTACCTGACGATCGCCCTGGGCTGTACCGACCGTTATCACGGCATACCTGGCGCGGATCAATTCACGAACAGCATCCAGACGTTCTCAAGCACTCGCCAAACCTATCAGCGCTTGAATGATGTCAAGCCGTACGGAAACGTACATATTATCGGCGGCGGCCTCAGCGGCGTTGAAACGGCCGCGGAGCTGCGGGAGAGCCGTCCGGATCTTAACATCACGATTCTGGACCGGGGCAGCCGGGTGCTCTCCTCCTTCCCGCAGACGGTTTCCTTGTACGTGGAGCAGTGGTTCATGGATCATGAAGTGAATACGCGCTCCCACATATCCGTGTGCCGGGTGGAAGACGGTATCGTCTATAACGGGGATGAAGCAATCTACACCGACGCCGCGGTTTGGACGGGCGGCATTCAGCCGGTGAAGGTCGTTCAGGATTTGAACGTGCCGAAGGATCCGGGGGGCCGGGTTGTGGTCAACACGTATTCCCAAATTCCGGATTACCCGGAAGTGTATGTTGTGGGGGACTGCGCCAGCATTCCGTTCGCACCCAGCGCCCAGGCGGCAGGAGCTCAGGCCAAGCAAGTGGCCGACGTGATTCATGCGCTCTGGAAAGGCGAAACGCCGAAGATCCACAAGATCCACCTTCGTGGAACCCTGGGATCGCTTGGCAGCAAGGCAGGCTTTGGCCTGATGGGGAAAACTTCGGTAAAAGGAAGAGTACCCCGCCTGTTGAAAAGCGGGGTACTCTGGAAGTCCAGACGCCATTTCGGCTAATCCAGCTCGAGGCTGTCCCAAGCCTCGAGTTCTTTTATTTTGGCCATAATGGCCTCATACAGCTCATCGGCGCTGTCAGCATCTATAATCTCACCGTTCACCATGGCGAAGGGCATCATGGCGCATTGGCCGCAATTGCTCAGGCATCCGTATTCGATTACGTCGTAATCCGGATTCTCCTCCAGCTTCTCCATGACTTCATCGGTTCCGAAATGCATGTTGTTGGTGCAAAACTCGATGATGGGTCTCAATGATATCACCTGCTTTAGGTATTGATTCTTAGGTAGGCCTTATCTTAGTTTACCGGGTGAAGCAGATAATATCAACGGTCTTGTCCGATGCAGCATATATAGCCATTTTATTTTGTCTCGGTTTGTAATATAATAAGAATTACAGGAAAGGAGTTGAAATCAATGAGCGAAAACGCACAGAGCACCATGTATGATGATGTAGCAGAAGTGCTTGATAAGCTTCGCCCGTTCCTTCAACGCGATGGCGGCGACGTCGAATTGGTTGACGTGGAAGACGGCATCGTGAAGTTGAAACTGATGGGTGCCTGCGGCAGCTGCCCAAGCTCCACCATTACATTGAAAGCCGGGATCGAACGCGCCCTCGTTGAGGAAGTTGAAGGAATCAACGACGTTATTCAAGTATTCTAATCCCATTCAATAGCAAGAAGAGACCTGACTTCATCGAAGACGGGTCTCTTCTTTTTTTTGAATAGGTACAACAGGTAACGAGGGGTAATTCCCGGTAGCTGTCATAACGGAGGTGGCTCATATGAGGATTTTGGTGGTTGAAGACGAAATGTCTTTGCGAAAAGCTCTGTGCAATGGCTTAAAAAAATACGGTTACGGCGTTGATCCGGCCAATGATGGCGAGCTTGCTTTGGAGCTTATCGAAATTTATGCATACGATCTGGTTATACTCGACCTGAATCTGCCTAAAATGAACGGGATGGATGTTCTCAGAAAAGTTCGGAAGACGAATAAGCAGCTTCGGGTCTTGATTTTATCGGCAAGAACGGAAGTCGAAGACAAAATTTCCGGCCTTGATGCCGGGGCGAATGATTATCTGTCAAAACCCTTTCATTTTAATGAGCTTGAAGCCCGAATCCGCGCCTTGCTCCGCAGGCAATTTATTGAACAGGATTCCGTCCATACGCATGGCAATATCACCATGGATACCGCCCTCAAGTGTGTCAGTGTTAACGATCAAAAGATCGAGTTAACCAAAAAGGAATATTCTATCCTGGAATGCCTTTTTTTGAACAAAGGCCGGATCATGAGCGCGGAGGAGCTGATCGAGCACGTTTGGGACTGCGAGGCGAACCTGTTCTCCAACTCTTTCAAAGTACATATCAATTCTTTAAAAAAGAAGCTGGCCAAACATACCGGAGATAAGGGACTCATTCAAAATACCAGAGGGCTTGGATATTTCATCTCAAAGGAGGCTGCTGATGAAACCGCTGAATAAAATACCGCTGCGACTGAGGTTGACCTTTCTGACGGCCCTTGTCCTTACGGGTATCTGCGTGCTGTTGACGATCTCTTCTATCTTTAACGCCCATCACATTTATGCGGTCCCTGCTGAAGGGCAGTTAACCCCTTCCCCATTGAATCCGGCTATAAGCACCCCGCCTGATGCCCATTCGATCGGCCCATTCCATTCAGAAACTCCAAGTAATAATTTCACTTCAACCAGCATGGTTTACATGTTCATTATGATCTTATTAGGTACGGTTAGTTCCTACATGGTTGCCGGGAAAGCGTTACGGCCAGTCGCCGATCTGAGCAAACGCATAGAATCGATTGACGAAAATAAATTGTTTCAACAGCTTGAAGGTTTTGACACGAATGATGAAGTTGCCAGGCTCGCCGCTTCATTCAACCAATTGATTGTTAAATTGGAGAAGTCATTTAATCATCAAAAGCGATTTGCGGCCAATGCCGCCCACGAGCTGCGAACGCCGCTTTCCGGCATGATTGCGAATATCGAGGTTTTGCAGCTGGATGAAAAGCCTACCGTGCAAGAATACAAAGAAGTTTTGGAAGATGCCTTTGCAAACGCCCAGCGAATGATTACCTTAGTTAATGATCTGCTCAAGCTGAACAGCGCGTTTCACGCCGATCGTTGTGTTCGCTTTAATGTAAAAGAAATGTTTCATAGCCTGATCTCGGCTTTGTCGGAAAGCTGTACATTACATAACATCCGGATAGATAACAAACTCCCTGACATCATGGCCTTCGGTGAACAGGCGCTTTTGCAAAGAGCCTTCTTTAATCTGGTTGAGAATGCCGTAAAATACAATAAAAGAAATGGAGAAGTCGTGGTGACCTCAGCCCAGCATGACGATTTTGATGTCATTATCATCAGGGATACGGGCATCGGCATCCCGGAGGATGAATTGGAAAATATTTTCGAACCGCTTTATCGAGTGGATACCTCTCGTTCCAGAGAACTGGGAGGCAGCGGTTTGGGGCTTTCGATCGTCAAGACGATCATAGAAAAGCACAACGGGAACGTCTTTATCCAGAGTGAAATCGGAAGTTTTTCAGAAGTAACCGTCATGCTGCCGAAAAATTAACCGTCATTTAACCTTGCCTATCTTATAGTGAGTATCGAGGTACATCGATATAAGATACTTTAGGAGGCCAGGGAGATGACGATAAAACCGACTATACACAGAGAGGCTGAGGGCTTCACGAAATTGCTGCTGGCAGAGTGGGCCAAATTCCGCTCCGTCCGCGGCTGGATCATTGGGATCGCGGTCACGGTACTGCTTACCATCCTGCCTGGGCTGTTCCTCGCTGCGAGTTCGAACGAAGGACCCCCTACTCTATTAGGGCCGGACGGCAAAGCTGTAACCGATAAGTTCTACTTCGTGCACAGAACGTTACCCGGAGACGGCAGCATTACCGTACGCGTAACTTCACTGACTGGTAAAATTACTTATCCCCCGCCGGACAATGACCTCATTGTACCAGGGGTTGTGCCATGGGCGAAGGCCGGGATCATGATCAAAGACAGTACGAAACAGGGATCCCCATACGCAGCGATAATGGTCACGGGCAGCCATGGGGTTCGCATGCAGTCCAACTTTTTCGAGGACATTCCGGGTCACCCGGGCGGTGTCCCGCGTTGGTTGCGGCTTACTCGCTCCGATCAGACGATCACTGGCTATGAATCTGTGGATGGCCAGCGGTGGACCAAGATTGGCGCGGCGGATCTCGATTCACCTGCTTCCGTGCAGGTCGGACTTTTCGTCACGTCACCCGGGGATGTATCGGTCTCCGAAGCCAAAATTCGCTTTGCCAATGCGACCGCCGTGTTTGATCATCTTGAGCTGGAGGGTGATGTCTCTGACGAGAAATGGAGCCATGACGATATTGGAATAGGAACCGGCGAACCGGCTTACCATTATGGGGGGGTTAAGGAGTCAGGCGATACAATCACGGTAACCGGATCCGGAGATATCGCGCCACTCGGGGTTGAGGGCAGCTGGACCATTGAGCGCCCCCTGATCGGCATGATGACAGGATTGGTCGCAGTGATCGTTGTGTCCGTACTGTTCGTCTCCGCGGACTACCGGCGGAAATTCGTACGAAATCCGCAAATCGCGTTCCATCGGCCGGATCGGCTGCTGGCAGCGAAAGCAATGACCATTGGTATGGCCGCTTTTGTGGCCGGAATGGTTGCCGCCATGATCACGATCCCACTCAGCAAGCAAATCCTGCTTTCCAAGGGTAACCATATCCTTCCGGTTCCTTTGCTCACGGAGCTACGGGTCATGTTAGGTACGGCGGCCATTCTTGCCTTAGGCGCAGTTCTAGCTGCCGCTTTTGCTGCCATATTCCGGCGAAAATTTGTGGCGATCACTGCAAGCCTTACAGTACTCGTCCTTCCCTACATTTTAGCAAACGTAATCCCCCTTAACGCGGCCCAGTGGCTTCTACGGCTCACTCCGGCTGCCGGATTCGCGATCCAGCAGAGTATTCCGGAATATCCGCAGGTCATCAGTTTGTACACGCCACAGTTAGGATATTATCCGCTCTTGCCTTGGGCAGGTTTTGCCGTGCTCTGCTTCTATAGCGCATTAGCTCTCGGACTAGCCTTCTACATGCTGCAACGCGAACAAATGAGGTCTCACATCCCGTGATCGGCCGGACCAATCCAGGGACGGATCGGATCCAGCCCGCCGGAGATGTCCATAATGTTGCCGGTGATAAAATCGGAAGCGTCGCGGCACAAGTACTCGATCACGCGCGCGATATCCTCGCCGCTGCCGGGTCTGCCCCGCGGCGTCTCGCCGTCCTGCAACCCGGCGACCTCGGCAATGGTCTTCTCTTTGTTATCCCCGCGGATGTCCCCGGGACACACCATATTCACCGTAATGCCGTACGGGGCCTCCTCGACCGCCAGCGTCTTGGTAAAAGAAACCAGTCCGGTCTTGGCGGCAGCGTACACCGCCCGGTGCGGCCACGCTCTCGATTCCGCCGCATGGCCGAAGCCGAAGTGGATGATTCTTCCCCAGCGCTTAGTCCGCATCCCAGGCAGCACCAAATGGTCCAGCAGCATCGTGCCGACCAGATTGCCCTGGATGAGCGACAAAATTTCCGCCTGGGTATAATCGGAGAACCGTTTACGCTCGCGGATAAAAGGGCCCGCGTTGTTCACGACGATGTCCGGACTGCCGAGCTCGGACTCGACGCGAGCCACCAAATGCTCCAGCTGGCCCGTGTCGGAGACATCGGCTTGCACGGCGATGCTGCGCACGCCCTGTCCCTCGATGACCGCCCGCAGTTCCTCCGCTTCGCGGCGGCTGTGGACATAGTTAAGCGCGACATCGCATCCGGAACGTGCCAGCGTGAGCGCCGTCATTTTGCCAAGTCCCTTGGCACTGCCTGTGATCAGGGCAACCTTTCCCCTCAAAATGCCACCCTCCGTTCTTCTATCCGAAATTTCCATCCTTTTATCCATTCGATGACACATCATTCCTATTAAAAATATATTGGTGTATGTATGTACAAACCTCACGCAAGATCATTGATCCTGTATAGTATAAAAGATTTCACGGCACCGCCGCAACTTGGAAACCCAGTACAGCCGGGCCGCGAGGACAAGCGAGCCAAATAAAAAATGTCTGCCCGACGCAGAAGCAAATAAAAAAGCCGCAGGGGATAAACCCCTTGCGGCTGTGCTGCGCATTTCGCAGGCTTTAGAATGCCGGAATAACGGCACCTTTATACGTATCTTCGATGAACTTCTTCACGTCGTCGGAAGTCAAGGCAGCAGCCAGCTTCTTGATGGCGTCGGAGTCTTTGTTGTCCGGACGGGCCACCAGAATGTTGACATAAGGGCTGTCTTTGCCTTCGATGAAGAGCGCGTCTTTCGTTGGATCAAGGCTGGCTTCCAGCGCGTAGTTGGTGTTGATGACGGCCAGGTCGAATTCGCTCAGCTGACGTGGCAGCATTGCAGCATCGACTTCCTTGATTTTCAGGTTTTTCGGATTGGCGGTAATGTCCTTCACCGTAGATTCCACTTTATTCGGATCCTTCAAGGTAATCAAGCCTTGTTTGGCCAGCAGGCTGAGCGCGCGTCCGCCGTTTGTCGCATCGTTCGGAATGCCGACAGTTGCGCCGTCCGGAATTTCGTCAGCACTTTTCACTTTTTTGGAATAAGCACCAAGCGGCTCCAGGTGAACGCCTACGACCGGAACAAGGTCCATCTTGCGCTGTTTGTTTTCATTATCGAGGTAAGGCTGATGCTGGAAAAAGTTAGCGTCGAGCTGTTTCTGGAACGTCTGCACGTTCGGCTGCACATAATCGGAAAACTCTTTGATGACGAGCTTCACACCCTCTTTTTCAAGCGCAGGCTGGATATGCTTCAAAATTTCGGCATGAGGCTTCGCCGTCGCGCCAACCGTCAGTGTAACTGTTTCGGCTGCAGCCGGTTTGTCCGCGGATTCGCCCGCAGCATCGCTGCTGCTGTTATTCGGCTTGCTGCCGCACGCGGCGAGCACGACAACCAGAGCCAGGGTCAGAAAAGAAACGAGCCATTTTTTCATTGGATAAATCCCCCTTAAATTCATAAGAATAATATGATTTATATTAGAAAGGCAGTGCTTTGATGTTACCTGCCTTGCCTTTCCAGGTCAAATCCGGTGACCCGGATGCATGACTGTGAGCCAAACACGTTGTACGTCTTACTTTCTGGTAAAGTGACGCACCAGCCGGTCGCCCGCCATTTGCAGCAGCTGCACTAGCACGATCATGAAGATGACGGAAATAATCATGACAGTCGATTCATAGCGGTAATAACCGTAGCGGATGGCCAAATCACCGAGACCGCCTCCGCCAACCATCCCCGACATCGCCGTATAGGAAACGAGTGTCACGACCGTAATCGTAATTCCGGCCAGCAGGCCTGGTCTTGCTTCGGGCAGCAGCACCCGCGTGATGACCTGCCAGGTCGAAGCGCCCATCGAATGCGCCGCCTCGATTACGCCACGGTCCACTTCACGCAGCGATGTTTCCACCAGTCTGGCGAAGAACGGCGCAGCGGCGATCACCAGCGGCGGAATCGTCCCCAGCACCCCGAAGGTGACGCCGACGATCGCTTTCGTGACCGGGATTAGGGCGACGATCAGGATGATAAACGGGACCGAACGGAGGATGTTCACGATAAAGGAAATGACCGCATAGGCGGCACGCACCCAGCCCGTCGTCGAGCGCGATGCCATAAACAGCACGATGCCGATCGGAAGACCGAGAATAAAGGTGAACACCGCGGAAGCTCCGAGCATTTTCAGCGTATCCAGTGTGGCTACGCCGATCTCGTTCCAGTCAACCGAGGAAAAATCCAAACCCCACATCAGTTCATCACCTCCACGTCAAGCCCTTGCTCGCTCAGCTTCGCGAGCGTCGCATCGATCTGCTCCCGTCCGCCCTCGAAGCGGACGATCAGCTGCCCGTAAGGGGTATCTTTAATGGTGGAAATGGTGCCCTGCAGGATGGCGAAATCCGCCCCCGTCTCGCGCACGGTCCGGGACAGGATGGACTCGTACGTTTTGCTGCCGAGAAACGTAATTTTCACAGCCTGCGGCGAACCCGTTCCGGAAGCCTGGACAGCCAGCTCAAGGGGTTCGCCTTGGCTCTGCTCTCCGCGGACAAAATCTTTGGTCACGGGGTGCTGCGGCTTCAGGAATACGTCCGTGACCGCTCCCTCTTCAACGATGCCGCCTTGATGGATCACGGCTACCCGGTCACAGATGCTCTGGATGACGTGCATCTCATGGGTGATCAGGACGATCGTCAGATTGAACCTCTGGTTAATGTCCAACAGAAGCTTCAGGATCGAATCCGTCGTCTGCGGGTCGAGCGCCGAAGTCGCTTCGTCGCACAGCAGCACCTGCGGATCGCTGGCCAGCGCGCGGGCGATGCCCACCCTTTGCTTCTGGCCTCCTGACAACTGGGCCGGATATTTATTGCGGTGGGCTTCCAGTCCGACCAGCGCGAGCAGCTCGTTAACCTTGGCCTCCACCTCCGCCTTGCCCTTACGGGCCAACCGGAGTGGAAAAGCAATGTTATCATACACCGTCGCCGAGCTCAGCAAATTGAAATGCTGAAAAATCATCCCGATCTTCCGCCGTTCGTTCTGCAGCCGCTGCTTGCTCAGGCCCGTCAGGTTAACGCCGCCTACCCATACCTCTCCGGAGGTCGGGCGTTCCAGCAGGTTCATGCATCGGATCAAGGTGCTCTTCCCTGCGCCCGAGTGGCCGATCACGCCGAAAATTTCTCCTTTATGAATGCTGAGGTTCAGCCCGGACAAAGCCTCCGTCGCCTTTGCCCCTTGGCCGTACCTTTTCGTCAGCTGCTTCAGTTCGATCAACCGAAGGGCCCCCTCTCTTCCCCCTATCCTACCCGAATAGGGTTCGCATAATCTATCTAAATGACCGATCTATTCTATCGAATCCAGGCAAAATAAAAAGCCCCTCTGACAGAATCAGAAAAGGGGCTCCCTTATTTGTAAAAGTCGCTGCCTTCTCATCTGCCAACCTGCAGCTCAAGCTGCAGCTTGTAGGAATTAGCACCATGACATTCGAGTAACGGCGGATGCCGTGCTCAAATCGGTTGCCGGGCTTCATCGGGCCTGTCCCTCCGCCTCTCTCGATAAGAAAAGATTATGAAATTAATGATGACGTGTTTTCATTTTTACAGTATAGATATATTTGCCCACTTTGTCAAAAGGAAATTTGTTGTATCCCTTTATGGATGCATGCCTTCCTTTTTCCACAGCTTGTTGGCGTAATGAAAGGATGCCGAGAGCGACTTGCATACCATGTCCAGCCCCTGCTTCAGCTCGCTCAAATGCTGGTCCAGATCCTCCAGCTCGACCTTATCCTTAAGACCTTGGTGCCGCTGCCACAAGTCATCCTGCATCTCGGAGTTCATGTAATGAACCTCCGCATTGCGCCGTTTGCGCAGCACGTTCAGGGCGCTCTTGTATTCGTCCTTAATCTTCGACAGCTGCCCGGCAAGGCCTTCATGGGTTTTCATGTAGTGAAACTGCCGGAGCACCGTAAAATAGGAAAAATGCGGTTTGGTCTTCTGCGTGTTCAGATCAAACAGATCATTGAGCACCGTACCTAGCTTGTCCAGAACGGAAAACACGCGGATAAACCCGTTTTTATAGAAGTATACGTACCTGGCGTACTCGGCCTGCTCCTCAATCGTCATATCATCCACATAACCGGCCTTGACCGATTGACGGAAAAAGGAAGCGGCATACCAGCTCTGCTCCAATTCGTCCAGGGAAGACACCAAACCGCGTGTCCATATCTCCAGTTTGCGGTAATCATGGCTGGGATCCTCATTCTTTTCGATCTCGTTCTGGAGCAAATGGATCGTCTCCACCATCGTTTCGATGGCATCTTCGAGCAGCCCGTTATTTTGGCGGGGCATCTCTCCAAGCAGCGTTCGCAGCATCGGCATTCTCTCCCTGATCAGTATTTACGCAAAATAACTGTTCCAGCGTTCATCCACCTTTTTGATGATATCCTCCCGCGGAATCAGTTCGTCCGGATAACCGGTTTTCATGCGTGCATCCACTACAATCGGCAGCCGGTACGACAGATGGTGATTCCGCACTTCGGCACCCGCATAGATGTCCGTGGCCGGGTTGAAGCGCGTAAACACCGTCCACAGGAAGGACGTCTGGTCGGCTGCCGTCTGGCGGGCATCGTCCACCAGAAGGACGAGCGGCCATTCGGTTCCTTTCTCCTGCAGCCGCTGCAGCAGGCGCTCCGGCAGCTCCGGCTCGTCCTCGTACCCTGCGCCTGAGACAAGGAGGCAGCCTCCGCAGTAAGGAACAATCTGTTCGATCTCCGCGATCGGCCCCTCCTCATAAGCACGCGGCAGCTCGCGAACCGGCTCCCCGATCCCCATCAGCACGGCTTTGCTGCCGTGGTTCAGTTTGCGTCCGGTGTAATCGAGCGTATCGTGGGATGTCTTATTAAATATAACCAGATCGACGGCCGGGTTAAACCGCGCAAGCACCGTTTCCAGCAGCTCGCTGGCGTTCTCGAGATCGACCGGCTGGTCGGTCAGGATCAGGAATTTGGTCAGGGACAGCTGACCTTCACCCAGCATCCGGAAGGCGGATACGAGCGCTTCGCGGGAGTAACTGACGCGGACAATAGCCGAAGCAAGGGCATGGAATCCCGTCTCGGCATACGTCCACAGCGATTTGATCGAAGGCATGACGAGCGGGAAGGCCGGCGACAGCAGACGCTGCAGAAATTCGCCCATGAAATAGTCCTCCTGCCGCGGCTTGCCTACGATCGTCGCCGGATAAATGGCGTCCTTGCGGTGCCACATATGGTTGACGTGAAAGACCGGAAAGTCATGCATCAGGGAGTAATACCCGTAATGGTCCCCGAACGGGCCTTCCGGACGCCGTTCGAACGGCGGGACGAGGCCGCTGATCGCAAACTCGGCTTCCGCTGGAATCCGGTGCCCGCCGAGCGGATTTTCCACCATCGGCAGCTTTTCGCCGAGAATCATGGACGTGAGCAGCAGCTCGGGCAGCATTTCCGGGCCCGGCGCAATCGCCGACGCGATCAGGGCCGGCGGTCCGCCGAGGAACGTCGTCATGCGCAGCGCTTCGCCGCGCTGCTCGGCTTCGTGGTAATGGAAGCCGCCGCCCTTATGGATCTGCCAGTGAATACCGGTCGTCTGGTTGTCATAAATCTGCATGCGGTACATGCCCAGATTGTGGTCCTTGGGCCGCGATGGACTCTCCGTATAAACGAGGGGCAGCGTAATGAACGGGCCGCCGTCTTCCTGCCAGCTTGTAACCCGCGGCAGGTCTTTCAGCGGCTGGTCGCTGCGGGAGACGCCGAGCACAGGGGCATCGCCCATCGGTACGGTTTTCATGCCTACCTTTAGAATGTCCTTGATCAGGCCGCGTTCATTCCACAGCGCCGACAGCGTCGGCGGAAGCATCGTATCGAGCGCACCCACCAGGGACTTCATCAGCTCCTCCGGACGCGATCCGAACGCCATGTCTACGCGCCGGCTGGTACCGAACAGATTCGTAGCCACGGGAAACGGAGTCCCCTGTACATTCGTAAACAGCAGCGCCGGCCCCTGTTCGTCGATGACCCGACGGTGGATCTCCGCCAGCTCCAGGTACGGATCCACGGGAGCCTCGATCACTTTCAGGTCATTTTCCTTGCGCAAGGCTTCGAGCCATTGGCGTAAATTTTGATAGCTCACACGATCATTCCTCTCCAAAATAAGCCAAAAAATAATAAATAAACTTACAAACAAAGCCCTCGAATCACTTCGCGGACTTTGGATGTGCAGCGGTATTCAGTTCATCGTTTGCCGCCCTGCGGCTCAAAGCCGATTCCCCGCGGCCGAAGCGGACTTCGGCTGCTGAAGCGCCGCCCTTCCGGTCTGCCAGACACGGACGCTCAAATAACAGAGCACGCCGAACAGAGACGAAATCAGCAGATTGTGCAGCAGCGCGGAAAAGATGTAAACCTCCGGCTTGTTCAGCGTCGACACGATCGCCGCCCCGCTGAACACCTGCATCAGGCACAGCGTTACCGCGGCGATGCCGAGGCCCTGCAGCTCCCGGTTCCCCCGGTTCAGCCGGTAGCCGCAGACGGCAAGTACGGCGATCGCGATCAGCAGCAGCAGTGCCGCGATCCGGTGGACAAACGCGATAGTCACCCCTCCGGACAGCTCGGGAATGAACTTCCCGTTGCACAGCGGCCATCCCAGGCAGCCTCCCGCCGAGTTGGTGTGGCTGACATATGCTCCGATATAAACGACGATATAGGAGTAGATGGTCACGGCCCATGTATAGCCGCGAAAGGTCGCGCTGACGCGCGACGTACCGCCGGACGGGTACGAAGCCTCGCCCAGTTTGTCCATCCTGCGGGCGCCTAAGGCCAGCATCAGCGAGCTGGCAAACGCGATTAGGGAGAAACCGAAGTGGAAGGCAAGCACGGCCGAGGACTGGTCATACACGACAGCCATTGCCCCCATGACAGCCTGAACCAATACGAAAATAAGGGTCAACACCGAATACGTGCGCAGGTCGCGCCGATTCTTGGCGAACAGATGGAAGGCGACCACCACCGCGACCGCTGTAAGTCCTGCCAGCCCGCTGACCAGCCGGTGCGAATATTCAATTAATGAGGCGATGGTATGCGCCGGAACGAACTCACCGTGACACAGCGGCCATTCATGCCCGCATCCGAGTCCGGAATCGGTCTTGGTGACCACGGTTCCGCCGAACGTCGCAAAAAACATCACGACAAACGTTAAATAACTGAGCCATTTCAATTGTCTGGTATTCAAAATTCTCTCACCTGCTGCTCATAATAAAAACTTTACCACTGAAGACAGGTACCTCAATATTTTACCAATCTCATCTATTATACCTGATTCCTTGACATACATCACGGCCACTTTGTGACAAAATGTCGGAGAAATGTCGGAGAAATGAAACAGCCCCACCAAGTGGGGCCTTTGCTTCGCTGCCGGTTCGGCCAAATGGTGGTGAAACCCGAATACCTTGGTTCCGTACAGCCATGCCATGAAGCTGCTCTCTAAAGAGAAAAGCACCGCCTCAAATGCCTCTGTGCGGCAAGAGCGGTGCGAATGAGCTTATTTATGAATCGTTCTGTATACGTCAAGCGCCGTATTCAGGAATCCCTCGATTTCTTCGCGCGATTTGCGAAGCTTGTTTACCAGCCGCACCAGCTCCCGGCCGTCCGAAAAGGCCACAAAGCTCGGTATGCCCAAAATGTTCAGCTCCTGGCTGAGGTCGCCGACTTGATCCACGTCCACTTCGACAAGCGTCAGATCGTTCGAAAATTTCGTTTCCACGTCCGGCATAAACGGGTCCATAAATTTGCAGTCCGAGCACCAATCCGCTTTAAATACGGCTACGGTCAGTCTCGGAGACTGGATTGCGACTTGAAATTCGGCTTGAGAAGTAATTTTTTGCATGGATATCCGCCCTTTCTATCCCATATCTTGTCCAATTCTTGTCCATTTCTTCTCTTAGAAAGATTGAACTAAAGTTTTGCAAAAGTACCGCCTGATTACAGGGCCGTTCCGTGTATGCCATGATTATCTTTAGTTCATTCTTTATAGTGAATCAAAATACCGAGTGGAAGTCAAATTTTTTAGCCATACTGAAAGTAATGTGAGGTTTACAAGAAAGGAGGATGCGGTCATGCCGGTAACATCTGCGCAGCGCACCCTTGTACCCGCCTGGATCCGGATCATGTCAGCCCTGCCGAAGACGGCCGCCGAAGTCGCCCGCGGCAAAGCCGCCGGCTGGAAAGCCTCCCGGCAGCTGACCCGCCGCCGCCGGCCGCTCGACTGGAAGGAGACCTCCGCCCAGAGTATCCGCGACCAGCTGGACCGGATGGCCGGCGACATCGGCCGGATGCGGGAAATGCGCCACCATCTGGCCTATCCCCGGGATACGAATGCCCGCTCCCAGGAAGAGCAGGACATTCTTCATACGATCCGGACCCGCACCCGGGAGGCGAACAGCAGCAACATTACGCGGACAAAGGCCTATTACGATTGCTACCGGGAGTATCCCGAGCTCCATTGGTCCTTTTTGGCCCACATGGTGTCGCGGAACGCCGGCTGGAATATGAGCGACCTGAAGGGCGGACTCATGTCCGATCTGATGGAACCTTCCGCCCGGGAAGACCTGTACCGGATGCTGGAGCGGTGCAACGCGCTCATTTTTCAGGACGCCTACCCCCAGCTTCTGCTGTACAGTCACAGCCGGCGCCTTGGACGGAGCTTGTTTCACCTGCTCCCGAGCTTTAGCGTATCGGCGTTCATGAGCCCCTTCTGGGACCGCTTCTGGATTGAACGGGACAGCGCCCTGCTTGCCGTCGGGCTGATCATCAATGAACAAAACTATATTGAGGGCCGCGTCGTGCAGAACGGTTATTATCAAAGCCGGGTCCTCCGTAAAAAGGCATTTTCCCTGCACAGCAAATTTCAGATGAATCAAGTCGTCTTCCCGATGCTGCCGCATATCCCGGAGCTCGAAGCCGACGTGTTCCATACCCCCGAAGAAAAGTCCCGGATCCGCGAGTCGGCCGGCTACGCCGCCGATTCCATGGTCGGACTCATTCTGGAGCAGTTCTCCAGCTTGAACGAGAGGATTGCCTTCGGCAAAGCGCTTTACGCCACTCTGTTCGGTTACGAGGATGTATTGTCCGGCGTGCACTCGTTCGCCTCAGTCGTCGAGCATCGCGGTTCACGGAGCGAATATTGGCCGCAGCTGTTTACCCATGACAAGAAAAACGCGCTGAACTCCCCGCTGGAAAGTGTCGAGCTGATGAAGCAGGAATGGCTTCCCGGCGGCCGGCGCCTTTACAGCCCGCTCCTGCACGACGTGTGGCATGACCTGTACAGCGAACCGATCCCGCCTTATGACTGGTTCAAAAACGAGGATGCGATTCATTACGTAAGCCGGCCGAGACGGCCCTTTATGATCGAAATGACGCATGCCCACCGGTACGCGCTGCAAAAAACAGCCCTCACGCACGATGTCGGGAGGGCTGTGACTTCAACGTATTAGCTTGTCTATAAACTGGGATGCGGCACGGACCGTATTAACCCCGTTCCTGCGATTTCAACCGGGACGGCTGCAGGCGCATCAGCGGACGCAGCGCCTTCTGCAGGATACGCGGATAGCTGGACAGCTCCTGCTGGCGCAGCACGCCGAGCATGACCAGCAGTGCCAGATACAGCACCACGACCACGACGCCAACCACCAGGCAGGTGATCAGGAACGCCAGCCTGTCCGGCAAAATGTGAACGAGCTGGTCGCCCGCGGCGTTAAGCCCGTATCCAACGGCACCGGTGACGATCACGGTAATGAGAAAGCCACGCCAGCGTTTCCCCAGAATGGAAAACGGCACGATTTTTTTCATGACGCGCAGGTTCAGCCACGTAATGACGAGGAAGCAGAGTCCCGTCGCGGCGATGATGCCGTAAATACCAAGCCATGGAGCGAGAATAAGGCTTCCAAGAAGCTTGATGATAATGCCCATCATCACGCTGATGACTGTCAGGTACGCTTTGCCGACACCCAGCAGGATCGAGTTGGTCGTCATCATCGTAATCTGGAAGATCGTGCCGAACGTCAGCAGCATGATTAGTCCGCTGCCGTCCAAGCTGCTGAACAGCAGGCCGTTGATGGAATATGACGCCACGCAGAGGGCGATAACGATCGGCATGCCGGTCAGGATCGAAATGCGCAGCGCAAGCGTGATCTGCTGCTTCAGATGCGCTTCGTCCTTCCGGGCGAAGGCGGCCGAAATGACCGGAATCAGCGAGGTGCTGAGCGCGATGGCCAGAATCGGCGGGATGCCGGCCACGCTCTGAGCGCGCTGTCCGAGAATCCCGAGCAGCTGCGTCGCTTTCGCTTCACCGATCCGGCCGATCAGAAGCGGATTGACGATCGACGAGTCGATAAAGTTGACCACCGGTACAGTCATCGATGACAGCACGATCGGAATGGAGATCGTAAAAATATCCTTGTAAATCTGTCCCATCGGAAGATGCGAATCCGGACCGGCTTTCAGCATCAGCGCCCGGTCCTGCTTGCGAATCTTGACGGTGTAATACAGCATGACGGCAAACGCGCCGATGCTGCCGAGCACGCCCCCGAAAGAAGCGCCGGCCGCCACCCAGCTGTCCTCATATCCGCTTTTCAGCAGAATATAAGCCAGCAGGATCGCAGTGCCGACCCGGGCGAACTGCTCAACGATTTGCGAAATGCCGCCCGCGGTCATGTTGCCACGGCCCTGGAAGTATCCGCGCATCATCGCGATCGCCGGAAACAGCAGCAGCGCCGGTGCCAGCGCGCGGATGGCGAGCGACGCTTCCGGCACTTTGGAAACGTAGGTCGCATAATACGGAGCGAGCACATACAGCAGAATGGTGATGATGACGCCCGCCGCCGCGGCGAAAATAAGCGCTGCGTGGTACACGCGCTGCGCTTCCGCCGGTTTCTTCAGCGCATAACGCTCGGATACCATTTTGCTCAGCGTACTCGGAATGCCTGCCGTTGCCACGGTCAGCAGCAGCAAATAGACATTGTTCGAAATCGTAAACGAGGCCTTGCCTATGTCATTAAACAGGTGATCCAGCGGAACCCGCTGCACCAGTCCGAGCACGCGCGCCACCAGCGCAGCGGCAGCCAGAATGAGCGTGCCTCTAATAAATGATTCTTTCTTCGCCAAACCCTATTCCCCTTCTTTCCCCAGCAAGCACAACCCCGGACGGGTGACCGCCCATGCGTTATCTTATCATTAGAAAAACACGATCCACACGAAAAATACGATGATCATGACGATTTGCAGGATCACTTTCATCACCATGCTGCTGAACAGGCCCACAAGCGTCCCGAAGCCTACTTTCACCGCCTTTGACGGCGACGATCCGTTGATAAGCTCTCCCACAAACGCGCCTACAAATGGTCCGATCACAAGTCCGAAGGCCGGAATGACGAACGGCCCGATGATGGCCCCGATGGTGCTTAGTATGACCGACAGCCTGGAGCCGCCGAATTTCTTCGTTCCCCAGGCGCCGACGGCATAATCGGCTACGAACAGCACCACGATGATGAGGCCCTGGATGATCCAGAACCAGGTGTTGAAATGGGAAAACGTAAAAAACCAGCCATACACAAAAAAGGCAAAAAAGATAGCCAGCGCCCCCGGCAGTATCGGGTACACGGCGCCGGCCAAGCCGATTGCGAACAGCGCAATGACCAAAATCCAGCCAAGCACAGCCATCGCCTATGCTCACTCCTCGTCAAAAATGAATTTTTGGATAACCTCAGCGATTCCGTCATCGTTGTTGCTTGACGTAATATAATCGGCTGTATCTTTCACGACCTGCTGCGCGTTGCCCATAGCTACGCCGAGCCCGGCCTGCTGGATCGCCGCCAGATCGTTCATGCTGTCTCCGACCGCAATGACTTCAGACATCGTCAGGCCCAGCAGCTTGCACACTTCCGCAATGCCCGCAGCCTTGTTCACGCCTTCCGGGTTGATCTCCAGATTAAACGGCGAGGAGTTGGTAATTTCAAGGCCGCCCATATCCTGCAGCTTCATGAGTATACGGTGTCTCGCTTCGTCATCCTCTGTATGGTAGCCGAATTTGAGCCATTCCTTGCCTTCGACGTCATTCGTCCAATGATCCTTATTGTACAGCTGCTCAACGGAATAGGCCCAGTACCAGCAGTCCTCTTCCACCGCGATGTCGTGCATCGCCTTCACCAGCTCCACATCCATCAGTGAGCGCAGGTGAAGCTCATGCGGGGCACGCCATACTTCGCTGCCGTTTACCGTAATCATGGGCGTGGTCAGCCCGAGCTCTTCCCCATAAGGCAGGGCGCTCATAAATGCCCGTCCTGTCGACAGGCACACATGCACGCCGTGCTTCGATGCCTTGCGGATCCACTGCGCCGTTTCCTTCGAAATGTTCTGCTCATCGGTCAGCAGCGTTCCGTCCATATCCAGTGCGAGTAACTTGTATTTCGTACTCATGCCGTTTCCCCCTGTCCTTGTTCCAGCGCTTTTCTTTCCGTTTTGACACAGACATACGGACATTTTACCACAAGGACCGGGACCTCACAAAAAGGATTTGCGGCGGCACTTACATTGCTGGACAGGCCTACCATTAAAAAAGCAGGCAGCCGGGGAAAGTCCCGTGTCACTGCCTGCCTAGATCAGCCGGTTTACCGCAAGCACCGATGGAATCCACGGCCTTGCAGGCACTGCCTGAATTTATTATGGGTTGCTTTGACCGTCGGTCGCCTCTTTCTTACCTTTCGGAACGCCGTCCAGTCCGTACACTTCGTCATAAGCGTCGAAAATTTTGCGCGCGATCGGCGCGGCGCTCTGCGAGCCGAAGCCCCCTTCCGGGATCATGACCGCAATGGCCAGAACCGGATTTTCCTTCGGAGCAAAAGCGATAAACACCCCGTTATCGATCAGCTTGCCGCCGACGCTCTGGGTCGATGTCCCCGTCTTCCGGGCAAAGCTGTAAGGGAAGCCTTCAAAAGAGGAGACGTCACTCTTCATCCCGCGCTTGATTTCATCCCAGTACGACTGGTTGAAATTGATGGTGTTCAGCACTTCCGGCTTGAATGTCTTAAGGATGTTGCCTTTGTCGTCGGTGATCTTGCTGACGAGCTGCGGCTTCAGCCGCTTGCCTTCGTTAGCCAGCATGGCGGCGTATTGGGCGAGCTGCAGCGTCGTGTATTTCCCCTGCTGCCCGAAGGAAGCATAGGCCATGGCCGCCTGGGCTGAACCGGCTGCTTTAACATCCATATACTCCTTGCGGCCCTCCCATTCACCTGGCAGACCACTGCCCGTGCTAACCCCAAGGCCAAACGAAGTCATGTAGCTGTCCCATACTTGGATGGCTTTGGAGCCGTATTTTTCATACAGCTTTTTCCCGATTTCGTCGACCATAAACGCGTTGGACGATTTTTCGATCGCACGCGCCGGGTCCATCCCGCCGTACACGTGGCCTTGGGAGTTCTGTACGCGGGTCTGGTGGCCTTCTTTACCGAAGTATGCCGCACCCGTGTCGTTATAGTAGGTGTTTGTTCGAATCAAGCCTTCCTTCAGTCCGATCAGGACGCTAAGCGGCTTCATCGTGGAACCGAGCAGCACGACCGATTCCGGATGGCTGCCGGATTTACCCGGGTTAAAGGAACGGATCGTGCCGTTCTGGTAAATGTTCTTAATATTATCCCAGTTCTCCGGCGAGATGCTGCCTGACTGCCACACGTTCGTATCGTAGTCCGGCATGCTGGCCATGGCGACGATGTTGCCCGTCTTCACCTCCATCGCGACGGCGAATCCCGTCGTGGCGTTCGGATGCAGCTTACCCGAAACCGGATGCGAGTGGAGCCAGCTCAACTGCTCGGTAATGGCCTGCTCCGTCTGCAGCTGAACTTCCTTGTTGATCGTGCTGTAGATGTTGTGCCCTTTCTCCGGTGGCACGATATCCTCCACGCCCTCCGGCATGTTGCGGGGATCGATCGGCACCTTCTTGTATCCGTTCTTGCCGCGCAGATCGTCCTGATACATCAGCTCCAGGCCGTCGTAACCGACAAACTCGGGCTCGGTGTAAATCAGGCCCGGATCGGTCTGCGCATCGCCGCTGCGCTGCTGCTCGTCGATCGTCTTGTACTTGGTCAAGCTTTTGGATCCCTTAAAGGTCCGGATGTACCCGATCGTCTGCACCGCCACGGTGTCGGGGTCATAATGCCGGATGCTTTCCTCTTCGATCGCGATACCCGGGAAATCGGACTTATGCTCCGAGAAGTAGGCGATTTCCTGATCCGACAAATCCATCTTGATCCGGCGCGGTGAATAACCCGAATATTTCTTGTAATCCAGATCCATTGCATCTATGATATCCTGCTTGGTCATTTTCTCGCCGTTCGGATCGCCGTATTTATTGAACACTTCCAGCAGGTCTTCTGCCATTTTTTCGGCTTCCGGACGGTTTTTCTTCCCGTTCTTCTCGCTGTAATCCTTCATCAAGGTAAGATACAGCGACTGGGTCGGCGTGGAATAAGCCAGCTTCACGCCCGAAGCGTCGTAAATTGTTCCCCGGACCGGAGGCAGCGGCACATCCTTGACGATGTTGCTGGACTCCTTCTCCGTCAGCGTCGGCCCCTCCACAAACTGCAGAATGGCGAGCCGGATAATGATGACACAGAAAATAATAAACGTACTGAAAAAGAACAGGTTAATCCGCAGGTTAAAGCTGTTTTTCCCTTTCTTCGGACCTTCCTGCGCATGGTCCGTCGCATAGTCGCTCATCAGCATTCCTCCTTCCTGTCTGACCTATGTAAAACGACTTTTATTATTCTAGCATAAAAGGCATGCATTCGACATCTTTCGCTCTTCCCCTGGGTTGGGACATAAGAATGCTGTTACTTTTTTAAGAACAACAGAAAAAGACCGCCCGGAAAATCGGGTCGGTCTTCATCCAATATATACATATGAAAGCATGGTTCTATCGGAGCGGACATCAGTGAAGCTGCTAAGCCGAATGGCCGTTTTTTCGAACGGTCTTAGGGGTTCACAGCCTGCTTGTTTTTCTTCGGCACCCCGTCGAGTCCGTATTCCTGGTCATACGCATCGAAAATTTTGCGGGCGATGGGAGCCGCGCTGTATGCGCCGAAGCCCCCTTCCGGAATGACGACGGCGACGGCCAGCTTCGGATTGTTCCGCGGAGCATAGGCGATAAAGACGCCGTTATCCCGGTTGACTCCATCCGACGATTGCTGCTGGGACGTACCGGTTTTCCTGGCAAAGTCATATGGGAAGCCGGCGAATGCCGATTTTACGTCGGTGTTCATCCCCCTCCGCACAAGATTCCAATACGATTTGTCAAACTCATCGGTCTTGTTCAGCACCTCGCGCTTAAAGGTTTGGATCACCTTGCCGTTCTGGTCGGTAATCTTGCTGACGATCTGCGGCTTGATCCGTTCCCCCTCATTCGCCAGCGTAGTGGCATATTGGGCGAGTTGAAGGGTTGTATACTTGCCTTCTTGGCCGAAGGAAGCATAGACAAGGGATCCTTGGGCGCTGCCTGTTTGCGGAAATTTGCCGTTTTTGTCGGGCATATATTCCCTGTTGCCCAGGTACTCATTGGGAAGATCGATTCCCGTCGATACGCCTAAACCGAACTGCTTCATATATTTATCCCAGACGTCGACGCCCTTGTTGTATGCGCCGCCCGCGTTAATATACTTCTTAAACAGCCTGTCGCCGACCATCTCTACCATAAAGGCGTTCGACGAATGCTCGATGGCCTCAGCCGGGGTGCGGAGATACCCGTAAGCATGGTTCTGCGAGTTCCGTACAGCTTTCTTTTCTTTGCCGAAATACGCAATGCCGACATCGTTATAAGGCGTCGTCGTCGAGAACAAATGCTCCTTCAGTCCGACCAGCACGCTCAGCGGCTTCATTGTAGATCCGAGAAGCAGCGTAGACTCCATGTTGTGGCCTGATTTACCGGAGGAATAAGGAGTAATTGTTCCGTTCTGATAGTTGGTCTGGATCTTATCAAAATCTTTTGGAGAAATCCCTCCATTCCCCCATACATTTGTGTCATAGTCCGGCATGCTGGCCATGGCCACAATTTTACCGGTATCCACCTCCATGGCAACGGCGTATCCCGTCAACGCATTGGGATGCGTTTCACCAGACACGGGATTGTGATGCACCCAGTCCAGCTGGTCCATGATCGCCTGCTCCGCCGTCTGCTGCACCTGCTTGTTGATCGTCAGCCAGACGTCGTTCCCCTTCTCAGGCGGGACAATCTCCTCGACACCGTCAACAATGTTGCCCGGCGTTACCGAGACCACTTTATACCCGTTTTTGCCCCGCAACTCTTTTTGAAAGGACATCTCAATGCCGTCGACCCCTACCAGCTCATCCGGCGTATAGACGAGTCCGGGATCCTTCTGGTCTTTGCGCGCCTCGTCATACTCTTTTAACGACTCCGTATGCTTGAAGCTTTTAATATATCCGACCGTTTGTACTGCGATCGTATTCGGATTATACGTCCGCTTCGATTCCTCAATAATTTCAATCCCCGGAAATTCGGATTTACGCTCCATGAAATAGGCGATCTCCCGCTGTGATAAATCCATCTTGATCCGGCGCGGATAATACCCGTGTTCTTTCTTGGAGTCCAGGTCCATCGCTTCGATGACGTCTTTCTTCTCGATCGGATCGCCCAATCCGTTAAAGACATCCGCTATTTTTTGTGCCAATTGCTCCGCTTCCTTGCGGTTCTTCCTGCTTTTTTCCGTCGCGTTGCTGTAATCCTTCTGAAGCGTTATGTACAGCGACTGTACCGGCGTTGAAAAAGCCAGTTTCGTTCCGGTCGCGTCCAAAATATCTCCACGGGCAGGCGGGAGCGGAATATTTTTCGTGTTTTGCCCGGTTTCTTTCTCAGTCAGCGTATCCGCTTCGACGAATTGTATGACGGCCAGCCGGATAATAATGACGCAAAATATGACGAAGGTGCTGAAAAAAAACAAATTCACCCGCAAGTTAAGCCCGGACTTGGGCTCATTGTCCTTGTCGCCTTTCACGTTCCTTCCCAAAAAATTGTTCACCGATCTCCCCACTTCCTTGCACTCATCTCAAACTGGAAAACATTCCCCATAATTTTAACATATCCGTACAGTGAGGAGAATGATAGGAAAATGATAAATATACGATTACTGGCTATCGTTATGACTCATGCTAAGTCGGCCGTTCATCGTTCGGATTCTCGAATGAGGCGGGAAATTATACCTGAAGTCGCTGCCAAGCATACGGAGGAGTTGAAAAGACAGGGCCAGCATCCATCGGGCAGGGGGATGTCAACTGCTGGCATTTCCCTGTTGCAGGGTGAGCAATAAAGCGCGGGGATCCTGTATCATTTGTATAAAGCAAGCCATTTGCGCAAATTTCGTTTCATCATTTCCCTGTAAAATACGGGCTCCATGATTTCGGCTTCCGCCCCATACTGGGACAGCCAGCTTATAAATTCAACCACATTGGTTACACATAACTCCACAATCAGACTGCCGTCCCGGCTCTCCGCCATTCGCATCGGGGGAATAAACGCCTCGGTTTTGAACATACTCGCCATCCTGGGGGAGATCCTGATTTTAAACTGTATTTGGTCTTGCTCGTGCTGCTCATGATAAGGATCCAACAACTCTTGCTGAACATGCATATGTACTTTGACGAATACGTCATCTAAAACTTCTACCTGCTGAAAATTGCTAAGAGGGTAAATTTGGATAATCCCTTCCGAATGGCTCCGGCCGACCAGATAAAAGCGATGCTTCCAAGGTACGAGCCAGTAAGGATCGATTCTTCCGGACTTCCGCTCCCGGCGATCAGAAAGAACGTATTCCGCCTGGATCGTATGCTGGGACAAGGTGGCCATGAGGATCGGGATGAGAAACGGCGGCTGATCCCGTATCGCTGCCGCAGACTTGTCCGCCGATGTCATTGCTTCTTGCTGCTCTGTTACCGCGGAATCTGCTCTTCGCTTATGGTTCGCCGCCATGACTTTCTCATATGCACTTTCAAACGCTGCGGGCAGGATCGGTTTAATCTGATTCATAATGGAAGGAAGCGCCGCGAAAGCGGACGTTTCCTCTTCCGTCCAATCCAGCGGATACAAGGCAAAATCCCCGATGAACCTGTACCCCTTGCCATGCCCCTGATGGGTAATCGGAATGTGCATGGCGCTCAGGGCATCCATATCGCGATATATCGTCCGCTCGCTGGTGCCGCAGCGCTCCGCAAGCTCCCTGGCCAGAATGCCGGGCTTGGCCTGAACCAGGGTGATAATGCGCATTAGTCGGATCAGTCTGTCTGTCATGTGGATTCTCCTAGCTCGTATAGTAAATTAGACTCATATCTCAACTTCCGAAGTAGTCCATTCGACTTGTAGCAAAGTGAATCCTGCTTTCATGTTCCAAAGACCATCCCCTTCGTTTTTGCTATTTTTTCTTGAAAAATATGTACTTGAAATGGCAGGGTATACATGCGACTCCTTACCCGTTTCTGACCAAAGAAGTATTCCTATTCATGTAAGTTCCTACATAGTGCTCGCTGAGCTGGTACAGCATGTCGGCCTCGGCCAGCAAACGGCCGTCCGCGTTCCGAGCCGCGCTGATCAGCAGCTCGTCCCCCTTGCGGCGGAGCACCCATTCCCCATGCTCAATATCGCCGAATTCGAACAGCCTGATGGCTTCCTTGACTACTCCCGGTGTTTCCAGAAGTTTCACATGCTTATGGACGTGAAAATCCTCCGGCTGACGCAAAAGCCCCATGTGATACGTGTAATTCATATAAAGTTCTTTGACGGGGAGCTCCTTGATTCGCTCCTTGTTCCGCTCCTTGTAACGCCACTGGGCCGAGATAACGCCGTGAAGACCTGGACTTTGCGGCTCAAGGGCAAGCTCGATAGCAAAGAACTGCTTGACCCCGTCCTGCAGATGCCCAAGCGGCACGATCAATGAATGATTCAGTCCTCTTCTTGCCTTTGCCCCGTAAATACGCAGCAAGGTCACATGCGGTTCCAGCCACAAGTGCAGCTCCACATCCCGAGCGATAAGCTTAGGGGAGGTTCGCCTCCGGGCAGGACGCAGCGTACCTCCGTACCACTCGACTAGTAGAATAGCCTTATTCATTCCGCTGGCAAAAATATGATTGCGGTTCCATGTAAATTGATCCTGTATACCTGACAGCATGGATGTTCACCCCTATCTTAATTCATCGTCTTTATATCGTACCAATATTGGCTGACAGCATCTTGTCACGGAACATACGTTCGCATTCATATATTTGTAAATAATATCACAACATTCCACTATTTTCTACCTGATTCTTCCTTTTTTTCGAGTAAACCACTCCCTTTACCGCGGCTTTTTCACTTCAATGCATCTTTATGTAAAAAGTCCTACAATTTGTCCTAAACTAGTATAAAAGAACGAAATTGAAATAAATGTCGAAACGTGTAGTGTAGATTCAAAGCGGTAAACTTTTTTTATCGACATTAATTTCGCCCATGCGAAAAAAGACCCAGAATCTCGAAGGATTCCAGGTCTTTTGCGTGTTGAAATATGGTATTATTTAGACATTAACTGACAATTGCATTCATTTTGGTTTCGGTTGGACCGGCCGTTTCGCGGATTTGGACAGGTGCATACGTAACTTTGTCAATCCACAGCTCCTTGCCCAAAGGCTCGCCGTTAACGGTAATCATAATCTTTTTATATTGTTGTTCTGTTTCACGCATCATTCATTGCTCCTTTTCATGTCGTATATATTCGTATATTTGAGAGGGCTTCTTCTATTCCTGGGACTGGCTCTTCTGTCCGCCTTTTGGTGCGTCATCCGGCTTCCTTTTTCATTTACCCGCTTTGGGCGCCATTTGAAACCGGTCCGGCAAAAATGGACGAAAGTGGAACTTATCCGCCGGTTTTCGAGTATATTCTATGGACGGCTCCGGCCTGTCCTGCGTGATGGACAACCCTCACTTTCTATAACTCTATGCAGGAGGTTGTTGCTTTATGAACCGGAACTTATCGCTGATCCGCCTATTATGCGCGGTGATGATTGTCATATGCGGCGCGATGCTGTTCAAGACTTCCGCCAAAGCAAATTATTTCGACGATTTTTATAAAGGGGTGGAGACGTTCTCCGGCCTCCCCAGCGAAGTCAACCGGCTGAAGGAGAGCTACCGGGAAACCTTGGACGACCTCGACCGGGCTCAAGCCGACGCGAAGCAGTACCAGGAGCAGAACGCCGAGCTGATGGCGCAGAACAAGGAGCTGTCCGAAACCGTTCAGGCGCTGCAGGAAACCAATCAGGCCAGGGCAGCCAGGGAGCATAAGCTGAAAGTCATGCTGGTCACAGTGGTTGCTCTTGCCGCCGGGTATTTTGTTTTTATCCGCATTATGCGGTACTTCATGCGCAGAGCAAACCGGATCTAGTGACAACCCGAGTCCGAAGTAGGAGGAATTGCCATTGAATCTGTCGATACTGGAACATGCAAGCCCGGACAGCGGACAAGCCGTGACCTTCCTGCTGGAACAAGGGGAAGAGATGCACTTTCTGCATCCGGAGCAGATCATCGCCTACAGAGGACCGTCCGACGGGCGGAGCGACCGGCTGATGAACATCAAGGGGATGTACCGGAAGAAAAAGCTGATTCAGGCGGATATGCGGGGGAGCTGCAGTTTTACCGCAGCGCTGCCTCCCGGCTACAGCGTCAAGCCGATTGAGCTTGCCGGCGGCAGCGATTTGCTGTACGACCTGCGGCATTTATTTTTTTACAGCTCCGGCATCACTATGAAAACGCGGATTCTGAGCGCGAAGAATATGCTGATTACCCGTGACGCCGTCAAGGTGAAATTTGCCGGGAAGGGCACGATCGGCGTCCTGACCGAAGGCATGGTCCTGGAAGCGGAGCTTCATCCGGACGAGCCGCTGTACGTTGACGCGGGAAGCGTGATCGCTTATCCCGAGAATGCCAAGCTCGACCTGACGGTTTACGGCAATACGCTGGCCAGCCAGCACATGAATTATCATTTTAAAATGACGGGTGTGGGCACGGTGCTATTTCAGGCCGGACACCGGAGCAGCCACCTGGAGAAGGAAATGAACAACGATGGGCTGATCAAGCGGGTGCTGCGGGAGATCATTCCGTTCGGGGGAGTTTTTATCAAGTAAGGGGTATACGGTTTGCCTGAATCTGACATATAATCTCCTTAAACATTCCGAACGAAAGAGGACCTGACATGTACATAGCCGATCCTTCTTGAGTTCAAACACCAGGAGGTAACATGTCCGTTCAAACGATGACCAAGACTTCGCCGCCAAGTGGACAGCAGCCGCTGACGCAGCCGGATATGTCGGCCACGGTCTACCGGATCCTCATCGCCATCAGTTTCGTGCATCTGTTTAATGACTCGATCCAATCGGTCATCCCGGCGATCTTCCCGATTCTGAAGTCGTCCATGCACCTGACCTATACGCAGATCGGGATCATTTCCTTTGCGATCAACTTTACGTCCTCCATCATGCAGCCGGTGGTCGGATGGTTCGCCGACCGCAAGCCGACGCCCGCGCTGCTCCCGATCGGGATGGGCTTCACCTTCACTGGAATGCTGCTGATGGCCTTCGCCACAACCTATCCGGCTGTGCTGCTGGCCGTCGTGTTTGTGGGCCTGGGCTCGGCCGCCTTTCATCCGGAAGGCTCGAGGGTATCCCACATGGCCTCCGGAACGCGCCGCGGGCTGGCCCAGTCGATCTTCCAGGTCGGCGGCAACGCCGGGCAGTCCCTGGCTCCCGTGCTGACGATGTGGATTTTCATCCCGCTCGGCCTGTTCGGCTCGATCTGGTTTACCGTCGTCGCCGCTGCCGGCATTGCGGTCCAAATTTTTATCGCCAGATGGTACGGCAACCGCCTGCGCACCGGGGCGTACCAGAAGAAGAAACCGCAGGCGCGCCAGCTGCGGCCGGAAGTGCGCTCCCGCGTCCGTTTCGCGATCGTGCTGCTGGTGCTGCTCGTGTTCGTCCGTTCCTGGTACAGCTCGTCCATCAGCACGTTCTTTTCATTTTATCTCATGGAGAATTTCCACCTTTCCGTGAGCGACGCGCAGGTTTACATCTTCCTGTTCCTTGCAGCCGGTGCCGTCGGCACGTTCTTTGGCGGTCCGCTGGCCGACCGGTTCGGCAAACGGAACATGATCTTCTGTTCGATGATCCTTGCTGCTCCGCTGGCCATCCTTCTGCCATATGCGAATCTGTTCTGGTCCGGCGTGCTGCTGGCCATCATCGGCCTGATCGTCTTCTCCAGCTTCTCGGTGACGGTCGTGTATGCGCAAATGCTGTTCCCCGGCAAAATCGGAACCGTCTCCGGCCTCATTACCGGCCTGGCTTTCGGGATGGGGGGCCTTGGCGCACTCGTGCTGGGTAAATGGACCGATATCGTGGACATTACGACCGTTATGCAGATATGCAGCTTCCTGCCGCTGCTTGGCATTCTGACTTATCTGCTTCCGTCCGACAAGCTGCTGAACCGGTGGTCCGAGGGAACGGAAGCCTGATCAGAGTTGTTGCGCGTCCAAGCGATTCATCTGCAAAAAAGGACCGCCCTGGGCTTTATAATAAAGCCTGGTGGCGGTCCTTTTAGGTTGCCGGCCCTATGCCTCACCATCCGGCTGCTCCGAGCGCAGCTTGGTCACAATCCGTCGCTTCCTGTACAGCATTTTTCCGGCTTCGGCCACATCCTCAATCGTGCCCTTGTTGCTGATGGAGCCGAATAAAATCCCGGCAATCGGCACGAGCTGGAACAGCTTTTTCCATCCGAAGCTGTCACGGTACGTCTGCACCACTTCCCGCCAGCCCTGAATCTGCGACATGACTTGGGCCGGCGCGTGGTCTACGTCAAACTGACCAAGCTCGTCCAGCACCGCCTTTTTGCCGACGATGTCGGCCGATGCAAACTGCAGGCACTTGACGATAAACAGGCGCTCTTTCTCATCCCTCGGATCGTATCCGTAACAAACGGCGATCTCCTGCAGCACCTTCAAAGAGAGGCCCAGCACCGCAGGGATGTCGATGGCCAGCGTCAATACGCCGCCGATGCCCGTTGTCGCCCCTTGGGCAGCAGCAAGCTTGGCGCGGCTCGCGGTGAGCTCATCCGCCACGCTGTCCATGACCGCAAGCGGCAGATTCGCTGCCTCGGCGAGCGTCAGTCCGGCTCCATCCCCGCCGTCATGCCCATCCGCCGGTTCCGGCGCTCTGCTTCCCTCCGGACCGCTTCCCATAAGCGAATGCGTCCGCTCAAGCCGCTTGAGAATGGATCTGCGCTGCACCAAATACTGCCCGCCGGTCTGCAGAAACCGTCCGACCTCGCCAAGCCCTTCGGCCAGCTTATCCTGAATCACTTTCGGCGTCAGCCGGTCCAACAGCATAAACGGCAGCCGGCTCCATTTTTCCCAAAACCACGCGCTTTTCTGATCCTTCTCCCATTTTTCAATCCGCCTTAATTCCTGCTCTAGCTGATCTTTGGTCTCCATCTGTCCAGACACCTCCCAAAATTGGTTGTTCATGTAACACGGTCCCGATACGCCTTCCCCGCGTTCCGGCTACCCACATACAAAGATAGGCATGATAAACGAGAACGACCACATGGATGCAGTTGCATGATGGACATCTTAAATCTGTATGCCTTCCCGCTCTTTGAAGCGGCGGATCAGAAACTCGCTGTGCACGTTCGTGATGCCTTCCACCGTCTGGAGCTTCCGCAAATATTTATCCACATGCTCCTGGTCATCCATCAGCGCATGGACATGCAGGTGCGGGCCGCCGCTCATCTGGTAGACGCTCGTGATTTCCTCATCCGCAAGCAGCGTTTCGGCAACGGTCTCAAGCAGGTTCCACTCCACTTCGATCAAGAAATACACCGACATGCTTTTTCCGGCCTTCAGCGGGTTGACAATCACCGTAAACTTATCGATGATTCCCTGCTCCATGAGGCCATTGACCCGTTCCCGCACGGCAGCCCGCGTCAGGTTCACAAAACGGCCGAGCTCGGCATGGCTGAGCCTGCCGTTATCTAGCAGATGATCCAGAATCATATTATCTTTTTCGTCCAAGTGTTTGAATTGCATGGCTTTCTTCCTCTCCCGGCATAAGCTTCATCGCTTCGTTGTATTTTACATTGTAAAAATATAATGCATTAATATCGTCCGTTTGTATGGTTAATATTATACAAACGGTGTATAATGAATCCGTTCCACGGCATCCGGATGCGATAAGCCCCGTGTTTTTAGTGTACAGGGACACGGCGGAAGAGCGCAATCCGGACTCTTATTTTCTGACACAGGCAGGTGTACTCATGTGATTACGTTATCTTTGGAAATTCTGCTCATCTCCGTTCTGGCCGGCATCGTCGGATCGGTGCTGGGTCTCGGAGGCGGCATCATCGTCACGCCGGCGCTGACGCTTCTATTCGGGGTCAGCATCGAGCATGCCATTGGCGCCAGCATCATATCCGTCATCGCCACTTCAAGCGGCTCCGCCATCGCATACATCCGCGACCGGATCACCAATATGAGGGTCGGGATGTTTCTGGAAATCGCCACAACCATCGGGGCGATCACCGGGGCGTTTATCGGCGGCATCATCGCCCCTAATCTGCTCTATATCATCTTCGGGCTGCTGCTCATCTACTCCGCGTTTAATATGATCAAGAAGAAGAGCGAAGTTGCCGCCGGTGAGGTCAGCATGAGCCCGGCTGCCAAGAAGCTCCGGCTTGAAGGAAGCTATTATGATAAAGCCATCAAGCAGGACGTCCCTTACCATGCCGGAAACGTCTACGGAGGCTTCTCCGTCATGTACGGCGCGGGAATCGTATCCGGCCTGCTCGGCATCGGCAGCGGCAGCTTCAAAGTGCTGGCCATGGACGTGTTCATGAAGCTTCCTTTGAAGGTCTCGACCGCTACCAGCAACTTCATGATGGGCGTGACCGGGGCGGCCAGCGCGGGAGTCTACCTGCTGCGCGGGGATATCGATCCGCATATCGCCGGACCGGTGGCTCTCGGCGTTCTGGCCGGAGCGACCGTCGGTGCGCAAATTATGCAGCGCCTCAAGAGCAAGACGATCCGCCTGCTGTTCATTCCGGTGCTGGCGTACGTAGCCGTGCAGATGATTTTGGAAGGAGTGGGACTGACGAAATGAGCGAACCGAACGAGCAACGTCAAGAGCGGCAACAGAAAGATATTTTGGAGGTGGAGCTGGCCGTCAGCCGCTGGCTCCGGGTCGGCGTCGTGCTGAGCGCAGCCGTCATCATCGTTGGATTGGTGCTCTTTTTTATGGAGGGAAGCAGCGGATACCCCGGCAGCTCTTACCCGCACAGCCTCCCCGATATTGTGAGCGGAATCGCGTCATTCAAGCCTTACGCCGTCATCACGGCCGGATTGATCCTTCTCATTCTGACCCCTGTACTGCGCGTCGCGATCTCCATCTGGGTATTTGTGCGCGAAGGCGACAAGCTGTATACGGGGATTACCACCCTGGTGCTCCTGATTCTGATCATCAGCTTTATCCTGGGAAAAGCCTGAACCTCCGGCATTCCAAAAAGCCCTGCTTCTTCGCAAAGAAGGCAGGGCTTTTGTGTTAAGTTTCCTGTTCCGGAGGGTCGTCCGGGTCTTTAGGCGGTATAATGTTGGTGGCTTCTTCCGGCTTCTGCTTCACCTCATTGAGATGAACCACCGGAAGTGCCGGGGAAGTCAGAATCGCCTTCACCTGCTTCCGCTTCGCCTTCGGGCTCAGCACATACACCGTATCTCCGGACTCGATCCTAGTGTTTCCGCGCGGAGCGATGATCTGTTCGTGGCGGATGATCGCCGTAAACAAAATGTCCTCCGGCAGGTCGAGCTCGGAAATTTCCTTGCCGGCGATCGCCATCGTCTCGTTGACGTCCACGTGGTTGATTTCCGATTTGGCTTTGCCTAATGCTGTTAGCTCCAGGAGCGAAGGGTTGGACGGTTTGATTTCTCCCGCCAGCCCCAGCTTCCCGGCAAATGGGGAAATCGTCGCCCCCTGGATAATGGCCGAGGTCAGCACGACGAAAAACACCACGTTAAAAAATAGCCGCCCGTGCTCCATTTCCGCCAGCATCGGATAAGTCGCCAGCACGATCGGTACGGCTCCGCGCAGGCCGGCCCAGGAAATGAGCAGCTTTTCCCGGAAAGAATACTTCATCCCGAGCGTGCTGAGGAAGACGCCCACGGGCCTTGCAATCAGCATCAGGATTAGGGAGAGCAGCAGACCTTCCCCGACGATGCCCGGCAGCTCGGTTGGAAAGACAAGCAGGCCGAGCAGCACGAACATGACGATCTGCATCATCCAGCCGAATCCCTGGTTAAAATGCATGATCGAGCGCCCATAGGCCAAATCGGAATTGCCCATGACGATGGCTGTCACGTAGACGGCGAGGAGCCCGCTGCCATGGATCACCGAGGTGGCGCTGTACGCAAGAATGGCGAATCCAAGCGCCATGACGGGATACAGTCCGGACGAATCGAAATTGATCTTGTTGATGACGTAAACCGCCAGCCTGCCGATGAGCAGCCCCATGACCAGACCGATGCCCATTTCCCAGAAAAATGAGAGGATCATTTGGAAGATTTCCGCCTCGGGATGCTGATAATATTCGATCAGGGAGACGGTAAGAAAGACGGCCATCGGGTCATTGCTGCCGGATTCGGCTTCCAGGGTGGAGGTCAGACGCTTCTTGATATTTTTCCCACCAAGCACCGAGAACACCGCGGCCGCATCCGTCGATCCGACGATGGCACCGAAGAGAAAGCCTTCCACCCAGGACACGCCCAAAATATACTTGGCGCAGACGCCGACGATAGAGGTCGTCAGCAGCACCCCCACCGTCGCCAGCGACAGGGCCGGCTTGATGACCGGCTTGATATCGGTAAACTTCGTCTGCATGCCCCCTTCGAACAAAATGACAATCAGCGCCAAAATCCCGACAATCTGGGTGATGAGGACGTTATTGAAATACACGAACCGCGTAATCAGCATGCCAACGATGATAAACAGCACAAGGGCCGGCATGCCGAATCTCGAGGAAAATTTGGTGGTCAGCACGCCGACGAGCAGCAGGCCGGCCATTAAAAGAACAAGTGAATTAACCAGTGTTGTGGAATCCAAACAGCCTCGCCTCTTTAAAATGGAATGTAAACACGCCTTGATTTCGATTGCAAACAAGAAAATTGCCCTAGTTATATATAAACCAAGCAACTAACGTTACAAACAAAAGCGGTATGTCCCCTCCCCCTTTAGGCCGTCAATTGGCGGTGAGAACAGCCCTCTGAAAAGGGGAATCATGGGTCTACATTTTCCAAATAAAGGCGCGATTATGCGGGGTTATTGGACATGAGCGGATCATGGAAATAAAAAAGGGAACACCGCATCTGTCGCGGTGCCCCCCTGCTTCAATTTAAACGTCCCCATCCGTGACGGCTCCTTTGGATGCCGAGGATACGAGCCGCGCATACTTCCGCAGCACGGCAGCGGAATGCTTCAGCTGCGGCGGGAACCACTGCTTCGCTCTCTCCTCCAGCTCCTCGGAGCTGACCTGCATATTGATTTCCTGGGTTTCGCTGTCGATGGTAATGATATCCCCTTCCCGAAGGAGGGCAATCGGACCGCCGACCTGAGCTTCCGGAGCCACGTGTCCCACCACAAAACCGTGCGAGCCGCCGGAGAACCGGCCGTCGGTCAGAAGCGCCACGTCGCCGCCCAGTCCTTTGCCCACAATCATGGCGGTGACGGACAGCATTTCCGGCATGCCGGGACCGCCTTTCGGTCCGCAGTAGCGGATAACGACGACATCTCCCTTCCGGATCTGGTCGCCCACGATCGCTTCCGTAGCTTCTTCTTCACTGTCAAATACGCGGGCAGGCCCGGTAAAGGACAGCCTGCTCAAGCCGGACATTTTGGCTACGGCCCCTTCCGGCGCCAAATTACCTTTCAGCAGCACGAGCGGCCCTGTAGGCTTCAGCGGCTGATCCAGCGGTCTGACGACATTCTGGCCGCTCCGCAGCGGCTCCACCGCTGCCAAATTTTCCGCGATCGTATGCCCGGTTACGGTGATGCAATCGCCATGAAGAAGGCCCGCTTCAAGCAGCAGCTTCATGACCGCAGGGACACCCCCGGCATCGCTCAGATCCTGCATCATATACCGGCCGCTCGGCTTCAAATCGGCAAGATGCGGTACCTTCTTGCGAATCCGCTCGAAGTCGTCGATGGTCAGATCGACCTGAACGGAATGGGCGATGGCCAGCAGATGCAAAAAGGCGTTGGTCGATCCTCCCAGAGCCATGACGACGGTAATGGCGTTCTCGAATGCCTTTTTCGTCATAATGTCTCTTGGATAAATCCCTTTTTCGAGAAGCTGGATCACCGTTTCTCCCGCCCTCGCACACTCATCGGCTTTTCCGCTTGCGATGGCCGCCGTCGATGAGGAACCAGGCAGGCTCATGCCCATCGCTTCCGCGGCCGCAGCCATGGTGTTGGCCGTATACATTCCCCCGCAGGCTCCAGCACCCGGACAAACGTGGCACTCGATTTGATGGAGCTCCTCGGGAGTCATTTTGCCGTCATGATACTGCCCGACAGCTTCGAAGGCCGTCACGATATTTACGTCCCGGCCGTTCAGCGATCCAGGCTGAATCGTGCCTCCGTAAACGTATACAGCCGGAAGATTCATGCGTCCGATCGCCATCAGGCAGGCCGGCGTATTCTTGTCGCACCCGCCGATCGCTACCAGGCCGTCAAAACGCTCGGCGTTTACGACGGTTTCGATTGAATCGGCAATAATTTCCCGGCTGGGCAGTGAAAACAGCATGCCTTCATGCCCCATCGATATCCCGTCGGAAACGGTGATCGTATTGAATATGAGCGGAGCCCCGCCGCCGGCCTGAGCGCCTTTCTTGGCTTCCCTGGCTAATTCATCAATATGCATATTGCAGGGTGTCACTTCGCTCCAGGTGCTGGCCACGCCGATCATCGGCTTCTTGAAATCCTCATCTTTAAATCCGACCGCACGGAGCATGGCCCGGTTCGGGACCCGGTTTACGCCCTCACTGATGACTTTGCTGCGAATCCGCAGATCAGGTCGATCTTGACTCGTCATTTGGAATCGTCTCCTTCCGAGTGATTTTGAATGAATGCATAAAGCTCATTCATCGGTCTCAGTAAATTCTGCTTCATCACCGAGGCGGCCAGCGCCGCATCCTTCTTCTCGAACGCCTCAATGATGCGGGCATGCTCTTCTACCGAGGCAGCGGTTGCCGACACCGGCTGAGCCAGAAAAACATACTTGAACCTCCGAATATGGATTTGCAGCGAGGCGCTGAAGGATGCAGCGTAGGCATTATCAGAGGCGTCCACGATCAGGTTATGAAACTGCTCGTCAAGCTCCATCGCCTGGTACGGCTGTCCCTGCATAATCGCGGCGGCAAAATCGGCGTTAAGCCCCTTCAGCTGTTCGATCTGCTCCGCCGAAATATGAGTCGCAGCCGTTTCAGCCGCCAAGGAATGCAAAGCAGCCAGGGTAGCGTACATTTTCAGAATGTCATCCTTCTCGACCGTTTGAACGCGCGTATCCCTTCCTGGATGCATTTCTACCAGCCCTTGAACTTCAAGCAGCTGCAGCGCCTCGCGTACGGGGGTGCGGGAAACCCCCAGCGCCTCCGCCAACTCGGCATCCACCAGTTTTTCTCCCGGTTGAAGGGTGCCGTCGATAATCCATCTCTGAATTTGGCTGAAGGCCCGCTCCTTGGCGGTCATGCGCACAGGCGAGGAATAACTTTTAGGGATCGGCATGATCGCTCACTCCTTTATCTTATGTATGCAATATATCGCATACATATATTAAATTCAAGAATAAAAATAAAATGCCCTCCAATTTCCCGTCGCCAGTTATGCGGATCGCAACCAGTCATGCTATATTGGAAATAATCAGACGGATTATCGCTCCCTGCGGCCCCAGGTTATCCTATACCGTAGAGATGACTTGAAGACGGCGGCGAATAGACCCTTACTTACGGAGGTGCGAACGTATGGATCAACCGGTGAAAGTATACAATACGGCGGTGGAAGTAACCCTGGAGGTGATCGGTGGCAAGTGGAAGCCGGTCATCCTGTTTCATCTGACCTTCGGCAAAAAGCGGAACAACGAGCTTCTGCATCTCATTCCTTCCATCACCCAGAAAATGCTGACCCAGCATTTGCGCGAACTAGAAGACGAGGGCATCATTCAGCGCATCATCTACAATGAGGTTCCTCCCAAGGTCGAGTATGAACTGACCGAATACGGCTGGAGCATGAAGGAACTGCTGCACATGATGTGCCGATGGGGAGAAATGCATGTGGATAAAAAGTACCAGGGAACGGCGGCCATCAGAGAAAACTCCCGCTTGAAGTCTGCGCCGTAAACAAGCAGGTTGACCGGCTGCAAGGGCAGGCGGCCATCGGCAGATCAGTCGTTTGAAAGGCACCGGCGGCGCCAAGAGATATCCTGCGGCATAACTCGGAAGGATCAGAAGCATACATAAGCAAAGAGGCTGCATCCCTGCAAGATCAGGGGCAGCCTCTCTTTTTTATACGTTGGTGAGATCATAAGCATGACGCCCAAACCTACACGTTACGGAATGACCTTACGCCGGCGTAAATCATCGAAAATGCTCTTGAACATCTCTTCTGTATCCACGTACTCATGGAAGCCAAAGCGGCGGGCTTTGGTCCCGTCGGCGAAGAAATCGTAATCCCAGGAGAAGACGAAATCGCCGAAGCTCCAGGAAGAAACCTCTTGATAAGAATGCGGGACAAGCCCGTGCTTCTGGACCATGTCATTCCACAACGGCTCCTTGTCGGCCATAACGACGTCCAGGGACATCTGAAGGGGCGGCGCCGTCTCCATTCCGAAGTAAGCGGCGATCTTCGGCCACATCTCGTTCCAGCGGAACAGATCCCCGTTGTTAATATTGAACGCTTGATTCGCGCACCGCGGATCGGTTGCGGCCCACACGGTGGCTTTGGCAAGAAGCCCGGCATCAGTAACCTCCATCAGCGTATGATAGGCCCCCGGTTTCCCCGGAAAACGGAGCAGAATGCCCAGTTCCTTGGAGATGGACGCGTATACGGCGATAACCATGGCCAGATTCATCGGATTGCCCAATGCAAAACCCGCTACCACCGAAGGACGAATGGCCGACCACGTCCAAGCCTTTCCCTGCTGCCGTTTCTCCAAAAAATGCTGCTGATCCACATTAAACTCGGGAGGCATATGCCCCGCATCCGATTCCTTGGCCGGGGTTTTGAACGGGCCGAGATGCGCACCGTACACTTTGTACCCCTGCATCAGGCTGACATGCCGCAGCCCCGGCGATCCCGCTTCGACCGCCTCGACGCTGTTGACCAGCATGGCCAGGTTCGGCGCCACCAGCTCGGCCCAGGTCGGACGGTCCTGATAAGCGGCATAGAACAGATGCGTCACCTCGGGAAGCGCGCCCAGGCGGCGCCGGGCATCTTCCGGGTCCAGCAGATCCGCCGCGATATAGCGGACCCGCTCCCTGTCCTCCCCTCCCCTCCGGGATACTCCGATCACTTCCCACTCCGGCAGCGTCAGCAAATAGTCAATGAGATTGCGTCCAATCACCCCATTGGCCCCGACGACCAGTGCCACTTTCCGTTCTTCCTTAACCGATTTATGATCATTCATGGAATGTCAGCTCCTTTGTATATTGTGCTTGGTGATGGTTCTATTGTGCACCCGGATTGCGCCCTCGGGAAGTACGCACTTCAAAGTCATTTAAGCACTTTTTTGTAACGTTGGAGCAGACAACGGCTTTCCGGGCATCTGTTTTCTTTCAATAGAGGAAATGGTTCGCCCATCTTCACTTTATCCCGTTAGAGGGCTATACTTATTCTCGACCTATTAGACAACAAGCATGACGGATGAGGAGGCATGTATAACTTGAAGATTCGGCTGCTTTATTCAAATGAATTACAACAGGCCGCAGACCTGTCGGACCTTGTATTTGGCAAACCCGGCCAGCCCTCGATGGGCAAATCGTTTCCGGCCCTGTTTCATCCGGGTGTCAGCCATTCATATGGCGCGTTCACCGATGAGGGCGAGCTGGTGGCGTTCATGGGACTGGCGCCGGACGTGGTGCGGATCGGGGAAGCCAGGCTGAACGTGTTCAGCATCGGTTCGGTATGCACACACCCCGACTTCCGCGGGCAAAATCTGGCCAGCACGCTGCTGGCGGAATGCATGGATCATGCACGCCGCTCCGGGGCTTCCCTCGTATTCGTATCCGGCGGCCGTTCCCTGTACCGCCGGGCAGGCTGCTACGATTTTGGCAGAGTTCATTATGCCATGCTGGATAGCGGCAGCGCGGCAGCCCTTTTGCAACCGGATACAGATGAATGGAGCATCAGCCCTATGCGGCCGGAGGATACGTTCGGCATCTCGGCGATCCTCTCTGGTGCTTCCCCGGCCTATGAGCAGGGCCCCGCACAGCTGCTCACGCTGCTGGGCAGCAGTGCCATCGCGGACATCACCATGATGCGCCAAGAGACGCTCACCGCTCGCAAAGACGGCGCGATAACAGCCTTTCTGGCCGCTGCCGTGCCAACGGCTCCTGAATCCTCGACGTCCGGCGAACCGGCCAAGGCCGTCGAGTGGGGAGGCCATCCGCATACCGTTACCCGGCTGTTGGCCGAAATGCTCCAGCGCCACCAGATTCAGCGCTTGGAGGTTCCGGTGCCTTGGCAGGAGCAAGCCCTGCTGAAACTGCTGCAGCAGGCCGGCGCCGCGGTCCAATCCGGCCCGAACAGCGGCACCGTATGGATCGCGGACGCCCACAGCCTGCTCACGCAGTGTTCCCCGCTGCTCAAGGTGGACTGGAAATCCTTTATCCGCATCGATGAAGCCGGCGGCAGATCATACACGGTCACAAACAAGGGACAGGAACTCGCGCTGGATGACAGCGGTTTGCTGTCGCTGCTGTTTGATCCCGAGTCTCCCCACCTGGCGGGGGCTCCGGAGGATTTCTGTACGATACCTCTGCCTTATTTATCCGGACTGCATTATATTTAACAGCAGCGACTACAGCGCTGGTGCATACGCGTCCACCCCAAAGAAAAGGAGCCGTCCCGGTATACCCGGACGGCTCCTTTGTATGCAAATATCCTACTTTACGATAAAGTCCGCCATCGATTTCACTTCGATCCGGCCCGGTCTGGCCGGGATGAACGGCTCTTCCCCTTCCGAACGGGCGTAAAACTGTACGCGCTTCTCCCTGCCCGGGATCAAATCGAAGAAATTGTCGCTGAAGCTGCCCTCCGCCTCGCTGGAAATCCATACTTGTTTGGCCAGCGTATCCGTTGTAAGGATCAGCGTATGACCCTCGCTGCCCTCTTCCTCCCGTACCGTGATATTCGCTTTGGCAAACGCAAACTCCTTAGCCGGCACAAAATAATGCTCCTTGCTGTCCACCACCTGTCCGGACACTTCAAGCTGGACGAGCAGAAACGTTTCCTGAGGGCGGCTTCCGCCCAGCAGCTGCTCCACGGAGCAGGTATGCACCTTTTCCGATGTGTTGGCGCTTATGCTGAAGCTCTCCGCCGTTTCCTGCAGGACGTTCCCTTTCAGGTCCATGACCTGCAGGCGAAGACTTCCGGACAGCGGCTGGAGCACATCAGAAAGGACGTAAATGTCCAATTCATCGCCGCTCGTACCGTCGATGGAAACGGCGATGTCGCAGAAGCTGCGTTTGGCGTAATACTGGAGCGCCTTCCAGCGGCCGAAATAATCCATCCCCGCCCAAGAAGCCACCGGCCAGCAATCGTTCATCTGCCAATACAGCGTCCCCATGCAGTAAGGCTTCTTGCGGCGATGCGCCTCAATCGCCATCTTCATGGCCTCCGCCTGCAGCACCTGGCTCATATACAGGAAGGAAGGAAAATCCTTCGGCTCGTTCATGTACATATCCATATACTGCTTGATCAGACGGTTGCCCTGCCCGTTCTTCTGGTGGGCCAGCATCACTTCCGATTCCAGGGCCAAATCATGCTCTTCGGCATAACGGCGAACCGATTTGTATTCCGGAAACGACTGAAAACCGTATTCGCTCATGAAACGCCCGATGTACACGTTATAATTCTCAAACGGCTCCACATTGTGCCATACGCCCCAGTAATGGATATCCCCGCCGGTGGAGCTGTTCGTCGCATGCTGACAAATGTCCCCGGTCAGCTCGATCATCGGCGAAGACGGCCAGTAATCGGCCTGCGGCGCATACCGGGAAATCGCTTCCGGCAAAATCCGGTGGAAGATCGCCTCGTAATCCTGCCACAGGCGCTCGCGGAGCTCCGGAGTATACTGCTGCTTCCAGCCCCAGCCGGTATTTTCGGAATAGTGGGACCAGGCGGTATCAATTTCGTTATTTCCGCACCATAAAACAATCGAAGGATGATTTCTCAGACGTCTGACGTTTTCCTCCGCTTCCAGCCGTACATTTTCCAAAAATGCTGCGTCGCCGGGGTACATGCTGCAGGCAAACATGAAATCCTGCCATACCATCAGGCCGTATTCGTCACACAGCTCGTAGAAAGCGTCCTGCTCGTAAATCCCCCCGCCCCAGACACGCAGCATATTCATGTTGGAGGCTGCTGCGCTGGCAATCTCATGACGGTAGCGTTCGTAGGTTACTTCGGTAATAAAGCTGTCGTTCGGAATATGGTTGGCACCCTTGGCGAACACCGGTACTCCGTTCAGCTCGATGTAAAAGGTGGAGCCGGCCTCGTCCTTATCGCGGACCAGCCTGACCGAGCGCAGACCTGTTTTGACGCTTCTCTCGGCTGCCACGCCACCGTCAACGATCAGCTCCGCACGGAACTCATACAAATTCGCCTCACCGAGTCCACGGCACCACCACAGCTTCGGATTTTCGATCACCACCGAGAGTTCCACCGTCTGGGCGCCTTGTGCCAGCTGGACCTTCTGGTCCCAGGTCTGACCGTCCGCGCTCAGGCGAACCAGCGCTTCCCCTTCCAGGTCTGACTCCAGCTCGATCACGGCCGTTAACTTGGCCGATGCTGCCGTAACCTCCGTCTGATCGATGTACACATCCTGAATCCGGCTGTGATCCCATCCTTCAATATAGACATCCCGCCAAATGCCGCTGGTCACGAAACGAGGACCCCAGTCCCATCCGTAATGATACGGCGCCTTGCGGGCGAATACGCTGATTTTCCGGTCTCCAAGTCCTCCGACATCCGACTGGTCATTCGTTGCCGGCAAATCGTAGCCGAGGCGCTCCAGCTTGGGAAGATCCTCCTGGACCGGCGAGCGGAAACGCACATGGACCGTATTGTCCTTCGGCTGCAGCACATTCTTGACATCGGCCTTCCATGTGCGGAACATATTATCCGCCTGAAGAACAGGTTTGCCGTTCACGGCGACGTCCGCATAGGTGTCAAGCCCTTTAAATACGAGCTCCAGATGCGGAAGGGACAGCAGCTCCTCCGGCAAATCGAACCGGCTTTCATATTCCCAATCCTGCTTGTCGATCCACTGCACTTCCTTCTCATTCGTTCCGTAGAACGGATCCGGAATTTTGCCGTTGGCCAGCAGATCCGTATGCACGCAGCCCGGTACCTTCGCCTCCATCCATTCCTGGTCCTTGCATGCTTTAAAGCTCCAGCTGCTGATGTTCCATTGCGTTTTGTCCATGATATCCTCCTGCCATCGCTCGTATTGTCCAAAGAAAGTTAGCATAATTTATTATAACAAAACTAACAATCTAGTAAATGATCATTTTCCCCACCAGCCGGATGTTTTCGACATATTCGGATTACCCGGGAAGGGACGGCACGAGGTCAAGCCGGGACCCTATTTTTTTGCTCCTGCGATAACATCTCTGCTGCCCCATCATACACTGCAATAAGACCTCTGGCTTCAGCTGCGGCGACAAGCTGTATAAATCGATATCAGATGATCAAACATACATCTGTTTCTTTCCCCAGTCTATTTTCTCTTTGGCCTCGGAACGACCCGAACTGCAGTAACATAACTTACTGTGAGTTCGTTAAAGCACCCTGTCATCGTTTTTTAAAGAAGGATTCTCACGCAAAGGAGTGTCTTAACGTGAAACCAGTGAAATCGGCAAAGCCAAGGAAGCGGATTAAATCAAGATCAAAACCGGCGAAGCCCGTTCGAATCAGCGGTTTGGTCCCCTCCGCAACCCCGGGAATGGGAGCAGGCGGAAATATCGGTGCGATGAGCACCGGAAAGCAGCTTGCCTTTATTTCCGCTTTTCTGTTTCTTATTGCCGCAGCGATCAGCTTATATCTGGCCTGGAGGGACATTCAAGGAGGAAACGCCCCAGAAATGCTCTTTTAAACGAAAAAAATGACGCCGATGCAGGCGCCATTTTTTTTGTTCTAGTGTATGCGGGTCACGGGATCATTCCGTCCCCTGTTCGCCGGATGCGGCGGCCGGGAAACGGACGGTCATCACCGTACCGGCGCCTTTCTTGCTCTCAATCTCGATCTTTCCCTGCATCACCTCAATGATGCGGAACGTGACCATCAGCCCGAGCCCGGTTCCTTTCGATTTGTTGGAGTAATATGGCTCGCCGAGCCTCGCCACCTCTGACGGCTCCATCCCCTCTCCATTGTCGGCGACGCGAATGACAACCTGGCTGTTTTCCCGGTAAGCTCGGATTTGAATGTGGCCTTCCTCCCGCAGCGCTTCAATGCTGTTCTTGATCATATTGATAAAGGCCTGTTTGAACTTGGACGAATTGCCGTGGACGTACAAGTCTTGGGGAATATCCGTCGTCATTCGGCCGCCTTGAAGGTTGGCCAGGGGGATCAAGATGCCCTCGATATGCCGGAATTCGTGCCCCACATTGAGCAGAGCGACCTTCTCCGCCTCCGGCTTGGCAAACGTAAGAAAATCCGTAATAATCCCCGATGCCCGGTCCAATTCCTCAAGCGCCAGCCGGAGATACTCCTTCTCCCGGTCCCTCGACTTCTCCTGCAGCAGCTGCAGAAAGCCGCGGGTGACTTGAAGCGGGTTTCTCACCTCGTGTGCAACCGAGGCGGCCAGCTCGCTGATGACTTCCATTTTCTCCGACCGTTGCAGCTCGCTGTTAAACATTTCAAGCTCCCGGGAATACACGACAATCTGCCGATGATTATGGGCGAACTTCCGGCCAAGGATCATGATGAGGCTGATAACGAAGCCAAGGACTCCCCATTTCCACCAGAACAGCACGTAGTCCCCCTGGCGTACATAGAACCAGACAAGTTCACCCAGCGCCGGGATGGCAAACAAGGCAAATCCCGAAGCAAACACAGCCGCGTCCCTGTTTCCTTTGGCGGCGTAGGATATCGCGCTGGCCGCCAAAATCATCAGCAGAACGATCATAATGCAGCCGAGCACCTTGACGGAAAAGAAATAATAAATATCGGAGAAACGGCTGCCGCTAAGCAGGTTGATGACCAAAAACCCGAGGCAAAAGAGCGAGTACCCTACCAGGAATTTACGGCACATCCGAATGATCAGCATGTAGCCGGGACCAATGGTTCTTTCAAAATAATAGGTTATCGCCGGTAAGAGCGACAGCAGACCAAGGTCAAAAACGACCTGAAACCATTCTCCATAGCTTCTGAACAGACTGTACACAAAAGGAGAATAAGTCAGGATCATGAGCCCGATCGACAAAATGACTACCGTCAGTGACAGCCAGCTGTTCCGCTCGCTCCGGTTCAGGAATAAAGCCGAAATCAGCATAATCAGCGCAATGAATATAAACGAGCTTCCCAAAACGATATCACCCAGATTAGCCTTGATCAGCTTGGTCAGCAGCGTCTGGTAATCGCCGGCCCACACGGGACCGTCCATGCCGATCCGGCCGGTTCCCCCCTGAATTTTCATGAGCAGCGTTTGACCGGCGTCTTCACGGCTCAGCGGAAGCAGGATATGATGAACATCATACTGGTAATCCCGATCGATTTCGTATCGTTTCTCTTGACCGACGTAGATGTCGATTTTGATTCCATAAACCGGTTTGAGCAAAATGGCAGGCGTATTCCAGATGAGCGCCGGCAGCTTCGTTCCGAACCATCCCGCCTTCTCTTCCCCGGTGCTTAGCTGCAGCGGCTGCTTCATCCGGTACGGCTCCCACCCGGAAGCCGGCCCGATGCCGTCCGTGCTGCGGCTGCCTGTACCTCCGTCCTCCCATGTGAACCGCCAGTCCGTCAGCGGCTTTAGAGCCGGTTCGGAACTGCCGTAACAGGAGGCGGCAAGCACAAGCTGGATGACTATACATATCGCCGCCGCGATGATGCCGTATTTTCTCGAAGCTTTCATATGTGCACCTCTACCGAATGTTAGTGTACCGGAACCAGCAGTCTGCAGCCTCGCATCCGGTTCTTTCAATTACGGATTTCATAAATTGGAAATATATGCTAAACTAATCAAAACCTCAACTAAACTTCATATAACAACATACACACAACCTCCCACTCATAACCAGTCAACGGCTCAATGATGTCTTCAGCATCGGATACCGCCGCTTGGAACAACAATCCTATCTAAAAAAGGTGATTTTATGGAATGGTTAGAGCGTTATGAAGCCGATTTGTCGTATGTATTCCGCGAAACCGAGTGCATCATTGCCGCGTTCCCCTCTCCGTTGAACACGAAAGGCCTTTCCTATTTAAGCCATTTTAACCCGCTCGAAGAAAACAGCGCCAAAAACTATATCTGCTATCTGCTGCCCTTCTGGCTGATGGAAACGGCAGGACTTTCGGCCGAAGACGCCCGGAAGCTGTCGATCGGCAACGTTTGCGCCATGCTCTATTTTTTCATTCAGGACGATTGCATGGATTCCTCCTCGCCCCAGGACAAGGAGCAGCTGCCGCTGGGAAATTTGCTGTACCTGCAGTTTCTCGACATCTACCGCGGCTACTTCCCCTCAGCGTCCCGGTTCTGGTCCTATTTCAGGCAGTACCTGCATGAATGGGCGGAAGCCGTTACCAATGAGCACACGGCCGACTATTTCCGAGTGAATCCGCTGTTCATCGCGCGCAAGGCTGCGCCGCTGAAGCTGTCGAGCACCGGAGCGCTGCTCCTGTCGGGCGGGGAGGAACAAATTCCGGCCGTGACCGACTTGCTCGAACACGTACTGGCTACGCTGCAAATGGCGGACGATTGGGCCGACTGGCGGGAAGATCTTGAGGAAGGCAGCTATAACAGCCTGCTCTCGCTGATCCGGTCGCAGTTTGCCCAAGGCGAACCGCTCACTGCTGATCGTGTCGAGCATTATATTGCCGTTCACGGCATTCTGCGTTCATACACAGCCGTAGCGGAAGCCAACCATGAGCACATCAAGCAGACCCCATTAAACATTCCCCAGCTGCTTTCTTTTCACCAGCATATTCTGATGTCGATTCAGGACGACGCGAACCGGATCGAAGAAGAGAGAAACGCCTTGCAAAAAGGCGGATTAAGTTTATGGATGTTAAATCATATCAAATAATGATAGATTTATAATTTATTCCATGGTATACTTATAAAGGTAATATTAACCATTTTGTTGAAAGGGTGATTCTAATGACAGCAGAAGCTATCCTTCACAACCAAGTTATTCAAAAAGCCTGGGAAGACCCAAGTTTCAAGGAAAGACTCCTGGCCGACCCTAAGGCCGCAATCAAAGAAGTGCTCGGTATTATTTTACCTGAACACATCAAAGTAAAGACAGTGGAGGAATCATCCAACGAGTTTTATCTCGTGCTTCCCCCAAGTCCAACAGAAACGGTCAGAGCGGCCGCGGCGCCGAAATACTCCTGGTAATTGAGATTACACACCTCATCTTGAATATACATAAATCTTGAAAGGGTTGGAAACGCGAAGTTCGCCACCTTACCGTCAAGCGGCTTATACAGCCGCTGATGGAAAGGAGACGACCGCTTCGGTTCCCACCCCTTTTTCGCTTTTGAATTCAAGACTTCCCCCCATGGCTTCCACGATCCGGAACGTAACCATAAGACCAAGCCCGGTCCCTTTCGTCTTGTTGGAGAAATACGGCTCCCCCAGCCGGGCAAGCTCCTCCTTGCTCATCCCTTCCCCATTGTCCTGAATATGGATTACAACCCGCTCGTCCATCTCGTAAGCCCATACGTTAATCTGACCGTCTCCGTTAAGCGCCTCGATGCTGTTCTTCACCATATTGATAAAAGCCTGCTTAAATTTCGAAGAGTTCCCTTTCACCTGCAGATGGTCCGGAATATGCATGTCGATCTGGGCGCCCTGAAGGTTCGCAAGCGGTACGATGACGCCCTCCACATGCCCCAGTTCCTCTTTGACGTTCAGGACGGAAATCCGTTCAAACTGCGGCTTGGCAAAGGTCAGGAAGTCGGTGATGATGCCTGCGGCCCGGTCCAGCTCCTCCAGGGCCATCGTCATATAGATTTTATCCTGGTTTCTGTACTTCTTGGTCAGCACTTGCAGGAAACCGCGCGTCACCTGAAGCGGGTTCCGGACCTCATGGGCGACGGATGCCGCCAATTCGCTGATGATGGCCATTTTCTCGGAGCGCTGCAGCTCGTTGTTGAACATTTCCAGCTCCCTTGAATATTTTACAATCTGTTCGTGATTGATGGTATAGTTCCGGCCGAGGATCAGCATCAGGGAAATGATAAATACAGCCGCCCCCCACTTCCACAGAAACAGGTCATAATTGCCATCCTTCAAATAGAACCAGACCATTTCGCCAATGACCGTCAAGCCGAACAACGCAAAACCGACGGTGAGAATCTCGGCGCTCCGGTTCCCTTTCACGGCATGGATGATCGAATTGCTGACGAGCAGCACGGCTTGTACGATCATAACGATTCCCAGAACACGGACCGACAGAAAATAATGGATACCGAACAGTTTGTCGTTCAGCACGATGTTTGCCAGCATGAAGAGCAGGCAGAATGCCGAATATCCGATTTGAAAATACAACAGCTTCTTGATCACCGACCGGTACCCGCTGCCGAAGATCCGTTCGATAAAATAGGTTAGTGACGGAAGCAGCACGAACAGCGCGACATCCCATAGGCGGGTGTAGAGCTTGCCGTAATCCTTGTAAAAGGTATACAGAAACGGGGAATACGTGATGACCAGCACTCCGGCGGAGGCGATCACCAGACTCAGTGAAATCCAGGAGGCGTTCTGCTCCTTTTTCAAAAAAACCGAGCAAATGAGCATGACGAGCGCAATAAAGACAAACGCGCAGCCCAGTATGATATCGATCAGGTCTCTCTTGACGTAGTTGTCCAGCAATTCCGGATAGTTGCCCAGTTCAATGCCGTGGCGCAGTCCGATGCGGTCCTTGGCGGATTGAACGCCTATGTACAGTATTTTATCGGAATCATTTCTCTGAAGGGGAGTTAACACTTTGTTGTTATCGTAAATATAGTCGCGGTTTGATTCGTAGATGGGGGTCGTGCCGATAAAAATCGCAATGTTCTGTCCGTATATCTTAGGGATAAGCATGGAGGGGATGTCCCAGTTCAAGGCAGGGAGCTTCGTTCTGATCCATAATGTCGATGATGTTCCGGGCCTCTTCGGCAAAGCCATGCCGGATTGATTCGGGCTCCAGCCTTCGCTTGCCGTTACGGATCGCGGAACTGCCGCAAGATCCGGGCTGTCCGCCCATTTGACCTCCCACTCGGTAATCCAACGCTCTCCACCCGTCTGCATCGCCCCAGCAAATACCGGTACCGTCACAAACAGCAGCGTCAGGCAAGCGATCAGAGCGAGCTTAGTGATTACGGATTTGGAGAAACCCTTCATAAAACACCTCAAAAGTTAATATTTGTAAATTTTAAACTGTTATGTAGATTCGCTATCATCATCGTCCACTCCTTCCTGTTCTTTCGGTCGTCGTCAAAAAATATATCATTTGCATAAATATACATATAACATCGAGTATACTGGCGACATTATTATATTTATGCATTTGAAAACATAAGAATCCCCGGATTGACTTCAACCTGAGCGCAACTGCCTTCGGGGTTACACAGGCCGGGACTTATTTAATCATACCACTTTTTCCTAAGTATGGTAACGATGTTTCACCTTCAACGTGTACGTTTATTAAAGTAGCAAACGACAGAGACTTCCCGATCTGCGCTGAAAGGAGGATTACCCATGAGTGAATTCCGCCGGAACAACGTTGAGGTTGAGCATAAGGAAGTTCAGCAGAAGTCCGATTCCAGTCTTGTAGCAGCCACTTTTATCAAATATGCCGCGTACATTATCATTTTTTTCGGTTTCCTCTACTTCTTGATCAGATACGTATTTCCTAAGTTTTAATCCGGGAGCGGATATACGGGCTCAATTCGGGTAACGGTAAGGAAAGAAAATACGCCAAAGGAGATGGATGACATGGCTGATGAGTATAATAAGAATATTAAAAGCGATGCCGATTTGACCTATGAACGGTACGACCAGCAGCGCGAGCTTCCGCCCGAGTTTGAGCTGCCCCGGGATGACTTCAAGGATACGGGAACATACACCAAGCAAAGCATCAGCCGTGAGCCGGAAGCGGAGGACGTGGAATTCTATGTCCGGTCCGACATGAGTCCCGAGCTTGGGGGCCGGGACTCGGCTCCAGCCTCTGCCGGGACGTCTGGCGCGTACGCCGGTGAATCCTCGGCCGTGAACGAACTGACGGAGGACGAAGAGCTGCCGGACGTTCCGGATGCGGACGACATTTCGGCGAACAGTCCGGTCGATCCTTCCGCGATCGCCATGGTGGAGGATATGCACGGAACGGACCTGATCAATGGATATGACGGTGATGATTCCGAAGAACTGTAGCCGATACGTTCATTTAAGATTGTAAAAAAAGAGGAGGACTCCGCCGTTCCCGGCCGGAGTCCTTCTTTAGGTGTTGGCCGGTACGTTCCGGCGTTTATGCTAATCCCAACGCCTTGACCAGCACATATCCGACGCCGGCAAGCAGGCAGGAGCCAAGCAGCGCTGCGGCGAACGGCCGGCCCCCTTTGCGCCCGAACACGGCAAAGTCGACGTTCAGGCCAAGACCGGCCATGGCCATGGCCATCAGCATATAAGCTGCCGTGACGATCTGCGAGGCAGCCGATTCCGGCAGAATGCCCAGCGTATGGATGCCGCTCATCACAAGAAAGCCAAGCACAAACCATGGGATGGGAATACGGGTTCTTTCCCCCGGTGCGGTGCGCCCGCCCTTGCGGCTGCTCCAGAGGCCGACGAGAACGGCGACGGGCACGAGCAGCGCCACCCGTGTCAGCTTGACGATGACGGCCATATCTTCGGCCTCCTTGCCCCCTGGCGCTGCTGCCGCGATGGCATGGGCGACTTCATGGAGCGTGCCGCCCGCAAACAAGCCGTATCCGGCCGGCGACAGGCCGAGCAGCGGATACAGGCCGACGTACAGCAGCGTAAACAAGGTGCCGAGCAGGGCAACTACCGCGGCGCTGACCGCCGTCTCCTGCTCGTTCGCCCGAACCTGCGGCGCGATGGCGGCCACAGCCGCCGCCCCGCAAATGGCCGAACCGCAGGCGGCCAGCAGCGACATGACCGGATCGACCTTCATCAGCCGGGCGATGCCGTATACCGCGAGCAGCGTCACGCTGATATTGACCACGGCCAGCAGCAGAACCTTTGGCCCGGCATGAACGATGTCCGCCAGGTTCAGCCGCATGCCGAGCAAAATAATGCCCAGCCTGAGCAGCTTTTTATTGGAAAAGGCGATGCCGGGCATCGCGTACTCCGGCACGCCGGCGAATGCGCGGTAAACCATGCCAAGCAGGATGGCCAGCACCAGCTGCCCCATGATGCCGAGAAAAGGCAGCAGCGCCAGCCCCTTGGCCAGCAGTGATAATACAAACGTGAGGCAGAGCCCCAGCATATAAGCGTTCAAATTGCGCTTTTTGCGCGGCAGGGCCGATCCCTGAGATGCAATCATGATTCATTCCTCCCGTCCGTAGCCTGGTCATTCAAGCGGCTATCGATACGCTCACTATAGAATGTCCTGCTCCGGAAGGGAAATACCGATTTGCTATCCCGATCATCAGGATAACTTATGATTGATTGCGGCCCTCCCCCACGTTACACTGAGTGTAATCTTCAGCACCGCCTTAGCCTTAGCCTCGCTTGCCGCTGAAGAAATGATAAACAGGAGTCCACGCCATGATCACAGACACACTAAAGGTCTTCGTCACCGTCGCCGAAGAGCGCAATTTCTCCCGCGCCGCCAAGCTGCTCCATCTGTCCCAGCCGGGGGTAAGCCTGCACATCCGGAACTTGGAGGATGAGCTGGGCACGAAGCTGATGCTCCGGTCCCCGAAGCAGGTCAGACTGACCGAGGCAGGCGAAATCTTGTTCCGGAAGGCCAGGCAGATGCTAGCGCTGTACGAGGAGGCCCAGCAGGAGATCCATCTGCTGCGGGATGTCGTGACCGGCTCCCTGAGCATCGGTGCAAGCTTTACGATCGGCGAATACATCCTTCCGGCCGTTCTCGCCGAATATGCGCACCAGTACCCCGACGTCGATGTGCAGGTTCATATCAGCAACACCGACAACATCGTGCACGATATCCGCGAAGGGCGGTTTCATATCGGTCTGGTTGAAGGCAGCACGACCGCCAGGGATGTGCAGCTGACCACGTTCATGGAGGACGAAATGGTGCTGGTGATGTCGCCCGACCATCCCCTCGCCGCCTACAAATCGATTGATCCCGGCATGCTGCAGGACCAGGTGTGGGTCTTGCGCGAAAGCGGTTCGGGCACGCGGGCCTACAGCGACCGGCTGATTGAGGAGGGCGGACTTGCGGTCAAACGGAGCTTCGTCTTCAGCAGCAGCCAGGGTGTCAAGGAAGCGGCCGCCGCGGGCCTTGGCATCGCTGTCCTGTCCCGCTGGGTCGTCCGCAAGGAGCTTGGCAGCGGCGAGCTGTGCGAGGTCAAGCTGAAAGGAATGAAGCTCGGCCGGGACCTGCTGATGGTTCAAGGCAAAGATCAGCCAGCCGGCATGGCGCTGCTCAAATTCGTTCATATTTTGGAGCAGTACGCCAAGCGGCATTACGCCGATTTATGATTCGCCTTCTCGGCCAGAGGCAGCATGGAGCCGGCGGGCTGGCGGTAAGCGGCGAAATACGCAAGGGCCACAAAGACCGCTCCGCCGATCAGGTTGCCCAGGAACACCGCCGCGAAGTTCGGGAAGTACTGGCTCCAGCTCATCTGTCCGGCAAAGATCGCAGCCGGAATGACGAACATGTTCGCGACCACGTGCTGAAAGCCGATGGCGACAAACGCCATGACCGGAAACCAGATCCCGACGATTTTTCCGGTAACATCCTTCGCGCCGTAACCGAGCCAGACCGCCAGGCAGACGAGCCAATTGCAGCCGATGGCCGAGACAAAAGCCTGCAGGAACGAATCATGCACCTTTGCTTCGGCCACAGCTACCGTTTTGGCCAGAAACGCCCCTTCCGTCAGCCCGGCGACATGCCCGAAGAAATAGGCGGCGAACACCGCCCCGATAAAGTTGGCGACCGTGACGAGAATCCAGTTTTTGAGGACGGCGCCAAAGCCGATTTTACGGGAAAACCACGCCATTGGAAGCGTCATCATGTTCCCCGTCAATAGTTCCCCTCCGGCCAGGACGGTCAGGATCAGCCCTACCGGGAAGACGGCTGCACCCAGAAATCCGGCGACCGAGCCCCATTCCTTCGGAGCCGTTCCAATGACACGGATATCCAGCAGAAAACCAAGCGCAATAAACGCACCCGCCAGGAAGCCGAGAATGAGGACCGCGGGCAGCGGCAGTTTGGCTTTCTTCTCCCCTGTTTCAATGGCAATATCACGAATTTGCTGCGGTGAATAAAAAGACGACATCGTACCATTCCTTCCATTTTTCTTCGTAACTTTCTTCGATAAAAGCCTGTGATTCGCAAAAAGATCCACTTTCCCTTGTTCATTCCAACAACAAAAAAACCGCCACAAATCAAACCCCGGCCCTGAAGCCGAACGTTGATTGACAGCGGTTAATTCCCCTACCCGATTCCTATAGGGAGATCAAACACACATGACACGTAACGAATAGGGCAGGTGCATTCCCTACATCCACCCCATTTGTCTATGACATTTCATACATATAATAAACACCTGTTCATAAATTTGTCAACAATTTTAAAGAAAACGTTGATCGATGTACATTCTAGGAAGCCAGACCGGAACAAGCCGTCATCCGCCGATCCGGGACATTTCCACCTTGGCTTCCCGGCCCGTACCCGTGCCGGCTTTACCGCGGTCCAGCGAATACCGGTCATGCCGTCCTTCCCAAATGGCTATGATATGCTCCACGATCTCGTCGTCGGTTGCTCCTGAACGCAGCCATTCCCTCAGGTCATGCCCCTTCGTCGCGAACAGGCAGGTGTAGAACATGCCGTCCGCCGATAATCGGCCCCGCGTACAGGTGGAGCAGAAGGCGTCGCTGACGGATGAAATGACGCCAATTTCGCCTTGGCCGTCAAGAAACCGGAAGCGGGAAGCCACCTCTCCCTCATAGTTGGGATCGGCAGGCGCCAGCGGAAATTCGGCGTGAATCCGCTCCAGCATCTCACGCTTGCTGACGACCTGATCCCAGTTCCAACCGTTCGTATTGCCGACATCCATATATTCGATCATGCGCAAAATATGGCCCCGCTCGCGGAAATAGCGGACCATAGGCAGCAGGGCATGCTCGTTGACGCCCTTCTGCACCACCATGTTAACCTTCACGGCCAGACCTGCTTCGGCGGCGGCGTCAATGCCCTCCAGCACCTGCGCCACCTTGGCCTTTCCGCCGTTCATCGCCAAAAAAGTGTCGTCATCGAGCGCATCCAGGCTGACGGCGACGCGCATCAAGCCCGCCTCACGCAGCGACCGGGCGTGCCGGGCGAGCAGGCTGCCGTTCGTCGTCAAGGCAACGTCCTCCACGCCAGGGATCCGGGACACCTCTCGAATAATATCCGGAAGCTCCTTGCGCAACAGCGGTTCGCCGCCGGTGATGCGGATTTTGCGGGCCCCGAGGCGGGTGAAAATCCGCGTAATCCGCACCGTTTCCTCGACGCTGAGAATATGTTCCCTGGACAAAAAGGCGTAATCCTTGCCGAAGATTTCCTCGGGCATGCAATACCGGCAGCGGAAATTGCAGCGGTCCGTCACGGAAAGCCTCAAATCTCTGAGTATACGGTTGTATTGATCATGGGTTTCCATGATGATCCCTCCTTCATTTGAAGCTGCAAATTCCCTTGATGTGGGCTGGTGCCCGAAACAATTCGTGCTGCTGCAGCAGGTGCGCCTGGGGTCGCTCAGGATTGCGGCCTGCACTCCACAATGCGGTGCGGGTGGGTATACACGTTGCAGGATTGGCCGCGAATAAAGCCGACGGCGGTAATGCCCAAATTGTCCGCCAGCTCCAGCGCAAGCTCCGTTGGCGCCGATTTGGACAGGATGACGGCACAGCCGATTTTCGCCACCTTCAGCAATATTTCCGAGGAAATTCTGCCGCTGAACACGATAATTTTATCATCCACCGCGATGTCGTTTTTCAGGCAGTAACCATAAATTTTATCCAGCGCGTTATGCCGCCCGATATCCATTCTCGACAGAAGAATCCCGTTTCGGTCGCACAAAGCGGCGTTATGCACACCGCCCGTACGGTTAAACGTCTCGGCTCCCTCCTGCATCTCCCGCACGAGCCGGAAGCAATCGTCAAAGGACAGCTCCACCGGAGCCTGATCCAGCACCTTGGCCGTTTTCGCGTCATTGAAAAACACAAAGCCCTGCCGGCTGGCGCCGCAGCAGGACGTGACGTACCTTTTGCTGTATAGCTGGCGATGGAGAGGACTCCACTTGCTTACAGACGCGTGAACGAACCCCTCCTCTTCCTGAACCCATAAGTCCTTGATTTCCTCAATGCTTGAAATGACACCTTCCGATGCGAGATAACCGACAGCCATATCTTCAATGTATTCGGGCGTACAGACGAGGGTCGCAAATTCCTCGCCGTTGATTTTGATCGTTACCGGATGCTCGTTCACGACCAAGTCGGTCTTCTCCTCCATCTTTCCCTGTTCGTACCGGATCATGCCCGGCCTGCTCGTCACAGCCTCCATCATCGCTTCATCCCTGCTCTATATTTTTCTCGAACATAAAGACCGAAACGGCCATGTCTTCTTCCACCTTGATATCCGTAAACAGATGGATCAGCTTCGATCCACACAGCTCCTCCAGCCCTTCCGGAACCTGGGATTTGTACAGCTCCTTGATCATGTGTGTTCTCGCGCTGTGCACCATCTTCTTGCCGTCTTCGGACTGTGCGATAAACTTTTCAGTAGGTGTGAAATTGCCGTGCATCCGGGTGATCGCCATGTTCTCGACAAACGTGGTATGAATGCGTTCCGGACCTTTTCCGAACGTATCTTTCCTCACTTTGCGAATGATATCGTTAAACGCAACTTCCTTCTTCATCCCATTCTCACCTCATCACAAGTTTAACACTATACTAAATCTTAGTAGGATTGTACAGAATAATTCAACCTTGTTTTTCTGCCGGGGCGTAGTATAATCATGACGAGAATACATTTATGCCATACAGGCGCCGGAATGATCCATTAGTAGGCCAATGCTAATCGGTTACTCCACTACAACCTGCCGCGCACAATGATTAGCGGAGACGGGTTTAGTGGAGTTTTTTTGTTTTTATGGCCTGCTCTTTAGCTTATGGACACCCGCCGAAGCGCTGCAAACACCGGGACGCTTGGCGGCTCCATTTAACATTGGGGTGAAAAGGGGTTTTATGTTCGTGAACCAAAATCTTGTTAACATTACGCTCGACGGACAGGCGGTGGAAATCACATCGGGCATGACCGTGCTCGAGGCGATCAATCTTGCCGGCCTGTCGCATCCGCAAATTTGTTATGTCCCTGAGGTAGACCCGATCCAGACGTGCGACACATGTATTGTGGAAATCGACGGGAAGCTTGCGCGCGCCTGCTCGACCATTGCCGTTTCGGGAATGAACGTCAAGCTGTCTTCCGCATCCGCCAAGGCTGCACAGACGGAAGCGATGGACCGAATCCTCGAAAACCATCTGCTCTACTGCACCGTATGCGACAACAACAACGGCAACTGCAAGCTGCACAATACCGCCGAAATGATGGAAATCGAGCACCAGAAGTACCCGTACCGGCCGAAGGTTGAACCTTCGGAAGTCGATATGTCCCATCCGTTCTACCGTTATGACCCGAATCAATGCATTGCCTGCGGACAGTGTGTTGAGGTCTGCCAAAATCTGCAGGTGAATGAAACCCTTTCCATCGATTGGGAAGCGGACATCCCGCGGGTCAAGTGGGACAATGGGGTCGATATCAACGACTCGTCCTGCGTCAGCTGCGGCCAATGCGTCACCATCTGCCCGTGCAACGCGCTCATGGAAAAATCGATGCTGGGCGAGGCCGGCTTCATGACAGGCATCAACGAGGAAGTGCTGAATCCGATGATCGACCTCGTCAAGGAAGTGGAGCCGGGATACAGCGGCATCTTCGCCGTTTCGGAAATCGAAGCGGCGATGCGGGACACACGCACGCGCAAAACCAAAACGGTATGCACGTTCTGCGGCGTCGGCTGCTCCTTCGAGGTGTGGACCAAAGGCCGGAAAATTTTGAAGGTACAGCCTTCCCACGATGCGCCGGTCAACGCGATCTCCACCTGCGTCAAAGGCAAATTCGGCTGGGATTTCGTCAACAGCGAAGAGCGGATTACGACCCCGCTGATCCGGCAGGGAGACGCCTTCGTCGAAGCTACCTGGGATGAGGCGCTGAACCTGGTCGCCGAACGCCTGGGAGGTATCCGTAAGGAGTACGGCAACCATTCGGTCGGCTTTATTTCTTCCTCGAAAATTACGAACGAAGAAAACTATGTGATCCAAAAGCTGGCCCGCCAGGTGTTTGAAACCAATGACGTGGACAACTGCTCCCGCTACTGCCAGTCCCCGGCGTCGGACGGACTGATGTCGACGGTCGGCATCGGCGGTGACGCCGGCACGATCCAGGACATCGCGGCAGCCGGCCTCGTCATCTTGATCGGCTGCGCGCCGGCCGAGGGCCATCCGGTCCTAGCGACCCGGATCAAGCGGGCGCACAAGCTGCACGGCCAGAAGCTGATCGTCGCCGACCTGCGCAAGCATGAGATGGCCGAGCGCTCGGACCTGTTCATCCGTCCGAAGCAGGGTACGGACTTTGTATGGCTGACGGCGGTCACGAAATACATGATTGACCGGGGATGGCACCAGCAGGCGTTTATCGAGCAGTATGTCAACCAGTTTGCCGAATACCAGCAGCTGTTGGACACCTTTACGCTCGAGTATGCCGAGCAGGAAACCGGCATTGCCAAGGAGACGCTCATCTCGATCGCCGAGATGATCCGCGACGCCGACGGCACTGTCATCTGCTGGGGCATGGGCGTCACCCAAAACATCGCCGGATCTCACACGTCGGCGGCCATCTCCAACCTGCTGCTCGCTACGGGCAACTACATGCGTCCCGGCGCCGGAGCTTACCCGCTGCGCGGACATAACAACGTGCAAGGAGCTTGCGACATGGGCACGCTGCCGCCGTGGCTGCCGGGATACCAGCACGTCTCAAACGACGAAGCGCGGACACGGTTCGAAAAAGCTTACGGCGTGGCGATTTCGCCGCAGCCGGGTATGGACAACATCCAGATGATCGATGCGATCGACCGCGGCGACATGAAGGCGATGTACCTCGTCGGCGAGGATATGGCCTGGGTCGACTCCAACGCCAACCACGTGCACGAGGTGCTGGCGAAGCTCGACTTCTTCGTCGTGCAGGACGTATTTCTGTCACAAACGGCCCAGTTCGCCGACGTCATTCTGCCTGCCGCACCGTCACTGGAGAAAGAAGGCACCTTCACCAATACGGAGCGGCGCGTTCAGCGCCTGTATCAGGTTCTGGAGCCGCTCGGCGATTCCAAGCCGGACTGGTGGATCACAACCCAGATCGCCAAGCGTCTCGGGTATGACTGGGGTTATACCCACCCGAGCGAAATTTTCGCCGAAATGGCCAGCCTGACCCCGTTCTTCTCCCAGTGCAGCTATGACGTGCTGGAAGGCTGGGGCAGCTTCATCTGGGGCTCGGCGAGCGGGGAACACACACCGCTGCTCTATACGGACGGCTTCTTCTTCCCCGACAAAAAGGCGCGCTTCTCGCTGGTCGGCTACGTTCCGCCGGTGGAATACCCGGCCGAATTCGATCTCGTCCTGAACAACGGACGCCTGCTGGAGCAGTTCCATGAAGGCAACCTGACCAACAAATCGCACGGGATCAATCTGAAGCTGCCGGAAGTGTTCGTGGAAGTATCGCCTGAGCTGGCCGCCGAACGGGGCGTCGAGAACGGATCCTTGGTTCGGCTCGAATCGCCTTACGGCGCAATCAAGCTGAAGGCGGTCATTACCGACCGCGTTCACCGCAACGAGCTGTACGTGCCGATGCACTCGGTCAGCCACGAAAACGCGGTCAACCTGCTCACCGGCAATGCGGTCGATGTGCGCACGCACACGCCGGCCTATAAGCAGACGCGCGTGCGGATGCAGATTCTGAACGTGAAGGGTACCAATCCGCTGCCGCTGACCAATCCGCGCAACAAGAAGCGCTATCCGCAGGAAGGCGTCGAGGTGCACCGGAAATGGAGCCGGCCGGATTATGTATCGCTCGTCGATTAAAGGAAAGGTGGAATCTATATGGCACAACCGATTTCATACATCAAAAAACGCGAGCTGACGGAAGAAGAGCTGAAGCAGCAGTCGCTGGAGCAGCTGACGGATTCGATCGCCGAGCATGAGCAGGCGCTGGAAAAAGCCATCGGGGTGCTCAGCGAGCTGCACGACAGCGGCATTCTGGAAGCGGCTGAGTCGCTGCTGAAGGCCAAAGCCAAAGTGGCCGAAATCGTCCTGGGCCAGGCCACCCGGCCGGAAGTGACGAACATGATCAACAATGGCATGGCCGCCGCCGGCGCCCTCGCCGCTATCGATCCGGAGCAGACGGCGAAGTTGCTCGGCAGTGTGGCCAAGGGCCTGGAGGAGGCCAATCAGCCGCAGGATAAAAAGGTGACGGTCTTCTCCCTCATGAATGCGCTGAAGGATCCTGACGTGAACCGGGCGATCGGCTTCGGGTTGCGGTTTCTGAAAGGCATGGGCAAAGGCCTGGGGGAATAAGTCAAATAAGAACAGCCGATGATCATAAGCCGATAAAAACAAACGGATAGAAATAGCAAGATGAAATAGACCCTTTGCGGTACTCCCGCAAAGGGTCTATTTCATTTCTGAAGTTTCGATAATTCAAAGGATAATTCTTTCGTTGCCAAGCTTAATCTTGCCATTCGTATAATATTACATATATTTACAAATAAAAATACATCATTGATAATATAAGTGTTTTAACGCCTTTGCCAAAATGCTTGATGGCGTGCGTGATCTACAGGATCGTCGACCCAAAGCCATTTGTTCACATCATATAAAAAGAGGGGAAATCGTGTATTTACTCGCATGGATTATATTAATCATTACCGGTTTGGTGTCCGTAGTTCATATTTTATTTGGATTAGCAGATATAAGTGAGGAAATGAAACTGACGGTTAAAATTTCACAGTTTTTATTCTTTTCATCGTTGTTATTTATTGTGATTCGAATCGGAACAAAAAAGAAGGAGTAATAACTACATACTCCACTTACTACAGACTGCCCCTCGACCTTGCTCCAAAACTAGAACCGCCGGTTCCCTCTTCGTTCGATAATGATCCTCTCCCTGCATGGAAATACGTTATTCAATTAGGAGGTGACGTCCCTTGAACCTCGCTCAAGCTTTGGGCTTCCCGCCGGATGAGCGGCTGCTGATCATCAATGCGGATGACTACGGCATGTGCCACTCGGCCAACGCGGGCATCCAGCTGCTGCTTGCCGAAGGGGCCATTTCCTCGGCAACGATCATGATGCCGTGCCCGTGGGCCGAGGAGGCTGCCAAGTGGGCGGCCGCCCGCCCGGACGTGGACGTCGGCGTCCATTTGACCTTTACCAGCGAGTGGAACACCTACCGCTGGGGGCCGGTCACCCGCCGGCAGACGGTGCCCTCCCTCATTACGGATGAGGGATACTTTCCCCGCGACGGCCGCACGGTGGAGACCAGAGCCAAGGCAGCCGAGGTGCACGCCGAAATCATCAGCCAAATCCGGCTCGCCCGGCGCATGGGGCTGAATCCGACCCATCTCGATAATCATATGGGGAGCCTGTACGGGTTGGAAACGGGACGGGATTTCCTCTCCCTCGTCCTTGGCGTCTGCGCGGAGAACAGCCTTCCGTTTCGGCTGCCAAGGCATATTCCCGCTTCGATTCAGCTGCCTTCCGCCGCCCGGCGCATCCATAAGGCGCGGATCCGTGAAGCGGACTCGCTCGGGGTCGTCATTCCGGATCACTTAATCCAGCTGCCCTTTTCTCTGCGTCCGGGAGAAACATACGAAACCTTCAGGGAAAGCGTGGCGGATGCGCTGTGCTCGCTCCAGGCCGGAGTCAGCGAGCTGTATATCCATCCGGCCGTCATTACGGATGAGCTGATGGCCATCCATCATGAGTGGCTGAAGCGCGGCATGGAGCTGCAGGTTTTCCGCGATCCCTGGACCCGCGAAGTGATGCGGAGCCAGCGCATCCGGCAGATCTCCTGGCACAATCTGCAGCAGCTACAGCTGCGCAGGCGGCGCCAGAAACCGTAAGTCCGGGGCCAGGCTGCCTTTGCGTTTATGTGGGGACGGGGCGTACAGACGGCGTTCATCCGCCCCGGACGAAGCCTTTTACGAAAAATGGACAAAAAAATAGACCCTAGTCCCGTGCCTAGGGTCAATTCATATATAAAAGGGGTATGAGTGCATTATATGAGAGTTTTCTTAAAAACACCTGAAAATTACCTTCAGAATACATTAAAATTCAAGGCAATTCTATCCAAATGGCCGTTTGCCGCCGCCACTGGAATGATAACCGCTAACAATCCTTAGTGTTTTAGATCAGCGCATCAATAGCCGATTCCAGCTCCAGCGGACCGACCGGTGTCTCAAACCGCTCCACCACCCGTCCTTCCCGGTCAATCAGGAACTTGGTGAAGTTCCACTTGATATCGTCGCCTTCCAGCAGCTCAGGCTGTTCCTTCTCCAGGAACGATTGCAGCATTTTCCCTTCGGAATTGTCCGTGCTAATTCCCTTAAACGGAGCCTGCTCCGTCAAGTAAGTAAACAGCGGATGCTTGTCTTCTCCGCGCACGTCCACCTTCTCAAACATCGGGAAGCTCACGCCATAGTTAATTTGGCAGAACGTATCGACTTCCTCATTGCTTCCTGGCTCCTGCTCGGCGAACTGGTTGCTTGGAAAACCGAGCACCTTGAATCCTTTGTCACCGTATTTCTCGTACAGCTTCTGCAGGTCGGCATACTGCGGGGTGAACCCGCATTTGCTCGCCGTGTTCACAATGAGAAGCACGTCTCCCTTATATTCCGAAAGTTCCTTTTCCGCGCCGCGAATGCTGTTTGCTGTAAAAGAATAAATACTCATGGTCCCATCCTCCACCTTAATTGTATTTTATAAAATTAAATTGTACACAATTTATATATCGAATGTACCACCATCTTTTCCGGAAAGCAAGCTCTTTTTGCTCCGTTCGTGGCATTTTATTCTCAGGGTATCTCCAAAGCGTCGGCTAATATTTTCAGAAAAATGGGTAAATTAACAAAGATGAACCCGATTCCGGTGACGGATACGGACAATTGCTGTGAGAAGGAGTGACGCGAGGTATGAAACTTTCCGGTAAAGTAGCGATCATTACGGGCGGTGCCAGCGGGATCGGACAAGCCACCGCACGCCTGTTTGCCCAGGAAGGCGCCAAGGTCGTCGTGGCCGACCGCTCGGAAGCGGGCCAGGAAGTGTCCGACCATTTGAAAGAAAAAGGGTACGACTCGATTTACGTCCGGGTGGATGTGACCAAGGAGGAGGAAGTCCAGGCGCTGGTGGAACGGACCGTGCAGGAATACGGAAAACTGGACATTATGTTTGCCAATGCGGGCGTGGCCAACGATGAGCCGGCCGATCAGCTGTCGCTGGACAAATGGCAGCGTACGATCGACGTCAATCTGACAGGCGTCTTCCTGTCGGATAAATACGCCGTGGTCCAAATGCTGAGACAGGGCACCGGGGGTGCCATCATCAACTCCGCTTCGATCCACGGCCATGCGGCCAAGGCGGGAGTTACCGCTTACGGCTCGGCCAAAGGCGGCGTCGTCCTGCTCACCCAGACGCTCGGCATTGAATACGCCAAACATGGCATCCGGGTGAATGCCGTCTGCCCGGGTTATATCGATACGCCGCTGCTAAAGGCGCTTCCGCCGGAAGCCAAGCAGCAGCTCGTGGAGCTGCACCCGATCGGACGGCTCGGCACCGCGGAAGAGGTGGCCAAATCCGTCCTGTTCCTGGCCAGCGACGACTCCTCGTTTGTGGTCGGAACGAGCCTGATGGTAGACGGCGGATACACCGCTCAATAATGACTAATCATGTATAAAAGAAGCGCCCTGGCGGCATCGCTGCCGCCGGGACGCTTTTTTTATGCTCAACTAACTCTCTTACCCACGATCCTGCTCTACTTTTAGCCTGTGGCCGATCGGGGTTTCGCCCGACTTTTTGCCTTTCACATGCCATAGTCCCGGTGTATCCCGCGTCCCGCTGACTTCGACCAGCACAGGCCGCCGGGGAAGCCCGCTCACCCGCAGCCATAAACGGTTGCCGTCGACGGCCCTCTGCTCGATGGTGATGCCGTCAAGAGGCCCGGCCTCCGTGTACTCCTCCGCGAAGAACAGCACCGTTCCCAGCGTATCCGGATCAATCCGTTTATTGAACGAAACCGTCAGCTCCTGTTCTCCGTCCATGACCGCTTTCACAGGGACAGGCGGTTCGTCGTACATATACCCGCCGAGATGGTATTCGTACGCCGTCCACGTATCGTAGCCGAGCTCGTAAACCGTGTTCTGGAAATCATTGAGCCAGCGCCGGTTCTTCACCATGCTGCTCCGGGAGCCGATGTCAGCCTGAATGCCAAGGGGTAGTCCGGGATAGGCGGCCCGGATCGGAGCGGCGAAGCTCTCGTACCCGCCCGCGTACTGCGGCGTCAAATGGCGCTTCATCCAGTCTGGCCAGTGAGTCTGAAGCACGTGCATATCCGGCCGGACCTTCCCGATCATCGAAATCGCATCCAGCCCCTGCCATTCCTTCAGCCGGAGGGTGGATACCGCTCCGCCGTCAACCGCCAGCGACCAGGTCGCCACGGCAATATCCGGGCGGACACTTCTTGCGCCTCCGCTGCCGTTTATAATTTCATCGATGAGTCCGTTCACGGCGTCCACGCGGAAAGTAATCCATTTGCCGTAGATGTCAGGTATCTTTTTATAATAGTTAGCCGCCCGTTTGTTCAAAAATTCGGGAATATCATGGCCGTACTTGTCCCGGAACGCTTGCTTCGCGTGGGGGCCGACGTCGCCGTATACCCCTCTGCGGATGCCGTCCCATTCCGGAAAATAGGGTTCGGCGATCTCAATGCCGTCAAACGGATGGTCCATAACGACCCGGGCGATCGCTTCCTTTTTCCATTCCACGTAAGATGCCGAGAACGGAGAAAACCGCTCAAAGCCGTCATTGAGCTCCTTCAGCAGCCCCATCCGCCAGGAACGCCATTCCCGTGGGAGATGTTCAGTGGCGAACGTTCCGTTCCCGATTACAAGCGCCCATACGGCAATATCCCGCGCGTGAAAAGCCTCAATGATGTCCGTTCGGACCCTGCTCTCGTTCACGACAAAATAATGCACCGTCCGATAGCCGGACAGCTCGATCTCTTCGGCGATGCTCTCGGCGGAACGGTCGGCATAATAAGGAAACATCGGGTCGATTTGAATGCTGGGCCCTTCCAGCGCCCATGGTCTTGATATCACCCTGCTCTCGTTCATGGTTCCTCCTTTCGCAAATCTAAAGCCGTCTTTGCTGTACCTGCGTAAAACGGCCTGTGATTCTCTTCAAAAAATCGAAGCACCCGCCCAGTTCAGGGCATACAATGCAGTAAACGTTCATCGGAGGGATCCAAGTGCTGCTCACGAAGTTTAAAAGAAATATAACCCTGCAGGAGCGTCTCGCCAAATTCACCGGGCATCTGGTTGAAATCAACGGCGCAGGCCTGGGTCTGGAGCCGGGGCGGCTGCAGCATGTGTATAAAAGCAGCTTTATCCGCGTTCAGGGGGAGCTGTTCGTTCCGCTCAGTCTGCAGACCATCCGCGTCTTTGACGTCAAGCCGCCGGCATTGTTCCGCCACGTCGGAATCCGGACGGTATTCCAGTCCGGCAAAGCCTTTTCCAACATGAAGCTGGTGCTTATCGGTTCCGACTTCATCGAGGTGCAGGCCAAAGGGAAATCGCCATCCCGAATTTTATTTCCCCTGAATCAAGTCGAAGGAATCTTTCCGGTCTGATCCGCACTTCCCTTATTGTACATCTTTGAACCGGAAAATGCCCAGGCACAGCGCTTTGGGTTCTGCCCAGCCATTTTGGCGTTTTATTTAAGGTATGCTCTATTTCTTTCCATAAAAACCGCACCTATACCCTCATTTTTACAGACCCTGCAGCTGCAGGCGACGGCCTCTTGACTCCCCTTATCGGCAAACCAAAAACCGGCCGTTATACATAACGGCCGGTCGTTTGCGCGCCTCATTTTAAAAAGGCTTGCTGACCATGAAGTACAATATAAAAAGCGGCAGCAAGGTGGCAAGAATGCCGAAAACCGCCCAATACGCCGATAACCTCTTGTAAGCCGCGGTGACCGCGCCGTTTTCGAGGGCCTGCCGGCTGAGCCGGATCATTCCCCGCTGCAGCGGGATCAGTACAGCCAGCCACAGCACGCCGGTGATCCCGAACAGGATTAGCGAAGCCGTGAGCCAGTTCAGACCTGCCAGCGAATAGCCGCCTTTGGCGGCCATCAGGCTTCCGGTGACGATCAAGAGCAGCAGCCCGGGCAGCGTAAACGCATAATCGGCGAGCATCACGTTGTTCACGGTGCGGTGAATCTCCGCGGCATCGCCCCGGACGTCGGCGCGGACTTTCCAAAAAGCAGCCGTAATGATGTTGCCCAAGAAAAGCACGCTTCCGGCAATATGCAGAAACAGGAGCAGCGTCATGACGTCGGAGCACCTCCTTGACGGTCCGGCCGCAGCGTCCGCATAATCAGCTCCGAAAACTCCTGAATGCCGAACCCTGTGCTGCGAACTCCGATCAGGCTGCGCATCCGCAGCCCGAAGGAGAGCAGCTCAAACAGCTCCGCCGCCTGGTCGGCATTGACCGATGATGGGATGACCCCGGACTCCTGGCCCGTGACGATCCACTTCTTGGACGTGGCGACCGCCTGCCGGTAAAAGTCCGCGACGATACCGGCCGCTTCCGGCTGATCGCTTTTCCCGATCAAATACATCATGATGAGGTTGCTAACGTCTTTCCGGCTCTCCAGCTTGGGCAGGCTCTGCGCGATTGCATTCATCGGCCCGTCGAATTCCTTCACAGCAGGGGCATCTACGGCATCCATGAAGCTCGTATTCGTCTCCTCCAGCTTAGCCTCGAGCACCTTCACGAACAGTTCATCCTTGCCGGATACATAGTGGAATATGGCACCCTTGGACAAGCCGGTTCTTGCCATAATATCGCTGAGCGTTGTCTTGGTGCAGCCCTTCTCCAAAATGAGCTCCTCGGTTGTATCCAGCAGCAGATTCATCGTCTGCTCGCGTCTTTCTTCCTGTTTCATTTTCATCCTCCTCCTGATTTAGTCCCAATCCGTCATGCCCATGCTCCCGGCGGGATCCAGCCCGCAGCGAGTACGGCAGCCAAAAAAACGACCTGAAGCACGGTTCGCGGGACAAGCGGCATCACCGCTCTGCCGTCCAGAGTCAGACGGTTATTCGCCGCGTATACGTTGGCCGGAAACATGGCCAGCAGCATCAGGGCGAGCCCGGTGGATGCCGCCTCGGCCATGATCGGAATCATCATGCCGACGGCGCCGGCGATTTCCAGCCAACCCGTCAGCGTAACCAACGCGCCCGGCTGCGCAAACCGCGGCGGCACCATGGCGACCAGCTCCGCGCGGCGTTTGCCCCAATGGGCCGACGCGGTCAGCAAAAACATGACGGCTACCGCAAAGCGCAGACTGATGATCCAGTCGTTCATATACTCCCAGCCCAGCCATCCCATCAAGCGAAACCCTAACAACGAAACGATTAATCCTATCAAAGGAGCCATTTCCCTCACCTTTTCCCTTGTTTTAATAGCTCCATTATAAATACCGACCATCGGTTTGTAAATGGGGTAGCTGTAAATATTTCCAACGAAAAAAAGGCTGGTACATTAAGCATCCAGCCGCTGCAGCACAGCCAGCACGGTCAGATGCAGCGGATAAAACGACCGCCACACCCATGCCCTAACTCTGGCCTGCTCGATCTTTTTCCATAAATAAGGCCCATATACAATCACCAGGGTAGGTACGATGCTCAGCATCTGCAGAACAGCCCCTGCTCCGAATGCTATCAAATACAGGATGTTCAGCAGCAGATGGGCACCCAGCAGTTTCTCGGAGGAAGCATACCGGAAGGCAAGCACCAGCAGCAGGCCGTATGCTCCGTAATCAAACGGGAACCCTTCCATCAGAACGCAAAAGGCCAGAACGATCCCGGCTTTGGCCGCCATGGACAGATTGCGCTCCAGAATTTGCAGGACGGCGGCTGCCACAAACAGCGTGACGACCACGTTCAGCCCGTCCGGGTCCAGAGCCAGCTGGTATGGAATTTGGGAGAGCAGAGCCAGTATAAACAGCCTGAATAAATATTTGGTCCGGCTTCGGGTAAAATAATGTCCCTGTACGAGTGCATAGGCGTAAATCGGAAATGCGATCCTTCCGATCACCCTCAGCCAAATTTGATCCGGAAAAAACACGATCCCTGCATGATCGATCAGCATGGTCAGCATGGCGATCAGCTGCATGTCCTTCCTCCTTTCGGATAACCCGTAGGCGTCATTCCTCATGCGTTCATTGTACTTGAGATACAGGATGGTTTTCAAAGCTGATGTGTACCCAAAAACTTGCCTGTATCTGTTATGATTATATTCGTGGATAGACGAACTTTTGAATGACCTTCCAAGGAGGAGAACAGCTTGAACTTTCATCAACCAATTGAACGTATAAATACAGATAGTTTTAAATGGGACGACCTGAAGCGGATCTTCGGTGTGTCCGACGTCCTTCCGATGTGGGTAGCTGACATGGATTTTGCTGCACCCGACTCGGTCATTTCCGCGCTGAACAGCCGCGCTGAACATGGGGTATTCGGCTACACGATGCAGTCTGATGCGTATAATCAGGCCGTCGCGGACTGGATGAAGAGCCGCCATCGGTGGTCCATCGACAAGGAATGGATTGTCTTCTGCCCAGGCGTCGTGCCCGCCCTCAGCTTCATCGTGCAGGCTTTTACCGAGCCGGGAGACAAGGTTGCCATCCAGACGCCGGTGTACCCTCCTTTTTACAGCGTCGTCACCGATCACGGCCGGGAGCTGGTACAGAACCCGCTGAAGGAGCAGGACGGGTATTACACGATGGATCTCGAAGCGCTCGAGCAGAGCCTTGACGATCAGGTCAAGCTGTTCATCCTGTGCAGCCCACACAATCCGGTCGGCAGAGTATGGCGACGCGAAGAGCTGGAGGCAGTTGCGAAGCTCTGCATGGAGCGCGGTATTTTGATGGTGTCCGACGAAATCCATGCGGACCTGGTTTATGAAGAAGGGACCCATATTCCGTTCGCCAGCTTGTCCGAGGAGATTCAGGAGAACTGCATCATTTGTACTGCGCCGAGCAAAACGTTTAATATTGCCGGGCTAAATACTTCGAATATCATCATTCCGAACGATTCCATCCGGCGCCGGTTTAAAAAGACGCTTGAGCTCTATCATGTCAATTCGATCAGCTCGCTCGGCAGCGCAGCCACCCAAGCCGCCTACAATGACGGCAAGGCTTGGCTGGACGAAGCGCTAGTGTACATGAAAGCGAACATGGAGTATGTGAGTCAATATTTGGGTGAACATATTCCGGAAATCAAAACCCGGGTACCTGAAGCGACGTACTTGATGTGGCTCGATTTTCGCGCACTGCAGATGTCACCCGACGACCTGGAACAATTTCTGCTGAACAAAGCCAAGCTTGCCCTGAACAAGGGTTCTGCTTTTGGCAAGGAAGGCGAAGGCTTCATGCGCCTGAACATTGCCTGCTCCCGCTCCCTGGTCGAGGAAGCGATGAAGCGTCTTGACCAGGCGGTCCAGGAATGGCGCAAGGAGCAGCAGCAACAACAGCAGCAGCCGGTGTAAGCAACCGGTGTAATAGAAGCGTGACGCTTCCCCAAATTAGGCATTAGACTAAACTAAAAGCATGGTCCGAACAAGCGGCATCCGGCTTGCGTAGGCTTCCCGTACAGGGCAGCATTCGCTCCGGAAGCCGCTTTTTTCATGCTTCCGGTTTAGAACTGCCGCTCAGTCTGCTTCGCAATCCTCTCTTCCCTCCCCTTTTGAAAGAAATCAAACAAAATCGTAAGATTCACATCTCGAAGCCGGCAGCGCCAACCTTTTATGATGAAGTTGAACGTACCGACAGCCATAAATACCGCTCTATCCGGAGGTGATTTATGAATCATTCTGCACAAGTTGTCCTGATCACGGACGCAGACACTCCTGTTGGCAGAGCCATGATCCGGCGTTTTTCGGCCGGCGGCGCCCATCTCGTGCTGAACAGCGCATCCGGCGGCGCTGAGGCGGCAGCTGATATTGCTGCAGCCCGGGCCTCAGGCTCGATCGTTATCGTGGCGAGCCTCGACCTGAGCGTCGGAGCCAACGCGAACCAGCTGGTCGAGACCGCGGAGCGGGAGCTCGGCGGACTGGACGTCCTGGTCCACAATAATGATCTGCTCGCCCCCGCTTCCGTCGAGACCTGTTCGGAGGCGCTGTTTCAAGAAGTGATGCATGCGAATGCGAAGTCCGCCTTTCTGTGCGCACAAGCCGCAGGAAAGGCGATGGCATCCCGGCAGTCGGGCTGCATCGTCTTCGTTTCGTCGATCCATGCCGAGAAGCCGACCGGGTCTTCCTTTGTCTACAGCGCATCCAAGGGAGCCGTCAAAATGCTGGCGAAGGAAGCGGCACTGGAGCTCGGCCGGCACGGCATCCGCGTCAATACGATTGAGGCTGGGCCGGTAGAAGGCGATGATGAACGCTTCCACAGCAGGCTTACGACGCTGTATCACAGCTACGAAACCAAGGTGCCGAGCGGGCAGCTGGGAAGCGCTGAGGATATCGCCCATGCCGCAGGCTTTCTCGCCTCTGCGGAAGCCCGCTACTTGAACGGCGCGGATCTCCGGCTGGACGGCGGTTTCCTGTTGCACTACATGGACCATAAAATGAAACGGCCAAAGGGAGGCGATTCGCCATGAGCATGGCAGGCAAAGTCGCCCTGGTGACGGGAGCGGGAACCGGCATCGGCCAGGGAATTGCGCTGGAGTTCGCTCGCAGAGGCGCAAGCGTAGCGGTCCACTATAACCGCAGCGAGGCCGGCGCCCTTGAAACGAAGCGGCGGATCGACGAGGCCGGCGGTGACTGCTTCATCGTTCAGGCGGACGTGGCCAGGCAGGACGAGATTATCGCGATGGTAAGAGAGGTCGAACAGCGCGGCGGGGGCATCGACATCCTGGTCAACAATGCCGCCGTGCAGTTGAACTACGACCTGTTCAAGCACGATGAAGAGACGTTCAGCCGCATGATGAATACGAACGTGAAGGGCTACTGGCAGTGCATTCAGGCCGTCGTTCCGGCCATGAAGCAGAAAGGCGCAGGCCGCATCATTCTCATTTCTTCGGTGCATGCGAAGCGGCCGACCGACTTCGATCCCGTCTACGCGATGACGAAAGGTGCGATCCGGATGCTAGGGAGGGAAAGCGCTATCGAGCTGGCCCCGTACGGCATCACGGTGAACATGATCGAGCCGGGAGCCGTCGACGTCGGCAAATATGAGCGCATATTAGCGGACGATCCGGATGCGCAAAAGAAGCTGGAGGAGCGGCGCAAGCGCCAGCTGGCCAAGTTCCCGATGGGGCGCGTTGGCGTCCCGCTCGATGTCGCCAGGCTCGCTGCCTTCATCGCCTCGGACGAAAGCGAATATTTGACGGGCTCCGCCATCCGTCTGGACGGCGGGAGCATGCTGCTGTAACGAACCATCCAATAGGGGGAGTGATTTCATGATTAACAAAGAGTCTTACGAGCAAACTTTGGCCCATGTAAGCACCGCTTCGAGACCCTCGGAGCTGAAGATTACGGACATCCGCTTCACCGATATCGTCGGGGGGCCTTTTCACAGCAGCCTGATCAAGGTGTATACCAACCAGGGGCTCGTCGGCTTCGGGGAGGTTCGCGACGGCGCGGACAAAGTATACGCCCTCATGCTGAAGAGCCGTCTGCTCGGCGAAAATCCCTGCAACATCGACAAGCTGTTCCGGCGGATCAAGCAGTTCGGCGGCCATGCCCGCCAGGGCGGCGGCGTCAGCGGAATCGAGCTCGCCCTGTGGGACCTGGCCGGCAAAGCCTACGGGGTGCCGGTCTATCAGATGCTTGGCGGCAAATTCCGCGATAAAATCCGCATGTACTGCGATACGGAGGTCGTCGGCAAGGATACCGGCAAGGCGATGGGCGAAGCGCTGAAGAAACGGATGGACGCCGGCTTCACCTTCCTGAAGATGGATCTCGGCATCGGACAGATCATCAATGAGCCTGGTACGCTGAGCGCCCCGCTCGGCTTCCTGGAGGAGATGAGGGAAAAATCGAAGCGCCGCTACAATCAGAACTTCGACGGATTGTCGGAAGACGAGCTGCGGGAAATTACGAACCGCCACTACGATATCTACAACATCCCCCATCCCTTAACCGGCATTCATGTCACGGAAAAAGGACTCGACATGCTCGAGCAGTACGTCGCGGACGTCCGCTCCGTCATCGGCTACCAGGTGCCCCTCGCCATCGACCATTTCGGCCATATCGGGCTTCAGGACTGCATCAAGCTGGGCCGGCGCATCGACAAGTTCAACCTGGCCTGGATGGAAGACATGATTCCTTGGCAGTACACACAGCAGTACGCCCAACTGTCCCGGGCCGTCACCACTCCGATCTGCACGGGCGAGGACATCTATTTGAAGGAGAATTTCAAGCCACTGCTCGAAGCGGGCGGCGTCTCCGTTATCCATCCCGACGTCCTGACTACCGGCGGCATTCTGGAGACGAAGAAAATCGGCGACATGGCCCAGGACTACGGCGTCGCCATGGCGATCCATATGGCGGAGAGTCCGATCGCCTGCCTTGCGGCCGCCCATGTCGCCGCCGCGACCGAAAACTTCCTTGCGCTCGAATACCATTCCTGCGAGGTAGATTGGTGGGATGACATCGTTATCGGCAGCAGGCTGCCAGATAAACTCGTCCAGAACGGGTACATCTCGCTGACGGACGCGCCCGGTCTCGGCATCGACGATCTGAACGACGAGGTGCTGGAAGAACATGTCCACCCGGAAATCGGCGGGATCTGGGAGTCCACCGACCAGTGGAACAAGTTTTATTCCAACGACCGGCTGTGGAGCTGACGGCTGGCGGCAATACGAACCACCCGCACAGAGGAACGATGTGCGGGTGGTTTTTTCTCGTATGGATGACGACAGGTAGACGCGTGAAAGGACGCTGATCTCCGACCTCCCTTTCTTTTGATCCCCCTTTGTCGACGAAAGGCATGCCTCGTCAAAACGAAAAGGTACGGATCGGAGGGATCCGTACCTTGATAATTATTGATCTTTCTGTTTGGAAATGAACGAGGCTTAAGACGTCACCGAAGCCCGGCTCATCTTGGCCGCCGCTTCCATCAGTCCGGTGATATAGCCGACGCCGTACAGGCGGCCGAGCAGCTCATATCCCGGGTTCGTATTGTCCTCGCCTTCCATCGTCGGGACATGGTCCGGTCTCGCCGGCCCGTCGAAGCCGACCTCGTAGTAAGTCTTCATCGCTTCGAGCATATCCGTCTTGCCGTCGTCGTGGAAGGTCTCCTCGAACTTCTCCGGCGTGCCCTTCACGTCGCGGAAGTGGACGAAGAACAGCTTCTTCTGGCCGGCGAACTGGCGGATGACCGCCGGAATGTCCTCGCCCGCCGTCGCCAGCGTTCCTTGGCACATCGTCATGCCGCTGTATGCGCTCGGCACCAGATCGATCGCCCGCTGCAGCGCGGCCGCGCTCGTCAGAATCCGCGACACGCCGCGGATCGGCGAGATCGGCGGATCGTCCGGATGGAGCGCCAGCTTCACCTGCGCGGATTCGGCGACGGGCACGATTTTTTCCAGGAAATAGTGCAGGTTCTCCCACAGCTGCGCCTCGGTGACGATGCCGGCCTCCGTCAGCGGGGCATCCGCCATCAGGTTGTGGTCATAGCTTGATACGAGCGCCCCGCCACGCGTGCGGGTTGTCGTCGAGGTGCGGAACCAGTTAAACTGCGCCATGAAGTTGTAGCAGAGCACAGGAATGCCGGCGGCGCCCATGTTGACGATGAACTGCTGAAAAATCTCGATCTCCTCGTCGCGGCCGGGCGTCCCGAGCTTGATGTTGTTGCTCGGCGGCATCGATTCGATGACGGACAGCGTCAGTCCGAAGTCGGCATACCGCTGCTTCATTCGGATCAGCGGCATCAGATCCCATGGCTTCTCCGACTTCTCTTCCCACGGAAGGCCGCCAACCGCATAGTTCACGTTCATCTGCTTCGCCAAATGCCACAGCCGGTTCGGCTGCGAAGAGAAAAATTCTGCCAGTTGCATAGAAATGAGCACCTCTTTCTCATTAGCTTATTCATAAAAATTAGGATATCAATTCAGGATAACAGCAGCACCGTCTCACGAACAGAGAAGCTTTTTCACGCGGTGTCCCCGCCGATTGATATTGCACCGCCCCGTGCTGCTTCCGGTTTAACGGAACATTAGGAAGATTCGTCACAGGGGTCGCCTTTCGGGAGCTCCATTTCCCGAAAGGCGCTAATTCCTCAGTTCAGCTCCCTGCTTTGGCTGCCAGCTCCTTGCCGAGCTTGTCGATCTTGTCGAAGGCCTGCTCCAGGCTCTGTTGGCCGAACGTGACCGCGTCCATCTCTTTCTTGTAGGCGTCCACCCATTCCGTGAATCCGGGAGCCGGCGAGTAGAACGGCAGCGCTTTGTCGACGGACTGATCGTAAATTTCCTTGCCGAGCTTATCCTTCGCTTCCAAATTCGGCTCGAGCTCCTTGTAAATTTCCGGGTTGATCGGAATGCCGCGGGTCAGTCCGAGTGTTTTTCCCGCATCCTTATCCGTCACGAACCATTTGACGAAATTTTTTGCCTCTTCCTTGTTCTTCGAATTGGCGCTGACACTAAGGAAAATAGTCGACTGTGCCCAGCCCCCGCCGGCCGGACCGGTCGGCATATTGACGACACCCACTTTGCCCGGCATCAGCTGCTCCAGCGCGCTGACCGAGCCGGTTGTCGCTCCCCGGGTCATGACGACGCCGGAAGCCATCGGGTCCGCCTGCGGGTCGTTCTCCAGGAACGATGCCGCCTGGTCCGCCGGAGGCACAATTTTGTCCTTACGGAACTGTTCATAGGTTTGGTAGAACTTCATGAACAGGTCTTTATCCAGCGTGAACGTCTTGCCTCCGTCAGCCATGATCGGCGGCTTGCCCATCGCCGTCTGGTAGTAGTTGAAGCCGTCCCATGTCGTCGTGTCGCCGATCGGATACTTGCCTTCCGGCAGTTTGGCGCGGGCGTCCTTCGCCCATTGGAAATACTCGTCGTACGTCCAGTCTTTATGCGGCAGCGGGATGCCGTATTTCGCCAGATCCTCCTTGTTGAAGGCGATGCCCTGCGCGTTCTGGCTGAGCGGAATGCCGTACAGCTTGCCGCCGATCTTCAAATTCTCGAGGACGCCGGGATCCACGATGCCGGTCAGGTCGATATCGGACAAATCCTCCAGCTGCCCCCGGCTAACGTACTCCTGCAAATAGGCGGCGTCCATCTGAAGGACATCGGTAATCGATTTCGATGCCGCCAGTGTCGGCAGCTTTTGCCAGTAGGCGTCCCAAGCCATGTATTCCGGCTTGAATTTTACGTCCGGATGCTGCTGCGTGTACAAGTCCAGCGCTTTTTTGGTCGCTTCGTGCCGTTCGTCTGGTCCCCACCACATGATGCTCAGCGTCTTTCCGCTGCCGCTTCCTTTTCCGCCGCCGCTGCAGGCCGTGATCGCGAGGAGCAGCGCCAGCAGGAGAGAGACAAGGCTCATTCGTCTCATGTTCATCATCTTCCGTTTCCCCTTTCGTTTTATATCAGCTATTTTTTTCGTGGAATCTTATTACGCAGCCAAGCTACCCTTTGAGGCCGGTCGTCGCAATCCCCTCGACAAAATGCTTTTGCGCAAACAAAAAGATAAGCATGGACGGGAGGACGGACAACAGCGACATGGCGAGCAGCTGTCCCCATTGGATATCGAACTGGTCGATGAACATCCGCAGCGCCAGGCCGACCGTGAACTTTTCGACCGAGCTGATGTACAGCACCTGCGCAAAGAAATCGTCCCAGCTCCAGATAAAGGTAAATATCGCGACCGTCATGAGCGCCGGCTTGATCAGCGGGAAAATGATCCGGAGGAAGATGCCGTACACTGACGCGCCGTCGATTTTCGCCGCCTCGTCGAGGTCCCGGGGAATGCCCCGGATAAACTGGACCAGCAGGAAGATGAAGAACGCTCCTCCGCCGAAAAAATGCGGCAGCACCAGCGGCACGTAGCTGTCCACAAAGCCCAGCTTGTTAAAGAGGATATACTGCGGAACGATCGTTACCTGTCCAGGCAGCATCATCGTCAGCAGCAGGATGGAAAACCAGAAGCCCCGCAGCTTGAAGCTCAGCCGGCCGAAGCCGTAAGCGACGATGGCGGCGGTCAGCACCCCGCCGAAGACGTTGCCGACCTCCATCAGAAGCGAATTGCCGAAGAAGTGGGCGAACGTGTACTCGCTGGAGAAATGCCAGCCTTTGCTGTAATTTTCCCACATCGGCGTCTTGGGCCAGATCGTCGGCAGGCTGAGCTCTTCGGTCTTTTTCAGGGAGGCGCCGACCCACCAGATGACCGGGTACAGCATAAGAAGCGAGAACAAGGAGAGAAACAGATGATTCGTTACCTTGGACTTCAGCTTCACTTCGTTCCCCCTCCTTCCGATTCGTAGAATACCCAGTAGCGGGATGCGGCGAAGTTCACGATGGTCAGGAGTGCGACAATGGCGAGCAGGATCCAGGCCAGCGCCGAGGCATATCCCATCTGGTAATGCTTGAACGCCTTCTCGTATAAATACAAGGCATACACGTAAGTGGAGTTGACCGGACCGCCCTTCGTGATGATAAATGCGGAGGTAAAGGTCTGGAAGGAGCCGATGACGCCGAGGATCAGGTTAAAAAACATAACGGGAGACAGCATCGGCAGCGTAATGCTGATGAACCGGCGGATCTTCGCGGCGCCGTCCACGGCTGCGGATTCGTACAGCTCCTGCGGGATCTGCTTCAGGCCGGCCAGGAAGATGACCATCGTCGAGCCAAACTGCCAGGTGTTCAGGAGAATGAGCGTGCCAAGCGAAGTGTCGGGATTGGAAATCCACCCTACGCCCTGGATGCCGAACCAAGCGAGCACCTGGTTGATATAGCCGTCGAGGCCAAACATGTTGCGCCACAGGGCTGCCACCGCAATGCTTCCGCCGATCAGCGAAGGAAAATAGATGGCCGTCCGGTACAAGTTCATGCCCTTTAACTTCTGGTTCAGCGCCATAGCCACGAGGAGCGAGAAGAACAGCTTCAGCGGCACGGAGAACAGGACGAACAAAAAGGTGACGCTAAGCGATTTGGTAAAGGTCGAATCATTCGTAAAAATGTTGACGTAGTTTTCGGTTCCGACCCAGACGGGGTCTTCCAGCAGCGAGTAGTCGGTAAAGGACAAATAAAACGATTGGGCGATAGGCCACAGCGTAAGCAGCAAAAAGCCGATGAGCCACGGGGAAATAAAGATGTAACCCGCCAAATGGGTGTCCCCGGTCTTTGCGCGCTTTCGGACGGCGCGTCGGGTCTTTTCCGCTTCGGCTGTCGTTTTCGTTTCTGCAACCATCCTTTTCATTTCCTCCCCTCTTGCATTCCATCATCATAAAAATGATTGTAGTACTACTTTATTCGAAAGCGGTTTCATGATTAAAGGCGACGATTTTACGATAATGTTTGTTTTTTTAAAATCCGTCTGCCTCTCCCCCCGCTCCTTCAACTTCAGATGGTAAAAACGAGATATGCTCCGAAACGCCATTAACTTTCGATGTACATTTCAATGGTGTTGGGTTACTTATAACGACAAAACTTAGGTTAGTATCGTTCCAGGAGTTAGTTCACTTATAACGAACAAAACTTTCGATGTGTATCGTTCCAGGAATTTGTTCACTTATAACGAACAAAACTTTAGATTTGTCGTTCCAGGAGTTTGTTCACTGACAACGAACAGATTGCGATTTTGTCTTTCAAAAGGTGGACAAACGCAACCTATCTTTACTCTCAATCTTCCTCCCATATATAGGTTGGAATCTAGATGTTAATACAAGATGTAGAGACATCTGCATTTTAGCCGCCCGTAGAAGTATATAGTGTCGTGTCCATCTTTTATAAAACAAAACAAGAATATGTCCATTGGATAAGGACAGAAAGTGTACGAAAGCTTAATCAAAATGGACAGTGGGGAGAAAAGACCGATTGATTTGAGATGTGCGGAGTGCCGGGGAGCAGTTGATTGGTTTAAGATCTGGAAAATGTCATAGATAAGCCGTTTGGTTTGAGATCTGGAGTGTGTCATAGAAAGGCAGTTTGGCTTGAGGTCTGGAGAGTGTCATAGAAAAGCCGCTTGGTTTGAGATCTGGAGAGTGCCATAGAAAGGCTGTTTGGTTTGAGATCTGGAGTGTGTCATAGATAAGCCGTTTGGTTTGAGATCTGAAGAGTGTCATAGAGAAGCTGTGCGATGATCGAATGGATCAGCTCTGCTGAAAATTTATAAATTCGATCATCTAAAGAAAGTCGCATCGACAAAACGGAATCGGTCCTTAACAATGGAATCAAGCACTAGGTTCGAAAGCATCCATTGATCGAGGAGGGATTTTGGAATGAAATTTGACAATCCGGAAGATATCATTCAGTTGACGCCGCAGTGGAAGGGCGAGCGGTTCGAGAACGGACGGCCGAAGGTGCCCGAAGACGTGCTGAGAAGAATCCGCAAAATTACACTGGAAGAAGCGTGGGGGCCGCTCTGGCACCGGGGTTACAAATTCCAGTTTGAAGGCGCCTTCAAAATCGTGCATCCCGACCAGGTCATGGTGGGACGCGCGGTCACCGCGGTCATGGTACCGCAGCGGCCGGATCTGCACGAGACGCTGCTGAACTACGGTCATGAACAGGAAGGCCGCAGCGGCTTCTTCAACCAGTGGGTGATCGATTCCCTGGTTGAAGATGACGTCGTCGTGGTCGATATGTTCGACAAGGTCCACCTCGGCACCTATGTCGGCGGCAACCTCTCGACGGCCATCTCCACCCGCACAAAGCGCGGCGGAGCCGTGATCTGGGGCGGCATCCGCGACAATCAGCAGGTGTCCGAAATCAAGAACATCAACATCTATTACCGCGGAAGCGACCCGACGGCCATCGGTGAAGTCACCATGGTGGGCATGAACGTGCCGACCCGGATCGGCAAGGCGATCTGCCTGCCGGGCGACGTGGTGCTGGGCACGCCGGCCGGCGTCATCTTCATCCCTCCCCATCTGGCCGAGCTGACGGCCGTGCAGGCGGAGAAATCGCAGGTGCGGGACATCTTTGGCTTCGTCCGGCTCAAAGAAGGCGTCTATTCCACTGCGCAGATCGACGCCTCCTGGACAACAGCGCTGTGGGAGGACTTCACCCAGTGGTTTGAGAGCGACGATGCTGCCGCCGAGTATCGGCATCTGACCTGGGAGACCGAGCTTGAGGAAGCCCGAAAAAACGAGCTCGACGGTCCGAGGAACGACGTTCGGCTGTAACGGGTTTACACAACAAGAAGAAAGGAAGCGGGCTGAATGGCCTGCTTCCTTTTTTCGCTGCCTATTTGCAGATCGACTCCCGGTACTCGCTGGGGGAGACACCGACCTTCTTTTTAAAAATTTGGCTGAAATAGCGGGAATCCTGGTATCCGACCTTTTCGGCAACTTCATAGTTTTTGTAATGGGTGGTCCGCAGCATATCCTTGGCCTTGTCGATCCGGATTTCGGTCAGGTGCTCAATGAACGTCTTGCCGGTGTTCGTCTTGAAGAGCAGGCTCAAATAAGTCGGCGTAATAAACACCTTCTGCGCGACACTCTGCAGCGAAGCATACTGGCATTCCTGCTCCATGTAATGGATGGTCTTTTTAATAAGACTGCGGTGGCTCTCTTTGAGCGTGGGTGAAAAGACTTCCCACAGGCCGGTCAGAAACCGGGTGACGTAGCGCTTCAGTTCATCCAGCGTGCCGATCTTCACCAGCGAGGTCGCTTCAAACGGCTTGTAAGCGCCTCCATTCCCTTCGTCGGCAATCACCCTTTTTTCGATACCGACCAGCATCCGGATTGTCAGCTCATACATGCTTGTCACGTCGATCGGGCCTTTCTCCAGCAGCGCGGCATAAAACTGGTCCACCGCTTCTGCGATTTCCGCCTCCGTGGCGGCCGAGCGGAAGCTGGCGTACAGCTTTCTCTCCTTCTCGGCCGGGTAGCGTCCGACCGGCTCCATCCGGCGGATTTCGCTGTAATGGATGATCTGGCCCGTCCCGCGGTAAAACTTGTTATTCAGTGCAGCCGAAGCCTGCCGGTAAGAGAGATGGATGTCGCTCAAGTGGCTGCATGGCTTACCTACTCCAATGTTCACCGGATGGGGGAACCGCTGTTGAAGCATCGCTTGCACCCGGACCAACACCTCTTTGGAAACCCAGGAGAACAGCAGTCCGATCCTCCCTTCCTCGTCCAGAAAGACGACGCTCCCTTCCGGCACACGCTCCTGAAGATCGGCGCGCATGTTCTCAAGATATGCCAAGCGGTCATGCTCATGGTCATAAGGAGCGGTTGGCTCCAATAACGCAATGGCGGGAAACGTATAGTACGGGTTCAGGCGAAGCCGGGACAGGCTTTCCTTCAGTTCCCCCTTCATATTCGCTTTGCCGGAAATGAGGTGCCTTAGCAGGCGGTCCCTCATCCAAGTCATAACATCCTGGTCATCGAACAAGAAACGTTCATTTAACATGCTTCATTTCCCCTTTGTGAAGGATAACGAACGAGAGGCATGGTTCTAGTCCATATGGATAAATTTATAGGCATGCATATGCTCGATAAAAGCCTCCTCAACCGCGTCCCCGTCCCCTGTCTGGAGGACGGTGATCAGCCGCCGGTGCCACTCGGCCAGCAAATCCGTCGTGTGATGACGGTTGGAGATGGCCATAAAGCGCATCACCTTCGTCCTCATTTGGTTCCAGAGCTCCAGAATAGCCTGATTGTCGCAGCGTTTGTAGAAAAATCCGTGAAAATCCATATCCAGCTCGAGGATGCCCAGCGTGTCATCGCGCTCGACGGCTTCCTCCATCGACCGGATAATCATTTCCAATTGCTCGTAATCATCCTCCGATAAAGTTGGCATAGACGTTCGCACGGCGTAACCCTCAATAATTTCGCGAAGCACGAAAATATCTCTGATCTCCTTCGACGTAATATTGGAAACGACCGACCCTTTATTCGGAATGCCGTTGATTAATCCTTCCTGCTTCATCCTCTCTAACGCTTCGCGCACAGGCGCCTGACTGACCTGAAATTTACCCGCGATGTCCAGCACGATGAGCCGCGTTCCCGGCTGCAGCTCGCCTGCGATAATTTCCCGCTTAAGCGTTAAATAAATCTGTTCGCTGATGGAATTCCCCAAAGGGATGTAACTGCTGTTTGACATGACTCTCAGTCTCCATTCGCCGATCATCCATGACCGCAGATTTGACCAACACGTACGCAACGGCATTCAAGTAACCGTTTTCAAAACGGTCGGTCGATAGTTTCGCTGACTAACGTTCCATCATCCCTCCCGCTATTATCGATTATCGATAATTTGTTTCCATCATTATATGGGGACCAGATGCCTTCTGACAACGGAGAATTTTGACGAAAAGGGTTTGATTTTTTATGATCTTTTCGCGTAAATCGACAAGCCGTTTCCGTGGGGCTTCCATCCCTGCCCCTTCCTGCCACAAGCCCTATCCGCCATCGGACAATCGAATGTTATCCAATAAAAGCCAATCCCATGCATCCTATTTTCGGTGTAGCCCGCATAGTTCGTCCTACCTATCTAGGAAAAATACAGGAAATGAATGGTTCTTCCTTTCATTTTTTCAGAAAAAAATGCCGATTTATGAAATAAAGATATGAAAATATCGGGGATACTTGTCGAAATATAGAATAGGAACTAAAACCGGTCGGAATCCTTTCCGCTCAGGCATGCCGTCCGCCGAAACGGATGAATCCATTCAAATATATTACATACCTATTGACGGATTCTCACGGATCGGCAAATACGGCCCGCCCCGAGCTGCTCTTTTAAGCGCTGCGCCTGTTCACTCAGGTGCTGCCGGAACTTTAGACCTATATCGACTGCAGGGGGAATCTCGTTTGAACAAGCTACTCAAGCAAATATCCGGGCTTTTCAACATTAAAAAGCTCAGAAGCAGACTGATGCTCTTCATCTGTCTCATGCTCATTATCCCGACCGTTGTGCTTGCCGTCTTCGCCGTGAACAGCGCCAAAGCACAGCTTCAGGACAAAATGGAGGACACCACGAAGTCAAGCGTCATGCTGCTCGACAAACTGATCAACACGATGGTTGAAATGCAGCTGTCCAACGTGAAACAGCTCAGCAATCAGATTACGTATGCCGACATCGAAAACCACTCGGTGGAGACCCGAATCCTGATTGACGATTTTAAAGCGCAGCATCCGGAAATCGAAATCGTCTCGATCGGCACCGACAACGGGTCCTGGATGAAATCTCCTGACCCCGGCCAGCAGCAGTTCGATCCCCGGACCCGCAACTGGTACAAGCTGGCCATGAACAACAAGGGGCAGGCCGTTGTCGACGATCCGGCGATTTCAGCCACGACGAAAAACTATGCGGTCGCCATTTCCAAAACGCTGCCCGACGGCAAAGGGGTCATCAACATCAGCCTGAGCATCGGGAACATCAACAACATCGTGAAGCAGGTTCACCTTGGCAACGAGGGCTACATCTACTTAGTGGACCGCAACGGCCTCTTGATGTCGCACCCGACCGAGAAGGTGGGTTCCAAGTTTGTCGGCGACCAGCTCAAAACGATGCAGGGTAAAAATGAAGGGCTGCTCGACTACACCAACCCGCTCAATGGCGTTGGCCAGCGCGGCTATTTCGTGACCAACGAGCTGACCGGCTTCAAAATCGTCGGCATCCTCCCGGAGAGCGAATATACAAAAGCGACGACGCCGATCTTCTGGACATCGGCCATCGTTCTTGTGATCGCCGTCATTGCCGCGATGATCGTGATGTTCTTCATCATCCGCAGCATGACGCGTCCGATCGAGCAGTTGAACCGTTCGGCAAAGCGCGTGAGCGAAGGGTATCTGAACGACCGCGTCGTGACGAAGCGGCGAGACGAAATCGGAGACCTGGCGCATAACTACAACGCCATGGTCGACTCGCTGCGCCGGATGGTGCTGGACATGTCGGAAACCTCCAGCCAGCTGGCGGCCTCGAGCGAAGAGCTGACCGCCAGTACGGAGCAGAACGCGCAGAGCGTCGAATTCGTCTCCAATCTGATGACGGATTCAGCCCAAGAGGCCAACAACCAGGCCATCGCCGCGCAGGAAAGCGCGCGCACCATGGAGGAAATGGCCAGCGGTATCCAGCGTATTGCCGAATCGGCCAGCACCATCGTTGATTCGTCGAACCGTACGGAAGAAGACGTGCACGCCGGCAGCCGGAAGGTTCAGCTGGTCAGCACGCAAATGGACACGATCAAGAAGTCCACGCACGAGTCTGCTGCGCTGATCGAGAAGCTGAACGACCACAGCGCAAGCATCGCCGCGATGAGCACGGCGATCTCCGAAGTGGCTAAGCAGACCAACTTGCTCTCCCTGAACGCCGCGATCGAAGCGGCGCGGGCCGGCGAGCATGGACGCGGCTTCGCCGTCGTCGCCGAGGAAGTCCGCAAGCTGGCGGATCAGTCGAACCTCACGGCGGAGGAAATCCAGCACACGATCCAGGAGATGACGATGCTGATCACTGACGCGTATAACGTGATGCGTCATAAAGTGCAGTCCGATGTGGATCAGGGAATGGAAGTTACGGCAGAGGCGCTCGAAGCTTTTGCCAATATCGAAAAATCCGCCAAGCAGATCACCGACCAGATCCAGGACATTTCCGCCGTCACCGAGCAGATGTCCGCGAGCAGCGAAGAAGTGTCCGCCTCCGTGCAGGAAGTGGCCAGCATTTCGCGCAACACGGTCGCGTCGTTCGAGCGCGTGAGCGCCGCGAACCAGGAGCAGCTGGCGTCCATGGAAGAAATCTCATCTTCGGCGAACAGCCTGTCGAAGATGGCGGTGGACATGCAGGAGAAAATAGACCGCTTCAAGCTGGAGGGCTGATTGGGGCGGGCAGCAGCCCGCTTGATCTCCCGGCCCCCGGGGGTTTAAGAAATGTTAAAAAGCGTACCGTACGGTTTAAGTCCGTGCGGTACGCTTTTTGGTGTTTATTACGGGTGTGTCCCCGTCGGTATGCCTTTTAATGCCTGCAGGTTTGATGTGTTTCCCCATCAACCTGAGCGATTCCCTGTTTAGTTTCCAGCGGGCCCTCTCGCTTAACGCCCAAAACGTCGGCTCAGCACATGATGCGGATTTTGCAGAAACGGGCTGCGCGTATTTTTAAGCGTTTCGATGCGCTCAAGCGCAAGCCGGTCCGCGGCGGCATACGTCGGGATGCCGGCTTCCCGGGAGATGTCGAAGATGCGGGAGATGCTGCTATAGATCCCGCTGATTTGCTTCCAGGCGCGGTCCTTGTTATAGCCGTTCAGCTCGTCGGCAATATTGATGACACCGCCGGCGTTAATGACGTAATCCGGCGCGTAAACGATGCCCAGCTCGTGAATCAGGTCTCCGTGCCGGGCTTCCTTCAGCTGGTTGTTGGCCGAGCCGGCAATAACCTTTGCCTTCAGCTTCGGAATACTCTCATCATTGATGATGGCACCCAGCGCACATGGGGAGAAAATATCGCAATCAACGCCGATAATATCCCCCGGCGCCACCGCGGTGGCGTTATACTTCTCCACCGCGCGGCTGACCGCCTCCTCGTTGATATCCGTCACGATCAGCCGGGCGCCCTCCTGATGCAAATACTCGCACAGGTGGAACGCCACGCTGCCGACGCCCTGCACCGCAATCGTCCGGCCTTCCAGCGAATCGGAACCGAAGGCTTCTTTGGCGGCGGCCTTCATGCCTTGGTATACGCCGTAGGCTGTCGCCGGCGACGGATTGCCGGACGAACCGTAGGTCGGGGAGATCCCGGTTACAAAATCCGTCTCCTGATGAATGATATCCATGTCGGCCACCGTTGTGCCGACATCCTCTGCCGTAATATAGCGGCCGTTCAATCCTTGTATGTATCTTCCGAAGGCCCGGAACATCGCTTCGTTCTTGTCCTTTTTCGGATCGCCGATGATGACGGTTTTGCCTCCGCCCAGGTTCAGGCCTGAAATAGCGTTCTTATAGGTCATGCCCTTAGCCAGGCGCAATGCATCTTCGATTGCGGCTTCCTCGGAAGCGTAAGTCCACATCCGGGTCCCGCCCAGTGCCGGCCCGAGCGTCGTATCGTGAATCGCAATGATCGCTTTGAGTCCGGACGACTTGTCCTGACAAAAAAGCAGCTGCTCATAATCGTACTGTTCCATTGCGCTAAACAGTTCCATATCGGTGTTCCCTCCATTGTGATTCATGCCTCATGCTACTCACGCTTATAAGCGTAACAGGATCATTATAGTAATGATTTGACTTGAAAGTAAAGTTTTCACCCGTGTTATCCGACTTTCCGGGCTTTACCCGACTGGGCTTGCATGAACACAAAAAAGACGGCTGACGCCGTCTTAAAATGCCTTTGTCCCTGCTTCTCACGTTTCCGTCTGCAATCCCCAACCGGCGGGGTACGATACGCCGAGCGATACCGGCAGGCGCCCTTTGAAAGGGATAGCACCGGCAATCGCCTTGGCGGTGCTCACAAGCGCCAGCGGACGGCTCTCGTAGGCCGCAACCAGTGCAGACGCTTCCGGAAAACACATCAGGTCGTACGGATTGCGAAGCGCGGCCACCACGACCGGTTTGCCAAGCGCGAGCAAATCCTGGACCAGCTTGATCTGCGCCGGGTCAAACTGCGCATTGTACGTGCCCACGACGATCTGCCGCACCTCCCCGCCGCCGGCTTCCTCCATAAGGCGGCCCGCCTGCTCCGCCACTTCGGCCAGCGGCACCTGACGGTCGCTTACGTCGATCCCCAATGCTGCCAGGGCGCTGCCCAGGCTTTCCGTCCTCGCGATCGCTTCGTCGGCGATCGTCAGCGCGGCAGCCGCGACCGAGATGACCAGCGTGCGCTGCCGTTTCAGCGGCAGGATGCTATCCCTTGCTTGCACCAGCGTAATGCTTGCCTCGCTGATCCGTCGGGCCAGATCCATGTGGGCTTCGCTCCCGGGGAGCTTGTCCCGCAGTCCGGGCGCTGCCTGTATGCCATTCTGGGCCAGCTCGTCCTGCAGCCCATGCGAGTCTTCGACAACCTGCCCGTCCAGCTCCGGCCGCAGCGTCTCCAGCTCCGCCGGGCTCCCGAGCAGTCCGCGCTTCGCCTTCAGCGCAAGCAGCCTCCGCACGGAGGCATCGATCCGGCTCTCCGCGATCCGGCTCTGCTCCAGCGCCTCCATCGCCTCCACCTGCAGCTGCGGGGTCTGGCTGATCAGGACGGTGTCCGCTCCCGCTTCGACCGCCATCACCGCAGCCTTGACGGTGCCGTAATGCTCGGCGATCGCTTTCATTTCCATGCAGTCGGTCATGACCACACCATCGTAGCCGAGCTCCTCGCGCAGCAGGCCGGTCAGCACGGCATGCGACAGCGTTACCGGCAGCTTGGACGGCTCTAGCGCCGGAAAATAAATATGCGCCGACATGACCGCGTCGATGCCTTCGGCGAACGCCTTTTTGAACGGAACGAGCTCCACCTCATCCATCCGCTGCCGGTCGTGTGTAATCGTCGGCAGGTCCAGATGGGAGTCCACGGCGGTATCCCCGTGCCCCGGAAAATGCTTCGCCGTGGCCGCGACGCCCGCGTCCTGCAGACCGCGGAAAGCATGCGTCCCGTACTCCGCCACCGCTTCTGGGGACTCTCCGTAGGAACGGACGCCGATAACCGGATTCAGCGGATTGTTGTTCACATCGAGCACCGGCGCAAAGTTCAGGTTGATGCCGAGGGAACGCAGTTCCTCCCCACTGACGCGCGCGGACTCGTACACCCAGTCCGCCGAGCCCGCGGCGGCCAGCGCCATATTTCCCGGCATCAGAGCAACGCCTTCCGTGATCCGGGCGACCATTCCGCCTTCCTGATCAATGGAAATCCACAACGGCAGCGTCCCCGACGCCGCGGCCGCCTGCTGCAGGTCCCGGCTCAGTCTGCCCACCTGCTCCGTCGTCTTCACATTGCGGGCGAAATAAATGACGCCGCCAATCTGATGCGTGCTGATGAACTGCCGCAGCTCCTCGCTGATTTCCGTCCCCCAAAAGCCGCAAACGAACATCTGCCCGATTTTTTGCCGCAGGCTCATGCTCTTGATCAGCTGATCGATCTTCCGTTCCTGATTCATCGTGATATCCCCCTAGCTCATATGCTGTATCAATTGCGCTGCTGATTCCGATATGATTCCGATCTGATTCCAATATCTGCGAAATACCGTCATCGCTCCCAAATCCATGACAGCATGATTTAAAATATCGATTCTGATAGGATTCGAATCTTCAATGATCCATTTCTCTGATTTCAATTTCGATATAACGGACCCGGTTCCCCTTGCGATTCCTTCTCCCTATTCGGTCCGCTCATGCAGCCGCTCATGCAGAAAATCGACGATATGGACGGCCTTCATGCTGCCGCTGAGGCCTTCCTTCTCGATGCCGTGCTTCATCTGGAGCAGGCAGCCGGGATTGCTGGTCAGCAGATACTGGGCCTGCGTCGCTTCCACATGCTCCATCTTGTGATCCAGAATGCTGCCGGCCATTTCCGGCTGCGTCACGTTGTAGATGCCGGCTGAGCCGCAGCAGCGATCGGCGTTTTTCATTTCGATAAACTCGGCGCCCTCCACTTGGCGCATTAAAACGCGCGGGGCGTCCGCCGATTTCATCACGTTGCGCAGATGGCAGGAATCCTGGTAGGTGATTCTCACCTTCGGATCCCCTTCTGGAGCAGGTCCTGCCGAAGGGACGCCGAAGTTTAAGCTTCGGCCCGCACGGACAAGCAGCTCGCTGACGTCGACGACACGCCCGGCGAACCAGGCTGCATCCTCCCGCCACTGCGGATCTTCATGCAGCAGATGGTCGTATTCGGTTAGAATCGCCCCGCAGCCGCCCGCATTGGAGACGATATAATCCACATTCGCCTCCTTGAAGGCGCGGATGTTGCCGCGGGCGAGCTCCCGCGCTCCTTCCGCCTCGCCGCTGTGCGCATGCAGGGCGCCGCAGCAGTTCTGTGCCGCCGGAATCACTACATCGAAGCCGGCTGCGGTAAGCAGATCCACGGTATGAATATTCGTGTCCGTGAACAGCACATCCATAATGCAGCCTCTGAAGAGCGCTGCAGTTGCGATTTTCTCGCCTTTTGCGGGATGATACGCGCCGATCTTCTCAAGCACGCCCTTGCCAGAAGCTTCGGGCAAAATTTTCTCCATATCGCTGATATGCTTCGGAAACAGCTTCATGATGCCGGTGGACCGCGCTACCTTCCGCAGCCCCGACTTCTGGTACAGCTCGAGGCCTCGGCCCACGAGCTTCATCCGCTTCTGATGCGGAAATACCGTTTTGAACGCCGCATGACGGGCAGCCTTCACCAGCGGTTTATGCTGCTTGTGATCCTCGATCGCGTCCCTTGCCTGTTCAATAAGCTGCCCGTATTTGACGCCCGCCGGACAGGCCGGCTCGCAGGCGCGGCAGCCGAGGCAGTGGTTCATCTGCTCTTCGAACGCCCCATCCGGCTCCATAATGCCGTCCGCGACGGCCTTCATCAGGGCGATCCGGCCCCGCGGCGACTCAGCCTCGATGCCTGTCTCGGCAAAGGTTGGACACGCCGGAAGGCAGAAGCCGCAGCGCATGCAGTTGGTCAGCTGGTCCTCATCGAGGCGCAGCCGGAGCGTCTCGGCGAGCGGATTCGCCCGCTCCTTCACGTTCACCGCCTTACCCACGATCAATCACCACCCGTTTTCTTGTTTCTTTTGCGAACATTTTTCCCGGATTCAGCAGGTTATGCGGATCAAAGGACTGCTTGATCGCCTTCATGACCTCCATCCCCGCTGCCCCGACTTTCCATTCGAGGAACGGCGATTTGACCAATCCGACCCCGTGCTCGCCGGTAATCGTTCCCCCGAGCCGGATCGCTGCTTCAAAGATTTCCTCGAACGCTTCGTCCACCCGGTGAATTTCCTCCTGATTGCGCGCATCGGTCGTTGCCGTCGGATGAAGGTTGCCGTCTCCCGCATGGCCGAAGGTGCAGATCTGGACGTCATATTTCTTCGCGATGCGGTTGATCTCAAGCACCATATCCGCGATCTTGGAACGCGGCACCGTCGCGTCCTCGAGAATCGTCGTCGGCTTCAGTCTTGCCAGCGCGGTAAATGCACTGCGCCGTGCGGTCAGCAGCTTCTCGGCCTCCTCCGCGCTCGCCGCGATGCTCACCTGATCGGCTTGCTCGCTGCGGCAGATGTCCGTGATAAGCGCAATATCCCGCTCCACGGTTTCCATGTCGCCGTCCTGTTCAATCAGCAGGATCGCTTCCATGTCGAGCGGCAGCCCCAGCTTCGCATAATCGTCCACGACCCGGATCGTGGAGCGGTCGAGAATTTCCAGGGTAGCCGGAATGATCCGGTTCTCGATGATTTTGGATACCGTACGGGCCGCGCCGTACAAATCCTTGTACATCGCCAGCATCGTCTTCTTGTACTTCGGCGGCGGAATCAGCTTCAGCGTTGCCTCCGTGATGATGGCCAGCGTGCCTTCCGATCCGACCAGCAGCTTCGTCAGATCGTAACCGGCCACATCCTTCATCAGCTTGCCGCCGGTTCGAATGATGTCGCCGCTCGCCAAGACCGCCTCCAGCCCGATCACGTAATCCTTGGTCGTTCCGTATTTCAGCCCGCGCAGACCGCCCGAGCATTCGGCGATATTGCCGCCGAGGGTGGAGATCGACATGCTGCTCGGATCCGGCGGGTAGAACAGGCCGAGCTCCTCCACATGCGTAATAAACTGTTTCGTATTTAGCCCCGGTTGAACGATCGCCGTTAAATTTTCCATATCGATCTCGAGGATCCGGTTCATCCGGTGCATGACCATGACGACGCCGCCTTGAACGGGCACCGTGCCGCCGCACAGGTTCGTTCCCGAACCCCGGCCGACGACAGGGATTTTATGCCGGCTCAGCACCTTCATCACTTCGGAGACCTGGCCGGTATTTTCCGGGTATACAACCGCATCCGGCAGCGACTGCAGCATCGGCGTGCCGTCATACGAATGCGTGACCAGCGACTGGGGATCATCCTTTACATAAGAGCTGCCCAAAATGGCGACAAGCTCGCGTTTTACGTCTTCCTGCAGCAAGGAAAACACTCCTTTACATTCCATAATCGATATCAGTGCGAATAAATTAGTCAGGTCATCTGATGACTTTTATTGTGATCAAGTATACACTAAAATAAATGAATCTATATAGATTGAATTCAAGAAAGTCACATTTTAGACACAATTTATTCGCCGTAGGCCAAGGAATGACTAGTAAAAACTTTAAACGGAGGGACGCTTGAACGATGAATCAGCAGCGGCCGTTGAAACAATATGAGTGGGTAATGAATGATTTGAAGCGGCAGATGGACGAGGGCTCGCTTCAGCCGGGGGACCGCCTCTCCTCGGTCGTGGACCTGGCGCTCCAGTACAATGTGGGCAGATCGACCATCCGCGAGGCGCTCAGCGCTCTGAAAGCGATGGGGCTGCTGGATATCCGCCAGGGCGGAGGCACGTTTGTGCGTACACCGCCCGCCGATCCGCTGCCGGTACATCCCGGACAACTCTACGCGGACTTGTGGGAGGGACGCGCGGCTTCGCTGCGCCATCTGCTTGAGGTCCGGCGCGTGCTGGAGACCGGCTGCGCCTCCGTTGCCGCATCGAACCGCAGTGAGGCGGATCTGGCGGCCTTTGAGGAAATACTGCGCGAAATGGAGAACGCCGCCGATGAGCAGGTCAGCGAGCAGGCGGACGTGAAATTCCATCAGCAAATCGCCGCGGCCACGCATAATCCGCTGCTGCTGGATTTGATGGAGTCGTTATCGAACAAGCTGCATGAAAACATGAAGGATATGCGCGCCTTGTGGTTCTATGCCGAGCGCTCCTCCGCCGAGCGGCTGCTGCAGGAGCATGCGTCCATCTATGAGGCGATCCGGACCCAGAATGCCAAGGAGGCCCTGGCCCGGATGGAGGCACATATCACCAAAGTGGAGCAGGTGCTAAGCGAAAAAGGCGCGGGCGACCAGCCGCTTTGACCTCCAGGCTTAAGCCTGAGCCGCAGATGCGAAAGCTCGATGCCGCTGCCTAAGAGGCAAGCCCGCATTTAGCGTCCGCCCTTGCCTCCTGCCCACACGCGTTACAATTTACCCGGCATAGGCAGCACACAATGTTAACCTCCTCGCCGCCCGCTGTACCTTTTTAAAAATACTTCCAGCTTCCTTTTATTCGTATAGACGAGAATCAGCAGATTTACGAGCCATATGCACAAATATGGCCCCGGGAAGCCCCGGGCGATCAGATAGACGGAGACGAGCATGAAGCCGGCCACCACCTGGAAGCCGCTCGCTTCCGTGGATAAGGGCCGCCGGCTCATCAGCTTGGAGGCGATCAACAGCAGCGCCAGAATGACGGCCAGCGCCAGCGATACCTCAAACCGGGTCAAGGCGCTCCATACCCCAAAGGTGACGGCGATCGCCTTGCCTCCCTTGAACTTCAAAAACGGCGAGAAGGCATGCCCCGCAATCGGGGCCGCGGCGACAGCCAGCATGCCATACCCGTGCACGGTGCCGCTGCCGGCGATCCATACCAATGGCAAATATCCCTTCAAAAAGTCCAGCGCCACCCCCGCCAGACCCAGCTTATACCCCGCAGCGCTCCAGAGGTTGAACGCACCCGGGTTCCCGTCTCCCACCGCCTTCAAATCCTTGTGCGCCGCCCGGCCCAGCCAATACGAGAACATCAGCGAGCCGCACAGAAATTCCACAACTGTCAGCAGCAGGATCATCATGGTTCCCTGTGACCCCCAACATCAACGGCCCTGTCCTTCCACATGACATGCCCCAGAAACATGACCTGGTAAGCGGAATACAGCATCACCACCAGGAAAAAGATCGTGGATAAAATATGAAGAACAGGCATCACGAAGCCGAATTTGCCGACATTTTTGATCAGATAGCCGATGTGTGCCATGTACAGCAAGTAGCCCGCGAGTAAGGGGATTCCCCATGGCGTGTTCCATAGAAAGAACGTCCCTGCGGAGCAGACCAATCCGATAAACCAGAGCGCTATCAGCACGATCGTCCATGGACTCAGCTTGGCCGTGCTCAGCACCGCCCCTTTGCCGAATCCCTGCAGCTCGCTTTTAATACCGTGCGGGTACATACGGAACGATACCATCCCCCGGCCGATAAAATTCGTTACGCCGATCCCGGCTTCCATGTACTTGGCGCCCAGGTTTAAATCATCCAATATTTCCGACCGGATGCTGCTGTGGCCGCCGACTTGCTCATAATCTTGCCTTGTTGTCAAAATGCAGGAGCCGTAAAGTCCTTTCCGGAGATTGCGGCGTTCATAAGGGGAGGTAAACGCAAATACGCCCAAAATATTCGGAATGAGTGCAAGGCGTTCGTAAAATTTCTCGGTGTGGTGAAAGGGGACGACGGAAATGACGCCACCGGTACGGGAGCGAAGCTGCAGAAGCGAATCCAGCGCATGCGGTGACAAGCGGATGTCGGCATCCAGAAAAACGAACGTATCCCCGGAAGCATGAATGTAGCCGTTCCACACAGCCCATGTTTTTCCCGTCCATCCGGGAGGAAGCGGCGGATTCTGCACGATGGTCACCCCGAAGCCCGCGGCGACGTCCCGGGTCAGGTCCTGCGAGCCGTCGTCGACGACAATGATCTCATGCGGCTGCAAGCTTTGAGCCCGGAGCGATTCCAGGAGAAAAGCCAGATTCTTCTCCTCATTCCGCGCCGGAATGATCACGGAGAGCTTAGCCCCCGCCTGCCGCCCTGCGCCATCGCTGCGAGGGACCTGATTTTTGCGGAACAAAACAATCCCGGAAAGGATGCCGATAACAAATAACAGGTAAAGAAACAGGTAAAGCCCCATAGCCAACAACCCCATCTCTCTAAAGTAGCTGGAACCTTGGAAGGTTAGAGCCTTTCGTGCGTCAGCCGGATCTGTCATGAAGCGTTATCGTTGAATGATGCAACCATAGTTTAGCCGAGCATTTCTCCCTTTTCAATACATTATATTCCAGCCCCTTGGCCAAGGATTCGCGGATTGTACCATCCCTTCTGAAAACTTTCTGGCCCCTTCGGGCCATGCTGCGCAGCAGAACGCCTTTTATGATAAAATAATCTTATTACTCCCAGTACAGGGCGGCGGCAAGGAGGCATAATCCATGAATATCAGCAGCCGGTTTTCCGTGGCTATTCATATCCTTTCGATTCTGGAAGTCAACAAGACGGGTACCAATACGTCTGATTTTATAGCTTCAAGCGTCAACACGAACCCGGTCGTGATCCGGAGAATTACAGGCATGCTCAGCAAGGCGGGATTGGTCGAAGTGAAGCCGGGGGTCCCCGGTGCCAAGCTGGCCAAGGATCCTAGTGATATAACGCTGCTGGACATTTACAATGCGGTTAACGTCGTGGAGGAGAACGGCCTGTTCGGCGTCCATGATTCTCCCAACCCGGATTGCACGGTGGGCCGCAACATCCAGGGAGTGATCGTCCCGCTGTTCACCAGCGCGCAGAAAGCGATGGAGAACGTGCTCGCTGCCGTTAAGCTCCAGGACATCATCCAAGACATCGAAGCGCTTGAAATGTAACGTACGCCCCGACTCCCGACCCGGAAGAGGGGCGTGTTTTTTCGTGTTGTAGGTTCGCCGTCCATATTGATTTGACAATCGCCCAACATGTAACTACAATAGTTACAGGAATACACATGATAATCAGGAGGGAATTTTATATGAATATTGGAGTTATTGGAGCCAGCGGCAAGGCTGGACGCCTTATTGTAGAGGAAGCGCTGAACCGAGGACACCAGGTGACGGCGATCGTTCGTGATGCAGGCCGCGTTACGGGGAACGTCAGCGTTCTGGAGAAAGATGTGTTTGACCTGACGGCTGAAGATGTGAAGCCGTTTGATGTTGTCGTCAACGCCTTCGGCGCCAAGCCCGGGGACGAGCATCTTCACGTCGAAGCCGGAAGATCGCTGATTTCCGTCCTGAAGGAAGCACCGTCGACCCGGCTGATCGTCGTGGGAGGCGCAGGCAGCCTGTTTGTCGACGAAGCACAGACCACCCGCGTCATGGATACGCCAGATTTTCCGAAGGAATACTTCGCTACGGCATCCAATCAGGGCAAAAACCTCGAGGATCTGCAGCAGTCCAGCGGGATTCAGTGGACCTTTATCAGTCCGTCGGCCTTTTTTGATCCCGAAGGGGCAAGAACCGGCTCCTATCAGGCCGGAAAGGACCAGCTTCTCGTCAACTCAGCCGGCAGCAGCTATATCAGCTACGCGGACTACGCGATTGCCGTCCTTGATGAAATCGAGCATCCGCAGCATCGGAACGAACGGTTCACCGTTGTGGGCGAAGCCAAATAAATAGATTTATTGACAAAAGAGACGATCCCCTTTCTTGGGACCGTCTCTTTTATTTACCGGAAAGGCAGTTTCACGCTTATTTCGATTCCATCATCGAAGGAGCGGCCTTCCAGCTCATCTCCTCCAAAAGGGCGCGAACCCGTTCCAACATCATGTCCACATGCTCGGCATGCATATCTTTGAGGAGCGACATATTTTCCGGCTCGGCAATATAGCTGAGTGTGTTCAGGAACAGCTCCGTCTCCAAATCGATTAACGCGATTTCCCGCGCCCGGCCAATTAAATCCTCGTAGGGCATGCAATCCGGAGGGACATCGAGCCTAAGATGCAGAGCGATCTCCTTCAGCTTGGTTTTCGCCGCCATATGGGCGAGAATCAGTGCCGGCTGCAGCTGTCCCTCGTCTTTGAGCAGGATCGCCAGATTCATATGACTCCTGGATAATTCACTCCAAATGCGGGTCTTGGCGGACTGGAGGGAATCCCCATCCGCGTTAAGTTCCCTTTCTTTAACCAGGCTCGAGTTTGTTGTGTATGGACTCATTCCCAATCATACCTCCCTTGGAGCAGCACTTCTGCAGGAACTGAAGCCGGTATGGCTTGCCGGCGCGAAGTAAGGGGGTGCATACTCATCTTGAGTGTCGGCATATAGACTGCCGAAAGTGCTTGCCGCCTGCGGCGTCCTGTATCGGTCACCCAAGACGGGAACGTTCCCATCTTGACCGTGGCGGGCTTTAGGCTTGATAACTGCTGGCACTCTTTGTTGTATATTTCGGTTTTTTCTGCATCAAAATGAAGGGTTTTCCATATTAAATAGCTTTCTCCAACCATTTGTGTAGTATTGGGGATTCGCCATGGCAAGGTGGCCCTCCCGCCTCCTGCTTCCTCCCTATTTTTTTCATCACGGCTCCAAGTACGGTGCTATAATGAAGAGGTTGGTTTCAAATACATCATGACAATGATCTCGAAAAAGGAAGCTGAGCTATGATTGGAGACATACTTCTGGAAGTGGTGCTGCCCGTCTTTGTGCTGATTGGAATCGGTTCATGGATGCAGCGCGTGTTCCGCCTGGATTTGTACACACTGGCCAAAATCAATTTTTACTGCATAACCCCTGCCGCCGTCTTTATGAGCATGTATCATTCGGATATGTCGGGCGAGCTGCTCGGGAATGTGACACTCTTTTACGCATTATATGTATTCATTCTATACGTGATAGGGACCTTGGTCGCCCGCCCGCTGAAATTCACCAAAAGCATGCGCGCCGCGTTCAACAACAGCATCATGCTGGACAACTCGGGCAACTACGGGATGCCGATCAATGCCCTGGTGTTCAAGGGGGACCCCCTCGCCAGCTCCATGCAGGCGCTGATCATGTCGCTGCAGAGCCTCCTGACGTTCACTTATGGAGTCATATCGATTCAGGGCGCCAAGCTGAAAGGCAATTACCGCAGCATGATTATCGGTTTTCTGAAAATGCCGGTCCCGTACGCGCTCGTGCTCGGAATCGTGCTGCATGCCGTGCATGCCCCGCTGCCCCTGTTCGTATCGCAGCCGCTCACCTATGCTCAGCAGTCGATGGTGGCCGTCGCCCTGCTGACGCTGGGGGCCCAGATCGTCAAGTATCCGCTCAAACTGTACCGTTTGGACGTATATATCAGCCTGTTCCTCCGCCTCATCATCGGCCCGGTCATCGGCGTAACACTCGTGTTTGCGCTTGGAATGAAGGGGATTCCGGCCCAGGCGCTGCTCATCGCATCCGGCATGCCGACCGGGGTCAACACGTCGATTTTGGCGGAAGAGTACAACAACGAGCCGGATTTTGCGGCGCAAACCGTCCTGATTTCCACGCTGTTTAACATTATTACGATTACGGGATTGATTTCACTGGCGAAAATGTTCTGAAATAGAGGCGAAATGCCTCTATTTTTTTGTATATATCGGCCAAGTCTGCTCCCGCCCTAGCGGGAACCAAGGACGAATTGGCGCGGCGTAACGCCGAGCACCCGCTTGAAATGCCGGTGAAAATGGCTTTGGTCGCTGAAGTTAAGCACTGCCGCCACTTCGTGAACGGGAAGACCGGACAGCAGCAGCTGCTGTGACCTGCGGATCCGCTCCCGGATCATATACTGGTGCGGCGGCAGGCCTGTGGTCTGTTTAAACAGCCTGACCAGATGGGATGAGCTGATATGGGCGGCTGCAGCCAGGTCTTCGAGAGAGATATCCTGGTCCAGAAACGCATTGATGTACTGCAGCGCTTGATCCAGCTGATTTTTGTCCAGCTTATGCGGGGCCGCCCGGCTTCCGGCTTTGGTGCCTGAACCGTAGCGGTCGAGCATATGCACGGTGAGCATGCGCATCAAGGAATCCGAATAGAGCCTGCCGCCCATCCCCCCGCTCTGCTGCTCTTCGTGAAGCCAGCGGACCAGCTGGACGAGCCGTTCATCCTGCAGCCGGATCTGTGTCGCGAAATCGATCTGCCTGGCTCCTCCGGGCAGCTCCAGCTCACCGGCTACCTTTTGGACCAGGTCAGGGCTCAGGTCGAGACGGAAGAAATCTAGCTCCCTGTCCCACCGGCACAATGACATGTCGCCTGCAGAGAACACGTTGATATGTCCTGGCCAGGCCACCCCTTCCCCGCTGTATCCGTCGGAACGCTCAAACACGCGGACCGGCTCCTTGGTACGGTGAATGACCATGAGGTGCCCCGTTAATACCGGCTCAAAGGCTTCCTGCGGGGGGACTTGCTCCAAACTGGACAACGTATACTCCGGCTTCTCCACGATCCTGTTCTCACCCTTTCCCACTGCTGGCCGTATCGGCAATGCGTTCTCCTCCCTGCCGCTTGGATGCAAATGAAACGCTTTTTTTTCCATTCTAAACGCTGCTTCCTTCCCTGACAAAGGGTACTTCGGCCCAAATGAGCATTTTGTTCAAAAAAGACGATCAACCGGTTCAAGAAACCGTCCCCGGATTCCCCGTATACTTGGGTTCAAGAAGGGCATCAACCCTATAACATGAATGGAGGCGTTAAAGCATGAAATATGCAAGACTCGGAAACTCGGGACTGATCGTGTCCAAACTGGCATTCGGAGCAATGACTTTTGGCACGGGAAAACTCCCAAGCGTCTATAAGGTAGGCCCATCAGCTGCCCGGCAGCTGGTGGACGAGGCGCTGGCGGCAGGCATCAATTTCTTCGATACCGCGGATGGTTACGCCGACGGGCAAAGTGAGGAAATGCTGGGGCAGCTGCTCGGTTCAAGGCGGCAGGAAGTGGTCATTGCCACCAAAGGCGGCTTCCGTGCGGGCCCTGCGCTTGTTCAGTCGGGCTTGTCCCGCAAGCATTTGTTTGCCCCCGCAGAGGCGAGCCTGAAACGCCTCGGCACCGATTACATCGATTTGTACATCGTTCACAAGACGGATCCCTTCACGCCGCTGGAAGAAACGCTCGAAGCGCTGAACGACTTGGTCCGGCAGGGAAAAGTCCGCTATATCGGCTTCTCCAACTGGCCGGCCTGGCTGGCGGCCAAGGCGGTGCAAATCCAGCGCGAACGGGGCTGGGCCACCTTCATTAGCGGACAGATGTATTATTCCCTGGTCGGCAGGGACGTCGAGTACGATATCCTGCCGTTCATGAAGGACGCGGGCGTCGGGCTGACGGTATGGAGCCCGCTGGCCGGCGGATTTCTAAGCGGCAAGTATTCCCGCAGCAATTTGCAGGATCCGGACGGACGGCTGAGCGGCTTTGACATCATTCCGTTCGACAAGGAATGGGGGTTTGCCGTGCTGGACCACGTTCACAGCATCGCCGATGCGCATGGCGTGACGGCTGCACAGGTATCGCTTGCCTGGCTGCTGTCCAAAGCCGGCGTCAGCAGCGTCCTGGTGGGCGCCAGCAAAATGAGCCAGCTGGAGGACAATTTGAAAGCCATCGACCTGGAGCTGACGGCTGAGGAGATGCTGCTGCTGGATCAAGCCACACAGCCGCGCCCGCTCTACCCGAATTGGTTTGCCGATTCGATGCTGGATGCGGAGCACATGAAAGCGCTGGGGTAAGTTCGTTCATATTCAGTTCATAAACATCGTGTATTTTGGTTTCATTCCAAAAAAGCAAATAGAGAAATGAGGGAGTTTGGAGTGAAATCAAATCGAAACACGCTGATTTTGATCGGACTGATGATCGGTCTGATTTTTGCGGAGCTGGACGAAACCGTCGTATCCACGGCGATGCCTACCATCATCCGCGATTTGCACGGCCTGGCGCTGTACGGCTGGGTCGCCGGCATTTATATGCTGGCTGCGACCATTTTCATGCCGATCCTCGGCAAGCTGGCCGACATTTACGGCCGGAAAGTCGTTTATTTAAGCTGCATGGCGCTCTTTATCGCAGGATCGATCGTATGCGGCCTCGCCCCATCGATGACGGTGCTGCTTGTCGGTCGGGGCATTCAGGGCATTGGAGCCGGGGGGCTCATGCCGATCGCCTTAGCCATCATCGGAGATTCATACCCGCTGGAGAAACGCGCCAAAATCCAGAGCCTGTTCGGCCCCATGATGATCATTCCCCAGCTGCTGGGTCCGACGGTGGGCGGATATTTGGTCGGTCACGTCAACTGGCACTGGGTGTTCCTGATCAACATTCCGGTTGGCCTGATCGCCGCCCTGGTGCTCGGAATCGGCATGCGGGAATCGCGCGGAGACGAGAAAAAGCCGATCGACTGGCTTGGTTCATCGGTGCTTACCTTAAGCATGCTGTCCCTGCTTATGTCACCGGTTCTGGTCGATAACCAGGGTCTGGCCTGGTCTTCGCCAACGATTATCGGACTGCTGGTTATCGGCGCCTTGCTGCTCGGTCTGTTTATCTGGATCGAGACGAAAGTCAAGGAGCCGATTATCCCGCTGCATTTGTTCCGTAACCGCAATGTGGTCGTGCTGTCGCTGCTGGTCTTTATTCTCATGCTGGGCCTGATGGGCGGTATCGCCACCTTCCCGTACTTTGCCCAAAATGTGATGGGGCTGACACCGACGCAATCCGGGTACCTCATGCTGGCGTTTATGGCCGGCGCCATTCCGTCGAGCATCGTTAACGGATTTTTAATTACCCGGGTTCCATACCGCAATCTGTTTATTATCTGCTTTATCCTGCCGGTCATCGGCATCTATCTGCTGACGCAGCTCGGCATTCACACGTCCGTGGTGTATATCGTCGCTTCCTTCTTTATTCTGGGCCTCGGCCTCGGCGCCCTGTTCGGCGGCGACAATCTGATCGTGCAGGAATCGGTGTCCAAGGAAAACAGCGGCATTGCGCTCGGCACCGTGCAGCTGATCCAGTCGCTCGGCACGACGATCGGCCTCAGCGTCTTCGGCAGCCTGCTTGCCAAGCATATCAAGGATGGCGTCTCCTCCATTGCCGGACAGCTTCCTGAAGGAAGCGCAGAGCACCTGGCTACGGGAGGCATCCCGGCAAATCTGGCGCCGGACTTGGTGCTGAAGGTGCAGACCGTCTTTGTGGACGCGTTCCAAAACTTGTTCGGCATCGCGTTCGTGTTTATCCTGGTCTCCTTTGTGATCACCTGGTTTTTGAAAAAGGGAGTGCTCACCAGCAAGGAAGCGGCGGCCGAGTCGGGACACAGCTGAGCCGGCAGGCCGTAGTTCTAAACTTATAAATGTGGCTGAACGCTTCTCTAGCCATGCATGGCAATCCAAAATAAATAGCGACAGTCTTGGGATCAAAAATCTCCCCGGACTGTCGCTATTTCATTTCCAGCTATCCGCTGTTTCTATTCCCCCGTTTTGGCAAATCGCTCGATTCTTTCGCCGATCTGATCGCGTACACGTTGAAATACGGCCCACTTCTCTTCCTCTGTACCCTGGGCTTTCGCCGGATCGTCAAATCCCCAATGCTCACGTCTGACTTGCGGTGGAGTGACGGGGCATTTGTCAGCCGCATCGCCGCAGAGGGTCACCACGAAATCAGCCTCGTTAAGGAGTGTGGGATCAATGATATCAGAGGTTTGACCGGAAATATCAATCCCTGCTTCTTCCATGGCTTTGACGGCATTGGGATTGAGCCCGTGAGCTTCAATGCCCGCACTGTGCACATTCCAGTCGTCACCCAGGTATTTTTTCGCCCAGCCTTCAGCCATTTGACTCCGGCAGGAGTTGCCTGTGCACAAAAAGTAAATTGTTTTCTTGTTCATATGAGCATGTCTCCTTGGATATAAAAATTATAAAATCGCCAACCACAAATACAGGCCCAGCAGCGTAATCAAAAGGGTAGGAATTGTCAGGATAATTCCGGTTCTAAAATACGTCCCCCAGGAGATTTTGACCCCTTTGGCGGACAGCACATGAAGCCATAGGAGTGTCGCCAGTGATCCAATGGGAGTCATCTTCGGCCCTAAGTCGGAACCGATGACATTGGCATACGCCAGAGCCTCTTTGATGGCATCGGTGGTGTGGGTGGATTGTATGGCCAGGGCATCAATCATGACGGTGGGCAAATTGTTCATTACAGATGACAGCACGGCAGATATAAAGCCCATTGAGATCGTCGCCGCAAACAATCCCTGATCAGCTGCCGACTGAATGACTTGAGCTAATAAGTCCGTCAGCCCGGCATTCCGCAAGCCATACACCACCACATACATGCCAATGGAGAAAAAGACGATGGCCCACGGGGCCCCCTTAACTACATCCTTGACCGGAACGATTGGACTTTTTCTTGCCATAAGCAAAAAGAAGATCGCGATGACACCAGCGACGATGGATACCGGTATATTTAAAAATTCGCTCGCAAAATATCCAACCAGCAGTATGGCAAGCACAACCCAGGACAATCTGAACATTGCAGGATCCTTGATCGCATCCTCCGGGTTCCTTAGATCGGCGGCATCAAACTTCGCGGGGATGCTCTTTCGGAAGAACAGGTAGAGAACGATGATGCTGGCTCCTAGAGCAAATAAATCCGGGATGATCATATGGCCGGCGTATTCCATGAAGGAAATACCGAAGAAGTCAGCAGACACGATATTTACGAGGTTGCTGACAACCAGCGGCAGTGAGGTCGTATCTGCAATAAACCCGCTGGCGATAATGAACGGGAACACCTTCTTTTCATCGAATCTGAGCGCCCGCATCATCGCGAGAACAATCGGCGTCAGGATCAGCGCAGCACCGTCATTTGCAAAAAATGCAGCCACAACAGCACCGAGGAACGAGACATAAATAAACATCCGCAGACCGCTGCCGCGAGCGGCCCTTGCCATATGGAGCGCAGCCCACTCGAAAAATCCGATGCTGTCCAGAATAAGCGAAATAAGGATAATGGCTACAAAAGCGAGCGTAGCATTCCATACGATTTGCGTGACATCCCAAACGTCCTGGAACCGGACCACCCCAAGGAGCAGAGCAAGAACCGCACCTCCACAGGCCGACCACCCGATCGACAGGTTTTTGGGCTGCCAGATGACGAGAACTAATGTGATCAAAAATATGACGCAAGCCAATACAACGGTTACCATTTCAACCTCCGTGCGAACTGTCGCTGATCTTGTTTGTAAACATTCGCAAATCATTATATAACTATGTACTTATATGATCAACAAAAGAAAACTTACTTGCACACGGAAGTTAAATGCTGTTTGTTTAATGCGGATAATATGGTTTGGGAATCGGGCGTGAGATCCAATACAGCCTTGATATACGGTTTATCAGCTACATTTAGGGAGTAGTACACCCATTGTCCGCGCTTACTTTCCTTCACCACTCCCTGAGATTTCAGCTTTCTTAAATGCTGGCTTACCGCAGGCTGGGAGACCTCCAGGATCTCAACAAGCTCACAAACACAAAATTCCCGGTCCTTAAGTAAGGATAATATGGTAAGGCGGGTGTTATCGCTTAGCAGCTTTAGCTTATCCGCCATTTCGCGAATTTGTTCCATAAGGGTCCCTCCTTTTCGTGATATATAAGCGAATGATTATATGATATGATGATGAGAAATAAAAATCAAATCCATAGAAATGCATCTGTATCCAAAAAAACATTTGCATCATGCAAATAAATACAGTATAAATGAATCACGAGGTGAAAAACGCCATGGAAAGCACTCGCGAACTATTCCAGATCATGACCCGCCGCTTTGGCTTGCTCAATAAAAATTGCTGTACCGTGGGTGGGCACGATCTCACACCGGTTCAAAGCCACATTTTGTTCGAGGTCGACCGCCAGCATCATCCTTCGATCCAGCAGATCGCGGAAACATTAGGCACCGATATCACAACATTCAGCCGCCAAATACAATCCCTGATTAAAATGAACCTGATCAAAAAGACGCCTGATCCTACAGATCGCCGGGTTTCAACGCTCGCTCTAACGGTTGAAGGGAAGTACGTCGCTGCCACCATCGACCATCAAATGAACGCTTATCTGGATGATGTATTTTCTTTTATGACCGAGTTTGAGAAAGAGACCGTTCTCCGGTCCATTAAATTGATGAATGAAGCGATGGCCAAATCCGATTATTGCTGCAAGCCGATGTTAGGGTAATTTTTTTTTACCCTTCATTACTTGCAATTTGCAATTAATTTTCATATACAGCCCCTTGATCTATGTCAAATGGCTTTGCTGCTTCCCGCAGCGGGTCATTCAACATACACAACCCTTTAAGGAGGTCCTTCGATGTACGATCACTTTTACACCGCCGAGTACCTGATGAAAATGAACGAACAGCAAGTGCAAAAAACGGCTCGGCAAGCATGGAAATGGTCCACGGAAAAACCAAAAATGGGTCGGTATAAATTCCTGGACTCTGTCCATAAAGCGAAGTCAGTTCCTTGCTGCTCTCCACCCATTCAGGCTTGCTGCTAAAGTGCTGCTGACCATTGATCGATTCCAAATCCATTCTAAGGAGTGTTATCCATGTCAAAGTTAACGAATGATGAAATCCGCCAAAACGTGCGTAGCCGATATAAGCAGATCGCCGTTGCTGAGATGAATGCTGGATCTTGCTGCCAACCGGACAACAGCCAAGCCAGCTGCTGCAGCACGCCTTCCGATTTTAATTCGATCTCAAGCCGATTAGGTTACTCTGACGACGAATTAAAAGCGGCACCTGAAGGCGCAAACCTTGGTTTGGGATGCGGTAACCCGCAGGCAATTGCTTCTTTAAAGGCAGGTGAAGTCGTGCTGGATTTGGGAAGCGGCGGCGGATTTGACTGTTTTTTGGCATCGCGCCAGGTAGGAGATACGGGTAAAGTCATCGGCGTCGACATGACTCCCGAAATGGTCAGCCGTGCACGCAGCAATGCAGTGAAAGGCCATTTCAAGAACACCGATTTCCGTCTGGGGGAAATTGAGCATCTTCCCGTAGCTGATCACACGGTTGATACTATTATTTCGAACTGCGTGGTCAATTTATCTCCAGATAAACAGCAGGTGTTTCATGATTCTTTTCGTGTACTGAAAAGCGGAGGCCGGCTGGCCATTTCGGATATCGTTACAACAGCAGATTTACCTCCTGAGATCAAAAACGACCTGGATGAATTGTATTCAGGCTGCATTTCAGGGGCTTCTTCCGTCAGCGAAATAGAAGCGATGCTTAGACAAAGCGGGTTTACAAACATTAGCGTTGAACCTAAGGATGAGTCCAAAGCGTTTATTAAGGATTGGGTCCAAGGATCAAATATTGAGGATTACATTGTTTCGGCTGTCATCCAAGCCACCAAGCCTTAAGCTAGTGGAATGCCGTTCTGTTTACCCATGTCCACCCATATTATGGCTCTTGTTCCAGCCGAGATGTGTTATATTAGTACCATCTCGGGTAAATACATAATTATGGAATTTTTAGGGGTGAACAGCTATTGGATTTGGAAAGAAGGATTGAGCAGCTCGAAGCGAAAATGAAAGCGATGGAGCTGGAGCTGAACGAACTTAGACGGGATAGGCCGGGTGTGGGCGATCCTCGGCAGCAGCCGGTGAATCCGGGAGCCAATGCCCAGCGGCCTTTGCAGCCGCAGGTTCCCTATGCGTCGCCGCAGGCACCGGGCGCTGCATACCCGAACCCGTCTGGGGCACAGCCTTACCAGGGGCATCCAGGCCAGCAGCCGATGCCTGGGCGGCCGGGAGTGCCGGGGTACCCTGGAGGTCCCGGCATGGGGCCGTATCCGGGCCAGCCGGGAACCGCAGGTTACCAGGCGCAGGCGGGCCCGCACCAAGTCCAGCCGGGCCAAGAGCCGTACTATGGCCAGCCCCGTCCCGCCGGGCCGCAGGCCCAGCGGCCGCCTAAGCCGCCCGTGGACTGGGAGCATGCCATCGCCCGGGTCTGGCTGCCGCGCGTGTTTATCGTCGTGCTGCTGCTCGGCGTCCTGTGGGGCTTTATCGCCGCCGTGTCGGCGGGGTATCTGACGCAGCCGGTACGCTGCCTCCTCGGCCTGGTTGCCGCTGGCGCCATGTACTTCTTCGGGGAGCGGCAGGTCCGGGCGCAGCGGGAAGGATTGGCGCAGGTACTGCTCGGCGGCTCTGTCGCCGTGCTCATGCTGACCTTTTTTGCGGCGCATCATCTATATGAATTGATTCCGTCCTGGTTAGCTTTCCTATTATATATCTTGTCCATCGCCCTGGGGGTGTGGACCGCCGTAAGGCGCCGCTCCCAGACGCTCGTGATCATTATGACCGTCGGCGGTTATCTCATTCCGTTCCTTGTGAAATCCACGGAACCGAATGCCTGGATCGCCGCAGGTTTCGAGCTCGTCTTTTCCCTAGCGATGACGGCGCTATCGATCCGCTATGCTTACCGTGCCGCCTACTTCGTGTCCATTGGCGTGCTGCATCTGCCGCTGATGATTCTATACATGGCGGGCGATTTCGAAGGCAGCCGGCATGTCTTCCTCGGCGCGGTATTCCTGCAGCACGCCCTGCTGCTCGTCCTCTCGCTGGTCCGTCCGTACCGCCACCGCGTAGACGAGACGGTATCGCTCATGACCGGCTTCGGGCTGGTCGTGCTGTGGATTTACGCTTTGTACAATCAGGCGGGCGGCCCCGGTCCCGAATCGATGATGATGATCATCTGGGCCGTCATTTACAGCCTGATCGCCCTCTGGCGGGTGATGAGCGGCCGCATTCCTCACGAATACATGGCGATCGCGACCTGCGCATGGCTCATTTGGCTGGTTGAAATCGTCAGCCGGGAGGCACTGCCGCTGTCTGTCCTGATCGAGGCATCCCTGGGGCTCTGCCTCGGTATCCTGCTGAGAAGCCGGATGCAGCAGCTCACGTCCGCCATTCTGTATTTGTTTGGGGGACTGAGCATTCTGCAGCTGATCATTCACGAGATCCTGTCGATCGAAACGCTGTCCTGGATCGCGCTCCTGGCCAGCCTGGCAGGCTTGTCGGCGGTCCTCCGCAGACATCTGGCCGAAGAATGGCAGTGGAAAGTACCGGATATTCTGATGTGGTCCGCCGCGCTGCTGTCCATCGTCTTCCTGACGGAAGTGACCTCGGTCCTGACGCGGAATCTGTCGTTCGACCTTCAGCATTTGATCCTGTCGGCCGAATACGCGCTCTATGCGATCATCGTTATTATTTACGGCGTCATGGTGGGTAAATCGATGGTCCGCCTGGCCGGACTGATCGTCCTGCTGATCACGCTGCTCAAGGTCATCTTCTTCGACCTGCCGGGCGTGTCGCTGGCCGTGCGGGCGATCCTGTTCATCGGTCTGGGCGTCGCCGGGATCGCCGTTTCCCGAATATTGTACAAACGCAAAGGGGCCGATACCGAAGCCCCGCCGGGACCTCCGTCGCTCCCGCCGGAATAAATACGAAATGACCGCGCCGCGCGAGAGTTATTCTACTTGACTCAAAAAGCGATGGCACGGGAGCCGTTCTTATCGATTTCCAAAATAAAATAAAGGGTGCCTGCACATCCCCGATGGATGCAGGCACCCTTTTTTTTATGAAAACAGCCAACCACTCGCTAGCCCTCCAGCAGAACGGATCTCAGCTCCCCATAGCCCCCCAGAATATGATGGGGCTGATGTCCGGTCGCAAACGGCTCGACATTCCGGTGGTTAAACCAGACAGATGTCCACCCCGCCTCCAGCGCGCCGATGACGTCGTTGTTCCAGGAGTCGCCGATGTACCAGCTTGAACCAGGCTCCGTTGCCGTCACCTCATTGACATGGCGGAACAGCAGGGGATCCGGCTTGTCGATGCCCACTGCCCCGGATACGAATACCCGGTCCAAGCCCACGAGCTTGTCCAGTCCGAGCGCACGGACTTTGTTCATTTGATGTTCCTTCGGGCCATTGGTGATCACGCCGACTACATCGCCTCGCTCCTGGAGCTCCCGGATCAGCTCCTGCGCCCCCGGAAACAGGCGAATGTCGAACTGACCCTCCAAATAGGCCGCCTGAATCGCAGCCGCCTGCTCCCGGTCCTCGTCGAGGCCGAACTCCGCAAGGGCCAGCTGAATCCGCTGCTCGCGCATGTCCTCCAGATCCCCCGCATTCGCCGGATCATTCACATGTCCATGCCGGGCCGACAGCAAGTCGCTGTAATGCCGGAACCGGTGGTATACTTGTTCATAAGGAAAGCCGTCCGGCGGCGATATCAAGCGATCGAGCGCCTGCCGCAGCGGTTCCAGATGGTCATACAGCGTATCGTCCACGTCAAAAAATACCGCTCTTTGTTCACCCATTTTCTTGTTCTCCCCCATCTTCCTGTCCGCGATCACATGCCGGCTGCTGCCCGCATTAGCCCTCATATTGTACCATACAGCGGGCTTTTGGGACGCCTCAGCCGCTGTTTCAGCAGGGAAAAATCCGGATAACGGCTTATGATAAGCCCTTTCAATTGTGACGAAACTGGCAACATTGACAAAGCCTTGTGCAATTTTGAACAAAAATGAAAATCCCCGATTTTCAGCGATTACAGTGATTTTTCGCACAATTTGAGGTTTTTTTTAAAATCATGTGAAGATGTTCACAGAATTAATGTAAATGATTTACATTTATTACTTTTGTTGCATTTGTTTTCACTTCCCCGGATTACTAAGCTATGGCTATAAGGTTCATTATTTTTAGACCAATTCAGCTACATGTAACGCTAGAAAGGAGCTCACTGTGAAGAAAAAAAGATGGTTATTTCTTGGTTTATTTGTATCCATCATGTTGCTGCTTAGCGGATGCGACTCGTCGTCACTCATCGTGCTAGATCCGAAAGGTCCGCAGGCAAAAACGCAATCCAGCACGATTATTTTCTCCATCCTGATGATGGCTTTCGTCTTGATTGTTGTTTATATCTTGTACATCATCATGCTGACCAAATACCGGGCAAGCAAAACCAGTGACGATTATATCCCGCCTCATATAGAAGGTAACAAATGGCTCGAGTTCACCTGGATTGCGATTCCGGTTATCATTGTGGCCATTCTATCGGTTGTCACGGTCAAAACGACCAGTGCGGTGGAAAGTGTTCCTGCCGGTTACGAGGATCAGAAGCCGCTGGTTATCTATGCCGCATCGTCCAACTGGAAATGGCACTTCAGTTATCCTGAAGAAGGCGTTGAAACGGTGAACTATGTGAATATTCCTACAAACCGGCCGATCGAGTTCCGCCTGTATTCTTACGGACCGATTACGAGCTTCTGGGTGCCGCAGCTTGGCGGACAGAAGTACGCCATGAGCGACATGGTCAACACGCTTCACCTGCTGGCCGACACACCGGGTTCCTTCATGGGACGTAACTCCAACTTCTCCGGTAAAGGCTATGCGCAGATGGAGTTTGAGGTACAGTCCATGAGCGCCGGAGACTTTAGCAAATGGGTCGACGACGTGAAGAAAACCGCGCCTCAATTGACTGAGGACAAATTTAACGCGCTGCTGAAAACCTCCTACGTTGGACGGGAATCCTTCTCTTCCACGCACCTCGGGTTCAACCCGCCGCCTGAAATGGATATGTCCGAAGGACATCACGGCAGCGGCAGCAGCGACAAAGATTCCGGCTCGGAAACGATGGATCATTCGGATATGAGCAATATGGAAGATATGGGGTCCATGGAACATGGAAACTAACATCAACTGGAAAGGAGACCTATCTGCATGAAATGGGACGAATTTTTTGTAACCGGTGAGCCGATGATCTATGCTGCCATGGTCAGTATCGTCGTCGTTTCCCTCGCCATTCTGATCGGCCTGACCTATTTTAAAAAGTGGGGTTATCTGTGGCGCGAATGGCTCACAACGGTTGACCATAAACGGATCGGGGTCATGTACATCCTGGCCGCTCTCATCATGCTGTTCCGCGGCGGCATCGACGCCCTGCTGATGCGTACGCAGCTCGCGGCTCCGGAAATGAAGTTTCTGGATGCGCAGCACTATAACGAAATCTTTACAACGCACGGCGTTATCATGATCCTGTTCATGGCGATGCCGTTCGTTATCGGACTTATGAACGTTGTCGTTCCGCTGCAAATCGGGGCGCGCGACGTAGCTTTCCCTAGACTGAACGCCGTCAGCTTCTGGATGTTCTTCTTCGGAGCGATGCTGTTCAACATTTCCTTCGTCATCGGGGGATCGCCGGATGCCGGCTGGACCGCATACTTCCCGCTGGCGAGCCTGGAGTTCAGCCCGACCGTAGGTAACAACTTCTACTCTCTGGCCCTTCAGATTTCCGGTATCGGTACGCTGATGACCGGTGTCAACTTTATCGTAACGATTCTTAAAATGCGTGCGCCAGGCATGAAACTGATGCGCATGCCGATGTTTACTTGGTCCGTCCTGATTACGAACGTTATCATCCTGTTCGCATTCCCGGTTCTGACCGTTGCCCTTGCCCTGATGATGTTCGACCGCATCTTCGGCAGCCAGTTCTTTACGATGGCGAACGGCGGTATGGATATGCTCTGGGCCAACCTGTTCTGGGTATGGGGTCACCCTGAAGTATATATCGTTATTTTGCCGGCCTTCGGTATATTCAGTGATATTATTTCCACATTCTCGAAAAAGAACTTGTACGGTTATAAATCGATGGTCGCCAGTATGGTGGTCATCTCGCTCCTGTCCTTTATCGTATGGGCTCACCACTTCTATACGATGGGCGCGGGCGTCATGGTCAACGGCTTCTTCTCCATCACGACGATGGCGATTGCCGTACCGACCGGCGTCAAAATATTCAACTGGCTCTTTACCTTGCAGAAAGGTAAAATCTCGTTCACGACACCGATGCTGTACGCGATGGCCTTTATTCCGATCTTTACGATCGGCGGCGTAACCGGCGTCATGCTGGCGATGGCCAGCGCGGACTACCAGTACCATAATACGATGTTCCTGGTTGCCCACTTCCACTATGTATTGATTCCGGGTACCGTCTTCGGGGTTCTGGCAGGCATGTACTTCTGGTTCCCGAAAATCTTCGGTTTCCGCCTGAACGAGAAGCTCGGCAAGACAGCCTTCTGGCTCATCGTCGTCGGTTTCAACACGGCCTTCCTGCCACTGTTCTTCCTTGGACTGAGCGGCATGACGCGCCGGATGTACACGTATTCGGCCGACACCGGCTTTGGCCCGCTGAATATGGTGGCTACGATCGGTGCCTTTATCCTGGCCATCGGATTTGTTGTTCTGTGCTACAACTTCTACTGGAGCTTCCGTTACAGCCCTCGCGACGAAAACGGAGACCCATGGGATGCACGTACGCTGGAGTGGAGTACGCCAAGCCCTGTGCCGGTGTATAACTTCGCCAAGGTACCTAACGTCAAATCCATGGATGCGCTGTGGGAAGCAAAAGTCAACGGGGTACCTCTCTACGAAGAAGGCCCTTACGAACCGATTCATATGCCTAACAACAGCGGTCAACCGTTCATTCTCGGCGTCATTATGTTTTTCCTAGGCTTTTTCCTGGTATTCAGCTGGTTCATTCCTGCAATCATTGCGGGTATCGGTGTCGTAGTCATGCTGGCTCTGCGTTCCTTCGAACGCGATCATGGCTATCACATTTCACCTGAGGAAATTGCCGCCACTGAACAGAAATTGCGGGGTGATTCCGTATGAAAATAAATGATTCACTACCACTCGAGTATAGAACGGAAGAGAACAGCAACAAGATCTTCGGGTTCTGGCTCTTCCTTGGGGCAGAAATCGCCCTCTTCTCCACGCTGTTCGCCGTCTATCTCACGCTGTGGAACCGGACGGGGAGCGGCCCGACGGGGAAAGAGCTGTTTGAACTGAACGGCGTCATCTGGGAGACGTTCCTGCTCCTGACCAGTAGTTTTACCTGCGGCCTTGGCATTCACGCCATGCGCCTCAATCTGAAGAAGCCGATGATCGTCTTCTTCGTCATCACGCTGCTCATGGGTCTCGGCTTCCTGGGCATTGAGATCACCGAGTTCGTCAACTACGTTCACGAAGGCGCTACGCTACAAACGAGCGCGTTCCTGTCCAGCTTGTTCGTCCTGCTCGGTACCCACGGTCTTCACGTGACGATGGGTATTCTCTGGGGCGCCGGCATTCTGATTCAGGTCGGCCGTCAAGGCTTTACGGATGAGACTGCGAACAAATCGTTTATCTTCTCGCTGTACTGGCACTTCCTTGACGTTGTCTGGATCTTCATCTTCAGCTTTGTCTACATGAAAGGACTGATGTAATATGGCACGTTTATTTCCAATACGGCACGTGATCGGATACATCTTCTCGCTGATCCTTTCAGTGGTTGGACTGGGCGTTGTATTCTGGGATTTCAACCCGACCGCCGGACTCTGGATCCTGATCGTGTGTGCGCTCATCCAGGCGTCGCTGCAGCTTGTGCTGTTCATGCACATCGGCGAGACCGACAACAAAAAGACGCTGTACTTTAACATTGCGTATGCGTTGTTCGTCGGACTGGTTACGATCTTCGGTACACTCTTCACGATGCTGTGGGGATGGTAAGAAGCTGAGCTTGAGCTCAGATATATCAAAGGCTTTTCTGATCCTAAGGGTCAGGAAAGCCTTTTTTTGTTGGATTATTTTCTGGTGAAAAAGGAATATTTTTATGCAAAATCGAATCTAACCATTGGCTCGTCAAATGTTGCAATACGAAAACGTTCCAATGGAGGCGAACAAAGTATTGGCCCAAAAACAGAGGATCACCTATTTGGATCTCTTGCGCGGCATTGCTATTTTGGCTGTAGTCACCATCCATGTGACATCCTATCCGGTAGCCTTTCTGTCCATGGATTCCACCGTGTACCCGCTCTATTTTATCCTGAATGCGGCTTCTCAATTTGCCGTACCGGCGTTTCTGTTTTTGAGCTCGCTCGTCCTGTTCTACCGCTATGACGGCGGCGTTCAGGGCAACTGGCTGCTTTTTTATTGGAAACGCTTAAAGAGGATTCTGCTGCCTTACTTGTTCTGGTCCGTGTATTACTCCACTTATCTGTCGTATATCCAGCATATTTCATTCTCAGACGGCCTCCGCAAATTTCTTAAAGGCTTGCCGCTTGGCGGCAGCTATGACCATTTGTATTTCATGATCATCATCGCCCAGTTTTATGTGCTGTTTCCTCTCCTATCGCTGTTGTTTCAAAAGATAGGGAAGGTCCGGCGGCATCCCATACTCGTGGGGGCTGTGCTGCAAATCGCCTTCTATCTGCTGAATTATTACGTGCTTCACATGCATAAAACCGGGACCTTCGTGATGACCTACGTCGTTTATTTCTTTTTGGGTGCTTACATGGCCGAACGGTTAAAGGGGGTGTCTTCTGATGAAACGCCGAAATGGAACTACCGTTGGGTTGCTCTGTTTCTGGGGTCCGCAATGCTCTTTATCGTGCAAAAATGGCTTCAGCTGGCTAACCCCCATTGGATTCGCCAGCCTTTTCTATCCAACATCAACTTTATAACGGATTACGCCTACTGCAGTATTGCGTGTGTATTTTTGGTGCTGTTCGTTCGAATCCTGGAAGGGAAACCACGACTTCAAAAAGTACTGTTTTCCCTCGGATCCTGCGCCTTCGGCATTTACTTTATTCATCCCTACTTTTTGATCTTGTGGCGGCATTTTGTCATGACGAGCGGCCCGATCGCCTATCACCTGCTCACCTGGGCAGGCGGGGCTGCTGCGCTGGCCGCCTCCTGGCTGATCACTTGGCTCCTCATGCATACGCCGCTTGGCGTCTATCTTGTCGGGGAATCTAAATGGAAGGCCCGGAACAAACGCGGCGCGTCTCAGAGCGGAACGTTGTGAGCTTGGGAATGAAGCTGCACAGCTCTAAGTCCTTGAAGATGAGCAAAATCAGAAAGATCTGTAAGCCCGCTGCGCAAACGGCTCATTCCTCCGATCGCTGTTGCCAGCCCATGTATTGAATTGAACGACGCTTAGGTTAACATGGGCTGACAAAGGCGACCACTCCGTTTCTCCGGAATTGACCCGTCCGCTCCGCTGGTTTCACGGTTGAAAAAAGCAGCCTGCCGTTTATGCGGCAGGCTGCTTGCTTATCTACTTTTGAAACTTTGCTAATACGATTCGCTTCATTCTACAACTGCTTTTGGGCTGCTCGTTTCTTCTTGAACCCGAACAGAGCTGCGCCCAGCCGCAATCATGATGCCTGCCCATAGTTTGATCTTAAATCGGTGGTCACCCGCTTTTCTTCCCGGACTTCTCTTCCCAGACCATCCCTGCAAATAAGACGCGTTTCGGTTCCGGTGTAAGCGTGCAGCTCTCCCAGTGGTCCATCTTCACAAGCCCCCGCCGAACGAGCGCAAAAACGGTATTGGTCGTACAATACCACCCCGGCTTCGATAGGTTCCATGAGTCGTCCGGCTCCCTCTCATAAGTCCAATACCCGCCATGCTTCCAGCGTTGCAGCCGCCCGCCATGTTGTTGCGCCATGCTTAGCGCTTCCATTTGTTTGTCGGATAGTTTCATATGATCACCACATAACCTTTATTTGTCTTCTCGCCGCAGAGACGGCGGATCAGGCATTAATATACTGATACCCAACATACCCCGATTAAACCATAACGGACTGGATAAATTCTGAATGTGGATAAAAAACAGACTTTTAATACACTTAGGCTTTTCTAAAAAACAAACGGATGCTTATTCCAGCACCCGTTTTCTTCTTCATTCCCATGCTATATTCAGATAAAGTTCATTTCTACTTTGTATAATACAAACATATACTTCATATCGTGGAACCCGAGATTTGGGACCGATATGTCAGAGATAAAGATATTTGAGGAGGATCCATGGAAGTTACGCGCATTCTCAAGGAAACGTTGCTCAAATATAGTACAATGTCGAACGCAGAAATCAAGGAGATTCTCATAAAAGAACAAGTATTATACAAGACCGTAGACATAGCTTCCAAAAAACAAGAGCCCGCAAATCCTTTCCCTTAACAGCGGAAGTTCACGTTTAAACTCTCTTTATTGGACGTCTGCTTCTTCCTTCTCATGCACGCGTTCCTTCTCCCACGCCTCGAACCAGGCTGAGATCTCTTTACTGGGAGCCATATCGTAGTCTTCCAAGAAAACCGATGTCATCTGCTGGTACAGCCGGCGGACTCCGACCCGTTGATTGAGGGAGGCATACAGCTTCATTAATCCTTCGTATCCCTCTTCCCTGTAAGGCATTTTTCGGATCATTTCCTGATACAATCCGATAGCTTCCGCATGCTGTTCGAGTCCAGCACAACATTCGGCGATTCTCTTCGCATGGTCAAACCAGAGCAGCCGGGTCCGCTCTTGTTCGGGCTCTGCCCACCCGTACCCGTGTTCATCCAGAAAATCCCCAGGGTACTTATCCATGATGGCGATATGATCCGGAAGGCTTTCAGGCGCCACTGGCGGGGCGCTGCGCAGATCTTTTTCCCATTCCTCGATATCCAGTGTCACATTTCCGAATTCAAGCCGGTAACCTTCATCCTGAAACTTGATATGTAGATCAATGCCGCTCGTCTTAATCGTTTTCCTAATTTGATAGATGGCCGTGTGAAGCTGGGTTGTCGCTCTCTTCAGGTTAAAATCCGGCCATAACAAGTCGATCAGGGTTTGCTTGCTTACGGTTTTATTCCGGTAATAGATCAGGTACGCAAACAACTCCGGTGCTTTCAGGGTTCTCCAGGAAAAAGAATGGGGCTTACCGTCGGCGGATCGAAAGTGCAGGTTTTTCAGGCAGCAAAGCATCATATGGTTTACGGATCGGCCCTCTTCCGTAGGGGCACCCGCCGGCGGTGAGGAAGCCACCCGTTTCATCGTAACAGCCAGTCTATCGGGATGAATCGGTTTTAGTAAATAGTCCAGCGCGTTAATCTCAAAAGCTTTTATAGCAAACTCCTGATAGGCCGTTACAAACACAACCTCCAGACGGGGATACATGGCGAGCAAGCGGTCAGCCAGCTCAAAACCCGTCATTTCTGGCATATCGATATCCAGGAAGGCAAGGTCCGGGGCGTCCTCCGCCGCTGCATCCAGCGCTTGAAGAGGGCTTTGGAAGGCTCGGACAGTCAGAGGCTCCAGATTTACGCCTTCCAGCGACTGCAGGAGCCGTTCCATTTTCTTCAAAGCGAGATATTCGTCATCAACAAGAATAATCTTCAAGGTCTATGCGTTCTCCTTTCAGGCCATTTCGAACATGCCGTCTTCTAATGATGCGATTTTGAGAGTCAGATCATGTACGACAATACCGCAAGCAGCCCCGCAAAAAAGCTTCATCACAGGGCTGCTCCACGATTACCCAATTCGAGAGTATCACTAATTCGGCATCGATTCAATTCGTTTAGTAATTAACTGTAGAACGCGATATTGATCAATTTTATAATTAAAGCAATGACGACAAGAAATGACGAGGTATACGCGAGTTGGTCCAGTTTTTGATCTTCTGCGGACTGCCGGCGCCTCTTTTTCGGACGAAACTTTCTTTTGGCGTCATTCCTTTTGGTGAGTCTCCTTGTGGTGAGGTTCCTTTTGGACATATTGGAAATCCTCCATTATCTGAGGTGTCACGCTGTAAAGGCTGTGCCGGCTGTCTTCACGCTCAGCACCTTATTCTACTTATATGTAGCTAAAAGGACAATGGGAACTATCTGTGTCATCTCATGTTCACTTGTCTCGTCACCCGCAGGTTTTGAACGCAAAAAAGCAGGGCTTCTACTGAGCTTCGCCTGCTTCGATGGGTCGGTGCAAGTCAGGATCCCTGCTTCTCTATAAACTCCGCCAGCTGGCGGTAAATTCCGACGATCTCCTCCATCGGCATCCGTACGAGTCCGCTTGAGCTGGGGGCCACAAACTCATGGATTTCCGGGATGACGGGGTCCGGCTGAAATCCCCAATCCACCTTGGAGCGCCGGCTGTATTCCGTGTACACGCCTTTGCCGACAAAACAGGCAATCCGCGGCAGGTACTGCCGCAGTTTTCTCCGGAGAATCTCCCTTCCCTCCGCGTACTCCTGCCGCTCGATATCGTCCACGCCCCGAGTCGGTCTTGCCACAATATTCGTGAAACCGTAGCCGAGCTTCAGAAGGTCCTGGTCCTCCGAAGCATCGTACAGTCTCGGTGTCAGCTCCGAGCGGTGCAAAATACGGTAAAAATTGTTCCGCGGGTTAGCGTAATGGTGCCCGGTTTCTCCGGACTGCAGGCTGGGATTAAAGCCGATAAACAGGATGGACAAGCCATCATCGAGATGATCTGGTACCTCGGGCATCCTTATCCCCTCCTTTATTTCCGGTTAGTACAATTTATCCGATGTCGCTTTGGCCGTGATCTCCCGGTACTTCAGCGCTTCATCCTTCATTCGCAAAGATACGGCGACGTTCAGCATGTCGATGACGGCCAGCTGGGACATTTTCGCCGACAAAGAGCTTCCCTGAAGCGGATTCTCCCGGCCTACCATAATCAGCACGATGTCTGCCACCTTCGTAATCGGGGAACGGGCGTTGCTCGTAATGGCAATAATGCGGGCACCCGCCTTTTTCACCAAATTCAGATTGTCGATCGTATCCTTGGTGCTGCCCGAGATGGACAAGCCTACGGCTACGTCGCTGCTCGTCATAAGCGAAGCGCCCATCGCCTGAAAATGGGTATCCGCGACCGCCGTACTCCGCTTGCCGATCCGGGCAAAGCTGTGAGCCCCCTGCATCGCCGTCAAGCCCGAGGATCCCACTCCAAAAAAGTGGATGGACGATGCGCTTAGCAGGCACTCAATCGCCTTGCTCAGCTGCTCCCCATTGATCAGCTCGCGCGTCTGATCGAGGGTCTGGATGTGCGTACCGATAATTTTCTGGCTGAGCGTGACCGCGTCGTCATCCTCGGAAATCTCTCTATGAATATGGTCCGTCGGCTTCACCAGATCCTGCGCCAAAGACAGCTTGAAGTCCTGAAAGCCTTGAAACTTCAGCTTGCGGCAGAAGCGGAGCACCGTCGTTTCCCCGACATCCGCCTTCTCGGCGAGCTCTGTCACCGATTCATAGATAATATCCTGGGCATGCTCCAAAATGTACTGGGCCACCTTCTGCTCTGTTTTCGTCAGTCCGTTCAGATGGCTGCGGATGCTCAGCAGGGTCTTTCCCATTTCCTGCACCATGGACACTTGTATCTTCCCCTTCCTCTTTTAAGCCGGTTCGCGGTTATTAACCTGCATTCATTTTAGGAGATAAATTCCCAAATTATAAATAATGGAGGTTAATTTCTCCAATAACAATACAATTTTATTGTATAGTCAAAAAAAGAGGATTGCAAGCCAAAGGGATGGGGAAGCGGGGCAGATGTTGCAAGAAACATGAGCCAATGAATATGGGCTATAAAAAGAGCACCCAAATGAGTTTGGGTGCTCTTCATGTTATGGATTAGATGGTCATGGCTGTGCTTGCCAGTTGACCTGGTACTTGAGTAGATCGGAGTAACTGTTGCTGCCTTGCTTCATAACTAAGTAGAGGTAGTAAGGCGATTCAGCAGGTGGTATGGAGAATATTTCAAATGACCCCATCCCCGAGCTGGCTTTTCTTGCATCGGATAAGGGCTTCTTCTGAACGGCATTAAGGATGACCTCATCCATACTGAGTTTTTCCGACGAATCCAGCGTAAAGAAAAGCTCGGCTTCTTCAAGTGGGTTGGGAGCATCGTACATAACATACCCTGATAAAGCCCCTTTATTATCCGCGCCTTCCGGTATGATAATTGGCGGAGGGTTCACCAAACTAAATTTAAACCTCGTTTCCATCTCCTGCGTCTTCACTTCGGATAAAAGCCTCTCTCCATTCTCCGCCACCACAAATATTTTGTACTTGGTCTTGGGGGAAAGGTTACTCAGCGTTACGGTTGTTTTCGTGTTCTCGGCGGTTGATGCCACATCTGCGTCCCCGCTGATCGATTCAGGATGGGCTGACTTATAGTTCTTAACCTCATCCGCAGTCATAACTGTAGGCGCATCCGCCGCTGGAATGACCGCGTAGTACAGCTTCTTGGCATTCTTCGTCATCGGCTGAACATTTACCGATTCGGAAGTCTGATTGGCGAGCCCAATCTCCTCCACCACCGCTGCCGGGTTCTCCTCTACTGGCGGTTCAGGGTCAGGCGAAGGCGTGCTGGCCGGAGGCGAATATATTGGGGCAGGCTCTACGACAGGCTTCGGCTTCAGCGTAAGCGTGGATTGGAACGTATCTCCCGAACTGCTGCCGCTCAGCGTTACCTTCACCTGAACCTCCGAAGATGTATCCGCGACGAGCCGGGCATAGGTTTGAGCCGGATCGCCGGAAAATGCAGACATGCCGTCAAATTTCAACTGACTCTTGTCCGGAGTCACAGTGATGTATTTTCTTAGAACGTCCAGGTCGCGAATTGGACTACCGTACTGATTGTACGCCGTAAAGTTCCAATACGCTTGCTCGCCGCTCATGAGCGAGTCGGTTGCTTTGCCCGTGGAATCCGTGATCCCTTTCGATTCCAGCTTTCCTACGATCACCGGATCTCCAATAGTAAAGATGCGGGTGACCGCGACCCATCCATTCGGTTCCATGATCGAAATACTAAACAGGTCACCTCTCTCCAGGGGCGAACCGCTGCTGTACACCAAAACGGAAGGCTTTCCTTTGACCGTCGTTAAATCCTTGGAAGAAGAGATGTCAAAGTCGTCTGCGGTCAGATCCATGACCTCTCCAAATTGGTTTAACGGAACAAAATCAATCGAAATCTCCTTGGCCCAAGCGACTGTATTGCTCGGAGCTGCAAACTCGATTTTCATTAGCTTCTCCGGTTGGGTAGCTGCAGAGCCCTGCGTATACTTTTCATCGATTGGCCCGGTTCCGGTCAACGTAATGTCGTACGAGTCCTCTTCCAATTTGCGGTCCAAGATGAGGGTTGCTTTCCCTCCGCTCCATTCCACCGCCTTTACGGTCACTTCGCCATATTTTTTGCTGACGACTTTAAAGGCGAATTCTTCATTCGTTTTGGGACGGCTGAGACTTACCTGAAGGCGGCTCGCCCCCGTCTGCTTGACCTTGACTACGCGAAAAGGTTGCATTCTGTCATAATAGATTCCGCTCTCGTACACCCCCTCAATAAGTTCATCGCGGGTAGTCGCTGCATCCCCTTGAAAATCGCCTGCGGACCCATGTAGCAATTTAATTTGAAGCGCCAAGGCTACATATCCTTTTGCCCAATCGGATACCGTATTATCCGAAACGCCTGGCGTTGCTTTGGCATCCCCCTCTTTCCCCAGTCCCCGGATCAGAAAAGCGGCCAGCTGCTCCTTAGTTACCGTCCCTGCCGGATTAAACGTGCCGTCGGCATTCCCCGTGGCAATCCCCGCCTGCTTGAGGGCTTCGATGTAAGGCAGCGCGTACCCGTTACCGGGGTCATCGGCCACAACGTCTTTAAATGAAGATTTCGTCAAGCTGTCATCGACCTTGAGATTCAAAATCAGCGCCAGCACCTTGGCGAACTGGGCCCTTGTAAGCGTGTCTTTAAGTCCAAAACGTTCCTCGGAAACACCTTGAAAAACTCCGGCCTGAATCAAGGTTTCCAGTTTTGCTTTGGTCGCGATGTCCACTCCCTGAAGATCGGTGAAATCATCGACGGTTTTGGCCAGTGCACCTGTCGGCAGAGCGGCAGCCATAAACACGCCAAGTGCTGTCATTACGGTTAGAGCTTTGCGTACCATGTTCGTTCCCCCAATTTTAATTAAAGCGGTCATTTGAAAAATCAATTTTATTCGTTCGAGATATCCGTGCCAAATTCCTTCCATTCCTCCCTCCTCACAATAAATATTCCGAAGAAAACACCGTACAACCACAAGAAAAGGGCCCTCCGGCTATCCCGAAAGGCCTTCTGTCGGTTGTCTTCGTAATCTTATGCTCACCACTGCATCAAGCTCCAAAACTCAAACCGTTAGTCCTCCCCTGCTTCCGGCAGCTCCGGCTCGGGTTCGTGCTTAACGACCTCGATCTCCCGGATCATCGGCCCTTCCATGCGTCGAATGGCAAATTCGCAGTCGTCCTGCCGGATGACGTCCCCTTCGGCAAGATCGAACTTTTGCGACAGCAGCCAGCCGCCGATCGTGTACACTTCATCCCCCGCCGGGATATTGGTCCCCAGCTTTTTGTTCACATCATGGATGAGGGCTTGCGGCTGAAAGCGGTAGCGGTTGTCCTCCAGCTTCGTGATCAGCAGAGATCCCGCTGGCTGCGGGCCGCCGGAACCCGAAGGAATATCTCCCACAATCTCCTCCAGGATATCCTCCATCGTGACCAGACCCGACGTTCCCCCGTACTCGTCCATCAGCACCGCCATATTGATGCCCGCCTTCTGCATCTGAGCCAGCAGATCTCTCGCCTGAACGGTTTCTATCACCTGCAGAACCGGACGGATAAAAGGCGTAATCTTCTCGTCTTCGCCGGTTACGCGCCGGACGACTTGATGCAGCATTTCCTTGACGTGGATAATCCCGGTTACGCGATCCTTATCGCCATCTACCGCAACCGGCAGGTAATTGAACGTTTTGCTCTCGATGACATCCAGGACATCCCGGACCGTCGCATTATGGGAGACGTAACGGATGGAAGTCCGCGGCACCATGATTTCCCGTGCGTCCCGCTCGTCGAAATCAAAGACGTTGTTGAGGTAGCGGTACTCGGTCGGCGTAATTTCGCCGCTGCGATACCCTTCGGTAAGCGCAAAACGGAGCTCAGCTTCGCTTAATGCGGCGTCTTCCTCCGATATGGGCTTAACCCCGAAGATGCCGGTAATGACGCGCGAGGAGCGGCTCAAAATCCAGTTGAAGGGATACGTGATTTTGTAAAAAATAATCAGCGGACGGGCGAAAAACAATGCCATCGGTTCAGCGATCTGGATCGCAAAGCTTTTCGGCACGAGTTCCCCGATCACGACCTCAAAGTAGGTCAGGATCAAAAAGGCGATAATGAACGACACGATGCTCTCCACCGACTCGGGCGTATGCGTGAGCTCAAACAACGGATGGATCATTCGCTCCACGGTGGATTCCCCCAGCCAGCCAAGAGCCATCGAGGTCAGCGTCGTTCCGAGCTGGCAGGCGGAGAGAAACTCGTCCAGGCGCGAGATGATATGTTTGACCGCACGGGCATTTTTATTGCCTTCGGTCACCAATTGGTTAATGCGGGACACTCTGACACGGATCACCGAATATTCGGAGGCGACGAAGAACGCGGTTAATGCGATGAGCAGAACAACGAATATGATTTTCACAATTTCCACAGCATTTCCTTACCCTGCGCCTTGGGCGGCGGTGAGCGGCCAGGATAAGGAGCACCTCCTTTATGTTCAACGGATGAATAATCTCTTGGAATGTATATACCCAATTTTGAGGGGGAACGCATGGACTTAGGATGGACGATGCAGGGATGAATATACCCGGACTTCGACTTTTGATGCGTGGGAACGGGCCATGACTTCGACTTTTGGCGCGTGGGAGGAGCGGGCATGGACTTCAGCCGCTTTGAATTCGGCTCGGGTAGACCTGAGATGTGGAGATGCCTGGACTTCGACTTTTGGCGAGTGGAACAGGCTGTGACTTCAACTTTTGGCGCGTGGGAGGAAAGGGCATTGGGCTTCAGCCGCTGTTGAATTCGTGTTGTTTGGGATTTTATTAGGTGGTCACAACACGAATTCAAAGGCGGCACGTTAACTTTACGCCTTTAATCCCCTTTTTCTATAGGTGCAACTGATGTAGGCAAAACATACCTAAAGAAAAAAAAAGACCACCGACGTACTTAGAGAAGAAGCCCGACCCCGTTTTATCGAAAGTTTCTTTTACATAAGGAAGCCTATATCTCTGTGCTCATACTTCTTAAACCAAAAAAATCCCGACAATTCGTAGAATCGTCGGGATCCCCTTACACCGTAAATTTTCTCCGGCACATTTGAATCAAAAATCCTTTGAACCACGCGTCCTCGCTAAAGCCCTAAATACCTCCCAGTAATCGAGGCGCTGCAATCGATGCTATCCTTCGGTATGCCTTCAAACATCACTTGGCCGCCTTCTTCTCCGGCCCCAGGGCCGAGATCGATCATCCAGTCAGCCTGACGGATCACCTGCAAATTGTGCTCGATCACGATCAAGGTACTGCCCCGCTCCACGAGGCGGTTCATGAGGCCGATCAGGAGCTCGACATCAGACATATGCAGTCCGGTGGTCGGCTCGTCCAGGACATACAGGGTCCCTTCTCCCTCCAGCTCCGCGGCCAGCTTGGCCCGCTGCAGTTCGCCCCCTGATAACGTACTCAGAGGTTGTCCTAAGGTCAAATAACCGAGGCCTACTTCCTTTAATCGGTTGAGCGGCGTCTCAATTTCTTTTTCATGAAACACGTTGAGCGCATCCTCCACGGTCATGGTCAGAACGTCGCTGATGCTTTTCCCGCGAAACCGATAGGACAGTACCTGTTCTGTATAACGCTTTCCTTCGCATGCTTCGCAGATGCTGGAGACCGTATCCATAAAGGCGAGATCGGTAGATATGATCCCCAAGCCCTTACAGTGGGGACAAGCCCCTTCGGAGTTGAAGCTGAACAGCGAAGCGTTAACGCGGTTTTCCTTGGCGAACAAAGTTCGGATCGTGTCGAAGATGTCCGTATAGGTGGCCAGATTGGACCGGCTGGAGGCGTGGATCGCGCTTTGGTCAATGAAAATCGCCTCGGGGTAGTACCTCGGAAGAACCTGACGGATCAACGTACTTTTTCCGGATCCCGCTACTCCGGTAACAACGGTCATCACGCCGGACGGAATTCGAACGCTAATATCTTTGAGATTATTCATCGTCGCATGCTCGATGGCGAGCCAACCGCCAGGCTTCCTGACCTCCCTTTTGAAGTCGAGGTCACGGTTTAAGTACCCAGCAGTTAATGTCGGGGATGACAGCAGCTCATGATAGCTCCCCTGAAATACGACCTCTCCACCGTGGGTTCCGGCACGCGGCCCCATTTCAACAATATAGTCAGCAATCTGGATCACATCCGGATCATGCTCGACAATCAGAACGGTGTTACCTTTATCCCGCAGCTGCTTAAGCAATCGGTTGATGGTATTGACATCATGCGGATGGAGTCCAATGCTGGGCTCGTCAAAAATATACAGCAAATCGGATAAGCTGCTGCCGAGCTGACGCACCATCTTGATCCGCTGCGATTCACCGCCCGACAGGCTGGGCGTTTCGCGGTTCATGCTTAAATAGCCAAGGCCTACCGCCAGCAAATTGCCAAGGCGGTTGACGATTTCGTCCGTCACCGTCTGTACTTCAGGCTCGCGGATGAAACGTATAAACCTAATAAGCTCGCTAACCTGCATACCCGCACAATCGGCAATGCTTTTTCCGTTAATTTTACAGGACAGCACGCGTGGATTCAGGCGGCCGCCGCGGCATGAAGCGCACAGCTTCTCGCTCACGATGCGGTCGATCGCCTCCTGATATCTTTTAGCATCTCTCGACTCCTTATATAGATAAGTACGTTTAATGCGCGGAATGACCCCTTCATAGAGAGACGTCGGCGGCCACCCCTCCGTTGGATTGGGCGGCTTGAACCCGCTTTTATGGAGCAGCGTATCCATCTCCTCATCCGTATAATCCTTCAGCTTTTTGTCGTTATCGAACAGGCCGGTGCACACGTACCTTTTCCACCTGACGTCGCCGGGCATGAAGGTCGGAAACAGAATAGCCCCCTCGTTTAGCGATTTTTCCCTATCGATCAACCGGTCGACGTTGATGTCTTTCACTTTCCCCAAGCCTTCGCAGTCCGGGCACATGCCCTGAGGGTTGTTAAAGGAAAACACGTCGGAATATCCAACGAAAGGAGTACCGATCCGGGAAAACAACAGCCGCAGCAGCGCATAAATATCCGTGACCGTGCCGACGGTAGATCTCGCATTCCCGCCGATCCTTTTTTGATTCATGACGATCACCGCCGGCAAATGCTCAATGGCATCCACCTCCGGTTGCCCATAATGAGGGAGCCGGTTGCGGATGAAGCTGGAGTACGATTCGTTGAATTGCCGCTGCGACTCCGCTGCGATCGTATCGAAAACAAGCGCCGATTTGCCGGAGCCGGATACGCCTACAAATACCGTAATCTGCTTTTTGGGGATCGTCACATGAACTCCCTTCAGATTTTTTTCTCTTCCGCCGACGACGCGAATGTCATCTTCTTTGATCATGTGGATTCCTCCTCTTGCGATTTGTATAAAATAGTATATGCTAAAACCATGACAGAAACTGTCATGGTTAAGTGAAGAGGAGGAGCTTTTGTGAGCAAAGCCAAATTACTGTTTGATTTAATCCTGTATGTCAATGCCAAACGCAGTTTTACCGCACAGGATGTCGCGAATGAATTTGGCATTTCTGTCCGAACGGCGCACCGCTATCTTACGGATATTGCCGATATGGGCGTCCCGCTTTATACGGAACCAGGAAGAAGCGGTGGTTATCGGGTACTCCCCAACCGGACACTGCCGCCGATCATGTTTAATGAGGAAGAGGCGTTTGCTATCTTTTTTGCTTTTCAGGCATTGAAGTACTATCAATCGCTTCCGTTTGATATTCATATCGATTCCGTCTCCCGCAAGCTGTACGCAAGCCTGCCTGACGATACGAAAAGAAAAATAGACGGTCTGGATTCGGTAATCACCTTCTGGAATCAAAAAAGGACCGTCCCGTCTCCATTTCTAAAGGAAATCATCGAGGCGGCCGCCGCGCACAGGCTGCTTAAAATCGAATATGTGTCGAAGTTGGAAAATACAGTGAGGGAAGTGGCTCCGATCGGTATTTACGCCAGCGAGGGCTTCTGGTACATGCCTGCGTTCGATCAGGCTCATGGCGAAATCCGGCTGTTTCGTACAGACCGGATCGTGTCCATGGAGCAAACGAAGCAAGCGTTTGAGCCACAGATGGAACTGCCGGACTGGCTCAACCGCAGCACGACACTGACGCCGGAATCGCCCGTCCGTTTATATGTAGAGCTGACCCGTGAAGGCCTGAGACAGTGCCGCAGCCAGCCATGGCTGGAGCCTTATATCGTGGAGGTTAGCCCGGATGAAGGTTACATTGAAAGTGTCATCGATCAGCGCGAGCTGGAATTCGTGACCGGCTACTTTTTTCAACTGGGTACTGCCGTTAAAGTCATTGAGCCGCGCGAGCTTGTAGATGGGATTCGTGAGCAGGCGCGGGAGATCCTTCGCCAGTATGCATGAGGCGATTTCAATCGAATAGGGAGGAGGCTGCAGCTCCATGTGTACGGACGCAGATTTCACGCCTCAGAAAAGGCTTTGTCAAGGTAAGCTGATACGGACCGAACCAAAAAAACTCCCCATACGGAGAGTTTCTTAATAAAGCATTGGTTGTTCATTATAGCTGCTGCTAAACACCACCCTGACAAATCCATCGACACCTGGCTAGCAGTTATTTATACATCTCCCGAATCCGCTTGGCCTGCTCCTCTGGGGTCAAATCTTCAACATGGGTGGCAATCCACCAGATGTTTCCGAAGGGGTCCTTAACTCCACCGTACCTCTCACCGGCATGCTTCATATCGGCCGGAACCATCACCGATACGGCTCCATTCCGAATGGCCCGCTCATAGACACTGTCACAGTCGGCAACATACACGTACAGCGAAGCTGGAAAAGCACCAAAATCTGCATTGGGCTCACCGGCCATAATAACGGAATCCCCGAGTGCAATCTCAGCATGCATCACAGATCCATCCGGTCTGTCGAGTTTATACTTTAGTTTTCCATTGAACACCGTTTCTATGAATTCAACCAAACGCTGCACCTGTTCCACCATTAAATAGGGATTTACTGTTTTCATTCCTTCGGGTTGATGATTCGTTGTATTCATCGACGCCATGAATGAAGCCCCCTCCTTAGTTATAAAGTCGCTGTTCCGAGCATATCCCGGTAATATAACTGCGATTGCTTCAAGTCCGAGACAAGCCTAACTTGAATCGTTTTCCCCAATAGCTTCTTCGGTTCTGTCTGCATACCCATCGTTTGTTGGTCCATGGTTACACATCCCCTAGTGATCATTGTAAGGGCAATATCTTAATGGAAAATACCCCCATATCCAGATTAGCGAATATACGTTCCGATGTAAACCATATTTATTCAAAAAAAGCCTGCACAGCAGTTTCAAACGCTGTACAGGCATTCTTTTGGATTAGAACAGGCTGCGCTGAAAATCGGCGATCGCCTTATATTCCTCTTCCAGGTTGCGTGAAATTTTAATAAAGATCGGCAGCAGCTGATGGTAAATCTGTGCGTTCTCCTTCACCGGCGTATGCTGATGCGTTGATCCGACCATGCCGGAGACGACGCTCAGCGAATCCGCTTTGCCCATGGCATACAAGCCGAGCACGACGGCGCCCAGGCAGGAGCTTTCGAAGCTCTCCGGCACGACAACTTCCTGATCGAAGATGTCGGCCATCATTTGGCGCCACAGCGGGGAACGGGAAAATCCGCCGGTCGCGTGGATTTTGGCCGGACGCCCGATGCGTTCCTCCATCGCAAGCAGTACGGTATATAAGTTGAAAATGACGCCTTCAAGGACGGCGCGGATCATATGCTCCTTGCGGTGGTGCATCGTCAGACCGAAGAACGATCCGCGGGCGTCGGGGTTCCAGAGCGGGGCGCGTTCCCCGGTCAAATAAGGGTGGAACAGCAGCCCGTCGGATCCCGGATTCACCTGTTCCGCAATCCGTGTCAGCAAGTCGTACGAATCGATACCGAGACGCTTGGCAGTCTCGATCTCGGATGCGGCCATTTCATCATGTACCCATTGGAACAGCATTCCGCCATTGTTGACGGGACCGCCGATCACCCACAGCTTCTCCGTCAGGGCGTAACAAAAAATGCGGCCCTTCGGATCCGTCGCCGGATGATCGACCACGGTGCGGATTGCTCCGCTGGTACCGATGGTGGCGGCAACGACACCAGGCTCAATCGCATTGACGCCCAGATTGGACAGCACGCCGTCGCTCGCGCCTACGATAAACGGCGTGGATGGATCGAGCCCCATCTCGGCGGCAAACGTCTTATCCAGCCCATCCATGCGGTAAGTAGTCGGAACAAGCTCGGACAGCTGGCTTGGCGTAATGCCTGCAACCTGCAGCGCCTCCTCATCCCAATCCAGCTTGTTCAGGTTCATAAGGCCCGTGCAGGAGGCTATCGAATGATCGACGACGTACCGGTTGAACAGCTTGGCGAATACGTACTCCTTGATCGAGATAAACTTGGACGTCTTTTCGAAAATGTCCGGATTGTCATGACGCAGCCACATCAATTTGGTCAGCGGGGACATCGGATGGATCGGCGTACCTGTGCGCAAATAAATTTCATGTCCGTTCATGTCGTTCTTCAATACTTCGGACCATTTCGCGCTGCGGTTATCCGCCCACGTAATGCAGTTCATCAGCGGCTTCCCGTCCTGGCCGACCGGAATGACGCTGTGCATGGCCGAGCTGAACGAGACGAACATCACCTGCTCCGGGCGGATTCCGCTTGTATCCATCACCTGCTTGACCGAATGGATCACGGCTGTAAATATCAGATCCGGATCCTGCTCGGCGATGGACGATGTCGGTGTCAGCAGCGGATAGCCTTCACTTCCCTTGGCCACAACCTTTCCGTTTTCTTCGAACAGAACGGCCTTGGTGCTCGTCGTTCCAATATCGATTCCGATCATCATATTACTGCTCATGTTTCAACCTTCTTTCTTCTTCACTAGACATATCCTTATACTACCAGACTGAGCACCAGGATGATAATCAATGCAACGATCGACAACAACGTTTCCATGACGGTCCAGGATTTCAGCGTCTGCGGGACGGACATGTTAAAGAATTCCTTGACCATCCAGAAGCCGGCGTCGTTGACATGCGACAGGACGAGCGAGCCTGCTCCGGTCGCCAGCACGACGAGCTCGACATTGGCTGCTGGGTTCAAGGCAAGCACCGGTGCGACGATCCCCGCAGTCGTGGTCATGGCCACGGTGGCGGAACCGGTTGCAACACGGATGAGTGCGGCCACGAACCATGCAAACAAAATAATGTTAATGTGAGCCGAAGTTGCGATTTGGGCAATGGCGTCACCTACGCCGCTGTTAATGAGCACCTGCTTGAACGCCCCGCCGCCGCCGATGATCAGAATGATCGTGGCTGTCGGCGCCAGACATTCGCTCGTAAACTTGGATATTTGTTCTTTCGTAAATCCTCTGGCGAAGCCAAGGGAGAAGAAAGAAAACACGACCGAGATCAGAAGCGCAATAATTTCGTTACCGATAAATTCGCAGAACAGCGTAAAACCGCTCGAAGCATCCGGGTCAACGATCGAGGCGATCGAACCGATCAGCATCAGGATGACCGGCATCAGAATCGTCAGCAGCGTAATGCCGAAGCCCGGAAGCTTGCGCGTGCTGCTGCTGGAGAACTGCTCCGCCAGCTCAGCAGGCGGCTCGACCTGGATGCGTCTGCCGATCCATTTACCAAAGAGCGGTCCGGCCACGATCGCTGTCGGAATGCCAACAATCAGGGAGTACAGAATCGTTTTCCCCAAATTCGCCTGATAGGCATCAATTGCGATCATCGGTGCCGGGTGCGGCGGCACAAGTCCGTGTACGGTGGACAGACCGGCCAGAATCGGAATACCGATTTGCAGCAGTGACATTTTCGTTTTACGGGCGACGGTAAAAATAATCGGGATCAGCAGAATGACGCCGACCTCAAAAAATACCGGAATCCCTACGATAAAGCCGACGATCATCATCGCCCAGTGAACGCGTTTCTCCCCGAACCGGTTCACGAGGGTTGTGGCGATCTGCTCGGCGCCGCCGGATTCGGCCATCATTTTGCCCAGCATCGTGCCGAGACCGATGACGATCGCAATCGTTCCCAGCGTGCCGCCAAGCCCCTTGGTCACGGAATCGATAATATCCATCGATTTCATGCCGGTCAGGAATCCGAGCAGCAGGGCGGACAACAGCAAGGTCACAAACGGATTCCACTTGAATTTGGCAATAAACACAATAAGAAATGCAATGGCGATCAGTGTCCACACAATGAGCGTCCAATTATGGCTCATACCGAATATACTGGACATGGGTTGTCCTCCTTTTGTTCGTACATGATGTTTTTCACATATGATACCCATTATTCCAAGCTTTGATTTCAAATACTTGCATACTTGTCGACAACATGAGGCGGAAGCTGCCCGCAAGCAGCCCCTTTTGGTTCAAATTACGGAATGGAAAGACTGGACGGAGCGCTTTAAAAATCCGTCAGGCTGCGGTGCAGCGTCTGGCGCGAATCGGCGAAATACTCCTGTACAAGCTTCTGGATTTCGTCCTCGTCGCCGGAAGCCAGACCGTCCATAATTTTCTGATGCTTGCCGATCACGGACCCGAGCTTTGCTTCCCCTTTGGAAAAAATCTCTTCCGTCGTAATCAGCATGACGGTCATCACGATCGGCCGGATGCTGTTCCATAAATGCAAAATGCGCTTATGGTCCGCTGCCGCAATAATCGCCTCGTGAAAGGACAAGTCCTGATACGAAAATTCGACGGCATCCTGATGCTTTACCGCAAGCTCCATCCGGTCAACGATCCGGCGCAGCGTAACCAGCAGCTGATCCCGGTCCATCTTGGCCAGCCGCTGCTGAACGAAGCTCTCGATCAGGAAGCGGACATCGTACAATTCAACAATATCGGTCAGGCTCAGTCCGACGACGACGGCACCCATCCGTTCGAGCCGGATCAGCCCTTCGCTCGAGAGCGATTTCAAGGCTTCTCTGACGGGGGAACGGCTTGTCCCGAAATCGGCGGCCACCCGGTTCTCTGAAATAATTTCACCCGGCTTGATCCGGCCGCTGATAATCTGCAGCCTCAGCTCGGACGCAATCGACTCTCCCAAGGAAACACCCTGCAGCCAGGATGAAGGATAACGCAGCATGAGACAACTCTCCTAAATCAATGTATGTACAATGACGTACGCTACCGATTCTATCATACAACCGACCGCCGCATCCATGGCGAGGGACCTGCTCTCCGGAAGCCTGTCTCAGCCGCAGGTCTCAACGCTCAACCGTTTGACAGGCAGCCGTGTGCCGCAATCCGATTTTTTCCTTTTTTCAAAAGAACCATGCAACAACGAAGAACCGGAATGCGTCTTTTACCACGAAGACCTATGGTTCTTCGAAAAAGAAACGCTTCCAGTTTGATTGTGCTTTGCTCTAACCTGCCTCTGCCTCCAAGTATACTTGTATACAACTTGTAATCGTCTTTATTTTAAAACAATCCGTGCGATCTGTAAACCGCGTGGATGAAACATCCAGCACGCCAAGCTTCGGATAGGGAGTGATTGAATTTGAAAAAAATCGCCGGCACCCTGCTGCTGTCCATCTGTATCGCCACGGGCTGCGAAAGCCACAAGCCTTCGGCGGATAACACACCACCGGCTGACCCAATGCCTGCCGGAACGGTCAATTCCACGGACGGAATCAACGAAAAACCTCCCGCCACGGCAGCTGATCCCCCTGCTTCCACCCCTGATGCCGGGAGCCCGCAGCCTTCCAGCAGCCACGACGGCGAAGCCGAAACAGAAACTCCAGGGCAGCTGCAGTCTTCCCAGCTGATGTTCGGCTATTTGGACGCCGCCGGCAGCCGGATTCTTGCAGCCGACCCGGAAGGCAAGCAGCAAACACCGCGGGAGCAGTTTACACAAGCGATCATCGCGCCGGGCGAGCTGACCGACATCCGCTTCACGAAGCATCAGGCCCGGTCGGATCAGGATAACGGCAGGCAGAGCCGGTACAATTTCGACCATGATGAAGGCGATTTGTTCCGCCTCTCTTCCCCGGTAACTCCAGCGGATCCGGACGCAGGCGTCGTTCTCGCACAAAGAGACGCTTTTGCCGGGCATGAATTTCTGGAGGTGGAGCATGCGGAGGGAAGCCTGCCCAAGGAGGCAGCGGCCCGGATCAAGCAAGCCAAAGGCCTGAACATCCACAGCCAGGGGCTCATTGGGCAAATCGCCCCTGACGTGCAGCTGGGTATCATCCAGTACGACAAGGACGGCGGCAAGCCGCTGGCCAGCCTTGTACTGATAACCCCGGATACGCTGCTGTTTCGCGATTTTGAAGGAACGGATGACCCGAGCTCCACCTGGCGTGTCGACGACGGCGGCCAGATGGACCCGCAGCTGTTCCACGTCTTATTTGTCACCCGTTCCGGGCCTGGTTATACGCTTGGGTATGAATGGTGGGGATCGGAAGGATCGAACCTGGCCGTGCTGCAGCAGGACGGCGGCGCATTTCGCGTCGTGCAGGAAGGCGGCCGCTACACGGCGCCGATGTGACCTAGCCCAAGTCCCAGGCCGTATGGATTTTCGGCACGTCGCTGATGAGCTGCCTTGTGTAGGCATGCTGCGGGTTCAGAATAATATCCTCGGCCGGTCCCCTCTCGACGATTTGGCCCTTCTCCATGATGTAGATCGTGTCGCTCACATAATAGGCGAGCCCCACGTCGTGCGTGATGAAAATAATCGTCATCTCGTTCTCATCCCTCAGCTTCAGCAGCATGTCGAGAATGGTGGACCGGGAGCAGGCGTCGACCATTGAGGTGGGCTCATCCGCGATCAGCACCTTCGGGTGAAGCATAAAAATCCGGGCGATCATGAGCCGCTGCATCTGCCCGCCGGACAGCTCGAACGGATACTTGTTGTACAGCTCCTCGAACTTCAGGTTGACGAAAGAGCAGGCCTCTTTCATTTTATTGAACTGCTCATCCTTGGTAAGCTTCAGCCCCTGCAGCCGGATGCAGCTGAGCAGCAGCTTCTCCACTCGCTGGAACAGATTAAAGGACGAGAACGGGTCCTGAAAAATCGCCTGAATGTCTTTCCAGTACTTTTTCCGGTCGGCATGGCGGCGCAGCACTCTCGGTTGTCCTTTGTAATCGATGCTGCCCCCCGACTCCTTTAAGAGGCCCATGATGATTTTGGCAAGGGTGGTTTTGCCGCTGCCGCTCTCGCCGACGATGGAAATGATCTCGCCTTTATGAAAATCGAAGTCCACCGTATCGACCGCGGTCGTTTTGGCCGCCCCGTACCCGAATACTTTCGTAATGCCTCTGCCGCGGATCAACAGGTCACGACTGCTCATTCGCATACCACTCCTTCAGCGTTCCTGTGTCAAAATGGCACCGGTACTGGCGGCCGTCCACTTCCTGCACCGCCACATTGTTTTCCCTGCAAATATCCTGGGCGTAAGAGCACCGCTCGGCAAACCGGCAGCCGGCGGGCACATGCTTCAAATTCGGTGGCGTGCCCGGAATGGCCGCCAGCTTGTGCCCCTTCATCCCCTCCTCCGGAACGATGATGGAGCCCATCAGCTTCTTCGTATATGGATGAAGCGGATCAAAGATCATCTGATCGGCCGTGCCGCGCTCCACGATTTCTCCCGCGTACATGACCATAATGTCGTCGGTGACGTGGTACAAGAGCGGCAGCTCATGCGTGATGAATACCAGCGAGCGGATGAACTGCTTGTCGAGCAGGTCCTTCATCAGCTTGATGACCGCCTTCTGCGACGTCACGTCCAGCGCGGACGTCGGTTCGTCGGCGATCAGCACCTTCGGATTCAGAATGGTGGAAATCGCAATGACCGTTCGCTGTTTCATGCCCCCGGAGAGCTCATTCGGATACGAGCGAAGCACCTTCGGCGACAGGTTCAGCGTTTCAAAGCGCTCGACGGCCATGTCCCACACCTGTTTCTTGGTGAGCTCCGGCCGGTGCTCCTTCATGATATCCTCAATAAAGCGGATGATCCGCAGCGTCGGATTGAGGGCATTCATGGCCGCCTGGGGAATATACGCGATTTCCCGCCCGGAAATTTGCGTGCGCAGCTGCTCCTTGCTCAACTTCATAATGTCGCGGCCGTGAATTTGAATCGAACCGCTGCCGTAATGGAGCGGCGGAAAATAAAATCCCATCAGGCTCAGCGCCAGCGTCGACTTGCCGCAGCCGGATTCGCCGGCGATGCCGAGTGTCTTCCCTTCTTCCAGCACGAAATCGACGCCGTCGACGGCAAACACTTTTTCCTTAAGCCGGGTTTTATAATAGGTTTTCAGTCCGCTTACTTCCAGAATGTTTGTGGTCATCGGCCTAACTCCTTATTTTCGGATTAAAAATTTCGTCCATGCCCGTGTTCATCATATACAGCGAGAACGTGATCAGCGCGATCGACAGCGCCGCCGGGATAAACGCCCACCATGCGCCCGCCACCGGCGCCTCGAAAACGAGCGCCCAGTTCATGATGATGCCGAGGGAGATCGTGTTGTACGGCCCCAGTCCCAGCATCGAGATGGAGGCCTCCGACAGAATGCCGGACGCGGTCTGCAGCACGAACGCCATGACGACATAGGACGCGATGTAAGGCAAAATTTCAAAAACGATGATCCGGGGCGTGCTGTGTCCGGAAATTTTGGCGATATGGACATGATCCCGGTTGCGGAGCGAGCTGGTCTGCGCCCGGACGGCCCGGGCCGTCCACGGCCAGCTGGTGATGCCGATAATGATCGCCGTCACGAGCGAGCTGCGCGAGTTGATGCTGACCGAGATGAGGATCAGGATAATAAACGACGGAATGACGATAAAAATGTTCGTGATCGACGTCAGCAAGTTATCCACGATACCGCCGATGTAACCGGACGCAAGGCCGATAATGAGTCCGATGGCCGTTGCGAACACGCCTGCGATGAGACCGACCCGGATCGAGGTCTGAATACCGTACATCAGCTCAAGGAACAGATCCCGCCCGAAATTGTCCGAACCGAGCCACAGCTGCGAACTCGGCGGCTGAAACGCCAGGGCGATCATCTCCAGCGGATCCTTTTTGTTGATCATCGGGAAGATGAGCACCAGCGCCAGCATAACGATGAATATTCCCGCCCCCAGCATGAATTTGGGGGATTTGATGAGAATGTTGAAGGAGTTTTTCATATTACTGGTCCTCCATTTGCGAGGCTTTGATCCGCGGATCGATAAAACCGTAAATGATATCAATCGTAAAGTTAGCCAACAGAACAGAGAGCGCGATCAGCAGCGTACAGCCGGAAATGAGCGGGTAATCGAGCTGACGGATGGCCGTAAACAGCCAGGTACCGATGCCCGGGTAGCTGAACACAATTTCGCAGATGAGCGAACCGCCCACCATCGTGCCAATGGACAAGGCCAGTCCGGTGATTTGGGGAAGCATGGCGTTCCGGAACACGTATCTGGAGATGCGCGAATCGCGGATCCCGAGCAGCTTGCTGTACAGCACATAGTCGGCATTCAGCTCGTAAATGGACATCTCCCGCATCCCGATCGCCTGGCCGCCGATGGTGACAAGCACGATCGAGAGGAACGGCAGCGTATGGTGGCGGATGACCGAGCCGATAAATTCGAAGCTGAGCTGCGGAATCATTTGAAAGTCATACCCTCCGGACAGCGGGAACCACCCCAGCGTCAGGGCGAATACGTACAGCATGATGATGGCCAGCGTAAAAAAGGGGATCGAGTTCACGAACAGGGCCACCGGAAAAATCACCTTGTCGAACACGCCTTTTTTATATGCGGCCACGGCTCCGAGCACGTTGCCCAGAATCCAGCCCACCAGAATCGCCGGTAACTGGAGGCCGATCGTCCACGGCACCGCTGAAGCGAGGATGTCCGTCACCTTTTTCGGGTACAGGCCAAACGAGGTGCCGAGGTTGCCGGTAAACAGGTTTTGGACATAAATCAGAAACTGCTGCCAGAGCGGCTTGTCAACACCAAACTCCTGAATGAACGTCTCATAGACCCGTTTGATCGTATCGCTGTCCGTCATCCCTTTGGTCATCTGTGAGACGATCATGGCGACGGGGTTCCCCTCGATCATGCGCGGAAGGAAAAAATTCAGGGAAACGGCAATAACGAGCGTCACCAGGTACCAGAACAGCTTTTTTACGAAATATTTGGCATAGGCATTCAAGAAGGTCCCTCCCTTGATCTTTGGATCGGCGGTGGATGCGTCTTGGAAAAGAGGGCCCGCATGGCGCTCCGGCAGTGCCGGGAGCCTCCCATGCAGGCCGCTTCCTTGGGCTTAGTTGTGGATCTGGTACAGCGCCCGGATGCCCGCCCCGTCCATGGCGATTTGCGGAGGAATGTTGCTTCCGTCTCCGTCGACGGGGAAGCCTTTCCATACCGATTCATTGACCGTATGGAACACCCACGGACGGTACATGAGCGGAATGGACGGAATGTCGGTCAGCCAGATTTTTGTCAAATCCGTGTACAGGGTTTTGAGTTCGGCTTGATCGGTGACGCTCGGAATTTTGTCGATAATTTGGTCGGCCTTGTCGTTTTTGTAACGGCCCCAGTTCCAGAACGCCATTTCGCCGAGCGGAGCCACTTCCTTGGAATACATGATGTCATGCGCTCTGCTCCACGGCTGGCTCGGATTGACGCCGCCCGCAGGCGTGTTCATGATGATGTCGAACTTGCCGGTTTGCAGGTCGTTTGTCCATACCGGCGCTTCCGGGAACTTCGTGCGGATTTCGATGCCGATCGCTTTGGCGCTCTGGGCCACGATCTCCAGCGCCGCATTCCAGTCGGACCAGCCGTACGGGCATTCCACTTCAAATGGCCCGAGACGGGTGCCGTTCAGCACACGGATGCCGTCCTTGCCCTTTTTGGCGCCGATGCTGTCGAGCAGCTCGTTGGCCGCCTTGACGTCGGTCGTCCACTGCAGCGATTTGATCGCAGCCTGATCGACGTATTTGGACTCCGCGTCCGTGTTCAGCGTCAGGGACGGCTGCATCGCGGCGGAGTAGCCGCTCATCGCGAGGTCGGAAATTTTCTTATAATCGATGCTCATTGCGATCGCGCGGCGGACGTCCGGGTTATCCAGCCCCTTTTTCGAGAAATTAAAGAAGATCGACGGCATGGAGCCCGGTACATAATAAGGTGCGTCTTTCAGATAGGTCTTGATCGGAGCGCCGTTCTTCCACATGTTCCATACCTGCGGGATGAACTGCTGGGAGACGTCCACCTGTCCGCTCTTGAAGGCCAAATCGCCGGCGGCGTTATCCTTGTAGATGACGTGCGTAATATATTTCGGAGCAGGCAGCTTGCCGAAGAGCGACTTGCCCCAGTAATTGTCGTCGCGCACAATCGTGATTTTCTGGTCGTTGTAGAAGTAAATTTTGTAAGGGCCGGTGGCTACCGGATTGGCGTTGACTTCCTTGCGGATCGTCGCCAGATCGTTGTTCGACTTCTTCTCGATTTCTTCCCAGATATGCTTGGGCATCATCGGAATCAGCTCGATGCTGTCGAGCACCGTCAGACGGTTCGGATTGTCTTTGTTCAGCGTGATCTTGACCGCATTCGGGCCGTCCGCTGTGACATCCGCAATGTACGCCCAGTAGTTGCTCCAGTTGATGTCGTATTTTTTGCCGAGCTGGTAGGTGTACACGACGTCATCGGACGTAAACGGCTGTCCGTCGCTCCATTTGGCGTCCTTATTCAGCTCGATATGCAATGTCATGTCGTCGGTCCACTCGTATTTGGTGCCGAGCAGCGGCTCCAGCTTGCCGTCCAGCTGATTGATCATAAACAGCGTCTCGTAGACCAGTTCTCTCGAGTTACCATAGTTGATCGGGAAGGCCGGATTGCCGCTCAGCAGGTTGAAGTTGGATGGCGGCCCCCATTGAATTCCGTTAATGTAGAGGGTTTCATTTCTCGGCGTTTCTTTGGCGTCTCCGCTCGTTGCCGGCTGGTTCGCCGCGGGCTCGGTCGTCGCGGGCTCCGTTGCTTTTTCTCCCTGATCGGCCGGCTTGTTTTCCCCTTGCGCCGGCGGCGTTGTCGTTCCCGTTGCGGAAGGCGGCTGCACGGTCTGGCAGCCCGCGATCATCACGGTCGCCGCCACGAAAAGGGCCATGAGCGGCTTGGAAGCTATTTTCAGCTTCATGTAAACTCCCCCATTTCCTCCAATTCACATCTACATAAATTGAACTAAGACAGGGACAGCACTTCGCCTTTAGTTCATTTTATATACATGCAAGCGTGATGCAGATTTCACGTCTTCAGATCGGAAGGTTCGTGCCCCACGGATCCGAAGAACTTAAACCTCTTCATTCCGAGGAAACCGCATACCCCATCACGAAAAAGTACGGAGCGGGCCGACGGATCATGCGGCTAAAACGTGTTCTGCAAGCGCTTTCCGTAAAATGTATGAGGGATCGCTTGGAAATGATGACTGATTTATTTTTTAAATGTGCTGAAAAAAAGTTACTGAAATCCTTCGCACGATTTGCCCTTCCCTTCCAAATAAAAAACGGCCCCTGCCACCAGCAGGAACCGCTTTTCAAACCCTATATGAAATTGCGTCTTTAAATCCTGGACTGACCTGTAAGCTTTAAGCCGCGCTCTTGCGGGAAATCATGAACAGCGCCGCCCAGATCAGGATAAATCCGACCGCTTGTGTTGGCGTCACGACCTGATGAAATACGATCCAGTTGATCAGCACGCTCACCATCGGGAAGCTCAGTTCCGCCAGCGTCGCCACCGATGCTTTCGTCGTCGTCAGCCCTTTATAGTACACCATCAAGCTGAACAGCCCCGGCAGAAGCGCCTGCCCCAGCATGTTGATCGACACCGCAGCCAGCGTTCCCCCGTCGGTATGCACCTGCCAAGGATCTCCCTGATTGATGGTAATCCCGATCAGCAAAGGCAGCGCCAGGATGAAACGCAGTGAAGTCACCGTCTCATACTCCATTTTTCCGACCATCAGACGACCCATGACCGTGGAACCGCCCCACAGTGCTGCGGCACCCAGCGAGAACAAGCTGCCGACCTTGACGAAATCATTTACATGCCCGAACGGAAACGTGAAGCCGAAGGTCAACAAATACGTTCCGGCCAGCGCCACGATGAACAGCCAGGTGAAATGCTTCGGAAGCTTCTCACGCAGCAGCAGTTTGGCCATAAGAATGGCGAAGATCGGCTGCAGCTTCTGCAGCAGAACGACCGCGTTCAAGTTCCCGGAAGACAGCCCCTGCGTAAACAGTATGGTTGCAATCGCCGAGCCGCCCCACGACAGGAAGAGCAGCGCGCCGATATGGCGCAGTTTCAGGCCTTTCAACTCGCTCCGATGTTTCCACAGCATTGGTGCGACGAACAGCACCAGCAAAATATGCTCGATGAGCACGATCTGCGTTGCCGTCATATGTTCTTTGAGCAAAATAATCCGGAACAGCGGATCCGCTCCCCACAATGCTGCACCCAGCACGACCAGCCAAAAGCCGGATTTGCTGCGTTCGGCCTTCCCGCTTGCCGCGGGCCGGACCTTGATGTTGCTGCTTACATTTTCCATACTCCAGTTCCCCTATCCCTGAATACGGAGTCAACATTGGAAAACCCCCGAGATCGACATCAATCGACACATCGGGGGTTGATCAAATAAGCTTGCGGAAATGTCAAAATTTCGCACACGCCTATTCTTTGATCTTCTCCCATCCGGACTTTACCGTCGGCCCTGGATTTCCACCAGGTCAGTCGCCGCCTTATTGCTAAAGCTGCGAGTCGCGGGCTTGACGCCGTCTTCATCACAAGAAGAGACGCTCACCGCCGGTCAGGAATTTCACCTTACCCCGAAGATCCATATTCATTTATTTTTATTTTTTCATGCAACTTACATTGTTTTCATCATTATAGCATAAATGTATCCAAAAGTGTTTCAGTTTTTTAATAGCTTTTTATTTCCATGGATTAAAAATTTGGATATGGGGCTGGAGATGGACATTTTTCGGCATATCCGCAGCCATTTAAGATGGCAGTCGGCAACATTGAGGAGCCTGCAGCAAGCACTGAACGGACTCGCGGCAGCACTTATCGCTGCTCAAGCACCGACAGGATCACGGACACCGCTTCAGCCCGCGTTGCGTGTGCGTTCGGGGCGAATAGGCTGCCCGCTCTTCCGTGCATGATTCCTTTCTCTACCGCTGATGCGATATACGGCTTGGCCCAGGCCGGAATTTGACCGCGGTCGGCAAAATTCAAACTTCCCGCACCGTCCGGTGTTCCAGTACCGAGCGCCCTGACGGTCATCGCCGCCATTTCGGCCCGGGTTATGAGCCGGCTCGGCCCAAACGTGCCGTCGGCATAACCGTTCATGATGCCTTGCGACACCGCATCCTGAACAGAAGACAGCGCCCAAGCCGGGATTTTCTTCGCGTCGGAAAAAGCCAGCGCCTGTGAGCCGGCCGCCTGACCCATGGAGACCGCACGCATCATCATGCTGGCGAACTCCGCCCGGGTCACTTCCTTGCCGGGCTGAAACGTGCCGTCGGGATATCCGCTGACCCATCCCTGCTGGACCGCATTCAGAATTGGCTGCTCCGCCCAGTGGCCGCGGATATCCCGGAAAGTGCCCGGCGTTCCTTCCGCTTTGCCCGGCTGGACCGTGATTTCTGGCTTGATGGACATCTCGGATGAGCGGAGAGCGGAATCCACCAATTTGGCACTTTCCACGGCCACCCGAGACGAAGCCGTCTTCAGCGCCGTAAACTCAATGACGGCGAGCTGGAGCTTGCCGCTGTCTCCGGCTGTTTTTCCTACTTTGGTGTGGGCCAGGCGGATTTCGTTGTTTTGGACAATTGGTTCGACCGAAAAGCCGGATGTCCCCAAGGAAGCGGTGCGGAAAGCCAGCTTCGCCGGGTCAAAGCTGAGCGTCAGCTCATACGCATACAAGTCCTTCAGCTGCTCGCCGGTCACCGTGACCGTCACCTTGGAGCCATTGGAAGTTACCCCCAGTGACAAGGAAGGGGCTTCCGCAGCGGCGGTGGTTGCCGCAGCAGCCGAGGAGGCCGCGGCAACCGGGGAGCTGCCAGCCGTTCGTACTTCTGAAACCGCAGCGTTTGCGGGGGTTCCTGATCCGATGAGTCCGACACAAATGGCTACGGCCCATGCGGCATAGCGGGTAAATTGTTTTCGTGGCATACGTCCAGCCCTCTTTCCATGAATTGAAAATCGCAGGAGCAGCCTGCACCGCTCCTGCGATTGTATCCTGTTCTAAGCAGTCAATTTCTAATGTTCCATACGACCATATCCATTGGATGATATCCATCCCTAAGCTGTCCCGATCCCCGCATAAATCATGCGAAACATGGTACTGCGTATGAGCCGGGACTTGAGGACCATCCGGTTCTCTATCCCCTTACTTCGCGTACCAGCTGCCGATGATCATCTGCGCTACCGCAGCCAGCGAACGGATCGAAATTTCGCCTTCGCTGAACAGGTCCGCCGGAGCAACGCGGCTCCAGTTGGGATCCGTCGACTGGATGCCGTAGTACTTGGCGAGGATGGACAAATCCTGCACCGTAATCTGCACCGCTCCAGGTACCAGCGTGATCAGCTTTTTCTGGAAGGTGGTTACAGCGCTGCCGAGTGCAGCCGCAGCCGAATCCACCTGGTTTTGTGTCGCGGTAGAGCTGCCTTTGACCGCGTTCGCCGCCTGGATGGCCGACTGCAGCTCGGCCTTGGCCGCAGCCGGGTATTGGCCGACCTTATCGCCTGTGACCGCCCGGTCATAGATGCTCTGCGCGGAAGCAATCGCCGAAGTGAGGGCCGACTTGTCGACCGGAATCGAAGGAACCGGGATGACCGCGTTCTTGAACGTGCTGACCGCCGCTTTCAGGACGGTCAGCGCATCGTCGATCGCCTTCTGCGTGGCAGCGGCATCGTCCGCCACACGCTTGGCGTCGCTGATCGCCGACAGCAGCGCGGTCTTCGCCGATGCCGGGTACTGCCCCGGCTCCGTGCCCGTGACGGCCTGATCCGCCAGCTTCTGCGCTTCGCCGATGGCGGCAAGCAGCGCCGCCCGGTCAGCCGTGGCGATCTGGATCTGCAGCGCAGCGGAGTCCGTGTTCACCGGGCTCGAATTGCCGTCCGCCGAAATGTCAAAGGCGGACACCGACACGGCTGCGCTTCCGGAGACGCCGGCTTTCAGCGTGCCGTGGAGCTTCAGCAGCTCCCCGTCTTCCGAGACGGCGTTCTCCTGGCCGGTGCTGGCCATAATGATGCGGATCTCGCCTGATTCCGGCTTCACCCCGGTCGCCAGCACGCCAAAGCCGGTACGCGAAGAGCTTACCGCGCCTTCGGCCAGGGCCAGCGTGCCGTCCGTATTCGCCACGGTCGCAAATTCCAGCTTTGCCGGATCGTACTTGACGATCAGGTCCAGCGCCGTAAAGGCAAACGACGGCTTGGTAATGCCTACGCCCAAGTCAACCTGCGCTCCCGCAGAAGCCGCTGCCGGGCCGGTCAACACGGCGGAGTTCGGTGCCTGCGTTCCTGCCGCTTCCACCGTGATGCTGACCTGGAGCGTATCGCTGCCGCCCTTTCCGTCCTGAACCCGGAAGGAAGCCGTGTAGCTGCCTTCCGCAGCCGGCGTCCACGTGAATTTTCCGGAAGCCGCATCAAAGGCCGCCCCCTCTGGCAGGGACACCGCCTCATAACTTAACACGTCTCCGTCCTCATCGTTGGCGTACACCGAGAACGTCACTTGCTGCCCGGCTTTCACGGTCTGGGCAGGCACGTCGGCAAACGCCGGAGCGTGATTGTCTCCGGCAGCCGCAGCCGGACGGATGTCGCTATCTTTCAGAAGCTTCAACTGGTAGGCTCCTTTAAAGATCGAAGAGATCCCGGTAATATCGACGACCGTTCCTGCCGGATAGGCCTGCTTCAGCGCATCTGCACTGATGCCCGTCCGGCTGTCGACGCGGACATGGTTCGTCGTGCCGCCGCTGACGAGATCGAATTCCAGGGAGCCCGTGACAGTGGCGTAGTTTTGCACCGCCGCGTTTTTGATCGTGATCAGCTGCCCCTGATTGCTGTCATTGACCGCGGCCGCAGCCTGTGGAACCGGAGCCGGAATATCGGCCTGGGCGTCCAGCTTGGCCACCTGGACCTCGTTGGCCAGCTCGACCTCGGTGTTATAGGTCAGCTTCTGGGCGGTCAGCTTGACCTTATCCCCGACATGGTAGCCTGTCGCTTTGCTCGGATACACATAGACACCGCCAGTACCGTCCTGCATGTAAAATCCTGAGCCGCCAAAAACTCCCGGCTCCGACGTGACCACGCCCTTCACCGTTACGTAATCGTTGTCCGCCGCTTTACGCGCTTCCGCGATGGTTGTCAAATCGGGAATGGTGACAACCGGCGGCGTACCGCCGGCTCCATAGGAACCGGCTTTGTACGTCGTCGGATCATACCATTTGTACCCTGCGACCGGCGTCGTCCACGGCTCGGTTCCTGGAATTTCGGTCGACGTGGCCGGTTCTTCCAGCTTGCCGAGCAGCGGCGTCGGCTCATCAAGCGTAATACCCTGATTTTCGAATGTTGCGTAATCTTCATGAACCGCCAGCCATTTTACCGTCTGGACGAGGAAGACGGCGTCCTGGGCTTCCCCCTTGAAGCCGTCATACGTTGTTTTCTTGCCGCCGTTGTCCTCGCGGACGTATCCCGGCGTGGGGTCCTCGACCGGCGAGGAGTCGCCGATGAATGCAGCTTTTCCTTTTTCCAGCTTGGAAATGGCAGCGAACGGTCCTTCGGCGATGCCGCCGTTTTTATAGACGCCTCCGTTCGGGAAGTTCGCCTTGTCGCTGTTTTCTACGGCATTGCCCCAGCCCGGCACATTTTCCGGGAGGTAGACAACGCCCTTGACCCGGGTCGGATCCAGAATCGTCAGCGTGGAGCCGCTGTGCATCTCCACATCATTAACGCCTGCGGTAATACCGAAAGACTGATCATATTTCACCGCGTCGGTTTTGGTAACGTCGCCGACCGAATTGAAGCGGAAGCGCACGCCGAAGTTCTGGCCGAGCCAGTCCGTGCTGGTCACGTCCTGCATCGCGCCCGATGCCGCTTCGGCGGTGGACATGCCCTTGGTCGGGTTACCAAATGCGCCGCGCCGGTAGCCGTTCATCACTTCCGAGGAATCCCAGCGGTTCAGATTCCGGTCGGAATTGTAGTGGTCGGAGATGAAGAAAATACTGCCGCCTTCCTTGACATACATCAGCATGGCGGCCTGCTCGGACGCCTTAAACGGAATGTTGGCTTCGCCGATTATAAAGACGTCGTATTGCTTCAGCTTGCTCAGCGTAATCTCCGGCGTGTCAAAAGCGTGCGAGTCCATCGGCAGCGTTCTTTGCAGCGCATCCACTTGGAAGCCCGCTTCCCTCAGCCCGTCGGCAAAGTCCGAAAATGCGCCGTCAATGACCCAGTCCGAAGCTCCGGCCGTCTGTCCGTGCGTTTCGTCGAACAGCACCTTTTTCCCCGTGCCATCCGGCAGCGTCGTCGGAACACCGATATTTTCGCTGCCCGGATCCGCCGGGTTCGGCGTGCCTCCGCCGGGGTTTTCTCCGGACTCCCCGTCCAGGGACATCGCTGTCGGGCTTTTGATTCCAGCCATGCCGCTGTACGCGGCCAATTGCCCGGTAACGATCAGTTTTTTCCCCACGTTGGCGGGGTTCGTCTTCAGACCGTACTGGGAGCGGTAGGAAGCCGAGATCTGGACATCGATCATGTTGCTCTGTGTCTTCTCCCCGGGTGTATCGGCAATCAATACGTTAAAATCGTCCTGAAAGCCCGAATAAATCGGTTTGGAATTGTACATCTCACCGACGATGTAACCTTCAACGGTCGCGGTCTCTCCGCTGTTGTTTTTGGCAAGAGCTTCGGCCACCGTGAGCGGAACCGCGGCCGCAGCCTGTGCGGGCATGTACCCCAAGGCGGCGGACAGCAGCAGCAGCCATGCCAGAAATAGACCTGTGAGCTTTTTCCTGCGGACGAAATACGGGTTGTCCATCTTGCGAACTCCTCCTTTACATTCCGGCAATTATGATTGCGGCTTCCTCAGGTTAACATCCCTTTATTATGGCTTATTGCGGATTATGTAAAATATGGGACAGCTGTGCAAATGCACCGTGGTTGTTAAGGAAACCCTTTCCTACCTTGGATTTTATATGAGGGAGCGGAAGGGCGGGCAGTGCCGCAGTCCTCATTTTGGCGCAAAAAAAGAGAGACCTTTAGGCTTATGCCTGGGACTCTCCCCTCAATAGTGATGTCATACCCTGCCGTTATTTAACGAATCTTGGCTTCTGCTATGCCGGACATGATCTTGTCCACCGTCTCCCCCGGCGTCAAGCTGGAGGAATCCAGCCACAAACCGAGCCGGGGCGTTTCATCATGCAGCACGCGGTTTAAGGCGTCCACCGTCCAGGCTCCGTAGCCCTTTTTGGACCGCTGCGCTTCCCTCCGCTCTACCGCTTCGGGAGTGGGACACAGCACCACCAAATATACCGGGCGGCTCTGCAGGAAGGACAAAAAATCTTCCAGCACCCGGCCGACGATGACGTCCTGCACCACGACCGTAAACCCGGACCCGGCGTACGTATCCGCCGCCTGTGCAGCAAGCCGGTAGCGAAGCAGCAGCTGGCCCAGCTCCTCCTCGGAAGCGTCCGGCTCGACCTCCTTCCGGTCGTTCACGATCATTCTCCGGAACAGGTCGCCGCGAAGATGCACGGACTTGCCCGTCCGCTCGGCGAGCAGCTGCGCTACCGTCGATTTGCCGCTTGCCATAATGCCGGTAATTACGATAACGGCAGGCTGCTGAATGGAATGAGCTGCCATGTACGATTCCCTCCTTGAATGCCGGTTATCCTATCATTATATATTCGGCATTCCGGATCGTCAGGGGATTTATCCCTTTAAACCAATCTTTCCAGGATTCCGGGCCTCCGTCTCCCGCTCCGGCGATTGCCGCCCCAGATCCAAGCTGAAAATGCCGAAGCCTTGATCGTTCTGCCGCCCGGTATATCGGATGTGCGGATAATTTCCGGCATATTTCACCGCGTCAGGCGATGTCGTAAATGTGACGTTCACAGGGCCTTCAACCGGTGTGATGCGCCAGTTCGGCTCCGCCTCAGCCGGAATTTCGCCGCATGCCGTAATGTAGTCAATCAGTACCTGCCGGCATTCATCCTCGGAATCGATGACCAGCTCCATCTCCCGGATCCCGGGGAAATTGCCGCCGCCAAAGACCCGGTAGTTGCTAGAAATCACGATGAACTCCTGATCCGGATCCAGGGGAGCCCCTTCGTAACACATATGAACGATCCTGCTGGCATCCGGGTCGTTCAGGCTCCCATCCAGCTTATATTTGGCCGGCTGCGTTACGTCGACCTCGTACGTGATGCCGCTGATCACGTCGAAATTAAACACGGAAAACTGCGGGTTAAGCAGCGGCTGTTCCTCCGAGGACAGCGGATCGATGCGATTGTACGCTCCTGCGGTCATTTCCAGCCACTCCTTGACGGCCCGGCCGGAAATCCGCACCCCTTTGATCGTGTTGTCATACAAATACAGCTCCGTCGCGCTTTTGATCGCAATCGGCCCGGCCGGAATATCCGCATATTCCTTGGGTCCGTTGCGCCCCGCTTTAAACGGCGAGCCCACGGACAATACCGGCAGCTGCTGCAGCTCCGGCATGGAAGCTGCAATCATCCGCCGGGCGTACCACGTCTGGGCATGGTTGACGAGCTGAACGGAGGCGTCATCCTGCACTAGGGAAAAATAGCTGTGCAGCGGGGCGTGAATGGTGCCGATCGGCTCATTGGCATAGGCGACGGTCGCCTCATGGTCCTGCCGGAGAAGCTCAGCGATTCCTGGGTCCCGAAGCGGCGTGCCGCGTGCTGCATCCTCCTCCTTTTCCAAACGGCGGACCGAGGACGTCCCCTGCACCACCTGCCATCTCCCCTGCCGAAATTGAAGCGACAGGTCGATCACGCCCAAATGCCCCCCGCCGAACCCGGCCTGTACGGCCGGAATGCCGTGAATCGTACCCTTTTCCAGATGGATGTCCGGCAGGAGTTCACCGCTCTCATCCTTAAAGGAAGCATCCAGCAGATGCCTATCCGCAGGAAATACATGATGTGTATGGGAAAAGGTCATCGCATCAATGCCAGGCACCAGACTGAGCGGATACACCGCGTTCTCGGCATTGCCGTCCGTCAGCGCCACCTTGCCGTCGAAGCCCGTATGAGCCAGCGCCACGACCAGATCCGCGCCTTCCTCCTTCATCTTCGGAACCCATTCCAGCGCCGACAGCAGGATGTCCTTCACCTTCACCCGGCCTTCAAGGTTCGCCTGGTCCCAGTCCATGATTTGCGGCGGCACGAAGCCGATGAGCCCGATCCGGATATCATGGGCCTGCCCGGCATTGTCCAGGCATCTTTTATCCAAAATGACATACGGCTTATACCTGTTCCGGCCGCATTCCTCAGGCTCAAGGCCCAGGCCTTCATCGAAATACACGTTGGCGTTGACATACGGAAAATCCGCTCCGGCAATGACGTCGTCCAGCATGTCGAGTCCATAGTTGAATTCATGGTTGCCTAAAGTTGCCGCGTCATAACCCATCGCATTCATGACCCGGATTGCGGGGTGAACGTACGGCCCTTGCCCTTGCTTCATGGCGGCATATTTTTTAGCGGCATACGTTCCGAGCGGGGTCCCCTGAATCAGGTCTCCATTATCCACGAGCAGCGTGTTCGGCACCTCATCCCGCGCGCTTGCAATCAAGGCGGCCGTCCGGACCAGCCCGATGGAGGGATCCGGTTGATCCCGGTAATAATCGTAATCCATCAGGCAGGCATGCACGTCCGTCGTCGACAGAATCCGCAGGTTGACCGTTGTATTGTTATCGGGGATCATCCCGTTCACTATATTCATTGATGTCTCCTCTCCTCCCGGCCGGCTCGAACAAGCCGGCACTTCCTGTTCTCCAGTATAACGGAAAAACATTAATTCTACGTAAACGCCCTTTCGGACCTGTTTCTACTTATTGGAAGTAGACCTTTCGCCTTAGAAAAACGCCGGACCTACCGTTCCGAAGCACTAAATTTTTACATTCGTTTACAAAAGACATCTTCTCCGTTAACCCTTGTCCCCCGGAACGTGTGATAAGCTCTTTCCTGTCAGACGGGGGTTTAACCCGCTTCTGGCCAAATAGATGAATCAAGTGGAGAGGGGATCATCCATGTTTAAAAAAGTACTATCCATCAGCATGACCTTGGCCTTGGCTGCCAGTTTAGCGGCATGCGGGTCTAAAACCAGCGGCAGCGACTCGGGCAGCACGGCCGCCTCATCGGCCTCGGGTACGGCGGAAGCGGCAGCTACGGCTTATGTGCCCAAAGAACTGAACGTGCAGTTCGTTCCATCCCAAAATGCCGACACCCTGGAAGCCAAAACGAAGCCGCTGGAAAAGCTCCTCGGCGACCGTCTCGGCATTCCGGTTCATGTCACGGTTTCCCCGGACTATAACACGATCGTGGAAGCGATGGCTTCCAAACAGGTGGACGTCGGTTTCCTGCCGCCGAACGCTTACGTACTGGCCCACGACAAAAAGAAAGCCGCCGACCTGCTGCTTCAGGCGCAGCGCTACGGCATTAAAGACGATACCGGCGAAAACACCACGGACAAGGTCGATTTCTACAAAGCGATGATCGTTGTGAAAAAGGATTCGCCGATCCAAAGCCTTCAGGACTTGAAGGGCAAAAAGATCGGATGGCAGGACGTCACTTCCTCCGCCGGCTATGTATTCCCTGCGGCTGAGCTGAAGAAGGAAGGCATCGATCCGGACAAAGACGTTCAAGGCGTGACGATCAAAGGGCATGATGCCGCCATTATGGCGCTTCTGAACGGTCAGGTTGATGCCGTCGCCGTATTCCAGGACGCACGCAACACGGTGAAAAAGGACGTTCCGGACGTCTTCGAAAAGACCCGCGTCCTTCACTATACGGCCAAAATCCCGAACGATACGGTCAGCGTGCGCAACGACATGGACCAAAGCTGGAGAGACAAAATCAGCCAGGCGTTCATCGACATTACGAACGATGCGGAAGGCGCACAAATCATCAAAGACATTTACACGCATGTCGGCTATGCCAAAGGCGATGACAAAAACTTCGATCCGGTTCGCGAATACGCTGAAGCCGTCGGGCAGGAAATCAAGTAAATTTCAAGCATTTCATTTCAGTAGAAACAATGAACCGGGCAGCACCGTCCAATGGCTTCATGGCGGTGTTGTTTTCCCGTTTTATCTGAAAATACGACAGAAAGTTGGAATCTCATGATTGAATTCGATCACGTCTCCAAAGTGTATCCCAACGGAACGGTCGGGCTTCGCGACATTAATCTGACCATCAAGGAAGGTGAGCTTGTCGTCATCGTCGGCCTTTCCGGCGCGGGCAAGTCCACCTTTTTGCGCAGCATTAACCGGCTGAACGAAATTTCCTCCGGGGAAATTCGCGTTGGCGGACAATCCGTCACCCGTGCGGCCGGCCGCCAGCTTCGGCTGATCCGCCGCGACATCGGTATGGTATTCCAGAACTTCAACCTGATCAAGCGCCAGAACGTGCTCAGCAATGTGCTGTCCGGCCGGGTCGGCTACCATTCGACGCTGCGGACGATGCTGGGCTGGTTTCCGAAGCCGGATGTCGCCATCGCGCTCGAGGCTCTAAACCGCGTCAACATCCTTGAAAAAGCCTACGTCCGCGCCGACCAGCTGTCCGGCGGCCAGCAGCAGCGCGTCTCGATCGCCCGCGCGCTCGCGCAGGAGGCCCGGGTCATTCTCGCGGACGAGCCCGTCGCCTCGCTGGACCCGCTCACCACCCGCCAGGTCATGGACGACCTGAAGCGGATCAATCGCGAGATGAACATTACGACCGTGATCAACCTTCATTTTATCGACCTTGCCCGGGAGTATGCGACCCGGATTATCGGGCTGCGCGCCGGCGAGGTCGTCTTCGACGGTACCCCGGAGGAGGCAACAGACGAGGCGTTGGCCGAAATTTATGGGCGGCCGGTCCTCAAAGACGAGCTGCTGGGAGGCGTGTCATGAAGGCAGCGCCTCAGACAGAGCCGCTGCAGCCGGCCACCCTTCCCGGGATGGCTCCGCCGCCGAAATACAAGCGGTACGCGGGGTGGATCGTCCTGATCGCAATCCTCATCGCCTGCTCGATCCGCACCGAGGTCACCCCCTACCAGCTCATCACCGGCCTGCCGCAGATGGGCGGCCTCCTGGCGGAAATGTTCCCGCCGGATTGGAGCTATCTGCCCACCATATGGGCCCCGATGATGGAAACCGTGCAGATTGCCGTGCTCGGCACCTCCCTCGGCGGGCTGCTGGCGATTCCGGTGGCGCTGCTGTCCGCGTCCAACCTGCGCGTCAGCCGCTTCGTCTCGCTGCCGGTACGGATGGTGCTGAACCTCGTCCGCACCATTCCGGACCTGCTGTTCGCGGCCATATTCGTCGCGGTGTTCGGCATCGGCCCGTTTGCAGGGATGCTGGCGCTCGTCTTTTTCTCCTTCGGTATTATCGCCAAGCTGACGTTCGAGGCCATCGAAGCGATCGACCCGGGGCCGCTGGAGGCGATGTCGGCCGTCGGAGGAAACCGGCTGCAGATCATCCGGTATGCCGTCATCCCGCAGGCACTGCCCTATTTTATGTCGTACCTGCTGTATACGTTTGAAGTGAACGTGCGCGCAGCCGCCGTGCTCGGACTTGTCGGGGCGGGCGGTATCGGCCTCCTGCTCGACCGCTCCCTCGGCTTGTTCCGGTACGACCGCGCCTGCATCATCATCCTGCTGACCCTCGTCATCGTTCTGATCATCGATTACGGCAGCGCGCTGATTCGGAGGAGATTATTATGAACCGTAACACATCTTTGCCGCCGTCCGGCACGCCGGCGTCAGCCGGCTCGGCACTTCGCTCACGCATCCGTTTCGGACTGGTCACGCTGGTGGTGATTGCCGTCTACTGGTGGTCCATACAAGGGATGCACTTTGAAGGGATTCAAGGGACGGCGGGCACCGTCTCCAAGTCCATTCTGACCGGCTTCCTGCATCCGGATTGGTCTTTCGTGTACATTCCGGACGGAGAGGATCTGCTTCGGGGTCTGCTCGATACACTCGTCATCTCCGTCCTCGGCACCGTTGTCGCTGCCGTCGTCTGCATTCCTTTCGCTTTCTGGGCTTCCAGCAATATGAGCCGCGGTCTCGCGCTGTCCGGCAGCGGCAAGCTGGTACTGAGCGTCATCCGGGTGTTCCCGGAGATCATCGTGGCGATTCTGTTTATCAAAGCCGTCGGTCCCGGCTCCTTTGCCGGCGTCTTGGCCCTGGGGATCCACTCCGTCGGCATGCTGGGCAAGCTCTATTCGGAGACGATCGAGAGCATCGACCGCGGACCGCAGGAAGCCCTGATCGCGTCCGGTGCAAACCGTTTGCAGGTGCTTCGGTATGCGGTGCTGCCGCAGGTCATCCCGCAGTTCCTTTCCTACTCGCTGTACCGGTTCGAGATCAACATCCGCTCCGCCACGACCCTCGGTCTGGTCGGTGCCGGAGGGATCGGCACCCCACTAATCTTCGCGCTGCAGGTGCGCAACTGGAACCGGGTGGGCATCATTTTGCTGGGGATCATCGTCCTGGTCATCCTGACGGATCTCATTTCGGGATGGGTGCGGAGAAAAATCATCTAAACGAGGAATAAAACCGAACCGTTTGACCGCTATTTGCCACAGTTATGTTCGAACTTAAAAAAAAGACTGGTTCCACGTGGCTTCCCCACAGATCCAGTCTTTTTTTTACTATCCGGCTGAAGATGCTTTTCCATCCCCCGTATGTTACAATAATGGAAATTAAATGTAATTTTAAACAAAAAAGGAGCTGACCCCCATGGACACCAACCGAACCCGTTCCGCCAGTCCGCAAGGAAAGCCCGCAGTTCACGAAACGCAGCCCGCGAGCGAAACCGCTGCGACCCTTGATCATGAAAGTTATGTTGATGAGCAGCTCAGAAACATACAAACCATCGAAGGTGGCGGCCCGCCCAAAAAGGTCAATATGGACCAGCTCCCTGCCCCGATCCGGTACTTCGGCTACTTTTTTATGTCTGGCATCGCCCTGTTTGCGGTGATCTCCATCTTGATCAGCATTTTCAAATAACTGCCGCCAGCTTTTCTGCACGAATCTTTACCGCTAATACTCTTTGGTCCGGGAAACGCTCCGCATCACCATTCCTAAATAAACCGTGAAACCATAAGCGAGCAGCATCCCCACCGCATACTGAATTTTTTGTTCCGTGGTCAAACCGTCAAAAAACAGTACCAGACCTACCGTCAACCCAACAGCAGCCAGCAAAAACAGATAGAATGAAAACGAAATCGCCCGGATCACCCGGCTGCCGCGCTGCTGCAAACTCTCGGTGTCGGTGAAAGATTCGGGCCGCTCCCCGTCGTAATCCTTGCGCCAAATGTACACGCTCGCCATCTTGCCGACCAACTCCCAGCCAAACTGTTCGTACGTCGCCTTGTAATCCCTTCTCGGCACAGCTTGCAGATCATACACGTACCGGTACTGTTTCGGTTCTCCCCGCCGGAAGGTCATGTACAGCGAACTCCACTGACGGATTCGGTCTGCATGCCATCCGCTCATGGACATCTGCTCAAGCCAGCGTTCCAGCTTCGCAGGTACTACATACCGATAGGCGGGGAACCAGACGCTCTTTGTGTCCTTCATCGCAATCCCTCCGAATTATGGTACAGCTCGGCAATCCTCTCCGCCTCAATTTTAAGAATCCGCATGCCCAGCTCGCCGATTTGGTAAATTTTCTTCCGGTCTTCTTCTTTGACGGCTTCGATCAGGCGATCCCCGTCCAGCTTGCCCAGACTCTGATAGATCGTTCCTGCACCCAGCGTAATCCGGCCGTTCGTCTTCTCCTTGACATGCTGCATAATGCCGTAACCGTGGTTCGGTGTCTGCAGCGACAGAAGGATATAAAACATCGTTTCGCTCATCGGAATATACCGCTTTATAGCTTTTTCCAAGTCCATCTTCCATCCCCCGCCTGCTTCGCTCCACTATATCACGTTGTGATGCATCACATCGTCATCTAATATATATCACATCGTGATATAATGTGTCAATCATCAGGCATCTGCCGCCAGCAAAATAAAAGCGCCGTACCCCTATGTGTGAGCACAGCGCCTTATTGCCAGCGTAGTTAGGCTTTTATTCTCTTTCATGACTTCATCGCCTTATCGAATTTAACTTCATCACTTCCGCACCAGGTTCATTGCCTCAAACCAAGTTTTTGCCGTAATAAATCTCGTCCATTTCCAGTGTAATCCGCTCCGTGATTTCTTCCTGCTCGCTCTCGCTCAGCGTATCCTTCGTATAGCCGAACAAGTAATTGTCCAGGTCAAATTCCCGCAGCTTGCATTTCGTATGAAAGATATGCTCCTGATACACGTTCACGTCGATCATGTCGTACATATCCTTCACCTCATCCGGGATATAGTTCTGGATCGAATTGATATCGTGGTCGATGAACAGCTTATGGCCGCTAATATCGCGCGTAAATCCCCGAACCCGGTAGTCGATGGTCATAATATCCGTGTCAAAAGAATGAATGAGATAGTTCAGCGCCTTCAGCGGCGAAATCTCCCCGCAGGTCGATACGTCGATATCGGCCCGGAAGGTGCTGATGCCCTCGTCCGGATGGAACTCCGGATACGTATGAACCGTAATATGGCTTTTATCCAAGGCCATGACGACTGAGTCCGGCAGGGGCCCTGGTGATTCGGAATAGGATTCCTGCGGAACCTCCACCACTGGCCCTTCGGAGACGAGAATCGTCACGCTCGCCCCCTGCGGCACGTAATCCTGTTTGGCTATATTTAGAACGTGAGCCCCGATAATATCCGACACCGTCTTCAGAATCGTCGTCAGACGCTCCGCATTATACTGCTCATCGATGTATTCCAGGTAAGCCTCGCGCTCTTCTTTGGTCCGCGTAAAGCAGATATCGTACATATTAAAGCTGAGCGACTTCGTCAGGTTGTTAAACCCATGCAGCTTAACGTGCTGCTCCGGTATTTCCTTCATTGCACATTCACCCCGCTGTCTTCATGTCCACTGCCTAATATTCCCTGATCATGGTGCATTATCCGTCTAGAACGGCAGCTTTTGTTTATTTACACTTTTTACCCCAAATGGGGCAGGGACAAACAATGCCGGATGGTAGGCAGCAGCTTGAGATAAGCGGGGATTTACGGATATTACACCCGTTTCTTATACGCCCTCATCGCAAAAACATATGCCACGAGCATGATTCCGACACACCATGCAAGAGCGACCCAGATATCATTGCCCACCGGCTGACCTGACAGCAGCGAACGGATCGCTTCCACGATCGAGGTCACCGGCTGGTTGTCGGCAAAGGCGCGAACGACCCGGGGCATCGAATCGGTCGGCACAAACGCGGAGCTGATAAACGGCAGGAAGATAATCGGATAGGAAAAGGCGCTTGCGCCATCTACGGATTTGGCGGACAACCCGGCAATCGCCGCGACCCACGTTAACGCCAGTGTAAACAGCATCAGTATGCCAGCTACGGCAAGCCATGGCAGCAGCCCAGCCGACGAACGAAAGCCCATTAAGAGCGCAACAAGTACGATAACGACCACCGATATGGCATTGGATACCAGCGAGCTGATCACATGTCCCCACAGCATGGTGGAACGGGCAATCGGCATGGAGTGGAACCGCTCGAATATACCCCGCTGCACATCGATGAACAGGCGATAAGCCGTATAAGAAATTCCGCTTGCAATGGCAATCAGCAAAATGCCGGGCAGCAAATAATTTACATAGTTATCCGTGCCGGTTTGAATGGCACCTCCGAATACATAAACGAACAGCAGCATAAATGCGATCGGCATGATCGTGACCGTGATAATGGTGTCCCAGCTGCGGAATATATGGCGCATGGAACGTCCGAGCATCACACCCATATCGCTGAAGTAATGCTTCTTTACCGCTTCCATTTACTTTTCCTCCTTTTTGCCAACGATGGCAAGAAATATGTCTTCCAATGAAGGCTGTTTTTCAACGTACTCCACCTTTGCAGGCGGGAACAGCTTTTTCAGCTCCGTGAGCGTGCCGCCCGCGATAATCTTGCCCTCATGCAGAATGGCGATTCGATCGGCAAGCTGTTCGGCTTCCTCCAGGTACTGCGTGGTCAGGAATACTGTGGTGCCGCCGCCCGACAGCTCCTTGACGATCTTCCACACCTCGATGCGCGCCTCGGGATCAAGCCCTGTCGTCGGCTCGTCAAGGAAAATGATCTGCGGTTTTCCGATCAGGCTCATAGCGAGGTCGAGCCTGCGGCGCATCCCTCCCGAATAAGCAGATACTCTCCGGTTCGCGGCATCCGTTAAGCCGAAGCGCGTAAGCAGATCGCGGGCGACCACACGCGGAGCTGCAAGATGCCGCAGCTTGGCGATCATGATGAGATTTTCCTGCCCGGTCAAATTTTCGTCCACGGCGGCAAACTGACCGGTCAAACTAATCGACTGCCGTACATGGTCCGGCTTTGAGGTGACATCGAATCCGTTGACGGTAGCGGTTCCGCCGTCAGGCTTAAGCAGCGTGGTAAGGATTTTTACGGTTGTCGTCTTACCCGCCCCGTTGGAGCCGAGCAGAGCGAAAATGCTTCCCTGATCCACCTCAAAATCCACACCTTTTAGAACTTGCTGCTGCTTGTAGGATTTTTGCAGTCCTTTGACTTGAATCGACTTGTTTGGCATATCTTCTCCTCCTTTTCAGACCACCGTAACTTTTGACAAATCGGCATCCATGCCCTTGAGCGCGGCAAAGGTCAACTTATCCATCGTCGCCCCGTCAAAGCAGATCGTTTTAATGGCGCGGTAATATTTCTTGGACAACAACGACCCTTGAAAAGACACATTTTTGAGCGTAGCGCCCTTGAACGAAACTTCCTTCAACCCGGCTCTGTCGAACTTGACGCCAATGAAGATTTGACCATCGAAGCGCTGCCCTGTCAGATCGGAAGATGTGAAGTCCACTCCGTCGAATACACAATCCTCAAAGACGGTTTTGGTGAGAGCGGTCATCGTCAGGTTGACGTCGGTCAGGTGAACGCCTGTGAATGTGGCTCCGGCCAGCCACGACTTGCTGAAGTTCGTTCGTACAAGAGTGGATTGGTTAAAGCTTGCATTGGCAAGGTCCAGGGTGGTCAGGTTGCAGTCGGTCAGGTTTGCGCCGTCAAAACGGGCATCCTTCACATCGCTGCTCTTAAATGAACTGCCGGTCAAGTCCGCATTCGTGAAGTCGGAGCCTCGGAGCGTGCTTGATGTGAATTTCCCCTTATGTGCGGTAACGCCCGCAAAGTCGCTTTCGGCCAAGTTGCTCGCGCTGAGGTTGGTCAGCACCTGCCGCTCCAGCGAACGGGAAAGGTTTGCCACCTCCAGTACGGTTTGCTCAATGTCCCCGATACTGTCGATGGTCATCTCCAAAGCCGTTTCATCGTCCTTGCCCTCGGCTTTCAGCTCACGGAACCGCTCCTGCAGATCGGAGTGCAGGTCGGCCTTTAATTCGCTGACGCTTCTCACCCCTTCGTATACAGCAAAAACCTCGTTCAGATAGTTCGTCAATTTCTCGTTCATCCCATCATCTCTCCTTATAATAAGTTTTCAAGTACGCGCTTGGCGTACTTCCAGTTGCTTTGGTTGCGTTCATAAGTTGCCTTGCCCTTCTCGGTCATCCGAAAATACTTGCGCCGTCCGCCCTGCGATTCACCGCCCCAATACCACTCGATATCACCGTCACCTTCAAGCCGCCGAACGCTGGAGTACATCGTGGCTTCCTTTAATTCATACTCACCGCCCGAACGCTCGACAATCAGCTTGACAATTTCATAACCGTAGCGGTCGGCTTCGGATAAGAGTCGTAAAATCATCGTGTCGGTATGGCCTCGCAGCAGGTCGGATGTGATTTTGTTGTCTTTCATGTCATCACCTCCATATCTGCATGATACGATATACTACTATGACTGTCAAGGTAATTTGTCAATAAAATTACTTTGCCGAAAATACAGGTACTTGAAGAATAAGAAACGGCGTACATTCAGCAAAAATCAAACTCGGTTTAACGGGAGTTTTTTGCGGTTAAATGGTTCACCCCTGCCGAAAATAGAAAACAGCGGCAATCTAAGACTACACTTCCAGTCCTAGTTCACCGCTGTTTTTAGCATCAGCCCTTTTATGAGAGCCTGCTGCAAAATGGGCTGCCGTCCGACAAATTATTTTCCGGGAAATGACCCGTTTTTTCATTCAATCATGACCCTTCTATTCAGTCATGACCCTTCTATTGAAATCCGAGATGGAATATACATTACAAGCCTTAATCTGGACATCTAGCGACATTCTGGACACCACTTTCCTTTTGGAGGATCGAGGAGGAGTGTATCAATGAACGAATATGTACCGCAGGGAATGGTTCAAAAGCAGTATCACTGGGAATGGGTCAATTATTTTCTGTACCGGCATCTTCAAGAGAATAATCCATTTCCCAAACTGAAGGCACCGCTGAACGATTTGCTGAACAAGCAGGAACAGCAATTGGATGCATTGAGGAAGCTCGCTGCTTCGCTTGGGATATCCAGTCCTTCTGCAACGGTGAATATAAGGTATAATCCGCTTATGGACTGTATTAAAGAACTCCATCAGCGGGAGTATGAATTATTACAGGAGTACATCAGCTATCACGATTACTTTTTGCCGGATTCCTCGTATCCATTGGGCATTGAAGACTTGATGAAGTCTCAGCTGACGCAGGTCAATACGCTTACGGAATTAAAAGCGGCCTTTGGTCAGCTTTTCACCCCCCAACACGAAACGCAAAAGCCCGATTACATATTGGAAAAGGGGTACCGGTTAACGCGGATCGCCGCAGGACTCACGTTCCCGACCGTTATGACATTTGACCCCCAAGGAGCGGTCTATGTTGCCGAAGCCGGGTTTGCTTACGGAACTGAACCAGGAATGGGCCGCGTACTTCGCCTGGAAACGGATGGCTCCTTTAACGAAATCGCTTCAGGATTCGGAGGTCCTGTGACAGGCATCGCCTGGCATCATGGGGATTTGTATGTAGCTGCAGGAAATTTAGGGGAAAAGCCGGCAGACGGATGCGGGGAAATTATTCGAGTATCGCCGGACGGTACCCGGCAAACGATTGTTAGCGGGCTGCGTACATGCGGGGACCATTTTACCGGAGATATTCTGTTCGGCCCTGAAGGCAAACTGTACTTTTCTGTTGGTACCGCCACGAATTCGGCTGTTGTAGGGCTGGACAATATGCTGATCCTGAAGCATCACCCGCAATTTCACGATGTGCCGGCCAGAGACTTGGAATTGATCGGCACCAATTTTATTACCCGGGATCCGCTATCCGATCAACCAGGGGCAGCAGTAACGGGGGCATACCATGCCTTTGGAGCTCCGAGCAAAGCGGGTGACATCGTACAAGGCCGATTGTTGGCTAACGGTGTCATTTACCGCTGTAATCCTGACGGAAGCCACCTACAGATCGTCGCAGACGGCTTCCGGAATACGTTTGGTTTAAGATTTTCCCCAATGAACGGGAAACTGATCGTAACGGACCATGGCGCGGATCCGCGGGGGAGCCGGCAAATCAGACTGGATTGGGATAAGATTTGGGAAGTCACCCCAGGGGGATGGTACGGATTTCCGGAGCTGTTTAGCGGTTTGCCCGTAACCCTCCCCCACTTTCATGCCGCGGAACAAGCAAAGCCTGCCTTTCTTATCCGCAACCATCCTCCGCTTGCCGCCCAACCGCTGGCCCGTCTGCAGCCGCATAGCGCTTCCATGAAATTTGATATTTGTACAAACGCTGATTTCGGCAGTCCAGGGGAGCTGTATGTCGCCCAGTTTGGAGAATCCGGTTTTGAAAAAACCGAGGAACTTCCTGGATTCAAAGTGGTTACAGTCAACCTGGATACCGGGCAAATTTCCAACTTTCTGACCAATCCGCTTGGCGAATCCACGAAACAAGGGCCGATCCGGCCCATTGATGTCAAATTTAATGCCGAAGGAAATGAGCTGTACCTTGTCGATTTTGGCCTGATGGGTAAGCATAACCCGACTCCTGGAACCGGCAGCCTGTGGAAGATCGTGAAAATATAACGGATCGGCTTAATCCTCCTCCTCGTTCCCAGTTCTGCCTCCGTACCGATGTGAGTGCGGGATTCTGCCGTTAACGGTGGTATAACCCGCAAAATCGTGATAATGCCCGCCTCCCGGCAGAGGAATGGCCGGTCCCGTCGTCCCTTGAATATAATGAACATGCTGATCATTAAAAGATGTTTCTACATGATAACGGTGGACATGGGGAACGCCGCTGGGGGCGGGTTCCGTTGTTCCGGCGTAGTGATGATAGTGTCCCACGTCAAACGAAGTATCACCTGAAATCGGATGAACATGGACTCTGACCGGCCTTCCATCCCACGAAGTAATAAGCAGGCTGTGATGATGCTCGGAACCGGAACCTTCAGAATGAAACAGCAAACCTGTGATTGGGATTTCCAATTGACGAACCTCCTATGATTCAAGTTATCGGTTTGATCAAGCAAAAAACATCGGCTTCATCTCATACGCAGAAATCATATGGCGTTAGCCTGTTCCAATATGCAGAAATATGGTTTACAGTTAAAAATCTTACAAACGGTTGAAACGTTCAGCCATGGCGGTCATCCACCTGATGGATAGGCAGCAAAAAACCTGCCGGTCACGACAACAGATTGTCGTGAATCGGCAGGTTTTTTGTAGATGATAGAATTCATAAATTTTCAGCGGAGCTGAACCAACGCTTTCGGTCTCTGGCGAACGTACGTCGATAGACGTTTAATTCAGCATTATTCTATAACGTATTCGCGATATTTCTCAAAGTCCTGAAGCCGGCATTCCAGCGAGAGCCGTGTACCTTCATTTTCATACTCGGTTGCGTGGATGCTGGCATGCTCGTTCAAATACGAAACCACCTGGCCCCGGTCATACGGGATCAGCATTTCGCAGGTGACGTAATCCTTGAACACGGAGCTGCGGATCAGATCCACCAGCTCGGTCATCCCGATTCTCGGCTTGGCTGCCAGATAGACGCTTTTCTCCTTGACCTCTGGAATGTCCACGCCCGCCAGATCGCATTTGTTATAAGCAAAGATGGTAGGAATGTCCGTAACGCCGATGTCCTTCAGCGTGTTCTCCGTAATTCGGATCAGCTGCTCATACTTCGGGTTCGAGTAATCCACGACATGGATGAGCAGGTCCGCCTCGGACACTTCCTCCAGCGTCGACCGGAACGCCTTGACGAGATGATGGGGCAGCTTGCTGACAAACCCGACCGTGTCGGTGAGCAGAAAGGATTTATGATCCTCCAGCTGTATGCTCCGCACGGATGTTTCCAGCGTGGCGAACAGCATATCCTTCTCGAATACCGCCTTCTCACCGGTCGGTCCGGCCGCAGAATAGGCCTCCAGCATGGCATTCATGATTGTCGATTTGCCCGCATTGGTATAGCCGACCAGCGACACGACCGGAAGCTCGTTTTTCTTCCGCTGCTTCCGCTGCGTCTGCCGCTGAAACACCAGCGATTCCAGCTCCTTGTTCAAGGCGCTGATCTTCTCCTCGATCCGGCGGCGGTCCAGCTCCAGCCGGGTTTCGCCTGAGCCGCGGTTGTGCATGCCGACGCCGCCGCCCTGCCGTCCGAGAGACTCGCGCAGGCCCACGAGGCGCGGCAGCATATACTGCAGCTGAGCAACCTCCACTTGAAGCTGGGCTTCCCGCGTTTTGGCCCTTTTTTCAAAAATATCCAAAATCAGTATCGTTCGGTCGATCACCTTGCACTCCAGATCCGCTTCCAGGTTGCGGAGCTGCGACGGCGAGAGCTCGTCGTTGAAAATAATCAGATTCGCCTCGAGTCCCCGGAATAAGCCGCCCAGTTCCTCGACTTTCCCGGTACCGATGTAATGGGATTTGTTGACGCGCTCCATATTTTGCGTCAGCTGCCCGACGACCTCCACCTCGCAGGCTTCGGCCAAATTGCCGAGCTCCTCCATGGAGTATTCGAAATCGGGCTGGTTGTTCAGGTTCACGCCGACCAGTATCGCTTTTTGTTGAATGGGTTCCATATATTTTACCTCCGAATTAGCTTGAATGGTTCGATGAAACGAAAAAACCGCAGGCTGTACCCTGTGGTTTAAAGCGAACGGATATATCAGCACTGGAAAAGAAGAACCCCCTTGCTCGATGACAGCTGTCCGTCAAGCTTAAGGTGTCCTAAGCATTCTCCAATCAGGCTGGTTTTATGTTATTGCATGAGGAACGCCGTACGGCTGCCTGAAGACAGCAAAAAGAGGGCGGATCGCCCTCCCTCTCATACACCCGGCATCACTCAAATAATGAGCACACTCGGCACGTATATATCGGGTTCCAAAGGATATGCAGACCAATCCCGTTCGCTCCGCACAGGGGCAGAGCCTTTGAGCACTATTCAGTTAGCGGCACAAAGTGAAAAAACGGAATTTGATGTAGTACATATCTTATTCGAACCCTCCGATCATTATAGGTATCCCCATGTTAACACAACAGCGCGGCGGATACAATTCCCAATTTCCAAAAAGATGGAACTTTTTCGTTACCTCCCCGTCTGTGCCCGCTTAACCTCTGCTTCCCCCGACAACGTGACGCGGTTGCGCCCTCCCGTCTTGGACCGGTACAGCGCCTCGTCCGCTTTCAGGATCAAATCGCGCGGTGAGCGTCCATGCTCGGGATATGCCGCTACGCCGGCCGAGATCGTCACCGTCACTCCGATCGGGTTCGCGGTTCTCTCCATCTCTTTTCTTAAGCGTTCGGCCACCACGCCAGCTTCCCTCGGCCCGCTGCGCTGTACCAGAATCCCGAATTCCTCGCCCCCATAGCGGAAGCACAAATCCCCTTCCAAGGACACGTTTTGCATCAGCTGGGCCAAGTGCTTCAGCACCTGATCGCCGAGCACATGCCCATAGGTATCGTTGACTCCCTTGAAATGGTCAATGTCTATTAAAATGACCGCAAAGGGCACATGGTACTCGGTCCACTGCTGCAGCACCGTATCCAGCGTCCTCCGGTTGGCCAGCCCGGTCAGCTCGTCGACGCCCGCCTCGTTCCGAAGCTGGGTCAAATCCTGATTCAAGTGCTGGAACGCGATTTTGACGCTTTGCGACAGCAGCCTGACCTCATAATAAGCCGAATTAATGTCGGGAACGTTCTGCGGGCGTGCCGAGCCAAGCGTGGCCTGGTCGGAAAATTGCGCCAGCGTATTGAGCGGTTTGGCAATGCGGCTGGCCACCCACCATCCCAAAATGAGGATCAGCAGCAGGAACGGAAGGGAGGCGAGAAGCACCCTCTTGATCAAATCATGAAGCGGCTTGTCAATGACCGACGTCGGCGTCTGGGAAATAATCCCCCAGGAGCTGCTCGGTTCATAAGCGTAACCCGCAAAGAATTGACCCCCTTCAGAGTTCGTCACCCGCTGCGATCCGCTTTTTTTCATCAGGACGTTCTTCACGACCGGATTGCTGATGACCGATTTGCCGATTCGCTGCTTGTCCGGATGAAAAATGATGGCCCCGTTCTTTTCCACTACGTAAACGTAAGACCCGTTGCCGAAAAAGTGCTCCTTCAGCATCGTGCTGAGCACATTTTTATCTTCGAGATAAATGGTTCCGCCGACAAACCCTTGATAAGCACCGGATACATCGACGATTGGTGCCGAAATGAGGATAATGTACCTCCCTGTCGTCGCCCGGTAGGGGTTCGAAATAAAAGGCGCTTTCAAGGAGACCGCCATTTTGCTCTGGGCCGAGGTCAGCTGATCCCCGACTTCAATGCCGATCGTATGCGGACTGAGCGCCCTGACGATACGGTTGGCGTCTGCAACGACTATAGAGTTGAAATACTGCGTATTCTCCTGAAACAGATCGTCAAAGAGCTGGGCATCCATCTCATGGCTCCGCCCGGATATTTTGGCAATCGCATTGATATTTTGCTGCATCGTAACGAGAAGCTCGTTCGTATTGGAAGCCAGCTTTTTGGCATACTGCTCATTATTCTGAAGATAATTGCCAATTAAGGAGGCGCGGTTGACTTGAACGGCTGAAGTGATGCTGGTCAGCATCGTAAGCAGGATCGCAATAATGACAAGCAGGCTGATCGTAAACCGGAGCGTAAAACCTTTTTGGATCAAATATTTCAACGTTATATCCACCTTGAGTCTAAAAATAGAAAAAGATGTCGCATCGTGACGCTTTACATTATACATGAACGCCGGAAGTGCATCTATAGCGTGTTGTGCCATCTGCCGTAATAAGAAAAACGTCTATCGACGTACTTTCAAAGAAGACAGACCGCGTCTAGAGGAAGTTTTTCTTGCGAGATCAGGAAGCAGAAGCTCCGAAACTTATACTTTCTTATCTCTTAAAAAAGGGCAGCCTGGTCGGCTGCCCGCTGCGGCTGTCCTGGGATGTCCAGAGTTAGAGCGGCGTTATGTCGCCTCTTAAATTCCGAAAAAGCGCCGGGTCGTCCTTACCGTAGCCGCAGCCAGCGCCGCAGGCTCTTCCCCTCTGCAGTCGGCAATGACCCCGAGAATGTGCGCCAGGAAAGCGGGCTCGTTCCGTCCGCCCTTCGGCTTCGGCCGCAGATCGCGCGGTGTCAGATAAGGCGCATCGGTCTCGATCATCAGGCGGTCCAGCGGAATGTCCCGGACGAGCTCACGCAAATGCCCGCCCCGCCGCTCGTCGCAAATCCAGCCGGTAATGCCGATGTGCAGCCCCATCTCAAGGTAGGTGTACAGCACTTCTGCGCTGCCCGTAAAACAATGCACGACCGCGCGCTGAATCAATGCCGGGTGGTCTTTCAGCATCGCGGCAAAATCGGCACTCGCGTCCCGTTCATGCAGAAACAGCGGCATGTCCAGCTCTTCCGCCAGGCGCAGCTGCTCCTCGAACCAGCGGCGCTGCACGTCGCGCGGGGAAAAATCCCGGTTGTAGTCCAGCCCGCATTCGCCGATCGCCACAACCTCAGGCAGCCCGGCCAGCCGCCGCAGCCGCTCTGCCGTATCCGGTCCGCAGTCCTTGGCGTCATGCGGATGAACGCCTGCCGTCGAGAACAACCTGCCAGGATACGACTTTACGTAGTGCGCCGCCTCCTCGCTGCTCTCCACGGACGTTCCGGTTATAATCAGCTGCTCAACGCCCGCTTCAGCGGCCCGGGCCAACACCTCCTCCCGGTCCCGGTCGAACGATGAATTCATCAGGTTAACGCCGATATCAATGATCGGTAAAGTCATGGCTGCCAATTCCTTTCGTTATCTATCTTAAGGCATCTACCTTAAAGTCAAACCATAAAGTACGGCACCAATATTATAGGGGACAACGATCCTCTGCACAAGGATTCCTGATATTTCAAATGAAATCTTGCATGAATGTTATATGATCGAAGTTGAAATGAAAAGCGAGGGAGGAAAGCTTCATGGAAAAGGATCATTCAGCTGTGACGTACCGGAACGTAAAGCCCGGCGAATTCATTATGTTCGGCACGTATCCGCAGTCTGCAGACGGTCAAGAACTGGCGATACAATGGCGTGTTCTTCATCATTCAGGAAACGAGCTGTTTGTTTTGAGTGAGTATATTTTGGACTGCAAGAGGTATCATGGCAAGAGCGCGGATATGGGGTGGCGTGAATCCACGGAAAAGGCCTGGCGTGACTGCGATTTGCGCGAGTGGCTGAACGATGAATTCTATAGCGCCGCATTTAGTGACGCCGAAAAGCAGTTCATTAAGACGACACATTGCACGGACAACGGAGAGGGCTGCCCGGACACAGAGGACAAGGTCTTTCTGCTTAGCGCTGCCGAGCTAGAGAACTTATCCGGGGTTCACGGCAAGGATGTGAGGCGTGCGGCTGGAACCGATTTTGCCAAGACGAAAAAGCCCGATGGATGCCGCTTATATGTATATGACAAAACCAACAAAGACAACTATATCCTCAAGGACGGCGAAGAAACCGGCTGCTCCTGGTGGTGGCTGCGAACCCAAGGCAACAAGCCTTCACGCGCATATTTTGTAGGGACAGGCTGCAGTATTCGCAGCTATGGGAATAACAGCATAAGCGGTTATGGCGTGCGTCCTGCTATAAAAATAAATCTTTCCTGAGTCTTGTTTTCAAGGAGGTAAGACATGGATTGCATGGCATCGAAAGAAGCGGCGTTAAAGGTGAGCAAGTGGCCTAGGCAAACTATAGCGGCGGGTCCTCGTCATACCGTTGGTCTGAAATCTGATGGCACGGTGGTGGCTGCAGGCGATAATAAATACGGCCAATGTGATGTAAGCGGCTGGCGTGATCTGGTGGCGGTTGCGGCCGGTAATGTTCATATGGCGGCGAACACAGGCAATGCCCATACCGTCGGTCTGAAATCGGACGGTACGGTGGTCGCGGCGGGTTGGAATAAGCATGGCCAATGCAGCGTAGACGGTTGGCGCGATATCGCAGCGGTAGCGGCAGGCTGGCGCCGTACCGTCGGCCTGCGATCGGATGGCACCGTGGTGGCCGTGGGTCGAGATCAAGAAGGCCAATGCGATGTGAGCGGCTGGCGTGATATAGCTGCGGTCGCAGCGGGTGACTGGCATACCGTGGGTCTTCAATTGGACGGCACGGTAACGGCTGTAGGTAATCATCGGTATGGCCAATGCAATGTTAGCAGCTGGAGCGGCATCGTCGCGGCAGCCGCAGGTTACCTTCATACCGTCGGGCTTCACTCGGATGGTACGGTGGCGGCTGTGGGTCTGAATAAACATGGCCAATGCGATGTCAGCGGGTGGCGCGGAATGGTGGCGATTGCGGCGGGCAGTTATCATACCGTCGGCCTCAAATCGGACGGCACGGTGACGGCTGTAGGTCATCATGAATATGGCCAGTGCGATGTCAGCGGCTGGCGCGATATGGTGGCCGTCGCGGCGGGTTGTACGCATACCGTCGGCCTGAAATCGGATGGCACGGTGGTGGCTGTGGGTCACAACGAATATGGCCAGTGCGATGTCAGCGGCTGGCGCGGCATCCAAGTGCCCGGCACTTCGTTATCAATATGAATAACTCGGCATTCCACGCGAAAACATGAGCCGGACTTCTAATTAGGCAAGGGGTACGCGATATTGAACCAGGCGGTTGACATCGCCCGGAGTATCCGATCCCGCCCGATTATATAAAAAAGACCGCATCCTGACGGAGTGCGGTCTAGCGTCATTATTTGTATACGGGTTTGCCGTATTCCGCCTTCTTCTCAAAGAGAACGGTATACGTTTCGTCTGGGCCGTCAACGGACGGGGCTACCACTTTCTTCAGCCCGCTCAGAGGCAGGATCGCCGTACTCCTAAGACCATATTTGCGAAAAGTGGGTCTGTGTCGTTGACTCATGACGATTCCCCTCCTAATAAATCATGAATTGAATCCAGTAACGCTTTATTGAGATAACATAACTCCTCAAAAATCTGCTCCGTGACCTGGACGGAACCCCTCAGGTGGACCGTGAACACGTATCTTCTCGCTAAAGGATAACACAAGATATATTCCTTCACAACCGATTTGCGATTTCGTTGACTAAATGTCACATTTCCGCTGGCGTGAACGTCCACCACATGGATCGGTTCTTCTCCCGGTCTCAGGTTGACATTGGCATCCAAGGAATATTCATAGCCGATTTCGCCAACCCCGTCGCTGCCGACCTGCTTTATTGTACGGTCCCCGGCTTTGAAAAGTGCTGTGCCGCTGACCGTATACGGCGTGGAAATAAACGACAGACGCAGCGCCCGGCAGATCCGGTTGTAAATATCCGTATCGAGTGCAGGCTTATGATTCAATTCCTCAAAAAAGCCGATAATCTTCAGCAGCCTGTCCCTTTCCTCTTCGGATTCGCGCAGCAGATCGTAAGGATCGCTCTGTTTGCTGCCCCAATGCTCGATCATGCTGCCGATTTTACTGCACGAGACGCCCACGGCCGCATTCCAGTTGCGCGGGTTCATCTGATAGGTGAGCGTGGTCATGCCGAACAGATCCGAAGGCGTCTTAAAGCCTTCAATCCGTTCCTCCTCCTCATCCTCCTGCTCAGGAATATGCGACGGAACGAGAAAAAATACCCGTTCTCTCCCCAGTTTGCTCCAAAACAAGCCCATCTCAAACACCGTATTATCTCTGGCTGTATAATATAACTTACCCCGCACGAGCGTCACGTCATCAGGGTGGAACACAAAAACCGCAAAATCGCTACCCTGGATCTGGGCTTCCAAGTCCTCCATCGTATAACGGTTGGCGTGAAACACTCCTCTATGCCAAGGAGTCACGACCGCGTAGTGCTCCAGCTCCTCCTGCACCGCATTCACGATCGGAATGGCTTCCCTGGATGAGCCGATGAAAACGAAAGGTTTGTCCATAACTCCCTCCAGAACATCCATAATCTACCTATTATCAGTATATCATAGCATGGTAGATTCAATGACTGTTACTTTTCGCGCTTACGAAAGTCCGCCCATAATTTCAAAGTTTGCTATGTATGCCTGACAGAACTTGTCTATATAAAAAGGTTACAAAAAGTAAAGGACTGCGGACAGCCCTGCTGAACCGCAGCCTTCGTGTACAAGCCAAGTACCGGGAAGGGACGAGCTGCCTCACCGGCAGCATCTGCCGTATAAGGTACGTCTCCACCATAAACGCTTGAATGATATCCTTGTGCGCTATACGAGCTCAACCTCACCCTGCATTCCTTCCGGAAAACGCACCTCGATCTCCACATCAGCCGGAGACTCTACGCGCAGCGTCATCCGGTTGTCCGAAACGTTCCAGCGGACGCGGATTTCGCCGCCGGCCGGCAGCGGAACGATGCCGCTGGCCCAGCCTAGTCCGCACGGCTGGGGAGCGACCGCCACCTTGCTCCATCCGTCCTCCAGCCGTTTTACGCCGAGAATGCATTCGCCCAGAAAATATCCCGGAGCCGCGGACCAGGCATGGCAATGGCTCCGGGTGAGCTGGTTCGGATTGGCCCGGTTTTCGCTGAAGTTCGGGTACATCTCCCAGCAGGTGGTGGCGTCGTTATCGATCATTTGCCCGTAATGAGCCCGAATGTCCGCGAGCAGCAGCTCGAACTGGCCGGCCTCCTCCAGCGCCTCGTAATAAAAGAAGGACATGAACGGGCTGCCAATCTGCACGAAATCCGCGGGAGGAAACTTCAAATAGGCTTCCATCAGCGCTTTTCTGCCGCCTGTAGCGGCCCCGCACAGGTAGGCGACCACCTGGGTCTGCATGCTGAAGGTATCGGAACGGCGGCCGTCCGCATGGATGCAGTCCAGATAGGCGTGGCGCTCATCGGACCACAAATGCTGGTTAATGGCTTCCGTCAGCCGCCTGGATGCTTCCTCATATGCGGCGGCGGTCCCTTCCTGCCCGGCCGCTGCCGCAATGGCTGCCGCATCGCGCAGCGCCTTGGCCAAGAACAGGTTCTGATGGGTCACGATGCCTTCACGCGGCTGATCGATCGGGGCCCAGTCCAGGAAGTTCCAGCCCTTCATCTCCAGCAGTCCGTCCTCGTTCAGATGTTCCAGATAGGCCTCCATAGTCAGCTGAACCGCCGGCCAGATTTCCGCCGCAAACGCCGTATCGTTCGTATGGGAAATAAATTCGCGGCAGGCGATGGCCCAGAAGAAAGTCCAGTTCGGGATCACGCTGTTCCAGGCGCTCGGCACCTGGTTCACATACAGCGGCGTCATGTCTGCCGATTCCGGAACCAGCCGCAGGCAGCGTTTGACGATGTCGGTCACGCCGAACACATAATAATTGACGAGCGCCTCATTGCGGCTGTCCCCGACCCAGAACACCTGCTCATAGGAAGGACAGTCGATGAACGTGTCTTCCATGCACAGCCGGGTCGTGTGGCGGCTGATGTCCCAAATATCGTTCAGCCTGGCGTCCGAGCAGCGGAACGCGCCGATCTCGGCGGCGGGATACGTGCTCTGCCGGATGTATACTTCGTGAAGCTTCACCGGACCACGCTGTTCGCGGATGGTCAGGATCAAGTACCGGAAGCCGCGGCGGACGGGCGACAGGTAGGACTGGCGGCCGGACCGGCATATATAACGGAACGTATTTTCGAGGCCGTACGTATGCTGCCGGTAATCGTCCTTGATGTATTCGACCCCGTACGCATCAATGACCGTGCCTTCCGGCGCGTCCAGTTCGAAGCCGATAAAACCGGAACGCTCCTTGCCCAGATCAATCACGATCTCGCAGTCACCATCGGGGAACGGCTCGAGCTGCGCGAAGTTCTGCGTCGGCAGCACCGCATACTGCAGTTCCTGCGGCACCCGGTGTTTTTCGCTCAGCGTCCGCCACACGCTGGCCCCGAATACATCCACGGCCGAATACAGCTGTCTCGACACGGGCTGCATCCAGCGTTCATAGCCCTGAAGCTCCTGCTCGGTCCGGATCGTCTTCAGCCGTAAATAGTCCGGATCGTCCCTGCGGAGCTCCCGGCCGTCCTTGTAATCGATATACTCAACCGCATCGAAAGGGCCGACGGCCGTAAACGGATTGCCCTCCTCATTCAGTGCCGCGTGAAGTGGAGCGCGCAGCGTAAACGCCGCCTCGCTGTCCACTCCGATGTGGAAAACCGAGCCATGGTCGCCCGACGTAATGTCCATCAGCAGCAGATGACTCCCGCTGCCCAAGGTCAGCGAATAATATGTTTCCGGCTGATCCACATGCGCCGGGGTGCAGCGGATGCCGTCGACGTACAGATCGTCGGCCCGCGTTCCGGTCGGAAAGCCGATGGCTACTTCGCCGTCCTCTTCCATGACCAGTACCGCAGCCAAAAGGCCGGTAAAGCCCACCGGGTTGGCGTGCGTGATGCTGTCCTTCACCATCTGGTTCCGCAGGTCGATGGCGGCCGTGAACCTTGGTGCCTTGACGCGGGCCAAAGACATCACCTTGGACGGGTACTTCTTCTCCTCCGTCAGGAACGGGATGTCCCTTGGAATGAGCCGTGTCCATGGCTGCGTGCCTGCCGGGCCAATTTCCAACGCGGCACTCCAGGAGGCGTCATCGTATCCCGGCCGGTTCCATGCCTCATCCCACAGCCTGGCGTCGTACACTTCAGCAAATCCCTGCTGACAAGACATCCGCGGGGAAGTGCTGTCCTGGGCCGCCAGCTTGGCCGTTCTCCAGGTCCGGTCCGTGGCGGCGATCACCTCGTCCCCGTATTCCACCTGGGCGATCAGTCCCCCGCGCCCGGCGAGATAATAGAAATTGGCCAGTCCAAAATGAAGGACAAGCACCGCAATCGTATTGTCAGCCCCCGGACGCAGCAGGTGCCCGATGCTGTATGTATCATACATCTGCTCCTTCGGCCAGGAGCGCGTCGTTCCCCTGCCGGCCAGGTAACCGTTTACAAAAAGAACGTAGCGCGAGTCTGCGGTGATGCTGAGCGATACGGGCCGTCCCAGGTCCCCCTCATAGGCAAAGGTCTTGCGGAAGCATCTCCATTCATTCCGGGGGCTCGGCTCTCCCTCTCCCCAAATCCACATCGCCTTCCAATGCTTATCCATCATAAGCCTCCTCTCTGCCCTTAGCTTTGTACAATCACCGCCCTTTTGTCAAGTAAAGCGGTGAAATTCAATACAAGGAATTTAGTCACTCGGTGTAGAATGGAAAACACAGCATTGTAGCTGCATGCCTTGAATTTGCGGTTATGTTATTGATCGTAAGGGGGAGGAAGATTTGAGGCTAGAAATCAGGAATATAACGGATGGCAAATTGGACGAGTTCTTTTCCATTCTTAGAGAAGCTTCGTTATGGTTACAAATCGAAGGCAAGGGGATGTGGGATCCCCACCAATTAACCCCTGAACATATACTGAAAAGCTGCTCCATCGAGCAATGCTATATTGGTTATCAAAATTATGAAGCAGCGGCCGCGATGATCCTTCAAGAAGAGGATCCAATATTTTGGCCGGATTCCAAAAACGACAGCCTGTTTATTCACAAATTGGCGGTAAGAAGGAAATATGCGGGGAAGGGCTTTTCTGACGAGATGATCGAATGGGCGAAAACGCGGACAAAAGAGCTGGATAAGACCTATTTAAGGCTGGACTGTGCCGCGGACAGACCCAAGTTGTGCAGCTTTTATGAAAAACAGGGGTTTAGAAAGGTGGACGAACGAATCATGTTTGGAGTCTATCCAACCGCATTTTACGAAATATGCTCCCCCTGACGGGTCATCTTCCCGTTCCACGAAAAAAAGCCCGCGCTTGCCGCGCAGGCTCTTCTTCCGCATAAGAGCAACCGGATTATTCAGCCACCCTCTATTTCTTTAAAGCATCCGCCCGGTCCACCCAGACGGTCAAGTCCTGGTAAGGCGTGCGTTTGCCTTGAGGCGCCTGTCCTTCAGCCGGAACGCCCAGATAAATAAAGCCGAGTACCTTGTCGTTCGGGCCAAGACCGAAATGCTCGTTCATCTTGGCGTGGTATGTCGGCTCGCCAGTTCTCCAGATCGCTCCGAGGCCCAGAGCATGCGCTTCCAGCAGCATATTCTGGATCGCCGCGAACACCGCTCCGTACTCCTCCAATTCAATCACCTTGGGGTGATCCTTCGGCGTGACCGCCACCGCGATGACAACCGGAGCGCGCATCGGCTTCTGCCGAGCCGATTCCGCCGCCGCTTCGGCTTCCGGGGATCCCGGTCCGCCCGCCTGCTCCACAGCGACTTCCGCCAATGCGTTGCCGAGCAGCTCCCGTCCTTCCCCGCGAAGGACGAAGAAGCGCCATGGCTCGGTCATCCGGTGGTTCGGCGCCCAGGTGCCCGCCTCCAGGATTTGTTCAATGGAGGCGGCAGGCACTTCCTCCTGTGTCACTTTCCCGATGCTCCGTCTGGAGCGGATCGCTTCCGATACGTTCATATCTCATTCCCCACTCTCTTTAAGAATGCTTATTCAAATCCTGTGTACTATTGTAGCAAAAAACGGACCGCGATTTCTAACCCGGCGATTCCACCGGGCTCCTCCAACTCCAAGGCAGCGTCAAGATGGATGATCCCCCCTTTTACCCTGCGATGACGTTCCGATAATGATCCGTTAACACTGCAAGCGTAAACTGAAGCAGATAAGCTGTTTATACATATCCTTCGGGAAGGGGTTCATCACTATGACAAAAAAATGGTTCGTTTCCGCCCTCGCGGCCTTATCCGTGGGGGGCACCGCCCTGCTTCAGAGCGCATCGGCAGCACCGGCCGATGTGAAGTATTCCGTTAATGGACATTCGTTTACACCGTCTGTCCCTGCCGTTGAGCAGCAGGATCACTTGTATTTTCCGATCCGCGATCTGGGCAACCTGCTCGGCAAGTATGTCGACTGGGACGAAGTTCGCCAAACGGCTTCTTTTACGGACAAGCCCAAGCTGACCGGTAGATACACGTTGGATCATGCAGATCTGGCGGAGGGCATCAAATTTGGCATCGGCTCCTCGCTGGCGCATATCCCCGGCGACCCGGATAACGTCTTCTATACGACGGCTGACCGCGGCCCGAACGGGGAAATCGACGTAAACGGCGAGACCCGCCGGACGTTCCCGCTGCCGAACTATACGCCTTCCATCTATAAAATCCAGCTGGATCAAGGGAAAATCACCGTCCTGGAAACCATTCCGCTCAAAATCAACGGCACAGATCCCGTGACGGGCAGCAGCAAGATTACAGGACTGCCGAACCTAAAATCCCGGGACGAGGTCCCTTATGAGACGACCGCCCAGAAAGTCATCTCTTACGATCCTTATGGACTTGATGTCGAAGGGCTTGCCTACAATCCACAAGACGATACATTCTGGATCTCCGACGAGTACGGCCCGTACCTTGTACAGGTAAAACGCGACGGTACGCTGGTGCAGCGCCTGGCGCCCCAAGGGATCAGCTCCGAGCTGAACACGGCAGCGCTGCCGCTGAAGGATACGCTGCCTGCCGTTTATTTGGACCGCCGCCAGAACCGCGGTGCAGAAGCGGTCGGAATTACGCCGGACGGGAAGTGGATGTTCATGGCGATGCAGAGCCCGCTGCGGAATCCCGACAAGAGCGTCGATAACTCCCGGGCGCTCCGCATTTTGAAGATCGACCTGGCCACTCTCAAGCCGGTAGCCGAATACGCCTATCTTACTGAAGACGCTGGCCAGTTCAAGGACCTGAAGCAATCCGATATCGTCATTTCTGATCTTAACGTCATCGATGAGAACACCCTGCTGATCGACGAACGCGACAAAAATGCCGGCGATGCCGCCCAGCTCAAACGGATTTATGCCATCAACCTGACCGATGCAACCAACATTCTCGGCAAGTATGACGAGGCGGGACCTAGCGGCAAAACGCTAGAGCAGATGAGCCCGGCCGAACTTCGCCAAGCCGGCATTATGACGCCGCTCAAGCGGACCGTGCTCGATGCGGTGGAATTCAGCTATCCGAACGAGAAAATCGAAGGTATCTCGCTGGTGAACGGACATACGCTGGTGATCGTGAACGACAATGACTTTGGCGTCACCAATCCGGATGCCAAGGAAAACGGCACGGATCTGTGGACCTTCGAGCTTCCCTACGATTTAAAATAAGGCGCAAATCTATAAAAGACCGGCCATGGAGACTTCCTCCGTGGCCGGTCTTTTTGGGTTCCGCGAAAAGCCGTTTAGGATTGGCGGTCCATCTTCGCCCTGCTCTTACCGCCGGCTGCCAACCTTTCGCTTGACCTGCTCCAATACAGCAAGAACAGGCTGGCTTTTGACGGGCTTGCTGATGTATTCGTCCATCCCTGCCCCGAGGCAGATATCCCGGTCCTCCTTCAGCGCGTTGGCCGTGACCGCCACGATCATCGGGCAGCTGTCCTTCGGCAGGGTCGCCCGAAGCTTGCGGGTCGTCTCCAGACCGTTCATGCCAGGCATCTGGACGTCCATGAAGATGATGTCATACGTCGTGTTCTCCGCCGCCCGCAGCACATCGTGGCCGTTGGTGACGACAGTCACCCTATGGCCCTGCTTCTCCAGCATTTTGCGCAGCACGATCTGGTTGATCTCATTGTCCTCCGCAATTAGGATGTTGAGCGGATCGGTATCGGATGTTTCCTTTTGTTCGCAGCTATTGGCATGCTCAGGCTCCTGCCGATTCTTGAGAAGGACCGTAAACACAAAGGTCGTTCCGGGTCCTTCCTTTTTCTCTACCCATATATGGCCGCCCATGACGTTCACGAGCTTCTTGCTGATGGCCAGCCCCAGCCCGGTTCCTTCATAATTGCGGGTCATGAAATTGTCCACCTGGGAGAACGGTTCGAAGATCGCTTCCAGCTTGTTATCCGGAATGCCGATGCCCGTATCCGATACCTTGAATTCCAGATCAATCAGCTCGTCCTCCTCGAACACCTTCCGGACGTTGACCGTAATTCCTCCATGAAGCGTAAACTTCACCGCGTTGCCCACGAGGTTCATCAGAACCTGTTTGATCCTCTTGGGATCCCCGAAGAGCATCTCCGGAATGTCATCCTCAACGGTAAAGGACATCTCCAGCTGTTTGGCGCTCGCCTTGGCGGACACCATATCGAACGTTTCCTGGATGCACTGCTTCAGATCGAACATATCCTCCTGCAGTTCCGTCATACCGGCTTCCACCTTGGAAAAATCCAGAATATCGTTGATGATGGCCAGCAGCGTTTCACCGCTCTTGCGGATAATTTCGATATATTCCTTCTGCTCATCGTCGAGGTCCGTCGTCGTCTCCAGCAAATCCGTCATTCCGATGACACCATTCATCGGCGTCCGGATCTCATGGCTCATCATCGCCAGAAACTCGCTTTTCGCTTTATTCGTACTTTCCGCCAGCTCCTTGGCCATAATGAGCTGCCGCTGCTCGGTGAAATCCTTGGCAATGATATAGAAGCCCACATTTTTGTTGTTGATGATGATGGGTGCCAGCGTCGTGATGACCTCCACCATGTGGCCGTCCTTATGCCGGAGCGTCTTGATATCCTGCTCTACGGTCGGGTTGTTCAGCGCTTCCTTCAACACCCGCTGCAGGTTCCGCTCCCCGATAAAGCGTGCAATGCTCCTGCCCGCCATCTCGCTGACTTTGCAGCCGGTCATCTGCTCGGCTCGGGTATTGGCATTCAAAATATTTCCATTTAAATCGAGTGAAATGATCGCGTCGTGGTTATATCTTTTTAGGGAGGTATACCGCTCGACAGTTTCCTGCAGCTTCTGCTCGGCAGCCTTGGTATGGGAAATATCGTTCAAAACGACTATGTAATGTTCGGGATTTCCCTCCGCGTCCGGCATAATGGAAATATGCACGGCCGCCCACACGGTTCTCTCATCTTTCCGGATGTAGCGGCCTTCGATTTCGACAGAAGTCTGCTCGGGATAATTTTGAATAAGCGTCTTCACCTGGTTCAAATTGGTTTCCAGATCTTCACTGTAAATCAATCTCTCAAAACGCTGTTTCTGAAGTTCCTCCCAGGAATATCCCAGAATGCGGGTGAGCGCCGGGTTTGCTTGAACCCATTCTCCCCGGACGGTAATCACGGCAACACCAAAAGGAGCATTTTGGTACACATGCTGTAAATAAGAATACTCCTCATCATTCTGTACTCTGTTCATTTTGCGCCTCCTGCCATGGTAGTACAGCCTGGTTCTTCTATTTTTCTCTCCATCATGTTTATATCTTAAAGTAACTATAGTCCGACCCCTGACATACCAAAATAAGCATAAGCATGCTTATAAAGAGATATAAACAAAATTGACGATTTTGAAACCTCTTTGACGATAATTATGACAAAATGATGGCGAAATTTATAGACCAACTTTTTTCCTTTTCCAGGTTTTCTTCGTGAAATAAACGACCGAATGGACGAAGCCCCCAAGAATAGGTCATCTTAAGATTGTACCAATCAGAACGCAAAGAAACCGCTCTTTCTCAAAAAGGCGGTTTCATTGTTCGCCTAAAGGCGTAAGAAGCGGCCGGAATGGTCAGAATGCCCAGTTTCCGTTACGGAAGATTGCTTCTTTGCGTCCATCCCGCGTTATTCCGTCAATGGATAGATCGGCTGCGCCAATCATGAAGTCCTCGTGAACCAGGCTCTGATTTGCGCCTTTGTTCAGCAGTTCCTCCGCATCCATTTCTTTGCCGTTCTGAAGATTGACCGGGTAGGCTTGACCGAGCGCCAGATGGCAGGAGGCATTTTCATCGAACAATGTATTATAAAAGATCACATTCGAATTCGAAATCGGAGAGTCGTGAGGAACGAGTGCAACCTCGCCTAACCTCCGCGCTCCTTCATCCGTATCCAAAAGCTTCTGCAGCGCCTCGGCTCCTTCCTCGGCAGCAAACTCGATAACTTCGCCGTCCTTAAAGGTCAACGAGAAATTATTGATGACCACGCCGTTATAATTTAGCGGCTTCGTGCTTTTCACGGTTCCGTTGACGCCGTCCCTGCTTGAAAGCGTGTAAACTTCCTCTGTCGGGATATTCGGATTGAACAGGACCCCGTTTGCGTTATACTTAGCGCCTCCAAGCCAAATGTGGCCTTCGGGTAAATCAATCGTCAGCGAAGTGCCTGTCGCTTCGAATTGAAGCTGCCTGTAGCTTTTGTCATTCAAAATTTGAACCATTTTGCCGAGTCTTGCGTTATGTACTCCCCATGCGGATACCGGGTCTTCATGATCGATGCGGGTCGCTTCAATAATATGCTTCCACAGTTTTTGCACCGCTGAATTTTCTTCTTCACCAGGGAACACCTTATTTGCCCATTCCGGCGTGGCGTACGACAATAACGTCCAGGCATTTTTGTGGGCCATCAGGTAGCTGCGGTATTTGTTCAACGCGGCGGCGGCCGTTTTGGACGCTATGGCAACGCGGTCAGGTTCCACGTCGTTCAGCAAATCCGGATCAGGAGAGTAGATTTGAATGAATGCCGCTCCGCTTTCCGCATACTGCACCATGGCGTCTGCCCGCCACTGCGGATATTCCGACAATGCTTTTTCCGGAGCATGCAGGTACTTTATCTTAGACAGCTGCTCATCGTTATACTCCACATAAACATTGTGAGCTCCGGCTTCGTATGCTTTCAGCGAAATCAGCCGGACAAGGTTTGCGGCCATAATCGGCGCCATTACCACGACGGTCTGCCCAGGTTGGACGTTCACCCCTACCTTGACGGCTAGCTCCGCGTAATTTTCTAATTGCCGCTTCGTTGGATACATCAAATTTCCTCCATTTGCACGAAATGCTTCTCTGGTATACCACTTTATCTTCCTTTTGGGGCCAGCAGCGCGGTCAGTTCGTCAAGGGTTAGGACGACATGCTCCAGCAGCCCTGGCAGATCCTCCATCTGTTCCTCGTCGATTTTCCGGTCAAACCGGACTTCCGCCGTATTCGACAAGCGTTTCGTCTCATCGCCATAGCGCCAGCTGAGCGTTTGGGACACCGACTGGTCCGGCCACCGCTGTTCCAGCAGGCTCTGGATGACAGCACATTCCTCGCCCTGCGGACCGACTTCCATATAAAAGCGGATTCGGACCGTGCACCCTGGCTGTGCCTCCTTCTGCTCCAGCAGCTCCGCGGCCAAATCGGCCAGCGAGGCGGCAAGGCCGATCTCCGCGGTCACCGCTTCGTTCCCGCTGCGCACGAACCGAATGGCAAATTCCCTCGACATGACCGACATTTCCATCCGGTCGTCGCGGCCGGTGACTCGAACCGCACCGTCCAGGTTGTCCAGATCGTAGACCAGGTTCTCCACCGCCACCTTCAGGTTTTCGAAAATGCTCGGATCGAACATCACCATACGTCTGCCGCATATTTGAGACCGATCTGACGTCTCGCATCCTCCATAATTTCCGCTACGATGAGGGAGCTCTCCAAAGAATTGATCTTGCTGTCGCGTTTGCCGCGTTCGATCAGCCGGATAAACTCGTCCAGCTCATAGTACATCGATTCATGGGTCTGCAGCTGCGTGAGGTCCTCGACCGTGCCGTCCCTGTACTGGATTTTCACTTCGTAAGGTTGGTTTATCCGGTCGATGACCATCGTTCCGTTCTCACCCTGAATCTCAGCGGGCAGGAAGGAGTCGGATATTTTCGAATACATAATGACCGCGTCCATCTCTGGATAGCGCAGCACCATGCTGCCTTCCCCATCCACGCCTGATGACAGCATGATGCCTGTCGCCTTTACGTATTCAGGCCGTCCAAAGAGAGAAACCATCGGATAGATGCAGTAAATGCCCAAATCCATGAGTGAACCGTTGGAAAACTCGGGTTTGAAGGCGTTGAGCACCGTCCCCTCCTTAAAGGCGTCATAGCGCGAGGAATATTGACAGTAGCTGGCAAAATACCGCCGGATCTGGCCGATTTTATACAGGTTGTCCTTCATGATTCTGAAGTTCGGCATCAGCGTGGACTTCATCGCTTCCATGAGCAGCACGTCATTGTTACGGGCTGCCTCGATCATCAGCTTCAGTTCCAAGCTGTTTGAAGCCATCGGCTTCTCGCAAAGCACATGCTTGCCGTGGTTCATGCACCGGATCGCCTGATCCGCGTGAAAAGAGTTCGGGCTGGCGATGTAGACCGCGTCTACAACCCCGTCCGATAACATTGCCTCGAGATCCGTGAACACCCGAGGAGATCCGTGCTCCGCGGCAAAAGCCTCTCCCTTTTCCAGGGTCCGGGAATATACTGCGGCAAGCTGAAACTGGTCATTCTCCGCGGCAGCCTGCAGAAACCGCTCCGTAATCCAGTTGGTTCCGATTACCCCGAATCGTATCATCTTCTCGCTTCCTCTCCTAACTTGTCAGTTCTGTCTTTGTGAATACTCACGATGACTATATTGTCTCATTCCCCAAAGAAGCTGTCCACTTCGGAATCCATGTCATGAGCGGCCTCACCCACCATGGACTGAATATCTTCAGAGCTGATGTTAATATACTCATAGCCCTCTTCCTGCTGCTTCTTCAGGGCTCTCTCCTTATAAAACTTGCCGGTGCCCTCGCCCGCATCCTCGTCATATACGAGCACGATGCCGTCCGTCTTCCGGAACAGCAGATCATCCCTGGCCGCAAACTGCCACGGGCCGCTGTAGGGCTGGTTGCTGACGACACCGTAATAGTCGATCTCTCTGAGAATTTGCCGGTAATACTCCTGCTTATCTTCCTTCCACTTCTCTTCCGGGCTGGCAAAGGCCGAAATGATCGAGCATTTGAGCTCTGGATACTGCTCTTTCAGCGCAATCGCCGCCTCGATGCCCCACAGGTCCACGCCGTACTGCCCCGGGGTGATGACCCACTCCAGTCCCTCTTCAAGGAGCGGAATCAGCTTGGCCGTGATCGCCTGCTTAATATACGGAATGCCCGGATGCTTCTGGCCGAAGATGTTCAGCTCATGCGCCCGGTATCCGGTGACCAGACAATTTTTCATACCATCAACACCTTAACTTAGTTGGAATGCCTCTTCCTCAACAGATGATCCGCGAGTAATTCATTCCTTCTATCATACCTTGTTTTGCCTTGCGGCTTCCACCGCAAATTCAGATTGTGCTCAGTGCCGCCCACTACCGTGTTAAAGGGGTGGCGGCAGGAGACAGCCAAAAAGGGCACCAGCCGCCAATCCCTCAATGGCGGGCAGGTACCCCCTTCTCAGAAATATATATAAGTTGAACCAAGAAATACGATGCAAGCAAGGCAGTAAAATGATTCCGAAGAAGCGAAGCGGTCGTAGAAGCTTTCCGAAGGAAAGCTAACATCGGAAGCATATGCTTTGGCTTTCGGATTTCTACTTACGTAGGTTCAATAAAAATCAAGAAATCCGAAAACAAGAGCGATCGTAGGGACATTTTACGTACTTGCCCCATCATCCATTTCAATTTTTCAACTTATATTTTCAACTTATAAAGAAATTTTCACTTCGGCGTTCATGCCGGGAAGCACTTTATCCGAAGGCTGGTTGATCGAAATTTTGACAGGCACCTTCTGGGTGACCTTGGTGTAGCTGCCGGTTGAGCTTTGCTGCGGAAGCACCGAGAACACCGAGGTCGTTGCATAGCCGATTTCGTCGACCGTTCCGCTGAATGTTTTGCCCGAATCTCCGTCCACGTTAATATCGACGCTTTGACCGACCTTCAGGTCCTTCAGGTCCTTCTCCTTAATATTGGCGATGATGTACATATGATCCAAGTCAGCTTCCTGTGCGAGCACCTGTCCTGCCTGGACCAGCTCGTTCTTCCGCGCATCGCTCTTGATGATTTTACCGTTCATCCGGGTGCTGACCGGTACGGCCTTCGTTCCGTCGGATACGGTGCCGACGACGTCCTTGTCAGTCACGTTCGATCCGGTTTTGACATGCCAGTCGGTCAGCACGCCGCTGTAAGTGGATACGACGGGCATCATGTCCGCGGACACGACCGCGTCGCTTGTTTTGATGTAGTTTTCATTTTGGTAATAAACATAGGCGCCGGCTGCGATCAGTATAAACACGACCAGCACGCCCACAACATTTCCGATGATTAAACGAATGTTCATCTTGCCTACTCTCCTCCATATCGTTCTTTTTCTGAATGTATCTTAAGAATGGGATTCCGCTGTTACTCTTTCCTTGGGACCCGGCAGGGCAAGCGGCTTTTTCGGCTTTTGCACAAGCGAAAAGCCTTTGCCTGTCACGATTTTTCCGATCGACGCCAGCAGTATAATGACAGCGAGAACCAGCATCATCGTAAACAAGTGATGGTACGCTCCTAGGATGGCCGCCCGCTTTGTATTAGCAATCAGCTCATAGGAAGCCGTGCTCTGCGCCTGGGCCGCCGTCATTCCCGATCCCATCAGCTTCCGGGTCATCTGTGCCAGCTCCAGCTTCGTTTCGGCATCAAACTCGCCCAGATGGGAACGGATCTGCTCGTAATTCATGGTGTTCTGCCGGCTCAAATACCAGCCCAGCAGCGGAGACAGCACCGCGCCGACGATATTCCGCATCGTATGCAGCGTCGTGGAGCGCATGGAGGCTTTGTGAATATCCCCCGCGAGGGCCGTGCCGAGCGCTCCGCTGACCAGAGCCATACTGACGCCGCCGCCAAGGCAGGCGGCCTGGAAGTAAAGCTTAGGCAGCGTTACCGTAGGCACCAAGTTCCGCCAGCTGAGGCAGACATAAATGATGGCCAGCGATCCGATGAATCCCAGGACACCGGCGCCGAGCCGGTCGTACAGCAGGGTTTTCAAAATAGCCGTGATCAGAATGCCGACGAAGAACCACAGGAAAAAATGGGACAAATAACTTGGCGACAAGCTGACGTTATTTTTCAAAAAACCGGTGATCCCCGCAATCGCAAAGATGAGCACCGCATGGGACGTGATCGCCATGATCGTGCCCGAAATCGGCTTGGGCGCCTTCAGCGTACGGAAAGGAACGAGCGGCGTCTTGGCCCTGAGATCGACGATGACGAACAGAACCGCCAATATGACGGCGACGGCCAAAAACGGCCACACCTCATACGATGTAAACCCCTTTTGCATCAAATTGCACAGTGGAATCACCAGCGAAATCATGGTCAATACAAACAAAAACACTCCCGTTTTATCCAATGGCTCGTGCTCGCCGTGATGCTCCTCCGACTTCGGCAGGCCGTAATAGCCGACGGCCAGACAGAGAACGGCGGAGGCGACGTTCAGCACATACAGCCAGCGCCAGGCGTCCAGGCTGAGGGAGACGGCTCCGAAATAGGCTCCGACGGCACTTGCCCCAAACAGGCCCGTGATGACCATAAACAGAAATGTATTGCGGATCTTGTTCGGAAATGAACGGAGGCTCACCGGCAAAATCGCCAGAAACAGCGTACCGGCGCTGAGGCCCTGAATCACCTTCCCGATCGTCAAGGCGGCCACATCGGTGGACACGGCGTTGATCAACGAGCCGCACAAAAAAATAAACACCATCGTCAGATAGTGCGCCTTGAGGCCGAATCTGCGGGCCAGCACCGGTCCAAACGGTACTCCGAGCGCGAAAGCCAGGTTCGACAGCGTGGACGGCAGCTGCAGATCATTCGAGCTCATATCCAATCCGTTCTGAATGATCACCTGGTTGATGGTATAAGCCAGATTGCTGAAGTATTGGGGTCCGATCGCAAAAATCGTCAGCAGCGATATGATCAAATACTGCGGAACGGCCACCCTTTCTTTCTCCGACATCGGAGTGCTAATGAGTTGACTCATCCGGATTCCTCCTTTCGTCTTGTATATGATTACGTCCGTATGCAGAACAACTTGTAAATAGCAAGTTGTATTATACAATATATGCGGATCAGCTGGCAACGGGATTTTCGCAGGCAGTGAGAAAAAGCTATTGGATAAATCCACAGCTTTTTCCTGATCTACTTATGCCGTTGTTTCAAATCCCGGTTAAGCCGGGTCAGGCTGTCTTCCAAGTGCTGCAGCCCCTCACCGTTCCAATCCTTGAGGATGTCTGCGTACGCATCATGTCTGGCTTTCTGGACTTTGTGGAGAATATCCAGCCCGCCGGGCGTAATCTCAATGAGGCTGATTCGGCCATTGTTCGTGTCCGGATACCGCTTGACGTAATCTTTGGATTCCAGCACCGCGATTTGCCTGCTGGCCGTGGACAGGTTCAGCAGCAGATGCTCTGCCAGCACATTGATCGCCAGCGGGCCCGCGTGCTCCAGCTCGCTGAGCAGAAGATACTCCGACCGGTCCAGGTTCCCGAATCTGGGGCTGAGCGCCGTCGTCAGCCGGACCAGCAGGGCGATCTGGTACTCGATCATATCCAGTCGATCTTTGTTCAACTTCCTCCCCCTCTTCTCTCGCTAAACCGCTCTCATAAATATATCATACCACTGCGCGAAGGGACTTTGCATCCGGGGGCCTGGGTAAATAGAAAGAACGTCGATCGACATACTTTCATTATGAGTACCGGCAGCGGTTGTATAAGCTGAAAAATGGAAATGGATGATGGGGCAAGTACGTAAAATGTCCCTACGATCACTCTTGTTTTCAGATTTCTTGATTGGATTGAACCATTGCAAGGTAGAAATCCGAAAGCCAAATGTGACCGCTTCGCTTCTTCGGAATCATTTTACTCCCTTGCAAGCATCGTTTTCGTTAGTTCAAACTATAAAACGGACGTATTCCGCCCCATACGTCCTTTAACATTCATTTCAATTAAAAAAGGAGCCTGCAGCCAAGCTGCAGGCTCTAACAAATCTTGTTTCCCGACAAATTACCGTTCTCCATCCTTCACCGGAACCCCGAAATTCGGCGTCCCGTCCTCATTCCAGCCGAAGATCTGCATCCGCGTATGCCGATTTGGATCGTACAGCGGATCGCCGATAATTTCTTTATAATTCCGGGCATGATAAACGATGACGTCTTCCCCGTCCTCGGATACCGTAAAGCTGTTATGCCCCGGCCCATACTGCCCGTTCTCCTCGTTGGTGGCGAATACCGGTTCCGGCGACTTCACCCAGGAGACCGGATCCAGCAGATCCGCCGATTCGTCGGCATACAGCAGTCCCATGCAGTAATTGTGGTCGGTGGCGCTGGCCGAATAGCTGATGTAAATGCGTCCGTTCCGCTTCAGTACGGCTGCCCCTTCGTTGACTTTAAAGCCGATCACTTCCCACGGATACTCCGGGGTCGAGATCATAACCTGCTTGCCCTGCAGCGTCCAAGGATTGCTCATTTCCGAAATGTACAGATTTGAATTGCCCTCGATGTCCGGGTCTTTCTGAGCCCATACATAGTACAGCACGCCGTTATGCTCAAAGGTGGTCGCGTCCAGCGCAAAAGACTCCCACTGGGTGCGGATCTTTCCCTTCTCCGTCCAGGTTCCTTCCAGCGGATTGGCCGAGTCGTTCTCCAGGACATACATCCGGTGGTCGAACAATCCGTCATTGGTCTCGGTCGTCCGCGCCGCCGCAAAGTAGATGTACCATTTTCCCTGAATAAAATGAATCTCCGGCGCCCAGATGTTCGCGCTGAGCGGTCCGGTCTCGTATTTGCGCCATGCCACAACCGGTTCGGCTTCACCCAAACCCTGCAAAGTCTTGGAACGGCGGATTTCGATCCGGTCGTACTCCGGCACAGAAGCCGTGAAATAATAATAACCATCCGTATGCTTGTAAACCCATGGATCGGCGCGCTGCTCCACGACCGGATTGTTGTAAGTTTCGTTTCTCTCCATATCAGGCTCTCCTTTATGTCTATGTCTTCTCCTGTTATAACGCCCCATAAGGCGGCCTATAACATTCATTTCTTTAGTTCATTCTATCTAGCTCCATTTCGGGGCAAAAGGATAAGGACAAGCGGATTCCAGCAGCCGGGTCTTCACCTCAACGAGACAGCCGCAGTACTGGCAGGTCGTTCCGTATTGAAGCCCCGGACACTGTTCGCACTGCCCGATCCGCTGGCGGTATACCTCTTCGGATGCCGTCTCCCTGCCGCGGGTCGCGATCTCTACGAGCCGCTGCAGTTTTTCCGGCGAAACCTGGACGCTCTCGCTGCACCCTTTGCAGCCTTCCTGACGATCCATGACAACTCACCCTCCCTATTTGCTGTAACTGCTAATGGCGCTGCACGCAGCCAACCTTCGATTAATGAATGGCCAGCGTAACGACGGACATCGGCGGCAGCTTCACGCTCAAGCGACCGCCCTCAACATTGGCGCCGTCAAACGCTTTTGGTGCCACGGCGTCCGGCTGCTCGAACGTATTGTGCGCGTTCATCCGGTCGGCCGTCAGAATCGTGCCGGAAGCCTGCACGCTTTCGGCAGCAAGGCCGCGAAGGTCCAGGCTGATTTCGGCTTCGCCGGCATGATCGATGTTGACCAGGCTGACATGCACCTTGCCCTCGGCATCCCTGGAAGCCGACACAGTCACCTGCGGCAGTACCTCCCCGCCCATTTCATAGCTTCCGACCGCGGACTCGACCGCCAGCACCTCGGCATCCTGATGGACCTTGAACATATCGAACACATGATACGTCGGCGTCAGGATCATCTTCTCGCCTTCGGTCAAAATCATCGCCTGAAGGACGTTCACCGTCTGGGCGATGTTCGTCATCTGGACACGGTCCGCATGGTTGTGGAAAATGTTGAAATGCACGCCGGCCACCAGCGCGTCGCGGATCGAGTTCTGCTGGTACAAAAATCCCGGATTTGTGCCCGGCTCCACGTCAAACCAGGTGCCCCACTCGTCGATGATCTGTGCTTCGCGATCAGTTCGTCCATATGCAGCGCCTTCTTCATGGTGATAAACCATTCGCCTTCTTCAAAATCGAGCGCCGAGCCTTTGCCCAGCCAGAAGTCGCCCGGAATCGTATAGTAGTGCAGGCTCAGACCGTCCATCAGCCAGCCGGCGTTTTTCATCAGCACTTCCGTCCAGTTATAATCGTCCACATTGGCGCCGCCGGCGATTTTGTAAATTTTGTTGTCGCCGTAATTGCGGACGTAAGTTTGGTAACGGCGGTACAGATCAGCGTAATACTCGGGACGCATGTTGCCTCCGCAGCCCCAGTTTTCGTTGCCGACGCCAAAATACTTCAGCTTCCACGGCTGCTCTCTGCCGTTCTCCTTACGCCAGTTGGCCATCGGCGATTCGCCGTCAAAGGTCATGTACTCGACCCACTCGGACATCTCCTGAACCGTGCCGCTGCCGACGTTGCCGCAAATGTACGGCTCGCATTCCAGCAGCTCGCAGAGCAGCATAAATTCATGGGTGCCAAAATGGTTATTTTCGACGACTCCGCCCCAGTGCGTATTGACCATCCGTTTACGGCCTCCCCTTGGACCGACGCCGTCCTTCCAGTGGTACTCGTCGGCAAAGCAGCCCCCCGGCCAGCGCAGAACCGGCACCTTGATCTTCTTAAGGGCCGCCAGCACGTCGTTGCGGATTCCCTTCGTATTCGGAATCGGCGAATCCTCGCCGACCCAAATCCCTTCATAAATGCAGCGGCCCAGATGCTCCGCAAAATGGCCGTATATATTTTTATTGATTTTCCCTTTGGAAATATCCGTATTGACGATCACGTTATGCATAGCTGAATCCTCCCATGAGATGCTAGATAGGTTGAACTAAAGAATACGATGCAAGCAAGGGAGTAAAATGATTCCGAAGAAGCGAAGCGGTCACATTTGGCTTTCGGATTTCTGCCTTACGTGGGTTCATATCCAATCAAGAAATCCGAAAACAAGAGATGATCGTAGGAACATTTTACGTACTTGCCCTAAGCATCCATCTTAATTTTCAACTTATATAGATCTTCTTTATTTTGATAAAAACTTCCTATTATCCTTTAATGCCAGAGTTCAAATTGATCGACTGAATAAAATATTTCTGGGCGAACGCGAACAGGAGCAGCGTCGGAATGATCGCCAGCATCGCCGAGCCCATCAGCTGCCCAATCATGCGGTAGTTGCCGTAAATATCCTGAAGCAGCAGCAAGCCCGCTGTAATCGGCATTTTATCCACGTCCGTATATACGATAACCGGCCACAGGAAGTCGTTCCACGATCCGACGAAGGAAAACAGGCCGCACACGATCAGCACCGGCTTGATGAGCGGCAGGATGATCGAAAAATAAATCCGGAAATCCCCTGCGCCATCAACACGCGCCGATTCGTCCAGCTCGCCCGGAATGCCTTTCATAAACTGCCGGACCAGAAAAATGTTGCCCATACCTGCGAGACCGGGGATGATCATGGCCCAAGAGGTGTTCACCCAGCCGAAGGCGTCAATGATTTTATAGGAAGGGATGATGTTGACGACGCCCGGAAAAAACGAAATGCCCAGCAGCGTGAAAAACAGCGTGTCTCTCCCTTTGAAGTTCATGCGGGAATACCCGTAACCCGTAAGCGAAATAATGACGATGACGAGCAGGGTGTGCGATACCGCGATAAAGACGGAATTGAACAGCCAGCGCAAAATCGGTGCCGTGGACGTATTCTCCAGAATGGCGACGTAATTCTCAAATATCCACTCCTTAGGAAACAGCCGAAAGCCCGAGGACACGACCTCGGTCTGCGAACGGAAGGAAGTCGTAATTCCGAACACGACCGGAATCACCCAAATGACGCAAAGCACGATCAAAAACAGGTAAGCGATATATTTGGAGATACTTACTTTTTTCGACATTTTGATTAACCCTACCTCTCGTATCCTAAATCCAGCCTCTGCCTAAGCGGCCTACCTCGTATTTCGATTCATGACATAGTACTGCAGCGCCGAAATAACCAGAATGACCAAACCGAGCAGTACGGCCATCGCCGACGCCATGCCGGCAATCGATTCCCCTTGGCCGAAGGCCAGCTGGCGGATGTACATCATCAGGACGTGCGTGCTCTGTCTCGGTCCCCCATCGGTCATCATTAACGGTTGGCCGAACACGTTGAACGCGCCTGCCGTCGTCATGACGAACGTATAGATCAGCGGGAAATTGATGGATGGCAGGGTAATGCTGAAAAATCTGCGCACGGATCCGGCTCCGTCGATCTCCGCCGCCTCGTACAATTCCTTGGAGACGCCTGCAATGGACGCGCGGTAAATAATCATGTTGCCACCGACGCCGCCCCATACCGTGATGACGAAAATAATGATCCACGCATAAGGCTGCGTCGCCGCCCAGGCCACCTGCGAATGGAATACGTTGCCGGTAATGCCCAGCTGTTTATTGAAAATAAGCAGCCAGATCAGAGCAGCCGCCGAAATGGAGATCAAGCCGGGAATATAGATGATCGACTGAATGACACCTTTCAGCTTGACCTTCTTGTGCTCGAGCGCGACGGCGACCAGCAAAGGAATAACGATGAGCAGCGGTACGCTGATCACGACGAACAGCAGTGTATTTTTCAGGCCGTTGAAAAATTGGGTGTGGAAGGTCGAGCTGCTGTCGAACAAAATCGTTTTATAGTTGGCCAGGCCGATCCATACCGGATCGTTCATCAGGTTCCACTGCGTAAACGAAGCATAGATCCCGTAAATCGTTGGGATCAGAATGAAGATAAGAAACAGAATCAGATGAGGGCCGACAAAGAAAAACGGTGCAAATAATTTCTTATTCATAGCCTTGTAATTTCTCCTTTTGGAGAAATAATGCGCCTGACGCTTTCGGTCCGGCACACTATTTCCTTCGTTCTGTATAGATTGAACTAAAGTTTTTGCATGAACCTCCTGTTAAAACGGCCCTCATACGGCCTTATAACATTCATTTCTTTAGTTCATTCTATCTGCTTAGCAAAAGGCCTACTTGGTCGCCTGCTTACTGCTGCTCTCTGCGATCTTATCCTCGACGAACTTCTGCATCGTCTGCAGCGTTTCGTCCAAGTCCACATTGCCCCGGACGATATCGGCACAGTACGTATCCACGGCTTCGGCTACGTACGGATAGTATTCGTAAGTGTAGATGTACAGCGATTTCGTTTCCTGCTCATTCGAGGTGAAGAAGGACTGCATGAACTGCTTGTACTCCGGACTTTCGTTCACCTGCTTACTTGCGACGATTTGTCCGGCTTTCGCCCATTCCAGGGAGTGCTCGCGCACGAATTCCAGGAAGGCGCCGATGCCCGCTTCTTTCTCGTCCGAGCGCTTGTCGTTCTTGAACATCGTGAACAAGTGGGAGGAAGCGCGGTTCGTGAACTTGTCCGCCGTCGGCGAGTATACGTTGGTTACGCCGAAATTCAGGCCGTCGACCTTGGCGTGGGCCGTCGAGCTCCAGGTTCCGTCCGTCGAGAACAGCACTTTGCCGGACTGGAACATCAAGTAGCCGTCTTCGCCGAACGGTGTCATGAGGCCGGCGTCGGCGATCTTTTTCACATTTTCAAAAGCCTGCTTCATCACCGGCGTATTGACGGCCGGCTTGCCGTTTTCCTGGATGTCTCCGCCCAGGTCCTGAACCTGTGCCAGAATGACCCAGCCCAGCAGCGCATCGTTGACGACATATTCGTCCGAAGCCAGTTTGCCTTTCAGGGACAGCATTTCGTCGATGGTCACGACATTGTCGTCGAGAATGGATTCCGCGTTATACTTCTTCAGCAAATCTTTGTTGTAGTACATGACGTTGCTGTGAATGTCGAGCGGAACCGTATATTGGGTGCCGTCGATGTTGCCTGTGGACCATGCTTGCGGCAGGTAATTCGCTTCCTTGATTTCCGGCTGCCCCTTGATCGCGCTTTCGATCGGTTCCAGCACGCCCTGCTTCGCGAAGCCGGGAACGCGGTCGGCATGGATAATGGCCAGGTCCGGAACGCCTTTGCCCGAGTTCAGCACGGTCGAAAGCTTGGTGTACATATCGGAAGTGATGACGTGCTTCACTTTGATGTCGGGATTCGTCGCGTTATATTCTTTGACGATCTCATCCATGTAGGCTCCGTCGTCGCCCGTCAGCGGCGTCCAGAACGTAATCGTCTTCTCGCTGCTGCTTCCGCATGCCGACAACAGCATGCTTGCCGCAAATATCATCAATAATGAAATAACAAAGCTCTTCTTCAAAACTTCCGCCCCCTAAATGGAATACTATATCTCGTATTTTTTTATTGTTCAGCGTACTTCTTTTGATTTGAAAAACTTGAAAGCTTGCAATTTCACACGAACCCTTTTCACTTGTACGTACATGTTGATGTACATCAAGGCCATGTTGGATATATGCCGCCATCGCCGCTGCGAGTCGTTTCGTGCCACAAAAAACATCTGCCGTTCCTCTTGGCACGATCTTTCCTTTGCCAAACGTCAAAGAGGAATCGGCAGATGCAGTCATGCGAGTCTATGATGTTATGGGTTACGTCCATGCCAATGAGTTATGAAGGCTGCTATGCCGGAACTCGCCTGCCAGCCGGGCAGCAAGGACCTGCCCTAATTAAGTTTTTTCAGCCGGATCACGTTCCAGGATGCCTTGGACAGGCGGGTGCTCACAAACCCGTCCTTCAATGCTGCACTGCCGCGCGAATGCGGTTTAACGTTCTCTTCTGCCGCCGTATTGACCGCTTTCAAATCGTCGTTCTCCAGAACGATATGCTCAGCAATCTGGTAGCCTTCAAAGCCTCTGACGTCGCATTCTACGTCGAGCGCCTCCTCCAAATGGCGATTCAGCGCAAAGATGGTCAGCTCTTCTTCCTCTTCGTTATATACGACCGCCGTCTCCAAATAAGGCACATCGGTATAATCCTGGGCGTCGTATTTCGGCGAATCCACGATCGGTTGCAGGGATACCCCGCGTCCGTAACGTGAAGCGTGCAGGTATGGATAGAAAATCGTCTGCTTCCATGAGCGCCCTCCGGTCTCGGTCATGATCGGCGCGATCACGTTGACCAGCTGCGCAAGGCAGGCCATCTTCACCCGGTCGGCATGCTTCAGGAAGGTGATGAGCATCCCGCCGACCAACAGCGCGTCTTCAAAGTTATAAACATCCTCCAGCTGCGGCGGACCGACGGTCCAGGGATCGATCTTCGTATCCGCATCGTTTGAATGGTACCAGACGTTCCACTCGTCGAAGCTCAGGTACATCGTCTTCTTGCTCCGCTTCTTCGCCTTCACGTAGTCGCAGGTGGAGATGACGGTGCGGATAAAATGGTCCATGTCCATCGTCCGCGCCAGGAAGTTTGCCGAATCGCCGTCCCGGTTACCGTAGTACTGGTGCAGCGATACGAAGTCGGCTACGTCATATGTATGATCCAGTGTAATGGCTTCCCATTCCGGGAATGTCGGCATTCCCGTGCTGGAGCTGCCGCATGATACCAGCTCGATATCGGGATCCACCAGCTTCATGGCCTTGCCGGTCTCATAAGCCAGGCGTCCGTACTCCTGCGGCGTCTTCTGGCCGATCTGCCAAGGTCCGTCCATTTCGTTGCCGAGGCACCAGGTCTTGACCTTATGGGGCTGATCATAGCCGTGGCTGCGCCGCAGATCGCTCCAGTAGCTTCCGCTTGGATGGTTGCAGTACTCGAGCAGGTTCCTTGCCGCATCCACGCCCCGCGTTCCCAGGTTGACCGCCATCATGACCTCGGAGCCGATCTCCTTGGCCCATGCCATGAACTCGTTCGTCCCGACTTCGTTTGGCTCAATGGTGCGCCAGGCCAGCTCCAGCCTTCTTGGACGCGACTCGCGCGGACCGACGCCATCTTCCCAATTGTAGCCGGACACAAAATTACCCCCGGGATAACGGATAATGGGCACGCCCAGCTCCTGGACCAGCTGCTTTACGTCCTCCCGGAAACCGAGGCTGTCCGTCTCGGGATGGGACGGGTCATATATGCCGCCGTATACGGCGCGGCCTAAATGCTCAATAAACGAGCCGTAGATGCGCTTATCCACTTCGGCGATCCGAAACGCCTTGTCCACGACCACCCTGGCCTTATTTGCTGCTGATGCCACTGATATCACCTTCCATTTTAGAAAATAATAAAATAATTTGAGATAAATTGAATGAATCCGTTTACAAGTATAAAATAACATAGATGAAGTATGCTGTAAATAAATAAATGTAAATCTATTTATATTTTTTTAAACCAAAATGAAATTTCTGTGTCCGGCGCTATGTATAAACTCTAATAAACCTTATAAAATCAAGGAAAATGCTAGTTTGTTTTACTTTAAAAATACCTAAAGATCCCTCTGTGATTTGTAGAATATGCTATGACTATTTCGTATATATCTACAAAAAAGGAATGCATGCTTTCATTAACGAAATAGTTAGTTTATAATTATTTAAAATAAAAGAACACCACCTCTACAATCGGAAGAAGGTATTCAATTCCATGATCTATATTAAAAATCTGATGAGCGGGATCGACATTTTTAAGGCCCTCAGCTCGGAAATCCGGATCCAAATTCTCGAACTGCTCGCGAAAAACCAGGCGCTGAACCTGAACGACCTGGCCACCCGGCTGAACCTCAGCAACGGTGCGATTACGATGCACATCAAAAAGCTGGAGGAAAGCGGTCTGATTGAGATCAATACCAGCGTCGGCAAACACGGCATTCAGAAGATTTGTTACTTGAATAAGGACAAACTGATGGTTGACCTGCGCAGCAGGGACGTCGAAAACCTGTATGAAGTTGAAATTCAAGTCGGCCATTACAGCAACTATCAGGCGGTTCCCACCTGCGGTTTGGCCACGAAGGACAGCATCGTCGGCGACTTTGACGACCCGCGCTATTTTGCGGATCCGCAGCGGATCGACGCCGAGATCATTTGGCTGGCGGAAGGGTTTCTGGAATACCGGATTCCGAATTATTTAAAGCCGAACCAGACGTTCCGCGAAATCCAGTTTTCCATGGAGCTCAGCTCGGAAGCACCGGGATATAACGATAACTACCCGTCGGACATTTATTTTCACTTAAACGGGATCGAAATCGGTTCCTGGACCAGTCCGGGGGACTTCGGGGATGCCCGCGGCACGTTTAACCCGGATTGGTGGCCGCCGCATCTGAACCAATATGGCATGCTGAAGCTGATCCGCATCAACAACGATGGCAGTTTCATCGACGGCTGCCGGATCTCCGACGTGACGCTGGACCAAATTCAGCTGGATTACAAGAGCGAGCTTACCTTCCGGCTCTCGGTCACCGAGCAGTCGGTCAACAAGCGCGGCCTAACCATCTATGGCAAAAATTTCGGCAACTACAGCCAGGATCTGCTCGCCCGCGTCCTGTATGATGTTAAGGAAGACTAATACTCGACTGATCTTGCCGTCTCTTCAATTTACGCGCTAACGCCGAATGTTTCGCATGAAATATGGATATCGTGTAAAATGTAATGAAGAGGAGTTGTGAACTATGTCCAATGACGAAATTATTTTGACCGCCGAAGGCCTTGCCCAACTGGAGGCTGAGCTTGAGGAATTGAAGACCGTCAAGCGCAAAGAGCTGGCCGCACGCATTAAGCTGGCGATCAGCTACGGCGACTTGAAGGAGAACAGCGAATATCACTCCGCCAAAGATGACCAAGCTTTTATGGAGACCCGCATTTTGCAGCTGGAGAAAATGCTGACCAAAGCCCGCATTGCTGATAAGGCAGACTCATCTGCTGTCAGTGTCGGCTCGTTCGTGAAACTGCACGATATCGAGTTCAAGGAAGATCTCGAGTACCGCGTGGTTGGTCCGGCGGAAGCGGACGTCTACCAGAACAAAATCTCGTATGAAAGCCCGCTGGGCAAAGAGCTGATCGGTAAAACGGTCGGGGACGTCGTTACCGTCGATGCACCGATGGGGCTGATCAAATACGAGGTGCTGGAGATCCGTTCTTCCTAAAAGACGGCTGCAGTTACCTAATAGGCCATACGTCTAAACAAGGACCGTTCCTGAATACAGGACGGTCCTTTGTTAAGAGATCAGAAAGTATAGGTTTCGGAGCCTCCGCTTCCGGATCTCGCAAGAAAAACTTCCGCTAAATGCGGTCTGCCTTCTGTGAAGATACGTCGATAGGCGTTTTTGTTATGAGATCAGAAAGAAAGTATAAGTTGATGTTTCGGAGCCTACTTCCGGATTTCACAAGTAAAACTTCCGCTAAATTATTACCGGACGGGCTTCAGCTCCGCTTCCGTGGACAGCTTGATCTTCTTCAGCCGCTTCATCACATCATTCTCGCCGCGGCCAAAGTAATCGTGCAGCAGGTTGTATTCCTGATACAGCTTCTCGTATACTTCAACGTTCTCCGGAATCGGCTTGAACGTCTCCTCCTTAACGCGCGCCATTTGCTGCGCCGCAGTCACGACATCGTCGTAGCCGCCGGCTTCCTTGCCTGCAGCCACCGCGGCGAAAATCGCAGCGCCGAGCGCTGGCGTCTGCTTGGAATCCGCCACGAAAATTTCGCGTTTGGTCACGTCGGCATAGATCTGCATCAGCAGGCGATTTTTCTGCGGCAGGCCGCCGCAGGCGTAGAGCGCATCCACATCGACACCGCTCTCCTGGAACGCGTCGACGATTTTCCGGGTGCCGAAAGCGGTCGCTTCAAGCAGGGCACGATATACTTCCTGCGGCTTTGTCAGCAGCGTCATGCCAAGGATCATCCCCGTCAGGTCGGTATCGACCAGAACAGAGCGGTTGCCGTTCCACCAGTCGAGCGCGAGCAGGCCCGATTGGCCCGGTTTGTAGGCGGAAGCTTCCCTTTCCAGCCATTGGTGAACACTCAGCCCTTCCTTCGCCGCGGCTTCTTTCACATAGGCAGGCAAGGACTCTTCCACGTACCATTCAAAAATATCCCCGACCGCCGACTGACCGGCTTCGTATCCAAAGAGCCCCGGAATGATGCCGTCCTCCACGACGCCGCACATGCCTTCGACTTCTTTTTCTTCCGTGCCGAGCACCATATGGCAGATCGACGTGCCCATCGCCATGACGAGCTTGCCCGGCGTCACGACGCCGACCGCCGGCACGGCCGCATGAGCGTCCACGTTGCCGGCCGCCACCGCAATGCCCGGCTTAAGGCCCATCATCTCCGCCATGAACGGCTGAAGTCCTCCCGCATTGCTTCCGAGCGGAATGACCTCGCCGCGCAGCTTCGTATCGGTCAGATGCTCCAGGCGCGGATCGAGCGCTTTGAAGTATTCCTTCGACGGATAACCGTCACGCTTATGCCAAATAGCCTTATAGCCCGCCGTACAGCTGTTGCGGACGATGTTGCCTGTCATCTGCGAGATGACCCAGTCCGTCGCTTCCAGAAACATGTTCGTCTTCTCATAGATGTCCGGCGCCTCGTCCAGGATTTGCCAAATTTTGGCGATCATCCACTCGGACGAAATTTTGCCGCCGTACCGGGCCAGAAACGCTTCGCCGCGCTCCTCGGCGATCCGGTTGATCTTGTCGGCTTCCGGCTGCGCCGCGTGATGCTTCCACAGCTTCACCCAGCTGTGCGGCTGGTCCGCCAGCTCGGCCTGGAAGCACAGAGGCTCGCCGGCATCGTCGACGGGCAGCATCGTACAGGCGGTAAAATCGATGCCGATACCGATGATATCCTCGGGATTGACGCCCGATTCACGAACGACGGCCGGCACGGAAGTTCTCAGCACCTCCAGGTAATCGTCCGGATGCTGCAGCGCCCAATCATATTCCAGCTTGATGCCTGATCCAGGGAGACGCTCGTCGATGACATGGTGCGGATACGGCGTCACATGGTCGGCGATTTCATGGCCGTTCGACAAATCCACCAGTACAGCACGTCCGGACTGGGTCCCATAATCCACTCCGATGGTATACTTTTTCCCCATTTTGGATTCCTCCGCGTTTTCAAAATTTATAAGTGCTGTATCACTTCTGCCCGTAGTAGGCGTTAACTCCATGCTTCCGCAAAAAGTGGCGGTCCAGCAGGCTCTGGTCCATCGGCGGCGTCTCCGGGTTCAGCTGAAGCATCCGGGCCGTAATCTTGGCCACTTCCTCGAGCACCACCGCATTGTGCACCGCATTATGCGCATCCTTGCCCCAGACGAACGGGGCATGCGCATGCACGAGAATCCCCGGCACCTCCAGCGGGTCCAATCCCAGCTCGTGGAAACGTTCCACGATGACGTTGCCGGTCTCCAGCTCGTAAGCGCCTTCAATCTCCACCTTCGTCATCGGTCTGGTGACCGGAATCTCACCGTAGAAATAGTCGGCATGCGTCGTCCCGCAAGCAGGCAGCGCCCGCCCGGCCTGGGCCCAGCTTGTGCCCCACGGGGAGTGGGTATGCACTACGCCGCCGATTTCCGGGAAGGAGCGGTACAGCACCATATGCGTCGGCGTATCGGACGACGGGCGCAAATTCCCTTCAACCACCCGGCCCTCCAGGTCAACGACGACCATGTCCTCCGCCTTCAGTTCTTCGTAAGGCACCCCGCTCGGCTTAATGACGAACAGCCCGCTCTCGCGGTCGATGCCGCTGACATTTCCCCAGGTAAACGTGACGAGCCCGTGTTTGGGCAGGTCCAAATTCGCTTCCAGCACCTGCTGTTTCAGTGCTTCCAGCATTGCAGACACTTCCTCTCCCACTATAGTTGTACGTACAAGTTGTATGATGAAAGTCCGTATAACCGGACTTTCATCTGCCTTTTTACACGTTAACGTTCAGGTTTACAACCGAGTCCCGCTCCACCAGCTCGGGTTCGTACAGGGTATCTCCGGGAGCCAATCCCTCTTCGATCATCGCGATCAGCTGGCTGGCCGCATCCCGGCCCATGGCCGTCTTGGGATGGGTCAGCGTCGTCAGCTTCGTTCCGGAAGCCGAGGCCAGCATCGAGTCGTCGAAGCCGACGAACGACACGTCCTCCGGCACTCGGAGTCCGAGCTGCAGCGCGGCCCCCATCAGGCTGACCGCCAGCTCGTCGTTGTAGCAGACGAATGCGGTCGGGCGTTCCTCCGCCGCTCCGCTCAGCAGCTGCAGCGCCTGCCGGAACGGCAGGTCGTTCTTCTGCTCGGTCGTATACGTGACGACCCGCTTCGGAGCTACGGCCACGCCGCGCGCTTTGTGGGCGGCCAGAAAGCCCTTCAACCGGTTGACGCCCTGCAGGTCGTCCCGCTTGAAGAATCCGGCGATCCGGCTATGCCCGTTCGCCAGCAGATGGTCGGCTGCCTTGTAGCCGCCCAGCTCATCGTCGACCCGAAGCAGCGGGCACTCGAGCTCCCGGTACTTCTCGTTGATCATCAGGTAAGGAATGCCCTTCTCCTGCAGCTCCAAATAATAGCCAAGGTTCGGATTGCCCTCCGCGCTCTTCGTCGGTTCGATGATCAGTCCGCTAAGCGGCTGGCTGGTCATCAGCTTCAGGCTCTCCATTTCCTTGTCCTTGTTATTGTCGGTGCTGGACAGCAGCAGCCGGTAGCCTCTGCTCCGCAGCTCGGCTTCCGCACCCCGTACGATATGCGGGAAGATGTAATCCGATATATAAGTCGTCATAATGCCGATCGTCTTGACCAGCTCGCTCTCGCGGCGTCCCGGAAACCGGGCGAAGGTGCCTTTGCCCTGGATCCGTTCAAGCCAGCCTTCCTTCTCCAGCTCACTGAACGTCTGGCGCACCGTCTGGCGGCTCAGGCCGAACTGTTCGGCAATTTCATTTTCAGAAGGAACCTGCTGCCCGGGCTTCAGCTTGCCCGATTCAAACCAGGACAGCAGCTCGTTCTTCAGTAGAATATATTTGGGAATCCGTCTGTTATTCATCATTCACCTCAGCGGCATGCTCTGTATTTCGGCCTTGCGGGCTGGATCTGCCGATTCATCCCGGAAGGCTTCGTTCTCTTTGAGTATTGTAACACAAGGCCGGGTGAACACAGACATCGGTCCGGTTATCTCAAGCGGTAAGCCGCCTCGCTCCAGCGGAGCTCGTTCTTCAGGCGCTGCACGGACGTATCTTTATCGATGACCACGGCTTCGATGCCGGCCATTTCGGCGAAGTCCGTCAGGTTCTCGGCCGTCATAGCATAAGACAACACCGTATGATGCGCGCCGCCGGCCAGGATCCAGGCTTCAGCCGATTCGCGGAGCGACGGCTGCGGCTTCCACAACACGCGGGCCACCGGAAGCTTCGGCATCGGCTTGTCGACCTTCACGCCGTCCACGACGTTCACAAGAAGGCGGAAGCGGTGTCCAAGGTCGACGAGGGAAGCGTTGACCGCCGGACCGTCCTGGCCGTCGAACACGATGCGGGCCGGATCCTCTTTTCCGCCGATGCCGAGCGGATGCACTTCAATCGTCGGCTTCGTGGCCGCGATCGTCGGACATACCTCGAGCATGTGCGCTCCGAGAATCATATGGTTGCCCGGCTCGAAATGGTACGTGTAATCCTCCATGAACGAGGTGCTCTTGTTGTTTGCAAGAACCTTAAGGACGCGGGTCAATGCAGCCGTCTTCCAGTCGCCTTCGCCGCCGAAGCCGTAACCGGATTCCATCAGCCGCTGCACGGCAAGACCCGGAAGCTGCCGGAGTCCGTGAAGATCTTCGAACGTCGTCGTGAAGGCCCCGAATCCGCCTTCCTCCAGGAAGCGGCGCATGGCGATTTCGATCCGCGCCTGATAAGCGATGGCGTCGCGCACCGGACCGGCAGACAAGCCCGCCTGTGTAATGCTGTACTGCTCTGCATACTCTTTCAGGAGCGTCTCTACTTCGCTGTCCTGCACTTCGTTCAGCACCTGGACCAAATCACCGACGCCGTAGCCGTTGACCGACCAGCCGAACTGAATTTGCGCTTCAACCTTGTCGCCTTCCGTAACGGCTACTTCGCGCATGTTGTCGCCAAAGCGCGCTACCTTCAGGCTGCGGCTCTCCGCGAAGGCTGCCGCCGTGCGCATCCACCCGCCGATACTGCGGCGCACGTCTCCGTCTTCCCAGTGGCCGACGACCACCTTGCGGGCGATGCCAAGTCTGGCTCCAATATGACCGTACTCGCGGTCGCCATGGGCAGCCTGGTTAAGGTTCATAAAGTCCATGTCGATCGTTTCCCAAGGGATGTCGCGGTTAAACTGTGTATGCAGATGAAGCAGCGGCTTCTGGAGCTGCGTCAGGCCGCGGATCCACATTTTCGCCGGGGAGAACGTATGCATCCACGTGATAATGCCGGCGCAGGATTCGTCACTGTTCGCCTCAACGATCAGCTGGTAAATCTCGTCGGACGTCTTCACGATCGGTTTAAAAACGACCGGATACGGAATCGCAGCGGTATCCTGCCCGAGCTGCTCCGCGATGATCCGGGAATGATCGGCTACCTGTTCCAGCGTTTCGGGTCCGTATAAGTGCTGGCTGCCGGTTACAAACCAAAATGAATGCGGTTTCAATTTCATCATTATAGCCTCCCATGTTTCGGTTTCGTCCACTTGCTGTGCGTAAACTGATATTTTTACTTGTACATACTTATATATAGTAATGCACAGTTTATCAGAACATGTACGTACAAGTTGTATGGGTACATTGTATCCCTGCCATGTGAAAAAGGCAAGAACAATTTTGCCTGATTTGTGCTGTTGACTTGGTAGGAAAAAAGGAGCATAATCGGTTTGAAAATAAGTTAGTAAGTACTTACTTTTGAATTTTTTGCTGCTGGGATATCTCTTATCGGCTGGCGGGCGAACCTGGCGGCAATCCACGCAGGCCTTCCCCACCTTGGGCTTTGCGTATGAATGGATAACCCGAAGACGACAATAACCACATCTAAGAAAAGGAGCAATGCATCATGAATTTCAAACATATTACGGTTGCCGGCAGCGGCGTGCTGGGCAGCCAAATTGCTTTTCAGACCGCCTTCAAGGGCTTTGAAGTCACCGTATACGACATTAACGATGAGGCACTGGAACGGGCCAAAAGCCGGATCCACGATCTGATGCCCCATTATCAGAGCGATCTTGGCGCCTCGGAGGAAGAACTTGCCGCGGCTTTTAGCCGGCTCTCCTTCAACAGCGACCTGGCCCAAGCGGTTGCACAGGCCGATCTGGTGATCGAAGCGATCCCCGAAGTGGTGCAGATCAAAACCGATTTTTACCATGAGCTGAGCAAGGTGGCCCCGGAACGGACCGTATTTGCCACGAACTCTTCCACCCTGCTGCCGAGCCAGTTCGCCGAAGCAACCGGGCGGCCGGAGAAGTTTTTGGCGCTCCATTTTGCCAATGAAATCTGGAAAAACAACACCGGCGAAATCATGAAGCATCCCGGCACGGACACGACCGTGTTCAACGACGTCATCGAATTCGCCAAAGCGATCGGCATGGTGGCCCTGCCGCTGCATAAGGAGCAGCCCGGCTACATCCTGAACTCCCTGCTGGTCCCGCTGCTGGAAGCCGCTCAGCTGCTGCTGGTCAAAGAAGTGGCCGACCCGGAAACGATCGACAAAACATGGATGGTGGCAACCGGCGCTCCGATGGGACCGTTCGCCATTCTGGACGTGGTGGGCATCAACACCGCCTACAATATCGGCCTGGCCAAAGCCAAGGCGACCGGCGACCCGGAATTCGAAAAGATCGCGAATCTCCTGAAATCCGAATACCTCGATAAAGGCAAGATTGGCCGCGCCGCCGGCGAGGGCTTCTACAAATATCCGAATCCGAGCTTTGCAGAGCCTGGATTTTTAAAAAGTTAACCTGATATAATCGTCTAAACAGGCATACAAAAAGACCAGCTTACATGCTGGTCTTCTTTGTCACTTCTATTATAATTTTATATACACGGACACCCTTTTCACGAAACTGAAGGAGATCGATATGAACAAAGGCGAACAGACCAAGCAGCGGATCATCCAGCAGGCAAGAACGCTTTTCTCTACATCCGGCTATGACGCCACGAAGACGAGTGAAATCGCCAAAGCCTGCGGCATTTCCGAAGCGGCCATGTATAAATATTTCAACAGTAAAATGGAGCTGCTCAAAGCGTGCGTTGTTACGGCCGAGCCCGATGAAGAAACTACGGCGCACACAGATTTGAGCCAGAGCACGAACGAAGAGCTGATCGAGCGTTATGTGAATAAACGGATCACGATGATCGAGCGCAACCATGAGCAGTACAGCATTCTTTTTGCCGAGTCCTCGCGTTACCCCGAGCTTTCCCAATACTTTGACCAATCCTTGTACCGGCAAAGCGCCGAAATCAAAGAGATCAAGCGTCGGATCGAGGAAGGGAGCATGAACGGGATCCAAGAAATTTTCACTCTGGAGCTGGGTCTGACGGCTGGCATTTGCTCCATTCTCCAGCATGACCAAATGAATCATGGCGCACTGCTGCAGAACCTTTCCGAGTTCCGGAGCGAAATGACCCGGTTTATGAAATACGGTTTGATCGGCAGGCCATGACTTTTTATTAAAAAGCGGTTATTTAAAATGTGCTCAGCCGCGACCGGCCGAAGTCAGCCGCACCCCTATATTCCAGGGATCCCTGACGAGAAAGGCGCCTTCTTCCTGCTCTTCCGCAGCCATTCCCGCTTCACGGACCCGCTGGACGAGCTCCTCCACCTCACGCGCCCCCGGCAGCACGATCGTCATATAATCGATGCCGGTGCCATTGGCCGGTACCGGCGGCGCTCCGACGCCGGCCCAAATATTCAGGCCGACATGGTGATGGTAACCTCCGGCCGAGATGAACAGTGCACGCATCCGCGCATAATCGCCGACCACGTCAAACCCCAGTATATCGCAGTAGAAACGCTTCGCTTCGGGCAGGCTTCCGACATGGAAGTGAACATGCCCGATCACCGTGCCCACAGGCAGCCCCTGCCATTCCAGCCCGGCCGACTGCTCCAGCAGGCCGCGAATGTCCACCGCTTCGGTGACCATAATGTAATTCCCGTTCGGCTCCTTGCGCCACGTATCTCTTGGACGGTCTGCATAGACCTCGATCCCGTTCTGATCCGGATCGCTTAAATAGATCGCTTCACTGACCGCGTGGTCCCCTTGGCCAAACGGCGTGTCGGTCTGGATGAAATGGCGGACGACCGTTCCGAGATGTTCCCGGCTCGGCAGCAGGATCGCAAAATGGTACAGTCCCGCATGCGAACGCTCCGGCACGATGACGGCGTCCTCCAGCTCCTCGAGGATCAGAATCGGGCTTGCGGATCCCCTTGGTCCCAGCTCCGCCGTACTCCCCTCTCTTTTCAACACTTCCAGTCCGATAATTTCTGTATAAAAGGCGATGGAACGGTCCATCCGGCTGATCTTGATTTTAACCGGTCCAAGCTTCATTTCAGGATGCATGTCGGCACTCCCCTAACTTTTTATTTAATTACTTTTTGTAAGTAAGTATATTTTTATAATGAGTTTTTGTCAAGCAGAAGCTTTGCAGCGAGGATCGGAAGACCGGTAGTTGAACATTTTAGAAGAAACCATCCGGCTCCCTATCCGTATACATTAGAAATATGGCATGACAAGGAGGAATCGAGATGAAGTGTCCGATATGTGAAGACTCCCGCATGAAGGAAGTGGAGAAAGACGGGATTCTGATCGACATTTGCCCGACATGCAAAGGCGTGTGGCTGGACCGCGGAGAGTTGGACAAGCTGATGTCCGACGTGCGTGAAGTCCGCGGAGACTATAATGAATGGTATTACGGAGATGCTGACCGAAACCAGAGGCCAAGGGACAGCTACCCTTCAGGCCAGCCCTATCCACCGCAGCAGCAGTCCTATGACAAATATGACAAGCATGGCCATTCCTCTTACCCGCATCATAAGAAAAAGAAAAAAAGCGTGCTCGACGTGTTCGGGGACTTGTTCGATTAACACCCGCACAGCAAAAACCCCTGGCTCCGTATCGGAGCCGGGGCTTTCGTTATGTTCTGCCTCTTATTCGTCTTCTTTGAAAACTGGACGAAGCCGGATGGAAAACTTGAATTCCCGCTCATCGAGCCGGTACTTCTCCAGCAGCTCTGGACCGCAGGAATTGGAACCGACGCCGCTCATTTTGTAGTCAAGATGAACGATCGTCTCCTTCCGCTTGACCAGCTGGTGCAGGTGGGCGGCTTCCTCCAGGTCTTCCGGTGAGTAATGGGAGGCGTTAAACGAAAACGGCGCATTTCCGTGGAAAGCAAGCCCCATGCCCCGTTCGCTGGTCACCGTCGCCCACTCCGTCCCGTAGCGGGAGCCGTTCTCCTGCGGCATAATGTACGGCTCGAACATGTCGTCGACGCGGAGAAGGTATTTGCCGACCCGTACGCTTTGGCGCTTGTCGACATAGCTCGCATGCGGACCCAGACCGAAATACTCAACCTCCTCGGTGCCGGCCGGCATGACGGCCTTCAGCCCGAAGCGGGGCAGAAACGGTAGCCCCTCCCGAAGTTTGACGCTCGTGGCCAGCGCGATCTCTCCGGAACCGTCCACCCGCCATACGGCCTGTCCATGAAGGACAGGATGCTTCATGTAGCCGCCGAGCGAAAAATTCACGGTCAGCTCGATCGCATCGTCTTGCGGCTCGCTGACCCGGACCTGGTATACTTTCGTGCCTGCCCGGTGATAACCCGCATCTTTCCATTGACGCTGGACGTTGCGGTCATTGTCCGTCGGCGCCCGCCAGATGCTAAAGGATAGCGGCGCTGCGAGCATATCCACCCCCTGCTTCGAGATGCGGACGAAGGTTCCCAGGTTCCGGTCGAACACGTGGCGGAAATCCATCCCCGTCACGATCAGCTGCGCGCCGTCCTCCGCGACATGCACGGGACGTGCGCGCAGAGCCGTCAGCCACCCTTGCTCCGGCTGGACTGCAGAATCCTCCGCCGCCATCTCAAACTGGGCGAACGCGATTTCCTCCCCACGGTCGGCCCATTCCGTGGATTCACAGAGCGAGGCGGTGAGCGTCAGGAAGCAGCGGCCGTCTGGAAAAGCTTTTTGGAACGGAATGATGACCGTCACGCTCTCCTGCGGACCCGCCTGGATCGTCCCGAGGCTTCCCTGCTCCACGATTTCTCCGCAGCGCTCCAGCTTCCAGTCGAAGGTCAGATGCGACAGGTCCGAAAAATCGTAAAGATTCGTAATGATCAGCGTGCCGCGGGACAAATCCTCGGCTTCCATGCGAACCGGCGCAATGACCTGCTTGAGCTCCAGCAGTCCGGCATGCGGAACCCGGTCCGGCGACACGAGGCCGTCGATACAGAAGTTGCCGTCGTTCGGATGGTCCCCGAAGTCCCCGCCGTATCCGAAATATTCGCGTCCGTCAGGCGTCTTGGTGCGGATACCGTGGTCATTCCATTCCCACACGCAGCCGCCCATTAAATTCGGGTACGCGTAGAACAAATCCCAATACTCTTTCAGATCGCCGGGCCCGTTGCCCATGGCATGGCTGTATTCGCACAGGAACAGCGGCTTCGCGTGATCCGGATTTTGTCCGTAGCTCTCGACGTATTCCAGCGTCGGATACATTTCGCTTTCGATGTCGAGCGCCTCGGTATCGGCATCGCCGTGGTAACGCCGGGAGGCACCTTCATAATGGACAAGCCTGCTGGCATCCCGGCTGCGGGTCCATTCGGCCATGGCGATATGATTGCGCCCGTATCCCGATTCGTTGCCCATGGACCAGATGATGACGGAAGGATGGTTTTTGTCGCGCTCCACCAGCCGGATGGCCCGGTCCACAAACGCCTTTTCCCAATCAGGATCTCGGGTCAGCTGATGGAAATCGCCGGATACGGCCAGCCCGTGGCACTCCAGATCAGCCTCGTCGACCACATAGAAGCCCATCCGGTCGCACAGTTCCAAAAACCGCGGGTCGTTCGGATAGTGGGAGGTCCGGACCGTATTGACGTTATGCCGCTTCATCAGCTTCAAGTCCCGGATCATGTGGTTCAGCGGCACCGTCTGTCCCAAATCTGGGTGGGAGTCGTGACGGTTCACGCCCTTCAGCTTGACAGCTTGGCCGTTGATCCGGAATACGCTGTCAACGATGTCAATCCGGCGGAATCCGACCGGAAAACGTAGCACTTCCCTTCCGTCCTGCACAAACAGCTCATACAGATATGGCTGTTCCGCGTTCCACAGCACTGGATTTTCGATGTCCAGCGTGATGACGCTCCGCCCGTCTGCCCGCACTGCCCCTTTGGCGACGGTCGTCCCTTCCGCATCCTGCAGCAGCGCCAGCGCATCCAGGGGGCCGGTCGTCTCCAGCTCACACAGAAGCTTCGCTGAGGAGTGATCCGGTGAAATGTCCTGTTTGATAAATACGTCGCGGACGTGGGCCTCATCCCGGGCTAGAAGGTATACATCCCGGAAAATCCCGGAGAAACGCCAGAGGTCCTGGTCTTCCAAATAAGTGCCGTCGCACCATTTCAGTACCATGACGGCGATGCGGTTCGTACCCGGCCGGATCAGTCCGGAAACGTTAAACTCGGCCGGAATCCGGCTGCCTTGGCTGTATCCGGCGAACTGCCCGTTGATCCACAGGTAGAAGCAGGAATTGACCCCTTCGAACATGGTATAGACCTGCTTGCCCGTCCAGTCTTCGCGCACCGTAAACTCTCTGACGTAGAGCCCCGCCGGATTCGCATCCGGGACATATGGCGGATCTACCGGGATCGGATAATTGACATTCGTATAATGGAGCTGGTCGTAGCCTTCGGTCTGCCAGCATGACGGGACGACAAGCTCATCCCATGATGAGGCATCGAAAGCGTCTTCATAAAACGGATCCGTCACGTCCTGGACACTTTCGTGGCACCTGAATTTCCAGGCCCCATTCAAGGTTTGGAACAAAGGGGATCTCGAGCGCTTGCCGGAACGCGCCGAAGCGGCGTCGCCATAAGGAATGTAATAGGATCTCGGCTCTTCGCGGTGAATATGAAGGATGCTTGTGTCTTCCCAAACCCGGTCAAGCTTTATCATTCGGATCATCTCCTTAATTTACGGTTAACGTATCGCCAAAAACAGTTCAAGCTGTATTCGCTGCCTGTAGCCAGGCAGCCGTCCTACGGTTATATATCGATAATGCAATATCGTTAGTTCAATGAATCCGCTGCTGCGCATCAAGTGCGGATATGGGACAGTACGGCCGCCTGCTTCCGGCCGGTGATAAGCCGCTCCCCGTCCGTAAAGCCTTCCTCCCGCCCTTCCAGCTCACGGATGAGAATAGAACGCCAATGATTGATCCGTTCCCGGCAGGCTTCGTCGGAAATGGCGTTGTGCAGCTCCATGGGGTCTTCCGCCAGGTTAAAAAACTGCTCTTCGCCAGTTTGCGGATACCAGATGAACTTCTCGGTCCCGTCCGTGACCCATTGGGTAGACTGATGACCGTACGCATGCTCCCCATGCAGATGGCTCCGCCATACCGGCGATGCTGTATTCGCTTCGTTCCTGGCCGCTGCCAGCCTCCAGATGCTGTCCCCTTCCACGCTTTCCGGGATCTGAACCCCGGCTGCATCAAGCAGCGACGGCATGATGTCACGCAGCTCCACGACCTCATCGGCCACAGTGCCCCGCTTGAGATGGAGCCGGCCGCCAGGGTCGTTCACGATCAACGGCAAGTGGGCACTTCCTTCATAGGGCAGCGCCTTCCGGAACAAGTGATGGTCGCCAAGCAGCTCCCCATGATCCGAGGTAAACATGATCACCGTGTTATGGAGTTCTCCGTACTCGTTCAGCGCCTGCAGGAACCGGCCGATTTGGTGGTCCAGATGGGTGATCAGTGCATAATAAGCGGCCATCGCCCGGCGCAGCCTTCGTTTGGGGACGAGCCCCTTGCCCGTTGTCGGCGCCAAACCTTCCAGGGCGGGGTCATCCCCCTGCGCCCAGTCTCCGACCGGCGGATCCGGAATATCCGCATCTTCGTACAGGTCCAGATACGCCTGCGGCGGATCGAACGGCGGATGCGGACGGACGAAGGACATCCATAGAAAGAACGGCTTGCCCGGGTCTCTGCGGCGCAGAAAGTCGATCGACTGGGTCACGACCCAGTTTGTCGGATGCTTCATTTCGTCCAAATGCCACGGACGTGCGACGGTCGATGCGTTGCAGTCCAGGCCCGTGTCGATCAGATCGGCGCCGGGCACCCTTTCCCGGAGCCACTGCAGGTAATCGTCCACCTGATCGTAATGCTCCTGCATCGGGATGCCGTGAAAATTGCGGTTGTGATGCAGGTAGCCGTCATGCAGCACCACGTTGTGAAAGCCCATCAGGTTTCGGGCGGGATACACATGCATTTTACCGATGCACTGCGTATGGTATCCCGCTTTGGCCAGCTCCCCTGGCAGCGTGACCGGATCATTCCACGGTACCCGGTCCTGATACCCAACGCGTCCGTGCGTCCGCTGAGACTGGCCCGTAAAGATGGCCGCCCGCGCCGGCACGCAGGTCGGGGTTGCCGAATAGGCGCGGCTGAACCTCACGCCGGTCCGGGCAAGCTCGTCCAGATTCGGCGTTTCCACGACGGGGTGGCCGGCGATGCTGAGGCAGTCGAATCGCATCTGGTCCACGGTAATCAACAGCACGTTGGGCCTGCCTTGCTCTTCGTTCCTATTCATCGGCTCTCCTCCTTGAATCCAGCGGATATGATCGATAGCCCTGAGAGAATCCTTGAAAATGCCTGTTCCCCCTTATTAAACCCTTCACGTGATGAAAAGTAAATGAAATTATTCGTTTTTTCGTGCAGATTACCCCGATGGGAAAACGATGAAAACGGATTACTCTGATTACTTTATTTCAAAAAGAAATTAAGATCGGTATAATGGGGGTTAACACCTCACAGATGAGGATGCAGTCCGGTTGCCACTTGCTGGGGCCGTGTGTATGATAATCATGAAGCAGCCTGTACGTATAATTGTAGAAAAACCATTGCCAGCAGAGCCCTTCCGGCGTTTGCCGCCGGATCATATTGTGGGGCACCAGCCGCTGGCCTTAACGGTTCAGAATAGTGAGGATAACGACGATATGCAAGATTTTAAGGAAGAGAGATGGAATGTAAAAGAACGCATTCCCTCACCGAAAGCCAAGGAACTGTTCTATGATATCCGGCGCAAGCAGGAGATTTCCAAGGGCGACCTGCTGGCGTCAAGCGGACTGACGATCAGTACGCTGACCCGCGTCCTCGACGAGCTTGTCTCCATCGGCGTCATTAGCGAGAGCGGCCTCGGCGCTTCGACCGGGGGACGGCGTCCGATTCTGTACCAGGTCCGGGGCGAGTACGGCTATGCGTTTGGCCTGGATGTCTCCCGCGTCGTCTCCCGCCTCATTTTGCTCGATTTAGCCGGGCAGACGCTGGAAACAGCGGAATGGGACATGACAGGCGACATGACGCCGGAGCGGCTCATCGGCGAGGTTGTCGGCCGGGCCCGGGAATGGATTGCCGCGCACGGCATCCCGCTGGATCAAGTCATCGGCATGGGTATCGGCGCCGTCGGCCCGCTCGACCGCGAGGCGGGCATCATCGAGGAGCCGGAGTGGTTTGCCGCGCCGGGCTGGCAGCATGTCGAGATCGTGCGCCTGATCGAGGAGGCGCTGCACGTTCCGGTGCTGCTTGACAACGGCGCCAATGCCGCCATCGTCGCCGAAGCATGGGCGAACCGCGGCAAGGATTTCCGCCACATGCTGTACGTGCATGGCGGCACGGGCCTGCGGCTGTCCATGATGTCGGACAGCAAGCTGATCTATGGGGCAGCCGATATGGAAGGCTCGTTCGGGCAGATGATCATCCAGGCGGATGGCATCCCTTACCGAACCGCCAAAGGCAATCACGGCTGCCTCGATTCCTACGCGTCGGTCCATGCGATCGAACGCGAGGTGAATTCCCGGCTGCGGATCGGCCGGAGCAGCCGGCTGCAGCAGATGCTGGAGCCGGGCGAGCCGGCACGCTTCAGCCACATTATGCAGGCGCTGAAGCAGATGGATCCGATGGTCACGGAAGTCGTGACCCAGGCGGCAACGTACTTCGGCATCGGCCTGGCCAACCTGCTGAACATTTTGTATCCCGAGAAGGTCGTTCTCGGCGGGCCGCTGATGACGGATTCGAACCTGTTCTTCTATACGGCGACCCAGACCGCCATCCGCAAAACGTATCATTACCCGAAATATCAGGTCATTTTCAGCAAAGGCAGTTATGGCGAAGAAGCGATCGCCGTCGGGGCGGCGCTCCTGATGCTGGAGCAACTGACCTGCTGAGCCGGCTGCGTCCGTGAAGCCTTCAGGGGCCGCCGCATCCTCATAGCTCGTTTTTTCGGGGCCGCTTTGCCCTCAAAGCCTGTTGATACCCTCAGAGCCCGCTGCGGCCGCCGTCCTCCCAGAGGGCACACGGATGCGTGTCCAGCTAGGAAGCCAGCCGGGCTTGAGCCATTGCCAGCAAGCGGACGGACACGGGTTAAACCGAACGGACATCAAACATGAAAGAAAGAACGAACATCCTCCTACCAGGAAAGGAGCAAGGACCAAAATGACCCAAGAGACCTCCTCCACCGTTCCAACGTCGGGAAATGCCGGAAAGGCCGAAACCTCCTCCTGCTGCTGTTCTGCCGGGCGTGAAGCCGCTTTACAGGCTCCCGCCTGCGGAACGCCTACCGCCCGACACTTAAACGCGCCTGAAGCAAAGGATTTTCACGAAGGGGAAACAGGGGCCGCAAGCAGCCTTCCGCAGCTTCAAGGTTCCGGCAGGGCAGAGACCGGCACGGAATCGGACACACCGGCGGCAACATCGGCTGATCCCAAGGAAGCTTCGCCGACTCATACCGGCTCTGCAGCCGAGCGTCTCCACAGCTCAGCCGCCCAGCAAGAGCCGAGCCTGGCGGAACATTCGGCTCGGCCCGATCCCTCCCAATGGCCGATCATCCCCGAGGGTACCTATATCCTCGGCACCGATGACGGGGAAGGCTTCGCCTCGGATGCCGAAGGGCCTGCGCGGCCAGTGCACATCCCGGCATTCCGCGTATCGCCTTATGCCGTCACGAACGCCGAATTCGCCGCTTTCGTCCAGGCGACCGGCTACGTCACCGAAGCCGAGAAATTCGGCTGGTCGTACGTTTTCCAGCTGCTGATCCCGGATCCCCAGCAGGTGAAGATCGTCGGCTCTCCGGAGCGGACGCCATGGTGGCTCGGCGTCGAAGGCGCCACCTGGCGGGAGCCGGAAGGCCCCGGCAGCGGCATTGGTGACCGGATGGACCATCCCGTGGTCCACGTCTCCTGGAATGACGCTGCCGCTTACTGCGCCTGGGCCGGCGTCCGGCTGCCCACCGAAGTGGAGTGGGAAGCCGCGGCCCGCGGCGGCCTGGAGCGCAAGCGTTACCCTTGGGGCGACGTGCTGCGCCCCGGCGGCGAACACCGCTGCAACATTTGGCAAGGTGTATTCCCTACCAAAAACCATGCCAGCGACGGCTACCTCGGCACCGCCCCCGTTGACGCCTATCTTCCGAACGGATACGGGCTGTACAACATGTCGGGCAACGTATGGGAATGGTGCGGCGACTGGTTTACGTCCGACCCGGCACAGCGCGGCTCTTCGGACCGGCCGGAAGGGCCAGCCCAGGGAAACGCCCGCCTCATGAAGGGCGGATCGTACTTATGCCATCAATCCTACTGCAATCGGTACCGCGTCGCTGCGCGCAGCGGCAACACGCCGGACAGCTCTACAGGCAACATCGGTTTCCGTGTGGCAGCGGATCTGTGACGACAAGCCCAAAAAGGCACCGCTCCTCATGCAAAGCGGTGCCTTTTTGGCGTTAGCTTATTTGGCTTCCTTCGAGCTGACGCCAGGCCGCGATCCCAGACACGCTTCGCAATCACCGCTCGTTGTATGATGTGTTTCGAAACAGAATGAAACGGACTAGCGTTTATTATGCTAGTCCGTTTCTGTTTGTTCTTGATTATTCATTTTGAGCTGTTTTCGTTTGACATGGGCTACTCCCCATTGATGCAGGGATTCCAAAATCGGCGACAGGCTCTTGCCGTATTCCGTGATGGAGTATTCCACTTTCGGCGGGACCTGCGGATATACGACTCGTTTAACGATCTCCTCTTCCTCCAATTCGCGCAGATGGAGCGTAAGCATCCTCTGCGTGATATCGGGCAGCAATCTTCTGAGCTCATTGAACCGCAAAGGCTTGCCTTGAAGCAAATGATAAAGGATAATCGGCTTCCATTTGCCGACGATCGAATCCAGCGCAACGACGAATTGACATTGGGCAGGGTTCTTTTGCATAGGCCCACCTCCGTTACGGTACCTTTTTTGTTACTATACCACATTATTGTGCCTACTTACCATAAGTGAGTTGGTATTATATGATCAGCATTGTAAGTGTTCTTAATATCATTACAGAAGGGAAGTTTGAAGCATGGCAACTGTACTGTACATCACTGCACATCCCCTTAATCCGGAGGAATCTTATAGCCTTGCGGTGGGCAAACAATTTATTGGAGCGTACCGTGAATCAAATCCAACCGATGAAGTTGTTCATTTGGATCTGTATAAAGAAAATATTCCGCAAATCGATGCTGATGTTTTAAGGGGGTGGGGAAAGCTTCGGTCGGGTTCGTCTTTGGATCATCTGTCCGAAGCTGAAAAATCAAAAGTGGCTCGTCTTGAGGAAATTCTTAATCAATTTATGGCAGCCGATAAGTACGTTTTTGTGTCCCCGATGTGGAATTTTACGGTTCCGCCGGTTTTGAAAGCATACACGGATGCGACCTCCATTCCGGGCAAAACTTTCAAGTATACCGAAAAGGGTCCTGTAGGTCTGCTGCCCGGCAGGAAAGCCTTGCACATTCAAGCCAGCGGTTCCGTTTATTCGGAAGGCCCTTTAGCTCCAATAGAAATGGGATACAGCTATATGAAGACGATTTTGCAGTTCTATGGGATTGAAACTGAGGCTATTTTTGTTGAAGGAACGGCGGTATCAGAGCGGGCTCCTTTTATAAAAGAAAAAGCGATTGCACAGGCTAAGGAAGCTGCCAAACGTTTCTAACTTGAGGGGCGCCATCGTTCTCGAACTGAAATCCGCAAGAATGAATCCCCCGGAAGTGGACCCCATCTTGGACTTTTGATCAGGGGAACCTCCAGCCTCCCTAGGAAATCAAGCCGCATCATTTCCTGAATGATAAGAAAAACGTCTATCGACGTACTTTCAAAGAAGACAGACCGCGTCTAGAGGAAGTTTTTCTTGCGAGATCAGGAAGCAGAAGCTCCGAAACTTATACTTTCTGATCTCTAAAAAAGCCCGTTGAAGTTTCTCAACAGGCAGAAAGCACCGCTTCTTATGCGAAGCGGTGCTTTTTTAACCATGAAGCCGCATAATCCACGGCCGCCCTGACGGGCAGCAGCCGGCATTCCGCCATGCCTACCTTACCGACATCGGCATGCCCCTGCTCTTCAAAATCCTGCCCGAGCCGGTCAAAGTCGTCGGAATCGTAGGCATTGTCTTCGAACCATTTCCACGTTCTCGCGCCGTCCTCCAGAATGGCGGCCCCCATTCTTTTCCGCGGCATTTCCTCGATCTGCGTCTCCGCCATATGAAAGGTCGTGCATGAATCGTATCCGACCCCAAGCAGCAGCACCTTGGCATCCAGCCGGTACAGGGCCCCCAGCGGCGAATCCTGGCCGAACTGCGGCGTCAGCGCGTGTACACCTGTAATTTCTGCCGCATGCGGACCCCTGGCTGCAAACGACACCTGCGGATGGTACGAGCGGAGGGTTCCCGGCAGCGAGCGGAACTGCTCCGCGATTCTCCCCATCGCCCGGGTCGCCGTGTAATCCGGGTCAAACGCCGGCATATGCGCGTAAATTTCCTCTAGCCATGCGGATGGTACGGGCGGATTGGCCCATTCCGCAGGATCGGAATTCTGGCTGCTGTGGGCCGGCATCACCAGCGTCCCGGCACTGCCGAGCGCCTGCTGCAGCGCCAGAATGACGGCTTCCGCATCGCCGCACACCCAGCCGATTTTGGATAGCGAGGAATGCACCAGCAGGGTGTCACCCTCCCGGACGCCGAGACGGCCGAGATCCGCCCGGATCGACTCCACCGTGTTCAGCTTCGCCGAAGCGTCAATGACTTTTCTTTCTCCCATGTCAATCCACCTCCTTTGTTCCATTGTGGCAAATTGGGGCGGCTTCGATCAAGTATCAGTTGAACATTGGGACCCCTCCATGCAAGCGACCGTGCCAAGTAAACGGGTATGAAACGAGCCCTATGGAAAGCATGCCTGTACGAACCCGGCGTTGGATAAAGAAAAATGCATCCTTCCCCTGGATCAAGGAAAGGATGCATGAAATTCGATGCGTTAGACAAACCGGTGGTTTTGAAGCATCGTCCGTTCAAATCGTGGTACTTTCATTCGGCTCGTTTTGGCTAATTTCGGCTAGGACCTTCCCTTTACTTGGCGCCCAGCCCTTCGTGCATCGCGCCCAGCAGGCGGTGCGTCCGGTCGCAGCCGTATTCCCAGAACATGATGCCGGCCAGTCCCTGCTCCTTCACATACTCGCATTTATGCCGGATGGATTCCTCGTCATCGTAGGAGATCAGACTCGACCCGTTAAACAGGAACGGCGCGCGGGCTTCCTCATCCCAGTAGCGCGTATAGCCGTTTTTATCGATGTAATCGGCAGCCAGCTCCGTAAAGGATGGGCCGTACCCGCCCGTCGTGCCCGCCATTTGGTACAGTCCGCGGTTGCGGTCCGGGACCTCGTTCCAGATGCGGGAGTAGAACGCCGCTCCGATCACGATTTTTTCCCGCGGCACGCCTGCCCGGACAAAGATGTTCACGGAAGCGTCCGTGCTGATGCGGAACAAGTCACCCGTTCCGGTGTACAGGTTCGTATGATGGCCTGTCAGCACCTGGAAGCCGCCCCGCATGTCGTAGGTCATCAGCTGTACGAAATCGAGGTACTTCTGCACCTGATCCATCTCCGTGCCGTCCACGTAATATTGGTCCGCCCCCGCCGCAATCGTCAGCAGATAGTGGCGGCCTTCCGCGGCGCCTTTGGCGTCGAGCGCTTCCCGAATCGCCGCCAGCAGCAGCGTAAAGTTGTGCTTGTCATCCGGACTGGCGGCGATGTCCGCCTCACCGTAGCACGGATACTCCCAATCCAGGTCGATCCCGTCAAACGGGTACTCGTTCAGCACCCGTACGGCCGATGCAGCCATGCGGGCTCTTCCTTCTTCGGTTGCGGCCGCTTCGGAGAAGCCGCCCGCGCTCCAGCCGCCGACCGACAGCAGCAGCGTCAGCTCGGGATGCTCCCGCTTGATGGACCGGATGGCCTCGCCGTTCTTCAAATGCTCCGTCGTAATTTCGTCATCCCGGACATGGCCGAACGCCACGTTCAGATGGGTCAGCCTGGACAGGTCCTCCGGCGTCATCTCCGGCAGCACGGCGTCCACGGCGTAACCCGCCACAATATATTTTTTCGACATACTTAAGACACTCCGTTTCTTATTGGGTTGTACCAGAATCTCGATCCCGGTTGAGTTGTTATGTTAGGTTGTTCTGTTGGATCGGCTTGCTCTGCCGGCTTACCCCTGCTTTGTTACAGCCGATAAAATCTGCAGCGCCTCTTTCCCCGTGCCGATCTTATAGCCGGATGCCGTGTAACGGATCTGGTTCTGGCCGTCCAGCACGAACAGATGCGGGTAGCCCGCTTCGCTTGCGGCCGAAGACGAAATCAGGTCAGGCAGGGAAGCATAGCTGGAATCCCGTACAAACGCCGTCTGCGCCGGCAGATTCGGATAAGCGGCCGGATCGAAGGACGCTGTCCACTCCCGATCTCCAATGATCAGGACGATCGGCAGCGCCAGCTTGTCAAACGACTCCGCCAGCTCCCCGAGCTCACGCAGCAGATGCTTGGTCGGCTCGCGCTCAGGCTCGATCCAGGCCGTGATGGCACCCTTGGAACCGATCAAGCCGCCCAGAACGGCGGCCGTCCCGTCGAAGCGCGCAACTTCCCCGCCGCCATCCAGCGTGCCCAGCACCGGCATCTCCTCGGCAGCTTCGCGGAACGTCAGCGGAACCTCCGTCGTGTCCCCTTCGCTCACCGTAAAGTAGCTGAGGCGCACCCGCACGGTTCCGTCCTTCAGACGGATGCCCGTTGTCAGGCGGTAGGCACCCGGCTCTACTTCAAACGGCGCGTCGTACACGTCTGTTTGGCCAAACGGGTACACCAGCGTTTTGTATACGCCGTTTTCAAGCCGGGCGAACGTAAAGTTCTCGCTGTAGGATGCGGCAGGCGCATCCGGACCGGCCGCCTCATCCCGCAGCAGGCGCAGCATGCCCCAGCCTGCGCTTCCGGTCTCCTCGGCGGAGGCATACAGGGTGAAGGGCGCGTCTTTCCATCCGCCGTCCTGCCAATACTGCGGCTTCTGCTCGCTCGGGTGCAGGCGGGCCGGGATGCCAAGGCTGCGGCTGGCGGCCACGAACAAGATGCCGAGCGACACCGGGTCGCCCTTGCCCAGCCGGTAGGTACCGACCGGATTGCCTTTGCCAAGCAGGTTCGGCAGGTCCTGCCATAGACCGAAGCCCTGCTCCAGGCGGCGGGCCAGCTGTGCCGGATCTGCCTGATATGCGGCCGTCTCCTCCGGCGTAAAGGCTTCCTGGAAAAACTCCCGGTACGGCACGATCATTTCGAACAGCACGCGCGGGCACAGAATGTACTGGACGAAGAGCTCCTCATCCCAATCGCCGCGGCGCTTCAGCGCTCCGGTCAGATGGTCGTCCAGCGCCGGCCGGAACGTATCGGCCAGGTCCTTGTCGTTCAGCGATTCCAGGAGCCGCAGCGGCCACTCTCCAAATTCGCCGGAACGCTCTTCCAGGAAAGCCGCGATTTCACGTCCGTTGCCCCGGGCCTTGCCCAGCACCGCCTCGACACGCTCGGCCGGAAGCCCCGCCGCCTTCGCCAATCGGGCGGCTTCGTCCCCGCCGAGGAAAGTTTCCTCGAATGCGGTCCGGATGCGCGTACCTTCCTCGATCCGGGCGTTGTGGCGCTGCTGTTTCTCTTCCGTGACGGCATCCGCAGCTTCCCCTTCCCGTTCGGGCGGCGGCACCATGTCAAAGTCTGCCGTTCCTTCCGGCTGAACGGAGCAGTCCAGAATCAGCTCAAAGCGCTCGCTGTCCCGGACCGAAATCTTGGTCTCACCCCAGCGTCCGTCCTTGACGGCGCGGATGACTAGGTCTCCGAAGCCCGTCTTGAAGGAGGCTTCGCCCCGCTCGTCCGTCGGAAGCGTGGCGATCGGGTACAGCTCCGCCATGTTGTACAGCTCGAAGCGCACCTCGGCCCCCTCTACCGGAACGCCGGCCTCATCTTTTACCGTCACGCGGATGGTCTGCGTCGGCGCGTAATTTTCCAGCAGATTGATCTCCGTAAACCATTCGTCGGCCAGCGTAATATCTTCAGGCCCCGGATAATCGGCATAGATTCTCGTGTTGATCAGCATCGCACGCCGTGCCGGCGGAGTGAACCAGCCCTGGTTCAGGCGGGCTTCCGGCTCGCAGGCGCCGATGTAGTACCACTGCCCGTCGGCCCACGCTTCCACCCAGGCGTGGTTGTCGTCGCAGTGCGCCCAGCGCGGGGTATAGACCTGGCGCGCAGGAATACCGATGCTGCGCAGCGCGGCCACGGCGAGCGTCGACTCTTCCCCGCAGCGGCCACGGGCCGTGCGGATCATCGTCAGGGGCGAAATCGTCCGCAGATCGCTGCCGACGTAGGTCGCCTTTTCGTGGCACCAGTAGTTCGTTTCCAGGATCGCGTCCGCCATGGACAGTCCCGCGGTCCGCTCCGCCAGTTCGTTATACAATATGCCGCGCGAATCCTCGATATTTTCAGTATTCACCCGGTATGGAAGGACGAAGTGCAGGAAGAGGTGATCCGGTACCCGCTCGCCCCAAGGCACCTGCTTGCGGATCGCCAGCGTGCGGCGCACATGGCTCAGAAACAGCGCACCGTCGTAATCCGCCAGGTCGTTGACCGGCATGTACGCGTACAAATATTTCAAAGCCCATGTCTCCTCGGCGGTCAAAGCCTCCTCGAACACGCCGAACAGCTCCTGTTTCCGGGATTCGGCCAGTGCCATCTTCTCCTGAAATTTCTCCTCGATCCGCTGCAGCATCTCCTGATCCAGCGAGAATGCGGTCGTATGCGTCGTCATTTCGCTTCCTCCTTCCACAGCTTTCCGTCTTCGCGGATGCAGTACACCGCTCGTCCGTCCGCGGACGGCGCCGTCAGCTGAAACAGGCTGCGGGTTACTTCGATCTCCGGTTGAATCGTCCAGGTATCTTCACCTTTCAGCTGCTCCCAATCCGCCGTAAACCGTCCATTGGCCTCATAGTGGTTGCGCTCGCGGTAATAGAGCTTGCGAAGCTCCCACTTGATCCGCTCGTCCTCCGGCAGCTCAAAATCCTGGGGCACTTCTCCGTCCGAGAATACGACGTACCCCCAGAGCTCCGGATAATGCATATTGATGATGCCCATCGGCGACCATACCCAGTTGTCCTCGGGATATGGCTTGCCGGTCTCAGGGTTCAGCACCTTGCGGTATTCACCGTCCTGCACCTCCGTCCGCCACTCCACCCGCGAGAAGTTGACACGCCAGAACTCGCCGGTAGCCGGGCGGCGCCCCTCGGGCGCACATTCCTTCAGGCTCGCCCACGGGATCGCCACTTCCACGCTCCACTTGCGGTTGTCTGCATCCGGGCGGTTCAGCTCGCCGTCAATATGCACCGCGGTCTTCAGGCCGGCGATATCCCAGCCGTTGACCGGAGGTCCGCCGTCGCGGTAAGGCTGTACCAGCAGCAGGTCCCAGACCGTATTCAGCGCATTGATTTCAAACTCGTAATATTGATGCGTATCCCCGTCGGGATCGATAAAGATTTCAAAATCGTTGTCGTAGAAAATGACCGAATCCCGCTCGGTCAGCGTAGCCCAGATCTGATCCTCGATCAGCTCCGCGCCGAAGTAGAAATATTCGTCGTCCCACAGCATTTTGACCCGGGTCTGCTTGGCCGGCTTGGGGCGCAGATCGCCCTCGATATCGACGAAATCCTCCGTCCACTGCGCAGCGGACCAGAATGGCTTGTCCAGGCATCCGTCCAGGACGAGCGGCCCCTGCGCCCGCCGGCAAATATAATGTTTGGGAGCATATTCAATCCTAGGCTCCGGCACTCCGCTTAGATTCATCGCGATTCCCTCCGTTATTCGTTCTGCATCGATCGTTAACCTATATTGCCGTATCCGCAATCTCCAAGGCCAGCGTCACAATCTCGGCCGGCCCGGCCGCTACGCGGAGCGCCTCTCCGGGCTGCACCGCTTCCACCGCATCCTGCCGCTCTTCCAGAATATTGCTTCGACATGCCTGGCGATACGCAAATGTCGGCGTTACGGCAAGCTCGCTGCCGCTCGAGGTCAAATTGTACCAGCGGAAGATGAGGTCTCCTGTCTCTTCACTTCTTTTCACCGCGGACTGTGCTATTCCTTCTCCCTTCCAGCCGAACCATTGATAAACCGGCGGGAGGCTGCCCGCATGCAGGCCGACCTGTACGCCCGTCCACGGTACCTGGAACTGATAGGCTTCGTTATACGCAGCCTCAGGTTTCGCAAGACCGTGCGGGATGATCATCAGCTCGGCATAGGCTTCGCCCAGGCACTGCGCCTCCGGTGTCGGGAATACGCCCCAGTCGCCCAGCTCGCCGACGGAACGCAGCAGCGTCACCGCTATCGTGTTCTGTCCGTCTTGCAGCACCTCGTATTCGTTCAAGCCCAGGTTCGCAACCGTGAGTCCCGTCCGCCCGTCCTGGATGCTGACAAAAGCCTGCTGGTGGTGGCAGTAGCTCGGGTTGGTCCATTCGGCGGACGGCTCGTTGCCGCGGGTCGCGACCTCGAACATGGAATCCGCCTGGTGAACACTGCTGGCAAGGCCGGTCGGGAACAGCATCCGCAGCCGGTGATCCTTGGCTTGGTTATTGAAGCGGGAAGTTACCTTCAAACCGCGTGATCCTTTCTCCAGCGTCAAGGTTGTCTCGATGACGATCCGGACGGTCTCCTTGGAGCGGCCGGACGATCGGCCGGTGAACCATACGAGCTCCTGCTGCTCCTGCGCAAGCTTCTCCTCCGCTCCCTTCGGGATGTCCCAGGCGTGAACGACCCGGAAGGACGCCTCGTAGGGCTTGTCGGCCAGGACTGCAATCTCGGCTGCTGTATTCCGGGTCGTCAGCAGGGTTTCCCCGTCCGGCTGGCGGTACATGTATTCATTGCCGATGTCCCCGCTGTCCTCGTAAACGCACAAACCAGAGTAGATCTGGCCGCTCGCCTTGTCCGTCAGCGTCACCGATCCGTCGTTTTCAATGCTAACCGACACGTATTCGTTTTCCATGGTTCGGTCCCCGGTGACAAGTGTGGCCCGTTCCGCCGATTCAGCGGCTTGGGAAGCCGGGCGGACAACCGCGTAGGTGCTGAAGCCGCTTGCGGGAACGTCCGCCGCCTCCAGCTCCACCCGGACCTTTCGGGCAAAATAAGGCTGCCGGAACTTGTCGTCAGGCAGATCGTATCCGAACTGCAGTCCCAGGTCGGTGATCGTGCAGTCCACCTCCCGTCCCTCGCTGTCCACCACGATCCGGTCCGCCAGCTCGAGCTGCTTCACCCGCGATTTCATTTCGCCGAACGGAATGCCTTCCCGGAAATAATGGCGGAGCACGTCGACTTCGACGCTTACCGTGCCGGTCCGCTTGCCGCCGGTCGTATTGAAGACGGTGAACGGAACAGCATCCGGCCCGAACGCCGCAAAGCCGGTAGTGTCGATGTGTTCCGCAATAGACTGCAGGCTGTCGTCCGCAACCGCTTCGGCGACGTGCCGGCTTTTCTCGAAGCGGGTGATCATCTCGCGATGTACTTCGTCCACGCTGCAGCCGCAGATGCTGTCATGCGGGTGGTTCTGCATCAGCGTCTTCCAGGCGTACTGCAGGAGATCATGCGGATACGCCGCACCGAGCAGGCTGGCATAAGCTGCAAGCGGCTCCGCCACCTTTTCGAGCATCGCCTGGCCCCGCTGATTCAACTGCTTCAGGTAGACGCGGGAGGAAGCCGTATTGACGAGCGTCCCCCAACCGTCCGTCCGCTGGCTGCGCAGCTCGCCCCGGACGGAGGACAATTCACGGTCCAGCGAGGATTCGAGAGCCGCCAAATAATCGATGAAATTGGAATGGACGAAGTCCGTATCCGGGAACAGTTCGCGCGCCGTGCGGATCGCCTCCGGCAGATCGAGCTGGATCGGCTGGTGGTCACAGCCGTTCATGAACAGCAGCTCCCCGGTAGAAGCGTACTTGGCGGCGTCCGCCAGCTTGCGCTGCCAGTATTCTTTCGCCTCGCCCGGATCCGCAGGCACCTCATTCCCGTTCGAATACCAGTTGGCGAACAGGATGCCGAGCACCTTGGAGCCGTCCGGCCCCTCCCACTCCAGCTCGGAGAAGGAGGATTCGTAATCGCCGTCGGCGACCGTGTTGTTAAAGCCTGTGGGCTTCACGCCCCGTCCGAAGAAGGCGTTATGGATGCCGGACTGCCGCATGAGCTGGGGCGTTTGTCCGGCAAGCCCGAAGGTGTCGGGAAAGTAGCCTATTTTGGCCGGCTGGCCGTAGCGCTTGGCGTCCTTGTGCCCGATCAGCATGTTGCGCACATTGGCCTCGCTGCTCGTCAGAAATGCATCCTGCAGGATGTACCAGGGGCCGATCAGGATGCGGCCGTCCGAAATATGCTTCTCAAGCCGCGCCTGCTGCTGCGGCCGGACCTGCAGGTAATCCTCCAGGATGATCGTCTGGCCGTCCAGGAAAAAGCTGCGGTATTCCGGGTCCTCATCCAGCTTGTCCAGCAGCGCATCCATCAGTTTTATCAGACGGACATGATGCTTCTCATAGGGCAGATACCATTCCCGGTCCCAATGGGTGTGGGATACGATATGAGCCGTTTTGCGGTTTGGCATGTGTTCTTCCTCCTAGCTTTTCTTGACTTGAATCTGAACCTCGTGCGGGCGGTACACCGCCTGTATTCGTCCTTCCGCATCGGCCGCAAACAGCACCGACCGCTCCTGCTCCAGCTCGAACGCATAGACGGCTCCGGAATCGTCGTCCTGCACTTCAATCTGGGCATTCCACGCATATTCCGATACGAAAATGTATAAAAAGCCTTCGGAAAACCGCAGTCTGCGCCCGTAAATCCCCGGGTTGTCCCCGCCCTGCAGCCAGGTCAGGCCGCTGGCGCAGCCGGCCGCCTCCGCCGCATAGCGGTACAGCTCGGCCATGGTGTCAATCCGTTCGTTCAGCTCAACCGGCAGCGGGCTCCAGATCAATCTGCCCGCGCCCAGCGGGATGTCGGTCACCGCGTCGGCAGCAGGCGTTCCCGAACCGGCCTGGCTGTCGCCCGACGCCAGCACCTCTTTGTTCACCTCAGCGATGCGCCGCTTCCCGAAGGAAACCGGCAGCCGTTTGCCCTGAAGGCTCAGCGTCTCCTCGCGCCGTACGTTGCGGATCTCCGTGGCGCCTAGCAGATCCGCCACCCGCTCCGTCCGCCGCCAGTACGCGTCGATCGAGAGCGGCCCGGTCACGAGAAGCACCGCTCCCGTGCTCCGGACGATCTCAAGCAGCCTCGCCCAAGCCGCGTCCTCGATATTGTGCGGGCTTGGCAGCAGAATCAGCTTGGCCGGATGCTCCGCCAGCGGCTCCAGGTCGTATTCGGACACGGCCCGCAGCGGCAGCTTCAGCTGATAGGACAGCACGCGCGTCATCAGGCGCGTCGCCTCATTCGCAAACTTCCGGTTCGAGAAGTCGTTCGAGTATGGGAACACCGCCGTTATATCCTCCAATTCACGGTCCCGGAACAGGTCGCGGATTCCCGCTATAAACCGGCCGAACTCGTACGAGACGTCCGCCTCCGGCTTCTCCGTGCCGTCGGCCCGCAGGGCACCGATATGCGATTCGTTCGCATTATCCATATAGAAGTTCGTGTTCCAGATCCAGTGGATCGCTCCCGCACCGCCCGTCGAGAACGCATAAGCGTACTTGCGCTCCAGCATGCTGCGCAGCTCCCGCTCGCTCCGCTTGGCCAGCCCTTCGGCCGTCTCGACGTACATGATCCCCGTCTCCTGAACGACATTCGGCTTGTCTGCCGTCTTGGCAAAAATCCCGTCCCAGACCAGATCGTCGTTCTGCCACCAAGAATGCACCGTCGTATAGTCTGCTGCCTCGCGGTAGAAAAACGGTGACGGCCGCTGCGAGCCGAGCGCCTCGTCCTGGCCGACAGTGACCAGCTGATCCGGACACAGCTCCTTGATCGTGTCATACAGCTGGAGGGCCCAGCGGTTATGCATGTCCATCGAGAACAAGCAGTAATCCAGCCAGCGCGTCCCCTTCTTGCCTGAATGCATATCCTGCACGTCAAAATTGATCTCCTGCGGCTCCGGAATCGCGGCGGCCGCAAAGCTCGGCAGCTGCTCCGGCGTCATATTCCACCGCTCCTGCAGCTGCCCGATTTGGCCGTGGCGCCGCTCCAGCCACTCCGCAAAGGCCGCCCGTTCAAAGCGATCATGCGAAGAGCGCGGCCCTGCCGAGAAAATACGCGCCGGGTCAAACATCGATGGTTCGTTGATCAGGTCCCAGTCCACGTTCGTCGTGTGACGGTGGCGGGAGACGATGGAGCGGATGTACCGCTTCTGGGCCTCCACGCTCTGCGGGTCCAGATAAGGATTGACTCCTTCCCACGTCTCCGGCGTGAAGGAGAAGAAGGTGAAGGTGACGTGAAGTCCGTGCTTCTTCGCCGTCAGGATAAAGGCGTCAATCGCCCGCAGCACCTCCTCCGAGGCATGGCCGTCGACCTGCATGATGTTGCGGTAGGCGGTCCACACTCCGGTGCGGATCCAGTTGATGCCGGCCGCCGCCATTTGGGCCATGTCCCGGTCCCACACGTCGCTGTTCGGCAGGAACAAGAACTTCCGGGCCACATCGGACGCCATATATGTCATGCCGACAATCGGCAGCGGCCGGCCGTCCTTGACGAAATAGTCCCGCCCGCGGGTCAAGAGGCTTCCTTCCCGAAGCAGCTGCGCATCATGCCCCCAGAAGCCCTGGCGCAGCACGCGTACTTCGCCGTCTTCCGACGTAGCGGTGCATTCCACCCGGTACAGCCCGGCGCGAAGCGCAAGCGGCACGGAAATCCGGACGAAGTCCAGCTCACCCGTAACGCCCGTTGTGAACCGATGCTCCCACTTCTGGTCCCCTTCGTCCTCCTCTACCGTAAGGACGAACGTCCATCGCTCGGCATCGCGAACCGAGGCCCGCTTCGGAAAGATCCGCTGCGTTTGCAGCGTCAAGACCGCGTGATCGCCCGGCTCATAGGCAGCGTAATTGGTCTTTAGCGACAGCTCGGTGACCGGACGCGACGCAAACTCTGCCCAGGTACCCAGCGCCTCTCCTCCACCCTGACTCCAGAACGCGGAGGTGAGCGGCACGTTCACGAACAGCCAGCGTGAACCGGCAAAATCACCGCGCGAGTTCTCCCACAGCACCACCGGAGCGGCCACCTCGCGGCCGTCGGCGGATACGCCGGTCAGCAGCGCATGCACCTGCGTGCTCATCGTGCCGGCGGAGCCCATCTGGTGCGGCAGATCGGCGTTCCGGGTCGTGTGCGGTACCAGGTTCAGCGTGTCGCTGATGCCAAACAGCTGCTCCTGTCCGGCCAGAAGCGGGATCTGCTCCGAAGCCCGCAGGCTCGCGACCGGAGAGGCGTCCACATGCAGCATTTCATGAATGTACAGCTCCCGGTGGTAAGCGGTCTGCTCCGCCTCCGCCTTCCATGCCCCATCCTCAAGCCGGACCGGCCGGCGGAACGGAGCCCCGCCGACGCTGACGAGCCCGCCGCCGCGTCTTAGAAACGCCGCAATATCCGCCCATGCGTCTTTCGGAAAATATGGCGCATGCAGGTTTACGAAGCATCCTTCCTCAGCAGTCCGCAGCGCTTCGGCAAGACCTTTGGCGTCGGCCACTTTACCGATCCGCCGCAGCTCATCAAGCTGCTCGGCTGGAGGAAGCGATGCCCCCGGAAACGAGGAATCGCAGAAAATGATGACCGGCCGGCTCATAGAATCCCTTCTTTCATCGCTTGATAAACCAGCTGCGAGAAGAGGCTGTTCGACCAGGCAAACCACGATCTCGTATATACGGCTGGATCGTCGGCAAGGAATCCCTCATGCATATAGCCCGTTCCCGCGTCCGTCGCCTCCAGCGTCGCGATCATCTCCAGCTTTTCTTCCTTCGTGACCGCTGTCAGTCCCTGCATGGACAAAGCCATATGCCACACATAGCCTTCAGGCGTATGCGGGCTGCCGATGCCCTTTGCCGCCCGGCCTTCGAAGTAGAACGGATTGGCTTTGGACAGCGCAAAGCGTCTAGTGTTTTGATAGATCGGATCATCGGCGGCGACATAACCCAAATAAGGAATGGACAGCAGTCCCGGAGTACCCGCGTCGTCCATCAGGCAGTAGTTGCCGAACCCGTCGGTCTCGTACGCGTAAATCGGTCCGAATTCCGGATGGCGGTAGATGCCGTAGAGCTGGATGCCGTGATGGATATCTTCCTCAAGCGCCTTCAGCTCCTGCAGGAAGCCCGTATCGCGGAACACCCATTCGGCAAACTCCTGCATGTGGCGCAGCGCAACCACGGCGAACATGTTGCCCGGAATGTTGTAATGAAAGTCGCACGCGTCGTCGCTGGAGCGGAAGCCGGACCAGACCATGCCCGTATAGTTGACTGGCATGCCGAGCCCTCCGTTTGCCAGCGTATCCTGCCGGATGCCGTTATTGCGCATAAAACGGTACGGCGACTGTTCCATATGACGCTGCTCGGTCCGGAACAGCTCGTAAATGATCCGCATCGCCGATTTGAAACCGGCGTCGAAAATGTCCGTCAGCCCGGTTTCCTTCCAGTACGCATAGGCGAGGCGCATGGAGAAGCACAGAGAGTCGATCTCGAACTTGCGCTCCCACACCCAAGGGCCCATATCGGTCACGTCAGCCTTGTTCCAGTGCCAGTCGTTCGCCGACTCATTAAACGCGTTCGCGTACGGATCGATATGTATGTACTGAATGTGCCGCTTGACCAGCCCGCCGATCATCCGCTGCAGCCCGGCATCCTCTTTGGCGAAGGGCACGTAATGCATGACCTGCTCCACGGAATCGCGGAGCCAGGACGCGGGAATATCTCCGGTAATAACAAAGGTGGTTCCGTCATCCATCAGCTTCGTGGTCGTTTCCAGCGTGTTCGGAAAACAGTTCTTGAATAGCTGCAGCAGCTTGGGCCGGTGCGCCAGCTTCTCTTCCGCTTCGGTCAGCACGTTCTGAATGGAAGCCGGAAGTTCCATCCGCGGCATGTTGATTTGAGGCAATCTGAATTGTTCCATTCTCGATCTCCTTTTGTATACATGGTCATGTGCTCCGGGCTGATCCTAAGACGAGGCGGCTAAGCCATTATTACCTTTGGCCCCCGAATCCTGTCCGTTTACCCGAAAGAGGGGGAGGCCCCGCCGTGAAAAGTGCAAGGCGTTCCTCCCCGTGATCGTCCGCTTATAGCGTTCTGTCCATCGGTCAGTTATGAGTCACGACGGCGCCGGATCCGCCGTACATTTCCAGCTCTTCGTCGAACTCCAGCTTCAGCACCGTTACCTGCTCATGGGTGTCCTCAGGGGTCATGTGAATCCATGTCGTTCCCGGGATGTTGAACCACGGCACCCCGCCGTGAATTTCATGCGAGAGCTCTTTGCCGGAGTGGAGCACCGTGATCTTCTTGATCGGGTTGCACAGCCCTTTGAGGCAAATGTTTTCCTTCGGATCGTCATAGACAAACAGGTACAGCGTCTTGCGGTCCTTGGACACCGTGCTGCCTCCGAGATAATAACGGGTCATGATGCCTTCCTCTGTGCCGAACACCGCCTCTTCGTGAGTGCGGATCCAATCGCCCAATCCGAGCAAAATATCTTCCTGCCGCTTGTCGATCGTGCCGTCTTCCCGCGGTCCGATATCGAGCAGCATGTTGCCGCCCATCGAAATGCAGTCACAGAACATGCGGATGATCTGGTTCAGCGACTTGTATTTGTTATCCGTCGGCACGTAGCCCCAGGACGTGTTGATCGTCGTGCAGAACTCCCACGGCCCCTCCGGTCTCGTGATCGGAATGCCCTGCTCCGGCGTTTTGTAATCGCCGTGGCCCTGCAGACGGGAATTGATGATGATGTCCGGATTCAGCGTGTGCAAATATTCCTTAAAGGCCGGCAGGTTCCACTGCTCGGCGCTGCGCTCCCAGTCCCCGTCGAACCAGAGCAGATCTACCTTGCCGTAGTTCGTCAAAATTTCCCGCAGCTGGTTGTTGTTAAACTCGAGGAACTTTTGCCAGCGCTCTTCATCCTGAACGCCGTCCCGAGGGCTGGAAAAGCGGTTGGCCGTGCTCAAATCCTCCGGCACCTTGCCCCCTTCATAGACGCTCGGATAATCGGGATGGGACCAGTCGATCAAGGAATAGTACATGCCCAGATGGATCCCGCGCTTCTGGATGGCCTCCGCGTACTCCTTAACGATGTCCCGCTTGGCCGGCGTTTTCTGAATGACGTTCAGATCGCTGTACTTTGTGTCCCAGAGCGCTACCCCGTCATGGTGCTTCGTCGTCAGCACCGCATATTTGGCGCCGGACTTTTCGATCAAGTCGGCCCACGCTTCGGCATCGAATTTCGACGCCGTAAATCCGTTCAGCTGCTTCATGTATTGTTCATAGGGAATGTGTCCGTTGTAGAATGACCAGGACTCAGCCACTCCGTCGACGGCATAAATGCCGTAGTGGATAAAAATCCCCAGCTTTGCGCTTTCAAACCATGGTTGCATATCGGTCGCACCTTTCGCGTTGTAGTCGGTTGTTTATAGGCGGTGTTTGGATCTATACTTTTATGCCGCGCCCGCCCGCTGTCTTAGCGGATACGGAACACGTGCGCGATCGGCGCCAGCCCTTCGCGTTCCTTCTCCGGAAGGCGGATGGCGACGCCGTCATCCGTGCGCCGGAATTCCAGGTTGTCCGCTCCGCCGACGAGATCGATCCGGCTGAACGGCTGCTGCAGCGGCAGATGCAGCTCCGCTGGAACCGCTTCGTGCTCGTCCCGGTACAGGTAAAAGGCGTAGGTCGTGTCGCCTTTTTGGGTGAACTGCGCCCGGCCGACCGAATACGGCTCGCAAATCCGCGTGCCATAAATGGCTTCGCCGTGAACCTTCAGCCATGCGCCCATGCCCTTGATGCGGGAGATAGCCGTTTTGGAAATCCGTCCGTCCGGCTGCGGTCCCACATTGAGCGCCAAATTGCCGCCCTTAGCAACAATTTCAACCAGCAGATGGATCAGCTGGCGGACCGTCTTGTAGTCGTCCTCATAACGGAAGGAAAAGGCCGATCCCATCGTGATGCAGCTCTCCCAAGGTACGCTCAGCGCGCGTTCGGGCAGCGTCTGTTCCGGCGTGATCAGGTTTTCGTAAGGTCCTCCCACCGTGCGGTCCGCCGACAGCAGCCAAGGCTGAATTTTCCGCGCCCGCTCAACCACTTCGCCCAGACGGATGTTTTGATCCCGATAGTCGTTGACCCAGCCGGCATCCAACCACAGCACGTCGATCTTTCCGTAATTCGTCATGAGCTCCATGATCTGTTCATGCGTAAACTGGACGAACTGCTCCCACAGCCAAGGATATTCCTTCGGATCGTAGGTCGGCCCGCGGGATGTCGTTGTTCCCGGCTTCATCCCGGGAGCCCAGTAATACGGGGTGTGCCAGTCCGCCTTGGAGAAGTAGGCGGAGATGCCGAGCCCTTTTTCCCGAAAAGCGTTAAACAGCTGCTTGGTGATATCCGCGTATTTGTGCGTATGGAACGGGCAGTCCGGCCCGGTGATACGGTAATCGGTCGTCTTCGTATCCCACATGCAAAACCCGTCATGGTGCTTGGTCGTAAAGTTTAAATATTTAAAGCCGTTCTCGGCGGCCAGATCCGCCCACAGCTCCGGCTGGAAACGGAGCGGGTTGAACGTTTTGTTCAAGGCAAAATACTCGCGTTTCAGCTCCTCCGCATCGATGTCCCAGTCGATTTCGTTTCTGGACCATTCCTCATCCACGTCGCTCAGCGCCCAAGATTCCACCAATCCGAGCTGGGAATAAGGCCCCCAGTGCATCATCAGGCCCAGTTTCTGGTCTTTGAACCATTCCAGGCGCTCCAGCAGCAGCGGGTCTTCGGGTTTCACCCAATGCTCTTCACTGCTGTAATTGTGGACGCCTTCCACGACGACGGATTCCTGTTCTTCCTGGACCTGCTTGATTTCGCTCATCGTACACCCTCCATTAATTCGGATTTTTATCATAGATTGAGCTGCCCGCCGCTAAGCCGCGCCTTCCTATCAACAAAATTCTCCATATTTCGACTTCGTTCGTTTTTCTCTCTATGTCCAAAAGCCCGAAATATTGGTATCATGGAACTTGATCAGACGCATTACGGTTAACGGGAGGCAGAATTGTTGAAGAAAAATTACTTCAAGTCCAAGCTGTTTTTGAAATATATCTGGTCCTATTTGTTTATCTTGTTGATTCCCTTGATCCTCATGACGATCTTTATTTATGAAAACGCTGTGACGAACCTCCGGTCCGAGATCGAGCACTCCCGGCTGGATCAGCTGACCCAGACTAAAGTGATCATTGACGGGCGGATGAAGGAGCTCAGCGAAATCGCTTCCCGTGTCTCCTATGACGAGAGACTGACAAAATACCGGGTCCATGACCCGCTGACGAGCGGAGACGCCATTCAGGCACTGGATCAGTACAAGGCAACCAGCTCGATCATCGGCGAAATTTTCCTCTATTTTCATAAAGATGAGAAAATCTATTCCAGCAACGGCCTGTACAATCTTGATGTATTCGCCAAAAAGTTCAGCTTCCAGAGCTGGGACAAGAGCCGGATGTTCAAGGATCTCGATGAGGGCCAGTATCCGGAGATGCGTCCCGCCGATACGGTCAGCAACGCTTCCGGTTTAAAAGAAACGATGCTCGCGTACCTGATTCCGATTACGCCCAACAGTCCGACGCCGCACGGAACGGTCATGTATTTGATCCGGGAATCCGAGCTTACCAGCCTGATCGATTCCATTCTCGGCAGCTATCAGGGGTTGACGTATATTCTCGACAACGAAGGCCGCATTCTGGTGGACAACCGTCAAGGCGAAGCGCTCACCGGAAGCGAGGCCAAGTCGCTGATCAATCTGTCCCCTGGCATTCACGAACGGACCATTAACGGCAAGGCGCATTCCATCGTCTCGGTCAAATCCGACAATAACGGCTGGACCTATGTTACCGCCATGCCGAGCTCGCAATTCTTCAGCAGCGTTCTGCACGTGCGGAGCTTTATCATCATGCTGTTCATCATTGTCGTCCTTGTTGGCGCGGCCATCGCACTGCTCCTTGCCCGCATGCAGTACCAGCCGATCTCGATGCTCGTGGAGTTTGCCTCCACCAACTCCCCGGCCAAGCGGCCGCAGAGTGGCAAGACGCCGTCCGGCAACGAGCTGGACCGGATCCGCACCGCGCTTCAGGAATACAGCTCGCGGATCGATTTGCAGGAGCCGTTCGCCCGCAACCACTTCCTGTCGATGCTGCTGAAGTACGGCAGCGCCCAGAGCCTGTCGCCGGAGCTGCGGGAGGCGTTCGACCTTCATTTTGACCGGTCACGGTACTTTGTGATGGTCATCGGGTCGGAGCCGGCAGAGCAGGAGAAAAGCGACCTGCAGGACCGTACCGAAATGATCCGGCTGCTGACCCAGATCGAATTCCCAGAGCTGGCTGCTCTCGGCTATGGCGTGGAGCTACCGCAGCTGGACCAGCTGGGGCTCATCATCTGCTACGATCCGGAAGAAGGCGCCGAGGAGTTCAACCGGATGCACCAGATCGTCGAGGCGGTCCGCGGCTGTCTGCTCGAATCCTTTGACGTCTTTCCGATGATCGGCGTCGGCACCAGCTATCCGAGCCCGGACCAGCTGAACCAGTCCTTCATCGAAGCCTGCTCGGCTTTCGAGCTGCGGGCGACCACCGGTCAAGGCAGTGTCACGTATTTCGAGAAGCTGTCCTACACGCCGGACCATACGGCCTGGGTGCCGAACAACACGCTGATGAAGCTGTCTCAGAGCTTGAAGCAGGGCAGCTACGACGTTGCCGCCCAAATTATCTCCTCGTCGGTGCAGGACCTGCAGGCGGCCGAGGTATCGGCGATGCTGATGCGCTGCGTCTGCTTCGACCTGCTCAACACGATCCTCAAGACCGCATCCGAGCTCGGTATCCACAGCGTGCTGCAGGACGTGCCTCCAGGCATGGTGTACAGCAGCTCGCTCGAGGAAGTCGAACGCGGCCTGCTCAGCCTGGCTTCCCGGATCTGCAGCCAGGTCGAGCGGAATAACCAGAAGGAAGAACAGTCGATGATCGACCGGATCGTCGCTTACATCGATGGGCATTACACCGACCATACGCTGAGCCTGGAGAGCGTCGCTTTTGAATTTGACATCTCGCCGTCCCACGTCAGCCGGTCGTTCAAGGAAAAGATGGGGCTGAACTTCATCCAGTACGTCTGGCAGAAGCGCCTTGAAGAGGTGATTCATCAGCTGCGGACGACCAGCGATCCGCTCAAGGACATCATTCTGCGGGTCGGCTACCAGGACACCCCGAACTTCACGCGGAAGTTCAAGAAGGAGACCGGCTACACGCCGGGGCAGTACCGGAAGCTGTTCTCCGAAACCGGCCATCCTCCCGCTTCTTCCGATCCGGACGAGGAATGAGGCTGCGCCTCTTCCCGCTTCTTCTTAAAGCAATAGCCAACTCCCCTGCCGCTTGCGCAGCAGGGCGATGTTGGCTATTTGCTTTTGCATGGTGCGGATGATCCGGTTACTTGCCCGAGTTCCAGCGGTCGTAAGCGCCCTGGTACAGCTCGGCGATCCGGTCGCCTCCCATTTTTTTGATTTGCGCTACATATTTGTCCCAGTTCGAAAGCGGTTCTTGGCCAGTCACGAACTTCGCTTCCATCTGCTTGACATAGGTGTTCAGGTCGGACAGCAGTGCCGTTGCTTCCGTCTGCTCTTCATTGGTCAAATAGACGTTCGGGAACGGCGTTTTGCCGATCGGCGTCAGCTTCTCTGCGTTTTCTTTGTCAATGAAGCGGTCAAAGTCGCTCTTCAGTCCTTTGGTCAATTCCGCAGAGTTCATGCCCGGCGCAAGAATGCCGTAGTTCGGCGTCAGTGTGCCGCGATATTCCTCACGGTCGCCACCGCCCGGTACCGGCAGCCATTCTTTCTCATGGGCTTCTTTATCTTTGTATTTCCACAACGTATTCTCCGGTCCCTGACTGAACAGCGTAGCTCCGTCATAACCGTATTGGTAGTCGATCCAGCGCATCGTCGCTTCCGGATTCGAGTCCTTGCTCGTAATCGCAAACGTGCCGTTGGCCGAAATACCCGGGTGCTTGCCGTAAACCGGCGTTCCCGGAATTTCGCTGGCGACCGGCGTCATGAGCGGGTTGTCCGAGCTTGGCTCGCCGCCCAGCGTGAAGTAAGGGAAATAGTCGTTGAACACGCCGATCTGGTTGTTTTGCCCCTTGGCTTTCTTCTGATCCGGCGTCTGCGAGAACGTCTCGTGATCCAGAAGGTCTTCCTTCCACAGTTTATTCATGAAGGTCAGGTAGCCCTTATAACCCTCTTCTTGCGGCGTATAGTGCACTTTTCCGTCCTTGTCGGCGTAGATCACTTCGTCATAGATGCCCCAGAAGCCGAGGAAATACATGCGCAGGTCGTCCAGCTTGACCGAGGTCAGCGGAATTTCGTCCTTTTTGCCGTTGCCGTTCGGATCTTCGTCCTTGAAGCGTTTCAGCAGCGTGTACAGCTCGTCGGTTGTCTTCGGCAGCTCGGTCACGTTCAGCGCCTTCAGGAACTTGCCGTTATACCACATCGGGCTGCGGTACCATACCGCCGACAGATCGATGTTCGGGAGCGCGTAGATATGCCCGTCAGGCGTCGTAAACGACTTGCGGATATCCGGATGCTCGTCGAAAATTTTCTTGATGTTCGGCGCATAGCCTTCGTCAATATATTTTTCGAGCGGGATCAGAACGCCCTGACTGCCGTAGGTCACCTGCTCCGCCGGTTTCAAATCCGCCGCATAGAATATGTCTGGCAAGTCGCCGCTCGCGAATACGAGGTTCTTTTTCGTCTCAAAGCTGTCGATCGGCGAAAGCTGGTATTCCAGGTGGATGCCCGTCAATTTCTCCATCTCTTGCAGCACGGGCATTTTGTTCCAATCGGCCACGCCCGCATCCTGGGACATGACTTTCAGCGTGAGCGGCTTGTCCACGATCGGAAAGCCTTCTTTTTTAACCCCTTCGGCCGCAGATCCGGCAGCTGAGGAGGAACCCCCGTCGCCGTTGGAACCGCAGGCTGCCAGCAGGCTGGCGGATACGGTGAGGCAGAGCAGAATGGATGACGCCTTGCGAAGCTTTTTCATGTTTTACAAACTCCCCTTTTTGACTTGATGTCGATTCTAAGCAGGTAGGATCAGCCCTTTACGGAACCAATCATAACACCTTGCACAAAGTAACGCTGGAGAAATGGATAAATGACGATGACCGGAATGGTGGCGACGATAATCACGGAATACTTCACCAGGGCGGCGATTTCCGCCTTGTTGTTCATCGCGGCCGCCGTGGAGGCGTCGATGGCTCCTCCGCCCTGCGCAGCCATTTCCTGCAGCACCAGAATTTGGCGCAGCACCAACTGCAGCGGGTATTTCGCCGAGTCGTTCAGGTAAATGAGCGCCGAGAAGTAGCTGTTCCAGTTGCCCACCCCGTAGAACAGGGCCATGACCGCGATGATCGGCATCGACAGCGGCAGGATGATCTTCACGAACAGCCGCATGTTCGTACACCCGTCGATCTGCGCCGCTTCCTGCAGCTCCTTCGGAATCGAGCTCTGGAAGAACGTCCGCGAGACGATGATGTTCCAGATCGACGCGGCCGACGGAATGACGATCGCCCACATCGTGTTGACCATGCCCAGCTGCTTCACCAGGAGGTACGTCGGCACCAGGCCGCCCCCGAAAAACATTGTGACCATGAACATGCCCATAAAGAAGTTGCGGCCGACAAAGTCCTTGCGGCTCAGCGCATACGCCGCCGGCAGCGTCACGAGCAGGTTGATCGCGGTCCCGACCACGGTGTACAGAATCGTGTTGCCGTACCCCGTCCAGATGCTTGTGTTCTCGAACACCCGCTTGTAGCCGTCAAATGTAATGCCTTTCGGCCACAGCCACATCTCCCCGGACCCGACGGCTTTCGGGTCGCTGATGGAGGCGCTGACCATGTACACCAGCGGGTAGAACACGATTAGAAACGCCAGAAACACATACAGGTAATTGAAGGCGAGAAAGACTTTATCCCGCCGGGTTTCTCTGACTCCAGATAACATCGAAGCCCCTCCTCTCTACCACAAACTGTTCTCGCTCGTACGGCGGACGATCTGATTGACAACGATGAGCAATACCGCATTGATGACCGAGTTGAACAAGCCGATGGCGGTCGAGAAGCTGTACTGCGCATCCACGAGACCCGAGCGGTAGACGAAGGTGGAAATGACGTCCGACGAGCTCATGTTGAGCGGGTTTTGCAGCAGTAGGATTTTCTCAAAGCCGACCCCGAGCAGGCTGCCCATATTCAGGATGAGCAGGATGGTCATCGTTGGGATCAGTACCGGGATGTTGATGTGCCGCACGCGCTGGAAGCGCGAGGCCCCGTCAATAATCGCCGCCTCATGCAGCCCCGGATCAACGCCCGATAGCGCGGCGAGATAGATGATCGTGCCCCAGCCGGCGCTCTGCCACACGTCCGAGAAGACGTACATCGTCTTAAACCAGCGCGGGTCGGTGAGGAAGTCCGGTGATTTCAGGCCCAGACCCTCGATCATGTGGGTGACGATCCCCGTCGACGGCGAAAGGAACGTGATAATCATCCCCGCCATGACGACCATGGAAATAAAGTGCGGCGCGTACGTCACCGTCTGGGACAGCTTCTTGAAGAAGCCGTTTCGGACTTCGTTGAAGGCCAGTGCCAGAATGATCGGGATCGGAAACCCGATGGCCAGCGAGTACAAGCTGATGCTCAGCGTGTTCCAGAGCAGGTCCCAGAAGTAATAGGAATGAAAGAAGCGGACGAAGTGGTCGAAGCCGACCCACGGGCTTCCCGTGATTCCTTTTGTCGGAATGAAGTTCTTGAACGCGATCTGGATGCCGTACATCGGCCCGTAACAGAAAATAAGAAAGTACAAAAAGGCCGGCGCAATAAACAGGTACAGCTCCCAGTTCATAATGATGCGCTTCCATAAACCTTTGCCTTTTCTCTTTGTCGGCATGGCCGCCGCCGGGCGGCCGGCAAACGCCGTATTGGTTTCCTGCATAGGATCACCCCTTCCTGATAAATGGTTTTTGCTCCACCCATCGTTACCACAGTATGTCAGGTGTGCTAACGCTTACATTTTTACGATAGCCCAGGGAGCAGTGCTCGTAAATATGTCATTTTAGTCGATGCCCCTAACCCCCGGTAACAAGGTGCCTGCGGCCTGATGACAAGCGGCTTGGACAAGCGGACAATGTGTCATTTTTGAGTGATCCGGCGGGATATGGGCGGCATATCAAAATTGACCAACCGGGCGGCAAAACCCATGCAAAGCCCATGCAACCCCATGCAAACAAGTAGCTTTTCCCCAATCCTTCCGGTCTGCTGCACCTGACCATTCAAACCTTTCCGCCAAGCTGCACATGATTTAGTTATAAGAAGAATGCCGAGCAAAAAAGACTCCCGGCTCAATCGGCCGGCAGCCTTCCTCTTGTGATGTTATCCTTATGTCTCGCCCGCCTTCCCAAACATTACTTCACAGGCTGGGGGCCATATTGGTTATCCGTCTCCTGACTTGCCTGACAGGCTTGCACAACAAAAATAATGATGCCCACGATCGGTATCAGGGCGATCAAGTTCCACCAACCGCTTCTTCCCGTATCGTGGAGTCTGCGGCATGCAACCGCCAAAGACGGCAAGAAGGTAGCAGCAAAATAGATCGCGGATAATATGTAAGACAGCCCCACGATTTCCTCGACGACGGAAAACACGAGGTAGATTACTCCTTCATACAGCATAAACATCCAATATTCTTTTTTGGACGCCCTTCCCTGAAATCCCGCGTAATTTTTCAATGCTTTTAAATACCATTCCATCCTAAACTTCCCCTATCGTATATTGAATCCGATTGAGTTTAGCATGAAATCAAACCAGCAGATACCATCAAATTTTTCCATGAAATTTCAGAAATGAAAAAAAGCGGCCGACTGCTGAGAAGTCGGCTGCTTTACAAAAGGATCATGATTTTGATTTGGCTTCCCTTTTAAACTTGAGTGCAGCAAGGATAAATAACGCTCCTCCCAGCATCCAAAATGGCTCCCAAAAAAAGAGCCTCCACCTGAGCGCAAAATCGTCAATCTGCAGGGACAGCAGCCCTATGCAGGCAAAAATAAGAGAAATCACGTTGGCTAGGCCGTATAAGAATAGCAAAATCCCCGCTAGTAGCCCTAGAATATATAAAACCCGGTTCGTCATGCTGGACCATGGCCTTAGAAGCAGCAGCAAAAATAAGCCCCCGCACAATTTCACGAATCCAGTAAGCCAGACCATGGCTATGAACGATGCTTCCCTTTCTATGGCTTGATTATAGATGAACCCTCCTAATGTATTTACGCCAATCATGCCTCCGCCTGCCCAGTAAAAGCTAATGATCGCAAACAGAACGCACCAGATAAACCCCGTAAAGATATACACTTCTTTATGTTGGATCATTCCCATCCTTTGCCTTCCCTTAATAGTCATCGCACTTCTGCCTAAGTCCGGGCACTTTTTGAGCTATGCAGTATCCATTTCGCCCATTTGTGCTCTCAATTGTCTATCTCTCTCCATTTTTTAATAATGCGTCAAAATAGCATCGCCTTCTGAAAATATCGAATATGTAAACCAATCTATCAATTTATTCCTATGGATTGGCAGACAAACCGCTTGTCCCAAGAAATACCCCGCATATGCCCGTTTTCTCAAAATATAGCCGTTAGTCTAGCAAATGATAGTTATCAGTCCATGCCAAATGTGAAGCAAACCCATACTCTGTAGACAAATCGACAGGAGGTGTATATCATTGCATTGTCCAAGAAAGCATTGCAGAGGTAAAATTGTTTTTCACCACCATAGAAATAAGAAACGCCGCGTCATTAAAAAGATCGTAAAGGTAAACTGTCCTCCCCCGAAAATTAAAGTAAATGCTCCGGCTGGTCCTCAAGGTCCTGCAGGAGCACAAGGTCCTGCAGGAGCACAAGGTCTTCCTGGAGCACAAGGCATTCCGGGACTACAGGGTGCTACCGGTCCTCAAGGTCCTGCCGGAGCACAAGGCCCTGCCGGTCCGCAAGGTCCTGCCGGTCCTGCCGGAGGTATCGCTTCGTTTGCGTTCTTGTGCAGCACAGTCGATCAAACCGTTGCCGCAGCGCCCACTCCCGGAGGCCAAGGTGGCGCCGTCACTTTTAATAACTCCGTCATTAACGGAACGGCCACTTCCTTCACCAGCCCTTCCACCGTCAATATCCTGGAAACCGGTTTCTATAACATCAGCTGGGAAGTATTCCCGACTGCCGGAAACAGCGCTTTCGGCCTGTTCTTCGATCCGGATGCCGCCGGACCGCTGCCTGCCACGCTGGTTCCTTGCAGTAACTATGGCTCCGGTGCGGGCAATAACCCTTATCAAGGTCAAGTCGTAGCACGATTAACGGCGGGAGGCGTCCTGACTTTGAACCGGATCGATAATACGGGAACTCAAACACTGCAGGCCAGCATAGGCGGGGGAACGCCTACAACTAGCGCTTCGATTGTCATTGAAAAATTGGCGTCCGCCTAAACAACCTATTGGCAGCTCCAAGATTATTAGTAATATATGCGCAAGAAATCGCTCTGCTACTAGCACAGCGATTTCTTGGCGTTTGTTGCATATTTGATCATCGGTTTTCAATCAAGATCCAAATCAGCTTTGCTGAGTTTCTTGTTTTGATAGAATGTGCTTCACGCCCCACTCGCCGATCTGATCCAGAAATTCAATCATAGACCGTCCCGCCGAAGTCAGCGCATATTCCACTCTGGGCCGGGGCTCCGGGTACGATTTCCGTTCAATGATACCGTCACGCTCCAGCTCGCGGAGCTGTTCTGTCAGTACCTTCTTGGAGATGGACGGTAAATGGCGCTGCAATGCGTTGTAACGCACGGGCTGGTCGTTTTTGTACAAATACCGGTATATCGGTATCTTCCATCTCCCGCTTAAGCTGGATATGACTACTTCGACCTGACACTCGTTCAACTGCACAGGCATTGGATCCCCTCCCGCTTTTTTTTCAACATTATACACCATGCTGCAGCGCATGTCGGGATACAAAAAAGTGCCTTATTGTTCCCGGCATGGACCCAGTCCTATAATGGCTCGTGAGGGGGGAATCGAACATGAAAATCGGAATTTTGGGATCCGGAAATGTAGGTAAAGCGTTAGCTAAAGGTTTAGCGGTGTCGGGCCATCGCGTTGTCGTGAGCAGCCGGGAACCCGATCATCCGAAACACGCATCTTGGAAAAAAGAGACCGGTAGTTCGGTCGGAATGGTCACTTTTGACGAAGCCGCCTGGTTTGGAGAGACGATGATTCTGGCGCTTCCCTGGAATGGTTTGAAAGACGTGCTGGAATCTATCGACCCTGCCTGTTTAAAAAATAAAACCGTCATCGACGTCAGTAATGCCGTATACTTTGACAGCGGACCGCGTTTGCTCCATAACGAAACATCTGCAGGGGAAATCGTCCAACAGCTGCTGCCTGACAGTTCTGTCGTTAAAACGCTCAATATCGTCAGCGATCAAATCATGGTTCACCCGCATTTTAACGAAGGCTCCCCGGTCATGTTTATGTCCGGCAACAACTTGGAGTCCAAGGAGCAAGTCAGGACTCTGTTGAAAGACCTCGGCTGGTCAACGGTTATTGATCTGGGGGATATCAGCAGAAGCCGCCTTCAGGAATCCATCATGCTTGCCTGCGTCATCAGCGAAATGCAGCTGCCATCAGCGAGTGCGGCATTTGCCTTGTTAACGCGCGGATAAATCTTTTCATTCTTTTGATTATGCAGTTTCTTGGGATTCCCAATGTAACGCCGCTTATCATCATTGACAACAGTATTTAGCGGCCGCAGCCCTAAGTTTATTATTTATTGTGGCGCCCTACTGTCCTTTGGGCATCTGGCGGGCTGTCGCTTTTGCTGATCGTCATCGGAAACATGGTGGAAAGTTCGGAGCATCCAGGTAAAACAACAGGATATGTCGTTTATCACTTGACTCCAATACTGGACAGCACGCCCCTTGGAACGAACTCGAGCCGCTGTCCAGTCAGCATCAACATATCCTGTGCTTCTCTATAGCTTCTGCAATTCAAGCCATTCTTCCATCTTGGGGATGGATTCTGCATAATGCTTAATAGCACCCAAGGTTATGGAGACCTGCTCTGTTCCGGTCTTCTGTTCTTCTTCATCCGTACATTCGATCCACAAAGACCGTTTTAGACTATATTCCAGCCATTCCAGTTTGGACAATAACCCACCAGCCAGAATCAGCCTCCAATCGGATGAAATGCGCCCCTGAGCTGTTTTATATCCTTGTATAAAGGCTAAAAATTTCTCCTTCTGTATCTCGCCCGTCTCACTTTCGGACCAATAAACCGCGGTTTCCAGTAAGTCCAGCGACGAATTTTTATAACCGGCGGATTCCCAGTCAATCAGTATGGGTTCATGACCTGACCACAGTACGTTTTTCGGGTCCAAGTCTCCATGCGTAATCACCCATTCTGAAGAAAGCCCGTTCACCGATTCGATGGCGGCTGCATTCCATCGATGTAAATGTTCCATGTTTTCGAGCAGCTGACCGGTCCACGCGGCATGGTTTTCTTGTGCTTTCTCCAAATAGAAGCTCCAATCCGTTAAAGTCGAATTCGAGAATAGTGGAGTTTCGATTCCTAAAACTGAAAAGTCGATCCAATGCAGCTTTGCTAGAATGTCACCCATTTTTTCGCAATGAGTCGTGTCTATTTCACCATGCTTCAGGCTGTTCTCACTGGTCCAATCAAAAACAAGATAATACCTGTCCTCTAATCGCTGCAGCGACTCCCCGTCAAACTTCTTTGCGGGAAGCGCAGGAATGAATTTTGCCGCGTAATTCGCAATCCGCTCAGACATAATGTAGTTGTTCACTGCAGTTGGTCTGGTCATAATCTGCGGATTTAATGCCTTCACGGCATATTTGCCTGTCGCAGTTTCCACCGCGTACATTTTGTGAAGCAGCCCACCGGTAACCGGTACAGGGGCCGATTGCAACTCGCCTAACTTCAGCGCACGGCACAATTTATGAAATTCGGAGATACTCGATTTCTCATGCATGCTTGCACAGCTCCTTATGGGGTATTCGGAAACTATAAAACGAACTCCAACTGTACATCCCTTGGATCGTTCTCCAGCAACTTCCGGCTAACCTCCGCCGCTTCCCGGCATCCCATTGCACCATAAAAGGCAATCGTTTCTTCGGCTGAACCTGCGCAGATATACAATTTCTCAGCTCCCCACTCCCTCGCCTGATGAGCCGCGATCGCGAACAGTTTTTTACCGATCCCCTTACCTCTATGCTCCAGCGTAATGAATAATTGATCCAATAATACATACCGGTACTTGTCACCAAAGGCTTCCCGATTGACCGCAGCAAAACCTATGAGATTGTTGTCCCCATCAAAGGCTCCTACAGCTTCACCACCAGACCGTATGGTGTCCCTTAAATGGCTCAAGTGATAGTCATAGCCGTTCGGCCAATCCTTGTCATGGTAGTTGATCTCGACCAATTGCCGTTTTCCGGCGACTTCCCGCCATGCATTTTTAATATATTGAGATGGGTTCATACCGTTAATGAGTTCAGCGTCCTCAAAACTTAATTTCCTGTAATTCCACATGGGCTCCCTCCGTTGGCTCGCATTCATACTTGATAATTTTACCATACGCTTCAGGTATGGAATGGCTATAACCAAACTGTCCTGCTTTCGAGGAGTTCAAACCTGATCCTTGCGAATCCGGATTAAATCAAACAGCCTGTGACCCGGAAAAGTCATAATAAAAAAACAATAAGCTCCGATTGGCCTGTTGAGCCCAGTATCCGATCGGAGCTTTGTCATTTCAATGATTCCGCTTGTTAGATTTATCTTCCCGTTCAGTCTAAACGCCGTGCGACATGAAGAACAGCGCCCCAATGGCGGCGGACCGACGAGTCCGGACGGCTGTTCAGGCGAACCCGGATTTCGCTGAAGAGCTTCTCACGCTTCCATTCCTCCATAAGAATGTGGTCGGAGAACGTTTTTAGAAGGTTAATGTATTCTTCCGCATGATAGAGGCGTTCCCAGTCGAAATGCCGAACATGAACGACCTCAAACAGGCCGCTTTGCCCGATCTCTTCCCGCTGCTCCTGCAGTTCCCCCGGCCTTGGCCAGTCGGTGTCTTTCGGTTTGCCCTCGCCCAATTCATCGTACACGTCTTGGATTTCACGGAAGAACGGATCCCCGTCGTCCGGAAAAACGTGAGTGGCGTTCCAAAAAGCCAAATGTCCGCCGGGACGAAGGACCTGCCATGCCTTGGAATACCGTACCTTCGGATCAATCCAGTTCCACGCAGTGGCGGCAAATACCAAATCGAACCTTTTCTCGGCCTCGGGCTGCCACTCTTCGAAGCCCCCCGTTATAATTTCGGCATCCATTCCGGTGAGGTTGCGGCGGGCTGCTTCCGCAAGATCCGCTCCAAGCTCCACGCATGTCATGTTGAATCCACGTTTGGCTAACGGTAGGGTCGCCTTCCCTGTCGCACAACCGATTTCCAGCAGACGATCCCCCGGATGCAAATTAGCCGCCTGAACCAGATCGTCCAGCAAAGCTTCCGGATACTCCGGCCGTGCCTGCTGGTACAGATCGGCCGCCTGCTCAAAGGTTTGACGCAATTCTTTATAATCGTGTCGAGAGTGCATGATTTCCTCCTTAACCGCTGCTTATGTCACTTTTTACTTTGGGAATTATTTAACTCGTTCAAAGCTTTCTCTATTCGCCGCTGTCTGGTTTCCGGTGTCTTGGCATCCTCAATGCCCAGAACAAGGCGCCGTCGATTACTATAAGACATGCTCTCAAAAGCAGACTTCGCCACCCCGTTATGCGACAATGCTGACAAGAAATCGTCCGGCACGGGTAGTTCACGCTGTTCCGTATCCAGCTCCAACTGAACCTCCAGTTTGTCGCCGGCGGCAACCTTCGCTTTCTTCCGATGCTCCGTGCTGACCGGAATCAAAAATCGTCCGCCCATGACTCCAATCGTAGTCCGGTACGCGTACCCCCGGATCGTAACACGAACCGCAGGCTTTTTTCCAGAGCCTAAGCTTCTGACTACTTCCTCCGGCACCTCAATGCCTGTTGCGGTCTTTCCGTGCAGCTGCAGGTCGGCAGTAAATGTTACCATATCGCAACCTCCTCAATATATTTTTTATCCCTTCAAGTATTCGACCAATACAGGGACCAATGCGGCCGGTTTCACGATATGCGTTTGACCGGGAAGCACTTGATGGGTTGCATTCGGCAAAACCTGTGCAAGCTCCTTCATGGAATTTCGCATCCATTCCGGGCTCTTGCCGCCAACGGCAACAAGCGTGGGGACAGAGACGCTCGACCATTTTTTCAACGTCTCCTTACTCCCTTTCTGCTGCCCGATCGTCAGTATGGTGTCATAAGGAAGCGTATGGGCGACCGACTTAAGCTTGGACCAGGCAGGCATCATCGGCATCATGGCCACGACCGGGGCCGGCAGTCCGACTCCTTTTCTCATAAACAGCTTGACTGCTGCACCCCGGCGATTGGCTCTAATCAGCTCATCCATTTGTGCAGCGTACTCATCCGGCACAGCTTCACGGCTACCGTCTGAAACAAAAGGCGCTTCGTATAACGCCAGTTTTTTTATCGACGAAAGCTGATTTGCCGCTTCAAGGGAAGCGCTGCCCCCGAGGATACGCCGTATACAAATACATCCTCTCCTGCTTCTTCAATCACAGCAGAAAGGTCCTCAATCTCGCGATCCACTCCATAAATAGCATGATCTCCACTTTCGCCACGCCCTCTACGGTCATAGGTATACACGGTAAAATCCTGCTGCAATGCAGCTGCCAAGGCACTGCTCGGGCCATTCCCCCGGCTGCACAGCGCACCATCGACCAGCAGGAGCGGCGGGCCGCTTCCAACCTTGTCGTAAGCAATGCTCGTGCCGTCTTTCGAAGTGACCGTTCTCATAAGGCAAAGCCTCCTTGCTTCGTTTTTTGTCCTCTACCAATACAACGAACGCGGCTCACCATAATCGACAAATACACGATCTTTTATGGATTTTTTTCTATAAATTTTTACCAAACCGATTTTGACTCGTTCAACGAAACGAACTATTGTTCCGTATATAATGCCAGGTTCTCCAAAGTGGACCTTAAACCGATGTCGTGATCTTCTTTCCGGATCCCTGCCGGCACGTTCTCGCATACGATCGTAACCAACGTGCCTTTCGGGTTGGCTGCCAATGTCCAAGTCATGATCATCTCTCCGGCAAAATCAGGATCATCTGACTCGAATACAACAGCCTGTACAATACGCTCGTCCGGGACGAGCTCCAGGAACGTTCCTTGGACGACGTCTGTATCGTCAGAGGTCTTCCCTTGCATTGTACGGTCGTTCTCTAAATAAGTCAGCGACATCCGGTAAGTTCCGTCCGCCACGGGGTTGAACTCGAAAATCCGGCCTTTCATCCCCTCCGGAGGAAGCCACATTACTAAAGCCTCAGGGTCCACGAACGCATGATAAATCGTTTGCGGCGATGCTTTGATCGTCCTCGAGGCAGTGTCGATTCTCTTGTTACCCGAATGATTGGTCATGGGTATCCAACCTCCAATTTCACAAAAATGGATCCATCAGCCCACATGTTTTACTAACGTCATCGTAGCACACTTATCAGGTTGTTATTTCTTGCGAATTGCTTTTATCCCGTCCAGCTAAAAAAGCAATCGGACACCCGGGAGCCGTTAAAAGATGGGCTGACTCCAAGCTATTAAAATCCTCTTCTCGCATCTATCCATATTATGGTATAGTAAAAACTAGCAATTTAGGTCTATGGAACCAGAAGGTTCGCTGAAGACCTAGATATTTTGATGGAACCGGCTTTCAATTACCGCAGCCGGATCGATACAAGAACGCTGGGGGGAGCAGGGTGTATTGTCATCAGTGCGGAGCAAAGTGTGCTCCGGAACAGAAAATATGCGGAAAGTGCGGAGCAAGATTATTGACGGAAGAAGTACGGCAGGCCGTTCTTGAGGTAGCCGCGGGCACCGAGGCCATCCGGCTGCCTCAAGCTGCGGCAGGCAAGCCGGGAGATGATCAGCGCCCGGCACAGGCGGCCGTCACCAAGAGGGGAAGCGGCCGGGTATTCCAGTGGATTATCCCTTTTCTGCTTGCCGGAGTGATTGCCCTGGGTCTTACGCTCTATTACAAGTATGAGCAGTCCGTAAACCATGAAGTGATGGCGCTTCAGCAGCAAGCCAAGAAAGAGGCGTTGGCCGGAAGGTATTCGGAGGCGGTCCAGCTGCTGGAACGGGCCGAAGAACAACGGCCGCGCTTCGCCGCACTGACCCGGGACCGGGAGCTTGCGGCCAAGGCCGCCCAGCTCAAGAATCAACTCGAGGGCGCTTCGGCACAGCTTAAGGCCAAAAAGCTGGATGAAGGGGAAAAAGCGCTGAAGCAAATTGCGGATATGATCGGCAAGCGGCAGGAGCCGCTGTTCGCGCCGCTTCAGAAATCGCTGGCGGCGGACCAGGTCATGCTGACGGTGCTTCGCATCAAAGGCCAGCTGGACAAGCTGACCACAGTCGATGCGCTGGCCGACAAGCTCGATACGGTCCGCGGCCTCAACGGCCAGGAAGCGGCGGCCGTCAAAGCGCAGATTATTAACAAAATCGCCGGAATCAGTTATTCGTCAGCCGAAGAGAAGCTGCGGAAAAAGGATTTTGCCGGAGCGCTGGAAGCGGTGGACAACGGGTTGTCCTACGCTGCGGACAATCCGAAGCTGACATCGTACCGGAAGCAGATTTCGGAAGCGAAGCGGGAGTTTGAGGAGGCTGAAGCGAAGCGTATTCAGCTGGCCCAGCAGAAGGCCGCCGAAGAAGAATTGAACAACCGGACCGCGGCCGTTGATGTATCCGGCGTTACAGCAGTGCTGGACGATTACGGCGATCTGACCATTTCCGGGACGGTCACGAACACCGCGACCCGCCCGATCTATTCGGTCAGCGTTTACCTCACCATTTACAGCAGCTCCTCCGGTGCCTACATAGGCGATGCTTATGCCAACGTTTCCCCGTTCAGACTGGAACCGGGGGAATCCGGGAGCTTCTCGACATCTTACTATGGGGTCTACGAACAAGCGGAAGTCACGGTTGATAACGCATCCTGGTATTTGGAATAGAGGGCACGGAATATGAGTAAAGGCATTTGGATCAGCGCACTGGCCTCCCTGATCATCCTCGGCTTGGGAGGCGGCGGGACGTATTTCATTCACAGGACGGCCGAGAACGAGCTTGGCGGTGCGCCGCTGCTCGCGGTGCAAAAGGCAGCCAATGCAGCCAATGCAGCGACGGTGACGAAAGAAAAAAAGACGCGCAAGGAGATTATCGAGGACAGCCAGAAACGGGTCGTCACGATCGAAAGCGGAGACGGACTCGGCTCCGGATTTCTGTATAACGATCAAGGGGACCTGTTAACCAACGCCCATGTCGTAACCGGGTCACAGCAGGTAACGGTGCGGACGCTGAATCACGAAGAATATAAAGGAACCGTCATCGGGATCGGAACCGATACGGATGTTGCGGTCGTTCGCGTGCCTGAGCTTAAGAAACTCGCCCCGCTTCCCGTAGCCGAAGGCTATAAGGCGGAGGTCGGGGACGAAATCCTTGCTCTCGGCAGCCCTTTGGGTCTGGAAAACACGGTAACGACGGGGATTATCAGCGGACTCGGCCGCAGCTTCGACATTGATCCGTATACCTACAGCAATCTGTACCAAATCTCTGCACCGATTACCCACGGCAACAGCGGCGGACCCCTGGTCAATGCAGAAACGGGTGAAGTGCTGGGTATCAACTCGGCGGCTGTGTCCGAGGGACCGGGAATCGGGTTCAGCATTCCGATCTCCAGCATTCTTCAGCAGGCCAGGGAATGGTCCAAGACCCCGATGACCGAGCTTCCGGCTGGGGACGGCGGAGATGAGTACGGTACGGACAGCGACGGAACGGTCGCGGACGAGCGGGACATTGTCGCTTACTTCTATCAAAGCCTGAATACCGGCGATTACGTCACGGCGTATTCCCTGCTCGGCAGCGAATGGCAGAGCGGGATCAGTTACGAGGATTTCCGGGCGGGATATCTGAATACCGGTGATATAACGCTTGGCCCCCTTACGCTTGAAGAGCAGGACGACGGCGCATTGGTCAGCGTTGATATTACGGCCGAGGAGCGGCGCAAGAGCGGCACCGTCTATCAAGGTTACCGGATGAGCTATTCGGTCGGGTATGAGAACGGAGAATTGAAAATATTGCACGGCAAAGGGAAGAAGATTTAGGCCTCCCCGCCCTGGCATAGCCCCTGTCCCTTGTGGATGGGGGCTTATTATTTACGGGAAGCGCCGGTCGAAAGCTCCATCTCTTCCTTGTGGCCCTTCCACTCGACGGTTACCTGAATGGTTGAGTCCTCCGGCGGAATAGCGCCGTTGCCTCCGGATCCGGTAACGATGTCTCTGTTCCCTGACAATTTTTGTTCCCCGCTTCCACTCATCGTTGTGCCGGTGAATTTATATTTGATTCTCCCCACGTTTGCTGGGTCTTTCCCTTTGTACCGTATTTGGAGCCGGCTGATATGATCTTCTCGATTCAGTTTGGTAATCGTATAGTCAGCAGACCAGATTTTACTTTCGCCAGTAAATTGAATCACGGAAGGATGACTTAGACATCCGGATAACATTACAAGAGTAATGACCCATAAGCCAATGAGCACCTTCTTGATTGGAATCCCTCCCCGCCATTCTAATGAAGTATATATAAATAGAACGCGGTAAAATCGGGGTAGTTGGCGTAAACCTTCAATTAAACTGAAAAAGGCTAATGCATGAAAAACCGATGCCGCGTGGCATCGGTTTATTTTCGGAAAGGCAAGTGTATCCACTTACTCGTCCCAATGCGAGTGAAGAACCAAATCACAGAAGTTTGGGCTTTTGTATCCTGGCAGCAGCCGCTCGCATACATCCGATTTGATGTTACCGAATGTCGTTTCCGGCTTATGCTTGAAGCCTTCCAAAAAGGCGTTTAAGATCTTGCTCTTAAACTGATTCCGGGGGAACGCCGTTACGATTTGTTCACGAATCTCCGGCGTAATCGCATCAAAATTTTCTCCCATGACATCATAACCGACACCCGAATAAATCAGCGCAACTTCCGGCTCCTTATACTGCGCAATGCCGATCGTCGTATGCAGGGCGACGGCATCCCAGACGCGCCGGATCGACTCCTCCGGAACCTGATGCGATTCCAAAAACCTTCTTGCCGCATTGGCCCCGTCAACCTCAAACCGCTTGTCAGAACTGCTGTAATGCTTGGTTAATCCTAAATCATGGAACAAAGCACTAATATACAGCAGCTCGGCATCATACATTATTCCCGCCTGCTCCCCCTGTACGGCACCAAACAGATACACCCGATGAGAATGGTTCCACAGCAAATCATCCCCATGATCCCGAAGCAGCTCCGCAGCCTGTCTGGCTAATGCGCTGTCCGGGATTTTTACATGACCGATGGATAAGGACATTGTCATACACCTCGCAAAAAAGGATTGTGTTGTTGATGCCCTCATTGTAAAATTCAGTATACGATAGATCAATGTTATGATTTCTATGATAATAATAGATAAACCACATCATTTGGACGCTCATAGCATTCATATGCTCATCATGCCATCCTACACATCGGGAGGAAACGAATCATGGAGATACGGCAATTGGAATATTTCCAAGCGATTTGCGAGGAGCTTCACTTCACGCGGGCCGCAGATAAATTAAATGTGACCCAGCCTACGCTGAGCCATCAGATCAAGTCGCTTGAAGACGAAATCGGCACCCCTCTTTTTGACCGAATCGGGAAGAAAATCGCGTTGACCGAGGCGGGGAAGATCCTGAAGTCGCATACAGCTGTCATTTTCAACGCACTCCAAAGCGCAAAGGACCAAATGAACGAGCTGCAAAGCGGAGATCGTGGAACGCTCGCCATCGGCTCTCCCCCCGGGGAGTTAAATCATTTGGTGTCCTCGCTTCTGGTCGATTTCAACCAGGAATATCCGAACGTTACGGTCAAAATCGTTGAATCCGGAAACGTTACGGAAAAGGTACTGAATAATGAACTCGATGCGGCTGTGACCATTCTGCCCGTCGACGATGACCGGCTGGACAAAATCCCTTTATACTTCGAACAGTTTTATTTAACCGTCTCCTCCAGCCATGAGCTTGCCCAGCGAAAAGAGATTAGCTTTACCGAAGTGGACCGGCTGCCGTTGATCCTGCTTCCCGAGAACCACAAATGCCGCCAGCTAGTGGACGCGACCTGCCGCATGACCGGCAAACAGATGACCCCCTTCGTCGAAACCAATTCCATCAGTACCATCTTCAATTTGGTTAAATCGGGTGCCGGCGTCAGCATCTTATCCAAATCGCTGATCGATCTGAACCGTGACGGTGCGATATCCGCAATCCCTATCGTCAATCCCGCCTTATACCGGCAGATCGTCATCATTATGAATAAGGATAAATTTTTAAGCCACGCAGCCCGGGCGTTTATTTCCCTTCTTCAGCAATTTGTGGAAAATAACAAGTTAGGCAATCTGGTCCCCCATGCGGTGTTGGAGAGCTAGAGCCCGCTCGTGATCGCGTTAATCTTTTCCCGTCCAACACGAAAACTGCCGCATTTGAACGGTACCCCCAATGGTTCGACATCGGCTAACCGTTGGAGATGCACTTCAACTTCGCGGCAGTTCGTTGTTATGTTTACCCTTTGACTGAACCGATCATCATCCCTTTCACAAAGAAACGCTGCAGGAAGGGATAGAGTGCCAGTACCGGAACACTGGCGACCATGATGAGAGCATACTTGATGAGTTCCGCGTACCGCTGGGCTTCCACGATCGTTTCCGGGTCAACGACGGCATCTGTTCCGTGGGCCGACATCTGGCTGGAAATCAGGATGCTGCGCAGGATTAACTGCAGGGGATACAGATCCGCGTCGTGCAGATAAATCAGCGCGCTGAAAAAGGAGTTCCACTGGGATACCGCAGTAAACAGCGCCATGACCGCAATGATGGGCGCCGACAGCGGAATGACCATGCTGAAGAAAAAGCGGAAGGTCGAGCAGCCGTCGACCTTGGCCGATTCCAGCATTTCCTCCGGCAGCGTATTTTGGAAAAACGTCCGCACCACGATGACGTAATACGCCGATGCGGCTGTGGGCACAAACAGCGCCCAGATCGTGTCGACCATGCCCAAATTTTTGACCACCATATAGGTCGGGATCATGCCTCCGCTAAAAAACATCGTAAAGACGATCAGCACCATGAACACATTCCGCCCGTCCAGCTCCTTGCGCGACAGGGCGTAGCCGCCCGGGATCATGATCGCTAAACTTAAAGCAACGTCCATCACCGTGTACAGGAACGTATTCGCATAACCTCTCCATACGTCATGGTTCTGCAGGATGATGCGGTAGCCTTCCAGCGTAAACCCTTTGGGCCAAAGGCTGACGTTCCCGGAATTGACGGCTGTCGGTTCGCTGAACGAGGAAATGACGATGAAATACAAAGGGTACAGGACAATCAGCAGAATAGCGGACAGTATCGTATAGTTGCACAGGTCAAACACTTTGTCGGCACGGGAACGGGCAATCCTTGCGGTATGATCGAGTGCATCCGTTTTAGCCATGAGCGCTCCCTCCTAGAACAAGCTTTGCTGCTTCAATTTTTTGGCGAGCTGGTTCATCGTCAGCAGCAGGGTAAAATTGATGAGGTTGTCGAACAGGCCGATCGCCGCCGAGTAGCTGTACTGCGCGCCGACCAAGCCGGTCTTGTACACATAGGTTTGAATCACTTCCGACGAATCGATATTCAAGGAGTTCTGCATCAGCAGCACTTTCGAGAAGCCCAGGGAAGCAAAGTGCCCCATTTTGAGAATGAGCATGATCATAATGACAGGCATGATCGTGGGCACGTCGATATGCCGCACCCTTTGAAATTTATTGGCCCCGTCCATAATCGCGGCTTCATGCAGCTGCGGATCGACGGACGTCAAGGCGGCCAAATAGATGATCGCGCTCCAACCGGTCGTTTGCCAAATCTCCGAGATGACGTACATCGGTTTGAACCAGGCCGCTTCGCCGAAAAAATTGATCCGTTCCCCGCCGAAGAGGTCGATCCAATTGTTGATCATCCCTGTCCGCGGATTCAAGAAAATGTACAGCATGCCGACCAATACGACGGTCGAAATAAAGTGCGGGGCGTAAGTAATGGTCTGAACCCATTTCTTGAAGCGGAGCCGGGCGACCTGATTCAGCATGAGCGCGAACACGACCGCGATCGGGAGGGCAAAGACCAGGTCGTACAGATTGATCAGCAGCGTATTTTTGAGCGTATTCCAGAATTGATAGGACCGGAAGAAACGCTCGAAATGCTCGAACCCCACCCAGGGGCTCCCCCAAATCCCGTCAATGGCGCGAAAATTTTTAAAAGCGATCTGAAGACCGTACATGGGCGCATACTGAAAAATCGCGAAATGCAGCAAAAGCGGCAGCAGCAAAACGTAGAGCTGCCAGTTGCGGATGACCCGCTGCCACAGCGAAGCAGCCTTCGGTTTCGCAGGCTTCTCCAGCTGTGCGAGCGCCGTCCTTTCGATTTTGGTGTTCATCGTTATCAACCGTCCTTTACGTTACGCGGGGCCGGAAACTAGCTCGCTAACGGATGTTGGGGGCAGTTTTCTATTTGGCCAGGTTCGCTTTATTCGTATCGTAACCGTCCTGGTACACCTTCGTATAATCGCTCAGCCCCATTTTGTTCAGCGTCTCCAGGTACGTATTCCACTCTTCGTCGATGCCCCCTTTGGCGATCCATTGGGCTTCCATTTTATCCGTGTACGTTTTGATATCCGTCTGATACTGCTCGATGCTCTTGTACTGCGCGTCCGTGAACATAATATTCGGGTACACCCAAGGCTTCATGTACGGAACCAGAGCTTCGTACCACTCGTCAAAATCGGGATCCAGCTGCCCGGGCTCCGCTTTCGGCAGAATCTGCTTGTCACGCATTTCCTGCGAGAAGCCGTAGACGAAGTCATTGTAAGGCGTCTCTTTGACCTTCCATTCGCCGGCCGTATAGTTGTCCGGATTCGGGATGGTGTCATACGTGCCGTCAGCCAGCTTCTTCAGACGGTTCGGGCCTTCGCGAAGCTTCATGGACATCTCCGGCTCATAAGCCCGGTCGACCCATCTCATCGTCGCCTCGGGGTACGGATTAACTTTCGTGATGACGAACATGCCCGGGGTCATCTGCAAATTGTTGCGCGGGGTGATTTGGGAGCCGTCCGGCCCGGCGAGCGGGATCATCGGCGAACCGTAATCCCACCGGTAGTCCGCATTGGTGATCTGGTCGGCGCTCCAGGCGAAGAATGCTCCAACAGACGCTTTTTTGCCGGAGGAGACCTTGGCGATCAGCTGGGTGGAGTTTTGCGTCATGCTGTCCGGATCGATCAGCCCTTTTTCATACAGCGAGTGCAGGTACTTGACCGTATTTTTGAACTCCTCCGTCGCTCTGACGAATACCACCTTGTCATCCTGCACGATAAAAGTTTCGTCGATCGTATTGAAGGATCCGAACAGGTAGCCGAACCCATACTGCGAGTCGCCGAAGACGCCGGTCAGCGGAATTTCGTTATTCGGATTGCCGTCTCCGTCCATGTCCATCGTTTTGAATGCCTCGAGTGCCTTCGTGAGCTCCTCCGTCGTCTTCGGCATTTCCAAGCCTGCCTTCTTCAACCATTCCTTGTTCACCCACAGCGTATTCCCGTCGGCATGCTTATACTCCGACATGTTGGCCATCGGCAGGGAGTAAATATGCCCATCCGGAGCTGTGATCGCCTGCCGTACTTCCGGGTATTTGTTCAGAAAATTCGTCAAATTCGGTGCGTATTTCTCGATGAGATCCTCCAGCGGAATAAACATGCCGTCCGCGCCTCCCGTCACGACCTGCGAACTGCTGAGCTCCAGCAGCACGTCGGGAAGATCGCCGCTGGCGATAATCAGGTTGCGCTTTGTCGCCCAATCGGTGCCCGGGCTAAGGTTCCACTTAATCTGAACATTGGTCCCTTCGTTGATTTCCTTAATCGTCTCAAGCTCATTCCAATTCGTTCCCGTTCGTTCATCGTAAGTACCGGCAATGGTCAGGGATATCGGCTTATCGACAATCGGCAGCCCCGTCTCATGGAAGCCCGCGGACGCGCCCTTCGAATCGCCGCCCCCGGAACAGCCCGCCAGCAGCAGGATGGCGCTTAACACGGCCGCCATGGAACCTGCACGTTTGTTACGCATGTTCACGATCGTTTCCTCCTCAAGGCTTGTTTTGACATGAACAACATGTTGGATCGCTTTCACCCACATGTTAGCAACCTCCGCTCGGATGAGTCCATGCACGCTCTTTTACTGTACATGTATTTTGTTTCAGCAAAGTCAGGGCCTTGTTGGCGGAACGTCAAGTTTTGGAGAAGCATCCCGAATGTTGTCACCTCTCCGTTCCCATCCCTGAAACAAAGTGCATCCCCAATGAAGGATTACTGCATGTTCATGCATCCTCGCCCCTCGTATAATGAAAACCAATTCACGCTTCTTAAGCGGTGCATGGCTTAAAGGGCCGTGTTCATCCGCGAAGATCCAATGAGAAAGTAGGGGTTATATGGAAAGCCAATTGCATCGCGAAGTCATCAGGACACAGGTGCTTGTCCTTGGGGGCGGGGCCGGGGGCGTCGGGGCAGCCATTGCAGCCGCACGGGAGGGAGCGCAGACCATGATCGTGGACAGGCAGGGCTTCCTGGGCGGAAACATGACGATTGGACTGCCTTTGCTGGCCTTCCTGGATGCCCAGGGACGCCAGGTTACCCGCGGCCTGCCGCAGGAAATCGTCGACCGCTTGACCCTGCTTGGCGGTTCCTTCGGACACCGGGAATGCCCGCTGCACAATTCGACGACGGTCATCGATCCCAGCTTGATGAAAATCGTCATTTTTGAAAAAATCAAGCAGTATGGGGTACAGCCCCTGCTGCACTGCGAAATCATCGGAACAAACGTGGAGGATGGTGAGCTGAAATCCGTTCTCTTAAAAGGAAAAGGCCGGGAAATCGAGGTATTCGCCGATGTCTTCATCGATGCGACCGGGGACGGCGACGTCGCTTATATGGCGGGCGCCTCGTTTGAGAAAGGGCAGTACGCGAACGGGGAAACCCAGCCGCCTACCCTTATGTTTACCGTCGGCGGCTTTGATCTCGAACGGTTCATGGAATTCCTCGGGGATCATCCGGAGGAGCTCCGGCACGGATCTTCGATGAAGATCCGCCCCGGCTATACGGCGGAGTTTCTGCGGGCCAGCGAAAATCACGTGTTCGTCGGCTTGAAAAATACGGTTTCCAGGCTCAGGCAGGAAGGCAAATGCCCGATCAGCCGCGATACGATCATCTATATCAATCTGCCCAGAGAGGGGTACATTGCCCTGAACTGCATCCGCATCCTGAATTTTGATGGGACAAAGGTCGAGGAGCTAAGCCGCGGCGAGATCGAATCCCATCTGCAGATCCTTCCCCTGATCGACATGCTGCGCGAGCACATCCCAGGGTTTGAGCACATTTATTTATCCTCGATTGCCCCGTTTCTGGGCATCCGTGAAACGAGGCGGATCATGGGCAAGCAGATGATCCGCGAAGAGGCGGCCGTGAACGGGATCATTCCGGATGACACGATCGCGCTCGGCTCGTATATTATCGACATTCACAGCGGTTCAGGCGACTCGACCGTTATCCGGTCGCTGGCCGGCCCTTATGGCATCACGTACGGGGCGACGATCGCCAAGGACGTGAAACGGCTCATGCTCAGCGGCCGCTGCATCAGCGTCGACCCCGTCGTCTTCGGCTCTTCCCGGGTCATGCCCACCTGCATGGCCGTCGGCGAAGGCGTGGGCATCGGCGCCGCTCTGGCTGTGAAGCAGCAACTCTCTCCGGAGGATGTCGATGTCCGGATCATCCGGCAAAAGCTCAGGGAGCATGGCGCCATCCTTTCGCTGGAGGACGTTGGCGAGGCAAGCGGAACGACAAGTTTATGATATTGTGAGCTTATATCCACACAGGAGGCGATCACGTTGCAGGAGGCACAATTGACTTTTTTGGGCGGAGTAGGCAAATCAGGAGGTGTGCAGGTTCTGTACGGCAAAGGAAAACAGGGGCTATTGTTCGACTTTGGCGTCGAGCACAGCAGCCTGCTGTTTCCGACCCAAGTAACGCTGTTTGAACCGGTGAATGCGACGCCCGGGCGCGAGCTGCGCCAGTTTTTGCTGGGCGGCATGACTGCCCCGCTGCCGGATCTGTACGATGCTCAGCAAATTGAAGGCCTGGATTGGGCCGTGGTTCGGCGGGTCTGGGAAAACCGGGAATTTCCGAACTATGACCGGATTCATCTCTATATTGGACATATGCATACGGACCATATGGCGCTGCTTCCCTTTGCCCATCCGGATCTCCCCGTATATATGAGCCATGATTCGTATTCCCTGTTCCGCGGCATGGTGGCGGGCCGGCACAGCAAGGATACCGGGGCCAAGATAACAACCTGCGACGACCTGACCGTGGTCGATTTCGGAGAGTTTACGATGCAGGTTGTCGAGATGGATCACAATGCGACCGGCGCATCCGGCATCATCATCGACGACGGCACGCATAGAATTGCGTATACGGGGGACTGGCGCCGGCAGGGTAAGCATCCGGATAAGATCGACCGTTTCATCCGGCTGTGCCAGAGCAAACCGATCGACGTGCTCATTACGGAAGGGACGCGCCTTACATCCGCCCCCTCCACCGTCCCGCTGCAGATCACGGAGGAGGCGCTGCTTGCCTCGTTCGCGGAGATCGTTCGCGAAGCGGAAGGGCTGGTGTATCTGCAGATGTCGCCGCGGGATTTAGAGCGGATGGCCGACATGATCGCGATCACCGCAGACCAAGGAAAAAGCATCGTGATGGAAGCGTCGCTTGCAGCCGTCTGGCATACGGCAAACCGGGAAGGCGTGCGGGTGCTCCATGGACATCCGGCACTTGACGTCCCTGTTCAAGTCATCGATGCCACCATGGCCGAAGGCATTGAGGTGCCGTACCCTACCGTCTCTTTGGAAGAAGTGGCCGAGCGCAAGCCAGAAATGGTGTATTTCTTCAAATTTCCGGACCTTGCGCATATGATTGAATTGGAGACGCTGGGAGGCCTGCAGGGGCAATCGCATTTTATTCAGTCGGACTACAGCGTCAAAATCGAGCATGCTGCCGTAGCCAAGGTTCTGAACGCCTACGCGATTACCGGCCATTCCCTGTCCAATGGCGGACACGCCCATCCCGAGGCGCTCGCCAGCCTGATCGGCAGCATTGCTCCGAAAACCGTCATTACGCTGCACAGCCGGTTCCCGGAATCGCAGGACACCCGGGGCGTAAAGCCGTATTTTCCGGTAAAAGGGGAAACGGTGCCGATCTCTTCCATTCTGGAAGCCGCAGCAAGCGGCATAAACCGTTAAGTGTTAGATTCATTCCTGGTAAGACTGGATTACAATCGGAGAAAAGCTTAGGAGGACAAATCGGTGACATTAATTACGTTTGTCAGGCATGGAATAACCGATCATAATATCGAGAACAGGGCGCAGGGGCATACGCAAAATCCGCTGAACGAAACCGGAAGAATGCAGGCTGCGCTCGTAGCCAAGCGGCTGGCCGGGGAGCCGTGGGATCTGTTTATTTCCAGCGACCTGCGGCGCGCCCGGGAGACGGCCGACATCATCGCGGCCGAAATCAAGAAGCCGGTCGATTTCTACGATGTGCGCCTGCGCGAGATGGACCGCGGCAAGATCGCCGATACGACCGAAGCGGAAAGGGTCCAGCGCTGGGGAGCCCGTTGGCACGAGCTGGACATGGAGCAGGAAACGGATGAGATGATGCGGGCCCGCGGCCGAAGCTTTGTGGAAGAGATGGCAGCCAGATTTCCGGGACAAAAAATTCTAGCCGTCACGCACGGCTATTTTCTGGGGCAAACTTTAAAAGAACTGATGCAGGATGAGTCGACGGGCGTCAAGCTGCGCAACACTTCCGTGACGACCATCGTTCTGAATGACACTGCCTGGACCTATTCGCTCTACGACTGCATCAAGCATTTGGAAGTGACCGAGAGCTAGCAGACCGGGACGCGGACAGCGGGGCGCCTGTCATCACCGGCATGCGAAATCGACCGGAAGCCGGCGCCTTGCTCTGTCTTCCCACACAAAGACACCAGAGAACCGGTTACAGCCGGTTCAGCTCGCGGTATTTGGATGGGCTCATGCCCATATTTTTGGAGAACACCCGGCTTAGATACAGGCCGTTCTCATATCCGCAGCAGGTGGCAATCTGGTCCAGCGTCATATCGGTATCCAGCAACAGCTCGGCCACTTTACTGATGCGCAAAGACCGGACAAAGTCCGAAGGAGCGATCCGGAACGACTTCCGGAACCGGCGCGTAAACTGGACGGGACTGAGGTTTAGCGAATCCGACAGCTCCCTCATGCTGAACGGGGTGTACGCGTTCTGGTAGATCCATTCAGCCGCACGGTTCATCAGCGCATCGTCCGAGTCGGCCAGCAGCTGCTGCTCATCATGGAGATGTTCTCTTTCCCACACCTCACAGGCGAGCTGCCAGATGTCGTTCATGATCATGTCCTTGCGCAGCACATGCCGCGGTTCTGTCGCTAAATGCAGCTTTCGCAAATAGGCAAAATTGGAAACGAGGCGTTTGTTGTCAAGCGGGCGCGACAAAAACGTCGGCAGCGGCGGGACGGGCCCCGTCCGCTCTTCCCCCACCATTTCAAAGCCGATGTAGTGAAGCGCAAGCGGAGACACCATCTCCCGTTCAAAGGTGAACCCCGGCGGGCAGTACACCAGGTCTCCGGCCCCCGCCTCCCCTCGTTCCTCCCCGATCCGGTAATAAAATTTGCCCGATTCCACGGCAAACAACACCCAGACGGAGTAACAATCCACATCCATTTCAAACCTTTCCTTACGCTCGAAATATGCATGAGAAACCAGATGCAGCGTTTGATTCCACAAGGTTGTTGTCGTCATCTATGCATCGTTCCTTTGGCCTGGAAGATAGTTTCATTGTAAATGGATTGCAGCAGGGCGTTCAATCTTTATTTTGGCCCGAAAACATACCATGACCCCAGAACCAATATGATGGGCAGGGGGCTAAAGCATGGGCTTCTGCACAGTCACCCTTTTGACCCTGGGCGTATGCTGTAGGTAAAAGGAGGGCTGTTCATGCCGCTTTTGCTGCAGTATACGGACATCGAAAATGAAAAGCTTCCTCTGGAAGCCTGGAAGAAAGAGGCCTGCCGGCGGTTTGCGGCCAAGATGACGGACCGGGAAGCCCGGTTCCCCTGCATTCCGGCCACACGGGCGTTTGCGCTCGGTCATCTCCGTTACGGTTTTGCGCCCAGTCCCTGGGATGATTCGGCAGGGCCGGAGCTCGCGCAGATCATTGCCGAGTATGGCAGAACTTCGCGGTCTTTCGGGGATTACTCCTCCCTGGTTGTTTTTTTCGAGGCGGAGGAGAACGTTAGAGAGGTTCTGGCGTATGAAAATGCATTCTGGAACTTACTGAACCAGGTCAGCCGTTTGGATCGTACGCCGTGGCCGGAGGACATTCCGGAAGACCCGGAACAGGCGCTGTGGGAGTTCTGTTACGATGGCGAGCGGTATTTCGTCTACTGCGGCACCCCGGCACATACATCCCGTCAGAGCCGAAGCTTCCCCTATTTCATGCTGGCTTTGACGCCGCGCTGGGTGTTGGAGCAGTGGAACGCCTATCCTGAAAAAGCGGCTGAAATCGCTCCCCGGATCCGTGCACGCCTTGCCGCATACGACACCGCGCCGGCCCATCCGGAATTAAAGTCTTACGGATCGCAGGGGAATCTTGAATACAAGCAGTATTTTCTGCGGGATGACGACACCTCGCCAGCCGGATGCCCCTTCCATCGGGCAATAACAGAGCGGGCAGGGAAATAGAACGGTTTGGCTCTCGATTAAGCAGCAGATGCCCGTGCGGGCGGCGAAATACCAAAAAGAACCTCGGGATCCCGCCCAAGGTTCTTTTTCACAACAACATCGATTAAAAAATTGTCGGCACCATTCCCCCATCCATGCGGATCGGAGCGCCTTTGAAGGCAGATGCATAAGGACTGCATACAAAAGCAGCCAATCTGCCGATTTCAAACGGCCGGATAAACCGCTGAATTTCGGATTGGGGCAGGCCTGCCGCCATAAACCTCTTCTCTTTTTCCGAGAAGGTCAAATCCTCGTCAGCGTACATCCCCTCAATGATTTGCTGCACATTTTCAGAGAGGGTCGGTCCCGGCATGATCGTATTCACGGTAACTTCGGTGCCTTTCGTCAATTTGGACAAGCTCTTCGACAGAGATAACAGCATCGACTTGGTCACGGCATACTGAGGCATTTGTCCCGAAGGCATCAACGCTTCCTCGCTCGCAATAAAGAGAACCCGCCCATAATCCTGCTTCAGCATGGTAGGCAGATAGAATTTGGTCAGCCCATTGGCAGCAAGAACATTCGTGCGGAAGTAGGTTTCCCATACTTCGTCGTCAACGTTCTCATATGGCATGATCTCATAGATTCCCATGTTGTTCACCAAGATATCAACCTCGGGGAACTTGTCAAATAAAGCTTCTCTTTGCCCTTTATCTACAAGATCGGCCGTAGCCTTCTGGGGAGAGGTCGCCGGGAAGTTCGCCTTGATTTCATTCACCGTTTGTTCTACCTCTGCATCGTTTCGGCCGTTAATGAGTACATGAACGCCTTCTTTGGCCAGCTCGATGGCAATGGCCTTTCCGATCCCTTTCGTAGATCCTGTAACTAACGCTGTCTTATTGTGTAATCCCATATCCATAACAAAAAACTCCTTTTACTCCGGATAGAGATAATAATACCTGACCAGGAGGGTTCAGTAACTAGTGTGCAGCGCCAACGTTCTTGCTATACACGCCAATAAAATAACAGAATATCCCGACAAGCCGAAGCAATCCGAGGTTTGGAAATCTATCGAAAATCGGGCTCTGCTCGCTGTCCTTCTGCTCACGAGTTCGTACTTACATGTTCAGCACGCCAATGGGATGGCGTATTTCCTTCCCAAAGCCGGAAGGCCCGGTAGAACGAATTCTGGTCTTCGTATCCAACCAGGAAAGCGACCTCTTTAATATCAAGCGAAGGGTCCGCCAAATATTCCCGCGCCTGCTCATGTCTGGCTTGCGTCAGCAGGTGCTTGAAGCTGGTGTTCTCCTCTGTAAGCCGGCGCTGCAAGGTACGGTCGCTCATCCCGAGCTCTCTGGCGACAGCCTGGATGTCGGGACGCCCTGCCGTGAGGCTGCGCTTCAGAATCCATTTGACCGTCTCGGGGAACGTGCGGCTGCGCTGCTGCTCATCAAGCGACCGGTCCAGCGCGGGAGTCAGAATGTCCAGCAGCTCTTCGTTGTACGATAGAAAAGGCCGATCCAGATCTCTCCGGTGCAGCGTCAGCCGGTTGCGTGTCGCACCTACCTGGATCCGGCAGCCGAAATAACTTTCAAGGGTCTGGATATCACCCATTGGCTGCATAAATTCAACGGACCGTGCTTGCACAGGCTGCCCTGTCCCCCGGCGCCCAAGCTCCATGAGGCATGCCAGCGTGATGCCAACCAGCACCGGCGGGCCGGACTCCCCGGGATGCAGCCAGCCCAGCTCGATGGTGCAGTGCTCTCCCTCCTCGGTGATGTGCAGGCTCTCGGGGGGACACATTTGCTTGTACCGGGCCATCCGGTACAGTGCGTCACGGTAATCACGGGCATGATACGTCGCCAAAACGGTCGGCGGGTATTTCGCCGTTTCAAACACGGTCGCCAGCTGGATGATGCCTTGGGCGACGTCGCCGGCCAGCTCGGAATAAGCCTGCCAAATGGCGAAATATTGGGCCGTGGTGACCTCGGGTTCTGCAATGATCGTAAGCGGGAGTCCTGCGCTGCGGACGACGTCATGCGGGGCAATCCCGAGTTGACGGAATCCTGCCCACAGTCCCGGCGGAATTTTTATGCGTTCAGAAATATAGGAGCTCATAGCTGCGGCCTCCTTTAAGTAAGTCGCATTCGTTGTAATCGGATAGGCGACCTTCGTCATGGATGTACAGCTATTATAGTACCTGTCCTTATCGCTCTGAAACCAGCAAAAAGTGACAGATCTTCGACAGGCCCCAGTCTAGGCTTTCCGTAGACACCAAAAGACCTGCTCCTGGATGGCAGCAGGCCTCCTTGAAATTTAAATATCGGAACATTACTCAAACGGATAACGGAGTCCCCATTGACCTCGGATCCGGTCGAGCAGCTTCATAATCGCCACCGACTCTTCAAGCGGAATGACCGAGCTTTCGGTCCGCCCCTCCGCCAGACATTTTGCCACTTCCTCGGCTTCAAACGCATACCCGAGCGATGTCCGGTCATCTTCAAAAATCTCTTCACTGCCGTTGACATATAACGCAGCTCTGGTCGCGTTCAAAAAGGAAGGAATGCGAATATACCCTTCCGTGCCGTAAATGCATGCTTCATTGTCCATATTCAGGCGTATGGCCCCGTTCAGCTGTGCGGTTTTGCCTGGGCCATAGGAGAGCAGGAGAGAGAACTGCTCGTCCACGCCGGTACTGCCGATCTGAGCGGTACTCAACACTTCCTCCGGTTCAGCCCCAAAGATCATTGATGCAAAAGACACGGGGTAAATCCCGGCATCCAGCAGCGCCCCGCCCCCAAGGCTCGGATTGAACAGTCTACCTTCCGGATTGACGCCGGCACGGAATCCAAAATCCGCTTTGACGAGCTGAACGTCCCCAATCCGCCCTTCATCCAGCCATTCCCTCACTTTGCGGATAACCGGAAGAAATCTTGTCCACATTCCTTCCATCAGAAAAACCTTGTTCTCCTTGGCATAAGATACAGCCTCCTCCAGTTCGCCCGCGTTCACCGTAAAAGGCTTTTCGCACAATACCGCTTTGCCCGCCTTCAAACACAGCAGGACGTTTTCCTTATGTGCAGGATGCGGCGTCGCGACATAGATCGCGTCAATGTCCGGATCGTTTGCCAGCTCTTCGTAGCTGCCGTATGCTTTCCCGATTCCATAGTCAGCGGCGAAGCGCGAAGCGCTGTCCATCGTTCTGGAGCCTACGGCCGCTGCCACCCCATTTTCCGCAAAAGCAAGATCCTTCGTAAACTGTGACGCAATCCAGCCCGTTCCCAAAATACCCCATTGGATCGTTTTCGGCATGTGATTATTCCTCCTCAAAGTTAGATTACGAATGATAGACTGTTAGTCATGGGTGATTTCATGACTTTCCAGTTTTCCGCTTGCATCGAACTGGCTATTCCTCATTTCCAAGAAGCTCCCCCAGTGAAACGGGAAATAACGGTTTGATCAGCTCGAGCACCGCTTTCGCGTACTCCTGGATTTCTTTTTGCGCATCATGCTCCAGCCGTTGAGACAGGAAGTGAGCGACGGATTGGACCGATGCCGTCCAGTACCAGCGTACATACATCCCGTAAGCGGGAAGGAACAACCGGGCCTGTTCCGCGCAAATGCCGTCCGCCAGGGCGGCTTCGTACTTGGAAATGCCCAGTTCCACATAACCCATCAGCTCTTGGGTATGCTTCACGCCAAGCTCCCAATCCACCACTCCGCCGCTGCCCTGCTTGGAGTTTTCCGGTTGGAGCCTCCACTCGCCTGCCTTGGGGATATAAAATGCAGGGTCCTCTGTTATGTATCGCCGGCTTGATTCGTTCCACGCCTCCAAGCTGTCGCCGGTTCCCTCATAATGGGCGGATCCGACCACGTATTTCCACCATTGTCTGGCCACCATTAATGGGGCATAGACCTCAAACTGAACGATGGCATGGCGAAAAGGCGACGTATGGCCTTCGCGGGCAAGGAACTTGATAAGCCGCACGTCCCGTTCGTTCAACTCCAGCGACTGCTTGGCATAAGAGACACGGGCCGCATTCACGACAGTTAAGTCCGATCCCATATGATTCACTAAACGAACATAGCCCTGATCCAGCACTTCGATGGTCGACATACCGTCCTCCTTAGTTCATTCTACAGCAGTGCGGCACTCTTCCGAGGTTATATTTTCGAAAAGAGGTCCTCTGTTCTATTTCGCCATGCGGTCAAAGAAAGCCTTCCCGGCTCCAATCCTGTCCGCCCGCCGGTCTCTATAAATGGCTCTGCCGCCGCTGGCGGTACTGCCCCGGGGAAATCCCCGTACGGTCCCGGAACAGCCTACCGAAAAAGCTCGCGCTCGGAATGCCGACCTGCTCCGCCACCTCCTGCACCGTCAGCGACGTCTGCTCCAGCAGAACCATCGCCTGGCTGATCCGCAAATGCTGCACATACTGAAGGGGCGTCATGCCCGTATACTTTTTCAGGCAGCGGGTGATGTGGTCGAACTGAAAATGCAGCGCCTCCTCAAGCTCCTCCGAGCGAAAAGGCTCATTCCAGCTGCGCTGCAGATAGCTGACCGTCTCCCGGGCGAGAGCAGCCGATCGCGAGCCCGGCCTGCGCCCCAAATCCGCCTGCAGCAGCTCCAGCAGGTCGCAGAACAGCACCTGCAGCTTCAAGGACTGCTCCACGGCAAAACCGCGATGCAACTCCACCATCCGGTCCAGCAAAGGCTGGAGCAGGTGAAAAGGAGCATCGCCGAATTTGGGCAGATACATCGTTTGCTCTGCCGGATGCTCGTCGCTGTCCTGCCCTTGAGGGAGCACCGCCGACCAGGGAATATCCTCCGCCTCCATCCGGCGCAGGGGCTCCGGGTGCCGGAAGTGCACCCAATACACCGCCGTCGGCTCCGAGCAAGCCTGAGTGCCCGAATGGGTACGTCCCGGCTCGAGCAGCAGCAGCTGGCCGTCCTGAATGACATATTCGGTATCGTCTTCCCGCATATACATGGCGCCCTTTTTGACCAGAATCAGATCGTAGGCTTCAAAGCTGCGGGTCTGATGCCGGCTTCCAGGCGCCCATACGGCGCGCCCGACGGTCAGAAGCGACGGCAGCGGCGGAATCGCCAGCTCGAGGCATTTCATGGGCTTCCTCTACCTCCTGCTCAAGTCGATATCGTGACAGATCTTCCTCATCATTAAATTCATCCTAGCATAATATGCTGATCCGGTCATTTTTCAAAAGTCGATATCGGACAGAACAAAGTCGCTATCCCGCATGGAAGCGGTACCAATTTTCCTTTACCTTAGGGGTATGTGCAAAGCCGTTTTAAATCCCTGCTTATTGAATGGAGGAACATATACCATGCGTATGCGCCAGGTTCATCTAGACTTTCATACGTCCGAAGCGATTCATCCCATCGGCACCCGCTTCAGCAAGGAACAGTTTCAGCAGGCGCTGAAGCTTGGCCATGTCGATTCGATCACCGTTTTTTCCAAATGCCATCACGGATGGGCATACCATCCCTCCGAGGCGAACGTCACGCATCCGGGACTGTCCTTCGACCTGCTCGGTGCCATGATTGATGCCGCCCACGAGATCGGGGTACGGACTCCTGTCTACCTGTCCGCCGGCCTTGACGAGCGGCTCGCCGTGCAGCATCCCGAATGGCTCATCCGCGAGCGCTTCAGCCGCGAAGGCGACCTGTTCACGCCGGGATACCACCAGCTCTGCCTGAATACGCCTTATCTGGACATTCTGCTGTCCCAGATTGAAGAGGTCGCGCAGCGCTATGATGCCGACGGCATCTTTCTGGACATCGTCGGGGTCCGGGAGTGCTACTGCGCCACCTGCGTAGCGGCCGCCCGCGAACAGGGGATCGACCCGCGGGACAAAAGCGCCATGCGCCCGCTCTGGGAGCAAACTTACGCCAATTATACCAGCCGCGTTAAAGAAACGGTGCACCGGCACAAACCGGGGCTGCCGATCTTCCATAACGGCGGCCACATCCGCCGCGGACGCCGCGACCTTGCGCACATGAACTCGCATCTCGAGCTGGAGTCGCTGCCGACCGGGGGCTGGGGCTACGACCACTTCCCGCTGTCCGCCCGCTACGCCCAGACGCTGGGCATGCCGTTCCTGGGCATGACCGGCAAGTTTCATACCACCTGGGGCGAATTCGGCGGCTATAAGCACCCGAACGCCCTGCGGTATGAAGCCGCGCTCAGCCTGGCGAACGGCGCCGCCTGCTCCATCGGGGACCAGCTGCATCCGCTGGGCGCGATGGATGAAGCCACCTACCGGCTGATCGGCGCGGCCTATGCCGAAGTCGAAGCCAAGGAAGCGTGGTGCCGTGACGCCGTCAACGTCGCCGACGTAGCGCTCCTGTCGGTGGAAGCGGCCGGCACCCATCAGGCGACCGGCGGCCACGACAGCTTCACCGGCGATCCGGACGCCGGCGCGGTGCGCATGCTGCTGGAAGGGCATATCCTATTCGACGTCGTCGACCTGGAAGCCGACTTCAGCCCGTATGCCGTCCTGATCCTGCCCGACCGGATCCGGGTCAACGATGCGATCTTGGCCAAGCTGGACAGCTTTTTGGCCGGCGGCGGGCGCATCCTCGCTACCGGCGAATCGGGCCTGAAGCCGGACGGCAGCGGATTCGCCCTCGACTTGGGCGTTCGCCACGCCGGCGTCAATCCGTTCCGTCCGGACTACTACCATCCGCAGCATCCGCTGGCGAGCCTGCAGGAATCGGCGTTTATTTTCTATTCGGAGGGGCAGAAAGTGACGCTTGCCGAGGGCGGAACCGAGCTTGGCAAGCGGGAAAATCCGTATTTTAACCGCGACGCGTTCACGTTCTGCTCCCACCAGCATACACCGAACAGCGGAGAGTACGGCGGGCCGGGCATGGTGGAGCATGCGAACGGAATTTATATCGCCTGGAACGTGTTCGAAGATTATGCTTCCAAGGGAAGCCTCGTTTTAAAGGAAACCGTCCTATACGCGTTGAACCGTCTGCTGCCGGCGAAGACGCTGCGTACGAACCTTCCCGCGCAGGGCGTAACAACGGTTCAGCATCAGCCGGACCGGAAGCGTTATGTTCATCATTCGCTGTACGCCTCGCCGGTGAAGCGCGGTCGTAACATTGAAGTGATCGAGGACCTGCTCCCGATCCGCGGTACATCCGCGGAGCTGCGGATTTCCGAGCCAGTCACCGGCGTATACCTGGCGCCGCAGATGACGCCCATCGATTTCCGGCAGCAGAACAGCCTCGTCACGTATGAGCTGCCGGAGTGGCAGTGCCACCAAATGGTCGTTCTGGAATACGGCCAGCCGGAAGGGGACTAACAGGACGGCAGCCTGTCTCTACCCGAGATACACGCCCCCATCTCACAAACACGTGCTTCTCTCAAGCGCAAGCGTACTCGCAATCACACACGCATACTCAGACATACAGGCTTACGCGTAACCCTATGCTCACGAATAAGCACAGTACAGATACGCGTAAACACATACTTACGCAAAAATACAAGCGGTGTCGAACTACATGCTTATGCTTTCGCCTAAACCCTTGCTCACTCGCAAAACAAAAAGCCCGGAGCGCTTCTCAGCTGCTCCGGGCTTTTTTAGCCTTATTTCCGGCCGAAATCCGCCTTGATCTCGCCCCATTCCTCGGTCTTCCACTTCACGATTTTGTTCTCGTACTTGTTCTCGTGCAGCCACTGCACGGCGCGGTCCGTCAGCTCCCAAATCTTCCGCGTCTTCTCGGTACGGGCCAGCGTCGTCGCCGGTTTCTTGTTGCGCACCCAGGCCAGCGCCGTCTTCGAGTCGGTGTAAATGGTCTTCTTGCTACCCTTCTGCTTCAAATACGCCAGCGCATGGACGATCGCGATAAATTCGCCCAGGTTGTTCGTTCCATTTTCAACCGGCCCGACATAGAACAGTATTTCCCCGGTCCGCGTATCGACGCCTTTGTACTCGACCGGGCCTGGATTGCCGCGCGTACCGACATCCACCGAGATGCTGTCGTAATCAATTTCTTCCATCGAAGTTGCCGACACAGACGGCTTGCCGGATTTTGCTGCCTTTGCTGCATAACCTCCGGCTGAGCCCGACGCCTTGGCTTTACCCCAGTTTTTCTTCCATCCGCCCGCATAAGCCGCTTCCGCCTCCGCGCGCGATTCGTAGGACTTGTATTTGGCGTCCGTATACCCGTTCACCTGAGCCTGGCATTCGGGCCAAGACGTATAGATTCCCGGCTTATGCCCTTCCCAGACGACGTAAAATTTTTGCTTTGCCATAACTAGCATTTGCTCCTATCTGCTTCTGCATCTTTTTACCCATCTACAGTGACGTTCTTCCAAGCAGACGGCTATTGCGCCAGACCCGTTCCTTCGAACGCCCGGATGGCTTCCTTGATTTCCTCCGGCAGCGGAGTGCTCTTCCCGCTCTTCGTTTCGATCAGCACGACCGCGCCGCGTCCGGCCGCCTTCAGTGCTCCTGAAGCGACGACGGCATACTCAATGTCTAGGGAGGAGCGTCCGATCGACGCCACCCGCACATGGAGCTGCACCGGATCGCTGCGGTACATCTGGGCGAGATATTGGCACTCGAGGTCGGCAACCACCATCACTTTCTCCTCACCGAACAAGTCGGCAAACAGCCCGAGCTGCTCGAAGTATTCGATTCTGCCCTGTTCAAAATACATAAAATAGCTGACGTTATTCACATGTCCAAGCATATCCGTCTCGCAGTAGCGCACCTTGATCGGGATTGAAAAATGAAACTTTTGCAGCCAGCCTGCAGCATCCGGCTGAATAAAGCTTTCCCTTTTCATGAAAATGTCTCCTTTACGGACCCGCTGTTCCCCTGCCTGCCGTACAAGCACATGAGATCCCCATCGGCTTGACGGCTTGGCCGGATCTGGCCCCGATTACCGGCTGTCTGATGCCCATTATAGCAAAAAATGCTTCCCCCGTTCAGCAATTATCGCGGCGACAGCCCTTTTCCCCGCGTCGTATGATTTAAGGAAATCGTCAGACGGGCCAGTGATCAGAGCATCCTAGGGACGTTATCCTCTGCCGTTTCTACGGCTCAGGTATTGACAGGATCGTGATTTGTTTTAACATGTGAAGAACAGCATGTATCCGACTGCGGATCAAGAGAGAGAGGGAACCTGATGATCATCGATATCGAGAACATTACGTGGAGAAGCGGGCAGCATACGTTAATGAAAAATGTAAGCTGGCAGGTGAAACCCGGCGAGAATTGGGCGCTGCTGGGCCTGAACGGCTCGGGCAAAACGACGCTGCTGAACATCGTCAACGGTTATATTTGGCCATCCGAGGGCTCGGTCAGCGTGCTGGGACACCGCTTCGGGGAAGTGGACCTGCGCGAGCTGCGCAAATCGATCGGCTGGGTCAGCAACTCCTTTCAGGAGCGTCTGTACGGATCGGACCGCACCCAGAACATCGTCGTCAGCGGCAAGCACGCCACGGTGGGCCTGTACGACAAAACGAGCGATGAGGACTACGACCGTGCCCGCGAGTTGATGGAAACGATGAACTGCGGCCATTTGTGGGACCGCGAATACCGCACCTGCTCACAGGGCGAGAAGCAGAAGCTGCTCATTGCCCGCGCGCTGATGGCCGAGCCACGCATACTGATTCTGGACGAGCCGTGCAACGGGCTGGATCTGTTTTCACGGGAAAAGCTGCTGGACAGCATCCGGGAGCTGACCCTGCAGCCGGACGCGCCGACGCTCATTTACGTTACACACCACACGGAGGAAATTTTGCCGGCGTTTAGCCACGTGCTGCTGATGAGACGCGGCGAGGCGGTCTGCAGCGGTCGGACCGAGGACGTGTTGACCGCGGACACGCTCAGCGACCTGTTCGAATCCCCGGTGGAGGTCGACCGTCACGGAGACCGGGTATACGTGCGCGTAGCGGAATAGGCGCTGCGACTACAAGGCGGATCGCAAAAGGAAGGCTTCGTTGATCGAAGCTCCTCCTTTTTTATGCTTGCACCCTCAAGAGCTTGTCCGGCTTCGCCCAGCATAGTTTAGCGAATAAACCTTATGACATCCGGCTCAAAGTTCCCGCTCTGTAAGCCGATATACTAGTAAGGAAATGATTTCCTGAACATTGGTTTATATTTCGAGACAAAGGGGATATTTTTGCAGCATGAAAAAATGGTTAACCGCAGTACTCATCATGTGCCTCACCTGGGTGTGCCTTGCGCCATCCGCGCCTGCTTCCGCCGCTTCGGCCGTCAAAAACGTCGTGATCGTCGATGCAAAAACCGGCTATTCTTTCCTGCCGGTCCGCTCCCTGAGCGAATTCGACGGCGTGACCACCCAGTGGAACGACGCCTCCAAGCAGCTCGACATTTTCCAGGGCAACCACCGTCTGACGCTTCACCTCGCGCAGAAGTCCGCCGATTTCGACGGCGCTAGCCTCGCTCTTGCCGCCGCCCCGTTCCGCGAGAACGGCTCGGTTTATGTACCGCTGTCGCTCATCGTCAGCAAGCTCGGCGTTGAAGCCAGTTGGCAGAAGGACGATGCAGCCGTCAAGCTGACCAGGGAAGGAGTGGTACACTACCTCCCCTACGTTACCCGAAACGTGGGACAAGCCCTGAAAAACCCGATCGTGAGCGCACGCCAAACGTATAAAGTTGGCGGCAGATCGTTTTCCGCCCAGACGGTGACGATCGACCTGCTGCATCCAAAGATTCAGCTGGATGTCGTACTCGCCGGGAATACCCCCGGCAAGGTCGAAGACCTCTCCAGCATCGCCAAGCGCAGCGGTGCAAAGGTAGCCGTCAACGGCACCTTTTTTGACGCTTATACCAGCGGCGCCTACAAGGCTCCATACGGCTATATCGTGAGCCATGGCACCGTCAAGATGCCAAGTCCCGGCGACAAGCGTTCGATCTTCGCTTATGACGCCAACCACTTGGCGCGGATCATCGCCGGTCCTGATTTTGGCCAAGCCTTTGAGCAGGGCTGGATCGAAGGCGGCCTTCAGGCCGGGCCGCGGCTGCTGGTGAACGGCAAAGTTTCGCTGAACGTGAAGAAGGAAGGCTTTAAAGATCCAAAGATTCTTACCGGTGGAGGGGCCCGCAGCGCGCTCGGCCTGACCCGGGATCACCGGCTGATCCTGCTGACCACCGGGGGAGCTACCATTCCCCAGCTGGCGGAAATCATGAAGAAGGCCGGAGCCTACCAGGCCATGAACCTGGATGGCGGGGCTTCCAGCGGTTTGTACTATAACGGCAAGTACCTGACCACTCCCGGCCGGAAAATCAGCAATGCGCTTGTCGTGAAATTTCAATAAAACGCGGGGCAGCCTGTCCTGCCTATCGAAAAAAGCCTGGAGCGAATTCATTTCGCCCAGGCTTTTCATATTCAGCAATGTTATCGATCTATGATACCGTCAATAACGGAATTATTCGGCCGTTACTGCCTTGCCCGGCTTCACGTTCGCATTCCCCGACGGGGCGTTCGCTTCCGGTGTCTGGTTGGTGGAACGAAGCGGCAGTTCTTTCAAGAAGAACACGAGGATCAGAGCCACCACAAGCACCAGCGTACCTGTAAGGAACACGGTAGATAGCGTATCACCCAGCGCGTGCCGGATGCTGTCGATCATTTGCACGAACAGTGCTCTGGCTTGCTCAGGCAGGCTCGCTTCCGTCTTTTCGACCAGTGGCTTGTTCATGAGTGTCTGCGGATTGGCGAAGGCGAGCAGGCCTTGTGCCGTCTTCGGATCCAGGGAACTGAAGTCCGGAGCGCTCGGCGACTGCAGCGCTTCTTTCAAATGTTTCGTCAAACTGTTCGACATCACCGTACCCATCACAGCGATACCGATCGTACCTCCAAGGTTACGGAACAGCTGCGTCGATGCGGTAACGACACCGAGTTCCTTATGCGACACCGCATTTTGCGTTGCCAGCGAGAAGACCGGCATCCCGAGGCCCAGGCCAATACCGAAAATGATCGTGCTGACGATCGTCATCGCGATGTTATCCATAAAGATCATCAGGCCCATGCCAATAATCATAACCGGCATCCCGATCAGGGCAAAGCGCTTGTATTTCCCGATTTTGGCGATCAATTGACCGGTAATGGCACTGGTGATGACCATACACAGCGACATCGGAAGCGTGACGTAACCCGCATAAGTCGGAGAAATAGCCAGCACGCCCTGCACGTAGAAGGAAATATAAATCATGGCTCCCATCAGGCCAAAGTTCATAATAAAGCCGATCAAGTTCGAGACCGTCACCACGCCGTTTTTAAACAAATGCAACGGGAGAATCGGTTCCTTCACCAAGGTTTCCACATAAATAAAAATGAGTGCAGATACAACGGTTGCTCCAAGGAGACTAAGAATCTGCCAAGAGCCCCACTCGTACTCGGTACCTGCCCAGGAAAAGGCGAGAAGCAGCGGAACGATCGTCGTCGTCAGGAACAAAGAACCTACGTAATCGACGCTCTGTCCGTGCTTGCGGTCCACTTTCGGAAACAGCGTCAGAATCATAATAAAAGCGACAATGCCAAGCGGCAGGAAGATCCAGAACAGCCAGTGCCAGTCGATATGATCCACCAGATAACCGCCAAGCGTCGGTCCCAGGACACTGGAGAAACCGAACACCGCCGTCATGAGGCCCATCCATTTGCCGCGTTCGCGCGGAGGGAACAAATCCCCTACCGCTGTAAAGGCCGTCGATTGGATGATACCAGCGCCAATACCCTGAATCCCGCGATAAATGATGAACTGGTACACATTATCCGAAGTACCGGTTAAGAACGCGCCTAACATGAAAAATAGGATACCGATCAGAATGAACGGCTTGCGTCCAAACATATCCGACAATTTACCGACCAGAATCGTCGCAATCGTCGAAGTTAACAAATAAATATTAATCGTCCATGTATAGTAATCCATACCATCCAGGATCGCGATAATGCGCGGCATCGCCGTGCTTGTGATCGTCTGGTTAATGGCCGCAAAAAACATCGCCGCCATAATCGCGATCATGATGGTTACTTTACGCTTCAGCGTTAAATGCTCCATGTACCTCTTTCACCTCTATGCTTCATGATGATCTATATTCAAAAGCATTAATGAGAAGATCCTTCTCAAATGCTGTACATCCTCTTCGGACAACATTTCAAAGAACACCGTAATGATTTCTTGCTGGTCCTCAACGATTTGCCCGATTGTGGACATGCCTTTCTCTGTAATGGAGGTATACACGACCCTCCGGTCGTTCTCCGCCCTTTCCCGGTTTACATAACCCGAAGCAAGGAGCTTATCCGTCAAACTCGTTATGGCGGGAGACGTCAGGCCAAGCATTTCGGCCAGTTCGGATACCTTCTGTGGGCCCCGGAGCTTCAATGCATACAATACCTGAAACTGGGGAAAAGTCAGATTATACTGCTTGGCGCTGTTTTTGTTCCATTCATGGGACATACTTTTCAGCAGCGACCGGAACATCGCGGCCACTTCAAACAATTGTTCATTTCTGGACAAACGGTTGACCTCCTTGGCGTGGTATGGATCTGTGACCATCCGCGTCGTATTGCCGCAGTTACATTAGGACACTAATTAATTATTTTTTAATAGATAAATTTTTAATCAATTAGTAACTTAATCATTAAATACTTAAGTAATATTACCCCTCCGCAGCCGGATAGTCAAGAGGCGGTTTTAGGGAGACTTGTCCTTTTTTTATAGCAGAAAAAAAGAGGTTCCCCCCTTTCTCGATTGGCTCCTATTTTTCTAAAAAGCGTCTTCTCAACAAAAAAAGCCACCCTTTGCGAGGGTGACTTTTTTGTCGATATTCGTCGTGCCTTTCAGCTGTGTATCATCGACGGATCTCGTTTCCGTTTGACAACAGAGACCGTTTCCGACTCTTTTATTCCGGCTTAGGGTAATTGTGCGTTTTCAAAAATTCAAGCGCGTTGTACACCATTACCGCTGCTTCAGACCGGGTCACTTGATCTTGGGGACGGAAGTTGCCGCTGCTGTCCAGGTCGGCAATCCCCCAGGAGAGTGCCCGCTGAATAGCCCCTTGATACTCAGGAGTCATTTTGCTGTCATCCGCGATGTCTTTAGGTACCAAATTGATCATCGGCAGGTTGCCCTTCTTTTCCACCGTCTCGATCAAATATTGTGTGAAAGCTTCACGAGTCATGCCTTGACTAGGCTCAATATCAGCCGGAAGGGCGATGCCATGGTTCGTAACCGTAAGAAAAGCTGGAGCAAACCAAGCGCCTGTCTTCACGTTTGTCAGGGCTGCGGTTTCGCTTCCCTCGGCTGCCTTCGTGACCGGCACGTCAGCCAGCAAGTTTGCCAGCAGCTGAACGCCTTCCGCGTTTGTCAGATGTGCCTGCGGCCGGAAAGCCGTTTCACTGTCGCCCTTCAGCAGCTTCTGCTGCTGGAGCGCAGCGATTTTATCGGCACCGGCGACTCCCGCCAAATCCGTAAAGCCCTCTCCTGCCGCGAACACGGACCCGCCGATCGCCAGGGATAACGCCAGGGCTGCAACACTTCCTGATACAACATGTTTCTTCTTCATCTAGCCACACCTTCTTCGGGAAAATTTGGTCTTGTCTTTCCTACAGACGCAAAGAAAATATGGAAGGTTGCACCATGGGAAAATCTTCGGATTAGTCCCGCCACAGAGGTGGATGTTGACGCGCGTCCTGATGGGGTTCCTTCAGTGTAGCCGGCACGGACGGTCGTTCCCACGCTGCGTGGGTTCTCTCCCACACAACCGCTCTAAACAAAAAAACGCCTTTCGGCGTTATGTTGTATGTATGGAGCGGGTGATGGGAATCGAACCCACGCTATCAGCTTGGAAGGCTGAAGTTCTACCATTGAACTACACCCGCAAATTCTCCGTGCAAGCCTTGAGTGCAGAAAGATCAAGACTTACACGAAGCCGTGCATGCGTATCGGGATGACACGATTCGAACATGCGACCCCCTGGTCCCAAACCAGGTGCTCTACCAAGCTGAGCTACATCCCGATATCTATTGTAAAACAGTTAAATGGCGCGCCCTAAGAGATTCGAACTCCTGACCTTTTGATTCGTAGTCAAACGCTCTATCCAGCTGAGCTAAGGGCGCATATGGAGCGGACGACGGGAATCGAACCCGCGACCCTCGCCTTGGCAAGGCGATGCTCTACCGCTGAGCCACGTCCGCATCAAACAAAGTGGTGCGCGTGGAGGGACTTGAACCCCCACGTCAAAGACGCTAGATCCTAAGTCTAGTGCGTCTGCCAATTCCGCCACACGCGCAAAACCTGTAAATAAAACTGGTGAGCCATGAAGGACTCGAACCTTCGACACCCTGATTAAAAGTCAGGTGCTCTACCAACTGAGCTAATGGCTCTCACTGGCTGGGGATATAGGATTCGAACCTATGCATGACGGAGTCAAAGTCCGTTGCCTTACCGCTTGGCTAATCCCCAACAATTAATGGGGCGATCGATGGGACTTGAACCCACGAATGCCGGAGCCACAATCCGGTGCGTTAACCCCTTCGCCACGACCGCCATAAACATGCCGGCGAGAGGACTTGAACCCCCAACCTACTGATTACAAGTCAGTTGCTCTACCAATTGAGCTACACCGGCGCATGAATATTTGAATATTTTCTAAGCGATAACCATCTATCGCGAAAGCAAATAACCATTTGGATTCCGTCTGAAGCAATTTAAAATGGCGGAACCGACGGGATACTCTCTCTTCGTTCGAGACTGCGATGCAATGCTAACGAAGTGGATGCTTCGACGAACCCGTATTTCGGATTCTCATCCCTGAAGCAATTTAAAATGGCGGAACCGACGGGATTCGAACCCGCGATCTCCTGCGTGACAGGCAGGCATGTTAGGCCTCTACACCACGGTTCCACGGCCTTTGGGATCTCCATCTTAAGGAGATAATTGCGGGGGCAGGATTTGAACCTACGACCTTCGGGTTATGAGCCCGACGAGCTACCGGACTGCTCCACCCCGCGTCATTAATAGTATTTTGTTATTGGGGCCCCCGAAAAGTATTCGGAATTAAGTACGAAGGTTTCTGTTCACTTTTTGGGGATAATGGTGGAGGCTGAGGGGATCGAACCCCCGACCCTCTGCTTGTAAGGCAGATGCTCTCCCAGCTGAGCTAAGCCTCCATAATCTTTTGAAACTTATAGGGGATTCTCATCCCTGATGCTATTAAAGAAAGTGACCCGTATGGGATTCGAACCCATGTTACCTCCGTGAAAGGGAGGTGTCTTAACCCCTTGACCAACGGGCCATATATATAAAGTCTAATTCTGTTTTCTGCAACAAAACATCCTTAGACGTTTTTTAAAAGTGGCTCCCCGAACAGGACTCGAACCTGTGACAACTCGATTAACAGTCGAGTGCTCTACCAACTGAGCTATCAGGGAACGTTGTTACAATCAACCAGTTTTGTCATATGTAGGTGACCATCAAGGCCAAAAAAAATACCACAAAAGTGGTTTTCCGCTTGGCAACGTCCTACTCTCCCAGGACCCTTCGGTCCAAGTACCATCGGCGCTGGAGGGCTTAACGGTCGTGTTCGGGATGGGTACGCGTGGAACCCCTCCGCTATCGCCACCAAACGGAGCATTGGTTAATAACCAAATGCATAATTCAGGTTTCAGCATCGCCAAATGCTGAAAGTCATGCACGCTTCTCTCACCCGCTTGGAGTGAAATCGGCAATTTTGACTCCCTGAAAACTAGATACGAAACGAATCTGCATTTTATCTTCCGTAGCTTCACCCGGTTTGTATCCCGGGGGCCCCGAAAAGTAATCGGTGTTGCTCCAACTTTTCACGTCACTTTTTGGGGTAATTTTGGATAAGCCCTCGACCGATTAGTATTGGTCAGCTCCATGCATTGCTGCACTTCCACCTCCAACCTATCTACCTCGTCGTCTACAAGGGGTCTTACATACTGGGAAATCTCATCTTGAGGGGGGCTTCACGCTTAGATGCTTTCAGCGCTTATCCCGTCCGTACGTAGCTACCCAGCCATGCTCCTGGCGGAACAACTGGTGCACCAGCGGTACGTCCATCCCGGTCCTCTCGTACTAAGGACAGCTCCTCTCAAATTTCCTACGCCCACGACAGATAGGGACCGAACTGTCTCACGACGTTCTGAACCCAGCTCGCGTACCGCTTTAATGGGCGAACAGCCCAACCCTTGGGACCTACTTCAGCCCCAGGATGCGATGAGCCGACATCGAGGTGCCAAACCTCCCCGTCGATGTGGACTCTTGGGGGAGATAAGCCTGTTATCCCCAGGGTAGCTTTTATCCGTTGAGCGATGGCCCTTCCATGCGGTACCACCGGATCACTAAGCCCGACTTTCGTCCCTGCTCGACTTGTAGGTCTCGCAGTCAAGCTCCCTTCTGCCTTTGCACTCTTCGAATGATTTCCAACCATTCTGAGGGAACCTTGGGGCGCCTCCGTTACTCTTTAGGAGGCGACCGCCCCAGTCAAACTGCCCACCTGACACTGTCCCCATACCGGATTACGGTACCAGGTTAGAACCTAGATACGATCAGGGTGGTATCCCAACGGCGCCTCCACCCAAGCTGGCGCTCAGGTTTCAAAGGCTCCCACCTATCCTGTACAGATCGTACCCAAATCCAATATCAAGCTGCAGTAAAGCTCCATGGGGTCTTTCCGTCTTGTCGCGGGTAACCTGCATCTTCACAGGTATTAAAATTTCACCGGATCTCTCGTTGAGACAGCGCCCAAGTCGTTACGCCATTCGTGCGGGTCAGAATTTACCTGACAAGGAATTTCGCTACCTTAGGACCGTTATAGTTACGGCCGCCGTTTACTGGGGCTTCGGTTCACAGCTTCGGGATTGCTCCCTAACCGCTCCCCTTAACCTTCCAGCACCGGGCAGGCGTCAGCCCGTATACTTCGCCTTGCGGCTTCGCACAGACCTGTGTTTTTGCTAAACAGTCGCTTGGGCCTTTTCACTGCGGCCCCCTCGTGCTATTCACACTACCGGGGCACCCCTTCTCCCGAAGTTACGGGGTCATTTTGCCGAGTTCCTTAACGAGAGTTCTTCCGCGCGCCTTAGAATTCTCTTCTCGCCTACCTGTGTCGGTTTGCGGTACGGGCACCTTCACCTGGTTAGAGGCTTTTCTTGGCAGTGTGAGATCATGACCTTCGGTACTGTAATTTTCCCTCCCCGTCACAGCCCAGCCTTAAAGTGTGCGGATTTGCCTACACACCAGCCTCACTGCTTGGACGAGCATCCATCAGCTCGCGTCACTACCCTCCTGCGTCACCCCATCACTCATAACGGTTTACGGTGGTACAGGAATTTCAACCTGTTGTCCTTCGATTACGCCTGTCGGCCTCACCTTAGGTCCCGACTTACCCTGAGCGGACGAGCCTTCCTCAGGAAACCTTGGGCTTTCGGCGGATCAGATTCTCACTGATCTTTTCGTTACTCATACCGGCATTCTCACTTGTATACGCTCCAGCACTCCTTACGGTATACCTTCAACGCTGTATACAACGCTCCCCTACCCCTGATGCATACGCATCAAGCCATAGCTTCGGTGGTGTGTTTAGCCCCGTTACATTTTCGGCGCAGAGTCACTCGACCAGTGAGCTATTACGCACTCTTTCAATGGTGGCTGCTTCTAAGCCAACATCCTGGTTGTCTGTGCAACTCCACATCCTTTCCCACTTAACACACACTTGGGGACCTTAGCTGATGGTCTGGGCTGTTTCCCTTTTGACAATGGATCTTAGCACTCACTGTCTGACTCCCGGTTACAAGTCTATGGCATTCGGAGTTTGACTGAGCTTGGTAACCCTTGCGGGCCCCGCACCCAATCAGTGCTCTACCTCCACGACTCTATTCACCGAGGCTAGCCCTAAAGCTATTTCGGGGAGAACCAGCTATCTCCGAGTTCGATTGGAATTTCTCCGCTACCCCCACCTCATCCCCGAATTTTTCAACATTCGTGGGTTCGGGCCTCCAGTGCGTGTTACCGCACCTTCACCCTGGACAGGGGTAGATCACACGGTTTCGGGTCTACGTCCACGTACTCATTCGCCCTATTCAGACTCGCTTTCGCTGCGGCTCCGGCTTCTCACCTTAACCTTGCACGGGAACGTAACTCGCCGGTTCATTCTACAAAAGGCACGCCATCACCCATAAACAGGGCTCTGACTTCTTGTAAGCACACGGTTTCAGGTTCTATTTCACTCCCCTTCCGGGGTGCTTTTCACCTTTCCCTCACGGTACTGTTTCACTATCGGTCGCTAGGGAGTATTTAGCCTTAGCAGATGGTCCTGCCAGATTCATACGGGGTTTCACGTGCCCCGCACTACTCGGGATCCGTCTCGGAGGGAACTGACTTTCGGCTACAGGGCTTTTACCTTCTATGCCGGGCCTTTCCAGACCTCTTCGCCTAACCAATTCCTTTGTAACTCCATGTGAGACGTCCCACAACCCCGGCCAGCAAGCTGACCGGTTTAGGCTGTTCCGCGTTCGCTCGCCGCTACTGACGGAATCACTCTTGTTTTCTCTTCCTCAGGGTACTTAGATGTTTCAGTTCCCCTGGTATGCCTCACCATAACCTATGTATTCAGTTATGAGTGACTGACTATTACATCAGCCGGGTTTCCCCATTCGGACATCCCCGGATCAAAGCTTGCTTACAGCTCCCCGAGGCAGTATCGTTGTTCGCCACGTCCTTCATCGGCTCCTAGCGCCTAGGCATCCTCCGTGTGCTCTTAGTAGCTTAACCATAATGACTCCTGTTTTGCTCGATTCGTTTTCTTGTTTTGCGCTGCGCGCAAAGCCAAAGGCACTCACCGTTCAAAACACTCGTCTGCTACTTTTTACTTCTTGGTCTTACAATGAAGACACAAGCAGCTAAAAGAATATTTCTAAAACGCAGATTCGTTTCGTTATCTAGTTTTCAAGGATCAAATTGAGAGTTTGAACTCTCAAAACTGACCAACGAGTGAGTCGTTGCTTTGCTTGCGCAAAGCGGGTACGGCGACTTGCGTCGACCGTTATTTGAATGCTTCCGTTGCAGGAAGCGATTCTCCATAGAAAGGAGGTGATCCAGCCGCACCTTCCGATACGGCTACCTTGTTACGACTTCACCCCAATCATCTACCCCACCTTCGGCGGCTGGCTCCTTGCGGTTACCTCACCGACTTCGGGTGTTGTAAACTCTCGTGGTGTGACGGGCGGTGTGTACAAGACCCGGGAACGTATTCACCGCGGCATGCTGATCCGCGATTACTAGCAATTCCGACTTCATGCAGGCGAGTTGCAGCCTGCAATCCGAACTGAGACCAGCTTTGATAGGATTGGCTCCACCTCGCGGCTTCGCTTCCCGTTGTACTGGCCATTGTAGTACGTGTGTAGCCCAGGTCATAAGGGGCATGATGATTTGACGTCATCCCCGCCTTCCTCCGGTTTGTCACCGGCAGTCATTCTAGAGTGCCCACCCAAAGTGCTGGCAACTAAAATCAAGGGTTGCGCTCGTTGCGGGACTTAACCCAACATCTCACGACACGAGCTGACGACAACCATGCACCACCTGTCTCCTCTGTCCCGAAGGAAAGGTACATCTCTGTACCGGTCAGAGGGATGTCAAGACCTGGTAAGGTTCTTCGCGTTGCTTCGAATTAAACCACATACTCCACTGCTTGTGCGGGTCCCCGTCAATTCCTTTGAGTTTCAGTCTTGCGACCGTACTCCCCAGGCGGAATGCTTAATGTGTTAACTTCGGCACCAAGGGTATCGAAACCCCTAACACCTAGCATTCATCGTTTACGGCGTGGACTACCAGGGTATCTAATCCTGTTTGCTCCCCACGCTTTCGCGCCTCAGCGTCAGTTACAGCCCAGAGAGTCGCCTTCGCCACTGGTGTTCCTCCACATATCTACGCATTTCACCGCTACACGTGGAATTCCACTCTCCTCTTCTGCACTCAAGTCACCCAGTTTCCAGTGCGAACCAAGGTTGAGCCTTGGCCTTAAACACCAGACTTAAATGACCGCCTGCGCGCGCTTTACGCCCAATAATTCCGGACAACGCTTGCCCCCTACGTATTACCGCGGCTGCTGGCACGTAGTTAGCCGGGGCTTTCTTCTCAGGTACCGTCACTCCGATAGCAGTTACTCTATCGGACGTTCTTCCCTGGCAACAGAGCTTTACGATCCGAAAACCTTCATCACTCACGCGGCGTTGCTCCGTCAGGCTTTCGCCCATTGCGGAAGATTCCCTACTGCTGCCTCCCGTAGGAGTCTGGGCCGTGTCTCAGTCCCAGTGTGGCCGTTCACCCTCTCAGGTCGGCTACGCATCGTCGCCTTGGTGAGCCGTTACCTCACCAACTAGCTAATGCGCCGCAGGCCCATCCGCAAGTGACAGATTGCTCCGTCTTTCATCATCCCCTCAGGAGAGGAAATGAGATATCCGGTATTAGCTCACGTTTCCGTGGGTTATCCCGGTCTTGCAGGCAGGTTGCCTACGTGTTACTCACCCGTCCGCCGCTAACCATCAGGAGAGCAAGCTCTCCATCAAGTCCGCTCGACTTGCATGTATTAGGCACGCCGCCAGCGTTCGTCCTGAGCCAGGATCAAACTCTCCAAGAAAGTTGGAAGAATCTGCTCACCCGAAGGGAGTAGCTTTCCAACGAAAGTTTGTAGCTCATTTTGAATCTGACGAGATTGATTTAATCTCAATCGCTCCGGTCATAAGACCATCGCGTTTATACTCACTCGTTGTTCAGTTTTCAAAGATCAAACTTCGTTTCGTTACCGCCCAGTGTTTCAGCAGCAACTCTTATAATATATCATGTTCACTTCTTAATTGCAAGCTTTTTTTAATTTTCTTTTTTGCTTGCCGGTGCCTTATCAGCGGCCGGATTTATAATGTACCACGTCAGTACTTTTTTAACAAGTTGAAAAATATCCCATTTCATGGTCGCCTTATAAGTCGCCTTATAACACGGAACTCAAAATGAGTTTATAACTAAAATGTTCTGCTGTCCACCTCTCAGCCAGCTAAATAATATATGAAGTTAGGAATTTGTTCTTTGGGTATTTCGACTTCATCATGTACCCTACTATACAAAAAGCCGCGATCGCTCGCGGCCGCGCAATACATATAAGCTGGAATCGAAGATCGCTTAGAAACCGCGCTCCCTTCTTCTAGCTACACCTGAAGCATAGGCTGCCTGAACCACGGCTTCTTTTACCTTTTCTGCTACATGGGGGTTAAAGACACTAGGGATAATATATTGCTCGTTCAGCTCATCCTCTCCGACAACGGAAGCAATGGCCTTGGCAGCAGCAATCTTCATCTCCTCCGTCACCCTGGAGGCCCGACAATCGAGCACGCCGCGGAACAATCCCGGAAAACAAAGGACGTTGTTTATTTGGTTCGGGTAATCTGATCTTCCGGTAGCGATCACCCGGACGATGCCCTCGGCTTCCTCCGGCGCAATCTCCGGGGTTGGGTTGGCCATCGCGAAGACGATCGGATCGGGAGCCATTTTGCCGATATCCCCACGACTTAGAACCCCGGGACCTGACACACCGATAAAAATGTCAGCATCCACAATCACGTCCGATAAGGTTCCCGACTCCTTGTCCGGATTCGTATGCTCGGCGTACCAACGCCAGGCGTCATGTGTGTACTCGTTCCCGCGAACGATGGCACCCTCCCGATCCACCCCCACGATCCGCGTAACGCCGGCAGCTTGAAGGATCTTGGTACAGGCGATGCCGGCAGCGCCGATGCCGCAAAGGACGATTTTGCAATCCTCAAGTCTCTTTCCGACCAATTTCACTGCATTATAAAGGCCCGCCAGCAGCACCACAGCCGTCCCATGCTGGTCGTCGTGAAACACGGGGATGTCCAGTTCCTCGATCAGCCGCCTCTCGATTTCAAAGCAGCGCGGAGACGAAATGTCCTCCAAATTGATGCCTCCAAACGCGGGAGCAATCCGTTTGATCGTCGCGATGATTTCCTCCGTATCCTGCGAGTCCAGACAGATGGGGAAGGCATCCACCCCCGCGAGCTGCTTGAACAGCATCGCTTTTCCCTCCATCACGGGCATCGCGGCGAGTGGGCCGATATTCCCGAGTCCAAGCACGGCGCTCCCGTCCGACACCACCGCAACCGTGTTGCGTTTGATGGTAAGGGTATGGGCACGGGACGGGTCCTCATGAATCGCCATACATACGCTGGCAACACCGGGTGTATAGACACGGGACAGATCATCCCGGGATTTGATGGCCATTTTCGGCGTCACTTCGATTTTGCCTCCCAGATGCATCAGGAAGGTCTGGTCGGAAACCTGCAAAACCTTCACGCCGGGCAGCTTATTCAGCACCTGGACAATTAAGTCCTTCGCCCCCGTGTCCGTAATGTTAACTGTCAGGTCCCGGATCGTCGTTACTTTACCGGTACCGCTGACATCAATAGCTACAATATCTCCTCCTGAATCCCCGATAGCCATGGCAATTCTTCCAAACGCTGCAGAGGCCTTGTCCATTTCCACCCGGACGATGATATTCGTGCTCCCTGATTTAGGCACAGCCATGCCTTCCACTCTCCTCCATCAAATTTCAACCCTAAGGCCGTGCCTGGCAAATGCCTCTTTCATCGCTGTTGTGGCCGCCGCTTCGTCAGGACCGTAAATTTCAAGCTGATACTGTTCCCGGCTCAACAGCGAAAAGCTCAAACCGAGGATGCTCTTGGCATCGATCGCCCGGCCACCGGCCTTAAGCACGATACTGGATGTAAACCGGTTAGCCGTCTGATTAATATCCACAATCGCCTTGGTCTCCAAACCACTCATGTGTTTACCTCCGTTCTTTATCTTTGTGGGGTACTTGCACCTGCATCGGTCCGGGATTGATGCAACTGACGGTAATGCTGCAGCAGTCTGCCTCCCAGGACAATCCCAACGGCGAGCACCAGTGGAATGATCGTGTGAAGCGCATGAGGCAAGGCATCCGTGATATTGGCCAGCCTCTTCTCTTTTAGAATCATTTCACCCGACGTGTACCCGAGAAGAGCAACGCCAACAATAACGATAACCGGAAAACGGCTCATTAGAGTCATCAGCAGTCTGCTGCCCCAAATAATCAACGGAATGCTGACGGCAAGTCCAAGGGCAATTAAGAGATAATTTCCCGATGCCGCTCCAGCCACGGCCACCACATTATCAAGGCTCATCACCAAGTCGGCGATCATAATCGTTTTAATGGCTTTTGCCAGGCGGGTGCTTGCTTCAAGCTTCCCCCCTTCGGCTTCACCCTGCATGAGTTTAAGCGCAATCCAGAGCAGAAGTATGCCTCCTGCCAATTGAACAAAAGGTATCTGCAGCAGCCAAACGGCGGCAATAGTCAGTACGAAGCGAAGCACAATCGCTCCGAAGCTGCCGAAGAAGACCGCCTTCTTCCTCTGTTCGGGCGGCAGATTTTTGCAGGCGAGAGCGATAACGACAGCGTTATCGCCGCTCAGCACAATATTAATGACGATAATTTTAAATAAACCTAGAAGTAACCACTCCATATCCATAAGTGCCGTTTCCTTTCCTAGCCTTCCTCATTAACAAGAACTCTTCTGCCTTTCAGCTTCAGGATTAACGGAATCGTAATCCACAGCAGTCCAATGATCAGAAACACAAGGGAGACCGGCTTCTGGAGGAAGATCATAAAATCACCGTTGGAAATCGTCAGCGCGCGCCTCATGTTATTTTCCATCATGGGTCCAAGAATAAGTCCCAGAACGAGGGGAGCGAGCGGAAAGTCGTTTTTGGATAATACATAACCGACCACACCGCAGCCCATAATTAAGAGAAGATCGAACGTCGAATACTGAACGGCGTACACTCCGAAGACCGAAAAGACAATAATTAAAGGGATCAAGTACTTGGCAGGCGTCTCGATCACCTTGGCGAACAGCTTGACGAGCGGCATGTTGAGAATCAGCAGCATCAGGTTGCCGACAAACATACTGGCTATAACGCCCCAGGCCAGCTGGGGATGATCCTGAAACAGCAATGGGCCCGGCTGCACATTGTACATAATGAAGGCACCCATCAAAATGGCCGTCGTACCGGAAGACGGAATCCCCAGACTGAGCAGTGGAATCATAGCCCCGCCGGAAGCCGCATTATTGGCCGATTCGGGCGACGCTACGCCTTCGATGGCGCCTTTCCCGAATTTCTCGGGATGCTTGCTGATCTTTTTTTCTACAATATATGCAAAAAAGGACGCGAGAATGGCTCCTGCTCCTGGCAGCAGACCGATAAAGAAGCCAAGAATTGAACCGCGCGCGATCGGTGCGGCGCTGTCCTTCATATCCTGCTTCGTTGGCAGAATGCGGCTGATTTTTGCGATTTCTCCGTCGTTATGGTCCCGTTCCAAAATGGTTTTGAACACTTCACCTACCGCGAACATGCCGACTGCGATCGTCAAAAATTCCAGCCCCTGATAAAGCTCCGGAATCCCGAAGGTAAACCGCTCTACGCCGGATACGCTGTCGATCCCGATCGTCGCCAGAAGCAGGCCGAGTGCCGTCATCATCAGCGCCTTGACCATCGATTTGCCGGCCAGGCCACTGATCGCAAGGAGTCCAAGCACCATCAGCGAAAAGTATTCGGCGGGACCAAATTTGATAGCAACAGCCGATAATGGGCGGGCCAGGAAGATGAGTCCAACCAAAGAGATAATGCCTGCGGCAAACGAACCGATGGCCGATATCGCGAGCGCTGCACCCGCCCGTCCCTGCTTCGCCATTTGATATCCGTCCAAAGTCGTGACGACAGACGAGGACTCGCCCGGCGTATTGAGCAGAATGGAAGTCGTGGACCCGCCGTACATGGCGCCGTAATATACGCCAGCCAGCAGAATAATGGAACTTGTAGCCGCTTCTTCGGGACTCAGGCCCGATGTCATCGTTGCGGTAATCGGAATCAGCAGCGCCACGCCACTCATCGGACCGATGCCTGGCAGCACGCCAACGACGGTGCCGATCAAGACGCCAAAAAATACAAAGACCAGATTATGCCACTGCATTGCCGTCCCAAGTCCATGCAGCAAATATTCAACTGTGCTCATTGTTTAACCCCCTAGAATAAGACTAACCAAGATGGAAAACCGGGCAGGGTACCATCCAGCACGTTGACATACAGATAATACACACCGTAAGAAAAGCAGGCGGAGATCACGACCGATATCCAGATCCGGCCCCGCTGCATCGTTTGAAAGCCGATCATCAGGAACAGGAACGTTGAAATAACGAATCCGATATCCTCGAGGAAAAGGGCGTACAGCACGGCGGCCGTAAAAATAATACCGAAACGCTTGTAATCGAGCCTTTCCCGATTTTGCTGTTTCTGCTGCCTGCGGAAGGTTTCATATATCAGCCTGATGCTCATCAGCGAAAGAAATGCGCCGAGAAACAACGGAAAGATGTTCGCGCCGACGTTGCTGCCATAGGCGCTTGTCGATATGCTGGTGCTCCCGATGACAAAAGCGATGCCGATCGCACAAAATACGATGCCGGCATAGCGGTCAAATGAATGATTCATAGTCTTCACGCCTCCTCTTCAGACAGGGAAAAGGGAAGTCCCCATCCCTTTCCCTCCCCCTGCACGGCCTAACGCCGTTACTTCTGCATCCCGAGTGCCGTCAGCATTTCTTTCAGCTGATCATTTTGTTGAGCCAGGAAAGCCTTGAAATCGTCGCTGTTCTTATAATCGCTTTCCCAGTTGTTCGCCGTCATCTCGGCCGCCCACTCTTTCGTCTCGGTCATTGTTTTGATGGCCTGATCCCAATAGCTCTTCGCTTCAGCGCTCATTTCCTTGGGTCCGAATATCCCCCGCCAAATGAGGAATTCCGCGTCAATTCCCTGCTCCTTCATCGTCGGCACGTCTTTCAAGCTTCCTCCCAGACGTTCAGGCGCGGCCACGCCGAGCACTTTGATTTTTCCGGCCTTTAAATACTGGTCAAGCGACGAGGCATCCGTACCCAGTACATCGGCGTTGCCGCCAAGCAGTGCAGTAATGGCTTCGCCGCCCCCGTCGTAAGAAACGTACTTGACGCTCTTGGGGTCAATCCCGTACTTGAACGCCGGCAGAATGGATACGAGATGATCCATAGAGCCGGGAGCCGATCCGCCGGCGATCGTGAACTTGGTCGGATCGGCTTTCAAATCATCGAGCAGCGACTTCAGATCGTTGTATTTCGAGTCAGCCGCTACAGCAATGGCGCCATAGTCCTTCGTCAGCTGAGCCAGCGGCGTCGTATCCTGATATCCATATGGCGAATTGCCCTCCTTTTTTAAATTGTTGATCAGGATCGGTGGAGAGTTGACAAACAATTTGTAGTCATCCTTCTTGTCCTTGGTCGCATACTCAGCCATAAACACGGCGCCGCCTCCGCCGGGTTTATTTTCAACCGTAATAGCTTTGCTGACAGCCTTTGTCTCGGTCAATACTTTCGCAATGGTACGGGCCGTCATATCCCATCCCCCGCCCGCACCCGATGGGGCCACGAGCGTTAACGCTTTGTCGGGATAATTGGATTTTTTGGCCGAAGTCCCCTCTTTTGCTGCTCCCCCGTTGGCACAAGCCGCCAAACTAAGCGCCAGAATGGCCGCAGGTATCACTTTCCAGGTTTTGCTCATCATTTTTTTATTCATCTGGATACCCCTTTCGAAAAGTTCATCTAAACCCTTATCAACTTGGTGTCATCGCAATGTATGCGCTTTCTTTTTGTGGTTCCCAGCATATCACCCGCGGCAGCTTTAGCAAATGTTAAGCACATAAGATCTAAAAACACGATTATGGGCATTTTGTTCATTTTGTTCACGATAAAATGAAAGCCCTTTCAAGACCTTTATGCTACAATAAAAGCAAAAAACGGAGGGGCGCACGGTACAACATGCGGCTGCAGACAAAACTGATTTGGATCATCTGTTCCCTGATTGCCTTTATCATCCTCAGCTTGAGCGGTATTTTTTATGTCGTGATCACAAACATTTTTGAGGATCAGATCGGTCAGCGCGCCCTAAAAGTAGCTGAAACTTTAGCGATCATGCCGGAGATTAGAAAAGCCTTTACTGAGCCGGATCCTTCGGCCGCAATCCAACCTATTTCGGAAAGCGTCCGGATCAAAACCGGCGCCCAGTATATTGTTGTAGGGAACCGCGAAGGCATCCGGTATTCGCATCCCCTGCCGGACCGGATCGGCAAATCGATGGTCGGCGGCGACAACGGTCCGGTACTTGCGGGGCATTCGATCGTGTCCAAGGCCACCGGTTCCATGGGGCCTTCCGTTCGCGGGAAGGCTCCTGTTATTGCGGATGACGGGACGGTGATCGGCATCGTGTCTGTCGGTTTTCTGACCGACAACATTGACCGGATAAACGACGTGTACCAAAATGAAATATTGCTGGTCTCCTTGATCGGTCTGGCTGTCGGGGCAAGCGGAGCCGTACTGATCGCACGCAGCGTCAGGCGTTCCATCCATGGACTTGAGCCCAAGGAAATCGGGGCGCTGTATACAGAGAAAAAGGCGGTTCTGGAATCGATCCGCGAAGGAATTATCGCCATTAACCGGGATGGCTTCATTACGATGGCTAACCGTTTCGCTCTTCAGCTGATGAATCTGTCGGAGAATGAAGCGATCATGGGAAAACATATTGAGGATGTCCTTCCGAACACACGGCTGCTCGAGGTAGTCCGGAGCGGCGAAGCCGAGTTCGACCGGGAGATGCTGATCGGCGACCATGAAGTGATCGTAAACAGGCTTCCTATCATGGATATGAACAATCAATTAACCGGGGCGGTCTCCAGCTTCCGCAGCAAGCCGGAATTATACCGGCTGGCCGAAGAGTTGTCCCAGGTCAAGCGTTTTGCGGAGTCGCTCCGGGCGCAGACGCACGAATACTCCAACAAGCTCTATGTCATATCCGGTCTGATCCAACTGGAGTCTTATCAGGAAGCGGTGGACCTGATCAACCGCGAAGTGAACGTCCATCAGCATTTGATTCAGTTTGTAATGAGGGAAATCCCGGACCCGGTCATCGGCGGGCTGCTGATCGGCAAGTACAATCACGCCCAAGAGCTGAAGCTTTCCTTTGAGATTGATCCAGAGAGCACGTTCGCTGACATCCCGGACCATATGGACCGCAGCCTGCTCGTGACCATTATCGGAAATTTGATCGACAACGCGATGGAAGCCGTTCTTGCGAGGCAAGCCTTTTCCGAATCCAAAGGCGAAGTCACGCTGTTCCTGACAGATTTGGGTGAGGACCTGATCATCGAATGCGAGGATAACGGAATCGGCATTCCGGAAGACATCGGAGATACGATCTATGAAAAGGGATTCTCTACCAAACCGGGGGAACACCGCGGGATCGGGCTTGCCCTTGTCGTTCATGCGGTCCATAAGTTAAGCGGTTACATTACGTTCCATCGGAATACGGCGGGCGGCGGTACGGTCTTTACGGTGGCGATCCCCAAACAACCCGGTCTATTCAGAAAGGAGCATCCTCATAGAAATGTCCGAACCAAACCCAATGATTGAGGTGTTAATCGTAGAGGATGACACCAAAATCGCAGAGATAAACAGGCGATTCGTAGAACAAGTGCCGGGATTTAAAGTCGTCGGCATCGCCACGGATGAAATGCAGGCGAAATCGCAGCTGGAAATCCTGGAGCCCCAATTGGTGCTTCTGGATATCTACCTGCCTCAAGCCAATGGCTTGGATCTGCTGCTGTTCATCCGCCAGCACTACCGCAGCACGGATGTCATCATGATTACCGCCGCCAGGGAAATCGAACCGATCCGGGAAGCCATCCGCAGCGGTGCGTTCGATTACCTCATGAAGCCGCTCATCTTCGACAGGCTGAAGGAAACGCTGCTGCATTATGCCGCATTTCAACGGGAGTTATCCCGGCTGGATACGGCTGGCAGCATTGGCCAGAGCGATGTGGACCGCCTGCTGGCAGGTCCAGTCAAAGCGGAGCCGCTTCCTGCGAATACGGCCGACGTCTTCCTGCCCAAAGGCATCGATAAATTGACGCTTGAAAAGGTCGTTCAAACCATTTCGACGGTGAACGACGGGCTAACCGCCCATCAAGTGGCCAAACGGATCGGCATCAGCCGCTCGACCAGCCGGAGATATCTGGAGCATCTCGTCGGGTTCGGCATTGTCTATGCCGACCTGTCCTATGGGGTCGTAGGACGGCCCGAGCGCGTATACCGGAGCAAAAAATAACCCGTCTGCAGGCGCAGGCGGGTTTTCCTTGCTCCATACCGGATAATTCTTACCGCGTGCACGCCCGATACTCCGTCGGCGACATGCCGGTATGCCCCTTGAACTGCCGGGAAAAGTGCGACAGCTGCATTCCGAGCTGATCGGCAATGTCCGCTACGGGCGCGTTCGTAAATGATAGCAGGCGTCTGGCTTCCTCCATACGCTTGCGCTGGACGTAATGCATCGGTGTGCAGCCCATCGCTTTTTTAAAATAAGGGATAAAGTAGTTCGGATGCAGATGGACGATCTCGGCCAGCTTTTCGATCTCCATCGGTTCATGAAGATGGTCATGAATGTACTGCAGCACACCGCCCAGCTTGTTCCCTTCCGTATGGTGCATGAAATCGATCCAATAGTCGGTGTATCCCCCCTCTTCCAGGCAGCTAGCCAGCATGTGCAGCAGACCAGCCTGCATGCGCAGGGCCGCAAAAGGACCTCCCGCCTGAAATTGGCCGATCATCTCGTTAAAAGTGCTTCGAATAAACTCCGGGTCGCCGACATCGCTGATGTAGAGCTTGCTGTCTGCATGAAACAAGGGCCACTCCCCTACCTGAGCGTCAAAATGGCAGAAATACCGCGTGTATGGATTTTCCTTGGACGTGTAGGTCGTCTGGCTCGTCCCCGCAGGCATGATCATCAGCTGGTTCGGCTTGGGGTAATAGGTCACGCCGTTGATGACGACCGATCCTTCGCCTTCGGTGATGTAATAGAGCCGGTGGAAGCTCGGGGCGACTTCGGCCCGGTTCCAGTCGGGAAAGCCGCTTTTGAGCTGGACGTGACTGATATGTACCCGAAGCCCTTCCGGCAGCCGTGCGCCGAGCTGCATGGCCTGTGCCATAAATGACCCTCCTTATATAGAAAATAGTCGTCCAATGTAATGCCATTGTATCATCCCCATTTTACGAAAACACCTTAATTTTGTGCAAAACCCTCTTAATCTTAGCCATTTGCTTCCCATGCCATTCGGGCTAAGCTTGAGGGAGATGCAATGGCTTACATGCCTGCAAACTTTGATCATAATCCATGGGAAGGCGGGATCATTTAGATGGAGCAAGTACGATACGGCGTTATCGGCATCGGGAATATGGGAAGCAGTCATGCACTGAATTTGGTGGATAAAATCAAGGGGGCGCAGCTGACGGCGATTTGCGATACAAGCCCCGCCCGTCTGGAGTGGGCACAGGCCCATCTGCCGGAATCGGTGCAAAAGTTCGACACACCGGAGGCGTTCTTCGCTTCGCAAGCGATGGATGCCGTCCTGATCGCCGCTCCGCATTATGATCATCCGGTGCTGGCGATCCAGGCTTTTGAGAGCGGTTACCACGTCATCGTCGAAAAACCGGCCGGAGTCTACACCAAGGCGGTTCGTGAAATGAATGAGGCCGCTTCCCAATCGGGCAAACTGTTCGGCATTATGTACAACCAGCGGACCTCCCCGCTGTATACCAAGCTGCGCGACCTGGTGCAGTCCGGAGAATTGGGGAATATCAAGCGGACCAACTGGATCATTACCAACTGGTACCGCTCGCAGAGCTACTATAATTCGGGCGGATGGCGGGCCACCTGGGCTGGCGAAGGCGGCGGTGTGCTGCTGAACCAGGATCCGCACCAGCTGGACCTGTGGCAGTGGACGACCGGCCTGATGCCGAAGCGCGTGCGCGCTTTTTGCCACTTTGGAAAATACCGCAATATTGAAGTCGAAGATGACGTCACCGCATATGTCGAATATGAAAACGGAGCTACCGGCGTATTCGTGACCACCGTAGGCGAGGCACCCGGAACGAACCGTTTCGAGCTCTCCGGAGATAACGGCAAAATCGTCGTCGAAGACGACAAAATCACCTTCTGGCGCCTGCGCGTGCCCGAGCCGCAATTCAACGCGGAATATACAGGCGGATTCGGCCAGCCGGAATGCTGGAAATGCGACATTCCGGTGCACGGGGGACACGGGCCTCAGCATAACGGGATTTTACAGAACTTCACCAATGCCCTGCTGCATGGCGAGAAGCTGATCGCCCCGGGCGAAGAAGGCATCCGCGGCCTGACGATCTCGAACGCGATGCATCTGTCGGCCTGGACAGACGATTGGGTGGACCTTCCGCTCGACGAGGATCTGTTCTACGACAAGCTGCAGGAGAAGATCAAAAACTCGACGTTCCGCAAGGAAACCGCCGGCGGTAAGGTGCTGGACGTATCCGGAACTCACTGATAGACAGTCCATTTTCAATAAGAGGAGAATCGCCCTATGAAACTATCGGTATTTACCGTCGTCACCCCGGATCTGACCCCTGAAGAGCTTGTACTGGCCGCCAAGGAAGCCGGACTGGACGGCGTGGAATGGCGCTTCAAGGAAGTTCCCGCAGGCGCTGCAAGCGAGAAGCCGTCGTTCTGGAGCAACAATTTGTGCTCGATCGACCCCTCCCTTCCCGCGGACCAAATGCAGCAATTCAAAGACTTGTCCCTTGCGCAGGGACTTGAGGTCGTAAGCATCACTCCCTATCTGAACCATCTGGACCTGAAGGATACGGAGCATGTATTCCGGACGGCCCAGCAGCTTGGGGCGAAAATGATCCGGCTCGGCGTGGCCGGTTATAACGGGACCGCAGACTACAACGAGCTGTACGACAAGACGCTCCGTTATTTAAAAGAGGCCGAGCCAATGGCTAAGCAATACGGCGTCAAAGGCATCATCGAAACCCATCACGGCACGATCGCGCCGAGCGCCGGTCTCGCCCACCGCCTGGTCAGCCACTGCAGCCCGGACCATATCGGCGTTCTGTACGATCCGGGCAACATGATCCACGAAGGCTTCGAGCATTCCCGGATGGGCCTTCAGCTTCTCGGTCCCTACCTCGCCCACGTTCACATCAAAAACGCCGAGTGGGTCCGCGAGGGAACGCGTGAAGACGGAACCGTCAAATGGCGTTCGAAATGGACGCCGATGCGCGAAGGCATCGTAGATTTCACCTCACTGCTCAATGACCTGAAATCCGTCGGCTATGACGGCTACTTGGGCATCGAGGATTTCAGCGAACAATACACGTCGCGTGAGCTGCTGAAGGAATTCGCCCAGCTCATGCGCGAAAGGATGTGACCTTCATGACCGCACAAAATAAAGACGGAATGAACTACGCGCCGGAAGGCAAGCCGAACCATGTTGTTGAACCGGGAGAGTTTGTGTTTGCGGCGGCGGCCCTGGACCACGGGCATATTTATGGCATGTGCAACGGGTTGATCGAAGCCGGGGCGACGCTGAAATGGGTTTACGATCCGGAACTGGCGAGAAGCCAGGCTTTTGCCGACAAGTTCCCGCAGGTTCAGATCGCGGACAGCCTTGAGCAGGTGCTCGGGGATCCGGAGGTCCGATTGGTGGCCGCAGCTGCGGTGCCCAGCGAACGCTGTGCTCTTGGACTGCAGGTGATGGACGCAGGAAAAGACTATTTTACGGACAAAACGCCGTTCACTTCGCTGGACCAGCTGGAAGCGGCGCGCCGGAAGGTTAAGGAGACCGGTCAAAAATACGCCGTCTATTACAGCGAGCGGCTTCATGTGGAGTCAGCGGTCTATGCCGGACAGCTCGTGCAAAAAGGAGCCATCGGCCGTGTCATCCAGGTGACCGGCTTCGGCCCGCACCGGCTGAATGCGCCGTCGCGTCCGGACTGGTTTTTTGAGAAGGAAAAATACGGCGGCATTCTGTGCGATATTGGGAGCCACCAAATCGAACAGTTCCTGTTCTATGCCGGCTGCAAGGACGCCAAGGTTCTGCACAGCAAAGTAGCAAATTACAATAACCCGGACTATCCCGAGCTCGAGGATTTCGGCGACGCGACCCTGGTAGGCGACAATGGCGCCACCCAGTATTTCCGGGTCGACTGGTTTACGCCGGACGGTCTCGGCACCTGGGGCGACGGCCGGACGATCATCCTCGGCACCGAAGGCTATATCGAGCTGCGCAAATATATCGACATCGCCCGCGATCCGCGCGGCGACCATGTCTACCTGGTGAACAGGGACGGCGAGCAGCACTTCGAAGTCAAAGGCAAAGTAGGCTACCCTTACTTCGGCCAGCTCATTCTCGACTGCCTGAACCGGACCGAGAACGCCATGACCCAGGAACACTGCTTCAAAGCGGCCGAACTGTGCCTCAAGGCGCAGGAGGCAGCCGTACGTATCGATCAGGTGCTGCAGACGAATTCGTAGCCACAATTCTTGCCCGACCGCGTGTTAAATTAACGGTCTGCCAGGATTGACGACTTTTCCATAAGCAAAAAGCTCCTTATCGCGCTCCCCCTCTGTGTTAAGAGGTTAAGAGCACGGCGGGAGCTTTTTTTCATTCCATCCGGATTTGGATCTATTTCGTTAGGGCATCCATCGAATAAAGAATAGCCATGCCATTAGGTTATGTGTCATGCACGTGCGGGGGCTGTGGCTGTGGCTATTATTCTGTCACTACTCCCCGTAAACGTTGGTAAACGCCTCTTCGATTTTCGGAACGATGTTCTCCCAATCGGCATCCGGCATTTTGCTGACGGTGACGAACGACCCGATGCCAAAAATGTTATCTACCCCATCGATGCTGAGCAGCGCGCCGGCGAGCGGATGGTCGGTGTCGTCCCCTTTTTTCAGTGAGGTACTTTTCGGTCCTTCGAACAGGCTCTGGCTAGCATTGACTTTAAGCGAGTGCGGGTTCGGGGTCTGCTGAATTTGAATGGATACGGCCATGCTTAATCACTCCTTTCTGCCTATAACTGTACCATATTGTCCATTATCCACCAAAACCAATTCGCCCTTCAGAAGTGAAAGCGACATCATTTGCGCTTGGCGAAACGCTGGATTACAATAAAAGGAATTGAACGGTTAGGGAGAGGTGAAGAAATGAGCGACAGCAGACTGCAGCCCGGAATGGACGCCACGTACATCGTTTCCGGGGACTCGATTTCCAAGGGGGTCGTGTATGATGAAACGCGCAGCAAATATGTCATCCTTGAGGATAATTACGTATCCCTTCTTCAGGACAAACTAAAGGGAGCCGTAAAAAACACGGCGAGATTCGGCAATACGCTGATGAAGGGCATCGGCAGCCTGAAGAAAGAAATTCTGAAAGGCAAGCCCAGCATGGTGTTGATTGAATACGGCGGCAACGATTGCGATTTTAACTGGAGCGAAATTGTCAGCAATCCGGACGCGGAGCACCGTCCCAAGACGGATTTTACGCTGTTTGAGAAAATGCTGACGGATACGGTGAATTTTCTGAAAAGCCAGTCGATTACGCCGGTCCTCATGAGCCTCCCTCCTCTCAACGCGGATAAATACTTCAAGTGGGTCAGCCAGGATAACCCCGAAGCGGAGCGAAACATCATGAAGTTTCTCGGCAGCGTCACCAAAATCTACTGGTGGCAGGAGCGTTACAATTCGACGATCCTCAAGGTGTCCGAGCTGACAAAGACCAAATACATCGACGTGCGGGGTGCTTTTCTAGCCCATCCGGACTTTACCCAATTCATCTGCTCCGACGGCATCCATCCGAACCGGGACGGCCATCGTATCATTTACGACAAGGTTCTCGAGTTCGTCAAAGCCAATTACGGACATTTGCTGAAAGACAATACGAAAGGCTGCGAGGCGTAAATGAGAGGATCATGCGAGTTTAGTTGAAATTAGATGCATTTTTTGCGTTTCATTCATCCGTTTGCTGGAAAATCCAATTCCATAGACGTACCATGCTTCCAGACTCGGTTTGTACTAAAAAAGGCTTCCTTATCAGGTGACTTCACCTGGGGGACAGCCTTTTTGTCTGTTCGGAATCAATCCATAGGCGCTGGATCATATGAAAAGAGGGAAACGCAAAAACGGCAGCCCGGGACATGACGTTCATGTCCGGACTGCCGCTCTTATAGTTGATGATCTATATAGGATAAATAGAGCGATAAGCGTTTATTTTCCGTGGCACTTCTTGTACTTCAGCCCGCTGCCGCAAGGGCACGGCTCGTTGCGTCCCACCTTCGGCACGGTATCCGCTGCGGAAATGTTCACCAGCTTCACCAGCTCCGGCTTAACGCCATCGGCAATGGCCTGAAGCTCCACCAGGGTAAAGCCGTTATTGGCCCACATCCGGGTATGGTTATAGACCTCGGTCAGCAGCTGAATCGTCTGCTGGGCCTGAAGCGGGTTTTTGAAATTGATTTTGCGGCTCTCGAATTCGTAGATCAGATCCTGAATCGACGAACCCTTGGCACACGCCAGCTGGAGATCGTCGATCAGGTATTCCACCGTCTCCTGGTCCTTGCACAGCTCCCGCAGCACGTACTGCTGCAGCGCGGACAGCTGCGGCGTCAATTCAAAATACGTCTCGTCCGCATACCGGAGCAGCTCCTCTTGGTCGGGAACATAATACGGTTTCCCTTCGACCTTCGCGATCCAGTCGTTGATCTTCTGCTCGTCCAGGTCGTGGAGCAGATAGCTGTTCACGATGTATCCGCCGTGAAGGAGCAGGTTCTCGCCCCGGCCGATCGCCTCGTTCACTTCATTCAGAAGCTCCTTCGCACTCAGCGCCTGTTCATTCTGGGCGTTGTAGATCTCAAGAAGCTTGTCCACCTTAACCGCTCCGTACAAATGGGATGCGGCAACAATATATTGATAAGCCAGCTGGTGCTGGCCGTGCTGCTGTTTCAAAGCAGGCAGATCAGCCTTGCGGATGGCGTCCCTTATTTCTTCCGGCATGATCAGGTGCAGCTGACCTTCCGAGAAAAAGCTGAATACGAGCCCGCGATCCAGCAAAAAGGCATAATCCCCGTATGGAATCGTATTATCTTGAACGGAAGACTCCTGAAGGAGCGTCTCAAACAGGCTCCATTCGGCACCATCCATCTGGAGCAGCATGGACGACAAATGCTCCGTATTCGTGACGTAATCCGACAGCGCTTCGGCAAGCTCTTCTTTCTTCATCTTGGAACGACCTGTGATGCTGTGGACGGAAGCCAGCGCGGACAGCCTCGTCTTGGTCAGGCTCAGCAAAATCTCGGACAAGCTGGTCATGGGTTCGCCGATGATGGCGTGCTGTATGTTTGTTTGTTCCAGTTGTAACGTAGGGTCTTCCAACATGTACACCTCTTCTTCGTTATTAAGCATGCGCAGCATGACCGGTTAAGGCATCACCCTGCGCCCTTCTACCATTATACACGATGTTCGCTTCGCAGCCCGCTCTCCGGCAAAAAAAGGAACCCGGCCCGGAGGTCAAAACTCCGGCAGGCCGGGTTGTACCGCCTGTCAAGCATTCTGCCGCAGGTCGGGTAGGAGCTTAGCTTACACCATAATTTTGCAAATATCGTTCGTAAATTCGACCGGATCCTGGATCGGCAGCCCTTCGATCAGCAGCGCCTGGTTGTACAGCAGGTTCGTGTACAGGCCCAGCTTCTCGCGATCCTTGTCATAAGCATCCTTCAGGGACTGGAACACCTCGTGGTGAATGTTGATCTCCAGCACCTTGTCGGCCTGGATGTCCTGGCCGCTCGGCATCGCTTTGAGCACCTTCTCCATTTCGATCGACAAATCGCCTTCTGTGGACAGGCAGACCGGGTGGGACTTCAGCCGTTTGGAAGCCTTGACTTCCTTCACCTTGCCCGAGAGAATGTTCTTCATCTCCTCGAAGAGCTCCTTGCTCTCCGTCTCCGCCGCTTCATCTTTTTTGTCCGCTTCCGTCTCGATACCGAGATCGCCGCTTGATACCGACTTGAATTCCTTGTCCTTGTACTTCATCAGCATTTTGATGGCAAATTCGTCGATATCGTCGGTGAAGTACAAAATTTCGTAGCCCTTATCGGCCACCATTTCCGTCTGCGGCAGCTTCTCAAGCCGCTCCACGGATTCGCCGGCGGCGTAGTAAATATATTTCTGATCCTCCGGCATTCCGGATACGTATTCGTCCAGCGTCACCAGCTTCTTTTCCTTGGAAGAGGTGAACAGCAGCAGATCCTGCAGCACGTCCTTATCCGCGCCGTAGTTGTTGTACACGCCGAACTTCAGCTGTCTGCCGAACGCCTGGTAAAACGTCTCGTATTTCTCGCGCTCATCCTTTAGCAGCGTCTGCAGCTGGCTCTTGATCTTGCTCTTGATATTTTTCGCGATCAGCGTCAGCTGCCGGTCATGCTGCAGCATTTCTCGGGAAATGTTCAGCGACAGGTCTTCGGAATCAACCATCCCTTTGACGAAGCTGAAGTAATCCGGGAGCAGGTCGCCGCATTTTTCCATAATAAGGACGCCGTTCGAGTAAAGCTCAAGCCCCTTCTCGTATTCTTTCGTATAATAATCGAACGGGGTGTGCTCCGGAATGAACAGGATCGCGTTGTACACAACGGCGCCGTCCGCCTTGATGTGCACATGCGTCAGCGGCTTGTCAAACCCGTAGCGCTTCTCGTTGTAAAAGTTGACGTAGTCCTCATCGGTCAGCTCGCCCTTGTTCTTGCGCCACATCGGAACCATGCTGTTCACGGTCTGCTCTTCGCTGTATTCCTCGAACTCGCCGTCCGCACCTTCTTTCGGACGATGTCCTGTGACGTCCATCTTGATCGGGTACCGGATGAAATCCGAGTACTTCTTGATGATCGTCCGGAGACGGTAATCCTCCAGAAACTCATCGTAATTGTCTTCTTCCGTGTTTTCTTTGATTTTCAACACGATTTCCGTACCCACGGTATCCTTCGCTGCAGGCTCGATCGTATATCCGTCCGCTCCCGCAGACTCCCACTTGTACGCCGTATCGGAGCCAAGCGCCTTGGTGATGACCGTCACCCGGTCCGCCACCATGAAGGCCGAATAGAAGCCGACCCCGAACTGGCCGATAATGTTGTGGCCGTCCTTGGCTTCGTTCTCGTTCTTGAAGGCCAGCGACCCGCTCTTTGCGATGACGCCCAGATTATTCTCCAGCTCCTCCTGCGTCATCCCGATGCCCGTATCGGAAATCGTCAGCGTTCTGGCTTCTTTATCCGGCGTGATCCGGATGTAATAATCGTCTTTATTGAAAACCAGCTGGTCGTCTGTTAGCGCTTTATAATAGATTTTATCGATAGCGTCGCTGGCGTTGGAGATGAGTTCGCGCAAAAAAATCTCCCGCTGCGTATAAATGGAGTTGATCATCATTTCAAGCAGTCGTTTCGACTCGGCTTTAAACTCTTTCATGGCCATCTAGCATACTCCCCTCAACGAACATAGTATCTTAGCACTCAAACATAATGAGTGCTAATTATTCTTATTTTTATATAACATAAGTTCATTTTTGAAGTCAACAATTGGTTATCCGCACTCCTTTCGTGTCCCTTGCGGCCATTCCCGGTAAACGCCGAACAGGGCTGCCCCCGCAGCCTTTTGCAAAGCTTGCGCGGTCAGCCCCGTCCTTCATTGTCGCTGTCATGTTTTGCCTATCAGGATCCGCTATTCCTTGACCGACCCCAGCACGATACCGTGGATGAGATACCGCTGCAGGAACGGATAGATCAGCAGGATCGGGATCATGGACACGAGAATTTTGGCCGAGTTGAGCGTGGTGTTAGAGATCTTGTTGTACTGCTGCAGCTGCTCAACCGACAGATTCTGCATTTGGTCCCGGGTCAAATTCAGCTGCTGCAAATACGTTTGCAGCGGGATCTTATGACTGTCGTTGATCAGCACGATCCCGTCGAAGAAGTTGTTCCAGTGGCCCACGATGACAAATAAAGTGATCGTCGCCAAGCTGGGCAGAGACACCGGGATGAAGATATGCCACAAAATTTTCAGCGGACCCGCCCCGTCGATAAAGGCTGCCTCCTCCATCTCCTTCGGAATCCCTTTGAAAAAGTTCATCAGCAGGATAACGTTGAAGACCGGTACCGCGCCGGGCAGCACAAGCGCCCAGATCGAGTTGATCAATCCCAGCTTGCTGATGACCATGTACCAGGGAACAATGCCGCCGCTGAACAGCATTGTGAACACGATAATCCACATATAGACGTTGCGTGCCCGGAACTGCGAGGCCGTTCTTGACAGCGGGTACGCCATCAGAATTGTCAGCACCATGTTGATAGCTCCGCCCAGGGCGACCCGTTCCACTGACACCAGGAAAGCTCTCCAAAACTTCTCGTCGTCCAAAATTTTAACGTAAGAGGAGAAGTTGATATCTACCGGGAGAAAATACACCTTGCCCGCGTTGACCGCCGTGCTGCTGCTCACCGACACCATGATCGTATTGATGATCGGGGCAAGGGACAGGCAGGCGATCAGCACCAGCACCAGGATGATCAGGAAGCGGGAAGCCTGCGCCCCGAACGTTCTCGATTGTATCATGCAAATCAGCGCCCCTTTCTAGAAAATCCGGTAACCGGCGTATTTGGAAGCCAGCTTGTAGGATACGACGATCAGCACAAAGCTGATGACCGATTTCATCAAGCCGACCGCAGTGGCAAACGAATACTGCATCTGGATCAGACCCATCCGGTACACGAACGTATCGATGATGTCTCCGGTCTGATATACCAGGGGATTGTACATATTGAACACCTGATCAAAGCCGGCATTCAGCACATTGCCCAGGCTCAGCGTGCCGAGCAGGATGATCGTCGGCAAAATTCCGGGCAGCGTAATGTTCAGCGTCTGCTTCCACCGGCTTGCCCCGTCAAGAGCGGCCGATTCATACAGCGAAGGATTGATGCCCGTCAGGGCGGCCAAATAGACGATCGTTCCGTAGCCGAACTCCTTCCAGGTGTCGGTCACGATCAGCAGCGGCCTGAACCAGGTGTTGCTGGCCAGAAACATCGTTCTGTCCATCCCAAACAGCTGCAGAACGTTGTTCACCATGCCGTCATAAGAGAAAATCATCGTCATCATCGTGCCGAGCACGACCCAGGACATGAAGTGGGGAAGGTACACGATCGTCTGCACGGTGCTTTTGAACACCTTCAGGCGTACTTCATTCAGCAGCAGCGCAAACACGATCGGCACGATCAGCCCCAGTATGATTTTTCCGACCGCGATAACCAGCGTATTGACGAAAATTTGCTTCGCGTCCGGGAGCTGAAACATATACGTGAAATTAGTCAGCCCGGCCCATTTGGAGCCGAAAATGCCTTTGGCCGGGATAAATTTCTGAAAGGCCATCACGATGCCGAACATCGGGACGATGGAGAAAATGAACAGCAGCACCATGCCCGGCAGCAGCATGAAGTGATACGTCATTTCATGAAAAGCCTTCCGTTTCTTCCGTATCCGTCCCGAAACCTGCCGCTCCGTACTGAGACTTGCTTCCAGCGAAGACATACTTATCACTTCCATTTATCCAGGATGTATTGACTGGGACCGGTAAACGGTCCGTATGAACAACGCAGGGAGCCAAACCGTAGCCGGGCCCCCTGACGATGCGTTTCAAAGCCTAGAAACCGCCTTTATCTGCTGCTCATCTCTTCTACTTCCTGCGTAATCTCATCGCCGCCGGTCTTTTTCCAGGTCGACACAAATTGATCAAAAGCATCGATACTGGCTTGACCCATAATGATCTTCAGCATCATTTCCTGCTCCATCTTCTGCAGGTTGGCCCATTTCAGCTTCATCGTCTCCGTCGTACCGTAGAAACCGGCCGGAATCACTTCGAGGTTCGGGTTGTTCGCCTCCCGCTGCCCCTCGATCCGGGATAGATATTCGCCGTATGTATTGGCGTCGATCGCAGTCCCCTTTTGCTTGAACTCCTGGTACGCTTCATAGGACACGACGCGGTCCTCCTGAATTCCGTCGGCGCTGCCTGCTTTGTCCGCCTTCATGATATCGTCGTAATAGCGCTTAAGCACGTCGTCATAGTCCACCTGCATCGGAATTTGCGTCGGCTCGTTGTTCCAGCGGCTGTGGTCGGTCAGCCCTTCGCTGGCATGCTCCTTCTTGTACTGGACGGCGTCGTCCGTCAACGAGTACAGGAAGTCCGTCGTCAGGTTGATCGATTTCATGATCGCCTCGGGATGAGGGTAACCTTTGCGCACGACAACAATGCCTCCACCGACCGGGTCCTGCCGGATCGTTTTAAATTTGCCGTTCTCATCTACAGGTGCGGATACCGCCACCCATTCGGCTTTCGGATCCTGCTTGATGGAATCCTTATAGTTTGTGTATCCGATCCACCATGGGTTAAAGAGCATGCCGGCCTGGCCGTTGATGACCAGCGCTTCCTTCTCTTCGTCCGAGCGGACTGCAAACTGCTTGTCGATCAGCCCTTCCTTGTAATGCTCGGCCAAATCGGCGAGCGCCTCTTTCATTTCGGGCTGCACGGAGCCGTACACGACCTTGCCGTCTTTCTTGATCCACTGCCCTGGAAATGCATTATAAGCTGCAAATATCGGCGAAAAATTCATCGCGTCCTGATTCATCCCGAACCCGATCGTCTTGCCGGTTCCGGAGGCATCCTTCTCCACAAAGGTTCTGGCCAGGTTCCACACATCGTCCACCGACTGCGGCATCTTGCCGCCGACCTTGTCCAGCCAGTCTTTGCGAATCCACAGCAGCTGATGCTGGTTGCCGATATTCGTCATCGGCAGGCCCATGATTTTGCCGTCCACCTTCACTTGGTCGAGCAGCAGGTCCCCATAAGAGGAGTAGATGTTTTTGACACCCTCGGAGGCGGTTTTTTCATAGACCTCGGTCATATCTTCAATGAGATCATTGTCCACGAGCTGGTTGAAAATCGTGCGGCTGACCAGCATCACGTCCGGCAGATCGCCGGTCGTCATCGACAAGGACAGCTTCTGGTCCATATCGTCGGTCTCCCAGGCTACCTTGGCCTTCACGTTCACTTTGCTCTCGACGTAGCGGGTCGCCATGTTGTTTTCAATCGAATCGCCCTTCGGCAGATTGTTCGTATGGCTCGTATTGCGTCCGATGGTAAACTCCACCGGGGATTCGTACTTGCTGTACGGCTCGTAGTCCTTTTCGCTGACAACCTTGTCCTCCGCCTTACCGCTTCCGCCGCCGCATCCGCTGACGATGAGCGCCGTTATGCACGTGACGGCCAGCAGTGACGATATTTTTCGCTTGTTCATCCCTTTGAACCCCTTTCATGTCGATTCCTTGTACAAGTAAAATTGTATGCGGTTGCAAAAAAATCGTATATATCACATTTTTCCGTTCTGTGTCACTTTTTTCATGAATGCCCCGCAGGCGGAATCGACACACAAAAAGAGCGCCCCGAAGGAACGCTCTTTTGGCTCTGGAGGCAACTACCAGACGTTGAGCATGGGAATACCCCGGTATATGCCAACAGGCAGCACGACTGCCCGCTTCACACAGCCTCGACTATTATTGATACTCAGCCTTGAACGGGGTAGTCCACCACCACGACCTGCTCGATCAAGCCATCGAGTTTGCGGACAAATTCCTGATGCGCCGGATACGGCCCGTAGGCCTGCAGTGATTCGCGGTCTTTGAAAGTCACGCGAAGCCCAAGGCTGAACCCGTGAATGTTCTCCGTTTCCTCCGTTTCATTGAGGCCGGCCGTAAGCTCAACAATGCCGGGAATCTGATCTTTCAGCCCCCGCAGCAGTCCGAGCAGCTCCTGCTCCAGCTCCGGCTCAACAATGCGGTTAAATTTAAATGAGACCAAATGTTCAAACATATGGTTTCTTCCTCCTTATGCGTTCTTTCCTTCTTTCCTTCTTTACCTTCTTTCCATACGGAAGCCGGCTCTTCCTTCTGCACGCTAAAAAACAGGATGGCCTGCCGGCCAATGGCGCTTCGAAGCGGATACACGCTCCATTCGCAACTGCTGATCTACGCCCTCTATGGACCGGCAGCCGCGCTCTCGACTAGCCCCTTCGGCGCCGTGTCCGCCGGCCCCGCAGGAAACGTCAGGGTGACCGTCGTGCCCATCCCGGGGGCGCTGTCGATGGCTAGGCCGTACGGCGGCCCGTAATACAGCCTCATCCGGTCGTTGACGTTCTTCACGCCGGTTCCCCCGTTCTCGGCCGACAGCAGCTTGGCGGCCTGGACAGGGGTCATACCGACGCCGTTATCCGTTACGCTCAGCGTCAGGATGCCCTCCTGCCGGCGCGACGCAATGACGATCCGCGGAGTTTCCTCAGCCTCCGGATGGGTGAATCCGTGCTTGATTGCATTCTCCACGATCGGCTGCAGCACGAAGTGAATGATTTTCAAATCCGCCGTATCTTCATCCACTTGAAACTCCACGTCAAAGTCCCCGTCATTCATGACGAGCTGCAGGTCCAGATACGCCCGGATATGCTCGATTTCGTTTGCGACCGTCGCCATATCCCTGCCCCCGTTCAGGGTCGTCCGGTAGAACTTGGCCAGCGTCGATACCATGTACCCGGTTTCCAGATCACGCTTCTTTTTGGCCCGCCAGTGTATAAAAGACAGTGTATTGTACAAAAAGTGGGGATTGATCTGATTGATCAATCGCTGGTACTCGCTCTGCTGCCTGGCGATTTCCGCCTGGTACACCTGATGAATCAGACTGTTGATGCGCCCCAGCATCCTGCCGATGCCGTTCGTCAGTTCCCCGAACTCATCCCGGGAAGAGCTCTGGATGACCACGTCCAGGTTGTTCTGCTCCACCTTGTCCACCTTGTTTTTGAGGTGGATGATCCGCCTCGTGAAGTTGTTCGACACGATATAAATCAGGAAAAAGGCGACGAGCAGGCTTAAGGCGATAACGAGCAGGGTGATTTTAAAAAACGTCAGCGCGTTGACATACGCATTCGCATTGGACAGGTAATAATGGATCGTCCAGCCGTTGCTTTTCAGCGTCCGGTCGAGCCGGGTCGCCCCTTGCGCGGGCGGGTCCGCCTTCTGTTCCCGGAAGATCGGCTGTTGCCGCGGGCCCTCGATCTGCACGGTAATATGATCCGACAGCTTGTCCATATCCGAGAAAATGCTGTCGTAATTGACCGAGATCACCATGTAATTGCTGTCCTTCAAATTGCTGATCAGCTCCTGCACCAGATAGACGTGACTGCCATCCACCACCCAATGCCTGCCCCGGTACCCGTCAAACCACGGCTTTTGCTTCAAATCGCTGAGCGGCAAAATGTTGTCGCGGATGCCGAGCAAATCCCCGGACGTATAGAACGTAATGCCCTCGATATTGTCGTCCATCGTTTTCGTATTGGAGATGAGCGGGTCCATAATATCCCGGAAATCAAGGAACATCTCGAAGTAATTGCCAGCATAGTTCCGGGTAAACAATTTCGAAAAGTCGCGGTTCAGCACGATAAATTCGCTCAGCGTGTTGTAGCGGTTGATTTTATAATCGAGAATGTTCGCCACTTGGTCCAGACTGGCCGCAGCTTCGCTCTTCAGCTCCTTCATTTGGATGCGATAGGATTGGATAAAAGCGAGTACGCCGAGCAGCAGAATGGGAATCAGCGCAATAAAAAGGTGGGACAGCAGCAGCTTGTTGCGGAACCGGATATCATTGAACCTGCTCTTGATCCAGTGAAGCATGGACATTCCCGCTCTCTCTATACTGTAATGGGCTCACGCCGTAGTTGGTTTTGAACAGCCGGCAAAAATAAGAGGTGTTGTCGATGCCGACAAACGCCGCGATGTCGTTAATTTTCATATTGGAGTTCAGCAGCAGATGGCCTGCCTTGCGGAGGCGGAGGTCTATCAAATATTTGGAAAAGTTCATCCCGGTTTCTTTTTTGAACAAAATGCTCAAGTATCCAGGGGACAGATACACCTCATTGGCCACCTCCGTCAGGGACAGGTCGCGCTGAAAGTGATCCTTCACGAACTCCTTCACCTGGCGGATCACCTTCGATTCCTCCGATTCCACCTCCGGCTCGCCGGCATGGGGGCGAATATGCGTAATCTCCTCCATCACCTCCAAAAATTCCTCGGTCACAAGCGGCTTGAGCAGATAGTTGACGACGCCCAGCTTAATGGCAGTTTTCGCGTATTCGAATTCGTCGTACCCGCTGCAGATGACGATTTTGAGGTTGTCCTGCGTTTTTTTCGCCAGCCTGCCGAGCTCGAGGCCGCTCATCAGCGGCATTTTGACATCGGTAATCAGAATATCGATCGGTTGGCGGTTCAAAATGGTTTCGGCCGCGCGGCCATTCTCGGCTTCGAGCACGTGGAACGGAAACCGGTATTCCGATATCAAATCTTTGATGCCCTCTCGTTGAACATGCTCATCGTCTACTACAAGAACATTAAACATCGTACGGACTCGTCTCCTTATGAACTAATGATATGCAGGGATAGGACCTTAGGGGCAAGCGGCTGCTGCGCTTTAACGATGCAAACGGTGGAAGTGATTGATATATTAGGTATGTCTGCTTTTATTGCATTATATCATATGATGTGAAAGTGCTTTCAAAAATTTGTTCGCTCATAGGGTAAGGATGGACGGCGGTTAAAAAAAAGAGCGCCGGCTTCATCGCCAGCGCCCGTAACCTGTACATTCGGGAAAGTTTCTCCGAAATGGCTGCAGGTCACTTTTTCGAGAAATTTCGCTTAAAATATCGCTTTATCGTTTAACGGCTCATCCACTTTCCGTTCGTGAAATCCGGAATCGCCACCGGATGACCGCCGAGCGCAATCGACTCCTCGGACAGAGCCGAGATGCTCATCCATGCTGCCATATCGTACACGTCAAGCGGCGTATCCGTGCCGTTCTTCACGCATTCGATAAATTCGGAGTAGACCAGCCAGTCCATGCCGCCGTGGCCGCCCTTCACGCCCTCGCTGATGAATTTCTTCCAGATCGGATGCTCATACTGCTCACGGAAGGAATCGGCGTTGCCCCATTGGCTTTTCCAGTCAAAGTGGTGCTCGTCATGCTGTCCATCGATGTAAATGGAATGGTTCTCCTCCACATACATCCCCTTCGTGCCCCGGACCGTAAACCCTCTGGAGTAGTAGCGGGGAAGCGTCGTGTCGAGCGTGATCGTGATCGTTTCGCCATGGGCGCACTTGATAACAGTAGTAACGATATCGCCCTGCATAAACTCGGTCTGGGCAAGCGCCGAATCGGCGCCTCTCTCCCGGACAACGTATTCATGCATGCCTTTGGCCTTGGAGGACATGGAGACGAGGGATACCATCCGGTTGCCGTGGTTGATGCCTAGGATCTGAGCAATGGGTCCGAGCTCATGCGTCGGGTAGTTTTCACAGTTGCGGTGAATATAGTTGTTCAGGCGGTAATGCCGGTTTTCGATGCCGTAGGCAATTTCTTCGCGCAGATCGTGATGGTAGCCGCCGGCGCAGTGAACGATGTCGCCGAATACGCCCTGCTTGACCATGTTCAGCACCATCAGTTCTTCGCGTCCGTAGCAGCAGTTCTCCATAATCATGCAGGGTACGCCGGTACGCTCGTACGTCTCCACCAGCTTCCAGCATTCCTGCACTGAATAGGCGCCGCCCACTTCGCTTGCCACGTAGATCCCGGCTTCCATGCATGCCGTAGCAATATGAATATGGTCCGCCCAGGATGCGCCGATCACAACGGCGTCCAGCCCCGGCAGGGCCACAACTTCCTGATATTTGGTCGTTACCAGCGGTCTGGCGGTTCCTGTCTCTTGGACATATCCAGCCGCCTCCTCGCAGCGGTCTTCATACAGGTCGCAAACCGCGACAACCTCGACATCTTCCATATGCAGGATGATTCCTCTCAGCAGTCCCATGCCGCGTGCGCCGAGACCGATCATTCCAACACGCACCTTCTCCTTCACCCTCGATCACTCCTCCAAATATTTGGTTGTTTTGGCTGTGAATAATGCAGTCCATCTTTGGCTGTTTTATGGACTATACAAGCATAGTTCTCTATAAAAAGGGTTATTCCTTCTCCAAATTTTTCGTGTTTTTTGGATAACGAGCGTAAGGGAACCTGAAGACCTGTTCCTCCCCCGGATCCGGCTTGGCCAGCCGCCCCATTATGTCTAAGAAGACTATATTGGGGCCAAGTCCATAAAAAAAGACCAGAGCCATCGGTTCGGCTGTGGTCTTGGTCTCACAAGTTCATTTGTGGTTACTTCACTGCTGACGGTTCGGTCTTCTTCAGATAGGCGCGCCAAGTAATGCACCACTGCCGCGGATCGTCCAGGGACGATTCATCGTTGCGGTGAACTGTGCTGGCATGAGGAGCCGTCCGGACCATCTCGGGATTCGTGTACGCTTCATTTGAAATATGCTCCAGCGCATGGATGTACTCGTCAAGATCTTCCTTGGAGTACGATTCGGTCGGCTCGAGCGTAAACGGCTGGGGCACGATGTACGGATGATGGGACGTCCAGTAATGCAGGCCGAAGTCGCACATCCGCCGCGTAATATCTTCGGTCGTGACGCCGGTCTCGTCGGTCAGCTGCTTCCAGCTGTAGCGGACCTGCTCCAGGCGTCGGCCCTTGATGTACGGCGCGCTTGCCCCGCGGATCTGCAGGATTTTGTGGTACAGATAGTTATTGTTCAGCACAGCGGTCTGCGCCACATCCTTCAGTCCTTCCGCACCGAGGCTGAGAATCCACGCGTAGGCGCGGAGCACCGTCTGGGCGACGCCGTGGAAGCTGCGGACCTTGCCGATGCTGCTGCCGCCCTGCTCCCGCAGGACATAGCTCCCGTCCACCGCCTGATCCACCAGCGGTCCCGGCAGAAACGGCTTCAGCGCGTCCGTCACGCCGAGCGCGCCGGTGGCCGGTCCGCCGCACATATGCGGCGCGGCAAACGTCTTGTGCAGATTGAAGAAGCACATGTCAAAGCCCGCTTCCTTCGCGCGGGTAATGCCGAGCAGGCCGTTGGCATTGGCCTGGTCATAGTAACAGACCCCGCCGGCGGCATGCACCGCGTCCGTAAACTCGCGGATCCGGTGGTTATAAATGCCGGTGTCTTCCGGGTTCGCCACGACGAAGCCGGCGGTCCGTTCGGAGACCGCAGCTTTCAGCTTCTCCAGGTCCGGGAATCCGTCCTCGTCCGGATGAAGGGTGATGATCTTGTAGCCTTTGACGGCAGCGGTCGCCGCCTGGGACGGGTGGGAGAAAATCGTCGTGATGATCTCGTCGCGCTTCTCCCCCTCCCCGCGCGAGTCATGGTAAGCCCGCACGATGGAAGCCATGGCCAGCAGCGCCTGGGTGCCGCTGCTCGGCTGGAAGCTAAAGGCGTCCATGCCGGAAATTTCCCGCATCGCAAGGTCCAGTCTGTGGTAGATTTCCAGCATGCCCTGTACCGAGCTCACATCCTGGAGCGGATGGAGCTCGGTCATGCGGGGGCTGCGGATCAGCATTTCGTTGATCCGCGGTATATATTTCATCGTGCAGGTACCCTGCCCGATTTCGACGTTCAAATCCGAGCCCAGCGTCTCCTGGGAGAGGCGCAGGTAATGGCGCAGCACCTTGGCCTGGCCGATCTCCGGCAGGGCAGGCGCCTGGCCGCGGCGCATGTTCGCCGGAATTGCGTCCTGCACGCCGCCGGCTTCGGCTGCAACAGCCGGCTCGGCCTGCGGCGGGATGACGCCCCGCTCTCCCGCGCGGTGCAGTTCAAAGATGACCGGCTCATCCCATTTGGCTTGGTGGAACTGGCGGACCTTCCGGTCCCTGACAATCCGTTTCATGGCGTCTGCTCCTCTCCTGATGCTCCGGCCGCTGAAGCACCTGCGCCTACGATGGCGCGGACGGCTCCGGCCAGGCGGTCCAGGTCGGCCTGGGTATGAATTTCCGTGACGCAGTACAGGGCGCACTGCCCCCAATCGGGATAGCTTGCCGACAAATCCTTGCCGCCGAAAATCCCTTCGTCAAGCAGCCGGCGGTTGATTTCGGCCACGGTGCGTCCCGTTCCGTTGAAGTCGACGACGAACTCCTTGAAGAATGGCGTGCCCTCAAAGCGCAGCGATACGCCCGGGATGCCGGACAGCTGGAGGGCCGCATACTTCGCCTTCTGGACGATCGTTCCGCCCACTTCCTGCATGCCGTTTGGTCCCATCAGGGCCAAATAGACGCCGGCCGTAATGCCCCATAGGGCGGTCTGCGTGCCGACGGATTCTTTGCCCTTCTCCCGCAGCGCAAACGAAGTGCGCTCGTACGCAACGTCGCCGAAGCCATACTCTCCCTCCACTTCCGTCGGTACGATGCCGAACAGCCGGGACGGGTATTCCATGACGAATTTCTCTTCATCGCGGGTTGCGATAAATCCGGCCTGTCCCCCGCCGTAGTTCATATGCATGCCGAGCGGCTGCAGGTCGCCGCAGACGATGTCCGCGCCGTAGCGGGCCGGCGGCTCCAGCACGCCGAGGGAGATCGGGTCTACCCCGACGATCGACAATGCCTGAGCGGCATGGGCGAGGCGGGAAATGTCCGCTCCCTGGTCTTCGATGATGCCGAGATACCCGGGATTCTCAAAATAAACGGCGGCGGTGTCCCCGTCCAGCTTGGATTCCAGATCGGCCAGGTCCATTTTTCCGGTGGCCGGGTCGATCTCCACCATGCGGATGTCCATGACCGGCGTGCAGTAATTGCGGATGATGGCGACCTTATCCGGATCGACCGAGCGCGGAATAAGGGCCGTGCGTCGCCCGGTGATGCGGCCAGCCATGCGGATCGCCGTGGACGCCGCCTGCGCCCAGTCAAAGGTAGGGACGTTGACGACGTCCATATCCACCAGCTCGGCCAGCAGGCTCTGATACTCAAACAGCGCCTGGAAGCGGCCATGATCCTCATAGGGCTCGCCGGCATAAGCCGTCACGAATTCGGAGCGCTGGTTAATTTCGTCGCAGACCGCCGGAATAAAATGCTGCCAGCAGCCTGCCCCCAAAAAGTTCAGGTAATCCGCGCCGTGCTTGTTCTTGGCGAGTATGCCTTCGATATGCCGGCGCAGCTCGTATTCGTTCATGGCCGGCGGGAGGTCCATCTCCCGCTTCAGCTTCAGGTGATCGGGAATGGCGTCATGAAGCTGGTCCATGGACGTCAGTCCGATTTCCCGCAGCATGGCGTCCCGGACTTCCGGGACGGTATTCGGTATATAAGGATGGGCATACATTCTGTGTTCTGCCAAAGTAAACGCCTCCGTTCTGTACAGAATGAACTAAAGAAATGAATGAGTTGTATAGGGTTGAAAAAATCGATAAGCCTTGGGGTCAGGCGATCCCGCCGCCGTCGACGACGAGCACGCTGCCCGTGACCCAGGCCGACAGGTCGCTCGCGAGAAACAGCACCGCATTCGCGATATCGCGCGGCGTGCCGAGCCTCTCGAGCGGGCGTCCCCCGGCGGAGGCGACGAGGAACGACGCCTCGTCCTGCTGCAGCTGCTTGGCTTCGTCCCGAAGCAGCGGCGTGTCCGTATCGCCCGGCGATACGCAGTTGACGCGGATGCCCGCCGGCCCGTGGTCGATCGCCATCGCCCGCGTCAGGTTCACGACGCCGGCCTTGGCGGCGCAGTAGGCCGCAGCGCGGTCCCCGCCCTTGAGACCCCAGCCGGAGCCCGTATTGATGATGCTGCCTCCGCCGCACTGCTCCATCACCGGAATGACGTACTTCGAGAGGAGATAGACGCCTTTGAGGGACACGTTGAGTACCAGGTCCCAATCCCGCTCCTCCAGCTCGGTCACGCTTTGGCGGCGGATGACACCCGCATTGTTGAACAATATGTGGATGCCTCCCAAATCGGCAGCAATTTCAGCCGCGGTCCGTTCGCAGTCCGCGGCCGAGGTGACGTCGCAGCGGCGGAAGGTAGCCAAGCCACCTTCGGCCCGGATGCCTGCCGCAGCCGCCTCCCCGGCCGCCTCATTGATATCGATCAGCACGGCGTGAGCGCCGAAGCCCGCCAGGAGCTCGGCGGTAGCCAGGCCGATGCCGGAAGCTCCTCCGGTCACGACCGCCACTTTCCCCGACAAGTTCAAAACGTCCTGTGTATTAAGCATCCTCGTTCTCCTCCTTAAGTGGGTATCGTGCGGCCTCCCCGGCCATCTGCCGGCTCAGCCGCTCCGGTGTTTGGTCCTCCGCCATATACGGCTGCAGCAGCATCCGGAACCGGAACGGTTCGGGCTTCACCGCGTGCTCCGGCGCCTGCGCTGGACCGCAGCTGTTGCTGCCGAGCCCGTTCTGCCGGTAGTCCAGGTTCAGCGTAATATAGTCGCGCGGCTTGAGCTCTGTCATGTGTTTCGCCTGCTCCAGATCCTGATCCGTGTACCGCCTTGCGCTGAACTCCAGTACGGGTGAGCCTGCCGCAAGCAGTCCCAGCCCGGCGCTGTCCGCCATCGAAACCCAGCGCACATCGGTGCGGTTGCCGTTCTCCTGCGGATATACGTACGGCGTAAACAGGCCGTCCACCGTGCTCCGGTACACGCCGATGCGGCCGGCTTCCTTGCTGTCCGAGTAGCTCTCCCCGGGACCGCGGCCGTACCAGGCCACCCGTTCACAATCCCCTCGGAGCTGCAGCTGGAGCCCGATCTTCGGCAGCATGGACGGCGGCGTGCCGATCGGCGATCCGGCCACGTCCATGATGATGAGCCCGTCCGCCGTCACTGTGTACGACGTCTCGCAGCGGAAGCCCCAGTCGTATACCGGCGGCGCGATCCGCGAGGACCAGGTCAGCCGGACCGCGTCCGCGCCAAGCCGCTCCCAGCGGAAATCGTCCACCCGCTCGGTCAGCCGGTCCAGATGCGCCTTCCGCCAGTCCGCCAGCACATACATATCGTTGTCGATCGGCGCGCGCCAGAAGTTCAGCCGCGGTCCGCGCCGGATCAGCTCTTTGCCGTTCAGCCGGAGCGAAGTGATGCCGGGTTCAAGGCTGCTCGCTTCCAAGTGGAACCGGTCGCTTGCCAGGATCAGCGCATGCCCTCGTTCCTGAACGGATAGGGCCCGGCGCAGACTCGCAGTCTCGGCGGACCGGGCTGCTTGATGCCGTGACGCCTCTGCCGGAGCCACAGCAGGCAGCGCCAGCTGCGTCCAGGCGACTTCATGCCCCTGCTCCGCCCAGCTGCAGTCGGCCGCCAGCGTGAAGCCGACGTTCAGCCACCGCTCCGTCCCGGCTTCCAGACCGCTTTCAGGACGGTCCCACGCAAAGGGGAGCGCAAGCTCCGCCGATTCCCCCGGCCCTACGGCCGGAAGGGTCAGCACACCGCTGCGCAGGGTACGGCCATCTGCCGTCACGCTGTAATCCGCCTGAAGATGTTCAAGCGTCCTAAAGTCATACTTGTTCGTGATGCGGATGCGGCCTGCTTCCGCCCACTCCACACGAACCGGCTCAATGATTTTCTTATATTCGATCAATCCAGGCGACGGCGTGCGGTCGGGGAAGACCAGGCCGTCGAGACAAAAGTTTCCGTTGTTCGGCACGTCGCCGTAGTCGCCGCCGTAGGCGTAATCGTCACGCCCGCGTCTGCGCAGGCCGTGATCGATCCATTCCCAGACGAAACCTCCCTGCAGGCGGGGAAACTTCTCGAAGGTATCGAAATACGCCCGCAGCCCGCCGGGTCCGTTGCCCATCGCATGGGCGAACTCGCACAGAATATGCGGCTTCGGATGGTCCGTCAGCTTCCCGAAGCCCTCCATCTTCTCCACGGAGGAATACATCGTGCTGACGATGTCGCATACCTCCGCTTCCCGGTCCTCTTCGTAATGCACGAGGCGCGTCGGATCGTTCGCCTTGCACCACTCGGACATGGCGCGGAAGTTGCAGCCGAAGCCCGACTCGTTGCCGAGCGACCAGAAGATGACGGAAGGATGGTTGTGGTCGCGCTCCACCATCCGACGGACGCGGTCGACATAAGCTTCCGTCCAGGCGGGATCGTCGCTCAGGCGCGAAATGTTCCCGAGCGGCTCAAACCCGTGCGTCTCCAGATCCGTCTCCTCCATCACGTACAGCCCGTACTCGTCACAAAGTTCATAGAACCGCGGATCGTTCGGATAATGGGCCGTTCTGACGGCGTTGATATTGTGGCGCTTCATCATCAGGATGTCTTCCCGCATCGTGGACAAGGTCACGGTTCGGCCGGTATCCGGGTGATGGTCGTGCCGATTGACTCCTTTGAGCAGGATCGCCCTGCCATTTACGAGGAATCTGCCGTCCTTCACTTCCACCTGCCGGAATCCCACCCGCTGCGCGATGATCTCGGTCTGATTGCCGCGCGCGTCCGTTACCATGATCAGTAAATGGTACAGTGCAGGATGTTCTGCGCTCCACAAAGCCGGATGAGCGACGGGCAGGCTGACATCCAAGGTACTGGAGCCGTTTGGCACCGATTCATTAGCAGAGGCAGCTTCCTGCCCCTTAGGGTCAAGCAGCCGCAGCGCGACGCCTCCGTCCGGTTCAACCCCTTCCAGGTCGAGCCGAACGTTCAGCATCCCCTGCTCAAACTTTGCGTCCAGCTCGGTAACCACCCGGTAATCGGCGACGCGGATCGAGGCGGGCTCGGCGATCAGATAGACGTCCCTGAAGATGCCGCTCAGCCACCACATGTCCTGGTCCTCCAGGTAACTGCCGTCCGACCACTGATATACGCGGACGGCCAGACGGTTGACCCCCGGCTGTAAATAAGGCGTAAGGTCAAACTCCGAAGTCAGCCGGCTTCCCTGGCTGTAACCGACGAACGATCCGTTCAGCCACACATGAAAGGCGCTGTCCACGCCGTCGAATTTGACGGTGATCCGCCTCCCCTGCCAATAGGGCGGCATCTCGAATTCCCTGACGTAGCTGCCTGTTGGATTGTCATTGGGTACCCGGGGCGGATCCACCGGAAACGGGTAGTCCAGGTCCGTATAATGCGGACTGCCGTACCCCTGCAGCTGCCAGTGACCCGGCACCCGAATGTCCGCCCAGTCCCAGCCGACCAGCGCTTCTTCTCGAAAATCGTCCGGCGCCAGCTCCGGCCTGCGTGCATAGTGAAATTTCCAAATGCCGTTCAGCGATTGAAACCAAGGCGAGCTTCCGCGGTCGCCGCTCAAGGCCCCTACGACGTCCGCATAAGGAATGAAATAGGCTCTGCCTTTCATCCGGTTTTTTTCCAGCACGGCGAGATCGTCCCAATTCCGGGGCAGGTTCGTGTTGTGCATGCTTTCCCTTCCTTTCTCTCTCTGGATGCATCTCCTCACTTGAGCAGTAGAGGCGTCAGCCTTTGATACCCGTGCTCGCTATGCCGCCGACGATATAACGCTGTGCGAAGAAAAAGATGGCGAGCGGCGGAATGGAGATCAGGCAGGTGATCGCCATAATCGACTGCATATCGACGCCGTACATACCCTTGAACTGCGACAGGCCCAGCGTCAGCGTGTATTTGGTCTGGTCGTTCAGAAAAATAAGCGGTCCGAGGTAATCGTTCCAGCAGTTCATCATCTGGAACACCGCCACCAGGATGAGCGACGGCCCCATCAAAGGTACGATCACCCTCATCAGCACGGTAAGCTTGCCGGCCCCATCGATCGTGGCAGCTTCATCTAATTCCCGCGGTAATGTCATGATGAATTGGCGCAGCAAAAAGATAAAGTATGCAGAGCCGAACCATGACGGAACGATCAGCGGCTTGAGCGTATTGATCCACCCCAAATAATTGAACTCCATATACTGCGGGATCATCGTCACTTCCCACGGAATCATCATCGTGGCCAGCACGATCAGAAACAGCAGGTTCCGTCCCTTGAATTCGAACCGGGCGAAGCCGTAGGCCACAAGCGTACAGGATACCAGCTGGCCGAGGGTGGATAGCAACGTGACGATCAGCGTGTTTTTCAAAAACAGGTTAAAGGGCTGAATATTCCAGGCATCCGCAAAGTTGCTGAACCGGAAGACGGATGGAATCCATTTGGGCGGAAACAGGTACAGCTCCTGCGGAGACTTGAGCGCTGTCGTAATGGCCCAGAACAATGGCGCGATAAAGAGCAGGGACAAGAGGATCAGCGCAAGATAGCTCAGCGTCTTTTTCATCCTACCCTCCCTCCTTTCGCCGGCTTCGGCTTCTTCTGCGGTCCACGCTTCATTTCGCCTTCGTAGAACACCCACGCTTCCGAAGACTTGAACACCAGGAACGTCAGCGTCAGCACGATCAGGAACATGAACCAGGCGTTGGCGGCGGAGTAGCCCATTTTGAAATATTTAAATGCGTTCTCATACATGTACATCGCGTAAAAATACGTCGCTTTCATCGGTCCCCCGCCCGTCAGGAGCAGCGCCAGCGTCAGCTGCTGGAACGCCGCTATAATCGACGTGATCAGGTTGAATAGAATCGTCGGGGTGATCATCGGAACCGTGACGCTGACAAACTGCCGAAGCTTGCCTGCGCCGTCGATGGAGGCCGATTCGTACAGATCCTTCGGGATGCCTTTGAGCCCCGCCAGAAAAATGAGCATCATCGAGCCCTGTCCCCATAAGCTGGCGACGACCATGGCGACCAGCGACCATTTGGTGTCGTTCAGCCAATCCGGCCCCTGAATCCCGAAGATCGACAGAAAATAGTTCAGGATGCCGTAATCGCCGCTGTATACCCAGGACCAGATCATGGCCAGCGCCACACCCGAAATAACGGACGGGAGGTAGAACGCCGTGCGGAAAATCGCGCTGCCCCGAACCTTCTGGTTGAGCAGCATCGCAAGCCCGAGGGCGACAATGATGTTCAGCGGCACGAACAGCACGGCGAATTTCAGCGTCACCATCAGCGATTTCCAGAACAGCGGATCGTCGGTGAACATTTCCACGTAGTTGCCAAGCCCGATAAACGTCACTTTGCCGACGATCGGCCAGTCAAAGAACGAAATGACGAGCGAAAACAGCAGCGGTCCCAGCGTGAAAACCAGAAAGCCGAATATCCACGGAAAAATGAAGAGGTAGGGGGCAGCCCCACCCCGTCTGCGTTTCTTCAAGGCCTTGAGGGCGGCTGACTGTTCCCGTGCCGGGTGGAGGTAGGTTTGAGCCATCTCAAAAACCTTCTTTCTTCAGGTATTATTTCATGTAGCGCTCGCTGTCCTTTACGGCCTGGTTCAGCACATCCTGGGCATTACTGCCGTGCATGACCGATTCCACCGCGGCGGAGAGCTGCCGGTTAACCTCATTCCACTTCGGATTCAGCAGGAACGCCGGGGTGTTGTCGGAACGCTCCAGCATCGTATAGTACGGCTTGTAGAGCGGATCCTGGTCCTTTTTCAGCTCGGTCACGACGCTTTGACGCACCGGGAGGTCGGCAACCCGCATTTTGATCGACGCATCGGATACGTAGAACTTGATGAACTCCCAGGCCAGATCCTTCTGCTTGGAATCCTTCGCGATCGACAGCGCCGATTCAGCCAGTACGCCTTTGACCGGTTTGCCCGGGAAGGCCGGCATTTCAACCGTCCCTACATCGACACCTGCCTGACGGAATGATTCCAGCGGCCAGATGCCGCTTTCCCACATGGCGATTTTGCCTGCCTTGAAAATGTCGTCGCCGCTCTGCTGCCCCTTTCCGCCGGTCAGCACGGCCGAGCCGTTCTTCACCATGTCGCCGAACATCTGGATCGCCTCTGCGGTTTCCTTGCTGTTCATGTAGCCGTCGATCGTCTTGCCGTCAGGAGAAATGAACGAGCTCCCGTTGCTCCATACGAACCCCTGCAGATCGTAAGTGTCGTTCTCCGCGCGGACGCCGAAGCCGTACTGCTTCTTGGATTTGTCCGTCAGCTTTCCGGCCATCTCCTGGAATTCGGGCCAGGTCCAGCCGTCCTTCGGATGCGGCACGCCCGCCTCGTCAAACAGTTTCTTGTTGTAATACACCACCCGCGTCGTAAAGCCCGCCGGAATGCCGTACAGGGTACCGTCGATTTTGCCGTAATTGAACAGGCCCTTGTAGAAGTCGTCAATATTTAAGTCCTTGTCTTTGTCCGCATAACTGTCCAGCGGCTCCAGCGACTGGTGGTACGTCGGAAAATCCCACATGTACATCACGTCGGGCGGATTGGCAGCGCCGAAGCCCGCGGCGAGCTTCTGATCAAAGCCGTCCGCGTATGCCTCCACCTGCACCTTCGTGCCCGGATGGCTCTCTTCGAACTTCTTGGCGATGTCCTGCTCAATTTTGAGCGCATCCCCCGTATCCCAGGTGGCAAAGCGCAGCGTCTTCTCCGATCCGGAACCGCCGCCCTGGCCGGCCGTTTCGGCCTTGCCCCCGCTGCCGCCGCAGGCCGACAGTGACATCATCAACGCCGCTGCAAGAACGATAAGTGAAACCTGTTTTTTCATATTGTCAGCTCCTCTCGCGAATGAGGCATCTCATTTTTGAACCGCTTTCATCGTAACGCTTTTGAAAGCGGTTCAAAACGTGTGTTCATCGGCAATTTGGCGTCTTTTTGTTTGAACTTTCGTGCGGGGTGTCAAACTGTCCGGTCCGATTCGCCTTTTTGCACGGTCCGGAATTGGCTTGGAGTCTGGCCCGTGCAGCGCTTGAACCATTTGCTGAAATACTTGCTGTCGCCAAGCCCCGTCCGCTCGGCGATATCCTGCATCGTCAGGTCCGTATCCCGCAGCAGTCCCTGGGCCAGCCGGAGCTTCCGCTTGTATTGGAACGCGATGAAGCTGTCGCCGACCGTCTTTTTGAACAGGATGGAAAAATGGCTGCGGCTGAGCCCGACCTCTTCCGCCAGCTCGCTCGCCGACCAGTCGGAACCGGGCTGCTCATGAAGCAGCCGCACCGCCTTTTGGATCGGCTCGGGCCAATCTCCGCCGGATACGCCGTACGCCCGTTCCAGCTCGGCCTCTTTATGCAGGGAGCGGAATGCTTCCGCGATGGCGCTGCTGGTGCCCAAGGGGCCCTTGGCTGACCATTTCAGCAGGCCATGGCTGCCCTTGGCTTCGATCAGCAGGCTGTTGGCCGCCTCCTGCAGCCCTTCCGGCACGATCCAATAGCAGGCGTCGCCGCCATAGGGGATGACCGCTTCATTTTCCGAGCTGTGTACGAGCTGCTTCGCTTTCAGCCATTCGGCCCACGGCATGCCGCAGCCCTCCGTCCGGACAAGGTACACATGCACGTCCTGGCCGCCGAAACGCCATGCCTCCGCGCGAAGCCGCTCCAGCTCGGCGGGAAATCTTCCGCTGCTGCCGCTGAGCCAGCCGAACAGGAGCGCCTCCAGCTTCTCCCCGTCCAGCGGTGCCGGGGACGGACGCCGCTGAAGCTCCCGCCGCAGCTTCTCCAGCAGCCCTTCCAGCTCTTCGTCCTCAAACGCGGTCTTCAGAAGGTAGCCCGAAGCCCCCAACTGGATGCCCTGCTGCGCGTATTCAAAATCCCGGTGGCAGCTGAGCAGGATGATCTTCGTCCGTTCCTCGGCCTCCTTGACCCTGCGCAGCAGCTCGATGCCGTCCATCTCCGGCATCACGATATCGGTAATGACGATGTCCGGGCGGTGCTCCTTGAAGGCTTCCCACGCCTTCGCCCCGTTGGGCGCGTCGGCCACGACCTCCATACCGAACCGCTCCCAGGGCACCGTCGATCTCAGGCCTTTGCGCACGATGCTCTCATCATCGGCAATCAGCACTTTCAGGTTGTTTGCGTTCTCCATCCGGATGCTCCTCCTTTTTGGGCCAGCGAATCAGTATCGATGTTCCCTTTCCTTTGATTGAACGTACCGTAAGTCCGTACCGCGGGCCGAAATGCAGCTTGAATTTCTGGTCCGCGTTTCTTACGCCGAGCCCGCCGCGGCCGCGGGGCTCAGGATTCGGAGCCAGCAGCTGCGCAAGCTTCTCTTCGCTGATGCCGGCCCCGTTGTCTTTTAGTTCCAGCAGCAGCTCCTCCCCTTGCTCCCGGACGCGCAGCTCGATGACCCCGGCCCCGTCAGTAAAACCGTGGAAAAAGATGTTCTCAAACAGCGGCTGCAGCGTCATCCGCGGGATGACAAACCGTTTCAGAGCTTCCTCGCAGTCCAGCTTATACTGGAATACGGCTCCGTAGCGGATCTCCTGGATTTTCAAAAAATGCCCGATCATCCGCAGCTCCCGCTCCAGCGTGACGAGCTCCTGCGATATATCGAGGTTGCCTTCCAGCACCATCGTCAGGTGATACAGCATTCGGCGGATTTCCTCCGCCCCTTCCAGCCTGGCCTTCCACTGGATCGAGTTCAGCGTATTGAAGAGCAGGTGCGGATTGATCTGATAATGGAATGCCTTCAGCTCCGCCTCCTTCTTAAGGCGCTCGCTTCGCTCCACTTCCTGGACGAGCGACTGCACGCCGCTGACCATTCGGTTGAAGCTGATATCCAGGCTCCCGAGCTCGTCCCGTCCTTCGACCGGAACTCGCGTGTCCAGTTTGCCGAAGCTGACCTTTTGCATCGATTCCTTCAGGGAACGGATGCGCCCCGTAAACCGGGACGTAAACAGATAGGCCAGTCCGAAAGCGAGCAGGCAGGACCAAACCGCCACAATGACCGTGTTCGACCGGATGACTCCCGATGACTGGTAAAACGCCTTGGCAGGCAGCCTTGCCTCGATCTTCCAATGATTGACGGACAGCGTCTTGTCCCAGATGATATCGTTATCCCTCGGCGTAAAGGATTCCGTGCTTTCGTAAACGGTCCGGCCGTCCGGCGCTTGAATCGAAAGATGCGCCTTCGTGTCCTCCTCGAACTGACGGAACATACGCAGCAGCTCCCGGGCGTCCTCTTCAATCAGGATCGTGCTGCCGTCCTGGGCGCCGCCCGGGTTCCGGATCGGCACGGCCAGTCCGAGGACCGCGGGGCCGGCTTGCTCCGAGGCGGATATCGCATGGTTCTGCATGTAGAAGCCCAGCCAATAAGGGCCGCTATTCGAGACGGGCATGCTCTTCCAGGCCGGAATACCGGCGAGCTTGCCGACGTCGAGGTTATTTTCGCCGTAGTAATAGCCGGAAGGCGTAATAATATAAATCCCGGCCGTCTGGTCGTTAGCCAGCGATCTCAGGACGGATTCGAAGTCGTTCTTCTCCATAATTTCGCCGTAGGTGACCGGCGGATCGCTCCCGAGGTCCGCATGGGCGGGATCCAGCAAATACGAGTAGATCGTCTGGCTCATCTGCTTCATGCGGACCAGCATGGAGTCCGACTGCTGCTGCAGCTGGGCCACCGCGTTCTCGCCGTAACGGCCGAACTGGGAATTGACCGTTTTCGCCGACTGGTAGTAAGAAAGCGCCCCGAGCGAGAGCAGCGGGATCAGCGTCACAATCAGAAAGCATACAAGCAGTTTGGTCCGGATGCTGCGGTAAGCTCCTGCCGGAAGCCAGCGCCGCAGCGGTCCGTGCCGGCGGATATTCATGGCGGATCCCCTCCTCTTCACGGTAGTCGTCTATCTGCATTCTAGCATGGACGGACAGGGGACGGAGCCCTTTCGCCGCGCAATTGTTACCGCTTACAAGAAATCCGTGGTCAAGTGCCTTGTTTGCGGAAGCCAGGCACCTTTCAGAAACGGGAAAAGCACCTCCCCGGAGGACTTTTCCAAAAAGTCCCTTCCGAAGAAGTGCATGATCCCACTCATAGTTCCCCGTATTCGTGTCCGAGGATCAAAAATACGCTCGACGTCCAGGTAAAAGCCCTGTCCCGCAGCCCTTCCCCCGTCAGCGCGTCGAAGTTCTCCGCCATGCCGCTCTTGTTCAGCATGCGGCAGAACCGCTGCGCCACCTCTCTGGCGAGCTCCGTATCCCCCGCCGCGGCGGCGCCTTCCACAAGCAGCATGGTCGACGGCGCCCAGATCGGCCCGCGCCAGTAGCCGTCGGGCTGGTAATACGGGCTGCGGACGCTTTCGGTCGCCCAGCCGTTGCCGGTGAGGAAACGGCCCTCCTCCCGCAGCCCCTGCAGCAGCGCGGTCCGTATCTCTTCCGGCAGCCGGTTACCGAGCAGGATCGGCACGAACAGCAGTAGGCTGTCGCCTTGCGAACGCTCATGCGTCCCTGACCGGCATGCCGTGAACCGGCCGTTTTTCCAGAAATGGCTTAGCATGGCGTCCAGCGTATCCCCGGCAAGCCGGCGCCACCGCGCCGCTTCCTCCGCCTTGCCCAGCAGCCCGGCAATCTCGGCCAGAAGCTCCGCCTGCAGAATCAGAAAGGCCGACAGATCCGGGCTTTCCACCGGAATGCCGTTATTGAACGCCGTGCTGTTGTCCCAGCCGGAATCGTTGCCGTGATTGTACTGGGGAATGCCGTCGCCGTCGCCGTCCCGGTACCAGAACCACCAATCCGTCCATTTGGACAGCGGCCCGTATACCTCCCGAAGCTGCGCTTCGCCGATCCAATCGGTCCGGCGCATCATCCAGCCGAGCGTCCAGCCGTGGATCGGCGGCTTGTTGCAGTTCCACAGCTCGTACTTGTCGTTGATAAAATCGGGAAGCAGCCCGCTCTCATCCTGCCGGTCAAAAAAGATCATAAACTGGTCCCACGCCAACTTCGGATCGTGACGCACCAGCGCCATGGCGTTAAAGCAGTGGTCCCAGCTCCATATATTCGTCATCCAGTTCTTCGACATGTACATCGCTGGGCGCGTCAGGCAGCCTTCGGCAGGAACGAGACACGACCACGTAATGTAAGCCGCCAGCTCACGCCCTTCCTGCCAGCGCGCCGGAACCGCAAGGCTGTGATCCAGCCAGGCCGCAAATTCGGCCTCGGCTTCCTTCACCGCCGCCTCAAAGGGCTCCCAGTCCGGCCGCGGCTTCCACACCGTACGGAACTCTTCAATAGCGAATTCGGCCGTACCCGCGGCTCCGTCGGGCCTGAACTCCGCCACGATGCGCGAGCTCTTGATCTTGTCCCATATCACTTCCATCTTCATGCAGCCAGCGAGACGGGTCAGCATAAACCGGCATTCGTGCGTAAAGCTGTTCACTTCCCAGCTGCCGGGCACCACCTCGTAGGCATAATCGTAAGCCGCCGGCTGAAAGGTCAGCCGGATGCCGCAGCCTCTGGTCCGGAAGCGCGCGGTGCGGCTGTCCGATATGCACAGCTCTGCATAACTACCGCTGTCGAGGGCAGCTAGCTTCACGCTGGCGGGATTGGCTTCGGCCTTGAACGGCAGAAGCTCTCCGGCGTCACCCAGCAGCTCGATGCGGAACGCCTCCCCGAACTTGTCATCCCCGCCCCGGACGGTGCGCAGGTACAGCCCGGCTGGTCTATTTTTACCCTCAGGCAGCAGCGAAACCGCCAAAAACGTCTCTCTGCGGCTGAAGGGTACTACGTTCAGGTCAAAGTTCATGGCTGTTCTCCTTTTATCCAGGAATATAACGCTTTCATTGTAAACTGCGGCGCCTGGAAGGGAAACGGCCAGGTGTTTCCATGTACCTGCACATTTGTTGGGGACGGCTTTATTTTCCGGGCAATCGTGTCTTTTTGTCAGGTGGAAGGGGGGGCGATTGTTAGATTCAGCAATTTGCCTCCCTCATACGCCCCATTCCTTGCGGGCATCGGCGAGCGGCTTGGGCGTCGTTTTACCCCATGCATAATGCCCCTTCGGCTTGCGGCCCACCCATCTCTCATCGACCGGCTCCGATGCGAGCTGATAGCGGGTATCTGAGCTGATCCGGTAGCGGTCCGTCGTGTTGTTAAGCGAAGTATGCATCATGTACATGCCGAAAATAATGGCATCGCCCGCTTCGAAAGACGTTGTGGCCCATCGTCCCCCAAACGTATCGACGATTTCCACCGGGTCTTCGGAAAACCAGCCTGTCGCGACATTATCCCGGTCCACATCCATCTCGCCGTACGTTTGCCTAATTTTGCTGAAATGCTGGGAACCCAGGCACATGGCCAACGTGCCGAGCTCAAGCGGCGTGTCTCCGAAAGGGGTCCACACCGTATATACGTTTTTGGTGCCCCTTCCCATATACACGACGTCGTAATGCGCGCCGGTATTCCCGCCATGAGCTACGGCCCGCGGCCATTTATAGTCGTATGTCATCGATTTGCCGCCAAGCAGACGGTCAAAAAAATCCAGGACCGAAGGATGGTTCACCACATCCAAAAATCGGGGGAAGTCCGCCTGCAGTTCTTCCGCGCCGCCGCCCCACATCATGCTGCGGTTGTCTTGGGAAATGCGCCCTTCGTCCATCGGAGTCCCCGGCTCCAATCTGCCCATGGCCTGGAGTTTGCGTAAAAACTCCTCCCTTGCGGACAGCACCCGCTCGCGGTCGTGAAATCCGCGGATCAGCAGGTATCCTTCCTCCGCCAGACGTAATCTCAGCGCTTCCGTGCCCCCCAAAATATCGTTGCTGCTGCGCAGCTCGGTCAAATACCGGCTTCCCATCACAAGCTCTCTCGTTCCGATCGTCACGTTCATGCCGCTCTCTCCTTTCGAGGTATCACCGCGTTCCTGGCGGAAGCGGAAGATTCCCCCTCATCATAGCCCCCGCTTCAGGAGAAAGTCGTTAATCGAAACCCGCCACAATTTACGCAAAACCGGACCGGATGTCTTAATGATGGTCGCGGCGCTGCCTCATTCTCCACTCCGACGGTGGACAGCCTTCGGTCTTTTTGAACCACAGCGAAAACGAGTGCAGCTGAGCAAAGCCGATCTGCTCGGCTATGGCCTGCATATCCTTGTCCGTCGAGCTGAGCAGCCACTTGGCTTCTTCCAGGCGGCACATCTGCTGATACTGCTTGGGCGTCATGCCGTAGGCTTTGAAGAACCGTTTGCGGAAGCCTTCCTCCGACAGGCCGGCCATCTCCGCAAGGCTGCTGATGATAATAGGTTCTTGAAGATGCCGGCGAATATAATCGCCTGTATGCGATACCGTGAACGACTTCTGGTCCGGGTGGGAATGCTCGTTTAAAAACAGCAGCAAAATTTCGATCCAGGCCAAATCATTTCGGACCGGCTCTTTCAGCGTAGACGAACGGCTCCTCAGCCATTCCCGGAACAGCCGCTCGTAGCGGTCCTGGTCGAGGCGGGATAAGGCAATGAGGCGCGGTTTGCCAAGGACAATCAGCCGTTCGAACAGCTCACGTACATGCATCGGCATTCCGTCAACGAGCACAACCCCGAACCGGATCGGGGTCATCGCATGGAAAGAATGCGCAGCTAAGGACGGGATCAGCGCGACATGCCCTGCTTCGACCCGCCTTTCTTCCTGTTCATGAACAAAGCGCCCGCTTCCTTCCAACACGACGGTGATTTCCAAATCAGGATGGCTCCACTGCCGCTCGTCCTCCCAGTCTTTGCCGTGGGTTCCGATAAAACCTCTAATTTCAGGCAAAATCGCTTCATCCTCCTTGTCCGCAAGCTTGGGCCAAGCCAAGCGCTTGATGATGTTATGTTCACTATACATCAATCGCGAAGAGGAGCTACAGTCCCAAGCCTTATTGCTTGTCCATACTTTTTCATATCTCAGTTTTCAGCCTATGGTATAATCAGGAAAACTTATGTTTTAATGGTATATTGACAATAAGGGAGGAACTGGATCATGGGATGGTCGGAACTGCGGGCGGTGCCCAATGATTACGATGAGGAAATCCATGCGGTCGATACGCAGCTGATTGAGCTGCTCAACCACCGGAAAGCCCTGACGAAGGGGCGCCGGTGTTTTCCGCCTAAGGATGTGATGAAGGAGTTTGAAGAGAAATTCGGCTTGAAGCCTCCCCATTTGAATTGGCTGTTCCATTCGATTAACGGAGGGTTTCATCGCCCACGCTCCGACGGTCCCGGCGAGCTGCAAGGCATCCTGCAGATTATGAAAACAACCGTGCAGGAAGGGTACCAATACAGGATCACCCATGCGATGCAGCATGAGCATGGCAGTATCGTACATATCGAAATCAAACAGCTGGAGGATGTGGATGAATTCACCGATTTCCGCCCTCTTCTTCAGCTCGATGTTACTAGCCAAGATGGAGAATACAGTGTAGGGCGCAACGGATCCCGCGGTGGTGGAGGAATCAGCTCCATGTCCTTTATCGTCGAACCGCGCCTGCCGGAGCAGCTGGACACTGTGGACTTTGCGCTGATCCCGTTCGAAGAGCCTATGGATTTTAGCCGGAAGGAGATCTTTCTGGATCAGGAGGTTCATTTCGAGTAAGTCCTCGTGGATGAGTAAAAACAGAAAGAGTCAGATCCTTATGTACACCAAAGCAAAGAAGCAGGTAAGATGCCTGCTTCTTTGTCATGATCTGAACCTATGGCCGGTAGGACGGCGTCTGCTCATCCTGAGAAGATTCCACATCAACAAGGAAATGATGCAAGGTGCTCAATGATGGGCCTAAACGCCTCCGCTTCGGTGAAAAAGCGCTCCGTGTCCTCCCCGCAAAATATCGCGGATACCGACAGGCGGAAGATGACCGCCCGTAACAGCATTTCCCGGTAATGCCCGTCATTCGGCAGCAGACCTAGATCTGAGAGCGGACATCCCTGCCAGGCGATGCCGTCGCAGACGAGAATCGCTTCAGCATACGCCTGCGGGGCAACTGTCGGGGAAAAGTCGATGATCAGCGGACCGAGGGTCTCGTCGAACAGGATGTTCCCGGCCAGATCGCCGTGGATCAGCTGAACGGAATATTCCCCGCTTCTCTTGACCTTACCGAGCAGGCCCGCCAGGAAATCCCTCACAGGGACAGGGAACCCGGCCGGGAGTCCTTCGGTCTGCCACGCGATCCGGTGGCCCCGGGACCAAGGATGGTCCGGCTCCGAAAACCCGGCATAATGAATGCTGGCCAGATCCCGGTGGAACAACCGGGCGATTTTAAGCTTTTGTTCCAAACACCCTTGTACTTCCCTGCCCGGCTCGAACCGGCTGCACGTCCATCCATCGCTGACAAAAGACCCGTTCCGTGCCGGAACAGGCCTGGATACCCGGTATCCGCGCGGCTGAAGACCGTGCATGATGCCAAGCACCCACTCGTCATGCTGTTCATTTTCCGACGGTTTGAGAACCGCGTCCTGTACCTTCACCGACGTATTTTGCCCGCCTTCGAGAGGAACCGCCTCCCCTTGAAGCCCGAACGAATCCAGAATTCCCCTAGATAAAAGCATGACCTCTCTCACCTCCCTTCACCCTTCTATCTTACTGTATGGCGGCGATGATTTTGACCGGATTTCGCCTCCGATGGCCGTTCCTACTCCCCGCATTTCACCAGCCTTCTCCGATCCTGATCCCAACGCCACACAGGCTGGTCACCGCTCAAATGAACGCCTCCGTACCACCGGTCGATGCCGCAACGTTCCAGGTAATCCTCCCCGCGTAAAACCCGGGTCCCCCATTCCGTGATCTGGACCTTGCTGTCCCGGAAAGACGGAGAAGGTCCCGCATAGCCGGGAAAGGATTCCGCCCCCTCCAGCGTCAGCAGCGGACTTGGGCCCTGACACAGGCTGCGCAGTACATCCCAGTACTGCAGGTCGCCCATGCCCAACCCGTGCAGCCGGTCGCCGATCTGCCTGAACAGGTCCAGCGGCGAGTGAATCCCTTCGCTTACCTTTTCCAAAGTCATTTGCTCCACGATCCCCAGTCCGTTATAAACGGAAGGAAAACGGGACAGGTGCAGCTCAAACGCCTCCCGCACGAACGGAAGCGCCGAGGTGTCCTCCTCCAATAGCTGCTGGAGCTTCATCGGATCAGGTGAGGTGTATGCCTCCCAGACCCTGCTCCCCAGCTTCAGCTCTTCCGCTCCGATATGATGCCACGTTCCGGACAACGTCTTCAGCTGGCTGGCCGTTAGCTGGCCAAGTCCGCGGAACAGGCCGACTCCCGGATAATCTCCGATACAGAGCAGATTCAGCTTCGTCCCGCCAAGAGACTGCCGTCCAAACCAGTGCAGCAAATAAGACAGCATCGTTTGGTCAAACAGGTCATGCTCGAACCACAGCACGATTTCGTCATACTGCCGGAATCCGGCCAGTTTTTGCTCCTGTTCCTCGCAATTCCGGATATACTCATCAGCCGGGATGCCCATGTCTTTCTCAAGGTATCCCGCCCGGACCGCACGGCTCTCCGATTCCGCCGGCTCCAGAAACACCGGGCCTTCCGAATATACCTCGCGCCATACCAGGATATCCCCCTGAACGACTCCCTGCTTGAGCGTCTCGGCGACCGTATCGCCGTTAACAATATGCAGCATGCGTTTTCCTCCTTCGTGTAAATGCTTGAATACATGCGCGAAGTCAGCGACCGGCAGCGTGCCCCTCAACTTGCGGCGTGCGTCGAACAGCCGCTTTTTGAGCGCCGTCACCGGCGTTCCCGCATACTCCGAAATTTCCTGCAGACTATAGCCGTGAAAATAAAACAGCTGGATCGCCTCCCGCATGCCGGGCGATAAGGCCTGGACCGAATCGTGAAGCATCCGGTACAGCTCCTGCCGGGCCACGACCTCTCCGATATCCGGCTGGTCGGGTGCAGTCACTTCCCCTTCCTCCAGCGCGGAAGTCTGCGGCTTTCTGCGAATCAATCGATAGCACTGGCGATGCACAATCGTGCGCAGCCACCCCGGAAAGGCGTCCGCTTGCTGCAGCCGGCTAAGGTGGACGAATGCTTCCGCAAACGCCTCCTGCACCGCTTCCTCCGCCAAATCGTGATCCTGCAGCTTTCCGTATGCGGCCGTATGCGCCATCGCATAATACTGCCGGAAGAGACGGTTTAGCGCATCCCCGTCTCCCTGCCGGGCTTGTTCAATGATCTGCCGCACACCCACTCTCCTCCCTTTGATCTTGGTTTCAACCCTATAGTGCAATTTCAGATCCGTAAGGTTACCAGAGCCTCGGAATATTTTAAAAATATGCTGAGCCTGTTCAGAAAAATCGCCTGAACGCGGCGTGACCACTGTTCTCGTATTTACATTATATCGATTAGATCGGCTGACCTCAGGTGGAAGTAAGCTCCCGCGCTCCATTCGCGTCACCGAACGCCCAGGCCCGGAATAGGCTGGTATATACCATTCAACGATTGGAGCGAACCGCATGCCTCAATACGTACCGCCGGTCACCATCCATACCGTCACCTTTACGGCCCCCGGCACGGTGATCCACTATCCGCAGGTAACCGGGCTCGCCGACAAAACGGCCGAAAACAAAATCAACCACACGATCATCCGTACGATCCAAGACATGCAGCGCGCCCAGCAGGCGGTCCAGACGGGAAGCCAGCCGGAAACGACCGGAAATTTCGAGATCAAAACGAACGAGCGCGGCATTCTCAGTCTGGTGCTGAGCAATTACACCTATTCCACACCGATGGCGCATGGATACACGATCGCCAAGGGATTGACCTTTTCCATGCAAACGGGGAGCACCTATACCTTGTCCAGCCTGTTCAAACCGGGCTCCCCTTACCAAACGGTCCTGACCGCTGCCGTCAAGAAGCAGGTGCAGGAGCGGAATCTTCCGGTACTGGATGCGGGGAGCATCACAGTCGCGCCTAACCAGGATTTCTACCTCGCCGACAAGGCGTTGGTGCTCTTTTACCCATTGTACGCGATCACACCCTATTATGTCGGCATTCCGATGTTCCCGATTTCGGTCTATGATCTGCAGGACATCGCCGCTGAAAACGGCCCGCTTACGATACTTGCCGCAGATATCGTGTGAAGCAGCGCCCCAGATGACGGAGCTGAGAGGCCGCCGTTAACCATTTTCGCAGCCTAAAGTTACCCCCTATCTACAAGCTGGATAACTCCAAAAAAGCAAAGAGCCGCTTCCGTATCGTCCGATAGACGAAGGAGCAGCTCTTTTACACGTAAGCCTGCGTTCATGGTCACTGTGATACACGTGGCATACAGCATCCCTCTTACTTGACGCCGTTGTACACAAACGCTTTGATGATATGCTTTTGCGCCAGGAAAAAGGCGGCCAGAATCGGCGCGACCAAAATGACGTTGCCGGCCATCAGAATGTTCCAGGTGCCGCCGCCCTCGACCTCGCGGATTTTGGCGATGCCGATCGGCAGCGTTCGCGCCGTTTCGTTCGTCGTCATGACGAGCGGCCAGAAATAATCGTTCCAGTGTGCGATGAAGCTGAACAGGGCAAACGTCACAAGCACCGGCTTCACCATAGGCACCATGATGCGGACGATGATTTTCCATTCCTTGGCCTGATCCAGGCGGGAAGCCTCCACCAGCTCCTCAGGGATCTGCCGGAACGCCTGCCGGAGCAGGAAGATGCCGAACGCGCTGGACGCGAACGGGAGGATCAGCCCGAGATGGGTGTTCAGCAGCTTGAAGGCGCTCAGCTCCAAATATACCGGCAGAAAGATGAGCTGGGTCGGGATCATGAGCGTCACCATGACCAGGCTGAACAGAAAGCCGGAGCCGACAAACCGGTATCTGGCGAATGCGTACGCAGCCGGAATGATCGTCAGCATCTGCAGCAGCAAAATGCTGACCGAGATGACCGCGCTGTTCGTAATGTAATGCAGGAACGGCCCGGTTTGCCACGCGGAGGCGTAATTGCTCCATACCGGATTCCGGGGAATCCACTCCGGCGGGAAGATCATCGTCTCCGGCAGCGTTTTGAGGGATGTCGAGAGCATCCAGACAAACGGCATGGCAAAGATGAGGACCAGCAGCAGCAGCGCCGCCACATTCAGCGCCTTCAGCAGCAAGACGGCCGCGGAGCGCAGAAGGGCAGGTCTGCCCGGCGCTTCCAGCATGCGTCCGCCGGGAACGGCGACGGTATGCCCGTCAAAGGCACGGTTTGCGGGTTCCACGCGGTTTTCCCCCTTTTCTAAGATCATAGAAGCAGAAGTCGTTACCGGTTAACGGTAATGAACACGGCTGGACAGCAGCCGGAAATAGACGATGGTCAGGATGCCGACGATGAACAGCAGGATGACGCCGGCCGCTGAGGCATACCCGATTTTGAAGAAGCGGAAGCCGGCCTCGTAGATGTAATACACCAGCGTATTGGTCGAGTTGACCGGGCCGCCCTGCGTCATGATCGCGATCGTTTCGAACACCTGAAACGACCCGATCAAATTGATGATGACGAGGAAAAAGATCGTCGGCGACAGCATCGGCAGAATCAGCCGCGTGAACGTGGTCCACGGCCTGGAGCGGTCCAGGGAAGCTGCCTCGTATATATCCTGCGGGATGCTCTGCAGTCCCGCGATAAACACGAGCGTGTTATAGCCGAGCCCTTTCCACACGGCCACGATCACCAGGGAGATCAGCGAGGTGCTCGGATGGGACAGCCATTCCAGCTTCCCGAAGCCGAACAGGCCGATCACCCAGTTCAAGAGCCCGTATTCGGGGTCCATCAGCCAGCTCCACAAGAGCGAAATCGATACAAGCGAGATGATATGGGGGCTGAAGATCGCCCCCTGTACCAGGCCGTAGAAGAAGCCGCTGCGGTTCAGCCAGATCGCCATGAACAGGGAGAGTCCGGTCGTCAGCGTAACCGTCAGCACCGTATAAAGGGTCGTGTTCGACAGCACCTTGCGGAAATCCGGCTCCGACAGCAGATCAACGAAGTTCTGGATGCCGACGAACGTTTTTGTCGGGCTGACGAAGTTCCAGTCGAACAGGCTTAAGTACATCATGTAAAAAATCGGGTAGATGAAAAACATAGCAAAGACGATAATTGCCGGCGCGACCATGCTGTACGGGCGCAGCCGTTCCCAGACGGTCATGCTACACCCCTCCCGCTATCAGCTGCCGTGAGGGGGTCTTCTCGTTCGCCCCTCCAGACGTCTCCACCCGGCTGCCGTTGAGGCTGAAATAATAGAGATGCCCGTGCGGTACGGCGATGCGCACCCGCTCCGCCGTCACCAGCGGCTTCAGAAACGTTTTGACAAAAAACGCCCCCGCCTTGGAACGGATCTGATAGATGTGCTCCGCCCCCAGGCTCTCCCGAGTCAAGATGTCTCCTTCGAGCACAAGCCCTTCCACCGGGGTGTCCGGATTGATCTGTGCATGCTCGGGCCGGAAGCCGACATGGTAGGCTCCGGACTCGGGCTGGACGCGCAGCCCCTTGATGTCGCCGACCTTCATGATGTTCATCGCCGGCGTGCCGATAAACTGGGCGGTGAACAGGTTGGCGGGCTGTTCGTACAGCTTCATCGGCGAGTCCGCCTGCTGGACCGCCCCTTCGTTCATGACGACGATCTCGTCGCCCATGGACATGGCCTCGACCTGATCATGCGTCACGTAGACGAAGGTTGTGCCAAGGCGTTCGTGCAGCTGGATCAGCTCGGTACGCATCTGGTTCCGCAGCTTCGCGTCCAGGTTGGACAGCGGTTCGTCAAGGATAAACACCTTCGGCTGCTTCACCATCGCCCGGGCGAGCGCCACGCGCTGGCGCTGGCCGCCGGAGAGGTTCTGCGGCTTCTTGTCGAGGTATGGCCCGAGTCCGACAATTTCCGAAATGTCGGAGATCAGGCGCTCCCGCTCCTTGCGGGAAACGCCGCGGTTCTTAAGGCCGAACTCGATATTGCCCCGGACCGTCATGGTCGGGTACAGCGCGTAGTTTTGGAACACCATCGCCACGTCCCGTAGGCCGGGCGGCGTGTCGTTCACGCGCTGGCCATCGATGAGAATATCTCCTGCGGTCTGTCTTTCCAGCCCGGCCACCATGCGCAGCGTCGTCGATTTGCCGCAGCCGGACGGCCCGACCAGGACGGTAAACGAACCGTCCCGGATCGTCAGGTTAAGGTCCTGAATTACGGTTTCTTCCTTGTATTTCTTGCAAATGCCGATCAGCTCGATTTGGGCCATGCCGAATGCCTCCTTGTTTGGCGGGTCTGTTTCATTGCCTGACAGGTGATAAGCTTACTTGCCAAGCAGCTTATCCGACTTGGCCGCGGCTTCGTCCAGCGCTTGCTGCGGCGTCGTCTTCGGATCGATAATCGCCTTCTGGATCGCATCGCGGACGATCTTGGCGACTTCCGGATATCCGTTCTCCATCGGGCGCGGTCTCGCGTATTTCAGCTGGTCGACGGCGACTTTATACTGCGGATACTGGGTAAAATGCTCCTTGAGCTCTTCGCTTTCCACCGCCGACGTGCGGGTCGGCAGGTATCCGACATGCTTATGCTGGTAAATCGTGTTTTCCTGGGAGGTCATCCATTTCATGAATTCCCATGCCGCCGCCTTCTCCTCGGCGCTGCTCTTCGACGTCATGACAAGCTGGCATCCGCCTGTCGGCACGCCGTAATCCTTGTTGGCCGGCATGAAGGCCGTCTCCAGCTCAAAGCCGTTGCCTTTGGCGATTTCCAGGCTTTGAGACACGCCGGCGGTCGAGGCGAACTTAAACGCGGAAATTTGGTTCGCCCAATCCTTGTCCGCCGTATCCCCGGCTTCGTCGCCGACCGGCATTTTGATCAGGCCTTCGTTCACCAGCCGCTTCCAGAAGTCCACTGGCGCCACGCCGGCCGCGTTGTTGAAGGTTGCCTTTTTGCCGTCCTCGCTCAGCATCGTGCCGCCGCTCTGGGCCACCAGCGCCTCGTAGAACCAAATATCGACCGGCACGGTCATGCCGAGCTTGCCTTTCTCCTTGAGCACTTTGGAGTACTGCTCGAACTCATCCCACGTTTTGGGCCCGGATGGATCCAGACCGGCATCTTTCAGCATCGTCACGTTCTTGTACATGATTGGAGTACTGCGCATAAAAGGCAGCCCGTACAGCTTGTCGTCCACGTAGGCGTTCCCCATCAGTCCGGGGATAAAATCGTCCAGCTTCAGCTGGTCCTTGTCCTTCTCGGCGTATGAGGTCAGGTCTTCAAGCATGCCGGAATGGGCGAACACGCCCGTAGAGGCAATTTCCAGATCCGTGACCGCCGGGGCGTCCCCAGCCGCAAAAGCCGCCTGGACCTTCGCATGGAGATCATCGTAATTCCCCTGATGCTCGGCAACCACCTCGATCTTGTCCTGGGACTCATTGAACGTTTGGACCATATGCTGCTTAGCTTCCTCGATCTTGTCGCCGAAGGCGTACCAGTACTTGATGACGATTTTTTTATCCGGCTTGGCCGCTGCCGCTTCTGCTGTCTCGCTGCCGGCCGCCTTCTCGGCTCCACCGCCGCATCCGGCCAGCATGCCCGTCATTACCGCGGACAGTGTAAGCAGTGCGATCTTTTTCTTGAACATCGATTGATTCCTCCACCCTTGAATTTGGTTTATGTTTGCTGTACAACGACGGCTGCAGCCAAAAAATAAAGAAACCCGAATACCGCCGAGCAGGAACGCTGGCTTAGCGCTCTCTCGACAGATCAGGTTTCTCCATAACTCCAACCGTTCTATTTACTTGTCGATTTCATCATAAGGGACAACTATTAACGCGGTTTATGCGGAATATTAACGGGACATCAAATGATCTTTCTTCTCCACAGCTCAGGGCGGGACGCGGAAATGGCGGTCGCTCCCTGGTCCAGGCACTCCTGTGCATGGCTGTGCTCATACAGCAGGCCGCCGGTGATGATCGGGACTTCCGTAAAGCTCTTCACTCTGCGGATCATGTCCGGAATGCGGGCAGGCATCAGCTCGATGATGTCCGGCTCGGCCTGGGACAGGCTCTTCGCGATGTTCTCCAGCCCTTCGCTGTCGACGAGAAAGAAACGCTGCACCGTGAGCAGACCCATTTTTTTGGCGGTTTTGATGACGCTGGTTTTGGTCGAAATGATGCCGACCGGGCGGATGCTCTTGGCCAAATAATCCAGGCCGTAATGGTCCGTGCTGAGCCCGCCGATTTTTTCCAGATGCATGAACACCGGCAGACCGTGCTCCCGGAATACGTTCACATAGCCTTTGGCGACACCGATATGGCCCATCAGCAGAAAGACGCCGCTCAGCTCATCCCGGTGCTTCAAGGCGATTTCAATGTGGCGGGGGTCTTTGATGGAGGCAATCCGTTTATGCTTGGCGAGACCTTTGAAAAAATGCTCCCGGGTCATAACGTCATTCATGCGTGTACAGCCTCCCTTTCACGAAGGTCGTGATTACTCTATATTCAGATTTGCGGCGCAATCGGCAGCGGAACGAGGAGAGCCCGGTCGTCTTCCATCCCTCTCGCATCCGGATTCGGGCTGAAATGCTTCATATGCTGGTGAAGGAGCGCCATGTGATCCGGCAGCGTCGGGTCCATCACTTCGACCGGTGTGATGCGGATCGCGTCCTCCGCGATATCGACGATCCGGAAGCCCGGCTGATCCAGGCAGGCCGACAGCTGCACAAAAGACCAGTCCTGCCGATGGGCGATCGAGTCCATATGCGTATGGCCGTTGAAATAGATACCAATGCCCTGCTTTTGGTTCAAAATGCTCCACATGTCGATGATGGGATGAATCGAGCCCTTATCCTTCTCCGAACCCGCCGTCGTATTGTATACGGGGTGATGGCCGAAGACGAGCAGCGGCTTGTCTCCCGACAGTCCGACCTGCTCCTCAAGCCAGCCCAACTGTTCGGGATCGAGCCAGCCGCCCCAGTCCTTAAAATCCATTTCCTTGGCCGTGTCGAGAAACACGAGCATCGCTTGATCCGTGTCGATGGCATGGTACCTCTCCTGGCCTGTCATTTCCAGCACCTCGGCTCTGCGCTGCGCATACAAGTCATGATTGCCCAGCACGTGAATGAACGTCTTGTCCTGGCGGCGAAGCAGGTCGTACACTTCGCGAAGCTCGGAGGCCGTGCCGAAGTTGGTGAGATCCCCCAGCGAAATATACAGGTCCGCTTCCTGCTCCAAAAACTGCTCCAGCACCGTTTGATAGAATGCCCGCCGAGCTTCCTTCAGCCCCGGTACCGACTCGTCGATTTCGTGGTAATGCAAATCACCCAACAGCGCCAATCTCATCATTTCTCTCCTCCCGGCTTGTTCGAATTGGATTTTTCCTCCTTCATCTTATCGATGGATTGTTTCCGATCCGTTAATTGGGAAGGCTGATTATGTAAAATTACGGTTAATCGATTGTGGTCACGCTTCCGTTGGAAGGGAGGGATTCATCCTGAGTGACCTGATGGATGATGTTTCCGCTCTGGTCGTAGCCCGTAATCTCGAACTTCATGCCCTGTGACGCGTCCATAAACACATAGAACAATTTAAAATTTTGCTCGACGGAAACGATCTGCGCCTGCTTTTCGTAGCCGGTGGGGTCCTTGACCACAATGCGGCTGATGTCGGGATGCAGGGCGATACCGCAGTACAATGGAAAAGGAGTGCTTCCGACGTCCGTACCTTCCGTCCCCGGAAAGTACTCCGCATGGAAGCTTTCCTTGCGGGCTTCGGCATCGGAGAGCCCGGGACGATAGTTGCCCGCTGTGAACATTCCACCCCAAACATATTTCCATCCATCGGTGCTTTTCCTAACGTAATCCACAACAATGGCTGTGCCGCCGCTCTGTAATTTTCTCAGAAAAAAAGCCACTTCCCCATCAGCAACCGGATGTTCATGGATCATATAAGACACGAATCCTTTTCCATTGATCTTCTCAATCGCCTCCACCACCGTCGGGCTCCCTTCCGCTTTCTTATCTTGAAGGCCGAACAACTTTCCCTCGAAAGCGTAAATAACGACCAGGATGACCGCAGCCAGCACCAGCAGCATAATCAGCCTGTTAGCCCACTGTCTGACCATGAATTCCCTCCTTTCAAACGTCCGTCCGCATACACGGCGGCGCCCAGCATCCCGGCCTTGTCCCCAATCTCGGCCTGCACGATGCGGCAGACGCTGGCGGACAGCTGCAGCGCATGGCGGGCTACCGTCTCGCGCACCGGGCGCAAGAGCCGCTCACCGGCCGCGGCCATGCCGCCACCTACAATGATCATTTCGGGATTCAGCAAATTGATGGCGTTCGCTAGTCCATACCCGAGAAGCTCTCCCGTCTCGTGCATGACTTCAATAGCGAGCGCATCCTGCCGGTCATAGGCATCTGAAATGAGCTGTGCCGTCATTTGCGAGGGATCGTTGCCCGTCCATTCCTGAATGACGCTCTTCCGTCCTTCCGCCAGCTTTTCCGCAAACGTTCGGACCATGCCCACCGCGGACACGTAGCGGCCTAGGCAGCCCGAGCTGCCGCAGCGGCACGGCCGCCCTTCCCTGTACATGTTCATATGGCCAATCTCGCCTGCGCTCGAAGACGTGCCGTAGACAACCTTCCCCTGATAAATAATTCCCGAGCCCAGTCCGGTTCCCAAAGTAATGAGCATCAGGTTCCTGCAGCCCCTGCCGGCGCCAAACCGCCACTCCCCGTACATGTTGACGCGAACATCATTATCAATGAAAACCGGAAAAGCGAACTCCTCCCGCATCCGGTTTACGACGTGGATATTTTCCCATTCCGGAAAGTTGGGAGACAGAATCGACAGCCCTTCCCGCGGATCCAGGAGCCCCGGAATGCCCATCCCCATGCAGCTCACGTCCATCGGCCCGATCCCCGCTTCCTTCATCAGTTCATGAACGATCCGCTTCATCCGGTTCAGCACATGCTCCGGTCCCTTGTCCGCTTCGGTGGCGTCCATTCTTTCCGCGGCGATCCTCCAACCGGCATCCGCGTCAAATACCGCCGATTTGATCCGGGTTCCGCCGAGGTCCATGCCAATGACAAATTTGCTCATGCCTTCCTTCTCCTCCTCCGGAAATCCTTGGTCGCTGACATAAACCTATCATAAACGACTTCGGTCCGGATATGAATGGATCTATAGCATTCTTTTCCAGATTTCTCCTCAGCAGGTTGCCCGGTAATGGCATCAATCGCCGCGTTTCTGAATCAATCAGCACCTCCCGGACCGCCATATTCATAGGCATTAAATCGTAATCTTTACGTATAGATAAAATGGGAGAAAAATTCACGCTTGGTACAGGCTGTATCCCTGGGCCTGCTCTATATTCGACAACGAGGATAAAGGAGATGAATCGCACATGGTAACGCCCGTCATCATATTAAGTGGATTTTTGGGAAGCGGCAAAACAACGCTGCTGCTGTCCGTGCTCAAGGAGTGCTCGGCCCGGGGGCTGACCCCCGGCATCCTGATGAACGAGCTGGGCAAACGGGATGTGGACGGAACGATTCTGGAGGAACAGGCAGGGGTTCAGGTGCAGAAGCTGCTGGACGGATGCGTCTGCTGCAGCCGGAAAAGCGAGCTGCCGCAGGGTCTATCCACCTTGCTGGAGCGGTCGCCCGACGTCATCGTCATCGAGCTCACCGGCGTGGCCGATCCCGAAGAGATCCGCCGCACCCTTCAGGAGCCGGGGCTTGCCGACCGGTTACGGCACCATTATACGGTGACGATGCTCGACGCGGAGAACGTGCTGGAGTTCAACAGCCGCTTCTCCGCCGACAAAGAGCTGGTCCGCACGCTGCGCAAGCAGATCGAAAGCGCCGATCTGATCGCGGTCAACAAGCAGGATCTGGCCGCCCCGGGCACCATCGGCAAGATCGAAAGCATGATCCGTAAGCATAATCCCGAGGCTGCGATCGTATACACAGAGTATAGCCGGATTGACTTGTCCAGCCTGCTGGACGGGGTCGACCGCCGCCAAGGGTCCAAGGCCGCTGCCGTCCGGGCTGGTGCACAGACCCCAGCGCAGGAGGCGCTGAGCAGCCAGGCACAGCACAGGTTCGGTGGAGCTGTTGACCCTGCCGCTTCGCATGCTCACCACCTTGCCCATAACGGTCACGGTGCGGGATTTACGGCCACTGCCCACGCGCATGAAGGGCATGGCGGCCACGGCGGGCATGAACATCATGACGAGACTGCCTCTTTTTCCAAAGTCGTCACCGTCACGCTGACCTTTCCCCCGGCGGAGCAAAGCCCGGCTTCCCTGTCCAGGGAGCGGCTGGAGGCGTTCTTCCGTGAGTGCGGAGACGCGCTTCTTCGTGCCAAGGGGCATGTGGCGCTCGCCCGCCATGAACCGGTCCAGCTCGTCCAGTATGCCGGGACGCACACCTTCTGGGAAACCTCCCGCTACCCCGGCGCACCGTATCTCGTTATGATCGGCCTGAATTTGAACGAGGCGCGGCTGAAGGAACGCTGGTCCGAACTGTTTCGTTAAGCTTCATTATTCCTGTGGAAGGAGCTGATCCCGCCATGACCATCCTCTCCCCTTTTAAAATCATCCCGCTGCTTCTTCCCGCCGTCTTTCTGATTATCCTGCTCGTCCTGTGGCTGCCGGGGCGCATCGAGCTGCTGGATAACGTCTATATGGACACGTTCAAAACCAGCTTCGTCGGCATTCTGCTGGAGGCGCTGCCGTTCGTGCTGGCCGGGGCACTGCTCTCTTCACTGCTGCAGGTGTTTGTGCCGGACGAGGTTCTGTCGCGCTGGATTCCGAAAAAGCCGGTTCCGGCCATCCTGTTCGCCTGTCTCCTCGGCGTGATCTTCCCGGTGTGCGAGTGCGGCATGATCCCGCTCGTCCGCCGGCTCATTCATAAGGGCATGCCCGTGTATGTCGCGATCGTGTTCATTTTGTCCGGACCGATCATCAATCCGGTCGTCTACGGAGCCACCTTCATGGCGTTCCGCAGCCATCCGGATCTCGCATACGCCCGGATGGGACTGGCCTTCGCCGTCGCTTTCCTGATCGGGCTCATCGTCTACGTTACGGTAAAAAAATCGCCGGTGAGATGGTCGATGGAGCGGGAAACCGGCGGGAATGCTCATCTCCATGCCGCACGTGGCGGCCGGCTGGCGTCGGTATTCGTCCATACGTCGGACGAGTTTTTCGACATGGGCAAATATTTGATCATCGGCTGCCTGCTGACGTCGGGCATTCAGACGTTTATGGTCCGGGAAAGCCTCTCCGCCATCGGCGGCCATCCGCTGGGCTCGTATCTGTTTATGATGGGGCTAGCTTTTGCGCTCTCCCTTTGCTCCACGTCGGACGCTTTTGTCGCTTCCACCTTTCTGCACACTTTTCCCGCCGGTTCGCTGATCGCGTTCATGGTGCTGGGCCCGATGCTGGATTTCAAAAACGCCATGATGCTGATGGCGCTGTTCAAAACCAAGTTCGCCCTCTATCTGTTCTTCTTGATCGCCGCCTGCGTCTTTGTCGGTTCGGTTCTGATTTCGGCCTGGCTGTAAACGGACTGCTGGTTGTAACCCCATCCCTAATCCGACTGGAGGTTGAGCCAAGTGAACGACTCCCGCAGCATCCGGCTGCATTACCTGTTCCGGGCGGCCGTGCTGGCGGCTTTCGCCCTCTATATTCTGCACCTGATGCAGCAGGACGCGCTGCATTATTACGTCGCGCCTGCCCTGGCGAGATGGATCCGGCTGTGCCCGGTTCCGCTGGGCCTGATGGCGCTCAGCCTGGTGATCCAGGCGCTGCTCGGACGCAGCCAGGTGCTGTGTAACTGCGATCACCGCCTGCCTGCCGGCTTTTTGAAAAGCACCGGCCTGTACGGCTTGTTCGTGCTCCCGCTGCTGCTCGGGTTTCTCCTTCCGGATAAGGCCCTCGGCAGCATCGCCGCCGCCAAGAAGGGCATCTCCCTCTCCTATTCGGCGATGGAGCCGGAGAAGGCTATTCCCAGCGCATCCACAGTGCCGAACAAGTCAATTACCAGTGCTCCCACAGGTCCGGATACCACCGTCACCTTCGAGACTTCCGATCCGTATGCCAAGGAATTCGCCGAGCTCGCCAAGCTGCTGTACGCCCAGCCCGTCATCCCGGTCTACCCGGCGATTTACTCCGAGACGTTCGGGGCGATCGAGATGTTCAAGGAGCAGTTTGAAGGCAAGGAAATCGCCGTATCCGGCTTTGTTTACCGCGACCAGACAAGTGGAGCAAGCGGCCCTTTCGCGGTCAGCCGCTTTCTGGTGCAGTGCTGCACAGCGGACGCCACCCCTTTCGGCATTATGGTCGATCCGCAGCAGAAGCTGGCCCTGCCGGCCGATTCCTGGGTCAAGGTACAGGGCAAACTGAAGATCGTGTCCCAAGGGGGCAAGAATCTGATCGAGATCGAGGCTTCGCAAATCACGCCGATTGCCCAGCCACAGACCCCTTACATCTATACGAGCGCCGACTCGGTCGCCGCCTGGAAAGAGCTGCAGAAGGACGCCTCCAAGGCAAAATAGCAAGAAATGACCGACAAAAAAACCAAGAAGACTCCGGAACGATGCCCAGGTCTTCTTGGTTTGGAGTTTGCATAGAAGTATCTATTTCTGTGGTCCATGCTTCTTGCGGGTACTCCCAGCTGCGTTCAGCGAAGCTTCGCAACCTCGTCGCGCCAGCGGTGCTGCGGCTGCCAGCCGAGCAGGCGCTTCGCCTTCTCGTTGCTGAGCAGGGTCTCATGCCCCGCCAGCGGTGCGCGGATGTCCGTCACGCCGGGATACCTGGCGGCCAGCAGTTCGCGGCTCGGAACCGCCATGCTGGAGTCGTCGGCGGCCACGTTAAGGGCCACCGCACCGAGCCCGTCCGCCTCGACGGCCAGCCGGATGGCCGAAGCAGCGTCGCGGGTGTCGATGTAGCTCCACAGAATGCGGTCCCGTTCTTCGGGCTTGTCGATGAATGAGGGAAAACGCTCATACCATTCCGGAGGGATGACATTCCCGAGGCGAATGGAGACGACCTGCATGCCGGTGCGCCGGTGGAACATGTCGGCCGTCAATTCATTGACCACCTTGGATAGTCCGTAGCTGTCCTCGGGCAGCTGCGGATGCGCCTCGTCCACGGGCACGTACTGCGGGCTTAAGGGACTGACTGCAAATACGATGCCGTAGGACGATTCGCTGGACGCGATCACTGCTTTGCGGATTCCGAGGCCTGCGGCGGCCTCCAGCACGTTGTACGTCGACATGACGTTGTTCCGGAACGTAACTTCCGGCGTGCGGATATGCGCCGCCGGGATCGCCGCCAAATGAACGACGGCATCCGCCCCGGCCAGCGCACCGTAGGTCTCTCCCAAATCCTCAAGATTCGCAATCAGCGTAGGGCAGAGGTTCTCGTCGGGACGCCGGAAGTCCACGTTCAGCACCTCATACCCCTGCTCGATAAGATGACGCACGACCCACTGTCCAAGCATGCCGCTTCCGCCTGTAATGACGACTTTGGCCACAGGTAACGCCTCCTCTTCGCTTCGGTTCAAACCTGGCCGAACCCTTGGCCGGTCCGATTATTTCAGAATGTCTTCGATCCGCTCCTGCACGTCTTCGCTCAGGACGATACCCGAAGCCTTGGCATTCTCCGTCACCTGCTCCGGACGGCTTGCGCCGACCAGCGCGCTGGCCACGTTGTCTTTGCGCAGAATCCACGCAAGGGCCAGGTTGCCGACGGAAATGCCGAGCTCTTTGGCTACGCCTTCAAGCTGCTGCACTTTGGCAATTTTTTCTTCGGTGATGCCTTTGCGCATCCAATCGAGCTTCGCCGCGCGGCTGTCCTGCGGAATATCGGAAGCCGACGTGTATTTGCCTGTCAGCAGGCCTTGAGCCAGCGGGGAGAACACCACTTGTCCGATCCCTACGCGTTCGCTGAGCGGCATGACTTCCTTCTCGATGTAGCGCTCGAACATGTTGTAAATCGGCTGGTTGACCACAATGCGGTCCAGCAGATAACGGTCGGCTACGCCGATCGCTTCGGCGATCTGCGATGCCTGCCATTCGCTCACGCCGACGTATAGCACTTTGCCTTGGCGAACCAGGTCGTCGATCGCGCGCAGCGTCTCTTCCAGCGGCGTCTCCGGATCATGGCGGTGGCAGTAGAAAATGTCCACATAGTCATGTCCAAGCCGCTTCAGGCTGGCATTCGCCTGCTCCGTAATATGCTTGCGCGACAAGCCGCGGTCGTTCGGGCCTTCGCCCATCGGCCAGAACGCCTTGGTCGCCAGCACGTAGGATTCGCGCGGATACGCTTTCAGCGCTTTGCCGACAAGCTCTTCCGCCGCGCCTTTTTCATAGACATTCGCCGTATCGAAAAAGTTGATGCCCAAATCGTAAGCCGTTTTGATCGAATTCACCGCATTTTCGCGTTCCACGTAACCGCCATATGTAAGCCAGCTGCCCAAGCTGATTTCGCTGACTTTAAGCCCGCTTCTTCCCAGTCTCCGGTATTTCATTCCATCTACCTCCTTGTTGTCCTGTTACCCTTTTCATTCTATAAAAGTTCATATATGATTTAAAGAAGTGAAATGTTTTTCACTTAATTATATCAAGGGTAGATACTATATAGAGTATAGTTATATACATATAAGGAGGAGAGTCTATGGAAACAGTCAAAAAAGCGAGCAGTTACATTCCGAAAAACCCGACGCATATCGAATGCAACATTGAAAAAACACTGGATGTGCTGGGCGGAAAATGGGCCTTTCTCGTCATCCGCGAGCTGTTCTGCGGCACTCTTCGCTTTGGTGAGCTGCAGCGCCGTATTCCCAGCGTAAGCCCCCGCGCCCTGACCAGTACGCTGCGCCATTTGGAGGAGCAGGGCGTGCTGGAGCGGGAAGTATTCCCTACCGTACCGGTGACGGTGGAATACTCGCTCACGCCTAAGGGACAGGACCTGCATGTCATCTGCCATGAAATGAAGCTGTGGGCGGCCCGCTGGACTTAAGTAGCTCACGATTCGGAAATGTCATCAAGAAAAAAGCTCAGGCACTAGGCCTGGGCTTTTTGGTGTTCCCGTAATATCGCAACCATGTAGAGGGCCTTGCGGACGAAGCCGATTGCGCCAAACGCCGACAGCAGCGCCAGCCAAATCACGACGCTCGGCATCAGCAGGAAAATTTGCTCCCATTTCACCACTCTCCCGCCGCCAACGAAGGTCAGGATCTGCGGCAGGCTGATGAAAATCGCAAGCGGGATCAAGGTGGCGAGCATCCGCAGCGAAGTTAGCCAAACGCGGCGCTGCCGGGCCTTGTGTTCCCACCGCTTCCAGCGGAAAAAGAATCCCCGCACCCACAGCAGGACGGTCAGCAGCGTCAGCAGCGCGATCCCCGCTTCGATCATCCCTACGGAAATCGCTGACTTTGGCGGCTCCTCCCCGCTCAAAATGTCGGCAATGCCTGAAGCAAAGGTGCCATAGTTAACCAGCGCATTCAAACCGCTGTCAAACAGGATGACGATCCCGTAGCCGCTCTCCGGCATCAGCAGCTGATCCGCCTGATACGTCCACAAAATGCCGTTATGGCTTAACCTTGCACCGTCTACCGTCCATCCCATACCGTAACGGCTCTCCACACCGGCGGGAGCTTCGCGCATTGCCGCAATCCCCTCCGGGCTGAGCAGACGTGTTCCCCCATAAGTCCCCCCACCGAGCTGCAGCATCAGCCACCGTGCCATATCGTTTGCGGTCGAGACATTCCCTGCCGCTCCCTCCACGAACCAATCCGGTTCCTTCAAGGCGACCGGCTGGCCATAGAGCAGCATGTGGCCCGGTTCTTTAAAAGAACCGGTCAACGCGGCGTCCGTCGTACGGTCCATGCGCAGCGGAGCAAAGATGAGCTTTTGCAAATAGTCCGGAAAAGGCTCCTTGCTCACCGTCTCCACGATCAGCGCCAGCAGCTGATAATTAGTGTTATGGTAATGAAACGCTGTTCCCGGGTCGCTGGCGAGCTTGACCCCTTTCAAGCGGGCAATCGATTCGCCGAGCGAAGCGGGCTGCGCCGAAAATGCCATTTCCGGAAACACGGTATCGGCCAGACCGCTCGTCTGGTTCAGCAGCTGCCGCACCGTGATCTCCTTCCCTCTCGGATCGTCCATCCGGAAGGACGGAAGAAGGTCCGCCGCCTTGTCTTCCAGGCGGATCTTCCCCGCTTCAACCAGCTGCATGACGGCCAGCGCCGTGATCGACTTGCTCAGGGAAGCGACCGGAAGCGGCGTGTCCGGCGTGACGGCTGCACCGCTTCCGGTTTTCCCGTACCCTTTGGAGTATACGACTTCGCCGTCGTGGACAATCGCGACAGACAATCCGGGAATCCGGTTCTGATGCATGCGGGTCTCGATGAACCGGTCGATCTGATCCTCCCGGCCTGTCTCAAGCTTGGGAGCTGCTGACGCCAAGTTGGTGTAAGCTCCTGAGAAGACGGCTGCCAGGAGCAGCACGAGTATCATTTTTCGGGATATAGAGGCTATGGACCTCCGCTTTTCTTTACTCTTCATCATGAATTGAATTCCTCCTCTTGTATCGTAAGCCCAGTATAGGAGCCAAAACGAAAGAGAAGTTAAAGACAATCCTTAAGAAAGGGTTAAGTTGAACACTACGATGTTGTATGCTGGAATGCCCACAAAAAAGAGGAGCAAGCGCAAAGCTTGATCCTCTCTTGATCTATCCACGCGAACGCAGGATAGGCTACCCGTTATTCGCGGCATAATCCGCATTCGCTTGTTCCAGCATGGTTTTCCAATCCTTAAAGTCGGTCTGCCGGGACACATGCCGATCCAGCAGCTCATCCGGTATTTTATTCAACTCTTCTTCGGTTTCCGCGTGAAAATTGCCATTTTCCAAAAAATCCTGAAAGCTGGCAAACGACGAATGCTTGCGCATAAACGAGCCGTTTAAAAGCTTGTCGAGGGCAATGCGGCCGGATTCTTCCTGCGCCGACTTTTGGCCTTTCAATTCCATCAGCAGATCGTCAAAGGACATGGATTTATTCTTTCTCAGAAGATCACTCCTAAATTGAATTTATGCTCAGTATAACATATCAGGTTTCATTCTATCTCATACCTTTAAAAATCGGGCGTTTCCCCACCCATCGATGCGGGTCCAGTTGACTAAATATTCCCAGCGTGTTATGTTGTTTTTGAACTGACCAGTCAGATTAATCCCGTCCAACCGACGAATGAGATGGAAAGGACCGATACACCACCGTGAGCAAAGAAAAGATTCTGCACGCAGCCACCCGTGTCTTCTCCGAATACGGCTATCACCGGGCCAGCATGGATGAGATAGCCCAGCAGGCGCAGGTCGCCAAAGGCACCTTGTACTACAACTTCCCGGGAAAGTCCCAGCTCTTCAAAGCCGTGGTAAAAGCCGGATTCGAGGACATCATGGAGCGGACGAAAACCGACCTTAGCTCCGCGCTTCCGATCAAAGAGCAGATCCTTCGGGTTCTCCGCCACCATCTGGACTTGTTCCTCGACTCCCGCCATTTTGCCCATATCGTGTTCAACGAAATTTCCAACGGCATTGAGCCCGATGTGCTGGATGAACTGAAGCAGCTCCGGCGAGAGCATTTAAGCTTTCTGGCCGGCATTCTTAGAGAAGCCCAATGCGAGGGCGGTGTTATGCGCGACGTCGACGCGGACCTGGCTGCAGCCAGTACGATCGGCATGCTGGAAAGCACATGCAATTATTATTTGAGCCACCAGGAGGAGTACAGCCGCGAAGACCTGGAAAGCTTCGTATTCACGGTCGTCGCCGAAGGTCTGTTTAAGTCGCTTGATTAAGCAGGACCTTTTTTTGCCCACATCAAACTGACCAGTCAGTTCAAAAAATTGCAGAGCGTTAAACAGAAGACCTTTATTAGGAAACAGAGAGAGACCGAGACACAAAACCTATTTTCAGAAATTCATCCCATCTAGAAAAAGATCAAATCTAGCAGCCAGACCTCGTTTACTTGTTGACAGACCCTTTTTATGTGTAGACAGACCTCATGGATCGGAAGTTCTCCAGCGGAATGATCGTAAATCGGCTTTGCCCAAAATTTAGGTTGTTCTCATCTAAAAAAGAAAGCGACGGTGTTGCTTCATGGAATGGAATGCAAATGGACTGCTCCCTTTGGAATGGTATAAAAAGATGCGCCGGGATTCCCCCGTTGTCCAGTCCAACGACGGGCAAGTTTGGAACGTGTACGGATATGACGATGTAAAGACGGTATTTACGAATCACGATATTTTTTCCTCGTCGGCCTTCCCTGACTCCGAGGACCCGCTTGAGCACAGCATTCTGCGGCAGGATCCGCCCAAGCACCGGCAGCTGCGCCGGCTGGTGACCCAGGCGTTCACGCCGCGCGTTATCGAGTCGCTGGCTCCCAAAATCCAATCGATCACCACCTCGCTGTTGGACGAAGCGGAGAAAAAGGGGCGGATGGACGCCATCGCTGACTTTGCCAGCCCGCTGCCGATCGTCGTCATCGCCGAGATGCTCGGCGTGTCGCTGGACCACCGCGAACAATTCAAAGCCTGGTCCGACGCCCTGGTCGGAGACAGCGGCGAAGATTTCTATCAGTGCCAGCGCGAGATGAGCGAATACTTCTCCGAAATTGCCGAGGACCGCAGACGCCATCCGCAGGACGATCTGGTCACCAAGCTGGTCGAGGCTCGAATCGACAATGAGCATCTGACGGACCTCGAGATCATCGGCTTCTGCATCCTGCTCCTCGTGGCTGGCAACGAAACGACGACCAACCTGATCTCCTCGGCGATGCTCGGCATCGACACCCTGCCGGACGTCCGTGCGCAGCTGCTTGCCGACCGCAGCCTCATTCCCGGCGCGCTGGAGGAAGTGTTCCGCTATTTCTCGCCGGTGCAGGTCATGTTCCGCCGCGTGAAGCAGGATACCGTCCTTGGCGGCCAGGAGATGAAAGTAGGTCAATTCGTCCATATCTGGATGGCGTCGGCCAACCATGACGAGAAGGTGTTCGAACGTCCGGAGGAATTTAATATCCACCGCAATCCGAACCCGCACCTGGGACTGGGCAGCGGCATCCATTACTGCCTCGGCTCCCAGCTTGCCCGCCTCGAGTCCAAAATCGCGATCGAAACGCTGCTTGCCCGTTTTCCCGAATACCGCCGCGACCGTTCCGCTGAGCTGGCCCGAATGGACAGCATGATGATGTTCGCGCTGAAGGAACTGCCGATTATTTTGACATAGACTTTGGGCCACAAAAAAAATCCTGCACCCCTGGAAAGGATGCAGGATTTTTGTCAGTTGATGCAAAGGAATCGCGGATCGGGAATTCGCAGCTATCGACTGAACTCCTGCTGCCCCTCCGGTACAGGGCTTCCGTCAATCGAACCCCCTGCCGCAATGGTTCGGATTTCGATCGGCTTGTCGTTCAGCCACCCGGTTTCGGTTAGATCTCACCGCTCCCCTTCTGTCCAGCTCACTTCCAAATGCCACGTATACGTTCCGCCGCCCTCCACGACAGCTGCGGCATCCTGCTTCATGGCATGCGCCAAGTCGTCCAGGAAACCCGTGGCCGGCTCCAGTGCCAGATGATACTGCCCCTGGTAGCCGCCGTAATTCGCCCACACTGACAGGTAAGGCACCTTCTCCTTCGGAAAGGTAAAGGTGATTCCTTCCCGCTTGACCGGATCATAAACGGAAGCCTTTCCTTCCGGCAGCTCACCCGTAAAGTAAAATTTCTCGGCCGTCCGCTCCTCACGGCTTCCCGTGCGGTCCAGGCGGCATTCCGGGCGATCAAGAAAGGGCTGCGGCCACGCCCGCAGATCTCCCCTTTTCCCAAGCCTGTCACGTTCCGAATAGGATACGGCAATCTGCCGAGGGTCGCCCGGCACGATGATCTCCATCCCTTCCCTGATTTGCAGCAGCGGATGGGCCGCCCACAGGAACGCAAACGGGAACGGGCTGAGATTGGTCACCTGATAGTCGATCCGGAGCCGGTCCTCTGCGGCAAAAGAATACGTCTTCTCGAGCCGGTACGGCATCCTCACGCCGTGCACGATGCACGAAAGGCGATCTCCATGTCCCTCAGCCTTCCAGGGAATGGACCAGACCTCACCGTGATCCGGAAGCTCCGTCCCCTTCCAGGGATGCTCCGGATACCGGCATACGTTGATCGTCGGGAACATTTCATCCCATCCGCTTCCGTCGCTGTCCGCGAAGGAGCTGGCGTAGCCCCGATTCCCGAGCGGTCCGTCCGCCGGCGCGAGCCATTCCCGTCCGGTCATACGGTTGCGGAGGGAGACCATTTTGCTGCCGAGCTCCGGCAGCAGAGTGACCTCCATAGCAGAGGTCCTTCCCGTCCAGGCGTTAAAGCCGTTGATTTGGTGCGGTGTCCAGCTCATCTTTCGCCCCCTTTTCCCCGGCCTGAGACGTCATATTCCCGTCCGGCATACTTCAAGATGCTGCGCGGCCCCCTGATGATGCGGCTCCAGCGCCAGCGCCTGCCGGAAATGCTCCTCGGCTTCCCGAATTCGGCCCAGACCCAGCTGCCCAAGTCCCATCATGTAATGGCAGTGGATTTCGTTGCGCTTGTGCAGATCGTCCTCAAACACGAGGAAGTCGGGAAGCGACACGGCGAAATAATCGATTTGCGGCTGGTCGAACAGATGCTTTTCCCCGTAGTCGACCAGCTTGTTGAAGCGGCTCCGCGCTTCCGCTTCCCGCCCCTGCCTGCGCAGGGCCGCGCCCTGGTAGAAAATCATGTGCGGCGGCTGGTCGTTGTAATACATGGCGCTGGCCGGCTCCTCCAGCCCTTGCGACGCCTGAAGCAGCGCATTTTGCGCTTCCTCCTGCCGGCCGAGCAGGCCGTACGCCACGCCGAGGTAATAGTCGATGTTGTTCTCCTGAGCGCCTTCCAGCTTGCCCTCGCCGATGTTCAGCGGGTACTGCTTCGCGAGCAGCAGCTGCTCGGCGGCCTCCTCCGCCCGGCCTTCGTTCAGCAGCCTTTTGGCAATTTCGACACGGGCAGTCACGTATTGAGCCGGCACTTTGCCTTCCCCGCCTTCCCATGGATGGAAGCTGCGGGCCAGAATGAGACTGAGCGCCTCCTCATGGCAGTTCAGCGTATTGTGCAGCGTTAAGTATTCGAGGTACAGGTCATCCCGAAGCTCTACAAGCTCTCGGTGCGCTTCCAGCGCCTGCAGCCGTGACTCCGGCGGGCGGCCGATCTTTTTGTACAGCTGGTCCAGCTCGTAAAAGACACGTGCGTCCGCCGGGTTCAGCCGAAACGCCGTCTCCAGCGCTGCTTGCGCGTCGTCCGGACGGTTCAGCTTGTTGTAGTAGGCGAGCGCCAAGTTGCGGTAAGGCGTTGCAAAGCTGCCGTCCAGAGCCACCGAAGCTTCCCAGCACGCGGCCGCCTCGGCATGGCGCTTTTTGTCATAGAGCAGGTTGCCCAAGTAGTACCTTGCCTTGGCGTCTTCTGGGTGCAGCGCCTCCGCTTCTTTGAGCACGGCGTAATCGTGCAGCGTGTTCGGGAAGCAGTACGCCGGATCCGCCGCAGCAGCCAGCTCATCATAAGCGGCTGCCTGCTCATCCTGTCCGTTTTTCCGGCTCCAGCTCGCCTGGTAATAGCGGACCATCGGGTAGACACCCGGCTGGTCCGGTGCTGCGATGCGGCCCAGGACCTCCAGCGCGACAGCGTACTGGCCGGCTTCGGCGTAATCCTGAGCCAAGGCGATGTAATTGTGCGCATCGCCGCGCATGAGGCCCGCCAGGCTGTCCAGCGCCTCCTGCGCCTCAGCTGTCCGGCCGGTATCGCGGTATACGGCGATCAGCTCGTTACGGGCCGCGAATTCCACCGGATCGATGCGGATCGTCTCCCGCACGAGCGTCTCGGCCTCTGCGGCGCGACCCAGCCTCCGCAGGATGACGCTTTTGAGATGACGGGCCTTGTAATGACGGTATTGGACGTTCAGGGAACGGTCCACCAGCTCGAGCGCCTCGTCGTACTGCCCCTGCCCGCAGGCGATCTGCGCGAGGGCAAAGTATCCCGCCGCCTGCCATGCTCCCGTCCACACGCTCTTGTAGAAGGCGGCGTATGCCTCTTCGAGCCTCCCCTGCCATTTGAGCGTCTGGCCGAGGTGATAGAATGGCTCGCTGTCATACGGCCTTGCGTTGTGGCGCGTCAGCGTCTCGATCGCTTTTCGGAAATACACCTCGCTGTTCTCAAAGCATCCCCTCCGCAGCAGCAGCAGTCCGTAAGCGTTGTTCAGCCGGATGTCGCCGGGATCCCGCTTCAGGCCCTCCAAATAATAAGCTTCCGGCTCACGGGTCGCGTGCCGGTACTGCTCCAGATGCAGTCCCGCCAAATATAGCGCTTCGGTGCTTGGCAGCAGCTCCGGCGCCTCGATGGCTTTGGCCGGATCGGGGACCTGCTCGATCTTTTTCGGTATCGGCCGGTAGGAGATCAGCTCCCTTCCGTCCGCGTCCAGTACGATGACCCGCAGCTCCTCTTCCCGGACTTCGGCGCCAATGTTCACCTCTGCCTGGAACACGTCGCTCGGCGACAGCTTCACGATTTTGTCCAGAACGATCTGTCCGGCGCTCTTCAGCAGCACGCGCGCTTGTTCAAACACCGAAGTGGCGTACACCTGAACTATTGCCTGCCCGTCCGCCGTCTCCAGGTTTACGGCCGCGTCGATGGAGGCGTTCTTCACCAGACCTATTTTTTTATACGGCATGAAATACTGCTTGAAGCTCTTCTCCTCGTACGGCGCGAGCCAGCTGAAGTCCGGCTGGTTGTCGGTGTAGACTCCTGTCATGAGCTCGATGTACGGACCGTCCTCGTCCGTCAAATTGCGGTCCCACGCCTGGCCGAACTCCCCGTGTCCCCAGGTCCACTGCTTTTTCCCTGGCGACACATGCCTGTTCGCGACATGCAGCAGCCCTGCGCCGACACCGTGGTCGTAACCGCCGACAAAATTATAGTCCGAGTGGTAGGCCATGTAGGAGGTGGGCACGGGAATGTTGCTGTATTTGGAAATGTCTACGCCGGCGGAGTAGTCCATTTTATAATACGTGCCCGTGGCGATCGGAAACTTGGACACGTCGCGCTTCCCGTGGTCGAACACCGCATGCACGTCCGGCGGAAACACGGACTGCGTGTGGTCGTTGACCGCGACCGCCGGGTTGGCCCACCACAGAAACGTCTGCGGCGCCGCTGTCCGGTTGTACAGCTGGGCCTGAATTTCGAGGTAGGCCTTGCCCGGATGGAGGGTGAAGCCGGTCGTCACCTTGGTGCCGTACATGCGGTCGATTTCCCCGACCCATACCGTTGCGCTTCCATCCGGATTGCGTTCGATCGTATGCTCCACCTCGCCGAACGTGTTCGGGCGGTGATGCTGCGGCCAGTTGAACTCGATCCCCCCGGAAATCCACGGTCCGGCAAGGCCCACCAGCGCCGGCTTGATCACCTGGTTATGATAGACAAAGTCGTACCCGTTCGTCTTGTCGACCGCCCGGTAAATCCGTCCGCCGATCTCCGGCATGACCTGGATCTGGACGTATTCATTTTCCAAAAAGATGATACGGTACGACTTCGAAACTTTTTCGTCGTAAATTTTATCGATGACCGGCAGCGGATAGACCCGTCCCGAGCTTCCTTGGTACACGCGCTTCTCCAAAAACATCGGGTTCGGATCGGGCTTACCTGCCTCGTAAGTCGGGATTTCCACCCGCTCTTCCCATACCTTTACTTCTTCAGGCGCTTTGGCCATGCTGACTCATCCTTTCTTTCGCTTGCCGCTTGTATCATTGGCAATGGCGATGTCTGCATTCGGGAACCTTTCAAAACTCTATCCTCATCTTAAAAGGAAGCGGCGACGCCCTCCATTCACGATCTCATGAGAATGATGGATTATATTATGATTTTTCAGTGTTGATAGGGAGTGTTGAGACGGAGGTTTCCATTGACAAAGTACATGGCCCAAACCATAGTAAATACTATGGAAAAGATACGAAAACCCGACGGATTCAAATCCGAGAAACTCATCGTCCTGCCGGATCATATTCTGATGGAGGCGTCGTCGCATCCGCTGGTCCGTCCCCTCTACGTGACCGATACCGGATACTTCCCGCGCGCGCTGCATCATTACCGGGAGCGGCCCGAAGGCAGCGAAGCGGTCATCGTCATATTTTGCATGGAAGGAGAAGGCTGGTACCGCTTGGGAAGCGGCCGGGCGCAGCCGGTCGGCCAGGGCCAGGCCATCGTGATTCCCGCGCGGACTCCCCACGCCTATGGCTCGTCGGAGGAGCATCCGTGGAGCATTTACTGGTGGCATTTCAAGGGGGAGCAGACAGAGGCGTTTTTTGAGGGATTTGGTATGGGACCCGGTCCAGGGCACGAGTCAGGACACGAGTCAGGGCATGAGCCAGGACACGAGTCAGGTCACGGGCCAGAGGCCGAGGAAACCAGTACGCATGTTAGCGAATCGGATGAATGGAATATCGGTGCGAGCGCTGGCGCGGCAGGGAGTCTATCAGACGTTAAGACTGCCCTAGGTGTGGGTGCACCGGGAGCCTCGGACAGCGGGGACCTGACAGAGCCGCCTTCCCGTCCGGTTAAAACCGCCGCCGCATCCCTTTCCGTCACCCTGCCTCCGGACAAAGCGCGCCAGCTGACGGAGCTGTTCCAGGAAGGGTATGCGCTTCTGGAGCAGGGCTATACGCTGAACCATATCATTTATGTGTCGCAGCTGGCGCATCACCTGGCGGCGATTTTGAGACTGTGCCGGCTGCAGCCGCAGGATGGGATTTTCCGCCACAGCCAGCACGATATCACGCAAACGGTGCGGTATATGATGGACCGCCTGGAAGGCACCGTCACACTGAAGCAGCTTGCGGCTCAGGCGCGTGTGTCAGTTCCGCATTTTATCCAGCGCTTCAAGGAGGCGACCGGCTACTCGCCGATCGACTACTACCTGCGGCTGAAAATCCAGCTGGCCTGCAGGCACCTGGACCTCACCGGGCAAAGCGTAAAGGAAATCAGCCATCGGCTCGGGTTCCAGGACCCGTATTACTTCTCTCGGCTGTTCAAAAAAATTATGGGCAAGTCGCCCTCCGAGTACCGGGGGACGCGGAAGGGGTAAAATGGGGGGGCCAGGTGTCTTCTTTGTCTCAAGTAACTCGGCTCAGCACTACGTCCTGCCCCATAAGAAAAAGACGCCCCCGGCAATTTCCCCGGGGGCGTCCTCACGTCCACTCTCTTCAGTTCGTGCGGCTGAATGGTCATCGCCTTTTGACCCGGGACCGGCTCGCAAACTACCGCCGGTGAGCCCCATCAGCTGGGCGGTCTACAGCCTGCCGGCCATCTACCGGCCACCAGCCAACATTCGCCTACTCCACCGCCGTCACCCGGTACAGCAGGCTGTCAAAATCGCCCCACAGCGGCAGCTCAATCCCGATGTTCATCAGCGCGCGTCCGCTCCAGCTGCCGGGCAGCCCTTCGATGGCGTACGCCCGGTCCGCCTGCAGCCCCTGCAGGCGCAGCCTCGGCAGCGGTTCGCCGAGGCGCTGCGAATGCAGGAAGGCGAACACGGCGCTGTCCGTGCCGGCATCATCGACATACTGCACGGCGGTAACGCCCTTGTGCTGGAGATCGGCCAGCCGGTACTGGCGGCCGAACTGCACAAGCGGGCGGATCGCCTTGTACTGGCGGATGAATTCGCAGGACTGCTCGATCAGCTCGTCGCTCCACTCGTTCAGGTTGGAGCCGATGCCGAGCGTGCCAATCATCGCGCTGTGGAACCGGTACTTCAGCGACACATTCCGCTTGTTCATGCCTGTCGGCGATTCTGTCACCCAGCAGGTCATCATCCGCGGCGCATACGTGTACGAGAAGCCCTCCTGGATGCTTAAGCGGTCGAACGCGTCGGTGTTGTCGCTCGGCCAGGACTGGTCGGCATACCGGAAGATGCCGAGGTCGATCCGCGCGCCGCCGCCCGCGCACGTCTCGAATTCCACATGCGGGAACCGGCGCCGCAGCTCGGCCCAAATCTCGTACAGGCTGTGAACGTGGCGGATCCACAGCTCCTTCTGCCGGTGCAGCGGATGGCCCGGCATCCCCGGCTCGGTGACCGTGCGGTTCATGTCCCATTTGATGAACTTGATGTGGTGGTTCTGCAGCAGCTCGGTCATGAACTGGAGGATGTACGCCTTGACCTCCGGCTTCGAAATGTTCAGCAGCAGCTGGTTGCGCAGCTCCGTCCGCGGCCGCGTCTCGAAATGATACACCCAATCCGGGTGAGCCCGGTACAAGTCGCTGTCCGGATTGACCGCCTCCGGCTCGACCCAGATGCCGAACTCCATGCCAAGCTCGTGAACCTTGCCGATCAGCTCGCCCAAACCGTTCGGAAACTTCTCCTTATTCACGTACCAGTCTCCAAGCCCGGCCCGGTCGTGGTTCCGCTGGCCGAACCAGCCGTCGTCGACGACGAACAGCTCGACGCCCATCCGCGCGGCCCGCTCGGCCAGAGCCATCTGGTCCGCGGCGTTCACGTTGAAATACGTCGCCTCCCAGGAGTTGTACAGCACCTTGCGCGGCTCAGAGCTTGGCAGCACGTACGCCTGCTGGTACTGATGCAGATTCCGGCTCATGCCGCCGAAGCCGCCGGCCGTGTACCCGCCAACAAACCACGGCGCATCGAACGACTCGCCGGCTCCCAGCACCCACTCGCTGTCGAAATCGTTGATCCCGCCGGTCACCCGGACATGATTGAACACCGTTTTCTCCGCGGTAATCTTCCAGTTGCCGCTCCAGGCGAGCGCTCCGAACCAGACGCGGCCGTCCGTTTCGGTCGACTGGCCTTCATCGACGGCAAACCACGGGTTAGTGTGGCTGTCGGTAAAGCCTCTGCGCGACTCCAGCACCTTTTTCCCCTCGCTCAGCACGTTGCGGCGAAGCTGGAATTCGCCCGACCATTTGCCGGTGACATGCGTCAGCCGGTAATCCCGCAGATCCGGCAGGCTCCACGCAGCCGACTGGACGCTCTCAAGGACGATGTCCTCCCCGCCGGTATTGACGATGCGCGCGGAACGCTCAATCAGGTCATATTCCGGAATGACCCGGTACAGCAGATGGGCTTCCAGCGGGTAGACCCGGTCCTTCAACACAATGACCAGCGTCTGCCGGCCGTCCTCCTCGCGGATTTCATGGCGCACATAACCCGCCGAAAGGTCCCGGACGCCGTCCGGCATGCGCACCTTCAGGGAAGGCTCGTCATAGTTGACCCCGCCCCAAAAGCTGTACTCCTCGGCCTCCATATCCACTTCGGCGTCAAAGGAGCTATGCGACCGCCCTCGCAGCAGCGGCGCGCAGTCGTCGATCGTGACAAGCTCGCCCCAATACAGATGCTGCAGCCGGTCCCGTTCATTGATCCCGAACACGTAGGAGCTGCGCTGCGTATGAATCGCAAAGATCCGGCTTTTTTCCTCAAACTCAAACTGCATGTCTACATTTCCCATCGTCCCTCATCCTTTACCGTTTGAAAATGGATCGTTTCCCGCTAGCTTCGGGCGTGCAAGCCATCACGGCCTGCGCCCCGGCAAAGAAGGGAGGCCAAAGACAAAGGCCGTCTTTTCCTCCCCCGCTTGCGTTATTTAGACTCCGTCCACAGCTGCTGGCGCTTCTTATAGTTCTCGGTGTAGATTTTCTCCAGTTTGGAGAGGCCAGCCGCCTCGACTTCCTTCATCATTTGGTTGTACTGCTCGGTCACCTGCTCTTCGGTCGGAGCCAGGGCCATCTTCAGGAAATATTTGTTGATCGTATCGTTGACCTTCGTATCCATGATCGCTTCCGGCGTACCGCCCGCAGGTCCCAAATTATCGTATGGGGCTGTGTCAAAGGAGGTATCGGCCAGGTTTTTAATCGCCAGGTCCGTCACCGGATCAGACTGGAAGCGGCCGATCAGGTCGTAAGGTGTGCCATCCGAGCCCGGTCCGTTCTTGATCATCCACGTCCATTTGCGGATGCCTGTCGTCCGGGAAGCCTCATCCCAGTTTTTCTTGAACGCATCGAGCACTTCCGGACGCGGCACATGCTTGCCGTCCTTCATGTCCCAGTCCTTGCCTTCCACGCCCCACATCAGGAGGTACTGTCCCTCCTCGCTGGCCAGGAAGTCCAGCAGCTTCATCGTACGCTCCGGATCCTTGTTCGAGCGGGTGATCGCTACGCCGTCCCAGCCCAAGGAGCTCTTCGGACCATACGTCGTCTGGTCGGCGCTCACGCCCGGAGCCAGCACTTTATATTGATAGAACTGGCGCTCGTCGGCTTTGGCCGGATCGGACGCTTCCGATTTCAGCAGCGAGTTGGGGTTGCCCACGTTCCACAGCGCTTCGGCCGTAGCGAACACGTTGCCGCCCGCCAGCTTCTGCTCGAACTGCTTCGTTTTCATCGTCGCCCATTCCTTGTCGAGCAGTCCTTTACGGTACAAGGAGTTCAGGAATTTCACCATCTCCAGGTAACGCGGATCGCGGATGTCCTTCTTCAGCTCTCCGTTCGTTTCATAATACGGCATCATGCCGAACATGCCTTTGAAGGTGCCGGATACGCTGCCGATATTTTCGCCGTTCAGCGTCATCGGGATCGATTCCTTGCCGTCGATCGTCGGATATTTCTCCTTGAACTTCACCAGGAGGTTCTCGAACTCTTCTGCCGTAAACGGCTCGCCGTTGTTCACTTTGTCCCCGACGCCGAGCTCCTTCATCATATCCATACGCATCATAAAGCCGAAGACCGGGTATTTCTCAAGGCCGTACCAATTGGCAAAATAATAGTTTTTCCCGTCGTCGTTTTTCGTTTTGGCCAGGGTGTCGCCGTACATTTCTTTAATATGCGGACCGTATTTGTCGATCAGATCGTTCAGCGGGATAATCGCGCCCGATGAAATATATTTGTTCATGATGTCGCTGCCGCGGTCCAGCATGACGACGTCCGGCAGGTCGCCGCTCGCCAGCATCAGGTTCAGCTTCTCCACCGGGTTGCCGGTCGGCTGTTGAATCTCTACCGTGACGCCGGTCTTTTCCGTAATCGCTTTGGCCACCGGGTTGTTGAACGCATCCCCCGTATTTTTATCGAACCACGTCAGCGTGATCGGCGCATTGCTGTCCGCGGCCGCGCCTTTGTCATCACCGGATGCCGCTTTCTCGCCTCCTCCGCCGCCACAGCCAGTAAGCGCTGTCATAACGAGGGCTGCCGCGAGAATCCCTTTGATCGTTTTCATTGCCTGAACCCCTTTCTGAAGTCGTCATATTCTTGTTCCCGAATACATGTCTAATTGTAAAAACGGGGAGTTCAATTAGCTATAACGCAATATTACAATTCATAATGGAAAACGTCTTTCATCGTTTCAACGCGGCTTCTCATCCCGGTGCTTTTGCGGCAGACGGAGGCGGATCGAGCGGTATCCGGATCGTGACGGCGGTGCCGATGCCCGGTTTGCTGAACATGGACACCCCGTATTCCCCGCCATAAGTGAGCTTAATGCGGTCATCCACGTTTTTGATGCCGTATCCGGAAGCTCCGGAAGGACTGTCGCTCTTCTGCATTGCCTGGTCCAGCTGCTCCGCCGTCATCCCGGCACCGTCGTCAATGACCTGCAGCAGCATGTCATGCCCGTCCCGCTGCAGCTTGACGTTAATGTTAACGCCCGACTCGTCCCACATCGCGTGGTTGATGCAGTTCTCGATAAAAGGCTGCAAAATCAGCTTGATCGTCGTCCGCTGGAACAGCTCTTCATCGAGGTCGTAGTGCATATGCAGCTTGTCCCGGAAACGGATGTCCTGAATCGCCACGTAATTTTTGACGAGATTGATTTCCTGCTCCACCAGAATGATCCGCTTTCCCTTGTTCAGCGACACCCGGTAGTACTTGGCCAAATAGTTGACCATGCGGTAGACCTGCCCGGCCCCCTCTTTCAAGGCCAGTGAAGAGATCGACGACAGCGTGTTATACAGAAAATGCGGATTGATCTGCGCCTGCAGCGTGTTCAGCTCCGATTCCTTCATGGCGATTTCCTTCACGTACACATCCTGGATCAGATTCTGGATCGTTGAGGCCATTTTATTAAAGGCAAAAGACAGCTGGCCGATCTCATCATGCCCCATCGGTTTGATGGAGAGGCGGAAGTCGCCCCGTTCCACCTTGCGGATCTGCTGCAGCAGCACCTCGATCCGTTTGGTCAGCACCTTGGTGGTGAAATACAGCAACAGAATGGCGATGCTGATCGTGATCGCGGAGAACCAGATGATTTTTCCCGTAGCCTTGTTCGTGTTGGACAACAGCTCGTCATACGGCACGGTAATGACCGTACTCCAGCCGTTGCTCAGCTTGTTATAGGTGAAAAAGCGCTCCTGCCCGTTCATTTTCAAGTCAAAATGACCCGATTTCCCGCTCAGCTCCTTTTGAATGGGATAAAGGTCGTACAGCAGGCTGGAAGCCAGGTTCTGATCCCCCGTGCTGATGATCCTTCCATTTTCGTCGATAATGTAGACGCTTTTGTTGTTGTTTTCCATCTTGATGAGGGAGTACAGCTCGTTGTCGCTAATATCCAGCGTTAAAATCCCGTAGGGATGCTGGAGGCTGAAATAGCTCAGCGAACGGGCCAGCGTAAAATGCGCATCCGGCGCCGTGTAGTCGTCCGTATGGGTATAGACGGTGCTTCCGGCGGCTTTCAGCGCCTTTTCTTTGATCTCCGCGGGCAGCTCCTCCATATATTTCACATACTGGCCGTCGGAGTACAGCGTTTTGTTGCCGGTAAAGATCGTGATGTTCTGAATATTGGAATTCAGTGTCATCAGTGAGGGCAGCGTGCGGTTGATGTATTGAAAAGCGTCCAAATAATAAAACGCCTGCTCGTAATCCGTCGATAAATAATTGCGCAGCTGGGCATCCATGTACAAAATGTTCGACAGCTGGTTATAGTAATCCAGCCGCTTCTCCACGTTGGTGTTGATCTGGGCCAATGTCACATTGAGCGCAGTATACGTCTGCTTCGTAATCGTGCTGCGGGTCGACGTATACGAATAATAGATCAGAATGGAGAACGGCAGAATAATGACGATCAGAAAGATGAGGAAAAATTTGTGCCGCAGGCGCGGGCGGGCAAGCCTGCCTGTCCGGGTGAACGGAATGCGCGCAGCGATTTTATCCCAGAAGGAGATGTTTTCGGTATTCATTCGGCGTGACTCCTTGGTTTTTCACGAATAAGGAAATAAAGTAGGACGTGCTCTCGTAACCCACCATCTGAGCGATGTCCTGCACCTTCAGCGATTCGTCGGCAAGGTAGCTTTTGGCCTTGTCGAGTCGGATTTGGGTCAGGTAGTCGTGAATCGTCATCCCCGTTTTCTCTTTAAAAATGGACCGCAGGTAGTTCGGCGACAGGTACACCTGATCCGACAGGCTGTTAATCGTAATCGGCTGATGGAAGTTCTGGTCGATCATCGTCCGCACCTGGTGCACCAGCTTGGCGTTCTTGTCCGCAAACCGCTGCCGGACCGAATCCGCCGCCTGCTTGGCGTAGTCCATCACCAGCGCTTCAATCTCGTAAATGGTTTGACAGCCGTACACGGTATGGTACAGCTCGGCACGCTTATGGCTTTCAACAATCGGCTCGTGAATGTGCTCCAGCAGGTGCTCGATCCAGCCGATGGCCGCGCCGCACACCTCGTTTTTCACAACCCTCAGCGCCACCAGCTTGGCGATTTGCTCACTTAAAATCTCACCCGCCCGTTTCAGATCATGCCCGTCCAGCGCTTCGATCCATTCCTTCTCCGCAAGCGCGGGCGCCTCCCCACCCTTGGACTGCTGAACGTCCTCCGGCCCGATGACTTTTCCTTTTCCCGTGTAAAAAATCTCCGCTAATATGACCCGAGTTTGCCGGTACAGCACCTGAATTCCCGTCAACGGTTCCTCCTGCGGTGCCGTAGCGATCGTTACCGTAAAATGCAGCGATTGCCGGATACGCTCCAGCAGGTCGTTCCAACCATACTCACCCGGCTTGGCCGCAGCGTCCATAAATAGGCCCATCTCGCCTTCCTTGAACAAGACGATGTCGGCATCTATTCGTTTCTCGGCCAGCCATTCCCCGATCAGCTCGGACACCTGGTCGCGTCCGTCTTCCACGGATACGCTTTGTGCCTCGGCGCTGATCCCGTCTAACTGCAGCAGGGCCAATGCGTACTTCTGACCCTCCGGGTGGCGCGATAGCCGGCGAAAGCTGGCGGCCAGATTTCCGGTGCGCTCCGCATCGGATTCATGGGCCAGCTCCTTCAAAATATGGGAGCGGGTCACGCGGATCGAACGGTTCTTCATCCGCACTTCCTCGCATTGATGCTTTACTTTTTCGATAACGCTTACAATTTCGCTGAGATCAAGCGGTTTCAGTAAATACCCGACGGCTCCCACGTTCAAGGCCGATTTGACGTAATCAAATTCGTCGTGCCCCGTCAGGAACACGAGCTGCATCCAGTCATAACGCTCCCGGATATGCCGCGCCAGGTCGAGGCCGTTCATCAGCGGCATCTGCACGTCGGTCAGCACGATGTCGGGCTGGATCGCCTCGATCTTCTCTACGGCATCCCGTCCATTGACGGCCGTGCCTGCGACATAGAGCCCCATTTCTTCCCAGCGAATATAGTCCCTCATCATCTCAAGCTCCAGCTCTTCGTCGTCCACCAGAAAAATACTGTACATGGTCTACCCCTCCAGTCCCCTTTTGCTAACGTTTATATAGAAATGAACTAAAGAAAGTCCTTTTCTTACACGGAAATGCCCCGTGAATCAAGCGATAACGATAGAAAACTTTAGCTCATTCTATATTATAGTGGTTTCCCGTTACTTAACTAAGGGTCCTCACAAATGTAAGTCATTTTCAAGCATCTTTCGTTACAATGGCGTATCGACACTCATTTTTTGCGGGTTTTATAATTTGAGTTAACTTAAGATGCGAGGTGCCCCCTATGAAAACCGAACTGGCTTTACAGAAAAGATCGGAGCTCCCGATCCCCCGGCGCAAGCTCTGGGTGACCGTCAAACAACAGAAGTATCTGTTCCTCATGATGCTGCCCGCGATCGTCTGGGCGCTCATCTTTGCTTATACGCCCATGGTGGGGCTGTACATGTCCTTTGTCAATTACCAGCCGACGCTGGGCGGCTTCTGGCATACGCTGTTTCACAGCGAATTTGTCGGATTCAAGTGGTTCCAGTACTTTTTCAACAACGGCGACTTTCTCATCGTCATGCGCAACACGCTGGCGTCGACTTTAATTACACTGCTGTTCTCGTTTCCAATGCCGATCCTCATTGCCATCGCCATCAACGAAATCCGCAGCGTTCGCTTTAAAAAGACGGTGCAGACCGCATCGTATCTGCCATACTTTATTTCCTGGGTTATCGCGGCCAATATTATCGTGACGCTGCTGTCCTCGGACGGCGCAATCAACGGTATATTGAAGTTTCTACATATTACGCGTGAGAGCGTTTTATTCCTGCAGCACGGCTCCTACTTCTGGTGGATCGTCGCGATCGGTAACACGTGGAAGGACATGGGCTACAACTCGATCATGTATCTGGCCGCCATCTCCTCCATTAACCAGGAGCTGTACGAAGCCGCCAAGGTCGACGGTGCCAGCCGTTTCAAGCAGATCCGTTACATCACGCTGCCGCACCTGAAGCCGACGATCGTCATTTTGCTGATCCTGGCCCTCGGCGGCATTCTAAATGCCGGCTTTGACCAACACTTCCTGCTCGGCAACGATTTGACGCGCGACTACTCCGATGTGCTGTCAACCTATTCGTTCCGCTACGGTATTCAGAACGGCATGTTCTCTTACGCCTCGGCCGTCGGTATGTTCAGCTCCGTCGTCGCTTTTATCATCGTCATCATCGTCAACGGCATCGCCAAGCGGCTCAACGGCCAGTCTTTATTCTAATCGACCCGGGAGGTTTACGATATGAAAAACAGCAAAACGGTCCCCGAGCATCTGTTCGATGCCTCACTGTACGTCTTTTTGGCCATCATCTTCCTTGCGACGTTCTATCCGTTCTGGAACATCTTCGTCATTTCCCTGAACGACGCGACGGACACGTTAAAAGGAGGGCTGTATTTCTGGCCGCGCGTGCCGACCTTTGAAAGCTACATGACCATCTTCCGCAACCCGGAAATTTGGAGCGCCATCAAAATCACCGTGCTGCGGACGGTCGTCGGCACCGCCGTGTCCATCTTCTGCATCTCCATGCTGGCCTACGCACTCAGCAAACGGAACCTGATCGGCTGGAAGTACTTCTCCTTCTTCTTCGTGTTCACGATGTATTTCGGCGGCGGCCTGATTCCGACCTATATGGTCATCAAATCCGTCGGGCTGATCGATTCGTTTTGGGTGTATATTTTCCCCGGCCTGATCGGCGTGTTCCTGATGATTCTCGTCCGGACCTTTATCGAGCAAATCCCCGGTGAAATCGAGGAATCGTCCAAAATCGACGGTGCGAACGACCTGCAAATCTTTTTCCGCATCATCATGCCGCTCTGCGTTCCCGTGCTGGCCACCATCGGCCTGTTTCTGGCCATCGGCCACTGGAACTCGTGGTACGATTCCTACGTGTACACCTACAAGCCCGAGCTGAAGACGCTGCAGGCTGTGCTGGTCAAGATCCTGAACCAGTTCCAGACGGCCAGCATGATGTCCGACGCCCAGCAGCTGGCCCAAAGCTCCAAGCGCATCCCGGTATCGAGCGAGAGCATCCGGATGGCGGTGACCATGGTCGCCACCCTGCCGATCATTCTGGTCTATCCGTTCGTGCAGCGGTATTTTGTGAAGGGGATCATGATGGGGGCGATCAAGAGCTGAGGAAGGACTGGGTGTGTGCGGGGATGGCAAAACCGAGTGTGGTAAGTCTGTGAGCGGCTTGGCTATGCCAAGCTGTCTAGATGGCTGGCGAAACCCGGACGTTTGGCGCGTGTGGTAAGTGCGAGTGGTGAGTGAGTGGAGGAAACCCAGACGTTTGTGCGTGGGAGGGGCGGGATTGGGGTTTCAGCCGCTGTTGAGACCGGGTTCCTTGAATCGATAAGGTGGTTGGAACCCGGTCTCAAAGGCGGCACGTAGACTTTCCACCCCAATTCCCGCCTCCTCTTGGAGCCACTTTTCCGTTGACTTCCACGTTTGTGAGGCCCTTCCCCATCTCTTGATGGGGAAAGAATAGGCTCGTTCCGGGCGGCTTTGGCCGTGAACTCGCCTGAGACTGATCAGACATCAGCGCCTGGCCTTTGGCCAGGCTGCTTGTTCTTGCTGCAAATTCGTAATGAAACCTAAACGTTTGCATGTGGGAGGGCCCACTTCCCCCAACTCTTAATAGGGAAGAAATAGGGTCGTTCCGGGCGGCTTTGGCCGCCGTGAACTCGCTTGAGAATGATCAGACATCAGCGCCTGGCCTCTGGCCAGGCTGCTTTGATTTGCTTAAAGCCATTGTTTTATTGCATCCAAGTATTGAGCAAAGTTCGAAAGATATCATGTCATCTTGGATTCGCTTCTTTTAGTTTAAAATCACCGGTTCGTTAGGCTTGCCACCTGGAACATGCAGATCATATCGATCACCTTCTCAATCATGCTTCCCCTGTTAGTTCAACTACTCCGCCAGGCGCACCACGCCGCCGGAGTAGTTGAACTATCCGAACAAGGAGGAACGCACAGCGGCAAATCCTTGTTCGGATATCAGGGTATGATAGGCTTGTGTAGGGGGCATGTTCGACCCAAAGGCCGGGATTTCGGAGTAGCCGAAATCAACCATTCTCTAAAAATAAGCCGACGGCTGCAGGCTTCTCATATGGAGTGTTTCCCTGAAACAGATCTGACTCGATTGGTCGTTTCTTAGGTTGCCTTAGGCAACCTGATTGAATAGAAACAAATTATCGCTTGATTTATGCCTCTCATTATTAATAGAATTGGGAGTAAAAGTAAATTTTTAAATCCGCAGCATACTTTACGCTATTGGTCAGAACGAAGGGGGATGAAGTGATGAAACGACTCGTATACCTTGCGGCCGCCGTCCTCATCGTGGTCGGCTTGGGGATTTTCTACTTTTCACCAAAAACCTTTACGCTCGAAGAAGCTGTACTTGATAAGCTCGATACCAACCGTGTTACATCCATTGAAGTTATCAAACGCGATCAGCAGGGTGAGCACACCAAAAATGTAACGAATTCGGAAGAAATCAATGAAATATTGAACTCACTTTCTGCGGCGAAATTAAAAAAATCCAGAGCATCTGACATCGAATTTACCGAATCCTACTGGATGACCCTGAAAACAAAAGACAAAGGAAGAGTTTACGGGATGACTCTCTATGACAATCACCACATAAATACTTTCGAATACAACGCCTCCGTGCCTAAAAATGCATCTAGGTCATACAAAATTACGAACAACTTCGATGCTGCAGCCATTCGAAATGTATTTAAATAACTGTTGCTTGCAAGCCCGGTCCCTTTTATTGTGAAATGAAAAGCATTCGCCTCTTGGCCACCTCAATGAGGATCAAATCCGTCCTTCCTCAATGGACAATTTCTTACTTTGTCTTACAAAAGAAGGACTCGATACACTACATTCTCCTGCCGGCGGATCGACTCTAAAACCTCTGTATCTAGTACTAATACCACATTTTTTCACTATATATAGAATTCAACAGTTGGGAAAGGATATGTTCTTCTGTCCACCATTTAAAAGACAAAGTCTCAATTTGTTCATCATCTGTAGACAATCAGTCTAAAATAACTGTGAACTCGCTTTATGACAAACCATTCAGCTATCCCCTTTATAATCCAGATTTTTGGACTATTCGTTGCCCCCCGACGGTCCGGTCATAAAACGGAATGTTACCGAATATTTGCTTCAGGAGAATTCACCTAAGTTGAGCAGCACCGCTTTCCCGCCCTCCCCCAACTTGTGGTAAGATGTCAGTAATTATGGTATGGGCGGCATACCGCCTGTCATGATCCTTACAATTCCGTTCTACCGATGATGCACCCACCACTAAAAAGGAGGACAATCATCATGAAGAAGCTGCTTGACCACTTATAACGTGAACTCGTCGTTCGCTGGAGTATCCGAATTCGTGGACCGCCTCTTGTAAGCATGAACCAACTCCAAATGAATATAAAAAAGGGAGGCTGTACCCGGAATGAGAAGCGAACGAGAAATGTTGGATTTGATATTAAATGTAGCCAAAAGCGACGAGCGTATCCGGGCCGTTGGGATGAACGGCTCGCGCACGAATGCGAATGCACCGAAGGATGTTTTCCAGGATTACGATATTGTGTATGTCGTGACTGACGTGGGGTCTTTTATCCAGGATCCCGACTGGGTTAACGTATTCGGCGACCGGATCGTCATGCAAAAACCGGAGGAGATGAAGCTCGTTCCTCCGTCTATGGACGGATTTTATCCGTATCTCATGCTGTTCACGGATGGCAATCGGATTGACCTGACTCTTTGCCCGATCGATAAAAAGGATGACTGGAACGGCGCTGACCGCTTGGCCGTGGTGCTGCTCGACAAAGACCAGAGCCTGCCGCAGCTGGCGGAGCCTACGGATCAGGGGTATTGGGTACAGCAGCCGACCGCTAAATTATTTGCCGACTGCTGCAACGAGTTTTGGTGGGTCTCGCCCTACGTCGCCAAAGGCTTGTGGAGACAGGAGATCCTGTATGCGCTCGACCATTTGAACATCATCCGGGAGATGCTGGTCAAGATGCTCGAATGGAAGGCCGGCATCCTTACCGGGTTCTCGGTGAGCACCGGCAAAAACGGGAAGTACTTAAAGGGCTTCATTCAGGAATCGAGCTGGGAACAGCTTTTGGCCACCTATCCAAAAGGCCAATACGAAGATGCTTGGAACGCGCTGTTTACTATGACCGACCTATTCCGCAGCACGGCGCAAGAAGTGGCGGCAAAATTCGGCTTTGCCTATCCCAATGAAGATGACCGCCGGGTGACGGCTTACCTGGAGCGTGTCCGAACACTGGAACCCGGGGCAGCTGAAATATTCCCGCCAGGTCGTGAGCCAGGTAAAGAAGCGTAGGTACAGCACTACTAACGTTTGCGACCTGCACCGAACGTCAATAACATCGAAAACCAGCCGGAACCCTGACGGGGGCCTGGCTGGTTTTTCTTTGGAAGGTGGTTTTGCTGCTTTCGTGGCCCGGCTGTTTTTTTAGAAAGTAGTCCGTGCAACTTTCGTGATCCTACGCGTTCTTCTTTAGAGAGTGGTCTGTGGCTCAAGTGTTACGAGTGTTACGACCAGAGCGAGACGTGCTATCCCTTTTTAATGGCTCAGGATTCGCAGCACCTGCAGTCGCGTTCCCAGACTCTCCACGTCTTTTCGTCCTGTGTTTCTGATCTCCACCCGCATTTCGGCCGGTTCGGAACCGCTGGCCAGCATGATGATCACGGGTCTGTAAGCCAGCTTGCACCAATCGTCGAAAAGTTTCACCTCTTGAAAAGGGCCTCCGTTCACGGCGTATTCCAGAATGCCGGAGTCGGGGCCCATGAACAGACAGAGTCCCGTTCCGCGGCCAGTCACGATATAACTGAGGCTTGCTCCTTCGTTCAGCGCCTCCAAGTGTCCGTCATCGTACCGCCAGTTCATAACAGGCTTATGCTGAAGCCCGTTGTAGTCAAATCCTCTTTGGCTTAAAATGCTGTCCGCCCGGATCATCCGTCCGTACTCGTAATTCCCCGCCTCCAAAGGCGGGAGGGAAAGGATATCCCTCTCGTTGCTAGAGGCTTGCCCCTTCACGCTGGCTGTGTCCCTTGATCCCATGTCCGATCCTTCTGACTCGATCTCAGCTTTGATTTCCGGCTCGTTCCTGTTCTCAATCTTCGCCCCGCTTCCTGAATTTAGCCCGGTTTCAGCTGTCGCAGCCGCTCTTGTCTCAAAGAAAGGCTCCAGGAATTCCCGGGCAAAGCCGGCATACAGCGCGTGACCCTCGTCGTTCGGATGGACGCTATCCGGGGCGAGTTCCCTCCATGTCCAGCGCCCCTCATCGATGCCCTGCTGTATGGCGGAGGCGTAGTTGACGGAAGAGATGCCGTAATAAGCGGCGACCTCCTCATGTACTGCGATGTTGAACGGGACGCCCGGTCCCAAATTTTTGTCCGCCGCGGTGTAGACAAAGCAAAGGTCCGTCTGCGGCGAGCGTCGCTTGCAGCCGCGGACGATCCCCTCCATGCCGCGGATCGACTCGCTGCGGTCCGTCCCGTCGTTGACGCTGAATTCGACGAACAGAAGATCGACCGGCCCGTGCTCCAGGACATGCTCCTGCAGCCGGTGCGCGCCGAAGGTCGAGTCGGTGCCGCCGACACCGGCGTTGATGCAGGCCACCCGGCCGGCGCCGTGCCGATCCTCGAGCCAGGCCTGCGTCAGACCCCGCCAGCTGGTCTTATCTGCGTCCGAAGCTCCCGCTCCCTCTGTGATGGACCCGCCAAGGAAGGCAACGGTTACGGGCAGTCCCTTGCGTAACTTATCCTGAAATGCGGGTAGACCGCTCCGGGTATGGATGATGGGTTGGGGATACGCATGCGGATGAATCGGCTTAGAATGCGGCATGGTCCTCGGCCCCCTTTGCTTGGCGTTCCTGCCGCTCCTGCCGCTCTTGCCGTACTTTCCGGGGTTCGGAGCTTTCTCCTTCCGTTTCCGCTGCCCCAAGCTCCACTTCCAGCCGATTGACAAGTTCGATGAGCTGCATCGGTTCGCTGATCGTATAAGCAGGCTGCTCAGACTCGTCTGCCGGCGTATGGGGGTACCTTGGCGTCCAGCTTTGAAAAACGCTGATGATGCCAAGGGCGTTCGCTCCTTTAATATCCCTGCTCAAATTGTTGCCGACCATGACGATGCGGGCAAAATCCGCTTCGGACCCGTTCAGCGCACCGATCGCCGCTTTAAACATCCGCGGGCTCGGCTTGGTGGCCTTGATCAGCTCGGAAATGATGAGCGCATCGAAATAATCGTGCAGGCGGTGCTGACTCAGCACGTTTTTAAAGGATTGTGCGTCTCCGTCGGCCACGAGCGCAAGCGTAAAGCCAAGCGAATGCAGCGTCTTCACCATCTCCGCGGCCCCCGGAATCAGGTCGGCGCTAACCACGATTCCGTCTTCGTCACGAACCTCGGTAGACTCATCCACCAGCGTATCCCCACTGTCCAAAAATACGATCAGTCTTTTCTTGTCGATGACGTCCATCTCCTTTATTCCTCGTTCTATTCGTCTGTCGGAGCCACCATGAAGTCGACCGAATTGTCGGCCATATTAACTCCGCTGCAGCGTTCCAGCTTAAAAAGTCCGTCGGGGTACAGCCCATTAATGAGCCCGCCCGGAGATAGCCCATCTTTACTGCCAACCTTCCCAACGAGCAAAATCTCGTTTCGGTAGAAGGCAAGCCCTTCCGTGCTTTGCGCCGACAGCAGCACGGCATGAGCCGTTCTGAACCGGTTGTCCTCGATCCGGATGTTGCGGTGGACCGGCACTTCCGGCACGTCCGGCACGGAAGGCTCATTCTCGGGAGCGATCCGGATCACGGGATGCTCCTCTCCGCCGCAGTCGATAAATTGGTTGCCCGCAATGCGCACATCCGTGACAGCGCCTGATTCATACCAGGAATTCGCGTCACCCGCAACCAGAACGGCACTCATGTTCATGCGTTCAAACCTGTTGCCCTCTATGACCGTCTTCCGCGGCGACGACACCAGTATGCCCCGGGTCGGTATTCTGGCAAAATGGTTCCTTTCGATCACGACCTCCGGTGTCCACGTCACGTTCTCGATGACATCATACGCCCCTATCGATGCCGGGGCCGGCTGCTCCAATGTCAGAAGAAACTCGCGGGGGCCGAGCATCTTCACGGCGGCGATCCGTCCGAAAGCATAGGACGTAAGACTGCGCGCATCGACAAAAGCTAACTCGTCCCCCGAAAAGAAGGCGCGGAATCCATACGTTTGCGGATGCATGAATCGAACCCGCACTTGATCGGGCGCCGGCTGGCCGACGATGCGGAGGTATGTGCCGTGAACGTTGATCGCATCGTCATGGGCTCCGGCAAACCGGCTGTCCGTGATCGAAACGCGGCCCCGGCAGCCTGAACAATGGATAAAATCGGCGAAGCCCGCCACCGTTCTCCCTGTCTCAGGGCGCGGCGTCACATCCAGATCGGCGAAGGTCAAATCCGCGCTAAACTGGCCGACGATGCCCAGCCCATGCATAAAATGAAGGCCCATGCCGATCAGACGGATCCTCTCGCATTCCAGGATCAGCACGCCGACCTGGTCGCGAATACCGTCTCTCATTTGTACGGTCATTCCAGGCGAAACATGCGGAACGGGTTCCTCCTCAAAATGAAACCGCAGCCGCCGGCTGCCGATTTCCTCAATACGCTCAGCCCGTGACGGCCAATCTTCCACACGCCAGGTGGCATTTTGGACCAAGTCGCAGTGCTGTATCGGCCCTTCCCGGAACCTCCATCCTTCACCGGCCCAAGTGAGACGTCCGTTTTCCAGTTCATAATGTGAATCCGGATGCACGCAAACGTCGAGCTCATGCTCTCCGCGCCGCTCCACGGTCATCTCGGTCACGGTCGGCACCGCATAGTCGAAGCACAGGTTGCGGATTTCGATATCCGCGCAGCCGTCCAGCAGCAGCATCGTTTGCTTGCCGTGAATCACAAAAAGGGAACCGTTCCCCTCCAGCGTCAGCCGGCGAAGCCCCTTCAGCAGCAGCGCGACCGTTTTAGTGACGTCCGGGTTTTCCTCCTCGCTGGCCGTATTGGTAATATGATAAGCCGCCTTGACGGCATGTTCCGGATAAAAATGATATGTTCCAAATGGGACGTCCAATACGACAGGGCCATCATGCGAACCGGCTGCCTCGAGTGCAAGCCGCATGGCCACCCCTGCATTGGCTTGTAAGCCCTCAGCGTCGCCAAAGTCCGCCAGTGATATCATTTTGAACAGCGCCGGACCCGGATTTCCAGAATCAGTCATGCCTTGCTCCTTTCGATGCGTTGTCTGCCCCATCCTTGAATTACAATCGCAGCCCGTGTTGCAAAAATAAAGGAAAACGCGGAAGATGCCAGTCTGTTATAGAACCGGCATCCCGCAAAGGAACCAGCAGGCTTAGCCGGCCGCCGGTTCCTTGTTATATCGTATTATTTTGCTAATTTATCATAAGCCGTCTGCAAAATTTCAAGGTAACGGTCAAGCTGCAGGTCCTTCAAGCCTTTCACATAAGCGTCCCAGTCTTTGTCCAGGTCTTTGTTGCCGGTCACGAACTGCAGTTCATTTTGCTCAATGTAATTTTTCAGGTTGGTCTGCAGCATGCTGGCTTCGTCGATTTCGGTTGGATCGATCCAGACAGACCAAATCGGGAAGATTTCTTTAGGCTCATGTCCTTGGTACAGAAGCGTAGCGTTGTACAGTCTGCGCTCATAGCCGTCCGAAGCGTAAATATCGGTGCCCTGTACCCAGGTGTCGCGGTATTCTTTCGGCATGTAGAAATGCCCCATTCCGCTCCATCCCGCATTGTGCGGCTGCTCGCCTTCCTTCGTCGGAATCGTTTTGACCATCGGCTTGACGCCTTCACCAAGCGCTTTGTCTCCCGGCTCCGGATCCGTCCAATCGATGCCCTTCATACCGGTTCCGGCATTGGTTTGCCCTTCGGGCGTGAACATATAATCCACCATTTTGATTAATGCGATCTGCGCTTCTTTGCTTGCTTTATTCGTAATCACGAATTTGGCTCCGGAAGTGACGCCCCCGGCATCATGCGTGGCATACGAGATGCCGTTCGGACCAGTCAATGGCGGCAGCGGGTTATAGTGTGCGGAACGGGTGTTGCCCGGGTCGATATTGACAAAGATGGCCGGGTGCATGCCTGCTCCTGCGCCAAGAATTTCAGCACCGGCATTTTCGCCGACTTTTTTGAAGGCCTCAGCATTTTGCGTAAATGCACCCGGGTCGATCAGTCCTTCATCATAAAGGGACTTAACGTATTTCAATCCTTCCTTCCACTCCGGCGTAATGGCGGCGGACTGCACTTTGCCGCTGCTCATCGTCAAATAATTCCGGTCATCGTCATAGATAAAGCTGTTCATCAGATAAGGAATGATGCGGACGCCGAAGTCCTCTGTCGAACCGCTGAGCGGAACTTCGTCGGCTTTGCCGTTGCCGTTGGGATCTTTCGTTTTAAAAGCCTTCAGAACCTCTCTGAATTCCTCCGTGGTCTTCGGCTCTTGAAGATTGAGCTTTTTCAGCCATTCGGTATTGAGCCACATTTTGTTCGGATAGGAACAGTGGAAGCATTCGGTGTAGGCTCCAAGCCCATAGATATTGCCATCAGGGGCCGTGACAAGAGCTTTCATTTCAGGACTCTCTTCCATCGCCTTCTTGATGTTGGGCCCATATTGGTCGATCAGATCGTTCAGAGGAATCAGCACCCCCTGCTGCCCGTATTTCAAGACATCGGCCTGTGAAAATTCATCGATGTAGGCTGTCAGCAGATAAGCATCGGGGTAATCGCCGCTTGCCAGCGAAATCTGGCGTTTCTCTTTGGCTCCGTCGGAAGGGTTAATCTGCCATTTAAACTGAATGTTAAATTTGTCCTCGACGAATTTGGTAAACTTGTTCGTCGGAATGTCGATTCCCGATTCCTGGACAGCGAACACGCTGACCTGTACAGGCTTCGACGATCCTCCGTCGGCTGCGGTACCGCCTCCCTGTGCGCTGTCCGGGCTATCTGTCTTTTTGCCGGAGCAGCCGCTGATGACGATGAAGGTGGCCATCAGCAGGATAAACATTCGTATTAGGCTTTTTTTCAATCGAATCGCTCCCTTTTTAATAGTTCTGCAGCAATCTTGTAATGCCTTCCTCTTCTCAAAAAAGGGCACCACCTCCATTTGAAATGGAATAAGAATCAGGATGGCGTGCCGAAATCAGCACCTCAAGGTTATCCTTTGACCGATCCGACCAGCATCCCCTGCACGAAATAGCGCTGCACGAACGGGTAAATGACTAGCACCGGAAGGGTCGCGACCACGATCAGCGCATATTTCAACAGCTCGGCCAGCTGCTGCTTCTGCACCATCGCCATGGCATCCATCGTTCCTCCCGAGCTGTTGTTCTGGATAATAATACTCCGAAGGACTAGCTGCAGCGGGAACAGGTCTGCGCTTCTGAGATAGATCAACGCATCGAAGTAGGCATTCCATTGTCCAACGGCGTACATCAGCACCAGAACGGCAATGATCGGCTTGGACAGCGGGAGCACGACGCTGCGGATAAACCGGATATCGCTGCAGCCGTCGATCTCGCTGGCCTCCAGCAGTTCTCCCGGAATCGACGATTGAAAAAAGGAGCGGGCGATAATCACCTGCCATACCCAGATGGCGTTAGGAATGAGCAGCGCCCACCTTGTGTCGATCAAGTGCAGCTCTTTCACCACCATATAGGTGGGAATTAACCCGCCGCTGAAAATCATCGTAAACGTGATGATCATCATGAATACGTTGCGCCCAAAGAGGGACCTCCGGGACAAAGGGTAGGCAATCATGACCGTCAGCGTGACACTGATCAGGGTGCCTGCCGCCGTATAAATAATTGAGTTTAAATAGCCCGTCATAATTTCCTGCCTGCTGAAAAGCACGCGGAAGCCCTCAAACGAAATGTCGACCGGCCACAGCCATACCTTTCCGGAGGTAACCGCCGCCGGACTGCTGATGGAGCTGCTTAAAATGTAGACGAGCGGATACAGAACCGCCAGGACGACCAAGATCAAAATGGTGTAGACGATGCCTAAAAACAGGCGGTCGCCCTTCGACTCCTTGATTGCTTTTCTTCCCGCGAGTTGAATGGTCATACCTTTGCTCCTTCCTTACCAAATGCTATTGTTCGTCAGCCGCTTCGCCAATCCATTTACGGTCAGCAGCAGGATGAGATTGATGACGGAATTAAACAGGCCGACGGCTGTGGCAAAGCTGTAGTTTGCGTTCAGCAATCCAATCCGGTACACATAGGTTGCGATAATTTCCGAATTCACCTGATTCAGCGGATTTTGCAGAAGATATACTTTTTCAAAACCGATCGCCATGACGTTGCCGACGTTAAGAATCAGAATGATGACGATGGTCGGAACGATGCCCGGCAAATCGACATGCCAGATTTTCTGGAACCGCGAAGCGCCGTCCACCTTTGCCGCTTCGTACAAAGTCGGGTCGATTCCCGCCAGCGCCGCCAAATAGATGACCGCGCTGTAGCCGGCCGTCTGCCAAATATCGGACCAGACATAGATGGAGCGGAACATGCCCGGGTCGCCCAGAAAATTCACGGATTCAAGCCCAAAATAATTCAGGACGACGTTGGCGAAGCCCAGTCTTGGGGACAGGAACAGCATGACGATCGACACCATGACCACCGTGGAAATGAAATAAGGGGCAAAGGTGACCATCTGCACGAACTTCTTAAATCTCTTCCCGCGCAATTCGTTAATCATCAGCGCCAGAATAATCGGAATCGGAAATCCGGCAAGGATCAAATAACCGCTTAGCAGAAGCGTGTTTTTGAGCAATGTCCAAAACAGCGGATTTTTAAAGAACAGCTCAAAATGCTTGAATCCTACCCATGGACTGCCCCAAATCCCCTTAATGACGTTATAATCCTTGAATGCAAGGACTGCATTAAGCATCGGGTAGTATTTGAAAATAAGGAAAAATAACATCGGAGGAATCACGAGCAGATAGAGCTGCCAGTGCTTCTTCATGCTTTTACCGGCAATCTGCCAGTAACTGACCTTGCGCGTACTGCTTTTGCGCTTCATTGGAATTGCGGCTTGCTTGTTCAGAATAATAATCCCCCCTATGCCATCAGCGTGGATGCGTGATGAAATGACAGCGTTTTCTTTCTTGCTTGAGCATAGTGGATCAAACGGGCGCTTGAACAGGTACACTTCGGTCGTTTTGCATCCAATTTCCCTTTTTTCGGGGGTCCATCGCTCTAAGCGCTGTACATATTTCCGCTTCGGCTTCCGCACGCACAAAAGCCGCATCGTCCTCAAACGGATCCTGCGGCTTACAAGAGCTGGTGCTATTCGTCGAGCGTTTGCCTGTATACGCTCGGCGTCACGCCGATCAATCGCTTAAACGCCCGGCGGAACGAATGGGAGCTGTTGTACCCCACCCGGGCGGCGATATCGTCGACCGTATGATTGCTTTCTTTGAGCAGTTCAGCAGCTTTCTCCATGCGTACCTTTATCAGATGGTCCGAGTAATTGACCCCGGTCACTTCTTTAAATAACTGGGAAATGTATTTTTCCGGACGTTCCACATATTCGGCCACCCGGTACAGGGTCAAATCGGGATTGGCGTACATCTCCTCCGTGTACTGGTACATCCGCTGAACCAGTTTGGCGTGGGAGTCTTTTTTCTTGTTAGCGATATAGCTGCACAGCGTAGCGGTAATGCTCTTGATTTCCGCCTGAACGGAATCCAGCGGCTCGGCGGGGCCGATGTCGATGACCCTCCGCTTCACGGTTTCAACCATGTTCGTCTCCTGGAAAACCTTCTGATCGAGCAGCTTGAGGAAGGTTCCTTTGATCTCGCCGACGAGCTGATGCTTCATCTCGACAGACAATTCGCGCCTTGCGATATTCTGCTCGAAAATGCCGTCGATGATCTTGCCAGCCTCCTCCTCTTCCCCGGCCCGGATCGTACTTGCGAGGCGCTGCTCCGCGTCGAGCGGGTAATAATACGTCGTGTTTTCGATGCGGGCTTCATGATTCCACAGCATGCCCTTGGAGTTCACAAACACGGCATATTCCAGCGCCTGCTTGGCCTGCTCGAACGATTGGCTCACATCCATCAACGTCTCAAAGCCCTCGCCGAAACCAGCCTGGATGGAAACCTTGTATTCCTGGAACAGATGCTGGATCAGCTCTTCCATCAGCGCGGTTATCCGCTCCTCCTCGTCCTGCCCGGGTTCCCGGTTCTCGTGCGAGAAAAACAAGACGACAAGCTTATCGGATCCAAGGTCGGATACCGGCAGCGGACCCGCGATTTCCAGCAGCGCTTGTTTCACAAGGAGGCGTGTGGCGCTGAGCTCATTCAAAATTTCCACGCTGTCCATACCCGAGTATCCGTTAATGCAGAGAATGCCTGCATAACCGCTCTCCTTTTCGAGCGAAATGTTGGCCTGTTTGGCCGCCGCCACGATGACATCGTGCGATTCGAATTCGCCTGCAATGAGGCGCTTAATGAAAGCGTCGCGGACCAGCGGAAGCTGAAGGGTCAGCTCGCCTTCGAGCTGTTTGTTTGTCTTGATCATATTGGCGATATTGCCGCTCAGAAAATCATACGCATTCCTTTTCTCCAGCTCGTCCCGGCCGAACTGTTCTTTGATAATGCCGATCATGCTTTGGATCGGAACGCTGTGACGACGCGCCAGCAGCAGCCCGACCAGCAGGCCGATCAGCATCGTCCCTCCGGTCAGGATAAAGGTTGCGTGCTTGATCTTGTTGGCGTTCTCCATGAGGGTGGTCCGCGGAATGCCCGCCTGGTACACCCATCCGTTCTTGTCCGAACGGGTTGTGATGACCAGGTCATCCTTATAAAATTGACTCGTTTTATTGGCATCAAAAGCCGGGTCATCCTTCAATTTGTCCACATACGACGGAACGCTCCCTTGGAGCGCAAGCGTATTTCCTTGACTGTCATAAATATGCACCCATCCGCCAAATCCTTTGGTCAGACCTGACAGCAAACCGGTAATGGTTTTTTCGTCGATCACGACCACCACACTCGCCGGTGAGGAATCATTGAAGCTGTCGAGCGGCAAGGACTGCATAAACGTAATGACGGAAGTACCCATTCCCCTCTCCGTATAGGCAGTCAACGGTTTGATTTCGCTGCGGTGGGTCTTTAGCAGCACTTGGGTCTTCCATTCGTCAAACGACATATCGTCATAATGAAAATATTCATAATAATGCTCAGGCCGGAAAGTGGAGCCTGAAGTCAGGATCAAATCGTAATTGGCCAAATAAATGAAATAGTTTTGAAGAAAATCGTTGGTTTGCCCAAAGGTCAGCACGTTCCGCATCGCCTTCCACAAACCGTACACATCCTGCACTTGATGGCGGTCGTTCATCAGCATATTCACTTCCTGGCTGATGGCGATTTGCCGGGTCATGCCTTCCACCTCCGCCATCCGGTGCTCCAGCAGCTCCTGGCTCTTTTCCAGCTGTATCAAGCTGTTATCGATCGAGATGGACTGTGTAACGGATATCGAGGTGAGGTAAGAAATGTAACCGCCCACACAGGGGATCAGAAGAATGACGATATAAGAAATCAGAAAATTTCGAAAAACGCTGGAACGTTTCAGCATGATATCCCCCTTGTTTTGATAGCGCTATCATTTTGTGGGTTGAATGATGTATGGCCTGCTCATGCAGCGTACATTCCATAATAAAGCCTTGATCGCAAATTTGTATAGGTACACTCCAGCCAAAAGGTACATTTTTCCCTGTTTTGCGGTTAGAATGCAGCATCACCGGGACTGAGGAGGCCGTAAATCAAGATTTGTTGATATAGAAAAGGCAACCGCAGCCCATACGGCTGCAATTGCCTTTATGCCTAAAGTTCACCGAAGCTCGGCGCGGCTCAGCTTGTTCGTCCGGCAGCCGTACTCGCGGCGAGCGCTCCGTCCAGCGTATGCACCCCGCCGGCGGTCAAATTCAGCGTCACGCTCCGATCCCCGCAGTATACCTGAACGGTTCCGCCCGACAAGGCCTGTATCCGGGCCTGGACAAGCTTGCCATGCTTCCATGTCAAGTCCACTTCCAAGTTTCCTTTGGCCCGAAGCCCCCGAACTTCCCCGTCCGGCCAGCTGTCCGGCAGCGCCGGCAGCAGATGAATTTCCCCATCATGGCTCTGCAGCAGCATCTCCGCGATCGCGGCCGTCCCGCCGAAGTTGCCGTCGATCACGAAGATGTTCGTCTCGGCCCCGGCGATCCCCGACTTGGAATAGGTCAGCATGTTGTCCAGGCACAGCTCGCCGATCAAATGGGCGATATGATGCTCGGCCCGGCCCGCGTCGTGCAGCCTGGCGAAGAAGAGACCGAATAAGGCGGCGGTAAATTCCACGTCCTCAAGGTCGATGCGTTCCATGCGGTTTTGCAGCGTTACCCGCGCCGCCTCCGCCAATGCCGGCGTATGATGCGGCGTGATCTGGCTGCCGGGATACAGGGCAAACAGATGGGCCAAATGGCGGTGCTCCGGCTGCGCTTCGCCGTAATCCTTCAGCCACTCCTGCAGCTGGCCGCGCCGGCCGACCTGCAATGGAGGCAGCAGTGAGATGGCGTGCTCCCACTTCCGCTGCAGCTCGGCGTCCACATCCAGTTTTAGGGCTGAGTTCAGACAGAAGGTGAAGAGATCCCGCACCAATACCTGGTCCATCGTCGGGCCCATGGAGAGCTGCTGTGCTCCTTCATCCGGAGACCCGGGATAGAAGCTGTTCTCCGGCGAGTTGGAAGGACCGGTCACCAGCCAGCCGAATTCCGGATGCACGGTCATGTAGTCCAGGAAAAAGGCCGCGGCTGCTTTGAGCACCGGGTACGCCTCTTCGGCCAGGAACTTGTCGTCCATGCCGTATTCGTAGTGCTCCATCATATGGGTCGCGAGCCAAAGGCCGCCCGTCACGTTCAGGCCCCACGACGTCTCCCATCCGGGCGAGCAGAAGCCCCAGACGTTGGAGAACACGTGGGCCACCCATCCTTCTGCGCCGTAATACTGCCGCGCGGCCGACCGGCCGGCCTGGGCGAGCTCCCGGACGTAGCGCATCAGCGGCTCGTGGGAATCGCCAAGATTGGCAATTTCCGCCGGAAAATAGTTCATCTGCGTATTAATGTCCAGATGGTAGTCGCAGCTCCAGCCCATGCGGCACGCTTCACCGTCATTCCAGATGCCCTGCAGGTGCAGCGGCAGCGGCGAGTCTTGGCGCGATCCGGCGATCATCAGATAGCGGCCGTACTGGAAGAAGAGCGCGAACAGCGCCGGATCATCCGTCTGGCCTGCCCGGAATCGGCGCATCCGCTCATCGGTCGGCAGGCCGGCCGCCGCTGACGTGCCGAGATCCAGCCGCACCCGCCCCAGCAGCGGCCGGTAATCGGCGGCATGGTCCGCCTTGAGCCGGTCATAGCCTTTGCCCAGCGCCTGCTCCAGCTGGCGGAAGCCCGCTTCCCTCCATGCATCGTCCGGCTGGCGGTAATCCGTGTGGACGGCGGTGTACACCCACACTTCTTCCGCCCCCTCCACCCGGATCGTTCCCGATGAGGCAAGCACGCTGCCGCCGTGAGCCTGGACACGTACCGCTCCGCTGCAGGACACCCCACATGTTCCGTCGCTGTGCACGGTTTCCACCGCTTTGCCGGCGAAGGCCAGCATGTCCGTCCCTTGGGCTTCGCTGCCGAATTCCTCCGTGCGGCCCTCGAGCCGGAGCGTGAACGTTAGCCCCGCCGGGTCCTCGGTCCACAGCCGGGACACCATCAGATCGTCCGCATGGGAAATGAATGTCTCCCGTTCAAACCGGTATCCGTTCATTGTACCGGCGGAGCGTGCCTCGGCCTGCTGCAAATCCAGCTCCCTGCGCATTTCCGCTCCCCCTTCCGAGGCTGCCGCAGGCCACTCCAGAATGATGTCGCACAGGCTCAAATTCGTGCCGAAGTTGCGCTTGGGCGGCTGCAAATGCTCCTTCGCCAGCCTGTCGCCAGCGGCATAATCGCCCGCAAAAAAGCGCTCACGCATCCGCTCCAGATCCTGCTTCGTATTGGAGCGGCCGTGGCAGGGCTCCGCTTGTCCCGACCAATATGTGACCTCGGTCAGGCTCCAAACCTCCTTGTGCGGAGCCGATATAATCACGCCGCCCATTCTGCCGTTTCCGAGCGGCAGCCCCTGTGCCCAGCCTGCCGCAGGGCCCTCGTACCAAAGCTTCAAGTCATTCATCCGATATCCTCCACCAAAAATTATTTGCGAATTCATCCGCTTTTCTTACTGAATTCTATTCCGGTACCGTTGATTTTATCGTATCATTTTGATGTATAATCCGTCTTTGTTAACGCATCCATTGATTTATCAATTCATCCGCCAATCTATCGTTTGGAATCAGCAAACATACACCTTCTAAATGCGGGGGAGACATGATATGAACAAAAGCTTATCCGAGATAACTCCATTCGTAGGCGACTCCATGAGTTATCTGTACGACGGCAGCAGCAACGAGCATCTGCGCGCAGGCAGCGTGTATGCCCTTCACTTGTTTAATGAAGGCCCCGGGGAAATGGAGGTCGAAGGGGTCAAATATCCGATCGAGCGGGGAACGCTCATTTTTTTGCGTCCGGGCCAGCCGCATGCTTTTCACATCCGCCCGTCCCATCCGCTGCCTTCGTATAATCTGTATTTCGATTTATGGGATGACGCCAACCCGCTCTCTCCGAGCCGGTCTTTCATCCATGCGCCCGAGCCTTTTATTTTTGACCGATTGTCTATCGAACTGCCCTGCGATGAACTGGACCGGCTTCCGAGCGTCTTCTCCCTGCGCGCCCATCCCCATTTGTATGATGGAATCGCCATGATCGCCAGGATGTACAGCGAATCCAAGTTTTACCGCAGCGAAACGGTGAACAGCTTTCTGTACGGCTGGATGCTGTCCTGGCACAACGCCGTGAACGTGCAGCATCCGAGCGATTACCGCATCGTCCGCCTGCTGGAGTATTTGAACAGCCGTCCGGAGCATGGACAGTCGGTAGAAGCCTGGTCCCGGTTCTGCGGTCTGAAACGCACTTATTTCCATGAGCTGTTTCTGCGCGAAACGGGGATGACCCCGAAGGCCTACCATCATCAGCTCGTCATGAAGCGGGCGGCCCATATGCTGGTCGAGACCGACCTGAGCATTACGGCGATTGCGGAAAAGTTGGGGTACCCGTCCATCCACCCGTTTTCCCGGCACTTCAGCAGCTTTCACGGCACGACTCCCAGCCAGTACCGGCTGAATCCGCTGCACCGGATATGAGTCCGGGGAAGGAATAAAAAAATCGCGCATCCGCTGGTCAGCCGGAATACGCGATTGGGTTGGTCATACTTGCTCTGATAGATGCTGCTTAGAAATTAAAATTATCCGGGTCCCCGCCGGTCCGTTGGTTCCGGTTCAACCCGTCGATCTGCTGCATTTCGTCCGTCGTCAATTCGAAGTCGAACACATCGGCATTTTCGATGATCCGGTGCTCCTTGACCGATTTCGGAATCGTCACGATCTCGTGCTGAAGATCCCAGCGGATGATGACCTGCGCGGTGGATTTACCATATTTGGCGCCGATGCCTGCCAGCACTTCATTGTCCAGCAGCTGGCCCGCAGCCAGCGGCGACCAGGCTTCGATCTGAATGCCCTGCGATTTGCAGTAGCTGCGCAGTTCCGTTTGGGAGAGCAGCGGATGCAGCTCCACCTGATTGACGGCCGGTTTCACCTCGGCATCCTGCATCAGATCTTCCAAATGATGAACGTGGAAGTTGGATACGCCGATCGTACGGACCCTGCCGTCCTTTTGCAGCTTTTCCAGCGCACGCCATGTATCCTTGTATTTGCCTTTGACCGGCCAGTGAATCAAGTACAGATCCACATAGTCCAGGCCGAGCTTGCTTATACTTTGTTCAAACGCCTTTAGGGTAGAGTCATAACCTTGATCCGAATTCCAAACTTTGGTGGTAATGAACAGCTCCTCACGCGGAACACCGGATTCCCGGACCGCCTTGCCGACACCTTCTTCGTTACCGTACAGCGCAGCCGTGTCAATACTGCGGTAGCCGTGCGCAATGGCCGCTTTTACCGCGCCAACGACCTCACTGCCTTCCTGTGCCTTGTAGACGCCCAGCCCGAGCCATGGCATGGCATATCCGCTGGACAAGGTTGTGGTGGACTGCAGATTGTTCATGAGTAAGACGCCTCCTTCGAATCAGGTAAATGTCGTGGATGACTGAAAACCACCCATCCTGTCCCAAGATAAACCAGCCTATGGGCAAAGTCAAATTCAAGGACTAATTTGGTACAGCTTGGATTCGGCGCTTTTCAGCGTAACGTCCAGCGTTGCACCTGCCGTTACCTTTTCCCCGGTCCACAAGTCGGTCACTTGAACGGAAGCCCCCGCTTGGACAGGAATGCCGGCACGCTTCAGGTCGATCTGACGCTGCTCCGAATTTTGGGTGTAATTGAACACGGCCAGATAATACGTGCCTTGATCTTCAAGCACAAACAGGTCGGCCGCTTTCGTGCCGGTATTTCCTTCCACCGGCTTAAAGGCCTTGCCCTTCACCGCCAGCGCGTTCACTTCCGGATTGGTGAGCAACCTCTCCATGTACTGGCGTGCCGCCGGGTCGTTCACATCGTCGGAGTTCAGGAAGACCGTACCCGAAATGGCCGCCGCATTGACACGGGTCTGCGCTCCTTCATACGAGCCGCCCTTCACCAGCGTCATATAGTCCGGGTCGGTGTAATGATAAATCGTCCCGTTCTGCCACCAGCCGTAAGTCAAGTTGTTCAGCTGGTATTCCGTGCTGCCCAGGCTTCCGTCCACGTCGCAGGAAATGCGGCGGCTGTGCGCATATTGGCTCGGGAACAGCGGAGCGATCGATTCGCTGATGAACATCGTGCCGCCAATGGCCTGATCCAGGTAAGCCATTCCCTGATTGTACGCCTGAATGCCGGTTTGCACGTTCGGATCGTAATGCCGGCCTTCCAAAGAGCCATGGGACAGGAAGTCTACCTTAATATACTCAAAACCTTCCTTTTTGAAACGGTTCATATAGTAGTCGATCCGGGCTTTCACGGCCGGATGGGTCGGGTCCACGGCATAAGCGCCGTCCAGCTTCGGCAGAACGTTGCCGGATGCATCCCTCAGCACGATATCCCCGTACTTGTATTTGCCGTCCGTCCCTTCGACCGCCTGGTCCATGTTGTCCCCCCAATAAACGAACGGGGAGTAGTAGATGCCTGCCTTCTGGCCGTTGCCGTGAATCAGCTTCACGAGATCGGTCAGCTGCTGGTCGGTCATGTTGTCCCAATACGAATCGAGGTTAATATACACGTTCCCTTTGTTCTCGAAAGAGTTGTTCTGCAGATGCTCCTTCACATAGTTGGAGACAGCTGCTGCGTTGTCGTAGCTGAGATGATCGGCATAAGCGCCCCAGCTGTTCCAGCCGACCGGTACACCTTCAGGGATGTTTTGGCTAAAAGCAAGCGGCGGCGCAATCGCGGCGTTCACCTGGCCGTAACCCTCCATGCCTTTGCGGTAGTCGTCGTACAAACCGATAAACACCTTCGGCGAAGTCACGCTCTTTCCGGACACGCTTCCGTGCGGCAGGCTGTCATGCGTGGAAGCCTGGGAAGTAAAGCCCCCGTACACGCGCAGCTCGTTCAGCTTATTGTCGGTGCCGCTCCAGTGGATTCCCGTTTTCCATGTGTCATGCGTAACGGAACCGACCACCAGACCTTTTCGGCTTGTATTGTCATAAATGGCTGTTAGTTCGGAACTGACATAGTTATCCGTATTTAAGCGAGTATTGATACTTTTCGCCTGATACCTGGACCAGCTGTCGTTATCAAAAGGCGTCACGAGCACCCGGTTGTCGCCGTAGCTGCCGATATCGACGCCGCCCCGGGCCTCCACAGCCAGCGGCACAATTTGGTTGGTCGTCAGCCCGGCGGCTTGGGAAGCCGTCACCTCCGTCAACACGTACGGTCCATTGTTATAAATGTAAAAGACCTGGCTCAGATCCGGCAGTCCTTTTTGCTCGCTGCGGACCGTAACCTTGATGCCTTCGCCCGTGGCGTCACGGAAGGGAGTCACACCGTCCTTGGCTTTAAACGTATGCTTGCCGTAATCCTTGCTCGCTACCGTTTTGTCGAGCTGGATTTCGCTATAGGCACCTTTGATCACCGGCTTATGGTTCCAGTTGTACTGGGACAGGCCTGTTGAAGTGTTGTACAGCAGCTCATATGACGGATTGGCCACACTAAATCCACGCTGATACTCGGTCAGCGTAATGGAGCCGTACTTCGTGACATGGAGCTGTTTGCCCAGTTCGCCAATGCTGCCGTCATTGTCCGGCACGCCGTCGCCGGCCGATGCCAACTGCAGCTTGATCAGGTCGATATCCGGCGAGTATCCGCCGCCGTCGTCGAAGAGGATCGTATTGCTGCCCTGCTTCAAGTCGATCTGGATATCGTAGGTGCCGACCGTATTCCAGTCCGCCGTTTTGGGAAAGTTGAAATTTTCCCCTTCCGCCCCGTTGACCGAAATGACGGCGGCGCGGGGGTCGCCGGAAATGTAGTGCACCGTCATCGTATAGACGCCGGTCTGATCCGCGGTGACGCCGTTAAACTGCAGAGTGGAGCCGCCGTACAGGTTGCCGCCTTTTTTGCCGCCCGAGCAGGTTCCGCAGTCCGCAGGACCCGCATTGCCCGTAAACGTGTTGGCGCCAGCCTCCGCCTCGTACGAAACAACAGCTGCAGCATCAGCTCCCGTTCCGGCAGCCGTTTCAGAAGATGCGGCCCAGGAAGCCCCGGGCCAGGACAAGGCCAACAGCCCCGCCCATATCATCAGCAATATTTTCGGGATAAACCGGGTTCGTGTACTCATCGGAATCCTCAATCCTCCTTGGCATTTGAATTAGGGTTGGATGCATAACTTCAATATGGTGGACGCCACAGGTTCAAGACTTAAGCGGACTTCCCCGCTGGCCTCGCTCTCGGTCCCTTCCCACAGGTCGGTTACGCGGTAAGTTGCGAGCGGTTCGAGTCCTAGGCGGACCAGAGGGACTGTCTTGTTCGCTGCCTGTTTGCCGTCGAAGTTGAACACAGCCAGGTAGACCGTCCCCTCCTCGTCCGGATCAGCCAGCATAAAAGCGTCCGCCGCACGGCCGCCCAGGGTGCTTTCCACCGGAACGAATGTTGTGCCCTTCCGCGCAAGCTCCATGATGCTGCCGTTCCGCAGCCAAGCCTTGGCGCGGGAGGCTGCTTCTTCCTGCCTGAAATCGTCTCCGAGCAGCAGCAACGTTCCTGCGATCACGGATGCTGTCAGCCGGGTCCGCCCCTCATGGCGAGTGGTGGCCTCCTGGTTGAAGCTCTTGTACAGCACCGAGTGATCGGGGTCGTTGAACCGGTACAGCGTATCGTTCATCCACCAGCCGTAGGTCAGCGAATTTAGCAGATACTCCGTATCCCCGATCATGCCGAACACGTCGCAGGAAATTCTCCGGCTGTGCGCAAAAGCGTACGGGAACAGTGGCGCGATCGACAGGTTGATGAAGATCGGCTTTCCGGCCGCTTCCGGAGACAGCTTTTTCGCCAAATAAGACAGCCCGTAATGATAGGCAGCAATGCCTGTGGTGATTTCAGGGCGGTAATGCTGTCCCTCCAGCGCACCGTGCGCCATAAAATCGAGCTTGATGTACTCAAAGCCCTCCCGGATGATTTTGTCCGTAAACCAATCGATGCGCTTCAGCGCCCCCGGATGGGTCGGATCGATCGCCAGGCCGCCGGCGATGTCCGGCAGGATTTCGCCTTCGGCGTCCCGCAGCAAAATGTCGCTGTACGTGAACTCGCCATCCGTTCCCTCCACGGGCTTGTCGAATTGGGACGGACTGCCCCAGAAGGCAAACGGTGTCCAGTACGTCCCCGGCTTATGGCCGTTTTGCCTCACCCGGTTCAGCGCATCCTCCATCTCTTCATCCGTCAGGCGGTCCCAGAAAGCGTCGAAGTTGATGTAGAGCGTGTCGTTATTTTGAAAACCATCCGCCTGAACCTCGCGCTTCAAAAAATCACTCGTCGATGTGTACAGATCGTAATCCAGCGTACTCATCGCGGCAGACCAGCTGTTCCAGCCAACAGGGACCCCGCCTTCCCACGGAAGCGCCGGCGACAGGGTAGCATTAGCCCGTCCGTAAGCCTCCAGGCCGCGGCGGTAATCGTCGTACCCACCGACGAATACGACCGGAGACGCCACGCGTGTCCCATGGACGTAGCCGTGCGGCTGAAAATCCCGGGTCATTTCCCCGGCCGCGCCGGCGTACAACTCCAGTTCGTCCAGCGTTCCCGGCTGTTCGCCCTGGATTTTAATGCCGGTTTTCCAGACGTCATGACTCAGTGAACCGGCAACGATCCCTTGCCGGCTGTGCGGCCGGAACAAGACCGTAACCTCGTAGCTCTCGGTGCGCAGCGGCGCCGTCTGTGTCTCATAGCGCACCCACTTGTCGTTGTCGTAGGGAACGCGGAGCACCGTAAGCTCGTCTTCCTTGTCCATGGTCGGCCCAAAGGACAGCTGCCCGCACCGCAGCACCGTCATCCGGTTCAGCCGGATGCGCGTCTTATGGACAGCCACCAGCTGCGTCAGGTAAAACGGCGCACCCTCGTAAATCCAAAAATGCTGCTCCAGCGTCGGGAGCATGTCGGATTCATGCACAAGCGATAAATGAACGCCGGTTCCGAAGGCATCCTCGATGCTCTCCGGCTCCCCATTCAAGCTGTGGCGGTCGTAGCTGCCCGTATGGTATTCGCGCCCGTTCCACCGGATGGCGCTGCGGATTTCTTTCCAGTCCCACAGCGTGCCGCCGGCAGCGCTGTAATGGCCCTGTTCCAGGTCGACCTCCAGCGTCACCCGATCCGTGGATACGCGGATCAGGGAGCCGGTTTGCCGGACCTGGACCGCGTCCGTTTGGCTGTTTGTGATCATTCGCCTTATTTTCCTCCTGTCTCTGCAAGTCTCTGGCTGCACGGGCAAAAGTCAGGAATGCTTGGCATCCGCTTCCGCCCCAGCCGTATGACTTCATTATAGAAAGCGCTTTATCGGCTTGCTATAGAGCGATCTACCGATTGATAGCGGGAATTAACGCTTCTGGAAGATAGGCGGGCTGTTAAAATGCGGCATGGGGGTGGCCGATGGTGAGTGCTTGAGGTTCGATGAAGCTGGTGCTTCGATGGATGCTGGTGCTTCGATGGGCGCTCCGTGTACGAAACATTCCTCCGATCGCTGTTGCCCCCGAATTTTCGCGGAATCTATAGAAGGATAAAATTCGGGGACAGCCTGGGCTTCCGAAGTGAGCTTTCCTGCGGAAAGCTTTCAGGCGACCGCTCCGCTTCTCCGGAATTGTTTCGTCCCCTCCGCTGCGTTGTGCTGGGAGGGCATACGGTGCGGGGCTAAACATCAAGAATAGCTCGAACCCCTGCATCTGATATCACAAACAACACCAGCCGACATGGCAACGCGCCCTCATTATATCGCCGCCAAGGCACAACGACACCCGCCTCCAAGTCGGTTTAGACAACAAAAAAAGCAGACGCATCTGTCTGCTTTTGGGTCCTATCACCTTCAATCTATAGAAGCTAACATGCCCGCCTTCGTCCTCAGAACCGACTCCTCCTCAGGACCACTTTCCTTCCCTACGCATCCACCGGCTCGAGCTTCAGGCTCCATGCGATCACCCGCTGCATCAGCCGGATGAACCCTTCGTTCAGCAATCCCTCAGGCAGATGTGCCGGCGACACGCAGGCTACCCGTCCCTCGCCGTAAGGATGCAGCCAGCCGGCAATGGATTCGCCGTCCCGCGAAGAAGACCGCAGGAACACCTCGGTCTCCTGCTCGGAGCAAGCGACAAAGTAGTGTTCATCCTTGAACCGGAACGTACCGTCCATCTCGCCCAAGGCTGATCCGCCGACCGGTGTATAGGTCACCTCACTGTGCTCCTTCGGGTGTGACAAAAAATACCCTCGCAGCATGTTCACATACGCGCCGTCCTCGGGATACGACGCCAGCCCGGAATGCCATGCGACCCAGGCACCCCTGCCACTCACATAAGCTTCGATCTGCCGGCCGATGTCCTCGGTCATCCAGGCTGCCTCCGGGTCGCTTTGCGGCTCAAGGCGGTTCTCCGCAAATAAAATAACGAGGTCCGGCTTCTGCCCAAGCTGCCCGGCGGCGAGATCGGAAACTTCCTTGTACAGCAGCCCGGTTTGTCCATTCGCCAGGAAGGGCTCTAAAACTTGTTCAAGTGACTTTTTCGCCGGCTCGGCTTCATGATAAAAGTCGCCGACAACCGCCCAAATCGTTTTCATGTGGCATCCTCCTTATTGTCGAAAGCAATACGGTGGTCCAAAGATCGCGACCGTTAAAAAGGCATCGCTTCCCCGCGATGATTCACCATCCAGGCATTCGGGTCGGGGATGACGGTTCGTTCCACAATGCGCAGCAAGCCCTGCGCGGTATCCGCCGGGTCGCCCGGCGCTTGGTCGCCGCCCATTGGGGTCCGGATCCAACCGGGGTGCACCGCATAAACCGCAAAATTCTGAGGAGTCAGCTCCTTGCGGAGCTGCGCGGTAAAGTAGTTCAGCCCGCTTTTGGAAATCGCGTAAGGGTAATCCCCGCCGTAGGCCCCGGTAAAGCATCCGGCCTCCGAGCTGATGTTGAGGATGCACGGCTGGGCGCTCCTGCGCAGCAGCGGAAGGAAATGCTTCACGGCCTTCATCGGTCCGTACAGGTTCGCCAGCATGGACCGGTCCATATCGGCAAAATCCAGCTCCTCCAGCTTATGCTCGCGGCCGATCAGCACGCCTGCGTTGTTAATCAAGGCATCGAGCACATCCGTATGCTCCAGCACGGCTGCCTTGGCGTTTTTCACGCTCTCTTCATCAGTGACATCCATTGCGATCAGCGTGAGCCGGTCCGGATGGGCTGCACGCAATGCACGAAGCGGCTCGGTATGCCGCTCCATATCCCGCACGCCTGCAAACACGGTATGCCCAAGCGCAAGCGCCGCTTTGACCGTTTCAAAGCCAAGCCCCCGGGCCGATCCCGTAATCAAAATATTCATAGCTTCAGCACCTCACCTGCTTATCGGATTAATCGTTTTCCAGCAGCTCGATCAGAACTTTCAGCTCGTTGCTGCTGTCGATGTATGCGTAGCGCCCGCCGGTGTATTCGCCTTTTTGAATCAGCGGCATGTGACGGCCTTCCAGTACGGCAATCTTGTCCTTCATTCCTTGAATCCCAAACGCGATATGATGCACGCCTTCACCATGCTCATCCAAAAATTCGCGCCAGGTCGACGGATGCTCATCCGGCTCGATCAGCTCGATCTGCAGCTGCCCGCAGTCAAAAAAGGCCAGCTTCGCACGTGCCACCGAAGGCTGCCCGTTAAACTCCGTCTGGGCGACATCCACGGTGTCGGTCAAGGACCATTTCGGCCGCTCCACCCCCAGAAAATCCGCATAGCTCTGCGAAACGGTATCGATGTCTTTCACGACAATCCCGATTTGTGTAACCAGCTTGGTTCCTAATGCGCCTACCGTCATGTGAAGATCCTCCTTAACAGTGCTGAATTGGAAAAGCATTTTTCACTTCGAACCCTAAGCAGCCAATAGATTCCCTCTTCTGTTCCCGCCAAACATCAAATCCCCAAATCCGACGCACATTTCATCCTTACTGTTTAAATTAGACTTTCCGGCACGAGTCCCGGATGACCAGCTCCGCGGTCCCTACGTATTTTTTGAACATCTGTGTCTCGTCCTCAACGGTGTCGATGACCTGCCGCGTCAGCATGTCGATCATTTCGGAAAAGTTCACCCGTATGGTCGTCAGCGACGGCTGAATGCGCGAGCTCAAGAGATGATCGTCAAACCCCATCAGGGAGATGTCTTCAGGTACCCGTAGTCCGGCCTCGTTCAAGGCCCGAAGTGCCCCGAATGCCACGCTGTCGTTGCAGGCGAAAATGGCCGTCGGCAGGTCTGGGATGCTCTGAAGCCAGCGCGCGGTCGACTCGTATCCGCTTCGTTCGGAGAAATCCGATGGCAGGACCCAGTCCGGGTTCACCTTCAGACCGTTAGCCGCCATTGCATCCTGAAAAGCCACCATTCTCTCGGGACCGGAGCAGCGAAGCGGATCCCCTGCAATGAACGCAATGTTCCGGTGTCCCAGGCCTACCAGGTAATCGACTCCCTGCTTCATGCCCAGCTTGTTGTCAAAATTGCAGATCACCCGATTCGGCTCCATCCGCCCCTCCAGATGCTGGTCCACGATTCCCGCCACAAATCCTTTGGCAATGAGCTCCTCGATAAACGGCTCATGATTCGCCGCGCCGATAAATATGCCGCCGTCAATCCGCCGCTGATAAAACGTATCCTTCACCTTGCGGACAGTCTCCGTGTCCCCTGTGCTCCGGATAATGTGGGTCAGGACGTAGTAGCCGCGGCGGGACGCGCTCTCGATCACATCGCCGATCAGCGCGTGGGTCAGCGTGTCGTGAATCGCCTCCGGCGAAATCAGGAACAGACCAATCGTAAGCGTTTTCATACCGGTCATGATGCGTGCTGAGAAATTAGGAGAATAGCCGTACCTCTCGATGACCTGCATGACCTTCTCCCGCGTAGCCTCCGGCACGTTTGGGTAATTGTTGATCACCCGGCTGACGGTGCTTCGCGAGACACCTGCGATTCTGGCGATTTCGATGCTGTTGATGTCGTTCTTCCTCATCCTGCACACTCCAAATTCATTAACACGTGTTCACAAAAGGCGGCACAGCTGCAGTATCCGTGAGCTCCGCTTCACCATGCCTGTATGTATAATCGCGAATCCGGCATTCGCCATTCAAAAAAATAACACCTTTAGGCATAAACACGTGTTTATGAGTTCAATCTATCCCCTCTTCCACATGTTGTCAATACATTTTCAAGGAGGCGGAGGGCCATGCGTTAACCGTGCTTGCTATTTGAGCCGTTTGGGAAAAAGAGTTTAAGTATGCTCTTAACAATCTCTCGGTTTTTGTTGCCATAAAAAAAGGCCAGAACCGGTTGAGACCGGACTGGCTGGCTGACTTTCTATCATAAAAAATTATACTTCGGCCATCGCGTTTCTCCATCCCCCTGAAACCGTAATGTCCAGCGCCCCTTCTGCGGCGTACGCCTCGCAGACAAAACCCGGGACGCTCCGCCCGTCCGCTAGCTCCACCCGACCGATCCCGAGCGGCGCTGGAATCGAGGCTGTGAACCTGCCGAAAGACTCCACCGGCATATCCCACAGCTCCACCGCGATCGGCGCCCCTCCTAGAGGCGTCCGTACCAGCCCAGGCTTCGGCGGCTCGGTCGCAAGTTTGTACAGCCGGTACACCGGGGCGGTTTGTGCCTCTTCCGCAAATACCGCGCCGAGCCCCGTCATCTGCGGCTCCAGCGGCATGCCGCGCATATGCAGTCCGCAGACGGCGACACGAATTGTGTCCTGCTGCCGCAGCAGGAAGCGCGCTGCTTCAGCCAGGTTCGCTTCTTCTTCAGGAAGCACAAACAGCGTCACGCCGAAAGGGAGCTCCGGCCCCGCCTGCCCGGCCGGAATCGCCAGCGCGCTGAGATCCAGCAAATTGCAATGGTTCGTATAGAGGCCCATCTTGCTGTTCGTTCCGATGGGGTCGGCGCCGACCTGCTCCCTCGTCCACGTGCCACCGCAGGTCGGCAGCACCAGCACGGCTTGCCGCAGCCAGGAACGGACCACCCTGCGAATCTCAGCCAACCGGTGCTGGGCGCGAAAAAGGGCTGCCGCCGTATGCTCGGCCTGGGTTCCTGAGCGCAGAATCGTTTCCGTCACCGGAAACGTCGACCCGGGATGCGCCTCGATGAAGCCGGCGAGCGCGCTCCAGCGCTCGGCCACGAGCGGCCCCTCGTACAGCAGGGCCGCCGCTTCCTGCAGCAGGGACACATCCACCTGCTGCACGCGGACCCCGGACCGGGCGATCGTCTCCTTCGCCCGCTCCCAGGCCGCCTCGTATTCGGCCGCGAACGGGCCGAAAAACTCGGGGCGGCCCTGCGGGAGCAGCCACGTCTTCGGCTGCTCGCCGCGGTGCGGACGGTCCGCGGAGTACGGATCATCCGCGCACCACCCGCGTGCGGCCGCATCCACGGCGGCCGCGTCGTCCACGTGACGGGCGAACACCGTCACGCAGTCGATGCTGCGGCAGGCGGGAACGACGCCCGCCGCAGGCCAGGCGCCGACGGCCGGCTTGTAGCCGACCAGGCCGTTCAGCGCCGCGGGCACCCGGCCCGAGCCGGCCGTGTCGGTGCCGAGGGCGAACGCAGCCTGCCCGCGGGCGACGCAGACGGCCGAGCCGGAGCTTGAGCCGCCGCTGATCAGCTCCGGACGGAGCGCATTATGCGTCTCGCCGTAGGGGCTGCGCGTGCCGACAAGGCCGGTGGCGAACTGGTCCAGGTTCGTCTTGCCCACCGGAATCGCCCCGGCCTGGATGAGCCGCTCCACCACCGGCGCGTGCCGTTCCGGCACATAGGCGTAGTCGGGACAAGCCGCGGTGACCGGCCAGCCGGCCACGTCGATGTTGTCTTTCACCGCAAACGGGATGCCCCATAACGGACAGACAGCCGGATCCAGCCCCTTCAGCCCTTCGAGATAAGGAGCAATTCGTTCCTCCTCCGGCGGCATGATCCAAATATTCATCCCGCTGTCCCGTTCCGCACGCCTGATAATGGCCGCGATCACCTCTTGCGGCGTAAAGCTGCTACTCCGATAACCCTGCTGGAGGGCATGGATGCTCAGTCCTAAAGGAACCGCCTGAATGCTCATGACGCCGCCTCCTTTTCTACCGGATAGATCGCTGCGATGCAGTCGCCTGCCCGCACCTGATCGCCGGACGCCACAAAGACGGAGGCAATGATGCCATCGAACGGAGCAGGCTGGGAAAACTCCATTTTCATACTTTCTTCTATTATAATAGTCTCGCCCTTGCGGACCTCCTGGCCCGGCTCTACGAGCACCTTCCAGACGCTGCCCGACATCGAGCTGTTCACGCCGAGGCTTCCTTTCGGGAGCGCCCCCTGCTCTTGGGTCGCGGCTGCCTCTGGTTCGGATACATGCTCCGCGATGCCAAGCTCCTTCCAGTACGCGCGCTCCTGCTGAAACGCGGCCTGCCGGGACGTCCGGAACACCGCTGATTCCTCCTGGATCGTGCCCAGCCAGGCCAGATACTCGCCGAGATTAAACGTCGTTTCTTCGACGTCCACGGTAAACTCCCCGCGTGGGAAGTCCTCACGCATTCGCAGCAGCTCCTCCTCCGACACCGGATAGAAGCGGATCTGGTCAAAAAAGCGCAGCAGCCACGGCTTCCCCTGCTCAAAGTTCGACGTCCGGCGGAATTTGTTCCACATCTGTACCGTGCGCCCCACGAACTGGTAGCCCCCTGGGCCTTCCATGCCGTATACGCACAGGTAGGCTCCGCCGATGCCGACAGCATTCTCCGGCGTCCAGGTGCGGGCCGGATTGTATTTGGTCGTCACCAGCCGATGGCGGGGGTCCAGCGGAACCGCAACCGGCGCTCCCAGGTATACATCCCCGAGCCCCATGACCAGATAGGAGGCGTTAAAAACGATTTCAGCCACCTCCTCAATCGAGCCCAGCCCGTTCATGCGGCGGATAAACTCCAGGTTGCTTGGGCACCAAGGCGCATCCGGACGCACGTTTTGCTGATAGCGCTCGATCGCCAGCCTTGTGGCCGGATCGTCCCATGATAAAGGCAGCTTGACGATTCTGGAAGGGACCTCAATGGAATCGAGCGGCGGCAGCGTCCGGTCGATCTCCATCACCTTCGCCGCCGCTTCCTTCACGGACATACGGGCCGCATCTACATGAATTTGCAGGGAACGGATGCCCGGTGTCATTTCGATATACGGGATGCTTCCGCTGTCCGTGACCGCCTGCATCAGGACGTACACCTGGAAGCGGTACAGCAGGTCGAGTTCGCGTTCCCCGTATTCCACCAAAATATTTTCGTCCCCGGAGCAGCGCACCGCAATCGGAAAACGCCGCCCTTCTTCCTCGTATGCGAGCAGCGGCATATAGTCGCCGCGGGATGTATGTGGAAGCTCAGGCAGCTTCGGCACAGACGCCCCGCCGGAGAGCTCACGCAGAAATTCCTTCTGGGCTGCTCTCAGCTCTTCGGCTTCCTCTACAGTGATCAGCCGGAAACGGACCTGATCGCCCGGGCGGAGCTGCCCTATTTTCCAGAGCTCCGCCGTCGCTGTCGTGACCGGGCACACGAACCCACCGAGGCTCGGCCCGTCCGGTCCAAGCAGGATCGGCATGTCACCCGTCAGGTCCAGGGCGCCGACGGCGTAGGCGTTGTCGTGGATGTTCGACGGATGCAGCCCGGCGTCGCCTCCATCCTCCCGGGCCCACAGCGGCGCAGGGCCGATCAGGCGGACGCCGGTGCGCGAGCTGTTGAAATGCACCTCCCACACCGTGGAGGTTAGCTGGTCCAAATACGCCGGAAGCAGGTATTCGGCGGTACAATGCGGGCCGGGAATGACCCCGAGGGTCCATTCCCGCGTCAGCGCCGGCTGCGATGCCGGTGCGAGGAAGCTTAGAGGCTCGGACTGGCGGTCCGGCGAGTCGCTACAGACCCGGAGCACCGCCCCCGGCCGCAGCGCGCTGCCGGTATGGCCGCCGAAGCCGCCGAGCGTAAACGTCGACGCGCTGCCCAGCGTCAGCGGCATATCCAGGCCCCCAGCGACGAGTAGGTAAGCCCTCATCCCGGCGGCGGCTTCGCCCAGGGTCAGCACCGAGCCGGCGGACGCCGTCACCGGGGTATACGCCGGCACCGGTTCGCCGTCCAGCTCCGCCTGCATATCGGCCCCGGTCAGGCAGAACCGCATGGCGCCGCGGAAGCGGTAGCTTCCTCCGCGCAGCGTCATTTCCAGGCCCGGCGCTTCCTCCGGATTGCCGAGCAGCCGGTTGCCGATGGCAAAGGCCAACCGGTCCATCGGCCCTGACGGAGGTACGCCGATATCCCAGTACCCCGTTCGGCCCGGAAGGTCCTGTACGGTGGTTTGAACGCCGCCGTCCAGCACCTCGATCGCCGGCTCGACCGGCTCAAAACCGGCCAGCATGTTCGTATAGACCCGCCCTTCGCGGAACGCTTCGGTATCCAGAAAAGCTTCGATATAAGACTGGTTTGTCGTCACACCGTACACGCGCAGCGACTGCAGCGCCTCGATCATCCGGGAGACGGCTTCCTGCCGCGTCTTGGCGTGGACGATGATTTTGGCCAGCATCGGGTCATAGAGTGTGGTCACTTCGAGGCCCGGCTGAATCCACGTCTCGATCCTTGCGCGTTCCGGCCAGACCACCGCGTCGATCCGGCCGTCCGCCGGACGGAAAGCATTGACGCAGTCCTCCGCGTACAGACGCACCTGCAGGCTGTGCCCCTCCGGTTCACGCACCCGCTGTGCGAGTCCCGGCAAATCGCCGGCCGCCTCCCGGACCATCCATTCCACGAGGTCGATGCCGAGCACCTCCTCCGTGACGCCGTGCTCCACCTGCAGCCGAGTGTTCACCTCCAGGAAGTAGTACTTCTCCTCCTGCGGATCGTACAAAAACTCGACCGTGCCGGCGCTGCGGTAACCTGCGGCTGCGGCAAGACGCCTGGCGCTTTCGTGCATTTCCCGGCGCACCGGTTCCGCCAGCAGCGGCGCCGGCGTCTCTTCAATGATCTTCTGGTTCCTGCGCTGCACGGAACAGTCGCGCTCGCCCAGAGCGACCGCTTCGCCGTCGCTGTTGCCGAAAATCTGCACCTCAACGTGGCGCGCCCGCTCGATATACTTCTCCAGAAAAACGCCCCCGTCATTGAAATTCGCCGCTGCCAGCCGGGTCACGGATTCGAATGCATCCCGCAACGCCGCTTCGTCGCCGCAAATACGCATCCCGATGCCTCCGCCGCCGGCTGTGCTCTTGAGCATGACGGGGTAGCCGATCGCTTCAGCCTGCCTGGCGGCTTCGTCCACCGACGAAATAAGCCCCGTGCCCGGCAGCAGCGGCACCCCCGCCTGCTCAGCCATCGAGCGCGCGGTATGTTTCAGGCCGAACAGCTCGATATGCCCGGGGGACGGCCCGATAAACGTGATGCCGTGCTCCGCGCAGGCTCTGGCAAATCCGGCGTTTTCGCTTAAGAAGCCGTATCCGGGATGCACCGCGTCCGCCCCGGTGTCGAGAGCCGTGCGCAGGATCAGCTCGGCATTCACGTAGCTCTCCTTGGCTGGGCCATCCCCGATGAGCACGGCTTCGTCGGCCTGCTCCACGTGCAGGCTGTCCCGGTCCGCTTTTGTGTACACGGCCACCGACGCAATGCCCATCGCGCGCAGCGTCCGGATAATTCGTACCGCGATCGTTCCGCGGTTGGCGATCAGCACCTTTTTAAACATCGCCTTCGCCTCCTTCCGCATTCCAGACCAGCACCTGCGCCGGCGTCGGGTTATAGGCATTGCAAGGATTGTTCAGCTGCGGACAGTTGCTGATCAGGACGGTGACCGGCGCCAGCGCCGTCAGCTCGACGTAACGTCCCGGTCCGGATACGCCGTCCGCAAAGGTGAGCTCCCCTTCCGGCGTCACCGGCACATTCATGAAAAAATTGACGTTCGGGGCCAAATCCCGCTTCGTGAATTCATCCCGGCCCGCCAGCATCAGCATGAAGGTATCCCGGCAGTTATGCATCGGGAGCGTATCGTGTGAATACCGCACCGTATTGCTCTGGGCCGAGCAGGCACCGCCAAGCGTGTCATGCCGGCCGCAGGTGTCGGCTGTAATCTGCAGCAGCTCCCGGCCTGATTCGGCAACGAGCACCGAGCCTGTGGTCAGATAAATGTTATTTTGGCGGGTAATCGTACGGACCGCACTGTAATGATCGCCCGGATCTTCCTTGGAATAAAACAGGGTGTCCACCGCCTGATTGCCCTCCACATCGACGATGCGCAACACCTGCCCAGGGAACAGGTCATAAATCCAGCCCTCTCCTGCAGCTATGATGCGGTTGTACACGGCATCCGCCGCGTTTCGTTCGCTTGCCACCGCTTGAAATGTGCTCATTTTCAATTCGCCCCTTTCATGAGTGCATAGGCATTCCATGTGTTTTCAAAAGCTCGCCGGTTCTCACCGCAGTGGTTCACGCACAGATCGTCTTCCGTCATTGGCGCGGCATCCGTTATACGGATCTCCACCGCTGCCCCCGGATACACCGCCGAGGGGTTGAGTGGATGCGGCGTGTTCGACACGACCAGCAGCACATCCATTTCCGTCCGGAGGGTGACGGAGCGCCCATCGGTTGGCTGGGGAACATACCTCATCGTCCCGTCCAGCTCGCACACCACTTTCGAAAAGAAATTCACCGGCGCGCTTAAATCCCGCGGCGTCAGGTTATGGCGGTACAGCTCCACCGTCAGGTTTTCCTCGCCGCTTCGCAGCCAGGCGTTGCGCTCCTGCTGGTACGAAGTCGGACCATACTTGCCGTCCGTTCCCTTACGGGTCGTGTACCCGCCCAGGGGATCATGCCAGCCGGCAGTATCTTCAATGATGGATGCGAGGACGCGGCCCTGATCGCTCATCAGCACGTGACCTGCCGTATAAAAAGCGGTATGCTGCGCCTTGAGCGAATCCGGCATGTTGTACCTCTCCGACGGATACGACGCATGATACAGCAGCGCAGACACATTCGCTGAATCGCCCGCGGCCGTCAAGGTGACCGACTTGCCTTTGCCGATATAGGCGGACCATTTGCCGCCGGGTCCCATCGTAATCGAAAAGCTTACTGTCATTTTCATTCCTCCTATGGAGCAGGCCTGCTGCTGGCCGGACATAAACGCCAGTGAGCCCCAAACCTGCCAATTAAAAATAAAAAAAGCCCGGGAGAAACATCAAAGCGTGCTTTGATAGATTCTCCCGGGCTTTTTTCCCGCCGTGTACACCAGGCTGCCCCGGTGCGCCTTCTCTCGGACCAGCCAGCCGATGACTTTCACCGACCCGGAACCCTAGAAGACATTTCGTATGCGGTTGTTTATGTTAAGAATACTAACATGATTTCTTGGCAGCATGCAATAAAAACTTACAAAAAAATTTATGAAAATGCGGATATTTAGCTGTAAAAGGCGTTTAAATGTGAGGTTATAGGCCACAAAGGAACATGTGTTTGTATGAAAACTCAGAAATAAGACTTGATTTTTCGGAAATAGCCTGCAAAAATGTGAGATGTCATGACATATCGGATCGCCGTCAGTTGCTTTATCCCTTTGGAGGAGGAATGTCATATGTCAAATAACATAACATTAAAAAGAGATTTATCCTTGTCCCATGTCGTGACCATGGGCCTGGCCTGGATGTCTCCCATGATCTTTTTCACCAGCTTCGGCGTGCTTCACGAGGGTTCGGGAGGCATGCTCCTGGCCGCTTACATGCTGGCGTTTGTAGCCATCGTCTTCACGGCGGCAAGCTACGGGCAAATGGCGAAGGCTTTCCCCGTCTCGGGTTCGGCGTACACCTACGTGACCAAAGCGATGAACCCGTTTCTCGGCTTTGTGGTGGGCTGGGCCGTCCTGCTCGACTATTTATTTTCGTGCATTATCGCCGTGCTCATGTTCGGAATTAATTTGAACGCGCAGTTCCCATCCGTACCCTCGGCGGTCTGGATCATCCTCCTGACAGCTGTCGTCATGGCGATCAATATCATTGGCATCAAAACATCGGCCAATGTCAGCAAAATCTTCGTCCTGATGCAAATTTTGTTTATCGCCGGCTTCTGTGCGCTCCTGGTATACAAAGCGCTGCAAGGCGGGATTACCGCGGGACTCGACCCGTTTGCCGCAGGAAAAGGCGTCTCGTTCTCTTCCATTCTGGCCGGAGCCTCGCTGGTCTGCTTCTCCTTCCTCGGATTTGACTCCATTACGACGATGGCCGAAGAAACAAAAGACCCGAAGAAGACGATCCCCCGTGCCATTATGGTCATTGTCGTCCTGGCCGGACTGATGTATTTTGCCACCGCTTATTTGATCCAGCAAATGTACCCTTCCTTTTCGTTTGCGAGCGCCGACTCCGCCGGCTTTGAGCTGATGCAGTCCATCGGAGGCAGCGTGCTGGCCTCGGTGTTTACGTTCGTCATCATTTTCTCCATTCTGTCCCAGGGCATGTCCTCCATGACAACTGTCACCCGGCTGCTGTTCGTCATGGGAAGAACCTCTCTCCTGCCCAAAACATTCGCTTCCATCCATCCCAAGTTCCGTACGCCCGTGTTCAATATCGTGCTGGCCAGCGTTATTTCCTTGTCCGCCCTGTTCATCAGTCTCGAAACGGCGATCAAATTTGTGAATTTCGGCGCGCTGACGGCGTTTCTGTTCGTCAACCTGTCCGTGATTTTCCACTACATCGTCCGCGAAAAGGGCCGCACTCCCAAAGACCTCATTTTCCGTCTTTTGTGCCCGCTACTCGGTGCCGGCTTCGTGCTGTACCTCGTCACCCTTCTGGACGTTTCCTCACTGCTGCTTGGCGGCGGCTGGCTTATATTCGGACTGCTGTTCTATGCGCTGCGGCGGGCCAAACCGGCGGTACATGAAGCACCGAGTGCGGAAATGGAGAGCGCGGTTTAAGGGAAAATGACTGCTCGCCATCCTGCCGTTTACACAAGAGGCGGATATTTCGAAAAAAAAGAAAAAGGACACGGCCCGCCTGAACCGCTCAGCGCTGCCGTTGTCCTTTTTTAACTAAAGCATGGGAACTATCCCAAATCCAACATATCGTCCGCAATGATTCCGTTTTGCACATACCGGACCAGCTTGCCGGCTTCATTCGAAGCCCGGTTGAACCCTTCCGGCGTCAACCACCAGTTGTCCTCCCGGGTCGACGCATCCTCTGCGGCACACATCGAGTATTCGATCCAGGAGGGCATGTACGTCTTTAAGGTCAAGTACGCCCGCCGCATATGGTATGCGGAAGTAACAATCAGAATCCGGCGGATACATTGCAGCGAAATGGCCCGGTCCAGGACCAGCAGCGAGGCGAGCACATTCTCCTTCGTATGCCGCGACTCCTGCTCCACCACAATTTGTCCGGCAGGGACCCCCAGTTCCACCGCCCTTTCTTTCATCATCAGCGCTTCGGGCAGAGGCTGCCCTTTCCAGATCGTACCTCCCGAAAAAAGAATCATCGGTGCCCGGCCATCCTTGTATAATTGAACCGCTGCGGGAACGCGGTACTTTGCGCCCTTGTTGCTTCCGAACACGAAAATGCAGTCACCTGGCCGACCGTCGTCGGAAATTCCCTTGTACAGCAGTGCGGTAATTTGCTCGTGCGATAATTGGCCGGGATTGCATTCTGAAATCATCATCTCCGGCACCCCCGTTTTCCTATGGATTTCTTAGCAAAACTTGCAATAAATGATAGAACCACTTCAATTGTATGAAACAACAACTGAAATGGTTCTCAATTACGTCGTATATGATGACGATGCCCAGGCATCGCCGCGCTGATAAAGGGAACTATCGGAGTAGCGGGATTCGAACCCACGGCCTCACCCACCCCAAGGGTGCGCGCTACCAGACTGCGCCATACCCCGATAATATGAACCGCATAACGCGCGGTAAATCAACCGCATGGCGGTGCGGTTTCAAACGCTCAATGTGCTTAGTCATGGAAATGGTTACGTTTTCCATCACCGTATTTAACGCTATTATAGCGTATTCGCGCGCACGCCCGCAATACTTTAGGTACGCAGCTTTGCGGATAAATTTTTGAACTCAGCAATCGGTCAGAAGTAATCTTCGCTTAATCGCCGTAACCACGATCAGATGCAGATGATGACTTTTCCTATATTGCAGGATGAAGCACGAACTTTACAGACGGCTTGATGACGGGTACAAGAAGAAAGAACCGCAGCAACGCGGTTCTTTCTAAATGATGTAAAGTATGCTATTTAAACGTATAGCCGTGTTTTGGAAAACGTAATTTATGCCCGCATTTGAAACAGCGTCTGTCCTGGCGCAGCCTTTTCCCGATTGCCCAGAAGCGAGGAAATTCCGTCCACGGTATAGTATCCGGCGAACCGTTTTTTCCTTACCGCCTTCGTCAGCCAGCTGAAAAAATCCCACACCGGGTCGTCGACCCATCTTCCGCCATGGTTGATCAGAACGGGCGTATACGAGATTTTTAACGCACAAGCGCCCTGCCATTCGAAAAAGAAGATGTTCTCCGTATTTTTTTTCTGCAGTAAAAAGGAGTAGCAGCCCTCCTGAAGAAGATATTTGTCCTGGTTGTGAAAGAAAACCGGTCCTTCCTCCGTCGCCACGATCCCAATCAAGTCGCCGTTGTGATGAACGTAAAAACCCCGGGTGTATTCGATGTTCATATCGGGTGTGAGCCGAACTTCCTGAAGCGAATAGGGTTCGACTCCCCGGTGTCTGGTTTGCGCTGCGTCCTGAAAATGACTAATGATTTTCATGATTACACATAACCTCCCTCTTCGTACAACGCTTCAATGAGTATACCGCTTGATTCTATACCAATTCTGAACATTGCGGGGCAAGCATCCCCATTGTCCACGACTTCCCTCACTGTCCATTTGATTTTTTAAGAACTCCGCAATCTTGCCGAACATCTCCTTTTGTAAAATACAGCCCTGGTACGGCAGTGCCGTACCAGGGCCGACAGCTTCAACCTTGATAATCCTCTATTTGTTTTGATCGAGCATGCGGACCAGTATGACAGCCGCTTCCGCTCGTGTGGTCAAGGCGGTCGGGTCAAACCGGTTGCCTTCGCGTCCGGCCACCAGTCCGAGCTCGAAGGCCTGAACGGCAGCAGGTCGTGCCCATGAAGGAATATTTGCCGCATCGGCAAAAGTCAAAGCGGATGATACTTCCTCCTCCCCTCGATTCAAAGATCGCATCAGCATGACCGTCATTTCCGCCCGGCTGATAAATCCGGACGGACGGAACGCACCATCCTCATACCCGCTGACCCATCCGCTCTCTGCTGCCAGGGTAACAGCCTTCTGTGCCCACACCGGGATCTGGGCTGCATCGGTAAAGGCCGGATGGCTGCCTCCCGATCCGGTATCCGGCTCGCCGAGCGCACGGATCAGCATCACCGCAAATTCGGCCCTCGTAATCTGGCGGTCAGGCGTAAAGCGGCCGTCCGCTCCGCCGGTGACCAGTCCGCGGGCTGTCGCTTCCTCAATCCAGGCTTTCGCCCAATGCCCCTGAATGTCCGGGAACCTCGGCACGGGTGGTTCCGTTACCGGCTGCTCCTGCGGCTTATCGACCGCAAAGACGGCAAATTTAGCAAAGCGTTCTACAGATGCCTTGAATAGGCCGTTCGCTGCCGTTCCCTTCACTTCCCTCCACTGTCCGGCAGACTCATCCAGGTAGAACAATCCAGCCCGCTGCCCCTCCATTACGCGATCCGCCGAATAACGAATGGTGAGCTGTGCCGGTTTGGCCAGCGTTCCTTGAATGCTGCTTCCGAGCTCATATACCGCACTTACCGGCGTCATTCCCTTCGGCAGACGATCGTCCGGCAGTATAATTTGTTGAATGATGACCGTGTAGCTTCCGGATACCGCTCCCTCCGGAAGCGTGAAAGTGACGTCTTTGCCGAGGCTGGCCGTACAGGACCGCGACTCCGCGCAGCCCGTCACGCTGCGGGCAGGATCCGACTGCACCGTCGGTGGTGTCACTGGAGGCGATGAGGGCAGCTGTGATCCCACTCCCGGTGATCCCGGATTTCCCGGAGGAACTCCCGGATCCGGGTCTGGGTCTGGGTTTGGCTCCGGGTCCGGGTTTGGCTCGGGATCCGGATCGGCCTCCTTGTAGACCTCTACCTCCGCACTGGCCGAAAACGTCCCATAGCTGACGTTAATCACTGCAGACCCCGGCGATATCCCTACCACCTCGCCGATCGGTTTTACGGTGGCGATTTCCGGTTTGCTGGACCTGAATACGAGTTCCGAGGGCGCTGCTTCCTGCTTGCTGCCGTCAGAATAGACGGCGGTCACGACCGTGGCATGGGTTTCCCCGACCTTCAACCGGTAAGAAGACTCATCCAGCGTAATCCCCGTGACGACCGGTTCTTCCTGCGGCGGAGCCTTCAGCGTGACGACCACAGACGCCTTGAGTCCCGATGGATTGGCAATTCCTTGAGGAGGCGTCAGCGTGCCGGTGAAGGCGTACTCACCTGCAGCTCCGGCATCGAACGGCGGCGTCCCCCCATCCCAGGTAACATCCGCTTGAGATTTCTCACCGCTGCTCAGCGTAATTTCCACGCTGCCTGGCAGTCCAAGCTGATCCAGCTCCGTTCCAACCGGAGCCTCGATTCCCGGGATCGGCGCTACCTCCAGGATGGAAGGCGATACGGGAGGGAAGCCAATCATGACGATGGTCATAGCCCTGAGTCCCAGCGTATTGCCGACGCCAAGCGGCGGGGTCAACACGCCCGTGAACGTGAATATTCCCGGCATCCCGTTGTAGACCGGAACGCCTGCATCCCAGGTGACCCGGGCGACAGCCTTGGAGTCATCGCTCAACATGACTTCAACGGTATCAGGCAGCCCTAATGAAGAAACCGGCGTGCCCGCTTCCGCCGAGATCGGAGCGATCGGGTAGACAGCCTTGATATTCAGGGCGGTGAAGTCGTTAACGACCATGACTGAAGCTATGATACCCGAGGGGTTCTGTACCTGCCCGGGGAGAAGCAGCGTTCCCTGAAATAACGTAAGCATTCCTGGAAAGCTGCCTGTATAAGGAGGACCTCCCTGATCCCATACCACGCCGGCCTCAACCTTGCTTCCATCGCTGAGCGTCACTTGAACGAATTGCGGCAGCGGCAAGTCCGCGCGCGAAGTTCCCACGGGAACCGTAATTGGCGCCAGCGGCTCCACGGTTGAAACCGTTAGCGGATTTATCGTAAACTTAAACTTGACGGGCTCCCCCGCCTCATAACCAGCTTTGCTGTCTTTTTGATATCGGACCCATACCTCAATATCACCCTCAAACGCCTTGATAGTCGCGGGTTCGTAAGGCGTGTAGCTGGTTCCCTGATTCATGGAGTATTCCATCGTCTCATCCAGGCCGGTAATGGTGTTCGTCAGGTCATCTGCAGCCAGACCCGCCGGCGGGCCGACCTTCAGCTTCCAAATCACGGCCTCATCCGTCTCCTCGCTTCCTCCAGCCACCCAATAGCTTCCGTCCGGCTGCTGCAGCGCTGCTCTCGAGTACTTGAAATCACCAGTCGATTTGGACCACTGAAGGGTCCCATCTCTGCTAACTTTCATAAGCAGCATATCCTCGTTGGATCCGGAGGATGCCCCAACCGCTGCATACCCTCCGTCCGACGTCTCGATCACGTCTTTACCGGTCAGGTTTTTGCCGGTGTCGTAGACGTTTTGCCACTCTATCTGGCCGTCATGATCCGTTTTGATGAGGGCAAGCTTCATGCTGGAACGATTAGCCGCGAGCATCCCGCCAGACAATATAAACCCTCCGTCCGACGTTCGGAATGCGCCGAGCAGCGCCAGTGAGGTGCCGTCCGCATGATACACCTGCTCCCACAAAATATCGCCGTTCCCATTGATGTTCAACGCATATCCTTTATTCTGAGTGCTGCTATTCGTAGCACCAATAAGCAAAAAGCTCCCGTCACCGGCAGGAATCGCGCGGTAAACGCTCTGGGCATCCGGTTGGTTCAAACGTTTGAACCACAGCTCGGTTCCTGTGGCGCTCAACCGCGTTACCGCCAAGTCCCGATCACCTCCGAATTCAGAAACTGTTCCGATAACAAGGTAGCCCATCCCCTGCTCATCCTTGACTTCGACTATGGATTCGGCCGTCTTGTGCATGGAGTCGGCAAGATCGCCTCGATTGGACCACTCCAATTTTCCTTGACCGCTCACCTTTCCGTATAATGGCGCCATATTAAAATACTCATCCCGGATGTACCCCGAAAAAACAAAGCCGCCGTCCGAAGTTGAGCTTACGTCCTGAATCCAATATCCCCCGATGCCCAGGCTCCATTCCTTCTCGCCGGAACGGTTCAGCTTCAGCAAGTACCCGTTTGTATTCAGCGGGGCATCCGGATTGCTGCCAACGGCAGCATATCCCCCGTCCGGACTGCGCACCATGTCGGAAACTTGTCCAAGCCCCGGGAATACCGTACTGGTTGACGCAAGTCGTTCTGAAGCAGCGCCCGCAGCGGCTTCGCCCCCTACAGTTCCGTCTGTATCTTCTAACCCGCCCGCTGCTGCCGAGTCATTCCCGATATACATGCCGGGAAGCAGCAGCAGTACCGCCATCAGCAGCCTCGCCACGCTCCACCGGTGCCCACTCCGCCTGTCTTTCAATCCCCGTTCCCCCCATACTTGATAAAAATAGTTTTCGCGATGTGCCGCATATTTCATTGTAAGACAACGCAGAACGCAGGAAATCCCCCTCCGGGGGGATGGAGGGGGATGTCTAATGAACTTTTTTCACCGGCTGTCATCCCGGCGTTTATTCTTTTTTATCACCGGCCAGCCGGGCGGCGGCCCGCACCGCCTCCTCCCGGCTGGACACGCCGAGCTTGCCGTAAATCCGGCTGCGGTGCGTTTTGACCGTTTCGTATGTAATGTTCAGCCGCTCCGCGATTTCCTTCCCGCTCAAACGATCCAAGAGTCCCTGGAACACATCCATTTCTCTGGCGGTAAAGAGCGATTCCAGAGGGGAATCGGCCGGCTGCGCCAAGCCTCCCGCTGCTGCGATGACCGACCGTACAAAGGAGAGCGAGGAAGCTTCTTTGCCGCGGAAGTACCCCTTCTGCTTTTCCTGGGCCAGCTCATGAAGCAGGTGGCGGACCGTCTCGTCCTCCTCGAGGAAAACCCCGATAAATCCGTTGTCTTCCGCAGTTCTCAGCCCCTCTTCCAGCTGGACCAGCGCCTTCTGGCGATCGCCTTGGTCCAGCAGCATCAGGGCGGTGATACACCGGATTTCGGCGGCATCGATCGGTCGCAGCTCCCGCTCCGCCAAATAGAGCAGCCGGTCCAGCAGATCGGCAGCCTCCTCCAACCGCTGCTGCGTCACCAGAACGCGGGCGAACAGCTGGTAATCGTAAAGCTCGTACAGGGATACCCTGTCCTGTGCCGTCAGCCGGCACGTTCTGCCCCATGCCAGGGCAGGCTCCGCATTGCCGGACAAGAGCTGCAGTCGAAAGCCCTCCAGTTCCAGAATTTCAGCGCCCCTGGGAACGTCCATCCATTTCATGCGCCGCCGTCCGCTTTCCAGCAGATCCAGCGCTTCCGCCAATCGCCCTTCCCCGGCTTTCAGCTTGGCCTGCAGGATCCAGGCTGGAACAAGATCATGTTCTGGCCGGCTTGGGTTCTGCATAATCCATGCCATGGCCTCCGCAAGATAAGACGAGGCGGCGGGCAGATCGTTCCAGTAATACAGCACCTCCGCATGGTTAAGAAACAGCTTGCCGAGGAAGATCGGGTTCACCGCCCGATACAGCTCTGCCATCTGCATCGTATACGGTTCGGCGATAGCCCTCGCGGCATGTCCTTTGCCGATTTTATACGTCCTCACGTTCATCGGCTGTACCGGCTTCTCCGGCAGTCCGAAGATAATCCGGATGCCGTCCGGGGCATGCCGCACCGCCTCCGCATACTCTTCCTTCGCCCGCCGGAGGTCGTTCTCCCCGAAGACCATCAAAGTTCCGCGCACATAATGCCGCATGGCCAAATATTGTGCCCGCTCCGCTTCTGTCATGTCTTTCGAAGATATCGAATACCACTCATCCGCACGGTACAGCAGCCTTTTCCCTTCCGTCAGATCCCCAGCCTCTTCCGCAATGAGCGCATTGACGTAGGAAAAAAACAAAACGGGGTGCTTCAGCAGCATCTCGCTTGGGATGGAAGACAACCATTTTTGCAGCAGGGACCATTCCCAGTCCACAACCCGGGACGTCATGTCGCTGAGCAGCTGCACGGCCCGCAGGTAATATTTACCCTGGAGATAGTATTCCACAGCTTCTTCCTCGAGGCCTTGCGCATAAAACCAATCGCCCGCAGCCAGGTACAGCTCTTCAACCCGCCCGCCGCTGTCCTGCTCCAGCCGCTGTTCCAGAAACTCGGCAAACAGGTGGTGGAACCTGAACCATCGGCCCCGGTGATCCAGCGCGACAACGAACAGATGGGTCCGCAGGAGTTCCTCCAGCAGCTCCCGGCTGTCCTCAAACCCAGTCACGGCTTGGCATACCGCCGCATTCCAGCGTTTCAGAATGGAGCACCGGAACAGAAACTGCTGCATGCGCGGGCTTTGACCGGCAAAAACCTCCTCCAGCAGGTATTGCCTTACCGCACGGTTGTCTCCGCCAAACTCGCGAACGAAGTGCCCCGGATCCTCCTGCCTGCGCATCGCCATGGAAGCCAGCTTCAACCCTGTGATCCATCCTTCCGTCTTCCGTACCAACGCGGAGATCTCTTCCCCGTTAAGAAGCACCTCGGCGCCATCAAGAAAGCGGCCGCCCTCCTCTTCCGTGAAGCGCATATCCTCCGTTTCCAGCCGCAGCAGCGCCTGCCGTGCCTCCATGCGGGCCAGCGAAAACCCGGGCTCCGAGCGGCTGAGCAGAATCACGTGCACCTGCATTGGCAAATGTCCGGCAAAGTAGGCGAACGAATCCAACAGCCGTTCCTCCTGAATGACGTGAAAATCGTCCAGGACGAGCATGATTTCTTGATCCAGCCTGTCCAGCGCGTTCAGCCACAAAATCAGCCCCTGCTCAAAGTTCGATGTATGGAGCAGCGGAAGAACGGACCTGACCTCCTCTCCACCGTATCCCGGTACCAGCGCATGTATGGCTTCGAACAGGTACCGCCACAACCTCGAGCCCTGGTTATCTCCAGGGTCGAGCGATACCCAGGCAGCTCGCCTGCCCGTGGACATCAGCCATTCGCTGACCAGGGTGGTTTTGCCGAAACCGGCCGGGGCCACGATCAGCGTCAGCGGGCCGCGTACCGCCTCCTCCAGTCTCGTCTCAAGCCGGGGACGGGGCACCAGATCCGCTACGGTGCGGGGAACCGCCAGCTTGGAGCGCAGCAGCGGCTCACTCATTTCGACATCGGTTCCTTGCTTCATTGTTCTTAAATCACTCCTTCCCGTCGGACGGGGCAGGTTCAGCCTGCAAGCCGCCGCCCTTCCCAGAGATGCCTGTGTTTTTCCTCTATTCTATCACTGCTGTCCGCCCGCTAATAGACAGGTTTAACCAGTGCTGGTAACGGAAGAGGGAACGGAGAACAAGCAGGGAGCTGAAGTGAACACGTATGGGCGGATCCTATCCTTTATCCTCATAAAAAACATGCCGTGGGAAGACTTGGCCACCCTTGATTTCAAGCAGTCCAAACGAATACAGCTTCTCCCTGCGCTTGTCCGTAGGAGAACCGGGATTAAACATCAGCACGCCGTCGTCCATCTCCAGGTAAGGCTGGTGGGAATGGCCGAACAGGATGCAGGAAACCGGCTCGCCCTCAAAGGCCTTCCTGGCCTTCTGCGGAGTGGTTATTCTTGATGAATAAGGCTCATGTCCGTGAACAAGCCCGATCTGTACCCCTTCAAAGGAGAGTATCTTTTTTTCGCCAAATCGCTCAATGATCTCGTACCCGTCATTATTTCCGGCGATGCCGTCCACAGGAGCTAATTTCGACAGCTGATCGTACACCTCTAGGGTCATCCAATCGCCCAAATGAAGAATATGGTCTACCTCCCGGAACGCTTCCGTCAACTTTGCGGGGAGCTTTACTCTCCCTTCTCTTAAGTGCGTATCCGAAACAACACCGATAATCATGGTCGTTCCTCCTTTTTTCACTTTGATCACTTTTCCGCAGATCACATTTCACATGAAAATTACATTTTTCCAGTTACTCCATCTATACCCTGCCTGGCCGATCATCATAAGTACACTTGTGCAGCTATTTTCCCCTGGTCCAACTATTATAGCAACGCCACTGTCTGTGGTCCCGCACAAAAAAGACTGCCCCGCGGCTTCCATATGGACAGTTCAACGTCCAAAAGGTGCCGAGAGGCAGTCTAGGAACAGCCTGAGTGAAGGCTGTCATGGTACAGTCACGGTACTTCATGGTACTAACTTGGCCACGCTTAACTTCGTCCAAACGAACCTGAAGCAGCGACCGTCGTGCCGTCAATTAATACTTGATCAAGTCGGCACGCAGCGGCGTGAAGCAGTCCAGCAATACGCTGGCTTCCAGCGCCTTCGCCCCATGCCTGGCGCCCATCGGAATGACGATGTGCTCGCCCTGCGCGATGACCGTCTTCTTGCCTTCGATCGTGAACTCGACGCGCCCCCGCAGGCAGTAGGACATCTGCTCATGCGGGTGGGCATGCTCATATCCTTCTGCACCGGCTTCAAAATGCACTTCCATCATCATCAGCGACGCCCCCGGCTGCAAAATTTTGCGTTTTACGCCGGGCTCCGCGTCCTCCCAAACTCCGATATTGCTCACGCTTGTTCCGCCTCCTTATGCTTGTCAATTCATAAACTAAAACGCCTTCGCGATCTCGATCTTCTGCGTTTGCCCGTTGTCCGTCAAATATAAATTATAACTGAATCCTTGATCGTCCATAAAATAAGAAATGTATTTGCCGCCCTCATCCAGCCGCTTTGGCACGAGCAGCGTGGCGATCCGGTGCGAAGACGCAGCCTTCGTCTCCGCCGACAGATGCCAGTGCGTATCGAGCCCGACGATTTCCTCGGGATCCACGCCCTCGAATCCGCTTGTCTGCGAGAGCGTAAGCTCTCCGGACGTGCTGAAGATGAAGCGGCCTTCCATCAGGGCTTTCTTGCCGTTCACGTGGAAGGACTGTCCCTTCAGCTCCATCTCGTACAGCGTGTGAAAGAGCCACTGCACCCGTCCCGGCTGCTCCAGGTCGATCGAATCGACAATAACGAAGTAGCTGTTTTGCACAAAATAAATCTCACGCTTATACTGCTTCAAATACGGTACATGCTCCCTGTAAGCGGAAGTTGGATTCAATCGGGTGTAGGATACGCCCTTGTCATGCCAGGCGTCCTCGACCTCCCCTTTAGCCGCCAGGTTCAGCGCCTTGTTCATGCCGGCGAACTGCCCCTGCCCGTCGATGAGGACGGCGTTTTTGGACTTGGTCTGCCTGCGCCAATGCAGATGCATCGAGCTGTTAAACGCGACATAATACCCGCTCTCAATGGCCAGCGGCTCCCCGTAAGCGTGCAGCAGGAATGCGCCCTGATCGCCGTGGCTATGGCTGACCGAGCCGTACCGGCTGCTCTTGGCGATGAGGGAAACCTGCTCCGCGGGATCGTGCAGGCGGTGATGCATCGCAACCCAGCCGATGTCGCGGAACCATTTGACGGGCTCGATGCCGGAAGGCTCTACCGGTTCAACCTCCGGATAATTGTGCTGGTACACGAGGTCATCGAAGGCAAAATCCCACCAGCCGTAGTTGTAAAACATGCGGTCGGCCTCCGGATTCGCGTCCTTCAGCTGGTCGAAGTACCATTGGTACCATCCGTTTCCGGTCACACCGGCAAACTCGCGCATGTTGTAGCCGACCTTTTTGATGATATCGTCCCCGAGCGTCGAGTTGTCGCCAAAGGCCGTGCGCGTCGACGTGGTGGGGCTGTAGCAGTAGAGGGGAAAATCGCCTGTACGCTGAAAAAAAGGCCGCCGGAACACGTCGAGCTCCGAAAAGTTTTTGAGCAGGCTCAGGCCCTCCGTCAGGTAAGCCATGCCCGTCGTCCAGTAGTGGGGCCCTTCGGCCCAGCCGCCGTCCTTGCCTCCCCATGGGGAGAACAGTGTGTAATAGTACTCCACCGTGTAGTCCAGCCATTCCCTGGCCTCCGGCGCCTCGTCGAACAAGGCGATGCAGCAGGGCACGAGCACCGAAGATAAGGAGCGGACAGCGTGGCTGTCGTAAGGGACATGATGGATCTTCGAGCGCTGGATCACATGGTACGCCACCTGCCGGGTCCGGGCGAGCAGCGGCTCCCGCACTGCTTCCCGCTCATCCTCCGTCAGCTCGCCGTGGAGCCAGTCGTAGCCCCAGGCCAGCGCCGCGGCGATCCGAAATGCCGCTTCGTCGTTATAGTCACGGCTGGTCGGGCCGTCCGGGTCCCAGGACGCGGCGTGCAGCAGCCAGGCTTTCGCCTTCGCGAGCAGCTCGGCATCCTGCAGCACGGCACCGGCAACGCTCAAATGCCGGATGGCGTACAGCACCTCCTGGCAGGCCAAATAGCTTCCGCGCCACAGCGCCGCCGTCCGGCGGTTGTCCGGATAGGGCTGCGGCTCCGCAATCAGCTCCCGGGTCAGCCAAGGCTTGACCGATTGCTCGAAGAAGGCCTGCCATCCGCTGCTAGCCGCATCCTCCCTTACTGTGCCGCGGTACGCTTCCAGCTCATCCGGCTGCAGCCACAGCCGGGGATGACCGGTGCGTACGCGGCTGTAGCGCTCGCTCCGGGACGGGAGCGCCGTCTCCGGCAGTCCTTCCGGCACCTGAAATTCTCTTACGGTGCTCCATTCGGACTGCTGTGCCTCCGGCCCTTCTCCTTCGAGCAGTGCGTACCTCCAATAATACGTACCCGGGCCCAAGGCCTCGGGAGGCGTAAAGAAATTGTAGGGGACCGGCCCGTAGATTCGGGTCGTCTCCCCGGTAAAATCCGGCGCGGATGACACCTCCAGCACGTACCGGTCATCTTCCAGCTTCGCCGGGATCCAGGTAAACCTCGGCGGGTTCTCGATCAGCTCCGTTTGCCCGGAAGGCGCATACTGCACCGTTAAATCGCCGCTTTGCGGCTGATACAATCCGTTTGCCGTTGCCATTGTCCGTATCCCTCCAGTTTGGGTGACGCTGTAGTAAGCTTTTAGTCCTGATCCCTTATCCTTATCTCACTGTGCCCCTATATCACGTTCCTTGTCCGTCGTCTGTTGTTCATCATTCGTATCATTTCAGCTCAGCTGTCCATTTCCGTTTGAAATATTTCCAGGGCAATGTCCTTTGGCCGTTACTGCCTTTAGTCGAAACCCTTACCGCATGAACAAGCCGCCGTTCACTTCAATGGTCTCGCCCGTAAGATAACGGGACAGGTCCGAAGCCAGATACAGCACCGTATCGGCGACATCCTGCGGCGTTCCTTCCCGCCCGAGCGGGATTTTGGACACCGTTGCTGCCCGGCCCTCATCCGAGGTGAAGGTCGCATGAAAAGCCGTTCGGCCGATAAAGCCCGGCGAAACGCAGTTGACCCGGATGCCCTGCGGCGCTACTTCCTTGGCCAGTCCTTTGGAGAAGGAAATGACCGCCGCTTTGCTGGCCGCATACACCGATGCCCCCGGCCCGCCGCCGTCATGGGCGGCGACCGAAGTCATGTTGATGATGGACCCGCCGCCTCGGGCTGCCATGCCCGGAATGACCAGCTTGCTCAAAAATACGCAGGATTTGAAATTGACATCCATGACGTGCGTATAATGCGCCTCGGTCATTTCGGCATTCGGTACCCGCTTCACCAGGTGGCCCGCATTGTTCACCAAAATATCCACCGGGCCGCCCAGCTCCCGCTCTACCGTGTCGAGCATCGCCGTCAGTTCCTCGATGCGGGTGACGTCGGCCTGGACGACGGCGGCCCTGCCGCCCGACGCGGCGATTTCCGCCGCTAGGGCTTCCGCCTCCTCCCGGCCCCGGTTATAATGAACCGCCACCGCGGCTCCCGCGGCCGCGAGCGACCTGGCCGCTTCCCGGCCGATGCCTGAGCTGGCACCGGTCACCAGCGCCATTTTCCCCTGTAAATCGATCTTCATCCCACGTTCTCCTCCTCATACATGCAAGTGATGCTGCCGTCGAACGGCAGCGACATCCGAATCGTCGTTCCGTGATGCAAAGCGCTGTCAATCGTCAATCCGTACGTTTCTCCATAGACCATCTGAATCCGCCGGTGCACGTTCATGAGGCCCAACCCTCCTTTGTGGTACAGGGAGCCCGATTCGGACTCCGCGAGCCGGTTCAGCTCCAGCTTTTGGCGCAGCGAATGAAGCTTCTCCTCCGTCATACCGGCGCCGTTATCCTGCACGGTCAGCCGGAACCCTCCTTCGCGGACCTCCGCGCCGATCCGGATCCGGTGATGATCCTGAATCCCGTCGGGGAACGCATGCTGGAACATGTTTTCGATCAGCGGCTGCAGCGTCAGCCGAACCATCTTGTGCAGCAGCAGATCTGGAGGAACATCAACATCCAGCTCAAACTGCCGCTGGGTCCGGTACTGCAGGATGGTCATGTAATTCAGCACATGCTTCAGCTCGTCGACGACCGTAATCTCCGACAGGTTCGTCTGAATCGCATACCTCAGCATGGCCGCCATCGCTTCGACCATTTCCATGATTTCTTCGGAATCCTGGACGACGGCGTAGCATTTGATGGTCTCGAGCGTGTTGTACAGAAAATGCGGATTGATCTGCAGCTGCAGCGCCTGGAATTCGGCCTTATGCTGCTCCAGCGCGATTTTCTGCAGATTCAGCTCCGTCTTGTGTGAGCGGATTTCCGCTTCGTAGACGCGCTCGATCATCTCCGACAGCCGCGTCAGCATCAGGTTGTAGCTCGAGATCAGGAACCCGAACTCATCCTGGCGCTGCTCCTCACCCTCAATCGTCTTCCACTCGCCTTTTTCCATCATGCGCATATTGCGGACGAGCTTCTTGAGCGGCTGCACGAGAGACCGGCCGAACCGGCCCGCAATCCACATCGCGACAATTAACGTGATGAAGCCGGCAATGACCGTCGTATAGCGGATGTTCATGATCGGTTTACGAAGCTCCTTCACCGGGACCGAAATGACCATCTGCCAATCGGCGGCGCTGAGCCGCTGCGACACATACATTCGCTTTTCCCCGTTGACGACGGCCGTGAAGGTGCCCTGCCCGCTGAGCAGATTTTTCTTGACTTCATCGTCCATGAACTCCGGGATGACGGCGTCCTCCGGCTTGTCGACGAAATTGCCCTTGCTGTCCACGATGAAGGAGTAGCCTTTGTCCCCCAGGTCCATTTGTCCCCACAGCTTGGATATCTCCCTGGTGTTAAGCTTCATGCCGAGGATACCCCGCGGCTGGTGCGACAGAAGCCCGCGAACGCGGCGGATGAACGTAATGTACTGCTCTTCCCCCGGATCCACTGCTGCTGAATTGATGATTGCGCCGAGACCGTCCTTCGGAATATTTTGCTCGATTAAACGATAATACGATTTATAATCCTTGACCTCATCCTGGATGATGTCCTTCGTCGTGATCGCCTTGCCGTCCTGATTAATGACGTAAATCAGTTCGATCTGCGGATAAATGATAAAGGCTGAATCGAACACCTTGCTCTGAATCCGCCGCGACAGCTCGTAATACTGAAAACTGTTGTCCGGGTCCATCTCCATGAACTTCAGGACGTCCGGGTCAGACAGAATGATTTTGCTGGCATTGTCGAACGTCTGGAGGTACAAGTCCGTATGATAGGCCGCGTGGGTGATCATTTGGGACAGGTAGCGTTCCAGCTGGCGGTCCAGAAGTTTGGACGACTGCACGTAAGTGATGGTGCCGACCACCGATAAGGAAATGACGATGAGTACCATGAAGTAGCCGAAAATGCGGTGGGAGATGCTTCTGCGGAACATGTCAGATCCCCAGCCGCTGCCGGTATTCCGAAGGTGAGATGCCTTCGTATTTCTTGAAGGTTTTCGTGAAGTTGGAATGGTCGGCATATCCAACCGCGTATGAAATGTCGGTGATCCGGTGCGATTCCTCGCCGAGCATCCGCTTGGCGTATTCCATGCGCCGCTTCGTGCGGTACTGGACGAAGGTCTCTCCCGTCGCCTGCTTGAACATGACGCTGAAATAGTTGGGATGCAGCCCCAGCTGATCCGCTACTTCCTCCAGCGACACCTCGCTGGCCAAATTGCGCTCGATGTAATGCTTGGCTTCCTCGATCGGGTCTTTCCATTTCCCTTTCCTCTTCCGGTACAGGCGGTCCAGCGTCTGGCCGATCCGCTCGGCGAACCGCCCGAAGGCCTCTTCCCCGGTTGAGTCCGGGCTGAGCTCCAGGCTGTCGTCCAGTTCGATGTTCATCTCCCTGGCTCTCAGCTTCTTAACGAGCAGGCCGTGGAATTCCTCCAGCATTTCGGCCTTTTGCCGCTCCTGAAGCTGAAAAGCCGAAGTCTCCTGCCGCCACTCCTCCAGCAGCTCCTGAACCTGGCTGCGGTTCATATAGTAGATGGCCTGGTCAAACCGCTCCAGCCATGCATCCATCTTGGCGACGGAAAGGTAGGCGGAGGCCGGCTTCTGCTTCTCGGCCCGCTGCACCAGGCGCCGCAGCGTATCTGCAAGCTCCCGTTTGGCCACCGGCTTCAGCAGGTATTCCCTGACGCCGAAGGCCATACAGGCCTGGGCATATGAGAAATCGCCATAACCGGATACGACCACCGTCTGCACCGGGTACTCCTGCTTGGCGATGGCCTCGCACAGGGACAGGCCGTCCATGACCGGCATCCGGATATCCGTAAACACGAAATCGGGGAGCTCCTCCCCGATCGCCTGCAGCGCCTCGCGCCCGTTGGCGGCGAGCCGGATGGATGAAATCCGGATCCCGGACTGCTGAATGAATACGCTTAGTCCTTTCAGAATCATAGGTTCATCGTCAACGAGCAAAATCCGATACATCCTCAAGAGCTCCTTTCGATTTCGTATTCAGTGTTCGTTTCTGGGCGGCGGGAACCGGTGAGGGTCGCCGCCCCAATATCTCTAGCAGGTGAACAACCGCCAATTCCTACTTCCGCGGCAAGAAGATGCCCTCTTTTTTCTGGTAGCGTTCATTGGCCTCCTTCAATACGGCGCTGCCTCCCTTTGACTTCCATTCCTCGATCACCTTCGGCCAATTTTCGATCGGCTCCTGGCCGTAGACCATTTTGACCATGTGGGTCACGAGCACCGGCGGCGGCGTATCCGAAAGCGGAGTGATGTCCGGGTTCTTTTTAAGCGCTTCCAATCTGGGGTCAAATTCGATGCCGTCACGGCCCTCGTTCGCCAGAATGTTATCGAACACACCCATCAGCTTGCGCCCGTCTTCCGTCAGGCTGAGCGATCCCTTGTTGTACGTCGTGTCCTGCACGAGCCACAGGAAGGACTGCCGGTAGCGCTCCTCGTCAACTGCTTTGGAGTCGGTCGGCTGCTTGTAGTTGATTTTGTCCCCGTCCATCGTGTACGCTTCGCCTTCGACACCGAAGGTAAAAAACTCCTCGGCTTCATCCGATACCATCCAGTCGAGGAATTGGATGATTTTCTCCGGATGTTCGTATTTGGCATTAATGAAATAAGAACGGTTTACGTCGCCGTACAAATAATATCCGCCCTTGCCGTCCGGTCCGGTCGGGGAGGGGATCACTTCGAGCTTCGCGTCAGGAACCGTATCCTGCAGCTGGGTCTGCCATTGGAGCAGCTCGTTGGCGTTCATCGACCAGATACCGGCTTTTCCGGACAGGATTGTGTTCTTGAACGTCGTCGGGTTGATCGTGGCAAATTCCTTGTTGATCAGCCCTTCGTCATACATCGTTTTGTAGGTGGACAGAGCTTTCATCATATTGTCTGCATCGAAAAATTTGGGCTGCACCTGACCGTCCACTTCCTCAAACTGGCTTAAATACGGGAAAACATCGTACGCTCCGAAGACCGTATCCGCATATTTGAAGTCCTGACGGCCCATGTACGGATTTTCGACGCCCATCTTTTTAAAAGCGCGCAGCACTTCCATAAAATCGTCGATCGTCTTCGGCACCAGCAGGCCTGCTTTGTCCAACAGATCCTTGCGGATCCAGGTCGCGCGGCGGGAAGGGTTGCCGAGCCACTCCGGAATACCATAGATTTTACCTTCATAGGTCATGCGATTCCAGGCTTCTTTCGGGATTTTTTGCAGCAGGTTCTGCCCGTACTTCTGCAGCAGGTCGTCCAGCGGCATAAAGACCCCCGCCTCCACCGACCCCGCCATCTCTTTCCCGGTGACTCCGCCCTGGCCCTGTACCACGTCCGGAATGTCGCCCGTGGCAAACATTTGCGCCATCTTCTGGTCGTATTCGCTATGCGGAACCAGGCGGATGTCCATGTCGGTGTTCGTCAGCTCCTCCAGCTTCTTCACCCACTTATCCGCGTTAATATCCGGCGATTTTTCCACATGGCCGAAATTCAGCGTCCGCAGCGAAATCGAAAACTTGGTGACCCCGTTGTCCTCCGTGCTCGTCCCCGCATCCTTGCCGCTGGCGGATGAATCATTGTCCTTGCCGCCGCACCCGGCGAGCAGAGATGCCGTCATTACGGTGGCCAGCATCAGGCTTACCCATTTTTTCATCGTATCCCCTCTTTCCCCGCTTTGATTGCTCTTGTGTATGCTCTTTGTTGGATTTGGCAAGTTGATTGTATCGTTAACGTTTGCCCGACCGTGAGGTGGCAACTTCAGTTCGGGTAGTTCATTTTTAAGATTTGACCGCGCCGAGTGTAAGCCCTTTCACAAAATGCTTCTGCAGGAACGGATACAGCAAAATGATCGGCAACGTCGCGATGACAATGGTCGCCATCTTGATTCCCTCCGGGGAGGTAAACGCCAGCTCGCTGAACTGCGAGGCGCCGGGGTCGATGCTGAGATCGTCGGTCTCGAACATCTTTTTCAGCAGCACCTGAAGCGGCCACCACTTCGGCTGATCGATGTAATACAGCGCGTTCATATAGGCGTTCCAATGTCCTACCGCGTAAAAAATACCGAGCGAGGCCATCACCGGCTTGGAGAGCGGCACCACCATCTTCATCAGGATGCGTACCTCCCCGCAGCCGTCGATGCGGGCGGAATCGATGACCTCCGCGGGCAGCTGCTTGAAGAACGAATGCATCACAAAAAAGTTAAACGCGCTGATCGCACCGGGCAAAATCATGGCCCACGGGGTATTCATCAAATGCAGATTTTTCATCAGCAAAAAGTTCGGAATCAGCGGCGCGCTGAAAATCATCGTAATCAGCACCATCAGCATGATCAGCTTCCGCCCGACATACTCCTCGCGGGACACCGGGTAAGCCAGCGTTGCCGTCGCCACCAGGTTGATCAACGTTCCGGCCACCGTAATGAAGACGGAAACCGCGAACGCGCGCCATATGGACGCGTCACTGAACACGTACCGGTAGTTGATCGTCGTAGCGTCCACCGGCCAGAACGTCACCTTGCCCGACGTGACCGCTTCCGATGCGCTGAAGGACTGGGCGATGACGTTCAGAAACGGCAGGAACATGGCGAGCCCGAGCAGGCACATGAACAGGATGTTGAACGCGTTGAATAGTAGATAGCTCCTAGACATCATTCGGTGCAACCGTCGTTCCTCCCTTCTAGTACAGGCCTTCGCCCGTCGTTTTCTTGCTGAGCATGTTGCCGATGAGGACCAGCACCAGCCCCACCACCGATTTGAACAAGCCTACCGCCGTCGTATAGCTGTACAGCTGCGACAGGAGGCCGGAGCGGTAGATGTACGTGTCGAGAATCTCCCCGTTTTCCGTATTGAGCGCGTTCAGGAACACCCACACCCGCTCAAAGCCGAAGTCGAGAAACTTGCCGATGTGCAGCAGGAACAAAATCATGATCGTCGGCAGCAGCGCCGGCAGCGTGATCCGGAGCGTCTGCTTCCACCGGTTCGCCCCGTCGATCTCGGCCGCTTCGTACAGGTCGGGATTGATTCCCGCCAGGGCGGCCAGGTACAGGATCGTGCCGTATCCCATGTCCCGCCAAATGCCCGAGCCGACCAGCACGCTGCGGATGTAGGCGTTGTCGCCGAGGAAGTACACCGGCTCAATGCCGAACAGACCGAGCAGCTGGTTCAAAATGCCCGTGGACGGGGACAAAATGGCCACCGACATGCCGGCGATGACGACCCAGGACAGAAAGTGCGGCATATACACCACGGTTTGGATGACCCTTTTGAACACGACCAGCCTCAGCTCGTTGAGCAGCAGGGCCAGAATGATCGGGGCCGGAAACGCAATGATCAGATCGTAGAGCCCGATGAGCAGCGTATTTTTCAAAATCCGCAAAAAGTCGTAATGCTGGAACATCATCGTAAAGTTGGCGAAGCCCACCCACTCGCTGCCCGTGAATCCCTTAAAAATGTTGTAATCCTGAAACGCGATGATCGAGCCGCCCAGCGGAATGTACTTGAAGATGAGAAAATACACGATCCCGGGAAGGGAAATCACGTACAGCGCCTTGTACTTCCACATGAGGTGGATCAGTCCGCCGCCCCTTCCCGGCCTTCGGACCACGCTTTGGGCCGTCAGCTCGGCTGCTTCCGTTTTGATCGTCGACATATCGGTCCTCCTTTTCGCGCACGTCGTATAGCTGTGCTTATTTTTCATAGTAACGGTGGAGGGATGGGGGTTGCTTGGCATGAACAGGGGTGGGCTGGTTATTTTTTAAGATTGGGGGCGTGGTTGAAAAAAGGACGAAGCCAATACGCCGCTGTATCTTCTTTGGGTGGAGCCGCCTCGAAGAAAGAAATAACGAAACCCAGACTTTTGTGCTCGGGGAGGGACGCATTTGGGATTCCAGCCGCTGTTGAAGCCGTGTTCCTTGATGAGACAAGGAGGTGGGAACACGGCTTCAAAGGCGGCACGTAAACTTTCCACCCCATATGCTTTCCCTCTTTGGAGTTCAGGTGGCAGTGACTGCTGCGTTACAGTTCGATAATTGAAGCTACCTTCTCCCTCTTTCCTGCTGCTAGCCATTTTTATCGCCTCCGGTTACCGCACCAGCACAACGCCTCCGCTCGTGACCTTATAAAATACCCAGCTTGTGGGGGGATGCAAAAAAAGAGGCGTGTGGCCTTACGGCACGCCTCTTTTGGTTATCTAGCTGATTCGAAGGAGCAATAAGGAAACCCATACTTCAGCGCTCGGGGGAGGGACGCATTTGGGGCTTCAGCCGCTGTTGAAGCCGTGTTCCTTTGATGAGATAAGGAGGTGGGAACACGGCTTCAAAGGCGGCACGTAAACTTTCCACCCCATATGCTTTCCCTCTTTGGAGTTCATTTTAGCGGGGACTGCTACCTCTGAGTTAGCTTGCGGAGACTGGCCTTGTCTCCTTACTTTAGCTGCTTGGCCAATTAGTTTTTCCTACGGTTACTGCCGTCAGCACTACTCACCCGCTCGTGACCTTATAAAATACCCAGCTTGTGGGGGGGATGCAAAAAAGAGGCGTGTCGCCTTACGGCACGCCTCTTTGGGTTATCTAGCTGATTCAAAGGAGCAGCAGCGAAACCCCTACACCGGTGCTCAGGAGTGAGCCCCTCCTATCACCGGAACTGCTCAGCAATACCGGCCATAAATTCCTCCTCCGGCACCCTGCTGCGCAAATCCAGCAGGAACTCGGCGTCCGGACCGGCGATATACCGGAACCGGGGAGAAGGATCGGCCGCCGCCTCGTAGATCGTCTTGGCGATGTGCTCTGGTGTGGACGACTGGGTTTCGAAGCTCTCCAGCTGCTTTTTCATAACGGTGCCGGTATAGGCTGCGTACGCCTCCAGCGAATCGTCCTTCAGCACATCCAGCGAACGTCCGGTAAAATCCGTCGCCACGTTGCCCGGCTCCACGAGCTTCACCCGGATGTTGAGCTCAGCCAGCTCATAGTAGAGCGATTCGGAGAATCCTTCCACCGCCCACTTGCTCGCGTGGTACAACGACAGCAGCGGGAAAGCCACCCTGCCGCCGGCCGACGAGACGTTGATCACTGTTCCGCCGCCCTGGGCCCGGAAATGTGGAAGAAGCGCCCGGGTCGTCTGCATCACGCCATGGACGTTGACATCAAACTGTTTGCGTACCTGGGCGTCCGTCGCCGCTTCAAAAGCGCCGAATGCCGCATAACCCGCGTTGTTCAGCAGGACATCGATCCGCCCAAACCGGTCCATCCCCTCTGCTACCGCCGCCTCGATGGTATCCTTCCGCTCCACATCCAAACGGGTCACCAGCACCCGCTCCAAGGACCGCAGTCCGGTTTCCTGTTCCGGCGAACGCATCGTCGCAATGACATTCCACCCCTGCTGCTGAAAAAACTGTGCCGCCGCTTTTCCAATACCTGATGAAGCACCCGTAATCAAAATCGATTTCACGCCAATTCCTCCTCGTTTCTCATTTACAAGGAGATTATAGCGCGTAGAATGAACTATGTAAACTGATATTAACTATTTTAGTTAAGTTTATATAAAATAATTTATATCGTTTGTCTCCACAGCAGACTAAGACGAGCACGGATGCGGGACGGACAAAGGTGATTTAAAGATTTAGGAGGCAAATGGGGAGTCGCCGCAAAGGGAGCCTAAGAACTTCCGTTAGCGTATTACCTAGGAATGAGATTTAGTGTACTACCTCGGAATGAGATTGAGTGTTTTCCCTCGGAATGAAGGATATGGTGCAGACAACAAAAAGAGGCCAACGCGGCCTCTTCTTGCTCATTTACCGGACGGCACTTTGGGTGGCACCGCCTGGTTTTGTTCTTTTTCCATCCCTTTGTAATGATCGATTTTATCGTCAATACTTCGCAAATGATCCCGAAGCACCCGCATTTGCTCATAAATGTGCGCCTGGTGGGCCTCCAGCATTTCCCGCCTTTCCGTTATCGTGGAATCGCCTTCGCTCCGCAGGTCCGAAAACCGCTTCATCTCGCTGATCGGCATTCCCGTTCCCCTTAATCGCATCAAAAATTCAACCCATAACAAATCGGACTCCCGGTACAGGCGGTAGCCGTGCTCATCCCGGGGTACCCCTTCCAACAAGCCAATCCGCTCGTAGTAACGCAGCGTATGCACAGACAGACCCGTTTTTTGGGAAAGCTTCTGAATCGTGTATTGGTTCTCCATGGCTGCATTATATCACTAAATCCCCTGCACAGCGGGCCCTTTGCTTCGATCTGCTTTAATCCCTTGCGTCTCTCTGGAATGGTAAAGTTCCTTGCAAAAAAAGCCTTGCTTTAGAGCGCGCTCAAAGCTGTAGCATAAAACTCAAGAAGCGGTTAAAACATCATTTCAGGAGGTCAAAAACAATGACAAACGAACGTTACGAACGCGGATGGGAAAAGCTGCTGGAAGTCGATGGCGACGGCGGGCAGCGTGTGATGGACTCACTCAGCGATATCGCCCCGGACCTGGGGAAATACATCATCGAATTTGCCTTTGGCGACATTTATTCACGGGAGGGGCTGGACCTGAGGCAGCGCGAACTGATTACGATCGCTTCCCTGACGACGCAAGGGGGATGTGAAGCGCAGCTGAACGTGCACATCAACGCCGGGCTGAATGTCGGGCTGACCGCCGGCGAAATTGTGGAAGCCATCATCCAGTGCGCGCCGTACACCGGCTTTCCCCGGGTGCTGAACGCGGTATTCGAGGCAAAACGGATTTTTAAAGAACGCCATTTAATATAATGGGCGAAGGGGCGGCGGATGAGCCGCCTTTTTTGATCTGCTAGCTGATAGAACTTTAACTTTTTCCGTTCTTATCGCCACAATAGACAGATATCGTTGCAAGCACATCACTACATTCATATGTTAGGTCAGGAAGGTGGTGGTATGTATGGCTAAGTACAAAAGCAGCTCGATCAGCGATAAATGGAAGAAAACGAATTGGTTATTAGAGCAGGGCAATTTACGGAAACATGTCCCCCACACGGAAACTTTTGATAGAAAAAACCTGTTCTCCATGCTTTCCAAATATTCAACCGTTTACTTCAAACCAACGCATGGTTCCGGCGGGGCGGGCATTATTCGGATCAATAAAAAAACAATGGGTACCAAACCCAATTCAAGAAAGAAAAATCCTTCTTTTCAACAGCTGACGAGCTATATCATATGCTTTCCCGCTTTTCTAACAAAAGGCCGTATTTGTTACAGAAGGGGATCCAATTAGCTAAAACGAACGGAAAGCTGTTCGATATTCGCGTGATGGTGCAGAAAACGAAAAAAGGGGAGTGGATCAGTACGGCCGTCTTCGCGAAGATCGGGAGTCCTGGAAAGATTGCAACGAACTATAACCAGGGAGGAAGCCTCGGTTTATTTCAGCCAACGCTGACAGGCGCGGGATTTCATTCGGCCTCCATTCAAAGTACGGAAAAAGCGCTGAAGCAGTTAGGAGTTTCGGTAGCGAAAAATTTTGACCGCCATCTCAAAGGATTTCAGGAACTGGGTTTGGATGTAGCGGTGGAAAAAAAGGAGAAGCTGTGGATATTGGAGGTCAATACACGGCCTCAAATTTATCCGCTAAAATATTTAAAAGACAAAAAGTTATACCAACGAACCCTATCTTATGCAAAGCAATATGGGAGGCTCAAATAACAGCCATCAAGACGCCATGAGCAAACATGGCTTTTTTTGTTATACATCAATCCTTCGAGAAGATCCTTAACTCGACTAACAACAAAATGATAATATTATTCATTAATTATTTATTGTAAAACGATAAATGATGTGCTAAATTCGAGGAACAATAATGATTAAGAGGTGTTTTTATGAAACGGGTGTCAACTCTCTTCTTAAAGGTGGCTGTGTTTCTGATCGGCATGCCAATCCTTGCTTTGTGCATCTTTGTGGTGCCCGGGATTGCGAATTTCGCAGCAGAATTGTATCCGGATCATGCCTATCTCAAATATCTCGTGTTTGCTGACTTGTATGCATCGGCAGTCCCTTTTTACCTCGCTCTGTATCAATCCTTTAGACTGTTGATTTATATCGACAGAAATGAAGCCTTCTCGGAGTTGTCCGTAAGAGCGCTAAAGAATATCAAATACTGTGCGGTCGCCATCAGTATTTTGTATGTGGCCGGCTTGCCCCTCCTATATCTGATTGCGGAGGCAGACGACGCTCCGGGTGTCATTTTAATCGGACTAGTCATTATTTTTGCATCCATGGTGATCGCTTTCTTTGCTGCTGTTCTTCAGAGGCTTTTGAAAGAAGCGATCGATATCAAATCGGAAAATGACTTAACGGTCTGAGGTGAAAACAATGGCTATCGTAATCAATATCGATGTAATGCTGGCGAAAAGAAAAATGAGCGTAACCGAGCTGTCGGAACGGGTAGGAATCACCATGGCTAACCTGTCTATATTGAAGAACGGGAAGGCGAAAGCGATTCGATTATCGACGTTAGAGGCGATTTGTAAGGCGTTGGATTGCCAACCCGGAGACATTTTAGAGTATCGGAGTGATGAAGATCATGATGGATCATAGCCGAATAGTGGAGTCACCGGTTATCAGAGCGTTCAAGCAGCTCGTTCGATTCGGTTGGGAGCAGGCTTTATCCTGTTTGTTCCCGGTCGTGATTTTTGCCTCCTTGGCTTTGACGAAAATCATCCCCCTCCCCTTTCTGCCCAGGTATGATTGGCTGCTGATCATTTGCCTCCTGATGCAGTGGTGGATGGTTCGCTCCGGACTCGAAACACGGGACGAACTCAAGGTGATCACGATGTTCCATCTGATCGGGCTGGCACTTGAACTTTTCAAGGTACATATGGGCTCTTGGTCATACCCGGGAGAAGGATATTTCAAAATATTCGGAGTCCCTTTATACAGCGGGTTCATGTACGCCAGCGTAGCGAGTTATCTTTGCCAGGCATGGAGAAGACTCAAGGTTGAACTGATGAATTGGCCGCCGTTTGCGGTCGTTGTCCCCCTTGCGGCTGCGATCTACTTGAATTTTTTCATACACCATTTCTGGATTGATGTCCGTTGGTGGTTGTCCGGACTTGTCATCCTTGTCTTTTGGCGGTCCTGGGTTCAATATGAGGTGAACGGAACGCGTTACCGTATGCCGCTTGCCCTGTCCTTTGTGCTTATCGGATTTTTTATTTGGATCGCAGAAAATATCGCCACGTTCTTTGGCGCCTGGCAATACCCTAACCAGGCTGAGGCCTGGAGTCTCGTTCATCTTGGAAAAGTAAGTTCATGGCTCTTGTTGGTGATCGTCAGTTTTCTGATTGTAGCGACGTTAAAGCAGGTAAAAGGAAAAATCCCATCGGAGTAGACCGGGGACATTTAAGCGATGATTATCGCAAGCCCGGAAGTGATTATAAAAAAGAAAGGCGGCCGGATGGGCCGCTTTTATGATTCCAGCATATGTTTTTCGGATAGTCCCGTCGTTCCCCATTAGGTTCCCGGCCTTGATCCCCGCTCAGCCTCCCGCAGCTTATACAAAATGCTCAGGAAAATGCCTTCCCGGATCGCCTTCTCCCACAGCCCGTCGCAAAAGCGTTCCTGCCGGACGAAATAGGTCAACGCCGCCCGCAGCAATTCCATATCCCGGGGCATCTCCATTCCGCTGATCGCTACCGGCGCAAGAGCATCCCCCTTCTCGAGCTGCTGCAAATAATCCTTCATCATCAGTCCGCTGCCGCTGACGGCTGCGATGAAGCGCTGAACACCGGCGTCGTATACCGGATAAGGCATCGTTATCACGCCTTCCTCGCTTTGGGTGCCTCCGACCCATGTGCAGAAGGACGTGTTTTTATTTTCAAAATAACGGATCCATTCCTGCAGCTCCTGCTCCTGAAAACCCACCATTGCCGATCCCTCCTTGGTTCTAACATATCACAGCTGCCGTAAGCTGCGCTTCCCGAAAAGGACATTCGATTGGGCGATTCATACAACCTGGTCATTGGGTGCGCCTATATCGGTCCGACGTGAGGTGTACCTGTACGGCTAGAAAATTTGCTCCGCCAGCATCACCGTTTCCATCTCCGGCTCAGCGTCCAGCTCCTCGGACAGGACCCGTACAAACGCATCGTAATGCCTCTGTGCCTCGCCTGTTTCGCCGGCCTGAAGGTAACTGAGCAGAACTTTCCGGCATACCTCATCCGAAAAAGGTTCGACGCTCTGCAGACCCAGCAGCCGGTCCAGGGCCCTGCGCGCCTGTCCGACGGCTTGTTCATATTCGGCGGCCAGCAGGCTGGAACGCACGAATTGGCGCCGAAGCTCCTCGCGGGCCGACATCGCCCAGCCGTAATCATGCTCCTCAAGATAGTCGCCCTGATATTGGGCCAGTCCGCTCTGCAGGCGCTGCAGGTCGCGCAGGTCACGGATTTCTTCCATGGCGGTATCCCTCAGGAACCCGTCCACGTCCACCTCGACTTCCCGCTGAACCAGACAATAGCTCTCATGGGAATAATCCACGGTGGAGCCCAGTCCCCAGGCTTTCAGCATTTTGCGGACCTGGTACACGGAAGTATGCAGCTGGGTCACCGCCTTATCGGCGGAGAGTTCCGGCCATAGGGTCATCAAAATCTGGTCCTTCGCGACCCACCGGTTGCGGTGATGCACCAGCAGGGCGAACATCTCCTGCGCTTTCTGCGTCCGCCATTTGAGCCGGCTGCCGCTCCCCGTGCCATCCAATACCTCAATCCGCTTAAAGCAAATGATTTGGGGATCCTGCCGGACAAGGACAGGTGCCGCGGTCTGCTGCTGGGGCGCCAAACGCGCCTCGAGCCGGCTCACCGTTTTGGCAAACCGCTCGGGATCGACCGGCTTCAGCAGATAGTCGATCGCGTTTACCTCGAACGCTTCAATCGCGTACTGATTGTACGCCGTCACGAACACCACCTGAATGCCGGGATGCATAGCGTGCAGGCGTTCCGCCGCCTCCAGCCCGTTCAGACCTGGCATTTCGATATCCAGAAACGCGATGTCCACCGGAATTCCCTCGGCATGCTTCAGCGCCGCCCGGACCTGTGTAAACTTGCCGGCGATCTCGATTCGCCCGTCCCCTTGAATCAGCCGCTCCAACTGAAGCAGCGCCGGATTTTCGTCATCGACCAATATCGCTCTCATGCTTGTCCTCCTCTTGTGTCATCCGAGAGTCACGCGCTGTTTCTGCTTCGGCACATGGAACCGGACCACGGTTCCCCGCTCCGGATCGCTGTCGATCATAAGCTCCGTGCCAAAAAGCGTCAGCAGGCGGGCGTTAATATTTTTCAGCCCTACACCGTTCCCGGCTCTGCCTTCCCGTACGGCTTCCATCCGCTCCGGGGTCATGCCTGTCCCATTGTCCTCGACTGTAATCTCCAGCCGTTCCTCCAGCTCCTGCACTGATATCCGAACCCTGCCGCCCTCTTCCTTGCGCATGATTCCGTGCCTGACCGCATTTTCAACGATCGGCTGGATCGTGAGCGGGGGCACCAGACGATTCATATCCGCCTGAATGTCGTAGTCGACCTGCAGCCGGTCCTCAAACCGGGCCTTCTCCAGGTTTAAGTAGGACGTAACCAAGGCCATCTCCTGACGAAGGACGGTCAGCTGGTCCCGGTTGCGGAAATCGAAGCTCCCCCGCAAATATCGGCTGAGCTCGTGAAGCAATTCCGCCGTCTTCTCCGGGTCGATAGGCAGCAGGGCGATCATCGTATTCAGCGCATTATACAGAAAATGCGGCTTAATCTGGGCCTGAAGAAAGGCCATTTCCGCCGAAATGGCGTTCCGGACCGACCTGCGCAGCTCCAGCAGGGTTCTGACCCTGGCCCGCAGCTCTTCGGCATCAACCGGCTTGCGCAGGAAATCGTTCGCTCCGGCCGACAGCCCGATGCGGACATCCTCCGGCAGGCTTCTGGCCGTCAGAAGAAGAATCGGAAGGGCCGACAGGGAAAACTGCCGGCGCACGCTTCGGCACAGGTCGAGGCCCGACATGCCCGGCATCATCCAATCGGCAATGACCAGATCGATCGACTGCCCGGACTGGATCTTTTCCAGCGCCTCCTGCCCGTTGCTGGCCGTCATCAACCGGTAGCCCTCGAGTGCAAGCAGATTGCGCAGCACCTGAAGATTAACGGGATCGTCGTCCACCATCAGGACGGTTGCGCGTTCCGCCCCGTGATCAGGCATCTGCGGATCCGCAGGCGCCAGTGCCGCAGCCGTTTCCTCGCGGATGCGTTCCGAAGAGATGCCGGCTGCTGCGCGATCTGCCGTTGTCGGTCTTGGACCGGCGGCAGGAACGGTGAAATGAAAGGTTGAGCCCCGTCCCAGCTGCGATTCGACCCAAATGCGGCCGCCGCTCAGCTCAACGAGCCTTTTGGTAATGCTGAGCCCAAGGCCGGTGCCGGAAGATTCGTGCCCCTCCGGCATGTCCAACTGATCAAACGGAGTAAAAATAGCCTCCAGCCGATCCGCCGCAATGCCAATCCCGGTGTCGGCCACTGAGATATGCACGGCGTCGCCCCGTTGGCCGGCCGCAATCCGGATACTTCCGCTGGAAGTATTCTTCACCGCATTGCCAAGGAGATTAAACAAAATCTGCTGAAGACGGTCCTCGTCCGTCAGCAGGAAAGGCAGATCCTCCGGCAGGCTTTCCTCCAGCATGATTCGTTTGCTCCCCGCGAGATTGCGGATGATCTCCAGCACGGAACCGGTCACCGAAGCCAAATCGACTGGCTGCCGCCTCATGACGATCTCCCCGTTCTTCAGCTTGGCAAAATCCAAAATATCGTTGATGAGGAGCGTCAGCCGCTTCCCTGTCGTCATGATCAGCTTGAGATTGCCGCGCTGCTCCCGGTTCAGTTCCCCGGAGGCCCCTTCCAGCAAGGATTGGGCCATGTTGACCATTCCGTGCACGGGTGTCCGCAGCTCATGGGAGGTGTTCGCCATAAACTCATCCTTCAAACCATCCAGGGTCAGGAGCCTGCGGGACAACTGCTCCACTTCATTAAACGTCCGGTCGTAGCGCCGGGCGAGCAGGGCCGACTGAGTCACGACGAAGATCAGCATTTCTACGGGAGTAAAAACCATGCCTTCGTAGACCCCGATCAACGGGAGCAGGTTGGTGATAATAACCATGAGGATGCTGATGATGCCGAGAATCGTCAGCAGGTATTCTCCCGAATTTCGCAGCCGGCGGAGGTCCCGCAGCATGATGCCGATAATGTAGGTGATGCATAACGCTGAGAAGGCGACCAGCAAAGGTTCGATCTTGGAGAACAAAATACTGGGAAAAATAATCGCAACCGCGATGGATGCCCCGCCGAGAAACGCGTAGGAACGCATGACGATGGGATGAACACCGCCGCGTACTGAAGCGGACACAAACTTTAATAAAAAATAGTAGATCAGTGCGGATATTATCAGCTGGCTCTTTAAGATCCACTCATAGGATAGGCCCGGCAAAATGCCGGCAATCAGCTTCTCTCCGTGCAGCAGGACATAACCCATCGCCGTCAGGCAAAACAACCCTAGATGCAGGGAGGCCGGCTCCTTCTTGCGGATTTGCTGAAATCCGAGAAAATATATGGCCGCGGTAAAAAATCCGGCGATCGTCATCCAGTTGGCGAACAAATACATCTCCTTGCTCTGCATAATCGCGTGCTGCTCCCCGAACAGGATCGACGTAAATACGCCGCCGGTGGTATACAAGTAATTGGCGACCTGAACGATAATTTCGATCCGTCCGCCTGAAAGGGTGGCAAAACCCAAGAAGGGAACGTTATTCTGAACGCCTTCATCGGCGGTACGCCCAGGATTTCCGCTGGCTCCAATCTCGTAACCGCCCATGAACACCCGGCTGGCGGAACGGATATTGTTGGTCTGCAGGCCATACGTCAGCGCTTGCCCCGGCTTGACCTGAACGATCAGGCGAAACGTCCCGTAGCCCGCGGCCATTCGCTGTCCGTCCTCCGCAATATAATCGTTCCAGGCGCCCGGCAGGCGTGCCATCCCGGACAGCCTTGGACGCTCGTCTTCCTTCACGGTGATGCTGCGGTCAAAATCTTTTGGGGTCAGCAGCTGGCTCCGGTAAAATTCCCATTCCCCGTTCAAGCTGATCGCTCCCTGATGCCCGAGATCCAGCTTACTGAGGTCAAGGACCCCTTCCACCGCCGTAGGCTGCCTGTCCATCACGAACTGCTGCCAAACGGCGTACACCGGCAGAAACAGCACCAGCAGCATGCCGATGATAAAAATAATCCATTGCCTTTTCATCCCAACGCTCCCCGGGCTTTACGCAGGGTAAAGCCTATATTCAAGCCGCTTATCGCGCGCTTTATTCCGTCAAAGCAACCGCTATACTTTATGTCGGCGCCTTGAGCCCAAAACGTAATAAAAAGCCCCCCTCAAAAAACATTTTTTTAACCATCAAAAGTAAAAAACGTCTATCGGCGTCATTCAAGGAAGCCAAACCGTTGTACTATGGCAGCTTTTCTTGCGATATAAGGAATCCAGGTCTCCGAAGCATCACATCCTTGGATCAAAAAAAGAGACCTTTCGGTCTCTTGATTCCCAGCCACAACTTGATCCGTCCCATGGCCAAACGAGCTTCATAATTCCCTAACTTTGCTGGGACTGAAGCTCACGCCAAACCTTCTTGTTGCTGTATTCCTTATCCGTGCTGATGTCCTTCCCGAACCATGCCGGGGGAACGAAGCTTTCGGCCTCCTCCTCCGAGCCGAACTCCACTTCCAGCACCATCAGCTGGATTTGATCGTACTCATCGATCTCCACCTGCACGCCATCCCACAGCGCCGTAGAACGCTTTTTGATCAAAGGAACGGCGCCATGGGCCTGAATCATCTGATCATACAAGCCGCCGGCGATGGATACCTCCACCTCTTCCCGGGCGATGCCGAACCCCCTCTTGAACGTATGCGTATACTCTACGTCTCCGCTGGCGGCGTCGGTTATTTTCCGAACCCTCAGTTCCTGATCTTCATACAGCGCAAGATACGTCTGCTCGATCAGCTGCTCCTTGACGATCCGCAGTTTTCCTTCCCTAACCTGAGCCGCCGGGAATTCCGGCAGCAAAAATTTGCGTTCAATTTCTAGCGGCACCCGCTGTTCCCCCTTGAAAATGGTTAAGCCGGTACCCGGCTCTATCCATCCATTCATTTTGATTTAAGACTTACCCCTTACACTTCATCCACAACATAGCATTACCCATTATACGAACGAAACCATAGGAGGACAATCATTGGATTGCCGTTCACCCTTGTATTCCGGGATTTAGGCCTTTTATAATGTAACTATTCTTTCAAAGGGGTGAAGCGAATCGTGGCACTGCATTTCGTTCGAGGTATGTAATTTCCGGGCTGGGTCAAAACGCGTACCAGCTATCAAGGGACACGTCTGTCCTTTGATCCATTTGGAAACGAACCGGCAACGTCTGCACGCGTCACTATTCTCTTACTTTTTGAAAGGTGGAACAATCTATGGATTCTTTTGATTATAAAAAATTTTACAATGAAGTCGGCCAAATGAACGGCTGGGATTTCAGCCGATTGAGCGTGACTGTTGAAAATGCCCTGTGGAATTTTTGGAGCGAAGTTTCCTCCCGCTGTAAGGCCGGAGATATTTTACTGGATATCGGCACCGGAGGCGGCGAGGCTCTGCTGCGCTTGGCGGATGCGGCCCTGCTTCTGATCGGCATCGACCATTCGGCAGCCATGATTCATACCGCCAACCGGAACCGGGAACAATCCGGTAGGTCCAACATCCGCTTCTTGCCGATGGAAGCTTCCAAGCTCGGTTTTCCTGACCGATTCTTTCAGGTGATCAGCTGCAGGCATTCGGAGTTCAATGCGGCCGAAGTGGCCAGGGTGCTGACCGATGACGGAGTGTTCCTCACCCAGCAGGTCGGCGAAAGTGATAAACGCAATCTGGCACAAGCTTTCGGCAGAGGCCAATCCGGGAATGCCAAGCGGGGAACGCTTATGGAGCGGTATGCCGTCGAACTGAAGGAAGCCGGATTCCGGCAGATCGATTGCCGGCAATACGATGCGTTGGAGTATTATGCGACGGCCGAAGACTTGATCTTTTTGCTGAAGCACACCCCGATCATCCCCGGCTTTGGACAGACGGAGTCGGATTTTCAGACGCTGCACCGCTTTATTGCCGAACACCAGACGCCGAAAGGAATCCAGACGAATGCCGACCGGTTTATGATCATCGCTTATAAATGAATGTTTATGGCTAGAATCCGTTTCTTCATCTTCATAGCCTCCTTAGCGCACAGGCAGCAGCTGATCATTATGGTCGGCTGCTGTCTTTTAACATCGTATTATTTATGCCCTCCGTTAGCGATCATCCTTTTAAGATTGTTCCAAAACGGGAGCCAATCCCGCCGCCACGACAACCAGCATCTCCTGCACCATCTCCTCCGCCGGGCGATGTTCAGGGTCTCTGCTCCACTGAATGGCTGTCCCCAATATGCCCCAGCTTATGAGGAGAGCCGTGGATTCCACAGCTTTTTTTGCCTCCGGCGCCTTCGCTTCTTCGCTCAGCCATGTGAACAGGAGATGATAGAGTTCTTTATGAATGGCGCTTTCAAACAGCGGTTCATACGGACTGTTCTCCGGAGTACGAATCATATATTGCCGGGTAAGGGCAAGAAAATCAAAAACGATTTGAATCAAAGACCGCAAGCTGCTCATATTGGATATGGAATGATTAGGTAATTCCCTCTCCAGTTTCTTTTGGAATTTTTGCCTCATCCAACACTCCAGGAAAGCATACTTATCTTCGAAATGCGCATAAAATGTGGCCCGATTAACCGTCGCGCGATCGGTAATGTCCTGCACGGAAATGGAGTAAATATTTTTCTTTTGCTCGATCAGCTCCATAAAGGATTGCAGTAATAACTGACGCGTGCGCTTGACGCGGGGATCGTTTGGGTTTACTGGCATGCTATCACTCCTTGGACTTATAACCTAATAAACAACATAATCGTGCAGATGTTGCCTACACAACGAAAACGGCTTGCTGCTGATTGCCTGCATGGCTGAACCAAATTAATATCATTTATACAGTATAGTTTAGCCGAAAATGACGCTTAAACAACACTGTTAATTAGCTGCTCTCTCTAATAAGTTGGGCCAGCCATAACCTATGAAAGGATGAATTGTTCATGATAGTTATTACGACTCCCACCGGTCAAATCGGCCAGCAAGTCCTTGAACGAATCGTTGATAGCGGGAAGCCGATCCGTGTCATTGCCCGGGACCCTTCCCGGCTGCCGCAGCGGGTGCGCGACCGTGTTGAAGTCTTTCAGGGATCACACGATGACCTGGATGTCGTCTCGAAAGCATTCGCAGGTGCAGAGAGTGTTCTTTGGCTGGTGCCTCCGAACCCTCGATCGGGGAACTCCACGGAATACTATTTGAATTTCACCAGACCGGCTTGCCAAGCCATCCAGAGCCTTGGAGTGAAAAGAGTGGTGGGCGTGTCCAGCTTGGGGCGTGGCTTCGGCAGACATGCCGGGATATTAACCGCAGCGTTTGAGATGGACGCTCTCATCGAAAGCACAGGTGTAAGCTATCGCTCACTGCGTATGCCGTACTTTATGGAAAATATGTTCCATGATCTGGAATCCATCAAAAGCCACGGGACGTTCTATATGCCTATGGCTGGAGATCAGGTGCTCCCGCTCTGCGCTACCCGGGATATCGCCTCGACAGCAGCAGCACTCTTGCTTGATGAATCCTGGAGCGGTCAAGACAGTGTCCCGGTCGTCAGCCCCGATTCTTTAACACCCAATGAAATGGCGCATGTCTTGTCTGAAGTGCTCGAGCGTCCGATTCGCTTTCAGCAGGTTTCCATTGCTGAGTATAAAGCTACCCTATCTCGGTTTGGAACGGAGGCTTGGGTCAAGGATTACATGGATATGGTCATTGCCCAAAATGAAGGCATCTACAACGACGATTTACAAAAGGCACAGCCTTCGGACACCAGCTTCCGCACATGGTGTGAAGAGGTGTTCAAGCCGGTTGTACTAGCCCCCTGATGTCCCTTGAAAAATGACCAAAAGAAATCTATGCATGCGAAACCCGGCGTCCAGTGATACCGGGTTTTTATGATGATTATAGAATTTATAAATTTCTGCGAAGCTGAACCATTCTATAATCGCAAGAAAAACTTCAGCTACATGCGGTCTGTCTTCTTTGAAGGTACGTCGATAGACGTTTTTCTTATGGGTTCGGGTGGACGAATTCGTTCAGGCCCCACGTTTTATCTCGAATTTGCCATAGAATACTATTGTTTTCGCCGATGAATCGCCAAACGTTTGACACATCGGAAACAACGTGCTATATTTATCTTAAATTAAAGATTCTTTATAACAAGGAATTGGCGCAAGCCATTTCATTCATGGAAAAACAGTTTTAAGGGAAGCTTAATTATAAGGAGGAATTATCATGAACGGATTAAAAGGAATTCACCACGTGACTGCGATTACGAGCAGCGCGGAAAAAAACTATCAGTTTTTCACCTATGTGCTGGGCATGCGCCTGGTCAAAAAAACGGTAAACCAGGACGACATCCAGACTTATCATTTGTTCTTTGCCGATGACAAAGGAAGCGCGGGAACCGACATGACATTCTTTGATTTTCCCGGCATTCCGAAAGGCGTTCACGGCACCAACGAAATCGCCAAAACGTCGTTCCGCGTTCCGAGCGATGCGGCACTGAGCTACTGGGTGAAGCGCTTTGACCGCCTGAACGTTCAGCATTACGGCATTAAAGAGATGTTTGGTAAAAAGACGCTCTCTTTCGTCGACTTCGACGACCAGCAGTACCAGCTCATTTCCGACGAGCACAACGAGGGTGTTCCTTCCGGAACGCCGTGGGAAAAAGGGCCAATTCCGCTGGAGTACGCCATCACGGGCTTGGGCCCGGTCTTTGTGAGAATCGCCAATTTCGATTATTTCAAAGAAATGCTGGAGAAAGTGTTCGAGTTCAAAGAAATCGGCCAGGAAGGCTCCTACCACCTCTTTGAAGTCGGTGAAGGCGGCAATGGGGCTCAGGTCGTCGTGGAATATAATGCGGTGCTGCCGCCGGCCCGCCAAGGCTTCGGTACGGTGCATCACGCGGCATTCCGCGTCGAGGACCGCTCCGTGCTGGAACAATGGATTACCCGCCTGGACGAATTCGGGTTCTCGACTTCAGGTTACGTGAATCGTCACTTCTTCGAGTCGCTGTATGCCCGGGTGGCGCCGCAAATTCTGTTCGAGCTGGCGACCGACGGCCCTGGCTTTATGGGCGACGAGCCTTACGAAACGCTGGGCGAAAAGCTGTCCCTGCCTCCATTCCTGGAGCCGAAACGCGAGCAGATCGAAAAGCTGGTGCGTCCGATTGACACCGTGCGCAGCACGATTGAATTTACAAAAGAATAAGGCGTTAGTTAAAAAAAGCAGCTCCTGATTTCGGTCAGGAGCTGCTTTTGTAATAGGACAGCAAGGGCTGAAGCAGGCCAAGAAAGCCTTGCTCGTACAGCTTCCGGTACATCAGATGGCGTTCCGAATCAGGTTCGTACACCTTCGCCTCGGGGTAGGTTACGGCAGCAGCCGCTTCGCGAAAGGACGGGTACAGACCGGCCCCGACGGCAGCGGCCAGGGCAGCCCCGAGCAGCGAAGCCTCCGCTGCGCCGGTCATGGTCAGGCGGACGCCTGAGACATCGGCCTTGATCTGCAGCCAGTGGCTGTTCCGGGCTCCGCCGCCGACCACGTGCATCCGCCGGATCGGACTGCCGCCGACCCGTTCGGCGCGCTCCCGCAGCAGCTCCAGCTGATAGGCGTTTCCTTCCAGCACCGCCCGGATCACGTCCCCCTTCTTATGCTTGGCGTCCAAGCCGATGAATGCGGCACGGGCGCCGGGCTCGGGATGGGGGGCGCCGCTTCCGGTCAAATACGGATAATACAAAATGCCGGTGGGCTGCCCGCCCGCCTCATCCAGCAGCCGCATCATATCCGGGTAGGACATGCCGGCATCCGATAAGGCTTCGCGGGCCCACTCCACCGAACCGCCGGACGAAGAATGTCCTCCCATCCAGTACATGCGGCCCGGCACCGGATGAATGCCGAAAGACAAGCCCGATGCATCGTCGGCATCCCCCAGGGGACGCAGGGGGAACGTCCCGACCAGCGTTTCGGCGGTTCCCATCGAATTGTACGTGCTGTCCGGGCCGTCCGGACAGGCCAGCGAGGCGCACACATGGTCATGTCCGGCCAGGACGACCGGGGCTTCGCCGAGGCCCAGTCCGTTCATGGCCGGCAGCACCGTGCCGACCAGCGTTCCCGCCGGCTGAATGGGCGGAAACAGCTGCGGATCCAGCCCGAAGCTGCGGATCAGCGGCTCATTCCAGGCGCGGCTGTCAATCCGGTATGCGTAGGTTCTGGCCGCCAGCGTCTCATCCTCGGCGATCCTGCCGGTCAGCCGGTAAGCGATGTATGACGCGGCGGACAGCCATACGCTTCCGTCAAAGGCGTCCGGGTACGCTTCCCGCAGCCACAGCAGCTTCGGCAGGCCGTGTTTGAACGACGGGCGCAATCCGGTCATGCGGAAGAGCTCCCGTTCATCCACCTCCTGCCTGATCCGCTCCGCCTGCGGTGCCGAGCAGGTTTCGAACCAGGGCAGCATCGGAGTGCGCGCTCTCCCATCCGCTGGATTCAGCAGCAGGCCGCTCTCCGCCATGCTCGTAATCCCGACGGCATCGATCGCTTCGTCCCGCTCTCTAAGACGCTCTACCGCCTGCTGGATCAAACCGGCCGCGGTCTCCCACAGCACATCCGGGTCATAGACAGTGGTACCGGAGGGGCCCTGCGCCTTCGGGTTCGGTGCCGAGACGACAGCCATTTCCGAGCCGTCGTTCCCGAACACCCCTGCTTTGATATGAGTCGTGCCGATATCCAAAGAAAGCAGCATCCCGATTCCTCCTCTCCAAAAAGGGCTCCTCTACGGGAGCCTTATGTATATTTTTTTATATCCCAATCGTAGCATGTAGGATTTGAAGATAACACCCTCCCAGCCCGGGACGTGCATCACACAGCCCCACTGCCCCCAACAGCATACGCTGCCGGGGTATCCAGCATCCGCCTGGGAGAGCAGTCCTTACCAGGACGAGAGTTCCGTCCGCTTCCAGTTGTCTTGGGCAACGCACACATATACGTACTGGTCGTCCCAGGCCATTTGTCCCTGACTGCAAGGCTCGGTGGATGATTTCGGCGTATGCTTCTCACGGATGCGGAGCTTGTCTCCGTTCACATCCAGCTTGGTGTCCGGTTTATCGGTGCCGATTCCGACATTGCCGTCGCTCCGCTGCATCGTCAGCGGGGAATCGACCACTTCGCCGTCGTCGCCATAGCGGACGAATTGGAGGTCGGACCCTGTGTTGCCGCCCTTCTCTTTCGTGCTGTCCGCCCGTACTGCCCATCTCGGTGTCGTTTTGTTGTCTTCGCCGGCAACGCTGAACTGGAGGTCCCGGTTCGACCCGGTTTCGCCCGCAACCCGCAGGATGCCGTTCATCACATTAAAATTGGATGATTGGGTCCGGATTTCGCTGACGTCCATGTCGTAGGGAATTTCCAGCCGCGTGAACAGCTGGTCCGCATATTGACCGTCCGGCGACATCGTCGTCTCAAACGAGAGGTGTTTATGGTCATGCTGCTCGGGGTTATTTGCTTTGTCGTGGGAGATGATGGCGGTCTTGTCCTTCCCTTTTTCGTCGGCCCAGGCAATCGCGGGCTTGGCGCGGTCGGCCGTCCACTGCAGCCGGATCAGGTCGGACTGATGCCCTTCCTCATTAATCCACTTCTTGTCGGTGGACAAAAACAAGCGCTCATTATGCGGAACGACGATTTCGCTGCCGTTCTGTTTCGTTTGATCCAACACGCCATCTGCCGAGCTCAATGTTCGGTCGGTGCATCCGATGCCTACCAAGCAGACGCCCCCAAGTATTATCTTTGCGATCATCGACTTCGATATTTTCATTGCTATCCCTCCGTTATCATTTCATTCGACTTTATTCATGGAATCAGCCAAAAGCTCCGTTTGATCGTATACTAGACCGCACACTGCGTACATCCATTTCATCAAATTTCCCGGAAAAATGATTCTTTTCGTCTATAAAATTTTAAATCCGATGTGCCGATAGCGGTTTTCAAAATAGGTCTTGCTGGTAATATTTTTCTAAAAGTACCAACACACTGCAAATTACCTCAGCTCCTCCTATTTATATGAATTTGTACCTATACGGCAGTCAACGAGTCCAGCGGAGGGTGATCCATAAATCCGGAAGATAAGGAGGCAAGGAAAATACCAATATATTTGCATCAACTTCAATTCTCCATATTCATCGTCCAATCGTTCTCTCATTGTTCAACATATCGTAGAACTATCAAACCAAAGGAGTTGATATGATTGGCACGTATTCTCGATAAAGCCACCTCTCAGCCGCGCCGCAGATTCAGTCTGACAAACGCTTTTACGATTCGGCGTTCACCGGCAAAATCCCGGCTTGCTTCGATCACGTTACGGATTCCGGCGAACGCTCAACCTAATAGGGTAGATTTAGTAGCAACCGTAGGCGTTCGGGGTGTCACAGGTATTGCACAAGTTCTGTTTAGAGTCTTCCGCGATGGAAGAGAGATTTTCAATACGCTGCAAGGCATTGAATCCGTTGGCTCTGAACAAAACTATGTTGTGACGTTCCAAGCGGAAGATCGAAATGTAAGATCGGGTTCCCATGTGTACACGGTTACCGCCGAAAATACAACGGCAAATACAAGAGTCGATGTTGTAGGGCCGATATCGTTCAGTGGTTTAGCCGTTAAAACCAGAACTTAATGTCGCAGCGAAAATAGCAAAAGCAGCTCGTTCGTCATGAGATGAACTGCTGCTTTTCTATTTTTTTCTTCAAAGCCTTCATGCGGCTTTTACGCCGAGACGATTTCGATCTGCACCGCTTGACCGGGCTCCCCGCAAAGAACCTCATAGAAATCACCGGGTTCGCCCCCGATCGGAGTTGCCTCTACCATCAGGCCGTTTGCGGTAACGCTTAAAGGCGCCGTTTTGGAGGCAAACACGAACCGGCCGCCTTCCCGCAAGCGGACGTTGGTTACCTTGCCTACCTCAGTACACCCGGCAACCGCCGCTGGCGAAATGTATTTGTCAGCCAGCCCAACCGGGTTAACGCTGCCCGTAACCGGGACGACCGCATAGAGGGCGCAGCCTCCTTCCTCCAGACGGATCGGGGTCTGCTCGTCGGCACGCATCAGCCAGCCCTTGCCGGCAAAATGGTCGTACACGGCAAATTCCAAGCCGCCGAGTCCCGGCACATCGGCCGGTCCGATCGAACCCATAACCTGAGCAGAATCCCCACTGATATGAAAGGCAGCCACAACCCCTGCGCTGCCCGCCCGGTTCCACAGTTTAAAAGGAACGTGCTCTTCGGCCGGATTCAGCAGCAGGCAGTCCGGGGTCGGATTGGCCGTCTCGTCGCAGCGGATGACGGCGCCGTCTGCATAGATCAAAGGCCAGATGCGCGACGGATCGGTATTTCCCGGAGCGTCACTGATATAGACCGGACCTCCGCTCACCGCGCGCAGCACCGCACTTTGCACGTCGTCGTGGTTTTTGGACCAGTACATATCCCAGTCTCCCCAGTAAAAGGCCCCATGGTAAAAGGAATTGTAGCCGTTCTGCAGCGCATGCTCCGGAAAACCGCGCTTCTCCTGCGGCACAAAATCGTCGCTGTTGCGCGAAACGGCCGACTTCGGCCGGTGCCATATATTTTCGGACGCCATGCCCATGCAGTTGATGATCGTCCCGTCAAAATGCAGCGCAACCGAAGCCTCCAGCGCCTCGTGCGCAGCGGCGGCAGCTTCGCCGATGGGCATACGTCCCTGCAAGTAGTTCAGAACCGCGCTTTGGCTATCCACCTTGACGAAATCGACGCCCTGGCGGCGCAAAAATCCGTGCCAGGCATGCCAGAAGGCAAAGCCTTTGCCGGCTTCCGGATAAGGGATGAGATTGCCCCGGGGCACCCGGTACAGATGGTCCGCATACGTTCTGGCGATCGGGCTGTCCTCCAGAATGCCGCCCCAGTAACCGGCGATGGTGTGCCATACCCCGACGTGGCGGATGCCATACCGTTCCTTCAGTGCATGCACGGCACGCTTCAAACCGCCGGGAAATTTGACGGGATCCGCTTCAAAGGAAGACAGCTTGCCCGCAGAAATATCGGACCAGCCGTCGTCGATCATCACCCAGCCGACCGGCAGCCCAAGCTGCTGCAGCTCGGCGGCTTTGGCCAGCAGCCCTTCTTCGCTGACCTGATGGTAAAAAGCATCCCAGCTGCACCAACCGAGCTTGTCCAGCATCGCCGGAAACGGCTTCTGTTCCCTCGGCAGCGTCGGATAATCCAGCTCTTTCAGCGCGGAAGCTACATTGCGCTTGACGAGATCGTATGGATCGCTCCCGGCCGCAAAGGCAAACACCAGCGCTTCACAGCGGGTATGCCCTTCCTCATAAGCGGATAATCGAAGCGTAATCCCTTCCTCGGATCCGGCGGCATCCGCACGCCACACCGGTCCCGTCACCGGAAGCAGGTGGCCGTATTTGCCTGCTGTCTTCCACAGCAATGACTGCATTTTCTCCGGCAAACCGGCCAGATCGGTGCTAAAATGAGGGCGGGTCCACCAGTCCTTATGCTGGTAGTTGGCCATCAGCCCCTCGATCTGCCCAACGGGCCGCAGCGTCAGCATGACCGCATGCTCCCCTGCGAACGAGCGCTGCTTGCCGAAATCATTTTCATTGGCGATGCCGGCTTCCACGGATACCAGCATCGTGCCGCCTGCCTTCTCGCGCACAAAAATCCGGGCTTGAATGGACTCATCTTCGCTTCGGTAGTGAAACCGGGTCTCTTCAAAAATCTCCTTTTCCGTCGAACCTTTCTCTGTTTCTGACCCTGTCAGCTGCAGCCGAACCGCTTCCGTCCCCGATTGAAGCCGAACGGAAAGGCCAAACGGCCAGAGCAGAGCTTTCTCTACGCCGTCCGCCCCAAGGTTTTCACTGGATTGAAACGCACCTTGCCCTTCGATACTCATCAACGATTCCCCCTGCTGCTCCCAAAATGACGAACATGCCATCTTCCAACTATCCATACGACAAAGGCCTGAGGGCTGTGCACTTCCATGCCTTCAGGACACGAATCCTGTATCACAACGTTGTGATGAACCTGTTATCATATATTAAAAGTTCGCCGGATCCACCTTCGGTTTCCCGGATCCGTTATTCCCTCGTTCATGCTCCCCCAGCGCGTGAAGCGCAACGGACAAGCTGGCCGCATCCCCGACATGCTCGCCGAGCTCCGACGGCAGAATCCGGCAGGCCGCGAGCGTCCCCGGCAGCGCTTCACGCCGCAGCTCCTCCAGCACGAGCGGCCGGAGCACCTGCTCCTGGCGCGCATAGATGCTGCCGATTACGATCCGCTCCGGATTGAGCGTATCGACGAGGACGGCCAGGCCCCGGCCGAGCTTGCGGCCGATGATGCCCACCGCATGGCGCGCCAGCGCCTCCCCGGCGGCGGCCGCCTCAAACACGTCCTTCGCCGTCCATGCAGCCTCCCCGCTCCCTCCGGATTGCGGGGCCATCCCTCCGGCGCCGGCGGAGGATTGCGCGGCAGTCTCTGCCGCCGCTTCCTTCAAACCGGCAAACAGGCGGGCAATGCCCCCGCCGCTGCAAAAGCCCTCAAAAGAGCCGGCCTTGCCGTAGCCGACCGGCCCCTCCTCCGCCAGGCGGATATGGCCGACCTCACCGGCCATGTCACTTGTGCCGGCATACAGCGCTCCGTTCAGGATCAGACCCGCACCCATTCCTGTCCCGAAGGTCAGGAAGATCATGCTGGACGCGCCGCGCCCGGCCCCCCACCGCCATTCGGCGAGGGCGCAGGCGTTGGCGTCGTTTTGGAGCGCGGCGGGTACGCCGAAGCGCTCCCGGAGCGGCGTGAGGACGTCGATGCCGTCCCAGCCGGGCAGGTTCGGCGGGGAGAGAATTAGTCCCCGCCGGCTGTCAAGCGGGCCGCCGCAACTGACGCCGACGGCCGCAAGCGGCTCGCCCCCGCCGGCCGAAGCGGCCAGGCCGGCCAGCTCGTCGCACAGCGACGCCAGCGCTTCCTCCGGCGTGTCCGGCGTCGGGAAGCTGCGCTTGCCCACGATTTCGATCCGGTCGCCTTCCGCCCTGCCAAGCACGGCTGCGCACTTCGTTCCGCCGATATCGAGGCCTCCCAGCAGCGTGCTCATGCGAAAAATTTCTCCTCCAGCATCATGCACAGTGTATGGTAAATCGGCAGATGCCTTTCCTGGATATCCGGCGTGCCGTCGTAAGGAACGCAGACGGCAATGTCGCACAGCTCCTTCAGGCGTCCGCCGGTGCGGCCGGTCAGGCCGATCGTGGTCATCCCGAGGGATTTGGCCACCTGAACGGCACGAACCACATTCGCCGAGTTGCCGGACGTGCTGAACACGACCAGCGTATCCTCCGGCCGGCCATAGCCGTACACCTGCTGGGCCACCGCCATATCGGCGGCAACGTCGTTGATGAACGCGGTCGACAGGCCGCTCTGGCTGACGAGAGAGATGGCCGGCAGCGCACCCTGCAGCCGGTCGGCGATATAAGCGCCTTCCTCGCCGTGAATGAGCATCTTATCGCGTTCGGCCGGCGGCAAAGTCCGCTTCAGCATAAATCCCTTCATCAGCTCGCCCACGACATGCTCGCAGTCGGCGGCGCTGCCGCCGTTGCCGGCGAGGAGCATTTTGCCTCCCCGGCGAAAAGAAGCCTCCATCGCCTCGTACGCCTGCCAAACCGCGTCCCGGCACGGCTGAAGATCCGGATATTTCGCAAACAGCTGCTCAAAGATCGCGCTCATCGCAGTCACTCTCCCCATGGATGTTCATTCCCTTCAAATGTTCGATGGCTTTGACGATAAACTCAGGGCTGCCGAAGCTGCCCGATTTCAACACCAGCAGACGCGCCTTGCCGTCCAGCGACATGCAGGAGGGCAGCCCCGGCTCAATCTCTTCCAGCACCCGCAGCCCGGTGACGCCCAGCCGGCCGCATACGGCAGCAGAGGTTTCCCCGCCGGCGATGACGACCCGGCGCTGACCGGTACGCACCGCGACATCGGCTACAGCGCCGGCCAGCTCATCCGAGACGATGCGTGAGAGCACCGTACCCGACAGGCCGAGCTCCTCCGCCCGCTTGCGGGTCGCTGCCAGCTTGCCAGCATCGTTCGATGCATGGATCAGCACATCGCGTCCGGCTGCCAGCTTCGCGCCGGCCCGCCGCACGACATCGGCGATGTGCCCGTTCTTACGTGTCGGTTCCAGCAGAAGCAAAGAATCGAGCTCGATGATCGTTACACCCGCCTCCCGGGCGCAAGCAATCTGCGCCGCGGTTTGCGGCATCAGGCTGCCTGCCGCGAGCAGCACCCCTTCGCCCCGTGTGGCATTACCGGCTGAGCCTGCGTTGTCCTGTGAGGCGTCTGCATCTTTGCTCAGTAACCCGCTATTTTCAATAAGGTAAGCAGCCGCCCTATCAACTTGCCCGCCATCCGGCCCGGTCCCGGCAGAGGCCAAGTTCTTCCCTGTTCGTTCTTCTTCATCTGCTCCCAGGTCAGCCCTTTTGTACAGCGCCCCATTTTCCACAGGCCCGGTAGTGGATCGATCTGAGCTTTCCCGGTCCACATCCGCACGCTTCAGCAGCGGCGCGAGCTCCTCATAGAGGCCGGAACTGCCGCACAGCAGCGGCTCATCCAGTACCGCCTCGGCGATGATTCGCAGCGACTGCTGATCGCGGACGTCGAGAATCAGGTAGGCACATTCGCCCCGCATCCGGTTGATTTCCCCGCGTAGAACTTCGGCGCCCTGCTCCACCACGCCGATCGGCAGCATCGCCACCTTCCGCTCCGTCTGCGCCTGCAGGATCGCCGTCAGCTCCGACTCCTGCATCGGATGTACCGGATCATGCCGGAATTCGGATTCGGCCAGCGGCTTGCCGTGAACGTAATGGACGCCGTCCAACGTGACGCGGCCGTTCTTCGGAAATCCGAGCACGACAACCGCGAACGCGGCGGGCACCGCATCCAGCATGGCGTCGAATTCCGCTCCGATGTTGCCGCGGAAGACCGAACACGTTTTGTTGACCAGCCGTGTGCATCCAGCGGCGCGCAGGGCGACGGTAGCCGTGTACACCTTGGCGTAAGCCTGATCCGCGGTATCGAGCCGCGAGTTCGTGTCCACCACGAGCACATCCGGCTGCGGATCCGGCAGACCGTGCCGGAGCTCATCCGCCGGATACACATGCGACGTCAAGCCCGCCTTGGCGAACATGATGCCGATGTCGTTCGCCCCGGTAATGTCGTCGGCAATGACGCCGATCATCCGTCCCACCTCCTCCGCGGCCGGTAGCCGGAGCGCTCCAGGAAGTCCTGCCGGACCGGATCCGGCAGCTCCTGCAGACGTACGCCCGCATTCCCGGATTCAATCACCATCCGGCAGGCCATTTCGAGCGTCTGCAGCGCCATCCGCGCTTCCTTGATGCTGGTGTCATAGACCAGTACCCCGTGGTGCTCCAGCAGCAGCACATTGGCCTGTTTCGCCTTCTCCCTGACCGCTTCCCCCAGATCCAGCGAGCCGGGATGGGCGTACCGGACGCGTTCCACACGCTCCAGGTAGTACATCGTCTCCACAAACAAGCCAGAGGGAAGCGGAATATCGGCGCAGGCGAACAGCGTGCTGTAAAAAGGTGACGCATGCAGCACTGCCCCGACGTCAGGCCGCAGGTCATACACGGCCTGGTGCATCGGCACTTCCTTGGACGGCTTGGGCCCGGCAGCTGCCGGCGCCTCTCTGCCGTCCAGAACGCACTCGGCGAAATCTCCTTCGCCCAGTTCTCCCAGAAACGTCCCCGTGGCCGTGATCAGGAAGCTTGAATCATCCAGCCTGGCGCTGATGTTGCCCGCATTGCCCCAGGCGAGCCCCGTGTCCATCATAAATTTCCCGGCCGCCTGCAGCTCGGCAGCCGTCTCTTCGCGGCGGCCCATATTACAGATCCCACTCCAGAAGGCTGGTTTCTGTCACGGGAAGGCTTTTGTCCGCCGGCACGCGGAACGTTTTGATTTCCGAGGGCTTGAAATCGGCACGGATGCTGCGCTCCCATTTCGGGAGACTGATTTCGGCCGTCGTCGCCTTTTTGTCCGTCTCATACACGCGCAGGATCAGATCATCGTTATCCTCCGCTTTTTTCACAGCGCTGACGATGATGTTGTCCCGGTCCACCGACAGGTACGAATCCGTCTGCGGCAGCTTTCCTTCGTGATACGTTTCAATGATGGCTACCGGCTTGCAGTTCAGCTCCGCGGCCCGGCGCACGGTGCCTGCCTGCTCCCAGCCCTCTTCATGAGGAAGAAGCGAATAGTTGAACTGCTGAATGCCCTGGTCGGTAAAGGCATACTCACCGTCCGCCTCCGGCACGTAAGGATCGTGATGGGCGTAAATCGGGCTGCGCAGCACGGTCAGAGCCAGCTCCTTGTTGTGGATGCTGTAGCTGTACTTGGCGTCATTCATCAGGCTCAGCCCGTACACGCGGTTCGATCCCGGAACGATCCCCGTATAGTCCACCCAGCTCTGGCCCGGCTCTTCCTCGCCGTTATGCTCGCGCTCGATCGTTCCGTAAGGAATTTCGTACGTATGCCGGCTGAAGACACAGTTGACCGGGAAGACGAGCTTCAGCATTTTGAACTTTTCCCGCCAGTCCACGGTCACGCGAACGTCGATTTGGTCCCGGTCCGGATACATCGCAAAATCCTGCACCAGCCGCGAGCTGCCGTATTCGCTTACTACGCGGATGACCGATTTGACCGGCCCGTGCTCGATGCGCAGCACTCTCACCGCCTTGAACTGCCCTGCCGTCCGGTTAAAATGCAGCATGTCGTGGCTCCACGTATCCGAGGTGTCGTCGATGATGACCGGCCGTGCCCCTTCGCCCCGCAGCACCTCATGATCCAGCTTCTTGTCCCGCAGGCTTTTGATAAAGCCCGTGTCCTTGTCGAACTCCAGCCGCAGGCGGCTGTTTTCCAAGACGAGATCGCTGGCCGTGATCGGCTCCCCGACCGGCTTCAGCGATGCCGATTCCAGGAACAGCTTGTAGACCCGGTATCCGAGCGGCGGCAGTTCGGCCATAAAACTCAGACGGTAGCGGCCTCTGGCCGCGGCCTGCGACTTGACGGTCTGGAACGGCACCGGCTTGCCGGTATCGTCTACCAGCACGCTGTTGTCCTTGATTCCGCCAATCTCCAGCTCGACGTTCACTTTGCTGGACCAGGCGTGCGGGTTGAACACGACGATCGGGCGCATCGTTTCATCCTGCTCGATGCCGATGTTCCAGGACAGCGACTGCACCGCATAGTTCAGCGAGCGGTCGGCGATCGCCATCGCCTCTCCGAACAAATATCTCGCGTCCTCATACGCCGGTTCCAGGCTCGTTCCGGCTAGGATGTCATGGAACTGGTTGAACAGCACGTTTTTCCAGGCGCGCGTGAATTCCTCAGGATACGGCTGCCCGGTGATCCATGAAGCGAGCGCGGAGAACTTCTCCGCCGCAATCAGCCGGTTCTCCGCCTGGCGGTTCCACTGTTTGATGCCGGAATGCGCGGCATAACAGCCGCTGGCGTGATGCTGCAGGTCGTCGTGCACAACCGGAAAATCAAGTCCGGAAGCTTCCATGTCCTTGAAGTACCGGTCAGGCGTAGCGAACTCGAGCTTCGGCAGATCCGGCTCCTCGTTCAGGCGCCGAATGCTCTCGATATTTTCCTTGGTCGGCCCGCCCCCGTGGTTGCCCACGCCGTAGAACAGCATCAAGTCGTTCAGCGGTTCCTTGAACTCGCCGAGGCAGCGACGCACGTGATTTTCCAGATCTTTGCCCCAAGACAGGTACTCGAACATAATGCGGAACGTCAGCACCTTGGACCCGTCGTCGGACTGCCACCAGAAGAGCCGGCTGGGCAGGCCTTTTTCGTTCGGCATCGGGCGCATCATCACGTAGTAGTCCATCCCGCTCTTTTTTAAAATTTGCGGGAGCATGGCGTTGTGGCCAAAGCTGTCGACGTTGTAGCCGACTTTGGCGGTCACCCCGAACTGTTCTTTAAAATAACGCTGGCCGTACAAGCCCTGGCGAACGAAGGATTCGCCCCCCGGAATGTTGCAGTCGGGCTGGATCCACCAGCCGCCGACGATGTTCCACCGGCCTTCCTTGACGCGTGCGCGGATTTCCTCGAACATGGCGGGCTCGTTGTTTTCGATCCACTCGTACATGGCCGCCGAGCTGGACGTAAAAATAAAATCCTCCGATTCCTTCATCCGGTCGAGGGCCGAGCGGAAGGTCGCTTTTGCTTCCTGGAAGCCCTCCTGCCACTGCCACAGCCACACCGGGTCGAGATGTGCATTGCCGATCATGTACAGCTTTTTGTCCTTCATACGTGGTTCAGCTCCAATCCATGGTTACTTGGGTGTAAGGATCCATCCGGTTTATTGGAAAAAGCGTCCGGCCTTTCCGGCGCTCAGCACGAAATCCTTCATCTTGTTCATGACCGTCTGCTTGACGGCTTCGCGGCCGGCAGCCAGCTGATCCGGCGCCAGTGCCCGGCACTCCGCATCCGTCATCCGCTCTTCCCGGCCCAGTGCTGCCAGCAGCGACAGTTCCAGGTCGGTCGCGATATTCACTTTGCTGACGCCGCCCCCGTTCAGGGTGAACGCCTGCTGCATCATGTCGGCCGGAACGCCCGAACCGCCGTGCAGCACCAGATGCACCGGGGTCAACGCCCGGATCGCCTTCAGGCGCGCATAGTCGACCTTCGGCTGCTTCACGTTGTAGACGCCATGCGCGGTGCCGCACGATACCGCCAGCGCGTCCACGCCGGTCAGCCGAACGAACTCCGCCGCCTCATCGGGATCGGTGTACAGCTCTTCGTCGGTTTCCGTCTCGACGAAATCGGTCGTACCGATCATGCCGAGCTCAGCTTCAACCGAGACGCCTCTGGCATGGGCGTAGTCGGCCGCTTCTTTGGACTCGCGGACGTTGTCCTCGAACGGCTTTTCCGACGCGTCGATCATGACGGAGGTAAAGCCCGCTTCGATGGCCTCGGCGATGACCGCCATGTCCTTCGTGTGGTCCAGGTGAAGCACCACCGGAACGGTGATCTGCTGCTTCTCCAGCTGGTGGTAGAACTCCTCCGCAAATGCCTTCGGCGTAATGCCGTACCGGATCAGCTCCTTCTGCGAAATCTGGACGATCAGCGGCGAATCTGCCTCCTGCCCTGCCGCCAGAACGGCGGCGATCATGGACGTATAACGCGGTGAAAACGAACCGATCGCGTACTTTCCGGCTTCGGCGGCTTCAAGGGCCTGCTTCAGCGTCAGGACGTTGGACCGGCCCGCAGCTCCTGCTTGGGTCGTCATAGGGTAAAATCTCCTCTCGCTACTCTCTTGTAAATGTGAAAAATGGACCTTGCTTCCGTCCATTAAGTCTGTTCTTCAGTGAAGTCTATTCTATAGTTAAATCTGTTCAGTGAAGTCTGCTCAGCTCATTCTGTTCGCCGACAATTGCTCACGTACGCGCCCCATTCCGAAGGCAGGGCTGGTCAGAAAGCGGCTCCGTTCCTCCGGGGGCAGGCCTTCCACCGCCCGCGCCATCGAGGCCTGAGCCAATACGACGATGTCGGCCGACCTGGCCATCCGGGCCAGCGTCTCGGCCAGCAGGCGCTCGTACGCGGAAGAGATCACCTCCGGCACCAGCCGGACTTCTCTTCCGAGCCGCTCTGCCTGCTGCTGCAGCAGCCGCTGCGTCGGCCCGAGCGTCGTGGCCAGCGTGGCCGCCACGCCGATGGTGCCGGCGGAGCGCACCGCATGCTCCGCCATCGCTTCGTCGATGCGCACGATCGGCACCGCGATCTCCGGCTGTACGGCAGCGCACAGCTCTCCGATGGAAGAGCAGGCGTTCAGGATGCAGTCCGCGCCCTGCTGCTCCGCAATGTGCGCATACTGCCTCCACCGCCCGGCGATGGCTTCCACCCGCCCGCCGTTCTCTGCGAGCTCCGGCAGGATCGAGTCGTCCACCAAATTGATGACGCGGAGGCCGGGCATCAACTGCTGTGCCAGGTCCCTTAAAGGATCGACCGTGACCGGGGTCGTATGAATGACCGCCAGTTTGAAGCTTCCCCATTCCTGCGGCTGGCGCGTTGTACTTGTATCGACTATATCCATGTCCATCGCAAGTTCACCCTTTCCTCATTTCGCTAAGCGCCGACCGGACATCGGGATAATATCCGGCCGCCGCTGCGCCGTACACGGCCGCTCCATAGGCCGCTTCCTCCTCCCCGGGCGAAAGCTCAAGCGCCAGCCTGAGCTTCGCTTCCAGCATCTCTCGGAGGAGAGGGTTCCGGCGGATGCCGTTGCCCGAACCCGCCGCAGCCGAGATGCTGCCGCGCAGCCCCGCCGGCAGCGCGCCGACGTACTGCATCAGCTCGTCGGCCATGCCCTTCAGGAAGCCTGCGGCCAGATGGCCGGGCGTGAAATTGTCCGGCCCGATGCCGCGGATGGAACCCCGAAGGCCCGGATCCTGCCGGGTTCCGTAAAACTGGGTCTGCACTTGAAGCGGCTCATCCCCACTCTGAAGCGCCTCCCGGGCCCATTCATTCATCCGCGCGTAGATCTCGCCTTCATCCGGAGACGTGCCGAAGGCTCTTCCGACCTCTTGAAAGAACGCCAGCAGCATGGCGTAGGACTTGCCCCCGCTAAGGGGGGCACCTACCAGCAGCGAGCCTCCTCCCGGAAACGGTCGGATTTCAAGGCCGGCCGCAGCATCCAACTCCTCCGGAGACACGTCGTTGTCCGTGTAAATGGAAATTTGCGAGCCGGTTCCGACGTTGACGAGCAGCGTCCGCTCCAGCTGCGATACCGAACCGAGGAAGCTCGCCTGGTTGTCGCCGATCGCGCATGCTACGGGCTTGCCGTCCGGCGTTCTACCGGCCGGCTCCGTGCCCTGGCATACGGGCGGCAGAATGGATACATCCATCCCGGCCCGCCGCAGCGCTCCTTCATCAAAGCAGTGCCGGCTCGCCGAGAACAATCCGATCCCGGCCGCGTTGGATGGATCCATGAGCGGTTTGGCGGCGCCCGTCAGCTGCATAGCCACGTAATCGCCGATCGTACATAAGTAAACCGCATCTTTGGGAACGTTCCCGTTTTTCACATGATGAAAGTGGGTCACCAGTCCATAGCCGCTGGCTGACGGATAACCCGTACGTTCCCGAAGATACCGTGCGTAAGAAACATCCCGGTCCTCCATCCGCTCGTCTCCCCGCCCATCCTGCCAGGTGTAGAGCGGGCTGACGCTTTGGCCATCCCCGTTGACATAAAGAATGCCGTGCATCTGGCAGGAAATTCCGACCGCGGCAACGTCCGGCCATTCCTCTTGGCACTCCGCAAGCAACCCTCGGACTTGCTCCATAATCCGCTGCGGATCCTGCAGCCGTTCCCAGTTGTGCTCCCCACGAACCGAAGCATCGTTCGCACATGTTGCCACGCGCACCGCCCGGCCTGACGCAGCCGAAATCAGCACGGCGCTGATCGATGTCGTTCCGATATCAATTCCTGCAAATAACATACGTTGTCCCCTCCCGTATTCGTCCTGCATCTCATCTCGCCTAAGCGATTTCATGGATTTCCTTATTCTTTTTCGAGGGCATAAAGCTAGGCACCTTCAAGCCATCCGCTTTTGCGTTATGAAATCCTTGGCTCGCTGGAAGGCGATTTCGATAGGATGAAGAACGTCTACCGGCGTATTTTCATAAGGAACAGACAGCGTTTCTTTGTCTCCAGCTACCAGCTTTCGGTTTTCGATCCCTTGGTCTTCGAATCTGTTCTCGATCCATCAGACTTTAGATCTGCTTTGATCCTTCAATCTTCGATCTGTTTCGATCCTTTAGCCTTCGATCAGCTCGCTCAGCCCCAGCTCCGCTGCGTATTCCGCCGCCTCCTGGGACGCGTACAGAATCAAGCCGATGCACCAGGAGTGCGACAGGGTCAGCATCATTCCTTTGGGCTGGAAGCAGTTCGTGTTGTAATAACGCTCGGTGACCATGCCTTTATAGGCATTGAAGTCCCCGTCCTCCCGCGCGATAAACTGCAGGAAGCAGGCGATATGGTCGCGGGTACGGTCCAGGTAATACCGGTCGCCGGTATGCTTCCACAACCGCAGCATTTCCGACACGCAGAATAGGCCGTAGTTGTGCAGATGCTGGTTCGACGTGGACGCCTGATCCGCGCCGCGCGAGCGAAAATCGTACTGCGCCAGCAGGGTATGGCGTGGGAAGCACAGATTATACGTCCAGCGGAACGTCATCATCCAGTCCGCCGCGCTGGATGCGAGCTCCAGCCACTTCGGCTGCCGGTCAAACTCATACAGCAGCACATAGGCGGCGACGGCGTTATAGGCGTCTTCCGAGGTCGGCGTCAGATGCACATCCTCCGGAGCGCCGTAAATATATTCATCCCTGATAAACTTCTCGTAATAGCTGCCGGCACGCACGGCGGCTTCGGCAAACCGCGGTTCCCCGAACAAGGCCGCGCCTTCGACCAGCGCCGCGATCCACAGCATGCCGCCGGCGCCGTCCCATTCTTCGACCTCCCCGGTCTCCGCATGGTAATAGGAACCGAAATTGCCGTCGCTCCGCTGGCAGGAAGCCGCAAAGTTCAAGTTCGACAGGGCCGCCGCTTCCCAGTCCGGATGGGATGCCCCATGTTCGCGCTCAAAATCCAGCGCCCGGACCATGAACAGCGTCGCCTCGGCCGCCGTTCTCGCCTGCAGCCAATCGGGCTTCGGATTCCAGCCGGCGGTCCAGCCCCGGCCCTCGATCCAGGACGCCCAGAAAATGCCGCTCGGCGACAAGCCTTCGGCGATTTTGCTCAGCACGTCCATGCCGGCCGCCGTATACTCGGCTATCCCCTGCCTGCGTCCGTACTGCAGCAGCGCATGCGCGTAAGGCGCTCCGCTGACCCAGCCTACGTGCATATGGGGGCGGTCCCCCTGTCCTTTAACGTTGTTGTTCAGCTCGCGGTCAAACGCCGCCGTTTCGTACAATATGCGATGCTCCGGACGATAATGCCACGTATACAGGCCATGGGCGGTCAGCTGCGCCGCCTCGTCCAGATCCATCCAAGGCCGAAGCGGATAGGCCTCGGCATGCAGCCGGTACATCCGCCGCACAAACGGGTCGTACGCGTGGGGATCGCCGGCCGCCGTATACACCCGGTAGCGCAGCGTTACCTGCTGCCCCGGCTCAAACCGTGCGGACGCCAGATCCGCAGGGGCCGGAACCGGATCGCCGACGAACGTCACCGGCTCCTCCCGGTAAGGGAAGTTCAGCCAGACCGCCGTTCCGTCCGCATTGCCCCGAAAACCGAGGCCCGTCAAGCCCAGCTCCGACATTTCTTCCGTGCAGAGCGCCCCGCACAGCGTGTCATTCCAGGCAAACACTACCGGCAGCGCCGCCCGGTCCGAGCGGAAGGACCAATAATCCGATACCATCTGCTCCGGATCTCCGCCCCGGTAGTCATAGCGGGGATAGCGCCGCAAATTTTTCTCAAAGCGATTTTCCTTGTAGAAGGCTCCGGGGATCATCCAGTCCGGCTTCCCCGAACCGATTACCTCTGCCCGCAGCGTCAGCCCCATATTTTTGGGAACGTTCCCGTTATACGTTAAATGAAGGGTGACGTCGTAGCCGCCACAGCTGTCCTTCACCGCTTCCCATCTCGCTTCGGCAGCAAATTCGCCCGAAGAGCCAGACATCGCCAGCCCACCATCCGTCAAGGCATCCACCCTTTCGATCGGAACCTCCAGGGTCGCCCCGTCCAGCGGGCACCATGCTTCGATCAAATGACCGAACCGCAGCGCAGCCTCCCCCTGCTCCTCACCGGGCCGATACACGTTCAGTACGTAACGCTCACCACCGTCTGCCTCTGCCTTCCATCCCACGATTGACTCCCGCCTTTCTTCCAATAGCCTGCTTTTTCCCGGAAACTTTTCTACATTACATATCCAGCTGGTATATCTCGATCAGGTTGTCCCGGAAAATGCGCTTGGCGAATTCCATCGCCGCCTTTTCCGTCATGCTGCCCTCCTGAACTTTCTCGGTTAACACGTCGCCCGCTAGGTTCCGTACCAGCTTCAGGTGCGCGTAGGTTCCTTCGATATGGTTGTAGTCGCCGCCGAATCCCTGGATCTTCGACTGCGGCACCATCTCGATCATTTGATGCAGAATCTGCTTGCCGATCGTCGGCGAGATGATATGCACCCAGGTAAAGTCGGTGTAAACGTTCGGATAATTTTTCGCGATGCTCAAATACGATTGATGGTAAGGAAAACCACAGTGCAGCAGGACGAATTTGGCGTCCCGGTACTGCGCCAGCAGCGGCAGCAACAGCTCTGCGTTCGAGTTGGTCAGGATGTTGCCGTTGCCGGACACGCTCGATTCATGATGGCCGGTGTGAATCTGGATCGGCAGCTCATAAGCGATGGAACGCTGGATGATGAAATGAATGAGGTAGTCCTGCAGCGCCAGCGTCTCTTCCTTCGACAGCCCATCCTGCAGCGTATAGCCCAGCAGCCGGTTGAAGACGATCTCCGCTTCGTGGAACGTCGGCTTAGTGCTGGCGAGGCTCCGCCAATACGCATGGCCCAGCTTCGTTGCGACCATTCCTTCCTGTTTGTATCTATGCAATAAGGCATCCACTGCTTCGAGATAGCCCGGGAACGAATGCACATGCATCCCTGCGGCGTTCTCCACGTCGTGAATATCCTTGAGTGTTCGAAGTTTAAAGGTAAAATCCATAAACATGATCGGCCGGAACAATTCGTAATCCAATTGCGTGGTTTGGATCAGCGTGAACGCCAGGTCAATTTTTGAGCGTTCGTATAGCACCTCCCGGTACCAGTCCGGGTTATTCGTCGCCGCCTTAACTTTATCATTAACCTCCAGAATGCCTTGGACCGTCCAATCTTCAAAGCCGTACAGGTCCTTCATGGCCGTCCGGAACATGTTCGCGTACGTGGTGTTGTTCGCGCGCTGCCAGTACTGCAGGAAGGTAGCCGCTTTCTCTTCGTCACTGCGCAGCCGGCCGCTTAAAGCCCCGCGCTGCATCCCCGCCGTAATAAAGTCGGAATCCAGGTAATGCATCAGGGAGAAAAAATCCTGCTGCTCTCTTTGTCTGATCTGCGGAGTCGCCAAATGCTCGTGTCCGTCGATGATCCGTAGTTCGCTGATATAATCATGTATGCTGCTCATCGGGCCTTTCTCCTTCCAAAAATGGAGCGGCTGCTCCTCTTCTCATCCGAACAGCAGCCGCGTCTATTTATATGTCGTTTCTGCCCATGACCGGGCGATCAGTCCACATTCAGCTCAGGGAAAGCGTTCTTCACTTCTTTTTTGAAATCGGTCACGACGTCGTCAAAGCTGCGGTTGTTCGTTATGCCGTCGCTGGCGACCTTTCTCCACTTGCTCAAAATCTCCTCGCCGTACTTATCCGCTTTGGCTGCCGGAATTTTCACGACGGTTTCGTAATAAGGCTTCAAGACGTTTTCGTCGCCGAACAGCGGGGATTTAAACGTATCCAGATTGGCTTCGTACACTTTGCTGTTGCCCGGCATATTGCCCGTTTTCTCCAGGTTGTGCTGCTGCCATTCCTCGCCGGCGATATATTTGATGAACTCATACGCCAGATCCTTGTTCTTGGATTTTTCGTAGATGCCGCGGTACGTTCCGCCAGAGTAGAAGCCTTCCGGCGTTTTAGCTACACCGTACTTGCCTTTGGCCTTGTCGTCCTTATTATCGACCATAAATCCGGCCCATGCCGGCATCGAAGTCAGCACGACGCTGCCGTCGTTCAGCGCGTTGCCCCAGCCCGCCGACATGAACGGAAGCTTGGCGTCCACGTTGTTTTTACGGATATCCAGCTGGGTCTGATAGATCGTCTGCCATTTCGGATCGATGTTCAGCTTGCCGTCCTTCACCCACGGCTGGGTGTTGTAGGCTTCAATGTCGAACAGGTCTCCGGCGTTTTGGATCAGGTGCACTTTGCCGCCGCTGTCCGCTGCCACCTTTTTGCCGAGCTCAATGATTTTGTCCCACGAGCTGACCATATCGCTGACTTTGTCGGGATCATCCGTACCAAGGTACTTCTTGGCTGTATCGCGCATATACCAGAAGCCGCCCGGTGAAGAGTGGTCGGAAATCGCCCGCAGCTTGCCGTCCTGGGAGCGTCCCAGCTCCTGAACGTAAGGGATGTAATCTTTCACCAGATCCTCGGCGCCCATCGCCGACAGGTCCGTCAAAAACTTCGAATCGATGAATTTGCCGATATACCCGCGCTCCAGGTCGAAAATATCGGGAACGTCGCGGCCGGACTGCAGCGCAGTCAGCAGCTTCGTCTGGTATTGGTCGCCCGGGAACATTTTGACGTCTACGGTGACGCCGGGATTTTTCGCCTGAAACTGGTCGGCCATGTCCTTCACCTGGTCAAAGAACGTCCAGATGACCAAGTGGCCCTTGAGCTCGCCGGATTCGGCGGCTTTGCCCGAGTCGTCTCCGCTTGCCGTACTGCTGCTGTCCGAAGCCTTGCTTCCGCATCCGGCCAGCATGCTGCCGACCAGCAGGACGGACAGCACCATCATCAGCCATTTCTTCGTTTTCAAAACCGATCTCCCCTTTTGGTCGTGATTGAAGTGCATGCGTAACATCTGCCCGCAATTTGTAGAACGCTTTCAATTTACTGTATTATCATGGCAGTCACTGCGCCGTTTCCCGGTCATCACCTCTTTCCCTGGAGTCTGAAAGTCAAACCGGCTTGGATAGCCTGATCCTATCGGTCAGCCTTTGACCGCACCTGCCGCCACGCCGTCGATAATCCGTTTGGACATGAACGAGAAGAAGACGAGGATCGGCACGACTGCAATCACGATGCCCACATACTGTGCGCCAAAGTCTGATGTAAACTGGGATTTCAAGCTCGCGATCATGACCGGCAGCGTCTGCAGGTTGTTGTCGAAGAGGACGATCATCGGCGTGAGAAAATCGTTCCATTTGCCGATAAAAGCGAAGATCCCCAGCGTCGCAAGCCCCGGACTCATAATCGGCAGCACGATCCGGTTAAAAATCTGCCACTCGCCATACCCGTCCATCCGTCCCGATTCAATGATTTCCGTCGGCACCGAGGAATCCGCGAACTGCCGCATCAGGAAAATCCCAAAAGCATTGTGGATCGACGGCAAAATGAGCGGCCAGTACGTGTTCAGCATGTTCAGCGAATCCATCAGCTTGAAGAAACCGATGATGCCGAGTTGGCCCGGAATCATCATCGTGCCGAGCACAAACAGGAACAGTACGTTTTTGTACTTAAAGTTGTATTTCGAGAAGCCGTACCCGGCCAGTGCCGCAAAGTACACGTTAATGATCGTCGATGTGACGGTGATCAGGACGGTGTTCCCGAAGCCCCGCCAAATGTTGACCGTGTCCTTCAGCCTCGCGTAGTTGTCGAGGAACTGGTCTCCCGGAATGAGCAGCAGCCTGCGCGCGATATCCGAGTTGGCATGGGTCGACGTTATGATCATGCTGTAGAAGGGCAGCAGGCATGTCGCCGCCACGGCGATGAGAAAGAGGTACAGAATGCCTCGGGTAAGTATTTTAGCCATGAAGGTGGACCTCCTTAATCCTTCAGCTTCGACGCTTTGGCCGTAATGGCCGTAAAGAACATGACCACAAAGAAAATTCCGTAGGCGACCGCCGCCCCGTAGCTGTAATCAAAGTTTTTGAAAGCCGTTTCATATAAGTACATGACCATCGTTCTGGAGGAGTTGCCTGGCCCGTCTCCGAGCATGAGCGGCGCATCAAACAGCTGCAGGCCGCCGATGACCGACGTAATGAACACGAACAGGAATACCGGACGCAGCAGCGGCAGCGTAATGTGCAGCGCCGTCTGCTTTTTGCTCGCCCCATCCACTTCCGCGGCTTCATACACTTCTCTCGGAATGCCCTGAAGTCCGGCGATAAAGACGATCATGTTAAACCCGAAGTACTGCCAGCAGATGACCCCCGATGCGATGATTCTGGACCACCATGGGCTGTTAAACCAGTTGACCGGATCGTGAATGATCCCCAGACTCATGAGCAGCTTGTTGATCGTCCCGGTCTGCCAGTCGAACATGAGGGAGAAGATGACCCCCAGCGTGACCGGCGTAATGATGTGAGGAAAGAAATAGACCGCCCGGAAGAAATGCTTGCCCCGGATAAAGCGCTCGTTCAGCACCAGCGCGAGCAGCACCGATAAGATGAGCTGGGGAACGTTGGATAGAATCCAAATAATAAGCGTGTTGCCTATCGTCTGATAAAAGAAGCTGTCGTGCAGCAGGCGTGAATAATTCGCCAGCCCCACATAGACCGGATCCGAAAATCCGTCCCATTTCATGAAGCTGAGGTAGAGCGTGTACAGAATCGGCATCAGCCCGAATACGGCAAAGCCGATGAAGAAAGGCGCCACAAAGATGTAACCGTAAAATGACCTGTTGACCTTGGAGCCCATCGTATTCACCCCTTTTTACACTTTACTTGGTTCCGCAAGAGTCCCGGACGATGAGCTTCGGCTTCAGCAGATGGATCGCTTCCTCACTCTTGTCCTGGACGCCTTCAATTTGCTGAAACAATCCTTCCGCCGCTTTTCGGCCGATGGCTTCAAAGGGCTGGCGCACCGTCGTCAGCGACGGGTACACCCATTCCGAGATCGAAATGTCGTCATACCCGACGACCGACATCTGCTTGGGCACGTTCAGTCCGTGCTCCTGGATGGCCCGCAGCGCCCCGGTTGCCGCTTCGTCGTTGGAGCCGATAACGGCCGAGAAGCCTTTGCGCTCCAGCAGCTGCTGCATGGCCTGATATCCGCCTTGGCTGCTCCAGTCCGACTCCACCACCCATTCTGGACGGTAGGTTAACCCAAGCGTTTCCATCGCCTGCAAATAACCGTTAAAACGGTGCTGGTTCGCTGCGGCATGCTGCGGTCCGGAAATGTATGCGATCTCCCGGTGGCCCAGGCTGTGCAAGTATCCGACGATATCGTAGACCCCCGCCGCATTGTCCACGTCGACTGCGAAGATGCCGTCCTTGCCGCCGTGATCCCCGATCAGCGCGATCGGATACTGCGAGTCCCTGATTCTCTCCAGGTCTTCGTCTTTGCGCTTTTGGAAGCTCACCAGGATCACTCCGTCGACCTGCCCTTCGTACAGAAGGTTGAGAAAGGATATTTCTTCGGCATAGTTGGAAGTCCAGCTCAGGAAGGTGCAATTGTATCCCTTCAGATTGGCTACTCCCTCAATGCCCCGGATGATGCCGGAATAGAAAATATTCGAAATGTTGTCGACGACGACCGCGATGCTGTTCGTTCGGTCAAGCACCAGCCTGCGGGCATTGGCGTTGCGGTGGAAATTCAGCTCCTTGATGGCTTTATCCAGCGCTTCCTGCGTTGCTTTTTTAACCTGCTGCCCGTTCAGGTAACGGGACACGGTGCTTTTGCTTGTTCCTGCCAATCTGGCGACATCGTGAATGGTTGGACCCACTGTTATCACTCTCTCCATGTATCGTTTCCCATGTTTCGGCCCCTTCACTTGCCTATCCCACTGATGCGGAATCGTTGGCAAGATACAGCACGAATACCATTTTTGGGAACGTTCCCATTTTACCAGACAGCCTAGGTCCAAGAAAAGGACTTGTTTGGCAGGAGCTGCCATTTCTTTACCGGAAGGATTCACGGCACTAGCAGTTGGTTGTCTGTCCCCCGTCTTAGAGCTATCCATACAGCCTCTCTGAGGTTCCCGTCTTGTTTCCGTCACGGTCCTCCAATCATCCGCCGCCAACTTCATTTTGGGAACGTTCCCAAAATGAAGGAAATGCCTCTCCCACCTTTGCTTCTTCAGGGTTCATGTGGACGGGAAAGGATCTAACAGAAAGCCGAATGACCGGATCAAAACCGATGAAAATTTTGGGAACGTTCCCGTTTTGGTGCAACAACTTGATTAAGATGGGTCTATAATAGCGCTTCCAGGATGGAGTGTCAACGGGTATATCAAAAATAAAAAATAACCATTTTATGGGTGGCGTTTATGGGTGACGGCTTAACATTTTCCCTCCCCACTATTTTTTCCTAAATGAATGACATTTGCCCAAGAAGCTGAATAGGGTGAAGGAAAGCCTATATTTGCGAAGGGAGATACACCAAGGATGTATTACTATACGTGGGACTATCGGGCTCCGGCCTCATCCATCGCCGATCTCGAGAAAGCCATCAACGGAGAATACTCCGCCATCGCCTGCTATGAACGGCTGGCGGGTGCGGCGCCAAGCGAAGAAGAACGCACACAGATCATGGAGATCCGTAAAGACGAAATCAGACACTATCAAACGTTTGCCGGGCTGTACACGTCCCTGACCGGAAGACAGCCGGCACCTGTCATCAATGAGCCCTGCCCCTCCGTCTACCGGGATGGCCTCCTCTTTGCCTTCAAGGACGAACAGAACACGGTGGACTTCTACCATGAAGCCGCCGACCGGGCATCCGATCCGACCGTGAAGCAGGCCTTCCTCAGGGCAGCCGCCGATGAGCAGAACCATGCCGTTTGGTTTTTGTACTTTCTTACAAAGCAGGCCAGGGAATAACCCCTGGCTATTCATTTTTGGGAAACTGTCTTCCGTTCACCAGGCAATAGCCCGCCGTTCCCGGAAATATCCACCGCTGGGGCCGTCCTCTCCCGCAGTGGCCAGCCATACGGCCGTATCGGCCCCCTCCGCCACCGAGAGCGGAGCGTCCGTCCCGCCCATATCGGTCTGCACTCTGCCGGGGCAGACAGCATTCGTTTGAATGCCGTACGCCGCGGCTTCCTGGTCCACCAGCACCGTCAGCGCATTTAGCATCGTTTTGGAAATCCGATAAGCGGAGGAAGAACCCTTGAGCCCAAGAAGACCCTGCATCACCTCAAAGGAACCGAGACCGGACGACATGTTGACGATCCGCCCATACCCTTGCTCCTTCATCAGCGGCACCACTGCCTGGATCATGCGCAGCGCGCCGAAGAAGTTGGTCTCCAGCGTTTCTTTCATCACATCCTCCTCCACGTCCAGGACGGATACGCTCCGATCCAGAATGATGCCCGCGTTGTTAACAAGGACGTCCAGCCTGCCGTGCTCCTGCCGGATTCGATCCATCATCGCATCAATGCTTCCCGGATCTTGCAGATCCACTGCCTGGACCTCCAGCTCAAGACCTTCCGAGCGCAGTTCGGATACGGCTTGCCACCCCTTCTCTTCGCTCCTGCAGCCGATGATCACATGCAGCCCTTTGTGCGCCAACTGTCTGGCGATTTCTTTGCCGATACCGCGATTCCCGCCGGTGACCAGCGCTACCCGCTTGCTGCTCATCAGTAATCGCCTCCTTCCTTCAGTTGACGTCTCCAAACGGTCAGGCATTCCCGCAAATGGTCTTCCGCTTTTCGAAGCGTGTCGATCCGCTCCCCAATCTCCGCCAGCTTGGCTTCCCCCACCCGGATTGCTCCGGGCAAGCATTCCCGCCGAACCTCCTCCGATCCGGCGCACGGATAGGCATCGCTGATTTCTTTGGCGCTTAGTCCAAGGCTGAAGTACAGCTGGATGATCCGGACGCGCTCGACATCGGACAAGCTGTACTCCCGGTATCCGTTATCCAGCCGGACGGGATGAAGCAGCTCCTTCTCCTCGTAATACCGCAGTGAGCGCAGGCTGACGCCCGTCGCGCGGGACAGCTCGCTGATATGCATCATCGTCACTCCTTTCATCGGCCTTGCAGCCATCTGTTAAAACAAGTGTAAACCCTCACATCATGTGAAGGTCAAGCGGTGGTTTACGGTATTTTTATCATCAACTCTGATCGATGGGCTGTCCGTTAATTTTTCTGGTAAGTGCACTGGAGAACGGGGCTGGTTGAGGCCATGACCTCGGTCTTTATGGAGGCTGGTTAAGATGTAATGAAGTCATACTTTCTCGTTTTTAGGACGTCTATATTTAGGAATATCTAAACAGAAGGGACGAATGATGAAGAAAATCACCATGGCCTCGATTTCATTTCTCTGTGCAGCAGCTATCATGCTGCCGGATCACAGCATCGGTACGGCAGCAGCCAGAACCAATAGTGGAACTCATGTCATCATCAATAATCAAGATCTGGCACCAAAAGATGTCCTTATAAAAAACAATCAAATATTTATTAGCTTCACTGAAGCTAAAGCGCTAGATAATATAACTTTCCAATGGAATCATGCTGCAAAACAAGTGACCGCAAAAGTCAAGGATACCCGTCTATTGCTTACCATTAACAAAACAACTGCCCTGAAAAACGGAAAAGCTGTGAAGTTGAACACGGCTCCGTTTATCTATGATGGAAAAACGATGATCCCCCTGCGATTTGTCACGGAAACCATGGGCGGCTCTGTTACCTGGAATCCATCCACTCAGACAGCATTCATCGCAAAGGTAAGCTCATATTTGACCAGCGATCTCCTGAGTGATGAGTTAAGCGTTGCAAGGAATGCAGCAATCAATCTTCCAAGAGTGTCACTGCTGCCTAAAATAAATACTCCCACTTACGAGACTTCAAGTATCCAGTATTATTTTCCAAAAAATGTGCATGATCAATTTTTTGAAACAAACAACAATGTCATCAGTTATTTTGAAATTTCTGGTCATACTGCTTATTTGAAATGGCAAGGTCTAATCACCAATACAGCAAGTACTCAGAAGCAGCTGTATTTTATTTACGGAACGATAACCAACGAAATTGGAATACGGCCTTCCGTTAAAGACTCCACATTCGCCGCCTTCCGTTGGATGCCGCATATCGGATCGACCGGCTATAGCTTGATTCATAAGGACAAATGGAACGATGTTGTGTTCAAGGAAACGGAAGTAGACTCAAATAACGCAAAACCAAACTATATTATTGTTCAAATTCCTGAAGAAGAATAGAAACTGGCCTAGTTACCCGGTGGATCGAAATGTTGGACTGATCAGGCAGGATCTCCCTTCCGGAGAATCGAATTTATCGTTAACGGGAGGCGAGGATCATGGCAGTTTATAGACCGGACAGTGCGAAGACACCTGACAAAATTCGCATTATCGGCTCGGTCGGCAGCGGCAAATCGACTTTGGCAAGAGCGTTGTCCGACCAATTGGGCATCCCTTATTATGAATTGGATAATATGGTGTGGAGGCGCACGGACCATGGAGACGTGAAGAACAGCTTCGAGGAAAGAGACCGCATCCTGAACGGCATTCTCGAGCAGGACCGGTGGATTATCGAGGGCGTCCATTATCAGTGGGTGCAGCGGAGCTTCGCGGACGCGGACCTGATCGTTTACGTCGATACGCCGATCTGGGTCCGCAATTACCGCATACTGAAGCGTTTTACCGTGCAAAAGCTGGGGCTTGCGCAGGGGAACTACAAGCAAACGTTCAGCATGCTCCGCAAAATGTACCAATGGAACTACCGGCACGCGAAAAAGGAAAAGCCGGAAATTATGCAGATCGTGGAGCCATACCGCGGAAAGCTGCGGATGATCCGCAATTCGTCAGTGCGGCAAGCTTTAATGCTGCCCGAAAAGGCCCGGCCCTGAATGGCCGGCAAGTCACAATAACGTAATGAGGTAAAATTCTTTATGAAAAATTTCACATCTCATCATTCTTCTCCTTCAATTTGGATCTATTTTGGTTTGGTTTTTGTCTTATCTATTCCGTTTTGGTTATTAGGTATGGCGGCAAACATACAAAAGGATATCCCGATCAACCTTCCCATTAGCGCTTTGATGTTTGTATGTCCTATGATTGCTGCTTTGATCCTGGTTTATCAGAAAGATCGAACTCAAGGTGTTAAAGATTTATGCAGGAAAATACTTCGCATTAAAATAGAGCGCAAAAGCTGGTATATTCCGGTTTTTCTTTCCATGCCGCTGATCATGGTTATTTCTTACGGAGTTATGAAGAGCCTGCTACCGTCCGTACCCCCACTGTCATTTTCTCCTCTAACAGTCGTTGGTTTGTTTTTGCTTTTTTTTGTTCCTGGGCTATGTGAAGAGATTGGTTGGCAAGGATATGTATATGACAAGCTTGAAAATCGATGGAACGCATGGACTGCTAGTGTAATGCTAGGGGTCATTTGGCAAGTATGGCACGTCATTCCGCATCTTCAAACGGACCATTCTGCAATGTGGATCGTATGGCAATGTGCAAGCTCCGTCTTATTACGGGTTTTGATTGTTTGGGTCTATAAAAACACAGATAAAAATATCATTGCGGCAGTTATTGTTCATACGATGAATAATGTTTGTTCCTTCCTGCTTCCTAATTATGATTCGAGCTACGCTACTTTTTCCGTTTTTCTTGTAACAGCCTTAGTGGTTATGCTGATCGCTTTTTTATGGGGAAAAACATTAACACAGTATAGATTTCATTCCAAGGCGTGAGTCCCCTAAAATGTAACATAAATGCCCCAGCCTCTTCTAAGAAGTGGCCAGGGCATGGCTGCCGGCTTATTTAAAACCCTTGACCTCGAACAGCACCCGTGCTCCCTCCCGGCGCAGTTTTTACTCCTTCACCGGATAGGCCATGACGCTCATCAGCGCGTTCTCGGCCTGCGTAGAATCCAGCCGGCTGTACTGCACAAAAATCGGCGCACTGCCGGTGACCTCCATGGCATAAGGAATCCCTTTCGGTATGTACTTCCCTTCCACGTTCAGATGGGCCGTGCGGATATGATGCGTCCGCTGCCCCCCCACAGTCGCTGTCATGCCTAGGAGCGGTTCCCGGTCTTCGAAAAAAGCGTTGACCGTCACCGTCACTTCTTCTCCGCTTAAGTTCAGCACGCAAATCGATTCGTGGCTTTCCAGCTGGCCGCTGCTCGTCGGTGGAATGTACCCGTCGGGAATAATCCACTGTAACTGACCCTTGGACATTCGAATCCCTCTTTTCGAAAAAAGTTTTGCCGTGCCTCCTTAGCTAGGCCCATAAGACGGAGACGCGGCTTTTTTCCATTATAAACCTCTCAGGGAAGCGATTACATCCAATATTCCTTTCTTTTTGGTTAAAAAACAGGGCGCGCTGCTAAGCCGTAAATTATTACTCTACGGCAGCCTGCTCCACCTGCCGCTTCGCCAGCGGTTTGCGGACGAACGCCAGAAAGATCAGCGCCGATACGGCGACGGACCCGGCGCAGACGCCGAACAGCGTATTGTACCCCGTATACTGCGACACCCAGCCCAGCAGGATGGAACCCAGGCCGATGCCGAGATCGAAGGCGGTCATGTACGAAGCGCTGGCCGCGCCCCGCCGCTCCGGATCGGCAAGCCGAAGGTTCACCGCCTGCATGGCCGGCTGAGCCGAGCCGAAGCCGATGCCGTACAGCACGGCGGCGGTGATGACGCCGGCAAGCCCACCGGCGAAGGCAAGGACGAGCAGCCCCGCCGCCGTAACGGCCAGCGCCGGCACGATCACGTAAGCTTCGCCGAGCCGGTCGGCCAGCTTGCCGGCCACCGGCCGCGCCAGCGTCAGCGCCAGGGCGTAGACGAGAAAGAAGGTGCCGGCGTTCACCCGGACCGATTCGGCAAAGAGCGGCAGAAACGTCGTGATCCCCCCGTAAGCTGCCGACAGGAAAAACAGTGACGAGGTGACGGGAAGCACCGATTTTTCGAAAAAGACGATTTTCCGCCGCTCCGCCTTGACCTGAAACGGAATCCGGGTCAGAAAGACGAGAATGAAGGCTGCGGCGGACAACCCGGTCGCCAGCAGAAACAAATCGTGAAATGAGCCGCTCTGGTGCACCCAGGTCCCGAGCATCGGTCCGACCGCCATGGCGATCGTCATCGCCAGGCCAAACCAGCCCATGCCTTCGCCGCGCCGCTGGACGGGAATAATGTCGGTGACCGATGTGCTCACTGCCGTGGTAGAGAGCGCCCAGCTGGCTCCATGAAGAATCCGCAGTCCGAGAAGAACGGCGATCCCGCCAACCCAGTCATACAGATACATGGACAATACGAAGAACAGCAATCCCCAAATCATGAAGGGCCTTCGGCCGTAACGGTCGAGCAGCCCGCCGACAATGGGACGAAACAGGACGGCGCTCAGCGTGAACACGCCGGTCACGAGCCCGACTTGGGATTCGTCTCCGCCCATCTCCTTGATAAAGAGCGGCATCGTTGGCAGCAGCAGATAAAACCCGGTGAAGAGCACCAGCATGCCGGCCGTGATTTGAATAAAAGACCTCGTCCAGAGCCTTTCCATGGATGAATTCCTCCCTAACCATAAATTAAAGTGGTTTCATGCGCTCCAAATCTTCTGGAATCATAGTGCTGGTTCAATCCCTATGGCGATATTCCTGATCGTCATCTTTCACGACATTTCCATCAATCTTCCTCGGCCTGGATCCGCTCGATCTCTGCCGTGATCCAGGCTTCATCCGCCTCTCCCAGCCGTTTGCGGTAATCGAACATCCGGAGTAGCTGTTTCCGCTGCTTGGCGGGTTCCGGCTGCTGCGATTGCAGGTACGCCTCAAACCGGGACACATACTCCCGGCTTCTTCGGATGATCTGCAGGTAATCCTCCAGACAGGCAAGGCGGACCTCCTTGGTCACGTAGCCGAAATACACCATTTTAAACCGGAAAATCAGCGCGGCCTCCGCTTCCGGATTCGGCTCAAGCGTCTCCTTCATCAGCTCTTCGAACCGCTCCCGGCCGGCATCGGTAATCGCGTATATTTTCCGGGTTCGCCCGCCCTTCGTCTCTTCTTCGATCCGCAGATGAATCCAGCCGGCCTCCGTCATCCGCGACAGAAGCGGGTACAGCGTGCCGGAGCTAATCTTACGGCCAAGCCCCACCGCGTTATTCAAGACGTCCTGGAGCATATATCCGTGCTTCTCACCTGTCATCAGCTCGCCTAGAACGAACAATTCGTACACCTCTCTCACCTCCGTTAAATATGTCGGTCCGATATATATTATATGTCGGATCGACATATTTGCAAGTCCCTATTTTGAAATGATTACCATTATTTTTGGATAGAAAAAGACGTTTTCAGCAGAGAATCCCATATTAGGCTTCGGTCTAATAAACATGCAAAATCACGACATCAGACCATCCCAATACCGATACCCCAAAGGTTTCCGAATCGTCCCTAGGTCCCGGTCCTAGGCCTCTCCTGCCTGTTGACAGCGTTTCCAAAGCGATGACATAATGTTGTACAAAAATCCCGCCTAGGCGGGCGGAGGGAGTAGCCGTGCAGACTTGGAAGAGCCGTTTCAGGCATATGAAAATCAAGAACAAGCTGTCCATCCTGATCGCATTTATCGTTGCCATGACCTTTGCCTTTGCCCTGATTGTGCAGCAGTACGCCTTCTCGGTGTACGACGAGCAGCTGTACGTGAAGTCCTCCCGCGTGCTGTACCTGTCGTCTTCTGCGATCGAAAAAGAGCTCGAACGCCTCGAGCAGCTGTCCTTCAACATCATCACCGACACGCAGATCCAGTCCCAGCTCAAATCCATCGCCCAAAGCGACTCCGATTACGATCGCCTGACCCTGCGCAAGCACATGGTTGACAGGCTCCTCACCTATGTCGGGTCCGAGCCCTCCCTCTACTCGATTCACATGGTCGATGCGGCCGGAGCACAGCAGGATGTCGGCAGCCTGGTTCCCATCCAGGCCGGAAAGCGGGATGTGATCCTCAGGCTGGCGGACAACGCCGAAGGCCAGGCGCGCTGGACCTTCCCCGACGCATCCGATCCGGCCCTGATCCTGACCCGTCAAGTCCGTTCCTACTCGGGCACCATGTTCGACCTGCAGGATATCGGCACCATTTTCATGCGGATCAACATGGAGCGGATCGTGCACGAGCTTGGCGCCGGGGAAGGCGACCTCATCGTGACCTCCGGGCCGGACGTCATTTATCCCTCGCAGCCGCATTTCGATCCCTCCCTCATCCAGAGCTCCATCACTTCCGAGACCGGATATTTTATCAAGGAAATTCAGGGAAAAACGTACTTTGTTGCCTATAACCGTTCTTACGCCACCGGGTGGACCTATCTGAACGTGACCCCGTTCAACCAAATTTTCCGGCAGATCGTCCTGATCAAGGAAATCGTTATCGGCGTCTTCATTCTGATATTCGCCTTCGCCATTCTGTGGGGCATCCGCTTCTCCCGGGGGTTGACCCGCCCGATCGAGAATCTGATCGCCCGCATGAAGCTCGCAGAGAAGGGGAACTTCGCCGAAGCGAACATTCTTGCCGGCGATCAGGAGCCGCCCGCGATGGACGAACTCGGCCTGCTGCACCGGACGTTCCGCCTTATGGTGGAGAGGATCAACGATCTGATCACTGAAAATTACGCCAGCCGCCTCCTGATCAAGGAGACCGAGTTCAAGGCGCTGCAGGCACAGATCAACCCGCATTTTTTGTACAACACGCTGGAGTCCATCAACTGGATGGCCAAAATCAACAAGCAGACGCAAATTTCCCAAATGGTGCAGGCGCTGGCGTTTCTGCTCCGCAATTCGGTCAGCCTGAAGGAGCCGATCCTGACGCTGAAGGAGGAGCTGGAAATGGTGCAGCATTACATCACGATCCAGGAATTCCGCTTTGAAGAGCGACTGTCCTTCCACATGGACGTTTCCGAACGGGAGCACTTCCGGAAAATTCCGAAGCTGACGCTCCAGCCCCTGCTCGAAAACGCGATTCATTATGCGCTGGAGCCTTCCGTCGGCACGTGCACCATTTCCTTGACCAGCCGGGAGGAAGCGGACGCGTTCATCCTCATCGTCGAAGACGACGGCCCGGGCATGGCGTCAGATACGCTCGAGCTGCTGCGGGAAGGGAGGCTGACCACGGCGGGGAATGGCATCGGCCTGCTTAACATCGACGAGCGAATCCGCTTTGCGTTCGGCGAGAATTACGGGCTCTTCATCGACAGCGCTCCCGGTCAGGGGACCCGCATTCATATCAGGTTACCGAAAGAACTGGAGGGATCCGAGCATGTATAAAGTGCTATTGGTAGATGATGAACGCATCATATTGGACGGCATTTCGCAAATGGTCGACTGGCAGGCCTTCGGAACAGAGCTGACGGGAACGGCCCAGAACGGATTGCAGGCTTACGACCTGATCGCAGCCGATCCGCCGGACATCGTCATCAGCGACATCCGGATGCCCGGACTCGACGGGCTTGGACTGGTCGCCCAAACCCATGCCACCCACCCGAACGTCAAATTTGTGCTGCTGTCCGGATTCGGGGAGTTCGAATACGCCAACCGGGCCATGCAGTACGGGGTCAAGCACTACCTCCTTAAGCCGACCGACGAGACCAAAATCGCCGAGGCGCTGAAGGAAGTGACGGCCGAGCTGAATCAGGAACGCCGGCGTGAAGCTTTTACCCTGGACATGAAACGGCGCTTTGAGAAAGTCATCCCTCACGTCAAAGAACAGGTCCTCCGCGAGTTCGTCACTAATAAAACCTACGGACGGCGGGATCTCGAGGAATACCGCAGCCTGCTTCCCTGCGACTTCGGGCGCCCCGTCCGGCTGCTGCTCTGCCATATTGAGGGCGAAGCCGATTATGAGCACCAATTTGCCGTGAAAAATATCGCCGAGGACCTGCTGCAAACGGCGCTGATGAGCACGACGCTGGGCGACCACGCGCTGATCCTCATCTCCGATCCGGAGGACCAGGAGCTGCTTCACAGCCGGCTGCAGGATATCCGCCGCACCTTCCGGCTGTATTACAAAATGAACGTGACCGTCGCCGTCAGCGATCCCGGTCCAATTACGTCCGCGCGGAAGCTGTACCGCGAAACGCTGCAGTGTCTGAACTACCGCTTCTATCTGGACGAAAGCGGGATCATTACACGGAAGGATACGTTTGTGCCCGACGGCGGCGTCAGCGAGTTTGGCTTTGACGAAGAGCGCCTGATGCTGCCCGTGCGCTCGGGTGACCGCGAGGAGGCTGGGGTCGCCCTGGCCGAGTTCATCGCCGAGCTCAAACGGGCCCAGCTCAGCATCGAAATGACGAAATCGTACGCGATTTCGATGTATGCCGCGCTGGTGCGCCTGGACGGCCCGGAACGGATGGCGGAGGCCTACAAGCGGATCTCCGAGATCGCCGACATGGGCTCGCTGCAGGCGATTCAGTCGTTCCTGGAGGAGACGGTCCGGGATATGACCGGGCGCAACTACGAACGGAACGCGTTCAAATACAACGCCATCGTGCGGAAGGTGATTGACATCGTAGAGGAGCAGATCGGCAACGCCTCCCTGTCGCTGAACCTCGTCGCGCACGAAATGCTGTACATGAACGCCGACTATCTAGGCAAGCTGTTCAAAAAGGAGACCGGCGAGAAGTTCTCCAACTACGTCATGCGCATCCGAATCCAGCGGGCGACCGAGCTGATGGCCGAAAATCCCGATGCCAAAATCTTCGAGATGGCCGAGCAGCTCGGCTTCGGCGACAACCCGCAGTATTTCAGCCAGGTGTTCAAAAAACAGATGGGCTGCACGCCGTCGGAGTATATCCGGAAGCTGACGGGCGGCATCTCTGCTTTTTAAACAAACAGGTCGGTTTTTTTCCTTACCCGGATCGCCGCAAGCGTTGATAATTGGAAATGTAAGCAGTATCAGATAAAGCACACCAATCTACCGTTAATCCTATGGGGGAGGAAATGACATGAGAAAAGCGTTAAGCGCCGTTCTTCTTTTTTCCTTAATCACCGGCCTGATCGGCTGTTCCGCCGGGGGCAGCAGCGACAAATCGGCCAGCGGAGGCGACGCCGCGCCTGCGACGACTACATCGGCCGGCGAGAGCAAAGATCCGGTCAAGCTTCGCATCGCCTGGTGGGGCGGCCAATCCAGACATGATTACACCCTGAAAGTGATCGAAATGTACGAGAAGCAGCATCCAAACGTCACGATCGAGCCCGAATACGCGCCGTTCGACGACTATTGGAAGAAGCTCGCGCCGCAAGCCGTCGCCGGCGGGCTGCCGGACATCATCCAGATGGACATTTCGTATTTGAGCCAGTACGCCAGCCGCAACCAGCTGGCCGACCTGAAGCCGTTTACCGACAGCGGTACGCTGAATGTCGCCGACGTCAGCGAGAACGCCCTGAAGGGCGGCGAGGTCGACGGCAAGCTCGTCGCCTTGAACCTCGGGGTCAACGCCCTGCAGACGACCTTCGACGTCGAGACGATGAAGGAGAACGGCATCGACATCCCGTCCAAAGACTGGACCTGGGACGATATGGGCAAGCTTGGGGAGCAAGCCAAGGCCAAAGGCTTCCAGATCGGCGGATTCGCCTATCATCACGAGGTGTTCTTCCCGTATTACCTGAGAACGATCGGCCAGAAAATGTACAGCGACGACGGGAAAACGATCGGCTATGCCGACGACCAGGCTTTTATCGATTATTTCACGCGATATCAGCAATGGTATGACAAGGGCTACATCCTCTCCCTCGACAAAGAAGCGCAGAAGAAGGGCGTCGCGGAAGAGGACGAAATCGTTCTCGGCCACTCCATCTCCGGCATCGGCTGGTCCAACCAGTTCCTGGCGGTGGCGAATCTGGTCAAGGACCGTCCGCTCGAGCTGAATCCAATGCCGGGTCCGGGCACAAAGGAAGGGCTGTTCCTGAAGCCTTCCATGTACTTCTCCATCGCGGAATCGTCCAAGCAGAAGGAGGAAGCGGCCAAGTTCATCAGCTTCTTCATCAACGACATCGAAGCGAACAAGCTGATCAAGGGCGAACGCGGGGTGCCGGTATCCTCCAAAGTGAAGGATGCGCTGAAGCCGATCCTGACCGAGAACGAAGCGAAAATCTTTGATTATGTCACCTGGGCCGAATCGAACAGCAGCCCCGCTGACCCGCCGAACCCGATCGGATCGGTGGAAGTCGAGAAGCTTCTGCGGGATTTGAGCGAAAAGATTCTGTTCAAGAAAATTCCGATCGACCAGGCGGCGGCGGAATTCCGCAAGGAGGCCAATGCCATCCTGGCCCGCAGCCAGAAATAACCTGAAGGGGAATCCTCATACTGCCTGAAGGAGCCGGGCCCCGGTCGGGTTCGGCTCCTTCCTTTTAGCTTAAAAAAGCCGTGGTTTCTTCAACGGTGGGCTACTTTCGCTCACAACACCGTACGTATCCAATTTTGTAAGCTTAGGGGTTGACGATAATGAAAAGGCTGCGGGATAACGAGCACCTCACCGGTTACGTGTTCACGTCTCCGTTCGTGCTGGGCTTTCTGATCTTTACGCTGTATCCGGTGCTGTCTTCGCTGTATTATTCCTTCACCGACTACAACCTGATGGAGGCGCCGAACTGGCTCGGCCTGGACAACTACAAGCGGATGTTCATGGAAGACGATAAAATCGGCAAATCGTTTCAGGTCACCTTTACGTATGTGCTGGCCAGCGTGCCGCTCCGTCTGATCTTTGCCCTGTTCGTCGCCATGATCCTGAACGTGGCTACGAAAGCGGTGGGGCTGTACCGCTCCGCCTTCTACCTGCCGTCCCTGATCGGCGGCAGCGTCGCGGTGTCGATCATGTGGCAGCAGATCTTCGGAGATCAGGGGCTGGTGAATTCCTTCCTGAACCTGATCGGCATCCACACCTCGACCTCGTGGATCGGCAATCCGAGCACCGCGCTGTGGACCTTGATCGCCCTGTCCACGTGGCAGTTCGGCTCGTCGATGATCATTTTCCTGGCGGGGCTGAAAAATATACCGAAAGACTACTATGAGGCAGCGGGTGTGGACGGCGCCAATGCCGTCCGGCGGTTCTTCAACATCACACTGCCGATGCTGAGCCCGATCATCTTGTTCAACCTGACGCTGCAGACGATCTCGGCATTTATGACGTTTACGCCGGCCTACATTATTTCCCGCGGGGAAGGCGGTCCGCTCGACCAGACGCTGCTCTATTCGCTGTACCTGTACCGCAAGGCGTTCTCGCACTTTGAGATGGGCTACGCTTCGGCGCTCGCCTGGGTGATGCTGCTTATCGTCGGATTTCTGACCCTGCTCATCTTCAAATCCTCGACCCGCTGGGTTCACTACGAGACGAAGGGAGACTAACGGCCATGACCATGTCCACACCCAAGCGCGTTTTGTACCATGTGCTGGTCGGCATCTTCGCCCTGTTCATGATCTATCCGATTCTGTGGCTGGCGGCCAGCTCCCTGAAGCCGAACGACGAAATTTTCTCGACCGCCTACAGCCTCATTCCAAGCCGGCTGGAATTCGCCAACTACGTCTCGGGCTTCATGGGGTTCGGCGGGACGACGTTTGCGACTTTCTTCAAAAATTCGTTTATCATCGTCGTTCTGTCAACGGTCGGCGCCGTCGTCTCATCGGCTCTCGTAGCCTTCGGCCTGGCGCGTACGAAATTTTTCGGCCAGAAGTTCTGGTTCGCCGCCATGATGGCCACGATGATGCTGCCGCAGGACGTCGTCATCGTGCCGCAGTACGTCATGTTCGCCAAGTTCGGCTGGCTCTCGTCCTTCAAGCCGCTGATCGTCCCGCATTTCTTCGGCACACCGTTTTTCATCTTTCTGATCATGCAGTTTATCCGCACCATTCCGGGCGAGCTGGACGAAGCGGCGAAAATCGACGGCTGCAGCAAATACGGCGTGTTCTACCGGGTGGTCCTCCCGCTCATCGGACCGGCCTTGATCACCAGCGCGATCTTCTCTTTTTACTGGAGATGGGACGACTTCATCAACCCGCTCATCTATTTGAACAGCCCGGATAAATTCCCGGTCTCCCTTGCGCTGAAGCTGTTCCTCGACGGCGAATCGCTGAACAACTGGGGCGGCATGTTCGCTATGGCCACACTGTCGCTTCTGCCGGTCGTGATCGTATTTTTCATCTTCCAAAAATACATCGTTGAAGGCATCAGCACCACCGGTTTGAAAGGATAACAATAATGTTTTTATAAGCATGCCGTCCACTTGCTCAAAATAACGGAAAGACCGGATTCCTTAAGTAAGGATATCCGGTCATTTTCATGTTAACTTTCAATTTCTACGATTCCACTCTTCACCATAGAATCAATCGTAATGCCCGACAATTCGTTCTCCATCGTCGTTTGGACTTTCGTATAAACTCCGTCTAATAAGTACGGCATTTTACTTCCTACCGGACAAGTCGGGTTGGTATCCCGATGAATCATAAAAATCTCCTGGTTATCTTCCATCGTAGCTCGGTATACATCCAGCAGCGTGATTTGATCCGCCTTTTGAGCCAGGCTTATCGCGGCATTCGTTCCAAGAGTCGATGTAATAAGACCGGCTTTCGTAAGCTTTCTCATGATTCTTCTAATTACCGCCGGATTGGCGTTCACACTCATCGCAAGCAATTCGGACGTGGTTCGGCCCTTTTTATTAAATTCAAGAAAGCATAAAATATGAACCGCGACAGAGAACTGTTGGCTTCGATTTCCCATTTTTGCAAGGTCCTTCTTTCCGATTAAAACTTATGTTTAGTGTATTGATTTTCGAAAAGCAAATCAAATTTAAAATAAATGAGGATCAAAGAGTCAGCTTGACTTCTTAAGGATGAATCGTTAATATGTAACAGTAACTGTTACTGATACTATTAATTGGAGTGGTTGATATGCATTATCATGTTAACGGCGTCGAACTTCATGTGGAAGAGCATGGGCAAGGAGACACGGCTCTTGTGTTTTTGCACTTTTACGGCGGATCCGCACGAACCTGGACTAGAATTGTTGACGTTCTCAAGGAGGATTACCTTTGTATAACCTATGACCACCGGGGATGGGGAGACTCAGATAAGTCCGCTTCATCTTATACCATTAAAGATCTGGCCGATGATGCGCATGCGCTGATCCAAGAGCTTGGTTTAAAGCGGTATGTACTCGTGGGTCATTCTATGGGCGCTAAAACGGCGCAATTGTTGGCTTCACGTCATCCGGCCGGTTTAGAAGCTTTGGTCTTAGTTGCACCATCTCCCCCGACACCTCAAGATATGCCGCAAGAAATGAGAAATGCCATGGTTCATTTTTATGATTCGCGTGAAGGAGCGGAAATCGCTTTGGGCAATATCGCCCTGCTTCCTCTTGAAGAACATATCCGCGAAATGGTGCTTGAGGATATGCAAAGGAGCGCACCTTTAGCCCGTGCGGCATGGCCTGAAGCCGCAATGCTTGAGGATATATCTGCAGAAGTGAACAACATCCATATTCCCACCCTGGTGCTCGCCGGAGAATCTGATCCGGTAGACCGGTTGGAAACACTAAAAAGCGAGCTGCTGCCGCGCATACCACATGCAGAGCTGCACATCATTCCCCAGACCGGCCACCTTTCTCCCTTAGAAGCACCCGGCGATATCTCAGAAGGAATCTCACACTTTTTGGCCAAGCAGAAATGGGGTAATGGCGAGTGATAATGGAAAACGGCAGGTCAGCTGTAAGCTGAATCCCTGCCGTTTTTTTGCGCTTACACTCCTTGTGACGGAAAAGCAGAAGCTGCGCATTTATCATGCTGTTGTATGGTATGAGGTGCCTCTGCCGAGGCCTGCCGTTTACTTTTTCTCGAACAGACCGTGACGGTTATTGGGCCGGCCGTTCAACCGGATTCCATCGCCATTCTTGCTGTTCTTGCGCTTGGTACCGTTCAGGCGGTCTGTCAATTCGTTAAACCAGGCTTCGTCATAGGTGGCCAGTGCTATGTCAATCAGACTTTCGACGTTGTTCTTATCTGCAAGCGGGTTGACCGGCAGCGATCTCAGCCAGGATTCACGTACACCGATCACGCGTCCAACCGCTTCCTCGTTGTCGGACTGAACGACGCGTACTCTCGCGATGCCTTTCTGAGCGTCCACCGTCTCAATGTATCCGTGAATAAACTCACCGTCTACCGTCTTCCCTTGGACCCAATCGCTAACTTCGAATCTCATCATTCCACCGCCCATCTTTAAGTATATACAAACTGTAACCAGAAAAATCACAAAATGAATATACTGTAATGATACTAAACACAGTTGGGAATGTCAAATCTGCCAACGACCATTTCGCAAACGACCGATTACATGGATGAGAAGCCACCTGCCGCCATATCCCCCATCTATAGTGTATGCAGTCAGCAGGCGATAGGTTCGTTACTGCCTTTGGAATGCGACCTTTAAACCTAGTCCGATATACAGCGCTCCTACAACTTTGCCGCTAAGTCGGCCCAAACGACGGATCCATGCCGTCCGCCGTACCATCCTTCCGAGAGCAGACACACTTAATACAATTATGGTTGTATATAGTGCACTTAATACCACAAAAATGAGTCCGAGGATCAAAAACTGCCGCCCCCCCACTGGGGCTGTCATCGTACGGGACGGGTTCATGCGCCAATCCATGAAGAAGGAACAGCCGCAAAACGCCGCCCGCCTGAAAGCCGTCCTTACAGGCTGACCTGTGGAACACACCGGGCTGATGCACGCTAACTGCCGATTCCCAACGGATCCAACGTGTGCATGAGCTCTCAGTTTTTTAATGAAGATCATCGCTGCGGCTCTGCAGCCATTGCTGGAATTCGGCGGGGGTACCCACATTATCATCCAATACGGCCGAATAAATATCGAAGCTCTTCACTTGATTTCCATATTCGGCCCGCTTTGCCCATTCAGTTTTGATGCTTAAAATAGCAGCGGTCTTGGCAGGAGTAAGGCGTGCGGGCATCGTTTGAATATGCAGCAAATCAGGCTGTTTGTCAGGCTCGTCTACAAACCAGATATCCAGCTCCCACCGGTGGCCGCTTGCGGACCCATAGGTCAATCCAAGAAAATAACCGTCTGGGTAAGCCGGATCGGTGTTCCATTGGCCCGTATCGTTAATAAATTTCATCTCCCGTACTCCCGGATTGGACATCAGCTGCAAAGAAATTCCAGAGACAGCAGCCATATCCAGTTTGGAGCAGACCACCGTCACATCCAAGTCTCTCCAAGCCATTAAACCTAGCGCAGCGCTCCCTACGATTACGGGCTTACCGGCTGCTGCCAGCAATGGCATCAGGTTCATTTCTTCAGCAACCGAACCCGCTTCAACCTGCAGCTGCTTTTGGCGGGCAAGCAAATCCTCTTGGTTCATCATCATTCCTGCACCCTCTCTATATCCGCTAAATTGGTCTTATTTTCTCCGGCTGTCAAATTCGCCACTTCCAGCAGCATCATGTTCTTCGTCCTCTCAGGAAAAGATAGCCGGGTACCCTCCAAAATGTTCTCTTAACATCATTATAATGTTTTTAGAGGAATTTTTAGAGGAAATCGATAGATGAACTGCATGATTTGGTGAGCACGAAATGTGGTAGGATCATTATGGAAAGCTGTTGTAGTATCTGTTGTAATATAATGTAAGAACCTTAATGAACGAATCAAAGGCGGTGAAGATTTGAAAGGTCTGATTAGAGCATATAAGGTATTCATTGCCGTGTTTGCCGTCATTGTGGTTGCTGCCATTGTGATTGGGACAAGGGGGCTGAATGGGCAGGAAAATCATACTTATGTGCTGCCGGCCGGGTACACAGGATGGGTAGCGGTCATTTACAATCAAAAGGGTTATCCCGAGCTCCCGAAAGAGGGAGACGCCATTGTAAACCGCATTCCGAAAAACGGAGTTTTGAAGACGTCAAGCGCACCGACAGCCGGCGGGATGACATTTTTTTATGCAGATGATCATGGTCAACGGACTGAAGTGGGGATGGGAATGATTCAAGGCCAGCACATGGGCACGGATACGATCCCGCGTCCGGACGGTACGAAAGAAGAAAAAACGATCAATGCGTTTTATGTCGGCACCGAGCAGCAGTATTACGCTCATTTACAGGAGCAGCCGTGATAGATCAAACTTAAAGCCACACTGCTGTTATCCTCCAATCATCCACCATGAAGAGCAGCTGTAGCGCCTCGTCCACTGAACCCCTCCCCCAGACTCCTTCTTTTATGGAAAATACAAATAACCCACAGGAGGGTCACGGGCAAAGTGTCCTTCCTGTGGGTCACTGATCACAGATCATCTGCGGTCAACGTGTAAAACGTCTAAACTCCATGTTAATGAGACGAACTTACCTTATTTCTAGGGTCCGCCCCGCTCGGTTTCGGTCTGCGGTTCGTGCGTCCATTGGAATTTCCATTTCCATGCCCCTTGGACTTGTCGTTCGCATTTCCCTTCGAATGGCCTCCCGCATCACGCTTCAAGCTGCTGTTCGCGTTCCGATCAGGTTTGCGGGCACCGCTCACCGCCGCCTTTGGGGCACGATCCTGCTTCGGTTTGCCCCGCTGCTGCCCATCGTCCGTCCGCCCTTTACGAGCATCTCCAGCTTGCGGCTTGCGGGAATGGCCAGCTTGCGCCTTACCCGGCCGGTTTGCCGTGGAATTCCCCAATGGGCGATTTGCCGCTGCCGCTTGGGGCTCCATCGGATAGTCATGCCCCTTCACTTCGGGAATGGCCTTGCCGATCAGCTTTTCGATGTCCTTCAGGTACGGCAGCTCGTCTGCTTCGCAGAAAGAGATTGCAGACCCGCTCATTCCCGCCCGGCCCGTGCGGCCGATACGATGAACGTACGTCTCCGGGATATTCGGAAGATTAAAGTTAATGACATACGGAAGCTCGTCAATATCGATCCCCCTGGCAGCAATGTCGGTCGCCACCAAAATGCGCGTCGTTCCGTTTTTGAAATGGTTCAGGGCGTTCTGCCGGCTGTTTTGCGATTTGTCGCCATGGATCGCCTCCGCCGTAATATTCGCTTTCTTCAGCGCGCGAGCCACCCGGTCGGCTCCCCGTTTGGTGCGGGTAAACACCAGGGCCGACTCGATCGACGGATCCTGCAGCAGTTGGTTGAGCATCTGCAGTTTGCTTCCTGCCGCCAGCAAATAAACCGACTGCTCGATCCGCTCGGCAGTTGAGGAGACCGGCGTCACTTCCACTTTTACCGGATTGACGAGCAGCGTTTGGATCAAGCCGTTGATTTCCGGAGGCATCGTCGCCGAAAAGAACAGCGTTTGTTTCCGCTTCGGCATGACAGCGATGATCCGCTTCACATCATGGATAAAGCCCATGTCCAGCATCCGGTCGGCTTCATCCAGCACGAGCATTTGAATATGCTGCAGATCGATGTGCTTCTGATGGATCAGGTCGATGAGCCGGCCTGGCGTGGCGATCACGATATCCGCGCCCTGCTGCAGCGCCCGTTCCTGCGGCTTTTGCGGAACGCCGCCGACAATGACCACCGCACGCAAATCGGTATACTGGCTGTACGCCTTCACGTTATCCATAATCTGAATGGCCAGCTCTCTCGTCGGCGTTAAAATAAGCGCGCGGACCCTGCGGCCCGCCCCCGGTTTGCGGGGCTCCCGGCTCAACAACTGTATGATGGGCAGGGAAAATGCAGCGGTCTTGCCGGTTCCCGTCTGGGCGCAGCCCAAGAGATCCCGTCCGGCCAGCACGGCCGGAATGGATTGTGCCTGAATCGGCGTCGGCTCGGTATAGTTCTGTTTGGCCAGCGCTTTTAAAATATTCGGGTCAAGCTTCAAATCTTTAAAGTTCATATATGCTCCTTTTACTTTAAACCTGTATTCTTTAATCACGAAACCTGTGTACTTTTCATCCAAGTCACCACAAGCCGTTCTTTTATGTCGTAATACATAACGATACCACATTTGGACACCAAAAAAGAAGCGGAATCTTTCTCCGCTTCCTTAAAAATGATTCATATGGACTAAATTGGCAATAAGCTTCACGGAACTGAGCACGGATCAAGGGAATGAATGCACAATGAAAGTGTTCTACCAGCTATAATACGGATGATGGCAAAAGAGACCGGCAGGGTCAGCTCACCAAGCTGTTCCCCGCCGGTCTTCTTGCTGTTGGATCAGTAAATAGTTGGATCGTAAATTACCGGATCGTTACCTTCGTTTATTTTCCCGCCTGCCCCAGCTTGGCCAGGGCGTTATACAAGATCTGGGCCGTTTCGGCCCGGGTGGCCTGGCCATCCGGATGAAACCGGCTAGGCCCCTGCCCTTGAATCAGTCCGGCGGCGTACGCAGACCGGACGGCTTCCTGCGCCCATGCCGGCGAACCGGCGACGTCCGTAAACGGCGCCGTTTCCCCGCCGGTTGCGGCGGTTCCGCCCGCGGCCCGGTAGGCGCGGACGATCATGGCCGCCGCTTCCTGGCGCTTGATCAAGGCGTCCGGCGCGAAGCTTGCGCCGCTGACGCCTTGGACGATGCCCGCCTTGGCGGCGGCTGCGACAGCTTCCGCGTACCATGCCGCGGAAGGCACATCGGTGAAGGGCGCGCTGCCGTCGCCCTTCAGGTGCAGCAGGCGAACCAGCATCGCCGCCATTTCGGCGCGGGTCACCGGCTGATCCGGCGCGAAGCTGCCGCCGCCGACGCCGTCAATGAGATGCTTCGCCGCCAGCTCCCGGATCACACCGGAAGCCCAATGTCCGCTCGTATCGGCGAAGCTTTTGGTGTACTCCAGAACGGCGTAAGCGGCATCCAGCGAGCTCACTTCGGCTTTCAGCTTGCCGCCTGTGACCGTTCCGCCGATATACGTGAGCACGCCTTGGCTGTTCAGGCCATACAGGCCGGTCAGCTTGGCATCCAGCCCCGAAACCACGGGGAGCTCCAGCGTTATCGGCTGCTGCAGCGCCGTGATCGGGTGAACCTGGCCATCCTTCGATATGAGGATCAGGTTGAGGGTAACGAGGCTGCTTCCTGCGCGGAGCACCGCACCTTCCGCCTGCCCGGCCTTCGCCACCCGCTCTGCGGCCTCCGTCTCCGAGGCGCGGGATGCCGCCAGCCGAATCGTGCTGCCTTCGAGCTGATCGGCGGGCACCTTGCCGCTGGCCGCCTGCAGGATGCCTGCGGGCAGCGTCAGCTTCAGGTCAGCCGCGTTCACCGTCAGCGGCTGTCCCTGGAGCAGCGAGGCGGCGCTGCCCGGCAGAATCAGCTCTTCGAAAGGCTGATTGGAATCCAATACGGCTCCGCCTTTCGCCAGAATCGCCGTCAGCTGCGCGGCGTTCAGCTTCCATTTGCCGCCTTGGCCCGGCTTTGGATCGGGCTGGGCAGGCGGAGTTACCGGCGGCTGCACCGGTACAGGAGAGCCTCCTCCACCGTTGCCTGAATTCCCTCCGTTATCTCCCCCGCCGTTACCCGGGTCGCCTCCGCCAGGGTGATCTCCCCCGCCATTACCCGGATCGCCTCCGCCTGGATTATCTCCCCCGCCGTTGCCCGGGTCGCCTCCACCAGGGTTGTCACCATCTCCCCCTCCCGGCTGCTCCGGAGCTTGAACGGTAAGTTCATACTCGGCCGACAACGATCCGTACGCGGCCGATATCACCGTCTTCCCTTCGGCCAGCGCAGTCACTACGCCCTGTTCGCTCACCGAAGCGACGTCCTCATGGCTGCTGCTGAAGGTTACACCTTCTAGCACCTGAATGCGCGTGCCGTCTGCGTAGACCGCTTCCGTTACCGTCTGATCGGTCTCCCCTTCCTTCAGCACTACTTTGCCCGTCAGCGACAACGATTCCGGTTCACCTTCCGGCACCGGGTTTACGCTGACGATCGTCTCCGCGAACAGATCCGGGTTCACCGTGCTTGCCGCCCGGATGACGGCCGTTCCCGTGCCGGCCGCCGTCAACCGGCCTTCCGGCGATACCGTCACCACTTCGCCGCCCTCCCCTGTCGGCTCGGCGCTGTAGACGGACCACGTGACGCCAGGGTCCGCTCCATCCGGCTTCACCTTGGCGGTCAGCTGCCGGGTTTCGCCGACGGCCAGCTTCACGTCCTGCTGCTCGATCTCGACCGACTCCGGAGCCGGAGCCTCCGTCTGCTTCGACAGCGTAAACTCGTCGACGGTTCGTCCGCCGACCGTCTTCGTCACAAAGTGCAGGCTGTCGCCGTCCACTTCGACCGAAGCGTACATTTGCGTCGCTTCATCGTCGGTGATCCGCTGCCAGTCCCGCTTGGTCAGCGAGTAAAATTTCGGTCCGGTTGAGCCGGCCACGACATAGGTCGTCCCCTGCCCGTCCGGGACGATCTCGTTGTTCATCATCGGAAAGGTCCGCAGGTAAATATGATCATGCCCGTTCAGGACGAGATCGACCCGATGCCGCTCGAGCACCGGCGCCCACAGCCGCCGGATGTCGGCCGTATCGTAAATGCTGCCGTACGGGCCGCGGTGAAAGATGGCGATCTTCCATTTTTTATCCGTCCTGGACAGGTCCTGGTCGAGCCACTCCTTCTGCTCCTCGTACTGGTATTCGCTGTTCAGAACGACAAAATGAATGTCCTTGTAATCAAAGGAAAAATTGCTTCCCGTCAGGCTTGGCACACCGTTGCCCGGCTGGTTGAAATGGGCAAGGAAATCATTGTTTTCTTTCGTTCCCATCACCTCATGGTTGCCGATCGCGCCGACCAGTGTCGTGTTCAGGAACGCCTCCTGCGCTTCACTGAACCACCACTTCCATTCCTGCTCGTTGAAGCCTTTGTCGACCATGTCGCCGACATGGACCATAAACTCGGCGTCCGGCGAATCTTCCACCGCCTTCTTCACCGTGCTGCCCCACAGCTTGAACCCTGCCAAGTCTCCCGCCTGAGAGTCGGCGAAATACAGGAACTTGGTATGATCGCCGTCAGCCTCAGCGGTCTTGAACGTGCCCTGCGGACTGTAATGACCGCTTCCGTCACCGACGCGGTACACGTATTCGGTGCCCGGCTCCAGGCCGTTCACCGTCGCCTTGTGCACCCGGACCGCACCCAGATCGAGTGTCTGGTACAGATAGCTTGTTCCTTCCGTTTTCACCGCATTCGGCTGGTCAAACCCGGTAAAATCCGCTTTTTTCACCACTTCAACCACGGTCTGCTCCACAGCCGGGCTCGTATGCCAGATGAATCCGCGGGATGCGGCCGGATCCTCGCCCATGCCGACGTTGATGTTGTACGGCGTTTCGGTACCGGACAGCGGCGACACCTTAAACTCCGCCACCGGGCTGTACTGGTCTCCCTTCATTGCCTGCACCTGATACGTCTTGACCTCAGCCGTCAGCAGCTTGGTGCTCAGCTCGCCCTGTGCATCGGTCGTTCCGACCGGACTGCCGTCCGCGGTGATCTGCGCGCCTTCTACCAGTTCCCCCGACTCGTCTTTGACCGAAAAGACCGTTTCGTAGCCCTGGATGTTGCCGTTCTCGTTCCAGGACAGCGACAGGGCGCTCTTGATATCCGATTTCAGCGGCAGCCCGAAAAAGGGATACACCACGCTGCCTGTACCGGCAAAGGTAACGTTACCGGACTCGAATCGGATTTCGTTTGTTCCGGCGGCGTCCTTTTTCACGTCAAAGCTGATTTGTCCGATCAAATCGCTGTCGGTCAGCCCCGCTTGGTCCAATTGGCTGAAGGTCAGCGCGGCCGTGCCGTCCTCGCCGATAACTGCGCTTGCCTGGGTCGCATCCAGCTTGCCGCCCGGAATAAACTTGAGATTCTCCACCTTGCTCAGGTCAAAAGCAAGCCGGAGCTGTCCTCCCTGCAAGCCGGAGGCCTTCACCCCTTTGATATCCACCGTGTAGGTACGGCCCCCGTACAATTCCTTCGGCGTGTCATACGTCAGCTTCGAGCCGCCCGTGTCCACGTTGAAGGTCCACGCCTCGGTCGTCCGGTTGCCGGCCAGGTCCGTCACCGACACCTTGGCCTGATGCAGCCCGTCCGCCAGCGGCGTCGCCGGGGTGTAATAAATCCGGCCTTCCGGAGGATACAGCGTGTGCTGCACGCGCTGGCCATCCAGGTCGAACCGGATCGAGTCCGGATCGATCAGCGTCGTGCCCGGATGCTGCGCCGGATCATATCCCGCGTCTTCGCCGTACACCTTGATCACCGGCTGGTTGCTGCGGATCGTCTCCCCGTCCGCCGGCGAGAAGTCCTTCAGGACCGGCGGCTCCATGTCGTCCTGATTCGGACCGTACAAGGCTCGGATCTGATCGACGTAGATCGCCCCGGCATCCTTCTTGGCCGATGAAGTTTCCATGTAGCGCACCGGCATATCCATGATCAGCGGGAGCGTCCGGCCTTTGGGCACTTCTGCCTCCAGGTACTTCCACCCGGTCCAGTCAATGCCGATACTCTGGTCGGTAAAGTCGAGCGGTATCGTTCCCTTGCTGTCGCGCAGCTGTGCACGCAGCCAGTGGGTTTTGCCGTCCCCGTACACCCACATGCTGATCTTCTCCGGATAACCCGGGATTTGAATGGCCTCCGCCTGCGTCTTGCTCTGCAGGTAGGCGCCCGAAGTTCCCGGCGTGCCGGTAAAATCATACTCCAGCTTCAGCGAACCGCTGCCGAAACGGACCAAATCTTCATTCGTCTCGATGCTCACCTTGGACGTTTTAAACTGCGCGCCGGCCGACGGCAGGTACTTGTCCAGGCCGTTTTCGAAATCCTCCAGCACCATCGGAGGCTGGCCGATGGTCACATCCATCTGAGCTTCCACCCCCTTGTAGCTCACCACAATTTTGCCGCTCAGCTCATTGCCTCCCGCCGCGGTAAAGACGCCGGCTTCGTCGATCGAGCCGATCGGACCCTCGACGCGCCATGTCAGCAGGCGGTTGTCGGCCTGCACCATCTGGCCGTCGCGGAGCGCTGTTACCTTCAGCGTCTCCGACTGGCTAGGCGGGAAGCTGCGCAGCTGATCGCCAAATTTCAGTTCGGTCAGCGTATCGACTACCTCGACTTTGCCGGCTCCGCTTGCGCCCCCGGACGTGACGGCGATATCCGCCTGTCCGGGCGTGGAACCCGCCGTAAAGACGCCGCTGCCGTCGATCGTTCCGATCGCCGGGTTGACGCTCCACTCCGGCGTGCCGTCCATCGCGGCCGGATGCAGGTTGGCATCGACGCCGGCCGCCTTAAAGGCCGCCGTGGAGCCGGCCAGCACCCTCGCCAGCTGCGGCTGGACGACCAGCTTGTCCACCGGCCCTTCCGCCGCCTTGTTCACAAGCAGCAGCCCGTTGGCCGTCTTGCGCTCCCCGCCGTCCGAGGGAGAGTTCAGCAGCGTACGGCTGGTGTCGCCCGGCATGCGGGCGATAAATGTCGACGAGCCGCCGCCGTCCAGGTTGATGGCGTTCACGACGCCCATCTCCTCCATGATCTGCCCCAGCTCAGCCAGCGTCACGCCTTCGCTGAAGCCCGGCTGGCGCCCGTCGATTTCCAGCATGACGACGGAGCCGTCCGCTTTCGTACCGATCGCCGAGCGCGGATGGGCCGCCGGGTCGCTGTTCGGCTGCGCCGCCCCGTCCTTGACGAGCAGCGCGGAGCCGCCGATGGCCATCGTCACGCCGCTCCAGGCCGGCTCGAGGCCGAAGGAGACCGATGCCGTATCGCCAACCTTAAGGCCGGCGAGCACCGCGCGCTGGCTGCCGGAAGCCGACAGGATGACCTGTCCCGGGGCTATCGACGTGCTGCCTTTGTCTTTATGGACTCCGGCTACCTTCATCCCCAGCGTCTCCCCGCTTTTGACCTCTCCCTTCACGACATCAAGAACGACTTCGTCTCCCAAATCGTTGGTCATGGTCGTGCCGTAGAAGTCGGGTGTGTACAATACGAGATCGTTATTGCCCCGCGTCCGGTTGATGGACGTCAGCTCAGTCTTCTGTCCATCGATCTCCAGCGTCCGCGTAAGCCTCGGACTCGGTCCATATATCGTCGTGCCGTCCTCCTTGATGCCAAACGCGTACCAGTCATTGGGCGGACTCGTCAGTATTTTTCCGCTGCCCATGAAGTAACCGAGCGGGACGCCGGAGGACATATCATAAAAGTCCCCGTTGATCCCGGCGATCACCCGATTCCCCGCTTTGTCGATATCCGCAGCCATTTTGCTGACCGGCTGCATGCCGTATACTTTGCCGTCCGTCATGCCGGGCTCAAGCGCCAGAGCCGGATTGGACGGATCGAACTCCACCATGTGAAGCTTCTCCAACCCGCGGTCCAGCTTCATGTCCTTCCAGGTATAGACCGCGCCCGGTCCGATCTGGACCTGCCGCTCGTCGACGATGCTTCCGGCTGCCGCGGCCTGTGCGCCAGCTTCCGCCGCCAATACGGGCCGCCCGCCGGGCAGAGCCAGGGTCAGAACCAGCGTACCGGCCAGCACCGACGCCCATAGGCTCCTCGTCCGTTTTCTTATCATTCCATCCTTGCCTCCCCTTCGATCTGACAGAATTCGGGTCCTTCATAGAACGCCTTGACAGCAAAGTATAGCGGTAGCGTGTAAAGCCATCCCCCTCTCTTCGTAAAATTTTGTCAGGTTAATGTAAAATAAAATTAAATATTCACTAATAATATAAAATTATATTTCATGGCTGGATAGGAGCTTTGTAACTAAGATCGAGACAAAACCAGAGGTTTGAAGCCCTGTTTTAGCAGCAAATTTCGACAGTGAACTTGAATCCGGCAGGCGCGGCGCACCGCGAACAAAACGAAAGCCCCCCCCAAACTCCGGTCGGATGGCCATGTACCGTCATCGAAAACGACATGCAGCTCGGACTTAACATTATTGGCCGCCTGGACAATGGGGCTTGTGGTCGGCTGCACTGGCACACCTCCAATTTTGAACATAAAAAAGAGCCCTTTGACGGGGCTCTTTTTGAATCAATCATTATTGCCGAACTTCAAACTGTATTCCAGTTCTGTAAGCTTACCTATTTGGTTCTCGAGCTCTTGCTTCATTGTAGCTAATTCGATCATTTGAACATCGGCACTGATTCCCTGTGCTTTTCTCTCATCCACTTTTTTCTGGATGTCTTCAATTTTTTGCTTGATCGATTCAATATCTGCTTTTTTACTTGCGATTTTATTTTGCAGATCAATAATTTGTATAGAATTATCGTCAACAACTTTTTCATTTGCCTTATCAGTGCTCAAAGCGATCCCTCCACTGCTTGCACTATCAACTTTTCCACCAAAGCCATTCGTCAGATCCCGTACCGGCGCGAAGCTTTTACCTTTAATGATAATTGCGTCGCCAACAACTTTACCGTTAATCGTTACAGGGGCTTCCCCCTCTACTTTTTTACCGATAAATGATATTCCGTCGCCGAAGGCTTGGGCAGAAACCATGAACAATGCTCCAGCAATAAAACCTATTACTACCTTTTTCATACACTCACCTCTAAGCCATTTACTCTCAGTATAGCAACCAAATTAAGGAAGTGTAAATTTTACCCTGCCCGGAGAAGAGCTCTATTCTGCCTTGAGTTGATAAATTTATATGGGCTACGTTGCTACATAGCATGATATATCATGTCTTTTCTACCGCAGCTTCCTCCTCTCCGGACTAGATTGAAAAAACAAATCCGGTATCCACGCTTGTTCGCTGCACGCAATAAAAGACATGAGCTCGCCCCTCTGCCCAGATTTGTCGGTTATACCCCAGTTTTGTCGGTTATATCCCATTTCGGCACGCTCCCGCTTCCGATTCACGCTGCTGCCATGACGAACGCCGAACCACTTTATTCAGCCTCCTCCCCATTCGCCTCATATGATATGCGCATTAAATTTACAAATAATATAACAGCAGTTATAAAAAACTTAATTTAGTATATTGACACTATACTGTTATGTCATTATATTGAGAAATGTAAGCGGTTTATTTATGTGACTTTGCCTAATTAAGCAGATGAAATTGAAGAAAGGAGCAAAAACAGGGGGCCGGAGTGCAGCCAGAACGGACCGATCCACGGATCGCCTGCATTCCGAATGCAGTTGGTTACACCGTACTTTACTTTTACGCACGGGGCCGGGACATAACGGCGGGTACACGCACCGTTCCTGTCCGGATGCTGAATGAGGGAGGTATATGAAAAATGACGGTAAGCAAAAAGAAGCTTCGCGGCTGGGCCAAAGGCTATCTGTTTATTCTGCCTTCCATTATTGGCTTCAGCGTGTTTGTCGCCTATCCGCTGTTGTCGTCCATTTATTACGCCTTAACGGAATGGAGCGGCTACGATAAGCCCCGTTTTGTCGGCTTCGACAACTTTAAATACATGTTCACGGAGGACCCGGCCTTCTGGCCTTCGGTCCGGGCGACGCTGTATTTTGTCATCATGAGCGTTCCTTTATCGCTGATTCTGGGCCTTTTGCTGGCCATGCTGCTGAACAAAAGCCTGCCCGGCATCAAATGGTTCCGCACGATTTATTACCTGCCGACCGTCGTGCCGTCCATCGCGACACTCACGCTGTGGCTGTTTATCTATCAGCCCCAGTACGGGCTCGCCAACTCGCTGCTCAGGCTGCTCGGACTGCCCGAAGGCACCTGGCTGACGAGCGAAACGACCGCGCTTCCCTCCATCGTGCTGATCGGCCTGTGGCAGGTCGGATCCGGCGTCATTATTTTCTTGAGCGGTCTGCAGTCTGTTCCCCAGGAGCTGTACGAGGCGGCCGAAGTCGACGGAGCTGTCCGCTGGCGGATGGCCCTGCACATTACGATTCCCATGATTACTCCTATCCTGTTCCTTCAGCTCATACTCGGCATCATCGGCGCCTTCCAGGCCTTCAACCAGGTACAGGTTCTGACCGGCGGCGGCCCGAACTTCTCCACATCCCTGCTCAACTTCAAAATTTACAACGACGCCTTTAACGGCCGCATGTTCGGCTATTCGATCGCGGAGGTCTGGGTGCTGTTCGTCATCATCATGATCTTCACCGCGCTGACTTACCGGTACTCGAACCGGTTCGTGTATTACGAAAGCGACAATTCGAAATAAGGAGGCTCCCTGCTGATGGTGATGCAAACGGAAGTACGGACAACAACCCGCAAACCCAGACGGAAATTCAGCATCCTGGACACCATCCGGTTTATCATTCTGACCATCGGTGCCATCGCCATGCTGTTTCCGCTGCTGTGGATGGTGACCATTGCCCTGAAGGGCAACAATGACGTGTTTAAAATCCCGCCCGAGTGGTTTCCCCGGGAGCTTCACTGGTCTAACTTCGTAACCGGAACGCGGGAGATCAACTTCTGGCAGACGTTCGGCAACTCGATGTTCATCGCGGTGGTGTGCACGATCGGCCAGATCGCCAGCTCCGTGCTGGTCGGCTACGGGCTTGCCCGATTAAGCTTTCCCGGCCGGAAGCTGTGGTTCTCGCTGTTTGTGGGCAGCCTGATGCTGCCGGGCTTTGTCGGCATGATCCCGCTCTTTAACCTCTACACGAGTCTGGGCTGGTACGACTCCTGGCTGCCGATCATCGTGCCTGCTTTTTTCGGGAACGCGACATTTTCATTCCTGTACGTCCAGTATTTGAAGACAATTTCCGTTTCCTTTGACGAGGCGGCCAAAATCGACGGCGCTTCCGACTTCTACATTCTGATGAAAGTGCTCGTACCCATGACAACGCCGGTCATCATGACGATGGTTATCTTCTCCTTCCAGGGAGCATGGAACCAGTACCTCGAGCCGCTGATTTATATTATCGACCCGAGCAAATGGACGCTGTCCCTGGCGATGGCTTCCTACAAAGGCACCTATGCGACCGCCTGGAACCTGTTCATGGCCGCGGATCTCATCTACATTCTGCCGATGCTGCTCATCTTTTTCTTCGGCCAGAAGTTCTTCATGCAGGGGCTTGGCTCCGTCAATTCCGCTTCATTAAAATAATTCGGCCGCCCCGGGCGGATAGGAGGTGGTGCCTGCGGCGGTGGGATCAAGGAAATGATATATCAGGTACAGGTGTCAATTGTATTCGAAATGAGATATCAGGGAGGTCTTTCTATGACAAAGGGTGCAAAAAAGTGGTTTAGCGGCATGCTCACGTTACTCCTGTTCTCCAGCCTGCTCGCCGCGTGCGGCGGTGGCGGGTCATCCGATTCCGCCGGTTCGGCGGGCACGTCCGATTCGGGTGGCACGTCCGGTTCGGAATCGTCCGGCAAGAAGGTCGAAGTAACGATGATCACCTGGGAATCGAAAGAAATGAACGATAAAATCATGGCGGCCATGAAGCAGTTTGAGCAGGAAAACCCCGACATTACGGTGAAACTCATCCCTACCCCACTCGACAATTACGGCGTCAAGGTCAACGGGATGCTGACCGCCAAGAAGGCTCCGGACATTTTTATGACAGGCAACGACATGCTGCTGGACAACGCGTCCAAGGGACTGCTGTACGACTGGACGTCCCAGGCGGAGCAGGACAAGGAATTCATGGACGGCTTCTACAAAGGCGTCGTGGACAGCTGGCATTATGACGGCAAGCTCGTCGGTCTGCCCGGCCTGCTGAATACGTATGGCATTTTCTATAATAAAAAAGCGTTCCAGGACGCCGGTCTGACCGAGCCGAAAATCGGCTGGACTTATAACGATCTGTTCACAGCTATGGAGAAGCTGTCCAGCAAGCAGGGCGGTGTGCAGCAGTTCGGCTATTACGCTCCGCTTGATCCGTTCTATCTGTCGCTCTATTCGGTCTCCTCGGGCGCCGCTCCGTTCGCCGACTCCATCCTCAATCCGACCAAAGTGGAGATCAGCGACAAGTTCGTGGAAGGCGTGGAGAAATACAAAACCGCTATTGCAAACGGTTACATGAATCCGCCGACCTTTGATTTGACCAACGTCATGAGCTCCTTTAAACAGGGCAAGGTGCCAATGACGCTTCAAGGCCAGTGGGTTGCGGACGATTTGATCCGTACGGCGCCGAAAGATCTGCAGTGGGGCTTCGTGCCGATGCCGGTCGTGAACACCCAATCCGAGATTTACGACGCGGTGGGCTGGTGCAGCCCGACAACGGTCAAAAATCCGGAAGCCGTCTGGAAAGTGCTGAAATTCCTGGACTCCAAAATGTACGAAGAAGTGCTTCCGCAAACGCCGGTCGCTCCGGCAGCGTACCAGGCATCCTCTTCCGCTTACTTTGAAGCGCTGAAGACGGCGGGCCATGCCGATGTCGGGGAAGGTATCGACCACATTTTGAAATCGCCTGATACGCAGCCGGTCCGCTTCCTCTCGTCCTGGGCAGGCAAAGCGAATCCGTTCATCGAAGCTTCCTGGAAAAACGTCCTGATGGGCAAAGCGCCGATCAGCGAGCTGAACACGATGGCGGATAAGATCAACAAGGTCATTTCGGAAGCCAAGTAACAAGTCGCGGGATTAACGGTCCCCTCTGCCCTTCAGGCGTGTATACTCCTGCAAAACTCCTGCCTTTTATTTATCCGGACGCCGGATGCAGGCGGGGACCGTTCATATAATCCATCGTTACAGCGTTCCACAACCACCATAAAGGAGGAGACTTTAATGACTAAGAGCAAACGCCGCATGAACCGGCTGTTGAGTGTGCCGCTGGCGGCTGCCCTCACCCTCGGCTCCGTCACCGTCTGGGGACCGGGCACAACCTATGCGTTCAGCGCCGAGGACGGAGACACGGCCATCGAAGCGTTTAACGCCAAGTTCTGGGATCCGGCGGCCAATATGTTCTGGAGCAGCACCGATCACAAGGATCACCAGGGGTTCTGGGTGGAAGCCGAGCTGTGGGAATTGGTGATGGACTCGTATCTCCATACGTCAGATCCCGAGCTGAAGGCGCAGCTGCGCAAGCAGATCGACGACGTGTATACCGGCACGGTAGCCAAATACGGCAGCAACTGGACGAACAACCCCTTCAACGACGACATTATGTGGTGGGCGATGGGCAGTGCGCGGGCGTACCAAATTACCGGCGACCAGAAGTATTTGGACGCGGCAAAGTACCATTTTGACTGGGTATTCAATACGCAGTGGGACGAAGACTTCGCCGGCGGCGGTATCTGGTGGCTGAACAGCGAGCATAACACCAAAAATGCCTGCATCAACTTCCCGGCGGCTGAGGCGGCGGTCTATCTGTACAACGTCACCAAGGATCAGCATTATCTGGACGCCGCGAAGCAAATTTTCAAATGGGGCAAAACGATGCTGACCGACGGCAACGGTAAAGTGTTCGACCGGATCGAAAAGGAAAAAGGGCCGATCCCGGACGCGACGCACTACAACCAGGGTACATACATCGGGGCGGCCGTAGGCTTGTACCGCATTACCGGGGACACCTCTTATCTGGACGAAGCGGTTAAGGCGGCGGTTTTTACCAAAGATCATTTGGTCGATAACGGCGGCGTGCTGAACTTCGAGGGACCAAACGGTGACCTGAAGGGCGGCAAAACGATCCTGCTCCGCAACCTGTCCTTCCTTCAGAAGGCGCTGGACGAGCGGACCGAAAGCAAATACAAGGACTTCGGCGCACAGTTTGACGCCTGGGTCTCCTTCAATGCCGAGCTCGCCTGGACGCACCGGAACGCCGACAATATCGTCGATGGCAACTGGGCGGGACAGCTGCTCTCCGGCACTTACGAGTCCTGGTCGTCCGCTGCAGCCGTGGAAGCGCTGAATGCGCTGAAGCCTCAGGATGCCGAGATTCATTATCCGGAAAAGGACCCGTACAGCAAACTCGAAGCCGAGCGTTACAACATCGGTCAAGGCTTCATCCTGGAGGGTGCGCTGGAAGGAACGCTGCAGCTGGGCGGCATCGAGGCGGGTGACTTTGCGGCCTATAAAAACGTGAACTTCGGCACATCCGGCGCCAAAGGATTGATCGCGAGAGCGGCCAGCGGAACCGGCGGCGGCAACATCGAAGTCCACCTGGATTCGCTTGACGGGCCGAAAGCCGGAACGCTGAACGTCGAAGGTACCGGCGGGTGGAACAACTACATCGATGCCGTCACCGTGCTCAAGGATGACCAGGGCAATCCGGTTACCATTACCGGCACGCATGACGTCTATCTCGTTTTCACCAAAACGAAAGACCAATACCTGTTCAACCTGAACTGGTTTAAATTCACCACCGGCGACCCGACCCGCACCGATGCTTATGCCAAGCTCAAGGGCGTTAATTATGACAGCAGCGAGGGCCTGAGCAAAGCGCAGGGCGGTTTCCTCGACGCGATCCACAACAACGCCTATGCCTCTTATAAAGGCATCGATTTCGGCTCCGGCGCCGCCGGCATAACGGCACATGTCGCCAGCGGCAATCAGGGCGGATCGATCGAGGTGAAGCTGGATTCCCTGAACGGCCCTACCGCAGGCGTCGTGGAGATTCCGGCCCTCGGCGGCTGGGATCAATGGGTGGACATCATGGCGAACCTTGATGATAAACTCGCGGTTGGCGTGCATGACGTGTACCTCATTTTCCACGGAAAAGACGGCAGCGACTTCCCCTGCAACCTGGACTGGTTCACCTTTACGACGATGAAGGGCACGGCGAGAGATGCTTACGCCAAGCTGGAAGCTGAAAACCGGACGAACGGCGTCGGTTTCGGCACGGAAAGCGGCGGCGGCCAGACCTATCTGGCCGGCATTTTCGGTCCGAACAACGGGTACGCCATGTACAACTACGTTGACTTTGGCGACACGAGCCCGACAAAGTTCCATGTCAATGCGGCCAGCGATACGAGCGGAGGCACGGTCGAGGTGCGCATCGATAGCCTGAACGGTCCGGTCATCGCCAGCAACAAGGTCACCGGAACGGGCGGCTGGCAGAACTTCAAAGTGTTCTCGACCGATGTGACGACACCGGTGACCGGTAAACATATCGTGTTCCTGCTCTTTAAAGGTTCGGACTATCTGTACAATCTCGACAAATTCACCTTTGGCGATCCGTCCGTCTTTACGAAACCGAACCCGCCGACGGAACCGGTGGAAGATCACGTGCCGCCGGGCGACGTGGAGAACGTGCTCGTCAGCCGCGGTGACGGCCAGCTGACCCTGACCTGGGACGGCCCGTACGATTTGGACGCGGACAAAGTACGGGTCACTGTGACGAGCGGCGGCCAGCAAGTGGGTGACGTTCTCGAAGTGAAGCGCGGCATTCAAAAAGCCGTCATCCCGGGCATCGAGGACGGCAAGGACTACAGCATCCTGCTCCAGGCTGTGGACAAATCAGGCAACGTGTCCAAAGGCGTTACGGTGGACAGCAAGGTTGAGCCCGCCTTCGCCCTGACGGTGAACGGTAATGCCGTGAAGGACGGCGATACGCTGGACGACAGCGCGGTACTGTCCTTCCAGGCCGGCGGTGGCCTTGCCGCAGGCGGATCGGCCGTGCTGACGCTGGCCGGCAAGGAATACAAGGTCGATGCGCAGCAGGCTGGCGTTGACGTGGCCCTGGCCGGCAAGCTGGGCGACCAGACGGTCACCGTCGACGTTTACGGCGGCTCGGGTGAGCCGTCCCGGACGACGCTGCAGCTGCATGTGACGACCGGCCCGGCCTCCATCCAGCAGCTGATCGACCGCTACAGCGCCGCCGGCGACCTGGGCGGCGGACTCGTGCCGCAGCTGACCAATGCACTGAAGCAGGCGCAGCACCAATGGGACGGCAGCAAACCGGACCAGGCCGTGAAGCACCTGCAGGACTTCCTGAAGCATCTGGACAACAAAGGCCAGAGCGGCAGCGTCACAGATGACGCCAAAGCCGTGCTGACCGCGGATGTGAACGCACTGATCGCCCAATGGCAGGGTGCGGGGAAGTGATTTGCGCGTAGGTTGTGGATAGTGGTAAACGAGGGGCTGTCTTTCACGGAATCATCCGTGAGGGGCTGCCCCTTTGTGGTTTTGGCGAGAGAACGAGGTTGAAATCGTTGCAATCATGCAGCTATTTTGTGCGGGAGCACTAGAGGTAACCACTTCGAAATTACGAATGTCCGTGCCAGTATTTTTGTGCAATATTTTTGTGATCCATCCCGCTTTATTTTTGTTGACAAATCAACAATGTAGATGCTATATTCCTCATACAACGTTGATTCATCAACCATATGAAGGGAAGGAGCTTATTTTTATGAATAGGATGGACAGCACCACAATACTGCCGTTTCGCATCGAAATTGCGCAAAGTGCACTCGACGACCTGCGGGACCGTCTCGCCCGTATCCGTTGGCCTGACGAGCTGCCGGATGCCGGTTGGGATTACGGCGTGCCGCTCGGCTATCTCAAGGAACTGGCGGAGTACTGGCTCAATTCATACGATTGGCGCAAGCACGAAAAGCTGTTAAACGGGCTGCCACAGTTTACTGCAACCATCGACGGGGCCAACGTTCATTTCCTGCATATCCGTTCCCCGGAGAAAGATGCGCTGCCGCTGATCCTTACCCACGGTTGGCCGGGCTCGATCGTCGAGTTCCTCGATCTCATCGGACCTCTCTCTGATCCACGGTCTCACGGCGGCGATCCGGCTGACGCTTTCCATCTGGTCATTCCCTCGATCCCAGGCTTCGGGTTCTCGGGCCCCACCCTGGATAAGGGATGGAATATGCGCCGGGTTGCCCGGACTTGGGCGGAGCTGATGAGTCGCCTCGGGTACGGCTGTTATGGCACCCAAGGCGGCGATTGGGGCGCAGGCATTTCCCGATTGTTGGCCGAATATGACAGTGAGCATGTGTGCGGCGTCCATGTGAATTATTTGCATACCGTTCCAGCGGAGGACTTCGATCCGAGTGAACTGTCTAAAGAAGACCGTGAAAGGCTCGAACGCGCACAGAGTTACCGGTCCGCGCCGGCAGGGTATGCGAGGCTCCAATCCACCAGGCCCCAAACTTTGTCCTATGCGCTCACGGACTCGCCGGTCGGGCAGCTGGCATGGATCACCGAGAAGTTTTACGAATGGACCGATCCTGCCTGCAGGGTGGACGCCGACCGGCTGCTAACGAATGTGATGCTCTATTGGCTTACGGGAACCGCCGGATCATCAGCCCGATTGTATTACGAAAGTTCGAAATCGAAGGGGCCCCTTCGGTGTCCCGTACCATTGGGCGTGTCCGTGCTGCCTTACGACTTGGCATTACCGGTATATTCTCTTGCACAGCGCCAACATCCCATCGTTCATTGGACCGAGTTTGAACACGGCGGACATTTCGCCGCCATGGAGGTTCCGGATCTGCTCGTTGAGGATATACGAACCTTCTTTAGAAGATTCCGCACAGAACTTCAACCGTCTTAACCCAGCCGGTGGCTTTACACTTTAACGAACCATGCCCTTAGGCCGTCCTTGAAGTTTGGACTTTAACGAACTATATCCCAGGCCATCCCCAAAGGATGGCTTAAGGTTGCTCCCCCTACTCTCTCACCTCACTCCCCCTCAAACAGCTCCGTATACTTCCCGTACCCCTCGCGCTCCAGCTCCTCCCGCGGCACAAAGCGCAGCGCCGCTGAGTTGACCTGGTAATGCTGCCCGGCAGGCGGAGGGCCGTCGTGAAACAGGTGGCCCAGGTACGAACCGGACAAGCGGCCAAAGAGAGCGGTGCGCGCTTTGCCGCTACGCAGGTCAGCCTTTCGGCGGAGGAAGCCTTCGTGGATCGGCCGGGTGAATGCCGGAAGGCCGGTCCCCGCATCGAACTGATCCCGCGAGCAGAACAGCGGATCGCCGTTCACGACGTCCACGTAGATCCCTTCGCGCTCGTTATTCCAGTACGAATTCTCGTACGGCGGCTCATCCGCGCCGTGCTGCGTGACCTCATACTGAAGGCGGGTCAGCCTTTTGCGCAGCTCGGCATCATCCTGCTTTCTGCGCCAATACTTTTCGGCAAACGTTCCCCGCCCCGACCCTTCATGGTAGAGGTTGTAGTCGTAGCGGTGTGTTTTATAGTAGTCCTGGTGCTCATCCTCCGCCGGATAGAACGGCCCCGCAGGCAAAATTTCGGTGACGATGTTCCCCTTAAACCGCCCGCTTGCAGCAAGCTCCCGCTTGGAAGCCTCCGCTTTAGCCCGCTGCTCCCCGCTATGTACAAAAATGGCCGTCCGGTAAGAGTTCCCCCGGTCCATAAACTGCCCGCCCGCATCGGTTGGATCGATCAGCTGCCAATAGATATCCAGCAGACGCTCATACGGAAACACATCGGGGTCAAAAGCGATCTGAACCGCTTCATAGTGCCCGGTCGTTTCGGTCCCAACTTCTTCATAAGTCGGATGCTCCGTATGGCCCCCGGTATAACCGGACACGATCGAATGGATCCCCGGCAGCTCGTCAAAGGGCTGCACCATGCACCAGAAGCACCCGCCCGCAAACGTGGCAAGTTCCCACCCCTGATGTTTGTCCTGCTCCATGCCTTCCTCCCCCTTCTTTTAAAAGTAAACATACCACAGTTCCGCATACCTTGCCCGCCCGGCATGAATTGTCATCCTTGTCCGCAGACAAGCATACATTTTAGTAAGGCTTGACCAGCTTATGACCACCAAACTATTCTCCAAAGGATGATCGGGTTGAAAATACAGTTAATTCCCGGCCGTTACCGGCACCACCGGCACCTGTTTTACCGCCGCCTCGGCAGGAAAATCTCCCTCATTACAGCGGGAGCGGTGCTTCAAGGCTTTGCGATGGCGGTGTTTTTATTCCCGCACAGCATCCCTTCCGGGGGAGGTGCCGGTATTGCCGTGCTGCTGAACCACGGGTTCGGCCTGCCCATGAGCCTCGGCTTCTGGGTTGCCAATTTCGCCTTTCTCATTTTTACCGCCCATCATTTGGGCATATTCAGTGCCATTGGCACCATTTACGTGATTACGGCCACGTCCGTATCGGTCAATTTTTTTGAGGTATATGTCCGGCGGCCGCTGCTGAATGTGTGGCTCGATCTCTTGATCGGCTCCCTTATTCTCGGTACAGGCGTCGCCATGCTGATGAGGCAGCGGGTATCCAACGGAGGCATCGGCTATACCGCCTTGGTGATATATAAGTACAAAAAAATAAAACCCGGCACATCCCTTTTCTGGATGAACGGGGTTATCTTTATTCTGGCGGCCTATGTCGTCAACTGGAGAATCATCCTTTTTGCCATCGGATGCCAAATGATCTCCACCCGGGTCATCAACTACATCCTCGGCCGCAAGCCGCAGCGGAGATGGACGGCCGGATTCGCCTGGCGCAGCAAAAAATAGCAGCTTGCTCCTGCCCATCTGCCGAGACCACAGGATCCATCCAATAGAAAAAGCCGGATCAAGATCCGGCTTTTTGGCGTCCGCCGAACGGCCGAATGAGGCTTGCTGGCTTGTTACGGTAGGCTTTGGCGCGTTTGCCTCCGGACGGCTTTCCTTCCCCGGAATCGACCCGGATCAGGAAAAGGGCAAGAAGCCCGATCACAAACGTCAGTCCGGCAATGGACAGAAACATGCCCGGCCGCGACCATCCCATCATCCACCCGAACAGCGGCGGACCGACGGCCACCCCGAAGAAGCGTACCGACCCGTACAAAGAGGTCACAAACCCCCGTCTTTCTTTGCCGACCGCCCTCGTGATAAAGCTGTTGATACACGGCAGGATCAGGCCCGTTCCTAAACTGCTGACGGCCAGCACCGAGATAAACAGAGTCAAGTGCCCGATAAACGCCAGCAGGACATAAGCAATTGTCATCAGGGTGAATCCGATCACGATGAGCCGTTTCATCAGCTTTTTATTTTCCCCGATTTGGCTGCCCGTCACATAGGATGTCGTGCACATGACAAGCAAAGGAATGGCCAGCACCAGCCCTTTGACGGCTCCCACGATATTGTGTTCCTTTTCCAGCATGTCGGACAGGTAGAAAAGGATCCCGAACAGCGCAAACAAACAGGTCGCTCCGGCCAAGTATGCAGGGATCAGCCATCGGCCCTCATGCTTGAACACACTGCCAAGGCCGTGAATGTATTTCTTGAACGGCATCGGCTCTTTCTCTTTTTTCTTCTCTTTGATCAGGAGCCACGTGAGCGTGATCGAAATAATCACGACCGCCGGGAAGGTGAAAAATACACTGTACCATACGATCAAGGCCACAAGCGACCCGAGAATCGGAGAAATGACCTTGCCGAACCCGTTGGATGCCTCGACCAGGCCGAGCACTTTGCTCTCCTGGGATCCCTTGAACAAATCACCCGTGAGCGCCATGGCAATCGGGGCTGTCCCCGCTGCACCTATGCCTTGAAGCGTCCGGCCCACCATAATCCAGAGGAACGGCTTGGGAAACAGAACTGCCGCAAATCCGGCCAGCAGCCCGCCGATGCCGTACAGAATCAGCGCTGGCACAATGACGACTTTTCGGGAATAGCGGTCGGATAAATACCCCAGAATCGGTATAAAAAAAGCAGCAACCAAAGAGAACACGGTGATGGTCAGACTCGTTTGAAACGATGAAATATGCAGCTTGGACTCCATTTGGGGCAGGATTGGAATCAGCATGGAATTGCCGAACGTCATGATAAAGGGAACCGAGGCAATGGCCGCGATCGTTTTCCCTGATGGACGTTCCTGCTGTTCTTCAGCCATCGCAGGATTGCTCCTTTCTTAGGAAAGTACAACCTTTTCTGCTTAGATTGTCCCTGGAAACGCCGAGTTATGCTTTCCATGCGATGTGACTTTTGTCGAAAGGTCCCTCCTCTTCTGCCCTCCTTTTTTAACGAACCTGATTACCTGTGCCTCTACAGCTGCCCCTGGGAGCGTAAGGTTTATCACTGATTTTTTGTTAAAAAACCCCATCCATAAAGTCATAAAAAAAGTTATACCAATAGTAATAACTTTGAAATGAGGCAGAAAAACACGGATAGGACAACGGTTTGAAGATTATAGTCTAAATTAATCGTTTTTGACGTTTGATGAGGACAAATGTAAACGGTTGTCGTATGGTATTCCCCAAAGATAGTTAGTTACCCGAAGCCCCTCCTCCCAAGGCGCGTTACATGGGGCAGACCTTCGGGTAACCAGCAAGGCCAATTTAACAAGAAAAGAAAGGGGGATCATTTAACAGAACGGCAATTGAACGAAGAGGACATTTCGCGGTCTTGTCTGAAACATTGCAGTCCTGGCGGTTTTGCGCAACCATGTTGCTCCGATCTCTGCTCAATGAACACGTTACATAATTAAGCTTCACAAAGGCGCATCAGAAACAGCATAAGGGGAACCTCAGGGGCAAGAAATCAGATAAGTTTACGCAAAAGGAGGCGAAGGAGTACCATGCGGTCCGTCATTGGATGGCATTTATCTCTGGAATTTGTGACAACATTGGAACGGCTCCAAAGCTTTCCCATTGGAAGATATGGAGGATATCAATGAAAAGAAGATCGATAATCAGCTTGCTGACTGCTTTGATCATCTCGTGCAATCCGGTTCTACCTTTGAACCATCAAAATACAGTGTCTGCTGCTGCAGATAGCCACTGGCTGAATTATAAGTTTGATGGCTTCTCCAGCGATACCTTGAATCAAGGCTTTACCGCAAGTGGTGCTGCCGAAGTTCCCGCGGGGTCGAACTTTATACGATTGACACCGACAACTCCTAACCAAAGCGGAGCAGTATTCAACAATAGTGCCCTCTGTGCTAAAAACAATTATTCATTCAGTACAGCCTTCTCATTTAAAATGAGCGAAAGCCCTGACGGTCCCAGTGACGGGTTAACATTTACACTCCAAACAGGGACATCAAGTCCGTTGTCAGTCGGAGGGGGATTGGGATATTACGGGATTCAACCGAGCTTTGCCATCAAATACGATACTTTTCTGAACACCGTATATAATGACCCTTCTGCTAACTACATCGGAATCGCTGAAAATGGAACGGTGACGAATCAGGCGGGTTGGTACACTGATTTGGATCAGTATAATACAGCGAATGGTACCAATTATGTTTTATCGAACGGTACTCAGTACTATACATGGATCGATTACGATGGTGTGAACAAGAATGTCCAGGTGCGTTTAGGTACTGATTCGGATCGGGCAAGCTCTAAAAAAGTATTGGATGTAGATAACATTGATCTCGGTACTATATTCGATGGAAAACCCTTCCATGCTGGTTTTACCGCCTCGACGGGATATCCAAATTACGAAAATCATGATATCTACAACTGGTATTTTGTAAACGAGTACGCACCGATCGAAACGCTTGACCCTCAAAACGATTATAAGCTGAACGAGGCGCCAGCCCTGCCTGACGATACCAAGACTACAGGAGTAAATACGCCAGTTTCGGGAAAATCAGCGGGAACGGATCTAGATGGTGATACGTTAACGTATTCCAAAGGCAAGGATCCGGGGCATGGAACCGTCACAGTAAATCCGGACGGAAGCTGGACTTATACGCCAGAGACTGACTTTGTCGGTAAGGATAGCTTCACCGTCATCGTAGATGACGGCAAATGCGCTGAGGCGGAGGCGACGGTTACCGTCAATGTCACGTCCAATAATCCGCCAACGGCTCCGGATGACAAAGTAACGACGGATAAGGATATACCCGTGAACGGTACGGTTAAAGGAACGGACCCGGATGGAGATCCTTTGACGTATACCAAGGGGCAGGATCCGAAGAACGGTACAGTCACAGTAAAACCGGACGGAACCTATACCTATACGCCAAACTCGGGCTTTGTAGGTGAGGACAGCTTCACCGTCGTCGTAGATGACGGACAAGGCGGCAAAACCGAAGTTCCGATTACGGTAAGTGTCACGGATCCAAACTCCCCTCCTTCCCCGCCTCCTTTGTGTGGGAATAGAGTGGCATTGATTAACGGGAGTTTCGAGGAAGGTCCCGAACACGGCTCATTTGACCCGGTTAATGGCCCTTTTATGTTCTATGAATCCGAAGTGCCCGGGTGGAAAACAACAGATGATGCCGCCGGGGAAGACAAGCACTTGATTGAAATTTGGGATTATGCCCAAGGTTACGCCGAAGCTGTAAAGAGCGGACCTCCTCCAGCAGACGGCAATCGATATGCCGAAATTAATGCTGTTGAGAATGGAATGCTGTATCAGGACGTCGAGACCACGCCAGGACAAAAGATCTATTGGAGATTTTCCCATAAAGGTCTGTATGGAGTCGACACGATGCAGCTTCGTATAGGTCCGGCAACAGATAACCCATACGATACCTCAGTGATTCAGCAGATGTCGGATGGCAATACGGCCTGGGGAACTTATACGGGAAGCTATACAGTGCCGGAAGGTCAAACCACGACACGGTTTGGGTTTGAAGCCGTCTCGACGTCCAACGGATCCATCGGACACGGCAACCATCTGGATAATATCTTCCTGGGTACCGGACCATGCGGTATCGTAACCAAGACCGTGGACCAGACCCAAGATGTTAAAGCAGGCGATACCCTCACCTACACGGTAAATTTCAAAAATGAAGGCGGAGATGTCGCGGATCATACCGTATTGGCAGATCCCATCCCTGCAGGCACCGAATACGTTCCTGGATCCTTAGAGATTACCCAAGGTCCGAACACAGGAAGCTTAACGGATGCAGTTGGCGATGATCCAGGCGAATTTGACTCAGCCGCCAACAAAATTGTTGTTCGTATAGGAACTGGTGCAACAGGGGACGATGGCGGAAGAATCCCGAATACGGATGCCCTTCCTGAAGGAGCGACCGTTCAATTTAAGGTCAAAGTACTTCCTGACTTTAATGGAGATCAGATTACGAATAAAGCTGTCGTCCATTATGATGACTTGTTAACCAGCCAAACCGAGACTCGTGAATCGAATGTAACCGAAAGTGCAATTACTCAAAACCAGTCTCCGCCGGCCCCATGTGTTGGAACCCAAGTGGCATTGACAAACGGCAGCTTTGAGGAAGGCCTTGCCAGAGGAACTGCTGTTGATGGATCAGGACTCTACTACAATGAATCTGATGTGCCTGGTTGGAAAACAACAGACGATGCTAAAGGGAAGCCTATCATTGAGCTTTGGAACTGGAAACAAAATATCCCAGCAAATGTTAAGGACTGGCCAGCCCCCCCTGATGGAGAGAGATGGGCAGAACTCAATGCTTTTGAAAATGGCATGCTTTACCAAGATGTAAAGACAACGCCTGGACAAACCATTTATTGGCGTCTATCCCATATGGGTCGGCAAGGATCTGACACCATGCAGCTTCGGATCGGTGCAGCAACGGCTAATCCCTACGATACGGCAGTGCAGCAACAGATGACCGATGGAAACACTGCTTGGGGAACCTATACGGGAAGCTATACGGTTCCGGCCGGTCAAACGGTAACCCGATTCGGTTTTGAGGCTGTGAGTTCAGCTGGCGGAAGTATAGGCGCAGGCAACTTCATCGACGACATCTTCCTAGGTACCGGACCATGTGGTAGCGTAACCAAGACTGTGGACAAGTCCCAAGATGTAAAAGCAGGCGATGTTCTCACCTACACAGTAAACTTCAAGAATACTGGTGGAGACGTCGCGGATAACACGCTATTGGAAGATACCATCCCTGCAGGCACCGAATACATTCCTGGATCCTTGGAAATCACCCAAGGACCGAACCAAGGAAAGCTAACGGATGCCGTTGGCGATGATCAAGGCGAATTTAATCAAGACGCCAACAAAATCATCGTTCGTTTAGGGGTAGGTGCAACAGAGCAAGATGGCGGTAGAATTCCGAATACGGAAAGCATGCCTGAAGGGTCGGCCGTTCAATTCCAGGTCAAAGTGCTTCCCGACTTTAGCGGAGATCAGATAACCAACAAGGCTGTCGCCCAGTATGATAATTTGTTAGACAACAAAACAGAGACTCATGAATCGAACGAAACTAACAGTACTGTCATTAAGAACCAACCGCCAACGGCGTCGGATGACAAAGTAACAACAGAGAAAGACAAACCGACAACTGGCACAGTTAAGGGTACAGACCCGGATGGAGATCCTTTGAAGTATACCAAAGGCGAAGATCCAAAGCACGGTACAGTCGAGGTAAACCCGGACGGAACCTATACCTATACACCGGACCCGGACTTTGTCGGCGAAGACAGCTTCACTGTCATCGTCGATGACGGCAAAGGCGGCACCAAAGAGGTTACGGTGACCGTGGACGTGAAGGAGCCAGGAACTCCTCCTACGCCACCTGCTAACCAGCCGCCAACGGCGCCGGATGATTCTGTAACGACGGAAAAAGATAAACCGACGACTGGCACAGTTAAGGGATCGGACCCGGATGGAGATCCTTTGACGTATACCAATGGCGAAGATCCAAAGCACGGTACAGTCGAGGTAAATCCAGACGGAACCTATACCTATACGCCGGACCCGGGCTTCGTCGGTGAAGACAGCTTCACCGTCATTGTAGATGACGGCAAAGGCGGTACCAAAGAGGTTACGGTGACCGTGGATGTGAAGGAGCCAACGAATCCTCCTACTCCGCCGGCTAACCAGCCTCCAACGGCTTCGGATAGCAAGGTAACGACGGATAAAGGGACATCCGTGACCGATAGCGTTTACGGTACAGACCCGGATGGAGATCCTTTGACGTATACCAAAGGCGAAGATCCAAAGCACGGTACAGTCGAGGTAAATCCAGACGGAACCTATACTTATACGCCGGACCCGGGCTTCGTCGGTGAAGACAGCTTCACCGTCATTGTAGATGACGGCAAAGGCGGTACCAAAGAGGTTACAGTGACCGTGGACGTGAAGGAGCCAGGAACTCCTCCTACGCCACCGGCTAACCAGCCGCCAACGGCGTCGGATGATAAAGTAACAACAGAGAAAGACAAACCGACAACTGGCACAGTTAAGGGGTCGGACCCGGATGGAGATCCTTTGACGTATACCAAAGGAGAAGATCCAAAGCACGGTACAGTCGAGGTAAATCCAGACGGAACCTATACTTATACGCCGGACCCAGGCTTCGTCGGTGAAGACAGCTTCACCGTCATTGTAGATGACGGCAAAGGCGGTACCAAAGAGGTTACAGTTACTGTGGGTGTGACGGAGCCAAGTATTCCTAGTACACCTAGTACGCCGAGTACTCCAAGCACTCCAAGTACACCTAGTACGCCTCCTGCAACCAACCGGCCTCCGGTAGCGTCGGACGACAAGGTAAAGACTGATAAAGGGTCCCTCGTCACCGGTACCGTCAAGGGAACAGACCCGGATAACGATCCTTTGACATATTCCAAAGGGAAGGATCCTGAGCACGGGAAGGTTACGGTGAATCCGGACGGAACCTGGTCTTATACTCCAAATCCAGGCTTTGTCGGTGAGGACAGCTTCACCGTTATCGTAGATGACGGAAAAGGCGGCAAAACAGAGGTTCCGATTACGGTTGACGTTAAGGAGACAAATACTCCGCCGGTCATTTCTGATTCTGGAAACGGTACGACCCCATCGAATCCTGGAAATGGAACTACACCTGCAGAACCAGGAAACGGGACTAATCCAACGGAAACGGGAGGCGATCAAACCTCTCCAGCGGTTCCAGGAGAAGATTCATCGCCGGAAGTACCGGTGAGCCAAGAACTTCCTCCTTCTGCCGTTGAGGTTGATCATGAATTCCCGGCAGGAGAATCTGCTGCGGCAGGTTCTGAACAAACAGGCGTCCAGTGGGGCAGCAAGCTGCCGAATACGGCCACCAACCTGTATAACTTAGGCTTCCTTGGCATCATCATGCTGGTAACAGGCTTGATTTTGCGGCGGAAAAATAAAGCATAATGGCTTTTATTGCATCAGAAGAAAACACTTTTCATTTCGAAAAGTGTTTTCTTCACTATTTAAAAAAAGAAGGGACGCGATGTTAATGCGAAGGAAAGCCGGAGCAATCATGATGGTCCTTGGCATGATCATCGTATCCATCGCCATTTTCCAATATACTGACCACCAACTAAAGTTAAAACATGCTTTGGCTCAAGCAGAAGCCCTGACCGAGGCCAAGTCCAAGGATGCTCCTGCTCCAATCAAGCCCTTGAACACCACAAGTTCTCCTTCCAAGAGCTTGATCAATCGGCAGCAATTCCATCCAAAAGAGAACGACGTGATCGGATTGCTCGAAATACCAAAGATCGGCGCCAAACTGCCTATCATTGAAGGTACCGACGAAGAAATGCTGGATAAAGGTGTCGGTCATTATAGCCCCAGCGTGTTTCCATCGGATGGCGAACAAATATTGCTGTCGGGACACCGGGATACGGTATTCCGAAAATTTGCCGATCTCAAGATTGGAGATCGGTTCATCGTTAACATGCCGTATGGAACATTCGAATATGAAATGAAGAGCTCCAAAATTGTAGATAAAGACGATACGTCAGTCATTCGTTCCATGGAAAAAGAGGTTCTTGTCCTCTCTACCTGCTACCCTTTTCATTATGTGGGACCTGCTCCCGACCGATACGTTATTTACGCCTATCCGGTAACAAAAGATAGGGAGACATAAAACCGATGGTTACCCATAGGTGGTGAAGACCGCCGCCAGTCATCCGTTCAAAAGGAAGGCCCCTTGGAATAAGGATTTCCGAGCGGGCCTTTTTGCCTTGAAACACGTGAATCGCAGTCCCGAGGACTGCTGCAGCTCGCATTCACCTCCCTATAGCTTTATTTATTCAGAACGTATTCAGAGCCATATGATCTAATAGATATATCGGTCTATACGGAGGAATGCAAATATTTTATCAGTCAAAAGTGAGTTATTGGTGGTGAAGGAATGTTATCGAAAATACAGCAAGAAGCATTAAAACAAGCCTGGAAGCATGGAGGTAAGCTCATTCGTTGGAATGACGGAGGCTTTTGGACGTATGAGGGCGTTCTGCCGAAGGCAAGAAATGCCTCGACAAGGTTGCCTGATGTCGAATGGTGCTGTACGACAAATACGATTTTTGCGCTGGTTCGCCGCGGGTACATGGCTATGGATGATTGGCATACCTGTTCGGTCGTACAAGAAGAAACGCCTGAGCAACCGGGAACAATGGAGTGTTAGAAGTTTCAGAGTACATAAATATACCGTATCCGAGAAAACGCTGGGCTGTTAGGGGAGAGAAAGCCGCTTGAAGGTAATTATCGTCGATGATGAGCATCTGGCATTATTAAAAATGGAAAAACTGCTTCAGACACAGACCGCTGTTCATGTTCCGTGGAATGTGATCGGATCCTATATGAATCCGCACGATGCGCTGGCGGCATGCCGGATCGAGGTACCCGATGTGGCCTTTTTGGATATCGAATTGCCGGAGATGTCCGGCATGGAACTGGCTGAGCAGCTGCTCGCCATTCATCCGCAGATGCACATCGTTTTTGTGACTGCCTTTCAACAGTTTGCAGTTCACGCATTTCAGGTGAATGCCCTCGATTATTTATTGAAGCCCGTTCAACCCGCGAGATTGGCTGTCACGCTGAAACGAATCGCACAGTGCTTGAGCCTGAAAGCTGCGGGTTCCGGAACGATCCTGGTCTCACTGGAACAAAGCTTGTTGGCAAGCCAAACCGAATAAGCCAGGGAATGAAACGCTGAATACGATGAACAAAAACACAAAGCAGCCTGCAGAACAGGCTGCTTTGTGCTTTATTCTATGCTTTGAGGGGGCTCGAATTCCCGATGGTCCCCGGAGCTCTGGCTCGGAATCACGAAGGACATCACTGTCCCCTGCCCCAACTGGCTCTCGATCTGAAGTCCTCGGCCGTACCGCTGCAGAAGCCTCCGGTTCGTATTCTTCAGTCCAATGCCACCGGATGACGGTTCGCTCTTGGAATGCGGTTGAAGCAGATTCTGTACTTCCTCGGGAGTCATGCCCTTTCCGTTATCCCTGACTTCAAATCGCGTGCCATCCTCTTCCCGGTGGATGATAATCTGTACGGTTCCGCCTTGAATCCGGCTCAGCAGCCCATGCTTAACTGCATTCTCGACCAGCGGCTGCACCGTGAGTGGCGGTATAAACAGCGATAATTGCGGATCGATATCCCAAATGACCGCCAGCCGCGGCCCGAAACGCGCCTTCTCGATGTATAAATATGCCCGGACAAGCTCGAGTTCATGGGAGAGCGGCACCGCTTCCTCCGAGTTAATAAAATCGATGCTGATCCGCAGATAGGAAGTAAAGGCATCAGCCAGCTCCCGCATTTGATCTAGGTCGATATCGCTTAAAGCCATAATCGAATTGATCGTATTAAACAGAAAATGAGGCTGAATCTGTGCCTGCAGATATGCTGCTTCAAGACGGAGGCGCTCTTTTGCCGATTTTTTAAGTGTCGCCAGGGAACGTACCCGGTATTTCAGCTCAAGCGCATCCACCGGTTTCGCCACATAATCGTTGGCGCCGGCCATAAATCCGGCATAAATATCCTCCGGCCGGCTTCTTGCGGTCAGCAGCAGAATCGGCAGCTCGAAGCTGTTGTACCGTTCACGGACGATTCGCGTCAGCTCATAACCCGACGTATGCGGCATCATGACATCCGAAATGAGCAGGTCCCATGTCGAGGACGAGAGCTGCTGCAGCGCTTCCTTCGCCGATAAAGCGGTTTGAATCTCATACGGCTCCTCCGCAAAAATGCCTGCGAGCACCCTCAGGTTTACCGGATCATCCTCGACGACTAAAATTTTGATTCCAGCGGATATCGATTCGTCCAGCGGTCCACCGGCATGGCCAGTATAAACCGTCTCCATGGAGACTGCCGCTTCTGTGATGAGCAGGGAATCCGATGGAGCATCCTTCAGATCCTGATCCAGATCCGGCTCGTTACGGCCTCCTTCGGAATTCTCATTCTCTAGATCCGCCTGCAGCCAACCTTCAGCCTTAGGAAGCGTGAAGCTAAATACTGCTCCTTGTCCATGGGCCGATTCGGCGGTCAACCTCCCCCCGTGCAGCTCGACCAGCTGCTTGCAGATGCTGAGGCCAAGCCCGATCCCCCCATGATCGTCTTCATCCTCAGCCTGTTCATAGGGAAGAAAAATCCGTTCCAATGCGCCCTGTTCCAGCCCTCGGCCCGAATCGGCCACCTGAATGACAACCGCCTCTTCCTTGGCCTTGGCCGAAATTTCGATGACGCCTTCATCGGTAAATTTGATCGCGTTGTGCAGCAGGTTGAACACAATTTGGGTCAGCCTTTGTTCATCCGCATCAACCGGAGGAAGCTTGTCCGGTATCGACAGGACCACTTGAACGGGTTTCCCATCCGTCATATGAGCCAGCATGCTGACCACGCCGGACACGACAGATTCAACCTGCAGGGCTTCCCGGCGCAGCACGATCCGCTGATCCTTCAGCATGACGGCGTCAAGGAGGTCATTCAGCAGCTGTGACATCCGGCGGCTGATGGTGACGAGCAGCTCCATATTTTGCTGGCTTGCTTCCGACAAGGAGCGTCCCTCGCGGGAAAGGACTGATTGTGCAATGTTGATGATCCCGTGCAGAGGTGTCCGAAGCTCATGGGAAGTGTTCGCCAAAAATTGATCCTTCCGTTCGTCCGCCCTGCGAAGCTCGGCGTTCAGCCTGGCATTTTCCGCCGCATTCCGGAAATACCGCTTAAACCAGTACACCGAAAAGCCGACGACCCCAGCCACGATATCGAGCGGATAATAAATCGGGGTGAAACTCCAGTCGAAATTGACAAAGCCCCAAACGATATTGGAAATGACGCTTGTTGCCGCCAGCAGAATGATAAAGGCATCCTTCCGCTTTTGATACACCATCTTGACGATGAGCGCAAAGAACCAGATGCTCGGAATCAGGTATAACCAACCGAAGACATGATGGGTCCTTGTGATATGAACCAGATTGGCGGGGGCTGCAAGTATAAAGATCCAGTACAGCGCAGAGGCGCTCAAATAAGTAAGGAATACCGGCCCGCGCCGGACTTGCCCGGTAAACCCCCTGCCCATCAGCAGCATGCAGAACGGAACACCCAAATAAGACAACAGCCGTATTTTCAGCATCCAGGTATAATTCAGGGGAAACCAGCTCATCAGCACATACTCGTGGTCCGAAACCACCGTCAATCCCGCGAAAATGAGCAGGAACACAAAGGCAAGCAGCAGCTTCTCCCGCGGGTTGATCAAGACCATAATACCGGCGTACAGCGCATGAAGAAGCAGGATCGTAAACACGACCACCTGAAATACAATCGAATACCACCACTCAAAATCAATCGCCGCCTGCGTTCCGAACCGCATGGACTCGATGATGCCCCCGCGCGTGGGATCATGATAATTCGCCGATTGTACGAAAATATCAATCACGTTCTGCTCGTTCGGAGCAGCGTTTTTGGCGAAAGACTGGATGACCGGAATATACGCTTTAGCACTCGCCGCCGGTTTGCCAGCCTCACCGACGATGTTCCCGTTGACGATCACAACCGATGAAGCTTTAATTTCTTTAATCCATAATTTATAACGCTCGTCCGGCTGCTCATCGACAAGAATCCGGAGCCTGTAGGTCCCGTACCCGAACGACGAACTGCCTTTGTCCTGCCAAGCCGTGCTCCAATCTCCGGGAACATGGATCATACGCCTATCCTGATCAGCTTCGTCTGCCTGGCGGCTATCCGAGATCAACTGATCCGGATAAAACTCCCAATCCCCGTCCAACAAGAGGGAATGCCTGTCTTCCATAGGATGCCCGCGCAGGTCAAGAATGCCCTGCACAACCTTGGGCTGCTCATCCGTACCAAACGTATCCCACCAGAACCATCTTGCCCCCAGCATGAGGGCTAAATATGTAATGAATATGATGATTTTCTTAACCAAATTCTCCTGAGCCTCGCTTCACTTGAAGTCGTCCATATTCATAGTAACGGAAACAACTGCATCCCGCTATTGCAATCTTGGAGCGCCGGAAAAAAGAGGCTGGAAAGTAAGAGGCGTCAGCAACAAAAAAGACGGCTTCCTGTAACAGAAGCCGTCTAATATTGGAACCTGCTATATCTTCAATCCAAACGGTACAGCAGCCAAAACTGCGCGGTTCCGCCGGGAATGTCCTGCCACGTTCCTACATCCGTACCACTATTAATGCTTGCTCCGTTAACGTCAAGCGCTTTTCCCGTCTGCACATTAAACCATTTGCAGTAACCGTTGCCGGTATCCACGAGTTTCCACTTTTGCGTATCCAAGCCTTGATACTCGGCTAATCCCGCTCTCCCCCAAGCGGCCGCAGGATCGATCACAGTCAAAGCTTTGCCGGAGTCCGGATTCACGAATGAATAGGTTCCGTCCTCATTTAGGGTAACCTTCCAGCGCTGCGCCGCCCCTCCATCGGAATCGTCCTTCATTTGGGTCCATGTCTCGCCCGCTGCATTTGGGTCGGCCACACTGAGAGCTTTGCCGCCATTCGGGTTGATCAGTTTATACTCGGCTCCTGGCTTAATCGAGAATGTGTTGCTGCCAGCAAGTTCAATGTAGTCGATGTCAATGGCATGTTTGCTTTTCGCAAATTCGATGACGTTGTTGTAGCCTTTCTTCAACTCGACTTGGATCGAAACCGTTGCATATTGCTTGCTTCCCGTGTGAGGCAATGCCACCGTCACGGCCGGATGACCGTTCACCGACACCTGTTCCGAGGCATCGGGACCTGCGGTGTTCGAATACCTAATGTTTAAGGTATAGCTTCCTTCTTCGGGCACAATGACATCCTTGACCGATAAGGAGCTGTTCGTGTTATTGAGCCGCACGACTTTGCCGCCGGATGCGCCTGCTTCCTCCTTGATTAACGCTTTGGCCGGTGTTCCATGCTCCGCTTCAATCCGATAATCGCCGGACGGAACCGAAAGCGGACCGTTGGTCGGAACTCCGAAATTCGGGGAACCGTCGTTATTCCAGGTAAAAGGCTGTACCCTGGTCGGCCGGGCGCCGCAGCCTTGGCCGGGTCCGCTGTTGCCGTGGTACACGATCAAATCCTGCGTCCCGTCCTTGGATGGAACAAAGGAGTTGTGTCCCGGAGCGTAGACGCCATTGGCCGCAGACTTGGCGAAAACCGGCTGATCGCTCTTCGTCCATGACGCGGGATTCAGCAAGTCGCTTGCAGCATCCGCGCTCAGGATACCAAGCGAGTAGTCATCCTCCCAGCAAGCGCTTGCAGAAAAGACAAGGTATATTTTCCCCTGGTTTTTCAAGATGACAGCGCCTTCATTAACAGGCATGCCTTTCATTTCCCAGTCGTATTCGGGCTTGGTCAGAATACTGCTGTCTCCGTCCAGCGTCCACGGATTCGACATAGGTGCGATGGCGATCGCGCTGCCGTGGCTGCCCGACCAATCCCCATATGCCGCATACAAAAAGTACAGCCGGCCATTATGGTCGAATACGGTGCCGTCTAGTCCCGCATATTGTGTATTCAGCTTGCCTTTGTCCGTCCAGCTGCCCTGTAAAGGATCCGGGGAATCATTCTCCAGGACGTATACTCCCCGGCAATCATCGCCGCAGCCGGTATTCGCCGTATAGTAGATATACCATTTGCCGTCGATATGGTGGATCTCAGGCGCCCAAATATCCTTCAAGCCGGAAGGGGGCGTCCACACCGTCTTCCGTTCTCCCAGATCGATCGCGGTCAGTGATCTGGATTTCCAAATGTCCAGCCTGTTGCCTAACGTGCGTGTAAAGTAATAGTACCCATCCGAATGCAGCATCACGTACGGATCCGCTCCCGCCGTATTGATCGGGTTTGAATAGTTCATCGTTGACGCAGCTGACGTGGGGTAAGCCCCAAAAGAAGTCCATGTCAGCATAAAGAGAAGAATGAGCGATGTGCATTTAAAACCGATTCTTCTGACAGCATACATTGTTCTGGCACCTCCGGTATGTAGTGGTTTTGTTGATCGCGATCACGCAAAAACCATTATAGGCCAGGAAAGGCATGTAAAGTTACGGAAAGCGGCATATTTCTGCCGGACAAATTAACATAAGATAAACCGGATTCGACGGTCGAAAGCAAGAAAAACGTGTATCGACGTACATTTCTAGAACAGACAGACCGCGCGCAGCTGCCCCAAAAACCAAAGGCCGGCTCAGGAATGAGCCGGCCAACGAAATTTTCAACGTTAACGTTCGGATTAAATTCAACCTATGATTACGTGCAGATTATTCATTAAATCTATTTGGCCCGCTTGATGTCAAAAAAGTCGATTTCCCCGTAGCCTGCACCCTTGGTGAAACGGATGGTGTTGCTGCCCTTTTGAAGCTGAATGCGCGCCGTGGACAATCCCCAGTTCTCCCAGCCTTTATTCGTGATGTAAAAGGGACTCGGCATGCCTGAATTGACAGCCAGCTGAAGATGGGACCAGTCCCCTCCGGCCGTTCCGTTCGCGGTTCGCGCCATCAATATATATTCGCCGGCTTTCGGCACCTTCACGGCATATTCCACGTAGCTGCCTTGCGTATCGATATGTCCGGCCTTCATGCCGCCCGACCCGTTCGGACTTTGCGAAGCGTACGCTGCTCCGCCGAACGTCCCTTTTTCCCCTTCGACGCGGATATGCGGCGTTTCACCGGAAGGCAGCGGAATCGGGACATTGGGATCGGCCGGTACGCCCAGATTGGGCGTATGGTCGGCATTCCACGTGAATTTCTGCATGCGGATCTCCCGGTTCCATCCGGCACCGTCGAATTTGGCCGTATGGTACACAATCCAGTCCTCGGTTCCGTCGGACGATTGGGTAAACGAATGATGTCCCGGGCCATATAGCCCGTTTCCAGACGCGAAGATCGGCTGGCTGCGTTTCGTCCAAGAAGCCGGATTCAGCAAATCGCTGGAAACGCTGGCTGTGATGAGCCCGAGGCAGTAATCGTTCGTCCAGCTTCCGCTCGCCGAGTACACCAGGCTGATGACGCCATCCCGCACAACAACCTGCGGACCCTCGTTGACATAAGGCGAGTGGTTGGTCTCCCACGGATAGGTCGGCCTGGAAATTTCAACGCGGTTCGAGTCGATCGTCCAAGGATTGCTCATATGGGCGATGTACAAGTTCTGACTTACGTTGACATCCCCCTCCCAACCCGACCAAATAAAGTAGAGCTGTCCGCCCGCCTGCAGTACGGTGCCGTCAATGGCCCATTTATTCGCCTTGTCGGTGATCTGCCCCTTGTTCTGCCAGGTTCCCTGCGTCGGGTCCGCCGACGTATTTTCCATCACGTACATGCGGTGATTCGCGTTGTCTCCGTCATCCTTGGCGTAATAGATGTACCAGGCCCCGTCAATATAATGGAGCTCGGGAGCCCATATATTGCAGCAGCCCGTTTCGACGACTCGGGTCGGGGCCGCGTCGATCGTCGTCAGCTCGGCCGATTTCCAGATCGTTACGTTGCCGCCCGTCGTTTTCGTGAAATAGTAATAACCGTCCGTATGTTTGTAAACCCAGGGGTCCGCTCCATCCTGCATGACGACGTTATAAACATTGTTCCGGCTGGAAGCCGCGTCCGTGACCTGCCCCATGGGGACGAGCAGCAGCATGCATAACGCAAGCAGCAGCGGATTACGCACTATGGCCTTCATGTACAGGCATCCTCCTCTTCGGGAATATAAACTCGTACCGTCACCTTCACCTAACCCTTAATCTTCAATGGCCGCTTTGCGGGAATTGATGCGGCGAATCACTTCCGGATCAAACTTCTGTCGTCTGTCGTAGGTGTACAGCCCGTTTACTTCCTGTTCCACGTCATACAGCTGGGTATAACAAAATCCGAACATCATCGGGTGCTCCAGCAGAGCGCTCGTCAGCCCTTCGTACCGCTGGAGAAACGCCTCCTCGGATGTCGGCCGGTCGCCGTAGCCCCAAGCCTTGTCGTCCTTCTGGTCGGGGTTCCACCAGATGCCGCCGTATTCGCTGATAAAATAAGGCTGCCCGCCGTACGTCTGCCGGTTCGGAAACGTGTTATACACCTCGCCGCCCGTTTTCATCGGCTCGTATCTGGCCCGGAACGTCTCCGGATTTTGATCATAATCATGCAGGTCGAAAATATCCGTCACGACGTGGAAGTTGCCGCTGGTATCGATCACCGGGCGCGTCGGATCCAGCCGTTTCGTCGTCTCGTACACGATGCGCAGCACTTCGTTATCCTGCTTGGCGCCGTCCCGGTCCCACGTCTCATTGAACGGGCACCAGCCGATGATCGCCGGATGATTGTAATCCCGCTCCACACCTTCAAGCCATTCTGGCAAAAACCGCGACAAGCTTCCGGAAGTGGTAATGTCCAGCCCCCAGTTGGCATGCTCTCCCCAGACGAGGTACCCTAGCCGGTCGGCCCAATACAAGAAGCGCGGTTCGAACATTTTCTCATGAAGTCTGGCGCCGTTGAATCCGAGCCCCAGCGAAATCTCAATATCCTTCCGCAGATCCTCGTCCGTAGGTGCGGTATAGATGCCGTCCGGATAAAAGCCTTGATCCAGCACGAGCCGCTGGAACACCGACTTTTCGTTGATCCGGAACGCCAGGCCGTCCAGCCGCACCGTCCGCAGGCCGAAATACGAATCAACCGCATCGGCATCGGCGTCCGTCAGGTCCGGCCGACCGAGCGACAGCTTCAGGTCATACAGCCGGCCGTGGCCCGCCTCCCACAAATGGACTTCCGATACAGGCACGGTCACCTTGACGCATGGCCCTTGCACCACAGCCGTGGCCTCACCGACCTCCTTTCCTTCATAGAAGGCGGACGCCTTCAGCTGCGCTCCAGCGGTATTTCCGCTGACCTTCACTTCCAGGTGCACGCATCCATTCGCCGGATCCGCCACCACTTTCATGTCCGCGAGATACGTTTCAGGGACCTGCTCCAGCCATACGGTCTGCCAAATGCCCGTCGTGCGCGTGTAGTCGCAGCCATGCGAGTGGAAGCGCTCACTTTGCTTGCCGCGCGGCTGGCTACCCGAGCGAACGTCATCCTCCGCATAGACGGTCACCACGTTGGCGCCTTCCTTGACATGCGGGGTAATATCGAAGCTGAACGAGGAGTACCCGCCGCGATGCGTGCCGACGGAGGTTCCGTTCACCCACACCTCGGTTTCGTAGTCGACCGCGCCGAAATGAAGCAGGATTCTGCCGCTGTTCCAATCCTCCGGCAAGGTGAATTCCCGCTTATACCACACGGCGGCCATGAAGTCCTTATATTCTACGCCGGACAGCTTGCTTTCCGGACAAAACGGAACGGTGATCGTTCCTTCGAGCGCATGCTCCGGCTGGTGGTAGCCGCGCTCCTTCCCGCTCTTGCCGTGATCGATTTCGAACTGCCAAGGGCCGTTCAAATTCAGCCAGCGGTCCCGCACCCATTGCGGACGCGGGTATTCGGGACGGGGGATGCTGAGGTTGGATTCCATAGAATAGCTCCTTTTCGGGTTGATTTTAGTTAACTAATTAGTTAATCATTAATCCTAAAATACTCACATAGATAGTAAAATACCCGTGATATTTAGTCAATGATTTTCTTGTTTAGTTAACCTTTTGGTTATACAATGGATAGACAACACCTATCAGACCGAATCGGAGGCATCTATGGAAATCAAGGTAAGCCACGAAAATCTGCCGTTATTCGTTGCGCTGGCGTCGGATACGCGCATTCGGATGGTCGAAATGCTCAGCAAAGAAAACCTCAATATTAGGGAAATGGCGCAAAGGCTGAATCTCTCCTCCGCCATCGTCACCAAGCATGTTCAGCAGCTGGAAGAAGCGGGCATTCTCCGTACAGAGGTGACTGCGGGCAAGCGCGGTATGCAGAAGCAGTGCTCTCTTCGTCTGGAGCAAGCATCGCTGGTGTTCAAAACGGACGAAGGCCTGCCGTCCGAGCCGCATCAAGACGGCTATGACGTCGACATTCCAGTCGGCCAGTACTCCAGCTGCCAAGTCAAGCCCACCTGCGGACTGGCTTCCGAAACCAAGCTGATCGGCATGCGCGACGACCCGCGGTATTTCGCCGAGCCGGAGCATGTCAAAGCTCAGCATATTTGGTTCGCCGCCGGCTATGTCGAATACCGCATTCCGAACTACGTCTCCGGCAAAAACAGCATCAGCGAGCTTCGCATCTCCCTGGAGATCGGCTCGGAAGCACCCGGCTACGCCGAAGATTGGCCGTCGGACATTACGTTTCTGCTCAATGACGTTCCCGTGTGCGTCTGGACTTCTCCGGGCGACTTCGGCAGCGTACGCGGAAAGCTGAACCCTTCGTGGTGGGATCCCGGAAGCTCCCAGCACGGCCTGCTGAAAACGCTGCTGGTGACCTCTTCCGGCACGTATATGGACGGCGTGCGGATGTCGGATGTATCGATACAGGATATTCCGATCCTGCCCAGAGAAGAAATCCGATTCCGGATTCTGTCGCCGGAGGATGCGCGGAACGCCGGCGGCGTCAGCTTGTTCGGCAGGCACTTCGGCAATTACGGGCAGGACATTCAAGTCCGAATCCGCTACTAAGCCAAAGGCTCAGGCCAAACGGTTATGTTTGCAAGAACATGCCGCTTAGTCTGAGCCTTTTGTGATACTTTTTTCATATACTTGGCCTTCCTTCGATCATTCCTCTCCAGACGGCACAGGGAGATAATGCATATCGCTCCAGGGAACGCCGAAATCGGGCGTACCATCCGGATTCCAGCCGAACTTCTGTATGCGCGTCGAGCGGAGGCTCGTATCGGAGCCGGGCGAAGGAAGGGCATGAAAGACGATCCAGTCCTCCTGATCATCCGGAGACTTCGTAAAGCTGTTATGGCCTGTTGCATATACTCCGTTTTCTACACTTTTGCGAAATACAGGCTGCATCGATTTTTGCCATGAAGACGGATCCAGCGGATCGGCATCTTCATTCATCGTGAGCATACCTAAGGCATAATCCTCAGACCACGTGGTGCTTGCCGAATACACCAGAAAAATCCGGCCGTTGCGATGCAGCGTGACGGGACCTTCATTAATGGCCATTCCGCCTTGCTTTTCCCACGGGAGTGTCGGGGCAGTGAGCAAATGATGTTCCCCTATTAATGTCCAAGGATTGGCCATTTGGGCAATGTATATCGCAGATCCATAATCGGGGAAGTTTCCGTAGCCGGCATACAGAAAATAGAGCTCATTCCGCAAGGACATCACGGTGCCGTCCAACCCCGGGACTGGCGTCTCCAGCGCCCCTTTCCAGCTCCAATCGCCTTCCAGCGGATCAGCATTTTCGTTCTCCAGTACGCATATCCGGCGTGATTCATCGCCTCCCCCATCGTTCGCTGTATAGTAGATGTACCATTTGTGATCCAAATAATGTATTTCCGGCGCCCACAAATTACAGCTGTAGGGACCTCCCGGTTCGGGCGTCCAGATGGTCTTCTTGCGCCCCCAGACCAATCCCGTCAAGCTGGAAGATTGGGTAAGCTCCAAGCAGCCTGATCTTGTTGCCATAAAGTAGTAGCTGCCATCCTTGTGCTTAAGCACCCAGGGATCGGCGGCGTTGGCTACGATGGGATTGCAAAACGTCTTCGTTTTGGTGGACATCTTCTCACTCCTTTTCCCTGAACAAAGCAGTCATCCCTCTAATTATCCCGTGCGATCCTAAGGTAAACAATGTTGAAAGCGATTTACTTTTTGCGCATAAAAAGGAATTACCGAATCGTTTTCGACCGACGAAAAAGAGAACCGTCCTGCCGAACGGTCCTCATCATCATTCAATTCATGGATTCTGTTTGCGCCATTCCAGCGGAGTGACTCCAGTCGATTGGATAAAGAACTCATAAAACCGGCTGGATGAAGTAAACCCAACCTCAGAGGCAATCAAATCGATCGCCTTGCTCGTTTGCTGTAACAGCCGTTTGGCCTCCATCAAACGAAGGCTGATGATATATTGCTTGGGCGAGACGCCGACCGATTCCGTAAATTTCTTCCGAAGGTTGCTTTCGGACAGAAAATGACGCGCTGCCAGTTCGTTAACAGTAATCCGGGTATGATAGCTGCTGTGAATTTCTTTTAACACTTCTTCTATGACCCCGTGACGGATATCTGCTCCAGGCACCGCCGATTCTAAGTTACGCTGGAATACCAGCAGTGCTGTCTCAAAAGCGATCCTCATCATGTTGTAGGAGTCGATCGTTTTCCTTTGGGAATTCCATTCTTTCTCCAACTGAAACAAACTGATTTCCACCCAGCGCGTATCGTCAGCGTCGAGATGGCTGCTCCGGATGCGCTGCGACTCACTCTCCGCTTCATGAAAGAGATATTGGCAGTGGACCGGAAGGAGATCATGGAGAAAATGAACGGAAACACCCTTCCAAGGTTTTGTACACACGAAGCCATGATGAAGCCCGGAAGGGATTAGGATCAGGTCACCGGCAGCTACCTTGATATTCTGTTCGGAAGAGCTGTAGTATCCATCCCCTTCCAAAATAAGCGTTAACTCATCATATTCATGGGAATGCGACATAAAGAGGCCCTCACCTTGACTTGCCTGAAAGGTGTGAGGTTTAAAGCGCTCCATACTGACTACAAAACTCTTAACACGGTTTCCCAAAGTTAGCATCCTCTTTCCCTTGACGCTTCTTTCTCCTTTTCATTCTATGAAGTCCGTATCGCCCCGTCAATGATCCCGATAAGCCGAAATTTCAATCCATCAGAGCAATGAGCCAACCCCCGCTCGCTTTGTCCTTCAATAAAGAATAGGTCATGACGCCTTGCTCTATCTCTTTGTCGTTTATATTTCGATAAAAAGTAACGACCACTTGAATACGTTTCGAGTCTTCCTCATAAGAAATTTCATTAACTTCGGAGAATTCAAACTTCACTCCATCTCCGTTCATATAATCGAACCAATCCATATTCGCCTTGATGTCATTCTCACTAAGCATATTTTGTTTGAATTTCGCTCCATCATGATCAACAATGGCTTCCATATTATTTTGGACCTTGTTTGCTATATCCTCCGTAAAAAAACCTTCCACGTAATCCGATAGTTCAAAAGAAACGCCCTCTTGGAAATTCTCCAGACTCGGTTTATCCTGACGGAAGTCTTTTTGATAAAGAAGCGTTTTGCTGCCTGTTTTGGCATGGGAAGTAGTGGGAGTAGTGTTCGATTCATTGGCTTCCCCAGTGTTTTCTGCACGGTGAGTAGCCACTTCCCGGCTGACATCCACACGTTTCGGTTCTTGAACACATCCAGAAGCAGCAACGATCGCTAGAATAGCAATGACATGAAGCCCCTTTTGAAACCTCATTGTAATCAACTCCAATTCACAGACGGCATCCATCCCTATATATTCCAATATATCACATTAAAAAAATGCACCCTCCAACCGGTCAAATGAGCACAAGAAAATTGCATCGTTTGATCCTATGGAAAGATGCATATGAGAGTATACGACCCACTCTTTTGCAGAAGGATGAACCCAGCTCTCTCAGGACACCGGAATCGTCGGGGCCTTCGGCCGGCTGCGCAAAGCCCGGGTCGCCTGCAGGGTGATGGCATACACGAGCAGCGATACAAGAATGGCCCCAAGCAGCGCAGCCGTCGCACCCAGCTGAACATGCTGTTCCAGGAAACGATGCGCGGCCAGCCCCGTCACCGTCATGACGATCCCCCCGATGCCCGCTTTGATCACCATGCGGAAGTCAAAATAAAAGCCGATCGAGCCCGCTACCGCGTAGAAGTTGAGCACGGTCAGCATCAGGATGCCGAGCCCGAACCCGAGCGCCACGCCGCGGATCCCCAGGTTCGAACCGAGTACGAAGATCAGGCTGATCTCAAAAATATTGGTCATGATATGGTTCCACATCACGGTGGATGCTTTGCCCAGTCCAAGCAAAATCGCCTTCAGCGGCGCCTCAAAATAGTGGAGGAAAAACAGCGGTGCCAGCAGCTGCAGCAGCACCCCCGCTTCCGGCGAATGATACACGACCGTCGTCAGCGGCACCGCCCACATATACAGAATGACGGTGCAGGGCACGCCGACCAGCAGCCCCGTGCGCATCGCCATGTCCATGCGGCTGTGCATGAGCCGGGTGTCGCCCTCCGCGCTGGCTTCGCTGATCGCCGGAATCAGCGCCGTCGACAGCGACTGGGTGAAGAAGCCGGGGAGGAACAGCAGCGGGATCGCGTACCCTGCGAGCATGCCGAACTGCTTCGTGGCCATCTCCACGCCAACACCGGCAAGAACGAGGCTCTTCGTAATAACGAGCGGCAGAAATGCATGATAGATCGAATGGATGAAGCCGCTGCCGGTCATCGGCAGGCCGATGCGCAGCAGGTCCCGCAGCGTGCGGTCCCCCTTGAGCCGCACGCTCGGAACAAACCGCCGCTGCTCCTTCGATTTTCCCCGGTTCGCCCACTTGAACACGGAGAACAAATACAGCAGGCCGACGCCTTCGCCGATCACCGAGGCCCCCATGGCTCCCGCCGCCGCGTAGGCGATGCCATAAGGCAGCAGCATGTTGACGACGCCGATGATGACGATGATCTGCGCCACATTCTCCAGAATGTCGGATAAGGCGAGCGGGTTCATGTTCTGCCGGCCGCGGAAATACCCTTTCAGCACGGCAGACATGGCGATAATCGGGATGATCGGCGTAATCGCCACCATCGCATAATACGCCCGCTGGTCGGCCAGCACGATCGAAGCGATCCACTTGGAGCCGAACAACGCGGCCAGGGTCAGCACGACGCTGAGCGTCCCCGTTACCGACAGCGAGACGGCGAGAATCCGTTTAATCCTCGCCTCGTCCCCTTTGACTTCCGCCTCGGACACCAGTTTCGAAATCGCAACAGGCAGCCCGAGCTCGGTCATCGTAATAAACAGCGGAAGCAGCGGATGGGCAATCATCAAGAGCCCTACCCCTTCCGCTCCCAGAAAACGCGCCAGCACAATGCCGTTCACAAACCCAAGCCCTTTGGTAAAAAAAGACGACAGGGTCAAAACGAACGTTCCACGGATAAAGCTTTGCTTGTTTAATCCCATTGGTCACATCCCACCCACTGTTTGTCCTGATCTCTCTTTTATTAGCGTATTCGGACAAGGGGCAATACATGCAGACAACCCTGGTTTCTTCGAATGCCTTTCCGGCTCTATGCAACCAAAGAAAAACATAAAGGAAGTCAATGGCGACGCATATCTCACCATTGACTTCCTTCGAAAGAGAATATGAACTAAAGGATTACTTGTAAGTTCATAGCAGTTCATTACATAGGGGACAGTTTACCAAAGGAACGGATACGGATTTTTCGTCTTGCTCTATACGACCTTTTAATACGATATTTTTTGGATCGTCTGCAGCAGCAGCTCTTCCATCTCGGCATCATCCACGGAATCGAGCATGTCCGGGACGAACAGCTGGTATTTTTTCATCTTATAAAATTCAAACAGCGCCTGCTTCAACGAGAAGTCATGCCTCACAGCGAACGAAGGCTCTACCATCTGGCGGAGCATGAGATCGTCTTGTACAACAGACAAGGTGGAATTAACCGGATGAAAAACATTCTTCTCCACGCCCGCCTCATAAAACCGGCGCAAATTCCGGTGCCGCTCCAGTTCCGCCGTAACCAGCCTGTCGTATAGAACCGGATATACTCCCTTGAGGTCCTCCAGCAAAATATCGGGCATGTACAGCACGCATTGCAAAGATTGGATATACAACATATGGAATCTCTTGCCCCATGAGAGCTCCTCGTCCTGCAATTGGACGTCGGCATTTTGCAGAAAGGCGATGCAGTGATCCACAAACATTTCAATGATTTCGTCTTTGGATGAAAAATATTTGTACAGCGTCACTTTGCTGATATCCATGTGGCGGGCCATGTCGTCCATATTGATGGTGCTGAACTTGCTTTTTCTCAACACCGGCTTGATTTTATCCAGGAACAAATTTTTGTTCTCTATCTTTTTCATGTTGTCCTCCGCTCCAAACGCTTAATACTCCTATTATATCATATTGGACTCCTTTCATTCCGTGCATTAGCTTATATGAAAAGAACTAAGTTAACGATCTTTCAGAAAACCAGTTAAATTTAAGGCGACTGGATCCGTACCGTCGGCTCTTCACACCACGGATCATTAACACGTTTAACTTTTTGCCGCACAAAAAAAGCTGCCAAGCGCTCTAAACCCGCTTTGGCAGCACTTTCTGATATCTGCGCCGCAGCTCGTGCAGCTCCACGCTTCCCGCAACCGCCTGCTCCTCCATCTGCTTGCCGACCGCCACGATCAGCGTCTCGAGCAAGGCCACCGGCGCCACCATGGAGTGGAACTCCCACAGCTGGCCACGTGCGGTGTACAGGGTCACGTCAGCCTTCTCCAGCATGCCGCTGACCGCAAGATCGGTGACGAGCAGCGTGCGGTACCCCTTCACCTTGGCGTGGTCCAGCAGCACCGATAGCTCCGGCGACTCGGACACGAAGCCGAAGATGACAATGACGTCCTGGGCCTGCACATGCACCAGCAGGTTAAACAGCTCGTGCCCGCCCCGGTCGAGCCGATTCCTTTCCGAAGCGTCCAAGTTTCCTCTGTCTTCTCCTGCGATCGGCATGCCCAAGGCGCCCTTCGGTCTTCTCGTATCCTCTTCTTTTGATCTATAAAAATCATTTTCATAGCCGTGTCTGCGAACCCCAACGTTTGCTCCAAAGCGGCAAATCCCTTGATTATTGTGCGTTTTACAATCTCTCTATGCCCATTCCCTTTCTCTCTTCCGGCATATGATACTCATACATTTGATATTTGGAGATGAGCAGATGACAACCCCCATTGATGTGTTTATTCCGGCGATTGAGAAGGATCTGGCAACCCTCCCCCATGTCATTGATGCCGTCAGAAAATATGTACAGCACCCGATCCACGAAATTATCATCGTGGCCCCCCGGAAGCAGCGGATTGTGGATTTGTGTGCGAAAAAGGGCTGCCGATTCGTGAACGAAGACACGGTTCTGCCCATTACGAAAAAGGACATACACTACCAGTCCAAAACGTGGGACCGGTCCGGCTGGTTGTACCAGCAGCTGCTGAAGCTGGGCGGCGATAAGGTATGCTCATCCAAATACTATTTGGTGATCGACGCCGACACGGTGCTCATTCGCCCCCATACGTTCAAGACGGGCGACAAAACCGTGTTTTACTGCCGGAACTGGAGCCAGCCCGAATATTTCAACACGTACAAGAAGCTGATGGGCAAAAGCCGCGCCTCCAAGCGCTCCTTCGTCACGCATTACATGCTGTTCGAGAAAGCCAAAGTCAAACAGTTAAAGCGGGCGATCGAGGCCAAACATCATACGAGCTGGTACTCCGCCATTATGAGAAGCATGAACAAATCGAAGCAGTTTGCTTTTTCCGAGTTTGAAACGTACGGCAACTTCCTGTATTCGTCGGAGCCCGGCAGGATGGTGCTGAAACAGGCCAACAACAAAAGCCTGCATACGAGCTTTTCCCAAATCTCGCCTTCCAAGATGTCATCCCTGCAGCAAAAATACCGGTCTGTTTCTTTTCATGAACGAAAAGGGTATTCGAAATCTTCCAAGGTGAGACCGAAATGAAGCCCTATGTCGTTGTCTGGAAAGGCCCCGTCCACAAAGCCAGCGGTCTTGGCCGTGCCAGCAGAGCCTATGCCAAATCCTTGAAGCGGCAAGGGGTCGCCGTCCGGTTAAGCCCGCAAGACCACCGCAAGCCAAACGCCGCCCAAGTCAAAAAGGTTCTCATATACCATCATCTTCCCAGCCGCATGCAGTGGAAAAAAGAGCGCAGCACGTATGACTTCATCCTGTTGAACACGGTTTGGGAAACAAGCAGGCTCCCCAGAAGCTGGCTGCCCCATATGAACAAATTCGATGCCGTGTGCGTGCCGTCCCAGCATAATCGGCGGGTTCTCAGGAACTGCGGCGTCACCGTCCCGATTTTCGTCGTTCCCCATGGGGTGAATGCCCGGGAGTTTCATCCGAACCATCCGAAGCTATCGTTGCCGGCAGCCGCCGGGAAGTTTACGTTCGTATCCGTCTTCGGCTTTCAGCACCGCAAAAACCCGGAGGGACTGCTGCGGGCGTATTGGGAAGAGTTCTCTTCCAAAGATAACGTCATCCTGGTCATCAAAACGAACGGATATGCGGCCAATGAGACGGAGGCGTGGATTAAGCAGCAGGTCATGCGGTACAAAAAGAGGCTGGGCATTCAGAAGGATACGGCCCCTGTCGTCATCATCGGCCACCATATGAGTGAAAGCCAGCTTAAAGGCCTGTATGCGCTCGGCGATGCCTTCGTCCTTCCTACACGCGGCGAGGGTGTCGGGCTGCCTTATTTAGAAGCGCTGGCAAGCGGCATACCGGTCATCGCCACCGGCTGGGGCGGGCAGATGGATTTCCTGACGCCCCGCAACTCCTTCCTGGTCCCCTATCAGCTCAAGAGCCCGGCGAGCAGCATGAACCGCGCCATTTCCAGAAGGTTCAGCAACTTGTTTGCGCAGAAGGGCCAGCGATGGGCCGAGCCGGATTTAAGCAGCCTCAAAAGGCTCATGAGGCAAGCGTACGAAAATCCTCGGCTTTGTAGACAGAAAGGAAGCCAGGGCCGAAAAGATATGCTCCAGCTGTCGTGGGACCAGGCCGGAAAGCTCATGAAGAAGGCGATTGAAGAGACGATGCGTTCCAAGAAATAAAGATGAAGGGTGATGGTTTTCGAAGGAAGGAGGATGAGAAACATGCGTATTGTACTGTTGTGCGGGGGATCGGGAAAAAGGCTGTGGCCTTTATCCAACGATATACGCTCCAAAGTATTCTTAAGGCTGCTGACCACGGAAGACGGGGTCAAGGAGTCGATGATCGAACGGATCTGCAGACAACTGGACGAGGCGGGGCTGCTCCAATCCACCTGTATCGTCACCCATCACAGTCAAGTAGAGATTACGCGCCGCTATGTCGGCGATGATATCCCGATTATCAGCGAGCCTTTTAAAAGAGGCACGTTCACGGCCGTCGCATTGGCCGCCAGTTATCTTCATGAAAAGCTGCAGGCCGATCCGGACGAAACCATTTGCATCCTTCCGGCGGACACGTACGTCGACACCGCATTCTTCCGGCTGCTGCACCGGTTTCCCGACGTCCTGGGACGCTCCAGGGCGGATCTTGCTCTCCTCGGCACAAAGCCGGTGCAGCCTTCGGATCAGTTCGGCTATATCGTCCCGGCTCTGCCCAAGGCGGACGGCGAGTATGCTTTCGTCCAGCGGTTTATCGAAAAGCCAAATACACGCACGGCCCGCCGCCTCATGGCACATCAGGCGATGTGGAACTGCGGCGTCTTCGCCTTTCCCCTGAGGTTCATGCTGACCTATTTGAAGGACAAGGGCCACCCTGTCCGGATCGCGGAATGGCTGGCAAATTACGAACAGCTCCCCGAAGCCAGCTTCGACCGGGAAGTCGTCGAGACGACCCTCCCTGTCGTTGCCATGGAGTACGGAGGGCACTGGACCGATCTGGGCAGCTGGATGGCGCTTACCGGCCATATGAAGGATCGAGTGATCGGATTCGGGCACATATCGGACGATTCCGCGGATACCCATCTCATCAACGAGCTCCCTTATCCTATTGAAATTATTGGCGTCCCGGGGATCATTGCCGCGGCTAGCACCGACGGCATTCTGATCGCAAGCAAGGAGCATGCGCATCGGATCAAGGAACGGCTTGCCCTGGCGCCTCAAATTCCGATGTACGAAGAGAAGCGGTGGGGCTCCTGCCGGATCCTGAGTTACGGGACAGATGCATCCGGCGTGGAGACGATGATCAAGCAGGTGCGGCTTGCCGCCGGCATGTCTACAAGCTATCACGTTCATCACCGCCGGCAAGAATTGTTGACCGTGGTGATGGGCAGCGCGGAAGTGATCTTGGAGGAGCAGCGGTACCGCCTGAACGCCGGCGACGTGCTGAGGATTCCGGCCGGCGCCAAGCATGGCATCAAGGCCATTACTCCTCTGGAGCTGGTGGAAGTCCTGCTCGGCTCCGATCTTGCTCAGGAGGATATCACCCGCATTGCTGTGGACTGGTAGAATGGCGTTTCGGTCCAAAATGTCGTAAATTTGCAGTAGGAATTGTGACCGGCCGAGCCGAAGTAGTCATCGATCGAACATGATTCCGCGGATAGCGGAAAGAGGAGGCCGATGATGGAGCCGATGGTGGAGCCTGTGATCAAGACGGAAAGAAAGGCGTTTACCTTGTTCGGATGTTCCAAAGCTCATGATCCGGGCAAGCCGTACAGTGAGACGATTTTCGAATTGTTTGACCAGGTCTGGCATGAAGTACGCAGCAAAGAACTCGCTCACAAGGGGATCAATCACGTCGTCTATGAGCAGGGAAATATGGTATTTGCGGGAATCGAGCTGGTGACCCCGCCTGAGGAAAATTCCTTCTTGAAGAAGAAGGACGTCGTGCTCGAAAAATACGCCTACGGCAAGCACATCGGGCCTTACAGCGAATTGGACGCAACGTACCGGCGTATTGATGCGCTTCTCCAAGCCTCAGGAGAACACAAAGTGCTTCCCCTGATTGAGGTGTATGGCCACTGGAACGAGGATGAGTCCAAGCTGGAGACGGAAATTTATCACAACCTCATTGGATAGATCCCTGTGTGCAATGAGGCCGTGCAAGTTTCTAGTTCGTTAGGATTATATGATCAATCTTAGGAGCAGTTTGTCTACTGCTCCTTTTGCTATGTAGAAGTTCGGCAAGAACATGGTTCTATTGCTGTTTTTGGTCAACTTCCTTGTAATTTTCATGCAAGTTTTTTTAGATTTCCTGTATGATGATGCTATGAAAAAAATATTATCTTTCATGGATTGGGGTATATTCGCTCTTCGTTTATACCATTATATTTTGCTGTTGTCCCGGGTTCTGGCAGTAAGCGAGTTTTCGAACCGGACGTTACTAAACGTGATCTGGCTGAGCATGGCCCTTATCGTCCCTTTGCTGTTCTGGTTTCCCGGACGCCGGATGAACAAAGTCTGGTTTTGCATATTGGAGCTATTGCTTGGCGGTTCTTATTACGTGAATTCTGTCATTCATCCGGACCTGACTTCAAAAGCGGACTATTTGCTGCCGAGTCTTACCATCGGGTACTTATTAACCAAGCAAACCCTTTGGATCATTCCCTTACTTGTTTTCATTCCTTTCTCCTTCCAGTCCTCCCTAAAATTATCTTGGGAGCAAACCCTGGGTATCGGAACAGATAATCTGTTGTTCTGCTTTATCGGCATGTGGGCAAGCTCCGTAGCCAATGCGTATGATCAGAAGAATAAACTGGCAGCCGAAGTGGAGCATCAAAATAAGCTCTTAACTCACTACTCGGCCGAGGTCGAGAAAATGACTTTGCTTGAAGAACGCAACCGCATGTCCAAGGAGCTTCATGATACACTGGGGCATTCCTTTATTTCACTCATCCTCAGCCTTGATGCTTCTATTGCCCTGATGGATAGCAAGCCTGCCGAGGCCAAAGACCGGTTAATTCGCTTAAGGGCATTGGCTGAGAACAATCTGGAGGAAATGAGGAACGTCGTGCACGAAATGGGCGAAGAAGAGGAATCCAGTCTGATCCGGCAGGTTGAATCCCTTGCAGCCCGTTTCCGGGAGCATACGGGTACGGCTCTGACCTTGAGTCTGCCGGGGACAGAGCGGTCCATACGCTTTGAAGTACGGCAAGCGATTCTTCGGGTCATCCAGGAATCCTTTACGAATGCTCTAAAACACGGAAAGGCAACCCAACTGCATTTGGAGCTTACTTTTTCTGAGAGCCATCTGCAATTGTCCGTTCGAAATAACGGCACGCCGATCGACAAGTTAGATTATGGCTTTGGCTTGACCACGATGAAACATCGGGTTGAGCGGTTGGGAGGCAGCTTACAGATATCATCTGGGGGGAGTACTCCAGTGATCACCGAAGTCAGATGCGAAATCCCGCTGAAAGGAGTCATGCTGCATGGAGAAGATTAAAGTACTGCTTGCTGATGACCAAGAGTTAATTCTTGAGAGCTTACATATCGTGCTGTCCATGGAACCGGATTTGGAAATTGTCGGTTTAGCCAGGAATGGGCAAGAAGCCATAAAGGGCTGCGAGCAGTTGATGCCGGATATGGTGCTGATGGATGTCAACATGCCGGTCATGGACGGCGTCGCCGCAACAGCCCTGATTAAAGAGCGAATGCCTGCAACCAAAATCATCATGCTGACCTCCTATAAGGAAGTAGAATATGTGTTAGCGGCGTTAAGCCACGGAGCGGAAGGTTATCTGCTCAAAGCCATTCATCCGAAAGATTTGGCTGCAGGCATACGGGTTGTTCAGGCGGGAGGGACTTTAATTTCGCAGGAAATGGCGAGTAAAATGATCAAGAACATGAACAGTACCACCCCTGCGAAACATAATGAATTCGGACTCACTGCCCGTGAAATCGAAGTGCTGCATAAGCTGGCTGCCGGCCTGCGTAATCAAGAAATTGCCGAGGCATTGTTTCTTAGCGAAGGGACGGTCAAAAATTATATCTCAACGATTTATTCAAAGCTTAATGTGAAAGGACGCCGGGAGGCCGCCCGGAAAGCCCGGGATTCGGGAATGATGGATCGTTAAATGATGACCAAACGGCACTGTCTCTTTATGACTTTTTCAGCCTATACTCATAGCATCAAACAACAGAGGTGGCGATGTAAGACATGAAGAACAAAGTGTCATTTTGGCGTTTTCCAATCGTCTGGATGATTGCGGGGGCTATTGGTATTGTTCTCATAAATATGATATTCCAGCAACTGACAGAGCAAGGAGAGGGGATCGTCTCTCTTATTTTCACACTGGTGATGGGATTTCTGGCCCTCTTGGTTTATAAGCTCACGCTGACATACCTGGCCCGGCGGTCCACCCCAGAGATATCAAGAAATCGCGCAGGGATTGAAAGTGTCCTAGGCATGCTAACCGGGACCATCTTTATCGCAGGATCCGCTATAATGATTATTGCTCTGGGAGGTTACTCCTTTCAGTGGGCAAGTTCTGCGGATACGAGTTCCGTTCTAATAGCCTCCATTGAATCAGCTTTAGGAGGAGCCATTGTCGAGGAACTTATCTTTCGCGGACTTATGCTTCAAGCCATTGATAAATTGGGGGGAAAACCGCTCGCACTCGCAGTAACCTCTCTATTCTTTGGAGTTGCTCATCTTGGAAATCCAGGGGCGACATTATGGAGTGGGTTCGCCATAGCCCTCGAAGCAGGTGTTCTCCTTGGATCCGCCTTCTTGTGGCGGCGGAACTTGTGGTTTGCCATAGGACTGCATTTTGCTTGGAATGCCATTGAAGGATTGCTTGGCATTCCTGTCTCTGGACACCCTGCTACCGGTCTATTTACTGTAAAGGTGCACGGTGCCGCACTTCTCACAGGGGGCAACTTTGGACTTGAGACCTCTATTGTTCCGGTTGTAATCAGTCTTCTGATCTCCATTCCTATGCTAATCGGGGCTGCACGGAATCAAAGGGTTGACGTCGGAAACCTTCCTGTACCAAAGTAAACGACCGACCTGGTCCTAATTTTCGATAGAAAAAACTGCCGACACTTTGTCGGCAGTCTGGAGCATCCAGATTGGATGACCTAATAATCTAGTAGACGGCCATTATCATTCCATTGACCGTACATTTTGTTTTCACGCGTATTGGTTATGAATTTGTCCAATCTGCTCTTAAATAACTCGGGCTGATTCTTATAGCTTTGGATCGTGTCGATCCGGACTCTAGTATAAAGATCTGGAAATGCCATGAAATTCTCATACACTTGCTTCTCCTCTTGTAACCTTTGCTCTATAACCGGATCGATTCGAAAAGAATCGTAATTCATATCAGGAAGGACCTTTCTCCCTTCGTCTGTCATCAAGCCCAACCTTTCGAGGCGGCGGACACGCTCTTTATTCAATTCAGTCCATGAGCTTTTTTTGCTTCGAGGGGACAGTCTCTGAGCCAGCTCCGTTTCAGATATTTTCTTCTTGACTCCATCGATCCATCCAAAGCACAAAGCCTCCTCGACCGCGTCCAAATATAAGAGCGTATCCGATTGGGGCGTCATACGAACCAAGACCCAACAACATTTTTCAGTCTTGCTATTTTCCTGCAGCCAAACCCTTAATGCTTCTCTCGATATGACCGGAATGAAGCGATCTACTTCTCTCAGCATGAGTTACTGTTTGTTGGAGATTACGTTATCAAGAAACTGATCTGCGTCGCTATTAAATTTCCAGGAAACTCCGAACTTATCGACCAGCACTCCGAAGCACGAAGACCACGGCGTATTGGATAACGGCATGATGACATGACCACCCTCAGATAAATTAGAAAAGTAATTTTCCAATGTCTGTTGATCCTCATTAACGATACTAATCAGTATATTGTTGCCTTTAACCAACTCGCCCGTTACATTCTTCATTGAAGGCAAAATATCCGACATCATGATGTTCCCGCCTGCAAATGCTATTGAAGACTCCATGACCATGTTTAGTTCATTTTCCGGCAACGGATCGTTTGGATCCTGCGGGAAATCCTTAAATTTCACTTTTTTCACTTCAGTTGCGTTTAAAGCTTTCGCATAAAAATCAATCGCTTGTTCAGCAACTCCATCAAAGTTTAAATAGACTACAGCTGACATATAGTAAAACCTCCTTCTTGGGATAAATGTAGTATATTGAATAAGAGGTGACAGCTGTATGTCACCATTTATAAATAAAGTACTTGCCTCCGAAAGGGGCCTATCCAACTGCCATTTTGCGATCGGGAGGTTGGAGTCTGTATTGGATGGGTTTGTATCGCAAAAAAGCTCCACATGTTCATCGCGAACATGTGGAGCCTTCTATTCTGGATGCAGCTGGTTTGATTATGCAAAAGGCTGGAGCATTTGGCCGGCATTCACAAAAATCAGGGCAATATTCAGTACGGCAAAGAACAAAGCCGGCGCCGTTTTGCCAATCGGATCTTTCGTGCGGATATGCACCAGGCTTGCCACCAGCATCGTCACACCAAGCCACACTCCCGCCCATGCGACCAGTCCGGTATACCAGTAGCCGGCGATCAGCGCGGCCGCACCTGCCAGTTGGACCAGGCCCGTTACCTTAAGGAACCAATGCGGCAGGTGAAGGTGTTCGAACATGTCTGCCCAGTACTTAGCCCCTATCAATTTGGCAGTACCCGAAAAGAGGTAGTAAGCAATCAGCAAAGATTGAAGAATGATCGTAAAAATGGCCATTTCGATCTCCTCCTATTCGATCACAACATCATTTGCATTACAGCTCAGCCAATACCACTTCAAGCTGATCGGCCATCTTGACCCAACCGAGTCTGGCTCCGTTATACGACAAGCTCTCGCTTTCAAATCCGGTATGCTCAAGATGAAGGCGGGTTGCGCCATTGGATGAATGAAGCGTCCATGTAACAACCGTACTTACCCCCGCGGTTACCCAGGTGTAGGATAGGCGGTGGTGTTCTTCCACGGCCAGCACTTCTGATTCGACGATTCCATCCCATACTTTCGACGGTTTGGCCCGGAATTGAAAGTGATGGCCGACAACCGGCTTAAAGTCGTTGTCCATCACCCATTTCGCAAGCATGTTGGAATCAGTCAATGCAAGCCATACTTTCTCAATCGGACTATCGAATTGAAAATCCAGCTTCACTTCCGGTTTCATTCCTCTTCCTCCTTCAATAATTGACTCAGCTTGGCCGATCCTTGGTTCCAAAAAGCCGTGTGAAAAGTGACCCAATCTTCAATTTCTCTCAGAGGCTCTGCGTTCAATCGATACCTTGTTTCCCGCCCGGCCTTGCGGTGCCTGACCAGATCGGCGGCTTTGAGGATTGCCAGATGTTTGGAAACGGCTGTCCGCCCCATCTCGAAATGCACCGTCAATTCGTGTAAGGGCAATTCTTCCGCCTCGGCCAGCAATCTAAGCAATTTGCGCCGCGTCGGATCGGCAACCGCGGCATATACATCCCTCGCTTCATGTTGTTCATCCATTCCCATCATCCCTATTCTGCTCGATGATAGGACACCAACCGGTGTCTTATGAGTTCATAATAAGACACCATTTAGTGTCCTGTCAAGCCGTAATTCGGAATAAAGTTTAAATGGCTTGTCACCGAACATTTGGGCCTCTGTATACGCCAGGCATGATGCAGTAAAAAGTTTAAGGCATCCCTGAAGGATGCCCACATGCTGAAATATTGAAGTTTTACGGATCAACTGAATATACATTTACCGGCTCGGCTTTAATCCTTGCACACTTTATATTGCTGTCTCTCCGCCTCTCTCCTGTCCATGCAAAGCCTTCCGCAGTGCACTTACGGCATGCTGCACTGCTTGTCTTCCTTGGTCATAACCGCCGGTCTGAAGCATGAAGCCGTGGACCATGCCGTCATAGCGCTTCGCTTCCACAGGAATGCCGGCGTCTTGTAATTTCGCCGCATAAGCCTCCCCATCATCGCGCAGCGGATCAAATTCGGCCGTGATGACGAGAGCGGGCGGAAGGCTGCTGAAATCGGCAGCCAATAATGGCGAAGCGTAGGGGTTCCTTCCGTCCTGCTCCTCCGCCAGGTATTGGCCCCAGAACCACCGCATCGTGTCCGTCGTCAGGCCGTACCCTTCGGCATTGTCGCGGTAAGAATCCGTATCGAACGCGTAGTGGGTCGCCGGATTGAACAACAGCTGAAACTTGATGAAGGACAACCCTTGGTCCCTTGCCATCAAGGTTACGGCAGCGGCCAAATTTCCGCCCGCGCTGTCGCCGCCGACCGCAATCCGGTTGGGATCCGCTCCTAGCGAAGAGACATTCTCCGCAACCCAGGCTGCAGCCGCATAGGCGTCTTCGAAGGCAGCGGGAAACCGATGTTCCGGTGCCAAACGGTAATCTACCGAGACGACGATAACGTTTGCCCCATTGGCCAACTGCCGGCATAACACATCTGCTGCATCCAGGTCCCCGACGACCCAGCCGCCTCCATGATAATAAATGAGAACAGGAAGCGGGTATTTGTTTTGAGGACGATATACCCGAACCGGTATGTGACCGGCCGGACCCGGGATCTTTCGATTGTCGACTTTCCATACTGCTTCCGGCTGGGCGGCCATGGAGCTTAAGTTGACGGTTCTGGCACTCTCCACGGATAGCGTGTGAAGAGGCGGGACCCCTTGTTTCTTCATATTTTCCAACACAACTTGAACTTGAGGGTCAAGCGGCATGATGGTTCCTCCTTAGGGATCAAATATAATGGATACGAGTCTTCTTATATCCGAAATAAACAACCATTCACGAGCAGCGTCTTTCGGTAAGACAGCTACCATTCCGGTCAAAATGAAGTATACTGAATGGAGAATAACCATGTAAGTACGCACTTTTGCGTGACATAGTACCCATTTGGTAACTTCATGGGACGGATTGGATGTGATGGATATGGGCGGTTGTCCGGTAGAGGCAACATTGTCCGTGGTTGGAGGAAAGTGGAAGGCTGTGATCCTATGGCGTTTGGTTGGTGGGACCAGGCGCTTTAACGAACTCCAGCGTTCGATTTCGCAAATTACCCGTAAAATGTTAACGGAACAGCTTCGGGAACTGGAGCAAGATAATCTCATTATTAGAACCGTCTATCCGGAAGTTCCGCCGAAAGTCGAGTACTCGCTAAGCGAATACGGCAGGACGTTTATTCCTGTTTTGAATGCCATGGCCCAGTGGGGATTGGTCCATCGGGAACGCGTGTCTGACCCCGTTCGCTCTACGACTTAGATTACCGTTCTATAACAAAATCCATAGCCTCGATAAGGATTTTGACATTTCATAAGCTTAGCGGAGGGGTAAGAAATAACGCTCAACTTGTCCCGCGAATAAAAATCCTGAACCGGCAAGGTTCAGGATTTTTATTTTTTGAGACGAACATCATACTCTCGTATGCAGTTTTACCGTTGGAAGATGCGAAGCAGCTGACCGATAGAGCAGCGGCCTGTAACATTACTTAGAGGGCACTACGTTATAGCCGACAGGCTCGGCCGTATTGCCCGCCCGATCCGATGCCGTGACTTCAATCCGGTTCATGCCCGGCTGAAGGTCGATATCCGCGCTGAACGTCAGGTCATCCTTCACGTCAGCCTGTACTCCATTCACGAGAACAATGCCGGGCTCGCTGATTTTACCCGTAACGCGCAGCGTTCCCTTTTCCACATTGTAGTGATTCCCCGTCAATTTCCCCGGTTCATCCAGCACGATGGTCGGCGAGGTCGTATCCAGTACAGTAATGCGGGCGGTCGCGGTATATTCGCCGCCGGCGGCTGCAGCCGTGATTACCGCGGTCCCCGGACTTTTGGCCGTTACCTTACCGGTGTCGCTCACTTCCGCTATGCCGGTGTCGCTCGATGTCCAATTGATCGTCGTATCTCCCGCATCCACCGGTGTAACGATCGCAGTGAGCTGCGCAGTTTCGCCTTCCTTTAACTCTACTTGTTCCGGTGTTACGTTGATGCCGGTTACGTGCGGCTGATCCGTCTTCACAGACACCACATCCGATGGAGCGGATTCCCCGGCTGCGTTGACCGCTTTGACGATGTAGAAATATTCCGTCGAAGCCGACAGGCCGGTGTCGGTATGCGTCGTACTAGACAGTACCTCGTCGTTAAGTTTGACAAATTCGCCGTCGGCCTTATCGGACCGGTAGACGCTGTACCCTTCCGCCTGCTCTACCGCGTTCCAGTTCAAATCAATCGCGCTGTCGCCTGCCGCCTTAGCCGTCAGGTTAGCCGGAGGCGCAGGGACCGAATCTTCACGAACGGGTTCTCCATACACCTTGAATTCGTAGCTGGAAGCACTTCCTCCGCTGTAGTTGGATCCCGTCACCGTTACGCGGAGATAGCGGTACGACGCATCGAGGGTATCCGTCGTCAAGCCCTGCGTTTTATTGTCCGTTCTGTCCAGGAGGGTCGTGTACGTGATATCGTCATTGCTGCCTTCAATTTTGTACTGGTAGTATCTCGGGTAGGTTGCGCTGTTGTACCAGTAGCTCTCGAGCTTCGTGATATGCATGATGTCGCCGAGGTCGACTTTCCACCACTGCGGGTAGGAATTCGTGACGGCCGCCCAGCGCGTGCCGGCTTTACCGTCATTCGCGTACTCGATATTGTTCCCCGTTTGGGATGAGCTTGCCGTTGCTGTCTTACCTTCCGAAATGACCCCCGACGTCGTCGTGGCTTGGACCGGCAGGCTCCACAGGCTCGATCCCGAGCTGCTGCGGGCTCTTACTTGATACGTATGCGTCGAGTTCGCATCAAGCCCTGTATGCTTGTATGGGCTGCTTACTCCGCTGATCAGCACGCCATCCACGAACAGATCATAGCTTGCTGCCCCATTAGCATCGTTCCAGGTGACGTCGATTTGGGATTGGCCCGCTGCCTTGGCGGTCAACCCAGTCGGTGCAGCCAATCCTGCAGCCGTCGGCGTAATCGTCAGCACCTGAGCATTGGAGGCATCGAACTTGATCCCCTGGATGGACGCTTGACCCGACACGAATTCAACAGCACGGTCGCTGGCCCGGTTGACCAGCCTGTACTTGGTGATCCCGGTTAAGCTCGTATTCGTTGCGGCCTCGATATCAGAAACCGAAGAATCCGGGGATAGGTCAGCCGCCTTCGCGTTTCCGACCGGAAGAAGATACCACTGATCGCTTCCGGCCGCGGTGCCGTTTCCTCCGTTGCCGTTCGGATCGGCATTCGGATCCGCAAGCCCCGTGGTGACTGCTGCGCCCATCGCCCGTGTCTGCGCCGGCGTCGATCCGGATACCTTCAGATCATTTCCGGTCTCCACATTTTGCAATCGGTAGAAGCCGCTGTTCTTCGACGGGTCGAATTCGTCAGGTACGGGGACGAACTGCCACTGGCTCGCCGCGCCGTCCTTAAGGTCGCTGCCTCCGACAGAGACCGTGTATGAGGACAGCGGGGAGATATCCGTTCCATCGTTGTCCTTCGGCGGACTGTAAGAAGAATAGTAGGCATGGCCGGCATCGGGTTCGGGCAGGGAATAACTGATCTGCTTGCCGGACAAGTCGGAGATCGCCCGGAACGAATAGCCGCTGACTTGTTGGTTCGTCAGGCTTCCGGAATCGATCTGGGACATATAGCTCCCCACCGTGGCAGGCAGCTTGCCGACGAGGCGGAAGGTGTCCGGCTTGCCGAGATCGTCGGTTTCGTAGACGTAGCCATCGTAGCCGACAGAGCGGTATTTGCCGCTGTACACGTTATACGAAAAGGCGTTCTCATACTGCGTATTGACCGGAACAAAAAGCCGTTCCGTCACGGTATCTTTAAAGATCGGATTGCCTGCGCTGACTTTGACCGAGGTGACATAGCCGGTAGCGTTGTTCTCCTGCTTGATCCACACCGCGCCGCTCTCGACATAGACCGTTACCGTTGCATCCAGTGCGGGATCGGAGTACGTCACCGAAGGGACACTGCCGCCAGGACCGGTGATCGTTCCGCTCACCGTATTCGCCGTATATGTGCTGCCTGCCGGGTCTTTAAAGGTGAAATCACCGCTGCTCGGCACTTTCATATAGCCGATATCGAGCGAAGAGTTATCCATCCCGATGCCGGTCAGCCTCAGGTCATCCGTCTCTGGCGTATAGTTAACCGTGAGATTATGATCGCTGCCTGCCCCCATCGGACTTCCGATCCATCCGGCATACCCTTTTAGAGCAGAGCGCGTCCACGTGCCGTTGTACCATACGTCCCACGAGCCTTCGGCCATCTTTGCGCTGATTGGCGAGCGGGCGAGGTGGAAGTAGGTGAGGACATTGCTGTAGCCCGTTTTCCAATTCATATGGTTGTTGTATAAAACGTAAAAATAACCGTTAACGTTATCCACGAAGAAGCGCGTCCCGGCCACCCCGTACGACCAGGTCTTCCCCGGAAAACCGCTCGCGGTGACCGCTTCGTCACTGTCGTTCCACGGCGAGGTCGCCACCTGTCCGATCAGGTTCCATGTCTTGCCTTTATCGGTCGAGTACATGGAGAGAACGCGGTTGTTGTGCACGCCCGTGGCGATCCGCTGGTTGTTCGTCGGGTTCCCGGTAGCAAATGGATTAAATTGATACTCATCATTGGTGAGCGAGTACCAGTAACCGGTATCCGGATCGACCCAAATGCCGATACCGTCGTTGTGATCATCCTGATAAGGCGTCGGAATGCCGTTCGTTTCGTCGATTTTGTAATTGATCGTCCCCGGCCGGTTCCAGTAAGAATTATAAGTCACAGGGGTGCCCCAATTCGTGTTCAGCTTGCCCAGGTCCGTGCTGGTGTTGTACTTGATCCAGGATCCCCCGTTGTCCGCCTGCTCATAGTTGGAGACGGAATACATCCAGTGAAACTCCCCGTCCTGATCCACAAACGCGGTGCCGGCGATATCGGCCGTACCGGAGGTGAGACTGGGGACAGCGTGCTGAACGAAGGTCGGGAATTTCTCCGCGGCTGCGCTGGCCGGCTGCATTCCGAACGGAACCGTACCGGCAGCCAGCACGATGGCGGGAATGGCTCTAAGCACCGCGAGCTTTGCTTTCCATCTTTTACGCATCAAATTGAATAACCTCCTGTCTAGGTATCGTACACACATCCTCCCCGTCCCGGGAGACTTCCCCACCTCCTTTTGGCGCAAGATGACCTCGACTTTTGCCCAAGCTTTGATGCTGTGAAAGCAGTCAGAACCTTTCGCCAACGAATAAAGCGCTTTCAAAAATGAGTCTAAATCGGCGCAGCCTGCAGCGTACACTTCCGTTTTTTCACATTGGCAGTACTTTCGTAAGAAACACCCTTAGGAATTAAATATCGTTCATGAAACTTAATAATGGTCGGAGGAGCATGATCACGCAAAAAAGCCACCCTTTGCAGGATGGCCCTATGCTTGCCTTTATTTATGCTACCGTATTGCTGATCACCTTCAGAAATCCGTTCTTTCCGGCCGCATCCACCAACGACTGAATGGAGTCTCTTGCCGCACCGCTGAACAGGTACCATTGGTCCTCGTTAGCATCATACAAGAGAACTTCCGGGTAGCCCGTCAACAGCTCGTCGGGAAAAGCGTGAAGGAGAGAATAGACATCAAACCGCTGCACGCTGCTCCCTTTCTCATCCAGAAAATCGTACTGCGCATTTTTGTAATACGACCCGGGCACGTCGATGTTTACCATCCACGAGTAACTGGCGGGGGCATCGACTTTGGCGCCTTTGTTACGCACAAAAGCATCATAAATGGCTGCGTTATACGCATTTCCTTTAACCTGCTGAACGACGCCGCCCATCGTCATGTGGTATTCTTCCTGCAGTGCTTTTACTTTCACGTTGTGAATGACGAGCGGCGCGGTTTCGACCGTAACCTTCGAATTGCTGTAATTCACTGTACAGCCGAACGTTTCGGCGATAAAGCGGAGCGGAACCATCACGCGATTGTTCTTGATGTACGGCTTGACGTCCAGCTGCACCGCTTCACCATTTTTCATGGCCGCCGTGCTGTTCGTTTGCAGCGTCACTTTCATGCTGCTTTTGGTAAGCGTCACTTTCGAATTCGACCAATCGACCTTGGCCCCCAAATTCTCGCTGACCACACGCAAAGGCACCATCGTACGCTTGTTTTTCGTCTCCGGCTTCACATCGGACGCCACCGCGACGCCGTCAATTTGGATGGGATGGTTCGCTGCATAAGCAGGCGACGATGCGATCGCAAGAATGAATGCAAAAATGATGCTTGGGATGATCTTCTTCATGTTTTGTCATCGCTCCTTCTATAAGTTTCTATCTTATCCAATCCCCATCCCTTATCCTACCAATTTCTATTATTAATGTTAAGAGTAAACAGGCAATTCATCCGTACAGCCATTCAAGAGCATTTGTCCCTCGCTCTCCTTTCTGTAATAATCAATTCATCAAGATGGCGACGATCAAAAACGGTTATGGAGGTAGATTCTATTGATCACTGGTGAAAAGGTCGAACTGCGCCCCGTCTCCCTGGATGATTACAGACGGGCATACGCCTGGAGAAATGATGAGGAAACAGCCAAGCTGGAAGCGGGTTCGGCCCTGTTCTTGTTCAGCCATGTTCCACTGGAATATTTGGAGGATGCATACAGAAAGGAAATCCTGGAACTGGATAAACGGGAAAAAGGACGATTCTCCATTTATACGCGCGGCGAACAACCCGAGCATATCGGTTTCATTGAGTACCGAGACGTGAACATCGTCTCCCGCCGCTGCACCGTCGGCATCGGTATTGGAGACAAGGACTTCTGGGGACAAGGCTGGGGATCGGATGCCATGAAAGCGCTGATCCGGTATGTGTTCCAGACGATGAACCTGCGACGTGTTCAGCTCGAAACATGGGGCGGCAACCCAAGGGCCATCCGTGCCTATGAGAAGTGCGGCTTCGTTATTGAGGGAAGGCTGCGCGAGCATTCCTATATTGATGGACAGTACGTTGACACCATCGTAATGGGGCTTTTGAGGGAGGATTTTCTGAATTTAGATGGGGGATAGCATCTTCCGTTCACCAAAAAAGCCGCGGTTCCCCATGACTGGGATCAGCGGCTTCCTACTCAATCCTTGCCTTTCAATGGCATACTCACCAGGCGATCGGAACCATGAACCGCTCGCGATGGCGGAATATGGCCCATTCACGGTAGCCAATGTCATACAAATAGCCGGCGACCGCCGCGAAATGCTCGCCTACGCGCTCGGGTTCGTGCGCATCAGAGCCAAAGGTCACCTTTACCCCGTAACGGTGCGCGCGTTCCAGCAAATCACCGTCCGGCACCCAGTGGTTGTCGGAGGAATTGATTTCAATCACTACATCTCTTTCCGCAACCGCCTTCAGCATGACGTTGGCCGCTTCGGTACGCAGCTCCAAGTATCCGTTGAAATAGCGATGCCGGCGAACTCATGCACGGAGCCAATGACGTAATCCAACGGATAAGCAGCGATCACCGATCGGTACAATCCAGATGCTCCGGCAAAAAATCCGCTTCGATGCCGAGCAGCACCTCGATTTTCCCATGATACTGCTTCTTTAGCTCCAAAACCTCCCGAATATACGTTGGAAACTCAGATTTTGCCATACTCCCCGTTAAGGATGGATGGTCTTCGGCCGATGCGAAAAACGGCGTATGGTCCGAAATGCCGATCATATCCAGTTATTTTCCCGATTTGGGCTTCCTGCACAAATACACCGATGAATATCGTAATCTAATTTCGTCTAAATAAATGAGAAACTAAATTACGATGATCAAGCAGAAAGGACGATCGCATGCGTAAAATTATTCTATTCATTCACAGTACTTTGAATGGAGTTGTCACTGGCGACCCAAGCGAGGACAAAACCGACTGGGCGGCCTGGAGAAATAGCGCTGGCATTGAGGAAGGGTCTCAGTATCTATTAAATATTTTCGAGACAGCTGATACCATTTTGCTTGGCCGCGGAACCTACGAAGACCTCTCTAGAAAGTGGCCGAATACTCGAGGTTCAGGCCTGGGTGATAAGATAAACAACGCCCACAAACTCGTTGTAACAAGCACCTGCCCACACGAAAATCTAAAATGGGGAGAATTTGAAGCTCCAAAACAATTAACTGGCAGTAATATAGAAGAGCAAATTAAGGACCTAAAAAATGGGGACGGTGGTGACATCGTTATTTTCGGTAGTCCAACGCTCGTGCGATCACTTGCAAACGCAAATCTTATTGACGAATATCAGATAGTCATGCACCCGGTTGTGGTCAACGTAGGTGAGCATTTGTTTGACAATCTTAAGGAACAGAAGGAATTCCATCTCGTGGACACCAAAACACTTAAGGTGGGTTCCCTCTTGGTAACCTACAGACCCGCTACAGCTTAGCTCAACCGGGCAGATCATTACTGACAGCACGAAATGACGACGTGCGAGGTCATCATTTCAGCGAAATTGTACATGATCATTCTTGCGAAAATCTCTTCGGGTGATAGACTCCTGTTTCTTTGCGTGAAAATTCGTCAGACCAACGGTAGGGATGTCCACGTTTCTTTTAGCGAATTCGCGTACTCATTCATTGCGAAACCTCCTTTTTTCGCAAAAAAGGAGCGGGCTATCTTTTCGATAACCTGCTCTTTTCTTGATTTTTGGACCGCAGCCTTAACTTAATGACATTGTGCTTAGCCCTCCTTTTTGTGCTGCCTACTCTAATGGTATGAAGTATCTTACCTCTTCCAGCTCCGTGTAAAAACCTACGGATTCATACAGCGATAATGCTGTTTTGTTTGAAGTTAGTACCATGAGATTCGCGTTATTCAATTGATTAGACCGGAGATATCTCAAAGCCTGTGTTAACAAATACTTGGCCATGCCGCGATTCCTCCATGATTCACGGACAAATACGTCCTCAATCACGCCATGGTCTTCCTCCTGCCATGTCATCAGCCCACCAACAATAATGTCCGACTCGCGTATGACCATAGACGTCCAAATTTTATTTTTCTTATATTCGGAAAGTCTATTCAGTCCCAGCGGCGTATCTGGCCAGATTTCAGCTTCTACGTCCAAATATTGTTGTTCCTCGGAAGGTGTCTCCATCTGCCAATACGCAAACTGATACCCATCTTGAAGCTCTAACTCAGGAATGGATTCAGTCAGGTTTCGATTCATACGGTATAGACTATTTAGATGGAGGTATCCTTTTTGGATAAAAAACTGATTGTTTGCGGTTTCTGATGAATCGTTCCCTACACAAAGCATCGTTCTGTATTCTTCAGACAAAGTCTCTTTTAATTGATGGGCTCTGGCCAGGAGATACGGATAGACTTTTTCAAGCAGATCCATGTCATTGTTTCTTTCCGGAATGGTTTTAAGATTCATGTAAATGGAATGACGGTTTTCTTTCGAGCGACCCGGAGGCACAACGTTTATGATGCTCACTTGACCCTTGGCGACCATTTCCCCCTTTTCAAATGCACAATACACGTTATTCCAATTGTCTTCATCTCCGACCCACCAAAAGACGGCATTTCCTTTGGCTGTTACTGATTGGTACAGCTCACCCAGTAAAGGCATGTCTGCATGTTGAAAATTACGGATGACCGTCTCGGGCGATAATTGGCTCAAATATATACCCCTCTTTCCACGGCAGGGCATTTCGCAGTTTATAGAGCTGACTAATGCGAGTTCCCCTTTAATCTTATCGGTTTGACCATTCAAACGCTGCAAGAACTACAACTATATTACTCGAAGAAATAGGGAACGGTACGGTAGAAAATGACTATGATTAAAGTATCCTGTCCGCTAACGGTAAGCTGCGGTTGTATTACTAATATTAAAAGAAGAACCGGCGCGAGGCCGGTTCTATCATCCCTAGTCAATCTTCCTAATAGCCTTTAAGAACCTGCCCCCTCCTCAGCCTCTTTGCCTGCGATCAGCAGCTGCACCCCGATCATCGCCACGATGATTACGAGCATCGCGAGAAGCGCAGCGTGAAAGCTTCCGCTGTAATCATGGATCGTTCCCACCAGCAGCGGACCGAATGCGCCGATAATGTAACCTCCGCACTGAGACATCGCGGCCCATGCCCCCGCTTCCTCCGAAGTGTTCGTCTCGACGATCGGCAGCATCAGCGCCAGCGGGAATAATCCGCCTGCCCCGATTCCCAGAAAAACGATAGCCGGCAGCATCGGCAGATGGAGCAATAACATCACAATGCCGATCAATTCACACACGCTGCACAAAACCAGAAACAATCTTCTTTTGCCAAAGCGGGACACCAGACCCGGAACGATTAAGGAGACAGGAACTTGGATAATCGTAAACAAGGTAAGGAACACCGCCGAGCTCGACGGACTGTACCCGAAGCTGTGCGCAATCGGTGAAATCCATGCGGTAATGGAATAGAACATGCTTGCCATAAAACCGAAAAATAACGTTAATAATATCGCTCTTTTATTACGAATGGGCAGCCTGGAACGAACCAATCTCTTCCGCTCGGCCTTGTTCCGGAGAAATGCCGACCAGATCAAGAGGGCAATAACACCCAAAATAGCCCAGCATGACAAGGTCAACGTTAAGCTGTGATGACTCCGGTCGTAAATCGGAATGGAGAAGGCGGATGCTAAAGCTGCCCCCACAGTCATTGATGCGGAGTAGATGCTGACGATGCCGGGCTTCGTCGGGAAATATTTTTTAATAAAACCGGACAATAGAGGCCCTGCCAAACTGATTCCGATCCCGCCTACCAACGCTGTAACCACCAGGATCGTGACGGAGCCGACGATTCCTCGCAAAGCAGTGCCTCCTGTAATAAGCAGCAAGGCGAAGGCAATCGTGCGTTCCAGCCCAAGCCGATCACTCAGCGCCGTCGCTGCAGGAGCAAAAATCCCCATACATAATACAGGCAGCGTCGTGAGCAGACTTGCGGTCAGCCCGCTCATTCCCAAATCGCTCTGCATGGTACCGAGCAAAGGGGCAACCGACGTAAGAATTGGCCTCAGGTTCAACGCCGCGATAAATATAGCTAATAATAAATAGAACTTTCTCATCGATTTCCTCCACCCATCTGCTTTATGTACATTCAGTATATGGAACCGCCTTTCATTGTTCAATCCTATAATTTATATTATTATGATAGTAAAATACTATTAAAATCAGGAGAACCTGCATGGACACTCGAAATATACAGTACTTTATGGCCGTATATGAGCATCTTCATTTTACAAAAGCCGCCGATGAGCTAGGCATCTCCCAGCCCACACTAAGCCAGCAGATTCGCATCCTTGAAGCGGAGTTCGGCATGCCGCTCTTCGACCGCATCGGCAAGAAGGTGGTTGCGACGGAAGCCGGTAGGCTACTGCGGGAGTATGGAACGAAAATGCTGCAGGCGGAACGGGATGCCAAAAATGCCATCAAGGAGCTCCAGTCCGGCAAACAAGGCACCGTTCGGCTGGCCGTGCTGCCTTCTGACCTGGATTTTCAGCTCGTTCCGCTGTTTGTCCAGTTCAAATCCACCTATCCTGACATCCAGCTGCAGGCCTTCTCTACGATCTTCGTCCAGGACGAAGTGCTTAACCATAAAGTAGATCTTGGCATTGGATTACGCGGGCCGGTCGATAAAAGGCTGACCCAAATTCCGCTTGGATGCGAACCCTATCATCTATTCGTGAATTCGGCAAGCGAGCTCGCCGACAGGAAGGAGATCACGCTGGAGGAACTGAAGGAGCATGCCTTAGTGATGTATCCCAAAGGGTATCTCGGCCGCGATCTGGTTGATGATGTATGCAGACAAGAGGGCTTCGAATTAACGACAGTGATGGAGGCCAGTTCAGCCACTTCGCTGCTGCAATTAGTATCAGCAGGGGTAGGCGCGACGATTCAACCGGCTGGATTGCTCAGACAAAATCCGGAGCGGCCCGAAATTGCATCGATCCCAATTACTGGACCGACGCCTGTGCGTTATCTCGAGCTGATGTATTATGCGGATCGATTTATTAGCGGCTCCCAGCAGCAATTGACGAATTGGCTCGTCGATTACTTTAACGCCAATATAGGCCAGAATCCGCATGACGGTTAGGCTGGAGGCACATCAATACGGCTCCCAGGCTCCAAGATGGCATTTACTAGGCACCGACACCGAGTGGAATGGCTTTTATCAAGCGATTTCCATCTCTTGCGGGCCTTTCTACCCAGTCTGATTGGCATGAGGTACTGAAAAAAAGCCCGATACACCTGCCGGTAGATTCGGGCTTTGCATGCTTATTCCTCGAAAAACTGATTTTTATCCACGCCGGAAACGTTTAGCTGAATGTCCGTCGAATTGGCAACCAGTCTGAACTGATTGTCGTTTACCTTTTCTGCTACGGCAGATACGGATGCACCTTGCAGCTGGCGATTAATGGCTCCAACCAAGGCATCCATGGTGGCATACCGCGAAACTAACGTGACGACGGCTGTATGCTCCCCATCGCTCACGTTAAACGTCCGATTCTTGCTATGGTCGATATCGCTTCCGTTATATTGGCTCTGTGGAAAGAAATATTGCCAGTCAGATCCGCCTAACGTAACGGAAGACTCCGAGCCGGTATTGAATGCAAAGATCGAGAACGTATCCCCGAATCCGACGGCACCCAAAGTTCGCTCCCCCAGGTCGATTCCATGCGCATTGCAGTAATCCTGAATAAAACTGTCGACGGCCGAGCCCACGACTTGCCCTGCAGTAAACTCACCTAAGGGAATATTCCATGTCAAATCAATAGGGATCGTTATCTTCCCGTCGCTGATCGTGAAATGTTTGGGCGCGCTTTGGAAGTCAGTCGTTTGGACCTGGAAGCTCTCCCCTCGGGCTTGCGTTGCATAGATGGTGGAAAAGTCAAAATCGGCGATGGTTTTGCTCGTGATCACCTCTGGTTCGTCCTTGATAGCTTTCACGCGAATACTAATCTCTTTCGTATCGGAAGCAGCTCCTGCGACGATGTTCGCGACAAGGACGACGTCCGTGTTTTCGTTCAATCCTTCATGCTGCACGCTGCCGGTCGTTATATCCACGATCGTTGATTGCTCTGTATTTTTCAGGATCCAAGTAATTGTCGCGCCGTCTTGGGCGTTTGGCAGCTCGATCTTTTCCGCAACGCCGTTGTAAACAACCTGCAAATTCCCTTTGGCCACGGCCACGATTTTCAAATCCCTGATCATGTCCTCGGCGTCCGTCAGTTTGCCGATATCGCCTACCCGCTTTTTTTGGCTATCCGTTAAACCATCGTAATGGGCGCGGGCTGACGTTACAGCCAGTTCATCGGTCAGCTTGGTATTCGCTTTCGCTGGCAATGCTGCGATTTCTGCTCGAACCGGAGCTGCCGCCGCTTCATCCAACGCTGCTTGGGCTTCCAGCTCGGCAATCGTTTGTTCGGCCTCCGTCAACTTGGCGATATCGCCTACCAAGGCTTTTTGCGCATCTGTTAACGCATCATAGTGTGCGCGGGCTTGGACGACGGCCGGTTTGTCGGATAACTTGATATTTGCTTTTGCAGGCAATGCTGCGATCTCGGCTTTTACCGGTTCTGCAGCGGCTTGATCCGGATTCTGATGATGAGTTTCTCCTCCTCCATTGGAGGGAGCGCCCCCGCCGGAAGATGGCGTCGACGGAATCGGAGTCGGAGTCGGTGTTGGTTTTGGTGTTGGGGTAGGAGTTGTGGGCGACATTGGCGTTGCGGGCGGTACTACGGGCGGCTGGGTGCTGCCTTCGTCAGCCTTTGCCTTGTCGTTCAGAAACTGGACCGTCACCAGGGCTGCGTCCTGGCGGGTCGCCTGATTTCCGGGATTGAATGTACCGTCGGGGTAACCATGTATGAGTCCTAATTCAACGGCAGCGGCAACAGCATCTTTGGCCCATGCGGAGATGGATCCAGCGTCGGAGAACGTTAAATTACTTCCTTTTCCTGCAGGGTTGACGCCTAGGGCGTTCACGAAAATCACTGCCATTTGCTCGCGGGTGAGGTTTTGGCCCGCTCCGAAAATCCCGTTCCCCATGCCTTTGAACAATCCGGCCTTGAACGCCGCTTCCACGGCAGCATAGGCATAGTTTTCTTTCGGTACGTCTTTGAAGGTCGGCGTTACCGGCGGATGGCTAAGATCCAATTGGAGCGCTCTGGCCATGATGATCGCAAAATCCTGCCGCTGGATACCGCTAGCCGGATTGAATATTCCATCGCCTGTTCCATGGATGATTCCTTTACTAACAAGCTCATTTATCGCGTCTTTGGCATGACTGTTTGAAATGTCGGACAGGGACGCATCTGCGGATACATGCGGCACCAGGGCGCCCAGCAGGGCAGCCGCCGATAGAATCGATATCGATTTCCCTTTTAAACTCATCAGGATATTTCCTCCCAAATAATAAAATCGCTAGAATCAACGCGTTGATCTGCCGACGGCATAAGCCCCGGGCTATAACGATGCGATCGAATCCATGCGGATGCTGCCTCTCATTCTAGCGCCGATAGATTAACGTCATGTTAATCCCCCATGGTTTACTCCTCTAAGGCATGGGTTCCGGCGCGTATTCATGATCCCCCTCCTTTGCATCCTTATTTGATTGTTTAGAGCTGTATTTTAATACTATAAAGCGATTTTGTATAATAGAAAATCCCCCGTAAGGGGGACGCCGGGAGAAGGAAAAGGGGAATATCTTATTCTCATTATTTATGTGTACCCTTCCCCATCTATTTTTCAGGAAAATTCGTCTTTGAGTAATACCGAACCGTCTTCCCGGTTCTTTCAGCATACTCAATTTCTTTTTTTGTGCTGCTCCCAATATAACCTTCGACATCAATGACAAAGATTTCATCGGACAAATCAATTTTTTTAAATGAAGATCGCCAAGCAGTTCTGCCTGTTCTGTCGTCAATTCGATTCCTTCACTTTGCTCAAAGAACGCTAGACTTAGCACAATATTTCCCTTAAGCGTTAAATAAGCGTTGACCTGTTCGAATTGCCTTTTGAATTTAGTAGACCCGCATAAAGTAATTACTCGCATCATTTCACCCTCTCAAACCCAAAGAGCAAGCTTTCTATTCGTCATCATACCATTTTAACCAGACTTCAAATAGACGCCCTTCAGATGCTGTGTTAGAATTCCTTCATGTGGAAAAAGAGGAGTGAAGCAACGTGCCAAAAGACCAGCTGCAGCAATTAATTGCTCTCCGTGAACAGGGGCGCGCCAACCAGGATCAAGAACTTCTGGCCGATGTGCGCGCCCGGCTGTTGGAGCTGCTGAACGAAGATCCGAATGATGCGCAGGTGAACTACCAGACCGCAATCGCCCATGACAACTCGGGATTGGGGAAAGAAGCCATCCCCTACTACGAACGCGCCCTGCAGCTCGGCCTTTCCGGTAACGATCTGGAGCGCTGTCTGCTCGGTCTGGGGAGCACCTACCGGTACTGGGGCCAATATGAGAAGTCGATCGCAACGCTCCGCAGGGGCGTTCAGGAGTTCCCTGACAACCGGGCACTCCGGGTTTTTCTGGCCATGGCGCTGTACAACGGCCAGCAGTATAAAGAAAGCGTCGAACTCCTGATTACCAATCTCATGGAATCGACTACGGATGAAAAGCTGCTTTATTTCAAGCGCGGCATTTTGGCCTATACGGAAGACTTGGACGAAACCGCAGAGTAGGCAGCTTTTTCGTAAAATCCGGGGCGGTTCAGCATCTAACCCTCGGCGTTCTCATGAATCTCGCACGTTAGCAGAACAGCCTGCCGGCTTAGGCCGACAGGCTGTTTCATTGCAGAAACCATGCGGATATTCTGTTTCTTTTTACTTTTTAGCAGCAAAGATAAAGGAATTGGCATGGAGCCCCGCCTGCTGGAATTCCCAGTCTCCGTATATATTCACCTGCTGAAAGCCTGCAGCAAGCAGATCCTGCCTGAGCGTCTCCCTCTCCCTAAAAATCAGCGTGTCGTCTTCGCTCCGAACCTCATGGGTATCCAAATTTTCATAAAAAGTATCGTATGCCACCAGGGGCAGATGAACCGAGGTCGTCTCATGCCAGGTTCTGATGTTCGCCTTCGTTGCCGGATCCACGACTTCACTAAGAGAGTGCTCCTTGGTCCAGCGTTCCCAAGCGCGTGCGAGAGGATTTCTGGTGTCGAACAGAAGATACCCTCCCGGCCTCAAGGACTGAGAAATGTTGTGCAGCGTGGCTGTCCATTCCGCGTCCGTCACAAAAACCTGTGCCACGTTGGACGTCATCATCACCACATCAAACCGCTCCGCCCCCAGTTTCTCGGACGTTCCAACCTCCCATAGTACGGCGTTCTCTGTGTCCTTCTGCTTGGCAATCCGAATCGACGCCTCGTCGGGATCCAAACCGGTCACGTGATAACCCTTACCCGCCAAATGCAGCGTCAGCCTTCCGGTTCCGCAGCCTAAATCGGCTATTCCGTCAGGCTTGATCCGCTCAATGATGCGCACGAAAAATGTGTCGTCCTTCCCCCATCGGTTCAATTGATCGTAAATCGATTCGAACATCTTTTCCCTCCCGATTCGCTTCCTGAATTTTCGCTATTCTGATCATAGTTCATTGGCCTTTAGGGGGATAGGGAAAGAAAAAATATAGCCGTTTAATATCCATGTAAGGGATGGAATGCATAGACGCAGACTGGAAGTTGCATCCTAATGATAAATGGATTTAAGACAAGGGAGGCATCGAAACGAAATGGAAAAGGATAACCACTTAGCCAACGAAGCGGAAGCGAAGGAACAAGCGGCCAAAGCAAACCGCAACAAGGGTCCGGAAGCCCCGGACACCGAATTCGCCGGAGAACTCAGCCGCAGCGATATCAAGTCCGCGTTCAAAAATCCGGTAACCGGCGAAGAACGGTTATATTAATTCCGCTTAACGTGAATCAACATTCGGTGCAAGAGCTCGGACAGTCGTAACCAAGTAACAAAAATAAGGTTAATCTTAAAGCGCAAGAAGCGCCCTTAAGGTTAACCTTATTGCATTTGGATTCCGGCTCTGCGGCTGTATCAACAGCAGGTCACGACCTCCCGCTTTCTTTAGATTACTTCTGTCCCGCCCATCTCACTGCGCTTTTTCAGGTGCTATACGGGTCAGCCAGAAAGTCGTTCACCGCTTGAGCATAACCGTTTAAATCATCGGAGTGGACACCGTGACCGCATTGTTCGAAAACGACAAGCTTGGTGCCCAGTCTTCTTGCCTGCATGCGTCTCGCCTGATCGGTATCCAGGATAAAGCTCTTGCCGCCATGAATCAAGAGGATCGGGCAGCTTGAGCCCAGCCAGTCGTCCCACCACACCCCGTTGGATTGGGGGACGGATACCTGCAGCCCTTTCAAATCCGTTCGAAAGCCCCAGCCCCGTTCATCCTCCAGCACGCTTTCGGCAAAGTAGTCGATCGCCCGGAGTCCTGCGCTTGCAAGCGATTCCCTCAGCTGCTTCAAAGAAGGAGACCGGAACGGAAGCTGTTCAGCAAAGGAAAAATCCGCGTTAATCTCCGCGCCAATATCCTCAACGATCAAGGAGCTCACCAGTTCAGGATAACGGGCCGCGAATTGATAAGCATTTAATCCACCCAAAGAATGCCCCAAAATCGTAACCGGCTGTCCCCCGAGCTCCGACTGGACCAGATTCCAAATATCCATTACGTAATCTTCCCTGGCGTATTCCTGTCCGGGAGGATGATCGCTCCATCCATGTCCCCGCTGGTCCAGAGCAATCACCCGCCAATCCTTGAATCGGGCCGCCAGCTCCGAGAAGGTCCTTGCATTAGCCATGTAACCATGCAGCATCACCAGCACCTGCCTGCTGTCTCCGCCAAAATCAAGATAGGACAACTGAAGATTTCCCGATTTAAAATATTTCCTTTGTGCCAATGGAGTATGCTCCGTCATTGTACTGTTCCTCCTTTTTATACGATTCAGGCGCCAAGATGCAGGTCGCGTGTTTTCGTTTTTCGCTGCTTCTGTCCATACAAGCCCGCCAACCCGGCGGAAATTCCCATAAAGATCGCGCCTGACGCCGCGCCGAATTGCAAACCGTACTGCTGCACTCCTACCCCGCCGACGATGGGTCCCATCATTTGTCCTGCCGCGAAAAAGGCGGTGGCGATGCTGAGGCATGCCGCATAGGCGCGATGTGGAACGTGGCGCCGAAGCAGCGAAGTCGTCATCAGCGGCGGAGTAATAAAAGAAACAAGTCCGATCATCACTGCTCCTAGTGCGGTAAAGAACAAATTCCCGGTCGTTATACCGAGCACCCCGACGGTTCCCAAGGACAGCCCCGCCGCCAGTGTATACCCGCTCGGCCACCGGTCGATAGCCCTGCCGCCGATCCAGCCGTTAAACATGCCCGCCAAGCCGATACCGGACCAGATCAACCCGGCGAAGAGGGCCGGTATGCCCCTGCTTACCAGACAAGGGATCAGATACGTGAAGTAAATAATGTATCCCGCACCAAAGAAAAAATAAGAACCGATTAGGAACAAGAGCTTCTCGGGGTGAAATAGAAGCCGGTATACTTCGACACGTTGTTGATCCGGGGTTTTCACTTCTGCCTGGGACGATGAACTTCCCTGTCTCCGCTTGCTCGTGACCACCGCAAAACCGAACGCCGCCGCGATGCCGAATACGCCCATGGCTGCCCAAGCATACCGCCACCCCTGCAGATGGGACGGGTCAATCGTAAGGGGAGCGGATAAACCCGTGAGCAGAATGCCGGCGGAGCCGCCCAGCCAAATCAAGCCCGAAGCCGCTCCCTGCTCAGCCGGCCGAACGGCGTCCATTGCAATAGACAAGACGAGCACCGTGGCGAGAGCTGATAGAAATCCTATGGCAAAACGCCATAAACCGAGTTGGGCCAAATGATCGCTGAATGCCGAGCCGATCATGGCCAATCCGAGCAAAAAGCATGTCGCTTGATTGATGGCATGCTTCCGGTCCGGAAACCGCGAGATCAATGGAGGCAGGCACAAGGTCCCCGCCAAGTAACCGATAAAATTGATCGTCCCCAACATACCCAATTGACTGTAGCTCCCCCCGATTTCCCGCTGAATTCCCGGCAGAAACATGCCATAAGAGAGCCGGGAAAAACCGAGGATCACGACAAATAACAGCGATGCCCACAAGGTGATCCCGTTCCATGCCGATTTTTGGCCCATCATTTGATTTCCCTTCCATTGTTTGGCTTGAAATTAGTTTAAAAGAGTGTGATTATTTTGTAAAATTGAATTATATGAATGAATTGTTTAATTATCTTAAACTAAGGAGGGGACGAAGATGGATTTGCGAGCCTTAAAAACGTTCGAAGCCTGCGTACGTCTCGGACACTTTCAGAAAGCTGCCGAGGAGCTTCAGTATGCACCCTCCACCGTAACCCTTCAGATCCAGCGTTTGGAGGCTGATTTGGGTGTTTCTTTATTTATTCGGGATGGCAAACGTGTGATCGCCACCGAGGCTGGCCGGTGGCTCCATCAAGAAGCCGGGATATTGCTGAAGTCCGTCCAATCCATAAGGCAGACCGTCTCCGAAATTGCTTCGGGAGAAGGAGGGACCGTCCGTTTTGCCGCAATCGAACCCATCGCAAGCCAAAGATTGGCGGCGGTCGTTGCCGATTTTTGCAGGCTGCATCCGAAAGTGCAGTTAACGATGGAAGTGAGCGGCAGCCAGCCGATTGCGGAAAGGGTTCGATCCGGCGAACTGGACTTTGGGATATGCTCGGTTCCCTCGGCGAAATTCATGCTGGATTTTGAACCGCTGTTCGAGGATCGACTCGGGGTGATGATGCATGTGGATCATCCGCTTGCCAAACGGGATGAGATTGCGGTAAGCGACCTCGCGGGACTTACGGTTCTGGTCAAAGAACCGACTTGTATCTATCGGAAGCTTTGGGAGAGGGCGGTGAGCCAGACGGAACCCCATCCTTTTTCCTGTATGGAGGTAGGAAGCTTCTTTGTCATTCAGCAAATGCTTAAGGAAGCATTCAGTGTGGGGGTCGTTCCGATGTACAGCGGACTCGAATTGGAGGGTTCTTTGATCATCCGTCCATTTTCCGACATCCACCCTATCGTTCCGCTAGGCATCGTTTATAAAGATAAACACCTCTTGGGCAAAGCGACGTTATTATTAATGGATGCGATTAGAACAAAGAGATGACATTTATAACTACATGGCAAAAAATTCCGATGATACGATAGGAGTGTGATCAAAAGAAAGCTGGTGAAGAAATGAAAAGTATTTTAAAGGTGGGCTTGGGCGTAGGAATTGTCACAGGGGTAGCGTGTTCGATGTTGTATTATATCTTGTGCGCCGTTCTGCATCTCCGCTTTGTCCTGCTGAACCCCGTTTCCATTATGGTAATGTCGGTGGCAGTCAACCTCATAGGTGCGGCGATTTATAATAAGCTTCTGCATACAACGACCAGACCCAGAATTTATTATGGTATGATAACCGTCGGAGCGGCACTCCTGCTGTCGCTATTTGACTGGGCTTACCCACCTGAACCCGATATTGCAGGCGTGGCGAATACACTTCATGCATTGGTGGCCGCACTGTCGATTGCGTGGGTCCCGGCATGGATCCGTAAGAGGCGCTATCCTAATTAAAAATGGCGGGAATGTGATATGAATCGTATGGCAACGAAATGGCTGACCTTCGCGCCATTGTTTCTACCAGCAGTCTACTTATTTTTCACACCGTTTCCTCAGGCATGGCTTGATATCGGTCTGTTTGTGCTGCTTGCTTTGTTTTATTGGAGGGGCATGCTTTGGCCAATGCACCGGGAAATGAAAATCGTTATTCAACTGGTTATCGTATCATTCTTCATCTTCCTTCATACCCCTTGGCATATGTGCTTCGGTTTTTACCCGGCCATCACGATGTCGCTGCTTGCTTCGTATCGCCGCATTTCCTGGATGGTCGGTTCGATGATCGGCTGTTTTGCCGCAGCGGTCACCCTGTCTGCCTACCTAGCAGCCGAACCTTTGAGGTTCGAATGGCTCCCTGTCTCCATTGCACTCATTGCCGTACCCTATGTGGCCAAAATGTACCAAGTCTCTTGCGAGGTACACGCAAAGCTTTCTGAAGCCCACGCTGAAATCATTAAAATCGGGGAGCGGGAGCGAATCGCCAGAGATTTGCACGATACGCTGGGCCAGACGTTGTCCATGATTACCGTTAAGAGCGAGCTGGCGGAGCGGTTAATCGAGCCCAGCCCCGATCAGGCGGTGCTGGAAGCCCGAGATGTCCAGCGGATATCCAGAATGGCTCTGCTGCAGATCCGGGAGCTGGTCAATGATATGCAGTCCATCGATATCCGGGAGGAGCTTCGCCGGGCCGAGCAAATCCTGGTAACAGCCGGCATTGAAGCCGAAACGTCTATGCGGATGAACGCGGGCAGGATGATGCCCATCGAACGGAATATTCTTGGCATGTGTCTGCGGGAATGCATAACCAATGTCGTCAAGCACAGCGGGGCCGGGAAATGTTCCATTCAAATCCTTGAAGACAAAGAGCAGTATGTACTGCTCGTGTGCGATAACGGGATCGGTATCACCAGAGGGCCTCTGCAGGCGCGTCAATATGGGGCGGGATTGTTAGGGATGAAGGAGAGATTATCGTTAATCCAAGGAACACTGAAGCTGGATACGGATCCGGAGAATCGAACGAAAGTGACGATAGCCATACCTCATCACCGAATGTAAGACCAAGGAGGAAGAACGGATGAAGATCGTCATTGCAGAAGATCAAGGGATGCTAAGAGGCGCTATCAGCCGGCTGCTCGGAATGGAGCCGGACATCGAAATCGTCGGGGAAGCGGATACCGGCGAGCAGGCACTGGAGCTGATCCGGAAGCAGTCGCCGGACATCGCTGTACTGGATATTGAAATGCCGTCACTAAGCGGACTTGATGTCGCTGAAGCGCTCAAGGCTGAGGGCAGCGCATGCCGCGTCGCAATCGTGACGACCTTTGCGAAGATCGGATATTACCAGCGTGCGGTCCAAGCCGGCGTGATGGGCTATTTGCTGAAAGATGCCCCGGTCTCGGAGCTTGCGGTGTCCTTGCGCAAAATCTACCAGGGCATACGCGTGTTCAGTCCCCATCTCACCTTTGCCATGAACAAGGAGATGAACCCGCTAACAGAGCGGGAATCGGAACTTCTGTCTTACCTAAAGGACGGTTACTCCGTGAGCGAAATCAGCAAGCTGCTGTATTTGTCGCCAGGTACGATCCGCAACTACATTTCGGAGATCCTGCAGAAACTCGAAGCCAAAAATCGAATCGACGCTGTTGCCATTGCCCTGAGCAAGGGCTGGATTTCGAATTAACGTTAGGTCACGTTACCAGATCCGACAGGTTTTGAAGGTTTCTGAGGCAAATCCATTCCTATATCATTAAAAGGTTAATCTTATAGCGCGGAAAGCGCCCCTTGAGATTAGCCTTTTGTTTTTGGATGCCCTCCCCGTGCCCGCGTTAACTTGCCTGCCCCAATAAACTTTGATATTATTTAGATGTCTAAATATTAATGTTCTAAACAAAAAGGCGGGTGTTCATTTCATATGGCAAGAGTAGAAGGAAAAGTTGCCCTTGTAACGGGAGGTGCTTCAGGAATTGGGTTGTCCTCCGCAAGACTGTTGGCTAAAGAGGGAGCCAAAGTGGTGATTGCGGATTTTAATGCGGAAGGAGCGCAGCAGGCAGCTGCTGAGATCAACGCACAAGGCGGAGAAGCCTACGGCCTGTTCCTCGATGCAGGCGACGAGAGCTCGATCCGGGAAGCTGTCGAGTTTACCGTCAAGCACTTTGGCACAATTACGGTGCTGTTCAATAATGTAGGCTTAACCAATCTTCAGAAGGATTTGGATGTTGTGAACATGGATCTGATGGAGTGGGACCGGCTCATGAATGTCAATCTGAAAAGCGTGCTGCTCGGCAGCCGCTTCGCAATCCCCCATATGATCGAGGCGGGCGGCGGATCCATCATCAATACGGCATCCATGGCAGGCTTTACGGGTGATTCCATTCGTTCGGCATACGGTGCTTCCAAAGCCGCGGTCGTGAATCTGACGAGATATATCGCCACCCAATACGGCGCCTCTGGCATCCGCTGCAATGCGGTTGCACCTGGCTTAATTCTCACTCCCGCCGCTAAAAATAACATGCCACCGCAAGTGCTGGACATTTTCGCCAAGTACAACAAGCTCCCGTACCACGGAGAACCGGACGATATCGGATACACCGTCCTATTCCTGGCTTCGGATGAATCGAAATTCATTACGGGCCAGACCATTCAGGTCGAAGGCGGGCACTATATCGCGAATCCGAGCATTCCCGATTTTGCTGACTTCATGCAATAAAAACCCAAACCTCCGAAGCGCATACTTTCATATATCTACAAAAAACGCCGGTCAAGACAACGTCTTGCCGGCGCTTTACGTTTGCAGGCTGAACAGCCTGTTCAATGATATTTCAAAATCTGTAAATAAATTGGACTACCTTAATCCCCCCGCCGGTAGGCATGAGGGGACGCCCCTACGATCGCCCTAAAATCTTTGCTGAAATGCGCTTGGTCAAAATAACCGAGCTCCAAGGCCACTGTGGCGATATCGGCTCCATTTTCAATCGCGTCGCTGGCCTCGTGCATGCGGTATCGCTGAATGACCCATTTGGGGCTTACCCCTAAGTACTGTTTAAACATGCGCTGCAGCGTGCGTTTGGATGCGTTGAACCGGTTCACCAACAAATCTACGCTGGTCAACGAACGATCCTCCATGATCGCCCTGACGATCTTGTTCAGCTCGTCCACTTTGTCATCCGGCTCCGGAATGTAACTGGACAGCAGTCCTTCAATAAAGGCAACCTTCTCTTCCAGACTGTTTGACGCAAATATCCCCTTCTCTGCAGCTTCCGCATCGAACGGAAAATACCTGGAGATATCCACCTTACGGTCCACCAGTTCCGACATAGGCTCTGAACTATATCCGTAAAAGGCCCCTGGCCGATAAAGAATTCCTACAATCATCCCCTTTCCCTGCAGCGTATAAGCCGCTTTCCTGCTTTCGATTCCGCAGACGTACGAGCTTCCTTGTTCAAACACGATGTTGACCCCGGGATGCTGCAATACTTCCTGTGTATACGGCGGCTGCCCCTCTAAATTCCATTCGACGAACCAGTAATGCTGGATCAAATGCCGAAGCTGTTCTGATGGCAGACGACGTGTAATTCTGACGTTCGTTTGTGCCGGGTCAAAATGCAAAATCCCTCGGTTAGGGTTCACCTGATGACGCATCGAATTCCCCCTAATGGCGCGTTTTTACAAGAAACCTGAAAGTCGGAAATGGTACGTTACATGTATACAACGTAAATATTTTTGTTTCAAGGAGGATTCGACATGCAGTTAGAGTACACCTTCTACATTGGAGCCAGCCCCGAAGAGGTTTGGGACGTGCTGTTCAACCCTGAGAAATCGTCCCGCGCTTTTATGGGAGGCGTCATTCAATCGAGTCTGCAGGCAGGCAACCCGATCCGGTTCGTCGGCCCTGGGCCTGACGGGGAAAACACGGTGCACATTTACGGAGAAATTTTGGCCTATGAAAAATACAAGGTACTCAGCTACACCGACCATCCCGGCCCCTCCCACTTCGCCGAACACGAGACGATGCAGAGCCGGGTGACGATCCGGTTAGAGCCGGTGGGATCGTGCACCAAGCTGCACCTCATCAATGATCAGTGGACCGACAGCAACCCTTTGTTCCTGAAAACCGAGAAGTTCTGGTGGATGATTCTAAGCAACATCAAGTCCATCGCCGAGACGGGCAGCTCCCTCGATTTCGGTTTTTAAACGCGCATCCAGCACCAAAAGACGATCGCCCATTAAAGGGGATGGTCGTCTTTTTTGGCTGTCCGATTGGTTCTCGCAAACGGATTATAAGCGTTCATTAATTTTGACCAGCAGTCCCTTTAACAGCTGCTTCTCCTCTTCGGTCAGGGTCTGAACGATTTCATCCTCAACCTTCTGAAAGGATTCGTTAAAGGCATCAATCAATTCAACGGCCTTTGGCAAAACATAGATGTTTTTCTGCCGTTCATTATTGGCCGGAATTTTCCGCTCAATATATCCCTTTTTCTCGAGGCCTTGGAGCATGCTTGTTATGCTGGCCCCCTGCAAATGAAACCGATCGGCTAAATCCCTTTGAATGATATCTTTATCCTGGTTTTTATGAATATAATCAAGGACTTTGCCTTGCTGCGCGTTTAATCCCAGCTCTTTAATGCTTTCATCTGCCTTTTTCTTCAACTTCAGGCCGATAATCTGAAACAAGTCCAGATAGAGTGTATCCTTGCGAGGTTTCATGATCGTTCCTCCTCAAAATGTTAGGAGACTAATTTTTAACATTTAAACTATACGGGGATTCCGGAAGCTTGTCAATTTAAATATTAGTTTATTGACTGTTAGAAAACTAACTGTTATACTCCGAATTGTTATCAAGCACATATCCAAGGAGGAATAACGAAATGAAGAATACGCTGGACAAGGTTACGGCCATTATAAATGCACGAATTTTCGACGGGGAACAAGTGATTGAGGCAAGAAATGTGCTCATTCAAGGGGAGACCATCATTGCCGTGGGCACTGACGTTCCGGAGGATGCAGTCATCGTGGATGCAAACCATGCGACATTATTGCCGGGCTTGATTGATGCCCATGTTCACACTTCCATTGGAGGATTACGGGATGCTGTAAAATTCGGTGTGACGACCGAACTCGAAATGAACGGAGATTTTACGGAAAGAGGACGGGCGATTCAGCTGAAAAATGTGGAAGGCGCCGCCGATGTCCGTTCCGCCGGAACCGCGATCACCGCTCCGGGTGGTCATCCGGATGAATTGCTGCCCGATGGGGACGAGATCCCCGAGTTCGTGTTAAAGGAATTGGAGAAGTTATCGAAGGAAGACCGGGAAGCGATGCTGGCGGCTTACGCCCACGATCACGAAGAAGTGCCCCAGGTGACGACAGTGGAAGAAGCGATCAAACACGTGCATACCCAGGTCGAGAATGGCGCGGACTATATTAAAATCATGATTGAAGAAGGCACGGTCATGGGTGCCCCCGGCCTGCCTGTGCTAAGCGACGAAATTCTTAAAGCTGCTGTGGAAGAGGCCCACAAGTTTGATAAAATCGTCATCGCCCATGTCCTGACGGCTCGTTCTTCGCAGACCGCCATCGCTCTCGGAGTGGACGGATTGGGCCACCTGTTTATCGACAGACCTGAACTCACGCCCGATTTGGTCCAATCTATTGTCGATTCTGGCGCGTTTGTAACGCCGTGCCTCGTATTGAACTCGTCCATCCTTGGAAATCCGGCATCCGATTTGGCCAATGATCCGCGGGTGCATTCCAAATTAAGCCCGGAGTGGATCGATATTCTGAACTCCAGCTTCAATACGTTCCCGCAAGGTGATATGGAGAACAGCTTTAAGAACGTGATGGATCTTCATCGGGCCGGCGTCGACATTCTGGTTGGAACGGATGTCTCCCCTGTTCCCGTTCCGAATCTCGGCGGCCTTGCGCACGGTGCCAGCGTCCATCATGAAATGCAGCTGCTCGTTCAAGCCGGGTTCACTCCGATCGAAGCGCTTCAGTCCGCCACCTCGAAACCGGCCCGCCGCTTCGGGCTTCACGATCGTGGACGGATTGCTGCAGGTTCGGGCGCAGACCTCATTCTGGTGAATGGCGACCCGACAAGTCATATCTCGGATACCCTGTCGATCGAAGCCGTGTGGCTCAGAGGCGCGCAGCAGCAAAGCTAACCTGAAGGAGCATACGATACCTGAAGCTTGTTATGCGCCGCGCTGACCCGTAGAAAAAAGGCTTCCCCTTATTGGGAGAAGCCTTTTTGGACTTACAACACTAAAAACTGCGTCCCAAAGCCCTTGCCGGAAACATAGGCTTTTTCCAGTTCTTCTGGATCGCCGTTGTCTAATATAACTACATTTTCGGGATACAGCTTACCAAGTAATGCCCACCGAACAAGCTCGTTTCCATCGGTTGGAATGAAGTGGATTCCGTCTGTACTTGTCACCAATCCGGAAAGCGCAAGGATATCCGCTGCCGAATGCAGGCTGACAGAGGTACGCTTCACAATAGCGACATCGTTGTTGTCGTTTCCTTCGGGCCGATACATAAAGCGGTGCCCCCTAAAGAGCTGACCGAGATCCACCGAAAATTCACGTCCGTCCACTTCCAAGCTCAATCGCAGGGTCGTTCGATCAGAAGCAGTAATCGGCAGTAAGCGCGCGACGTTCAGACCAGTGATCTCCCCTAAAGAGACAGGAAGCGTATCTTTATTCCCTGGTGTACCGCTTCCTGCTTCGGTGCGCGGTGCCGCATAATAATCCTCATATTCGTAATCGAACGAGATCGCAGCCAAATCCTGCGTTTCTTCTGCCTGTATCGTTTGTACCGGATGCCATTTCAGCAGGTACCGCGCCGCCGTCCCGGCCGGCTCTCCCAGCCCGGCAGGCAATACGGTGCCCAGACGATATTGGAATCCGTAACCGGCTGCGGACAGACCCGAGCTGACCACACTTTGCGCATACTGGACAATCGATTTGTGTGTCAACTTTTTCCCAAGCAGCTGAGTTAAAAAGACCTCCCGGGCCGGTTCCAGAAAACGGAGCCCTTTAAACTCCTTATGTTCCTTCACTTCAAACGGAACCTGCTCCCAATTGGCAAACGGAAGCAAGGCATCCCGCAGCAAAACCATTTGGTGCAGATATTCATTATAGATCTGCATGATTCTTGGGCCGCCGAACGGTCCCCAAACCTGTGCAACAGCGTCCGGAATCAGGGCATGACCATAGCAGTGGCTTCTAAATTCCAGCTGGCCAAGCGTTTCCGGCCCATATTTCGCGAGCGTCCTCTTCTCGGCATTCATTTCCCGCGCCCAGCTTACCAGCTGCTCGCCGATGCGTACCGCCTGGGCAGTCAGTTCGACGCCGGCTTTATCTTCTAAAGCCAGGGGACCAAGCGGCAGAGATGACACGCGTCCGGAAATCGCCAAGTTGGCCTGAAGGCTGTCCAGCAGCACCGCCGGATCGCCGTTTACCGGTTCGCCAAGCTGGACCAGCATCGCCTCAAGCAGGGGATCGAGCTCCCTGACGACCTCTTTTGCCCGATATATACCGGCAGGCAAGTTCCAGTCCAAGGCGCTGCCCGCCCCCTGCCGGAACGAGTCATTCGAAGAGTTTCCAATTCGCTGCTCCACATCGATCTCATTCCCCCATACGATACGGTTGTCTTTCAAAGCAAGTTGATATTCAGTCATATTTTCACACCTCATTTAAAAGTTTTGGTTGTATACGACAGCACAATGTTCTCTTTAAAGAATCCCTGCAGCATTCTTAAAGGTCAGGCATCCCCCCTTTCACGGTGAGTTCCAGAGGTTAATTGCTCAGTACCGATTCTTTTCTGCCTTTAAGCGAAAAAGAGTACAGCGCAGTGATCGCGCTAAGCAGAATGCTTACCGCTCCTACCCAACCCAGCTGCATCAGAGACGTCTGATTGGCCACCCATCCGCCTACCCCGGCGCCTACCGCCATTCCAAGCTGCAGCATGGAACTGTTCAATCCCAGCGCAAGACCCGAAGTCTTCGGGGAAAGGGAGATGAGGTAATACTGCTGAGCGGGAGTCGTCATCCAAGCCGCTCCGAACCAGACCGCCAGAATGATCAGCGCGCTCACCATCGTGGCTGCGGCAAACGGAAGTACGGCCAGTGCGGCTGCATGAAGAAGCAAGCTGACGAGCAGCGTTTTGCCAATTCCCCACTTATCCGCGCCGTACCCGCCAAGGCGTGATCCCATGACAGCGAACAGGCCGCATACGAAGAGCGCCGTGCTGATCATCGTCGTATTCATGCCCACGGCTGTCTCAAGAAAAGGCGCAATGTATGTAAACATCAACTGATACCCGGCAATCCAGAAAAAAGTGATCATCAAGCCGCTGACCATTCGGCGATCCTTCAGCGCAAGCAGCTGGTCCCGAATCGAAGTCGGCTTCTGTTCTTGTACCTTCGGCATCCACACGGCGATTCCGATCATGGCAAGCACACTCAATGCCGCAATGAGCATAAACACCGGACGCCATCCCCAATATTCGCCGATGATGGTTCCGAGCGGAGTGCCTGCAACCAAGGCAGTACTAAATCCCATATAAATGATGCCGATGGCATTCCCTTGCTTTTGGGGCTCCACCAGGCTGGAGCCGACCATGAGGGCCACCACCGTAAATACGCCTTGACTGGCTGCCAGAATCATTCTGGAAATCATCAGGACGGTAAAATCCGGACTAAAGAAGGCGACCAAATTACCAATGACAAACAAAGTAAAGGTCAGCAGCAGCAGCCTTTTTCTCTTCATTTTGCCGGTAAGCGATACAAGGATTGGGGTTCCGATCGCAAATACAACGGCATACAGCGTAACTAATTGCCCGGCTGTGCCTACGGATACGTTCAAATCATTCGAGATCATCCCCAAAATCCCCATGACGACCATTTCAGCCGTCCCCATGACAAAAGCTCCGAAAGCAAGCAAATAAACGAGTCCCATTTTATTCATTGAATCCTCTCCTTTTAGGTTATTAACATGAATTGCTTGATGTTTTTATATCTATCGAAATATTGATCATAAAAATACGTACATGTTAAACCACATCCTTCTTTCATTCTTATAGATTTAAAACTATCAATCTAATGATCAAAAAAGAAACTGCCGCTAATGACAGCACACTCATTTGGATCTTATCTTAATATATTTAAATTTATCGAAATATAGGACCGAAAAAAAATTAATCTGGCTGAAGCACAACATGACGATCTAATGTATCCTGATTGACCCGATAAAAATGATAGGTCCCTTCCTTGCGCGCCAGCCTCAACACCCCGCACTCCACCAGCTGTTTCAGATGATGCGACAGGGTGGAACCTTTATAATTCAGCTGCTCCTCAATCTGGCTGCAGCTTAATTCATCATGCTTGCATAAGAGTTTGACGATATGTAACCGGGTCGGCTCCCCGAGTGCTTTGTATATTTTTACAGCTTCCTGATGTGACTGCTCCTTGTTCATGGGGTTGCCCTCCTTCCATAGGTTTATAATTCTACATTTATCGATATACTAAGCGATGAAATTTCCTTTGTCAACAGCGATCTAGAATAAATATGATTCCTTCTGAACCAAATCCCTTTCCCTAGAACAAATGCCCCGCTGGCTGTGGTGTTTTTAAATGGAGCGACCGTTAAGTAAAAAAACAGCCGCAGCCGAAGAAGAGGACAAGCCTTGGACTGCTGCTGTATTTTCTGCTTTTTGGGCCTCAGAATACAGGTGGCAACGCTAACGGGCTAAACCAGGCTTAACTCGCTTTTCAACCGCTCCAGCTGCATAAAATGGTGCCGGTAATGCATCTCAACCAGTAAAAACCACTCCTTGGCGCTTAACGGCCCAAAACGTGGATGCGGGATCTTATATTGTTCAGGTTCCTGACTCAAAGCAGGCTCCGTCCGCTTCATCCGTTCCACTACACTCCGGAGCCCTTCGATAATCTGCTCCTTGCTCTCCGGCTGCTGCGGGGTGTACTGCGGCGAAGCCGGGACCCGGACCCGGACCGGCGGAAAGCTACCCAGCTCGTATACCTTCCTGCCAATCTCCGTCTTGTCCTCCGCGGTGGAGAGTGCCGGCCCGTTGCCGGCCAGACAGCTATCGACATGCTGAAGATGCATGAACTGCGCCGTTTGAATCAAATGGATATACATCTGCCCAATCGACCATTCTTCCTCGTTCGTTTTTATCAGCAACTGCTCCATATCAAAGTTCTTCAGTTCAATCAAATACCGTTCTACCGACGTCTCCAGATCCTGCAATGCGTTCGCTGTGCTTTTCAACATGGGAACAACTCCTCTTTATTTATGGATTTTCTCCCATTATAAAAAACCGCTCCTGACAACAGCGTGTCAGTAGCGGTTTAATATGTTTTTGGCCTCGATCTGAATTTGGCGGCGGAAGGATTCCGGCTCCAGCACGACAACCGCCCCGCCCCACCCGAGGATATAGGGGAGCAGCTCCTCCGGCTGACGCACTCGAAAGGTGACCCGCAGTCCGTCCTCCCGTTCTTCCATTTCCTCCATATAAAAATGCGTGGTCTCGGCGATTTTGTCGGCGATATCCGGATTCGCCCGAACCACCACCCGTAAGTTGCGGTCATCGGGCGGCTGGTAACGATTCAAATCGAATCCGGCCGGCATGGCAAAGCCCTCCTCGAGCACGGCAAGCTCCGTCATCCGCGACAACCGGAAATGGCGGATATCCTGCCGCAGGTCGCAGTGAGCGACCAATGTCCAATTCCCCTGAACGAGCGTCAGTCCGTATGGAGCCGCCTCCCTTATATTCATCCGGCTCCCGTCCGTTTCTGGGTATTTTTTTAAATACGCAAACCTGATTTTGCGGCGCTCCAGAATCGCACGCCGAATTTGTCCGAGATAGTCCTTTTCCTTCCGGCTGGTTACCGGCTCGCCGGCTTGGAGAAGGCGCATCGTTTCCCGCACTCGCATAGAATCAGCGCGTACCGGCTCCGGCAGAACCGCTTCAATTTTGCGTTTGGCCGCCTCCGCCACCGGGCTGTAGTCCGCATCCAGTCTTTGCTCGATAAAGTCCGCGCCCATCAGCAGGGCCACGGCCTCTTCCGCCGTGAAGCTGACCGGAGGCAGGAAATAGCCCTCCATCAGGGAATAGCCCTGCCCGGGAGCCCCGGCAATCGGAACCCCCGCTTCGCTTAGTGCCTGAATATCGCGGTAGATCGTCCGGACGCTCGTTTCGAACCGGGCCGCCAAATCCTCTGCTCTGACCAGCTTGTTTCGCTGCAGCTCCAGCGTAATGGCGAGCTGCCGTTCCGTTTTGTTCATGTTCTCTCCCCCGCTGCTTTCATCAGACGATTTGTATTCCTTGTCATCCGTTTTTTCGAGACAGGGCATCCCAGATGCTCATCAACTGAGTGATGGCTGCATCAATTTGTTTGAACGGGATACCGTCTCTCGCCTGCGTCGATATGCCAAGGAGAAAGGTGTCGAACAAAGTCACCAGCATGGGAACATCCACTGTATCGGGCAGCTCACCATTGGCAACTGCCCGTTCGATGCAGTCCTTAATCCCGTCCCGGTTTTTTTCCCGCTCCTTGGCCAGCATTTCTTGGATATGCTGGTTCTCGGGCGAACAGCTTATACCGGATAACACCACCAAACAACCCAGTGGATGAGAGACTTCGGTCTGCATACGCGCCGAGCGGCGCAGGCCTTGTTCGATGGCGGCTTTCGGTGCCAAACGCGGATCATGAAAGCTCTCCATCACCCGGCCGTAAGTTGCTTTATACCGCTCCACCGTCTCGCGGAACAGTGCCTCTTTCGATTCAAACGCAGCGTAAAAACTCGCGGCGGATATATGCCCCATCGCCGCGCGCAATTGGGCCAGCGAAGTGGATTCAAAGCCGTGCTCCCAGAACAGAAACATTGCGGCAAGTACAGCCTCGTCCCGATTAAACGCACGGGGGCGTCCTGTCCGTGGCATACGATTACCCCCTTCATGAATTTTATACTAATCGATCCAGAAGTTCTTGACAAGTCAGCCGGGCTGAACTTAATATATGGAATGATCGATCCGGAAATTATGTTGCCATTCGAAGGAGGTCACTCACTTGTCCCATATGTCATCTTCCACGGAAGTGGTCCAGCCGGCATCCGTCCCAGCCAGGCTTCCCTGGCTGGCGCTGCTGGCGCTTGCCATGACCGGTTTTATCTGTATTCTCACGGAAACCATTCCGGCCGGGCTGCTGCCGCACATCGTGGAAGGGCTGAATATTTCCAAAGGAATGGCGGGTCAGCTCGTCACCCTGTATGCCATCGGCTCGCTTGTTGCAGCCATTCCGTTTGCCATGTTTACCGCCGGTATGAGGCGGCGTCCGCTGCTGCTCGCCATTATTGCCGGTTTTTTGGTATTCAACACCATTACCGCTATTTCGAGCAGTTATGCCCTGACACTTGTAGCCCGTTTTTTTGCCGGTGTGGCCGCCGGTGCGGCGTGGGGCATGATCGCCGGGTACGCGCGGAGGATGGTACCGGATGCTTTAAAAGGCCGTGCTCTGGCAGTCGCCATGGTAGGGACGCCGATTGCTCTTACCTTCGGCGTACCGGCCGGAACCTTGCTCGGCGACCTGATCGGCTGGCGGGCCGTATTTGGGCTTATGTCCCTTCTGACCCTTGTTCTCATGGTTTGGGTGCTGTGGAAGGTGCCGGATTATACCGGGCAGCCCGCAGACGAGCGCATGACGATGGGTCAAGTGTTTGTATTGCCCGGCATCCGCCCCATTCTTATGGTGGTACTCACCTGGATGTTGGCCCATAATATCCTATATACGTATATTGCGCCGTTTCTCGAGCGTTCCGGGCTGGGCAGCCGCGTTGATCTGGTCCTTCTGATCTTTGGTCTCGCGGCGATTGTGTCTATCTGGATCGTCGGTTTGCTCATCGACCGCAAGCTGCGCCTGTTGACGCTGCTCAGTCTGCTTGGTTTTGCGCTGGTTTCGGTCGCATTGTGGGTTGGCGGCACATCGGTACCGGTCGTCTATGCCGCGTCGCATTGTGGGGACTTACCTTCGGCGGAGCAGCTACGCTGCTGCAAACCGCCCAAGCGAATGCAAGCGGCGAAGAAGGCGTGGACATCGTGATGCCCATCAATACGACCGTATGGAATCTGGCCATCGCCGGCGGGGGCATCGTCGGCGGGGCCTTGCTGGAGCTCATCGGCGTCCAGTCGTTTCCGGCCGTGCTGCTGATTCTGCTGCTGATCGCTTGGATCATCGCATGGAGCGCGAAGCGGCATGGCTTTCCAGGAAAAAGATAATCGTCTTTGTCCTATCCCACTGTTAAAGGAGAAATACACGATGAAAACTTTTCAGTTAAAAAACATAACGATCCCGGCTGTAGCCCTCGGTACCTGGTCCTGGGGGAACGGCGCCAACGGAGGAGATGCGGTTTTCGGGAATGACCTGACTGCCAAGGATCTGAAGCCCGTATTTGATGCGGCGATGGATGCCGGATTAAATCTATGGGACACAGCCGCAGTTTACGGCATGGGCGCTTCGGAGACGATTCTGGGCCAGTTCATCCGCGGGAGAGATGACGTCCTGATCTCAACAAAATTCACGCCCCGCGGCGAGCAGACAGACGAGGCTGTTGAAGAATTTCTCGCCGGGAGCTTGCAGCGGCTTGAAAGGGATCATACCGACGTGTATTGGATCCACAATCCGAAAGACGTCCAGCGGTGGACCTCTAAGCTGATCCCGTTGATGAAGAGCGGAAAAGTTAAATACGCAGGGGTTTCCAATCATAATTTGGAGGAAATCAAGCTCGCCGCGGACATTTTGGCTCAAGAGGGGCTTCAGCTCTCAGCCGTTCAAAACCATTACAGTCTGCTCTACCGTTCCTCGGAAGAAGCCGGCATTATTGAATACTGCAATGCCAATGATTTGATCTTCTTCTCCTATATGGTGCTGGAGCAAGGGGCGCTGACCGGGAAATATGATACAAAACATCCTTTTAAAGCAGGGACCCGCCGAGGAGATGCCTTCGATGAGAAGGTACTTGCCAAGCTGGAAGCTCTGATCGGGGTAATGAGAGAAATCAGCCTCCGTCACCATGTTGAACCTGCTGAAATCGCCATTGCCTGGGCAATCGCCAAAGGAACGGTGCCGATTATCGGCGTGACGAAACCGTCCCATATCGTCAGCGCCGTGTCGGCTATGGACGTCCAATTATCGGATGCTGAAATCGAAGAACTAGAACGGGCCGCCAAGTCAACCGGCGTGGAAATTCGGGGTGCATGGGAAAAGAGCATGATATAATTGATGGTCTAGACTCTACATGGCTGTTGTCGGCCTACTTGGAAACGCAAGGGTGGTGACGTACATGAAAATGAAAACAAATCGTTCTTCATCTCCATTGGGTGATTTCATCAAATCGCGCAGGGAACGGCTGCAGCCTTCTGAAGCGGGGATCCAGCCGCTGCCCGGAAGAAGGCGTACCCCAGGGCTTCGGCGGGAAGAGGTCTCGTATCTTGCCAATATGAGCGTGACTTACTACACCTGGCTGGAGCAAGGCAGAGAAGCTAATCCTTCGCCGGAAGTGCTGTTAAATATCAGCCATGCGCTGCAGCTCGACGAAGACGAGCAGAAGCATCTGTTCGATTTGGCCAATGTGGACCCGGCAAGCGCCGGCGCCGTTCCGATCAGCGAGGAACCGGATCCCGATGTGCTGCAGCAAATCGTCGATCAACTGTGGTACCCTTCGTTCATCACGGATGCGGGCACGGATGTGATCGCCTGGAACCGCGCCGCAGAACTGGTCATCGCCGACTTCGGCCGTATGCCGGAGAATGAAAGATATATGCTGAACATTATATTTTTCAAGGAGGATTACCGTAAACGGCTTGTGAACTGGGAAAGCTTCGCCCGTTACTCGGCGGCGGTGCTGCGGGCAAGCTTTGACCGAAGCCAAGACAACCCGTTGTATATGGAACGTTTCGAACGCTTGAGACGGGAAAGTGAGGAATTTGAGCACTTCTGGAACCTCTACGAAGTCAAGCAAAAGCGTGTAACCACCGCTTTGTTTCGCCTTCCGGACGGTCAGGAAATGGAGTTTATGCTCCATTCGGCGGCCGTCATAGACGGCGACCCGGACCTGCACTGGTGTTTCTTCGTGCCGGTACCCGGTTCAGGCACGGAGGAGAGGTTAATGTCTCTGCTGGAACAAGACTCGCTGCCTCAATAGAGCAGATCCTATCTCGTCTGGATTGCAGGTGGACATTCGGCTCATGATCGTAGACTGTTACTCCCGTTAATAGTATAAACATGCTGTGGCTAGCGCCCTTCCGCTGCTCGTATGATACAAAGGAATACAGCGATTGGAGGGCATTTCGCATGCAAACATGGTTTATTACAGGAGCGTCAGGAGGCTTGGCTTCGCGCATCACCCGCCGGTTGCTTGAAAGAGGCGACCGTGTAGCCGTAACGGTGCGCAAGCCGGGCGTGCTGGACGATCTGAAAGCTCAATATGGTTCCCGATTATGGCAGGCTCATTTGGATCTGACGAACCCGCAGCAAATTGTTGAGGTGATCGAACGGGCATGGGAGGAACTCGGCACGATCGATGTGTTTGTCAATAACGCAGCCTATGGATTGTACGGTGCAGTGGAGGAAGCAAGCGACGGGCAGATCGAGCATCTGTTCAAGACCAACGTCCTCGGATCACTGCGCGCAGCCCGTGCCGTCCTGCCTTTTTTCCGCAAACAGGGCAGCGGGCACATCGTGCAGATATCGAGCATGGCGGGGCATTATTCCACGCCGGGAATGGGGCTGTATTGTTCTTCCAAATGGGCGGTCGAGGGCGCCTTTGAAGCGCTGGCCAAGGAAGCCGCGCCGTTCAATATTAAGACGACTATCGTGGAGCCGGGCGGAATCCGTACGAATTTCATTACGAGCAATGCGGTATTCGGAGAACGGATGGACGTATATCGGGACAAGGAGGCAGGCCAATTCGTCAGCTTGATGAAAGGGGAACTGCCGGGCATCGATATGAGCATGTTTAATCAAATGGTTGTCGGCGATCCGGATAAAATGGCGCAGCAGATCATCCGCCGCGTCGATCAGGGAGACGGTCCGATCCGGATGGCTCTGGGCAGCGATGCCTATGAGCAAATCCGGGAAGCTCTGCTGGACAGATTGGCCGCGCTTGACGCGCAGAAAGAACTCGCTTATTCCACGGACGCGGATGATGTGGTACGGCAGACATAATGATGAAAGCCACTCCAGACCCTGGGGTGGCTTTCATGGTTTTATCTGTTATCCTACTCTCTCTGTTCCGCAGGAACATGCTTTTGGATTAATTCTTCGATGTTGATCCCATTGATGACCAATCCTGATATGTCGCAGTTTTGAAAATTGGCGTTCGTAAAATCACAGTCGGTGATCCGCCCGTTACGGAAGCTGCAGTCTGAAAAACGGACGCCCTCCTTGTTGTGTTCTGCATCAGGATTGCTTGGATCTCCGTAGCCGATGGATTGAAAAAGTGCGCCGCCCCATTGAGCACCGTCAATGGCGAGTTCGCTCAAATTCGCATCGGAAATATGCATTCCCGTCAAATTCACATCGTTCATGCTCATCCCGCTGCCATTGCAGCATTGAATTTCCGTTTCACTGAGGTCGCAGCAATTGAAGCTTGAATGGCTTAAATTTTGTTGTTCAAATTTCAAAATGCATACCTCTTTCCCACCTGGAATTTTTAACCATATGGGATATTCTACATGTTGTTTCCGAAACCCTTTTTATGTCTGCCAAAAAAAGCCGTTACGGGGTCACATGCTGCAGTTTATCCGGATTCGTGACCATAAACATACGGACAGGCCGTGAGTCGTTGTCAAACTGGAAGGACAGCACCGCAAAGAGCTCGTCGCCTCGGTTCAACCGCAGGCCGGGCTGCCCGTTGACGTCGATCAGCAGCTGATTCTCCGGCTTGATATTTCCCGGGGCAATCCCTTGAAGGAAGGCCAGGATGCGATTGCTGCCGATGATCGGGAAGATCGCCGAGCGAACCTTGCCGCCGCCATCCGTGTACAATCGGGCATCATCCGCAAGCATGCCGACAAATTCCCTGAAATCGCCGGAATTCGCCGCTGCCATAAAAGCGCGGGATAGCATTTCCGCATGCTTGGCCTGGTCGGAAGTGACGCGAGTGCTTTCTACAGGCACAGCAATCGGCGGCTCGGCGGCCGCTTTCTCCTCCCGCTCCGAAACCGGCGCGGTGCTGACCTTCTGCTTCGCCCGACTGTACAGCTTCCGGCAGTTCGCATCGCTTTTATCCAGCAGCTCGGCGATATCCCGGTAATCGTAATCGAGCGTTTCCCGGAGAATGAAGACGGCTCTCTCCACCGGCGACAGCTGTTCCAGAAGGACGAGCAGCGCGTAGGAGACCGATTCGGCTTGGATCGCTGCGGTTTCGGGAGTCTGACCTGCATCAGCCGTCTCAGGTTCCGGCAGCCAAGGGCCGGTATATACTTCGCGTGTTTTACGGGCCGACTTCAGCATATTGATGCTCCGATTGGTCACCATTTTAAGCAAATAGGCCTTCATGTTTAAAATATGATCGGTCTGCATCGTTTCCAGCTCAATGAAAATGTCCTGCACAATATCCTCGGCGTCCGTGAGCGACCCCAGCATTCGGTAGGCGATGCTGCTCAGCAGCGGCTTATACTCTACATATAAACTGGATGTATCTGTTGTCATCTATCCATCTCCGTCCCCGCTCTTTTCCGCTTATTGTAACATAGCCTACGTGAATCCGGGGCTGACGCCCTTACGATGAATTACTTGCTCCCTGCCTGATTGGACACTTGCATTCCCTGATGTGCCAAAGAGGCCGCCGCAGATTCGGCTTCTTGAAATGCCTTGGCCAGCACCTCATCCCTCTTCAAGGAATGATTGCCCTGTGCCCGGATGATTTGATAGTCGACGCCCATAAAATTAAACATCGATTTCAAATAACGATGGGAGTACTCAACCTCCGTGTACCAGTCCTGGTTCGTATAAATCCCGTCGCTTGCCTGAATGACGACAACGTTCCGGCCGTCGGTCAACAGACCGATCGATCCCTTGTCTGTATAGGCGAAGGTCTCTTTGGCAATCAGGATGTTATCCATATAATCTTTGAGCTTCGAAGGAATATTAAAGTTATGCAGCGGCATGGCGATGACGTACCTCTTGGCGCTCTTGAACTGCCGAAGGATATCCGACATCCGGGAAGTGAGCCGCTGCTCTTCTTCCGTTAAGTGCTCATTTTTTTGCATTTTTTCCTGTGCGCTGAAAAATAATCGATCAATGCAGGGCACATCTTCCGAATACAGATCAATTTGTTCGATAGGCCCCTCCGGATTTAGATTTCGATAAGCTTCTAAAAAGTGCCGGAGCACGGTCAAGCTTACGGATGAAGCGTCCTCCACTTTCGGATGCGCATTAATGACAAGCAGCTTTTCCATAAATTCTATCTCTCCCTCCTGGTTTCAACACTATTGAAGACAATTCACAATTTGATTTTGTGACAAGACGGAGAAATTATTCAAAAAAAAGCGGCCGGTCACAAAACCGGCTGTCTTCGCACTTTCAATATAGAGTTTCCATGAAACCGGTCACAGACCCAGCGCTTTCCCTTTTTCCAGACGCTGAATGTGCTTCTCCCCCTCATCGGACAAGGCACGGAACTGATTGATCGTATCCCGCATTTTCGGAAGCGCCGCCTGTTTGTAAGAGCTGATCGCTTCAAAGGCGGAGATGGCATCGGAGAAAGCCTGCTTGAGCGTGTCGACGGAGACGCTGGTTTCGATGGCCTGCTTCTGGATCGCTACGCCTTGGTCCTTTAACATCCGGGAGGTGCCGGCAATGATATTGTTCGTCGTTTGATTCAGCAGCTCGATCTTCTTGAGCACAATGCCTTGGTTGTACAGCGCACTGGCCACGGTCACTGCGATTTTCAGCGCCGAGATCGTGACGGTTTTGGCCCGGTCCACGCCCCGGATCAGCTCGCGGTTGTTGCGGATGACCACTTCATAGGCCATGATGCCCTGCTGGTTGACCACCAGCATCTGCTGAAGATCCATCACGCGCTGCCGCATCGGAAAGAGGACTTCCTCCGTAATAAAACGGACTTTTTCCGGATCTTCTCCCCTTTGCTTGGCCGCTTCGATTTGGGCCTCGATCGATTCGTCCATCATCGTCCCCAGCTGAATTTCTTTCTTCAGCGTCTTCGTCAGCTCACGGATCGTTTGCTGCTCCAGCTCCAGCGTCGTATTGTCGTTTTTGAGCGTCGTTTTCCCTTTGTCGAGAGATACGACAATGTCAGCAATGACGTCGTCTGCCTTCTCAAACTTCAAAAAGTATGCCCGCAGCGGGTTGAACAGCTTGCCGAGGAATCCCTTTTTGGCAAAGTCGATCAGACTGGGGTCCAGATCCTTCAGCTGCGTATGCAGTTCCGTCAGCCCTTTGGCAACGGCTCCCCCTTCGTCCCCGCCTTTGGAAAGATTGCCGACGGACACCTGCAGCAGGTTGTTCTTCTCGGAAGAAAGCTTCATCGTATCCAGCCCGAAGCTGTCGATCGATTGCAGAATCTTCTTGCGTTTGTCCAGCGACTCCACATCCAGCTCCATAATGGAAGCCACATTGGCATCAGCGATTTCTTTCAGCTTCGCTACCTCTTCCGGTACCGGCTTGACTTCCTCCTCGATCACAGCCTGGATCTGCTCCGCACTTGAGACACTCATCGTAAACGCCATATCTCATCCTCCCCCTTTGACTTCACCCTTACATTTGAACGTTGAACAGATTTCCGATCTTGTACACGACGTCATCGGTATCCGCATTGATGCTGGCGGCTTCGTTAATGCTGGAAATGCTTTGCAAAGCCTTAATGTTGGCGTTATAGCCAATGGTATAAATCGGAACTTTGTAGTTCTCAATCAGTCCTTTAATGTCGCTGAGCGAATTGCCTTTGTTCGTTTCACCGTCGCTTAGTACGAAAATAACGGGTTTCATGTTCGGATCGGCCGCCAGCTGATCCTTCAGCATCTTGAGCGCAACCACGATGCCGTCAAACGTCGCGGTCTGGCCGCTGGCCTGAAGGCTATTCACTGCGCCCACGAACATCGACTGCTGATTAACGTCGTATTTTCCGATCGGGAGCTGGATGGTCACGTCGTCGGAATAAGAAACCATGCCGATGCTGTTGTCTTTGCCCAAATATTTCTGGCCTTTGATCAGCGATTCCTTCAGGCGGTTCAGCGGCTCACCATCCATGCTGCCTGACGTATCCGCCACAAATACAGCCACAATCGGCTTGCTTCCGTTCTTCTTCTCTTTCCATACCTTCTGGGCGGATGTCAGCAGCTTCCCGTCAATCGGGGCCATCTCGGATTTGTAATCCTCCAGCCCGTTGAAGCCTTTGTCTTTCGCTGCTTTAACGTACTTATCCTGGGTTACGAATTCTGCGAACTTTTTCAAAATGGCCAGCTTCTCCGGCGTAGTATCGCCAAGCGCGTAGAGCGGGCTGTCGTGGCGCACGCCAAATGGAGTGAAGACATAGCCGCTTTTCAGGTCAGGTGCGTTGACGAACGTCTGGTACTCCAGAATGAACCCGTCGAGGGAGCCCGATGTGGCCGCATCCCGCATCTGGATCGTCGTCGAGGCAATGAACGGTACGTTGGCTTGGAATTTCTCAAACCCTTGAACCGCTTTATCGCTTAAAATATTGGAGCTGTCGAACGTATTCAGCGAGGTCACCAGGAAATTCAGGCCGGTCGAACTGGCAAAAGGATCCGTATAACCCATGACAAGCTCGTTGCTTGCGATCGCATCCGTTACCGTTTTGACATTGATGGAACCGTACTTTTCGACAAGTGCATCATATTTAGACTTCTTGATGACGATCCCTGGAACGTTGCCTACGAGGCGCTTAGACACCAATTGGGTTTTGACGCCGCTGGACTTAACCATCTCTCCCCATAATTCGTTGGAGGGCGTAAAGGCATCCGGTACGTATTTACCTGACATGATATAGTCCGCTGCCGTGCCGGAAGCGATGTTGCGGACCTTAACCGATACGGGAGTTCCGTTTACAGCCACATTCGCTTTATTGAACTCCGTCGCCGCCTCCGTGAGCCAGCCGTCCACGCCGGTTCCCGACTTCTCGGTCGATGAGAAGATCTCGACATAATGATCATTCGTGTTCGGCACCGTAATCGGAAATTTGCTGATATCCGGAAGGGATGAGGCCACATCCACCGGGTCCAGGTCAATTTGTCCTTTTACAGGCGTTGCCGTTGCGGGTGAAATCTTCGAATATAATTTATCCAGCCGTTTGGCTGCGTCTTCCGCGGTCACCTGGCCTTTCGATTTCCCGAGATTCGAGGTTACCGTAATTCCCCCGTACACGAGCGCAAATACAAAAATCAACACGATCACTGAAGTCAGAATAAACCTGCCCTTCTTCACATGAACACCTCTAATTCTTATAATATTTGGTTTGATTAATTAACAGATCGATTTCCTGCATGCAGGGCATCTTCTCGATGTCGCCGGCTTCGAAGCTGTCCAGGCGGGATATTTCCAGCAGGAGCTTATCCAGCTTGAGCAGGATCTCTTCATTAGTCGCCAGGGAGTTCTTGGTGAATGTTAAATACTCGTTGTAGATCTGCTTTCTTTCTTGGAGTAATTCTGGAGGTAGATGAGAGGCTTTAGATCCATTAAGACTTTTAAACTCGGATTCGTCGAATGCGCCCAGCCGGTTCAGGATGCTTTTGAGGTTGAGGTAAAATACGTTTTCTACCGCCTGGACCGTCGACATGAATTTTTTGTAGCTAAGCTCGCTCGGATCGAAACGCTGGGTCAACACGCCGACCAGTTTGTACTTCTTGCGTGCGATGCGGTCGAGCTGATTTAGAGCAATGGATATATCCGCTTCTAACGCTTTGACTTTCTTGTAGTACTGCAAGGCATTTACGTAGTCATCATGCGTCTGGATCTGTTTGACCGGTACGGCGGCCGGAGTCTTGGCGTTAACACTGTAAACCGAATAAATGAGGACCAGAACACTCGCCAGAAGGAAGGTAATCCCGAATGCCGTCGAAAAGGCGTTGCCGCCGATGTTAAGACCGATAAACCCCGGGGAGAACAGAACGATGTTCACGACGATGACCCCCAGAGTGATACCCAGCAGTTTTATGTATTTCATTCCCAATTAGGTTCGCACCTCCTTCATCACTAATCTCATCCTTTACCATATTCTACATGATGATGTTTTGGGATGTCATTTTTTGTAACGATTTATTTTTAATACGGTTTGTTCTCCGTTTTGGCTTCATTTATATAGATTCAACTAAAGTTTGCATTGAGCTTCCTTTTACAGCGGCTCACTAGAGGCCTATAACACGTTCATTTCTTTAGTTCATTCTATGTTAACGGGCTACTTATTTTCCTTATGCTCGGCAAGGTGGCAGTATGAACGAATGGAAGGAGATAGACTGGCGAAGAAAGCAGGGTCGGCATTTCGCTGGCCGCAAAAAGACAGCCGCTTAACAAGCCGGCTGCCTTTATTTTGGACGGAGCTATCGCACTTTCGCTAGATGCTGAATCGTTCAAGTGGATGATGGGGCAAGTACGTAAAATGTTCCTACGATCACTCTTGTTGAAAGCCAAGGCACATGCTTCCAGCTCTTCTCATGCAGCCCGGCGGCGCATTGTCAAAGAATACACGGCCGGGATCAGCGCAAGGGCGACCCCTATTCCACCCAGCCAGCCGGCTGCTGTCAGAGAGATGCTGTCCACAATAACGCCTCCGATAGCAGCCCCTGCAGCCATCCCCAACTGCACAATGGAGGTGTTCAAGCTTAAGATGATCCCCGAAGCCTGGGGAGCCATACCGATTAAGTACACTTGTTGAACCGGACCCATCGACCAAGCAAAGAAGGACCACAGCATCAGCAATGGGAGGACAAGCATAGAGTAATGGGAGAAGGCCGTCAGCAAAAATAAAATGCCCGAATGAAAGATCAGACCGCCTACCATCGTACGGGGGATCCCCCATTTGTCTGTACCATAGCCGCCAACTTGGGAGCCCAGGAGACTTGCCAGCCCAAATGCAAACAGCCCGATGCTTACCATCCGTTCGCTCATCCCCGTAATGGTCAGAAGAAACGGTGTGATATAGGTATACAGAATCGTATATCCCAATATCCAGAAAAAGCTGATGGACAACGCAACGAAGATCCGGGGCGATGTGAACAAGGCGAGCTGTTCCCGAATGGAAACAGGAGCCTCTCCCTCTGATTTGGGAATCGCCAGCAGAAGAACCAACATGGCGAGCAGGCTGAGCACCCCGATCCCCGTGAAAATGACCTTCCAGTCATACGAGCCCGCAACGACCCTTCCCAGAGGAACCCCCAGAATGAGCGCGAGATTAAAGCCCAAGAGAACGGTGGCGATCGAACCACCCTGCTTACCGGGACTTGCCATCTTGGCCGCTACGGTAAGGGCGACAACCATGAATACCCCGGTACTGATGGCCAAAATGATTCTTGCCCCCATCAGCGTGCCGTAACCGGTAGATGTGATGGTGATCAGGTTACCTATGAAAAACAAGCCCAAAGCCGACAGCATCAGCTTTTTCCGATCCATCCTTGCCGTGAGCGCAACCAGAATCGGAGTACCGATCGCATAGGCAAGCGAGTAGACGGTAATCAGCTGGCCGGCCGCCGCTACCGACACGCCAACGTCCTTTGCAAGCATATCCAGTATGCCGGCAATCACAAACTCAGAGGTTCCGACTAAAAAGCTGGCAATCGCCAATATATAAATTTTCCATCTCATATCGTATCTCTCCTAATCCAATCAATTTCATAGTTCTAAATCTGTAGAAATCATGGTTAAAAAAATAATATCTCTGCCCTTAGGCATCTAACGCCCCGATCGGGTCACTGCGCTCCATCATTACCGCTTGATGCTTGACGGTCGAGCTCTTGACGGACTATCGGTGCTACCTTGGTGCCGAGCAGCTCAATCGTTCGCAGCAACTCGCGATGAGGGAGCGTGCTGAAATCTACGTACATGAGGAATCGGGTCAGGCCCAGGTTTTTGTGCAGCAGTAAGATTTTCTCCGCTACATATTCAGGGTCCCCGACATAAAGAGCGCCATGAAGGCTGCAGGATGCATCGTATGAGTCACGTGTATAAGGAGACCAACCGCGTTCCCGTCCGATTCGGTTCATTTGGGCCGCCATCACAGGGTAATACCGCTCTGACGCCTCTTGTGTCGTATCGGATATAAAGCCATGCGAGTGCGTAGCAATCTGCAGCTGATTTGGATCATGCCCGGCTTTCACAGCCGCTTCCTTATAGAGCTCCACCAAGGGTGCGAATCGCTGCGGAAGTCCGCCAAGGATTGAGAAGACGATCGGAAGTCCCAGCAAGCCGGCCCGAATGGCCGATTCCGGGCTGCCGCCCGTGCCGATCCAGACCGGTAAAGGCTGCTGCACAGCACGAGGATAGATGCCCATATTGTCAATCGCAGGACGATGTCCGCCGCGCCATGTCACCCGCTCCGAAGCTCGGATCTTGAGCAGCAGTTCCAGCTTATCTTCGAACAATTCCTCGTAATCCTTCAGGTCATAGCCGAACAGCGGGAACGATTCGATGAACGAGCCTCGTCCGGCCATGATCTCAGCCCTCCCGTTCGACAGTCCGTCAAGCGTCGCAAAGCTCTGGTATACCCGCACCGGATCATCCGAAGACAACACCGTCACCGCGCTCGAGAGCCGGATGTTCTTTGTTGTCGCCGCAGCAGCAGCCAATATGACGGCTGGCGACGAGCTTGTATAGTCGATACGGTGATGCTCACCGATGGCAAAGACGTCAAGGCCGACTTGATCGGCCAATTGGATCTCTTCGATGGCTTGACGCAGACGCTCGGCATGTGAGACACCCCCTTTTTCGGGATCTGCGTGAAGAAACGTACTGATTCCAATCTCCATCGTATTTGCTTTGTCGCTCATAAGAGTGCACTCCTTCTTCATAGGGTATAGAGGATGACTTGTACAACCATCAATTCCTCAGTTCTAGAACTATCGAAATGTTGGTTAAAAAAATTACGCCATTAAATAAGGCGCAAATTTTTCCGCCACTTCCCGATTGACGTTATAGTGAATATACGATCCGCTTTTCCGTGAATCAATCAGACCGGAATCCGTCAGCTGCTTCAGATGATGCGACAGCGTCGAACCCGCAACTGAATCAAGCTTTTCACCGATGGCCGTGAAGCATAAATCGCTTTCTTTCGAGAGCAGCAAGGCGATCTTCAGCCGGGTTGGTTCCCCCAGAGCTTTATATACCTTAACGGCCTGCAGATCTGTTTGATGATCACCCATGATGATGCTCACCTCCTCCATCTATTCCGCAGTTCTATAACTATCGAAATCCAGTTTAGCATGATGCCGTTGGAAAGTAAAGGGCTCCACCTAGGAGCTGCAAATGGCCTGCTAGATCAATGAAAGGCAGCCGGTCCTTGGGCCGGCTGCTGCTTGGTTTTAGGTTTGGTTTTGCGTTTGGCGCATCCTTAGACACAAATAATAGAAGGTCGCGAATTGAGCCGCAATACCGTGATTTGCTCGTCTCCGATCACTTCACCACTGTCACGGAAGCCGAAGCTCTCATACAGCTTTTTGGCGGGCGTGTTATCAGCCTTGTAAGAAATCCAGCAGTATTGTGCAGGACCTGCCGGAAAAGTGCGGATAAACTCCAGCACTTTTTTCATGGCTTCCCGGCCGTAGCCTTTGTTTTGGTGCCGCTGATCCATCATCAGCCGCAGTATACAATAGCCGTCGTCTGCGATGGACGGGGTATCGTAACCGGTAATTTTATACGTAATCATCACAAAACCGACGGGCTGCTCATCCGCGTAAATGGCAAACGGAAAAGGATGCCCTCCATTGGTGGTAAGGACGTAACACGAAGCTACGCTGGACAAATTGGACGCAACGAAGCGGCGCTGATCTTCCGAAACTTCCAGTTTAAATATTTCGCGTCTGTTTTCGAGCGTGATTTTTCTGAGTGTAATCATGCAGGATTTCTCCCTTCCTTATCTTCGGCAAGATCACCGATTCGTTTTTGCGCCGCGGTCGCTTTAATAACATACAATCTATGCAAAAAAAGTAATAGACTTATATTGAATTTTTTTATAGACTATTATGTATCCATGGCATTTTTAGGAATATGTCTGTATGGCATTTAGGTTAACCGGCGCATCGTTGTGCCGGTTTTTTATTTTTATAACAATAATAAAAAATTAAAACCATTCATTATCCCCAGAATTAGCTTCTACGAACGGACTCATCATGTTTACGATTGAAACATTACATGGAGAAAGTATCGGTGGAATCAATTTAAACAGCATCGACGAGAGAAACGGAACGTTTAGTATCGGGATCGTGATCGATAAAGAGCACAAAAGCAAAACGAGAAACTCAACATATAAACGGAGAAGGGGCTGCCTAGCGCAGCTCTTTTTTTTTCTATAAATTCACCAAAGAAGAAAAGTACAGAGCCGTCGATTTTTCACAATACTCCTGATGGTGTTCTCTGTTATGATCTCGTTAGAACTTCCATAAATGAAGACACCTAAATACAAGTGATCTTGTATGTGTGAAGCTATTTCCAAAACCCGTTCTCGTTGAACACATGAGGAGGTGAGTTGCACGATGGAAATACCCGGTACTATTTATCCAAAACAGATGTCATTGCTTGATCAGAAGACTATGCCGCTCTATGTCCCACGTGATGGAATTTGGCTCCGCCTTGCCCTCACATTGGAAGGAACGGTACGCCGGAGTTCTTATGCCAAGCAAATCCTTTGCTCACAGCAATTTAACGCCGCACGAACGCGCTGGACTCTTGCCGATTTGACTTTTCTGCAATCAGCACTTGAGCTGCTTTACAATACACAGGGACAGATCCGTATGAGTACCCTTGCCGCTGAATGCGATCTTTCATTGCGCCAATTTGAGCGGCGATTTAAGCAGTGCATAGGCGTTTCGCCCAAGGTGTTCGCACGTCTCCTCCGCTTCGAGGCGCTGCTTATCTCATTGATACAAGGGCCAGCCACTTCTCTCGCTGACGTCTCTTCCCATCTTGGCTATCATGATCAAGCCCATGTCATCCATGAATTCAAGACATGGGCAGGCTGCACGCCAACGGCGTTTCTCGCACGGGCTAAACAGCGGATGATGCAAAAGCCTATTGTTCCCGACCCTCGTAGTGCCCCTATTCCCTTATATATCGTCTAGAAAAAGAAGGAGCTGATGTAGTATGTCTCACACAGAGCAATCTTTTCAAATTCCCTGGCAAGGTATTCATCACATTGCCTTGAATACAGCGGATCTGGACGCAACGATTCGCTTCTACCGGGATGTGTTGGGGATGCAAGCCAGTGATATCGCCCCGTCCCAAGAAGGGCGCGGCAGGCATTGTCTTATTTTGGTTAAACCCAACGACGACAACGTATGGGGCTTCCATTTCTTTGAACGAACGATAGCAAGGACAACGCTGGGCGCTTCAGATACCCATCCGCAGAGTTTCGTCCCCCATGTGGCCCTGCGGCTCCCGAACGGGAATGCAGTACAAGCCTTGCGCGAGCGTTTGAGCTATGCTCATGTTTCCGTTACAGAGATTCCCGAACTGGGGACATTTGTGTTTTTTGACAACAATGGTCTATGTTTAGAAGTCACTTGGCCCAAAGGCGAACATGTCTCTTCGTGATGAGGCTTTGTTCGTTTTTTCTGCCTTTTAAAAGCAAAAAAGTCACAGCCACGGATCGTGGCTGTGACTTTTCGCGCTAAAGATCAATAAGCACGCTTCGGCTGGCATTGTCCCACGCTACGGAGATGCCGAAGGCCGCAGTAAGCGCGCGGATCGGCACGTAGGTCAAGCCTCCGATCAGAATGGGCTGAAGCTCCGGGGAGGCCAGCTTGCCGTCGATCCACAGCTGCGGCCGCAGATACGAAGAAACCGACTTCTGGGGCGGTTTAGAGCGGATCAAGACGCTCCATGAGGAGGCATCCCAGACGACGGATTGACCTGCGAGCTTCGCCGCTGAACGAAGAGGAAGCATCGCACGGCCTTCCCTCAATAACGGCCGCAAATCCTCGCTAATGGACGGCACACCGTTCACTGACAGAAAAGGCTTGCTCGACGGCAGCAGCTCCATATGATCAAAGTGGCTGCCTCCTTCTCCCGGCCCGCCTGACACATGGAGACTTCCTTTGCTCCCCACAGGCTTCATGCTGCCGTCGGCTGCCTTTCCAAGGGCCGGCAAGAGGAACGAAACGTCGTAATAACCGAATTGCTGCTTGCCTTCATACAACAGCAGAGCCGAGTCAACAGGGTAAGATGGCGTCCTCGATGATATTGAAGGAGAGGATGTGTACGAGTCGCTCTCTGGAACCCAAAAAACATAAACGGAGTCTGAGAAAAACATAGGCTGATGGCCCTTTAGATGCACTTGCTCGCCAAAGCGGGGTGTCTCCGGAGCTATGGACAGAAATTCCGTTCGTTTGAAGAAAGAGTTGTAATCCTGTATCGCCTTCATGTCCGTCAACTTGAGAAACTGGTCTCCGCTCTCCCAATAAATAGCATCCAAATAAACAAAGACAGAAGCACTGCTGCCTTGGGCAAAGGTTAGACCCAGTCCGTAAAAGAATGCCTCTGGCGCAGGATTGAACGGTTTTACCGGCTTGCCTGCGGCCGCGAATTTCTTGACAATGCCGCAAATTTTGTTCAGGCGCGGACGGTCTTCCTTGCGAGCACCATATAGTGTGTCATACAGCATATCTCCACCGGCAATGATTGCACGAGTTAGCGTATCCGGGCCGCAAGAAGCTGCCAGCCGGGAAAAAGAATCCGAGGGCGAAGCGCTCGATTGCGGATTGGTGGAAGCCGAAGCGGGGGGCACGGCCAGCGTAAACAGCAGACTTGTAACAAACAGCAGGACGCAAGCCCTGCTGGTCAGGTGCTTTCTCCAGCCTAAAAATTTGCGGATCAAATCGTGTTTTCTCATCTGCTCCCCCCCTCAAGATCTGAAGTCATGTAATTCCTCCTTGTTTCTCCCAATGAAACTTCATTCCAGATATTCCATAGTTCCATTTTATGGGATTACTATCTGAGATTCCAGCACATCTTCGGCATCACCTAACATGATGCCGGCAATCGTCTGGAAATCCTCATAACCGATCTCAAATTGCCCATAGCGGAATGCATATCCCCAGTTGCGCTTCCCGCGGGTAAAGGTAAGCCGGTCCAATAGAGGGGCAATCTTCACTTCACGGCATGGAAGGTAACGGATATCCCGGCGAAAAGGCACAAAGGATTCGGACATCGGATACTCGTAGACCCTGTCACCGGTCACCTGCCCAATGGCGGTAAACGCTTGAAGCGGTTCCCCTTTCGACCTGTCGGTTCGTGGAGAGTAGTATATGAGCCAATCGCCGGGACTCATCCGGCGCAAAGGCGCTGCTTTTCCATGACAGAGCTGGGCAAAACCGCCTTGAACCCCTCGCTTCACATGAGAGGCAGATACAACACCGATCCAGTAGCGGCTGTTTTGCCGATTTGCGGTAACCGGCATGGTTTGATCTTCGAATTTCTTTTCCAATATGGGTGCCTCCTTAATAAATCATCTCCTATGACTATATAAAAACGCTGCTGACAACTGTCTGTCAGTAGCGTTTTAGCATTCGGGTACAAACCTTTGTTCTGGCGCACGAACCGGAATGACATATCGATCTAAGACATCAACCTATTGAGCAAGGGTCCAAACTCTAACTAGGAATCTAAAAAGGTAACAAATTGATATAGTTCCAAATACCCTATTGCTTTTGAACTATTTTCCATTATAATCTACTAAATAAAGGTATTTTAGACTAGGAGGTTTTTATTGAAAAAGCTTATATTTCTTATTAGCGCCATACTGCTCTTTGGTGCCCTAACAGGGTGTAGCAAAACTGATCCGGTAACAGAAGAATTACTATCTTACATTAATGAACAGATGTCTCCTTTGGGCAAAGAGGAGCATGAGTTAGTTAGTACCTATGAAAGTATAACCGGAGCTAATTATACAGATGACGAAACATCTTACAACATTTTGATAGACGAAGTAATACCTGGTTACAACCAGTTCATTAAGAAAGTAGAAGGAATCAATATTGAATCAAAAGAGTTGAGAGAAGTACATAATATTTATATAGACGCATTAAATCTTCAGAACTCAGCGTTCACAACGATAGCTTCTGCTATAGAACAACAGGATATGATGACTGTTACTGAAGCGAATGAAAAACTTTCAGAGGCTAGGAAGATGATGAGAGAATATCAAGCCGGATTAAAAGAACTAGCTGAAAAATATAATGTAAAACTAGAAAATAACGAAAATAACTCCTAACCTTTTGGGAGTTATTTTTTATTAAAAAGGAGCTGCGTTTTAGGTGAAATCATCCAGATTATTTATTCCTGACTAATCCTGAGAAAAACGAAAAAACTTGCTAAGCGGAATGGTGTGAACCTCCGGGTATCCCTTGGCTTGCAGCAAACAGCTTAAAGCATGATCATAATCCTCCTCTTGCTGAAAGAGTACCGTGATATGGCAGTGTGCTAGTGCCACATGATCCGTCAGATGTTCGGCGATGTGGTACAACATGCGTTCTTCGCTTTTCTCCAAACTTGTAGATGAAAATACATGCGCCGTGATATGGTTTTCTCTTTTGTCCTCTCCTATTCCATCCTTAAGCCATGGAAAATCCTCATCACGGCTTGGCCGCCCCTCATCCACAATGATAATCCGGCAATCTTTACCGTTCATGGCAACATCCCATGCTTCCAAATCTTTTAACCTCAGGATTCTTTGAAGTTGTCTTAAAAAATTGATGTTCATATTAGGCTCCTTTCAAAACGGAACTTACACCTGATTGACGACTACTTGATTCAGTCTATACCCTTCCTATCGTCACAGGTCCCTATGGTATACTTGTATCGTAAATCAGCCTCAATGATCATGCTGATACCTTGAACGAAACCCAATCCTACAGGTGGTGATCGACATTAATGACGGTACATAACAGCAGGGCGAAAACGATGGGAGCGTTCCTCAAATCGCGCAGGGAACGTCTCTCGCCAGAGGATGCGGGATTAAACTTCTCCAGCGGTCAGCGCAAAACACCCGGCCTTCGGCGGGAGGAGGTAGCCATCCTGGCAGGCGTAAGCGCCACTTATTATACGTGGCTGGAGCAAGGAAGAGAGCTATCCGCCTCCAGGGAAGTCATCGAGAGCATTGCCAATGCGCTTCAACTGTCTCCGGACGAGAGAGGCCATTTGCTTCAGCTGTGGAATCCTTATGGGCCCGATTCAAATTCTGCGAGTTCGGCGCCTCCCGTTGCCGTGGATCTACAGCTGCAGAAGATCATCGATCAAGTAGCCTACCCCTCATATATCACCAATAAGAGAACTGAAGTTCTCGCTTGGAACGAGGCGGCCAGCAGAATGTTAACCGATTTTGCTTCCATTCCAGCCGAGGAGCGTTCATTAATTCGGTTGGCTTTCGAAAATGAAGAATTGCGCCGACGGATCGTGAATATCGATGAATTCGCGAGTTATGGGGTCGCCGTGTTCAGAACCCATTATGATAAACACCGGGACGATCCTTGGTTTGAAACAACGGTAGAGCATCTGATCCAAAGCAGCGAGGAATTTAACCGCTTGTGGAAGCCGTATGAGATTCGACTCAAGAAATTAGACCGGGTTATTTTGCAGCCCTCGGCCTCTGATACCCCTGTGGCTTATGACATCCGGCCGCTCGCGAATCTGTCCGACAGCCCGGATCTGCACATCTGCGTCTATATGCCGGCTGCAGTGGATAAGAAAGACTGACGGGTAATATTTTTACTAGTAAAAACGCTGTGTGGTTGCCTCAAGTTGGTTCGCTTAGAATTAGTTCATATTCGAGCGATACTAACGCAGGAAACGAGGGAATCTCTATGGTACTGAAAAGAAAACTAGGCAAAGAACTTGAAGTGTCGGCCATCAGCCTTGGCACGATGACGATGCCGAATAACGAGGAATCCGTTCGCACAATCCAGGGAGCGTTGGATCTGGGCGTAACGATGTTCGATACGGCCGATTTTTACGGCGACCCGGAATTCCGCCGGTTCGGTGAGAACGAGAAGCTTGTCGGACGCGCCCTGAAAAGCCGACGCTACGAGGCGATTATCGCTACCAAATTCGGGATCACACACGGCCAAGGTCCGAAAGGCGACCCCGCCTATATTAAAAAATCCATCGATGCCAGCCTCTACAGCCTGGGCCTCGATTACATCGACCTCTATTACCAACACCGGCCCGATCCCAATTTCCCCATCGAAGAAACGGTCGGAACGCTGGCCGATCTCGTTCAGCAGGGAAAGATCCGTTACATCGGGTTATCGGAGGCGCCCGTGGACATCATCCGGCGAGCCCATGCCGTCCACCCTATCACTGCCGTCGAAACCGAATATTCGCTATGGAGCCGGGAAGTTGAGGATGAAGTCCTCCCTGTTCTTAAGGAGCTGGGTATTGGCCTTGTCCCTTACAGCCCGCTTGGCCGCGGCTTTCTAACCGGTCAGATCAAGAAACCTGATGACTTGCCGGAAGACGATTATAGGCACCATTACCCGCGGTTTCAAGGCGAGAATTTCGTCAAGAACGTCGAGGTTGCCTCCTTGGTCGAGAAGTTAGCCGCGCAAAAAGGCTGCACCCCCGCCCAACTAAGCCTGGCATGGCTCCTATCGCAGGGTGAGCAGATCGTTCCGATCCCCGGAACGAAACGGCTCGACCGTGTGCAGGAAAACCTTGGCGCGCTGAATGTAAAGCTAACGGCCGACGATTTGGCGGAGATCGAGCGAATCTCACCTAAGGGCATTGCCTCCGGCAGCCGCTTTCGTCAAGCCTGACTCATATAAAAACCGGTGAGATGTGATTCTTAAAGAGATGAAGGGCGCCCAACGGGGCTCATTCTTGCTCCCTCCCCTTCATTGAAAAGCGCATAACCCCTCCGCCTCCTCATTCTTTTCGAATGTGGAGGCTTTTTCCTTTGAACGATAATTCAGGCCAACAGATAACTATTTTATTTTTGTTATTATTTTATTAGTAAAATAGTATAACTTAATTATTGCCAGCCACATCCCGTTATGATAGTATATTGACTCGAAAAGGGATAAATAAAGCGGTTTCATACTTTTTAAATACGATATCCTGTTAGCTTAAAAACCGCTTTGTTAGCCCTTTATCTTCCATCAATCAAGGGGAGTTTTCATGAAAAAGTCATCCAAATGGCTGGGCACTACCTTATCAGCGGTATTGATCGCTTCACTATTGTCTCCTGCCTACGGATCGGCAGCTGTCCAAACGGACCGCAGCGGCATAACCGCCAAGGACCTTACAGGGCACTGGGCACAGGCCAGCGTGCAAAAATGGCTGAGCAGCGGGCTGATCCAGGGCTATCCGGATCACACCTTCCGCCCCAATGCAGAAATCACACGTGCAGAATTCGTATCTCTCTTAAATCATTTGTTCGGCTTTACGGCCCAGTCGAAGGAAGCTTATGCGGATGTCCCTGCCGACACCTGGTTTGCAAGCGCTTTCTCCATTGCCAGAGAAGCCGGCTACTACACCGGATATCCCGGCAACGCGGCCAAGCCCGGCGAACCGCTAACCCGTCAGGACGCTGCGGTGCTGCTGGCACGGGCGTTTGAATTCAGCGGAAACGGAACAGCCTCTTCCCTTAACTATCCAGACCAAGAGCACATCGGGGTGTACGCCCGCGAAGCGGTCCGGGCCCTCTCCGGTTACTTCCAAGGCTACCCGAACGGGACCTTCCGCCCCGAGGAACCTATTACCCGCGCGGAAATCGTTACCCTGATCGACAAGCTGGTCAGCGCATACTATCCGGCTGCGGGTACTTATACCGCCGGGAAGATTCAAGGCAGTGCCGTGGTGAACCACGGGGGTGTCGTCCTGAAGGACGCTGTCATCCAAGGCAATTTGTATCTAACGCCAGGGATCGGCGACGGCGAGGTCACCTTGGATCATGTCACGGTTCAGGGCACCACTTTCATCGAAGGCGGCGGCGCCCACACGGTCATCGTGAAGGACTCCGACCTCGGCAGCGTTCTCGTCAACCGCCGCGACGGCCAGGTGCATGTACAGCTGTCCGGTACGACCCATATCGGGCAGCTGGCGGCAAACAGTCCGTCCAAGCTGGACGCGGGCGACAGCTCGATCATCGACAGTGCCGAGTTCAACCAGCCGGTGCAGCTGGGCCTCGGCGCCGGCGCCTCCATCGCTTCCCTGAACGTGAAACCGTCGGCCGCAGGCACCGCAATCACGGGCACGGGCAGCATCAAGCAGGCGGTGATCCAGGGCAGCGGCGTCACGCTGAACGGCAAGGCGCTTCCGCCTGGAACGACCAGCATCTCAGGTGGAGCAGTCAATGCAAGCCCTGCGCCTTCCGGAAGCACAGGCACCACAGGCGCAGGCGGCAGCCCTTCGGGCAGCACAGGCGGCGGTTCCAGTTCCGGCGGGAACGGAAACGGCAGCGGCGGTGGCAACGGCGGCGGTCCGGTGGAAAACGTCACGACCGTCAACCTGACGGACGCAGCGGCAACCGACCGCACCAAATCGCTGTTCGTCTATTTGAACCAGCTCCGCGGCAAGAACATCCTGTTCGGCCAGCAGCATGCCACGACCGAAGGAATGTCCATCACGGCTAAGGACGGAACCCAGTCCGACACCTTCAACAGCGTCGGTGCCTATCCGGGGCTGTTCGGCTGGGATACGCTGAGCCTGGAAGGTAAGGAAAAGCCGGGCGTGGCCGGCAATGCCGAGCAGAGCCGCGATAACCTCGTCGCCGTCATGAAGAAAGCATACGCCGACGGCGGCATGCTGACGCTCAGTTCCCATATGCCGAACTTCGTCACCGGCGGGGATTTTTACGACACCAAGGGCAACGTCGTGTCCCACATCCTGCCTGGCGGGGACAAGAACGCAGCGTATAATGCTTTTCTCGATCAGATCGCCGACTTCGCCCTGCACCTCAAAACCGATGACGGCAGGCCGATTCCGGTCATCTTCCGGCCGTTCCATGAGCAGAGCGGAAGCTGGTTCTGGTGGGGGGCCGCTTTTACAACGACCGACGAATATAAGGAAATCTACCGCTACACGGTCGAGTATCTCCGCGACAAGAAAGGCGTCCACAACTTCCTGTACGCCTACTCGCCTGGCGGCGGGTTTGGCGACTCCGCGGATACCTACTTAAAAACCTACCCGGGCGACGACTACGTCGACATCCTCGGGTTCGACAGCTATTACAACGGCGAGGGCGACTCCTGGTTTAACGGCGTCAAGACGGAAGCCAAAACCGTGTCCAACATCGCGGACAGCCGCGGCAAGGTCGCTGCCTTTACCGAGTTCGGCTACCAGAAAATGAAGGTCACTGGCAATACGACGCCCAACTTCTACACGAAGCTGGCGGACACGCTCAAATCCGATCCGGACGCGAAAAAGATGGCGTTCATGCTGACCTGGGCCAACTTTGGACCGGACTCCATCTACGTCCCTTACCCAACCGGCAATCCAAATCAGGAGCATGAAATGCTGCCGGATTTTAAAAAGTACTACCAGGATGCGTACACGCTGTTCAGCGATGGGGTCATTGGCGCCTATAATAAAAAGGTCAACACCGCCTCCGAACAAGGCTTCATGCATATCGCCTCTCCGACGGGCCAAAGCACCATCAAGGAGGCTTCAACGACCATTCGTGTCCGCGTCCTGAACGAAACGCCAGGCCGCGTCGTCTACAGCGTGCAGGGCACGGATACTGAGTATCCGATGGGCCTGAACCCGGACAGCGGCTACTACGAGGCGCAGTGGACGCCAGCGGCGGAGCAGAACGGCAAAACCGCGGACATCACCGTCAAAGTGTATGGCAGCAGCGGGGCCGTGCTGCATGAGCAGACAAACACGGTGTTCGTGAAGATCGGCGAGGTGCTGGCTGGTGTCTACACTTTCGATACCGCCGCTGACGCGGAAGGCATCCAATACAACGGCGAATATACCAGTTCTTCGGAAGGAACGAATGACGGAAGCGCGGCGTACAGCGATTTTAACGGCGGATCCCTGAAGATCAGTGCGCCGCATTTGAACGGAACCGATTCATGGCAGGAGCTGAAGCTGGAGCTGAAGAACGCCAAGGCTAAAGCCGGCGCCGGCTCGCTCGCGGGTATCCAACGGGTCAAAATGGACGTATGGGTCCCCGCTGCAGCCGGGGCATCCAGCGAACAGGCCAGCTTGCGCGCCGTAGGGCAGCTCCCACCCGACTGGACTAATAAGTACGGCATGGACACGACGTATTCGTCGTTTGCGTCCCTGCCCAAAGAAACGATCGATGGCGTGGAGTACGTTAAGTTCAGCCCAACGATCGATTTTACGAACGCAGAGGCGCTGGCGGCCGCTGACGACATCGCCTTGTCCATCGTGGGCAGCGCGCTGCAATCGGACGGAGATACGCTTCCGGTCTACGTCGATAACATCCGGCTCTACAGCGCCTATGCCGAATCGGCGGGCGACCCGGCCGTCGTCGACGACTTCGAGAGCTACCTGGGCAGCAGCGAGGCCCTGGCCAGCAAGTTCGTGCACGCCGGCGGCGACCCGGCCGGCGCTGCGCTGGACGGCACGCACAAGCACGGCGGCAGCTACGGGCTGAAGTACACGTACACGCTGGCAAGCAGCGGCTACGCCGGCATCACCAAGGCGATGAACGGCGCGGATTGGTCCGGCTATAACGCCCTGCAATTCTGGTACCAGCCGGACGGCCAAGGCCAGAAGCTGGTGATGCAGATCAACGCGGACGGCAAGACGTACGAGTACTACCCGGACACCAAGACGACCGAGCCGGCGCTCATCACCGCTCCGTTCAACGAGTTCAAGCCCGCCAACTGGGCGACCGGCACGTTGACGAAGACGAACCTGAAGAACATCCAGGCGTTCTCCATCTATACGAACGCGGTGCCGGACGGCAACCGGCTGACGTCGTCGATGTATTTTGACGACATCCATGCCTTGCTCGATCCGAACGCTGGCACCGTGCCAAGCGGCAGTGCAGGCGGCGGCACCGCACCCGGCGTGCTGTTCGACTTCAACAGCTCCATCACCGGCTGGTCGCTGAACGACGACACGCTCGGAGCCGGCAACCTCGCCAATCCGGAGGATGGCGGCAGCAAAGTGCTCAGCGCGGACTTTCCGTCTGCGGGCGCAGCCGACAAGCATTTTGAGCTCGCCTACATGGGCGACCAGGACTTCAGCCAAGGCAGCACCCTGATGGTCCGCGCCCGAGTGGCCGGCGGCGCGGCCAAGGCGAAGCTGTTCATCAAGACCGGATCGAACTGGGCCTGGGCTTCCACTGACGAAGTGGAGCTGAACGGCGAATACCAGTGGATCAGGCTGAATTTGAACGGCAAAGACTCCAACGGCGCCACTATCGACAAGACACTGATCAAGGCCATCGGGCTGCAGATCGCTTCACCAAGCGGTGAAGGAACAATGACCGTGTATGTGGATGACGTGACGCTGGATGAGAAAACGCTGGATGCCGTGGTCAATGGCGATGCTGAGGTCAGTGGGGATGGCGCTGACAGCGACACAGGAAGTGACGTCGCCGGTTCCAACGAAGCCGGTAACGCCACTGGTGAAGGCACTAACAGTCAAGGTACTGCGAGTGAAGGTGGTGAGCATGAGGGAACGATGGATGAAAGCCTGTAACCATCTTCATTACTAAATTCTCCTTAATCAACGATACAAAAAGGACCCTCCGCTGAGGGTCCTTTTATGCGAGTTATAGAAATCGTATTGAATACTCGATTGTTACAAGGTGGCTATCAGGCCCCAACCACCGTCAACAGCATCGTCGATGCTTGAAAGCGGCCGCTTTCCGGAACGACGCAGACGATTTGCTGCCCCGCGGAGAGGCGTCCGGAATACAGCAGCTCCTCCAGCATGATGTAAATCGAAGCCGCCGCCGTATTTCCTTTGGTGTACAGATTCGTAAACCATTTTTCCTCAGGGATCGTCACACCGCCCTGCTCCAGCAGCTGGAAGATCTCTTCCCTGAACACATGCGACGAATAATGGACCACCATCCAATCGACCGCTTCCGGGTCAATCCGCCCTTCTTCCACCAGCTCCAAAAACCGCCGCGTCCCGACCTTCGTAATTTCATTGACCAGCCGGACATCCTGCTTCAAATTCAGCGCGCCGCGATCGGCCGCTTCATGAATCGAGGCGTAGTCCAGCCACGAACGGCCGCCATCCTCCTTGCTCATGCCGGAATACATGCAGGTCTCGTACTCATTGGCGTACGACTTGTTGTCGATCCACTCGATGCGCAGGGAGAGCCCCTGTGCGGAGGGTTCATTTTGCAATAGGGCTGCCCCCGCTCCGTCCGACAGCATGAACCGCAGAAAATCCGTGTCGAACGGCACCCGGCCATTGCTGTAAATGCCCTGTGCCTCGAACTTCGTATGTTTAAACTCGCGGCTCAGAAACTCGCTGGAACAAGCGATGGCCGTCCGGTGTTCTCCTGACTTGATATGTAAAAAAGCGTTCTTCAGCGCATGCATCCCGCTCGCGCATAATCCCGAGTGCGAAGAAATCTCCATCACCGGCAGTCCCGTCTCGGCATGCACCATACTCGCAAAACCCGGCAGCAGCAAATCCGCTCGTGTCGTACCGGTCGCCAAGAACTCGACGTCCTCCGGACGGATATCGGCGCTGCGCTCCAACGTCTCACGTATGGCCAGGGCCGCCATCTCCGCGTTGGTGTACAAGCTCTTCTGCTCCTTGTCCATCGCGTAATAGCGCTGCTTGATCTGATTCTTTTCCAAAATGATACGCTTCGTCTTGGAGGATCTGCCTCCGATTTTGCCAAGGTAATCTTCCATTTCCTCATTGCCCACCGGGGCGCCGGGAAGGAACTTCCCCATGCTCGTGATATAAACGGATTTCATATAACACCTCACTAAAGATATGATTACTAATTATGATATTAATCCCACTAATTGTAAAGTAGATGAAAAATTAGTAGATTCAATGCTCTTCAGGCGTGTTTTCAAACAACAAAAAAACCGCTTTATTCAGGCAGCGGCAGCCTCTGCGATCCACTCTTTTACCGTTGCAGTCACGGGATGAAGGAAGCCGGTTCGAATGCAGCGCAGACAATGGAGATAATCCAGAAAAGGCTCAATCAAGAATGGCATACCATATCTTATTGGAAAAGCGTCCATGCGTGTTGGGTAAAAGCGGGATTTAATAAAGTTGGTTGTATGCTGGATCGGAAAAAGAAGGGACGATCGGTGTATTTGCTTTATTTCAAGCATCATGTTATAGTCATAAATCTGCCTAGATATTTATTTACATAATCATGCTTACGAGGAAGGAATAGGACACGCATATTCAGTTGATAAGTACGATTCGTGTTCGATTAGGGAGCAAAGCTCTCGATTACTATATTCATAACAAACCGGTAGGAGTGATGAATGATGAATCAACACGAGTTTGATATTGTGGTCAAACCAGCCGAGGATTCTCAATTGGATTTGCTTGAGGAAGTGTTCAGCCCCGGGAATCTGACGTATCCCCAGCATCGCCGATTCGAAGTACAGAGGAAAGGTGAGGGCGTATTTCTGATCGCATGGCATACAAATCATCCAATTGGACATTTCTTACTGCGATGGAGTGGCCCTGAGGATCCTCGTGTAACTCAATATATCGATGTGACTCACAGTGCCTTTCTGGAGGGAGGACTCACGAAAGAGGGCTACCGCAAAAAAGGTGTAGCGACGGCGATCATTCGTGAGGCTGAGAAATTAGCAAGCGAAAGAGGCTGCACTCATATCGGTTTGGAAGTGAGCAGCAAAGACAATCCCGAGGCAAGAAGGCTATATGAACACCTTGGTTATATCGACTGGGGTTACGGTGAATTTCAGATCAGTTGGGAATACCATGATAAGCACGGAACAAGCACCCGCTCCGATATTGTTATTTTTATGCAAAAACCACTAGTCTATTGATCAGACGAAAAGTCCCCCCCATTCCAGCCAAGGATGTGGGGGGCTTTTCTATAGACTGATCTCATAACCTATCAAATTGTGCCTGTTTGTCCAGTCAAATCTATTCATAAAAGCATAGATTGTTAATATAGGAGGTGATCATTATGTGTTGTAATCGAAAAAAAGTAATCGTCGTCAAGCTGCACCCCGGTCAAAAAGCTGTAGTCATCTGTAAGAAAAAGAAAAAACATCGGCATGATCATTGGAAGTTCTATTAATTCTCTCTGAAAGAACGCTCTTCGAGCGTTCTTTTTTTGTTTCTCTCTCCCTTCGATGTTCCCTATGTACTGCTTAAGTACTCTTTGATGCCATCAACAATCGCTTGAGCTGCCTTATACTGGACGGTGTCCGAAAGCATGGCTTGTTCATCCGAGACATTGCTTAGAAATCCAACCTCTAATAGAACCGCAGCCATATCGGTTTCACGAATCACCTGCAGGCTGGTGTTTTTAACGCCCCGGTCTTTCAGACCCATCGCTTGAACTAAACGCTTGTGGATCGCGTCGGCCAGCTGTTTGCTGCTGCTCCGCTGATAATAATGCGTCTCTGTACCCGTGGCTTGCGGAGATTCCAGTACGCTGTTGCCATGGATCGATACAAAAACGTCCGCATTTAATGAATTGGCCAGCTGCACGCGTTCTGTCCGGGTAGGGTACACGTCGCTGTCACGGGTCATGATGACTTCAATTTCGGGTTCCTTAAGAAGAAGCTCCTGCACTTTCAGAGCAAGCGCGAGGTTAAAATCTTTTTCATGTTTGTTGCTGATGCTCGTCGTTCCCGGATCGCTGCCCCCGTGTCCCGCATCAATGACCACGATTTTTCTTTCATTCTCGTTGCCTGAAGACACGGGAGTCTGGGGATCGCTGCCCGTCCCAGATAGATCTATAATGAGCTGATCGCCGATAACCTCCTGATGGTAGGAAGCCGGGTTATCCTGGCTTAACTCTACCACGACCCGGACTTGCTCAGGGTCCCTGCTAAATAGAGAATATCTGACTTCGGATACATCCGGCTGCCCGCTCACGTCCAATTTCCCCGTCATGGCCGAATCCAGCGGCTGAGTCAGAGCCCCGAAGGTCGTATTGGGTAAGTCAACAACGATTCGGGCGGGGTTGGCTAAAGTTAAAATCTTGGGCGTCACTTGGCCATCCATACTAATGACGAGCTGTTGGTTTAAATAATTGATCTGACTCACATGCGTCAACGGCTCCGTATTGTCTGCTTCGGACTCGGAGATCGGATCTTTGCTTTGATCCGGGTTTTGAGGCGGGCTTGTCAGGTATACCGTTTTATTGCGGTTGTCCCAATTGACAGCCAGTCCCATTTGTTCGGTGACGAACCGGATCGGAACGACCACGCTTTGATTCATATTCCGGGGAGCCGTATCCAGCCGTACGAGCTGATCCGAGACCTTCGCCTCTTTTTTGCCGACGGTTAACAACATGGCTTTGGCGTTTTGCTGGATTGTAACGCTGTGGGACCGTTGATCCCAGTTCACCTGAAACTTTAAATTTTCCGCCACCACCCGAAGTGGAATCATCATGGATTGATCAATGATCGAGACCTTCACATCAGCCGGCAGGACCAGTTCCTGGCCGTCTAATACAATCTTGGATGGCTTAGATGCGGCACTGATTGAATTGGGGAGCAGGATCAGCAGGAATAAAGACAGGAACAGCAGAGACAAAAATTTCTTCATTATGCACCTCTGTTATGATTTGAACTTTCTATCGGATTCTAGTAAAAGCGACAAAATACCATTTACAATATATAACAATAAAAACGGAAAATAGTTGCGCTTGAAGTGAAAATGAAGTGAGTTCCTTCTATAGATAAAAAAGAGATGACCCTCGAGAGAGTCATCTACCTGTAAATCTATTTAAAAACTCTAGCAACCGTAATGATATCTACTTCTGAACAAACTATTCCTTAATAAACACAATCTTCACGCCAACTACCTGATTGTCCGCATTTACAGCCTTGTACACTCCATATGCCCCGTCACCCATGCCTGTCCGTGATACGACGCCGCCATCCAGGACGCCTGCTTCCTCCCCGCTCTCGGTGAGATCGCAGCAGGCGAAATACCATTCGGTATCTTGGTCCTGTTTACCGTCAGGCGCATCCGCATCCGGAATCCGGTGCTTGTCGATATCAAAAATCCCGGCCTGCCCGCTGTCCACTCCCGCCACAAAAGAGCACTTGATCCATTCCAGCGACGCTGCCTGTTCCGCCACGGAATGGTGGTAAGCTGTCAGCTTGGCGTTGGCTTCGCCCCAGTCGCGGACCTCGATCTTCTCTACTTCTCCTACCCATGTGCCAGCTAAGGCGGATTCCAATACGCCCATAATAATCGTATCCCGATCCAAATCGTAACAAGGATCCGCTACGACCAATTGCCCGGAATTCACTTCAAAATTGCCTAGTTGAATGACCACTGAGGATACCTCCAATAAGTGTGATGATTTGGGTTTATTGTAACATGTGTGGTGGAAAAAGCGTCTGTACTGATAGGATTTGTCCAAATGAAGCGTCCTATTTGATGCTATTAAACTTAAAAAAGGAGATGGTATTTGATGAAACGCCGTTCTTTTCTATTCCTTGCTGTGCTGACTGTTTACATCTTAGTCTTTGGTGCACAAACTGTGCTTGCTTCAGCGGGCCCGGATTCCCGCGGAGTATACCGTCCTACGATATACATTAATGGGGAAAAACAAGCCTTAACAGCGGCAATCCCTCCGAGTGGATCAACCTTAGTTCCTTTCAGGGCATTTTTCTCGGCGTTAAAGATGGACGCTCAGTTTGATAATCAACCCAAAACCGTTACGGCTAAAAATAATGATACAACGGTTACTTTAACTGCTGGAAAAAAGATTGCTACTCTAAATGGCAAGGAAGTACAGCTTTTACAAGGTCCAGAACTTGTTGATGATGGTCTTATATACGTAAATCTTCGCTTCATCGCTGAAGCTTTTGGTGGAAAGGTACAATTTGATAAGGCCAACCTAACGATACAAATCGATTTCCAGAATAAATGAACTCGTGGGCAAGACCTCTGAATGAAAAACTAATCGTTTCCCTACCAAAAAAGTCTTGGCCTGTTCCCAATACTTCCATGAAAGAGGTACTGAGTCACAAGCCAAGACATATTTACTCTATGTTACCGTCAGACGATTTCATTGGTTAACCTTTAAAAAACCTCTTCATTCACCCAATCCATCAATTTTAGTGGTTGAAGTAGTGCCCCTGTTCCAGATCCGCGATCAAACCAGGGTTCACGGGCTGCCATCCTAAGCGTTCCTGGGTCAGTGCGCTCGATGCCAGATTGTCGGTCGACGCGGCGAAGGCGAGCCAACCGAAGTAAGCCTCTGCCTCTTCGCGGGGAATGCTGCGCACCGGTAGGTTCAGGTGGCGGCCGATGACCTCAGCGATCTCCCGGAAGGGCACGCCCTCATCGCCGACCCCGTGATACACGGCACCTGCAGCCCCTTTTTCCAACGCCAGTCTGAACAGGCGCGCCGCATCAAGCTGGTGAACCGCCGGCCAGTGGTTAAGCCCCTCATCCACGTACGCCGCAAAACCTTTCTCCCGCGCGATACCGATCAGAGTCGGAACAAAGCCCTGCTCGCCCGGGCCATGCACGGACGGTGACAGGCGGACGACCGAAGCTCTCACTCCGCGTCCAGCCAGCGCGAGCGCAGCCTCCTCGGAGCGGCGCGGCGTAGACTGTGTCGACGCCTCTTCTTCCGTCCCGAGCCGCCCCGGCGTAAGCATCAGCGTTCCCGAGGTCGCTACGAATGGCTTTCCAGTACCCTCAAGTGCCGCCCCGATCGCCTCGATCGCCTTGCTATCCGCCTCAGCGGCTGCCGCAAAATCCGCGAAGTCGTGTTTAAAAGCCAGGTGAATCACGCCGTCCGCTGCGGCGGCGCCTTCCTTCAGGCTGTTAAGGTCGTCCAGGGAACCGCGCTGCACCTCAGCCCCGGCAGCTGTCAGTGATGCGGCAGACTTATCCGAGCGGGCGAGCCCGACGACTTGATGCCCCGCGGCAATGAGTTCGCGAACAACAGCGGAACCGACGAACCCCGTTGCTCCTGTTACAAAGACGCGCATATTTTTTGCATTTTCCATTGATGACATATGGATCCGCTTCCCTTCCTTGGTTCATTTATAACATATTGGTTGGCCAGCTAACCACGGGTTTAGACGGAACTTAGATTTGCGAGCCGCCGCCGTCAACAGGGAACTCTGCTCCGGTTGTGTAAGTCGCTTCGAACGCAAGGAATGCGACGGCTTTGGCCACCTCGCTGGGCTCACCGAAACGCAGCATCGGGTTCTCTTGTCTCATCTGCGCCTTGGTCTGTTCCGCGGCTTCGGCCGGCATCGATCTGTCCAGAATGCCTGTGTCGATCGGACCGGGACTGACTGCGTTCACACGGATTTTCCGAGGCAGCAGCTCGCGGGCGAGACTGCGCGTCATGGAGCGGAGCGCTGCCTTGCTGGCAGCGTACGCGCTGATCATCGGAATTCCAAGCACGTTCGCGACCGAAGTCGTCAGAACCACGCCGCTCCCCTCGTTAAGCAGCGGGACGAGCTTCTGCACGGTAAAATAAGGCCCCTTGGCATTGATGGCGAGAACTTCGTCGTACTCCTCTTCGGTAACGGACTCAAAAGGAACGAAGCGCGTCACGCCAGCGTTTACGAACAAGGCGTCGATCGTACCAAACTCCGCCTTCACCCGGGTTGCCAGGGCTTCAATATCACGCAACGACGAGGCGTCACTCACGACAGCAACGGCATTGTACCCCAGTTGTTTCAGAGCCGAATCGAGCGTGGACTGGGTGCGGCCGGTAATCAATACACGCGCTCCTCCATCCACCAGCATCTTCGCCGTCTCCAGGCCGAAACCGCTGCTTCCTCCTGTAATGACGACCCGCTTGCCTTCGTATTTCCCTTTTTCCACAGTACTCATCTTTTATTTCCTCCCTTGGCTTAGAAGCTCATTTATTTTTGCAAGACCGATTATAACTCCACAAATTAATAAAGTAAACAAAATTAATAAAAATAGTTAATTTATTAATTTTCGTAAAAAACGTTTGTGATCACATCGAATTCGTTATAATATGTTGTATAAGCACAAAGGAGGCTTCATTTCGTGAGAAAAGCCGTAAGCGCCGATCATTATATCGAGAAAATAAAACCGGTCATCCGAAAGAACAAGTTCAGCCAACTCAAAATAGACGATATCGCCAGATATATGGACATCAGCAAGGTGACGCTGTATAAGCATTTTTCATCCAAAGATGACATCATTCAGCAGGTTGTAGAGTATGAGATGAACTACTTGCAGCAGGCCGATGCCGTGGTGAACGACGAAACCGTCTCTTATATCAAGCGTTTTCAGCAAACGTTCCTGCAATCGCTGATCTGCGTCATTTATATATCCGATTTGTTCCTGGAGGATCTCAAGGAATTCTATCCGCGGTTATTTGAAAGTCTGGTTATTGCCCAGCAGAATCGGAATAAAAATCTGGAGAGCTTTTTTGAAGCCGGGATGGATCAGGGAATTTTTAACCGGATGAATGCAGTGCTGTCTTTGGTTCAAGACGACGCTACGCTGCGACGGATCATGGAACCGACGTTCAGCATCCAGTGGTACGACCTCACCTTGAAACAAGCCGTTATGGAGTTTTACCGTATGAAAAAATATCAAATGATTCGCCCTGAGCATTGGGACAAGGTTGATGAATCCCAGATTGAGGATGAGGTCGTTAGAATTTTGCAAACCATATAATTAATCATTTTGTTCATCGTTCCAGCACGGCCTGATCCATGAACGCCAAAAACCCCGCTGGCTCGCGCCGGCAGGGTCTTTTTCACATATGCTGCTCTTCAATTATTCCTCAATAAACTTAACGACGATCGCGGGGATGCATAATCGTTTGGACGGTTAGCTGCGCCTATCATGGCGTGCCCGGCTCATTACCTAGCGGATCGAGTGCCGGTAGGTGCCTCAGCTTCTCCGGATTTCCTAAAGCGTAAATCGATTGGATCTTATCATCTTTAAAAGAAAAAGAATACACGAACTGATCCCCGTTATCGATCGCAAGCCGGAAGCCCGGTATACCGTTGACGGAAACAAAGGAATACGTATATTTCCCCTCATACATTTTGAGCAGATTAAGCAGCAGCTGGATGACCCGCTCGAATCCAAGGACAGGCACCCGTGCCGCCGTAACCTTGCCGCCGCCGTCGGAGATCATGGCCGCGCCATCGCTGACCAGCTCCAGAAGCCGGCTTGTATTCCCTTGCAGCAGGGAACTGACGAAATCCTTCAGCTTCTCTTCGGCAATGTGAGCCGGGAGAGTCTGCTCGGGATCGGCCTGGATGCTCTTTTTGGCCCGGTGGAAAATTTGCCGGCAGTTCGCAGTGCTTTTGCCAACCATCCCGGCAATCTCGTCGAACGAATAATGAAAAATTTCGCGGAGGAGAAAAACGGCCCTTTCGACGGCACTAAGCTGCTGCAGGAGCAAGAGGTACGCCGTCGATATGGATTCGCGCCGCAAGTAAATCTCGGACGGATCGGCTTCGGCAGCATCCAGCGAACCGATCAGCGGCTCAGGAAGCCAGGGACCGACGTAGAGCTCCCGTTTCTTCGCCGAAGAACGGAGCAGATCCAGGCAGCGGTTGGTGACGATTTTGTACAAAAAGGATCGCTCATTCCGTATCGCATCAGGCTCCTCCAGCCGTCCATAGCTTATAAAGGCCTCCTGCACGATATCCTCCGCATCCATAACGCTGCCCAGCATCCGGTAGGCATAGGATATCAACGGTTTTCTATAGGTTTCATACAATTCTTCTATGCTGCTCATGGTTCCCCCTTCCCTCACTCTCCAGGGAGAGAATATGCCGCACAGCCCTTTTCGCGCTCGCCGTCGCGGCGTCGGCTAGTAATTCCCCGTGCGAAGCCCAGTCTCCTGCCACGTACAGCCCTTTAATTTCCGGGACGGCAGGCCCCGGGTTCTCCAGACGGTTCAGGTGCATAAAATCGTGGCACACCGTAATTTTCGGCAGATACTGCCGGACGACCAGCTCATCCCTCCAGCCCGGCTGCACCAGATCCAGCGTTTGTTCAAGGTCCTGCAAATCCTGATTCGGATCGCTTTCCGGCCCCTTATATTTGATTACGGTGACGACCTGCGATCCATCGTCGCTAAGATATGCGGCGCGCGATTGGTTGGACAGAAAGACGGTCCGGTCGATGCCGTACACGAATTGCTGATCCGGCTTCGGCAGACGGCGGAGGGCGACATCCAGGCACGCAGCCGTAATTTCGACCGCCTGCTCCTTCCAGGTATGAAGGGCGGTCGTTTCAGCCCCGGGCACCAGTTGATGAGCGACCGCGGGCGAGGCGGCGACGATGACGGCATTCGCCTTGATCGTCGTTCCATCTTCGCAGAGTACATGCCGTACGGAGCCTTCAGCGTGCCCAACGGACACGGCTTTGCTCTTCGAGAGCAGCTTCACGCCGACATCTTCAGCCAGCTTGCCTAACTCGTCGACCATCACGCCCCAGCCCCGGTCCAAATACAGCACGCCCTTCAAGGAATTCTGCAGCTGCCGCAGCACCGGACCCGCCGCCTGCAGATCCGGCGCCACTACGTAGCTCGCCGTACGCAGAAGCGAATAAAATAAATGCCGCAGCATGGGGTCCTTGACATTCCCCTCCAGCCATTCCCGGAGACTGACCCGCTCGTAACGAAGCGTATCCATTTTGCCCAGCTTCGCCAGCCAGGAGGCGAGCTCCACCTTCCCTTTCCAGGACAGCAGCGGCGTGGTGAAGAGCGATTTGACCCCCATCGGCATGGTCACCAGCTTCCCGTTCCAAATGCCGAGTGCATCGGTGGAAGGCTGACCTCCCTGCAAACTTAGCCCCAGCTCGCGGAAGGTCGCAAACGCATCTCCGTGATACAGGGCGTGCCCGCCCAGATTGAAGTATGCTCCCTTCTTTTTCACCGTGATCGCTCGCCCACCGAGGCGCTCCTGCTTCTCGATCAGAATCGTCCGCTTCCCCGCCTTTGCCGCATACACCGCCGCCGTCAGACCTGCTATGCCCCCGCCAACTACCGCTACATCGTAATCGTATTCCATCTCCATCTCGATCATCCCTTTCGGTGATTTTACCCGTATGACGGGGAGTGAGGATGGGATGTGACAACATCGGCCGGGAAATTTCTTTAAATATTTTTTGGCTGTACTGGCATACTCCAAATCCTATATCACATTAAAAAAACGCGCCCTGGCGGGCGCGCTGGGATGAACTCCTATTTTAATTGGTCCGTACGGGATATGACCTCCAATTTCACGCTTTCAAAGACATATTTACAGCCTCGCAAGCATGGATGTAGGTTGTGTCAAACAGAGGAACTTCAGCGTCTTCCGGCTTCACCAATAGTCCAATTTCTGTACAGCCTAATATTATCCCTTCGGCTCCTGATTCGATCAAGCCTTGAATAACCTTCTTATAATAATCTCTGGATTCCTGATGAATCTTGCCCAAGCATAGCTCTTCGTAGATGATCTTGTTTACGGCCTCTCTCTCATCCCGATCTGGAACGATCACCTGAATCCCGTTCAGCTCCAGGCGTGATTTATAAAAGTCCTGTTCCATGGTGTACTTCGTGCCAAGCAGCCCAACTGTCTGAACCTGGCTTTCTTTGATTTGGGCTGCTGTAGCATCCGCTATATGCAAAATAGGGATGTTGATCTGGGACTGAATATCATCGACAACTTTGTGCATCGTATTGGTGCAAATGACGATAAAGTCAGCGCCCCCTTTTTCCAAAGCGCGTGCGGTTTGGCCTAGCACTTCTCCCGCCTTTTCCCAGGCTCCTTCCGCTTGGTAACGTTCAATTTCTTCAAAATCAACACTATATAACAGGCATTTCGCAGAGTGCAGCCCGCCTAACCTACTTCTTACTTCTTCATTGACCATTCGATAGTACAAAGCAGAAGATTCCCAGCTCATTCCGCCAATAAGACCGATTACTTTCATTTTATGCTCATCTCCATTGTCCTTGGTTTGTCTTTAAAAATCAGCTCCGATTAACCTTCAATTCTGTAAAGTGAATGTGGAAAAACGGCGGTCATCCCGCCGTTTTCAGTATACATTAGGCTGACTAAGGACAATAGGAATTTTTCCATTCGTTCTGTGTTCCTTACTCCTGCTCTAACCGCAAGGATTCGCCAGCCTTATTTCGCGGCGGCCGTCTTGGTTACCTCCACCGTGCGTGTCCCGGCGTTCCATTTCACCTGCACACCCAGCAGATCGCCGAAGTCCTTGATCGGCACGTAGAGCGAGCCGTTCAGCGTCGCCGGGGAGTAAGACAGTGCGGCTTGCTTCCCGTCTGTGAGAGCAAAAGGGGAGCCGTCGGCGATCGAGAAAACGCGCGTTCCGTAGGTCACGGTCGTCCGCTTCGTCTTGGCGTCGTAGGTGACCTTGGCTCCGAGCGCTTCCGTCAGCGACCGGAACGGGATGAACATCCGATTGTCTGCCGACATGACGCCCGCTCCAACCCGCAGCGGAAGTGCCTTCCCATCCAGCGTGACCTTGGCATCCGACTTTGCAAAGGCTCCCGCCGTACTGCCCCCAGCAGCGGGCTTCGCCAATTCGGAAGGCAGCGGGTACGCATACAGCTGGCTCTCCGCCTGGACGAGCAGCATGCTGCCCTCAACCTGAAAAGCTCCGTAACTGCGCGCCTTCGTCTGCGCACGGAACAAAGCCTTACCCGTCGAGACGTTCAGCGCATAGACGGTACCGTCACTCTGCCCGACGTACAAGCCGGATTGGATCATATCGACGCGGCTGGCCGGATTATCGGGGCCGTTATAATTCACATACGAACGATCCACGATTTTACGCGCATGAATCCCGCGGCTGTCCTCGTCCAGGAAAAACAGCTTGCCGTTATAGGGGCCCGCGATAAACTCCCCCCGATCCGGTATCAATTCCGGCTTCACAACAGCGGGATCGGCGTCGTAATTGAAGCGGAAGATACCCTCGCCGGCAACGGCCGCATAGATGTCATTCCCTTCCATCACCACTTTGGATGTGGGATAGACCGGACTGCCATCAGCCTTTAAGGCAACAAACTTCTTGCTTGCCGTAATCTTGCCGGTCTTCACATCCACCTCGTCGATGTTCGCCGCAGTCTCTACATAATCGGAATCCGGCCATTGGTCCTGGAAGTAAAGCTTATTCCCTTCCGACTTGAGAAGACCTGAATGGTCACCCGACAGCCGCCACAGCGTCTTGCCCGTGGCGGGATCAATCGCGTAAGTCGTATTGACGGTAATCGCTCCCGACTCCACGGCGCCCGAGAGCAGCGTCCCGTTGACGCGCTGAGGCAGGGACTTACCGTCCTGATTCCGCCATTTCACCTTGCCTGTAGCCATATCGACCGAGATGAGCGAACCGCCGGCAAAGACGTACAAGGTCCCACCGTCCACGGATATATCAGGCGCCTGCCCCGACGGAGCCCGGTAGATGCGTGCGCCTTTGCCGGTCGCCTTATCGACCCGGTAGACCGAGCCGTCTTTGGCGCCGACATAGAGTTTCGTTTCGTCGGTACTCGTGAGGGTTGCATGGCCAAGTCCCGTTCCGAATGACCACAGTGTCTTCCCGGTGGCAGCCTCCTTCGCGATCAGCTTGCCACCCGCGATGTAGCAGACCTTCCCCTGCCCCGCTATAACTACGGAAGGATTGGAGGCGGACGAGTCCTTCGGCGCATCGAGCGCCGCCGTCCATTTCGGCTTGACGAGCGGTATCGGATTGGTTAAATAAAATTCCGAGCCCGAGCTCGAATAACTTGCGTTCGGTCCGGAGGTTTGAGCCCACGCGGACGGGCCTGTCCAGGCACTCCCGAGCGTCCCGGCGAGCAGCAGCCCGGCAGCGGCCATAGTCCATTTTCGCATAATCGATATCCTCCCAGCTTTTAACGAAATTTACCTACTGTCTTATGGACGCTTCCAGCCGCGGCAAAGTTACAAGGTTGTAGAATTGAAAAAAGGCTGATTGGGGTTTCCAACCAGCCTTTGTATATGGGGTACAAACTTGCCTTCCTTTTGAGATAGCTGTGAGGTGCATGATTCATTTGAAACCCGTAAAAGCAGATCCGGATTGCATATAGTACTTTTGCCCGAAAAAATAAAGCAAAATCATCGGAATCGCCATGATCGTCGACGCGGCCATCAGCTTTTCCCATTGCGCCCCGTGATCCTGCTGGAATCCCTGCAGACCGAGCGTCAGCGTCCACTTGGCGGCATCGTTCAAGTAAATGAGCGGTCCCATAAAGTCCGTATAAGCACCCACGAAGGTAAACAACGCCACCGTCGCAAGCGCCGGCTTCAAGGTCGGCATAATAATTTGCGAGTAGATGCGGAATTCTGAGGCCCCATCCATTTTCGCGGCTTCGGATAGCTCCTTGGGGATGCCTAACAGAAATTGCCTCAATAAAAAAATGTAGAACGGTGCGCCGAAAAAGGCCCCGATCGTCAGCGGCAGGATGGTGTTGACCCAGCCCAGCTTGGCGAAAATGATGTACTGCGGAATCAGCTGCACCTGCGACGGCAGGATCATCGTTGCCAGGACGATCGCGAAGATAATCTTGCTCCCCACCCACGGAATCCGGGAGATCGAATAGGCCACCAGCGGGGAGGCAAACAATTGCCCGATAATGCAAACGACGCAGATAACCAGGGTGTTCAGCATATAGTGCCCGAAAGGCACCGTTTCGAACGCGGCCTTGTAATTCGACCATTGAAACGATTCCGGCAGGATGCGCGGCGGCAGTTCAAAAATTTCGTTCGACGACTTGAGCGAAGTGAACACGAGCCAAACGAACGGAAAGAGAAAAAAGAATGCGAACAAAATCAGCATCGTATGCGGAAAAATTTTCGTGCGAAGCAGCTTGCCAGCGCTCATCCGCTATTCACCTCCGTAGTAGACCCAGCGTTTGGACGTTTTCAGGACCAGCAGCGTAATCAGCATGACGATCACGAACAGGATCCAGGCCAGCGCCGAGGCGTATCCCATTTTCAGATTGATAAAGGCTTCCTGGTACAAATTGACGGCATAGAACAATAACGACTGCCCCGGCCCGCCGAGAGCGCCGCCGCTTGACTTGCCACCCGCCAGAATGTAGGATTCCGTGAAAATTTGAAAAGCCCCGATGAGTCCCATGATCAGCTGGAACAAAATGATCGGCGACAGCGCCGGTACCGTGATTCTCCAGAAACGGTGCCACCAGTTGGCGCCATCGACCTGGGCCGCTTCGTAGTAGGTTTGCGGAACCCCTTGCAGCGCCGCAAGAAAAATGAGCGCCCCCGCGCCGGAGCCCCACAGTCCCATCAGGATCAGGGAAGGCTTGGTGAACCGGGGATCAAGCAGCCAGGCCGGATCGGGAAGATGCACCCAGCGTAAAAAAATGTTGACCAGGCCGAAGTCCGGATTCAGCATCCAGGTCCAAAGCAGGGCGCTCGCCACGCCTGGAATAACGGCCGGAAGATAAAAGATCGTGCGGTAGTATCGGATGCCCTTCACCTTGAAGTTCAGCAGCAGCGCAATAAGCAGCGAGCTGAACAGCGTGACCGGGACGGATATGAACGCCATGAACAGCGTGTTGCTGATCGATTTATAGAAGCTCCGGTCTTTCATGATCGCCGCGTAATTATCCATACCCACCCATTTTGGCGGATTGAACAGATCGTATTCCGTCAGGCTGAAGTAGAGGGAGCTGAAGAAAGGATACACGGTAAAAATCAGAAACCCGGTGATCCATGGGGAAGCGAAAATCAGCCCCAGCCAAAAATAATGCCACTCCTTCCTCGTCCAGCCCCTTCTCCGCCTAGGTGCCGCTGAGGATATCGTCTCAATCATCTGCACGTCCTCCTCGTGATTGTTGGAATGCGGGCCCGGCCCAGGAGCGGACCGAGCCCGGATGTAAAGAACCGGATTATTTGACTAAGGGCTGGATCTTGTCCTTCACCCGTTTCAATCCTTCGTCCAAGCCGACTTCCCCGCGCAGGATCGCGTTATACTGGTTCGAGAATTCGGTCATGTACTCCGTCGAAAAGGACGTAGCCGGGAAGGAATGCAGGTTCGGGCTGGAGGAATACTGTAAAAACTCCTGGAAGCCCGGTACTTCCTTGTAAATTTCATGTGTCTGCAGTGAGGTTCGGGTCGGCAAATTGCCGATGGCCGCTGTGAACTCCGCCATCTGCTCCGGCTCGGTCATCCATTTCAGGAACTGCCACGATTCTTCCGGATGCTTCACGCCTTTCGGGATGTAAAATACGCTGGTCGAGACGTTGCCCGGGTCCTTCAGGCTCGGGTTGCTCTCATCGTACGGAATGGGCGCAATGCCGTATTTCAGGTTCGGGGCGTACTGCTTAATGAACGTCGGCAGCCATTCGCCGTCGATCGTCATCGCGTATTTGCCTGTAAAGAATGGATTCTGCGGCGACATGTACTGCCCCAAGCCGGACGCGAAGCGATCGAGCTCCTTCGATCCGAATTGGTCCCAGATTCCTTTTCCGAATTCTACGGCCTTCTTGACCCCCGCATCGTCGGGCGTGACCTGCTTCTTGTCCGCATCGTAATAGGATCCGCCGTAAGCGTAGCTGAACGTATAGGCATCGACGCCGGGCCATAGGCCCAGCTGCTGGAGCTTGCCTCCATCCTCCTTGACGCTCAGCTTCGCGATGTACTCCTTGAGCTGGCCCATCGTCTCCGGCGGCCCGCTAAAGCCCGCCTTTTCCAGCAGCTCCTTGTTATAGAAAAGCATCGAGACGTGCATCGCGATCGGTAAAGCGTACGTTTTTCCATTCGATTGGGAAGAGCTCAGTGCCGCAGGCACGAAGTCGCCAAGGTCGACGTTATCCTTCTTGATAAAATCGTCCAGCGGCATCATGGCCCCGCGTTCGCCCCACGGCACGACATCCTGACCGAAGTTGGACGCGACGTCGGGCGGATTGCCACCGGTAATCGCCGTCAGCTGCTTCTGGTAATCGCTCTGGGACAGCCCCTTTACCTGAATGTCCGGATTGGCGTCATTCCATTTCTTAATCAATTTCTCGAGGGCTTCCGCCTCCATGCCGGTCCAGCCGTACCAGAAGCTCAGCTGCACCTTTTCTTTCGGGGTATCGCCGCCCTTCGCCTCGCCGCCTTCCTGGCTACCCGTCGCCGCATCTTTGCCGCCGCAGCCCGACAGGACGGCGACCAGCAGGAAAACCATCATGAGCCCCCATGTACTCCCTTTTCGCATCATGTCTCTTCCCTCCTTAATCTTGGGGCGGCAGCGCCGCCAATGCGCGCTTGCCGCCGTCAACTACCCACATGTTATCATGTAAGCGTTTTAGTTAATTTCACTATTGTCTCTAGTAATTGGATTATCGTTAAAACTTAAAATGGCTTGCCCATCACTTGTTTTCGGAACTGGTTCGGGGAAATGCCCGTGTATTTTTTGAAAATCCGGCAAAAATACGCGAGCTCGTTGAACCCCGTGGCATAGCATACGTCCGTGATGGACATGGACGGCCGCTGCAGCAGGACGAGCGCGTTGGATATCCGTAAATCGACGAGATAGCGGTTAAAAGTCTTGCCTGTCCACTCCTTGAACAGCCGGCAAATCGTCGGCTTTGACATGCTGGATATGGCGCAGATATGCTCCAGCTTGATGTCCTCATGCGCATTCCGGTCGATGTATTCCACGACCTTGTTCATCGTGTCGCGATACCTTTCGATTTTTTGAAACCCGGCCTTCACCAGCTCCCCGTTCACCTGCCGGATGATGATCGACAGCAGCTGCAGGAGGCTGGCCTTCAGCACGATTTCAAAAAAGGGCGTCCGCTCCTCGTATTCCCCGAGCATATCCTGAAGCAGGCCGCGGATTCTGCCGTCCGTGACGCCGTCGAAGGCGATCTGCGAATGCGGTGTGCAGTCCGACAGTGAGAAATGCTTCAAATACTCAGCGTCGAAAAATCTCCGCTCTCCTGAAGGATCCGCGAATCGCTCGTTGATGAAGGACGGCATAAATTCGCAGCCGAGGATCTCCCCTTCTGTCTCGAAGGCCTGCACGCGGTGCAGCGTAAAGGGGGGAACAAGGAACAAATCGCCTTGCCGGATCCGGTACTGCCGATTGGAGATCGTGTGCACGAACTCGCCTTTCGATACGTACCAGATCTGATAATAGTCATGGAAATGGGTGGACAAGCTGACGAGGGTGTTCATCCGGTACATCTTGCAGTGCAGATTTTCCAGCATCTCGAGCTTCGAGTTGAAATAGATGACTCCGGCGCGGGTCAATCGATCGATATCGAGCTTTTTCATTCGGCACGGCTCCTCTCATTTGATACGGAAGTACAATCTTTCCCCTCGCGAATCGCCTAGAATGGGATTCAAAAATCGAGGGAGGCTTGCAATTGCATGAAGACTAAAATCGCTTATTTGGATGGTTTAAGAGGACTGGCGGCCTGCGTAGTCGTGGTGTCCCATTTTTTTCAGGTCTTCGCGCCGTCTGTCTTCGAAGGAAAACCGGAGATCGCCCACTTTCCCTTTGAAGGCTTGGCCGCGCAAACGCCGCTGAACCTGATGTTCAACGGCAACTTCTCGGTTTGTGTCTTTTTCGTGCTGAGCGGATACGTGCTGAGCTGGCGCTATTTTCTCACAAAGGACAAGATGCATATTTACGCGTCCGCGCTGCGCAGGTTTTTCCGGCTCGCCATTCCGGCTTCGCTGTCCGTTTGCCTCGCTTTCGCGGTTATGCGGCTGGGCTGGGGATTTTATGACGACATCCGCCAAACGACCCAATCGTCGATGCCCGATCCCTTCACGGCCAGCCCCCGTGTACTCGACATGATCCGGGAGGCGCTGTACCACACCTTCTTCACTTATGGATCCGCTTACAATCCCGTGCTATGGACCATGACCTACGAGCTGCTGGGTTCCTTCCTCATCTTCGGGTTTCTGTTGACCCTCGGCCGCTTCAGGCTGCGGATCATCGGTTACTCCGCCCTTGCGGTACTTCTCGCCGATTCCTATTACCTCGGGTTCGTGCTCGGCATGGCACTCAGCGACTTGACGTACAGCGGCCGCAACCGGCTGACCGCCGTTCTTCCGCCTTGGAGCGCTCCCCTGTTACTGGGGGCCGGACTGTATCTCGGCTCTTTCCCTTACGTGGGAACCCAGAACACCATCTACTCCATTCTGGTATGGAAAGGCTCGTCCACCTTTGCGTTCTTCGTGTTCTACCATACGCTGGGCGCTTGCCTAACCTTAACGGCCCTGCTCATCTCGCCCCGCCTCAAGTCGCTGTTCGGCCGGCAGCCCTTCCTCTACCTCGGCACGATATCCTTCTCTTTATACCTGGTTCACTTCACCATCATTTGCTCGCTGGGTTCCTATCTGTTCTATCAGTTCCACCTCCTGTTCTCTTACGGCCTTAGCACAGTCCTCACCGTTATCCTAACAACTCCTTTTATCTTTGCATTAGCCCATCTTTTCTGCCGGTTCGTCGATGCTCCCACGTTGGCAACGCTCGGTCCCTGGAGCAGGCGGGTCATGGATCGGCTGGTGCGCAAAAAGTCCGGCGGCATGCCGGTTGAAAAATCGAAGGGGATTTAGCATTAGCTTCTGGCGTTTACGCGACGGAAAAAGGGAACAAAATTCTTAACATTGTGCAAAGTGGCCGCTTCGGTTACGAATCGTTCTTCCGATCGCTGTTGTCTCCAAATTTCTTGATTTTATATCACCAAAAGGTAGAAATTCGCAGACAAAGGCGATGCTTTCGAAGCGAGCTTTCCTGCGGAAAGCTTGTAGGCGAACGCTACCGCTTCTACAGATCGATTCCGTCCCCTCCACTGCTTTTGCTTACCAAGACGGCCAAAGCCCGTGATCGTTCGCTGGCCAACCCGTTCCAATGCAAAAAAATCTCCGGAGACTCGTTGTCAACGCGCCGCTTTGTGCTAACAACGAGTCTCTATGGAGATTGCATACTGCGCCTATATGAATTCAGGCGCAACGCAAAGCAGCCCTTCCCGTTCTCCGCGAAAATGGCTGCTTTGTTCTGTTCCTGCCGCCTACAGGCTCTCCGGCAGATCGATCCATTGATACGGCTGTTTGGCGGCGATCCGGCCGTTCTCGATGATCGACATAATGGCGACCGTCTCGGCAGGCGGCACGTTCACTTGTCCGGTCTCGAAAAACGCCACCAAATCCTGAATGAAGCGCTGAAAATAATCCGAGGCCGGCTGCACGACGCGGCAGGTACCCGAATCGTAGTTGACGGCCATCATAAACGGGCAGCCCTGACCCGGCTGCTGAATCGTGGCCTGCCGGCCGCCCGCGAACTCGATCAGCAGTGCCGGCACAGCCTCTGTGCCGACGAACATGACGCGCTTCGCGTCTGTACCCATAAGCGCAACAATCGGCTCGATCTGGTGGATCGAGTAGTTCTCGAACGAGCCCGGACCAAGGCTCGAAATCACCCGAATCCCCGCGCGCTCGATCTCCCCGTATTCGTCGGCATAACGCAGCGCGGAAGAGGAATACAGCGGTGTGTGATGCTGCGCGGCCCGCTCGAACAGGCGCATGGCGGCTGTCCGGTCCGGGGCAAACGTCTTGTCCACGTACGTCGGTTTCCCCGAGGCGAGTGGCAGCTCCGCCAGCGCCTCATGCTGCTCCGGGTTGTCAGGCGACAGCACGATCAAGTAGTCGCTTTGGGCGATCACCTCTTCCATCGTGTCGCACCACATCACGCCATGCTTTGCACACCATTCCCGATTGGTGAGCCCATGCTCCACGTCCTTGACCGCATACGCAAAGGCGACCTCCATCTCCCCGCGCGAGGCGTCCTTGATCCATCCGGGATATTGGTTGGCATGCCATTCGTCCAGATAATAGTCGATAAAGCCGATTTTCTTCATGCCGGTGCCACTCCAGCTTCCGTTAAGGAAATCTCACGGCTTTCTTCGGAGGATTGGTAAATGGCCTCGATCATTTGCGCAGTCAAAATCACTGTGTCAATGTGCGACGGCAGCTTTTCACCGGAATGGATACCCGCGATAAAGCCGTCGATCTCCTCCTGGAACGCATTGGTCTTCGGATAGTTCGGCGTGCTTTCGATTAATGCGCCGTGCTTCGCCGAATACAGCTTAAACTCTTGACCGTACTGGAGGCGAATACCCGCCTTGTCGCCGAGGAAATCGATGTACGTTTCTTCCACGCCGATGTTTTGCGCCCAGGCGCCGTTGACCGAAATCGACGGGCCTTCGGTCCGAATCATGGCCGTCACGAAGTCGTCGACGTCATAGCTGCCCTCATAGTTTGGAGGACCCGCCCACATGTTCAGGTAAGCGTAATTTTGCATGTCTTTGCCCAGCTTGGAGTACGCCTGCCCCGTCACCGTCTTCGGCCGCGGATCGCCCGCGCAGTACATGACGATATCTAGGTAATGAACACCCCAGTCAATCAGAGCACCGCCACCGGCCACCGCCTTGGTCGTAAAATCACCGCCGAGCCCGGGAATAGAGCGATGGGCGCGGAAGCTGACCACGACGTGGTACAGCTCGCCGAGCTCACCGCTTTCAATCATCTGCTTGATAATGTTGACGCCTTTATTGAAGCGGTTGACGACGCCGATGTTCAGCGTCATACCGGTTTCGTGCTGTACCTTCTGCATCTCCAATGCCTCCCGGTACGTCCGCGCCGCCGGCTTTTCGCACAGCACATGCTTGCCTGCGCGCATGCAGTCGATCGCGATTTGAGCATGAACGTTGTTCGGCGTGCAGATCGATACCGCCACCACGTCCGGGTCCTCTAAAATGACCTGATAATCCTCCACCGCCGTGCCGCAACCGTACTGCTCGACGGCTTTCTCAGCCCGTTCCTTGCGAATGTCGCAAAAATACTTGATCTCGGCATCCTTGTTCGCCATGTACGCCGGGATGTGCGCATTGTTGGCAATGGTCCCGCAGCCGATCACGGCTACACTCGTTTTTGACATAATCTGTTCCCTCCGATGGTCCTGAACCCGGTTAGGCAGATCCGGATTGCAGAGAATAGTTTGACCGATATACGATTCATAAAAAAATGCCATCAGCCTTCTCAGCTGACAGCATTTCATTTGTCTATCGTTCACGGCCAACTTACCGACATGTTATCATGTAAGCGGTTTAGTTGATTTTACTATCGTATGGGAAAATAGGATTATCGTATCCGTTTATATACTCTTATCCACACATGCCGTCAGGCGCTTTTCGATATCGGATGCAATGCTCATCAAGGCATCGTTCTCTGCCAACCCGATCAATGCCGTTGGTTTCGGCATGCCAATCTTGGTTGTTCCGTTCTCTACGTATACGGCCAGCTTGCACGGCAGGAAATATCCGACCAACGCATCTTCAGACAATACCCGTTTAGCTTCAACCGGATTACAAACCTCCAGAATCTCATACGGCATATCGAACTCAACACCCTTTTCGTGAAGCTTCTCCTTCATGTCCAACCGCCAAAGGACGCCGAACTTTTCCGCCTTCAGGTTTTCCGTCAGTGCTTCGATCGCTTGTTCAATCGTTATGGTCGTTTCAACCGTGTAATGAAACATCGCATGTCAGCCTCCCGTTTTTATCTCACCATTAGGTTAACTTAACCAAACATCATCATGGATATTACTTACGCGTCAGTTTACCGTTCCAGGCGCTCAAACCACCCTTTAGATGTCCCAGCTCCTTGTGCCCATTTTTAAGCAGCATCTTCGCCGCGCTTTTGCTGCGCATACCGCTGCGGCAGTAAAGGAGCACCGGTTGATCCTTCGGGATTTCAGTGAGCAATCCGGGCAGTTGGGACAGTGGCATGTTTCGCGCCCCGGCAATAAATCCTCCCTTAAATTCACCCGGTTCACGGACATCCATCAGCAGGGGTTTAACCGGCTTTTTCATTTCGTTGCTAAACTCCTGCGCGTTTAAGTTCCGAAGTCCTTTAACCGGTTTTAACCTCGAAAATACAAACCAGCCAAACAGTACGATGATAACGAAATTGATGATTGTTCCCGTTTGCAAAGTTTCCACATCCTTTAGCTTTCACTTGTTTCAGAAAAGTATGAGCTTGTACCGTTAACAGTCTGCCGGAACCCACACTTATGCTGAACACGGGCTATTTATATGGTTTTGCCGGAGATCAGCGGACAACATCATTCCAGTTGTTCATGCCTCCCGTCATATTCACCACGTCGAATCCTTTTTCACTCAGCAATTCACAGGCAAGGCCGCTGCGATTGCCGCTGCGGCAAATCACGATAATCTCCTTCGACTTATCAAGCTCATGCAGACGCCCGGATAGCTGCCCGAGCGGAATATGCTTGGCGCCTTCTAGATGACCCGCAGCCCATTCCTCAGGCTCGCGAACATCCAGCATATACAACTTCTCACCACGATTGAGTCTTAATGCCACTTCCTGCGGTGTCGTTGCTTTGGGAAATTTGAATGCCATGCTGTTTCACTCCTTATAGATGTTATACATATACCCCTATAGGTATATTAATTGCGTTTTTCCCCTTTGTCAACTTTGGTAAGTGCCTATGAAGGAATTACCAGTGCTTAGAAAGCAAAATCAAGGCCAGCTCATCAACTGAGCTGGCCTTTTTAAGGGGAACCATACGTTTATCGGTAAGGTGTTATCAAGTCCTATACTTAGGACCAATTCATCCATTGGGTTGGATTCATATTCAGTTCATAAAGCTGCTTTATGATCTTCCTACAAGGAGGAGATGAAATGAGTAGGATAAAGACGGATATGTTATCTGTGCCTGGAGCAAACATCCACTATGAGGTGCGCGGGGAAGGGCCTATACTTCTGATGATTCACGGGGGATGCGGTGACGCCGATGTATTTCAGGAGGTCGCGGACCATCTCGCCGATCAGTACACCGTCGTCACTTACGACCGCCGGGGCCACTCCCGCAGCAAACTCACCAATCCGGCTGAAGATTACCGGATCGAGACGCACAGTGACGATGCTCACCGACTCTTGGCTGCTTTAACCGATGAGCCAGCATACGTTTTCGGAAGCAGTTCCGGGGCAGTCATTGGACTTGATCTGACGATGCGCTATCCCGGACAAGTGCGTGTGTTGATTCCGCATGAACCGCCTTTGCTGGATCTTTTACACGGCGATGAACGATTACAGGCCAAGATGATCATGGAAGACTTGATCGCAGATCACCGCAAGTTAGGCTTATTTCCCGCTTTTATCAAGTTCACTTCAGCCATTGGACTTCGAGATGATGACGGCCCCAGCCCTTCTTCGCCGCCGAGCGATGAGCAAAAGGAGCGCATGATTGCAAATATGGAATACTTCATGGCGAAGGAAGCTCCGGGCGTGCTCGGATATGCTTTCAAGCTGGAGCAGCTCCAAACTGCGCTATTTCTTTCTACGGCACAAGTCCGCCCCGCTGTAGGCAGAACCTCCAGACAGTACTTTCCCGCCCGCTCCGCTGAAGGATTGGCAGAACGTTTGGAGGTAGACATTGCCGAGTTCCCGGAGAATCACATTGGCTACCAAGTGCAGCCAAAACCGTTTGCCGAGCGGCTGAAAGACGTTTTGAGTTCACTAAGATAGTGTACACGCATTTATTTTTAAACCCTTTTCTCTGGCACTATACAGGAAAAGCCAAGAAGGCGATGTTCTCCCTCTTGGCTTTTTCCCTATCTCGTAATGACAGAGGAATGTCAGCGACAATAACGTTGGTAGCTGCGCCAACGTTGGACTAACTGAATAGCTATTTTAAGAGCCAGTTAACAGCCTCTAGTACATTTTCAGCTACAAAATCTGGAGCAGCTTCAAGCCATTCTCCAAAAAATTGATTATTGCGATATTTGGCCAAATCCTTCTCGCCAGAACCTGTTTTTACTAACACCTTGATACACCCTGCTCTTTGGGCAGCAATCATATCGGTCCACCTATCTCCAATAACAGCACAATGCTTCAACTCCAGATCGTTATCTACTGCTGCCTGAATGAGCAAAGCCGACGAGGGTTTGCGGCAGGTACAGCCCTCCTCATGTTGGTGCGGGCATATGTATACATGATCAAAACCAAAGGAAGTTAGTTCGTCCTGAAAGTCGCCAATCGTTGCATCTCCACGAGATATACCGGGTTGATTTGTAAAAGCGTAAATTGGTATCCCAGCACTCACAAGGACTTCAAACGATTGTTTGGCGAAAGGAAATAATTTAAAAGTACCGGGGTATATAACCTCTTCAGAACCACCAATAGTCCCATCCCTGTCAATAAATACAGCCTGAATTTTCCTCGAAGTTGACATGTGATCACCACCAAATTGTCCTTATTAGTTCTCTTCTCGGTTATTATTTTATAGCTCAGTTGTGAGTTTTTTGACTATGTTTTTCCTCTACTCCGGGGCTATTTCTGAAAGCTTTGATATCTTTAGATGGTGAAGATCCAAAAAGCCTGCGATATTCCCGGCTAAACTGCGATACATTTTCATAACCAACTTCCATAGCTGCTGCAGTCACATGAATTGCGCCACCCAGCATAAGACGCCTGGCTTCATAGAGCCGAAGCTGCTTTTGATATTGTATAGGTCCTAATGTTGTTACGGTCTTAAATTTATGATGCAGCCCGGATACGCTCATGTTCGATAATTTTGCTAGTTCCTTTATGGTAATCGATTGAGCATAATTCTCTTTGATCCATGCGATGGCTTTGCCGATCCCCTCGTCTTGCTGATCCATCATGACTTGTTGAAAAAAAATATGCCCTGAATCCCCAGAGAGCAGCCGAAAGATCATCTCGCGTTTCATCAGAGAATACAAATAACGATTCGCATCGGGTTTCTCGATTAGCTTGAGAAGACGGTAAAAAGTTTCCACCAAACCTTCGTCGGCTGTCCCGACGTATGCTCCGGTATTCAACTTTTTATTTCTTGGTTTAAAATCAAGGCCAGCCTCCATAACCACAGAAGCGATCTCTTCCATCGTAAATTCAACGCGCAGACCGAAATAGGGTGATTGCTTGGTAGCCCCAATAATTTCTGCGGATGCCGGAATATCAATAACAGATACCAAGTAATCCCCAGCATGATAATCGATGACCTCATGGCCAAGATGAAGTTTCTTGGCACCCTGTAGAATCAGACAAATCGAAGGAGTCAAAACACCAGAAATTTCCGAAGTCTGCCGACTATACCGCATCGTCGTTAGAAACGGAATTATCGTCTTGGTACGACCCTCGACAAGGGTAATCCGTTTTGTAATCTCCAGCATTTGATCCAAATACATTTTGGATTGGGGGCTTTCCGTATATAAATGGTAGTACTTGATTTGCCGCTCTCCCACAATATTCACCAACTTTACTTTGATAGATCCTCAGATGCTCGTTGAAACCTTTCTTGTAATCGTAACTTAATTTTGGATAAAGGCAAAGAACGGTTCCTGTCATTTGCAGTTTTGAGCAAGTTTTAAGCAGAAACTAACTATCTCCATATATCCATTCAAGTCATAATGACCTTGAGATTAGAAAATCAAGAAAGAAGGAAATCACAATGCCGGAGTCCTCATTGATTACAACCCCGTTTCATTCCGAATCGACAGCAAGCGATGTCGTTGCAGGGATCAATCTTGCGGGTCGCAGAGCTGTCGTGACGGGAGCCACATCCGGAATCGGCCTTGAAACAGCCCGAGCTTTGGCTGAAACGGGCGCCGAAGTGACACTAGCTGTTCGCAATCTCAATGCGGGAAAGCTCGCAGCCGAAGATATTGCTGTAACCACGAGTAATCCACTCGTTAAGGTAATGCCATTAAATCTTACCGATCGATCCTCGATAGCCTCATTCGTTGCTTCATGGAGTGGGCCGCTGCACATCTTGATCAACAACGCGGGTATCATGGCAACGCCCGAGACGCGAACTCCTGAAGGATGGGAGCTTCAATTCGCTACTAATCATTTGGGACATTTCGCTCTAGCCACCGGACTTCACGATGCTCTAGCTGCAGCAGACGGCGCTCGCGTGGTCTCAGTTAGTTCTGCAGGGCATCTCCGCTCGCCGGTTGTGTTCGATGATATTCACTTCCTGCGCCGTCCCTATGACCCGTTTCTTGCCTACGGACAATCCAAAACAGCTAACATACTATTCGCCGTGGAAGCTTCAAAACGTTGGATCAATGAGGGTATCACAGCAAATGCTTTGATGCCTGGCGGTGTGCGAACTCCGGGAGTTGACCGTATACAGATCACTCCCGAGCAGATCGAAAAGCTAAACAAGACTAGAACAGGCTATCCGGAAATCATCTGGAAGACCCCTCAACAGGGAGCCGCTACTTCCGCGCTATTGGCAACGTCTCCCTTGTTAAACGGTATCGGCGGCCGATATTTTGAAAACTGCAACGAGGTCGGACCACGTGTTGGAGAGACTCAGTCGGGGCTCGCCTCTTACGCAATGGATCCCGACGCGGCTGATGAATTGTGGAATGTGTCTATGGAATTAATGAACAGCTAATGAGTCACTAACCTATTTCATACAAAAAGACCCCTTTACGAGGGGTCTTACGTTACGTTATTACATAATCGGCTATACCTTTTTTACCGGCCGCAGCACAGCATAACCATATCCTTCAGGGAAATGCCGTTGGTAGTCTTGTTTGATCCCTTCATCCCATTCGTAGCCCATACCTGTGAGGTCGAAGTTCCACGCCACTTCTTCAACGGTTCTCATCACAGCGCCATTATCCTTCAAATAGTCGAAAGGCGGGTGAAAAAAGACCAAATACTCCGATTCCGGAATTTCCCTGCACTCCATCCCTTCCGGAATGGGCCCCTCGTACTCCAATGAAACAGGGATTCCATATAGGTACCCCTTTTGACCATTTTGGTAAAACCATCCCGCCGTCTGACCCAGTTGTCCAGGGAGGGTGTGATTGGACATACTCTCCAGCGTACCGCTGATCTCGTCACAAGAATGTCCCTTTTCCCAGAAGTCCCCATAGTTTGCTGCGGAAAGGTCCCAGATCCCGATAAATTTATGCGCCGGAATGAACTCGACTTTGATCTCCGCTGGTTGCAAATGCACCTTGCTCATCTTATCCCGCTCCTTGATCAAATAATGGTAAGGCGAGAATACCTCCTGACGAATAGCCAGCTTAATAGGGCGGGGAGCTTTTTGGTAGGCTGCGGGGGTGAGTTGAAAAGCTTTGTTGAACGCACGTGTGAACGCCTCTTGGGATGAGAACCCGTACTTTAAAGCAATATCCAGAACCCGCTGGTCCGTGTCACGGAGCTCCAGGGCGGCTCGACTGATTCTTCGAGTCCAGACGTAATCCCGTAATGTTGTCCCGGTCAATTGGTTGAACTGCCTGGAACAATAATAAGGGGAATAGCCTAACTGCTCCGACATCTTCAATAAAGACGAACTCTCCGTTATATTGGCTTCGATCCAATCCACCATAAGCTGGACCATCTCGTTCCATTCGTACATGGAAGTCCTCCCTCCTTTCCCTTCGATCATAGCACCGGCAATTTTCGCATATTTGATTCGAGTTGCACAATAAAAACCGGGTGTTACTTGTGATACGGTTCTCCACGTTGATCATAAAATACAGATACAGCAGCCGACTAATTGCCGGCTGCTGTTGGTTGTTTTTGAGCTATTGTTCTCGTTTAACTTAGCTTTACTTCCTCAATCTGATCTAAAAATCAGGCTCGAATTTGCGCCTGTTGTGATGCACTCGGAGCTTTTCTTACCAGTCCGAAATAAGCAAGCATGGCTGCGGTGCTCGTCGCTAAAATAATCAGGCCTAGCGGAACGGCTGTATTTTCACCGGCAATCCCAACCATAGGAGCAACCACCGCACCTAGCAGAAAAGGGATGACCCCCAGGAGTGCGGCAGCACTTCCCGCCATATTGGCCTGTCTCTCCATGGCAAGCGGAAACGCCGCAGTGGATGTAATGCCTATGGAGCAAACAAAGAAAAACAGCGGGATGACCAAGGCGAACAGCGGACCATGGAATACAGCGACCACTAGAACAACGATGCTTGCCGATAAGGCTACCCATAGGCCAAACAACAGGAAAGCCTGTTCAGATATGCGATGCGCCATCCGCCCGACCAATTGCGAGCCTATAATCAAGCTGATGCCATTTGATCCGAATAGCAAGGCGAAAACGGCCGGTGTGACGCCATAAATATTTTGATAAATAAAAGGTGTTCCTGAAACATAAGCAAACACACCCGCGATCATAATCCCCTGTGCAAGCATGTAGCCGACGAACTGACGGTCACGCAAGAGCATTCCGTAGCTGCGGAGCTGGTTCGCAAAGTTGGGTTTCTCGCGTCTTTCCGTTGGGAGCGTCTCTTTCAAGCGCCACTTGGTCATCGCCCACAAGTAAATCCCCAGCAGAGACAGCGCGATAAACACGCCAATCCACGTTGTGAACGAAAGAATACCGCTGCCTGCAATCGGTGCAGCAAGTGGACCCAAATTACCGACAAGCAGCAGCAAAGAGAAAAATTTAGTGAGTTCGTGGCCGCTGTACAGATCGCGGGCTATGGCTCGCGAGATGACGATTCCCGCGGAAGCGGAAAACCCTTGGGCGAATCGGAACAGGATCAGCAAGCCAATATTGGGTGCGAATGCGCAAGCCAACGAGGAGATGATATACACGGCCATGGAAATCAGCAGCGGATTCCGCCGGCCATACACATCACTTAGCGAGCCCATAACGAGCTGACCTATACCTAATCCAAGCAAACAAGCCGTCAGGCTAAACTGGACGAGTGATGCGCTCGTATTGAAATTATGTGCGATTTCAGGAAATGCCGGTAAATACATATCAATCGTAAACGGGCCTAACGTCGAAAATAAACCCAGCAACAAAGCCAGGCCGAAAACACTCCCTGCATTATTTTTGCTCATTATGAGTTGAATCTCCAATTCTAGTATGGTTTCTATTTTCTAAGATCATTTTCAGACATGCCGATGATGCAGCTCACATCTTTTTCTCCAGTCTCCTTTCCTAGTCTTCGTTAGATCTTCTGCGCTTCTTCCATGTTTAGTTGAAGTATAAGGCCTAGAGTTAACTGTAGGTCAAGGATTTTCGCTTATAGAATTTCTTCATTGAATCACGTCCGCCGCCGGCAATGTAATATACACGGCATCAATTTCACTTTTCTCATCCATTAATGCTTTTGCAATTCGATGTCCCCCATCAATTAATTGTCCGTCTGAACATAATAATATGGGGTACTCCATGTTGGCGTTGATAATCCGCTGACAATGAAGCGCAACATTGCGTATCGTTGGAATTGGGGTCCTCCTGCTATCTTTAAACCAACAATCCTGATCCAGTTCCTTTATTGAATCAATCTTGATTGTATGAACGGGTAAGTTCTTAGATAACTCCCATAGTTTCTCTACGTCCCAGAAATGATGCCTTCCGTCAATCACCCTTCCATGAATATGCTTCATTCGTGAAAGTAGCTCTTCCACAACAATCACCTCCGTTTTTCATATTAATCGATGGCATAGCGTCCTCCACTCCTTGACCGTGACGGGTAATCTGCTACGGTGAGAAGATCGCTTCATAATGAATTCTTTGATACTCCTCCTGAAAACCAAATTTTTTATAGAGCCCTTTAGCCGCATCATTTTTACTGTCTACGCTTAACCGAACATCAACTGCACCTGAATGCTGAAGCCTTTGCAGTATTTCGGATAGCAGCGCTTCCCCAATGCCCCGTCTGTGCCATTCACGCTTTACTGCAATAGTCGGTATTCTGGCATGAATTCCTCGAAATGTAGCACAAAGGAGGCCAACTGCTGTCCCCGTTTTATTTTCACATAGCATATACAGGTTTTGCGAAAAACCAGTTCCCTGAAATTCGTGAATGACACTCTCAACCGTTTTGTTACCACCGAATGCATTGTTATAAATCTCTGCCCAAATCGGAGCATCTTCTAGCGTAGGGGGACGGAATTCAAATTCTGATGGAGGGCTCGAAACGTTGATGTGGTTTAGGTCGTTTAAGCACAAAATATTCAGGCTGTTTTGCAACTGCATTCCAAAATTGGCACCAAGAGCGGTTTCTCCAGAAATACTCGTGAGCGCACGATGAATAAAGTGAATTTGTTTCGCCTCTTGTTGTGCGATTTCAGCCAGTCGTGTAAAAATAAACTTAAACATTGCCGTACCAATGCCTCGCCTGCGCCAATCCACGTCCACCGTCCCGTAACAATACACGGAAACGTGTGTAGTCCGTTCAACGAAACATAATGAAAAATAACCGACGGTTGTCTGTCCAAGCTCAACAACGAACGTGTTATCCCGAATTCGTTCGCCGGGTTCATCTAAATCCTGCTCAAACGCTTCGGCCGTTAGCCCGTTCAACATATGAAATGGGTCGCGATTGATCATGGATACAATATTTGCTGTATCTGACCGTTTATGCAGGCGAATTACCAAGTCATCATCCGAAAGCTTCATTCCGTATTTTTCCTCCAATACATATTTACCAATTTATAACAATACTGCCGGCTTTGAACTAACGTTTCCCGTTAATTGAAAGCCGCTCATGTTTTCGGTTGGTTTTTTACTCCCCACTCGCATAACCCTTCCAATACGGGTAAGAGTGTCTCCGCTTTCTCTGTAAGACTGTACTCGACTTTTGGAGGAACTTGAGGATACTCTTTCCGTTTCACCATCCCATCCGCTTCTAATTCTTTAAGTTGTGAACTCAATGTTTTAAAAGTAATAGCCCCGATCTGTCTCTTCAAATCATTAAAGCGAACCGTTTGATTTTCTGCCAGGAGGTAGATAATCACCATTTTCCATTTACCGCCAATAACGGATAATGTGTATCCAAAAGGTGTATCCTGAACATTTTTAACTTTGCCTTTATACTCAGCCATGCTCATATTTGCACTACCCTTTCTGATAGTACCTATCAATAAAGTGCGTACTATATTTTTATTTTTTCTCATCTTATACTTGCCTTACTTTGAAGTAAAGGAGAGAAAAAAATGACTACAGTGAAAACCTACAATCACGATCTTTGGGATCACGGCATCACCCAGGGCTATAGCGTCAACGGCACGATTTACATCTCGGGGCAATTTTCCCACGATACAGAGGGAGCGTTTGTTGGCGAGGGAGATATCGAGGCACAGACCCGGCAGACGCTGGAAAATCTGGATCGAGTACTGGCGGGATTTGGTGTCACCAAGTCGAACCTGGCTTATGTTGAGATCTATCTGACAAAAGCGCAAGAGCACTTCGAGCATTGCATTCGGCTGTTCAAGGAATACATCGGACAACACAGGCCAGCCGGCAGCTGCATCGGCGTAACATATCTGGCGTCTCCCGAGCAGCTGATCGAGATCAGTGCCGTCGCACACACGGACTAACCCGGCTAACGTGGTTGGCCGGACTGCAAGGGCGCAGCATTTACGAAAAAAGACTGAACGCTCTATTCTGGGCTTCAGTCTTTTATTGACGATCGACAAAGTATTGATTTCAGTAAGAGTTATTAGAGAGGCCAGCGGGGCGTCGGTGAACTAGAGAACGGGAAAAAAGCGCCTTCTATGCTAACAGTTACTGCATTAGCAAAGGCGCTTCAAGCTATGCCATTGGTTTTTATTAAAGGGTAGGGGACAGATCGTTCCCCGGCTGCCTAGAGCATCCGCATCCCCTGCGCAATCACCCCGTAAATCGGCTCCATCTTTGCCTCGTCAACGCTGGCCAGAGGCGAGATGGAACGGATTCGTTCCGCCAATCGGCTTCGCACAAGCGGAATATTCTGCAGCACGCCTCCCTGCAAAATCAGGGCAAATGGCTCTTCCGCTTCAGCCAATCCGATTCTTTCGATCACGGCCTGGGCCCCTAGAAACAACTCGTCGGCAGCAGCCTCGAGAATCATGCGTGCAGACGTGTCTCCCTCCTGCTCCGCTTCACTCACGAGCTTGCTGAGCCCGGCTGTTTTCTCCACGCTGTATGCCGCGGAGTAGGCCCAGTTGAACAGTTCCTCTTCCGTGCGCAGCTTCAGATGATGCAGCAGCTTACCCGTTAACGCCGTGGCACCGCTCCTTCCGTCATATCCACGCAGTGCGGCAATGATGGCCTGCTTACCGATCCAATAGCCGCTGCCTTCATCGCCGACACGGTGGCCCCAGCCGCCGGCACGAGCGCTTTCACCGCTCGCGTTGATCCCGTACACGATCGAGCCGGTACCGGCGATGACCAGAATGCCGGGGGCGCCGCCTGTGGCACCGAGTAGAGCGGCCACGCCGTCATTCTCCACGATGATGCGGTCGGCCTGCACTTGCGTGTTTCGAAGCGCTTCATGGACAAGCTCCTCAATCACCTGACGGTCGTAATCGGTATCCAGGCCGGCGAGGCCGAACACCGCACAGGTCACATGCAGCGGTGACTCTACTGTTACGGCAGGTGAAGGATCTTCGGCCTGAGAAGGGAGAGGAGCAGCATCTCCGTCAAACGCAGACCGCGTATTCCCTTGAACATCCAGATCCGCCAGCTGCCTCTTGGCTTCCTCGATCGCACGCGTAAGCTCAAGCGCCGCGGCTTCGCGCCCTACTCCCTGGTAGTTGCATGATCCCGCACGCCCGCTCGCCAGCACCCGGCCCTCGGCATCCGCAAACACGGCCAGACACTTCGTCCCCCCGCCGTCTACGGCCAGCAGAGGAATGGTTGCGATGTTCATCGGCTGCCGCTCCAGCCGGCCAAGATGTCATCCAGGTTCTTCAAGGCTCCCTCCGCCTGTTTGCGGGCTGCGTCCAGCCATTGCTCCTGAGTCTGCTGGGCCCCTTTCCGCTTCGCGATCACGCTTTGAATTTCCGAAGGAGCCGGCCCGCCGGGGAGCGTACGGATATTCACAAAATGAACCGGATCCAGCGCCATTCGCAGCTGCTCCTCCGTCAGCGAGAGCTTGCGGCCGATGACCTCCAGTGCGATCTCATTGACAAGCTCCAGCGTAATTTGGTTAGCGGCAAGTCCATCGGCGACGGCACGCTTCACGAGACGGCTTACGATATGATGGGAGCTGCGGAACGACAATCGGTCGGAGCGCACCAGCGTATCCGCAAGCTCGGTCACCGTGGCAAAGCTGCCCTCGGTCCGCTTCCGCAGCACCTCCTTATTAACGTCCACAGTTCCGATGACGCAGGAGAGCAGACGGTACATCCGTTCCAGCACCTTCAGCGCCTTCCAGGCGTAAGGCTGCATGTCGTCTTCAGTATCGACGATATCGCCGAATGGCGTGTTGTGCATCATGGTCAGCACGGTCTGGGTATTGCCGACGCAGCTGGAAAGAAGCGCACGCATATGCTCGAACGATACCGGATTTCTCTTCTGCGGCATGATCGAGCTGATCTGCACGTAAGGATCGGCCACGCGCAGCATGCCGAATTCCTGTGTGCACCACAGCAGGAAGTCCTGCGACGATCTGCCCAGGTTAATCGCGGCCAGCTGCACGGCCGTCATCATCTCGCCGACGTAATCGGCACCGCCAATCGCGTCGTAGGAGTTACAGATCAGCTCGTCGAAGCCCAGCAGATCCTTCACTCGCTCCCTGCTGATGCCGAAGCCGGATGTGGTCAGCGCCGCCGCCCCCATGCTGCTTCGGTTGCAGTTGGCATAAGCCGCCTGCAGCCGGCGGATGTCGCGATCCAGTGAATCGGCCATTGCCAGAATATAGTGGGCCAACGTCGTCGGCTGTGCCTGCTGTGTATGCGTGTATCCGATCATGATGGTGCCTTTATGCTCCTCTGCAAACGAAAGCAGCTGACTCTTGAGTGCAAGGGCTCCGCGAAGCGTTACGAGCAGCTTCTCCCGCAGCACGATCCGGTAAATCGCGATGCCCATATCATTGCGGCTGCGGGCCAGATGCAGATTGTCGGCAATGTCTCCGGCCGCTGCATGCAGCTCATGCTCAACCTGAAAGAACAGGTCTTCGAATTGTCCCGTATATTCCGCTTGGCGCAGCCCCTCCAGGTCAAGGCCGCGAATGGCGGACGCGATTTGAAGGGCTTCTTCCCCGCTTACAAGTCCCTGCTCCTTCAGCATGATCAAATGCGCTTTGTTGATCGCCATCATCGCCCCGAGCAAGCTGTTCTTCGCTTCATCGAAAGCAGGCTCGAGCACGGCTTCCGTATAAGTGCGCCCCGGAAAATGTCCGCCTTCCCGTTCCAAAATTTGTTCCCGATTCCTCATGTTGCCCCATTCCCCTCCATAGTTTGTTTTTATGTACGTAAGCCAAAGTCTTTATCCGTTTGAAAAATCCAGGGTCCGGCGCGAAGCCTATCGCTCCGCGCCATCCCCTTTCAAGCTAAATCCTCAACCATTCATCCTACATTCAAGCCCAATCCTCCATTACTTCTGGGGAGTGGTTCCGGTGGAAACCGTCCCTTCCTGCTTCAGGCTGATCATGTTCACGAACATGCGAATCGAGCCTGGAACAAGGCTTGGCATTTCGCGGTACCAGACAATGGAGCTGTACGTGTAATTCCCTTTGCCGTAAGGGGCTGTGAGGAACGTGCCCGTAAACTCTTTCTCGCCGGGATCTCCATTCGAGATCAGCTCCGTGTACTCCTTGCCCCATTCGGATGGGTTGTAAGCCGAACGGTCCTGAATCCAGTTCTCCCAGTCGGCCGATGTTATTTTATTCGGCGTGTTAAAGATCGGATGATCCGGCGCAAGCATCGTCACCTTGGAGTTTTCGTCCGTGACGCGCCATTCGATCAACGGCGCGCCGATTTTGATCGGATACGGAGCGAGGTCCGGCGACCATTTGTCTTCCGGTTTGTGATACTGGACCACCAGGTTGCCGCCATTTTTGGCGTAATCGAGCAGACGCTGATTGCTAGGAATCAGTTCCGGCCGGAACGCATAGGCCCGAATGCCGAGCACAATCGTATCGTACTGCGACAGATCGCCGAACTGAATCGTTTTGGCATCCAGATTCGTCACATTGATGCCCACCTGGCGCAGCACCTGATCGATGTTATCAAAGCCGCTGGACACATAGCCGACCTTCAATCCCTCCGGCACCTTCAGATCGAATGCTTGAATGGCCAGGTTGGCCGGCTTAACGTAATAGGTTTTGCCGATATGCGGATACTGAATGACCTGCACCGTTCTGCTGCTGTCCAGCGTTCCATCGCTCGATACAGCAGACAAGCTGTAGCTTCCCGCCTTCACGCCCTCCGGCGCCTTGACGGTAAACTCAGCCGTCTTGGTTTCGTATTTGGCCGCGAAGCTCAATTCCTGCACCGCGGGCTCCACTGTCCAGCCCTCCGGCGTTTTCAGCGAAACTTTCGTCTTCTCCGCGCCTGGCGCATAATTCGTCGCGGTCACCTTGACCGGTACAGTGTCTCCCGGTTTCAGCGTATTCAGAACCGCCGCTTCCGGACTTAGGGACAGCGCAACCGGCGGCAGCACGGCTACCGCATTATCCGGAACCGCATGCAGCGTTGCCGCCGTTCCGAACGCCTCATACCCGATATCCGCGGAAATCAACGGAAGCGCATAAGGATTGAAGTCCTCCACCTGTTTCGGCACGGTGACCTCAAATTCGGTTTGGACCGTCTTGTTTTTGTCCAGCTTGGCGAAGGTCGCCGCTCCTGACGCTTTCGCATTCCAGCCTTCGGGAACATTCAGCTTCAGGCTGACCTTGCCGACATTCACATCTCCGCCGTTAAAGGCTGTTACCGTCACCTTCGTCGTTTGCCCTGGAATAAGCTCTCCGGTCTCCGGCTTCACCTTGACGACGACGGAAGTCGCCTCCTGGCTGGCTTTATTGAGCTGTCTTTCCTTCACTTCCAAGCGGTGCAGCAGATCATTTTTCGCCGATGAATCTAAAGATGATGACTTCACAAGCTCCACGGCGGTTTGAACGTCCGCTTTCATTTCGTGAACTTCGCGGGCGACTTCCGCAAATGCGGGATAAGCCGCAATGACTTCGTTGGCGTCCTTTTGCAGCGTGTTCAGCTGCTTGGCGACTTTGTTGTCTTTTCCTTTGGCGTCTATTTCTTTGGCCAGATCGTCAAACGTAAAGGCGATCCCGCCGAACAACGACGTTCCCGGCTTATCGTCCGCCTTCTTGCCGTCCGCCGACGCCTGCAGTGTGTAATAGGCCGTTCCTTGGCCTTCGTCCACTTGCCGGCCCATGCCCTGGCTCTTATGCATATAGCGGGATTCTTCTCCGAGCTGGGCATAAGAAGCGCCGTACAGCTCATTATATTCGTTGACCGGCAAAGAGACATCGTATGCCTTCTCCGTTCCTGGTACATAGAGCTTCTTCGGCTGCCAAGGCTGCAGCCCTTCCTTCAGCTGCTCCGGGAAAATCTGCGGATTGCCCGCATCCTTGAAGGCACGTACGGTCAGCACGTTGATCGCGCGATGATGCCCGTGCGTCGAAGGTTCGTTCAGGAACGCCGGAATCAGCACATCCGGACATTTCTCCCGGATTTGGCGGATCAGCCGTTCATAAGCGACGTCCTCGCCCCATTTTTCCAACGTTTCGTCCGGACTTTTGGAGAATCCGAAGTCATAGATCGGATCGTCCAGCTTCTGGCTCAGGTTCGCCAGCGTCACATTCGTAATCTTCGATGCTTCCTGAAGCTCCCGTGTGCGGATGATTCCGAGGGCGTTGCCCAGCTCGCTGCCGATTTCGTTCTGCCCGCCTTCTCCGCGGTTGGCGATGACACTGTATGTATCCACGCCGAGTCCGAGCGAAAGATACGCGAGTGTCGCACTATGCTCATCATCCGGGTGAGCCCCCGTATTCATCGCGCTGGCAATGGTGGTGAGGGGCTTGATAGCTTTCCATAAATCGACCACCCCCCTGTCAGCAGATGCCTTTCCAGGACCGGCTTGAAAAGCCAGCGTTCCTGCCATCACCAGGCTCATCGATGCCGCCATCCATTGTTTCGCCCTGCGTTTCTTACTCAGTTCACGTTGACTCAAGTTACTTCTCCTCCTTCAAGCGTGAGTGTTGGCTTGCATCGGCAAATGCCGCTGCCTGCCTGTATCATTATCGCAATCGGCTTGTATTGGACAGGTCGCCGCGTAATGAAAAAAGGGTGTTCTTTTACCGCTTCAGGTTCAGGAAAATGGATCGTCAAATCGCGGAGCCGGCATTGCCGCCGGTCAGCCTCCGGGAAACGTAAAGCACGAGAATAATCATCACAATCTGCAGCACGCCGTACGCGCAGGCGGTTCCGAATTCAAAGGCGTACATCCGCTGAAAAATCTCGACCGAGATCGGTGTCGTCTTGTTGGTATACAGCAGAATCGAGGCGACGAACTCGCCGATGCCTTCCACAAGCGCAAGCAGCGTGCCAGCCAGGATGCCGCTCAGCGCCATCGGAAACACGACGCGGCGGAAGGTGTACCACCAGGACGCTCCCAAATTTCGCGCCGCTTCCTCCACCGAACGGTCGGTTTGCATCAGCGTGGACGAGGTCGAGCGGAAAATCAGCGGCAGATGCCGGACGAAATAAGCCAGCGGCAAAATCCAGAAGCTCCCGATCAATACCTGTCCGAAGGAAAACGCATTGGGCTCGCTGAACGCCGTAATGAGGTTCACGGCCACGACCGTGCCCGGAAGCGCCCAGGGCAGCATGATCAGAATGTCGAGCAGCGTTTTCCCTTTAAAGTTCATGCGCACGATGGCATAGGCAGCTGCGACGCCAAACAGCAAGTTGCCGATCGTCGCCGCGATGCTGATTTTGAAGCTGTTGGCGATGGGACGCCATGTTTTGCTGTCGGTGAAGAGATCCTTAAAATGGTCCAGCGTATAAGACGGCGGCAGCACTTGGGTCGTCCACTTTCCGTCTTCGGAGAAAGCAAGCAGCACGATCACGAGAATCGGCAGCATCAGCACGAGCACCCCCAGAAAAGAGAGCACCATCGCGGTGTTTCTGCCTGCTTTGCTTTTCACCTCGGTCCGGTGAACGCTGACGCCTTTGCTCATGTTCTGGTAGTTCCGCGCGCCTTGGTACCAACGCATCAGAATGAGAAACAGAATGGACACGACGGACAGCAGCGTCGATTGCGTCGCCGCCATATCCAAGTCGCCGTTGGTACGCGACAGATAAATCTGCATCGTCATCGTCCGTTCAATGCCGAAAATCAGCGGCGCGGTATACGACGCCATCGAGATCATAAAAACGAGCAGCGATGCCGCAACGATGGCCGGCGTCAGCATGGGCAGAATCACCCGCCGCCAGATGGTGAACCGGTTCGCCCCCAGATTTGCTGCGGCTTCCTCAAGTGACGGATCAAGCCCCTTGATTGCCGAAGACGCCGTCATATAAAAATAGGTGTACATCGTAAACGTATGGACCACCAGTACGCCCCAAATCCCTTTTAGGGTAAAAGGCGGCTTGTCCAGATGAAGCAGATGCTGCAGCCCCCGCGGAATAATCCCGCTGGAACCGTACAAAAATTCAAAAGATAACACCCCGATCAGTGGCGGCAGCGCCATCGGCACGAGGACAAGCACCGACAAGAGCTTGCGCCCAGGAAACTCGTACCTTTCGAGCAAGAATGCCATGGCCACCCCCACGATGCCGCAGGTGATCACGCTGAGTACCGAAATGTATACGCTCGTCCACAGGGCCTCCAGATTCGCCGTATGTTCCAGACTGAAGAAACGGGAGTAGTTTTGGAGCGAAAAGCCGCCGTCTAACTGCAGGCTCTGCCGGAACGTCTGGAAGAATGGATAGATGACATATGCCACAAGAATAAGAAATAACGGCGCAATCAGCACATATACAAAATGCGGCGATCTCGTCAGCGAATTCCAGCGGCTGCTTGGGCGAATAGACGGCGGTGCCAATTGAGGCTGAGGTTTGTTCATCGCTTCGGGTCACCCCCTATTCCAAAAAATAAATGCTGTCCGGCGCCACGTTAAACAACACTTCCTCGTCCCGCTCCCTCATCCGGTGCCCCTGCCCGACAAACATCGCCTTCACGGACAGCGGGCCGGCCTGAGCAATATAATTTACACTGATCCCGGTGAATTCCGATAGCAGCACCTTCACGGCCATCGTATTGGCCTCACCCCGTTCGGACGCGGCGGCCTCCCGGACCGCCTCCGGGCGTACCGACAATGTAACCTTCTGTCCCACCGCCAGCTTGCATTCGGGCGAGGCGTTTTTGGCGAGGCCGGTCAGCCGCAAATCCGGTGCAAGCCGAACGTCTACCATCCCGCCTTCCAGCCGCTCCACCGTGCCTTCCCACAGATTGGACTCCCCGATAAACGAAGCGACGAAACGGTTGACCGGGCGGTTGTAAATTTCATGCGGCGTACCGATCTGCTGCACGACGCCATCTTTCATGACCATGATCCGGTCCGACATGGACATCGCTTCCGATTGATCATGCGTAACGTAAATCGTAGTAATGCCCAGCTCCAGCTGAAGCCGTTTGATTTCCTGCCTTGTCTCTTCCCGCAGCTTGGCATCGAGGTTGGACAAGGGCTCATCGAGCAGGAGAATATTCGGCTCGATCACCAATGCACGAGCGAGCGCAACCCGCTGCTGCTGCCCGCCGGACAATTGATCGATGCGGCGCTGGCCATAGCCATCGAGATGCACCAGCTTTTGAGCGCGCGTGACCTTCTCGTTAATTTCAGCCTTTCCTTGTTTCCGGACTTGAAGACCGAAAGCAATATTCTCGAACACGGTCATGTGCGGAAATAAAGCGTAATTTTGAAATACCATGCCCGTGTTGCGCTTATTGGGCGGCATGTGGGTGACATTATGCTCACCGAACAAGATTCGTCCGTCGCTGGGGTAATAGAAACCGGCGATCATGCGCAAAGTGGTCGTTTTGCCGCAGCCGCTCGGACCCAGAAAGGTAAAAAACTCGCCTGGATTGATATGTACGTCAACTTCCTCCACACCCTTGGCCCCACCGAATGTTTTGCTGACGCGGTCCAGCGTGACTCCGATCATCATTCGTCCTCCTTCAAGTCATTCACGTTCAGATGTAAGTCTTGCTAGTAGCTAATAAGTTGAACTGCTGAAATGGATGATGAGGGCAAGTACGTAAACTGTTCCTATGATCGCTCTTGTTTTCGGATTTCTTGGTTGTATTGGGACCCTTAAGGTGGAAATCCGAAAGCCAAATGCGACCGCTCCGCTTCTTCGGAATCATTTTACTCCCTTGCCTGCATCGTATTTTTAAATTCAACTTATTTCGATACAGAAGTTTGCTCATCAAGCCGCACGTAGTCGGCATGAAGCACAGTATGACGACCTCAAGCGTCGATTGTTTCAGATTCTCGTTCTCCACCAATCCGAATACTGCGGGCAGGCCCGGGCGGGTGGTCTCCCATCCCAGCCCCCTTGTTCACCCTGAAAACTGCATTTCCGTTATTTGCCGCCCTTGCCTTTGATATTCTCATCCCAATACTGCATCCATTCCTTCTCTTTATCCGCAAGGACTGTCCAATCCAGGTCCAGCGGCTTGGTATCGAGGTTTTTGTACCAGTCCGGGAACTGGCTTTTATCGATATCGGTCCGGGTTGGAATCTGGAACAGCTTGTCCGCCTTTTCCTTAAGCTGGCCTTCATCAAAAATAAAATCAAAGAACTTCTTCGCCGCGTCCAGGTTTTTGGCACCCTTGATAATGCCGACACCATCCACCAAAATCGGTGCACCGCTGGTAGGATAGATGTAGTCAAAAGGCTGCTTCTGCAGCTCCTTCTGGATCAGAATGTCCTGCAGGTTCCACAGCGACAGCTTTCCTTCCTGACGGGCCAGCTTCAAATACAATTGGGTCGGGTCCTGCGTATACTCTTTCGTGTTGGCATCGAGCTTTTTCAGCCACTCGTAGCCTTTTTCCGGATTCGCGGGATCTTGGCGGTATATCATGGCATCATAGATCGTTCTCATCGTGCCTGACGCCATGACGCCGCGGATTAGAATTTGATCCTTCCATTTCGGATCGAGCAAATCATCCCAATCCTTCGGGGCATCCTCTTTCTTCACCGCCTCGGAGTTGTACATGATGACCTCGGGCAGCAGCATCTCCCCGTACCAGCGGTCCTGCTCGTCTTTGTATTCAGCCGGAATGCTGTCCGCATAGCTCGGCTTATACGATTCCAGCAGCCCTTCATTCGCCGCCGTGATAAAAGAGGACTGCGTGCCGCCCCACCAGAAGTCAGCCTGCGGGTTGGCCTTCTCGCCCCGCACCCGCTCCATAATCTGCTGGGCGCCCATCGTCATCACTTCGACGTCGATATCCGGGTTCAGCTCCTCAAACTTCGGCAGAATCTGCTCGACGACGTTTTTGTCGCGGGCGGTGTAGATGACGAGCTTCTGTGATCCCTTGTCCCCGCCCGCTTCACCGGAGGCAGCCTGTTGCTTGTCTCCGCCGCCGCAAGCGGTCAGACCGACCGTCATTGTCAGAGCGATGGACATCATGCTGAGCTTGAACCATTTCTTTGCCATTGTTAATCCCCCTAATTTTAGGCTCAACATTGAAATTAGTTCTTAGTATCGTGCAGGGTGGCCGCTGCGGTTCCGGATCGTTCTTCCGATCGCTGTTGTTCCCAAATTTCTTGATTCACCTTCCCAGCAAGGTAGAAATTCGGTCACAAAGGCGACCGCTGCCGCTTCTCCAGATCGATTCCGGCCCCTCCGCTACTCTGCTCATGATTAAGTACTAAATTAGGATGTTGAGCTAATTTATAATTCGAAATGTTAACTACCTGGATGCGTACGAATGCGCTTCAAGCACGCTGTGCACCGCACCCATGAGCCCCGCGCGCTCTCGCAGCGCCGCCAAACGGATTTCCGGCATCACCGGTACCCAATCCAGCAGCAGCTCGCGGATCCGGTTCAGTCCGTCCTCGTTCAAATGGACCATCTCGCCGCTCAAGACCAACATCTCGGGATCGAGCACGCTGACCGTATTGGCGATTCCCGAAGCCCATCCGTGATACACGTCATTCAGCAGTCCCTCCGCCTGTGAGCTGCCTTCCTCGCTCAGCTGGATTAACTGCCGGAGAATGCTCGTCTCCGCGTCGACCTCAAGCCCAAGTGCCTTCGCTTTACCGTGTATGCCGTTCACCGAGAAATTTTTCTCGAACACGCCGAATTCGCCTTTGCGTCTTCCCGGCGAGTCACCGATCCGCATATACCCGATTTCTCCGGAGGCCTCCTTGCTTCCGCGGTACAGTTGCTTGTCAAGGATAATGCCGGCGCCGATCCCGGTTCCGACGTACATATACACCAGGCTGGATACACCTGACCCGGCCCCGCCAAAAAATTCTCCCTGCGTCATCATGTTGACGTCATTATCGAGCACCACCGGCAGCTGAAGGCGCTCTTCAATCTCTCTGCCTACAGGGAGGTCCATCCAGCCCGTGCTTGGAGCATGGCTGACGGTGCCGCTTCGGCGCTGCGTAATGCCCGGAAGCCCAACGCCGATTCCGATCACCCGGCCCCGGTCCGTCCCGCTCATATCCAGCAGACGCGCCAGCGTCTCCTCGAGCGCCTGGAGCGCGGATTCCCCATCCACCGGCTGCTTCAAACGCGTATGCATTTGGGCGATCAGCTCGCCCTTCATATCGGCTACCGCCATTTCAAGCTCGCTGCCTTCAAACACGGCGCCTACGACCGCATACGCCTGCACATTGTATTCCAACAGGATCGGCCTGCGCCCCCCTCTGGATTCTCCTGTACCCACCTCACGAATGAGCCCTTCATGAATCATCTCTTCCACCAATGCCGAGACACAAGGACGGCTAAGCTTCGTTTTTACTGCCAGTTCGGCTCGTGACAAGCGGGGCTCCTGCCGGAGCTGATGCAATATACCTTCCCGGTTCATCTGCTTGACGAATTTGGCGTTCCCGGTTTTCCCCCTACCGATCACGATGTCATCCACCACCTTACTTTGTTAAAATAACTAACAAATCCAAATTTAGGCTCAAGTATATGAATGCGCTTTTAATCAGTCAATGCGGTTTCCCGAAAATGAGGAATCATGCCTAGTCGTCGAAAAAACTCGAAACTCATGCTCACCTACTCCTCTTTCCAAACGTACAAATTCTCGCCTGCCCCGAAATGATACGCTTTTTCCAGTCTCCACCATCTGTGGAATATCCCTTTTCTTAGGATCGAATCAGAGTTAAACCGTTTTTGTGGTATACGACTTTCTTCCCGCACCCTTTTTTCCTATGTTGAAATTAATTTCCCACTAAATAACGAGAAAAAGCCGGACGACAATCAGGCGTAAATACCTGGGTATCGACCGGCTCCTCTTCGGGTAACTTTTACAAACTTTTAGCATGATACCTTCTGATAGAAAGTCATTTTTCAAATCGTCACAAGAAAAGGCCCCCAGCGTTTATGCCGGAAGCCTTCTTCATGACATCAATCGTTCATAGGATTAAAATTTCATCTACCCTCGAAGTACGAACATATTCAGCAGGACCGTCACAGCCTCAGCTCTTGTAGCAGCTTCTTGGGGAGCGAACCGGTTGCGGTCTTTCCCAAGCATAATCCCGTTTTGTTTCAGAAACGCAGCGCTGCCCTTGGCCCAATCCGGAATTTCGCTGTCATCCGCGAAGCCTGCTTCCGGAGTGCCCTTGCTAATCTGACCCACAGCATTGGTAATGGTGACGGCTATCTCAGCGCGTGTGATTTCTTCGTTGGGACGGAAAGTACCGTTTTCGTATCCTTTCATCATACCTAGCTGCACCACTTGTGCGACCGCATTTTGTGCCCAAGCACCGATACTGGCTGAATCGATAAAGGTCAGCCCAGCTCCTGTCTTTTTGAGGCCCAGCGTTTTTACGAGCATTACCGCGAACTCTGCGCGGGTGACCGTCTTGCCCGGTTTAAACGTGCCGTCCGGATAACCGGTGACGATTCCGGTGCTTGCCGCCTGCTTGATGCTGGCTTCCGCCCAGTGTCCGGAGATATCGCCAAATTCCGCCGGGTTGCTGATGACGGTTAACCTAGTTACCTGATCTATGGCAAGTACTGCAAACTTTGTGAGGTGATCGACAGTGACAGCAATGCGGTTTTCCTGTACCCTGCCGGCCGGAACCATGATCCAAATTTTCTTCGCTTCATCATAATAAAAAACAGCCGCCGTTTGATTGCTTTTCAAGCTTGCCGGGTCAAATGCAAAAGTTAGTGTTACCGGTTTATCGAAGTATGCTGGTACATTTTTTGAAAGCTCAAATACCGGGCTAAGGAAAACTTCATGATGAGTTATAAATTGATGAGTGTCCGTTACTTTTTGGACCGCTAATTTCAGCTCTTGCTTTGTCGCACATGCTGGAACAGAAATCGTGATGGCATCTCCTAATCGAACCTCTCCGGCTTTACCTGGAGGAAGGGTTAATTGACCATCCGTAGAGATTATTTTGTTATCGCTCGGGATTACCGGTGTGGTTGAACAGCCGCTGCTTACACTTCCACCACTACTGACGCTGCTACTGCCACCATTGTCGCGGCTCCCGCCCTCATTTGTCTCGCGATTAGCACGTGTAACGGAGATCGTGTAGGTCTTAGTCGAATGATCCTCAGCTATTACAACCACCGTAATGGAGTTTACACCTACGTTTAATGAAATATCCTGACTTGGTTGCCCGCTGGCTACCGGACTTCCGTTCACGGTCATCGTGGCGCTGTTATCCTTCATTGTCGCGTTTACCTTTATGCTGGATACAGCATAAGGAACATTGGCGGTATAGCTTGTCGTTTCGGGTACAAAAGCAGGGCTTAATGTGCCGCTCGATATGGTTAAATGGCTCAATGCCGCAGATGGCAGCACCGTATCGACAGTATAGGGGTTTGATTTTGTCACTCCCTCCCCTACTGAATTTCCGGCCGCATTATGCACCCTGCTGTTGTCGAGCGTTATGAAATTGTCAGCCGTATTGACGTTGGCTTTAGGCGTCAGCGTAACGTTCCAAGTCGTTCCCCCGTCGATCGAAGTGAGATTACTTAGTGTCCCGTTACTCGCCGTAAGGCTGGATAAGTTAAAGTCTGACACCGCCTCCGAGAAAGTGATGGTCACAAGTGAAGTTTCGCCTGTCTTTAGCTCATTGTCGGCAACCACAATGGTGGCTGTTGGGCGTACAGTATCAATCTCGTAGTTGGCGGAATTGATCGTTCCTTCACCTACATTGCCGGCGAGATCCGCCACTCCTGTATAATCAAGCGTGATAATATTGGTGTTATCCTGTATACCCGAGGCCGGCGTCAGTGTCGCCGCCCACGTCTCGCCCCCGTTACTCAAACTGAGGTTACTTAATGTGCCGTTAGCCACCGTCAGGTCATATAGGTCGAAACCCGCTACCGCTTCCGAGAACGTAAACGTCACGGTTGTAGTCTGGCCGGCCATCAGTTTGGAATTGGCAATCGCAATCGTGGCTGTTGGCCGCTCTGAATCCAACTCATAGGGGTTGGAGGCGATTGTTCCCGTTCCAAGGTTGCCTGCGACATCTATTACACCCTCTAAGGCGAGCGTTATGACATTGCTTTTGACGTTGAGACCCGCTGTAGGCGTCAGGGTCGCCGTGTACGTGATGTTGTCTGAAGTGCTTAGGTCACTTAAAGTGCCGTTTTGCGGAGTCATGTCGGCTAGATCGAAACCGGTCACCGCTTCCGAGAATTTGATCGTTACCGTTGATGTCTGACCGATGCCCAGCTTATCCTTGTCCGTCATAACCACAGCCGTTGGGCGCTCTGGATCCAACTCATAGGGGTTGGAGGCGATTGTTCCCGTTCCCGGATTGCCTGCAGCATCTTTTACACCCGTTAAGTCGAGCGTTATGACATTATCCTTGGCTTGGCTGTTCGGAATCGGAACCAGCGTCGCCACCCAGGTGATGCCGTCATCTGAAGAGGTTAAGGGACCTAATGTGCCGTTACCCACCTTTAGATCAGCAATCGTGAATCCGGTCACCGCTCTCGAGAATTTGATCGTTACCGTTGTAGACTGTCCAATACCCAGCTTATCATCGTCCACCACAACGGTTGCCGTTAGCGGTGCCGTGTCAGATTCGATCGTTCCCTGAGAGGGGGATTCGGCCAAACTAACCGCTTCGTCGCTGGCTGGCGTGTTCACGCTCCCCGCCGACTGGACAGCGGCTGCTTCATCACTGGCGGACGCTTCATTGATTGTTGTTAAAGGAAGCGCCCCCGCTATAATGATCAAACACAGAAATAACCTCCATATTTTTTTCACATGGTACACATAGACCTCTCCTTGTTTTTCTATTCATCTATCCATCTGTTATTTTATTCCTTCTATGTCACTCTCCATTATAGGTTTAGGCAACGAATCTAACAATCTACTTGCCTGGAATCCAACCATAATATTTTTGATAGAATCGCCCGATCAGCCTCATGACGACACCAAAAAAGCCAAGAAGGTAATCTTCACCCTCTTGGCTTTTTCCCATATCCCCTGCTGACAGATGACATTAACCGTTGTTCCATATCCAATGGCTTCATAAAAGCTACGTTTCTTCCCTGCATCTTCAATTGAGCTAATGCATAATGAGAACTGGACAATTGGATAGCTGTGAAACCTTGTGGCTGACACTTCCAAGCATCATTTCTTTGATGCCCCTTAGACCACGGCTTCCGATAATAATAAGCTGCTGCTCGGTATCCCTTGCATAATTTAATATCTCATGTGCAGGATCACCTTTAAGATGAACGGTCTCCGCGTTAATCCCCGCAGATTTCAATTTAGATTTGGCTTGCTGCAGCTGTTCCAAACCCGCTTTCTCCATTTCGTTCAATATGTCTTCCAAGAAATTCTCTGGTACATAGGTCATGCCATTCGACACATATTCCTGGCTGACATGAACCAAGGTAACTTGCGTTTTTTTGTTTCGGGCTATTTCAACGGCTGCATCAAGGAGCTTGTTCGTTATTTCAGCTTGATCAATCGCCACCATAATTTTATCAAACATTCCAATCATCCTTTCCGTGGCAGCTCGTAACGATTTCGGCTACCGACATAACGGTTTTTGGCTGCGCCTAAACCGACTAGAAAGAGTAAGACCGAAGCGCCAAGCAGAATGAAAAGCGGCAGGTTCCAACTATTTGTCGCATCATGCAGGTATCCGATAAGGGCAGGACCGATTGCGGCAAGCAGATATCCGATCGATTGTGCCATGCCGGACAGTTCCGCTGCCTGATGCGCATTTTCAGTACGTAACCCGAAAAACATCATGGACAAACTAAAGGCGAAGCCTCCACCGATTCCGAGTAAGATGATCCACAACAGAATGATATCGGAGCTACCGTAAAGGATCCCAAGCGTTCCCGTCAAAAGCAAAATGGTTGTGATGACTACTAACAAACGTTGGCTAGACATGCGCCCAGCAATAACGGGGACAATAAAGGTAAATGGAAGCATAGCCAACTGCATGATCGAGAGGTACCATCCGGATTGGCTGGAGTCAATGCCTTGCTGCTTTAAAATTTCAGGCAACCATGCGATCAACACATAGAAAACCATGGACTGTATCCCCATAAACAAGGTTACTTGCCAGGCAAGCGGGGATCTCCAAACATTCACCTCGTTGCCGGCCAACTGTTGACTCGTCGTGGCCGTTTGCTTCGTTTGATTTCTTAATTGGGGTAACCAACAGAGGACCGAAACAAAGCTTAGCATCCCCCATATTCCCAAGGCTCCCTGCCATTTTAGACCTGCGTTCACGGCTACCGGTACACTGATTCCCGATGCGATTGCTCCACATAAACTCATTGAAATGGAGTAAACACCTGTCATGGAGCCAATTTTATTCGGGAAATCCCTTTTGATGATACTTGGCAATAATACATTACATACGGCAATGGCGAATCCAAGAATGGCTGTTCCAATAAACAGATCAACTGCGCCAGACAAAGAACGTATGACAATACCAACTGTCAGGAAGATGAGGGCCATCAAAATGATCCGTTCAACCCCATATTTTCGTCCTAATTTCGGTACTAGAGGAGATAATAAAGCAAACGCAAGCAAGGGTACCGTTGTGATCAGGCCCGCTAATGTATTTGAAATATGAACGTCATCCCTTATGAGACTCACTAAAGGACCGACAGAGGTTAAGGGAGTACGTAAATTAGCTGCAATAACAATAATGCCGAGAATGATCAGCCCTATAGAGGATGGTACGGCTTTTATATTTTGTTTCGGCATTCTTCAATTCTCCTTCCTGAATTCATGCCTATGATTTGTTTCCTATCAATTGAAAAAAATGAAAAAACGATGCAATAATATTCGCGCGAACAACAAAAGTATATTATAGTATACTATTTTTAACAAGAAGTATTTTATAGTAAACCATATCTCGTCTAAAAACAAAAATACAACTCTGAATCCCATCATGGAATTCGGAGTTGTATTTAATAAGTGGAATTTCGACTTTTAAAGACCATACTTTAAGGATATATGGAGTACGGTTTCACTATCCGTAGGATTCGTATAAGAATGAGCATAATCTGCACGAAAACTCATCGTATCGTATTGATTCAATGTGTAAATCTCTCCGTTGACTTGTATTTCAATGGAACCCGTCATGACTGTCGCAATTTCCGTTGTATTCACATGATGACCTTCAGGGTAATACGAGCTATTTGGCTGTAAGTATGCCCGACACATTTCAATATCGTTGCTTTTAAAGACAGGTTCAATGATCCAATTTTTTTGACCATTAGAAAATCGCAGTCCTTCCCCAGCTCGATACAAACTAACAGGTTCTTCTGATTTGAACAAAGCCAATAGCGGTAAAGATATGCCTTTTGAAATTTTCCATATCATCCCCAAAGTTGGATTTGTCTCGCCACGTTCGATATTCCCCAGAGTAAGTTTGCTGACGCCCGTTAACTCCGCTAAGTCGTCCAAGCTCATGTTTTTTTCTTTTCTGTACTTTTTCAAGGCACCGCCGATTTGTAATACAATTTGTTTGGAGTCATCGATTTCTTCCATTTGATATTCACCTCAATAAAAAACAGTTATAGGGATATAGATCTATGACATTCATTTCTTTAGTTCATCCTATACAGTATATTGTTTATCTGGATTCTTTTCCATACGGCTACCCGGAGCAGCCCAAAGCTGTTTGCCGAGCAGCTGAATGGCGTTTGATGAAAAAGCCAAGAAGGTGAATATCACCCTCTTGGCTTTTTCCCATATCCCTGATATCAGCGGTATCTGCTGAAGAATGACCGGATGTCAGGAATCAGAAGATCCGGCGCATCCATAGCGGCAAAGTGGGTGCCGCGCTCAAACTCCGACCACTGCACAATATTGGTATTGTCACGTTCGGCAAACCGTCTTATCGATTGGAAATCATCTCCGAACACCGCCACTCCTGTCGGAGTCGAATTCGGTCCTTGCGGCTCCTGCTGCTGATGCGCGTTCTCGTAATATAACCGGGCGGATGATTCCGCCGTATTGGTCAGCCAGTACAGCGTGACATTCGTCAGGAGTGCATCCCTGTCAATAAAATCCACATGATCGCCGAATCCGTTAAATAACTCGGCTATCCACGAGAGCTGACCTGCCGGCGAATCCGCAAGCCCATAGGATAGAGTCTGCGGCCGGGTGGATTGGATCGAATTGAAGCCCGCCCGTTCATGAAAATTCGCCAGAAATTGAAGCCGCTTCTGATCATCTTCCGATAAACCCTCCATCTCGGCAGGATCTCCAGAAGGGAAGGAAAATAACTGCAGCACATGGATGCCGCGCAGGCCTTCCGGCTTTTGTATACCAAGCTCTCTGGACACAAGTGCACCGCAGTCGCTGCCGTGTGATCCGTACTCTGTGTATCCCAAACGCTTCATTAACGTATCCCACGCCTTTGCAATGCGGGCAATATTCCAGCCGGAGCCGAGCGCCGGACCCGAGAAACCGAATCCTGGAACGGAAGGGATGACGAGATGGAATGCGTTCGCCGGATCGCCGCCGTGGCTGCGCGGATCGCTAAGCGGACCGATCAATTCCAGAAATTCGACAATCGAGCTGGGCCAGGCGTGAGTAAGCAGCAATGGGAATGCATCTGGTTCCGGCGAGCGAACATGCATGAAATGGATCTGGGCTCCGTCGATTGTCGTTGTAAATTGCGGATACTCGTTCAATTGCGCCTCGTATTTCCGCCAATCATACTCATTCTGCCAGTAGGACGCCAACTCTTTGATGTAGTCAAGTGAAATGCCGTATTTCCAGCCGGCCCCGTTCATCGCTTCAGGCCACCGCGTCCGGGACAGACGATACCGAAGATCATCAAGATCATCCTGTGGCACGGCGATATGGAAAGGATGGATCGCTTCACTTACCTCGGAACAATTCGGGTTAACTGTAGTCATTTCATTTTCCTCCTCAAATGGGTTGGCGTTTGTCTTGCTTACATTACTAATATTAGACCACCCACCTTGACAGCATTATGTCAGGGTACAGCAGGAGGCAAAACATTTTTAAAAATAAAAAAGCCGCCCTCGGGCGGCTCCTTTTACCTATAGCCATGGTTCCATTTCGCAGTTGCTTCATTTCATATAACGATATTCCAGGAGATTCTTCAAATTGGATATTTTCTGCTGCAGCTTCTCCCCGACATTGGTTTCCCTCACCAGCTTCCGCTCCAGTTCTTTGTCCACCAGTCTTTTTACAGACAATACGTCCGTCCCGTTACATAACACATCTTCTCTGGAATTGAATTTCTGATGGGCGACAAGCTGCATGCCAAAAGAATTATACAGCAAGGTATATCCCGCAATGCCGGTTGTAGACTGATAAGCTTTGGAAAAACCGCCGTCGATGACGACCATTTTCCCTCCCGCTTTAACCGGGTTCTCCCCACGAATTTCTCTAACCGGCGTGTGCCCGTTAATGATATGTCCATGATCCGGATTCAGTCCGAAATCCAGCAGGATTTTCCGGCAGATCTCCTCCTGTTCACGCAAATGGTAATAAGGGTTCTTTCTCTCCTTATGGGTTTCTTTATCTTGGATAAAGTAGCGTTCAAAGGTGGTCATTTCTCTTTTTCCAAAGAGCGAGGAACATTCCCCTGTCCAGATGTACCATACCATATCCGTAGCCAGATCGTCCGTCTCTTCCGGATGCGCAAAGGCGTGACGTAAATAATATTCAAAAACGTCGAGCAGCTGACGCCCCGAATACAGTTGGTCTTCAATCTGCATTTCTTCCATATTTCCTTCTTCGTCCAAAGGAATGCAGCCGTGGATTAACAAATTCCCGTTGTATTTTAAATAAAGGCTGCCCTTTTTCATCAGAAAATTCATATGTCTGGCCAGCTTTTCGGAATGCTGAACGGAGAACAGCAGCTTCTCCAGCACCTGCTGCTCTTCCTCTAACAATTGTTCAGGCTGCTCCGGGTTTACGGTTGCGAAACAGGTGTTTTCCAGCGGGTAAGTTTTTCCGCCAATGTTGATTTCATTGTTGTCGTAATCGATCTTCTCCAGCAAAAGCCTTTCAGACATATTAAAGTAAGGGCGTCTCTTGATAATCGGGATTTCAAGCTTAAACTGGATCATGGCAATGGCTTGATGAATTTTGGTAATCTGCACGATTTCCGGCTCCGATACGTTGTGGTCCGCTTGCAGCTTCGGTCTGAAGGCCGGATTGTCATCATAGTACTTCTCCGCCAAGTTCAGCAGTGGGCGAAGGTTGATTCCGTATACGTCTTCGATGATGTCCAGATTGTCGTATCTGGCGCAGATCCGGATAATATTCGCAAGGCAGACCAAGGAACCCGAATAGGCGCCGATCCACAGGGCATCATGGTTCCCCCACTGGATGTCTACGGAATGGTAGTTGATCAGGGTGTCCATAATTTTATCCGGTTCCGGCCCGCGGTCATAAATATCTCCGACCACATGAAGATGGTCAACCACCAGGCGCTGGGTCGTATAAGCAAGGCCGATAATGAGCTTGTCCGCCTGCCCCAAGGAGATAATTTGCCGGTATATTTCCTCATAATAAGGATCCTTATTGTGGGTCAAATCCGTTTTGTATAGAAGCTCTTCGACAATATATACAAACCGCTCCGGCAGAGCTTTACGCAATTTCGAACGCGTGTATTTGGAAGAAGCATAAGAAATGAGCTTAAGCATGTGTTCAATCGTTTGTCGATACCACCGGTTCAAGGCTTGTTTATTGCACAGGTCTCCTTTAACCAGCTGTATTTTTTCTTCCGGATAATAGACCAATGCCGCAAAATCACTGATTTCTTGATCCGTCCATTCCTCACGGAACAAATCTTTGATCTTCTCTTTGACGGTACCCGAACCGTTTCTGAGCACATGCTGAAAAGCCTGGAACTCTCCATGCAAATCACTGACAAAATGCTCGGTTCCCTTGGGGAGGTTGGAGATCGCTTCAAGGTTGATGATCTCGGTGATCACTTTTTCTTCGGTATCATATTGCTGTGCCAATAAATCTAGAAACTGCGCATCCAAAACAGAGGTCCCCCTTCAAGGAAAGATGGTGATGTATAGGATTTTTTAAGCTGGCGGCGTACCGTTATGCTTAGTGTAGACAATAAAAGGAAAAACATGACGTTTCCCTGTTCCCTTGATATTATGCTAACAGCTTTGCCTTTGGTGGATCAAATTTGCATGAAAAAGAAATAGACCGCCCTTTACAAAGGTTTACGGTCTATCTCTTGTGATCAGCATTGCGCCCCTGAGCCTGCTCAGCCCTCTGGGCATCGCGGACTCCGGTTGATTGCTCTTCAGAAACGCGTGTCAATTGCGGCGAGCCGTCCGCTCTATGCCATCAGCGATTGCTTCGTACTGTTGATGCGGCAAGTCGTGTCCCATGCCGTCAACCAACATGAGCTCGGCGCCCGGGATGGCAGAAGCTGTGTCCTCGCCACACGCTGGCACGAACATGGGATCGTCCGCCCCATGAATGACAAGTGCGGGTACTTTGATCGTTGCCAGCCGTGGACGACGGTCACCAGAGACAGCGATCGCAGCAATTTGTCGTCCGATACTGCCTGGATCGTAGGCTCGCTGGACTTCCTCCAGAATAAGCGCCCGATAAGCGTCCTCTTCAAACGGATAGCCAGTACCGGCAATGCGTTTGGCAAAAGAGAGGCTGTGCGCCAAAAATCCTGGTTCATCCTCGAAGGGGTTCGGCGCCGGCCTAGTCATCATCGCCATGACATCCGGGGAAGTTGGCGGAAGGGCAGGATTACCGGAACTGGACATGATGGAAGTGAGGGATAAAACCCGGTCAGGGTACTCACTGGCTGCAATCTGGGCAATCATTCCGCCCATCGACCTGCCAACGAAATGTGCCCGGTCAATGGAAAGGGCGTCGAGCAGTCCGATAGCATCGTTGGCCATGTCGTCGAGAGTGTAAGGGATGTCCGGCCGCTGTCCCGACATGAGAGCAGCCGCCAGCGCGTCAAAATCCAGCGTCTGGTAATGGCTAAAGTGTGTCGAGCAACCAACGTCGCGATTGTCAAAGCGGATCACGCGAAAGCCCCGCGCCGCTAATATCCGGCAAAACGGAACCGTCCATCGGATCATCTGGGTTCCAAGCCCGGCGATTAGGATGATCGCCTCGTCATTTTCGTTGCCAAAACTGTCATAGGCCAAATCAATGCCATTGACTTTCAAAGTGTTCATGATCATGTTCTCCTCCATCCGCATGCTTTCATTCAGAAGCTCTCTTCAGGGAATGCATTAGCGGATAATTTTTTGATATGGTCTCTGATATCAGGTGCCCAGTCATCGATAAAGTGGTAAAAACGATCCACATCACCAGCATACAGTGCCCGCAGCGCTTCCTCGTAATGATGAAAGTTACCGGCCATGGCTGTCATAAAGTGATAAGTCGCTTCTTGGGACTCTCGTCTTTTACTCTGTTCTCCTCCAGCATGGCGAGCTTCATCAATGAGTTTTCGTAATGTTACCGAAGCCCCTCCAGGTTGACTCTTGAGCCATTCCCAATGCCGTGGCAATAACGTAACCTCACCGGATACAACCCCCAGCTTGGGTCGGCCGACCCGCCGTGCAGGCTGATGATCCACTTCCGTATCGAGAGGCAAGTCACCGAACTGTTCTCCTAATCGATGGAGCACGTCGTCTGTCTTCCGGCGAAAATCAACATCGATTTGCTTCCCCGAGATATCGTCAAATATAAGCAGCTGTGTGAGGTCCCTGTCATCCAGAGTATCCTTTACCGTAGAAACAACGTGCTGCAGCAAACCACTGGCGACGACTCTCACACCCAAAAATGCCGTGCAGTAAAATCGCGTTAGGTCATTTCCCATGCCTGTATCTCCTTCTCTGATTTCTTCACTAATTATACCCGGGTAAAAATAGATAAGTCAATATTACCCGGGTATAATAAATTTTGTCGCTCGTCTTGGTCGTTTATCCAAACACGAAGAAGCCAAGAAAGGTCAAACTCCCTTCTTGGCTTTATCCATTTTTTAAGCATTATCTGGTTTCAGATTTCAACTTATCAATATATTCTTTTCCTTCTAGCAGGGAAAGGCCTAAAGTTTCTCTTGCTTTTTTAATGGCTTTTACGTCTTCACCCTCTTTTATCAACTGGCGAAGTTCATCATTTATTGGATGTTCAGGCAGTCCCGATTGATGGGTTAACTGATTTATCGTATATTGCATTCCTTTTATGCGACCTTCTAATTTACTCACCTTAGCCCATAAATTTATGATGATCAGGAGAGATATGATGATTAGAATGTATTCCATTTCCGAATTAAACCTCCAAACTTTATGGTTGATCTGTAGAACTACCCATTTTCTGCCCCTCGACTAACGCCTTTGACCAGCTCAAGAATATCTCTTACGCCTTCCGAACCGAAGGCGAGTAGAATACGTCGCCATGCATATGCTGAATGTTGTCCCAGTTGCCCGGATTGGTCGTGTCTGGAGAGCGGTGCTCCAGAATGGCCTGATAGAGTTCCGTTTTTTGTTCTAAATGGGCAATGTGCCGCTGGGCTTCTTCGAGCTTAACACGCGCGGCTTCTTTATGCTCCATGATGAGTTTGTACCGCTGCGGAATAGACGAGTCTCCTTCGAGACAGAGATCGATGTACGTTTTGATGACTTCAATCGGCATCCCGGATTGCTTAAGGCATTTGACGCCAAGCAGCCAGTTGATCGATTCTTCGTCGAACATCCGAATGTTGTTTTTATCGCGCTGTACGCTCGGCACCAGGCCTTTATCCGTATAAAAGCGCACGGCGTGCTCGGTAAGTCCCGTGATCAAGGCGGCTTCTTTGACCGTATGCATCGTAATCCCCCTCGGAAAATAAATTTTTGATAGAGGCTTGCCTTCGTGTTACACGAAGGTAGTAGGCTTATTGTAAAGCAAACCGGCCGTAAGCGGAAGCCCCGCTGAGGTGCCCGATTCCAGGGATTCGCGGCCGTTTGCCGTTTTATACTTAAACCATGGGAGGAATTACAATGCAAACTGTGACTTTAAATAACGGAGTACAAATGCCGATCATCGGCTTCGGTGTCTACCAAATTCCCGATGCAGAAGAATGCGAGAATGTGGTATATGAAGCGCTGATGGCCGGTTACCGCCTGATCGACACTGCCTCCGGTTATCTGAATGAGGAAGCCGTCGGACGCGCGATTAAGCGCAGCGGCATACCGCGTGAGGAGCTGTTCATCACGACCAAGCTTTGGGTTCAGGATGCCGGCTACGAGAGCGCCAAACTGTCTTTTGCCAAGTCCCTGAAGAAGCTCCAGCTTGACTATCTCGATCTGTACCTGATTCACCAGCCGTTTGGCGATTACTACGGCGCTTGGCGCGCGATGGAGGACCTGTACCGCGAAGGCAAAATCAAGGCGATTGGGGTCAGCAACTTCCTGCCCGACCGTCTGATGGACCTTATCGTGCATAACGAAATCGTGCCCGCCGTCAACCAGATTGAAACGCACCCGTTCTACCACCAGATCGAGAGCGCCGCTTTTATGAAAGAACAGGGAGTACAGCACCAGTCATGGTCACCGTTCGCTGAAGGACGCAACAATCTGTTTAGCAACGAAGTGCTGACCTCGATCGCGGAAAAATACAACAAGTCCGTCGCCCAGGTCGTGCTGCGCTGGCTTGTTCAGCGTGAAGTTGTTGTCATTCCCAAATCGGTGAAAAAAGAACGTATCGTCGAAAACTTCAACATTTTCGATTTTGAGTTAAGCGCGGACGATATCGAACAAATTTCCACCCTCGATACGAGAGAAAGTCTTTTCTTATCCTACCGCGATCCGGAAGTCGCCAAAATGATGGGCAACTGGAAAATCGATCTGTAACCCTTAGTTTAGAGTCCCCTCTACCGCCACTACACCACAAAAGCCAAGAAGGTGATGTCCACCCTCTTGGCTTTCTCCATTCCTCGAAATAAGGGATCCTCTGACTGCCGCTACAGCCGGAGAATCCCTATGAAAGTAACGTGCCCTTTAGGCCGCTGAGTCAACCACACAACTAAGCTGGAACGTAGGTCAACCTGATCACCTTCTCGCCAATTCGATCGCTCGCCACGAGGCGCAGCGGCGGCCGCGGACCAGCGAAGAACGACTTGCCGTGACCCAGCACGACTGGATGGAGATAGAGTCGATACTCATCAACGAGACCGAGCTCCGTTAGACTGTGGGCCAACTCCGGCCCGGCAACTTCAATCTCCCCTTCATGCTGAGCCTTCAGCCCACGTATGGCCGCTGCGAGGTCGCCCTCGATCAGAGAAGCGTTCGGACCGACGGACTTTAACGTCTTCGACACCACCCATTTCGGTTTGCTTTGCCACGCCGCTGCGTATTCCCGTTCCGGCGCATCCCATTCCAAATAGTCTTCGTCCCAATACCGCATGGTCTCGTACATGCGGCGCCCGTACAGGATGCCCGCCAGGCCGCGCACGTCGTCGATGAAATGACGGAATAGCACGGGGTCGGGCTGAAATGCCGGGTGGTCGTGGTCGACGAATCCGTCCAGAGACTGGTTCAATGCGAAAACGATCTTTGCCATGCGACTGACTCTCCTCCCTGGTTTTCTCGCACATTCATCATCAAGATTAAACGTTCCATATGCAGCCTCCTTTATGTCTGCATTTTATCATCCAACAGCATGTCCGGTTTCTCATGGATTGCTAATGTACACAGTCTTGGCCTGACCGAATACATATTTAATTTAACGAAGGATGGTAAATTAAACCATCCTGCCCGTTATCTTAATGGCAAGCTAATAGATCAAAACGGCAGGCCACCGCTCCGGCTTTCTTTTCCGGACTTCGGCGGCCTGCCGTCTTGCAGTTTAGTCTTTGGCAATATTGCGGTATTGGATCGCGTAGGTTAACGCAACGACGGCAGCCGATTGACCGGCTGCCGTCGTGTCATGATGGAGCTATTGTTTCCCGTGAGCTCCATCTTTTTTAAGCAAAGCACAAGAACATTGAGCTACAGTCCCCTATTAGGGTAGCACTAATTTAGCTGCGCCCGGAAGTTGCTGCTCGATCGATCCGTCAAGATCGCGCTCGCGATAATACGGAAGAGATGCTCAGCCCGTGGCGCTGACGAGGGCTGGTTGCTAAGCCACGCAAGCGCAGCAGCTAGCGAGAACAGGTCATCCCCATCCATGTCGGTACGCGCCAGACCCTCGGCCTGAGCACGAGCGAGAAGTCGCGTGCCTGCCGTGCGCATTGTGACACACGAAGCGTGGAGTGCGGACTCCGGGTCCTCCTTGGCTGCCATCATCACGTCCACAACACCTTGATAGTTGCCTGTAAATGTAACGACGTCGCGCAGCCACGATACGAGTGCCTCATCGGGTGAACTCGCAGTTTCGAGCTCACGTGCCTTTGTCGTAAACTCGTCGAAGCTTGAGCGGAGCAAAGCTTCGAGCAGCGCCTCTCTCGTCGGGAAATGACGATACAGTGTGCCTAGCCCAACACCAGCTCTGCGAGCGATGTCGCGCAGCGATGCATCGACACCGTGCTCGGTTACAACGACGTTCGCGACTTCGAGTATATGCTCATAGTTTTTCATTGCATCGGCTCGCATAGAATTCCTCCTTGACAATCGGAGCAGTGCTCCTTATAATCTAAACGGAACAGTGATCCGATTATACGGAGCACTGCTCTGGTAAGTATAACTCATCTACATGAAAGGAGAAAGCATGATGTCTATAGATACAATGAAGGCGATTCGTTTGCATGAATTCGGCGGCCCTGAGGTGCTGCGTTACGAGGAGGCGCCGCTTCCCGAGCTGAAGCCAGGTGAGGTGCTTGTGCGCGTTCACGCGGTTGGCATAAATCCCCCCGACTGGTACCTGCGTGACGGGTATAAGTCGCTTCCTCCTGAGTGGCGGCCGTCTGTGCCCTTTCCCATCATTCTGGGGTCGGACGTGTCGGGCGTTGTCGAGGCGGTAGCCACGGATGTGAAGGATTTCTCCGTCGGTGATGAAGTTTTCGGCATGGTTCGTTTTCCTAGCTTTGGGGAGAGCGCCGCTTATGCTGAGTACGTCGCCGCGCCAGCGTCGGACCTTGCACTCAAGCCGGCTGGCATCGATCACGTGCACGCTGCTGGGGCGCCGATGGCTGGCCTCACCGCGTGGCAGTTTCTGATCGATCTGGGGCACAATGAACCGAACCCGCTTCAACCGGAGATGCATCGCCCGGTGCCGCTGGGAGGCAAGACGGTGCTCGTCAATGGTGCTGCAGGCGGCGTGGGGCACTTCGCGGTACAACTGGCCAAATGGAAGGGTGCGCACGTCATCGCGGTGGCATCGGGGTCGCATGAGTCGTTCCTGCGTGAGCTCGGTGCCGACGAATTCATCGACTACACCAAGAGCCTTCCCGAGGACGTCGTGCATGACATGGATCTCGTCCTTGATACCCTCGGCGGTCCAACCACCGGTCGTTTCTTGCGTACGCTCAAGCGTGGCGGCGCTTTGTTCCCAGTGTTCCTAGGCTTCTCCGATGCCGAGGAGGCCGCGAAGCTGGGTGTAACGGTATCGATGACCCAAGTGCGCTCAAACGGCCCGCAGCTGGCGGAATTAGGGCGCTTGCTTGATGCCGGGACGGTTCGCGTCGCTATCGACAGCACGTTTCCACTTGCCGATTCTCGCAAGGCGCATGAACGTGCAGCCGGTGGGCACATTCAAGGCAAGATTGTGCTCACGGTCGTGTAACCATGATTATACTCATGGGTTACGTTCACCTAAATCCGTCTGATGTGAATGAGTTTACTGCAGACGTTCAGTCCGTCGTTTCCAGCACGAGAGCTGAAAAGGGATGTCTCTTTTATGCCTTTACTACGGAAGATGCGCGCGCCGGACGCATGCTGACGGTCCAGCGGTGGCAAGATCAAGAATCGCTGTCGGCCCATGTTGAAAGACATGAGTCAAAACCGTTTTTAAATAAATGGGGAAACAGAATGAAAATGGACATTCTAAAATACGATATCACGAACGAGCGCTCGTTCATGGAATAAAAGCCCCATCGGCTCAATGAACATAACTGCCCGTTAGTTCATAATCGAATGTTAAAACGCTACTGACATACTGTTGTCAGTAGCGTTTTTTTATACTCGGAGTATGTAACCGTAAGGAATGGGAGATCAATACGAAGTATTATGACCCAAAATGATATTATACGGTACTGTATCATTGATTATAGGAAGGATGGTTTTTCATGAATTTTGCTTCTGTACGCATCATTACCGACGACTTGGATCGTCTTGTCGAGTTTTATGAGAAAGTTATGGGTGTATCGGCGGAACGCCCCGCGCCCGTCTTCGCCGAAATCGTTGGGTCATCGTGCACCCTGGCGATCGGCCACTCCCAGACGGTGCAGCTGTTCGGTGCTGGTTCCGCAGTGGCTGCCGACAATCACACAGTCATCCTCGAGTTCCGTGTCGACGATGTCGACGCCGAATACGAGCGCTTGAAGCCGTTTGTCAGCGAGTGGGTCAAGGAACCAACCACAATGCCGTGGGGGAACCGTGCTGTGCTGTTTCGGGATCCCGACGGCAACCTGATTAACCTCTTCACGCCGGTGACGGAGGAAGCGATCAAACGGTTCAGCGGCAGGTCGTAAACGGACCGTTGAAGTGAGTGGAACGATAAAGAGACCAGAGACCATAATAATGAGCTATGGTCTCTTTATTTTAACTCACCGGCATTCCGCCGACTCCACATACTCGTCAGGCTTGATGCCTTCATACCGCGCAAAGGCGCGTTTGAAGGAATACACATTCTCGTAGCCCACCGTGCGCGCGACGTGATCGATGCCGCAGCTTCGCTCCCGCAGCAGCTCCTTCGCCTTCTCCATGCGCAGACGGCATACATAATCATAGAAGTTGATGCCGGTCACCTCTTTGAATATTTTAGACACCTTCGATAGGGACATATGGTACATCTCCGCCAACTGCTTTAACGAGATATCTGCGCTCGAATAGTTGTCGTTCACATATTGCAGCAGCTCGCTGCCGGCTGACACCGCCGAAGACGTGTTGGCATACCGTTTTCGCTCGCAAATGAGCGTACCGACTTCAAACATATAGCTCCACATTTCTTCGATGTTCGCCGCTTTGGCCCGGCTGCAAAACTGCTTCGTGTAGATATCCGTATCGAGGTTCAGCTCATGCAGCACCCGCAGCATCGTCTCCATCAGCAGGGAGAGCAGCCGGCTCACACTGGCCTCGGCCAGCTCACGCTTGTCGTTCTCGGCATGGATCTCATGCAGAATTTGCAGGGACGTATCCAGGTTCCCGATCTTGAGGTTATTGATCAACTGTACTTCCCAATCCGTCGGATAATAATAATCGACACCGGCCTGCATCGTCTCCTCCTGCAGCACCTGAAAATGCTCACGCGAGAATATGGTGTAGCGCAGTCTTTCATTGGCCGTGTAATACGATTTGCTGATGCCGACCAGCCCTTGCTCAACCCCTCCGTATAAAATATCCGGATGAAATCCGCTCAGCCGCTCGATTTCCCCGGCTATCTCAGCAGCAATCCGTTCCAGCATATCATCGTCTCCAAACGGCTGCCCGGAGGACACGATCATTGCCTTATCCGCATTCGTGACCTCGAACAGCGCATAGTCCAGCCCGTAACGGCTCATCGCTTTTTCCACGATCACCATCATCAGCATTTCGATCTTCCGGATTTTCTCAAAGTCGGAAAAATCGCGAATAGCGTGGAAGCTGACAAGCATCGTGCAGTAATACATGTCCTCGGTATAAGCGATCCCCAGTTTCCCCAGCTCGTTCTTCTGCTGATCGTCCATAAAATATCCCTTGAGCAGACGAAGATACAAATTCGACTTGGCGGCGTTTTCGTAATCCTGCATCGACTGCTGAAGCTTGCGGTTTTCATGCAGCAGACGGTCGAACGATTTTTCGATAAAATTGTATTCAGAACCCGTCACTTTGCCGTTTCGGACATCCTCGACCCGCGCCGCGGCGCTCAGCTTACTCAGTAGAGCTCCGAGAGGACGGTAACTGATTTTGGCCAGCAGATAAGCCATACACGCGCCAATAACGATGGAAATCAGGATGGCTGCCAGCGAGCTGAACAAATTGCCGATACCGATGACGCTGCTGTCCGTGTAGGAGATCGCATACTGCACATCACTGGCCTCTGAAGACAAATGAATGGGGTAGGAAGCCGCTCCGCTGCGGGCTGCCGGATCATTTCGGACTTGGCTGTAAATCAGCGCATCCCGGGACGTCATGACGATCTCCTGCGATTCAATCCCTCCAAACCGGTGCATATACTCTGAAAAGTAAGCGCTATCAACAAACAATACCAAAACCGCTCGCGGATGATTCACCACCTCCAGGCTTTGCAGCACGGGGATCACGCGCTTATCGCTGCCCCACAGCTTCATGCTGGCCGGCGGCAAGATGGTAAAATACTGCTGCTGCGCAAAGGAGCTCTGCAGCTGCTGCTCGGCAGCTTCGTCGAATGCGACAATCGACTGGAAAAATTCCTTCAGCGGGAACATCCCCCACGAAGTCATCGCCTTCTGCTGCTCCGGAAACACCACCATGCCAAAAGAGAGAATCCCCTGCGAACTCACGCTATTGCCGAGACTGGTGCGAATATCCAGCATCTTGGTGATATCGAATTCCTGATCGTAAACGTTCGTATCCTGCATCAGCTTCTTCACCCAGGATTCGTTGCTCAACGTTTTGCCCAAGGTTTTGAGCTCATTCAGTTTATTGTCGACCAGATCGGCGATCCGCTTGGCGTCCAAAGCATGTGCCTCATGCTGCCGGCGTTTCTCCTCGACGATGTTCCGTTGCACGTTTAATGCGCTGAACACGATAATCGGGATGATCAAAATCGCGGTATAAGACAACAAAATTTTACGAAACGTGCCGCTTCCGAAGCTGCCATTGCGCACAAATACCCCTCCCCCACTAGATAAGCAAAAACAGGAAAACAGCAGAGCCTCCAAAGCGAATTAGAGCCTGCCATTTTCCAAAGTCATACGGTTACAGTCAACGTTACTGGATGCTGTTGTATCTGTCGAGCAATTGCTGGTCGATTTCCAGCAGCTGGTCCAGCCCCAGCTTTTTCAGATCGGCCATATATTGATCCCAGTTGTCGAGCGATTTCTGCCCCAAAGCCAGCTTGGTCGCAAGCTCCGTGGAGTACGTGTTCAGATTGGTCAAAATCTTCGTTTTCGCTTCCAGCTGCTGATCGTCGGGAATCGCCAAATAGTTGTCATTCATATTGACGAAATACGGCTTGTATTTCAGAATATTGAGCTCGTTCTCGGCTTTGTATTTAGGTACGCCGGACAGCTCAAATTCGAGGTTGGCGAACTGAACCCGCGGGAACACCGTATCGCCGAACAGCCGGAGTCCGGGAACCTGGCCCGTTTTGGCCAGTTCTTCGTCCGAGGCGTTGTTGATGAATACATTCGCGCCGCTCTCATCCTTTTTATAGGTTTGTCCTTCGATGCCCCAATACAGAAGTTCGGCGTACTTATCCGAATAGATCGTGTCAAAATACTTGATCGCCGCTTCTACGTTTTTGCTGTCTTTCGTAATCGCGTATTTCTGCCACACCAGAAACGGCGGCTCAATTTGGGCTGCTGGGGCAATGCCGTCTACCGCTTGAAGCGGCATAAGTGGTAGATATTCCCCGCCCCCCTTGATCGTCGGCTCCAGATACGTCTCCAGGTTGTAATCCCCTGTGGAAGCAACCTGGTTTTCCGTCATCTTCTGCTGCTTCTGCTCCCCTGTCGCCCCGATCAGGCTTGTGTCGAGCACGCCTTCCTTCACCAGCTGCTGCAGGTAGCGGAAGTAATCCTTGATGCCGTCCTGGTACCACGGGGAGACGACCTTTTTGTTCTCCACATCCACGGAAGAAATGCTGGTCCCCAGCCCGAACCACTGCGCAATCGGTCCTGAGAAGGCACCCGGATCGTAGACGAGCACCTCATCCTTTTGCCCGTTGCCGTTGGCGTCCTTGTCGCGCATCGTTTTCAGCGTTTGCAAATATTCCTCCGCACTCGTTGGAACCGGAAGGCTCAGCTTATCAAGCCAGTCCTTGCGGAGCAGCATCGTTAAGGAGACCGGAGCCGGATCGGTGCCTTGATACGTTTTTTTGTGCAGATCGCTGAACCAGTACATTTTCCCGTCCGACGTCGTCGTCGTCTTTTTCGCATAGGGGAACTCCTGCTCATACATCTTCTTGATGTTGCCGTTGCTGTACTTCTCGATCAGCGGATTCAGGTCCAGCAGCACGCCCTGCTTCGCCAGATTGAGCACCGTCGTATTGTCCAGCGCCGAAATGTTGACGATATCCGGAAGATTGGAGCCGGACGCCATACGCGTTTTGATGACGACGTTGTACTGCTCGTTCGGAACGAGCTCGTAATCGAGCTGCAGGTTCGCATCCGTCAGCAGCTTGTCGACTTCCTTCCAGACCGGGTACTTCTCCCTGTCCTCGAATTTGATGAACTTGTTCGAACCGGTCGGCCCGAGAAGCCGCAGCTTGGCGGACTGCTGCCCGGCTGGGGCATTGCTATCGGCTTCCTCTGGTTTGCTGTCTCCCCCGCTGCAAGCGGTTACAGAAGCAATTAAAACAACGGCGATGATGGCAGACATAAGCGGTTTTTTCCTTTTTTTCATACAACTCTTCCCCCTTCGGATGGCCCAGCCTATTCCTTTAATGAACCCAGCAGCGCTCCCTTGATGAAATACTTCTGAAAGAACGGATATGTAAAAATGACGGGTAACGTCGTAAAGACGATAATGGCATATTTCAGCTGGATGTTTGAGAGCATGTTGGCGACCGCATTTTTCGCATCCTCCATCGACAGCATCTTTAAATCGACCGACTGCTGGACCACGACCCGGTACAGGTACATTTGCAGCGGGTGCAGCTTCTCATTCGGCAAATACACGAGCGCGTCGAACCAGCTGTTCCAGATGCCGACGACCGAATAAATGGCGATGACCGCCAGGATCGGCTTGGATATCGGGATAATGACCCGGAACAGCAGCTGCAAATGGGAAGCGCCGTCGATAAAAGCCGACTCCTTCAGCCCATCCGGAATGTTGGCAAAAAACGTTCGCACCAGGATAATATTCCAAATGCTGACCATCCCCGGAATGATGACCGCAAACATCGTGTTATACAATCCAAGCTTGTTCACCAGCAGGTAGGACGGAATGAGACCGCCTCCAAAATACATCGGGATCAGCAGGTACGACACGACCCACTTCCTGCCCATCAGATTGCGAACGGTGAGCGGATAGGCACCGAGCACGGCTGTCAGACAGTTTAAAATCGTACCCGCACTCACATAGATCAACGTGTTGGAATAAGCCCACCACATTTTCGTATCGCTGACGATCAGCTTGTACGAATCGAGGAACAATCCTTTCGGATACCAGAACACATTCATGGCCGCGACTTCCGTCGGATTGCTGATGGACATAATGATCACGAAATAAAAAGGATACAGCGTGATTAAGCAAAGGGCGAGCGCCAGCGCATACAACACGACGTCGACGACAACCGAGCCTTGCTTGATGGTGTTCGGATTTCTTTTGACCCTGGCGGCCATGGGACTCCCCCTTACCATAAGGCGTAATCGGAATATTTACGGCTGAGTGTATTGGCTGTGTACAGCAGCGTGAAATTGATGATCGAGATAAACAATCCTACGGCCGTTCCTGCGCTGAAATTGCCGCCCAGCAAACCGTCGCGGTATAAATACGTGCCGATGACGTCGGCCGTCTCGTACACCATTGGGTTATAAATGAGCAAGATAAACTCGCTATTGGCCGACAGTAAATTGCCGATCGCAAAAATCAACAGGATAAAAATCGTCGGCCGGATGGCCGGCAGCGTAATATGGAGCATTTGCTTGAAGCGGTTGGCCCCGTCCATCTTCGCCGCTTCGTACTGATGCGGGTCCACGGAGGACATAGCGGCCAAATATAAAATGCTGCTCCACCCAAACGACTTCCAGATGCTCGTAATCGTATAAATCGCCGGAAAATACCCCGGCTCCGTATTCAGCGCCACCGGCGTGCCGCCGAACAGCTTGACGATGGCGTTCACGATGCCGTCCGTATTGATAAAAGACAACACCATCCCCGCCACGACCACATTCGAAATAAAATGGGGCAAATAGCTTGCCGTCTGCACGTATTTTTTAAATACGCCGCTTTTGAGTTCATTCAGCAGCAGGGCAAACAGGATCGGCACCCAGAAGCCAAACACCAGAAAATAAAAGCTGAGCAAAAACGTGTTCCGCATCAATCTCCCGAAATACGGGCCGTTAAAAAAGTCGATGAAATGCTGAAAGCCGACCCAATCCGTTCCGTGCAGGGATAGAAAGGGTTTGCCCGGGTAGTAATTCTGAAACGCGATCAGAATCCCGTACATCGGAATGTAGCTGAAAATAAAAATGTGAACCAGAACGGGAAGCATTATTAAGTACAGCTGGAGGTTGTCACGCACTCGAAAAGATTTTCGCTGATTCGGCTGACGAATGGCTCTCATGATCTTCCCCTTCCCTGATGATCTCGACGGAACTTGCAGGCCCGCTTCCGCATGGACTCATGATATGCCGAGCCCCGGATTTCAGGCAAGCAACATTTTTTGATGGGGTGCGCAATATTTTCGGGGGTGGGGAAGATGAGTGGGGGAAGAGCGGGAAAGGGGGTTCAAGGAATGTAAAATAGGGTTGAGGCAAGCGTACAATATCGGATTACAGGCAAGTCTCATTTTTTGATTGGTTGCGCAATGTTTTCGGAGGGAATTGGGGGAGGGTCTAGGTTAAATCATGAATAGGTATTACTTCACTTGCAAATTCGAAGATGGTTTAGGGGGAATAGGAAGTAATTTCTCATACATACGATCTAATAATTGTTGGGGATGATGTCATTATAAAGAAGCAAAGGGGTACTGATATCTATTGAACAGCGTAAGTAGGCAGTATCTGAGGAGTTGTTCCAAAAGAACGTGATGCGAGGATCTATGATCTATACATAAAAAACCTAAAAAAGATCCTGCCAGCTCATAGCCAGCAGGATCTTTTAATCTGCAAATTAGAGATCGCTACTAATTGTAGCAGACATTCCCCAAGCTTCATCCCATGATGTGCAATTCCTCAAATGTAGCAGGTACGTGGATTTACTCACCAACGATTAAAACAGCCGGTAAATATTATGCTGAGAGTCTAGGCTCGTTTAAAACACCCACGAAGTATGAAAATTACGGTGGCTATAAGTCTGAGGTACAAACATTCCCTGTAAGCACGCTATCTAAAAGCTCAATTGAAACTTCAGAAGAAATAAAATATTTGATGAGCTTGACTACGTACCCTGTAATAGAAACGGTGAAACCTTCGGATCACGTTCATCCATAGAAGCCGTAGGTTACGAGCCCGATTTAGTATCAGCTATTGGAACCAACGGTGTTGAAGGTTATGTAAAGGCAGATGATCTAAAATGGTGATATTCGTACAACCAAATTGGATCTTATGTTGCTAACGAAGCAGAGATACAGACATATGTACAAAATCCTGATTTTGTATAAATATCAGTCGGACCAGGATTTTATTTATACGTATACGTTCCGGGGAAACTATCAATTATAGTGTCCCACTCTTAATAAATTCATCTTCATACAAGATACAAGATGATCACTTTATGAGTTAGAGTAAACAAGAATTATTCATTGAAAAGAGGCCTCCAACTATCCGTAGCCTCTTTCGTTTATTAAAACATTGATGTAATTGAACCGCTAAATTTATCAACATAATACCATCCCCAAGTTGCCGTATGTCCTCCGCTTCCATCCTCCTCCATTACCACCTCATATACATGAACAACATAAGAATTTCCTTCATAGTGGTCGACATCAACGTAAACCTTCGGATTATTAGGTACTTTGTATTTATCTCTAACGAGCTTGATTGCTTGGGTCTCTGTAACCTTAATCTGAGGCTGTTTTCCGATAAAAAGTCCATCGTTTACCAATCCAATATCTTTACCAATTGCTTTGCTTACCGAACGAGCCGGTACGTATGTAGTCCCCTTATATATAATTGCATCTGCTGAAGTCTTTTTAGTGCCATCAACATAAATACCTAGTGTTTGAATAGCAACTTTAATATTTGTGGTTCCACTTGCTGCAAAAGCTGTTGCTCCCGTCAACATTGACCCAATTACAATACCAATGACTAACCCCTTTAATTTGTCCTTCATCTCTCCAATACTCCTTTTTTGTGTGATAAATATCAATTCGACAATTTGATACAAATTCCCTCCTCAGCAGTAATTAAATACCTCTTGCATAGGGAACGTATGTTGATCTCACAAATTAAGACGGGTCATAAAATAAAAGGGCAACTGTTTCGAAATTTTCGAAACAACTGCCCTATATTTGTTCTCTAGAAAGAGGGGATACCGAAATAATTATTGAAGGCTCCGATAGCCCTTACCTTTTCTTCCTGTCCTAAATCTGTCCTGCACGTACTTAAAAATACGTAATTTTTACACGTTGATGTACTACCAAAAATCGAAGATCCAAGGAGATCAACACCCAGATTAACCAATTGATCATTATTCTGGTTTTTAACTTCTTCCTTTATCCACTCTGTGTACTGTTTCTTATCAGGTACAGTAATAGCCGCAATTACGAGAATGAAAAGAACGATAATTAATATGTATTTTTTCATATACCCACCTTCCCTTATTTCACTCTTAGATTATAAACAAATAACAAGGTTAGATGAAGAATAACTTTTGCAACTCCTTCTCTATTTTGAAGATGAATCACAAGTCCCCGTTTCACCAACCGTTCGCGTGCACCCTCGAGAAGTGGAATAATCCTTTATAAATACGTCATAACAGAATTTTACGTAATTAAAATTTCAGCGATCAGATATAAATAGCCTGCCTGGCATCATTTCGCAAAGTTATCGTTCCCTCTCAATTCGTTGCAAGCAGAATCTTCTTGTCGTTGTATTTATATGTTAATCTTTTCTGCATAATCCAATTAAACAAGTAATGGTACCTATCAAAATGACTATGAAGCTTAAGCTTGGAAATCTAAATTTAAAATCTACAATTAAATTAAAGACTAATCCAAGTAATATAAGTTCTCCACCTATTAGCATGATCTTTTTTCCATCTAGATTATGACGGAAAAATAAAACTGCAATAATAAATCCAACTATAATGGTCACAATCAATAAAATACTTATGAATTCAAATCCAGTTTCTGTTAATTGGAAAATACGATAAAAGGAATCCGTTTCCCACCCTGCTACTGACGATATTATCGTGGTTGCAGCGTTCATCGTTGCTTCGTTGACGTATATCGACAGAAAAAAGAAGTAACCCGCCACAGGTTGACGGCCTGACGGGTTACTTCTTGTTCAGTTACACCTGAGGAGATGATTCCACCACAAATGCTGTATTGGGGAGCAGTTGGCCGCTGCTCCTTATTTATTGTTATCTTAGCTTATGGAGAAATATACCTCAAGTTACTTCTGCAGCTTAGCCTCAAGATCAGCCTTTTGCTTGGCTTCTCCTAAAATCATGTGAAGCGTTTACGTATAATTACCCGTTTTTCCCAACTATGATTTCGAGAGGGGCGCTAGTTTAAAAGCATGTCTGTCTCGTATCCTTGGATCAAAACGCATCCTCAAACGTAACGAAACTCTCGGAATGCAGCGGCCTGCCCGTGAATCTTTCCGGTTTCGTCCGTCAAATTCCATACGGTTGCCTCCAAGATGTGAAACCTCCGGCCTGTGCTGGATATGCGGATTCCCGTGTAGTTATCGATATAACCTTGTTCGCCTACCGTTCTTAGAAAAACCGATCGCGCCTCCCGTTCCATCGGTTCCGCGGTGAGTCTTGACGGCGTGCTCGTGAACTTGTCCCAATCCATTGCCCATAGCTCCAGCGCCGCCCGATTGCCGAAGTTCAGGACCGGGTCGGTCTCTGTTCCGTGGGAAAGCACCACACAGGGTGCGTTAAATAATTGTTCGAACGGGTTGCTGTCTGAGGCTGGCTCACCCAGAAGCGATTTTCCGGTCAATCTTTGATAGCTCTCCATGATCAATCTTGCATGCTCGTTAGTGGCTCCTATCCCACTGTAACGCATAACTGCAAATCCCCCTTCTGGCCGTCTCATGATCATATTATCGGTATTTATTTCTCTTTACAAAGAAGGGGCCGAACCGCCATCGATATTAATCGATGTTCCGGTTACATAGGACGCCGCTTCGGATGCGAGGAATACGATGACTTTCGCCGCCTCGTCCGTGTTTCCGATCCGGCCGAGCGGGATGTCATGTTCCGGCTCCCGCGCGTACTCTTCCCACGTCAGATCCGGTTTGTCCCGTTTCCACCGGTCCTCCAGCTGCCCGCTTCGGATCAAACCGATGCATACGGTGTTTACCCGGATTTGATCGGGGGCCAGGTCGCGGCTCATTGCCTTGGTCAAAGCCTGTCCGGCGGCACGGCTTACGGAACTCGGCATGGACGAGGCGGGCGGCGTCTTGGCCCAGGAAGTGGTGACGTTAATGATCGAGCCGCCGCCCGCTTGACGCAGATGCGGAACGGCAGCCCGCGACACACGGATCGCAGCAAACAGCTTTAAATCCAAATCGGACGCCCACTGCCGGTCGTCGATCTGTTCGAATGGCTTAGCAGCGGCAGTTCCTGCGTTATTCACCAGAATGTCCAGCCGCCCGTAGTGCCGCACCACATCGGCAACTACTTTTTCGCAGTCCTCAGGTTTCGTCACGTCCACTTGGAACGTACACACTTCTGCGCCGCCATAACTCTTAATTCGAGCAGCCGCAGCCTCTAATTGTTTCTCGTTTCGTGCGCAAATCGCGACCTTGGCGCCTTCCGCCGCAAACGTAACTGCCGATTCAAGGCCGATCCCTTGACTCCCTCCGGTGACCAGCACAACTTTTCCTTTGAGTCCCAAATCCATCGTCTGATTGCTCCCTTGATTAATTTACAGGTCCTATTTTGGTTGAAGGCTCATTTCATTCGTTGTACTCAAGACATATATTCCTCACGGGCTGGAGTGAAGATGTCCAAAGAAACGGTATCTTCAAGCGCATAAACACTGTGCTCCAGCCCCCCCGCGATCACAAAACTACCGCCGGCCTTCACCTCATATTCCATACCGTCGCAAATAACCTTTACTTTCCCTTCCAAAATGTAAAAGATTTGTTCATGATCATGGCTGTGCAGTGGAAATGTGGATCCTTCCGATAACAGATGTTCTACAAGCATGAGCTTGTCATTATAAGCCAGCACTCTTCTTTCCACGCCTTCGAATGGATAGGTAACCACAATGTTCTCGCGTTCTGTCAACATATCTTATCAACCCTTTCTGCTTCGGATTCGGCGATTTCATGGACCACCTCAATGATGATATCTTCCTGCCCTGCAATCACTTTTCTTCTTCCTAACTCCATAAATACTTTATGGGGGTCTACATTATATTTTTTGGATAACTGCTCCACAGGCTTGGCAAAGCCGGAAAACACGCCGGCCAATCCGCTGACAACGCTTGTGGAATTGATCGTGGGCACTTTACCGATAATGGATTGCTCCGCAAGATTGGCTCCTTCCAAAAGCTTGGGCAAGTCGATATGGGTGGTATAGCCCATTTTGTTTAACACGGCGACCAATACTTCCAATTGGGTATTGCCGGCCCCGGCTCCGAATCCGCGAATCGTCGCATCCAATATGGTGGCCCCTGCCCGCAAAGCGGCAACCGAATTGGCTATCGCAAGGCCCAAGTTGTTGTGCGCATGGAACCCTACCGGAATATTTAATGCAGCGGTCAGGGCTTCAATCCGTTCCGTAACGTCGTTCGGCAAATAGACGCCGGCCGAATCCATAATGACAACTCCTTGTGCACCGTAGGATTGCATTTTTAATGCTTCCTGTGTCAGCAGTTCTACGGAAGCCATGTGGCTCATCATCAAGACGCCGTATGCTTCCCTTTGCCTGTCCAAAGCGTAGGCTATATGCCTCTCTGTGATATCCGCCTCGGTACAATGCGATGCAACCCTGACAACGTGCACACCCAAATCCAAAGCCGCTTTAAGGTCATTGATCGTGGCTACGCCCGGTATGACATGGATTCCTACCTTGGTATGGTGCAAGGTTTCCGACGCCAGCTTAAAAATTTCTTCATCCGGCACAAGGGATTCGCCCAGCTGCAGCGAAGACGCCCCGAGTCCGTTGCCGTGCCCGACTTCAATAATGGGAATGCCCGCTGCTTCGGCGATGAGCATATAGCTGTGCATTTGTTCTTTGGTTAACCGATGACGTACGGCGTGAGAACCGTCTCTTAACGTGGGATCGCTGATAAGCACCGTCGACAATGGTTTACGCCCCTTTCTCAATGCCTGCCGTCTTGTATGCGTACTCCTCTGCAGCAGCAATGGCTGCGCAGTTAATGATATCCAAATTTCCGGCATATTTAGGCAAGTAATCTCCAAGCCCTTGCACTTTAACCATGACTACGATTCTTCCATCTTCGATCGTGGGGGGAAGAACCAATTGATAGCCCGGAACGTAAGATTGCATGTTGGTAATCGTTCTGTTCAACGTTTTTGTAAGTGCCTCCAGATCGGGCTCTTGAACCTTGGCATAGATGGTGGTCTGCATGTCGATGCAGGGCTCAGCGGGGTTTAAATTGATAATAGCTTTGGCACGGAGACACCGGGAGAACTTACGGATCGCTTCTTCCGTCGTTTCAATATATTCGTCAAGATTGGATCTCGTGGCCGGGCCTGCGCTCTTGGAAGCAATGCTCGAGACGACCTCAATATATTCTACGCGCTGATGGGTTTGTCCAATCGCGTACGCAACCGGTAAGGAAGCTTGTCCACCGCAAGTAACCATATTGACGTTATCAAGCACCAGGCATTCGCTTAAGTTTACGGCAGGCACGCACATTTCCCCTATTTTGGACGGCGTCATATCGATGACAAACTTCCCCAGCCTTTTAAAAATTTCCGCATGCCTTGCATGGTCAGAGGCCGAGGTTGCATCGAAAACAATATCGTACATGTGAGCATTGTCGATCATGGCATCAATTTTCTTGTCCGAAACGTGAACTCCCAATTCTCTTGCTATCTTCATTCCGGGTGATTCCAGGTTTCTGCCGACAAACAGCGTACACTCCAGAATAGGCGATCTTACGGTTTTTTTTAGTAAATCGGTCCCTATATTGCCGCTGCCGATAATGGCAACCTTGATCTTACCGTTCATTTAGAGCCCTCCTCAGCAAGTAAAACCGAATATATAGAATGAACTAAAGAAATGAATGTTATATAGGCCATATTGGGCCGTTATAACATGAGATTCAATGCAAAACTTTAGTTCAATCTGTCTATACAGAATGAACTAAAGAAATGAATGTTATATAGGCCATATTGGGCCGTTATAACAGGAGGTTCAATGCAAAACTTTAGTTCAATCTGTCTAGAAGACTGAATATTTCGACATTTTATTGAAGAGTGATGCTAATATACTCCTGTCATTCTGACTTATTCGTCTGGTAACAGGCCCTTCGTTATAAAGAACGACCGGGCTCAACTTATTCAAGGCGGCTTTTTGGGCAGCACAAAGAACCTCCCATCTGAACATTATTAAATAATGAATAGACGGAGGCTCCCCGTCGTATTCGGCAACTGGCTGGCATAGCGGTTGATTGGTACTGCAATCCGCGTTAGCCCCTGTAGCTTTGCGTCGCCGCCTTTCGGCGGGTTTGCTATTATCGTACGAAAATATTCAATTTCCATATAATGCAAATCTACACGAACTTTGTCGATTGTGGAATAGGACCTTTTTACTAATTAAAGCGGTGTTGGGGTGGTCTTCTGAAGTGGTTCGGTCAGCGGCTATTGCTTAAACAAAAAAGAAGCCACCCTAATTGGTGACTTTGTGAGGAGATCCTATCGTTATTTCCGCTGCTTTCCATAGAAATAAACCATCATTGAAACCAGCGTGATGGTTACTAATACCTTGACTACATTAAAAATAGTGCTCACGCTCGAAAAATCAAAGACCGTTAATTGCTTGCCCTCGGCAGAGCTCTGCGTAAAATCCGCAAAGAAAAAAAGCTCACTCAAGATGAGTTGAGCGTCTATTCCCGCGTCGACCGGTCTTATATTAGTGAGTTGGAGAACGGAGAAAAAGCGCCCTCTTTGCTGACGATTACAGCATTAGCAAGGGCGCTTCAGGTTAAGGCTTCGGTATTGGTTGAGAGCTACGAGAGAGAATTGGAGAAATAGTCAAGCTGCTCTGTCTCTTCCGATTCAGAGAATCTTCTGAATTTCTTTCATCAGGTAGGTATAAGACATCGCTCTCGGAAAATAGGCGTTAGGGTGATGATAACGAATCAGGAAGGTCTGTGCGTCTTCCCACCAAATATAGTCCAGTCCGCCGGAAGTTTGCTTATGTTCGTATGTCCAAGAATTCGTATCTTTTAATACCTTTTGGACGCCATAGAAAATCACATCTCCACAGCATAGAACAATATGTGGATTCAAAATCCGGATTTGTTGAAGGAGGAGCGGCCCGGTCAACTGGATATGACGTTCAATATCCGTATGTACCGCCTGCGAACCACCCGCAATCTTCTTAACGTTGGCAAAATAGACCTGACGTAAGAACTGATCCGCCTCTCCCTTGATATCCGCATAACGATTTTCAACTTCGAAGAATTCAGGATACCCATGCAGAATCCCATACGTCCACCGAATGAGCGTTGGCCAGGTGCTGCTTTCCTTGAGATACCCCTCTTCTCTAACAAACTGCTGCAGATTCCAACCGGCATCTGAAGAGTTTACTTCTTTCAGCAATACCATCAGTTTGAGTTGAGAACCTGACCACGCTTCCTCGTCCACATGACCGTCTGGGATAAAAATTCCCTTTGCACACGCTTCGTGCATCTCCCACTGTTGAAATAGTTCGTCGAGCTGGCTGTTGATGTCCATCATTCATACTTCCCTCTATGTTTTCAAATCTATCATTCTTCTTCGAGTTGAAAATGTTCTGTGAGACGTTCAATCGTAAACTGGTTTCTCAACTTGCATGCAGAATTCTGGTTCGCAAACATGCCTTTCTCCCAAACTGCCTCCTGCTTAGAAACTGTCTTGATCCATTCCACGCGTACAACGTATTCGCACAAATCGGGATCATCGACATCCTTATCCATTTTGACATGTAAGTCCGTTTCCAGCAGCGGCACGCTTTCGCCATCGATCTCGACCTGAAAATCCTTGATCGGCACGACTTCATCTGTAACGATACCAACACCCACGTATCCCACTTTAGGAATACACACAAAAACTCTGGCACCTGGCTTCAGGAGGCTCAGCGTATTGCTGTACCACTTCCCTTGCCCTGCCGATATAAAGCCATATCTTCTACAATCCTCCCAGTTCCGGTGAATGCCATCTCCTAAGGAAACATAATAATCTTTGCCGTTCCATGGTGCCTTCCCCGTTTTCCGGCTGTTCACACTCGATGACTTAGCCTCCAATTTATGGGGATCAATGAGCCAATTTCTGGCCAGATATTCGTTATCTCCATCTTTAAAATAATGAAAAAAGACTGCATTTACCGGTACTGCAAAGCCCGTGAGATAGTCGATAATTCTTTCCGTTGCCGGATCGAGCTCAGCAGAAACGATGATCAATTGATGAGATTCATTTAAAGCTTCTGGAAAGTCGGTCTGAAAATGACTCACAAAATCCTGCTCCAGCTGCCTGCCCGGATTTTTTTCGCTATAGATTTCGATGATTTCCGTGTAAGTTAACTGTTGAATCCACGAAGCATAATCCAGCGTTTGGGCCACAACTTCCCGTGGGGTTTTGTTACGCTTGAGCTCGATCACGACCAAATTTCCTTCGGAGTTCATGGCTAGGATATCAATGAATTTGCCAAACGCCGTCGTGATCTGTCTCCCTATCAGCATTAATGACGGATCGATAATACTAATATCATGAGTAATTACATCTTCAAGCTTACGCTCGGTCTCTATACTGGAAAAATGAATTCTTTCAACCGTTCCGTTAATTTTCCAAACTCCTAGTTCGATGGGCATGGGAATGCTCCTTTCGTTTTGAATATTAGATAAAATTAGCTAGCATATTTTTCGTCTAACACTACACTAAGTATGAGTTTTTACATATAATAGGAGTTGCTGACTCAATAAACTTTTGGGCAATTATACCTATTATAATACCAGAGAGGAACAATCTAAAGAATGAAAAAGGTGGCCTTGTTAATTGCATTGATTAGCACCGTACTATTATCATCAGCTTGTAATACCTCACCAGTCCAATCAAATACATCCCAACCACTACATACTACAGATAAACAAGAAGGAGGGAAGGTAAGTAACGATGATGCGGCCAATTCACCTGATAAAGAGACCGATATGGCTGCATCACGAAACGATCAGCAAGAGATTGAGACGTCGGATAGTGAATCACAACCAGAGAATACCTCCATGGATATTTCCGCCACTGACTCATTAATCCGATCTCCTGAAGGGAAAAATTTATCTCAAGTAGAGTGGACTCCCGGTGCGCCCGATGTATCTTTGCCAATGAAATTTGGTAAAACGAAAGCGGAATTAGTGATTGGTTTGGATCACCCCAATGGAACTAAAGCCATTGTTTACTTCCCTTCATCTTCGGTAGGTTGGTCCCTTGATATGTCTGGTGCTGATAACTCTGAGGCATTCGAAGATTACGGTGATTTGCAGGAGGGTTACAAAATGCAGGCTACTCTCCATGACTTTGACCAAGATGGTATTAATGAGTTAATTGTTGCTGTCGGTAACTCCCTGATTGATGAATGTATTTGGGTGTATTCCTTTACTACCGTTGGAGATTTAAGGAAGATTAATCCTATAAACCAAGAGCTTTCAATTGCTGGGCAGGCTTATATAGTACTAAATGGTAAGGAACTCATGGCACCATATGGATCACAAGGGCTATTCGACTCTTATAAGTATGTGGATAAGCAGTTTATGCAGCCAGTATATTAATACCTTTTGTTCGAGGGAGTGCATATAGTTAAATGTATTAAGTCTTTATAGCGTGATAAATTTAATAGTTTTAATCTAACAAACAAAAAAGCTGCGTAAAAACGCAGCTTTTAATATTTATAAAAGCCTACCTGCCAAAATCACTGCAACATCTGTGTAAGTTTGTAGATGGCTGTTGCCGCTTCAGCTCTTGTAATTTCTCCCTTAGGCCCAAAGGACCCATCATCGTATCCTCTCATTACCCCGATTCCACTTATATTATCAACATCTTTCCGGGCCCAACTGCTAATTAAATCATTATCGGCATACAATGTAACCGAAGGTTTAAACGAAATTAACTTTTCTTTAGCAGTATTAGAAAAAACAACAGCAGCCTGTTCCCGGGTAATAAATTCATCGGGTTTGAAGCTATTTTTATTGTATCCTTGGATTATACCTTTGTTAAAAGCAGCATTCAGATCAGATGCATACCAGGCATTTGCTTCCACATCCAAAAAATTAAGATTATATTTTTCATTTGGATTATAATTCATTGCCCGGGTTAGCATAACAGTAAACTCAGCCCTAGTAACTTTTTTGTTGATACCGAAGGAATTGTCTGAATAGCCTTTAACAACTCCTTTTTTTGCAAGGGCCATTATTGCTTCATATCCAAAATGTGTTGTTGGTACATCAGTAAACTGAACAGTAGTTATCGATGGAACTTTATCGTCTTCTTCAGTCGAATTTTTATTAGAACCAGTTTCACCTGAATCAGTAAGAGCCTTTTCGGATAAATCCCCATCATATCCTCCGTGCCCATTTTGTGGAGAAGTAGAAGGTTCTGGATTTGTATCCTTACTTTCGTTTCCGGGATCCGTAGTTACTGGACCAGGATTTGGTGTGGTATTGACATTTATAGTAGCTCCACTTCCATCGGCCGGTGCTAAAATACTTACACTGTTTCGAGCAATAACTTCAGGCATTCCGTAGGCATTTATACTCAAAGCAGAAACAGTATAGTTATAGGTTTTACCAGGGGCGATCCCAAATTCTTTATAAGATAAATATCCGTTCTTATCAGGAACAATACTATCAATAGGTTGGTTTCTATCAGTTTCTGTATCATATCTTAAAACAAGAAACCTATTGGTACCGTCATTAATAGGTACAAAAGTCGTTTTGAATGGGCTATCTACCACATAATTTGCACTTGAATCGACTAATCTAAATTTAAATGTAACCGTGGCTGGCTCTAAATCAGCTGGAGAGACATTAATAGATAGCGGCAATCCAGAAGTGTGTACAAGTAATGGACCACTTGAGGTCTCACCTTCGCTGTTTATTCCAATTATTTCATATTGGTACATTCTGTTTGGAACAACTGTGTGATCTATAGCCTCAGTTATTTGTCCTTGATAAACTAATGTTTTACCGTCCCTAATTACTTTATATGAGGTTGCTGTTGATAATCTATCCCACTTAATTTCAACTGTGTCATTGGATACACTAGTTACTGAAATATTTGTTGGAGTGCTTGGGGCTTCGCCAGGATTAGCGTGTAACGGAACTGAAACTGATTTAATCGCCTTCTTACTTTTAATACCACTTTTGTTGGCGATCACACCATATACATACGTTAAACCTTCGCTAACACTATTATCTTTATACGTTGTTGATGTCACAGTAGTGACTTCTTCACCGTTACGGAGAATAGTATAATTTTCTACGTCACTAACTTCATCCCAAGCCATCGTTACGGTATTATAAGTTATATCAATAGGCTTTAGTCCCACGGGCGCAGAAACAACTTCTGTGTATGTTAGCTCATTCAACCTTCTCTCAATACTTTTGACTCCATTCTTTATTGCCACTACCGAATACTGATACATTCGTCCCGGAACAAGCCCTGTGTCGTTATACTCCATGTCTGTTCCCGTGTATACAATTTTATCCCCGTTTTTCAATTCATAACTAGTTGCCCCACGTACAGCTGTCCACCCCAACTTGAGGGATGTAGGTGTTCGTCCTAATAATTTTAATTCACTTGGTGCAGAAATGGTTTCGGGAAGTGGATCCGTCGAACTACTTGGAATATTTACATATACCTCAACAGGATCACTATAAATCGTTCCGTTTAAAGCACGGACTTTATAACTGACGGTAGAACCTTTTGCCACATTACTATCGTAATAAGGGCTGGATTTTGTCTCGACTACGAGGCCACCAGTCCTTTCTACCTGGATACCAATAGATGTATCGGGTTGTATCCAACTTATCACGACTTTACTCCCATCCCATTCTGCTTTAACATTCGTTGGAATCTCAGTTGGGAATGGTAAATTGTCAGGTGAAATCGTGAATACTTTAACAAGTTTTTCTTCGCTAGTTCGCTTAGCATCTTTTGCTATCAGTGTGTATGTGTATTCCTTTTCTGGGCTAAGACCTATATCCTCAAAAGAATTTTGAGGCCCAGTATAAATAACAGCCCCGTCACGTTTAAGTTCGTAATAAGTAGCATCATTTACGGGATCCCAATGCATCATAATTTCACTCGGAGATTGAGGGTAAACTCGAAAATCGGTTGGGGACAATAAAGGCTCCTCAACTAATGTTGTAACGGCAGTTCCATTGGTATCACTAGAAATATTACCGTTCAATGCCGATATTTCATATGTATAACGCGTATTGGGAATAAGTCCGATATCTTTAAAGCTTAGATCTGTTCCTTGATAAATTATAATTCCATCACGGGTTAGTACGTAAGAAGTTGCATTTATGACTGGTTTCCAAGAAAGTTCCACACTAGTGGTATGGGCTTGTATCTCACCAAACGGAACATAATTCGGTTTGTCTGGTATTTGAGTTAAAGAGTTCGCATTTGTAAGACTAGAATCCTCGTTTAATGAAATAGCTTGACTAGATGGCTCATTTTCAAACGTTACATCAGCACTAACTTTTGGGTTTCCAATCCCTAAAAAGGAACTTCCTAATACTATTAAAGATACTGATGTTGCAATAATTTTTTTTTGTCCTCTCAATGTTCTCCCTCATATTCCTAGAATTTATTTTTACTAACATCAAACTAGTTATATATACCCTCCTATTCAATAAAATACCAATAGGGAGTATAGCTCACTAGATCTTCACTGTAAATAATAACTTTCTAACTACATCGTTATTATTTCATCCCCCGAATCCCCAACACTCGCTTCGCCAAATCCACCTGCTTACGAACCAGCTCCACTTGCACCGAACCTGCACGTCTCTTCTCACGTCTATGCACTTCGATGTATACAACGCCATAATTGATGGATTAATCAAAGGTTAATATTCCCTTTTTCTTGCGATTCTTTAATCTTATGATGAGAAATAAGCTTGTTATTTGAATGAAGACCGGGCAAAGCGAAAGACCTATATAAAATACTGTAATTATAGGTGCTAGAATCAACACCCCGATTAAGATCCATCTATGTATTCCTTGCTTGGATAACCGGTTATTTAATTTCAAAGAAAAAATAGCGGACAATGAAACTATGCTGAGAAACCAAGAACATGCGGAAGCGATAACGTTCATTCTATTGAACCAATCTTGCTGTTCCGTAAAGTTTTCGTACGAGAATAAGAAAAATATGATTAGTAACCAAATTAATAGTATAGGTTTGAGTGGATCATATAATCTTAAAACGATATCCTCAACTTCCGTATTATCCTCGTATTTGGATACCCTCCTCTTTTCTTGTTCGAACTTACTGAAATCTACCTCCATCATTGCTAACATTGAATTCAAATATAACGAATCTCCGCATTTATAATAATCTTTAACGATACAACGAAGATCTTCATTTAGAAATGGACTATACTCACCCAATTTATTGATTAAACCTTGTTTTAAGGTACTATTATTCGGTTCATTAAGAACTACTGCAATACTCGCTTGCAGTTGACTATATATTTTGATTTTTTCATTAACTCTGCTAATTCTAGCTGAATTATTTCGGTTTATCATTTCTTTGAATTCTTTGTACATCCAAATGGATGACGTACCAATAATAGTAATGACTAAAGTCACGATAGGATTAGCTCCGATTAATTTTGATACTTCTGACCACATTTCAAACGCTCCTAGAGAAATATTAAAAATATATTTATTAGAAAATCCTATTAATTATTGTAACAACTTTAAAACACCTTCAGGTTGCAGATTGGTTTGAGCTAACATAGCTTGGGATGCTTGAAAAAGGATATTACTCTTTGTAAACTCCATCATCTCTTTTGCCATATCAATGTCTCTAATTCGGGATTCTGCTGCAGTTAAATTAACTTTGTAATTCGAAACATTGTTATATACGTGTTCTAAAGCATTTTGATAAACACCGAATTTTGCGCGCTTTGATGATACAATTGCCAATGCTTTATCGATAATGGAGATTGCTGATTCAGCACCTTGTCTAGTAGAAAGATTAATTTCCTGAATACCAAGTGCTGAAGTCGTAACATTAGTTAGTTGAATGGCAAAGGTCTCTCTTGAATTCGCACCTACTTGCAAATCCAATACATCATTTCTCTTTTCATTTGTTTTTTCATCAATGATTTTAAAGTTAGATATGGTATAACTACTACCATTCATTTCTCTTTCAAACTTTAGCTTTCCATTTTCATTTACAGCGATTATACCTGCACTAATTTTTTCGAAATCCTTATTTAATGAATCGATTAAGTCGTTAGACGAATATGTACCCGAATCTAGAGTAATCGTCTTTTTAATAAACTCATCAATAGTAAATTCCCACTCATTTTGACCATTTTCTATTGTCAATCCATTGGTAATATCAATATTAGTTTTAAGATAACTCGTTGTGGTCGGAGTCCATACATCACCGGGTTTAGCAGAACGCATGAACAGTGGATTAAGCGCATTTCCTGACACTAATTGAATTGCATTGTCTGAACCACTAAAGTTATGTTTTAGTGTTAGCATATAATGTTCATTGCCGGGACCAGAACTCACATTTACCCCAATTGGACCAGTAAACGATGCTGTAATGTTGGCACTCACCTTTGTAAATTGATTATTTAATTCTGCAACAAGCTCATCCCTACTATACGCACCCTCTGTTAGTACAATTGTTTTATAAACCCCATTCTCTTTAAAGTTAAGAGTATCATTTATACCTTTTTTCACTTCGTAACCTACAGAAAAATCAGCTTCCCTTCCCCAGACCTCATAAGTTCCAGAATAAGTGCCTTCCTGTGCAAATATTTCATTAAATGCCGTTCCTCCAACTTCTATTGTATGGTCTCCTGCAATTTGACTAGTGAGTAATGTTCTCATATGAGTATCGTCCCATTCACTATAAACATCAGATAATTTCACAGGGGCACCTTGAGCTGTGAGTTTCAAATTTATATCATCGTATAGAGCTGTAGAAGAGCCATAATAAAATCCCGCTGTAATATTAATGGAATAAGAAGTTCCATCGAACTTTATAGTCAACTCATCGTTGACACCAGAAATAATTTCTATGCCTTGAGCGTCATGAATATTGTGACTATTTCCAATTAAAGTTGAGCTAGAAAGGGAATTTTTATTTTCTCCTGTATATTTGGAAAAGCTTATTGAACCAGAGTTTGTATCCGGCGAGTCATCATGAACATTTAATAAATGAATTCCATTAAAATGAGTATTATTGGCAATATCATTTATCCCTTCCTGGATCTCTTCAACTTCCCTTTGAATCATGCTTCTATCTGCATCAGTTAGTGTACCGTTGGAAGCCTGCACAGCTAGTTCTCTTAACCTTTGAAGGTTATGATCTTGTATCGTGCCTAATGCACCTTCTGCTGTTTGAATTAATGAAATACCATCTTGTATATTTCGCTCCGCTTGTCCTAGTCCACGAATCTGTGCCCTCATTTTTTCTGAAATAGCTAAGCCAGCTGCATCATCTGCTGCCTTATTAATTCTTAAGCCAGTAGAAAGCTTTTCCAAGGAACTCGCCGAAGACTTATTATTTTTATTTAGCTTGTTTATTGTATTCACTGACGAAATATTGTGAGCTATTCTCATCTTGTCTTCACCCGTAATATACATCGGTATATTCCCATAATTTCATAAATTACAATTTATATCTAAATTTTTAGAAACTAAGTTCTTAGTTCACCACATACGTCTAAATAAAATCGATACTATATACCCAAATTCTACCACACCCCATCAAATAGGCCTATAGAATTATGAATATATCTTTTGATCTATAAGGAAAGCGGGCTTGCAAGAGAACAGTCCCGGAATGAGGTTCCTGCCAAATATGAAATGAACCTCGTGATGATCGCTTTATCAAGCAAATTGGGATACTAAAGGATGAATTAGGGGATGTGATGGTGCTCTTCCAAGCTATGGCTTGGAATTCTTCTAGATAAACGAGCTAATACAGCGTCCACTCTACTTAGCACTCTCTTAAGATGAGTCATTTGGATTTGTTGAAGGAGAACAGTATCTTTGAAACTTGCCAGAAAATGAATAGACTGAATAAACATCACAGTATCCAAATCAGGGCCAGTCTTTTCGTCTGTAAGCCGAGCTAAGTCCTCAAGGGATAGTGAATGAGGAAGAGAAGTCAAATTGTTTTCTTTTATATACAGCGCCATTAACATGGACTCCAATGCTCGATAACCTAACACAATGCAAATATGAGTTGAGGATTGGTGTATCAAACGAAATGCCGAATCCATATAAATCTGTGAGCGATCAACTAATTTATTTATAATTCTCGCCTGAACAGCCACGTTTTTCTGTAAGCTTGACGTCTTATTAATCGTATCCGTGCCATTATCCATGGAGGTTGAATGCTTATCCACATATTTCAGCTCCCACTTCGGTTATTGAACGACTCATATTGAAAACATTGCCTCGGATGTTATGAATTCGTGGATCGTGGAGATACTTATATTTACCATTATACACCAAATTAATATCTATAAGTATTATTTCCAATATTCAAACACTGGTGTATAGGTGTTGTAATTTTATCTACACTTTTTAGTAGTGAGGTGTGGAATGATGACGGATAAAGAGATCCTTCTTAGATTAGGTGCTCGTCTACGTGATTTGAGAAAAGAAAAGGGATTAACGCAAGAAGCTCTCGGGGAAAAAGGTGGGTTTCATTTCTCATATATCGGGCAAATCGAGCGCGGAGAAAAAAACGTGGCTCTGTTAAATCTTGCAAAGATTGCTGAGGCATTAGAGGTAGATATATCTCAACTCTTCACCTATACCAGTGTAGAGAGTAACGAAGAGTCGCAAGTTGATCTTCAAGAAATATTGCATATGCTCGAACAACAAAGTCCTCAGCAGATCGCTATGGCAAAGAATGTGCTAAAAGCGATCTTTAATCATAAGTAAACATCTTACATAGCAAAAAGGCTGATTGGAATTCCAATCAGCTCCTTGTGTAGAGATCAACTATTAGATCATGAAATTATTCCATCCCCTGAATCCTCACCACCCGCTTCGCCAAATCCACCTGCTCATGATCCAGCTCCACTTTCACCGAACCCACACGTCTCTGCTCACGCCACTGGATGATATCCTCTTCCGTCTCTAATTTCAGCTCTGCAATTTCCGCAGCTCGGTCAAAGATATACTTCGAAGTATACAACGCCGTATAGATCCCTCGTCCACCAGGAACGATCGGTTGATCCCGCTTAATCCATTGGTCGATCGTAAATTTGACATACAACTTCTCCTCCGCCCCTTTCCTCGCAGGACGCTCAGTGATTTCTTTGCGTCGTAGAACCTTCCAATCCACAATGCGCCCATACCAATGGATACCGGTCTCCCCAGTAGAAGCAAACTTCCCTTTCGATTGATAGAGCGCAATATATTCGATCTGCGTTAGGATCTTGTGATCCGTGATGTTTTCAAGCGGCATATGGTAGAACTTAAGCTCCAACGCCTGTTCCAACTGCGAAGGCTCTCGCAGTGAGCCTACTAACACATTTTTGCCGGACATTTTATTTTGGTAGTAACTCTTCGTGCCGCGTGGTCTTGTAGAGCGTTCGTAGGCTTTTTCCGGACTGTCCATAATGATCTCATCCAGGAAGGCTTCCATCAGACTCGTCGAGTTCGGTAGAAACGGAAAGGCCCCTACATTTACGAGCTCGATACTTTTATAAAAACGGTGCTCCCGAAATTGCTCCTCATCATGGTATGGAAAGAGCACATACGCTCCAAACATGCTCCGTTCATACTCTCGGTCTTGTCCTTCCCCATCCGCATACACAATCGCGTCCCGGTACCGATGCATGGTGTTGATATCGTCTTCCTCCGGACCGGGCTGACTGTATTTATCATAATAGGAAGTCCCCTTATATGCCGGGTTCAAACGATATTTCGCGTCAAAAATATACTTGTACTCCACCGCAGCTTCATTTTTATTTAACGTCAGCACATTATCCGGCCTCTGGCCGAGCGTCTCACTTTTATCGCCTTTCGGAAGGGCATTGTAATAAAGGGTGAATAGCTCTCCGTTCTTCGGGTTGCGGTACACCATCTTAGCTTTCGCAGACTTGTCCAATGTCACAAAAATCCCGTTCCGCTGGACCTTAATAATATCTTGCTTAAGAAGCTCGTACTTCTGGCTGAGAAGATCGTGAATTTTCAGGAAGCACCAATACTCATACAGCTGCGCCAAGTCTTTCATCGAGAGCCGAAACAGGTCGCTTTGGATCGATAGGCCCTTCATCAGCATTAAATAATTGCGATATACCTCCCGATACCCCGGAGCCATCTGCAACACTAAGGACACCGAGAGTTGCTTCATTCCGCCTACGTTGAGAAAATCGAGCCTCAGAAGCCGCTGCAATTGATTCTGCATCGAGTCGATTCGCTTCATCAGAAGAGGATCCTGCATCCGCGTTTTTCCCGAAAGTCTAGATTTCAGTTCCTTCAATTTGCTCGATATGCGTTCGAGAACCCACCGCACAAAACGATTCTCCATAGTATCATATTGAATCCGCCTTTTCGTCTCCAACGCATGGCTGGGATATAACGTTTGCCCGTTGATGGGAATAAATCCGATCTTGTCATTGGGTCTAAGAAACTGAGGATGCTTCGTCAGATAAGCGATGTTCTCCTTCCCGGTCTTCTTTACTCTAGCTGCCTCGACCCTTCTCATTTCTTTCTCTAACCTATAGTTAGGCGAAGTCTCTATTCGAGCCACGGCCTGGACAAGCTGGTCAAATACATGCTGCAAAATCGTAAAAAACTCCGTCAAACTCTGATGCTTCGTTTCTTTTAACCCGGTTAAATGGTACGTCTTCCGTAGAAAATCAAAGGACAAGTTATAGATCTGCCGATTCACATCGTTCAGAATCATTTGGTAATCTTGTTTGTAATCCATTTTGGAAGGGAAGATCTCGAGTTGTAGTTGAAAAATCGCCTCCCCACTCAGCCGAAGCTCCAGATCGGTTAGCCCTACCTCATTCTGAAAATTCAGGATCCCCGATAGGATCGTCTGACCCAGCGGCTTAATCGCCTGTCTGACGCTAGCATTATCGTGATGAAAGGTCATCGCCAACGTCTGCTTCTTCTCCACTACCAATTCATACGACTGCGTTTCGAAAAATAGCGGCCAACTTCGCTCTCCCACCTGCCATGGGATAAGCTCCCCTTGTTCCGGTGAGAATAGCGAAATTTGCCCGATCTGAAGTTTACTTGAGAAAGAGCTGACCAAAAGACTGGTATCGATCCACTCTCCATCCTGGCGGCGATGTAACTGCAAACACTCCACCGTGGGATGATAAGGCTTGCCTTGAATATACAGATTGAAGAGGTTGGTTTCGATGCGCAGCAATTCAACGCTCTGATTAAGAGAGCCAGTAAGATGTGAATCCATCTTCTTCTAACCTCCGCAACATAAAGGCGATTTTCCGGGCGCTAAGTGGATGTTTAGCCTTCTTCTCTTCTTGGTCGTCATTCCATTCTTGGTCGATGTTAGACGCATCTTCCATGAGGTCGGAGAACGAAGAGAGCTTTCTTCCTAGTGCCCCCTCTAGAAGCTTTAATAGGACCCGTTTCACGGATAAACTGCTCCCTTGTACGCGTGGTAGGATTTTCTGCTGCAGTTGCAGATCAAAAGCTTCGTCGGGAGTAAGTAATTCATAGCGTTGATTGTAAACCATATAAAAACAGATCGAATCCCGAATCCGGAATCCCACATGGGAATGGATCTCTTCTAAAATATGATTGATCTTGACTAACTTCTCTGTCGTAGTGTGGACTAAGTCCGTATAATCGGCGTATACATCAACCAGTTGCAAATACTCGCTTCGCAGAAATGAGTTATGCACGGGAAGCAGTGTCTCCTCCTCTTGCAATGCAAGGCTCGGATACTGCTGGAGATCAATATAGTTAAACTCGATCGTGTTCGCACGATCCAGTACTTTTTTGCTAAAAGGATGCGTCGTCTCGTCCATATTCACTGTACCAATCAAATACACGTTATCCGGTATGGACAAGTCCCCATACACCGATTGGTCCTCCGGTAGCAAGGACTCACGGTTGATAAGCTTGGACGTGACAATCCGATCTCGCTTCCACTCCTGCGTCTCAATCACGCTGAGTACATCGCTGAAGTAGTACTCCACCCGAGCCAAATTCATCTCGTCCAGACAGATAAAATATGGTTTATGCTGATTCGCCGGCTGAGAAGCTTCAACGAGTACCTCAGCTAAACGTCCGGGCCGAAATGCACCCGATAAGTCTTTGTATCCTAATAAATCCGAAGGATCGCTCCAATCCGGACGAATCGGGATCAATGTAAACTGGCGCTTATCCCCTGTGGCGCCTAGAGCTTCGGCAAATAGCTTCACGAGTTTGGTTTTGCCGGTACCCGACACCCCTGCTAAGATGACGAAAGGCTTGGTTTTCAGAGAGAGGTATAGGTTCTCGATAAGGCCGTGTGGGTAGTGGAAACCCTGGTTGGAGATGTAGGATTGGATTTGCTCAATTTGCTCCGGCACATTTAATGAACTCAAGGACGGACTCTCCTTCTCTTCTTTTGGTGGCATCTCTTCTTCTTCGCCTTTATTCTTCAAAACGTGGTCCACATACATTTTATAGTTAGTGACCACATTCTCTAGATCGGCCAGTAATTGATCGTCGTCCGGAAGAGCGTCTCGATCATAGCGGATATACGCCACGGTAGAGACTTGGTAGTCGCGACCGAGTCCGCTTCTCGAAGTGAGGTTAATGCCATCATCCTTCTGCATTCCTTCCAGTGGAAGGAGTTCACGGAGTTCATTGGCCTTCTGCTCAAGGTAGTGGTACCCTTCTTTCTTTCCGAGTTCATCTTTGGGTACAGTAACCCCTTGAGCTAATGTTAAGTAGACGGACTCCATATCCTCGGAAAACAAATAAACGATATATTCACCGTGCTGCGTCGTATCCGTAATCCGCTTGTCCATGACTGCAATCCAAGGAATGTTTGCCCAGTTGCCCATACCAACAGATCCCTGGATTTTGTAGTTGGGATCCACAAAAGAAAGTGATCGCAACTGATCAGGGATCGTCTGTCTGAACAATGTACCTAGTGGGTGTCCTGCAAAGGTTTGGTTTCTTGCTGTTATGTAACTGTTCATGATTTCGGACAGAGCGCTATGAAGGGAAATCGTAGGCTTCCCTAATTTTTCGTTATAGTTCTCCAACTCGTTCAAAGCATACTCCTTTAATTCCTGGATGACGTCATCATCCAATTTATTAGCTATATCGGGGCGAAAGGAAACAACCCTTTGATCATAGTCCACTTCAAGTATGGCTGATAGAGCATCTAAGGGTGTTTTAAGTAAGGTTAGAGTTTGGGATAAAGTAAACTCACTCCAGTGTGTTGCCATCCCTGATGGCGGAGAGTCTACTTTAATTCCTTGTCTGCTATTCTCCTGAAAGTACGCCAAAAACCGCTCAGCTATTGCGCTGAGCGGAAAAGAAAGAGAATGAGTTTGTTCGTATTGATTAATGAGACATTGGATTAAGACCATTTTGTAGGATTTTTGTTTCACACGAAAGATTGATGAAAGTTGTTCTGGCAACATAATATATTCCTCTCTTATTGAACATTAACTACATAGACTCAAATCAAGCTCTTCTTAGGTCACCCTCATCCGAACTGCATTCTCTTTGATCAAGTTCACCATATCCATAAGCTTTTTCTGCCTGGCTCCATTAAAAGGCTTTATGAAGCTTTGCTGCTTATCGAACGGCAGCTTCAGCAGTTCGCTGACATGGTTGATATATCCGGTCCCTAGATCTGTTTCTATACATGATGCAAATTTAATATCAGATCCATCTTCTTCAAGGCCTATACCCTCAAGCTTTTTCATACTTCTCGCACAATCTTATCAATCGCTCTTTCATCATTTCCCGAGAAGCCGGTGCCAGAATCTCAGGACCATATTAGCTTACCCAAGATAAATTCCGGATCATGGTTTACAGTTACCTCAAACAGTACTTCCGTCAGGAAGGTCAGTCAATCTAGGCCGCACAACAAACTATCTATAGTTCTCATTTATATAGTAGATCATAAAAAGACATTCATTTAAAATGATGTGTCAGCTAATAAATTCTTTCCAGTCTTTACATCCATAAAACTACTCAAGAATAAGAAGGATATTATTCCTATATCAAATGGACTTACTTACAACTCTGTATATTTTTTATTATTACCGTATGCTTTTTCAATCGGGTATTTCTTTTCATTCTTAATAAGTTTTGACTCAAGGGCCTCTTCTATATTGATCCCAAGATCGTGACTCATTAATAAAACAAAGTATAAAACATCGGCGAGTTCATCCTTTATATCATCAATATTATCCTTAATAACTTCATTTACTTTGCTTCCATTGAAAAATCTCGAATAATTCACTAGCTTCAAGTGATAACGAAATAGCTAGATCTTTAGCATCGTGGAATTGCTTCCAATTTCTTTGGTCCCTAAAACGAAGAACTTTTGAAGATAGTTCCTGCATTAATACTCCCTCCAAATATTGATGATATGAAACAACAAATTAAATATAAACTAAACATATAATAAAGGATAATTGCCAACTTTTGTCGAAGCAAGAACTAGTTCTAATATACTATTACCAATAAGCACTATGATTAAAATTCGAGCTGGCTCTAAAATGAAACTTTATTCTGGAACTTCTTACCAGTTTATCGATGACACGATTCAAAATCAAATAGCTGAAAAACTGAAGGCCAGCTTTTTTCTTCATTTCAGATATAATCCTTCTGATTCTGAAGTTAATTCCTGGAGAAATTCACTAAGGGCAATTTCACAGATCTTCCAATATTCTAACTTAGATCACGATAATGGAATTTTCCTTGAATACCAGCTACCAATTAATTCCCAACGGTTAGATTGTATGATTACGGGAAAAAATGCAACCGGACAAGAAAATGCGGTAATTATTGAGCTAAAACAATGGGACCGATGCGAAGAATCCAATGGACTGAATGAAGTTGTGACTTGGGTCGCTGGCTCAAAAAAGGATTTACTTCATCCGTCAATTCAAGTAGGCCAGTATCGATTGTACTTACAAGATTTACTTAAAGCTTTTTATGAGGATAATCCTATTGAACTCTCTGCCTGTGCGTATTTACACAATTACAATTACTATACTGATGATGTTATATTTGCTGATAAATTTAGCGAGTCACTAAGAAAGTATCCTTTGTTTACCGGTGACGATGTTCTTAAGCTAAAGGATTTCCTACAATCTAAGGTTGGTCTTGGTGATGGAATGGAAAATCTTAATAGAATAGAGCATAGTAAATATAGACCTAGCAAAAAATTAATGGATCATGTAGGTAACACAATTAAAGGAAAATCCGAATATATCTTTTTGGACAAACAACAGATTATTTACGATAAAATTTTCGCCTTTGCTAGAGATGGATTTCATGACAAACAAAAGCAAGTGGTAATTATTAAGGGAGGACCTGGTACCGGTAAGTCAGTTATTGCTCTTAACTTAATGGCAGATCTATTATTAAATGGTTACAATGCTCATTACGCTACAGGTTCAAAGGCTTTTACGGAAACATTACGTGAGATTATTGGGCGGCGAGGTGGAATTCAATTTAAATATTTCAATAGTTACACCAACGCTAAAGCCAATGAAATTGATGTACTAATTTGTGATGAGGCACACCGTATCAGAAAAAATAGTAATAGTAGATTTACAAAGAAAGAGTACCGATCTAATTTGCCTCAAATTGCAGAGATCATCAATGCCTCAAAAGTATCTGTTTTTTTCATAGATGATAATCAAGTCGTGCGGCCAGATGAAATTGGTTCTGTTTCCTACATAGCTAAATTTGCATTGGAAAACAATTGCAAAATATACTTTGAAGAACTCGATGCACAGTTCCGTTGTAATGGTTCCGATGGTTTTATCAATTGGATTAATAATACATTGTCCATTAAGAAAACTGCAAACATTCTTTGGGATTCAGACGATGATTTTGAATTTAAGATATTTAATTCACCTGTTGACTTAGATAACGCTATAAAGGAAAAAGTTGGAGAAGGACATAGTGCTAGATTAACAGCAGGTTTCTGTTGGAAATGGTCGGACCAACAGCAAGATGGTTCATTAGTAGAAGATGTAGTTGTTGGTGATTTTAAACGGCCGTGGAATGCTAAGCCTGGTGCAAGGCTATTAGATAGGAATATTCCGGCCTCATCCTTATGGGCTTATGATCCCCTAGGAATTAATCAAGTTGGATGTGTTTACACTGCTCAAGGGTTTGAATTCATTATGTAGGCATAATCTTCGGAAAAGATCTTACTTATAATCTTGATACACAGTCCTGGGAAGGTCATGTTGTAAAACGTTCGAAAGAGCATTTTGTTGATTTAGTAAAAAATACTTATCGGGTGCTCTTAACGCGTGGTATGAAGGGTTGCTATGTTTACTTTATGGATAAGGATACTGAGAGATTTTTTAAATCAAGAATTGAATAAAATAAAGTTAAAATGATTTACTTTGAATCTCCACTCAATCTTCGATGAATTGCGGTTACAACTTATTAATGAACTTCCAGAGCATCGTAGATTGTATGAATTGAAAAAAATTAATGAACCACCAGTAAGAGAGACAATCGAAGAAAGGCAAAAAAAATACAGCCTAAATTCAAGCAGATATTATTTCAGCTTTAAATTATTTAGAAGTATATAGATGTTAACGAACGAGAATTATTTGGGAGGTCCCCAAAAGCCTCCTGCGGCACCCTGATTCAGCATCGCGAGTAAATACGCATCCTCTCCGCATAAGTAGCACCCGATTAACTTTTTTGGACAAATGGGCATACGAAGACATATGTAAAAAATCCTGATTTTGTGTAATTGTATGCGAGTCATGGAGCTGCATTTCCTAGGAAAACTTTTAGGGAGATACTGATGATCAGAGAAATGTTAACCTAAAAATAACCCTTACATGAGTTATAGATAAACCCTTGTAAATAAACATGTCTCTTAGTAAGTATTAATTACCCAGTCATTCGATGACTGGGTACTAAAATTCTGAAGACTCATATAGAATCCTTCCAATTTGGAGCCTCAAATCAAAAACCCCAAACCATTAAAAGGCCAGGGGTTTTCAATGTATCAAAGATGATGTGGCTTAGTCAACTATTTGTATCAGTATTAAACTGAAAGATAAATGTTATTGGTTTATGTATTGATTAGTTTCTTTCAGTTACAAGAGTTTATTATTAAATTGTCTTAAAAAACAATTGAAAAACTCTTAATGGTAAATGGGTCTGATGAATTACTGTAAATTGATGCACGATAATAGTCACCGACGGGTGCTGTATATTTTCTTGAAAACCCAATTCCACCAAACTGATTTAAATCCAATTGTCCACTGCTCCAACCTGCAAACTCAAATTGATGCTGCGCACTACGATCTAAGGTATAACTAACGGTCATACTTGTACCTTTAAGGGCCCATAACCCTCTAGAATCAGTAGAAGGAACAAACAAAGCATGTTCACCGTTTTTTAAAGTTACCCCGCTCCAAGTATATCTTGGCTGAATTTTACCTGAATCATTTGGCACTTCACCTTGATTAATAACATTTCCATCCTTATCATAAACCGTATAATTCCAAGTGATAGACTCATTTCCTTGATTTGAAGTGATAGTCTGATTGTCGACTTCGTTTGTATTAACTGTTTTAACCTCTTCAGCATTAGCAGAAACAGCAATTGTTAGGGAAGCTATTAGGCCAACGAAAACACTGGATATTTTTTTCATTTAAAATTCTCCTCCAATTATTATCATCCCTGATATAATTTTTGCTACATCGGTTAAAGTTTATGTTTAGTCAGTGGTTGGAAATTAGTACGTGTCCATTTTTAAGTGTGATACTTTCAGAACTAGCATTTACAAAATAAATATAGTAGATGCCAGGCTCAGATACAGTAAATTCGTATTTACCTTCGATTTTGTCAAAAATATCACCGTTGTTTAATGTACCATTTTTTATCAAGCCTACTATCAGTTTTTGGCTATCTACCACCTTTGATTTATATTTTTCAAAACTGAAGCTTACTTTTTCATTTGGTTTTAGGTCCCACCCCTCTCCATTAATCTTCGTTAAAACACTTAGTGATCCATTTATCGTAATTATCTCAGGAGAATTAAATACACCATTACTTTCTTTTGTCTCAAATTCAACTATAGAAGATGGTACGAAATTCTCCATTTTTATTTGTTTTACTATTGGATTATTAGGAATAGTTTTCTGAATTTTATTACTCAATTCAGCCTCCGAATATTTGTTTCCATCAGAATCAACATATTTACCGTCTTGGTACTTTAAAATATAATTATCCTGGGTTTCTTCTCCTATCATGTCTCTATTTTGCTCATTTACTATTACTGGCTGATTCAGTTTATTTTGTTTATTCACTTTATCTGGTTGATTCAGTTTATTTTGTTCATTTACTATCCCTTGTCGATTCAATTTATTTTGTACTTCAGCCGTGACAGGAACTGAAATAATTAACAATATGCCTATAGTTAGAACAGTACCCGTGATAATTTTCCCCTTTTTACTATTCATAAATTTTTTCATCTTGGCCCTCCAGCTTAATTTTGCCTTGTCTTATCACCTTAATTAGATATAATTTTTCGAATAATTGAATTTCTTACTTATTATAACAAATTATTCTTAGAAAGGTTTTAAAAAAAAAAAAAAAATTGAAACTGACAACCTTTTATTGTAGTTAAATTTAGATGTGTGGAAAAAAGCCATCGGTATGTTCCTGATGGCTTTTCAATTAGACAGTGTTTACATATAACTATCCAGAACACCTTGGTACCCAGCGAAAATTATGCCACGTTTAGCAATCCAAATATTATTCTGAGTCAGCTATTCAGTTCTGAACCACGGTGCATGCTCATTTTCTGGCATTTGAATACACACTCCCTTATTCTTTTTGTGTCTATTGCGAATATGTTAGTAATGTACTTGTCCTTGAATAAGTACAAATATAGACTCTCCATTCATTTTCAAGTCCAGCTGATCGATTCCACCGCAGCCTCCAGATCATCGGAACCAGGAGTCGTATAGATCATCGTCATTTCAATATTCGGGGTTCCATCCTCTTTGTAGTGCCCCATCAGCATGGCCACCTTCTGCAGGTCGTTACCGGCAGCCAATAAATCATGCCCAAACGTATGTCTGAGGCAGTGGCAAGATAAATGTTTGATTTTTGTTCGATCCCGGTATTTTTCTATAATGTGCTGTATCCCTCGTTCAGAACATTTAGAAGATCGCTTTGAAACGAACACGAACGGACTGGTTGAATTCCTTTCGTTCAGATACCCTTGCAAGGCGGCGCGCAGCTCTGCGTTAACCGGCAGCTCTCGATCCTTATCCCCTTTTCCCCGGATATATGCTGTTCCCTTTCTTTCGCTCAACGTCAGATCTGTGAGCTGCAGATCGCAAAGCTCATGAACTCGCAACCCCAAGCGAAGAAATGTCAGAACGATCGCGTGATCCCTTTTACTCGCCTGGTTCCGAACCTCACGAAGCAAAGCATTCTGTTCATTCCGAGAGAGCCACTTTGGGAGACGACGAGCTCTAGGAGGCTTTTTAATTCGCCCTACGGGGTTATCTGGTAGGTATCCCAACTCTGCAAAAAATCTAAAAGTCGCGTTTAGGTGGACAAACGTTAACTGGTTGGTTGCTGGCGAAGCCGGTTTTTCATTCCTGCCGCCGGCGACAAGTAAGTATCTCTTGAAATCAGCAATATCCTTTTGGGTCGCGTATTCTGCGTGTACCTGTTCGCCTGGATGGATCGATTGAAGCCAGGCAACAAACCTCCTCCAACTCCCCTGATAACTAATGATGGTTTTTGGAGAGACGCCTCGATTCTCTAGATGCCGTATAAACTCTTCAAACATGGTTGACTCCTTTTAACCGAAATGTATAACACGACGAAATTTTCTGCTCTTACGAAACGGTGGAATGCACCTTCCATATTTTGATTATATCATTTTTCGTCGTGTTATGTATAGAGAAGACGACGAATCAAATCACATTTTAAAATGTCTCCATCGAAGTGGATACGTCCATCGTATTAGGAAGGTATATCTTTCGTTACACAATAAATTTCTGATCTGTGTGATTTGCTTCATTTGGAAGGAATCCATAGAAACACCAAGAGAATATCGGCTTAGCCAGCCCCGCGTGTGAAAGGCTGGTTTTGGCTTCAAAACAAAACGAGAATCCGTTTTTGGGATTCTCGTTTTCGTTTCCGTATGGGTTAAGCTTTGAGGCATGATGAAGAAATGGAGCGATAGCGGAATGGATTCATCATGCCTATCTTTGGCATCGCAGGCCATGATTGAAGCGCAGCCGCCAGGCATAGTGAAATGATGGCCGAAGCCTCCGCCCTCAAAAGCCTTTGCTTCCCCGCGAGTCCCGTGAAGATGTCCAATGAAACGGCCGGTGTTTTTCCGGACGGGAGTCGTTTGGTCTTTAGGGACGGTGAACCCGGGAATTCAAACGAGCTTTTATTACTCAGCAGGACTAACCAAGCTGGCTCTCTTCGGATCATAGACCACACGGGTAATTGATCCGTCCCGAATCAGTTGCATCGCTTCGTCAATAACGTGCAATGGCACAAGGAACCACTCCTTCGGCCTAACGGGGTGGCCAAAACGGTCATGGATGGTGAGATCGAGCTGAGCCGGTGCAAAGATACGATGAAAAATCGCTTCCAGCTTCGTTCGGTTAATGCCGGCCAGTTTGTAGGTTGCAACGATTTCAACATCCGCCAGCAGGTAGGTCGCATCGTGCGTAGCGTTTGCGATACGGGTTTCGACTTTGCCGCCCGTAACGCCAATCTTGTGAATCAGTTCGCGATGCTCCGCAACGAAGGGGTGATCGGACAAGCTACGCAGAACATAGATCGTGCCGCTTTCGACATCTCCCTCATCCCATGTTTCGCTGAACAATGGCTCGGTAAGCGGCACCGTCAAACGACGACCAGCTTCGTCTTTGTAAAGCGCACGCTGCAATGACCGGAGCAAGAGATTGCTTTCCGTACCATTGGAATAAATGACCCTCAGTCTTGCATCCGGATGGCCATTCGGTGCTTGAAACTCATCCCCCTTCTCGGCCACGTAGACAAGTTGACCTCCCAAAACAAAAAAGTCCCCCGGATCGACACTCGGGTTTCTGCCAAACCGCCGAGCTTGCCGAATGCCCGATTTGAGTTCGCCTTCGACCTCTTCAAATAGTGGCCGAAATCGTTCGAAATCCTCACACTTCTCGCGACTGGCGATTTCCTCGGCCGCTCGTATTTCGGCCTGGGAACGGACGTAACGCAGTTCTGTAATGCTAGATGGAGCATCTGCCTCTTCAAGTGCGGCAAACAGCTCATCGTCATCCATCGATCCCACAGATTCAGCCGGCGAATGCATAGTTCCGCCCAGCAACCCCTGGTAATCAAGGGACGCAAGAAGAATCCGGGCCTCCTCCTGTTCACGCAGGCGATCGAGTCGAACGGCGTATAATCTCTCGAAGATGTCATGATTTTCATCATGCGCTGGAACACGGCCATTTTGCTCGACAAATCGCTGGATTTCCTCAAACCCCGCGATGATGCGTTCCTCACGCGCCGAATACGCGCTTGTCTTCGCTGGTTCTTCTTCGATACCTAGCGCCTCGAGTAATTCGTCATCTGAAAGTTTTGCCATGTTATTTCCCCTCCGCAGCCTTCTGCTGGGCACGATAGCGCCTAAAAGCGGCGATCCCTTCCGCCATACGCTTCTCCCAGGGATCTTGCGCATTGATATCCGGTAATCGGCCGCGTTGTTCCTTGAATTTCAATGCCCGTTCAGCAAGTGCCTTGGCCTCCTCGTAGGGAATGCTCACACGCTTAGACGCAATAACAGCAGCGACTTGTTTCAGGCTGTCCTCGCTTACTGATTTGGCGAAGATCGCGTATGCCTCACTGAATGGATTGATGCGGTCGATAAGATCAATGTCTAGTTCACGAACGTCGGCGAATTTGCGCACCCCATCGATGAGAGCCGTGTTTGCGGCTGGTTCACTCCCCTTCTCCGTGACGTCGGTCACCGTTTGCTTGGCCTGTTGCGTCAGATTAAGGGCAGCGATGGCGTGCTGGCGAACCGCTTCCTGATCCTCCTCATCAAGATCTGGGTACTTTTCCTTGATGATTTTGCCCATCCGAACTTGGGTCAGCTCCTCCGGCACCATTTCATCGTCAAACAGGCCGCGTTCAATGGCGATCTTGTCCTGAACGAAGGTCGCGATCACTTCGTTCAGATCCTCTCGACATATGCGTGCAGCTTCCTCGCTCCGAGGCTCGGAGAGGCCTTTGATTTCGATCTGCAGCTGCCCTGTTTCATGATTAAATCCCACATTGCACTTTTCCGGGTCGTAACCGCCCTCGCCATAGTCGAACCCTTGTACCGGACCGCTTGCCGGAATCTTCGACTTGAATTCAAAGCGCGGTGCAAGAACCTGCTCCATCAGCAAACTGGCAGCAATAGCCTTCAACGTGTCGTTCACGGCCTCGGTAACGGCCTGCTCGGAGGCGTCAAGCTCGGCAATCAGGTTGGAGAATCGAGCGCGGGTTTTTCCTGGCGCGTCGCGGGTCGCACGACCGATAATTTGCACAATCTCCGTAAGACTCGCCCGGTAGCCAACTGTCAGCGCATGCTCGCACCAGATCCAGTCAAAGCCTTCCTTCGCCATACCGAGGGCAATGATGATATCGACATGATCGCGGTTATTTTTCTGCGCAGGATCTTTCAGCGCGGCGGACACCTTGTCCCGTTTCATTGGATCATCGTCCACTAGGTCGGCGATCCGGAGGACGCGGCCACCTGACGTCTTGACGAGTTGGAAGCCGGTCACCGGATCGATCCCTTGCCACTCACCCAGCTCTTCAATAATGTGTTCGACCTCCCTGATCTTGTCCTTCGTACTCTCGCGCGAATTGACGTTCGGGATATGGATGATCGTTTTTTCATCCGGGTCGAGCACCTTCAAAATATCATCAGTATATGGGCTTTTGTAGAAGAAGTAGCCAATGTCGAGCTGCTTCAAGTACTCGTAACCATTGAGCTGCTCATAATACGTGTAGGTGACCGTATCGAATTTCGACTCGTCTTGCGGAGCCAGCACGGGCTCTGCATCGCCGCGGAAGTAGGAACCGGTCATCGCCACGATATGCACGCGATCACGGGCGATGAATTGCCCCAGATGCAGGCCAAGTTTGTTATCCGGATTGGCCGAAACGTGATGGAACTCGTCCACCGCGATTAGTCTGTTGTCGAACGCCTCCACCCCGAACTGATCGATGGCGAACCGGAAGGTCGCATGCGTGCAGATCAATATTTCATCCGTGCTTTTCAGAAAGGCGCCAACCGATTTCACCTTGCCGCCATTGTCCGATCCGGGCGCGTTACATAGGTTCCATTTTGGCTCCACCTTCCAGTCCGCCCAGAAACCAAACTGACTCAGTGGTTCGTCATTGAAGCTTGACCCGATGGACTTCTCCGGCACCACAATGATCGCCTGATTGAGCCCTTGATTGTGCAGCTTGTCCAGAGCAATAAACATCAGCGCCCGGCTCTTGCCAGAGGCCGGAGGTGATTTGATAAGCAGGTACTGCTCGCCGCGGCGCTCATAGGCGCGTTCCTGCATCGGTCGCATGCCCAGCGCATTGGCTTTGGTCGAACTTCCATTCCGGGCATAAGACACCGAGACGGAGGGGATGGATTTACTTTCGGTGGTCATGCATGTGCCCCCTTCTTACTCTTCTTGGTCAATTTCGTTGATGCTGTCATCTTGGTGTAGAGATCAAACAGCTTTTCAAGCCGCTCGGTGTCATTACGAAAACGACGTCCGATATAGATGCGCTCCAGTACTTCATCATTGCGTTCATGCGCCTCACGTAAATTGGATGGCATGTTTTCAGGATCGTACAGATCTGCAATTGTCGCGGGGAAGTGTGCCTCACGCGCCAGTAAAATATCCTCGGCACAACGGGTCAGATCAGCCTTGTTCTTCTCAGTCAACGTTGGAACAGGGAACGTGTTCCAACCAAGTGTGTTTGAATAGCGAAAGTCGGTTTTTAGCTTTCCACAGACAGTTGCCACCCACACCAAATGAAGGCGAGAGGCGATCAAGGCCATGTTCCAGAGTGGAGCATCGTATAAGGCAAATGCGAGATTACTAACGATTGTCCTCGCCGATACGATTCCCACCGGAAGATACTCGCGCCTCTCCGAAGAAACGCTTGGGACAATAATAGAATAATCAGCGGCCCGTCCTTGGATTTGTCTGAATCTATGAGGTCTGTCTGCGTATGCTCGTGTGGACGCTGCGGCACTAGCGACTCTCATCGCGCGGACAGCAGCCAAACGTTCGGCGACGAATATTGATTTAAACGCCTCATCGACGTCAGTATCCTCGATCCAAATACATTTTCTGATTGTTCCCTTCACGAATTCCTGAGAGCCAACAAAATCAAATATGAATTTAGACAGAAACGGCTCACGGTTTAACGCCTCGTTAGCCTCAGACATGGATAGGATCAGGTTACCCCCGTCTGAAGGCTTGTTTCCCCACAACATCGCATCTCTCGCTGGGGGCTTGCTTGAAGCTGCCTCTACTATTACATTCCTGCCTGACACCAAATAGGCGTTGATGTATTCGGTTTCCTTAACAATCGCACCTCCGTCGTCTCCGACAGTGAACAACCGTCGAACCCTTCCCGGATGCTTGGAGATACCGACAATCACCACGGTCACACCAGCATTATGACTCGCGAGATTCGTCCATTTGAAAGAGGTATGTGCGAATGCGATCTCATTCCCTGTTTCGAAGATCAATGGCCATAAAATTGGCACCTGTTCGCCTTGGCAGATTGAATTAGTAGAAACGAATGCAAAAGCAGAATTGGTTTGATTTCCATAGTCGACAGCCTTTATGAACCAACCAGCAATGTAGTCGAGGGACTTCCAGCTTTTTGTCCGCCCCTCGAAAAGGGCTTGTAAGTCGGATTTCTGCTCTGAAGACTGCCAAGTAAATCCGAGGTATGGCGGATTGCTACAGATGTAGGTCTCCCCACCTTCATTTTTGAAGTCACTCTCCACCTGGTCAATCGGCGTGTGAATCGTACTTATTCCGGTCGGAGGACAGACACTAAGCCAATCTAACTGTAGAGCATTTCCGCAGGTAATCCAGTTGTCACCAGATAGCGGCAAAAAATCGGCAAGAGCAAGTGTTGACCCACGATAAAGCACATCGCATTGGTATTCAGCAATAATGAGAGCGAGACGTGCAATCTCAGCTGAAAAGTCCCGTATCTCAATACCAAGGAAGTTGGTCAAGGGGATATCACTCTCACGTCCGACTTCTCCCCGACGCTCGTTGATGGCATTTTCAATCTCCCGCATCTGCTTATAAGCAATGACCAAAAAGTTACCTGAGCCGCAGGCCGGGTCGAAAACTCGTATTTTTGATATTCGTTTGCGTAGGTTAAGCAGCATACGATGGTTATCACCCGCTGCTTCAAGCTGTGCTCGCAAATCATCAAGAAACAGTGGGTTGAGCACTTTTAGAATATTGGGCACGCTCGTGTAGTGCATACCGAGTGCGCCACGTTCCTCATCGTCCGTAACAGCCTGAATCATCGAACCAAAGATATCCGGGTTGATTTTCGTCCAGTCCAGTCTTCCAATATGCAGCAAATAGGAACGCGAGATTTTGCTGAACTTTGGCACCTCTACACTGCCTGAGAAGAGACCACCGTTCACGTAAGGAAACACGTCAGCCCAGCGCGGTAATTTTACATTTTCTCGGTCAATAATTTTTGTGTTCATGGCGCGAAAAATTTCACGAATCACTTCATGCGTATTCGAGGCATCAGGCGTGCTCATCCGCTCGATCGTATCGGTGAACAGACGTTCTCCGCTGAAGATGCCCGTATCTTCGGCAAAGAAGCAAAAGATGAGCCGCGCCATGAAATGGTTCATCTCAGAGCGGCGTTCGGCAGTTCCCCATTGTGGATTATTTTTCAACAGTTCGACATAAAGCCGGTTCAATCGCCCCGTTGCCTTAATGTCGAATGAACTGTCGCGTATTTGTTTGACAGTCGTAATTCCGGCAAGCGGCAAGAAAAAGCCAAAGTGATCTGGGAAATCCTTAAAATCACAGATAACTGGCGGATCATCAGACTCCAGATCCTCGGCTTCAAATTGCAATCCGTCCGTAGCAAGAATATAGCGCGCCTTGTATCTGGCTGTTGCCCGGCTTGTTTTCAATGCCGCGAAAGTCCTGTTAACCTCGCCGGATGGAGCGACGGCAATATGAATGTTGTTCGTCTGCAGGACGCCCCCAAGATCGGATTTATTCGATTCACCCGACCGAAGGCGCTTAATTGTTGTCTCTTTGTTCCCGAACGCCCGCAGGAAGGCAAATGGGAATTCATCCTTATCAAAAGGTTGAATTGCCAAATCGGATACTGCTGCTTCTATTTCTACTGGATTCATAGGTGGTATATATCCTCCCGGTTTACTGCATTTTATTGAGTTTTTACACCATTCGAAAGCCACTCCATAAAACTATAACACAGCGCGGGTTCTTTCCCGCTCTCTTTTTCATCAGGCAGAACGTCATCAAAAATTGATAGTCTGCAATCCTAAGAATGCCCCAATTTTAGTGTAACTGTCACCTGCCGAAAAACGCAACTGCGCTTCTGCCGATAGGCCTCGTAGATCCGTTGTTTAATACGAGACCTGGCTGCCCTTTTTCTCCAATTCCTTCACACGCCGGTAAAATGTCGGCTTCGTCATGCCAATCCGCCGCATCGCCTCGGTGGCGGTCACCTGGCCCGCTTTCCACTCCTGGTATACTTCCATGAATTTATTGTCAATCTCCTGCCTGGGCCGGCCGAAGGTCACACCGTCCGCACGAGCCACCTGGATCCCCTCCGCCTGGCGCACCCGGTTCTTCTTCCGTTCCTGCTCAGCCACATAGGCCAGCATGCTTAAAAACTGGTCTTCCAGCAACTTGCCCAAGTCGCCCATCGTCTTGAATTTCCGAGAATCGAACAGCGTCTCGTTTTCCAGACAGATAACGTCTGCTCCGACCTCCCGCGTGAAATACTTCCACTCAGCAATAATGCCGTCATAATCACGGCCCAGCCGGTCCAGCGCATCCAGATAAATCAAGTCGCCCTCTCGGATCATGAGTCGCATTGCCTGGTAGCGCGGCCGTTCGAAATCCTTACCGCTCTGCTTATCGACAAAGATGAACCGTTCCTCGATGCCCAGCTCGCGGAACTTTACAAGCTGTCGTTCCGGATTTTGATCTTTGGCCGAAACACGGCCGTATGCAAATTTCACTCAACCATCACTCCGTATCAAAATACCCATTGATTTAGTGGAACGTCTCTAAACTTATTTTATGGCATTTTGATACGCAATAATAGCCCCTGTTTCTACCGCCTCAAAAAGCATGCTTTTTGACACTACATTAAGTATGCTAGATTTCTGTCGAGGTGTCGGGTAATTGTTGGGTTTACCGAAATTCCCTAATCACTATTAATTGGTATTACGGTAGAAATTCAAGAAATTCAATGGCCAAGATTTTTTTAGCACAGGGATTAATATGTTGATGATCCATCAAATTGGGTAACGGATAAAATTTTTAGAGTGAGTCGTTTAAATTAGGTTGTTTTTTCTCTTAGGAGATTCACTTTACTAATCAAGAGTCAATCGATGCAGCCATCACGAATGTAGGGCCATTCAAATGGTATGCGCCTCTATCGACTGCTCAATTAGTTACTTAGGGGGAAATAAAAATGGCAAGAAGTGCAAGCGCTTATTCAACTACTATCGATGGCTTTAAAGTTGAAACCAACAGTAAATACCAACCAACTGGTTCTACTACGTACTGCAATATCTTTGCACAGGACGTAATGAAGGCCATGTCCGCCGCTTTGCCAAGTGGTACGGCAAATCAAATGGCAGATGCATTGCTCAATAATGGAACACCTGGTTGGTATTCGGTTACATTTAGTGACGCCCAAAGCAGGGCAAATCAAGGGTATCCGACTATCGGTATCCGAAAGGCGGATGGCCATGGTCATTGTGTAGTCGTAAGACCAAAAGGTTCTTCTATTACGCAGTTGCGTGATGTTCAAATTGCGCAAGCTGGATCTACTAATTATAACAATACTACAATTAACTGGTCTTGGACTGCTGCAGACCTGCCAACAGTAAAGTTTTACACGCATGATTAAAAGAAACAAGGTGTGGGATCAACCCCACACCCTGTTCTTTTTTATTGTCTAAATTATTGGCTTGGTTTAGTTAATATAAATGCTGTCCCTGGTGCTTTATAAGCAACTGCTAAACCATTCGAACTAAATGAAGATGACTCAGATCTATATTCAAGCTTAGTTACCAGTGTACCATTTTGATTTATGAAACCAAATTTCCCTGTAGCATTATCTCCTATGCCAACCAATGCATAACCTTGTTTGAAGATCGACCCTCTATTATATTGCTGATATTTAATTATCAGTTTTCCTTGTTTATTTATATAACCCACTTTCCCTTTGCTGTTATAGACGGCAGCCAATCCTTCACTAAAATGTCCTGCAGAGGAAAAGCGAAAGGGTATAACTACTTTTCCAGTTTTGTCAACATACCCCCATTCGCCGTTTTTGTTCTGAACTGGGGCTAGCCCTTCATTAAAATCACCACCAGATTTAAACTGAAAAGGTATCACAACTTTACCAGAAGTATTAATGTAGCCTGATTTCCCATTTTCATTTTGAACTAATGCTAGTTCTTCTGAAAAGTCACGACCTTCATTGTATTTAAATGGTATAACCAACTTATTTATTTTATTAATATAACCTACTTTCCCGGTTTTTGATTGATACGCTAAAGATAAACCATTATTAAAAGAATAGCTGGAGTCATATTTCGTGGGGAGTTCCATAATAATCTTACCAAATCGATCTATTAGATAATCTGAGTCATTCAGTTTTACATGAGCAACTCCTTCAGTAAAATATCCTGCCTCTTGATATTGAAGTGGTGTTACCAAAACGCCTTTTGTATTAATGTACCCGAAGAGATTTGTTTTATTGTTTTTTACTATTGCTCTTTGCTCAGAAAAATCACTGACAGGTACTACTCCTGAAGCTAAATTAAAGGCAATATCTCCTTTTGAATTATAAAAGATAACTTTCCCATCGGATTTTTCTGATAACAGTAATCCATCATGGAATCCGCCGTCACTTAAAGGTTTCACGATATTAAAATCGATTGGTTTTTTGGATACATTAATTGTCAAGGCTTTTGATGCGAATGAACTATTGGATGAAATGAAAAAGGACGTACAAACAACGATCAACAAAAAAACTAACTGTTTTTTAATAAGACTCACTCCTCTTTAATTTTAATCGGACTTTTTTCATACCTTTCCTTATGATTTAAATTATAGGTATGCAACGTGATTTCATGCACAAATGGCCATTGTTTCAGGACCCTTAAAGAGCCGATGAAACAGCAGCCTTCAACTCAAAACGCCAAAGAGAAATCACATAATAAATAACGCTTTAAAAGCTAAATTGTTTGTAGTTCATTTTTTTCTTTTGGCATCCATATTTTAAACTGTCGTTTGAGACATGGTTGACATTTCCTTCCTTGGTGTCTTTTCCTTTGCTTATGGTTTGATAACTCACACACTGTTTATCCTCCCCGTACTCGTTGCTCGGTTATTATGGAATTGAAAGGTCATCCAGGAATCATCGGGTGTAAGCTCGCGAACTTCCGGCTATGTTACTCCGCGATTCCGTATACATAATAAAAGGACTTTCTTCTTGTCCATTTTTGTCTAGTCTATTATCGACCAACTAGTTCTACTTAATCCACCCTACGGAGTCAAGACAAATAATTTTATTTTGAAAATTGCTGTTACCTTTATATGGAAGAATGCGTCTAATAGTTAACTAATAAATGCTTGAATCAATTTCCGTAAAAATATACGCGACACGAGGAGAATATACTTGGCTTCAGGAACACACCGGTTTTGCTACCAAATATTTATGTAGGGATTCCCAAAAACTGGAGGTGTCTTCATCATTATAAAACCAACCATCATGACAGGGGTATATTTAAATTTTGGCCTTGGGCGGAGGTTGCTTTATTTCTCGACCTCATAATTTAACATTAATGCCAGAGAGCACCCATGTTAATCCGATGCCCTCTCGAAAATTTAGAACACGTGAAATTTTCAACGTTTGGACAACCACTACCCGGTTCCATTAGGATATCAGATGTTCCAAAAGGGGGGGTCTTTCTGTCCAAAAATCAGCAATTAAGCGATTACTGCCTGATTCTAATAGCATATGTATCCCCCTATCAAACACTTGGCACCGATACATTTCAAAGTTCTTTACAAAATATGGATTTGAGGTATATACTTTATTTGTAATACATACAAAATTTTAGGAGGTAGTTTATGAGTAAGAGAATTATTAATTGCTTAGGTAGAGTGGCTACTGTTGTATTAGTTGGTTCACAAATTTTTGCAAGCCCCATCAGTACATTTGCTGAGCAAAACAGTTCTATCCCAGATCGAATGCTTGCAGGCACTGTTATTCAGTATGATGAAAACAATAATCCAGTATATTTAGAAGAAGGATCCCCATTACCCACCGAAAAGCCTAAAAATACCGTTTCCCGCAGAATTCTAACTCCTGAGGAGCAAGCAGCTCTTGATAAAGAAAATAAAATGGTGGAGGAAATTCTGGAGGAGGCAAAGTCTCTGCCTGTCATCCATATTGATAATCCGAAACCACAGCCCGGAATGAAAGTAATTTACGATGGAGAAGGATATCTTAAAGACATCATTTATCCGGAAGATCAAACAACTGTTGGAGTTCAGAGTGCACTTCCACAAGGCACCAGAAAGGCTCCAGGGACATATACATATGGTGCTCATAATAACTCGATTGTCATTACTGGAACAAGTACAGGTAAAGTGCAAGGAACAGGCCGCGGCACTAACTTTACCGACACATACGGAGATCATGGTAACTACGTCCTGAAAAAGGGTGATTGTGCAACAAAAGGTGAAATTGATAACCCGCGGTATGATACATTAATTTCTGTACGAAACTTGGATAATGATTACGTTTACAGTTTTCAAAAGGAAGATAACGGTAGTCTGCCAGATGCCGTAGTCGATATATGGAAAGATGGCCTTTCATATTTAGGGCTGACCTATAGCCCGTCTGTTTCCTTCTCAGGAAGATACTTTTACCAGTTTTAAAATCTGATAATAAAATAAAAATGGATAGGATGTTAACGTCCTATCCATTTTTATAGTAGAGGAAGCGATTTGTTTTGAGAAAAAAACACGCAGAAGTTAGAATCATAACTTCCTTTTTATTTCTATTATTGTGTACAATGATCTTCACTTCTTGCTCAAGCCCTCCAGATACAGGGCGTAGTACAGCTGCAAAGCCTGTTCAAGAAAATAACGCGGAGCAGATGGATTCTCCTTACTTATCAATTACCTATACACAATATGTAAACGGTAAGGATACAAATGATGGGATGGTCATGCGATCTATGATTTACGACACTCATACGAAAGAAATCAAGAAATTAGGAGACATACCTTATACATCCCAATCTCCCCTATCCGTAGTTTCAAGAAGTGAAAACAAATTATACTACTCAGCAGATGTGGGTGGGAATGGTGACCAGTTATTCTCTTATGATTTAAACACTAAGAAAGAAAGCCAATTAACTAAAAATCTGTTTGCTATTAATTATATTGTCCCCATTAATCCCAAGGGTTCACTTGTATTGGCGGCTGCAATAAAACCGGGAGGGAATTTAAAGACTATCTTTCTTGATAAAAATAAGGGCTCCATGGAAGTGTTGCATGATAAGGATACGGATACTAATACATGGTGTGTAGCCTATAACCACAAAAAAAAATCAATCTACACGGCAGAATACTCAAAGGAGGCCCAGTTCCAAGCACGCGAGCTTGCTTGGAAACAAAAAAAGGTATTGGTTCCCCCAGATTATACTATTAAAGAAATCAATACAAACACCCTACAAGAAAGAATAGTTATTCGATTAAAACATGAACAAGTGATTTCCCTTTCGAGCAGTGATGATCAATTGTTTATCGTTACGTCTCCCTATTATAATAATGGGCACATTGAGTACAGTCTGGTGGATATTCAATCCGGAAAACGAACTAAATTGAAGCTACCCATCCTTACAGGTAGTTCTGCTGCTATTACCCAAGACCAGCAAGGCTTATTTTATCTTGGTGGTCCAACAGATAAAGATCAAAGAGGTATTTACTTGTTCGACTTTAAAACCCAAAAATCCGTACCTGTATTCAATCAGGCCGATGGATTTATTAATGAATTCTCCTTAATTGGTAACTAAAGGACACTTTAATGAGAAAAGACCTTACAAGCTTACGAGACCAGTCGTCGGAATTCAAACGGCGATTGGTTATTTTTATTTTGCTACTACACTTACACCTATGAGTCATAAAGGAAAAGGATGGCCTTCTTTTGAAAAATAAAAAACAGCCTCCTCAGGCTGTTTTAATTTTCACTTTCATAAATGTCATTTAATTGTTGGCAAAAACCTGTGAAGTCCAGTGTATTTACTAAGTCAAAAGACATAATTTTCTTGATGATGATTTCAATTATGTTTTGTTCTAAGTCCTCCTGGCGATCATCTTTTATCTTTCGTCGAGCACTGCGAATGGCCGGCAGAAAAGATCTAATTATCTCATACAGGGCCTCTTTGTCGCCCTGTTGCGCGCATAACACTAAGTCAAATAGTTCACTTTTCATGGCTTCCCTCATTTGATCTATTATTAATAACTTCTGTAAGCTTTGTGATTGTTTCCGTTAAAATTTCTAGTTTTCTTTCAAAGCGAGTTAGTAAGTATCCGGTAAGAACTATAGGAAACCCTACCTGACTGATTGCTGTAAGCAAATATGTAAGAGGTGAAGAATTATCCACTCGATTCACCGCCCTTCCCGTAAAGCAACTCGTAGTCTTTTTAATGCGAGGTTCCTGGTCTTGCAAACTGCTTGTGGTGAAACCCCCATCACCTTAGCTATTTCATGGTCTTTATAGCAAAGAGAATATCCCAGAGTTGTTATTATCTTCTGTTTATGAGATAAATCCGAAAATGCATTTACTAAATCTTCGTTGGTGAAAGTTGATTGGAAGTAACCAGGGTCCGAGGTGATTGGTTCTGGATGAGTAGAAGTATGGTTAAATAAAAGAAGCTCCCCTAATGTACTGTTCCCTTCGTCAGATGTAGGCCGATCAAAGATGAGTTGATAACGATAGTCATATTTCCTATAAATTCTCATTTGATCAATAGTATAAAAATTTATTGTCTGCACTAAAAATTTTACAAACCGAATCCTAAAAAAATACTTTCGGAACTTCTCCTCAAGTTCATTGAGACTATCCATATTTCCATCCACTGCTTCGAGTAACAATAGCACGTTTTCCTCTTCCTGAAAAAATCCCTTTACAACTCGATTTGAAAAGATATTTTGCTTGGAATGACAATAATCCAAAAACCGCTTCTGCTGATCAACAGATAACCTCATCGAAATCCCCCTCTTCTATTTACCAAAACTCTTATAAATAAAGTGTTATGTGTATTAAAAAAAACAACCAAAACGAACAAATGTTCCGGTTTTTTTCAAAAAAAATAATTTCTCCACAAAAAGGGATTATTTCACATACATAAAATGTTTCGATTTCAACTGTGTATAGCTATCAAAAGTTTTTTCGAAAGGTTGATATTTTTTGTTGATCTTTCACTTTACTAATATGATTCAGAAAAAACGGCAGCGGTTGAGATGAGGGCTCACCCGTTACCCTTCCCTCTGATCTGATTCATAATAAATTGTTTGGAGGCGTTAAACATGAGTTACAATTACCATATCGTTGCGAACTTTCCATCTAATCGGAATTACAAGGGTACTCTGAAAATGTATAATGCATCAGGTTCTTTGGTTTTTGGGCCTGTTGATGCTCTCGGTCGGGGTTCGAATAGAGACGAGAATAACGGCGACCACACACAGTGGAAACTTAAATATGCCGATATTCCAACCGGTGAATATGAGACCACAGTGGTAGGGCCAAACACACCTGAATCGACTTACGGACCATATAAACGAGTGTGGTTAAATCATGCACTTAATGGCAACGCTAAAATTGCCGAGGCTAATGGTCGGAACGAAATTATGATCCACGGTGGCGATCCAGACGATAATCCGAGTAATACTTGGTATCCTCTCCATCCAACATTGGGATGCATCCGTCTTTCCAATAGCAATCAATATACATTGATTAATGCTATTGCTGCCGCAGGTAGCGGTACAGGTTTGATTACAATAAATAATATTTAATTAAAAGAGAGGCATTAAAACCCCCATCAGGGTCTTAATGCCTCTCTTTTAAGATAATTATTTTTCAATAATGGTTGGGCCGTAATCCTTTAGGCTTGAAAGTTCATTTCGGGAAATGGGCACGATTTCTTTAACTGTTTGATTTTGAATATCTAATCTGTATAGTTTATAAACATCAGATGGCTGTTCGCTAATAATATCAAGAGAGTCGCCATTCTTATTCCACAGAAGGAAAGCGGTTGAAATATATTTTGTATCTGTTATCGTAAAGGAAAATTGCTTATTGGCAGTGCTGTATAGAGCGATGTTACTACTTGGATTTTCATACGCTAAAGCAATTGTTTCACTATTTGGTGACCAACTGTATGGATGAATATACTGTATACGTTTTTTTCCGGATAATTCTAACTCACTATTTAAATTGACACTCTCTCCATTATTTAAATTTATCAACACAACAGTAGATCCGGAGTCAAAGCTGACAGCTAAATAATTTTGATTTGGGGACAGTGATATTGAATCTATTTGTGAAGGATTTTGACTAAGTTTTAAATCATAGGACTTATCAGCCTTTTTTATCTTTATCGAGCTTAAATTATGAGCTTCAGGCCCCGCCTGCTTGGCCTTTGTCTTTTTAGCCGTTAAACTCACATCTTGGTTTTTCCATTCAAATTGATCTTTATTATTATCAACGGATGATGAAGAATTGAACTGGTTTTTAAAATAGTTTGACAATTTAAATTGATCCTTCGTATTGGATTTATCTCCTTTTTCACCTTCGATTGGATTCTGCTGCGTACCGGAGTCGTCTGGTTTAGTGTCATCCTGATCCTTATTTTGACCAACATTCGTGTTGATTTCCGTGTTTTTTGAACTTTCAACGGGTTCCGTATTATTTTTGGAGCATCCGGAAAGAACCATGGTTAATAAAATAATTATTATTGAGAACTGCTTCATGTATTTCACTCCTTATCAATTAATTTCAGAAGAGCAAGATTAGTTACGAAAACTCCAGTCTAAAATCCTTTGCATGGATATAGCCAAGGTTGATTTCCTTAACGCGTCAGGACCGCCTTGATTCCTCACCCAGGTTGTTTATTTCTAAACTAAACAACGCCAAAAGCATCCAATAAGTTACACTATTTTCTGAAATTGTTTTACATTGGATTTATTTCTGGTTCATTGCCCTTACATAGCCCCTTCTTATAAAACATTCTTAGGACGAAATAATTACTTAGATGTAACTACGTTAAGAGGCAGATCCAAGATCAATGTAGAGTTCGCACATCATGTCCACCAGCTGTAAGATCTGGCCAGTTTCCTGGGCCAAATCCCATTCGGTAAAGAAGTATCCTGTCAAAAAAGAGGAGGTCAAACTCAAGCAAGATCCATTTTTATCGGGCTGCCGCACTGTGATCATTGGAGGAAAAGTGTGGACATAATTAAATATATCCAGCCCTCCCAAAGTAAAACGAATGCGATCATCACAAAAATAGGGATAAGCCATCCTCCCAGTTTTTCACCATTACTCAATATGTAAAACTGTTAAAAAAGAGAAGGCATTCTGCTTACCTCTATCTGGATATCGTGCTATATCAATTTGTCCTAATAATTACCTCTCACACACTGGTAGAATATTCATACACCAGTATAATGGAGCTAGAAGGTAGAATGGTAATTTCCCTCTCAAGTTAAGGAAGTGAACTTATGAGTAATACTATATTCCATTATCCGCCTGAGCTACTCAATTTGCTTGTAGATACAATTCCACTTTTGAATCGATCAAAGAAAGGCGTTATTTTGTTTTTTAAAGGTGCTGGGGTAAAAGACGATTTAATGATTGATTTGGCAAAAAAAGTTAAGTTCAGCCCATTGGAAATTAACAAATACGAAATAGCTCAAACAATATTGACTAGACTGAATGAACAAGGTGAAAAGTTATTAAGAGAACGACGCGAAGTTTTAAAAAGGGTCGTTGAGTTCGAGAGCTTTGAAGCTTGTTGGGATTCCGATCGCTTAAAAGCCAAAGCACTTGTTTATGAAATAAGGCAAGTTGTTAATGTGAAGGATACTTTCACACGAATGAAAAATGAAAAGGAAAAGGTTGAACAGAAAAGCCGAGAAGAGTATTTAAAAAAGGTTGAAGCTGCAAATAAACTTGCACAGGCAAAGACAGAATTTTATGAAGAAATAAGCAAAATGTACTTCATGAAAGATCGTCAAAAGAGAGGCAAATTATTTGAAGATGTACTAAATAGACTATTTAAGGCATTTGGCATATTAGTTAAAGATGCCTTTACACTTTCTGGTGATGACAATGAGGGAATAATTGAACAGATTGACGGAGTAATTGAACTTGATGCTCAATTGTACCTTGTTGAAATGAAATGGTGGGGGGAAGCGGTTGGAAGAGATGAAATTGCTAATCATTTATCCAGAATTTTCATACGCGGCGAAGCAAGGGGATTTTCATTTCCGTCAATGGCTACACTTCCCCTGCAATCAAATTGTCTCAGGACGCTTTGAATAAAGCTTTTATCATCCTTTGCGATCTTAACGAAATTTTAAATATGCTTTCATCCGGTGGGGACTTAAAACATCTATCTAAGCAGAAAATTAAGAAAGCCATTATTGAAAAAAATCCTTTCTCGCCTTATAACCCCGATAGTGAATAACGTAAGTCCCGCTTGCTAAAGCGGGACTTTTAAGTAGCCTGTCAGTAATTTACTCGGCATCGTCTTTTGTCAAGGCATTAGTCTCGATCCTTCCAAAAACTTCCGAATATTCTCCCTCGTAAAATTGTTCGAATATAATAACGAATATTCCTTCAGGATCTCGCTTGAGATATGTCTCATTGGCTTCTTCCCTAATAATAACAAACGGTTTTGAACTAGCTAATATTTTTTTCCCAAGGTTGATTCCCCAATGGATTTCCGCATCTATTACTGGCACGTTTATCCTTAGGGCGTCATTCACATCGATCTCGTGAGATGGGTAGGGGAGCCTTAATCCATCCATAGCCGCTAACACATAGCCTGATTGTGTAATCGTAACAAGCTGTTCGACATATTTTAACTCACTTGCAGTCAACTCTGTCACCGACAAAGGTAGTTTTTCATTGATTCGCCGTTCGAGGTCTACAACCGTTTTTGTAAACTTAATGCTTTGCTCTATATTTTCAAGTTTCTCATCAAGTTGAACTGCACCTGAAGCCCAAAAATCAGAATGATTATCGGCTAGATAGAACACGCCCCCTTTTTTTAATTGGGCCAAACATTTGAAGTATATCATGTTTTGAAATGCATTTTCTCTGCTCATCGGCGACATTTTGATCTGAACAGTTGGAGTTAAGTCAGGTGAAAGAAGAACATCCACTTGGACTGAAACCGTCTCTTCAAATTCGTGTATGTTTGCCATGACGAATATGAAGGATCCGTCTTCTTTTTTTGTTCTCGTGATCACGCTCATCTTAATGTTGGACAAGATAGGAGAATAGGAGGCATCCAATAAATTCATGCGTAAGAATGTATTGCCTCGCTGCGCGTCGAGCAATTGCTGGAGCATATTTTTGTGTTTACGATTTTCCTTCGCGATTACTTCCCAATGTTTTAGATAGTCTTTGTTGGTTCGGTCGAAGCAGCGTTCATCACTTAAATGAATGCGCACGCTCGTTTTATTTGATGCGTAACTGGATTCCCTAATCCATTCCTTCGTAACGTGGAACCAGTAGATATTTTCATTTACTGTGTCCACCAAAAGGGCAAGGGTAGGTTCCGATGCTACCTGATCACAATAGGCCAAATACTCGACATCAAGGTCAAATACCTTATTATGATCATCAGGCAATTTTTTTATCTGAATATCAAATTTCCCTATTAGTTCACCATTCACACTTAGTAAATCAATTGTTCCATCCGTATTGGGCCACTTATCAACGGTTGCAATTTGTGCAATTGCTCTTCTGTGTTTACCAAGTAGATAAAGCGCAAATCCTACTGACTCAATATCTCTAAAATTATTTAGTGGATGGGCAGCCGGTAAGTGATGGTACAAAGAATTCCCCTCCTATGTCTTGATCCATTATTAATAGCATTATGAATGCTTGGTTCTATTTCTTTCCACCAACTCGGTTAGCTTCTCGATCGTAAGGGGATCACTCCTCTTATGATGAACCATTCGGTGACAATTGGCGCATAAAACTGCAATATCCTCTTTCGGATCAACGTAGTGCTCTTCCATTACACTAAACAATGGTCTGAGGTGGTGTATTTCGATAAACCCCTTACCATGAGCCCCATAATACTTTTCGAAATTAAACTTGCATCCCATGCATGTGTACCATGGAGAAGAATCGCTGCTTTTTTTATTTTTGGATCACGTTCGTACTTATTAACAACAATTGACTTACCTAAACCTTCTTTATACAAAACTTCCTCATCACTAACCATAACTTCGTAAGCCGGGTCATTATCGATGAAACGCTTAACAATCTCACTGTTTGGCTTATAAAGCCATCCCAAACCAGTCTCCGAGGTTTTCCTTGAAATTTTGTACCCAAATGATTCAGCGAAAATCAATAATTTATTGAGAAGCTCAATGTATTCATTATTAAAAACAGGATCGAAATATGCTCTTAGAATTCTTTGGGTTTGTCCTCCGTCACCCCATCCACTATAGTTCTCGTGAGTAGTATCCTGATAGCCAATGAACTTACTAGGGGCGAAAATCTCTAATCGAGGATGATAATACCAGTGAGAAAACATAGCAAATCGTTTTGTCGCCATACTATGGGTCTGTAGTCCTCTATAGAACTCAATCATATTATGCTCTATGTACTCCCATTTCCACTCTTGAATAGACACACTACACCTCCTCAGCTTGCTGTTTTTTCCATCTTTGAACTTCGAGGCTTCCTCATATTTGCTCGTCAGATCATCACATCAAGTACCTTTCGACAGAGGCTATAACATTTATCCGCTCAACTTCTTGCTCTCCCTTTCTTCACCAGTAAACCTAGATCATAGCTTGGGTTTTCTATAGCAATTCCCCAATCTTCAAAATTAGGGGTCTATTTGTGTGCAACAGCTGTTGCTCGAGCGAGCTCTTATTCAACTCTAGGAGTATAAAATTGTGTCCAGCGCCTGTTTTAAGAAATTTTTAGATATTGTAGACACTTTATCCCCTTTCATTTTTCCGCATTATTATATGGTTCCTATATAAGGAAAATACATAGAGGATTAATTTTAGGTTGATTTTCAAAATATTGGATGGTATAATAATGTTGTCCGAAAGCATCGGCAGAAAAGACCTTAAAGAGGAAGCACCTTCTTTGAGGTCTTTTCTATTTGCACAGTGGACTACACATTCCAGCATTGTAGCAGAGCTTTTCTTGGTTGGTTATCAAGAAGAGATTATTCTATCGTAAGCAAACAATTGAAGTATTTAAGTTATTCAAATATAGCTCAAGGCCTGCAGGAGGTCAAAACTAAAAAAAAGTGACTTTATATTGCAATCCCATACTAGAGGGAGACTATCACCATCTATTAAATAAGTTGCAATTACACGTCTTATCTTAAGATTATTTAATGATATGATCGTTAACGTATAAAGTAATGGGAAGAGAAGCTTATGAACGGAAGCAGAAAAATTTGCTAAGCGCATAATCTCAGTCTCTACACAATTGATATTAGAATGTTTCGAACTTTCAATGAACTATCCAATATCAGCTCAGAAATAATGAATGATACCATTCTAGTATCTACAAATAAGCTGGAAATGTAAATGACACCTGGAACAACCTTCTATATAATATTAATACCAAAATAAACACCGCCTTCATAGAACCGAGGACGGTGTTTCCGCCATTATTTTAATTGTCTAGAAAATACAAAGTCTATTAATTGTTTTATTTGCTCTTCACTGATACCCTTCTGGCTGTAATTCTTACAAATATTAGTTAAATCCCCTTGGATATCTGTGCTGCTATGTTTCTGGTTAATGTATTCTAGTAACTCTACTAATAGGCTAAGTAGTTTCCTGCCATACATCTTTGAAGGAACTATTTTAGCCAAATCATTCAATTCCTCAACTGATAATTCAACTTTTCTTTCATTTAAAGACTTGGAGGACTCAGTGTATAGAGGAGTATCTTTGCTTTTCACTTCACCTGGATTAGTCTCTTTTTTACCATTTTTAGATATCAACTTAATGTATAATGTTTGTCCCTCATCTGTAATAAGCTTATAAGTCGTCGCCTTAATATTCTTCACATTTACTTTATGTCTTATTACCTCAGATAACTTTACTAAAGAGAATGGCCCAATCTGCATAGATTCACCTATTTTTAACCTCGTGAGATGCTCCTTAGCACGTTTATTATCTGAATAAGCCCACAATTTTTGCTTGGATTCAATAAAGTTATCCAATCTAAAAGAACTAACCAAATTACGAACGTAATCATAATCCTGAACAAGCAACCATTCAGGGACTATCCATTCTGTACCATGTAGTGTACCAAATAAACTACCCACCATCGAAGCATTCGTATCTGAATCAGAATCACGCAGAAACGCGGTTTCAAGGATACCAGACACTGGGTCAGATGCATATTTTGAAGCCATATATATAGCTACAAGTGTTGCTACTGTACCAGCCCCTCTTGTATCTCTATCAAAACAATTAAGCTTAGTAAGTGTTTCTGTACCAGTGTCCAGTATTCCTCGTTTTAAAGCAGAGTTTATAATAAAGAGGCCATTTAGTAACTCATCAAGCGTTTCACTCCACATTTGGCCGTAGTTATTCTCTGTTGAAATTTTTGCAGATTCTATCCAATCATCCATATTATTGAGGATAGGTTGTATCCCCCATTTATTTCTGTTTTCAATTAGATAAGTAATCAACTCACCATAACCAAGAGTCCCTTCTTTATGCATAAGATAATTAGCCGCATAGGCAAACATAATGGCACTCAATAATGCTCGTGGATGCCCATGAGTCGATATCCCGTTCAAAAACACTTGATTAACAATCTCATCCATACTGCCCTGAGAGAAAATTACGTGTGGAAGAATTCGCATTGCAACCCCATTACCACCTGCCTGAAAGTATTTCTTGACATTAAGTAAACCTTGCTTTTCGATATTCCAAGGCATACTCCCGTTACTCCAAGCTTCGGCTGCTCGTTTTGTTGCTCCTCCTCCACCTCTTTGATAAAGGGGCCAGGATGGCAACTCTATTTTTACAAAATGTGAATACCAGTTTTTGTACTTAAGACTTCGAGCAGTGGCAAAAGTTAATTGAGTATCATCACTATAAGAACCTGCACTTACCTCTTCTTCATGGGAGTAGTATCTCCCGCCAGCCTTTCTAACCCATTTTTGAAAATGGATTTGCGCTTTACTTAGTGAACCAAGTTTAGAACTTCTATCTTCTTGTGGCCATCCTAAAGAATCTCCAATAACGGCACCAAGCAAGGAGCCGAATTGTTTATCAACCATGTGAACCATTTGCTGTTCAGGCATTTAATCACTCCTCAGTATATGGAGTTTCCATTGGCCGTCTTCCTAATCGGATAATGTTATTCCATTTTACATCGAATAATTCAGGCGCAATAATCCAATTAATATCTTGTCGAGCATCTTGAAGTAAGCTAATCATAGCTTTCATCTTAAATACATGTTCTTTGGTCGGCGTAGCTATCCCAATAATATCTGAGCGGGGAATATTCTTATGTATTAAAACCTCAGCCTGTCCGTCAGTAGGACAGCATGCTAACATTTTATCTGAACGATAAATGGTAGTTTTACCAAAAACAGGGTTATTAAACATTCCCATAAAGCCGGATTCTCCACTTTTAATATGAGCTCCATAATCCGCAGCCGCATTTCTGTGGCAAAATAGAGTGGTATCATCTAAAATTAGACGTGGATTAATTAGCAGCACAACCCACTCATTGAAAATCGGGTCGTTATCCTTTATTCTCCTCAGATACCAAGTATTGGGATATTCCACAGAGCAACAGACGTAATCCTCTCTTCCATCATATCTATTTTTATCGTTTTTTTCTAGCAAATCGATTTGAACATCTAAATAGGAATTAGCTATAATCCCTGATTCATTTCTAAGAATATGAAGTAGTTTACTCGTCTTAGTAAAATGACACAAGCGAGTAATGCCACGTCTGTCAATTTCTCTTTCGATATTTTTATTCATAGGATACCTCTTGATACAGGGATTCATCGCTCGGTAATAGCTTCGTACGTTCTCCTGAATATGAAATAATCAGGCCACGTCTTGCTCTTGTCACTCCAACATAAAGTAACTTAATTTCTTCACTGCATGCTTCATCATCTGAATCCAGTGATAAAATTCGTTCCTCGGCAGGTAGTCTATCACTAGTGCACAGGGGCATTATAACTGTATCAAATTCAAGTCCTTTTGCTGAGTGATAGGTCCCTACCCATACGCCAGGACGAGAATTCCATGAGTTCATTTCTCCGCTGAGCTCATGAGAGCGTATCTTTTTCTCAGCAAGTTTGTTACGAAAAAGATTAAGTGTCTCTCGATCACGAACGATGACAGCAACGGTCTGATTTGTTATCAGATTTTTTATTTCATCAAGATAATAGTTTAATTCCATTTCCTCATTCCCAAACTTTATTAAAGCAGGTAAGGGGCCAGAAGCACGCGGAAATTGTGGTTCTATTAAGTCAGCATCGTCTTTAAAATACGGCATTTTTGATATCGCCAATCCCAGAGCTGCGATCTCCTTTGTATTTCGATAATTCTGACTGAATTTCCATATAACAGGCCTATGAAAACCTGCAGAACGCCATGAAATTCTACTCCCATAAATCTGTTGAGCAACATCACCAAAAAAAGTCAAACTACCATTATATGGTATCGCAAGAGATAATGATTGGAGCATTGTTGGAGAAAAATCTTGGCCTTCATCTATTACAATATGCTTATACATTCTCTTTGTAGAATCATTCCTCAGTTCCTCCTGTACGAAATAAGCTAAGTCTTCCATATCATACAAATAGCCCTTGTTAGTTCTAACTTCCAAGTAATTTTCGTAAACCATATAAAAATATTTTCTAGTGTTTCTGTTTATTCTTGTTCCAGACCGTCCTGTTCTTTCTACTTCTTGGTATTCCTCAAGGGTAGTGATCCCGTGTTTTTGAATCCAGTTTATTTCTTCAATAAAAACTTCTACAGGGCGTTCAAGTGTCGCAATACCTTTATTTTCACTTTTAACTGCATCATATGCACATGTGATTAACTCTGATTTAGTGAAATATCTCTGTGAGTATGGCGGAACGATATCAAGATGTCCCATCTTCTTACGATAAGCAAGATAACCTCTTGCAAATTTATGATAATTTAAAACATCTACATTTGTTAATAAATCTCCCGAAATTGATTTTAAGAATGTTACGAGTGCTTTATTAAACGTTACCAACAATGTTTTTTCATTTGCATTGCAATGAGCTTTGGCTAAATAAGCAGCTCGATATATTGCAAGTGTAGTCTTTCCACTACCTGCTGTACCTAAAACTATAAAATGACCTTGCTCCGGTAACGCTAAAACTTCAGCCTGCTTGCCTATAGGACTTGGAAGTGTCATAATTTATCTCCTCGCCAATTACTTTATGGAATTATTTTCAATTATAGTACAAATTACACTCACCTCATAGATTATATTGATACTAAAATATCACATAAGGACTATATACCTAAATTACATATAATATAATTTTCACAACAATGAAATTGTTCTAATATTTATATATATTTCAGGATTTAAAATTCAAAATTTATAATCTTTCCCGATAAAATAAAATCAAAATTACTTCAATTAATTGTTACATGAACTCGATTGATGAACACGTCCATTTGTTTATACTTTGTGTGGTCGTGGTGTATGTAAATTACATACTTTACTAATGATAATTTAGTAGTTTAACAAAAAACCTTCCAGAGTTTGGGAAGGTTTTTGTCACTAATGCATCATTATCTTTCCTTATAAGAGTGAACAATACTCCTATGTATTAACTGTCAATACAAACAAGATTGTTGAGTAATGATCGTCACATTTGGAGTTTTTCACCCTATTTGCGCACAGGCCAAATGGGTTCTTGATCAAATTCTACAGCAATGACCGTGTTCCATTCGTCGCAGAATTCGGCGGGGACATCGATCCAGATCCGATTTACGCTGTACCTTCCTTCTGTCCCGCTCAAGTGCCCGAATATTTCTTCTACTTTGTAAGCGAGTTCTTCTCCCGTCTTCAGCAGCTTCACAGACTTCACTTGGCCTCCCAGTTCACGCACTTCCACGGGGAATCTCGGAATCTCTCTTACATGCAAATAGATCGTATTTCCCTTTCGAGTCATAGGTCCATAGAAACAAGGAGGATAATGTTCTACAACGCGTTGGGTTCCATAAATACTATCACCCGAGTGGCCAAGCCACGCTCCGATTCGCTGTAATCGTTCGATCGCTTCTTCGGGCCAGGTGCCATCGGGCCCGGGACCTACATTTAACAGCAGGTTCCCCCCTTTGCTTGACACTTCGAGCAATGTATCTAGTAGTCGTACTTCGCTTTTATAAGTCGAAGCATCGGAATGATAAGCCCATTGATGATTCATGGTCATGCAGGTCTCCCACCATCCATCCGGCGGATGTGTCGGTACGAATTGTTCTGGCGTCTCATAGTCACCCACGTCCGGCAACCGATCGTTAATGACGAGATGCGGCTGTAAGTTCAACATCATTTGCTTCACTTCACTGCTGCGCCAGCGATCCGCGCCGAATCCCGGAACATCGAACCATATCAGATCAATTCGGCCGTAATTGGTTAGTAATTCACGCAGTTGTTCCATAAAGCGCTTATGGAAATCCCACCATCTTGCAGGATCATATGTATTCGGCTGGGGCGATTGAATCCCCTTGCTAATGGGGATGGTAGCGAAGTCAGGATCATGCCAGTCAATGGTCGTAAAATACAACCCCACTTTTAACCCTGCTTCTCTCACAGCCTCGACGTAAGGCGCGATCAAATCTTGTTGCGGTCCTCTCTTCGTCGCACAATAGTCGGTGGTTGCCGTGTCGAAGAGGCAGAATCCATCATGATGCTTCGCGGTGAGCACCACGTATTTCGCACCTGCTTCCTTCGCATGCTGAGCCCATTCTCTAGGATTATAGTTCGTAGGATGGAACTCATCCGCCAGACTTTCATAGGTTTCAACATCCAGATGCTGACTGCTATGGGGCATTAAAGGCCAAGAAGCCTCAATTTCGCGTAAAGCATACGGACCCCAATGAATAAAAACGCCGAATCGAGCTTCATCGAACCATTGGGCCTCGGGATGAACTGCTTTCATGTACATTCAACTCCTCTTGATTTATTCGTGAAAATAGCATGCATGCTACTGAACTCGGTATTCATCAAAATAACGCGGAATGATTTCGGTCGATGCTCCCGGCATCTGCGGCATCACATAGAACCCGTCCTTTACCGTTGCCGGCTCTACGAAAATATGGCGAATCCAAGGAATATACTCTAACAGAACCGCATTCGGTGTGGATGCAACCAGATGCTGATGAATTTGCCCCATATCGCCGACATGCGGACATATCGGTAAATCGTATGCGGCGGCTAATCCGGCAATTTGCAGCCATTCGGTAATGCCCGCAACACGCGTGACATCCACCTGCACATATTCGACTGCACCCTGATGGATGTAATCACGAAACGCATATTTGGAATACACATGCTCGCCAAGTGCAATCGGTACGTTCAGCTCATCTGCTAATTTCCGGTGATTCATGATGTCATCTGGATTCAGCGGTTCCTCGAGCCAGAGAAGGTCGAACTGTTCCAATTTCTTGCCCCACGTCATCGCTGTCGTGATGTTCCATTGCTGGTTCACGTCAATCATCAATCCGGCTTGATCCCCGATCGCGCGACGTACCGCCTGTACCCGCGTAAAGTCCTCACGTGGATCCGGCTTGCCGACTTTCATCTTGACTGCGGTAAATCCCTCTTCAAGAATGTTGGTCATATCGGCAATGAGCCGCTCCTGACTCCAATTCAACCAACCGCCATTCGTATTATAAGCTTTAATCTTCTGTGATTTATGTCCTCCGAGGAGCTGCCACAACGGTTTGTTCAAAGACTTCGCCATGATATCCCATAAGGCAATGTCTACTGCGGCCAAGGCCATATGCGTGACCCCCGCGCGACCAATCCAATGCATCTCCCCATATCGCAGCTCATCCCAAATTTGCTTCACCATGAACGGGTCCTTGCCGATCAGCTTCTTAGCATAATAGCGATCAATGGTCGCTGCGATCATCTCGTCTCCTTGTGCGCATGTTCCCGTATAGCCGTAGCCCGTGATTCCCTCATCGGTATAGATGCGAACGCCTGTCACGCCCCAATGCGTAGCGACATTAATCGCATCTGTAATCGGCGGCGTAATGGGAACGTGCAAAATAAAGCTCTCTGCCTTTATGATCTTCATGATTCAATCTCCCCTGTTCCCTCGATGTCTTCTAATAGCCTAACGATGCGCCCCCATCTACCGGCAAGGCAATGCCTGTGATGAACTGCGATGATTCCGAAGCCAGAAATACGACGGCATCGGCAATTTCCTCTGCACGTGCCGGTCTGCCAAGTGCATGCATCTCATTTAGTGAGGTTCGTACCTGCTCTGGATCAGCTTGCTCCATCGTCCATTTCTCTAGAAGCGGCGTCATCACGCCCGCTGGGCAGATACAGTTCACCCGTACCCTGTCAGGGGCATAATCGATGGCAAGAGCTTTCGTCATGGCAATAATGGCACCTTTGGTCGCGACGTAGACAGCGTTCTGCTTCTGTCCAACCAAACCATTCAACGAGGCCATATTGACGATACTCCCACACGTGTTCCTTAAATAAGGTATCGTATATTTAATCATCAGATAGACGCTCTTCAGGTTAATGTCGATTACCCTTGTCCATTCGTGTTCCAATACCTCTTCCAATGGTTTAGGCAATATGGTTGCAGCATTATTGAATAAGACATCGATCCGACCGAATTGCCTGACAACATCCGTAACAAGCGCTTGAACCGCCATGCCGTCGGATACGTCCGTCTGTATAGCCACTGCTGATCCGTTATAGCGAATGATCTCATGTACGACCCTTCGCGCCTCTTCTTCATTAACATCTGCAATGACCACGACTGCGCCTTCGGAGGCGAATCTTCTGGCTGTCACTTCACCGATACCGGATCCGCCACCCGTTACAATGCATACTTTCCCTTCAAAAGACAACGTACTTCCTCCTCTCAACCCTTATCATTGATGTTTGCTTCTTGCCTATGAACGGACAAGCTGTTGAATTTGCTCCGATGCGAGGGCTAACGCTTGATGTTCCGACAGTTCACCTATGATGCATCTGCGAAGCGCTTGCCATAGAATGTCCTCAGCCGTAGGGTACGTTGGGAACTTGGGTGGTATAATGACGCTCGTAGCGATAGTCTCCTCAAGTAGAGACCAGCGTCTAGCGGCAATGGAATTCGGTAGAGCCTCCCGTTTCAGGCGTTGCATGATCGATTGTCTTACAGGAACATGACCTTGATCCGCATCCATGGCTTGCGCTTCCGGCGAAGTTATAAATTTCAGCAATAAAAGTGCTTCTTCCACATGTTCGCTGGACGCTGGAATCGCGAACGAATGACTTCCGCAATAGACCGCACGACGGCCGCTTGCCGATTTCGGGGTTAACGCCAGATCGAATACGTTAGCGACGGGTGATTCGGAGAGTAAGCCGAAATAACCTGGCCAATCGGTAACCATCGTACTCTCCCCCTGCCGAAAGGATGCCGACACTTCATCATAATGCATATCCGGCAGCCCTTTCGGTGTCCACCCCCATTGATACCATTGTCTGAGCTTCTGAAGGGCCTCGACTCCCGCTTCACTGGCAAACATAGGCTGTAATTGCTCATCGAATAGCTGTCCGCCGCCACTGATCAATAATTCGAAGAAGGTCCCGAATAACCCGGATTCCATCCCAGGGAATACGAATCCCGTGTAGCCAGCTTCAGTTACACAGGACGCAACATGAGCCAGCTCCTCCCAGGTCTCCGGAACGGATAACCCCAGCTCCTCCAATCGATCGCGCCGATAGAACAGCAGCCTAGCATCAAAATTACGCGGAATACTCATCAATTTACCTTGCACGCGGGCAAGATCCAGAAGAGCGGGAGAGAAATCCTCCAGCTCTTCTGCGGTGAATTCTTGATCTAATTCATATAAATAACGGGCTTGCGAGGGAGCATATTTCGTATGCGTCGATATCAGATCATAGGATGGTAAGCCGTTCTCCATACATTCTTGTACATGGCGATTCAGCTCAGGATGTGTTCCCTTGAACCCAATATCCACTTGAATCCCGAACTGCTGACTGAATTGCGACAAACATGCGTATAGCGGAGCATAGGCAGGACCGTCAATGAGCGCAACCCGAAGCGTCTTGGAATTCATGTCGTACGTACACCTCCGTGGTTTATTTCAGGGATGATAAGAACTCAACCGTCTTCGGATCGGACTGGAATGCGGATGTATCGAACGGCTCGGTCATCGCTTTCTGTGCCATCTCCAGATACTGCGGCAAGCCTAGTTTCTGCAATCCCTCTACATATGTCTGCCAATCGTTCTCGATGGATTTCGATCCATTAATAAATTGGGCCATGGATTGTTTGACATACTGTTCAATATTCGTCTTCAGCAAGGCGAAGTTCTGGTACTCCTGTGGTTGAATCCAAATCACCCCTGGATACACTTGCTTTGGCTGATGACCGGCATAATTCTTCATCGTCTCCAGCATCAAGAGGGATTCCAATCCATCTGCCGAAAATGGCGCCTTCGCTTCTACAAATCCGTTTCTCCACGTCGTATTCTGGAAAATGGGCCCCATTTGGTTCCAGCCTTCATTCTGCTTCGCGCCAGCAGAGTAGAATTTGTCAGACTGCGTAATGAACAGCGCTTGTTCTCCGCTCAGCCCCTTAACCCCGTCTCCTGCTTTGGTCCAATACTTCCCTTCCTGCCCGAAATTCATCATTTGGGTGCCTTCAGGCGTATAGATGAAATCGACGAGTTTGATCATTCGCACAATTTGTTCTTCCGTAGCGTTTTTCGTAACGACGAACGTCAGGGATTTAGGCGTATTTCCGCTGAATGCTGCATATTGGGTACCATCCGGCCCTTTCAAAGGGGGGACAGTACTCCAGTTCGGATAATTCGGGTTAGCGGTATCAATGAATCCCGCGCTGTACAAATACGGTACGACGCCTACTTTGTTCTGCGCAGCCAGCTGCTTGATGACCTCGCCCTTTTGGCTGAAAGCTTGCTTATCAAGGAGTCCTTTCGCGTACAAATCACGGATATAGGTTAGGCCCTTCTTCCACCCTTCCTGCACAGGAGCATAGCTCACTTTCCCATCCTCTACGTTGAAGAAATCGGAGCCATTGTCATAGATGAAGGCATTCATGAGGAAGATTGTCGGATCAAACCCGTCGGAGGTGCCGGACAACGGTATGAGCCCGTTATCTTTAAAGGTCTGCAGGACATTCGTCAGCTCATCCGTCGTCGTCGGCATGGACAAGCCGAATTTGTTCAGATCATCGGTATTAATCCAGAATTTCTGTCCCCAATAGCAATGAATGCATGAATTATAGCTCGGCACGCCATAAATATTCCCGTCCGGTGCGGTCATCGCTTGCTTCAGACCTGGCGCGGTCTCCATTGCTTTCGTCAAATTAGGAGCATACTTCTCGATATAAGCGTTGAGCGGGACGATGATTCCTTGCTTTGAATATTTCAGAATATCTGACGGTGAAAAGCTGCCCGACCAGAAGGCATCCGGATAGTTGCCGCTGGACAGCAGAAGGGATTGCTTTGCTAAATAATCACTGGATGGCGCGATATTCCATTGAATGTTCAGTTTAAAGGTATCTTTCACATAACCGGTGAACCAGTTCGTTTTGAGGTCTATGACATCGGAAGAAGGAACCGCGAAGAAAGAAACATCGACCACTTTGTTCTCGTCAACCGCTCCATTGCTATTCGTCGATGCATTATTGTTCGCAGGTTCTGTCGAATTGCCTGAGCAAGCGGATAATATGATCATGATGGATGCCATCATGACCGCCAATACCGTTCGATTGATACGAATCATGCATACCCCTCCAAAATTCGAAATGAAAATCACCCGAATGCCCCTCCATGCTCATTCTTTGATGGAACCCACCATCACCCCTTTGACGAAATATTTTTGAATGAAAGGATACAAGATCAACACCGGAATGCTGGCAATCACAATCACGGAATATTTCAGAAGTGTCTTCATATCTTCGAACTGCTTGAGTTGTTCCGGAGATAACGTAATCGAGTTCGTCGAGACATTGTTTAAGACCAGAATTTCGCGCAAGATGAGCTGCAGCGGGTAGAGATGCTCACTGTTCAGGAAGATCAGCGCGTTAAAATAGGAGTTCCAATTGCCCACGGCAGCCCAGAGCAGCAATACCGCAATAACAGGCTTGGATAGCGGGAGAACGATTCGTGTTAAGAACTTCGTATCATTGCATCCATCGAGCTGAGCAGCTTCATACAAATCATTTGGGATCGAGCTTTGGAAGAATGTTTTGGCGACAATAATCGAGAAAATATTGAGCGCACCTGGAAGGATCATCGCCCAACGTGTATCGAGCAGATGAAGAGATTTGATCACGAGATAGTAAGGAATTAATCCCCCGCTGAACAGCATCGCGAACAACAGCGCCCACATGAGGACTTTCCTGCCCATAAACGTCTTACGTGATAAGGGATAGGCCATCATAATGGTTAGAGCAACGCTAATGATAGACCCCGATACGGTATAGATGACGGAATTGAGGTAACCCGTCCAGATCTGCTGATATTGGAACACGGCTTGATACCCGTACCACGTAGGTTCTACCGGGAACAACCATACTTTACCGGACATGACGGCAGCCGATGAACTGAACGATGAGCTAACAATATAGATGAGGGGGTACGCGACGCATAATAGAATGATACTTAGAAAGATATAAATAACGACGATGCTCACTCGGTCGCTCCAAGGCTCGCGAATGTGTTTGGCTTTCTCCATGGCTATCCCCCTCATCAGAACAGACTCGAATCCGAAAATTTTCTGGCGAGCACATTCGTGGTGAAGATCAGAATGAACCCAACAACGGAGTTGAACAAGCCGACGGCGACCCCGAAGCTGTAGTTGGTGTTCACTAACCCAATTTTGTACACATACGTGGATATGACTTCGGACGTGCTCAGGTTCAACATGTTCTGAAGCAGAAAGACTTTCTCGAATCCTACGCTCATCAGCCCGCCAACGGCTAAAATGAATAGCACGATGATCGTTGGGCGAATCGCAGGCAAATCGATATGAATGATTTTCTGAATGCGGGATGCACCGTCAATTTTAGAGGCTTCATAGAGCTCTGGGTTCACGTTGGCTAATGCTGCAAGATAAATGACGGCGCCATAACCCGTCTCCTGCCAAACGCCTGACCAGACATACAGAGATGAGAACGCTTTCGATTCGCCTAGAATATCATAGACATTTGTTACGCCGAAGAGATGGGATAATTGACCGTAAAGTCCTGTTGTGGGGGATAAAATAATGTTAATCATGCCGACTAACACCACGGTGGAAATAAAGTATGGGGCATACGTAAACATTTGCACGATTTTCTTAAAACGTTGATTCTTCACTTCATTGAGCGCGAGTGCAAGTAGGATGGCGGCAGGTGTTCCGATACATAATGCGTAGATACTAAGAAGGAGGGTGTTTTTGATAATTGGCCAGAAGTAAGGTGAACCGAAGAACATCTCGAACTGCTCTCCCCCGACCCATGGACTGTGCCATATGCCTTGTGTGGGGTTGAACTCTTTAAATGCAATCTGGATGCCGATCATCGGGACGTAATTAAACGTGATGAGGAATAGAACGGGTAATGCCACGATACAATAAAGCTGCCAATGCCGATAAATGTTTTTCCTCCACAAACTCACTGTGCGAATAAACATGATCGTCCCCTCCGCTATTATGTAATCGCATTCAAAATAATAAATCGTGTATGATTTATTTTGAATAATATCATACACGATTTATAGTGTAAAGAGGAATATGGAAGTTACTTAAAGTTGTCTCGCAACCGTTGATATGCCTGGTGTAGATGGATTCCGGAAGCTTCTACGGCTTTTTCTGTATCGTTCTCGAGCAAAGCTAACACGATTCTTCGATGTTCTGCGATCTCCGCGCTCATGTCGATCTTGTAATGGGCCAAGTTCAAGTAGCGGTGAACCCGTTCGATTAGAGCCGTGACCATCTGTTTCAGGTTCTCATTGCCTGCATAAGCCAATATCGTTCCATGCAGATCATGGTTCATCTTGGAGATGATATTCTCTTCGTGGCTCGCTTCCCACATGTGTTCAACAGCATCGAGCTCTTGCAGAATTTGTTCGAGTCGGAACTTAGGGATATGCGGAGCAGCCTTTCGAACCGAAAGTTCTTCTAACGCATAACGAATTTCGAAGATTTCGTCGATATCCGTCATGTTCATTTCTGCGACATACATCCCTTTAAACGGTACGACTTTGACAAATCCATCGGAAGCCAAGCGGAACAATGCCTCTCGAATCGGGATATTGCTGACGCCCAAATCTCTCGCTAATTGATCGATATTGATTTTGTCTCCTGCGGATATGTCATGGGACAGGATTTTTTGCTTCAACAAACCATAGAGTTCATCCGTTAATACATGGCGGCTCAATCGTTTATCTGCCAAAGGGCTCATCTCCATTTTTTACGAGTTGCCCCAAGTATATCATGTATCATATATGAAATGTACGATTGCCCTTTACAGATATTTACGACTCGGCTACCATCGTATTGGTGATGGATCCCAGCTTTTCGATTTGTATGGTGACTTGATCGCCGTCTTTCAGATACACCTGCTGCTCTGGCGGATAACCGAGCACAACCCCTTCTGGCGTTCCAGTCAAGATAATATCGCCGGGAACAAGAGTCATATGCTGGGAAATATAGCTGACGATCTCATCGCAGTAAAAGATCATATCCGACGTATTGGAATGCTGACGCACTTCTCCATTGACGAGGCACTGAATATCCAGATCATTCGGATTGCCGACTTCATCCGCCGTGACCAAATACGGCCCCAAAGGCGAAAATTTATCGCAGGATTTGCCGAGCAGCCACTGATGGGTGCGAAGCTGTAAATCACGGGCGGATAAATCGTTCACATTGCAATACCCGAATACATGGGAAAGTGCGTTTTCTTTGGAAACATACTTGGCCGTTTTGCCCATGACGATAACCAGTTCTGCCTCATAATCTACTTTCTGTGAAACTTTCGGAAGCGGAATCGGTTCGCCGGCTCCTGCCAGGGTGTTGTTAAATTTATTAAAAAGAATCGGGTATTCCGGAATCGGTGCATTCGTTTCTTCCGCATGCTTCCGGTAATTCAAGCCTACACAGATGATTTTATTCGGATGGGTGACACAGGGCCCAAGCGTTAGTGACGACTCCTGCAGCATAGAAGTGCGGATTACATCATCGGATTGCAGCACATGATCCACATATTCGCCAAGGGCAGCCAGTGCTATATCTCCGCCATCCAGCACCTCATGGATCGTTGTTGGAATCGCCTTATCAGGTGGGATCAAGGATAGCGCCCCTAGGACATCCAGGACTCCATCATCCGTTTTCACTCCAAGCCGATATTGGTCATTATGAATAAACGTTAGTAATTTCAAGAGATCACCCTCCTATTCAAATGTTAAGCATTCTTGCCGAATACGACGCCGCCATCGATATACAGCGGAGAGCCCATCATAAACTTCGATTCATCCGAGGCAAGGAACAAAGCCGCTTTAGCGACATCTTCCGGTCTGCCCAGTTCGCCGCTAAGCTGGCGTTTTTTAAGGGACTCTATCGCAGCTTCGGGATTCTCGTAGCTGTTATTCAAATAATTCTCCACAAAGGGTGTCAGAATGGTTCCGGGGAGCAGCGCATTGACACGAATATTATAAGGCGCATAGTCTACCTGCATCGATTTCGTCAGTGCCAGAACAGCACCTTTCGTTGCCGAATAGGAAGCGCGCTTCGCCAAACCGATTTCCGCGATGCACGATGACATATTAATGATAGAACCCGATTTGCGCTGCATCATATGTGGCAGAGCATATTTGCTTGGCAAATAAACGCCGCGAATATTCACGCTCATCACCCGGTCCCATGCATCCGGTTCAACCTCATGCAAAGCGCCGACCCCGCTAATTCCGGCATTATTGAACAGAACATCGATATGGCCGAAAGCAGCAATAGTCTGCTCCACCATCGCTTGGACTGAGACCGGATCCGTCACATCCGCTTGTATGAATATCCCTTTACTACCCATTTCAACGATTTCCTGTACGGTTTCTTCTCCCTTCTGCGCATCCAGGTCGTTGACAATCACCGTTGCCCCTTCTTGGGCAAAGAGCAGTGCGGCAGCTTTTCCGATTCCGGATCCGGAACCCGTAATAAGCGCTATTTTTCCTGCCAGTCTCATTTTGACTCCTCCTATTCAGTTTTCTTCGCCTAAAACAATCGCTGACCCGGGAATAAGCTGGATGGATGATTATGATGAAGGGTGCTCCGAAAAAAAGTTATTCCTTTCTTATCATCAGAATCTAATATCACGTTCTCTATTTCAGTACTCCAATCCTTCTCCCCATAGAAAAAAATTACACTGTTCCATGCGAATTGACCTGGAGCGATTGCTTCGGTTTTACAATGCTGATGAACATCTACACCTTCGCCGGATCTGAGTATCCCCATGACCAACAAATGAACAGACTCAATAAACCAAACATAAAAAAGCCCCCCTCACGGTAGACAGGTGAATCATAAAACCTGTCTTCGTAAGAGGAGCATCTCCCTAAACTACTGGTGCGCCGTATGCAAACTCCAATTCAAACGCCGTTTTATCTTCAATCCGCCTTTTCCAACAAAGTCTCTGTCGTGAGCGTAAAGCCCTCAATAACAGCATCTTCATCAACCTCAATCATAATGCAGCGTTTGCCCTGAAAGCTCACCTGTTTAATGTACCTTAAATCCTGTGGACTGATCGTAATCGTGGCTACCTTGGTATCGATCTTGATCGATTTGGACGAGAATTTCGGGATTACGCTGTTCGCCTTCAGTTCATAGTTCTTATCGTCAACGATCGTCTCAAAGGCCCGTTCCACGGCTTCCTTCGTCACGTTATCTACGCCGCTTGCGGTCAGCACGCGTTCCACATCGGTATAATCCAGCTTCGCCGGTTCTTCCTCATCCTGGTGGGATTCAATCACTTGGTGGATCTCCTCGTACACATGTGCGATCGTGGCGGAGTCCAGCTGTTCACCCGCCACTTCCTTCACGATGTCTTCAAAGATCTCTCGCTCCTCCATGGCCGTCACAGACCGTTCCGCATTCAACACATCCGAGATAAAACGCTCATTCGGATCATTCGATTTCCCCGTAGCATAGAGAACCCGGTTTACGTCGGAATAATTGTCCGTCACGCTGGGATAGAAGAACCCTTGCTCCGGTGTGCTGAGCTTGATGATCGGATCGACAATGACATTGTACTTAAACTCTCTCTCCACATAGTCGAACAAGAGCGCCTTCCGCTGCTTTTCCGTCGAGTTCACGCTGCATAGAATGAACGGATGTCCGAACACTTCGTCGTTCACGGTCTCCTCTGCTGCATCATTCCTCGCCTTGGTCGGCCGGTAGTATTGTCCGCGTACGAACGTAATGACCGTATCCCGTTCATACGTCGTGTCCGCCAACATTTTGTTCACGAGCAGCATCATCAGATCCTGCCACTCCTCCGGATCTCCCGTCTGGATCGCTTGGTGAAGCAGCACCTTCGACGGATCCTCCGCTTCCTCCTGAAACTTGAGCTCGAACAGCTTATGATCCAATTCACCGGTCAGCAGCTTTTTGAAATTGCCCATGTACAGCTCCTGCTTCTCCCGGTCCACTAACTCAAAGGGATTCCGCTCCCAGTGATAAACCTCGTTCGTTTCTTTCATAATGTACACGTTCAGAATATCGAAAATCTTCATCAATTCATTATCCATCTTAAACTGCTTGCGGATGTGCGCGATTTCTTTCTTGTTCATAGTTCGTCAGACAACTCCTAGAAAGTAAAATTGGCTATATCAGTATAAACGAAACAAAAACCCTTCGCTATACAGAATGAACTAAAGCCATGTTATAGGCCGCGATCGGACGCTACAACAAGGAAGATCCGATGCACAACTCTAGTTCAATCGATATAGACGGGGTTTTCGTCAACAACGAAAGGTATAGATTCTCAACATGTGCTGCGCCGCAGCTCATAAAAATACTGCACAACAGGATGCTTTAACTTCATTTTCTCGGACATGTTCAAAATCCGCTTTTTCCCAACGCGTCTGTCTACCAAGGCTAGAATATTCAATAAAATATCTTTGCTCTCGATGTTTTCTTCTATAGAAGTAGATAAAAATTGATTAGCTAGCGCGACAAAATTGGATTTACTTAATGAAGCCTGAGCTGTCATAAGCTCCTTGGCATACCCTGTTATTTTTCGGTTTCTAGCAATGACTTTTAGACGATCCTCCGGAACGTTTCCCTGGGTATCCTTTCTGACCGCTTCCATTTCTTCAGCGCTGATCGGAATTTGGATATCGTGATCATTCTTAATTTCCAGCTCCGTCTGATACCATCTTATTGGACTCGCTTTATCGTTCATTCGGAGGACGTCCTTTTTATCTACCGAAATATAACAAAGCCCTGCTTTATCAGGTAGATAACGATAACCCGTCGCACGGTATTCAACCCTTCCAACCAACGCAGGACTGAGAAAACTCTCCAGCTGCTGCTTCAATTTACTCCAGGACATGGTTCCTCCTCTATTTTCAAACCAAGCTATCTTTTATTTAAAAATAACTCTCGTTTCATTGTGCCTCTGTTCAGTATGAATAACCCCCTGCTAAAAAACAACCCACAAAGTCTGCACTTTCATTCTCCTTCGTTTCGGTGTCACACTTTTTCCGTACGAACCGTAACAAATCATCAAGGTCCCTTGTTTCAAAATCAACCAAAGCCGCTCCAAGTGGCCCAAGTCCTCGTGGATAACTTCGGGATCGGCGGCATTACCAATGTGGAAGATGACATGAACATGTTCCTGGGTGCCTGATTTCTGCATCTAAACCAAAAAGAAGACACACAGGAGGATCCTGTTGTCTTCTTTTCTTTTAGACTTTTTATCCCAGCGCTAACTCAAAACGAGCGAAAATATCTTCTTCATACCACATCGTGAAATTCGTTCCCCATGTTGTGTTCAAAAGTGTAAACGTAAATTTATGGTTGTCTGGATGGTATTTGTTGTTATAACTTAGATTGTTATTGGTTCCGATTCCCAACAGAGGGGCATCAATCGGTTTAATATTGATTTTTTTATCGCTGCCATCGTAAATTAACTCTTCAATCATGTGCTGCAGCTTATTTCCGTGACCTACCACTTCAAAAGGTGAAATCACGGTATCGATTTTACGAATCTTCGTTAAGTACGGCGAATTCAAACGTGGTGTCATGTCAAAAGAATAAATTTCCGGATAACGAATGGCATCTTTATCCTGTAATAAAAGTGCAATTTCAACTTTATCTCCAAATTGATATTTAACCTTTACCACTCTTGGAGCACCATATTCCTCCACAGCTCTTTGGCTATATTTTAAAGTGGCAATGATCGAATCATTGTCCTTAACTAATTTAATAACATGTGGTGTGAAATGTTCATGCAATTGAATGCGTTTTTGGATTTCCATTCCTGGCTTTAAGAAGTCAATCGCCCACCAATTATGTTGCAATTCACGCAAATAGTTATAACGCAGGTTATCATAGTCATTTTGCCCGGCAATGGTATAGCTCAGAACCCCGAGTTTGTTGTCCTGATCAAAGTAAAGGATTCCATCCTTCTCTAAGTGGTTGATAGAACCATCGCTAGCAAACATCACTTGATACCCATTTATCGAAATCAATTCTTCCAAACCACATTCAGTCCCTTGGTTATCAAAGATATGATAGGGAACTTCGATCAGTTTTTTAATGTTATGTTGATCTTCAGGCTCCAAACAAGCGATTGCACGATCAACGTTCTTGCGCTGCTCTTTCCATGAAGACTCATAAAATTTGTACGAACGATCCGTCCACTCATTATAAGTGAATTTCATTTCGCCAACCGTTGCATCTTTAACAATTCCGTACGCGTAAGTTAAATCAGCATCGGTAATTTGGTCTAAACTGCGCGCTCGCTGGAAGTCTTTCTTTTCATAATTCGTATAGTCACTGAAATAGCGTTTGATATCCATTCCCCAAGTATGCTCTGGAACTAACATCGCATAGAAATTAGCATCATCATTTTCTATTTGGTGATCAGACATGTATTTTGTTAAAATCCGGTAATCACGAATGATTTTCGGATCAGACATCGTTCCGTGAATCCATGTGTCCCCAATCTCCTCTGTGATCACTGGCAGTTGGTCACGTACTTCCCAAAGTTCATTGGCAAACTGATCCATGGAGGTCATTTCAAGCTCATAGTCTGGATACTCATTCGCCATTTTTGACAAATACGCGTTAATTTTCTCTTTTGTTCCTGGACCACTATTATCATGAGTATGCATAAATGCCAGCTTGTTATCCATGCAATCCACTCCGATGACGCCGCCATAGTCGTCTGAATAAGACACAATGATCTCACTTTCGCCATGCTTCCATAGAAATGTATCTGGAACTTCTGGAATGGAGCTCGAGCCATTTACACCAATGTGTAGAAATTTTACTCCTTGACGATATAACTCATCAACAATCCCGATCGTATGTCCTGGGACGTCCGTCATCTTTGCACTTGTTGTTGTGTATCCATAACGAGCATCTAACTTTTTGGAGATGGAAATGATGTAATGTAACGTTTGCGGTGTCATCGCTTCCGATTCAAACGTACACGGGATGGCGTGCCAGCGTATGTAACCTTTCTTTATGGCGTCGTCCAGCTTTTTACAAGCTTCTTCATCCATGTTTTTGAAGTAATATTCAATAATAAAGCTGCCTGTTGTCCAAACAAAGTCTTTGCCCTCTTTTCTTAAGTCTTCAGCTAAAGTGATTGCGTTTTGAATGTAATCATGGCAATACTTGTGCAGGACATTTTCTGCCAAATCGGTAAAACCAATGTCCAAATGGGTTTTGTTTACCACATAGATTTTTTTCATTGCTATCATCACGCCTTTCTTAGTCATCATACGTCGTGAATATCTACTAACGAGAAAATGAATGTTGATCGTGTTATCTGATATGATAAACGCCGAAACGATATCATTCTTTGAACGAACGAGACAACATTTTGTATGGTGTGGACATGATGATAATGATCATCGTGCCGGCGATGTGCTCCGCATATTCTATGCTGCCCGTTTACTTTAATTAAAAAAAGGAGCAGCTGCCGGCACACGGCATTCTGCTCCTTTATTTTGAACTATCGGTTCCTGTTAGCGCAATGAACTAGCTATTTATCTTGTCCTCCGTAGAAAAAGTGTTTCCTCAACTCTTCCATTCGGTTTATATCCAGGAGCCAATGTCCTCCGATGATCTTTACCACTCGCCGCCTGGTTCGTCAATAGCCGCCCATACACCGCTCGGTGGATGGGCGGCTGTCGGCGCAACGGTCCACATGCGCCTAATAAGCTTTGAAAGCGACGAAAATCGAACCGATCATCACGACAATGCCGCCGACCTTGCTAATGAAATAATAGAAGTCACTCGGTTCGGGGTTCTCGTACATGAGCCGCTGTGGAGATAGACGGAACATTAAATTCTGGAAGGCTTGGTACCGGAAGCTGCACCAACCAAAGATCAACAAGCCGAGGGCAAGAACCAGAAACCCTGGCATGCCTCGTTTGACATGATAATTGGAGTAAGCCGCGCTTACGAGCGTCGACGGCGGAAAATCTTCTTCCCCTTCCTCCTTGATCCGCTCGCCGTTGACGTACGTCTGAATAACCATGACGATATTGCCTTTGTCATCGTAGCTCAAGAGCATGCCGTTATTATCCTCGACGCTGTAGACATGGCCGTTCGGATAGGTCACGCGGAACTTGGTCGAGTAAGGGACGCTTTTATCCGCAATCGCATAGGACTGCTCGCCGATGATCAAAGTGCGGTGCAACTCGTCGTCGGTGCGTACTTGGATGGGACCGGCTGTACTGCTATGATAGGTGACTAGACTGTCTTGCTCCCTTGAGAATTTGTATGTATCCTCATTCAGGTAGAAAACGCGGTCCGTGAAATAGGGTCTAGAAAAGAAGCCCGTCAAGACGGACACGAGGAGCACGGAGACGAAGAAAATAGAACTAGGTGTTATCATTTTTCGGAATAAAACCGCACGGGTAGAAATATGCGCTCATCCTTTCTGCTTTATCCCTTTTACGTCCTAATATGAGAGGCGGTTGCAAGCATTTATGCAAGGATATATCGTGCTTACGTTTTACAATCAAAGCTTATCGCAGCTGACCGTCATGCCAGCTGCCATCTTAAACAAATGTCTCCTGATAGCGTAACATAAAGGGTTATGGCAACTGACAACTAATTGTTCTGCTTCCCTTTGTATAACTTATCAATGAGGATCATCACAATGACAAATTTTACCATTAACCTCAGCTTCTGTATTCGGCATAACTGCCCGTTAGCTTAATAAAGCTGCGCCGGCAGCTTCTTCAAATGTTGTTTATTCAACTATCGTTTCCTGTTAGCTTAACAGAAAATGATTAATCATTTACATTATTTCATATCATTGTTTGGCATTATCTAAATATTTCCTAACAAATCGGACATATTTTTTTGATTTTCAGCAAGCCAAATCATTTCCTTTGCGAAGCGAGCGGGAGGTATACTATGTTCATCCATGTTAGCATTTATCCACCAGGTGCTTTCCATATACCACAACAACTTTAATGAGTTTGTTAAGTAACCCTTTACTACGGTATGTTCTTCGCTGTACCCTTCCATAAATGCTGAGGCAAGGGAGACATCTAAATTATCATCTAACGCACATGATATAACAGCACGAGCAACATCTAGCTGCGGATAGTCATATTTTAGCCGATCAAAATCAAGGATTGCAGTTAATCGACTATCATTAAATAAAAGATTATCGACCCAAAGGTCACGATGAGCCCACCCTGATTGAAGTAATTCGAGTATTTCTATATCTATATCTTCAGTTGCCCTTCGTTGAGTTTCTATATCAGAAAGCAACTCAGTTTTACCAGCTTCCTTTGTCTGTTCCCAAACTGAGTTCCAATGTGCTAAGCGTTCCTCACGCCTTGGAGGGATAAATTGTGGATTATTTTTAATACTAAGTGTCCCATCGTTTAATAATCGATGCATTTTTCCTGTTTCTCGACCTAAATCGTATATTTGATGTACATTAGCTTTACCTGGTGGAATTAGTTTACCCTGGCAATATTCCATCACCGTGAAGAGTTCTCCGTTATCAGATTCAAGTAATATACTTTTATTGTGTGATAACAAATTGGGACACGCAAGACCTTTGTCAAATAATCTAACCTGTTGAGAGAATGCAAGCAATAGCTCCTCTGGATTATACAACTTATATCTTTTTTTGTTGTATTGTTTAAGTAGAAATTGACCTGAATCAGTTGTAACTTTCCATTTTAAGTTTAGCCAACCTCGTCTTATTACAGTAGATTCCAGCACATTCAAATCGAAAAGGCGCTGAAAAGTTTTTATTAAGTCATCTCGGATCATTTCTTCGGATAACATCGTCTCCATTTGACCAACTCCAACATTTACGGTGTATACGTTTATATTCCTCGTGATGTCCTATATAACCTGCTAAATCTATATTTTGCGTTATCCTGCACGTTAGTTCAACTAGTATCACAAAATTGGAACTACACTGCCCGTTAGCTTAACCAGCGGCTGCCAGAAACAGACAGCCACCTCTTCGTACGAATCTAATTTTCGATAACCCTTACTTTATCGCAGCACCCTGCCTCTAATTAGGTGCTTATGTTGCGATAGTGATATATAATATCAGGAAAACTAAGAAAGAAGGTGAATCCTTTGGCTATTCATTTTGGTGTAACACTCGATCCGCTCCACGCAAAGTCTTAAGGGCAAACAGACCCTGACCTTGTGTGGAGCTAATAGATTGGCGTCCTAAGTTAAGTCTGTTGGTCCAGAGAGACTTTGCATCCTATATGAAATTAATTCATAAAGGAGCGGGTTTCGATGACAAGCATGACAAATTTTTCATTAAAGCAATATCGTAAAGAGCAGGACTATAGCTATACCCTTGGCGCATACGCAACTATTGAAATGATTCAGGCGCGGCCGGAGATCGTAGAGGTCGTTTATATCCATTCTGCTTATCGGGATCGGAGTGTACTTGAAATTCTCTGCAAGCAGCAGAATATTCCAGTTGTCCAGCAGGATAAGGCTTTTGCCAAGGTCGATCGGAAAGAAAATTGCTTCGTGTTTGGGGTGTTTTCCAAATATTCAGATAGGCTTGCTTCCGATAAACCTCATATTCTCCTCGTCCATCCTGGGGATATGGGCAATCTCGGCACCATTATCCGGATAACCGCAGGTTTGGGATTTGGCAATCTCGGGATCGTTACTCCCGGAGCAGATCATTTTCATCCCAAAACCATCCGTGCCTCTATGGGGGCATTATTCCGGATTCAATGTTGTTCCTTTCCCAGCTTCGAGTCATATCGGAGCCAGTTCGGTCGGCACGACCTGTTTTCTTTCATGCTTCGTGCTGCAACCACACTGACACCGGAGACCTGTCCTGTAACGGAGCTGTTTACCCTTGTTTTCGGAAATGAAGCTACTGGTCTTGACGAAGAAATATTTAGCCATGTGGGAACCGGATTGAAAATAGCACAAACCCCAGACGTGGATTCCCTGAATCTATCCGTTGCCACGGGTATTAGCGCCTATTTATTCGCGTCAAAAAACAAGCTCATCTGACTAACTTCTCTCGTATATAAGAATTTGAAGCTTCATCGGAGGGCGGAGGCCCTCTTCTTTACTTTTCAAATCTCCTTCATAAAACCGGGCCGATCCCAATCCCATTACACATCGGAGTTGCACTTCAAAGGGTTTCACATCTCCCATGGTCTCAGCACTCATAAACTCAAGGCTCAACTCCCTCGTACTGGTTACTATCCTGCCCGTTAGCTTAATAAAGCTGCCGATCAGTACCGGCAGCTTCTTCCTTGTCGTAATTCGACTAAACGTTCTCCGTTAACTTTTGATATAACCCCGGGTCACGAACTATACTAATCTTTTGCTCATATTTGCAAATCTAGGTCCTGGGTAAAAACCATTTTTTCTATAGAGGTTCTCCGCATAATTGCCAACTGTAACACAAAGTTTAACAACTTGTGCATATTTGTGAGCGTTTGCCCTTACGTGCTTAAGCATAGTTTCAGCGAGCCCCTTATTCCTGTATTTAGGCAAGACACATATTTCACCTATTTCGGCAAATCCTAAAGGCATGTTTTCACTAATACCAGCAATACAAAGTCCTGCAATTTCTTGTTCCTTTTCATCAAACACACAAATGGAAAGATTCCTGTGGGCATAAATCTGCATTAGACGCATCGCATCTTTTATTACCTCCGCCTCGTTCGTAGCACCGAATATCTCGTTGTCAATCCCTCTGCTGTATCCTTCCATAATAACTTTGCCAACGGTTTCACTATCAATAGAATCATTCAAAATATGCATAGAGTAACCTTTTGGCAGTATCGTAGTTATGCCAGTATCAGTTGGACAGCACATAACCTGCCGGATTACATCTAATCGATACGCGAAAGTAAGCAAAATATCGATATCTTTTTGCAAGACACCTTTAATGTGTACAATATCATTGCAACAACTAAACAATGCTTTCCAAAAAACGCTTCTGTCTACATGAGGTGATATCAAAAAGGGATACATAACCGTTCCATTGTTGATAATTGCACCCCCAATCCTTTCATCATCCCGCATGATCCAAAAACATTGATCAGTAAATTTTGTATCATCGAGCCGGGAATTCCAGTCGTACCACATTTCAATATCGGCATCGGAATATATAACCTGATACACTGCAAATAGTTCTTGTTCCGCTTGTTTCAATCTGTATTTTGACATAAAAGTGCTCCTGTTTTGAAAGAAGTTATATTTTTGAATCACTTAATAAGTCCGTTAATACATAGTCGAGGTAATGCCGAAGCAACTGCTGTCCCACTATCGTGTCCCGTTAACTTAATATGTATCATCAGAGTTTGTTTTGAAATATTGATATATAACCTTTATTCCATCCTCAATTTCGGGTTTTTCGTAAACATTTAAACTATTCGCTTCATAGACGCTTTTCCAAAAATGGATAGCCGGAATATTACTTAGTGCCTGACTTATCGCATAACGACCTGGATACAACTCAAAAAACTTACGACATGCTAATTTCCCGATTCCCTTCCTCCTGTACTTCTTTAGGATAAAGAAGGAGTTCAGCACATAATCAGCATACTCTTGATTTGAATATGGACCACTTTGCAATAAAATAAAACCTATGGGTTTTTCGTCTAGATTAATGAAAAAAGGGTTTAATCCTTCTTTCTCAAAAAACCAATCAAATACATCAAATTCAAACAATCCGTTTTCAGTATTCAGGTCAATATTTTCAATAAATTCAGATAAATCATGAAGGTATAAGGTCATTAAATTTTTTAATACTTCTTTCCGATCGGCATTCACTTTTTCAATGTGTAACATAAAAAAACCTCCAGGAGCTTAGTTTTATCAATTATGCTACAAATTGTTTTGAAGTGAAATGTACAGATCACTTATAAATAAACTATCCTGCCCGTTAGCGTAATGAAGCTGCCGATCAGCACCGGCAGCTTCTTCAAATGTTTGTTTATTCAACTATCGTTTCCCGTTAGCTTAATGTCTACAAATCGCCTCTGGCGACTAGGCTCGTCCAAAAGCCTGGAGCAATTTTAATTCGATCCGTAAAACGAGCATTTATGGCTGCAGATCACCTGAGACAATATCCAATTGCAAATGGTCCACGGAGACCGTGGACCATTGCTTATTTTCTGTAGGTTCTGTAATAAAAGTAACTATCATTTTCCATATGAAATTGGTTATCCCCTATAGGCGTTCGTCTTTCAAGCAATTTAAATCCACATTTTTCAGCCAATTTGTTCGAGGGAACATTGGCACAATTAATTGTCAGGATTAAATACTTAACATCAGATACCTCAAAGCACCATTCTGCCAAGGCACTTATCGCTTCTCTGGTATATCCGTTCCTTTGATGTTTTTCCGACATGAAATATCCCAGTTCGATTTCATTTAGCTTCTCTTTAAGCCCCACTCCTATGCTACCAATCATCTCATCGGTGTTTGGCAAGGCAATCGCGTAGGAACGGCCAATGGAAATATCCGTATTATCCGATTGTTTTTGATACTGATCAATCAATCCATAATAATCCTTCGGATGTGCGCGTCCATCAGCCCAATCTGGCATATAACGGTATACAGCCGATTCCCTGGCAATTGAATAAAATCTTTTAGCATCTTTTTTTTCCAATGTTCTTATAACAACATTTTGAGTTTCTATGCGCATGGCAGATACTCCTCCTAATACAAATTTTGTTCGCTGCTCATTTGTTTACCTATTAACATACACACAATTGACAGGGGGACACTTTACATTCACTAACGGCTTTCGTCTTCAAGTCCCTTCGCCAATTCTTGTTTCAATTCTGCTGGACTCATGTGAAGTAAAGAAAAGAGCTTTTCATCGTTTAAAAAGTCATCCACAGTATAGTCAGGCTTGTGATTCAAACAGTTTATCACACACTTTTTTGGAAAGTACGTTTATAACTAAACTATACTGTCCGTTAACTTAACGAAAAATGAAGCAGTCGCCAACGGCAAGTTAGTTTCGATAAGTTAGCTGTAATGCGCTCTTTTTCCGATACATTCCGTGAAGCTCGGTTGTTCTGCCTTACTGTAGTTTTGTCACTCCGTTCGGAAGTTCGGAAGCCGGCGGCCAGACGATCGCTCCGCTGCGGTTCACATACCCTCTGATTTCCTCGGACGAATTCGGAACGAGCAAACTGATCACAGCCAATTCGCCGTTAAAATCATCAGCCCAATAGAATTCCGATTTGATCACAAAACGGCCGGATGTATTGATATAGCCGTACCTCTGCCCCTGGCTGGCCGGAGCCAGGCCGCCCTTGAACAAACCTCCGGCTTTAAAGCCCTGGATGACTTTGTTACCCTTCTTGTTGATATAGAAGGTGACTCCATTACGCTCGACAAAAGCCAGTCCTTCTGAGAACGGCTGCGCCATGCTGAACTGCGGTGTTAGCAGGTAATTGCCGTTTTTGTCGATGTACCCGTATTTTCCGTTCACGTAAACTACTGCCGCCCCATTTGAAAACGGCATGGCGTGATCATACCGGGGTGTAATGCGGAGCTTGCCGGTGGTGTCGATATAGCCGTATTTGCCGCCGTACGCAAGCATTACGGCCGCCATACCTTCGGAGAAATCGGACGTCGAGCTATACCGGTATGGAATGACCAGCTCGCCCTCCGTGTTGATGTACCCCGCTGCTTTGCCCACATTGACCCGAGCCAGACCTTCGGAGAAATTATACGCCTTGGCGTAGATGGGCTGTATGCTCACCTTGCCATGGCTGTCTATATATCCGTACCGTGTCGACGTACCTCCGTCAGCATTCTGAACCTGCGTCGTATACAGCGCACGGTCATTAAAAAGAACGCTGGCACTTCTCAGCTTGTATTCGAACAGCTCGCTGCCCGCCGAACTGAAGTAATATTGCTTTTTAGCCGCATGGTCCTCGACATACACCTTCCCTCCGGATACTCCTGAATATCCGTATCCGTCGTACACCGCCTCGATAATCTCCTTGCCTTTGCCGTTGATGAAACCGTATTTTCCGTTAACTTCAATCGGATACAGTTGATCGCCTGTCTGCTCCTGCATAGCGGTCGCACTGGCAGCTTGAGATTGCTCCGCCACGTTTGTACTGAATACCATCGTCGTAAATATAAGAGTAACAGCCATCTTTTTAATCAACTGTTGTCCACGCTCCTCAGAGACTATTTTCCATTCTTTAGTATTGACGACGCTTGTACCGGTTTTGTTGTGAGTGATTGGAAATAAATCACAAAAACATTCGCTTAATCCCACATTTCGTCCGCCCACATACTGCTGACCAGAAAATGCTGTTTCGTTCCGCATCAAAAACATGTAAGGAGCACTTCACTGTAGCGAAATGCTCCTTACAGATTGAGCTATCGTGTTCCGTTAGTTGAATAAAGTAATCAACAACATTCCCTTTCGACTAATGCACCTCTAAACCTACCGTAATAATTACCACTACGGCTCCACCAATTATATGTAAACCGCGGAGTCATATCAGGGTGAAAATAGCTTCCAATGCCCTTCGGAGACAACTTCGACTGCTCCGTCAATCACTTTGATGGCGGTCTGGTCATCCATCGCATACGATGGCCCTTGCATCCCGGCGGCCCATTTCTCTGCAGCAGCCATCGTGTTTCCCGGCAGCAGCTCGTGATCCAGGTGCGGAAACATGGAAAAATCAACCAGTTCCAGCGTTTCATCGCCACCGTTGGGTGGAGTCCAGCCAACGAAGTCTTCCCCAATATTAGGGGCCATCACCATGCTCCCCGCACTCATTCCCACATAGACTGCGTGCAGCGACGGCAAGAGGTCTGCCAGCCCGGATTGCCGCATCCAGTGACACAGGTAGAGGGCGTCGCCGCCAGCCACCAGCAGTACGTCCGTCTCCCGGACCAGCGGCACCCAGCGGTCTTCGGCGATGCTTGGCAGCGCTGTGAGCTCCAGCACGCCGACGGACTTCCAGCCTAGTTCGACCATGGAATTCTCGGAATTCCCGCTGATGAACTGCCAGGCTTTGACGCCGGGGCCGACCCAGGGGTGTCCGTACATCGCGGTGGGGATGCACAGGGCGCTAGACTCGGCAATGGGTTTGCCCAACATGTCAACCAGCGCGTCCTGTATGCTGTTATTATTGATGCCTGCAGATGTGAGCAGAAATTTCATAACCCCACTCCTTTGTGTATCATCTCACGCCATGGTGCCAAAAGACGGTTTTCCCGTAAGCGCGTAGCGCAATAGAACCGTGCCTTTGGAGAACGCTCTGGATTCAAGTAATTCCAGATTCGTCGGTATCGTTCCATCGCCGAAGAATCGTTTTCCCTCTCCGAGTATTACTGGAAACTGCCAGATGTTCATTCGGTCAATCAGCTCGTGACGCAATAATGTCTGGACCAGGTCGCTGCTGCCGACGACATGCACCTCCTCGTAACGTTCCTTCAACAAAGGCACACTTGTAGTCACATCCGCGTCGAGCAGTTTTGTATTATTCCAATCGACGCTGGTCAATGTCCGGGATGCGACATACTTCGGTTTCTCGTTCATCAGCTTGGTGAACGGGTTGGTGTCAGGCGCTTGCGGCCAGTACGACGCAAAGATTTCATACGTTTTACGTCCGATTAGCATAGCGTCGAGGCTCGCATAATCATCCGCGATCCGTTGTCCTGTCACCGGATCCCGAAACGGTTCCTGCCATCCGCCGTAGCCGAAACCGCCTTCACGATCTTCATTAGGCGACCCGGGAGATTGGACTACGCCATCCAAAGTCATGAACATGTGCACAACAAGATTTCCCATTTTGCTTTTCATTCCTTTCATATTAAATCTGTTCACAGGTGGGTTGTCTTCATAAACTAAGTTTAGGACATTTCAGTTCGGATTGTTTCTTACAGATTGCTAATTAATCTTCCGTTAGCTTAATAAATAAAAGAAGCAGCTACCGGCGGCAAACTGCTTCTTTATTTAGTTATTACATTAACATTTACGTTAGTGAAATTCTCGCTCGTTTAAGTGACTTCAAAATAATCAACGATCTAACTCCACTTCGTCGTCCACGAAATATTTCCCTTTCACACCGTTGATGATTTTATGCAGTTCAGCTCTGACTCTGATAACTTCCTGCTCATCCTGCCACCAGTTGTTAGCCTGCCCTATAACTCGATCATCAGGGCATGTGCCCAGGCGAACTAACTAACAACAACCGATTGATGTTTTCTAGGCCGATTGCTCGATCAAGAACAGTGAGTGAACACAGTATATTTTCTTTCGTATGATTAGACTGGTCTCTATTAAAATTGATTCATTAGGCACGCCCAGTCTTCTTGCCTCGTCCTGCAGGACAATTGCCTCTGGCGGATTTATTTGTCCAAATTTATCCCCACCAGTAAACAAAATATATGGGGCTCGACCATTCTTAAACAATTCAACCGCCTTTACCGCTCTTGATAAATACGGCCCACCAAAAACAAATATGCAATCTCCATTCGCAGTTCCGTCATCGGTGTACTTACCATCACCAAACACCACTTTGGTAATTTGATCTATAGTTAATTCTGCTGGGTTCATCTTGGAAATAAGCATGGAACTCCCCTCCAATGTAGCTGTGCCATTTCACATTTCATTGCCCCTTTTGAAATGACTATGATTATTTTAGCAGCCGATCAAAGGCCTGTTGCCTTCGAATGTCTTCATTAATTTATCGTTTCCCGTTAGCTTAATGCACCTTTAGAAGTAGTATTGCTTCATGTTCATAATTCTCGAGATCATTTTCTTCATTCATCCAAGCAACTTCATCCGGTCTTAGCCGATAAAAACGAGCATCAGCTTCTGTTCCATCAAGTTCACAACTAACTACAATATTAAATTCTCTCCCTGAGAAGTTACGGCGGAGTGTCTTTTCCCATACGTCAATTATACCTAATGCTATAGAGAGGTTCTCCAAGTGCAAATGATTTATCGACGTTTCGCAATCAGTACGATCAGAGTAAGTTGTTTTATCGAAACTACTCGGTAAATCTCTTGCAAAACTGCTGATCAAAATACAGCCATCCCATTCAACAAAGTGGGTGTATTCATCGTTATTACTACCCCCTGAAGGTTTGGTTTTAAGCAATAATGTGGTCATCGCTTCATTAGTTTTCATGGTAACCTCCAGGTAGTTTGAAGGTGTGAATGTATTAAACAAACGTTTCCCGTTAGCTTAATCATCGCCTTTACGTTTCTTTCTCAATAAGTAATATTCAACTAAAGCCACGCCAGTTGAGGCACCAAATGAGACTAAAAATGCAGTACCGACATCCACATCCGGTTTAAATATCACGTTTAGAATAAGGTTTCCGACAAAGAAGACCGAAAACAAGGCTAAGAATCTAAGTCCTATTCGTTTCAAGGGGTTAACCTCCATTGGATATTATCTCACGGTTGCGTTTTTTTGCTTCCCATTCTCCCCGTTAATCGTTATATCTATCCTGCCCGTTAGCTTAATAAAGCTGCCGATCGGCGCCGGCAGCTTCTTCAAATGTTTGTTTATTCAACTATCGTTTCCCATTAGTGAAAGCTGTAGCTCTTCTTTAATACCTTTCCACTCGACAGTAACATTGATTGTTTCGTCTTTCTGCGGAACAGCACCATTACTAATAGATTTATGAGTGATTTCTTTATGCCCTGATAATTCTGTTTCTCCACTTCCTCCCCCTGATGATACAGAAAATTTATATTTGACTTTACCTACTTCAGAAGGGTTATCTCCTTTGTAAGTTAATGTCAATGTGTAATCGTGGTTCTCACCATTGAGGTTAGTAACGACATAGTTTGCTGACCAGTTCTTACTTTCACCAGTAAATAAAATAGAAGAGCTATTTAAACATCCAGATAAAAACATAACCATGAATAAACAGATGAGGATTCCTTTTATTTGTAATCCCTCCCTTGAGTATTAATGAAGTTCACATATTATAAAACGGAAAGGAGAACTAATTTGTTACGTAAACCTGCCCGTTAGCTTAACAAAAACAGCAGCCAATTACTTGCCGGCTGCTGTTTGTTGTTTTGAACTATTGTTTCCTCAGTCGACGTCCGAGATTTTCCACTCGCCATTTTCCTGCATGAACACGATTCCTGGAGTGCCCGACTTATTGCCGTGCTGATCGAACAGGTAACTGAACGTCACATACGCCAGCAGTGCGCCGCCGGGACGGTCTTCGAACGTCACGGAGCGGACGCCCGTAATGAGTCGCTGGCCGATAATCTCGAACGACTGCGCCGGTGTGCCGTTCTTCACGAACAGCCGGCCGAGCGCAGCGGCGTCGCGACCATTCATGGCGTTGACATAGCCGTTGAGCAGCTTCGCGGCGGCCAACTTCTTCGCTTCTCCCGCATACGCGCCTTCATCGAGTAACTGCGGCCTAAATACGAGCAGCGCGCCGCGAACGCTTGGCGTCCACGTCAGCTTGAAACCGAACGCTTCCGCCGTCGCGCGCAGCGGCAAATAAACACGTCCCTTCACAATCACCGGTTTGGCGTTCGCACCGGTAAGCTTCTTGCCGTTCACCCATAGCGACAACGCTGCGCCTTTTCTTGGGTTGTTTCCCTGCGTATCAGGCTGTGTTGAAACGAAGGCGGCTTTATACGCGGCGTCCCATCTTACATACCAGCCGAACGATTCCGCAAGCGCGCGCATCGGCAGCAGCATGACGCCGTTCGAGACGATCGGCGCAAGCGTCGGATCGTTCACCGTGACACCGTTAATGGCCAGCGTAGGAGCAGCTGGGGGAGCGACCATAACGCTGCGTATGGTTCTTCTCGAGCCGGTGTCGATGTACAGGTCATAAGTGCCAGGTGCGATCGGCTTGAAGGTACCGTCAATCGCCTCGCCGTAGGCCGGCATCGTGAATTGAAAATCGTACCGTGCTTCTGAGTAAGGCGCGGTATGGACGAGCAGTGCTCTTTTTGATGGATAATCCACGCCCTTTCCTGTCATATAGCCACCGGATGAGCCGGATGTCTCAATGAAGATCCGAACCGTTCCTTCATAGTTACTCGCGTCATTGCCCTTAATACGAACCGTCTGTCCAATGGTCGGCTTGAGCGTGCTTACATCGGTCTGCGGGGATACCGCCAGCAATTCGTAAAACTCTTTGAGGGCTGTGGCATCCTGGGCGATATATTTATCTTCGCCGATATGGATGAGAACGTGCTTCGAATCCTTGAATTGCAAGTAGATATCGGTCCCGTCGGTTAGCATGACATCTATACTAGTGGCGAAAAAGGCGTCCTCTCCGACCAACTGCTCCGTCGACGGCTTTGCGTTCTTAAGCAGCCGGTTAACGAAGTTAGCCGTCTTCGCAATAGCGCTTTGATCTGCTGCGCGCAAGGCGAACAGCGGCACCCACGCCAGATCGGCGTGACTCATTTGGATCCGCTGGACAGCATCCGCTTGAATGGCCGCCGGCTGCGCCGATGATGCCTGCACGGTCGCAATATCGTTTTCGGCGGCAGGTGACACATTGGCGGCTGTTGACGCTGCCGCCTCAGCCTCCCACGAGGTTCCGCCCGACCAGCCGGGAACTCCGACGGTGAGCAGCACCGCCAGAGTGAACATATAGAACTGTTTCATTTTCATCTCATCGTCCCTTCCTTCAGGAAGATCTATAGGCCAAGAAGCCTGTTATTCTTATAGACGGCTGGGGGAGCGAGAATGTTTTATCCGCGGTTACACCGCAAAGTATACTGGAGTATATTATGACTGAGCAAGGTTCTAAGTACTTGATAATTCGCGATATGATTACGCTGTCCTGCCCGTTAGCTAAGAAAACAGCAGCCTCTTCACCGGCTGCCGTCTCTTCTTTCTTATAGAGCTATCGTTCTCCGTTAGCGAGTCACTCCAAGGTTCATTCCCATAGATGAGGTATGCTCGATCATATAACGAAAATCTTCCTCAGTATCGGTCCAAAAAATAACCGGTACTTGTTTTATGTTCATTTGTCGAAACGCTTCATTGCGGTGACGCCCATCAGCGACTTCATATTTGCCAGCGGAATAAAAGACGATTAGCGGCGGAAAGTCCCAATCACCATAGGCGATTTTCATTTTATCGACGACATGGAAAAACCATGCTATATCATTCTCCTTAGTCAGATACGATGGAGCTCCCTCTTCAATTCCAAACTCCGATATATCCGTTACGACAGGACCGATATAGTATCTCTTCTTCTCCAATAACCCGTCTGCCAATGCAACATTGTCTCCGTCATTTCTAAGAAATAACTGAATCCACTCATCAATGGCACCACGTTGGGCATATTCAAATGCACATTTTGTACTGCCGTATATCATTAGGTTCACACTCTCCTCAATTGGGCTAGTACAACCTATTGTATACCAGTTCCAGATGGGACAAAATGGTACTTAACAGATATAATTAAACTGTCCGTTTCGTACTTCAAGCGTATTGGAGAACCCACTCTTTTATCCGAGAAGCAACTTCGGTTACATCCATATCCGTTGTATTAATAGTAGGCATTGGCGGGTCATAGACCTCATCAGCAATTTCAAGCAATCGTTTAGCAAAGTTTTTGTGGTTTTGGATCTCTTCCTCTGACCAATTCCTTTCACGTAGACGTTTCTCGCGAGTTTCTTCATCACAATGTAGGTTCAGATAATATACATGCTTAAAAAAAGGATAGTCCGCACATTTTTCAATATCCCAAGGCATCATGGTTCCGCATAGGATAGTCATGCGTCCACTTTGAGCGATATTTCGTGCAACCCGAAGCCAAATATTTCGAATTTTCTCCCAATCATGCCCAAGAAATTCAACAAGATCATCCGGGTTAAAAATATCAAAGTCAGGCATCATTCCCCGTAGCTCCTTAATGACATATGTTTTCCCTGACCCACTTGCACCTGTTACGATAAACAAAGGAATTTTATGATCCATTAGTTGTCCCCCACCCATGTTTATTTTCTCAATGATAGCAACAATCCTGAATAAGGCTGCGGTACTCCCCACATACTTATTTTGCCGCAAAAAAACCGGAAAGCCCCAATAAGGCCGTCCGGTTCTTTATTCACCATATCATTCGCCTAATCCTCTGTGCCAGTAAGCTTCTCGCCCCTCTACCACACGCCCGGCCAATTCCTACATGCCCGCGACCCCCGAGAAGGTCATCTTCTGACGGTCTCGGGCGACCGGTACATAGACTAGGTCCTGCAGATACCAGGTTACAAACGAGACCTCCTCGTACATCATCAGACATTTGTGCACCGACTATATCCATCAATCATGAATTCGATAAACCGATCCAGAGGTGTGGTCCCGATCTTCTCTACATCAGTCGCCGGCAGGCAGGAGGATCAGTTTGCCACGGGCATGTCCGCTCTGGCTGATGTCGAGTGCTCTACGCCAGTCCTCAAGGGCGAAAGTCTGGGCGACCGGAACGGTGAACTTGCCTTCTGCAGCATACTGGGCGAACTCGCCGAGAACATCATAGCGTAAGGTCTGGTCTTCTCCGCTGCTGGCGCGGACGCCGAGTTTGGCCGCTGCGCCGAAGTCGCTGATGGTTAGAACACGGCGGGGATCACCACCAGCGATCCGGATAAGGTCGGGCAATATGCCGCTGACCGGAGCAGTGTCCAGAACCAGGTCCACCGGCTGTCCGGCCAGCTCGGTCACCCGACCGACCATTCCGTCACCGTACGAGGTCACCGCCGCTCCCATCGAACGGAGCCGGTCGGCGTAAGTGTCACCGGCGGTAGCGATCACGTTGGCACCGTCCATGAGGGCAATCTGGACGGCAGCGAAGCCCATCATTGTGCCTGCTCCGTGCACCAGCAGGGTGTGGCCCGACTTAACACCAAGTGCTTTAAGGTGGTTGTATGCAATGGTGACCGCCATTGGAAGCGCCGCTGCTTGCACGAACTCGAGTCCTGCAGGGATGCGGATCCAATAGTCCATGATCGCCCGATCCGCTGCGCCGGCGCTCGGGGCGCCGACAAAGTCGGCGGAGCCCAGGACGGCGTCACCGATAACGACATCGGTAACCCCCTCACCGACCGCATCCACAATCCCGGACACTTCCAGCCCGATACCGCGGGGCAGCTTACCAGGATATAACCCTTTGCACAAGACCCAGTCAACCGGATTCAGTCCGCAAGCTCGCACCGTTACACGAATGCGTCCCGGACCTGGGGAAGGGATCTCGACCTGTTCCATGCGCAGGACATCAGCCGGTTCGCCGTAGTCGTGGAGGCGGATCGCCCGCATAGTAGCAGGGCTGGCCGTCTGATTGTTGACAGCTTTGCTTGACGTATCTAAATTCTCCAATTGGATATCCCCTCCCGTTTGTTTTAGCAAATCGTGTTTTTACATAAGTGTATACTTCACTTGTGTCAGCTCCTCGGAAACCGTCCACAACCGCCGCGCAACGGCTTCGTCATGCGAGCTCGCGCTCGAAACGACCTTCTTGGGGTAGCCGCGCAATTCGAGACTCGTTGGCCCGTAGTAATCTCCACCTCGGACGCCTGGCGCAGTGGCTGCATACAGGGTCGGCAAAACACCCATTTTCGGGGACTGCGCGAAAAGCGGATTCAGGCTCCGCATCATGCTGGAATGCCGCAGCGCATTGGTCGCTGACCAGCCCGGATGCGAAGCTACTGCCAGCGTTGATTGGCCTGCTGCAACAAGCCTGCGCTGCAACTCATAGGTGAACAGCAGATTCGCCAGCTTGCTCTGAGCGTAGGCGCGCGCTGGATGGTAATTCCGCTCCCAGTTCAGATCATCAAAGCGAATCACTCCCGAGCGATGCGACAAACTGCTTACGGTCACAATGCGTGCGCCCGGCGTCGCGTCGAGCATATCCAGCATCAAACCGGTCAGCGCAAAGTGCCCAAGGTGATTGATCCCAAACTGCAGCTCGAAGCCCTGCGCAGTCTTCCCGTAAGGCGGCTTCGCCACGCCGGCGTTGTTGATCAGCAGATCCAGCCGATCATAGTGCTGGCGAAAGGCTGCCGCAAAAGCGTGGACGGACTCCAGATCACCCAAATCGAGCTTCATGACTACGACCTTGCCCGACGGCTTAAGTGTTTTAATCTGGTCAGCCGCCATGTTGGCGTTAGCGATACTGCGGCAGGCCATAATGACCGTCGCCCCATTGGTGGCTAGCACCCGCGCCGCTTCCCAACCAATCCCGCTGTTTGATCCGGTTACAATGGCCACTCGACCGGTCTGATCTGGCATGTGGTCTTCTGTCCATGGTGTTGTCATGTGGTTTCTTCCTTCCTCTGTTCAATCCAAAAACTAGTGGCATGCTCTGATCAGGTACAACATGTTTATCCAGCTGCGAGCTTGGACACGAACTTAGATCTGAGAGCCGCCTCCGTCCACGGGAATTTCCGCTCCGGTTGTGTAAGTCGCGTCGAACGCAAGGAATGCGGCTGCTTTGGCAACCTCGATGGAGTCACCAAAACGCAGCATGGGGATCTGCTGACTCATCTGTGCCTTGGTCTGTTCTGCAGCTTCCTTCGGCATCGACTTCTCCATGATGCCGGTGTCGATAGGGCCTGGGCTGACCGCGTTGACGCGAATCTGCTTCGGCAACAGCTCACGGGCCAGACTGCGCGTCATGGAGCGAAGCGCTGCTTTACTGGCCCCATAAGCATTAAGCATCGGGATACCCACTGCGTTCGCGATCGAGGTGGTGAACACCACGCTGCTTCCTGCGTTTAGCAACGGGGTCAGTCTCTGCACGGTGAAGTATGGGCCTTTGGTGTTGATTGTAAATAACTCGTCGTACACTTCCTCGGTCACCGACTCGAAGGGGATAAAGTGCGTGATGCCGGCGTTTATGAACAAGGCATCGATCGTTCCAAACTCAGCCTTTACCCGTTCAGCCAATTTATCGATATCCGTTAAAGACGCGGCGTCGCTCAGCACTGCGACCGCGTTGCTGCCAATTTTTTCACGAGCTGTATCAAGCTTAGACTGGTTACGACCAGTGATCAGAACACGCGCTCCTTCATCCGCCAGCAGCTGTGCTGTTACGAGGCCGATCCCGCTGCTGCCTCCTGTGATCACTACATTCTTGCCTGCGTATTTACTTCCAGTATTGTTTGCCATCTCCATCGTCCTCCCTTGGTTTATGTGCTAAACTAACAGTCAAATGTTGGATAAGAAGCCTTTACTTTGAACCGACAAATTGACCCAACAGTGTAGTAAAAGCAACACTGTCTGTGCTAATCTTATCTAAGCGGTTTGGCTTATACAACCAGTAAAAAACCGTTTTTGTGGGTTATCCAACACACAGACTTATTTGTCCTTTAGCTTTTCTAAACGCATGATAACCAATATATCCTGAGAGAGAGGGTGGATCATGACATGCTGACTAACACAAACGATCCCCGTGTGAAACGGACGCGTCAACTATTGATGCAAGCTTTTATGGAATTGCTTGAGCAGAAGAGGAATGTCACTTCTATTACCGTACAAGATATTACGTCTTACGCGACCGTAAATCGCTCTACGTTCTATGCGCATTTTGAAGACAAATTCGCATTTCTTGAGAGCTGGATGCGGGAAAAATTTCTAGAGAAGCTGAAGGATGAGCTGCCTAATGCTGCTTTATCCGATATAGGGAGCCTGCGAACGCTTATTTTAATCGTTTTTGATTTTCTTTTCTGTACTCGTCCGTATATGACTTTAGCTGATCGTCAGTATGAACCTTTGTTTGAAGTCGCGATGCAAAAGGAACTGTATGACCTTTTATTCACCTGGTTAAGTGAACAATCGGAACCATCCGTTTCACGAGAGACGGTGGAGACCGCCGCCCGGATTGCAAGCTGGGGCATATTTGGATCAGCCCTGGAGTGGAGCAGACATCCGGAATATCGATCGGCGGAAGACATGGCGCGAGAAGTTCTGGTGGTCGTTGCTGCTGGCATAGCACCCGTAATAGGGGAATAATTAGTGCCGCTTACAGGCAGCGCGGTCAAATAGAGTGCCTGAAGCAAATATTCGTCAAGATGCAGGGCGCCTTGAGAGTCGGTCTGTAACCTTTGATTGAACCGTAGATTTATCACGCATATATCTCATATCAATTAAGAAAGGACAGGCGGGCCTGTCCTTTTTGTGTTGATCCACAAAGGTAAATTTTGTTCTTTCCTAATTGTCTATATGGCTTGAATACATAGTACCTGTTTTTCGCTACGGTCACACTTTAACCAAGCGTCCATGTCGCGTGGTACCCAGCTGCCGAGCTCCACGTTCCACAGGCATTAAGTGAGTCCGCGCCTCCCTCACAGCCCGCACTGCTTTCACTTTTAAAGTGAGTACGGGACACAGTGGCCAATGCTCTCTCAGGTTACTTTCAGGATCATGTCCTTTAGTTCAATCAAAGTCTCGATTCGATAACTGGCCTGTGAGAAGTCGGTAGCCCCGAAGCGCTTTAGGCCGTTAGCTTAACACGGCTGCCAATCCATGCCGGCAGCCGTGTTTTAGTTTATTTATTGAGCTGTCTTTCTACGTTAGCTTAGCAACCTGTTAGTATTTATTTTCTCGATGATAACGCTTATAATCTCGGCTGGAGTTAATGTCCCATCTACAATAATATCACTATTTGGTTTTATCGAATTCAGCATCTCAATGTAACCACGTCTTCCATGAAGAATATAATTTCTCATTTCCGCAATTATATCTTCCATGGTAGAACCCTGATAATCTCTAATTACTCGACGAGCCATTGCAACATCCAGAGGAGTATCAATAAAAACAGCCAGGTCAATTAAGTTTTTAGTATCATTGTGTTTATATGCAAAAGGAAAGTCTATTACAATATAATCTAATGACTCGGTAAACAAGGAATGCAAATCTCTAATTAAAGGAATTAAGTTCCACTCATCATAATTTGCACCATTATCAACCCAGTTGATAATATCTTCAGGTCCCTCGAAATCATATTCATCAAAGTACAGACATTTTGAATTATGTAGTGTGTCATTAAGTTGGGTAGTAATTGTTGTCTTCCCCCCACCAGACACAGCTGCAATAGCAATGACAAATGGTCGCTTTCCGTTTTCCATAAAACTCCCTTCACTGACTCAGATCTTTTTAGCTTATATTCGCGGAGATTATTATGTTATCCTACCCGTTAGCTTAATGCCTGAAGCCATTTTAGCATTGTAACTCCGTTTATGCTGGCATCAGAAGGTATCAGTAAATAAAGAGCCCAGTTTAGAAGTTCAAATTTAATTTTATCGAACCATTTCGGTTTAAATCGTTTTAATCATATTTCCATCAATAACATAATCCGCTCCGGTAATCATTGAAGCTCGCTCCGAAGCAAGGAAAACTGCAAGGTTCGCAATATCTTCGGCTTCTGCAAATTTCCCCAATGTTATACCAGCCATTTTAGGTAGCTCTTCAAAAACTTTTTCGGAATCCATTGCTGCAACTGAACCGATTGTTTTGGCCATTCCGTTTTCAGGGTCTTGCCACAAAGGGGTTACTACCGGTCCAGGTGAGATCGAGTTAACTCTAATATGACGAGGTCCAAACTCACCAGCCAGCATTTTCGTCAAATTATTAAGTGCCGCTTTGGTGGTGCCATAAATAGGCAATAACAATTCGGGCATCCGTGCATTGACTGAAGAGATATTTACAATTGCACCCTCATTGTTCTTTAGGATATGCGGTAATGCTGCTTGAGTAAAACGAACAACGCTAAACAGGTTTAAATCATAAAGTTGTTCCCATTCCTCATTTGGCGTAGCCAAAAAACCTTCTCCTCTTCTCTTGTCAACCGCCCCGATACTATTGATTAAAATGTCGACTCTGCCGAACACTCCACCGAGTTTTTTAGAAAGTTCAACGGTATTGCGTTCCATATTGACATCAATAGGTAGATGTTTGACTGATTTTTTTTCAACAAGATCAGCCAATTCCTCCGTTAAAGTCCGACTTACCGCGACGACACTTGCCCCTTCCTCGATAAATTTTCGAACGATAGCGAGTCCAATTCCTTTACTTGCCCCGGTAACGACAGCTACTTTGTTGGCTAATTTAAGATCCATGTATACCTCCTAAAGCTAACGCTTTTAAAATTTAAATTCCTTTATTTCCAAGCATTATTCCTTTGATGAAAACAATTTAGGTAGATCCTTATTTTTACGCAATAGGCGTACCATTAGGCATTTCAGTATCCGGCTTTAATAGAATAACATCTCCTTTTTCCGGAACTCCTCCCAACACTAATACTTCCGATTTGAATCCCGCAATGCGCCGAGGAGGAAAATTGACGATCCCTATAATTTGCTTCCCTACAATTTCCTCAACCTTGTATCGCTTAGTTATTTGTGCACTTGAGGATTTCATCCCGATCTCCGGTCCAAAATCAATCTTAAGCTTTATCGCAGGGACCTTTGCTTCTTCAAAAAACTCCGCTTCCTTAATCGTTCCGACACGAATATCTAGTGCTGTAAAATCATCGATTGTTGCCAATGTTTTGCCTCCTCCACTAGAGTCCTTAACCCCTCGGTGTTGCTCTTACTGCGCTGGGCGGAACGGCTGCAGGAGTCGGATCCCTTCCTCAATAGATCCCTCCATCAGTTCTAAGAGCTGGGGCACCAGTTCCTGCATCCGGGGGGCGTTCAGGTGCCGATCGAGAGCATCCCGGTTTTCCCAGCGCTCGTAGATGATGAATGTGCCGGGCTGGCCTTCTACCTCGTGAGCCTCGTAGTCAATGTTGCCCAGGTCGTTGCGCGACGGGGTGACAGCAGCAGTCATGAATGCCTTCATCTCGGCTTCTCTCCCTGCTTTAGCTCTCGCCTCCCAGAGTACAGTAACGTAACGGTTCTTTGTATCATTCATGCTAATTCCTCCTATTTTATAAATACTTCGTATTTTTTGCTTTATCGTTTTCTCAAATGGGCAAATTCCCCGTTTATGTTTGAAATTCCAGTGTATCAATGGCTTATTTTCATGTTGTTATAAGCGTCCAAAAGAACGATTAAAGCCTTGGCCAGCTAGAACATCTTGACGAACCACATCTAAACGGCGTGTTTGGTATTCACTCAAAGCTTTTGTTATCGAATTCGGATACTGTTTAATAGAGTCCATAATGGCAACCGTATCATCAAGTGAGTCATTAAAGCCTGCACCCGTCATTGGTGACATGGTATGAGCTGCGTCGCCGATCATGGCTATTCTTCCTTTTGACAATATATTAGGGATGTATTCATTAACAGGTGCCCCAATTAAGCTGCGGTCCTTAATCGCGATTTGCAAAATCGTATCATCTTCTTTGCTCCAATGGGCTTGGCTGGTTTGTGATAGTTCTTCCAGCAGCGAATCCGGAATAGCTTCACCGTATAAGGAATGCTGGGCAATCCCGTCCTTTAACACGCCTAATTCAGACAGCAATGGATTATGCGAATGATCAAACCAGCAAAAACCTATCCATCGCTGGCCAGGATGGGTTCCCCCCTCTTTCCCTGGCATCACCGCAGTTGTTAATTTACCGGCAGCACTATCGTTGAAATAAGCGCTCGAAAGCTGCCGTTTTTTCCAGTCTTTCTTGGGTAGCAAATTTTCATCCACTTTCCCTACCCAAGCCAGATAGCCAGCATAATCTGCAAATGGTTTGTCAGGGCTTAAATAACGGCGGACAATACTGCGATATCCATCTGCGCCAATTAAAAAGTCTCCTTTAAACGTCTGCTCCTCTTCACTGGTAGCCCAAGCAGATGATTCATTTTGCCCAACACTAACAATTCGTGTATGGTGCTGGAGGGTAATGCCAGGTTCTTTAGCGACCGCATTGCGCAAACGTTCTTGAATGGCTGACCAAGCTTCAACATGGTTGCTACCATTGGATGCCAAGTGTCTTAATTCACGTTCAATTTCACTGTTACGATAGGGCTTTGTGTGTAAGCGAATAAAAGCACCATTTCTTAATGATGAATCTGCACGTTCAAGAATGGTCACTGTATAGCCAGAACGGGATAACGCAAGCCCCATCATTAGACCACCTAAAGATCCACCTACAATAATGGCATGTTCAAACTGTTTTTGTGACATCATTCATTCTCCTGTTTTGTAATGGGGCATTCGTAAAAATATCCCTTACTGCAGCTTCATCTGGCTGCGGAGCATCCGATCGAGGAGTTTGTCTGGGAGAATACGGACCAGTCGGGTCAGCAGCGCGGAATCGCGACCGACCGTATAGCGGGTGCGCGGCTTACTTACGTGGATGGCTCGTGAAACCACTGCTGCCACTTTCTCGGGGCGGATACCGTCCGTTGCCCATGTTTCAGCCTGAGCCTTCACGGCATCAAAAAGACGATCATGGCGCCTGTGCTGGTCCGGTGTCATTAACTTGGCCAGCCGCTCCGCTGTCGTAATCCCTTGTTCCGACAGGCCCGTGCTGACGCCACCCGGCGTGATCATGATGACCTTGAGGCCAAACGAGGACATCTCCCTGCGGAGACTGTCATTGATCGCTTCCATAGCATACTTTGCAGCCGAATAAATTCCGAACCCGGGCATGGAGACCTTGCCCCCAAGCGAACCGATATTGACCACGCGCCCTCCGCTGTTCAGCAAGGCCGGGGTAAGCGACTGAATAACCGCGACCTGTCCGATCACGCTGACTTCGATCTGGCGCCGAAATTCATCCAGCGGAACCATCTCGAGAGGGGCATTAACGGCGATGCCGGCATTGTTGACCACGGCCCGCAAAGGGCGACCAAGCGGATCTTGCTCCACCCGTTCGGCCAGCGCCTTTAGTGTGTTGATATTGGTAACATCGACGATCACCGGTTCGATATTTTTGCGTTTGATTTTGTCGGCGTCTTCCTGACGACGAACCCCCGCCAAAACATGAAATCCTTCAGCGGCGAGCTGCTCCGCAGTAGCCCTGCCGATGCCGCTGGACGTACCTGTGACGACGACCAGCTCTTGAGTTTTAGATGGCATAGTAACCCTCCTAGGTTTGATAAGATGTGGATCACGGTATAGCACTGTTATACGGGTATTATAGCACCGCTATACAAAGCTGTCTATAGCGGTGCTATATATTTTCTAGAAGTGTTGTCCTGCGGTTCGAACATCGTTTGACTCGCATCCTCCAGACATAAAAAAGATCGCCGTCCTCCTGGTGGTCCAGGTTGGATAGGCGATCTTTCTTATGCGTCTCTAAATTAGGGCTTTGCCTGGGGTCGCCAGGCTCTGTCATCGAATTCCTCATTTTGAATCGTCTTCCGGCTTTTGGATCAAAATGATCTGCATTACGCTTTCCCGAATGAGATCAACGACGTCGGGCTGGGGGGGGGGTGTCTTACGAACCTGGGCCGTCACATACAGCCAAGAGGCCGTATTCGCAGAAGCCCAGACCAGATCTGCCGCAGCCTGGACTGACACTGCCAGTTTACCTTCGTCGGCGACTCTCTGAACATTTTGCACCAGTGCTTGGTGCGACTGATCTGCCGCCTCGATATGAGCTCCCTCGAGCAACCGCCCCATCATCGCCGCATAAATCCGAGGACGGGCTGCCGCGAAGCGGACATAGTCATCCCATCCTTGACGAAGAGCCATCTCTGGAATAGCGGATTCCACAGCGGCAATCTTGCTTTTAAATAACTGTTTGAACGCTTCTACTATAGCTGCACTCAGGAGTCCATCGGCACTGCCGAAATGATGGTAGAGCGTAGGAGCCGTAACCTGTGCGATCGCAGTTACGGCTCGCGTCGAAAATTGGGCTCCGCCCTCCTCTTCGAGTACCTTAAGAGCAGCTGCCAATATTTTGTCATATGTGTTCATACGCCCATTATAGCAGCGCTATACACGAATGTCCATAAGGAAGGTTGTACGCTTAGGGTTTTTATTGTTTTAACGATATATGTAAACTGCTCTATAGCTAAATAAAGACGGCAGCCATGCTTCTTGGCCGGCTGCCGACTTGTATTTTAAGCAATCGTCCCCGTTAGAGCGGAACACCTTGTACGGCACGACTATTTCTCCAACTCATAGCGGGTCGCGATAATGCCCGACTTGAACGTTCGGCTGGACAGCAGCTTGAGCCTGATTTTCTCGACGCCTCCGTCGAAAACCGAATTTCCACCGCCCAGGACAACCGGACAAATCGTCAGTAGAAATTCGTCGATCAGGCCGAGCTCAAGCAGCGTCTTCGCAGCCCCCGGGCTGCCGAAGATAACGAGATTTTTGCCAGGCTCCTCCTTGAGTGCCTTGATTTCCTCTGCGATATTGTCCTTGATCAGGATCGTATTGTTCCATTCAGCCTTGTCCATCGTGCCGGAGATGACGATCTTCTTAACATCCTGCACCCATTTGGCATGCTCCATATCGTGCCTCGACGCATTCGGATTATCCAGAACCGTGGGCCAGTAGCTCTCCATCATCCGATACGTCGTGCGTCCGTATACGGGAGAGCCAACTTCGGCTACGACCTCCTCGGCGTACTTCTCAAATTCCTCGTTATACGGAATCCAATCTAGCCCTCCGTTCGAATCCGACGCATACCCGTCTAGCGACACATGCATGAACAATACGAGTTTCCTCATGTCTGTTTCTCCTCCGTTTTCGAATTTATCTTGTTCTATTTTTGGCACTTGTCCTGTGTTTGATCTGCTGTTAGGTTCACTATAAATCATTACGTAACGTAAGGTTCAAGGGGGAATCAGAATTTTTTTGCAGACAGCCATGTTGCGCAAAACTGCCCGTTAGCTTAAATGCTTACTTCTTTAGCCATTTTAATCCCCCATTGCTGCTAACTGTCCTTAGCTTATGTATCATCAATATTTGTTTTAAGATTGTGAAGCTAAAACCCTTCTAATAATTTTTTTCGCAGCATCTTCCGCAGATTTCAAAGCACCTGTTTCTTTGGCTTCCTTAAAAAAATTCGCAACTGCTAGTCCTTTTTGGTTCCGTGCCACCTCCTGCATAGAAGTATCAACCATACCCGGATCTACCTTGTATATGGTTAACGATTTATGATCCTCCAATTGTATGCAGGACGTGAACATATTCAAAGCAGCCTTTGAAGCACAGTACACGCTCATGCCAGCCACCGCATCTTTAGCGGAACCAGAGGATACGTTTACAATGATTCGATGAACATTCTTCTCATCCGTTTGGTTTATTAAAGACTGGGTTAACAAGATCGGAGCTAACAAGTTTGTTTGTATACTTTTTACTGCGTCTTCAGGTCTACAATCGTCTATATTCCCTAAAGGTGTTACCTGAGCTGCGTTATTAATCAATGTAATCGACTCTATTTCGTCATGAACACGTTCCATTATTCCTCTAATTAATTCTGAAATGCCATCTATGTTTTGTAGATCATATTTTACAAAATGTAATTTACAACGGTGTTGAGCTGCAAATTCGATCAGAGAGTCATTATGGTTTCTTGCAACTGCAAAGATAAGATGATTACGGTTAATAAGCTGTTTACAGATCTCATAACCCAAACCACGAGATGTACCTGTAATAATAAATGCTCTCATATATTCTCCCTCTTTCCATTTGTTTGGCGATTATCTATTGCTTCGATTCGTTCTTATGTATTCCTGCCCGTTAGCTTAATATATAAAAGGAGCAGCTAGTTGCCACCGGCAAAAACTGCTCCTTCATTTTTGTAGCACTAATATCGATCTATAAAGTTACCTAGAAATAATTATTCTTTTGAACCCACATTTTTATAAATTTAATATTATTGTCCCAAAAGTCATCATCACATTCGCCTACATTGTATATTTCTCTATATGTGAAGTTATGTCCTATCATCCATAGACTTCTTACTGTTGCGAGTAAGGGAATGGCCTGCAATTCAATTTTATAATTCCCTCACTTCTGTGTACCCTTTTAAAAATGCTTTCCACAATCCATCTTCAAATGCAAAATCCCATCGTACACTACCTAAGTCATAGGCAAGAAATCCATTAGCACAACAATCAAAGTCAGATATAGTAAATTTATTATTGTCTATGTAAACATTCATTAAATGAAGGTCTCCGTGGCAAGTTCCCTTATGTAAATGATGTACAGGCAACTTAGTTATTTTATCTCTCATGACTAGGGCTAAATGTTCTAGATATTTTAAATCATCAGATCTATAAGATAAAAATGAACGGATAATCTCTAATGGGCGATCGATAATATGAAACAAATCTAAATCGAATGTTCGTTGATGCTTTGCTTCAAACCCACTTGCTGCCTTTTGGAAAGTTGCAATAAATTAACCATATAAATAACTAACTTCTTTTGTTGGATCAGGAAAATTACCTAGAGCAAATGAGAAGACTACAAATTCTGCTATTCCTGAAGGACAAGTTATTTCTGTAATATACAAACCATCATTTCGAGGGATTGGAAAGGAAACATTCAATCCTCTTTTTTTCAAAAAATTAATGAACTCTAACTCAAATAGTATTTCATTTTGATTCCTAATACCATTTCTATAAACTCTTATAAAGTATGTCTTTCCTTCATTGGTTTGAATAACATAATTATCATGAAAGTTATGACCAGAAAAAGTACATTGAGTTACCAAGATGTCATAATCATCCATTAAGATCGAAACTAGTACGTCGTTGTTTATTGGTTCAGAGCTCATTTCAATACCCCCAAATACTAAATGATTGAGACTACCGTTGCTCGATAGCTTACTGCCTTCAGTACTCTCAGATAAATTGACGAGGGATTCTTATTACAGCAGCCGGTCAAAGACCCGGATGCCTTTAATGTCTTCATTGAGTTATCGTTTCCCTTTAGCACTCAGTATCTTGGAAAATAACCCACAATGGAATTATCTTCTGGATTAATTACTACAACAATTGGACCCAGTAAACCATCTTGGTCAGTTGAAAAACTGACCATTACCAACTCCTGATTCTTTAGACGGCTCCTATCCTTCTGTGGTGCAATCCATTGATCTTTGTATTTAAACGTTGAAACATCCGCCTCTGTCCAGTTCTTTACAACATGCTTTCTTTGTTCGGTATCAACAGCATTCCAAGCAATTTCTCTATATTTTGATTGTTCTTCATCTGTTAATACAAGTTGTTCCTGACAAGCAGATAGTACAAATACACTCACAGTAAATAAGAGCATTAACAACTTCGTAAGCATTGCAATCCCCCTTGTATACCTTCAACTGCCGCCGGCAAAACTGCTCCATGGTGTGTTGAGTTATAATACCCTGTTAGCGTAATTCCAACATCCGTCGGTCAGACGGAGGAACTTAGTCTGGTCAAAACAGTTAATTATTTCTCTGTCTCATTAAAGTTTCCTTTTTTAACCGTCCTGCCCGTTAGCTTAATGAAAAAAGCAGCCAGCTTTTGTCGGCTGCCTTCAAATGTTGTTCTTGTTTGTTCTGCTTGTTTTTATGTCTTCTAGTTCTGACAAGTACTTATATTGTTAAAAGAAAAAACAGCCGCAGTGACGCGCTGTTAAGCATGTTTGTTCTTGAAAAAAACGGCTAAGGAATCATATCCTTAGCCGCAAACCAAGCTTCAATTCCGTTCACGCAACACAATAAATACCCCGGTATCGTCGGTTTCCACCGGATAACCACGCAGCTTCGCGTCGCTGCCTGAAGCCAGGTGATGACCGCTCTTCAGGTCAAATTCCCAGCCGTGCCATGGGCATCGCAGCACTCGATCTTCCAATCCGTAACAATAATCGTAAACATCGGAAGGAAGCCGGGTCCCTCGAATCGCCCCTGCGCATACCGGCGCCGCCGCATGCGGGCAAACGTTACGCCACGCATAGTATTGACCTTCGATCCGAAACAGGCCGATTTCCATCTCTTTCACTTTTACGATAAGTTTGCCGCCGTCGCTGATCGCATCTGGCTCCGCCACTTTCACTCTCATGCGGGACCCGCCTCCTTAGACCCCTCCGGGATCGGGAAGCCGTACAACTCTGCCGCGTTATCCCCTAGAATACGCTCTTTCAACTTCTGAGGGAGGTTTCTCAGCACGACTTTTGGATTGTCAAAGTCCCAATGCGGGTAGTCGGATGAGAACATGGCGATCTGTTCAGCATGCATCATCTGAAAGATTTGCAGCAGATGTTCCGGCTGCTTCGGTTCTTCGATCGGTTGCGTTGTTACCCGCACATGCTCCACAATATACTCCGATGGTAGACGCTTGAGCCATGGCGTGGTATCGCGCAGCGCTTTATAGTTTTTGTCCATGCGCCACATCAAATGGGGCAGCCAGGCTATACCGCCTTCGATCGCTACAAATTTAAGCTTCGGATATTTTTCGAACACCCCTTCGCATACCAGGCTATTGATATGAGTCATAAAATTCGCAGGTAGAATATTGTGCCATTCCATATACCGGGTCGGGTACCCGGCCGGTGTCGGGGCGCCGGATATCCCCTTCCCTTCCGTGCCCGGATGAATGGCGACCGGCAGTCCATTCCGTTCTGCTGCTTCATAGATCGGATGGTAAAAGCGGTTGCCGTACGGCATACGCGCTCCGCTTCCCATAACGACCTGCACCATGCCCGGATGCGACCCCATCCTGTCGATCTCTTTGACGGCTTCGGCCGGATCGGAATGGTTAATCTGAATGGAGCCTTTGAATTTCGGGCTGACGCTAAGCCAATGATCCGCCAGCCAATCGTTGAAGGCGGCAGCTACGGCATTCGCATAGTCCGGATCGGCGTGAAGAGAAAGGCCCTGTTCTCCCCCACCTGTTAGTATGCCATAATCGATTCCGAACGGTTCCATATAATGCTGCAGAACAAACTGCGGATTGCTTCCGGGTGTGGCGCCATTGTCGGGCTTTGCATCCTGACGCAATACACCTACGGGCGAATAATACTGCCCGTGCACACCGATACCGCTTTCGAGCCATTGTTGGTGCCATACTTTCGGTAAATAAGGCAGCAAGTCCTGCAGTTTGTCGATCGCATTGTGGATGTCAGCATCAACGATAAACGATGCGGATTGCATTTCATGCCCTCCTTTGACTTGAATCTTACTGCTTACTTGGAACCATACGTGCGCTGATATGCCGTATTGTACATATCCAGCAGTTCATCGGAGCCGAGCTTCTTCAATTGATCCAAGAACTGCTGGTAGTTCGCGTCGGTAATCGGTGTCTTGCCTGTGACGAATTCGGTGATTTTCTGCTCCAGAAACTTGGTGAGCGGGGTCAGCTTTGATTTTTCCAGATCGAGCTCTTCCGTAGTCTTCACGAGTGCCTTAGGGGCGGGAATGATGAACTTTTCATAGCTGCTGTTGATCGCTTTGCTTTTGTCGTCGAGACCTCTTTCCCACGTTTGACGTGCCAATGCGTTGTTCAGCGAAATGTTGTCGTACCATACGCCGAAATCGCGGCGCAGCGGCACATAGGGGCTAGCTCCGAACTCTTTCATGTAGACCGGCTTCCCGTCCTCAAGGGTATACGATTTGCCTTCAATACCGAGCGACAAATAATTGGTGCCCTCTTCACTCACTAGATAATCAAGAAATTTGACGGCCCTTTCCTTATCTTTGACTTTCGCCGAAATGGCCCGCCCCACCGATCCTACGACCGGACGGGAAAACTGGTAGGTCTTTACGCCGTCTGCGGCAAACTCGGGAAGCGCATCCAGATCGTAATCCGGCGTGCCGGCTTGCTTCGCTTTGTCGATCGTCGGGTTCACTTCCGCCTTCCAGTAGTAGGTTACGGACGACTTCCCTTTTAAGAACCGTTCTTCCCACTGATCCGGAGTCAACAAATAAAATTCGGGGTCGAGCAGCTGCTCTGTATACAGCTTATTCATAAATACAAGTGCATCTTTATATCCGCTATTGTACGGCGCGAACTCATACTTATCTTCTGTCGGACTTTGATTGAAAAAGCCTGTAATACCTGTGAAAATCTTTCCGAATACGGTATACATTCCGGTATCCGCCGTGACCGGAGTATTAAAGCTGAGCGGGTAGCTGTCCGGCTCTTTAGCCTTCAAGTCTTTCAGGAATTGATAAAATTCATTAATATTTGTCGGAGCTTTCAAGTTGTATTTATCCATCAAATCTTTGCGGGCCATCCAAATATAATTGAAGCCTTTCCCAGCAGGGTCACCTTCGAGTACAGGAACGTCGTAGATACCGCCATCCGCTCCAGTTGCCACAGCTTTCGCTTCGGGATAAGTTTCATAAAACTTTTTGAGATTGGGAGCGATATCCAAATAATCGTTCAAATTCAGGAACACGTTCTCCGGCCCGTTCTCCCTAGCCTCTTGATTTGTCGGCTGACTAAAATCAGTGACCGTGTTGGTAGCGATCATAATCTGCCGCTTCTCCGTCAGGCCTTCTTGGCTGACGACCTGCCAATCCACTTTGACGCCCGTTTTCGCTTCGATTTCCTTGAAAATCTCCCAATCATTCTTCACCTTTCCTTCCGGGCGATCGTAAACCAGCCAAGAGAACGAAATTGGCTTTTGTGAGTCTGTCCCTCCTCCATTTGCCCCTTCTTGCTTCCCGCCTTTTCCACTGCAGCCTGCGGTCAGAACGCCCAGCATAACGGCAGAAAGGATGATGGCCATCATTCTTTTACTCACTTGTTTATACCCTCCTTATATTGACATCGGATATATAGGAATAAGTTCCGATGGAATCTACATCTATCCTTTGATTCCGCCGATCATGGTGCCTTGTACGAAATATTTTTGAATGAACGGATACACGCATAGTATCGGTACTGTGGCAATCGTAATCATGGCGTATTTCAGCGTCTCTATATAGTCCGTGTTGCCTTCGCCCTGCACATTCGAGCCGGCGATAATAATGTTGCGCAGCATGATTTGCAAGGGGTACATGCTCCGATCGTTCAAATAGATCAGCGCATCGAAGAACGAGTTCCATTGATTAACGGCGGTGAACAGACCAATGGAGACGAGTACCGGAAGCGAAAGCGGAAGTACAATTCGCAGGAACACCTGCATCGTGCCACAGCCATCAATGGTGGCGGCATCTTCAAGCTCTTCCGGCAATCCTTCGAAAAAGGTGCGCATGATGAACAGATACCAAGTGCTGACTAGCGACGGCAGCACGATCGCCCACATCGTATCAAGCAGTCCCAGTTTCTGTACAACAAGGAAGGTCGGGATCATCCCTCCTCCGAACATCAGCGTGAAGGCCGCCAGGAACAGGATCAGCGGACGGCCAGGGAGCCCTTTTTTGGCAAGCGGATAAGCCATGGCAGATGTAACAGCGAGCGATAAGAAGGTTTGAACGGCGGTATAGCGAATCGTGTTCCAATAGCTGATCCATAGATCCGGATTGCTAAGGAGCCGTTCATAAGCAATCAAGTTGATCGCTTTGGGCCAGAGAACGACCTGCCCGCTCATGACCATGGCGTTATCACTGATGGAAGCGGAAAACACATATACGAGTGGATAGACCATGACGATAATGAGGATGGACATGAGGAAGATATTTACAGCGTCAAATAACTTCGAGCCGAAGCTTTCCTTGATTTTCATTTCTCGGCCTCCTTCACCAGAGACTAGTGTCCGAAAATTTCTTGACGACACGGTTCGCTGAAACGACTAGCACGAATCCGATAACCGACTGGAACAAACCGACAGCCGTAGCGAAGCTGAAATCGGCGGATAGGATGCCGCGGCGATAAATGTATGTGTTGAGGACATCCGCGGTTTCATAGGTCATCGGATTGTACAGCAAAATAATTTTTTGGAAGCCGGTTTCCATAAAGTGGCTAAGCGTCAGGACAAACAGGACGATCATTACCGGAATCATGCCGATAAAGGTCACATGACGCATTTGTTGAAACCGATTGGCGCCATCGATTTTTGCAGCCTCATACAACGTCGGATCGACGCCGGCAATAGCCGCCAAGTACAAGATTGTGCCCCAGCCGATCGTCTGCCAAATTTCCGAGCCTACGTAGATCGTACGGAACCAACCTGGCTCGCCGAGAAACATAATTCGCCCGAAGCCGAGCCAGTCGAGTATATGATTGACGATTCCGGTCTGCTGCGACAAAAAGGTAACCATAATGCCGGCGATCACGACGGTAGATAAAAAGTGAGGCATGTAGCTGACGCTCTGCACGAACCATTTGAACTTCCGGCTTCGGATTTCATGGAACAGCAAGGCAAGGATGATTGGTGCCGGAAAACGAAATATCAGGTCGTATACATTGAGCATGATCGTATTCCGGACCAGCTTCCAGGCATCCGGCGTGTTGAGGAAAAAATCAATGAAATGCTGCAGGCCGACAAACTTGCTGCCCATGATACCACGGCCGATCGAGAAATTCTGAAACGCGATGATCACCCCGTACATCGGTGCGTACTTGAAGAGGATGTAATACAGGATGCCGGGCAGCATCAGCAAATATAACGTTTTGTATTTCTTCAGCTTGAATCGGAGAGAAGTGCCCTTTCCACTTTGATCTCGGGCTGGTATTTGTGCGTTCGCGGCGTCGCTTCGATCCAATGACAACGGTTTCACCTCCTTTGGCAGGCGTTTGAACGCCAACCGAATCTTTGCTCTGACTATATGTGGTGGCACTCCGCGGGTAAAGCACCATGTTTTCGGGATGTCTCCATTTTTACAAACCGCATGACAATGCCACTCGCATGATAAGCAGGTGAAAAAAATGAGACTTCGAAAAAAAGAAGACTCATGATTGATGGATCGTGCGATATTTAGCTGGGGTAATTCCTTCGTAACGACGAAAATTACGGATGAATGAATTCCTTCCCCAATAGCCAACTTGTCCGGCAATATCGTCGATCTTCATATCCGTTTCGAGCAAAAATTGCTTCGCTTTGGAAATCCTGTACTTGGCGATGTATTCCACATATTTCTCACCTACCTCTTCCTTGAACATGCGGCTGAAATGCCCGGCGGACATGTTCATTTGCTCCGCGAAATGCTCAATGGAGAGCTCTTCGTTATAATGGGCCCGAATATAGTCCAAAATTTCGGCAAACTGTTGTTTACGATCCGGCACTTCGATTTTCCGGAACAATACGCCGTGTATTTCCCGAAATGTTTGCCTCATTTCTTCCCAGGTTACACAGCGGTTGATGGAGGCAAACAACTCGGAATAGACCGAGATGTCAAAATCGTTTTGCTCACTTTCGATGGCCCTGGCCCAAGTATTCAGCACATCGGTGCCCAAGTTCTTCATCTGATCTGCGTTCGCATTGCTTCGCATTCCTGCGTCCAGCAAGTCGAACACGGACTGAAGCAAGTTTTTGTAATCTCCAGCTTTGTACCTATTGAAGATCCGGTTCACTTCTTGGGAAGACAAGAAACTGTCTCCTGACGATCGCTCCTTCCATACCCTTTGTTCGCTGCAAATCTCGGCACCAGGGTGCAAACTCTTATAATGGAGCATCGAAAGCGCATGGTTGTAAGACTGATGGAGGGCGGCGACGGAATGGACCGTTTCCCCGATTCCAATGGAAGCCTTGTAATAAGGATGCTCCAGGAGCAGCTTTATAACATTCGCTGTTTCCTTGGGGGCACAAAGACCATTCTCTTCGTGATGCAATACGCAGGACAATTGTTCGGAACGTGTTTGACATACCCAAATCATCGCCGGGGACAGCTTGCGAATCTTCTCCTTCAGCTCGGCCAGCATAAATGATTTGGACGTTTCAGACAGCTGTTCCGCGAATGGCGAATAGTATTGGATATCAATGCAGAGGACGGTTGCGGCTGATACCGGCTTGTACGGGAAGTCAATTTCTTTTGCGTAATATTCGATCGATAGGCTGTCGCGGTATTCACCAAACAACACTCGAACAATAAATTGCTCCTGGACGATCGGGAACATGCCGTTTACGGTCTGTGTCAGCTCTTTGTTCTTAGAGATTAGCAAATGCGAAAACCGTTTTATCGTATCGAACTCGTTGCCGCTGTGGGAGCCGGGTGCGTCGTCCAGATGCGGATGCTGCGATTCCAGCCCCGTTTTAATTTCGCGAATCGGATTGTACAACCTCCGGCTCAAATCATAAGAAACCAAGCCGCCTACGATGATAAACATGCCAAGCAGTACGAACGTCATCGTGCGGATCGTGCTTGCCGGCTTCATTAGGGTGGGCAGATCGATCATGCTTACGTAATACCAAGTATCGTTGAACCGGGATTGGGTAAATGACAGCGCTTTCTTATTTTGATTTAAAAATAAAGTCTGCTCCGGATTCATACGAATCATCGCTGCAAATGAATCAGGCTGTAGCTCGGACGATCCGTTCGAGATCAGGACGGAGCCGGACGAGTTGACCAGCATCGTATCCGTTACCCACTTCTCCTGAATGCCCAATCGCTCGCGAAGCTTATCTAGATCAAGATTCACGACCAAATAGACTTCTGGATTGCTATTGTTGAAAGGATAGCTCATCAGCATGGCGGTATTCGAGTGGGTTGAGACAATGTCCCGAGTGAACGGCGGCCTTTCAAATACGGTATGCGGTTTTGTAAAAACCATCGATTTCTTGCCAGTAAAATTGGCAAAGTAGGATGGCATATCCGTATCTTTAATCAGATACTGTTCCCGGAAATACTCGTCTTTGTTGTTGTATGTATTGCCGTCGATGACAAGATCTTCGCTCGCAAAGTACAGGAACGATTTGTACACCAGATCTTCCGAATCCAGTTTATTCATTTGTTGCATGAGCGAGTGAATCCATTCATAGTGCTGCGTGAGGTCGGCCGGATCGCCGGAAGTTCCGGGAAAGTTCTTGAGGCTTGCAGTTGACAGCATGTTCACCATATCGCGTTCGAGAGAGGCGAAGGTGTCATCGGTTTGCTCCGAGAAATGCTGCATGATGGTATTGTTCAATCTTTCCGCATCATGCTCAATCAACCGGACAACAAAAAAATTGGTCAGTACGGCGGCTACGATGACTGGGGTAAGAATCAGTGCGAAGTAGTTAGCGAATAACCGACAAAACAGCACTGTGCGATACGTTTGCCAGAAACGGTTCACCATGACAACCCTCCAATAAAATTTCATAAAAATAAATTAAATACAAAATATTATTTCACCCCTATCTTAAACTATTTTCACTAAATTTGTACTTGTTTACTTTGCAAAATATCACCGCTTCTGCATGAAAGGCAGCCGGACCTCGCTTTTGGGTTACATGGCCATGAGTGCAACAAAAAAAGACTGGAACACTTGCCCCAGTCTACGATGGAATCAAGAAGTATGAAAGCTCCGGTAAATTCGATCCCGGAAACGTAAAATAAAAAGCCGCAGTTTATGCGACTTTCTTTTGTATTGATGTACCTGTCGTCCGACACTTACTTATGCCCCAACGTAATACTGAGCCTGCGCATTCCAAAGCTCAGCGTATTTCCCGTCCCGGTCGGCTACTAGCTCGTCATGGGAGCCACGTTGAATAAGCCGACCCTCGTGAAACACGGCGATGTCATGACAGAATCGGCAGGACGAGAGCCGGTGTGAGACGAAGATTGCCGTTTTACCGCCGATTAATTCATTAAACCGGGAATAAATCTCGAACTCTGCGATCGGGTCCAGCGCGGCCGTAGGTTCGTCTAATATCACGAAAGGCGAGTTCTTGTACAGCGCCCTTGCGAGAGCTACCTTCTGCGCTTCGCCTCCTGAAATCTCCACGCCGTCGTCAGAGAAATCCTTATGCAGGTAAGTCTGAAGCCCTTCCGGCATGTTCTTGACCTTTTCGCCAAGCCCCGCCAGGATAAGTGACTCCTCCGCCAATGCTGCGTCATAACTTTCGGATGCGGCAACGTTATGGCCAAGTGAGAACGAATACAGTTTAAAATCTTGAAACACAACGCTGAATACGCCCATATATGCCGAATAGTTGTACTCCCTAATATCGATGCCGTTTAACGTGACAACGCCCTCTGTAGGTTCATAAAGCCGGCATAGCAGCTTAATCATCGTCGTCTTGCCGCTGCCATTCAACCCCACGACGGCAAGCCGTTCGCCGATATTAAATTTCATGCTAAGGTTCTTGATGGCGTAATTGTCAGACCCAGGATACTTAAACGAGACGTCACGAAACTCAAATTCTAGTCCTTCTTGCGGAATTTGTCTGCTGCTAGCGCTATTTTGCATGTCGTCCGGCAGGTCGAGATACTCGAACACGAGGCTGAGATAAGGGTTGTTTGTTATAAAATTGCCCAAAACAGAGACCAGCTTGGCCAACGCACCTACAACGCCCGTAACCGCGCCGATATACTGCACCACGCTGCCTAAGGGATACATGCCATATAGCGCCCGCAGACCGATAAAGAGGTATACGCAGCCGCCTAGTACGGCATTCATAGCCGCCGCCAAAGCGTTGTTCTTTCCGATCAAGTTAAAAATGCGGTACCAGTACTCCGCTCCAACCGATTTATTGTAGTGATCCTCGATCGCGGGAGCCTGTTTATAGAGTCGAATGTCCTTGGCTGCATTTTTTGCCTGCATATATTCGTTAAAAAAATGCACATAGGTGTTTGACTTCGGGTTATCCTCAAACACTTTCTTCTGAATTCTCTCCTCCCTCTTCTTGAGTAAATAAGTAAAGGGAATCATAGACAGAATGAGAAGAATCAGCAGACCGGTAGCATACGGTGATGTTATAAACGTCTGCTCATAGGAAGATGCGGACGTAAACATCCCGATAACTAGTATGATAGATAATACCAGTTCAAAAAGGGGCTGTAATAGTTCCGGCAGACTGTAATGCAGGCGCAGAATGCCAAGTCCGTTTCCGTTCGTCTTCGCTTCAATATCCGCTAACCTTTCATTATTCATCGTATCTTCCACTTGATCGTAGTTCAGCTGCATATATCGATTGCCCAGGAAAAAGTAGAAACGCGCCCACAACGTACTGTTTAAGGTCGTTATCCGGCGGTTAACTGTGGCATTAATCGCGGAACCGGCAAACGCAAGCCCTACTGTAAGTGCGGCATACAGCGTAATGCGCCCGATGTCGCGCTCGCCGGCCAGCTCGTTTATGATCTGGGCAGATAGGAAGAGCACCATTAAGGGCTGAACTGCTTTAATAAAGGATGAGACGATGGTAAGCGGAATGTAGGTTGGCGTCAAGCGATTTACGATGCCGTATCCGCGGCGCAGGTTACGCCAAATGGAACGCTCCTTCATGATCGGTCACCTCCCCATCCTTATAGTAGTGAGACTGCACGTTAAACATCTCGGCATATTTCCCGCCATATCTCATGAGCTCGTCGTGCGTGCCGCACTCGGCGATGCCGCCGCCGTCGATTAATAGAATCCTGTCACAGAAACGCGTGCTTGCCAGCCTATGGGAGATGTAGATCGATGTTCGCCCCTCAGTCAGTTCTGCGTATTGCTGGTAAATCTCGCTTTCAGCGATCGGGTCAAGCGCAGCCGTAGGTTCATCCAAGATGATAACCGGCGCGTCTTTGTACAGCGCGCGCGCCAGCGCCAGCTTCTGCTTCTCGCCGCCCGAGAGTTCGATAGCGTCGGTGTGCACCCGACGTACAAGAAGCGTTGATTCCCCTTTCTCAAGCCCTCTTACCTTATCCATAAGTCCGGACATGACGAGGCATTTCTCTACCTTCTCGTAGTCTGTCTGATCCGGGGACTGCTGCGAGATATTGCCGGCAATATCACAACAGAAGAGATGAATATCCTGAAATACCGTTGAAAAAAGTGAAAAATATTCGTCTCTGTTATATCGTGTGATGTCGACGCCGCTAAGCGTAATCTCTCCGCATGTTGGCTTATAAAGTCCGCATAAAAGCTTAATAAGCGTCGTTTTGCCCGCTCCGTTCGCCCCGACAATGGCGATGCGCTCTCCCGGCTTGATCTCAAAATCGATACTGCAAAGGGTCGGTTCCTTTGCCTCCGGATAGGTATATCCAACGTTTCTTAATGTAATCGTGGGAGGAAGAAGATCGCCGGAGGGCAGCGCATGGCCGGCGCCAGTATTTGAAAGATCGGGGACATCCAGATATTCTCGTATATCTGACAGCTCACTTAAGGCACGGATCAGTTCGCTTGAGCTGGTCAGTATACCCGACAACCAGCCCGCAAACGCGCCGATGGCGGCAAATACGAGTACGAAGCTGCCCAATGTCATCTCGCCGTTTAGCAGCAAGTAAATTAGAAACGCGTACGAGGCACCATCACGAATCAGACTGAGCACTGCATCCGATAACTGAGCCCTCATATCGCCAGTCGCTACCTTTTTCTCTTTTTCGGTTGAGGAACCGAGTACATTTTGAAATATACCGCGGATTAAGCTGCTGAGGTCATATAGACGTACGTCTTTGCCGCCGGACGGTTCTTTCGATACCTTCTGGAGATACCAGAGTTTGCCTTGAAGCTTTGACCGCTCTTCTCGCGTGTCCCTCTCAACTTTTCGGGCGCGAGAGAGCGCAAGCCAATTGATCCCGGCCGAAATGGCTAGAAAGAGAATAATAAGGGGATGTACCGATACGATAACTGTTCCATATACAAGAAAACCCAAGACGTTCATGAGAAACTGTGATAGGTTTCTCGGTATGTTGGAGGCGGGAGAGTGATTGCTTTGCATGGCACGCCACGCCTTTTCGCCCAGTTTTGCGTATCCGGGGCTTTCTAGCACCTCGTAGTCCATATTTAGATGCTTATGCATGATGGTTTGAAGGTGCTTCAATATGCTGATGGTACCTACAGATTCATTGGTGATAAGATCGGCGTAGCTTTTAGCGCTGTTTAGCACGGCCAGGAGAAGCGCCATGATGCCCACCGACAGTATAAACTCGCTTGGTGTGACTCCTGCAGTAATGTTGTCGATGACAATTTTCGGCATATAGATGCTTACAAAAGGCACACCGACGCCAACAAGCACCGAGACGGCACAGCAAATCAACGTAAGCGGCCTCGCCCGCCAATGCAACTGCATGGAGTACATGATGTTTGACCACGCGGAGTATGCAGCTTTTTTCTCTGTTGACACTCTAAAACCTCCTTATCAAATATGGATGAAGCGTACTGACGAAATGAGCATAGCATACCCGTGGATTTCAACCTATCAAGCAGTAGTTGAGTTTGGAGATTCAACTGTCGATAGAATGGACTATATGGTGCATAACTCAAATTACACCCCAAAGTGACCAATTCTGAATAATTCGTGATGGAGTAAATTTCTCCTGCCGTTACTTCTACATGTTGAAGGCCAGGCGGCTGCTCGTCGGCAATTGGACCATGTTGTTATCATCCCGCCAATTACCGTATTAAGCAAATCTGCCCGTTAATGGAGAAAAGACAGCTGATCCCAAGTAACCGGCTGCCTTCCAAATTCTTTATTGAGTTATCGTTTCCGGTTAGTTCAACCGTAAGACCATTAGATTTTCATCCAAATATTGATATCCATTCTTTAGGGCATTCTGCTCTGTTCCGTAAGTTACAAAACCGATAGTCTCATAAAGCAGCTTTGCCGCGTAATTATTTGAGATGACAGTGAGGTTAATTCGTTCAAGTCCCTCACAATGTTTCGCCTTATTAATCAATTCTTGAACCAAGGATTTACCGATTCCTTTTTCTCGAAATTCAGGCGTTACATACATAGCATAGATATTGCCCTTATGTACGATTTTGGGGTTACTTTCCCTTACAAAGGTTACGATACCAATGAGCCCACCATTGATAAAGGCTCCTAAAGTAAATCGATGATCAGAAGCAATGAGATTACGTCGTAGCTGCTCAATGGGTTTATCTTTTTCAATTTCATACGTAGTCAAAAATGCCTCAGGATTTTCCTTCAGAGACTTTAATCTCAACTCACGATATATATCAGCATCCTGTGAGTCCAATATACGAATCTCCATTTTTTCACCTCTATATTCTCACATTTGAAACCATATCCAACACCATTTCTGTGTTCCGCAATATTTTATCTACCTTTGGAGGATTAGGCAATAACGAACGAGTATTAGGCTACCCGATCAAGCTGCTGATCCAATAAAATGAGAAATGTAATCGCGACTCTCGAAAAGATCAAATCGGATAAGAAAGTAGGAGTGAAATGACCGAAAATCAATCGCAACAAAAGACCTGGTTCATTCCAGGCTGTTCCACCGGATTTGGCCGAGAAATCGCCAAAAAGGCCATTTCTACAGGATATAACGTCGTTGCCACCGCTAGAAACCCGGCTCAAATAGAGGATTTGGCTGCAGAGCATCAGGAGCATGTATTGATACTTCAACTGGACGTGACGGATAAAGCTCAAGTCCGGGCTACCGTGCAGAAGGCTTTGGAGAAATTCGGCACAATAGATGTCCTTGTCAATAATGCCGGCATCGGCTATTTCAGCACCGTTGAAGAAAGCGTTGAAGAAGAAGCGCGGAGAATGTTCGAGATCAACTTCTGGGGATTGATGGCGGTAACTCAAGAGGTCTTGCCTCATTTCAGAAGTCAAAACTCCGGCCACATCATTAATTTTTCATCCGTCGGAGGCCTGGCCGCATTCCCGTCCGTTGGCTATTATAATGCAACGAAATTCGCGGTCGAAGGCATTTCCGAAAGCCTTTCAAAGGAAGTAGCGCCGCTTGGAATCCATGTTACGCTTATTGAACCTGGGGCTTTCCGAACCGATTGGGCCGGACGATCTGCCAACCGCACGCAAACCGCGATAACGGCGTATATGGAAACGGTCGGACCAAGGATCAACAGGTCAAGCGGGCAGGAGATGGGAAATCCGGCCAAGCTGGCGGAAGTGGTCATTCAAGTTGCCGAGCTCCCTAATCCGCCATTGCGTTTATTGCTGGGCAAAGACGCATATGCGGTAGCGACCGCAAAATTGGGTGACATACTTAACGATATTGAGAATTGGAAAGAAACAACGATGGGTACCGATTTCGAGGAATAAGAGGGGAGATTATGGCCGCAGGCACTGATTTGTAGTAACGTTTTCAGCGCCAACCTCGTAATTGATAATTCATCGGTTAACCATTCTTGTCTAGGCTTACGATGCAAGTTCATGTCCCTAGCTGAGGGCAAGAACTTGTATCGTTAAAACAAAAAAAGCCGCGGATCCGCGACTTCTTATGCGTGTACGTTCTTGTCCTCCGACATTATAAAACTCCCACATCGAAAGTCCCCCGCGTTTAGGATAATGATGTTATCCCTTACTTTCTTTTGCAGGTGATCCCTTTGCCAAATATTTTTCCAGCTTTGATCTTGTTGCTGGTAGAGGCATGTAAATCATCACTCTCATATCGGGATCATTGGGGATTTGCAGGGTAATATGATCAAACTCAAGGTGCCCCATGTAGGGATGCTCCACTTCTTTAAATCCTTCAAGAGAGCCGGGCGTTTCATGCTGCAGCCATAGCCGGCCAAATTCAGGACTTATTCGTTTAAGATCTTCTATTAATTCGGCAAACGACGAATCTTCAACGTAGCGGGCTGATGCCGTGTGGAATTCCGCAATCATTCCCGTAGCCTTTTGATCGAAATTTTTGAAGCGCCCCTTCCATACCGGGTCGGTGAAAAACCGCCAGATTAAATTGAATTCATGAGGCGGTGCTGCCGAGGAAATAGAGAAAACCTCATTTGCAGCATCATTCCAGGCCACAAAATCCCAGCGTCTTCCCAGAATATATACAGGATTCGGAGTAAGGTCATCCAGCATCCTTTGAAATGCTGACCCGATACTTTCTTTATGAGGAGACAAGTAAGGAGGAAGTGATTCTCCTGCAAGAAAAAAAAGATGGCGTCGTTCATTGGGATTAAGCTTTAGTGCCGCAGCTAGGCTTTCCAACACTTGTACTGACGGACGGACATCACGTCCCTGCTCCAGCCACATATACCAGGATGTGCCGATATTCGACAGCTGTGCGACCTCTTCCCTGCGCAATCCGGCTGTCCGGCGGCGCGACCCAGTCGGCAAACCCACATCCTCTGGAGAAAGGCTTGACCTCTGTTTACGCAAAAAATCACCAAGAGCCGAACGGCGCTCGCGATCGTTCATCTCAATCCCTCCTAACCTATTACTCGGAAACCTATGATTAAGCAACCTCTCGTTAAAAGTGTATTAGAAAATTATACTCAATCATAGAAATCGCTTCAACTCCGTTTGAAACGTTTCAAACCATTACCGACTTTAAAGGAGACAGGCCATGCAATCAATAACACAGCACAAAAATTACAATTCTCAGGGAATGCTTATTAATAAAGTAGCTCTGGTTACAGGGTCCAGCCGCGGCATCGGAGCAGCGGCAGCCAAACTCTTCGCCGAAGAAGGAGCGGCGGTTACTCTCGTCGCAAGAACAGAAGCCGCTCTACGCTCTGGCGTTGAGGAAATTATCGCGAAAGGCGGTAAAGCCGATTACATTGTAGCCGATCTGGCCGATTCCGCCAGCATCGAACGGGCGGTTCAAACGACCGTTGAGCGTCACGGTCGCCTGGATATAGCATTCAATAATGCTGGAATTGGGGCTCCCCTTTCGCCCTTAACAGAGGTCACAGAAGAAGATTTCGACCTTCTTCAAGCTGTAAATTACAAAGGAATCTGGGTGGCAATGAAAGCGGAAATCAAGGCAATGCTCGATACTGGAGGTACCGGTGCCATTGTCAATAACAGCAGCGTGGGCAGCTTCAGAGGTAATCCCGGGTTGTCTGTCTACGGTGCCGCCAAACGGGCTGTTAATAGTCTGACCGAGACGGCTGCCATTGAATACGGGCCTTCGGGTATCCGCGTAAACGCTATTGCACCTGGCACCACCATGACCGAGATGATCGAGGGGTTAGTTGCACAAGTTCCAGATATAATTGAAAAAAGCAACTCTGTAACGCCTCTTAGGCGTCCTGCCGATCCTCATGAGATCGCGCAAGCGGCTGCCTGGTTATTGAGCGATCGCGCTTCTTACGTGACAGGCGTCGTTCTGCCGGTGGACGGCGGAGCAAGAGCGTAGTCCCTAACGGAGGGATTATCCCATAGGGTCCATTACCCCGGGATACTCCTTCCGCATGTTATGAAACGCTCCGAGAAATTGCTGTCGCCCCAATGGAATTTCAGACATCCCACGGCTGAGTACATTATAACTAACCTGGTCGTTAGTTTGAACGAATGTTGAAGCAGTGGCCCATCAGCTAACTGCTCCAAGATCATTAAAATATCGCACCTTAGTGAAATGATGGGTGCCGATCATGCACTCCTTATGATCGGCACCCGTCACCAGGTTACATAACTTGTGGTTATTCCAGAAGCCCAGCCTCCCTGGCTTTTTGTACCGCTTCCTCCCGATTGCGGACCCCCAGCTTCATATAAGCCGATGAGGCATAGTTTCGAACCGTACCATCGGATAAATACAAATTGGAAGCAATGCTTTTATATCGCAGCCCTTTGGACACGAACTGTAAAATTTCAAGCTCCCGCGACGTTAAATCATAGGCCGAGGACGCTTTGATTGACGAAGGATCATCCCCGCTATTGTCCGCTTCCAGTTGGGCAAATAATTTGTGCGACATGCCCTGTTCTATCAGCGTGCCCCCGCGGTGGACGGTGCGAATCGTTTCAGCCAGCTCTAGCGGCTGCATGGACTTCAACAGGTATCCATCCACCCCGCTTCGCATTGCTTCCAGAGCCTGTTTGGTATCCTCAAACGTAGTGAGAATCAGAATCCGGATGTGGGGCCACGATTCTTTTATCGTCCGGGATGCGGAGATACCATCCACATTCGGCATTTCAACATCCATAAGCACCAGTTGCGGCCTAACCTGCCTGCACAGCTCGATCGCTTGCTCGCCATCCTCTGCCGTCCCGACAACCTGAAAATCCTGCTGCTCCTCCAGCAAAGTCCGCAAGCTTTCACGGATAACGGGATGGTCATCGACGACCAACAGGCGGATGACTTCATCCTTAAGCTCCGTTTGTCTGGGTAGCGTGCATGTAACGAGAGTGCCTTTTCCTTGCTCCGTATAGACGGCCACATGGCCTTGCAAAATCATCGCCCGCTCCTTCATGGCGCTGAGGCCAAAGCCCTCCCTTCCATGCTCCATCCCGCGGCCGTTATCTTGAATTTCCAGTCTCGTCTGTCGGGGCTCGAATTGCACAGAAACCTTAATCTCTGTCGAGTGTCCATGGCGCACGGCATTCGTCAACGACTCTTGCAGGCAGCGGTAGAGTGCTGTCTTCGCTTGTTTCATTACAGGGTATTCCTCCCCATAGGCACGAAAAGTAACCAGCACCTTGGCATGTTCCTGAAATTCCTCCGCCAGCTTCCTCAGAGATTGAAGCAGCGGGAGCCCCTCATGCGGCGATTCGATTTGATGCACGTAACCTCTGACCTCCTCCATATTTTGGCGGGCCAGATTCAATATGGAATCGAGACTTTCGGTTCCTGTATCCGTTGCCATCTGAGGACGCAACGTTTCCAACCCCATAATGAGCGAAGTATAGGCATGACCGACGGTATCATGAAGCTCTTTGGACAGCCGGCTCCGTTCTTCGGCAAGCGTAATACGCTCGATTTGGGACAGGTACTGCTCCAACACCGCATTTTGCTCGCGAATCGTTTCGCCTTGACGATGATTGAGCACGAGTAAATGGAAGGAGAATCCGAAGATATACGCCATCCCGATATGAACGGCCATGACCCAGTATTCACTTTGCTCTGCAAGCTGCTTGATTATGGCGGGCAGGAGCAAGATGGATACTGGCCCTGACCAGAGATAGGTTCTATGAGAGCTGTGGGCAGCAATGAAAAAAGCATACAGCAGGAATGCTATGTAGGCTTGCGGAAAAAATGAAGCCAGATACAAACACAACCCGCCCGAGATTACGATTTCGGTAAACAAGTAGTATTTATAATCGAGCTGCAAGCAAAGCCATGGAACGGAAAAAGCAATCAGCTGCCATAGGACAACGACCACAATCGGCAGCGTGAAATATTGTTGCAGTCCTATGGTCGTAAACGCGAGAGAAATGCTGGATATCAGGCGGATTATGAACATGAGCCAGTCGTACCAGTACCATTGCTTGACCATATCGAACAAAACCATCATCCCCTAAAGACTTTCAGTATGACATTACGTAACTAGTATAAAGTAAACCGCTATAGAGTGAACAATCCCCCGACGACCTACGAGGCGAAACCGGGCATTCGTCTACCGGTTCACATGCTTGATCATCAGACGCGTGTAGCCGCCTATCCAGCGAGCTAACCGGTCCGCAAGCCTGCAGCTCACCATCATTAGTACGACCCCTGTGGCCGATACCATCACGGCTTTGGCAACCGTGTCTACCTTTGCACCCATAAAGGAAAGGCTGATAAACGGATAGAGGAACGGGGCCACAATCAATACAAGCGGCGCCACGTAGAGAAAAGTCGCACTGATCAGACTTATAATCCCTACCGGAAACTTCAACATCAGCCAGCCAATAGCGTTCCAGTTGCGTCGGTTCATCAGCTCCTTTTTCGCTTGAAGCCAGTTGGACACATTCGGGTTGGCGGCTTTAACACATGGCTCGGTGGTGATATCCATATAGATCTTGGTTTGTACTCTTTCGAATTGCAGGAAGGCAGTCGTTGTTCGCAAAACGTTAGCCAGGAGAGGAACGCCCGCGACAGTAAACGAAAGACTCAAACCCAGAATAATGGCAACCAGATAAAAGCAGAAGTAAAACAATCCGGTGACGAAAGTAAACAGCAGGAAATAGCCGTTTTGAACAAAACAGGCGACAGTTCTTGCCATCAAAGAGCTCACATCCTTTGCAAGTAGTAAACGTATCCTACTGCTCGTGATGTCAAATCTGCCAGTGTCATAATGTCATATGACACAAAATGAATGGAGCGTGAGCTACGGTCATGCCCAACTGCACAATAGAATTGTTCAAACTCAGGATGATCCCTGTGTTATACGATGCTATTACGCCGCTACTCTTACTAGCACCATACGTTCCAGATACAGCTACATTAACAAAAGTCTCCCTCCATCTATTAGGTGTAGAAATTACTTAGACGTTATACGTTCAATATTGGAATTATTTTTTCAGGATATCAATTAACAAGAATAAATCCGTATATATGTACAGTCCCAAGTATTCTCTTACTATCTTACAAGGAAAAAAGTAAATAAGCTCTATGCTTAAAACAAAAAAGCCGCAACTAAGCGACTTTTAAGCTTGCATAATTTATTTAAGATTTTATTGATTCAGTTGAGATGGCTTCACTTTCTGAATATGAACGATGATGTCGAATGATTGACCTAATGATAGATCAACAGTTGTTGGGATATCTGGACCTACCGTTGTTACTCCAGCAAAAATGGGATGTTGCTCGTTTAGCCAAGTTTTAGTCACTCCGCTTGCCTTACGTAAATCAACAAAAAACTGGTCGTATTTGACTTGTCCCAACGTATAATTAAAATTGTTCGGGTCATTTAATTTTAAGATTCCATAAGGCCCGAATTGTTGGCTGGTGTTATAAACATTGTAACGTCCCTCGAAAACAGATGTTCCAATGGTTACATACCGTTTGCCATAATGTTCTGCTAAGTGCTGCCCAGCCATTTTAGGGTATACGAAAGGAAGCATATTTGTTTTCGAAACGTGCCCATTATGGCCCCACACGATTGTTTTTCCTACATGTTCTTCTGTCCATTTCGCATTCTCATACATGGCAATATCGTGTTTCAAATAAAAGTCTTCCAAGTTATCAGGATATGCAACTGTCATTGTCGTAAATTGCTCAATAATACGGGCATTTTGTTTGATCCATGCGAACTCTGGGGATTTTCCATTCAGTTTATTTTTATTTTGCTCTAATAAAGCGCTGATTTGTTTCGCATCTGAAACATACCGTGCTTTCGTTTCTTTCTTAAGACCGCCAAAGGTATCTAAATCCTTGGTTACAGGAATAAGGCCTTTCATCTTTTGATCGAAACGAGTGACAAGTTTTGGATCGTATTTCTTTACATACGTTAGGATATTGTTATAAACACTCTCGTTTACGGTTTGTATATCCATCCCGATGATCCGTATTTTGGATTTATGCTTTGGATCAGCATTATATTGGCGTATCCATTGAAGCAGATCTATGATTTCTTTCGTGTTAAATACAGGACTTAGATATTGGCTTGGGTCCCCTTTACCCGTAAGAACATAGCGATCGAGTCCCAATGCTCTGTCCCATCCCTCTTCTAACACTAAGGCCTTAAAGCCCATTTCAGCTGTCAAATAATTAACAATGCGATGCTTCATGGTAAAAACTTCGTGAGCTCCATGCGTCGCTTCGCCTAAACCAACAATTGTAGCTGATCCGATCATATCCTTAAGCGGTCTTAAATCCTGAAGCGATGCTGTTGGATCCGTTGACTTTAATGGCATGGCATGCTTTTCTAACCATTTTATCTGCTCGGCTTTTTGATTTGAGTTGTAGGGAGCTATAAGAGAAGCACCTACTTTCGAAGCTGCATGAATATTTCCTGTAAAACCAGCCAGTGTGATCATCGAAGCAGCAATTGCGATCCCCATTTTCTTTTTCATAAAATCCTCTCCTTAAATATTTTGTGATTTGGTCTGATGAGATATATTCTAGTTCCCAGAACTCTCATCTGTATCCTACTGCACTCGTTGTTATGTACAACAGTGTCAAAATGTCATATGACACGCCTTTCCCCCTAAACTTAATAAATAGACGTCTGCTGGCTCGATGAAATTAAATCGGGAATGTAACAAAGTTCTTGTCACTGGATTTTGACAAGAACTTGATAACCTAAATAAAAAAGCCGAATAATCAGCGGCTTCTAATGTTACTATGTTTCTGTCACCCGACAATTTTTACTAAACCACTGCCTTTGAAGTCGTTGTGCTATATTATCCGTTAGCTAAAAAAGGCAGCTGATCGTTCTGACCAGCTGCCTTCTCTCCTTTATTCCACTATCGTTTCCCGTTAGCGTAATGCGCTGTTGACGATCTGTTCACTAACTCTTATTTATTAACTAGAAATGAAGAGGTTTTCATATTTACTTTTTTATTTTCAGACTCAATCTTAAAATACAATTCTTTTTTAGCTGCTGTTAAAATTCGAATTGGGTTACGCATTGACATGAATAACTCACCTTCAGAATTCGGCTTAAACATTACCTCATCTTCCAGAGATCCCACCCTTAATTTAACATTCTCAATGGGACCAAACATCACTCCAGGGGAGGCTCCATTATCTCCTATTAAAGAAATTCTATATTTTACATTGGAATCTAACCCCTTCGCATAAATAAGAATGTCAGCAGCATCGTCTTCGAAAATAATAATTGCTCGACTTATCCCATCTGCAAAGGTAAGTTCTTGTAACTGCTGTGACTTTGTTATTTTTAAGACTTCATCTTTCGCTGTGTTCTCTTGCATAGATGACTTTTCTGAACACCCTGCGAAGAAGATAAATAATGCTACTATAATGAATAGCTGATTTAACTTTTTAAAGCGAATCGACATATATTCCACCCCTACACGAATTTGTAAGTATAGAAATATTGAATCAAAGCTTAGTTGCGCCATACTGCCCGTTAGGCTTAATAAAGCTGCCGATCTGCGCTTGCAGCTTCTTCAAATGTTCGTTTATTCAACTATCGTTCCCCGTCGTATTATGAGGTCAGCCAGTTTTTACTGGTTGACCACTTTTGTTATGGTGGTGTATTTCTCAGTAGTCGGGCAGATCGGACGTTCCCCTGGGTCTGTAACCCGTCGCTAAAACTGATCGCCCCCTACTTGTAGAAACCATGTTTAAGCTGGTTGAGACGACCTAGATCTCGCATAACAAGCGATGTTGTGGAACTATGAGGTGTTTTAGGGGTACCGACATTTTCACTTTTAAGGGAGGGAGTATTTCATGAATCCAGTCATTGGTCTGGATATTTCAAAAGGTAAAAGATATGGACAAGTTTTCTTAGACAAAGGCAAGCCCATGGGACACCCTTTTTGTTTTCAGCATAACCAAGTAGGTCTTAGCCAACTGCTAGATGTCGTTTCAACTGTACAGGATACAGCAGGCAAATCCCCAGTTGTGATTCTGGAATCGACAGGACATTACCATCAGGCTGTAATTCAGTTTCTAGAAGAACACGGTATCCTATTTTTAGTTGTGAATCCTCTCATTTCACATCAAGCCAAAAAGTCAAGTCTACGGAAAGTGAAAACAGATGCAGTCGATGCCTATCGGCTCTGCGAGCTGTACTACAAAGAGGAATTTGAAGACCATATGCAACGAGGGGTTCAACTACTAAATCTTAGGCATCTAACGCGTCAGTTTGACTCGCTCACACAAATGTATGTACAGGTGAAGCTTCAGTTTCAGGCCGTTCTAGATCAAGTCTTTCCGGATTATAGAGGTATTTTCGGTGACCTTTATTCAAAAGTTTCGTTGCTGCTTCTAAAACAGTTCATGACTCCTGGGGCATTTCAAACAGCTGGCGTATCAACCGTAACACACACAATTACCTGCCTCTGCCCTAGGCGATCTGATCATTGGGCTAGTGACAAAGCAAGCTGTATCATGGTTGCTGCAGCAAATAATCCATTTCCAAAAGTGAGTTATAGTAGCCATCTAATAAGCTTAGCACTATTCATTGACTTACTTCTTCAATATCAAGAGCATCTTTCCCACCTGCAAAGTCAGATCGATGCCCTTGCTGAAGAAGTTGAATCTTATCAGATTATCCAATCGATTCCCGGAATAGGTAGCAAAATCGCTGCAACGATTTTGTCCGAGATCGGGGAAATCCATCGGTTTAATCACGCCAAAAAGCTGGTAGCTTTCGCAGGAATTGACCCTAGCGTCTACTCTTCTGGTAAGTTCACAGCGACAACCAATCGCATTACCAAACGCGGGTCTAAGAAGCTGCGTCATGCCCTATATCTCGCTGTACTATGCGGTCTAAAAAAGACCGGAAGCAAGAGGTTACGTGAATATTACGATAAGAAACGCGAAGCCGGAAAGCCTTACCGGGTTGCCCTCATTGCCTGCGTCAACAAGCTCCTTCACTGGATTTATGCCCTTCTAGTGAAGCAAGAAAGGTTTGTCGATTTAGATTAGTTAACACATTTTTCATCCGCAAGAACAGCCTTCCAGCATGTACAGAGAAGGTTATTTAGTGCGCCTATTTTTCAGTATACCGTCATCCCGTACTTTATTTAAGAGAAAAATGTTGACAAGATATTAGCTGGTTTTAGCTTAGTGAAGTCTCTGTGGCCACATGTGTTTGTGAGTAGTTAAATTAGATATTTCGTTTTAGCGACGCAGCGTAGATATGATGTTATGTGATAAGCATGCTTCTTTCTTGTTAGCTGAACAGCTCTTCTAAGTAGCTCTTTATAATATCTCTTCTAAATTCTTCATCTACTATATGAATTTCATCTTTAGTAATCCACTGGTATTTAAATTGGCTCCCTTGATCCCCTCCATCTCCTGTGCCAATATATTCCCACTTTTCTGGAAGTTTTCTATCTGGTACAACAAGAAAATCATGTCGTTCCACATTTGAATCTATAAATACTTTGTAATAATATTGAACTCCGAGTTTCTTCCTCATCAGTAAATAAGTCAACCCAGACTCTTCCAACATCTCTCTATATAAAGCCTCTTCAGCCGTTTCTCCAGGCTCAATATTTCCACCAGGTAACCTAAACTGTACACCGGGCTCATTCGAGTAAACTAATAATTTTTTTCTTCCCATCTGATCAGTTTGTACGATAAAACCGAAGGATTTTCTCTTTAGGGGTTTATTAGCCTTCATAAATTTTCTTCCTCATAATTAGATTTTATCGTTGCATGCTTTTCACATAACGACTTATTCACAGGCTGCCTTCAAATGATTTCATTGAGCCGTCTTATGTAGTGGAATGATCCGTTCTCAAGGCAAGTTTATAAAAAATCCATCCCTTACAGGATGGACATTACTCCAATCATATTTCTGCCTGTTTGCGAAATCGTTCCTTTGTGAGAACATGCAATAACTCACCGTTACATTCCTCGTAATCACCTGTCAAACCCATAAGTTCGCGTTCAAATACAAAGCCTAGTTTCCTAAAGACTCCTATTGACGCAGTGTTCTGGGAATTGGCCTTAGCGAACAATTTGTCTAACCCAATAACATCAAAGGCATAGGCTGTCAACGCGGAGGCTGCTTCAGTTGCATAACCATTCCCCCAATAGTCTCGGCCAATCAAATAATACAGTTCTTTATCAGGAGCACTTAAATCAAGTACGCCCACACCACACCAGCCGATGAAAGCGTCTGTTGCTTTGGTTCGAATCGCAAAGGAGTATTTAAATGGCATGTTAAAGGGCGTATTGTAACTGTCGATCAGCCACTTGAATAGGCCTTTATATTCTTCGAACGATAAAACTCCCATACGCATATAAGTGAACAACTCTGGGTTTTGCATCAGCTCAAACGATTCCATCAAATCACTTTCGATGTAAGGGCGAATGATTAGATGCTCTGTTTCTAATCGCATCATAGATAATTCGGATTGCATGTTGATTCTCCTCTTGTCTGTATTTGTTATACATCATGTATCAGACTAGAGTGAGAAATATGGCATACCCACCCCTCACTTTCCACACATTTTTATCTATTAGCATAATCTGTTACCCAGGAAAGATACAATGGATAATTTGATTTTAATCGAAGTTACCCTCTGGCTAATACCACACTTTACTGCTCGTTTAGAAAAGGCAGCCGATTCCAAGTAATCGGCTCTTTATTGAGCTATTGTACCCAGTTAGCTCAATCGATTATAAAGCGTCTTAGCAGATAGAGACTACGCTGTTTCTCATAGTCCCATCTTTATCATTTACATAATCTGTCCCGTTTTCACAATTACTTTTCCTTTCCCACTTCACTTCGTATTCATTATTAACATGTTTTATAGAAGTAATTTTGATTGCACCAAAAATGCTATAATTGTCATTCTTCTCATGATATTGCTCTACTATCAGTTTGGCTTTTTCTTCTGATATTTTAACAAGTTCAGCTTTAGGTGGGCGTTGACATCCACTTAGAAGTGCAATCAATACGAGCAATAACAAAGCAAATTTTTTGTTCATAATATGTCCACCCTTCCATTTGTCTTGGAGGCTGATCAGACATGTGTAAGGAGTTTCTTGACTATATGCCTTCCAAATTATGACGTAATTGGCTTGTTATATGTTGCGTTATCCTGCCCGTTAGCTTAATGCCTGAAGCCAGTTTAGCTTTGTACCTCCGTAAAGTCTAACCTTTGCCCTTTAACGGTCATAACAGCGAAAATTACGAAATGAGCTGGCGCCGCCTTAACAGGCACGATTCAATCTTCCGTAGTAACCCTCGGTCATCTTCATAGTCGAAAACAGTATCCAGGAAAACTTGCTCGTTTGGAGCTAAATGAACAAGTCGTTTGAGCTTTTCAGCAAAGTTTTCTCGCCAGGTTCCAGTTATACTAAACGTATAAGTGTTGAAAAGTTTGTTAAGAAACATAGAGGATGGTTCCTTTGAACATCGGCCAAAGCACATCGTTATCAGGTACAGTCCAAACGGCTTCTAATTATTCCACAGGTAAGCGCAGACGGGCATATCCGAAAGGATGATTATGAAATGGAAACTAGAGCAATCGCAGGAACAAGTAAGGCGGGGACGTCCACGACTATGAGATCAAGCAAAATGGTCAGGGTGCCTCATGAATTGGTAAAGTCTCCGAATAAAAAAGGAAGCTTGAAGCTGGATGGGATGTCCGTTATCGAATTCTGTTTTTACACGCAAGGCATTAAAGGAAGCTTTTTCTTGCAGGATCATCTTCTGCTAATCGTCAAGTCGGGTGTCTATACCATTCGCTTCGGTGATCGAGAATACACGATACGGAGCAACGAAATGATGTTTATTCATAAATCAACGGGAGTCGAGTACGAGAAAGCAGGTGAACCCGATTCCGATTATATCCTCGACTATACGATGTTTTTCCTAAACGAGAAGATCGTAGATGAATTCCTCAAATTCGCCGGTTTAAAACCCATTTATCTCGTGAATGATGTTGTTCCGATAACCGTCTTTCCGATCAATGACCGCATTGGAAGCTATATTGAGTCGTTAAAACCCTATTTCGAGAACCCTGACGAGGTCAAAGAAGGACTGGTTCGTGTAAAGCTGATGGAATTGCTGTTTCATATCGCAGATTCGAATGATCGTTTGTTTCATCAAATGATGCAGCCCATAAGCAAGGAAAGAGGCAGCATTGCAAAAATCATGGAGGAGAACTTCATGAATCCCGTTTCCCTTAACGACCTGGCCTATTTGTCCGGCAGAAGCCTGGCGGCGTTCAAAAGGGATTTTCAAGCAATATACAACACCTCCCCGCTCAAATGGGTTCGCAATCGAAGGCTGGATAAAGCCAAGGAGCTGCTAGCGGAAACCGTGTTATCTGTTACGGATGTCTGTTTTTCGACCGGATTTGAAAATATCGCTCACTTTTCCAAAGTATTCAAGGAAAGATTCGGACTCCCACCCTCAGAGTTTAGACGGCAGCTGAGGTTGAAGGAGGAAACCTAAAGGGGCTAAAAAATGGCTGCATAGGCACCTGATTTGAAGATACCGTTTCGCGGAATTTACAGCGGAACGGTATTTTGTTATGTACAGAAACAAAATGAGCTAAATAAACAAATAGAAATGAGCTTGTAGGCAAAGAAATTCATTCGTCTCCTTGATATTCTTATCTCATGCGTTAAACGTTTCATTGATTTAGAAAGGTGTTGAAACCAATGAAAAAAGTAAAATTGCAAAATGAAATGATTCCTCCCATCGCTCTTGGTACCTGGTCATGGGGGACTGGTCAAGGCGGCGGGGATGCTATTTTCGGGAATCATCTTACCGCGGAAGACTTAAAACCGGTTTTTGATGCGGCGATGAAAGCCGGACTCCATTTATGGGACACTGCGACGGTGTACGGAATGGGAGCCTCCGAAAGCATTCTGGGCGAGTTTACCAAAGGCCGCGACGATGTGCTGCTCTCAACGAAATTCACTCCGCAGCTTGGCGGCCCTGTTGAAGACCGCTTGAACAGCAGCCTGGATCGGCTCGGCGCGGACCAGACGGATATCTATTGGATCCACAATCCTCTTGATGTAAAAAGATGGACTCGAGAGCTGATTCCGCTCATGAAAAGTGGAAAAGTAAAATATGCAGGCGTCTCCAACCACACTCTGGAGGAAATCCAACTAGCACAAAGTATTTTGGCTGAAGAAGGGCTGAAAATCTCTGCTGTACAAAATCATTACAGCTTACTGTACCGTTCGTCCGAAGAAGCCGGAATCATTGATTACTGCAACGAAAACAACATTGTGTTCTTCTCCTATATGGTATTGGAACAAGGCGCATTAACTGACAAATACAATGCGAAAAATCCTCTCCCCAGCGGCACCAGAAGAGGAGAGGCGTTTGATGAAGACGTGCTTGCGAAACTGGAAGGCTTGATCCATGTTATGAAGGAAATCGGCAATCATCACAATGCGAATTCTGCACAAGTTGCCATCGCTTGGGCCATTGCGAAAGGAGCCGTTCCGATCATCGGCGTTACGAGGACTTCCCAAATTGCTGATGCTGTAAAAGCCGCTGAAATCACGCTGACAGCACAGGAAATCCATGATCTTGAAGCAGCGGCGAAGGAGACCGGAATAGTCATCAAAGGTGAATGGGAAAAGCCGATGCATTAATCACTATAATCCGTCTTTTGCCGGCCTTACCAGGTCCAAACGAAGGTTCTAGGGTCTCTCAGCTTACTTTCAGGATGATGTCCTTTAGTTCAATCAGCGTCTTGATTCGATAGTTGGCCTGTGAGAAGTCATGTGTTTTGGTGAAGTCGTTATGGACAATAGCACAGTCAATACCAGCTGCCACGGCTGAGCTCAGCCCTCTGTTTGAGTCCTCTACAACCAGGGTCTCTTCTTTGGTAGCTCCGAAGCGCTTTAGGCCGGTCAAGTATGGTTCCGGGTGCGGCTTGGTGTGCTCGTAGTCTTCACGAACAAGGACGAATTCCATGAATTGTATGATCTGGCGCTTTTCATGTATAAGCTGAAAATCCGCACGTTTTGCAGTCGTCACGATAGCCATGCGGACGTACTTTGACAGTTCGGCTAGAGTTTCAACTACACCTTCAATCTCTATGGCTTCTGTTCTTAGATACTCCTGATAATAGACGTTGCGGACCTCACGCTGCTTGCTGATGGTCTGTTCATCAATACCCGCCGCCCTAGCTTGAGACCAAGTGCCCAATGACTGGGTCATGTCGCGGAGGTACTGATCTTTATCCAAGGTAAATCCAATGTCAGCCAGAGCGCGTTCTCCCGCTTTGTAATACCAGAATTCAGTATCCACCAGAACACCATCATGATCGAAAAGTATGTACTTTTTCATTGTTTGGTTCTCCTTTGTCAGCTGTTGCAACCATTCGTGCCATCACGCGCCGCTGATCACCCTAAATAGACGGGGCCTGATGTGTTACTGAAGAAATAAGTTATTAAATAATTTCGGTTCTACAATTACTCTATCCTGCCCGTTAGTAGAATAAAGCCAGCCGATCAAAGAATCGGCTGGCTTCTTGTTCGTACGGGGCCACGGTGCTCAGTCTTGTTTACTTGCTGGCTCGGCCGCGTCAGCCGACCCGGCCTGCCCGCCGCCGAACACCTCCTCGACGAGCCTCGGAATCGCCTTCTGGAACGCCGCTGCCAGGGACATGGCGGCGTCGTCCACATAATTCACGGAGGCGGTCAGGGTCTTGCTGCCGTCTGGCGTGCTGTACATCAATGCCGCGTAGCCCGAAATGCCACCGTTGTGGGTGATGATGGTAACGTCGCCGTTCGGACCGGCGTTCTGCACGAACACCCCCAAACCATAGCCGATTTTGGGATACGGCTTGCACATCTCGGCCAGCAGCGGGGCCGGGAGGAGCTTGCCGCCCATCAGCGCGGAGATGAACGTGTGGAGATCCTGGGTGGTCGAGATCATATCACCACCGGTGGAGATCCAGGAGGGGTTCTGGCGGGTGATGTCGACCGTCTTCTGCTCGCCGGCGTCCTCGTACCGGTAGTAGGCGTGGGCATGCGGTTCGGGAATCTCCGGCTGGGTGTCTGGTACCACGGTACCCGACAGCCCAAGCGGCCCCAGTATTAGCCGCTGCATCTCCTCGGCGAGCGAGCTGCCGGTGACCTTCTCGATCAGCAGCCTGGCCAGCACGTAGTTGGTGTTGGAATAGCTCCAGTCCGTTCCCGGCTCGAATCGCGCCGGCTTGGATAATGCCAGCTGTACCAGTTCCTCCGGCCGGTAGGTCTTGAACCGGTTGTCTACCCACTCCTGGCCCTGCCAGGGGATCCCCGGCACGACCGTCCCGTCTTCGTAGTACTCGCCGGTGAAGTTGAACACCCCGCTGGTGTGTTGCAGCAGCATCCGCACCGTGATCCGCGGGTCCAGCCCGAACTCAGTCAGGTAGTCTACCACCGGGTCGTCCAGCCCGATCTTGCCCTCGGCAACCAATTGCAGCACCACGGTCGCGGTGAAGGTCTTGGTGTTGCTGCCTATCCGGAAGTGCCCGTTTGTAGGCGGCTTCGCCTCCTCGCCCAATCTGCTCACCCCGGCGCTGCCGACCCACTCGCCCTGCTCATCGTGCACGCGCAGCTGCACTCCGAGGAAACCGGAATCGACGATCTCCTGGATGGCCTTCTGCAGCTCCGGGCGATCCTGCCCGGCAGCGAATCCTTTTTCCTTCATATTTTCTGACGAACTAAAATTTTCCGTTGTTTTCTTTTCCATTTCGTTTCCCTCACTTTACTTTTTTATCAGTCCAATTGGTTTAAACTACAAACTCTCTCCCGGCTTGGCGTTCTCCTTTATCAAAGAATCCGCTTGTGTTCTTTCACTATAGAAGGCTCCGAAACGTCACCTTTCAGCACTTGGAGCTGCTTGTTGGATTTTTGCAGTCCTTTCACTTGAATGGTCTTGGTTTGCATCGGATCCCCTCCCTTAAATGACGGTGACTTTTGACAAATTGGCATCCATGCCTTTGAGAGCAGCAAATGTCAGTTTATCCATCGTCGCGCCGTCAAAGCAGATCGTTTTGATCATGCGATAGTACTTCTTAGTAAAGGTAAACCCCGGTTGGAAAGAAACATTATTTAATGTAGCGCCCTTGAACGAAGCGTTGCTTAAATCCGCTCTGTCAAACTTCACACCGATAAACGTCTGTCCGTCGAAACGCTGCCCGCTCAGATCGGAGTACTTGAAGTCAACCCCGTCAAACCAACAGTCCTCAAATATCGTTGTTTTCAGATCCGTTGTCGTTAACGTGACGTCGGTCATCCTTACACCCGTGAATTTGGCTCCGTTAAGATTCGCGCTGCTGAAGTTGGTTCGTACAAGAATCGACTTATTGAAGCTTGCATTTGTCAGGTCAAGCGCAGACAGGCTGCAGTCCGTCAGATTCGTGCCGTCAAAGTTGGCTTCGCGTACGTCGCTTCTATTAAACGTACTGCCGGTCAAATCCGAGCCCGAAAAGTCGGAACCGGCGAGCGCGCTGCCCTTAAACTGTCCTTTATGGGCCGTAACGCCCGCTAAGTCACTCTTCGCCAGGTTGCTTCCGCTAAAGTTGGTCACGACTTGCTGTTCCAGCGAGCGGGTGCTCATTGTCAATTTCTGATTCATTACATTCACGTCTCCTTATAATTAAGTTTTCTAACAAGCACTTTGAATCCGGATCACCTATTCATACCAACCGTTGGTATGAATAGGCTTAAAAATAAGCTGCCTCTCGGCAGTTTAGTTTTCTTTGCTGACTTCTCTAGCTGACATACGCAACAGTTCCTCGTACCGTTGAATCATTTGCTCATCGAACAGGTCAAGCCCCAGGCCTTTCAATATTTCATCGAAAAGCTTTACCTTGCGTAACACTACCTCGGGCGAAGCTGGAATGATCGCCGGGTTTAGCCAAATGTTGGTGAGTACCATCAGCACTTCGCTAAGCTCCCTAGGATAGTCGGTTCGGATCGATCCGTCTCGCATACCCTGTTCGATGATGGGCTGGATATAGATGGGTACGGCTTTATCGATGATGTTCTCGATCAGTGCCGCCAGCATCTTCGGATTGCGCAAGAGGTTCGGTGCCACCGATGCCAATTCGTCTTGGGCGGGATTGTCGAGAGAGACGAGGGAAATCTTGCGAAGCTTTTCCCGTCCGTTCAGCTCCTTGTCGTCCCGGACACTGGACAGCATATCATCAACACCTTGGAACAAATGATCGGTGACAGCCTGCAGGATCTCCTCCTTCGACTTGAAATGATGGTAAATTGCCCCTTTTGTCAGCCCGCCCAGCTCGTTGATGATATCCTGAACGGAAGTCTGCTCGTATCCCTTTTGAATGAACAGGTTAAGGGCCACGGTTAAGATCTGGTTGATTGTTTCTTCAGGATATTTATTCCTTGCCATACGTCTCCTCTTTTCATACATTCGGTTGGTATGTAACAAATATATCCGATCATCCTTTTAATGTCAACACCAAAAAAAAACATTTGACTACTTAATTTACAACTTTATTTTTTCGGTCTAACATCATGCTTCGGCAGCGTTGTCGAATAGCCCTTTTGAGTCATATTCAGAAAAGGTCGGGTCAGCTATTATGATAATGTAACGACATGCGTTATCCGGATATAAACTCTGCCTGGACCTAAGTCGGGGAAAATAACCGTCTTCGGATGGTTTTTCAATTTTTCTTTTCTTAGTATCCTTTAATTGGGAAAGTTAATAACAAATTTTTACTTACTGATTAAAGGAGAGAGAAAATGAAGAAAGTATGGCGTTTCGTTGTATATGCATGCGTTACGATTCTCGTAGTAGGAGGAACCGGAGCGGTCGGTTACATGCGTACGATGCAGGAGTCTATGTCGGTTTACGATAAGCCGGTTCCTATTTCTTTACAAAGCGTCCAAGCTCCTGCCTATGATTCGAAAAAGCCGACAGTAGCCGTGATGTTGGCAAATGAAGTGACCGAGGTGTTCGATTTCCTTGTACCTTACGAAATGTTCTCCATGACAGGCTCATATAATGTGTTTGCGGCTGCGCCCGACAAAAACGTCAAATCGTTGACAGGCGGTCTTGATATCGTGCCCCATTATACTTTTGATGAATTAGATCAATTGACGGGTAAAGGTCCGGATATTATCGTCATCCCTTTCATGCCGATTTTGGATGAAGCGAAATACAAGCCTGTCCGCGATTGGATAAGGAAGCACTCGGGCAAAGAAACGACATTACTGTCCATCTGCAATGGTGCCGAGAATTTGGCCGATACCGGCCTGCTGGATGGAAAATCTGCAGCAACGCACTGGGGGGATATCGGCAGGTTAGAAAAGAAATATAGCGAGGTTACTTGGAAGAGAGACCAGCGTTATGTGGCTGACAGCAATTTGGTCTCGTCTGCCGGGTTGACATCGGGGATCGATGCAACCCTGTACGTTATCTCCCAGCAAATGGGTGAGCCGACTGCTGAGAAAGTGGCGAAGGATATGAATTACCCTTCCTACCATTTTGTTCAACATCCGCAAATGAAGCCTTTCACGGCCGGATTGAGCGATGTCGTATATATTCTGAACAACGCCTTTCAATGGAGCAAGAAAAAAGACGGGATCCTACTGTATGACGGTGCCGACGAACTCATGTTATCCTCTGCTTTTGACACTTATGGAGCTTCCGGAACGACGACAACAATAACGGTATCAAGTAAACGCGAACCGGTCGTGACCCGGTATGGTCTCAATCTCATCGCCCGATATCAAATTGCAGATGCTCCGAAACTCGACAGAATGATTTTCGTAGGCCCGAACGTAAAGACGGTCGCTGCGGGCGATATACGAAACTGGAACGAAAACGGTGGAAAGGCTGAACAGCTTTACCTGCACACCGATTCGCCCGAGCGGTTCGCGATGGAACCAGCGTTTGAAGATCTGGCAAGGCAGGAAGATGTCCGGACGGCCAAATTCGCCGCTAAGCGGCTCGAGTACCGTGCCACGAGCCACTTAAAACTTGAAGGAGCTCCTTTTTCATATGAAGCGTTCGGCATTCCGATCGGTGTCGGCATGGTGTCTCTGTTCGTTCTTTATTTAGCAGACAGACGTTTCATAAGAAGAAAGAAACTTTCCGCATAAATTGGGATGCAAAAGAAGCATTTAAGACGTCAGGTCTGGATGCTTCTTTTGCGTTAGAGCGATTTGTTTTAATTAAACTATCTGCCGTTAACTTAACGACGACAGCCTATTATTTTGTCCGGCTGACGTCATGATTGAGCCATTGTTTATTCCAAATCCCCGCCAGACAGGGCCAATAGCCCCCATCTTGAATGTGTTGTTACCTGATGGATTCGCCTTCTATGAAACACTGACCTCTCTTTTACTTAATTTCTTAAATGCAGCATAATCCTGATCGGACTTAATCAAACTTAAAATTTTATCGGCACATTCTGTCGGACTCAACTCTTCAGTATTTACTTCAAGGTCATATTCATTAAAGGAATATACTTTGTCGAATTGGGAAGCTGCTAGTCCAATCCTTCGATCTCCCCTGATTTGCTCTCTTCTTGCGAGTTCTTCTTTCGAGCATATGACACCTACAAATAATGTAGGATAATCCAAAAGTACATCAAGATAATCATTAAACCACTTGTCATTTTCGATTACGGTATCGACGATGACATTCAGTCCCATTTCGGAAAACAATTTAATTGTCGCGTAGTACATGGAGATTATGGGATCAAATATGATTTGTCCGATAACTTCATCATCCAATTTTCTTACAGGTTTAGAATCTGGAAATTTATTATTAATAAAATCATTGTAATTATGATAAAAATCATCAATGGATAAATGATGAAAAAGAATCTCTTTCTGGTTGGTCAGTTCCATGGAAATACTCGTCTTTCCTGCACTTGAAGTTCCGTTCAACAACACAATAAGTCCTTTCTCCAAACGAACCACCCTTACCTATAAGATTTGCGTATCTTTCAGATAAACGTTATCTTCACAAAGTTCAATAAATTATCCAGCTGATAAAATATTCGAGAAACAATTGAATGATCCTGGCCTCTAGGCTAATGAAAATAACGTTTCCCGTTACCTTACTAATGAAATAAATTGGATTCCATCAATTATTTTATCGACCAAGGAATAGGTGTAACCTGATTGTTCTCCCAGTCTTCCCTAATCACCGCGTAACCGATGGAGTCAAACAATAGCCCGGCTTGTCTCCAAGATTTACGATGATACGCTTCCAACACGAACAACGATTTAGCAAACAGAGCTTGCATAGCCGTGTTATCCACTCGGGTATGTCCTTCAATGCGGATCGCTTCCGGGTATTCAGAGAACACGTGCGAGACGATCCAACTCAAAGCTGACTTTCCGATACCTTTGCCCCGATACTCGCTTCGGATTCTCAGATCGAACATAACAATCGGATCTGAGACGTCAAACAATCGGATCAGCCCGATTTTCTGATGGCCGCCTTGATCAATGATCCAGAACGTTCGAGTATTCTCATTGTGATAGGCGCCATTTTCATAAGCCTTTCTGATATCGGATTCAGCAGGGTTCTCAACTCCATGATAAGGCCAGCGATCTGATGTGAGGAACTGTACGAGCTCCTCAACTTCCTGTTTAACCGATTCAAAAGTGATACTCACGGTAATAACCCCTTTCTGTGGCTATGTGAATATTCCACAATTTCAAAAAATTCCTCTTATGCCGTCCGCAGCAAAGAGGCTCATTTCATATCACCAATAATTTACTTCCTAACGGACTGATCTTCAGCTTTCCCAGTAATTCACTTCATTTTCCAGCTGGTCTCCCCATGCCTCATACACTTGATTAAAACCAAAAGATCTTAGCAATTTTTCGGTAGCTCTAAACAATATGATTTGATCCTTGGGGTTAGCGGATTTGGATATCGCTGCAAATCGTTCACTTAAAGCTGTCTTCTGCATTGGAAGATGCTCCAAACGATCGAGTAAGATATCGACTCTATCCAAATAAGGGGGAATAAGCTTATTCATACTAAACAAGCAATTGATTAAGCACATGATAGACGAAGAAGCCTGCAGTAAAGCCCCAAGTTCATTAGTTCTTCTTACTGCCTTCATAGATCGGTAAAAAGCATTCAGATAGGCATCCAACCATTTCGTGACTTGTCTTTCAGATTCTTGATCAGATAGTGTACAGATTTCATGAATAACCGATGGCAGCCATGTGGTATGGTCAACGATGATTTGAGCAGTTAAAAAGGCGTTCGCTCGCCAATCCGATAATTTTCGAAGCCCTTTAATCTCCTTTTCGCTTATGTAGGATACATCCCATTTCCAAGCGGCGTTGGGAAGATGCAACACGGGCTCGGACTGTTGATAGACGACAAGTAAATCGACATCCGAGTGCTGGTCATGAGCGTCAGCTGAAACTGAACCCATTAAAAGTACACCTAATACATTGGGCTGACTACAATTTTCATATACTAACTGTTTGATTTGATCAATCATACGAACACCCCCACGATTGTATACTTTTTGTTGTCACTATGAATACAAGTTCTTTTACACTCCTTGCGCCTACATTTCCCGAAGCAGTGAAGTATTCAGCTCCGCTCTTCCCAGGTAACCGCTGCAGATGACAGGGCGGTTAATGATTTCATATAATTTTTTAAGATCCGTAATGTACTCTTGGCTCCAGGTTTCAAACGATTCGAATTCTTCCTTGGAAATTTGGTGGTACTCCGGGGTGTCGGCGATCCCCGTTAAGACCTCATACGCATAGATATCGTCGCCAAACTTTCCTACAGATTGGTATCTGCCTGTTTTCAGACGGATGTAATCGGTGTATCTCAAGGTCATCACTCCATAGGGATCATCATTATCGTACAATTATCATAATCTGCCTTTCAGTACAACACAATCGCAACCGAATAAGACTATATTCATCCATCGTAGAACGCAAAAAAACTCCATCCCCTCAGGGACGGAGTTACTCCGCATACCTTATTTAACTGTCCCCGCCCTCATCCATACGCTGTGCAAATTCGTCCAAAAGCGCACGCACTTCATCGGTAGACTCCGTGCTCATCAATTGATTTCTGAGTTCACTTGCGCCTCTAAACCCTTTGACATAAATCTTGAAAAAACGATGTAGGGCTTTGAATGGACGGGTCTCTAATTGTTGGGAATACTGATCATGGAGATCCAGCTGCAATCTTAAAAGATCAAGATATTCGGCGCTGCTATGCTCCCTCGGTTCTTTTTCAAAGGCAAACGGATTTTTAAAAATACCACGCCCGATCATGATGCCATCCACACCATATTGCTCAGCCAGCTTCAGGCCCGTTTGACGGTCAGGAATATCGCCATTAATTGTGAGCAGCGTATGTGGCGCCACACGATCCCGAAGTGCCTTTACTTCAGGAATCAGCTCCCAATGCGCATCAACTTGGCTCATTTCCTCTCGTGTACGCAGATGGATCGACAGATTAGCGATGTCCTGCTTCAAAATATGGGTCAGCCAGTCCTGCCATTCATCCACCCTGGTAAAACCAAGTCTGGTCTTTACACTTACAGGCAAACCTCCTGCTTTGGCGGCTTGGATAATTTCAGCTGCAACCTCTGGACGGAGAATCAATCCGCTTCCCTTCCCGTTGGATGCCACATTAGGAACAGGACAACCCATATTGATATCGATCCCTTTAAATCCTGCCTTCGCCATCCCGATACTCATCTTTTCAAAATACTCCGGCTTATCGCCCCATATATGTGCAACCATCGGTTGTTCATCCTCGGTAAATAGCAAACGGCCGCGCACACTATGATTGCCTTCTGGATGACAGTAGCTCTCCGTATTCGCAAACTCGGTAAAAAACACATCCGGTCTTCCTGCTTTACTCACGACATGACGAAAAACAACATGCGTTACATCTTCCATTGGTGCAAGTATAAAGAAAGGCCGGGGTAAATCAAGCCAAAAATTATCGTTCACTTCAAACTCAATCCTCTCGTAATAATAAAGCTTCAGCCGTTATCCAAAAATATAACGCCTCATATTCGACTTCTTATCCATTTATATCATGCTTCATAACATAATGATTAAATCAAAGTACACTCGGATTTCCAACCCTTCTGACCATATTATATATCAAATTACTCTGAAATTTTTATATTGTCAGATATAAGAAAAACTCTATCGACGTACCTTCCAAGAAGACAGACCGCGTTTAAAGGAAGTTTTTCTTGCAATATCAGGAAGCCATGGCTCTAGAGTTTATACTTTCTGATATTATAAGAAAAACTCTATCGACGTACCTTCCAAGAAGACAGACCGCGTTTAAAGGAAGTTTTTCTTGCAATATCAGGAAGCCATGGCTCTGGAGTTTATACTTTCTGATTTTATAAGAAAAACTCTATCGACGTACCTTCCAAGAAGACAGACCGCGTTTAAAGGAAGTTTTTCTTGCAATATCAGGAAGCCATGGCTCTGGAGTTTATACTTTCTGATTTTATAAGAAAAAGAACGATCTCCCCAATCAGAGAAATTCGTTCTTTATTCCAATCATTTAATCATGCCATTCCTATGAAACATAGAAAGTATAGCGCAATTATTATCGTAGGGTTTACAGCTTTCTCAATTCCTGCAAAATATTGTCCGGATCCAACCGCTGCATAAAGTCCGGATTCACGTAGGCAGAACGGATGATGCCGGATTCGTCGATCATAAAGGTGGAAGGAATCGGCAGGATCCAACGGTTCGTCGCATTGTATTCCGCCAGGTCCATGCCCATTTGTTTCATCATGTTCTGGATATAATCCGGAACGTCGTAAAGGATGTTATAGAAAGCAGCCACGAGACCGTTGGTGTCGCTCAGGACTTGGAAGGTCAGCTCTTCTTTCTCCTGCTGGGAAAGCGTGTTGTCGGGGCTTTGCGGGCTGACCGCGATCAACTGGCCCCCAAGGGCTTCGATGTCCGGCAGTAGCTTCTGATAAGCCTTCAGTTGACTGTTGCAGAACGGGCACCATCCGCCCCGATAGAAAGTGAGGACAACAGGTCCTCTGGACAGTTCATCATAAAGATTAACCGTTTCACCCAAAGCATTCTTGAGTGTAAAATCTTTGGCCTTCTCCCCCTCCTGCCGGCCGTAAGGAATACCGGATTCCTGCTGCTCTCGGATCTGACGGAACATCTCTGTTTGAATCTCTATAGGGGTATGCGCGATAAATTGCTGTTTGGTTTCCGCTAAAGCTTGAGTTAATGACATGTTTTGCTCTCCCTTTTAATTAAAACTTTCTTATAGAAGCGGCTTTAAATTAGATAGACTTGCTGGTTATTTATCAGGCTAAATCTCAATTCATGAAGCTTCATTCGGCAGAAATCTCGGCTGGTGAGGCGAATGCCGCGCGCTTGCCTTGCCTGCGCAAATGGATGATTTGGGCTGTCAAGCCAACAATGAGAATGACGAAGAGACTGCCTTGAGCGCCGCGGAGAATGGGCGAACTCAGATCGGTGACGAAGGGATGGCCGTTAGGAACACGGGTCAGGGTTTCGGTAATGGTCGGCAACATCAGCAGAAACGCTGTCAGGCTCAGGAAGATGGTTTCGAGGTATTTCCCCGCACGCCCTAAGCTCGAAATACGCCCGACGCCGTATCCGGCGAGCAGCAGCAGGATCGTTGCGGTACCAATGGCATAGCTAGCCGACTGATGTGCGATGGGGAATACGGTGATCGCGCCAATCAGCATCGAAATGAAGTAGACGACACCGGGCTTTGACCGGGGCACAATCCGTCCGTAGCGAGCAAACATATAGATAGCCAGCGGAATGGCGGGCAAGCTGCTGAGTGTATGCACCCAGCCGAGTGATGAAATTCCAAACATAATTGTCTCCTTCCAGTCCATAAGGACAAGGTTGATTTGTTTTGTCTTGGCGCGAGCCGATACTAGCGGCTGACAGCATTTCTGATCAAAAATTCATTTGATTGTTATTCGCTACCTACTAATAGGTAGGTTAAAAAGACAAGACTCCGCCATCTGCTTTAAACGTCCCCCCGTGCCCATCGTGAAAAGACATTACGCTCGGACCACTCGACGGGACCGGCCACAACCGATATCCCATACTCAGCAGATCTGGATGTATGTCGGGTCCATCGACGGGCAGCAGGAGTCGTTTAAGCAATCATTCAGCGACAAATCGAATACGCCGTTCTCACTATAGACTGACGATATGTAGACGGCATGCCTCGTATCTGCACTTGGCGGATGAGATGCGATTCGTTCGTAAAAAAGCGACCTGATCCTCATTAGAACATAGTCTGCTCTCAAGATGGGTAAAGCTAAAGGGTTCACCTCTTTTCTTCTAGATCATGGCTACAAACCATCGCCATCGCGGCCTTCATCACGAAGAGAATCGCTCCAAGAGTGAGCTTGTGACGACGCCGAATATCTTCGGATCTCCATAGGCCCGCGCTGAGAGCATCGCGCCGTGAACTGTCGCCATGAACGCTTCGGCCTCATCATGAGGGGTACCCATCAGTTGAAACTCCCCTTGCCGTGCGCCGCGCTCCAGCACAGCTGTCAACCATGCCGACAGGGAGCGGAAATGCGCCCGGACCTCTAGGCCAACTTCCTCGGGCAGGACGGGGAGCTGGCTTGCCAACAGCGCGCAGACACAAAACGGAGCGCTGTCGTCCATGATGCAGGCTTCCCAATAACCAGTATAGAACCGAAGCAGTTCGAGCGGATCGGATACCTGATGCTCGAGATTCGCCATCCCCTCTTCGGCTTCCTTCCGATACCGGGCAACCAGCGTTCGGACCAGATCGACCTTGCTTGGGAAATGGTGATGGATGCTCGCCTTACGAATCCCAACCACATCAGCGATGTCGGCATAACTGAAGCCGTTGTAGCCGCCAGCGATGATCAGAGAACGCGCACAAGCCAGGATTTCGTCATAGGTGTTAGATAAATTGTTCATATCGTCATTCTACCTTCTGGTAGGTAGTTTGTCAAATGGCGGCATAGGGGCAAAGCTGGACGGAATCATCAGTAAGGTAAAATGCAGGCGGGGCAAGGGTTTTAGCGGGTTCTGGGTTCAGGGTCGAGGGGAAACGGTATGCACGTATCCTGTCCCGCTCCCTAAAAATAATATTCCCTGCCCCTGGGTTCCCCCGGCGGATATCGATTGGGTTTAAAAAAGCCAAGGAAAAACAGGAGTGAGTACCTGAATTTCGTTCGGCTCTTAGGCAGACTATTTATGCTTTATGCAGACTAATTAGGCTTTGGGTTAACTTTGATTGCTGTTTACAGACTATCCTTCACCAACCAAGCCACCGATTCTACATGCATCGTATGCGGGAACATATCCACCGGCGTCACTTCCACCGTCCGGTACCCGCCATCCTCCAATATCCGCAGATCCCGCGCCAGTGTAGATGGATTACAGCTCACATACACCACCCGCTCCGGCTTCATCTCCAGAATCGTCTCCAGCAGCTTTGGATCGCAGCCCTTGCGCGGCGGGTCGACGACGATGACGTCCGCTTCGATGCCCTGCTCCTTCCAGGCAGGAATGACATCTTCGGACGCTCCGACCTCAAACGTGACGTTGCTCATCCCGTTCAGTTCTGCGTTGCGGCGCGCATCCTCGATCGCTTCCGGCACGATCTCGACGCCGTACACCTTGCCCGCATGCTGCGCCAGGAATAGAGAAATCGTCCCGATACCGCAGTACGCGTCGATGACCGTTTCCTTCCCGGTCAGCTGTGCATACTCAACCGTCTTCCCGTACAGCACCTCGGTCTGTGCCGGGTTCACCTGATAGAACGACCGCGCCGAGATGGCGAACTTCACGTCGCCGATATAATCATAAATGACCTCACTGCCCCACAGGACACGAGTCACGTCACCGAAAATCACATTCGTCTGCTTCGTGTTGACGTTCTGGCAGATGCTGACGACCGACGGCAGCTGTTCGCGGATCTCCGAGATCCACTCGTCCGCATGCGGTATCTTGTCTCCGTTCGTGACCAGAACGATCATCATCTCGCCGGTGCGGAAGGCAACTTTCACCACGACATGACGAAGCAGGCCTTGGCCGGTTTCTTCGTCGTACGCGGTGATGCCGAGCTTGCGACCAATGGCCTTCACGCTGGCAACGACCTCATCGTTGTGCTCGTGCTGGATGAGGCAGGCCTCCATGTCGATGATGCGGTGGCTGCCGCGGGCGTAGAAGCCGCCCACGAGGCCGCCTTCGGTGACGCCGATCGGCACCTGGGCCTTGTTGCGGTAGCGCCACGGCTCGTTCATGCCCAGCGTGGCATGAACCTGGATGCCCTGCGCGGCACCGCCGGCTGCGGCAGCGGACGCCGGCGCAGCAGCATCCGCGCCTGCCGCCCCCTGGGCGGCCTGCTGCCCGCGCAGCTCGGGCTCGCCGAGTACCTGCAGCTTGCCGATGCGCGTCAGGTTGTCCACGACCAGCTGGCGCTTCCACGCGAGCTGGGCGGCGTAGTCCATGTGCTGCAGCTGGCAGCCGCCGCACTGGTCGTAGATCGGGCAGGGCGCCGCGATCCGGTTGGGGCTCGCCTGCACGATGTCAAGCAGCTTGGCGTAGCCGTACTGCTTCTTGGTCTTGAGCACCTTCACGCGGACCTTCTCGCCGGGAAGGGTGCCCGCGACGAACAGGGTGTAGCCTTCTGCTCGGCCAACCCCCTCTCCGTCGTGGTTCATGCCGATGATGTCGATGACGGCCTCATCGTTTTTCGCTACCGGCAGGCCGGCAATCGCTGCAGGCGTGCTGCGGCGGCCGGAATTCCGGCGGCTGTGTCGCTTGTTCATGCTGCTTGAGTCACTTCTTTCGAGTATATTTTGAAAGGGAAAGCCCGATGCACGGCGGCCTGTCCACCTGTATTCGTTAAAGTTATATGAGGAATGATATTCCGTTACTTGCTCTGCAAACTGATCCATGACTATCCTTGTACCGCATATACTCCTCTATGATTCATCCATGTTCCGCATACTAATCCTTGCTCATTCCTTGCTCCACACACTAATCCATCTTTATCTCGCGAGTCATAAGCCCCACAACTCCCTGGCTTCATTTCTTCCCCGCATCCTTCCCATTATAACAGAAAAGCGCACAAAAAAAGTCAAGATGCCCTGCCCCCATCCATGGCGGATGAGCCGCATGCCGACACCTTAACTCCCCTGCGATGATCCACCGCCTGCCCAGCTTCCCTGCGGCCGGACGAACCATTCTGTTCCTATCCATGTTGTCTATATCGAGGTATGTCAAAAACAAGCCTTACGCAAAAATCCGCAAATGCTGCGGCAGCACCGAAAACTGCCCTGGCAGCGTTCCGCCGAGCTCTCCGTCCAGGTTCAGCAGCACCTTGCCAGGGGACGTCACTTCCATCGATTTCGTGCGGAAGTAGACGACCTTCTTGTCGTTGAAATGCTCGCCACGCAGCGCGAGGCTGACCAGCCGCACGAATTCGGCCAGGTTGCATTTCTTGAGGGCGATCACGTCGAGCAGGCCGTCGTCGATCCGCGCGCCCGGCGCGAGCTTCTCGAAGCCGCCAACGGAATTCGTGTTCGTGATCAGGAAGATCATGAACTCGTCATGGATCGTCTCCTGGCCCTCGGCATTGATGATCAGCTCCTGCGGAGACAGGCTGACCATCTTCTCCACGCCTTTAATATAATAAGCGAGCTGGCCGATCATCGTCTTCAGCCGGCTGGGCACGTCGTACGTCAGCTCAGTAAGCGTGCCTCCCCCGGCGATGTTGATGAAATACCGGTCATTCGCCTTGCCCACGTCGATCGGGCGGGTCTGCTGGCGGATGACCAGATCGCAGTAGTCCTCCCAGTTCCTTGGAATGCCCAGCCCCCGCGCAAAATCGTTTGTCGTTCCGACCGGAAACACGCCGAGCGGCGGCAGGTTATCCCGCTCCGCCATGCCGTTGACGACCTCGTACAGCGTGCCGTCCCCGCCGGCGGCAATGATCATGTCGTACCCCCGCTCCACGGCGTCGATGGCCGCCTTCGTGGCGTCCCCTTCGCCCATTGTGGCATGGCAGGAAGCCTCGATGCCGCCCTGATCGAGCCGGTGCAGAATGTCCGGCAGTCGCCGGCGCATCTCCTCCCGGCCTGAGGTGGGATTATAAATCAAACGTGCTCTTTTCATACATACGCCACCTAATAAGTTGATAATTTCCGAATAAGCGCCTGTTCCTTACAATGACGCATCAGCACCACGCGCAAGCCAGCTCCGGATCTGCCTCTCCATCCAATGGGTCAGCAACGGGTGCGGCAGCAGCGCTTCACCTGAATACCGGTAATTTAACCCGTCCAGCCGCTGCGGAATCACCGTCCGGGTGAAATAGCCGTCACTCAAAAACAGCGGAGCTGCGATCACCTGCATTCCGCGTTCTTTCTGCCAGTATTCCACCTTCGCCCGTACGCTGTCGGGCCGAAGCAGGGCATAATCCGCCGCGGCCAGGCCGCCGATCGCCCGGGCGCTCTCCGCCAGGTGTGAGAGGCCTTCCTCCCAGCGCTCGCGGAAACCGTCATGGCTGCTGCCGTGACCAACAAGAATAAGAACCTCCTCGTCGGGGTTCTTCGATTCCGTCTTCACTTTATCCCACACCATGCGGGCCACGTCCGGATCGTTGTCGATCGGCTCTCCGTACAGAATATTCGCCCGGATGCGAAATGGCTCCAGGTCCGTGTCGATGGCCGGGGCGTCAATGACGCCGAGCGCATATGCGATTTCATTCACATGGGTGCTGCCCGAAGAGACAAACAGCGGAATCACCAGTATATCCGTAGCGCCCTGACGCTCCAGATGATCGATCCCGTCCTGAATCAAGCGGCCTTCCACGATCTCCAAGAACGAAGCCGCCACAGGGAGTTCTCCCCGCAGCGGCAGTTGCCCAACGGCATCGTCGACCAGCTGGACCCAGGAGGATTCCCTGGAGCCGTGACTGATAACAAGTACCCCCGGTTTGCGCATATTAACGCCCGAGACGCTCTAACGTCATTTTATACCCTTCGTTGCCATAATTCAAACAGCGCTTCACCCGCGAAATGGTGGCCGTGCTGGCTCCCGTCTCCGCCTCGATCTGATTGTACGTGCTGCCCTTGCCGAGCATGCGCGCCACTTCCAGACGCTGGGAGAGGGATTGGATCTCGTTGACAGTACACAGATCGTCGAAAAATACGTAGCATTCCTCTACATCTTTAAGAGTTAAAATGGCTTCAAATAGTTGGTCGATGCTTTTATCATTAAGTTTCTTCAGCTGCACTGAAATATCATCCCCTATTGTAACTATTGCCTATTCAGGATTTTGCTCCCGTCACAGGGTCTTTCCACATTTAATATCGGTCAATCCGTGTTCAAATGATAGTCCTCTATGTACTCCCATTGTACCGAGCCGGTATGAACTTTTCAAGCGTTAACGGATTCACGCACTGAAGAGTTGCATGGCAGCAGGCCAAATAAAGCGACATGGATCCGCCGCCCGGTCCCCGATGCCCTTCCACGGTTAAAATGCATAGAACACCACCTTCCAATTGAAAGCGCTTAAATTATACATCATCCAGACGGGCTTGTACATGTTTTGGTGGATCATTTCCAATTCCCGGCATTGGACTCCGGGTTGTGATCAGAAATTGGCGATATTCCTTCTCCCGGATCTTCCGCACACGCACCAACCGGGCCGCTGCTGAATCTTGTAGGATAAGGGCTCTGGGATCCTTCAATGCCGATTTTTGTGCAAAAGAAAAACCGCCCGATATGGCGGCATGGCGCGTCGCTCTGATGTTGGTGTCCACTCATTCCTGACTCGATGGTCCTTCTCTATGTCGGCCCATTCATCCCGGACCCGAAGCTCCTTCTCTATGTCGTGCCCATTCATTCCAGATCCGAAGCTCCTTCTCTATGTCGTGCCCATTCATTCCAGACCCGAAGCTCCTTCATTGGCTTGTGCGTTCTTCTCCTTATGATAATCCTCCCAAAGCGGGGCGATGTATTGTTCCAACGTGTTTACGATCTCATTTCTCCGGCCTTCTTCGATATTGACCGTGTCATTTAAAATATCGTTCCGAATCCGGATGAGCACAAATAGCGGAGGTAATGCCACCTCACGCAGCGCCTGAATCATGTGTTCTTCTTGAGACGAAATATCCATCACGGCATCTTCCTTTTCTGTTTGGGATGAGCTCATTATAAACCGTGACATTAGTGTCAGGGTCAAGCAAAAATTAGCCGCATTCCAACGTTGCCGACCGTTTCATCCGCTGCTTCCGCGCCGCCTGGGCATCCGCCCGTTTCCGCTCCTATCCCTGTCTACCGGGCTAACGTCCATACATTATGTTTGCCCAGCACATACAGTATAGTAAATCATTCCAAAAAGGAAAGTGATACCATGCCTGAGCATTACTACCATAAGTCAAAGGCAAAGCCCAAAGCTGACCACCGCTCGCTGAACGAATTTGCCTCCCCATATCCACAGTCCCCGTATCCCGGCATTCAAGGCTATCCGGACTTTGGAGCACCCGGCGGGTTACCCGGCGGCGCTCCCGGGTTTGCGCCTTATTACGGACCTGAAGGGTTGGCAGGTACGGCCGAGATCATCCCGCCAGTATCCGCAGCCGCCTCTGCTGCTCCCGCGGCCGCCGCAGCCGCAGCCGCCGCACCGGTCGCTGCAGCAGCCGAAACCGCCAAAACCGGCTTCTCCCTCGCCCAGCTCGGCGACCTCAAGGGACTGATCGACCGGGTCGGCGGCATCGACGGCATTGTGAACTCCGTCGGCAAATTCCAGAAGGTGATGACCGGTATGCAGCAGATCGCCCCGATGTTTAAGCTGTTCGCGGGTCTCGGTAAAGGGAAAACCAACAGCAGCAATGATGGTGAGTACAGACCGCGTCGGAGAAAGAAGTCCAAGAAATCGTCTTCCAAGAAAAAATCATCATCGAAGAAGAGCTCGTCGAAAAAAACATCCAAGAAGAAGCGTAGCTGATGCCAAAAAATCCACTTCCATTGCCGTTTAAGCGTCGAACGAAGCCTTCATTGGTGCGATGAGCCGGTGTCATGAACCGGTGCCATATCGTACCTCATGCCCTATCGTACTCACCATTCACAGTATCGATACCCTCATGTCGCCCATTTTACCGAAAGAATAACGATGATTCCCTCTTCGCCACCATATTATGCCCAAAGAACATACAAGCGCCAGGTCCCTGCTCAGAAGTCTCTCCACTTCCGTGCTTGGCCTGGCGCATTCCGTTCTACCATACGTTCTCTTGTCCTGTCGCCCGTTCTACTTTATCCTGCTCTTGGCCGATTGCCCCGTTCTACCCTGCCACACTCTTGGCCTGACGCAATCCCAGATAGTCCTTCCCCCTATTTGAACCATCCGCGCTTCGTGAACCACAGCACCATGCCCGCCCCCAGCAAGAACATGAGCAGCATGACAGCGGGGTAGCCATACTTCCAGTTAAGCTCGGGCATATTGACGAAGTTCATGCCATAGATGCCGGCGATGAGCGTCAACGGCATGAAGATGACGGTAATGACCGTCAGCGTCTTCATGATCGCGTTCGCCCGGTTGGAGTTGAGCGAGATGTAGCTGTCGCGCAGGTCGGCGGTCATTTCGCGGTCCGCCTCGATCATGTCGGTCAGCTTGAGCAGATGGTCGTAAATATCGGCAAAATACACTTTGTGCTCGCTGTTGTTCTGGACATGCTGGGAGTTGACGACCCGGTACAGCAGATCGCGCATCGGCACGATCGTCCGCCGCAGCTTCAGCAGCCGGCCGCGCAGGTCGAACACCTGGTTCATCAGCTCCTCGACCGACTCTTTGCCGCCGCGGTTCTCCAGGTCGGCCAGCTCATCCTCGATTTTGTACAAACTCGGAAAATAGCGGTCCACCAGGTGGTCCATTATCGTATAGGCGCAGGATACCGGGCCGCGCGCCCAGATTTTGCGGTCATGCGCATGCTGGAGGATCTGCTCCCAGGCGTCGTCGACGACCGGCAGCTCTTTGAGATGAAAGGACACGAGCAGATCGTGCCCGAGGAAGAGGTCCACCTCATCCACCCCGAGGGTATCGGGATCGAGCGCATGCAGAACGAAGAACTGCAGATCCTCGTACATATCCAGCTTCGGGCGCTGCAGCACATGCATGCAGTCCTCGACCGCCAGCGGGTGAAAATGAAAATACGTATGTAAAAGGGCGGATTCCTCTTCGGTTGGACCGTTGAAATCCACCCACATCCAGGCATAGTCCTCCATCCGGGCTTCTTCCAGCGAAATTCCCGTCAGCACCTCATGGGTATGGGTAATGGCAAGCGTGCGTATCATCGGCGTTCAGCGAAGCTCCCCTCTAGCGGCTTATGTTGCGGCTCCGGCAGAAGCGGAGCACTTTATATGTATGTTCTGATCTATCTTAGTATTGTACAGCATCCGTTCGAATGAAGTCACGCCGGCGATGTTTTTGCGCAACAAAAAAGCCAACCCTTTGACGATTGGCCCCCACTCTACTCCAAATGTGTACATCTATATATATGAGATTAACCAAGATTAGAAAAAGATTTTAAAGATAATGCCCGCCAGCACCGCTGAAATCGGAATGGTAATGAACCAGGTGATGACGATTCTTCCGGCCAGCGACCATTTCACCTCGGAAAAGCGCTTCGCGCTGCCCACGCCTAAGATCGCAGACGTAATTGCGTGCGTCGTACTGACTGGCAGGTGCAGGAGCGTTGCCGTGAAGATGACGGAAGCGGACGAGAAGTCTGCCGCAAAGCCGTTGATCGGCTCGATTTTGAAAATTTTCGTACCCATCGTCTTGATGATTTTCCAGCCGCCGATGGACGTGCCGAGCGCCATGGAGGTCGCCGCAGCGATTTTAACCCAGAGCGGAACTTCGAGCGTCTCCAACCGGCCCGATGTCACCAGCGCCAGGGTGATGATCCCCATCGCCTTCTGTGCATCGTTGGTGCCGTGTGTGAACGACTGCAGCGCCGCCGTAATGATCTGCATGAATCGGAAGCCTTTATTGACCGTATGCGGGCTGCGTTTGGCAAAGATCCACTTCAGAATCGTCATGACGATATAGCCGATCACAAATGCGATCAGAGGGGATAACAGTAAGCCTTCCACAATTTCCGTAAAGCCGCTCCACTTGATATGGCTTGAGCCTGCTCCGACGTAAACCGCTCCGGCCAGCGCACCGATGAGTGCGTGTGACGAGGAGGACGGAATGCCGAGCCACCAGGTGACCAGGTTCCAAATGATCGCCGCCAGCAGCGTGGCTATGACGACTTCAAGCCCGTTATTCAGCGTCGAGGGGTCGGTGACACTGCCGCCGATTTTCTTCGCGACGCCCGTAAACATAATCGCGCCGACAAAGTTCATGACCGCCGCCAGAAGGATCGCCGTCCGTGGCTTCAGCGCCCGTGTCGATACGGACGTGGCAATTGCGTTCGCGGTATCGTGGAAACCGTTGATAAAGTCAAACGCCAGCGCCAGAATGATGACTATGGTAAGTACAAATAATGATGTCTCCATGTGTCTCCAAAACCCCTTACGAGTTGCTCATAATGATCGATTCCAGCATGTTGGCCACGTCTTCGCAAGCGTCGGTGGTCGTCTCAAGGCGTTCGTAAATTTCCTTGCGCTTGATCAGCTCGATCGGATCGGTCACTTTCGCAAACAGCTCTTTAATACAAATACGAAGCAGCTCGTCGCCCTGGTTCTCCAGGTCGTTCAGGCGGATCGTATATTCACGCATGGCCAGCAGCTTCTTCTGGGACAGCAGGTGGATCGCTTTCTGAATTTCATAAGCCGACTGACGGAGAATTTCCGCGAATTGCACGATATACTCATCCGGATCCGGGAGATGGTACATGTCGAAACGGGAAGCACAGGCCTCCAGCCCGTCCATCACATCATCCATGGTGGTTGTCAGGTCCATGATGTCGTCACGTTCGATGGGCGTAATGAATGTCTTGTTGAGTTCTGTAATAATCGTGTGCGTGTAATCGTCACATTGCGACTCGAATCTCTTCATTTCGTTGGCAAAAACAAGCACATCTTGCAGATTGTCCACATGCTGGGCGAAATAATCGGCAGCCTGCACAATCGTATCGGCCATATTCTCCAGGGTTTGGAAAAATATGTCCTTTTTCTTCAATCTCATACGATAACCCCTTTACATAAGTTTGCATAAACACCGCAAAAACATGAGAATGACAACCCTTGTTATCTTATCAATCCGTCCTACGGTTTGTAAAGATAAGCGGCTTTCAATTTTAATGCAATGTAAACTCGCTGCCGAATTTATATATTAAACTTACCCATTCCCTTCCAAAATATCCGGTGGAGTGACAATTCCCGCAAGGATTCGCCATCCTTCCCCTATTTTTCCGTCATTTGAGAAGCTGAAGATGGTTGTCGAAAGATGGCGCATTCGGCACGATGTTAAAATACGTGGTTCCCGGGTAGAGCGGCACCTCTTGGCCGTCTTTTACAAAGCGGATGACATCCCCTTTGGCGCTCACCCACTTGCCCTCCAGCACCTTGCCCCGCTGCAGCAGCACAGCCTTCCCGCCGGAAGATACATCGATGTCCAACCGGCCCACATCGTCCAGCACCTTCTGGTCGGCACCCAGCACGATGACGTTCGCCGCGGTCAGCTGCTCGTTGTTGTTCAGGTCGATATGCGGCTTGCCGTTAATGAAGCGCTGATAGAGCTTGGTGGCGGTATCATATTTATAGGAAACTTTATAGCTCTGGAGCAAAAAGGTGACGTCGACGCCCGCAGCGTCCTCGCCCTCGGGAACGCTGTCGTCCGCCGGTTCGTGAAAAGGATACGACTTCAGCTCCACATGCTCCGCGTATCCGCGCTTGTCCGCTCCCTCGCGCAGCTTATCCTCGCTCGAATACAGATTGTGCGGTGCTTTACGGCTCTTGTCGCGCCAAAAGTACGGCCCGGCGTTGCTGATCTCGTCCAGGTCCTCCTTGTGCTGGCGCTGGATGATCGCGTAGGCGTCGTTGCTGCCCCCGGCATGCACCAGCACGCCGCCGTAGCTCTCGCCCAGATCGATCAGATACGGGCGGATGCTGCGGATCGGCCCGATCGTCTCCTCGGCGCCCCGGCTCTGGAAGATGCCGATCAACCGCGTGATGCCGCCCTCAGCCAGCACTTCATAGACGATGTCGGCCTGGCTCAGGCCCGACTGCGGCCGTGCCGCCGGCGCGTTGTTGATCATCACCGCCAGCGGCCTCTTGTCTGCCGGCTGCTCCACCGGCAGCCCGGTCAGCGGCGCCGTATAGGCCGCCGGCTCCTGCTCCGCCGCTTCCGGCGGTGCGGTCTCCTCGGGCGTCGGCTCGTCCTGCGCCGGCTGCTGCTCCCCGGCGGCGGGCGGCTGCGGCGCCTCCGCCGCTTTCTCGGTGCAGGCGGCCAAGAGCGCGCCGCTCAGCGTCAGGCATAGCAGCGTGCCTGCCAGCCTCCTCCAGCCTGGACTCCACGTATCGTTCATTCGCTTGGATTCATCCCTTCATCGTAAACTCCCGGTCATCCCCTGCTGTCTTCGTGCGGCTCGTCCACACATGCTTTCCTTCCATTTAATCACAAAAGGGCGGCATCTGTCTGTGTTTTCAGCCAGATTGGCGGTCCGATGGACTCGCATTAGCGGGCGTTTGATCCTGATCCCAAGCAGATTGACGGAACACACTGCGGTGGACTTCAGGCATAACCTGAGAGACACGCAAGGGATTGTAATCCGGGTACGGCTACACTGAAGGTTATTTATTTTTTCGACTGCCAAAACATCCCGTTTTTCGGATAAATCCAGCTTAGCGTCCAAAGCTTAAACATAACTGAAATCTTTTTTCGTATTTTGTTGGATCTGTGATGTATATCACAGTTGTTGTGAAATTTTTCACTTATAATAAAGACATCAAAGATGATCATCTTCCACAAGCAACACATCCCAAAGAAAATAAAGGAGTGGAACAAATCATGTTCAACCATTGGCTTAGAAATCACAAAGTAGCAAGCTGGCTGCTGACCATCGTCCGGATCTACCTGGGGTACAGCTGGATCAAAGGCGGTATCGAGAAACTGACCGGAGGCTTCGATGCCGGCGGATTCCTGCAGGGAGCGATTGCCAAAAGTACCGGTGATCACCCGGCCGTTCAAGGCTGGTGGGCAGCCTTCCTGGAACACGCGGCCCTGCCGGGCGTCAAATTCTTCAACGTCCTGATCCCGCTCGGCGAAACGCTGGTCGGCCTGGGGCTGATCCTCGGCACCTTCACCACCTTCGCCGCCCTGATGGGTATGGTGATGAACGCGGCGTTCCTCTTCTCGGGCACCGTAAGCACCAACGCGCAAATGCTGCTGCTTGAAATGTTCATCGTCGTCGCTGCCGCTAACGCCGGCCGCATCGGTCTGGACCGCTGGGTACTGCCTTACCTCCGCGGCTTGTTCCACCGGCATCATGACGGCATGGATCCCACGCCGGCACCCGCACCAGGCATGAATGGCAAGAGCAAGGGCGCCGCTTAACTTCAGGAGCAAGCGGACGGCTCGCAACCAGCACCGTCCACTCGGCTGAAGCGCGAATCCCGCGGACGGCTGGATGGACGGATGCGGACCGCCGCTTTCCCCATATACTGCTTTTGAACGTTCCCCCGTTCAAACAAGAAACGAGCCGGCAAGGATGCCGGCTCGTTTATATTTTACAGGACTTTCGGCGCTTCGCCGGTCCCCCTTCAAAATGCATTCTTGCTGCAAGCCTTCCGATCGGGTCAAGACCCGCCGAACATCCAGCAGTTCAGGCTGAGGCTTCCATATTGGTACGTCTGGATCAGCCGTTTGGCCTTCGCCTCGTCGCTCGCTGCGCCCATCGCGTAGAACAGCGGGGCAAAATGCTCGGTCCCGTAGGACGGAACGGCTTCGCGCGCATGCGGTGCTTTTTTGTCGTAGTTAAACAGCTCTTTCAGGTTCCAGGTCTCCAGATTCCGGGCAATCCATTCGTCGAATTCGACCGCCCAGGCTTCCGGTTCATCAGTCTGACTGATCAGCCGCAAGTTATGAACGAGGCCGCCGCTTCCGATGATCAGCACGTTGTCCTGCCGCAGCTCCTTCAGCATCGCGCCAATGGCGTACTGCTCCTCAGGTGACCGCCGTGAATCCACGGACAGCTCAATGACCGGAATGTCCGCGTTCGGGTACATTTTGCTCAGGATGACCCAGGCGCCATGGTCCAGACCGCGTCCCAGAACGGGCTCGTAATGCAGGTTGCCTGCTTCGAACAAGCTGGCGATTCTTTGGGTGACGGCTGCCGACCCTTTAGCCGGGTAGCGGAGCTCGTACATCGCTTCAGGAAATCCGTAAAAGTCGTGCATCGTATCGTGAGATTCGTCCACTGTCATCGATTGCTCAGGACTGTCCCAATGTGCCGAGAAGACGACGATGGCTTCCGGGGCAGGCAGCTCCCGTCCCAGTGACTCCAAAAACCGCGAGTACTCGTGATCCTCCAAAGCGAGCATGGGTGAACCGTGGGCTACAAATAGTGCTGGTAATGTCATCGATGTCAACCTCCACACGCCAGTATACGTTGCTGTTTCTATTGTACCGTGTATGCAGAGAGATTTCCAATTTCCGCCCGAACATACGGTCCGCCCGCCTGCCTTGGATCGCCGCCCCGCCTCGTTATCCACGCCCACCATGCCTGCTGTCTGCCTGGGATAACCGAACCTCGTAACGTTCTAGATCATCCAGTGCTGCCATTCCTGTTGAACGGCTTCCTGGTCGTTCAGCCACTCCTTCGTGCAGTGGATCACCTGTCTGCGGTGAGGTCCGGAGGAATACGTATGGTCCGCCTGGAAAATGATCTCCTTATCGCAGCGCCCCTCGTTGCGCATCCAGAACACCTTTTGATACAGGAACGCATAGTCCACCGGGATGGTGTCGTCCGACGTTCCATGGATGATGAGCACGTCGCCGCCGAACTTCACCGCTTCCTGCAGCGGCTGGTACTGGCCGAGCGAGTCGAAGAATCCCGGGGTGAAGTCATAGCCCAGGTAATCCGAGTACCCGGATTTCACCGCGGTATCGTACACGTCTCTGCCGGTGATTTTCAAAATATCGCTGAGCGGATATCCGACCGACGACCACAGCACCAGGCTCTTGACGCGGCGGTCGCGGACAGCCGTCAGGATGGCCACCACGCCTCCCAGGCTGTGCCCGATCAAGGTGACGCGCGTCGGATCGACATCCACGCAGCTCATGCCGTAATCGAGCACCGTCCGGGTCTGGGCGATCATCGACTCCAGCCCTTCCATCCCGTAGCTCCCGCTGCTCTCGCCGCATCCGGCATAGTCAAAGCGCAGCACCATGTATCCTTCCCGCGCCAGCTCCCGCGCTGTCTTCACGAACAGCCGGTCCACACCGATCCGGCTCCCGACGAACCCGTGGCAGATGATCACCAGCGGGACGCGGTCCTTGGACCGGCCTTCCTTGCCTTCCTGTTTCACCGGATAATGCAGGCTCGCCGCCAGCTCCTCCTGTTCGTGCCGGATCGTAATATTCCGCTCCATCATAACTCCTCCGTCCCCGTAAAATTTATATATTGATAATTCCGATAAGTTTAATGTGATATCGGAATTTATCTTATCACCACGGGGTGGAGAGTGTCAATTGAAAAAGCGGCTTATGCCTCTATTCGTAACTGCGGCGGAACATCGAATGGGTCTCCTCCCGGCCTTCCCAATCGGTCAGCAGGCTGTTCTCCGGACTTACTTCCAGCACATTCTGCGGATGCCAGCTGCCGCGTTCCTCCTTGGACTCGGGCTCATTAAGCCAGCCGTAAGCTTCGATCGGCTCCTCGGCCATTTCGCTCGTGAATGCGCCCGCTGCCCGAGGTCCAATCCCGTTATCTTCGGCTGCCGGACCTACGCCCCGCATGCCGTTGCCGACATCAACCGGGCCAACGCCCCGAAGCTCGTGATCGCTGATGCGATTCGCTTGCCCTGCCTGCTGCCCGGATACAGACAGCTGACCGCCTTCTTCTCCCTTTGTCCGTGCCTGTTCGGCCGCTGCTTCGGACCCGTTCAGTGACCCCAGCGCGGCCATTTCCACGATCCATCCTCTGCTCTTGCTGTCCCACACATACTTCTGCTTAAAGTTGTCGCTCACGACAAGGTCACCCCCTGGTCAGATTAAATAATTGGTGCATATTGACCTATTGTCACGCGCAGCCGGGCGGATTATTCGGTGGTCGTTAAATGTTCACAAAATGGAGGGAGACGGGAGACAACTGCTGGGCTGTGGAGCGTCGCTGTGAAGCGTTGCTATGGACCATCGCTGCGCCTCATATCCCCCTTGCCTGCATGGAAAACAGACGTTCGGCAGAAACTAGGTCTACTTATCATTTTTGCGAGGGGATGGATCATCCATGTGGGACCATGTCATGACGTTTGCCCAGGAAAAACCGCTGTCGATCGTCCTGATTGTCTGCGTCATTATCGCCATCATCTATGTGGCGGTGCACTATGAAATGCTCTTTTTCAAGGAATAGAGGGGCAGTATCCCTTGAAGGCTGCCTTGCAAACGGCCGGGGCTGTTCCTATACTTGTGGTATATGGAGGAGCGTACAGAATGACGATCAAGCAAATGATTCAAGAAAATAACAGGCTGCGCGAAAGCATGACCCCGGCGAACCGGGATTATGTGGAGGACGTCATCATTGCGGTGCGCAGCACCCGGGCCGACCGGCAGCACGCCGAGAAGAAGCTGCTCGAAGTGGCTTCGGACGTGCTGAAGGCCCAGGAAGCCGGCCGCACGGCATCCCAGCTGTATGGCGAAGATCCGGCGGCCTGTGCCCGCAGCATCGCGGATGCGCTGCCGAAGCGTAAAGCCATCGAGGGAGCCGCCTACTACATCATGATTCCTTGGGCGGCGTTCACATTTCTGTTTTTGGTCGAAGCGGTGTTCGGATTGGTCGCCGAATGGAGCGGCTATGCAGGGGAACCGATCAATCGGATCAGCCTGCTGGCGCTGATCGTGTTGGCCGCAGGCTCGATTCTGCTGACCGAGCTCGTCACCAAGACCCTGAATAAACCAGGCAGCGATGAGGGCTCAGGCAAGCCCAAGATTGATTTAAAGGCGATCGGGGTGTACTTGATCATCCTGATCATCGTCATGATCATCGGGTTCTCGATGCGGACCATGCTGCCGGTCTTCACTGTCAACCCATGGGTAAGCCTGGTGATCGGATTGGTTGGGCTGGCCGGGCTGCGTTTTATCTTTCTAAGAAGAGGCTGATTCGGCAAACGAGGTTGGCTGCACAAAGCGCCTTGGCCCAATATTTGCGGATAGCCCGAACATAGCGAAAATCCCCTTTAAGCAGGCAGGTGCTAAATGGCAGCGCTGCGCTTGCTCGAAGGGGATTTTTCGTTTTTGGCTATATATACGACAGCCTCTAAGATCCACTCATATCCATCCGATAATCATTCCGGCTAACGCACCTGCAAGAACGACAACCCAAGGCGGTAGCTTCCAGAAGACAAGCAGGATAAATAACAATAGAGCCAAGGCAAAATCAACCGGTGCCGTAACAGCCGTCGTCCAGATCGGAACATAGAATGCCGCTAACAAGATGCCGACCACAGCTGCGTTAATGCCAATTAGCGCACCTTGCACCCTTGGGCTGTTTCGAAGGCCGTTCCAGAATGGCAGCGCTCCGGCAACCAGCAGAAAAGCAGGCAGGAAGATCGCCACTGTCGCGATAATTGCACCAGTTATGCCGCCGGACATCGCTCCGAGGTACCCTGCAAAAGTAAACAGCGGCCCGGGAACGGCCTGCGCCGCCCCATAACCGGCAAGGAAGTCTTCCGGCCTTACCCAGCCCGTCGGCACAACCTCGCGCTCCAGCAGAGGCAGTACCACATGTCCGCCACCGAATACTAATGACCCCGAGCGGTAGAAGCTGTCGAACAGGGCCAGCCATTGGATGTCAAATATTTGTCTTAGGAGCGGCAGCGCAGCGAGCAGGCCGAAAAACAAAACAAGGCAGCCGATCGCGAAAGGTTTGCTCACCGGCATCCGCAGGCTCTGAATGCCAGGATTCGGACCCTTTTTGTACAGCCACAGTCCTAGTATTCCAGCTGCGGCAATGATGAGCACTTGAGTATAGGCTGTCGGCCATAGTAACACAAGTGCAGCGGCGCCAACGGCGATCGTGATCCGTGCCCGGTCGGGGGTCAGCTTTTGGCCCATGCCCAGCACAGCTTGGGCTACAATCGCGACAGCCACGATTTTAAGCCCATGTATCCAGCCTGCATTGGCGATATCGAAACCTTGAAGCAATAAGGCGAACAGAACCAACACGATCACGGAAGGCAGTGTAAAGCCCAGCCAGGCCATCACACCGCCCCACAGGCCCGCCCGGAGGATGCCAATCCCGATTCCGACCTGGCTGCTTGCTGGACCGGGCAAGAACTGGCAGAGGGCCACAAGATCCGCATAGGCTTTTTCGTCCATCCACTTCCTGCGCCGAACGTATTCGTCATGGAAGTAACCCAGGTGGGCAATCGGACCGCCAAAGGAGGTCAGGCCTAATTTGGTGGAGACGCGAAGTACCTCCCAGAGTGAGGCTGATTTTGCATTGGTAACCTCTAAAGGTTGTTGTGGTTCAGGGTTCAAGCCAATCGCTCCCTAACGTTATTTTTGGGGTGCTTGCTGCCGGCAAATCAAATCCATCATAAACGTTATATGTTGTATGTAGATTAATGGAGTATCAAAAAATTCAAAACAAGTGAATAAAAATACGAATCCCTGATATTTAGTTCTATGGAGTACTGTGAAATTCCCCTGTCACCAAAATCAATCGCTAAAAGTTTACAAGTCGGAAACAAGTTGAGATCAAAGCGAAACAACCTTCGGGTAATATGTTCATATACCAAACAGGAGGTTGAACACACCTATGAAAAAAACAGTTACCGCGGCCACAGCCGCTGCCCTTATGATTGCCCTTACCTTGCAAACCGGAGCCGGAGCGGTTCATGCAGCCACCGCGCAGCCTGCCGCTACCAAATCGGCAGTTTCTGCCGCCGTCTCGGCCAAAACGAAGCACGCCGACGCCATTTACAACCACATGATGGAGCTGCTGAAGAAACCGGCGAAGCAGGCGGAAGCACTGGCCTACATGGAGAAAAACATGTATCAAGTAACACCATATCAAGCGATGCTGATGGCCCTCAAGATGGAGAATGCCGAAAACGCCAATCTGGAAGCGTGGAACCAGAAATTTTACAAAGACAATGTACAGCGCAGCCTCATGAAGCTGATGAAGCAGGGCGACGACCTGACTTCCCTGATCAATAAGACGAGCGACAATAACCTGAAAGCCCTCTTCAAAGGCGCCCGCGACAGCGGCTATCGTCTCGAAACGGCTGAAGGTATGTTCTACCTGGTGCTGGACTACCCGCGCTTCCAGAAGGTTCGCCCTTATGTGACCAACGATATCAAGAGCTATATCGATATCATGACGGCGGAGACGAAAAACCGCTTTGCCAACGACGCGGCGCTGTCGATCAGCTGGCAGGAAGTCATCAAGCGTGCCCAGACCCAGGAAGCATTCGTGAAGTCGTATCCGAAATCCAACCGTGTGACCCAGGTCAAAGCGCTGTACCAGCTGTACCTGTCCATCAGCATGAACGGCCTCAACAACACGCCGATGTTCGACTATAACAGCAAGAAAATCGATCCGAAGGCCAAAGCAGCGCTGGAAGCTGCTGTCAGCAAAGGAAACCCGACCACGAGCGGCTACCTGAAACGCATCAAGGGATTTCTTGACGTCGTGAACAAAAACAAAGACACCCTGACCCCGGAAGTCCGGAACTACATCAACTCCGCGCTGAAATAATGCCGTTCGTTCATCTGACGAAACTTTTATCGGCTGAATCATCAACCGGATAAAAAATCGTCTATCGACGTACATTCTCCAAAGCTGATACTTTGTCATATTTAAAAATAGAAAAGGGAGACCGCTGCGATGGTTGCAGGGTCTCCCTTTTTGTAGTTTTGGCGGGCGGAAGCGGATTGCTCCCACGTTGGCACGGTGCACGAAGGGGCGAGAATATCAGCATCCGCCGCCGGCGATCGGCCGCTCTATTAAATCAGCATGTTATACAGGCTGGAATCCTTGTTCAGCTCAGTATATTTGAGACCTTTCCGGTTCATGCGCTCGATGAGCGGCTCATAATCCTCGCGGCTGTTCAGCTCGATGCCGACGAGCGCCGGTCCGTTCTCTTTGTTGTGCTTTTTCGTATACTCGAAGTTGGTGATGTCGTCTCCCGGCCCGAGCACGTCTTCCAGAAATTCGCGGAGCGCGCCGGAGCGCTGCGGGAAATTGATCATAAAATAGTGCTTGATGCCTTCGTACATGAGCGAGCGCTCCTTGATCTCCTGCATCCGGTCGATGTCGTTGTTGCCGCCGCTGATGATGCAGACGACCGTCTTGCCGCGGATTTCATCCCGGTACAGGTCCAGCGCCGCAACCGGCAGTGAGCCTGCGGGCTCAACGACGATTGCATTTTCGTTGTACAGCTCCAGGATGGCCGTGCAGGCTTTGCCTTCCGGCACTTTGACGACGTCGTCCAGCAGGCGCGAGCAGATGTCGTACGGGGTGTCGCCCACCCTTTTCACGGCTGCTCCGTCGACGAACTTGTCGATCTCGTCCAAGGTGACAACGCCCTGCTGAGCCAGCGCCTCGCTCATCGATGCCGCGCCTTCCGGCTCGACGCCGATCACTTTGGTCGCGGGACTGACCGTCTTGATGTACGTCGCCACGCCTGCCGCCAGTCCGCCGCCGCCGATGGTGACAAACACATGGTCTGCAGCCGAATCCAGGCTTTCCATCACTTCCATCGCAATCGTGCCGTTCCCTGCGATGATCTTAGGCTCGTCAAACGGATGGATAAACGTCATGCCCTCGCGGTCGCAGGCCTTGATCGCCTCTGCGTAGGCGTCGTCGAACGTGTCTCCGGTCAGAATGACTTCCACGTTGCTGCCGCCAAAGCGCTTGACCTGCTTCACCTTCTGGTTCGGGGTCGTGCTCGGCATGTAGATTTTCCCGTGAATATTCAGCGCATGGCAGGAAAAGGCCACACCCTGCGCATGGTTGCCTGCACTTGCGCACACGATCCCCTTCGCCACCTCCTCCGGCGACAGGCTGCGGATCATATTGTAGGCCCCGCGGATCTTGAAGGAACGCACGACCTGCAGATCCTCCCTTTTCAAAAACACGTTGCATTCGTATCTCGCCGACAGGACCGGGTCCCGCTGCAGCGGCGTCCGCACGATAACCTCCCGCAGCACGTGATGCGCCCGGACAATATCCTCCATGCTGACGGTGCGGGGCTTGTCTGCCGCGCTTTCTCTTTCAGCGTTCATGACGGTGACTCCTTCGGCCCCAGCTGAAGGCTGGGCCTGCGTTTCCTTACCGGTATCTTTCATCTCTTGTTCTCTCCTCACTCCGCTAACCCTCTTTTTAAACGGACGTTTTTATATTACTCAGTAACTTAACGCTTTTACGGCTTTTTTTCAAGAGGCTCTCTCCCGGCGGGCGCCTATTTTTGAAGATTATACAATTTATAAAATTCAGCGAAGCTGAACCATTCTATAATCGCAAGAAAAACTTCAGCTAACCGCGGTCTGTCTTCTTTGAAAGTACGTCGATAGACGTTTTTCTTATGGCGTTTTTCCCTATTTGCGCCAACCGTCGGTTTGATAGCAAATAAAAGCCCTCCCACTCGCTTCGCGGTGGAAAGGCCATCAGCTACTGTTTTCCGGAAAGCCAATCGGTGAGCATGTCGACATCGGAGGCCGAGGCATGCCGCAGCGAAACTTTGTCTCCGGATTTACCGGACGCTACCGCCACTTTCAGCGTGGCCAGCTCTTTTCCCGCCTGGAATGGAGTCTGCGAGGTTTTGTGCCACTGTACCTTGGAGATCGGGATCAGCACGGTTTTCTCGGAAAAGCTCCCATAGCGGATGTGAAGCTGGTTCTCTTCCCGGCTCCAGGCCGCCCTCCGGTATTCCAATGATGACGCTGCCCAGGCAAAGAGGGGAAGAACCCATGCAAGCCACCGCCAAAAGCCGGGCGCGAGCAACCAGGCGGCTGCCGCCAGGATGATACAGATGAGAACAGGCAGCACGGTGTAAGAACGGTAAGATTTACGGCTGACCGGGTTCCAGGTCTGCGGCAGGCGGAATCCGGGCAGAAACGCTGCCATCCGCAGAGAAAGCTCGTCATAACGGACAAGCGGAAACAAATCGACGGCCTTTTTCTCCTCATCCGAGCTGCCTGCGATGACCATTCGAACCGAAGCCCGGCGAAGCAGCTTGTGCAGCGGGTTCTGGGTGATGCGGATCGCCTGAATCCGGTGCGGCTTGATAACGGTTCTTTTCTTTTCCAATAAGCCCCGCTCGATGGTTAACGTACGGCCCTCGGCTTCAACCCGAAAGCCGTACTCCAGTAAGAAGGCGCCTGCAAAAGCGAGCAGCCAGGAAAGGATCGCAAGGAAGACGATGAGTCCCGGGATTCCGAGGACCATCAGCCGCGGGGACAGCTGATCCCATATCGGCGTATCCCTCACCCATTCATCCCACAGCTTCAAGCCTCCCCCTACGATCACCATCCAGAGGATCGAGAATTTGCCGCTTGTTGTGCTTAGAATCAGCGTTTGGCCCAGTGACAGCCGCATGCTGTTCAGGGGAGTAGCGTTCGGCTGTTCATCGTGAACGTGGGAATCGCCCGACGTGTCAGACACCGCCTTCTCCGGGTCTGCCATGCCGATCTCTCGCTGAATCCGGGCGGCTTCCGCGGCAGAAATCGAACTGAGCACGGCCTCCGGCTCTTCTTCACCCCCGGACGTCTCCATTTCCAGGCGAACGAGCCCGAACATTCGATCATACAGGCTGACTGTGATGTTCAGAGACTGAATGCGTTCCTTGGTGATCCATAGTTTTCGGCGGACCCACAGCCCGTGTTCCATATAAAGGACGCCATCCTCCACCCGGTACACAAAACGGCGCCAGCGCAGCCAAGCGAACACGATCAGTATGACCGCAGCCGCCGCAATAACACAAACGGTCAGCACGATGCGGTCGATCTCTTTTCCAAATACGCGATGGATCAGAAAAATACAGAATGGAATCAAAGGCAGCAAGCCCGCCAATTCCTTCCCGGAATGAATCAGAAAGTACAGAATGGATACGGGATGCAGCCGCCGGTTGGCCGGCAAGGGTCCTGGATTAGAGTTCACCGTCCGCCCCTCCTGCCCAATCCGAAATCTGCTTGCGAATATTCTCAGCTTCTTGCTCTGACAATGCAGGAATGCGATGGCTGCCGGCTGCGGTGGAGAACGTGACGGTGGACAGTCCATAGATTTTCTGGATCGGCCCTTGCTTGGAATCCACATGCTGAATACGCACCATCGGGATCAACGTTTTCCTGCGCACCCAGACGCCGTGATTCAGCTCTACGCTCTTTTCCGTAATCTCATATCGCCAGAACCGGTACAGCAAACCGGGCAGCACCGCCAGCTCAAGCACGATAAACAGCACGACAGCGGCCGCACTCCATCCCGCAATCCAGGCGGGCCAGCTGTAAGCCATTGTCAGCCATAGAAGCGCGATAATCAGCACGACACTGATCGCGCTGGCGATCCACCCTTCCATTCTTCGCGCTTTCACCGCCCTCGGATCGATCCGTTTCATGACTGCTCTCCTCCTTCCGCAGACGAATCCGCTGGATGAGAGGGACGGTGGACGGCCGATAGAAACAGGTCGGCAAGTTCCGCCGCGTATCCCGAAAGGTCCAGGCCGGGATTGATGAGCAGCTGGCTTGCGACGCCGTCAATGGCGCTGCGGATGGCCGCTGCAGTCACACGAGCGGAGCGTTCGGTAAACGGCTTGAACTCTCCGGCCTCCTGTCCCCATCGCAATATTTCGATAAGAGGCTCCAGGATCAAGTCATCGGCGGCTCCTCCGAATCGAAGCTTTCCGTCCGCCGTGCGCGCATTCGTAACAACTTCCGTTAAAGCTACGATATAGTCACGGTGCCCGCCCATAAATTCCAGGTTCGACTCGATATAGGCCTTCAGCATCCCGCCTGGTGTCGTTTGTCCCTCGACTCGTGGAGACATGAAGCGTGCTCCGGCATCAAAGACCTCATGGACGATTTGCTCCATTAACTCATCCTTGCTGGCGAAGTGGTAGGTGAACACGCCTTTGCTTACACTGGCACGCTTGACGATTTGTCCCACCGAGGCCTGGGCGTAACCAAGCTCGGCAATCGTATGGATCGCGATCTCCACGATTTGCTGCCTTCTCTTCGATTGTTCCATAGACTCCCCCGCCCCCTATTGGAGTTCACCTGCTTCGTCAATTCTAACAAATCGTACGACTGTACTAATTAGTTTAGTACGGGTGTACTAAGCTGTCAATATCAAAACGGTTGATGCAGCATGGAACCGCAAGAAGATTGGTGACTGGGGCAACTAAGGGCCTATACAGCTTGAAGACCTCACTATCATGATGCATGAAGTGTATGGATCTGTTTTGATGGGTAAGCATAAAAAAAGCCCACCTTAAATGGGCCTTTTCTAAGTCTTTTATTCTCAGGTTAAACGTTACGTTTGCTCAGGTGATGCGAATGAACATTTCGTTTGGTGAAATACTAACCTTCGGGATTTTCCTGGTAGCGTTACTCACTTACATCGATAAACGAAAATAACCCACTCTTAAGGTCGGCACCTAAGTGGGTTATTTTCAAGGTCAAGCTTGATCCTGGAGGGATATCCCACTCAAGATGTTTGTGCTAGGGAGTAGCCTGGGCCGGCTGCTCCTTATTTATTGTTATCTTAGCAAACGGCAAAGATATACCACAAGCTATGCAAATTGAAAAATATGGCTTATTCTTGCACCTGCCTGATCAGACGGTCCCGGAGCTCATCCGCCAGCTTGATCGACGCGGTATCATCGATAACCGCCCCCGGCCGATTCCCCTCGCCCAGGATATAGCCCCCAAACTTCGTTCCGAAGAAGTCAAAGATATACTGAAACTGCTGAATCAGCGGCAGTCCTTTCAGCTGTGGATCGTCGCCGCCGACCGCAATCACATAAGCGGTTTTGGACTTCATCGATTCCCGGAAATGCGGGCGCTGATCGTCCCTGAGCGTTTGGGACCAGCGATCGATAAAGTTTTTCATATGGCCCGACATGCCGTACCAATACACCGGCGTGGCAAAAATCACAGTATCCGCGGCCAGCACGCGGTCAATCAGCGCGTTGTAATCGTCGCCCACGTCCTGAAAACCCTGCTCGGTATGTCGAAGATCCTCAATCGGTTGAACGGTATATTCTTTCAGCACAATCCGGTCCACGCCGGCAAATCCCCGGACGACCCGCTCGGTCAGAAGCTCCGTATTCCCGTCTGGACGCGTACCCCCATAAATGACAGTGATGCTCATCGTATTTCACTCCTTGACGTTTAAAATGGAGCCGTTCACATTCAGGTCTGCTCACTCCACCATTTTTTTGACCGTATTCGTAACATGGCCACAATCCCATAATACAGTGGAATCAGCTCGATAAAAATCCACACCAGCACCGTAATAATGGAAAAATAGTGTTTCTGGTAGGCAGACAAGTGGTAGGCGTAATAAAACGCAATCCCCGCCGAAACGAGCGTCAGCGAAGGAACAATGATTCCCTCTCCTTTTCCTTTCGTAAAATAGGACATGCACTTGGTTCCGGCATATATCAAAAAGGAGCAATGGATCAGCATCGAAGCCGTCCATACCCCGATCAAAAATGGGGCGGAGTTTTCCAACAGGCCATCGTCTATTTTACCTCGGATAATTTCGAGGAATGGATATTGGATCTGCTTGGCATAATGCGGGCTGAAATTAAGCAGCGTAAACATCCAGCCTGACAACAAGACTAAGAAATTTCCAACCGATGCAACCGCCAGCTTGGCGAACGTCCCTTTGCCGAATGTAAATTCCGGAGCAAGGAACAGGAAGACCACCCACTCGCTCACGACCGAAAACGTAGCCATTGTGTTGCTGAAAAAAGTAGGCAGGTCAAAGTAACGAAAAAAAGCCGGAAGCATATGCACATTGGCGTTTTCAGCATAAAAATAGGTGATCAGCAGCGTTGTTGCAAAGATCAGCAAAAAAAGGCCCTCCGACATGTATACAAGCGTCCTTGCCCCCAACCGGACGACGTAGAGGATCACGAGGCTGATGATGAGCTGGATGAACCAGGGCGGGGTTCCTTTCAAGTAATTGGTCCCGAAAAACAAGACGAAGCTTTGGATATCGTAGGAGGCGTAGTACACCGTCCATGCAAGCAGCATAACAACGAAGGCTCCATGTATCCCTTTACCCATGATTCGGTTTCCGAAGGTGACCCAGGAGGAAGCGGGCTGAAGCTTGCCGACATAGACCACATAGAACAAAATGATGAAGCCCAGGAGGGACCCGAACACGATGCCCGCAATTCCTTGATAGCTTGACGTGGATACCAGCTCTGGAATAAGGAAGATGGACGCCTGGGAGTTAAAATAGACAAAGGCAAATCGGGCCAACCTCCAGTTGTTGTTTGAAGTCATTTCGCCTCGCTCCCCTTCTCAATATTCTTTCCCGTAATCGTCCAGGCTCAACTTGGTAACTACGCGTACCTCGGCATCCTTCTTATAGTGTTCCGGCCATTTGCCTTTCACCTGCTGCCAGTACTGCGGGGCGTTCCACTCCAGGAGAAACCCGAGCTGAAGCACATCGGCTCCGATTTGTTGAGAGTAGGCAATGCTCTTCCGGAAGTCTTCGGAGACGGTTTCTCTCATTTGGCTCATGATAGTCCCGCTGACGTCCTTCACGAAGCGGTGAGAAGCGTCCTTTTTGGCTATGATGCTGGCCCTGCCTTTGAGATGAACCGTGAAAACCGGGCCGTTTGGGGTCATTTTGACCGAAGTTTTGCCGTTCGTATAAGTGAATTTAAGATCTGCTTTGCTCTTGCCGTGATCCCATTGAACGGAATAAATCGGAAATTTGAGATGCCCATGGGCCCATGCGATGGTTTTGGCTTCTTCATAGGGGAGTGTGCCTTTCAATCGGCCTTGCTGAAACAAAGCTGCCCCCTTAATTCCCGTCCACGTTTCGCTTTTATGAGCATCGGCGGCGGAATGGATCTTGTCGTTCTGCAATAAGGTGGCGGCGTATCCCAATCCTGCCGCGTCCGCGACGAGACAGTCCTTGATGGTCGTATTCAGCATATATCCTTGGGTGGCGAAGCTTAGCAGTACCGTGGTGGGCAGCTGTTCAAAAATCGGCGTCAGGTGTGCGGCATCATCCAGCTTACCGGAAGCGACTAACAAGTATGCCCCGATCGGGACATCGGGTTCCCTCTTGATCCATTCCAGAAGATCCCCGATGCCCTGCTCGCCGTATTGCTCGCTGATCATCACAACTTTGATTTCGGACAGGCTGAGCTGGCGCGACAAATCTTTGTGGATATATTCCAGCGCCTTGCCGATGCTCGTGGATTGCTTCGTGATCAAGGAGTAGGGCTTATCCTTGCCGCCTCCCCCGCCGCTTAACTGGTCCGAATCCAGGCGGTTGGTCAGAGGGGTGCTGATCGAGACCTTCACCGTTCCGGGTTCCTCACCGACATCGATAAACACCCCGTTTACGAAAATACGCTGATCCAGCTCGACTTTGGACCAGCATCCAGTGATGCTGCACAATATGATGACCATCAGCCCAACTTTCAGAAGTGTCGTTTTCATAGGAATGGATTATCTCCTCCGATGCCGGATTCTCGAAAAGGCGCTGCTGCGTTTGTTCATCAAAGCTGATGACAGCCGCAACAGCGTGTCTTTCCAATCGGACAGGACGAGCGGTGCGACCGGCTGCAAATACGGGGCCCCGAAGGACCTCAAGTGCACCAGATGCGCGTACAGAACGAAAGTACCTGCGAATATTCCGATCAGCCCCATCGAACCGCCCAAAATGAGAAACGGGAAACGGAGCATCCGAAAAATAAGCCCCAGCTCCAGATGGGGAATGATATAAGAGGCCACCCCTGTGATCGAAACGACAATGACCATGGGAGCGGAGACAATGCCTGCCTGAACGGCCGCTTGGCCGATGACGATCCCCCCGATGATCGAGACCGTCTGGCCGACAGGCTTCGGAATTCTCATGCCCGCCTCCCGCAGCGCTTCAAAGGTCAGCTCCATCAGCAGCGCTTCCGTTAATGCCGAGAACGGGATGCGTTCGCGGGCGGATGCGATCGTAATCAGCAGATGAGCCGGCAGGACTTGAGGGTGGAACGTCGTAATCGCTACGTATAATGAAGGCAATAAGATCGACAATAGCGAAAAAGCGAACCGGATCGTGCGAATCCAGCTGGCTGCAAAGGGACTCTGAAAGTAATCCTCCGAGGCCTGCAATAACGAAAACAAGGTGACCGGAGCGATCACAGCATTGGGTGCCCCATCCATCAAAATGCAGACGCGCCCCTCGAGCAAAGAGGCTGCAACGGCATCAGGCCGCTCCGTATATTGAAATATCGGAAACGGCGTGGAGCTTTCCTTGAAATGTTCCACTACATAACCAATGCCGAAAATCCCATCGATGGATAGGCTTTGCAGCTTGCTGTCGATTTCGGCTAACACTTCGTTTTTGGGCATTCCCTCGATATAAACCACATAAACCAACGTGTTGGTATAGTCGCCGATTGTATATTCCTTCATCTTCAACTTCGGATGCCGGATCTTATGGCGCAGCAGGGACAGGTTGCTCTGAATATCCTCGATAAAAGCCTCTTGCGGACCCGTAACGACCAATTCGTTTTGCGATTCCGCAATCGATCTTTTCTGGTACTGTACGGTGTCAAAATAGTAAAAATCGTCCGTTTGATCCACATGCAGGACGGCCTTCCCTTGTACGACCAGGACGGATGCCTCTTCTGGGCCGGAAATGGAATGATAGACGACCGGAAACGCGTTTCCTTGCTGCAGGTTACGGCGAAAAGCATCCCAACTCCCCGTTCGGCTTTCGGCCAGCAAAAAACGGGCGATGTTCTTTTGAAGCATCGCTTGGTCTACAATGGAAGGTATATAAAATAACGTACAAGTTCTACCGTCAATGAGAAATGGCTGGCAAACCAGATCCGGGGAATCCTTCAGCTGCTGTTTGAGGATATCCAGTGCGGTTCCCTTCATAGTTCTCACCTCTTGTGTACGATGATCGGTTCTCATATCATGCCAGAAATGAAGTCAAATTATTCCTTAATGATGACAATCAAGCTGTCACCAATACATTGCTATAATCAAAAGTACCAGCCGAAGACATTGCACACACTTTAATCCAAGAAGGAGGATGTAACACGATGAAGCCAAGTATATCCGTTTTGACCCTGGGGGTAGACGACTTGGAAAGGGCGCTGGCCTTTTACCGGGATGGCCTGGGGCTGCCTACGGAAGGCATTATTGGAACAGAGTTCGAGCACGGTGCGGTCGCGTTCTTTGACCTTCAGGCAGGGGTGAAGCTGGCTGTCTGGAAAAGAGACGACCTCGTCCACGATGCCAACATCGAGCGCACGGCCCCCAGCAGTGCGGAGTTTACGATCGGCCACAACGTGACCAGCAAGGAAGAGGTCGATCAAGTGATGGAACAGGCGCGTCAGGCGGGAGCTACCATCACCTCACCCGCGCACGACACGTTCTGGGGAGGGTACTCCGGTTATTTTCAGGACCCCGACGGGCACCTGTGGGAAATCGTCTGGAATCCCGCTTGGGAGTTTCCGGAGGAGTAAAGAACTGAATTCCAACGCACCAAAAAAAGGCTGCCGGGATGAGTCCCAAGCAGCCTTTTCCTTATGTTCGATCAAACCATTATACTTTACTGTTAAAATGACGCTCAAACCAGGCGGTCGCCGCATCAATCTCCAGCTTGCTCAGCTGGTGTCCGTAATTTGCCCAATGCAGCTCGGAATCCGCACCGGCGTCAGACAGCAGCGAATGGAGCTCTTCGGTCTCACTGATAGAGCAGATTGGGTCATTCGTCCCTGCCCCGATAAATACCGGAACACCGGTTAGATCAGGCAGTTCCTTCCCGCGCAGCGGAACCATCGGATGCAGCAGAACTGCGCCCTGCAGGGCGTCGCTGTAATGGAACAGCAGGCTCGCGGCAATGTTGGCGCCGTTGGAGAAGCCGACAGCCACCATCCGGTTCCGGTCGATGGAATACTGCGCTGCCGCCTCATCCAAAAAGGCCTTCAGCTCATGCGTCCGCGCAATCAAATCTTCCTCGTCGAATACCCCTTCGGCCAGTCTCCGGAAGAAACGCGGCATGCCGTGCTCCAGAACGTTTCCCCGCACGCCAAGCACGGATGCCCCTGGTGCTATCATGTCTGCGATCGGGAGCAAATCCCGCTCATTCCCACCCGTTCCGTGAAGAATAACCAATACGGGTGCCTCCGGCCGACTTCCTTGAACAAAAATATGCTTCATACTCATCATTGTACGCCTCCCAATGCACGGACTTGAATGTCCGGCAAAAGTTGTTCTATCACTTCACGCTGCGGCTCATACCACTCGGGCAGCATGAGATGTGTCCCCATTTCCTCTTTCGGCTCATCGCGTGCAAACCCTGGAGGATCTGTGGCGATCTCAAACAAAATCCCGCCCGGCTCGCGGAAATACACCGCATTAAAATACTGACGGTCGACAATCTGCGTTGGACGAAGACCGGCTTCCTCCACCAGACTTCTCCATGCCTCATGCTCAGCAAAATCCTTGGCACGCCAGGCGATATGATGCACCGTACCGGCACCGGCGGTCCCCTGCTCTTCCAGACCGATATTCACGTCGATGATGTTGCCGATATCGCCGGTGCTGCGGTAACGGACCTGGCCTTGGTCTTCGCCGATTTTGGCCAGTCCGAGGATTTCTTCCAGTACCAGCATCGTCTGCTTAGGGTTATTGCTTCCCAAAACAGCTCCGCCAAATCCCTTAATGGCATGGTCCACTGGAACTCCGCTGAAGGACCAGCGGCTTGGCGCCCCCTCGGCCCGCTCCACCAATTCAATCTGCAGACCGGAAGGATCTTTGAATTGAATGTACGTTTCTCCGAATCTTTCCGTCGTGCCGTACGCCAAACCCAGAGAGCTCAGACGCTGCATCCAGAAATCCAGGCTTCCCGGAGGAACGGCATACACCGTCGTTTTCACCTGTCCGCCGCCAACGGTACCTGTTCGGCTATTGTCCCTCGGAAAAAACGTAATAATCGTCCCCGGACTGCCGTGCTCGTTGCCAAAGTACAGATGGTACACGTTCGGTGCATCGAAGTTGATCGTCTTTTTCACCAGTCGAAGCCCGAGCACCCCTGCGTAAAAATCAACGTTTTCCTGGGCGTTGTTCACGAATGCGGTAATGTGGTGGATCCCTGTCGTCTGCAGCATGGTTTGAAACCTCCTCTGTGCTCTCTGAATTTTAAACCTCTCATTGCGTTTGCGTCTTGCCAAACCTGATCTGAATTTATTTTAATATTAAGATTTATAAATATATAATATATGATTTCGAGACTTTTGGCAAGGGGGTATACGAAGAGTGATATGCTGAACAACAAAAGGCGCCCCTTCGGTCGTGTGCCGACCTCGGAACGCCTTCTATCTCAGACCCGGCAAAATGTACCGGGCAACATCCCTAGGGACATCCATAGGGATGCATCTCTAGCGAAACATTTTTATTTCCCGCTCTTTACCAACGCCTTGGCGGCGATGTCCGTGCGGTTCTGCTTGCCCTCGAAGCTAATCTTCTTGGCCTGCGCGTATGCCTTTGCGCGGGCTTCAGCGATATCGGCACCCAGGCCGACGACGCCCAGCACACGGCCGCCGCTGGTGACGAACTCGCCCTGCTCGTTTGTGGCGGTTCCCGCATGGAACACGAGTGCCTCTGTCGCGTCGACCTGATCCAGCCCCTGGATCGGCAGTCCCTTCGGATACGAAGCGGGATAGCCGCCCGAAGCGAGCACGACGCACACGGCGGCCTCATCGCTCCACTCGATGTCGATATCGGCCAGCGTGCCGTTCACAACCGCGAGGAAAATGTCGAGCAGATCCGTCTTCAGCCGCGGCAGCACGACCTGGGTCTCCGGGTCGCCGAAGCGGGCATTGAACTCGATCGTGGTCGGCGTACCGTCCGGCTGGATCATCAGTCCGGCGAAGAGCACGCCGCGGAACGGCCGGCCTTCGGCCACCATCGCTTTGGCGGTCGGCTTGATGATGTTTTCGACAGCGGCTTCAACAATCGCCGGATCCACATGCGGCAGCGGCGAATAGGTGCCCATGCCGCCCGTGTTCGGACCCTTGTCCCCGTCAAACACCGGCTTATGGTCCTGCGCAGCCGCCATCGGCCGCACCGTCTCGCCGTCGACAAAGGACAAAATCGACATTTCCTGTCCCTGCAGGAACTGCTCGATGACGACCTGAGTGCCGGATTCGCCGAATACTTTGGCGACCATGATGTCGTGGAGCGCTTTTTCTGCTTCCTCCATCGTAAACGCCACGGTGACGCCTTTTCCTGCGGCAAGTCCGTCCGCCTTAATGACGATCGGTGCCTGTTGCGACTGCAAATAAGCGGATGCTTCTTCGTAATTGTCGAATTTGCGGTAAGCCGCCGTAGGAATGTTGTATTTATGCAGCAGGTCCTTCATGAACGTTTTGCTGCCCTCGATTTCAGCCGCCTTGCGGTTAGGCCCGAATACCGGAATATTTTTCGCCTCAAAGGCATCCACGATGCCGTCCGCCAGCGGATCGTCCGGTCCGACAACAACCAATCCCACTTCTTTCGTCAAAGCAAAGTCCGTCAGCTTGTCGAATTCATTGACCTGAATCGGCACGCATTCGGCGATCTGCCCGATCCCCGCATTACCCGGGGCACAGTAGATCCGTCCCGCCTTCGGGCTCTTATGCAGTGCCCATACGATGGCATGCTCGCGGCCCCCGCCGCCAATCACCAAAATATCCATGTCCGCCTCCCGTTACTTCGATTTATACGCGTTTATTTTTCATCAAAAACCTATAATATTCATGTCATATACCGCCAAGAAGACGATGTCGACATCCTTTATAACAGACAGCCGCGTTCAGCGGAGATTTTGATGACGGGAAGCGGCTGCTGAGGGTGACTTTTCCGACAACAGCCCGGCTGCAGTCACCCTTCCTTATCTCTCTCCCAAACCTCTTAAACGCGGCTATCTCAGCCTTTTTCACTTTTCAGTGCATAGTGGCAATGACTTTACATATGACGGTATTGACTTTCCACTAGCAAGAACGGCGAGTTCCGTCTTAGTGTTTAAAATGTCTCACGCCCGTAAACACCATCGCAATGCCGTATTCGTTGGCGACTTTAATGGACTCCTCGTCCTTAATGGAGCCGCCAGGCTGAATGACCGCGGTAATTCCCGCTTTGGCCGCTAACTCCAGCGTATCGCCCATCGGGAAAAACGCATCGGATGCGAGTACCGATCCCTTGGCTTTGTCGCCCGCCTGCTCGATGGCAATTTTGGCGGAGCCGACGCGGTTCATCTGACCCGCACCTACGCCAACGGTCATGTTGTCTGCGGCCAGTACGATCGCGTTCGACTTCACGTGCTTCACGACCTTCCAGCCGAACAGCAGCTGCTTCAGCTCCTCTTCGCTAGGCGCACGATCGGTTACGACTTTCAGATCGGCTTCGTCCAGCGAAAGCACGTCGCTTTCCTGTACGATCATACCGCCGTCGATGGACGTAACGACAAATTGGCTGTTCCGTTCCTTGGCGGAGCCGAATTCGCCCATTTTTAGCAGACGGATGTTCTTCTTCTTCGTCAAAATTTCGAGTGCCTCATCGGTGAAGCCCGGTGCCAGCACGATTTCCAGGAAAATTTCGCTGAGCAGCGCAGCTGTGTCGCTGTCGATAATGCGGTTAGCCGCGACGATGCCGCCGAAAATGGAGGTCGGATCCGCGCTGTAGGCTTTTTTATATGCCTCCAAAATGCTTTCGCCTGTGCCTACGCCGCAAGGGTTCATATGCTTGACCGCGACGACAGCCGGTTCGTCGAATTCTTTGACGATCTGCAGCGCCGCGTTGGCGTCGTTGATGTTGTTGTAAGACAATTCCTTGCCGTGCAGCTGCTCGGCGGTTGTGATGGTGCCGGATGGAGCGAGCGGTTTGCGGTAGAACGCCGCTTTCTGGTGCGGATTCTCGCCGTAACGAAGGTCTTGGATCTTCTCGTAAGTAACCGTCATACGCTCAGGAAGAGGATCGCCTGTGACGTTCGACAAATAATCGGAAATGAGGGCATCGTATGCGCCGGTGTGGCGGAAAACTTTGGCTGCAAGCCGTTTGCGCGTCTCCAGCGTCGTATCTCCGTTCTCGCGGATTTCCGCAAGTACGGTACCGTAGTCGGCCGAATCGACAACTACGCTGACAAACGCATGATTTTTGGCTGCCGAACGAAGCATGGTCGGACCGCCGATGTCGATATTTTCGATCGCATCTTCATACGTAACGTCCGGTTTAGCAATCGTCTCCTGGAACGGATACAGGTTTACGACCACCAGATCGATGTAGTCCAGGCCTAGCTCTTTCATCTGCTGCTGATGCTCTTCGCTGTCACGGACAGCCAGAAGGCCGCTGTGTACCGCAGGATGCAGCGTCTTGACGCGTCCATCCAAAATTTCCGGAAACCCGGTTACTTCGGAAATGCCGATGACCGGCACGCCTTCCTGTGCCAGCAGGCTTTTGGTGCCCCCTGTCGAAATGATTTCCACGCCCAATGCAGACAGCTCGCGGCAAAAATCCACGATGCCCTTCTTATCCGATACGCTGACCAGCGCTCTTTTAATACTCACGATATGCTCCTCCTTTATGTGTAAAAACGATAACTTTCGCTCGAAGCTCATTTATTTCCCGAGAAATATCGAAAAGATTCCCCGGCATCCGCTGGAAGCGGGCCGAGCCGACAAAACCGTCAAATCCCTCCACAAAGCGCACTTTTTGCTCGATAACGGCCGAAGTCTTTGCGGAAACACCGAAATTTATCATTTCTTATATAAGTTGAACGATTGAAATGGATGATAATAGGGGCAAGTACGTAAAACGTTCCTACGATCGCTCTTGTTTTCGTATTTCTTTATTGATGGATCCAACCTAATGGAGAAATCCGAAAGCCAAAGCATATGCTTCCGATGCTAGCTTTCCTTTGGAAAGCTTTCACGAACGCTTCGCTTCTTCGGAATCGTTTTACTCCCTTGCCCTGCATCCTATTCTTTTAATTCAACTTATATTATACGAAAAAGCCGCTGACAGCCGCCGCCATTCGTGTCGGAACCGCGGCAGCTGTCCTTTATCCCCTTACCCTATCTCTATATCTTTGTGTTGTTACCACTCCAACCACGTAAAAGCATCATCCCTTAAGCAGCGTAACTTTCCGGCCCTCCAGCTTCATTCTACCCTGGGCAAAAAGAGCAACGACCTGCGGGTACAGCTCCTGTTCTACAGCATGCACCGCCTGCGCAAAAGACTCCTCCGTCTCATGCTCGGCCACCTCGATCGCCCGCTGGGCGATAATCGGTCCGGTATCCATGCCGCCGTCCACAAAATGCACGGTTACGCCGCTCAGCTTGACGCCATAGTCCAGCGCTTGTCTGATCGCGTTTGTCCCGGGAAATGCCGGGAGCAGCGACGGGTGAATGTTGATCAGGCGCCCTGCATATTTGTCGACGATCACGGAGGTCAGCAGACGCATATACCCTGCCAGCACGACCAGATCGATCTCCAGCTCTTCGAGCTTGGCGACGATTTCCGCTTCATATTCCTCGCGTGATCCGTACTGTTTGGGAACGAACAGATGCTTAGGAATGCCGAGGCGCTCCGCCCGGCCGACGACAGGGGCCGCCGGTTTGTCGCAGACGAGCAGCTCCACCGTCGCACCGCCGAGCCTTCCCTCAGCGGCCGCTTCGGCCAATGCCTGAAAGTTGCTTCCCGTTCCGGAAGCAAACACAGCAATCCGGTAGCCGCTCATTAGACATCGGCTCCCGTAAAGGTCACAACCGACTCACCCGGCGTTACCGACCCGATGATGTACGCTTCCTCGCCGCTCGCCTTGAGCAGCTCCAGCGCCTGCTGCGCATCGCCTTCGCTGACGACAAGGACAAGCCCGATGCCCATGTTGAATGTGGTGAACATGTCACGATTGGCAATACTGCCCTTGCTCTGCATCAGCTCAAAGATCGGCAGGATCGGCCAGGAACCGTAACGGATGTCCACGTTGACGTTGGCAGGCAGCATGCGCGGAATGTTCTCGATGAAGCCGCCGCCGGTGATGTGCGCCATGCCTTTCACGTTGACCTTCTCCAGCAGAGCCAGCAGAGGCTTCACATAGATTTTGGTCGGTGTCAGCAGGACGTCGCCCAGCTTGCCGCCCAGTTCAGGAATTTCATCGTGCAGGCTGTAGCCGGACTGCTCAAGCAGGAGCTTGCGCACCAGGGAGAAGCCGTTGCTGTGCACGCCGCTCGATGCGATGCCGATGACCGTATCTCCAGGGGCGATGGACGAGCCGTTGATGATTTTGCTTTTATCGACTACGCCGACCGTAAAGCCCGCGATATCGTATTCGCCTTCGGCGTACATGCCAGGCATCTCAGCGGTTTCACCGCCGATCAGCGCGCAGCCGGACTGATGGCAGCCCTCGGCGATGCCAGCCACGATCGCTTCGATCTTCTCCGGCACGACCTTGTCGCATGCCAAGTAGTCAAGGAAAAACAGCGGCTCTGCCCCCTGCACCACGATGTCGTTGACGCACATGGCCACCGCGTCGATCCCGATCGTGTCATGGCGGTCCATGGCGAAGGCGATTTTCAGCTTGGTGCCGACCCCGTCCGTTCCGGAAACGAGCACAGGCTCCTCATATTTGTCCTTGTTCAGGCCGAACAGCGCCCCAAAGCCGCCAAGATCTGTCATCACTTCCGGACGGAACGTCCGTTTCACGTGCTTCTTCATCCGTTCTACCGCTTCATTTCCGGCCGCGATATCCACACCGGCATTTTTATAAGCCTCAGACACTCCCACGACACTCCTTTGTCAGATGCTCCGCCTCTATTTTAAGCGGGTAAAGTATTCATATCCTGAATCGATCCACAGGCACAGCCCAAACCTTCAGCCCGGCAATGCCATGCGATCAGTAATCGCCCTGCATTCCAAACCCATCAGCAGCTGCAGCCAAACTTCTCTTCACCGTTAAAATCCAGATGCGTCGGATAATCGTTGTCGAAACAAGCCAGGCACAGCCCGCCCTTGTAATCATCCGCATTGTTGCCTGCAATGGCAGTGATCAGACCCTCCGGGCTAAGGAACGCCAGCGAATCGGCGTTAATTTCCCGGCAGATTTCTTCCACCGACTTGCTTGAGGCAATCAGCTCGCGCCGGTCCGGCGTGTCGATGCCGTAAAAGCACGGATTTTTAAAAGGCGGTGACGTAATCCGCACATGCACTTCCACCGCCCCGGCGTCGCGAAGCAGGTTCACAATCCGGCGGGAGGTCGTGCCGCGGACGATCGAATCGTCGATCATGACGACCCGCTGGCCTTCAACCACACGCCGCACAGCGCTGAGCTTCATCTTGACGCCCTGCTCGCGCAGCTCCTGGCTTGGCTGGATAAAGGTGCGGCCCGTGTATTTGTTTTTGATGAGCCCCATCTCGTACGGGATCCCCGTCTGCTCCGCGTAACCAATCGCCGCGGAAATACTGGAATCCGGCACCCCGGTCACGATGTCGGCGTCGACAAACGATTCGATCGCCATCCGGCTGCCCATCCGCTTGCGGGCGGCGTGCTGATTCGAGCCGTTCATGTCGCTGTCCGGGCGGGCAAAATAGATGTATTCCATCGCACACAGCGATTTACGGTGCTTTTTCTCCTCGAACCGGTCTTCATGCAGGCCGTCTTTGTCGAGAATAAGCAGCTCGCCCGGCTCGATGTCGCGGATCAGCTCCGCGCCGATCGTCTCGAGCGCGCAGGTCTCCGAGGCGAAAATATACGCCTCACCGAGCTTGCCCATCGTCAGTGGCCGCAGCCCGTGCGGATCCGATGCGACCAGCAGCCGGTCGTTCGTCATGATCAGGAACGCGTAGCCGCCGACGATGCGGTTGAACGCGTCTTTGGCCGCGGAGACGAGATCCTTCGACGAACGCGCGATTAGATGTGCGATGACCTCCGTGTCGCTCGTCGTCTGGAATATCGACCCGCCTTCCTCCAGCTCGCGCCGGATTTGCGGGGCGTTCACGATATTGCCGTTGGTCGCCACGGCCAGGTCGCCGTCACGGTACTTGAACACCAGCGGCTGCGCGTTCGTCAGCTTGCTGTCGCCGCTCGTCGAATAGCGCACGTGCCCGATGGAGATGTCCCCGGTCAGGGAAGCCATCATGTCTTTGTCGAATACCTCTTTGACGAGACCCATGCCGCGGTGGTAGTGAAACTCCTCGCGGTCGCTGACACACATCCCCGCGCTTTCTTCCCCGCGGTGCTGCAGGGCATGCAGCCCGTAGTAGGACAAAGAAGCGGCGTCCGGGTGTCCATAGACCCCGAACACGCCGCATTCTTCTTTTAATTTGTCGAACAGCCCGTCTTTGCCCGAGCCTTCGTTATAGTAGTCTCCCGTCCACAGCGTTTGCGGTGTTACTTCATGAGACATGGAATCGCATCCTCCCAGACCTGCTTCAAGCCTCCTACACTTTCGTTCACGGCCGAAGCACCGTTGATGTCAACCACCAGACTGTCGCCTTCCACGATGCCGATTTCGGCAACCGGCACGCCTTGACCTTCAATATAAGCTTTCAGCTGCTCTGCCTTGTCCCGGGATGCCGAGAGCAGGATGCGGGATTGGGATTCGCTGAACAGGGCTACGTCCGGACGCAGGCCGGTTTCGACATGCACCTGGGCACCCAGCGAACCGCTGATGCAGGACTCGGCCAGAGCCACTGCAAGACCGCCCTCGGACAAGTCGTGCGCCGACTGTACGAGTCCTTGCTGGATCGCACCAAGCACGGAGGACAGCAGTTTTTTCTCCGTATCCAGGTCGAGCGCCGGAGGACGTCCTTCCGTTGCCCCATGCACGACGTATTGGAACTCGCTGCCGCCCAGCTCCGCTTTCGTGTCGCCGAGCAGGAAGATGACGTCGCCTTCTTGTTTGAAGCCTTGTGTCGTAATATGATCCGTATCATGCACCAGACCGACCATGCCGACGACCGGCGTCGGGTAGATCGCTCCGCTGGCGTTCTCATTGTACAGGCTGACGTTACCGCCGATGACCGGCGTATCCAGCACGCGGCAGGCTTCGGCCATGCCGTCTACCGCACGCTCCATCTGCCAGAAAATATCCGACTTCTCCGGACTGCCAAAGTTCAGGTTGTCCGTGATCGCCAGCGGCTCGGCGCCGGAGCAGACGATGTTGCGCGCGGCTTCGCTGACCGCGATGCGGCCGCCGACTTCCGGATCGAGATACACGTACCGCCCGTTGCAGTCGGTCGTCATCGCGAGGCCTTTGCGCGTGCCTTGGATCGTAACCACTGCCGCGTCGGAACCCGGACGGACCGCCGTGCTCGTGCGGACCATGTAATCGTACTGATTGTATACCCAGGCTTTGCTGGCAACCGTCGGGGAAGCCAAAACCTGCTTCAGGGCGCCCCCCAGGTCTTTCACTTCTTCGTAGCGCAGCGTATCGACGTCGGCGTTTGCTTCATAATAAGCAGGCACGCTCGACGGCTTGTTGTACACCGGGCACTCGTCAACGAGTGCCTTGACCGGCATGTCGCCAACGACTTCGCCATGGTGGAACAGCTTCAGGCGTCCATCGTCGGTCACTTTGCCGACCTTGGCGCAGATGACACCCCAGCGCTCGAAAATTTCCATCGCCTGCGCTTCGTCCTTCGGCTCGACGACGAACAGCATGCGCTCCTGGGATTCGGAGAGCATCATTTCGTACGGCGTCATGCCTTCTTCACGCTGCGGCACCTGGTCGAGATACAGCTCCAGGCCGTTGCCGGCCTTGCTCGCCATCTCCGCGCTGGAGCAGGTCAAGCCGGCTGCGCCCATGTCCTGAATGCCGAGCACGATCCCCGAATCGATCAGCTCCAGGGTCGACTCCATCACCAGCTTCTCCATGAACGGGTCACCGACTTGAACGGCCGTCTTCTTCGCTTCCGACTCTTCGCTGAGCTCAACCGAAGCAAACGTCGCCCCATGAATGCCGTCGCGGCCGGTAGGAGGACCTACGTAAAAGACCGGGTTGCCCACGCCTTTAGCCACGCCGCGCTGAATTTTGTCGTGGTCGATCAGACCGACGCACATCGCGTTGACCAGCGGATTGCCGTCGTAGCTGTTGTCAAACATCACTTCACCGGCCACCGTCGGAATACCGATGCAGTTGCCGTATCCGGCGATGCCGGCCACAACATGCTCGAACAGATACTTCACGCGGTCGCTTTCAAGTTTGCCGAAACGCAGCGAGTTGAGCAGCGCCACCGGTCTTGCGCCCATCGAGAAAATGTCGCGGATGATGCCGCCCACACCGGTCGCGGCGCCTTGGTAAGGCTCTACTGCGGAAGGGTGGTTATGGCTTTCGATTTTGAACACGACCGCCTGGTTGTCGCCAATGTCGACGATCCCCGCACCTTCGCCCGGTCCCATCAGGACCCGCGGGCCGCTGGTTGGGAAGCGGCGCAGCAGCGGCTTCGAATTTTTGTAGGCACAGTGCTCAGACCACATGACGCTGAACACGCCGATTTCGGTATAGTTCGGCTGACGTCCCATAAAGGAGCAGATCAGCTCGTATTCACTGTCCGATACCCCAAACTGCTGATAGATTTTCTGTTCCGCAATCTGTGCTGCGGTCGGTTCCTTAGCGGACACTTGCTGCGCCATGGGTATCCCTCCAAGCCTTCAAAATGGATGTAAACATACGCTTGCCGTCCTCGGAGCCGAGCAGGGAGTTCACTGCGCGTTCCGGGTGCGGCATCATGCCGACGACGTTGCCGCGCTCATTGCAGATGCCGGCGATATCCAGGACAGAGCCGTTCGGATTGCTGCTGTAGGTGAAGACGATTTGGTTATTTTCCTGAAGACGCGCGAGCGTCTCCTCATCACAATAGTAATTCCCTTCGCCGTGGGCGATCGGAATGACGATTTCTTCATTTTCGCTAAAGTCGGTCGTGAACGGCGTGCGGTTGTTCGCCACTTTCAGCACCGTGTCATGGCAGCGGAACTTCATGGACGTGTTGCGCAGCAGCGCGCCCGGCAGCAGCCCCGCTTCCGTCAGGATTTGGAATCCGTTGCAAATGCCCAGAATGTATTTGCCTTGCTCTGCAGCCTTGGCCACTTCACTCATGACTGGAGCAAACCGCGAGATTGCCCCGCAGCGAAGGTAGTCGCCGTAAGAGAAACCGCCAGGAACCAGAATGCAGTCGTAAGCGGACAGGTCTGTTGCGGTATGCCAGACGTAATCGACAGGCTCCCCGAGTGTTTCCTCTACCGCTTTGTAGCAGTCGATATCACAGTTGGAGCCGGGAAAGACGAGAACTGCAAATTTCATGGATGTTAGCCCTCCAATTCGTATCGGTAATCCTCGACCACCGTATTCGCCAGAAGCTTCTCACACATGGCTTTGACGCGTTGTTCTGCCTCAGCACGGTCATTCGTGTCCAGCTGAAGCTCCATGTATTTCCCGATGCGGAGGCTCGACACTTCCTCGAATCCCATCGAATGAAGCGCTCCCTGCACCGCAACCCCCTGCGGATCGAGTACGCCCTGCTTAATAGTGACATAGACCGTAGCTTTCATCATGTTCTTCTAGTTCCTCCTCTAGGAATGAGTGAATGAGTGAATGAATCCTTTTCAGGCCTGCATTAGCTAAAAAAATCGTCTGAACCCTAAGTTCGTTACTATGGCGGTTTCTATCTTAAACGCGCTTCGTCAGGCGTTCGTAAATATCCACGTATCTGCGGGTCGTTTCGTCTACCACCGGCTGCGGCAGCGGGTCCGGCTGGCTGTTCTTGTCCCATGGTGTTGAGGCAAGGTAGGATCGCACCGGCTCCTTATCCATGCTGTCGATCTCGATGTCCAGCGTGTAGTTTTCCTTCGCCCAGAACCGCGAGGAGTCTGGCGTAAAAATCTCGTCGATCAGGATGACCTTGCCGTCCAGTACGCCGAATTCGAACTTGCAGTCCGCCAAAATGATGCCGCGCTCATCGCAGTACCGCCGGGCGAAGTCGTACAGCTTCAGGCTTTTCTCCTGGAGCTCCAGCGCCAGCTCTTCGCCGATCAGTTCCTGCATGCGCTCCATGGAGATGTCCTCGTCATGGCCGACATCGTTTTTGGCCGCCGGCGTGAAGATCGGCTCCGGAAACGCCTCGTTCTTGCGGATGCCCTCCGGCAGCTTGATGCCGTTCACTTCACCGCCCGCCTGGTACTGCCTCCAGCCGCCTCCGGTAATATAACCGCGCACGACGCATTCCATGTCGATCCGCTCGGCTTTGCGGACCACCATGATCCGGTCCTTCAAGAGCTCTTTGTTCTTCGCCACGGCGCCCAGGCGCTCGACGTCCGTATGGACAACATGGTTATCCATGAAGTCCTTCGTCATTTCGAACCAGAACGCGCTCAGCTTGTTCAGCACGTTGCCCTTCTCGGGCACCGGCGGCTCCAGCACATAGTCAAAAGCGGATATGCGGTCGGTGACCACGATCAGTACACGCTCTCCCAAATCGTAAAGCTCGCGCACCTTGCCTTTATACAGCAGCGGCGCGTCTACCAGTTCCACCGCAGTCGATACAGCCGGTGATGTCATGCGAATCCTCCCCATTTCTCGGCTCAACACTCGAAAATCCCCTCGTCGCCAGCGGTGCAGCCGCTGCAGTTACGGATCGTTCCGCCGATCGCTGTTGTCTCCAAATTTCTTGATCGGTCGCTCTTAAATAGCGGTTGAAATTCGGAGACAAAGGCGATCGCTGTCGCTTCTCTGGATCGATTCCGTCCCTTTCGCTGCAATCGCTGAAGATGTCTGCCATGATGTTGAGTCCATCATTCTCCAAGCCTCTAATACGGGTTACTCACGATTAACTTCAAACCGAACGCTCTTAAATCAAGCCAAGCTTTTGGAAAATCGTATCCACGTGCTTCAGATGCCACGACGGATTAAACGCATCTTCGATCTCTTCCGGGCTGAGCGCCTCCGTAATTTCCGGCGTCGCTTCCACGATGTCGCGGAACTGGCGCTGCTCTTCCCACGCCTGCATCGCCCGAGGCTGCACGGTATCGTACGCCTGCTCACGGCTGAAGCCTTTGTCGATCAGCTTCGTCATGACGCGGCCGGAAAACGGCACGCCGTAGGTACGCGCCATGTTGCGCTTCATGTTTTCCGGGAACACGGTCAGGTTCTTCACGATGTTGCCGAAGCGGTTCAGCATGTAGTTCAGCAGCATCGTCGCATCCGGCAGGATGATCCGCTCCACGGAGGAGTGCGAAATATCGCGCTCGTGCCAGAGCGCCACGTCTTCATAGGCGGTCACCATGTGGCCGCGGATGACGCGCGAGAGGCCCGAGATGTTCTCGCAGCCGATCGGGTTGCGCTTGTGCGGCATCGCCGAGGAACCCTTCTGGCCTTTGGCGAAGGCTTCTTCAACCTCGCGCACTTCGCTCTTCTGGAGCGCGCGGATTTCCGTTGCGAACTTGTCGAGCGACGTCGCGATCAATGCCAGCGTTGCCATGTATTCGGCATGGCGGTCACGCTGCAGCGTCTGCGTGGAGATCGGAGCCGGGCTCGTGCCGAGCTTCTTGCAGACGAACTCTTCCACGAACGGATCGATGTTGGCATAGGTGCCCACCGCGCCGGAAATTTTCCCGAACTGGACGCCGTTCGCCGCGTGGCGGAAACGCTCCAGGTTGCGCTTCATTTCCTCGTACCAGAGAGCCATCTTCAGGCCGAAGGTCGTCGGCTCGGCATGAACACCGTGCGTGCGTCCCATCATCGGCGTGTCTTTGTAAGCTACAGCCTTGTCTTTCAGGATCTCGATGAAGTTCAAAATATCCTTCTCCAAAATTTCGTTTGCTTGACGGAGAAGATATCCGAGCGCTGTATCCACCACGTCAGTGGAAGTGAGTCCGTAATGCACCCATTTGCGCTCCTGTCCAAGACTTTCCGATACCGCGCGGGTAAAGGCGATGACGTCATGGCGCGTTTCCTGCTCGATTTCGTAAATCCGGTCGATGTCGAATTTGGCGTTCTCGCGAAGCAGCTTCGTGTCTTCCTTCGGAATGACGCCCAGCTCGGCCCAAGCCTCGCATGCGCACAGCTCGACTTCCAGCCATGCCTTGAATTTATTTTCTTCGGTCCAGATGGCCCGCATTTCCGGTCTGCTGTAACGTTCGATCATAAATTATCCTTGCCTCCAGATGTTAGTTTGTTCAACCCAGTCGAGTCCGTCCTGCACGTCTTTGCACAGCAGGTTGATATGTCCCATTTTACGGTCTTTCTTCACGTCGCTCTTGCCATATAAATGAAGCTTCGGCACCACGCCGTATTCGCTGACGGCGACGCTTGGTCTGCCGCTGGCGCGGATCACCTGTTCCAGGTGCTGGCCTAGAACGTTGACCATGACGACCGGGGTCAGCAGCGTCGTATCACCGAGCGGCATGTTGCACACGGCGCGGACATGCTGCTCGAACTGCGAGGTCGCACAGGCCTCCATCGTGTAGTGGCCGGAGTTGTGCGGACGCGGCGCCAGCTCGTTCACGTACAGCTGCCCGTCCTTCGTCACGAACATTTCCACGGCCAGCAGACCGACCGCGCCCAAGTGCTCCACGAGCTGCTCCGCCAGCTTGCGGGCTTCCCGCTGAACCTGCTCCTCGACTCTCGCCGGGACAATCGACAGGTGTAAAATGTTGTTCACATGAATATTTTCTGCCACCGGGAAGCTTTTTACTTCCCCTTTTGGACTGCGGGCGGCAACAACTGAAATTTCGCATTGAAAATCAACGAATTTCTCCAGTACCAGCTCGCGGCCGGTGGCAGCCAATTCCTCGTAAGCCGCCTCGAGCTGATCCTCCGAGCGGAGAACGATCTGGCCTTTGCCGTCGTATCCGCCGGTGGCGGTCTTCAGCACGCCGGGAAGTCCGAGCTCGGCAGCCGCCTCTCTGAGGCTCTCCAGGCTCGTAATTTCGCGGTACGGCGCCACGGGCACGCCCGCAGCTTCGATCGCCCGCTTCTCCCGGAGGCGGTGCTGCGTCGTGTAGAGCAGCGCGCTTCCTTGCGGCACGCTGGATTCCTTCTCCAGCAGCGCCGCGACTTCTGCGTCGACGTTTTCGAATTCGTACGTAATGACATCCGACGCCGCCGCCAGCCGGCGGGCTGCATCAACGTCGTCGTAAGCCGCTTCAATCTGTCCTGCGACCTGCCCGCAGGGCGAATCCTGCGTCGGATCGAGCGTGATGAAGCGGTACCCCATGGCGGTTCCGGCCAGCGCCATCATTCGTCCCAGCTGACCGCCGCCCAGAATGCCGATGGTGGAACCAGGGAGCCATGTCTGCTGCGATGCCTGATTGCCGCTCATAGCGAATCACTGCTTTCCAGCACTTCGTCGCGGATGGCATCTCTTCGAGCTTGCACCCGCGCTTGAACCTCGCTGTCATAGGCCCCGATGATTTGCGCGGCCAGGAGGCCCGCATTCGTAGCGCCCGCCTTGCCGATCGCCACCGTCGCGACCGGAATGCCGCCCGGCATCTGAACGATCGACAGAAGCGAATCCAAGCCGTTCAGCGCTTTAGACTGCACAGGCACGCCGATGACCGGCAGTGTCGTCTTGGACGCTACCATGCCCGGCAAATGCGCGGCACCGCCGGCTCCGGCGATGATGACCTTGAGGCCGCGCTCCGCCGCCTGCTCCGCAAAGGCGAACATCAGGTCCGGCGTCCGGTGCGCGGACACGACCTTTTTCTCATACGGAATTTGCAGTTCGTCCAGGACGAGACATGCATGCTGCATCGTTTCCCAATCCGATTTGCTGCCCATAATGACAGCGACCGCTGCTGACATGTTTCAACCCACTTTCCAAAAGTTTTTTATTCATTCGGGAGAGACCCAAAAAGGCCCGGTGCCCGAGAAATACGTTGACTTTCAGGATACCGGACCGGGTAAGGAATACCGCTGCCGCAAACGCAGCAAGGAGGGAAGCCTTTCCGTCCATCGGAACCGGCGACTCCTCGGCAGTATTCCCTCGTAGTCCGGACATTTACGGTATCCGGGTAGAAACTTCCGGGCCATATCCCCGGCTTTATACGAGATCAATTCATTCGATTATTTGTTCATTCCCTTAACCATCCAGCGATGGTTCTCTGCCTCTCCAAATCCCTTAAGGCTTTACACCTAACAGTTTAACAATCCCCTACACAACATGTCAACTAAAACACGAACAATTAAAACAGTGTAAAATCGAATGTTCGGATTTTGCCGCTGATCATTCCTAAAACAAAACCAGTGCACCCCATATTCGGGGCACACTGGCTTAAAATTCCATCATTTATTTCACGACAAGCACCGGAATGGTCGCATGCTGCACGACGTTGTGGCTGACGCTGCCGAGCACGAACTCCCGGATTCCGCCCAAGCCGCGGCTGCCGATCACGATCAGATCATTGCCTTTTTCCTTGGCATATTCCAGAATGACTTCCGCAGGTCCACCCTGGATCATCTCCGCATTGTAGGCGACACCTTCGCCGTCGAGGCGTTTCTTCACTTCCGCGACCGTCTGCTCCGCGAGTTCATAGAAGTCCTGGTTGACGGATGCCGGAATCGGAGCCATGCCTTCGCCAATGAATACGCGCGGGAAATCAAAGACGTGTACGACGTCGATGACCGCGTCAGGCGCCGCTTTCGCCAGTTCGATTGCACGTTCAAGAGCCTTATTGGAAGCTTTGGAACCATCATAAGCTAAAAGAATTTTGGAAAATAACATGTGGACCCACCTGCGCTTTCTCTGTATGAAGTGTGAATTGAGATGTTATTAAACCGAATTAGCAAGAAATGAAACCATGTTGTAACATCAAGCGATAAATCAACTCATGAAAAATGCGTACAGAACTGCGTTGACGAACAGCAGCAGCGGTATCCCGACCCGAAAGCTCAGATGCCTGGTCTTATGGCGTTTGCGGTACATGGCAATCAGTACGCCCAGCGCTCCGCCGATGGCGGCAAGCAGAAAGAGCGTTCTTTCCGGCACACGGTCACGCCTGTTTCTTGCCCTTCTTTTATCCTCGGACATGATCAGGTAACCTACCGCGTTGATAAAAATAAACCAGATCAAGAGCGCCGTCCTCACTTACGCTACCACCCCCGTTCTACTGCTTGCTTCTATTATAAAACTTTACTAGCCAAGAGACAAACCGCCAGGCATCCGTCTGCCAGTATTCCCAGCAAAAACGCCTACCTGGCGGAGTTTTCCTAAATATTGATGGAGCAAATCAGCGTCTCCGGCGTAACGCTCCTTACTATGACGGCTTCCTCTCGAGTATGAGAGATTCCTCTGTCTGCTAGCTAGATTCTAGCTGTGCCGGCGAGAGGAAAGCTAGGTTTGTGCATAAGCATACTTAGGCTGCTCAGCCTGAGCATGCAGCCCGGGTCTTTCAGGCTATTAACCGTTCTTTTTCTCCATCGCGGCTTTCAGCAGCTCGCCGAGGTTCGAGCCAATCGGCTCCTGCTTTTTGGCATACTGCTGTACCAGCTTGCGCTCCTCGTGCTTGTTGACGTGCTTGCTGTCCTTGTTGACTGTCTCCGTGATGCCGCAGGACAGGCACTGCACATACAGGCCGGCTTTGCCTTCCTTCATCTCCATCTTCTTGTGGCACTGCGGGCAGCGGCGGTTGGACAGGCGCTTCTCGTCCGAACGGCGGTAGCCGCAGTCCTCGCTCGGGCAGATGAGCATCTTGCCGCGCTTGCCCTTCTTCTCCAGCAGCCGGGTACCGCAGTCCGGACAGTGGCTGTTCGAGACGTTGTGCGGCTTGTAGTCCGCCTTGCTGTTCTTTACGCCTGCCACCAGATCCTTGGACATGCCGCGGATTCCCTTCAGGAACGGCTCCGGCTGCCCCTGGCCGCGGGCGATCTTCTCCAGCTCGGCTTCCCACTTGGCCGTCAGCTGCGGCGTCCGCAGCTCCGGCGCAACGAGTCCGATCAGCTGTTTGCCTTTGCCCGTCGGATGCAGCGCGTTCCCCTGGCGCTCGATCGTATCGGAGTTCACCAGCTTCTCGATAATGTCCGCGCGCGTCGCCGGGGTGCCGAGGCCGTGCTTCTCCATCTGGGACAGAAGCGTAGCCTCTGTATACCGCTTCGGCGGCAAAGTCCGGCCGCCTTGCATGATAACACGCTGCACCTTGACGGCTTCGCCTTCGTTCAGCACGGGAAGCTGGGCTCCGCTCTCTTCGCCGTCGGCATCAGCCGACGAATCTTCATCCGATTCGTCGGAGACATCTCCGCCGTATACCTCGCGCCAGCCGCTCTCCTTGATCGTCGTCCCTTTCACATGAAGGGACTCGCCTTCCACGTCGATCGTTACCGCGACCGCGTCGTACCGTGCCGGCGGGTAGAACAGGCTGATGAAGCGCCGGACGATCAGGTCGTACAGCTTGCGTTCTTCAGTGTTCAGCTGATTCAAAAGCACCGTCTCTTCCGTCGGGATGATCGCGTGGTGATCGCTGACTTTCGAATCGTCCACGACGCGTTTGGTGATATTCAAATTTTTCCGCAGCAGCGGACGCGCGAGGGAAGCATATGGTCCAATGGCCACGCTCTCCAGGCGTTCCTTCAGCGTGCCGGTCATATCCGACGTCAGATAGCGGCTGTCGGTCCGGGGATAGGTGACGAGCTTGTGCTGCTCATACAAGCGTTGAAGCACGCCCGACGTCTGCTTCGCGGAGAAGCCGAACCGGCGGTTCGCATCCCGCTGCAGCTCGGTCAGGTCGTAAGCGAGCGGATGAGGCTCGACCTTCTCCGTCTTCTTCACCTTGACGATCCGGCCGGACGATCCGTCCAGCTTGCGCTTCAAGGCTTCGGCCGCACTCTTGTCGAAGATGCGGGCGTCACCATTGTTCCCCCGCCACACCGCGGCAAATCCGCCGAAATCAGCCTTGATCGTGTCGTATTCCTCCGACCGGAAATTTACGATTTCATTTTCCCGGTCCATAATCATGCCCAGCGTCGGTGTCTGCACCCTTCCCGCGGAGAGCTGCGCCCCGAATTTGACCGTAAGCGCCCGCGTCACGTTCAGGCCGATCATCCAGTCGGCTTCAGCCCGGCAGCGCGCGGATTCGTACAGCCGGTCGAACTGGTTCCCCGGCTTCAGCGAAGCAAAACCTTCCTTGATCGCCTTGTCTGTCTGTGAAGATATCCAGAGCCGCTTAAACGGCTTGTTCCATTTTCCCATCTTCATGATCCACCGGGCGAGGAGCTCCCCTTCCCGCGCGGCGTCCGTCGCCACGATCAACTCGCCGACGTCCTGGCGGCGGAGCTGCTGCTGTACAACCTTGAACTGCTGGGCGGATTCACGCAGCACCTTCAGCTTCATCGATTCCGGCAGGATCGGCAAATCCTCCAGGTTCCAGGTTGCGTATTTATTGTCGTAATCCTCGGGCTCCGCAAGTCCGACCAAATGGCCCAGCGCCCAGGTGACGATATATTTCGGACCTTCGATATATCCTTTATGCTTGTCGTGGCTTCCCATGACGCGCGCAATTTCGCGGGCCACGGAAGGCTTTTCGGCTAATACCAATGATTTCATGACGTACCATCCTTTCTTTCCGTCCTATTATAACATTGAATCCGGCAGCGGATGCAAAAGGAAGGTAACCCTGTTTTATCTTATCGCCTGTGCAAAATAAAATCCCCCAGCGGAACTTCGGCAGGAGCCGAGGATGCCACTGAAGGACCTGGGGTGGTGCGGTAAATGCCTAATCCTGTTCCTGCTTCGGAATTTGGTTCAGGCTCGGCGGAAATTTAGCAGCTTTATCCGGATGCAGTGTAGTGTATTCCTGTTTCCGGCTCGCTCTGTTTGGCAGGTTACTGTCTTTAACCGGTTTACGATGCGGCATGCTTATCCCCCCTTATCCTTTAACAATCCCCCGATCGGGACGGAATTATCCATGGGGCCCTTGGGATGCCTTCGTTCGTTCAGTTCGTTTCTTTCAATAGAAGATATGCGTCAAAATAATGCGACCCGTCCTCGGCTTGTCCGCTCACGTACACCCGGCCTCCGGACAGCTCTGACCGTTTCACCACCATGTCATCCCCCAATCGGGCCTCGTGATGGTAGGTGATCCGAAAACCCGTACAAGAATAACCCGTAAGCTCCTCCTTGGTCAGCGTATCCATGCACAGATCGGCATAACGGGAATTGTTCAGATGCAGATTAGCGTCGATCCCGCTGTAGCGTACCACGGAGCGGTACGATTCATGAAGCGGCATATCCTCAGGGATAGTTACTTTATCCGGTGCTTCACCGGCCGAGTCCTCTTCATTAATGTAGACGTCAAAAGGAAACTTGGATGGCCGCAGCATTCTGCGTTTCTGGATATCCACGAGCGCCCAAATGCTGCACGCTTCCCCGAGAATCTCCCCGCCGCTGCCATAAATCACAAAGTCCCGCTGCCACAGGGCTCCTCTCGGGCCTTTGTTCCAGGTCTCAACGTTGATTTGCTCCAGCGCCTTCGGCATCCGGCTGATGCGCAGATCCATTGTAATCAGCATCCAGCCCATGCCCGCTTCGATCATCTGGTCCCTCGTCGCCCCAAGCTGCTCCAGATCGGCGTCGGCCGTTCTCTGCGCCAAAGACAGCAGTAACGACAGCCGTGCTTCGGATTTAAAATCGATATCATTGGAATGAATTAAGTAGGTTTCAGTCCACTTGTTGCCCATACTATGCGCTCTCTCCTCTTTTTACGTTAAAATGATACTCGTACGTTGTTAGCCAGCCTCTCCATTTGGTGAAAAAGCTCTATCTTTCACGGCTGCGCCCTTTCCCTGTATGTATAAGAAGCAGCGGAACGTTCATCCTAAGGCCACAACATCGGCGGAATTTAAGTTAATGTTAAGAAATTCGTGACCATAATGTTAAGGGTTTCGGTTTATAATGCTATACATCAAGCATACTCCTAGTTTCCACAATATTCAAAGAGGTGTGAATGCCGTAATGTCCAGAGAAGCGATCCTGCTCGTCGATGACGAGAAAGAAATTATCGAACTGATTGAAATTTATTTAAAAAATGAAGGATACACCTTATATAAAGCATCCAATGGACTGGAGGCACTCGGAGCGCTGCAGAGCCATCCGATCGACCTCATCATCCTTGATGTGATGATGCCCCAAATGGACGGGATTCAAGCCTGCATGAAAATCCGGGAAAAGAACAACACCCCCATCATCATGCTGTCCGCGAAAAGCCAGGATATCGATAAAATTTCCGGCCTGAGCATCGGTGCCGACGATTACGTCACCAAGCCGTTCAATCCGCTGGAGCTGGTCGCCCGCGTCAAATCGCAGCTGCGACGGTACAAGCTGTTAAATTATCGCGATACCACAGCCGAGGACGAAATCGTAATCGACGATTTGGTCATCAATACCGCCACCCATACGGTGACCGTCGGGGAGCAGGAAGTGAAGCTGACGCCTCGAGAGTTCGACATTTTGAAGCTGCTGGCCGTCAATCAGGGCATCGTGCTCAGCATGGACAAAATTTACGAAGAGGTCTGGAACGAGCCGTTCATGGAATCAAAAAACACGGTGATGGTCCATATCCGGAAGCTCCGCGAAAAGATCGAAAAGGATACTCAGCATCCGGCCTACATCAAGACCGTCTGGGGCATCGGCTACAAAATGAAATCGGCGAAGGAGGTGTAGAGCACCATGACCACCAAGGTATACATCGGCATCCGCTGGAAGTTCCTTGCCGTGTTTCTCGGCTGCACCGGGCTGACGCTGCTGTTCGTGCTGCTCGGCCGCCTGCTCGCCTCTTATATCATTGTGCGCCCGCCTTATAATGTGCCCCTGATCTGGGTGATCAACCATATCGGCTCACGGCCGACGATCGGGGTGTTCGGTGTCGTCTTTTTCCTGTCCCTCTACGTGGCTTCCACCCGGCCCCTCGTTCGTTATGCCAAAGAGCTGGCCGGAATCCTGGAGGACATGGCCGGCGGCCGGCTCCAAGCCTCCGTCAGTGTGAAAGCTGCCGATGAGCTCGGAACGATCGCGGAACACATGAACAGCCTGTCCGGGCAAATTCATACGTACCTGGAGGAAATCAGTTACGGGCTGGCGGAGATCGCCAAGGGACATTTCGATTACGAAATTCCGGTACGGGAAAACCATGAGCTCGGCCGGATTGCCGACAGCATCAACCAGATGAGCGCTCAGCTGAACCGCTCCATTCAGGAGGAGCGTAACGCCGAAAAGACGAAAAACGATCTGATCACCGGCGTATCCCACGACCTGCGGACCCCGCTGACCTCCATTCTCGGATTTTTGGAAATCATCGATAAAGACCGTTATGCCGACGAGGTGGAGCTTCGCTATTACATGAATATCGCTTACGAAAAATCGCTCAGCCTCAAGAAGCTGATCGACGACCTGTTTGAGTACACACGCATCAACAACGGCATGCCGCTGCACCTGCGCAAGCTGGATGTAACCGGATTGATCCGGCAGCTGGCCGAGGAGTTTGTGCCGAGCCTGGAGCAGGCGAACATGATTCTGCAGATTCACGCGCCGGAGCAGCCGGTCATCATTCAAGCCGACGGCGACCACCTCGTCCGGGCTTACGAAAATCTCATTTCCAATGCCATTAAATATGGAAGCAGCGGCAAATACATCGACGTTTATATCGAAAAGGAAGAAGCCTTTGTCCGCATACGCGTCTGCAATTACGGGGAACCCATCCCCAAACGGGATCTACCGTATATCTTCGAACGGTTCTATCGCGTAGAGCAATCGCGTTCCAAGGCGACGGGCGGTACCGGGCTCGGGCTGGCCATCACCAAGAGCATCATTGACGTGCACGGCGGCGACATCTCCGTGGAGAGCTCGACGAACCAGACCGTGTTTGAGACCCGGCTTCCCGATCCGGCCGTGCCGGCATAGCCATTTTCCTTTCCCCATACAAAAAGCAGATAACCTCATCCCATCTGGGGAGTGCGGCTATCTGCTTTTTTGGTGCTATTCTGCTCCCCGCCGCATTTTTTAACAGAAAAACTTAAGCGTTTGTTAAGCATTTGGGTAGGCTCCCGTTAAGAACTCTCCTGTAATCTTAGATTCAAGTTAAGAGGACAGCAGGCATCGTCCGTGAGGAGAGCTGTTTGTCTCCCATGTCTGTCAAGGAAGGAGCACGAAATCCGTATGTACACCATCACTTCAAAATGGTTTGCCCCAAAAAAAACACTGCTCATCACGATTTTCGTGCTGATCTTCGCGCTGGCTGCCTATGTGCGGCTGGACTTTCTGCTTTCGGTCACCCATAAGGTTTCGCATGACACGCTGAATTACGACATCATGGTCCGGCAGCTGCTCGAAAAAGGAATCTACGCTTACAAGGATACCCAGCCGAACGCCCAGGTCACGCCAGGGTATCCGCTGTTTATGGCGGCCATCTACAAGCTGGTCGATTACCAGCATCATGATCCGTTCCCCTACATCCGTTACATTCAGGTCGTGATCAGCCTCGTCACCCTGTGGCTCATTTACTCGGTCGCCCGAAAGCTCTCAGGCCGGACCGTTTCGATGATCGTGCTGCTCATCAGCAGCGTGTATCCGCCTTTTATTTGGAGCAACGGTGCGGTTCTGACCGAGACGCTGGCCTGCTTTTTCCTGATGCTGTATATCCGTCTGCAGCTTGAAGTCTTCGAGCGCAGAACACGAACCCTCGCTCTGCTGAGCGGGGCGGCGATGGGCCTGCTGGTGCTGACGCGTCCGGAGTTTTTAATTCTGATCGCGCCGGTGTACGGGCTGTATTGGCTCTGGAAAAAGGAAATCCGCCTCACGCTCAAGCTGCTGCTGTTCACCTGCATCGGAACAGGGATCGTCCTCGCTCCTTGGGTGGTCCGCAACATGGTGACCCTGCACGAAGTCGTGATCGCCTCCACCCAGGTCAATCCGTTTGCCGCCGGCACCTATCCGGACAAAAATTACAACGACGGCCTGGTTGACCGGCATGGTAAAACCCAGATGGAAGTCGCCAAAGAGCGGCTGAAGATCGGTTTTACGCAGCACACATGGCAGTTCGTCAAATGGTACACCGTCGGCAAGCTCAAGTACATTTATTCGAATATGTACTTCGGCAGCGGCCACAGCCCGTTATACCGTGTGCTTCCGAGCCCGCTGGGCAGCCTGCTGCATGTGGCGCTCGTGTGGTTCTGTCCCGTGGCCCTGGTCGCATCGCTTCGGAAATGGAAGCAGCCATTAACGCTGATGACGCTGATTGTAGCGGTCATGACGGTTACCCGCCTGGCCTTCGTCCCTGAGTTCCGCTATAACTACACCGCCATGCCGCTGATCATCATGCTGGATGCGGCCGCGGGGATCGCCATCCTCCGCTGGGTGTGGCAGAAATGGACCCGCTCTTCAAATTCACGTAAAGGAGCCGTTACTTATGCTGAATCGACCGGAAAGTCATAACAATCCCAAAGTGCTCGTCATCGTGCCCGCTTATAACGAGGCGGAAGGGATCGGGCAGGTCATCCGCCGGCTCCGCGAAGACGCGCCTTACGCAGACGTGCTCGTCATCAACGACGGGTCGAGCGACGCCACCAGCCGGATCGCCCGGGCGTCCGGGGCCAATGTCATCGACCTGACCTGCAACTTGGGCATCGGTGGCGCGGTGCAGACCGGCTACCGCTACGCGGCGGAGCATCACTATGACTACGCCGTACAGATCGACGGCGACGGTCAGCACAATCCGTGCGATCTGCGCCGCCTCCTGTCAGCCCAGTTCGATACCGGCGCCGATATGGTGATTGGCTCCCGCTTTATTACCAAAGAGGGCTTTCAGTCGACTTTCGCCCGCAAAATGGGCATCGGTCTGCTGTCCGCCCTCGTGACCCGGCTCACCGGGCAGAACGTGACCGATCCGACCTCCGGCTACCGCCTGTGCGGACGGCGGGCTATCTCCCTGTTCGCACGCGAATACCCGACCGACTATCCCGAGGTAGAGGCGCTGATGCTGCTCTACAACCGGGAGCTGTCCTTTACGGAAATTCCCGTCGTGATGAATGAGCGTCAGGGAGGCGTCTCCAGCATCTCGGCCATGAAATCCGTGTATTACATGTCCAAGGTCATCCTGTCGGTTCTGCTCATGAAAACCAAGAAAAAGAGAGCGTGGGAAAACCGCTATGAATCTTAATATTTATATCATCAGCTTTTGCATCAGCCTTGCTTTTGCCGGCACGATTTTATACTTGATCCGCAAACGCAGGCTGCGCGAGCAGTACGCCCTGCTCTGGCTTTTGATGAGCGTGTTCATGATGGCGCTGTCCCTGTTTCCGTCCCTTTTGGACGAGGTGGCGCAGCGGATCCACATTTATTACGCCCCGTCGCTGCTCTACCTGCTGAGTGTAGTCGCGGTGCTGTTCATCCTGCTGCATTTGACGATGGCGGTCTCCACGCTCACGCACCGGGTCATCGTGCTTACCCAAACGCTGGGCTTGCAGGAACAACGCATTCAAAAGCTTGAAGCCCAGGCGGAGGGAGGCTCAGAGGGCTCTATGGGGCTTGCCTCCGGTCCTGCCTTTGGATCGCGCCCGGAACAGACATCCGACCCGCATGTTGAACAGTCATCCGCACCTCATTCTGAGCAGACATCTAGACCCCATTCTCAACAGCCCCCAGAAGTGCATAGCCTGCAGCAAACCGGGATGCCGTCTGGGGAATTCTCCGGACCCCATTCCGTGGAACCCTGTCAGCGAATTTCTGCGGCGGCTTCTTCCGAAGAGCAAATTATTGTGCCGTCATCTTCGAGCACGGAGGTGAACCGCTAGTATGGCTTACTTGATGCTGCTTCTCAATATGCTGCTCCTGGTCGCCGGTCAAATCACCTGGAAAATCGGCCTGCAGCAGCAAGGTGGCATCCACCTTGGGAACCTATTGCAGGTATTATTTTCGCCGCTGATTCTGATTGGTATCGCCCTTTATGCAATAGCCACGGGATTGTGGTTCGTCGTGCTGTCCCGGCTGCCGCTCAGCCTTGCCTACCCGCTGCAAAGCCTGGCTTACGCCGCCGGCATTTTCGCCGCGTGGTATTTCTTCGGGGAAAGCGTTCCGCTGAACCGCTGGATCGGGGCCGCGGTCATCGTACTGGGAGCGGTCATCATTGCCGCCAAATAAAGGCCCCTGTTTGATTATCAAATTTCAGAAAAGGAGTTCCATATCATTCCCATGAAAATACAAAAAACCGCCCTTCTGACTTCCGTTCTGCTTGCCGCCTACGGTGTGGTTCCGGCATCTGCCGCATCCGATCTGGAGCAAGAGCCTACGATCCCGCAGAAAGTGTCTACGGCTCAAGCACCCGCAGCTCCTTCCGGAACGACGGTCATCTATTTAAACAGCAGCCGAATCCTAAATAGCGGCACCGAGTCCGTATTAAACCGTTCCACTGTCGTCAAAAAAGGAGTCACCTTTGTCAGCCTCCGCTCGCTTGCCGTCTCTTTGGGCTGTAAAGTGACTTACCAAGCCTCTACGAAAGAGACCACCTTATCCCGAGAAGGTACCGAAGCCCGGTACCGTGTACATACCAAGGCATATCAAGTCAACGGGGAGACGAAAACGATGAAAGGCGAAGCGTACGAGGACCGCGGCGTGTTGATGGTTCCCCTTACTTCGCTGACGACTGCTTTTCATCTCCCTTATGTGCTCCAGGGAAACCAAATTACGCTGCACCCTGGCGGTTCCGGATCTTCGGGGACGGACAAGCCAGGAGGTCCGCAAACCAACGAACCGCCGCAGGCCTATTTTACGACGGACAAAGACCAATACCGGATCGGCGAGCCGGTGAACCTGAGCGATCAAAGCACCGACGACGAAGACGCGATCACCAATCGCGAATGGACGAACAACGAACCGGCCTTTTTCGAGCCGGGCACGGTGGAAATCAAGCTTAAGGTCACCGACAAGCACGGCCTGACATCAGAATACAGCAAAAAAATTGAAATCACCTCCGAGGTAATGTACAGCAAAGAAGAGTATGCCATGCGCTTCACTCCGGCAGGCGGCACATTCCAGGTCAGCGGCAAATCGATCCTGTCCTACAAAGCGCTGCCCTACACCTACACGACCGAGCCGTATTTGCTGTTCCGGGCCAGCGGTCCGGAGACGGTCAACTCGGAAGGGATACTGTACCAGGACATCCTGTCGGGACCGGCCCGGTTCCTGGTCCATCACAAAAACAACCTGGCCACAAAGGCACGCTTCTACCTGATCGCCACCAATCCGAACGATACTGCGGCATCGATCCAGGTCGAGAGTGCGGGCGTGGCGGGGCCGACCCCGTATCCTGAGCTGTCCGGCAGACTGGCCGGCGTCCGGTATTTGGAGTCCACCTTGACCGGCAGCGAGCAGCGAAGCGTGCAGATCGCCCCCGGCGAGAGTGTGGCCCTCTTTCCCAAGCTGAACGCTACCGCGGCTGCGCCAGGCGATGTCATCACGATGAACGCCGATGTCACCAGCGATGCACCCGTCGAATATACCATGCTGATGGTCCAGGCCGATCATGACCCGATTGCGGTCATGCCGTCTCTGCCTGATTTAAATCCGATCGAGTCCATCGTCCGCGGCACCTTTGCGGATTCGACGCGCGTGTTCGAATACGACGGCACGGTCGGAACGGAAGCGGAGCGCCTGCCGCTCACCGACAACACCACCGATCCTTTTCAGCGGGGGATGGACGGGATGCAGGACAGCGTTGCCATCAACTCCGGCAATTACGGTGTCCTGTATAAAATCATCCTGAACCATGTTGCGCCGGACACGCTCATCGCCTTCAACCCGCGTGGCGGTAGGTACTTCGGCTCGGCGAGGGTGAACGACCGGGTTGTCGAGATCAAGCACGGCGACGGCTCCCAGGACAGCGCCACCGTGCTGTACCGGACGCAGGCCCGGGAGGAGAAGGTGGAACTCTGGCTGTCCCCGGCTGCCGGCAGCAACCTGCCATTTTCCCTGCTGTTTCTCCCTATTTCGAAAAAATAAAAAAGACCCGCAAAGCGTTTCAGCGCTTTGCGGGTCTTTTTTGCGGATCAAACCGCAGCTCAGATGCACATTACACATTTTTCTGGACACTTCCCGTATTCGGCGGTCCGCCTGAAGCTGCACTCACCCCAGCTTTTGTATCCGTCCGAATCCACCAAAAAGCGAGCACTCCCGCAACTAACGCTGCATATGCCGCCAAGCGGAACCCGCCTGCGAGCCCCCATGCCGAACTGATCCAGCCTGCGATAAACGGGCCCATGAACATGCCAATCGCATAGACTGCCTGATAAAAACCCATTGCCGTTGCCCTTTTGGATGGCTCGATATGGGCCACCGATTTGCCCAAAAGAAGCGGAAAAACCAGTCCTTGTGCCAGTCCATTAAATATTTGCGTTACGCACAGCCAGCCAAAACTCGGTGCCGCCGGGATACAAAACGTAAAAACGGCCGTTCCCACATACCCCACGGTTAGCACGGCCCTTGCCCCGAAACGGTTAACGAGGGTCCGTCCGGCAAACAGCGTAGCCGCCGCATGCGGCAGCATGAAAGACAGCGTCAGCCAGGCAAGGTCATTTTTGCTTGCACCCAGGTCCAGCGCCTGGTTCGGCGTATACCCAAACATCGTGATGAACAGAACGCAGTGCGCCAGGATCGACAGAAAAGAAACCCGAAACAGCGTCCGGTCACGCATAACCGGTGCCAAATCCTGAAGCGACATGGGGGTGCGCCCGGGATCCGGCTCTTTTTCCCGCAAAAATAAAGCAAGTACAAGGGCTATCACCGCGACGATGCCTCCAAGCCAAAACGGCAGCTGCCAGCTCCAACGCTCCACCAAATACCCGCTGACGAGCATGCTCGTCAATTGGGCGGCCACGGTGGTGAACTGCATCATGCTCATGGCCCGGGTTACCTCATGTTTCGGGAAAAATCCTGAGAACGCGACGGTGAACACCACCCAGGTCGACGCGGCGATCCCTGCCATGGCTCTTGCAGCCAGCGCCCAACCTAACTGTCCGAACGCAGCAAACATCAGCCCACTTACCGCACTGGCGGCCAACCCCAGCCAAATAAATGGACGGCGCTTTTCCATAAAATCCGATAAAATACCGAGCGGCAGCCTGAACAAAATTTGCATCAAACCGTAGGAACCGAGAACGATACCCAGATAGGTATAGGATGCCCCCAAATGCTCGATATAAGGCGACAAAATCGGAACATAAATATAAGACGAGAACCAGTACAGGAAAACAACAGAGATGAACAGCATGACCTGTCTCTTGGAGAAGGAGTCGTCCTTTGTTTGAGGTCGCTGTATCTCGTCCAAAGTTTTCGATGCACCACGGGCAACGGATTCATACGAATCCAGAGGTTCGGTTGAACCCATTTCTTCATGTCGCTTGGATTCCTGCTTTTGAATGCTCAACCCGTCACCGTCCTTTCGTTCTTAGGAGTTTTTCCAAGCATGGAAGTTTTTCGAGTATTAAAAGTCTGGAAGACAAAGAAAGTCATCAAATGGATAGAAAGCAATATAAGTCTGATCCTTTTATATGTTCACTGATCCGATAATGCGTAACATTACGTAACAAAATAATATGAACCAAATCGGACAAGGACATGCCATAGTTGCTTAATGTGCTGTAACGTTTCATCGTATGATCCCCAGTCCTGCCACTCCTCGGGATGATTGTGCAGCGATGCCGCAGCCAAGCCTAATACTGCCGCGTCAATCCGCCCCCTATCGTTCCCGAACCTTTGGTCGATCCTGAGTGCAAGCGGCTGCATCGCAGGCCCCCGAAAATCGCCCGGTACCGATCCAACCTCTAACTGAAAACCCGCATGCCAACCAAGCCGCAAATCATATTTATAGCAGGTCTCTTCCAACAGGTTCCCCGTTGGCGTGCCTTTGAACGAGGGATCAGCAATCAGGGCCTCCGCGTCATTCGCCAAATCCACCACAGCATGAACCTGTGCTTCAATGTAGTCATCGAGTGACCTTCCTAAGGCTTCGGGTATAAACTCGCTGGATCTGGAGTTTAGCGATTGAAGCAGCTCCACCAACAGCCGTACGTTGACGTGATCCGAACCGAGCACCTCCTGTGTGCTGACAGCCGCCTCAAACAAAGGAGCCAACAATGGAGAAAAAACGTCGATCGTTCCCTTTCTCTCCGGACCCGTAAAGCTATCCCCAAACGTAAAGGTGCAGCGCTCTGAAACATGCGGTCGAAGGACCAGGTGGCACGAGCCAAACCGCGGTGACGCACCGTCCGCATAATTCATCAGGTTAAGCCCACCATACTTCGGCCGTTCTTCGTTGGTTACTCCGGGCACTTGGTATGATTTTCCAAATAGATGCTCTTCCCAGCGGTCACGATCACCACCAGCAAATGCCGTTCGGCTCCCGTTGGAGATCGAGGTCTCAAACTGTCCTCGGTACACCCCATCCTGAAGCAGTCCCTCAACCACCGAACGGCCGGTCGCAAGCAGACGATCGGGATGAAAATTGAGCGTAACCCGAGCAAAACGGCGAATATGATCAATAAGCAAGTCAACATCAATAGCGCTAAGTCCTTCTGCAGCTAAAATCCGGTCAATTACGCTGCGGGAGAGGCACTGCACATCCAAAGCATCCGTACGTACATACTGTACAGCTCGAGCTTGTGCTTCGGTCAAACTTACTCCTCCTTTATCGATCCCGGGGCAATCAAACGAAGAGCCCTTGGCATGAACTTACAAACTTATGTACATGTGAATAACATTTAGGCAAAAGCCGACTCAACATCACCACATGAATCATTTATGCCATAAAGCACACTTCAGTTGTGAGTACTGGGGATGAAACTGTGAATTATGGGAATATAATTTATGATTATAATCCAAATTGGGCGGGGATGGTTCTCTTTTTTGTGCATAACCTTTGGAAAATCGACCAGGGAATATGTTTTGTGGATGAACGGACAAAACGGATGTGTTGTCCACATTGGGGATAAGAAATAAAAAACCACTGTCGATGTTATCAACAGTGGTCCTTCGCTTGGCAACGTCCTACTCTCCCAGGACCCTTCGGTCCAAGTACCATCGGCGCTGGAGGGCTTAACGGTCGTGTTCGGGATGGGTACGCGTGGAACCCCTCCGCTATCGCCACCAAACGTTCAAGTGTTTGATCACTTGAAAACTAGATACGAAACGAATCTGCATTTTATCTTCCGTAGCTTCACCCGGTTTGTATCCCGGGGTCCCCGAAAAGTAATCGGTGTTGCTCCAACGCTTCACGTCACTTTTTGGGGTAATTTAGGATAAGCCCTCGACCGATTAGTATTGGTCAGCTCCATGCATTGCTGCACTTCCACCTCCAACCTATCTACCTCGTCGTCTACAAGGGGTCTTACATACTGGGAAATCTCATCTTGAGGGGGGCTTCACGCTTAGATGCTTTCAGCGCTTATCCCGTCCGTACGTAGCTACCCAGCCATGCTCCTGGCGGAACAACTGGTGCACCAGCGGTACGTCCATCCCGGTCCTCTCGTACTAAGGACAGCTCCTCTCAAATTTCCTACGCCCACGACAGATAGGGACCGAACTGTCTCACGACGTTCTGAACCCAGCTCGCGTACCGCTTTAATGGGCGAACAGCCCAACCCTTGGGACCTACTTCAGCCCCAGGATGCGATGAGCCGACATCGAGGTGCCAAACCTCCCCGTCGATGTGGACTCTTGGGGGAGATAAGCCTGTTATCCCCAGGGTAGCTTTTATCCGTTGAGCGATGGCCCTTCCATGCGGTACCACCGGATCACTAAGCCCGACTTTCGTCCCTGCTCGACTTGTAGGTCTCGCAGTCAAGCTCCCTTCTGCCTTTGCACTCTTCGAATGATTTCCAACCATTCTGAGGGAACCTTGGGGCGCCTCCGTTACTCTTTAGGAGGCGACCGCCCCAGTCAAACTGCCCACCTGACACTGTCCCCATACCGGATTACGGTACCAGGTTAGAACCTAGATACGATCAGGGTGGTATCCCAACGGCGCCTCCACCCAAGCTGGCGCTCAGGTTTCAAAGGCTCCCACCTATCCTGTACAGATCGTACCCAAATCCAATATCAAGCTGCAGTAAAGCTCCATGGGGTCTTTCCGTCTTGTCGCGGGTAACCTGCATCTTCACAGGTATTAAAATTTCACCGGATCTCTCGTTGAGACAGCGCCCAAGTCGTTACGCCATTCGTGCGGGTCAGAATTTACCTGACAAGGAATTTCGCTACCTTAGGACCGTTATAGTTACGGCCGCCGTTTACTGGGGCTTCGGTTCACAGCTTCGGGATTGCTCCCTAACCGCTCCCCTTAACCTTCCAGCACCGGGCAGGCGTCAGCCCGTATACTTCGCCTTGCGGCTTCGCACAGACCTGTGTTTTTGCTAAACAGTCGCTTGGGCCTTTTCACTGCGGCCCCCTCGTGCTATTCACACTACCGGGGCACCCCTTCTCCCGAAGTTACGGGGTCATTTTGCCGAGTTCCTTAACGAGAGTTCTTCCGCGCGCCTTAGAATTCTCTTCTCGCCTACCTGTGTCGGTTTGCGGTACGGGCACCTTCACCTGGTTAGAGGCTTTTCTTGGCAGTGTGAGATCATGACCTTCGGTACTGTAATTTTCCCTCCCCGTCACAGCCCAGCCTTAAAGTGTGCGGATTTGCCTACAC
>NZ_CP045295.1:2847500-3637500 GCF_009363095.1 Paenibacillus cellulositrophicus
ATAATACCCGAAATAAATACGGCGCCCAAAGCAGCCTGCCAGGTAATTTGACCATTGGATCCAAGCACGACGGTCATAAAATAAGCGTTCAGACCCATACCCGGCGCCAAGGCGATCGGGATATTGACAAACAATCCCATCAGGATGGTAACGAGGCCCGCGCCGACTGCGGTGGCGAAAAACACGCCTTCATGAGGGATACCCGCACCGTCCGGCCCGAGAAACAGATTGTTGACGAACAGGATGTACGCCATCGCCATAAACGTCGTGAGACCGGCGATCATTTCTGTTTTTACATTTGTGCCGCGTTCCTTTAATTTAAAGAACCGTTCCATTTTCAAATAATCCCCCTTAGAAATTTGAGTCAGAACGACAAAAAAGCCCGGCAGACCGCAAAGCGACCACCGGACATTATGAATGAAAGAAAGAGATATCCCGCCAGCATCAGCTTGGACTTACCATGGTCAAGGCAAGCTGCGCTGCGAGTTGGACATCATCTCTTCTAAATTCGTAGCCAGATCATTACGGTGATCTCGTAGAGACTCCCGGGCCAATTCCCGGGATTATACGAAAGAACATATGTCGTTTCTCACATCATTCATTGTATGGAGACAAGCTTCACTTGTCAACAGAAAAAACGAATAATCGAGAGTATGACATGATTCAATGTTCGGAAATTTACATATTTCTCCCATGGAACGATGGCGCCTTATACAGAACAATTTCTCTAACTAGATAGATTGAACTAAAGTTTTGCATTGAACTTACTGTTATAACGGCCCACTGCGGCCCTGTAACGTTCATTTCTTTAGTTCATTCTATATAGGGTTTAGCTTTTGGAATCGACCCGGAAATTATGTAGACAACAAAAAAAGACCCGCACTTGCCTAAGCAGATACGGATCTTGAACCTTGAAAAGGATAACGATTAACCTTACTCCCACTCGATCGTGGCCGGCGGCTTGGAGGTGATATCGTACACGATGCGGTTAACGTTCTCCACCTCGTTGACGATACGCACCGAGATTTTCTCCAATACGTCCCACGGAATGCGGGCCCAGTCGGCGGTCATGCCGTCGATCGAAGTTACCGCGCGGATGCCGACGGTGTACGAATACGTACGTGCGTCACCCATGACGCCCACACTCTTCATGTTCGGCAGAGCCGTGAAGTACTGCCAAATTTCCCGGTCAAGCCCGGCTTTGGCGATTTCTTCGCGCAAAATGTAGTCGGAATCCCGAACGATCGTCAGCTTCTCTTCCGTCACTTCGCCCAGCACGCGGATCGCAAGGCCCGGACCCGGGAAAGGCTGGCGATAAACGATTTCTTCAGGCAGACCGCATTCCTCACCAACTTTGCGGACTTCGTCCTTAAACAGCGTTTTGAGCGGCTCGATCAGTTTAAATTTCATGTCCTCCGGAAGGCCGCCCACGTTATGATGCGACTTGATCGTCTGAGCCGTTGCCGTTCCGCTCTCGACGATATCCGTGTACAGTGTTCCTTGCGCCAGGAAGGCAAAGTCGTCAAAACGCGCAGACTCTTCCTCAAACACGTAAATGAATTCGTTGCCGATGATTTTCCGTTTTTGTTCGGGATCGTCCACGCCGGCCAGCTTGGACAAGAAACGCTCGCGGGCGTCGATTTTGACAACCTTCATATCAAATTTGCCTACAAAGGTATCCATTACGCTCTCGGCTTCGCCCTTGCGCAGCAGGCCGTGGTCGATAAACATACAGGTCAGCTGATCGCCGATCGCCTTGTGGATCAGCATCGCAACGACGGAGGAATCCACGCCGCCGCTCAGCGCGCACAGCACTTTCTGGTCACCGACGGTTTCGCGGATTTCACGAACCTGATCCTCGATAAAGGATTCCATCGTCCAGTTACCCTCACAACCGCAAACTTCATAAAGGAAGTTGCGGATCATTTCGTTGCCGTGCACGGAGTGGCGTACTTCCGGATGGAACTGCACCGCGTACAGCTTCTTCTCGCCATGGCTCATCGCCGCGATTGGAGCAGACTCCGTACCCGCGTCGAGCTGGAATCCGGACGGAAGCTCAACGACATGGTCCCCGTGGCTCATCCATACGACCTGACGGTTGTCCAATCCTTGGGTAAGCGTCGTGTTCGGTTTGAACTCAAGCTCTGCTTTTCCGTACTCGCGTTTGTGCGCGCGCTCCACTTTACCGCCGAGCTGCTGCGCCATCATCTGCATGCCGTAGCAAATGCCGAAGATCGGCAGCCCCAAATCGTACACAGCCGGGTCCACATGGGGTGCGTCTTCCGCATACACACTGAGCGGTCCGCCGGAGAACACGATACCCTTCGGGTTCAGCTCCCGGATCTTCTCGATCGGCGTGTTAAAAGGCAAGAGCTCGCTATATACTCCCAGATCGCGGATGCGTCTTGCGATTAATTGATTATATTGTCCCCCGAAATCGAGGACAACGATGATTTCATTTGGCTTATTCATTACCGTGCCTCCCTCAATTAATGAAATCAATTATACGCAACGATAATTCATACCGTCAAGGAAGCCGCAGCACCTAAGTTATGCCAGCCTGCCGGCGATCAAAAGGCATCTTCGCAGGAAAGCGCTCCCTTGGCTGCGGCTTACGGGAACCTGACCATAAGCTATCTTTTCCCATTCCGCGGCAAAATCGTACATTTCTTTGCGCATCATCTCATCATCTACCTGTAGGGACTGCACGTATTCCCGAACGGTGGCCCCCGGCGTAGCCGCGCCATAGCGGCGGGTAATGCCCTTCCATGCCGGAAGCGCCGCCCGGAGCAGCTGCTCCTTGCCCGGAAAGGTCCGCCGCGATAAATACACCAGGCACCACAGCCAAATCAGGCCGCGATACGTCCAGGCGCAGCGGACGGCGGCGGCCAGCAACAAAGCGGTGGCAGCTGCTCCAACCGCGATCCACGCATGCTTGGCTATAAAAGACGCGATCCCGAGCGTGATGTTCTTCAACTGGAGGGCGGCGCGAACATAGTCCCAGGTCCCCCCTGAATGGACGTCCTGTGCCTGGACCGTTCCACTGTCGGAAGGCAGCGCAAATCCAGGCGTCGGGTCGAACGGAATCCAGCCGGAGCCAGGGAAATATACTTCGACCCAGGCGTGGGCGTCGCCTTCGCTGATTTGATAGCGTCCCGGGTGGCCGCTGTCCTCTTTTCCCGGGGCAAATCCCCTGACATACCTTGTTGGAATTCCCTCGCTTCGCAGCAGCACCGCCATGGCGGTCGAAAAGTGGTTGCAGTATCCTTTCCTTGTCGTAAACAGGAAGTCATCCACAAAATCCTCACCTTGGGGCGGGACGCGGGTATCCATCGTGTAGGCGTAGTAGGTTTTCAAATAGTCCTCCACCGCGACGACCGCGTCATATCGTGTGAGCGACGCCGACGTAATCCGGTCCGCCAGCTGCTTCACGCGTTCGGGCAGCTTGTCCGGCAGCTGAAGGTATTCGTCCTTCACCCTTGCCGGATCCGCGCCCGTCTCTTCCCGCAGCAACTGAGGATCCACGGCGGGAATGTCCGCCTTGATCCGGTAGCCGTTCACTTCTGGCACGCCCGAAATCAGCGGCACCTTGACCGTTCCCGCATCTTCGTCGGCGATCACGGTCAGGGACACCGATTTCCGGCTCGACTCCAGGTCGAGCACCTCAGCGATGGGGCCGCCGGCAAAGAGAGGGAAGCTCTCGGTCATGGGCCGGCTGAACATGATTTGCTGGGTAACGGTCCGGTACTCGGCCATCGGAGCAGCCGGCTCATCTGCTTCCGGGTCCGAGCCTTCAGGCCGGACCGCGCCCGGAATGAACAGGGTGCGGGAATCAGCCTCCTGGCCGGTCCATTTACGGCCGTCATAGAGGCTGAGCGTTTCCCCGCGCCAATATGTAGGGACGGGGCTCTCCGCTTCAAAATAGAGCCGCCCGCCTTGGCTCAGGGGCATTCCCATGTCCTGATCATCCCCGCTCAGGTTGTAGCCCGTCACGGCTGTGGCTGAGGCGTCGCCGTAATTGTCCCGGATCCAGGATTCCAGCCGGCCGGCCGCCTGCTCCAAGGATATCCTCCCCGGAGGCTTGGCCTCAGCCGCATATCCCAGTCCCCAGCTGCCGCCGAGGACCAGGAGGGACAGCAGGCTGAGCGACACGATCCAGGTGCCGTACACCTTGCCGCTAAACCTCCCCGATGTATCGCTCTCGCGCAGTCCGGACAGATGCAGCATCCCTTGAAGCAGCAGCAGCAAACCGCAGGTGCGGATCATATCGGCGTAAATATGGATGCCAAGCAGTGTCTCAAGGCATATCAGGTAGAGCAGGGTGGCCGCGGCGAACAAAAAAATGCTGCGCCGCGACAAGGCAAGGGATTGCACGGAATAAACCAATAAGGACCAGCCGACGATCAAAACCAGCGTCCGGGTCTCTGAGCTGGTTTCGGCAAAGTGCCCGGTGGACAGCAGCAGCAGAATATCATCGCGGCATTGCGATATCCAGGAAATCAGCCAGCTAAAGGGCTGGCCCTCTCCGGAAACGTTATACCAAGCGGCGCCGACCAGCAGGAAGTACACCGGAAGGGTAAACGTCCACCTCGCCAGCAGGGTTCCCCACAGCAGCAGAAGCGCTGTCAGCCACAACAGCGTCGTCATAAATCCGTCGTCCGTGGAACCTGTCAGCGGCCGGAGCGGAATGAGCCATTCGGCGAACAGCCCCATAAAGGGCAGAGAGATGATGAGTCTGTACAGAAGCGGATCCGTACGCTCTTCCATCTATACCGCCCCCTCTCCGGGGAAGTTCGACTCCACGTGACCGACGCGGGATACACGGCTGCCGTGCACGATAAATACGCCGGCCCCCAGACGTGAAAGCAGCGCCGCCCGGCGGAACAGGCCGGGGTCGTGGATCGACGCAGCGTACGATGCCGAATCGCTGCTGTCGTTTCTTTCCGCAGCGCCTGCGCAATAGATATCCACATATCCCCCGGAGGAGATGATTCCGGATACGGCGCGGAGCAGCTCGTCGGTCAGATAGCCGGTGACGATGGCCGTTCTTTTGCCTTTCAAGTTCCCGGCAGCTTCCTGAAGCTGTGCAGGCAGCGGCATGCCGCCGGCCAACGTCAGTCCCGACAAGGCTGCGAGCATGCCGGTGATCTCTTGCCCAGTCTCCTGCCTTGACGCAGGGCCGGGTCCTCCGGCTTCTACCGGCATATCGGCACGGAGCCCGGACCCGAGCAGCGCCACATTCTCGCCGGCACGCCCGGCTTCAACGAGCAGCCCTGCCGCCGCCGATACGGCGGTCTCGAACCCCCGCTGCGCGGCCTCGCCGCTGACGTCGCCTGCCCGGGCGCCGGCCGGCATATAGCCGCTGAAGGAGCGGTCGATCATGACCGCGTAAGAGGACTGCTGCGCCTCCTCCGGCAGGCTCGTATGCAGGCGGCCCCACCGGGCAAGGTGCTTCCAATGGATACGGTTCGGCGGATCCCCCGGAACGTATTCCCGCACCTCCATCCCCTTCATGCCGTCCGCAAACCGAGGAGGCCGGAGACTGGCCTCTTCGCTGTAAGACAGCGAAGCCGCCGGCCGGCATTCCTGTCCGACGGGAAGCGGCTCCGGCAGCACGATAAACCGGCCTTCTCCCTTTACGACCTTTCTTCCCTGGAACCAGCCGAACAAGCCGCCCCATTCCAGCGCACAGGCTTCAAACCCGTAATGCCCCCGCGGAAGAGCGGGAATCTCATAGCGATACGTTAAAGAGCGCCGAAATCCCGGAAAGAGCACGCGGCGGAAGCTCCCGCCGGTATAATAATCCTCCACAGCCATCCAGGGGAGGGGCAGCGGTGAGCGGAAATAAATCCGCATGGTCACAGGCACGGCCTCCCCCGACGGAATCAGGCTTTGGGGCAAACTGCGTTCCACCCGGATTTGCCGGGGGCCTAGCAGCTGAACCAGCATGCCGCCGGCCAGCACCAGGCAGGTCACAAACATCATGAACCATAAGGCCTCGCCTCCGTGCAGCCGGTACATGACCACCAGACCGCCCAGCACGGCAAGCCCGATCCCCCATTCGAGGACCCGCCGCATCATAAGCGGCCTCCTTTGCGGGAGTGAACGGGCAGCACCAGCTGCTTCAGCAGCTCCCGGACCAACTCCTCGCCGCTGGCCCCCGCAAGAAGCGCGGCATGGTTCAGCATCAGCCGGTGGGCGAGGACCGGCACGGCGGTATCCTTGATGTCATCCGGGATGACATAGGAGCGGCCGGCCATGTAGGCCGAGGCCTGGGATGCGTTCATCCAGGCCAGTGTCCCCCGCGGGCTGATGCCGAGCTGGACATTCGGATGCCGGCGCGAGGCGTCGGCCACCTGGACGAGGACCAGCTTGATGGACTCGTCTACGAAGACGCCGCGGACGGCGCGCTGCATGTTCGCCATTTCTTCCGCCAGCATGACCGGCTTTATGGCGTCCAGCGGATGCTCCAGCTGCATTCGCGTCAGCAGCTCCACCTCCTGGGCCGGCTCCGGATACCCCAGGCTCAGCCGCATCATGAACCGGTCCATCTGCGCCTCAGGCAGGCGGTAAGTCCCTTCGAAATGCAGCGGGTTTTGCGTGGCCAGCAGCAGGAACGGGCGCGGAAGCGGATAGGTGGTGCCGTCCACGGTCACCTTCCGCTCTTCCATCGCCTCCAGCAGGGCGGATTGGGTCCGGGGCGAAGCCCGGTTGATTTCGTCCGCCAGCACAATATTGGAGAGAACCGGCCCGGGCCGGAACTCGAAGCTGCCGCTGTGCGGATGGTATATTGAAGTGCCCGTTACGTCGCCGGGCATCAAATCGTATGTGAACTGGATCCGGCCGAACGTGCAGCCAAGGCAAGCGGCGATGGCCCGGACCAGCATTGTTTTGCCCACTCCCGGAACATCCTCCAGCAGAATGTGGCCGCCGCTAAGCATGGATATCAGGGCAAGGCGTATTTCCTTTTCTTTACCGACGATAACGGATCCGACGCGCGATAAGACGCGGTTCAATAATTCCGGGGCAACATCATCATGAAACACCGATGGAGTCGACAAAGTAACAACCTCCGTTTCCAATCATGGCTTGTTCCCGTCAAAATAGGGAATCTATCAATATTCTCTCCATGTAGAAAAGGAAGTAGACCTGCCGCACCGGCTCATTTTTTAAGAGTGACGAAACCCTCTGCAAAAATCGTAGATTCGCTCCATTGGGCATCCAGACCGTTAAAATACCGTGACCCGACGCTCCTCTTCATTAACCGATGCCGTGATTCCGGCATATCCGGAAGCTTCAAACAAGCTGCGCAGAGGCACCCACAGCGATCCATTGACCGTCAGCACCTGCAGCGTCGCCCTAGAGATCACCTGATTGCCCTCCAACGCCTCCAGCCTGCCCGTATCCGCATGGATCCGCAGCGAAACCGCGGCGTCCGCCGATAAGGACGCGACCCAGGCCGCCCCGGCCGAATCCCAGGCTGTACTGCCCCCAATCCGCTCGGTCAGCGCGCGCAAAGGCACCATGTAATGTCCGTCAACGATGCTGTACTCGCCGGTATCCAGCGTGGTCTCGAGCCCGCCGACATCCAGGCGGAGCGGTTTGCCAGGCTCGAACAATGCGGCATTCTGCGCAATATGCGACTGAATCCAGGCGGCGCTTGGCGCGCTTCGCTTCAGTCCGCGGGCTGCGGCATTCACTTTAAATTGAACCGGCGGGTCTTGCGGTGACAACACACCGAACTGATATCCGCGGGCCTTGTACCAGCTAATTATTTGCGGGAGGGCCTTTACGCTTTCCGAATGGCCGGGACCGTCATGCATGAGAAGAACTACCTTGCCTCCCGGGACGTTCGTCGTGGCACCCTTCAGGATATCCGCAGCCGGGACATCACGCCGCTTGGAATCGCCGCTGTCCACGTTCCAATCCGTCACGACGTACCCTGCCTGCTGCAGCAGTTTAAAATACGTGTCATCAAAATGCCCGGCTGTCCCCCCGGGGGCCCTGATCAGCTGCGGCCTTTCCCCCGTGATCAGGCGTATCTCCTCTTCGGTATCTTTGATTTGGTCCCAGAACGCAGGAAAAGATTGATAGAGTTCGGTATAATTATGGTCATATGTATGGTTGCCGATGGCATGACCTTCCTCGTAGATCCGCGAAATGAGCTGCGGATATTTCTTTACCTGCTCACCGAGAACAAAGAAGGTTGCACCAATCTTGTTTTTCTTTAAAATATCCAGCACCTGGCCCGTTAAATCGCTGGGGCCGTCGTCAAAGGTCAGATACACCGTTTTGGGGCTGACCGGAGCGGGTTTCTTCGTCGTATTGGAGGCAAGCAGCCCCGCTTGGCCCACATGGACCGGATCGGTTTGCCGTCCGATGACAGCAGAACTCTTTTCGCTCGCAGATTCATTGTCCGGAGCCGTCTTGACCGCATTCTGAACCAAGGGCGTCATAGGCTGAAGCAAGGTTCGCCCTTCCCGGACGCTTGCGCAGAATATGATAACTATCACCGCCAAAACGACCCCGATCGATCCGAGAACAACGCTGAATGTCTTCTTCACCATGTACCTTCTACCTCCACTATTTCTATGAGTTCTGCTTTCTGGTAGATTATATGGTGAGAGAAGTGGAAATAGACTTAAGGAAAGCCGAATCTTTCAAGAGCTTAATCATCCTTGCTTCCGGATGGCATTCCATCGGAGTCCGTTGTAACTCGTTGGAGTCCGGTTGTGTGATCTTTGGGGCCCGACCTGAATTGGAGTGAAAACCTTTTGGAATTGTTAAAATGGATTCATTTGATGTTCGAGCAGTACGGCTACCTTGTGCTGTTTCTCGGACTGGCTTTGGAATTTATCGCCCTCCCCTTTCCCGGAGAAACGACGATGGCCTATGCAGGCTTCCTGTCCTACGACGGCATGCTTCATTACGGGTGGCTGCTGATCGTCGCGTTTGCCGGAACGACCCTGGGGATGACCATTACATACTTCATCGGCCTCAAGGCAGGCCTTCCTTTTCTCCAGCGCTATGGCAAATGGTTCCTGCTCTCCGAGCATAAACTGGAACGGGCCAGCCGCTGGTTTAACAAATACGGGCAAAGCCTGGTCTTTATCGGATATTTCATCCCCGGCGTCCGCCATTTTACCGGCTACTTCGCCGGCATGATCGCCCTGCCCTTCCGCAAATTCGCGTTGTTCGCGTACAGCGGCGCGCTGCTCTGGGTCATCCTGTTTATCAGCATCGGCAAAATATTCGGCCCGCAGTGGAAGTTCGCTTTTCACCTGGTGGAAAAGTACTCCTTCTGGATCGTCGGCGCCGTCATTATCGCTGTTGTCGGGTTTCTTCTTTACCGTTACCGCAAAAAAATGCGCTCGCTGCTGTCCAAACTGCATGTCAGCTGACATGCCGGGACAGTGAACGGCCACGGCGAGGAAGCGATGAGCTCCGTCCAGTGGCGTTTCCCCTGCCTCGTTGCCACAAATAAAAAAAGACGCACGCTGCATGAAATGCAGTGCGCGTCTTTTCTTTTACATCCTAAAAATATAAGTTCATTAACCCTCCGCGTTTGCGGTGCTGACGCTTTGTCCTTGAAGCTCGTTCTTGAGCTCGGTGTGCGGCTTCGTTCTCTTGATGAAGAAAGCGAGAGCCAGCGCGGCGACACTCAGCCAAGTGGCAACGATGAACGCATAGTTAATGCCGTGAACCATCGAATCTGCGGTCAGCTTCGCCATAGCGGCTTTGTCGGCTGGATTGACCGTACCCCCGGCAAGGACGTCCTTGACATGACTCTTCGTTTCATTGGTCATGACCGTCACCAGGATCGCCGTACCGATCGAGCCCGAAATGGTACGCAGCGTATTGGACATCGCCGTACCGTGAGCATTCATGTTCCGCGGCAGCTGGTTGAGACCTGCGGTCTGGATCGGCATCATCAGCATCGACATACCGAACATCCGAATCGTATAAATGACGATCAGATGGGCGTACGATGTTTCAACGGTCAAACGGCTGAATTCATAAGTCATGATCACCGTGATGATCAAGCCAACGACGGCCAGCCATCTTGCGCCAATTTTATCAAAGACCGCGCCAGTAATCGGCGACATGATCCCCATCAGAATCGCGCCGGGCAGCATCATGAGGCCCGATTCGAGCGGCGTGAAGCCGCGGATGTTCTGCAGGAAGATCGGCATCAGGATCATGCCCGCGTACATCGCCATCGTGATAATGACGTTAATGATCGTCGTCAGCGTAAACATGTTGTATTTGAAAATCCGGAACTCCAGCATCGGAGTCTTGGATACGAGCTGGCGCCAAACAAAGAGGATCAGTCCTACCGCGCCGACAATCAGCGTGGCGATAACGGTCGCGCTCCCCCATCCGTCGGTACCCGCGTCACTGAAGCCATAGAGCAGGCCGCCGAAGCCGATGGTCGACAGAACCACCGACAGGAAGTCGAATTTCGGTTTGGTCACGCTCGTTACGTTCTTCAAGAAAAATACGCCGATTAATGTGGCGATGATCGCTACCGGCAGGATGATGTAGAACAGAACCCGCCAGGAGTGATGTTCAACGATGTACCCCGACAATGTCGGTCCGATAGCCGGAGCCAGGATCATGGCGATCCCCATCATGCCCATCGCAGATCCCCGTTTTTCGATCGGGAAAATGTTCAGGAACACGACGGTCATCAGCGGCATCAGAATGCCTGCGCCAGCCGCCTGAATGACGCGTCCGGTCATAAGTATCCCAAAATTGGGTGATATCGCGCATATCAGCGTTCCCAGCGAAAACATCGTCATCGCCGAAATAAACAGCTGGCGGGTTGTAAACCGCGCGATCAAAAATGCCGATACTGGAATCAATACGCCGTTAACCAGCATGAAGCCGGTCGTAAGCCATTGGCCTGTCGTCGGCTGAATGCCCAAATCATCCATAATTTTGGGCAGGGCGATATTCATCAAGGTCTGATTCAAAAATGCCACGAATGCGCCGAGGAGCAGTGCGGCAATGATCGGCCCTTTCCGGATATGCTCCATAGACTGAGCTTGACTGCTATTCATAATTACTTTCTCTCTCTCCCTTTTGGCTGAAAATCTGAATAATTTGCTGGTGTGTCGCTAGTAAATGGCTTCTGTCCTCCTGTTTGATCTGTAAAAGAGGCAGCAGGCAGCCCATGCTGACTTGCTCGGTCTGCTGTCTAAGTTCATCTCCCTTCTCAGTTATCCGCAGCGCGATCGACCGCCGGTCCGTCTGGAGCCGTCTGCGTTCAACGAGCCCGGCCTTGACGAGCCGATTGACAACCCCGCTGGTGGCGCTGTTCCCCATAAGAATTAAATCTGCTAGCTCGGAGAGTCCGATGTCCGGATGCTCGCGGAGCGTGTGCAGGACAAGATATTGAATCCAGGTGGTCCCAAGAGCATCGGCATGCTTCCAGAAGATTTGGTAAAACGTGAGATTGACCTGGCGAAAAGAGTACAACAGCTCGAGAATTTCTTCTTGAGGACCCAAAATCATTCTTCACCCTGTTTCTATTTCCATCTCTTAATATTTCGCATACGAATTATTTTAAAACCAACATGTTTACGTGTCAATAAAAACATAAGAATAAATTTACATATATTTTTGCAATCCATTTTCAAAAATATCCCCGAAATTTACCGGAATCGCTTTCATTAGAAGAGCGGTACCCGGAGCGGCTGCAGACCAAAACTGGGCCCCCGAACCATTCCGGGCAGCCCAGCTCATTTTAAATGCTTCACTTCCTATAGTTATGATCATGCGTTTTAATATTTGTACGGCGAGCTACATAAAATTAAAGGACTGACACGACGTCGCCGGCATGGCCCGCCACCCGGAGCTTCCGCCATTCCTTGATGAGCCTTCCCTCTTCATCGATCAGGAACGTCGAACGGACGACGCCCCAGAACTCGCGCCCGTACATTTTCTTTAGCTGCCATACGCCGTACAATTCGCTCACATGATGGTCCTTGTCGGATAGCAAAGGAAACGGCAGGCTATATTTCTCGGCAAATTTGCCATGGGATTTAAGCTCGTCCGGGCTGATCCCTAGCACGACCGCGCCTTTCGCTTCAATCTGAGGAAGTGCGTCGCGGAAATCGCAGGCTTCCTGCGTGCACGCGGGCGTATTGTCCTTCGGATAAAAATACAGCACCACCTTGCGTCCCCTAAAGCTGCTGAGGGTGATCTCCTCCCCTGTAGAAGCCGGAAGGGTAAAATCGGGAACCATGTCTCCAACTGCAAATTGTGTCATATGTATCACTTTCTCCTTTCAGAGGCCAAGCACTGCATCTATATAAATTGAACACTTTCGTTCATTTTATCTTGGTGAAATGCTTTCCAGAATGTAAAATTGATTGTATTGTCAAAAAAAATTATAATAAATGAATCCTTACTCTACAAATGTCTGAACATGTCGAAGACAAGCACTCTCCTTCAACAGGATAGCGAAAGGAAGAAAAGGAATGACTCCAAGGAAAAAAACAATATTATGGATTATAGCCATTATCGTATTAGCCATCATCGGTTATGCGGTCTATTATTTCGCATCGATTTATAATGGCCTGCAGGGATTGCAGAAGTCCGCCGAAAACTCTCCTTTTAAATCGGTTACCCCCGTCGAAGTCAAAGTTCCCGATCCTCCCAAATGGGAAGGCACCGAACCGGTCAACATCCTGCTGATGGGCGTGGACGCCCGCGGCATCAAGGAAGGTGAAGTTCCCAGGTCTGACAGCATGATGGTCGCCTCCCTGGATCCCGTCAAGAAGCGCATCAATGTCTTTTCGATCCTCCGCGACACGTACACCGACATTCCCGAACACGGCCAAGACCGCATCAATACAGCGATTACCCATGGACCGAATACGGCAATGAAAGCGGTCGGCGATCTGCTTGGCATTCCTATCCAGTATTATGTCTATACGGATTTTCAAGGATTCATCAAGCTGGTGGACGCCGTCGGCGGCGTAGATTTTTACGTGGAGAAGGATATGTATTATCCGAGCAACGCGGACAACCATGAATACGATATCGACCTGAAAAAGGGCCAGCAGCATCTCGACGGCACAACGGCTCTGCAGTACGTCCGTTTCCGTCATGACGCAACATCGGACTTCACGCGGACGGAGCGGCAGCGGGCCTTCCTGAAGGCGGTCGCCCAGAAAATGCAGTCCACGACGTCCATCATGAAGCTGCCGAACATTTTGGAGCAGGTCAGCCCATATATAGATACGAACCTGTCCGTCAATGACATGTGGAAACTGGCGACAGTCGGTTACCAGAGTCAAATGGCCGGCAGCGAGCAAATTCCGCCGATGAAGCTGCTGAAAGAGGAAAAGGTCGGCAGTGCTTCCGTCCTGACCGTTTCCAGCGAAAGCAAGCTGAAGCAGTATATCCAGGATATTATGAACAAGCCGGAGACGGTGCCGGTATCCAGCGAAGGCAAAACAGGCACCCCAACCAATACCAATTCAACAACCTCCGGGGAGACCGGGGAGAACAGCAGTACGGGCAGCAGCAACTAGGCTGCCCGCCTGCTTTTTATTTGAGAAAGGAAGTTATCCGTCATGAATCGAACACGTTCCGAACAATTATATCAGGAAGCACTGCAGCACATCGTCGGCGGCGTCAACAGCCCCTCCCGCTCGTTTAAAGCGGTTGGCGGCGGGGCGCCCGTCTTTATGAAACGGGCGAACGGAGCCTACTTCTGGGATGAGGACGACAACCGTTATATCGACTACCTCGCCGCTTACGGCCCGATCATTACCGGGCACGCCCACCCGCATATCACGGAAGCCATTACGCGTGCCGCTCAGAGCGGCACCTTGTACGGAACGCCGACGCAGCTTGAAATCCAGCTCGCCCGGATGCTGAAGGAAGCGATCCCGTCGATGGACAAGGTCCGCTTCGTCAACTCCGGCACCGAGGCCGTCATGACGACGATCCGCGTCGCGCGTGCCTACACGAAGCGCAACAAGATCATCAAGTTCGCCGGATGCTATCACGGCCATTCGGACCTCGTGCTCGTGGCGGCCGGCTCGGGCCCTTCTACGCTGGGGATTCCGGACAGCGCCGGCATCCCGACCAGCATTGCGCACGAAGTCATTACCGTGCCTTTCAATGATCTTGACGCCCTGCAGGCCGCGTTGACCAAATGGGGCTACGACGTAGCGGCCGTCATGGTCGAGCCGATCGTCGGCAACTTCGGCATGGTCATGCCGAAAGAGGGCTTCCTGGAGGGCCTCTGCCGCATGGCCCATGACAATGGCTCCCTCGTCATTTATGACGAGGTGATCACCGCCTTCCGCTTCCACTACGGCAGCACGCAGACCTTTGCCGGCCTGCAGAACCATGACGCGATCCGGCCGGATCTGACCGCCCTCGGCAAAATCATCGGCGGCGGGCTGCCGATCGGAGCCTACGGCGGCTCCAAGGAAGTGATGGAGCAGGTCGCGCCGCTCGGCCCGGCCTACCAGGCCGGCACGATGGCGGGCAACCCGGCCTCCATCTCGGCGGGCATCGCCTGCCTTGAAGTGCTTCAAGGCGAAGGCGTCTATGAAGAGATGGACCGGCTCGCTGCGAAGCTCGCGGACGGACTCCAGGCATCGGCCGGCCGATACGGCGTGCCGCTGACGATCAACCGCATCCGCGGGTCGCTGTCCACGCATTTCTGCGACCATCCGGTGACCAACTACGACGAAGCGCAGGATACGGACGGCGAAGCTTTCGCCGCCTTCTTCCGCGCCATGCTAAACCGTAATATCAATCTCGCGCCGTCTAAATACGAGGCCTGGTTCCTGACCACAGCCCATACCGAAGCGGACATCGACGCGACGCTGGAAGCGGCAGAAGCCTCCTTCAAGGAGATCAGCAAGTAAAAGAGAATCCGGGAATGGCTGGAATCCACGCCGATTATAACGAAAGACCCCGCCTGCGGCTGTTATGCCGTAGGCAGGGTCTTTTTTGTATTATGATAAGTACCTCTAAGCTAACATCTGGCCACAATTCCGGCCGTCCGCTTCCTTACTGCTGAGGCTTGATCTCATCGAAAAACTTGGTTTGCACCAGTTTGGCCGCGTCGTCCAACTGCTTCTTGGAATCCGTGTCTTTCTTCGAGAACAGCTCCTGTACGACGTTGGACATCGCGCCATAGTAATCCTGGGTGCCGTACTGGGCTTCAGGCTTGCCGTCCAGCAGTCCGAACAGGTTCGGATCGTATTTGTACACGTTGTCGTACTTGTCGTAAATCGCGGCCACCTTTTTACCGTACTCCGAATCGTCCTTGAAGTAGTTCAGCGGTGCCGGTACGAAATATTTATTGTTGGACTTACGCTCCTGAATATTGCCTTCGAGCGCTTCCAGCCCTTTATCCGTAAAGTAGTCGAACGTGATGTAGCGGAACGCCATTTCCTGCTCATCCTTGGTGGCGTTCGGATTAATGACGAGATAGTTGCCGCCGAGAATACCGTAATGCTTGCCGCCTTTCTCAGCCGCCGGCATCGGATAGGCCAGCACGTTCTCCGGCTTCAGCCCGCCCTGGTTGAGCGCGGCGTCAATGACGTCATACGCGCCTGCGATGACCATCGCCGTCCGTCCCTGCTGGAACGCGTTCAGGGCATCGCTCCACCCGAGAGCCCAATCCTTCGGAATGGCGTTGGCTTCCCATCTCAGCTTCTTATAGAAATCGAGTGCCTTCACGCCGGCATCCGAATTGAACGCCGCCGTATACTTCCCGTTCTCCACCTTCTGGATTTCCCCGCCCGCCTCGAACAGGAAGTTCGTCCAGTTCCATCCGGCTTCATTGCCTTTCCCCATCGGCGCAATGCCGGAGATGCCCTTCTTCACATCAGCCGCGCCTTTGGCCGTATTGTACATATCGTCCCACGTCCAGTCCAATGGCGGCACTGGAACCTGCTTGGCGTCAAGCAGCGCTTTGTTGATCATGGTCGATGTGATATACCCGTTCTGGGTAACGCCGTAGACCTTGCCGTCCACCATGAACTGGTTTTGCAGCAGCGGATTCATTTCGTCCTTGTATTCCCACTTGTTGTACAGGTCCGAAATATCCGCGACCCAGCCGCGTTCCACCAGCATTTGCGCTTCGGTCGCAAACGTGTTGTAGAACGTCGGGGCTTCGTTCGAAGCCATTTTGATGCCGATTTCGTTGACGCTGTACTGCCAGTCGTCCTTCACGATCGTCACGTTCGGATACTTCTCGGTGAACCGTTTGATCTTGTCGTCTTCCTGCGCCCGCAGATCTTTTTGGTCCGGAAGCGGATAGTGGATTTTGATCGTGATTTTCTTCTGGGTAATATCGTCCTCCGATTTCCCCGCATCCGTCGTCGCCGTCGTTCCCCCGGATCCGGATCCATCGGACCCGCTGCCCTGATTGTCGCCGCCGGCCGTTTTGCTGCCGCCGCTGCAAGCCGCAAGCACCGAGGCCGACAGCAGGAGGCACATCAGCACCATGGAAAACTTACGCATTGAAACTCCCCTTTTCGTCAAATGGTATGGTTTACCCTCTCATCATAAGAGAGGATGGTTCATCAATCGATGTGTAATCGTATGCCCTTCATGTGCATGCCTACGATGTTGGCCGGTCATCCTTTAACCGCCGACAAACTGACGCTCCGCATAATGAACCTCTGGAACACAAGGAATACGAAGATCGGCGGGATCATGACCATGAACAAAATCGTGAATTTAATGTTGTTGTCCATGCTCCGTGCGTTGATGACGTATTTGTAGATCGCCGTGGCCAGTGTATACTTCTCCTCACTGTGCATCACGAGCGACGGCCAGAACCAGTCGTTCCATGCCGTGGAAAAGATAAAGATGGCCAGTGTGGCGAAGATCGGCACGGACAAAGGAACGGCAATCCGGACGTAGCTTGTGAGTTCGGACGCTCCGTCGATGCGGGCCGCTTCGAAGATCTCCGGATGAATGCCGTCGAAGAAATTTTTCATCAGCAGAAAATAGTAGGCGCTGGCTCCGGCCGGCAGCCAGAACGCCCAATACGTATTGAGCAGGCCCAGCTCCTTCAAATTAACGAAGTTCGGAATGATATAGCTCGACGCCGGGATAAACAAGGTCATCAGGATGAAAAAGTAAATTCCCCTGCGGAACGGCACATTCAGCTTCGAGATGCTGAACGAGGCCAGGCCAAGCACCAGCACAGTCATCAGCAGATTGCCGACGAAGATCAAGATCGTGTTCTTCAAAAACATTGGCAGGTTGATATAATCCCAGCCTTCCGAGAAATTGTCCCAATTCCACGTTTGCGGAAAGAAATGCGGAGGGAACGAGTTCACTTCCTGGTTCGTCTTCAGACCGTTAAACATCGTCATCAGAATCGGGTACAGCATCGTGACGACCATCACTGCGATGCCAAGCACCATGATGCCGTACACCACTTTGTTCAGCGGCTTCCTCAAATCGGAAGAAGAAAGGATTCCTCTGTCATGCTGGCTCATCTAGTAATCCTCCTTGTTCATCTTGAATTGAAGCAGTCCGAGCAGGCTGAGTACGATAAACATCAGCATGCCCAGTGCCGTCGCCGAGCCGTAATCCAGCTGGTTGAACGCGTACTTCACGATAAGCAGCGCATAAGTCAGCGTCGTGTTGTTCGGTCCCCCGTCAAGCAGCGCGAGCTGGGACTGGTAGGCTTGGGACGTCCCGATGATTTGCAGGATAAACATCAGCACGATCAGATTCCGTATGGAAGGGATCGTAATGTAGCGGATCCGGTTCCATACGCCTGCCCCGTCGATCTCGGCGGCTTCATACCAGTCTCTCGGAATGCTGAGCACGCCGGCCAAATAGATCAGCATCGCGGATCCGAACTGCTGCCACGTCTCCATGAACACAATCGAGATCATAGACCATCGCCCGTCGGAGATAAAGGACACCGGTTCCACACCGAAGCTGCTGAGCAGCCCATTGATCGGACCGACCGGGTCATACATCCACCGCCACATGCCGTACAGCACCACGCCCGGCACTACAAACGGCAGGTAAGCGGCAATCCGGGCGAAGCCCTGAAAGAAGCGCAGCTCCGAAATCGCAATCGATGCCACGATCGGCACCCAGAAGCCGATAATGACCGTTAAAAACATGTAATACAGCGTATTTTTAACGGCTGTCCATACATCGGGGTCGTGCAGCACTCTGGCGTAATTATCGAAACCGACAAAGGTGTTGCCTTTAACGAAATCAATCGTAAAGAAGCTGTACACCGCTCCTTTGATAATCGGCACCCACAAAAACAAAATGAAAATGACAATGGCCGGCAGGATGAACAGGTATCCCCAAAGATGCTTTTTCCACCTGCTCGTTCGTCTGCCCGCCGGCTCGCTCTTCGCTTCCGGCTTTAACATAGCTGTAGCGGGTTCCCCCATCTGTCTCCCTCTTTCCTCTAACGTTTCTTAAGGATAATTGTAGAAAAGCGGGCTGCCCGCGCACATGTCTAGTTCTATGGAAATGATGGCTGTTCTTACTTCTTCATCTCGCTCGGGCTCATGCCGAAATACTTTTTGAATATTTTGCTGAAATGCTCCGGCGACTCGTACCCCACCCGCTCGGCGATTTCATAGCGGCGCAGGTCCGTGTTCTGAAGCAGGTGGCGGCTCTCCTCCATCCGCAGCTTGATGACGTATTCCCACAGGTTATGCCCGGTAATTTTCTTAAACAGGTAGCTCAAATAGTTCGGACTGACATGGTTCTTCTTCGCCACCTCATGAATGGTCAGCCCCTTCTGGCTGTAGTTCTCTTCGATATAGCGCCTCGTGCTCTCCACAATCCGGTTGCTCTGCGTTGACAGCTCTTCTGCAGACGGATCTTCAGCGTAGTTATGCCAATTGAAGTCCCCGTAATAAAAAACGCGGTAGTCCGGGTAGTGCCGGCTCCACAGCATCGCTTTATCGGCCTGGCGGCCGAGTACAGAAAGAAAAGGAAAGCCCTTCAGAATCTGGCTGATGGCGACTGTACAATCCAGCTTCAAATATTTGCGAATATGATGGTACACGCTGCGGCCGGCCATTTCGAGCTGGCTGAGCTTGTTCTCGCCGGTTTCGGCATTCGCCGCCTCGCTCCACTGGATAATCGCATGGATGTCGTCATCCGGCGAGTAAAACAGAAGCGCATCCCATTCCTGATCGAGCAGCTCCTTCACAATATTGAGCGAGGCATAACGGAGAAGCCGCCGATCCCTGTCGGTATAGGACGGGCTGCCGGAGGAAAAGTCCAGCCTCATTTTCATAACGGCAAAATACGGACCCTTCAGCCTAAGCTCGCCATATTCACCGCCCGTCTCAAGATCCCCCGATTCATGGCCCGCTTCTTCCGACAGCAGCCGGTTCAGAAGCTCGTTCTTGCGGGGCTCGGGCTCCTCCATGCGAAAATCCTCTTGTGTGGCAGTCAAAAGCTCATTCACCTGCGGTATCCGTTTATCCATCTTGAGCAGCACGCTGCCGACGGAGTCCAGAAACTGCTCGCTGTTCAGCGGCTTAAGCAAATAGTCCTTGGCTCCGAGCCGGATCGCGCTTTGCGCGTACTGGAACGTTTCATGCGCTGAAATAATAATCGTCTGCACCCACGGCTTGATGATTTTCGCCTGGTGCATCAGCTCGATTCCGTTCATCTCGCCCATCTGAATGTCGGTGACGAGCAGGTCGACCTCCTCCATCCGGACGATATCGAGCGCCTCATGGCCGCTGCCCGCCGTATAGACTTGACCGATGTCGAGGCCCGATGCGCTCAACAGCCCGGCTAATCCCTTGCAGATGAGCGGCTCGTCGTCGACGACCAAAATATTGAACATGGATGCTCCCCCTTGTATGTAGCTTGTTTATACCTTGTTTGTCATGAACCGCCTGCCTTTTCGGCGGGAAGCGTGATCGTGACCAGCGTGCCACCGCCCGGGCGGACGCTGTAGACAAGGCCGTACTCCTTGCCGTAGTGAAGCTGAATCCGCTGATGGATGTTCCGGACCCCGTAACCGGCTGCAGGATCATTTGTTTCACTGTTCAAGTTCCGGTTGATGGCTTCGATGTCCACCGGTTTGTAGCCATTATCGGAGATACGGATGCGCAGGATGCCCCCGGACGCCTCTGCTTCGATGCTGATTTCGCCGTCCTCGCCCATATTTTTAATGCCATGAATGATTCCGTTTTCGATCAAAGGCTGCATCGTAATTTTCGGAATGCTGAACGGGTGCAGCGATTCCGGGACGTCGATGTCCACCTGGAACACATAATCGTATCGGTTCTGCTGCAGCTTGATATAGGCGGTCGCATGCTCCAGCTCCTCTCCGAGCGTAATCAGCTCCCTCCCGCGACTCAGGCTGATTTTCATCAGCTTGGACAGGTCCTTGATCATCTCGGCCGATACGTGGTTGCCTTCCATCTTGCTTTTCCAATAGATGCTCTCCAGCGTGTTGTACAACAAGTGCGGGTTGATCTGCTGGTACAACAGCGACAGCTGCGCTTCCTTTTGCTTTAAATCCATGTCGTATTTGTAATGAATCAGATCGTTCAGGCGCCGGGCCATTTCGTAAATGGTGGAGATCAGCACGCTGACCTCGTCGTTACGCTTCCGGTGCGGCGTTTCGGGCACGGCATTCCCCGGCTCATAACGCCGGACGAAGGTGACCAGCTTCTGCAGCGGGGTCATCAAGGACCGCCAGAAATATAAAATGATGATCAAACCGGCGGCGAAATACGCGACCGAGATGATCTGGATGACATGCTTCATTTCGTCCTGCTGCTGCAGGAGCGCTTTGACCGGCACTTTGTACACCAGCTTCTGCTGGAGCACGTAGTTATAATCCACGACATAGATAAAATCCTTCGTAATGACGTCCTTGACGCCCATAGGTGAATTCCCCGGCTCCACTTCGGGAGGAAGGCTGAGCACGCCCTCGGCATCCGGCTGGGTGGAGGTCAGAATGTGATTGTTCCAATCGGTAAAATACAGCTCGCCTTCCGGCAGCGACACGGTCTTCAGCGATTCGCCGATCCGCGCGTCCACGTTCGTCACCATCAGCACGCCGATCGTACCGCCCTGATCAATGTTGTTGATCGCGCGGACATAGCCGAGCGTCTTCTGGTCGTACTGCCCCTTCGCCGGCGGGGATAAATGATCGGTGAGCCGCAAATAGCCGTTCCCTTTACGGGCTACCGCTTCGTCAAACCATTCCGGCTTCTCTGCCTCGTTCGAAAAGAAATAGACCCCGGACTTTTTGGACTCCGGATAATAAGGGGCAAAAAAGTAATGGTTGCCGGGATCGTACACGTACAGTGAATAGTACAGAGGCTGCCGCTCATCGCTCTCCTGCGAGTATGAGCTCAGCATGCGCTCCAGCTTCTCGTAGGTTTTCACCCGCTGAAGCACCGTGTCCTTCCCCGTCGTATCCAGCTGCTGGACCACCGAATTCTGAAACACCGTCGCCGTCACCTTGTTAACGGTTTCAATATCGCGGCTGATCAGTTTGAAATTTTGCTTGTTCAGCTCTATATAAGCATTGGTTACATGGCGTTTTAAAATCTGGCCCGCCCTGTTGTTGCCGTACCCGTTCAGAATAAACACAGGAATGACAAGAACCAGAAACAGCAGGATCATCTGCTGCCTGACGTTCATTCTCGCCAGCGGATTGCGGATCCCCCGCTTCATCAGTCATAACACCTCCGGCTTTCTTTCAATATACCAACAATAAAAATGGGGAAGTATGTGCGTTTCTACGACAATCATTCGCGATTGTAAGATATGCACGGTTGACAGGCCCATGGGCGATTAGTCCTAGTGTAATTTATTTTCGGCGGGTTGCCAGTAAAATTTTACGGGAGTGTTATTGGCGGATCGCCGCGGTGGAATAGCGACGGGATGACAACGGTATAACAGCGGAATAGCAAAAGGTTAACAACGGAGTCGTGACCGAAATAGCACCGGGATTGCAATTGGATTGCAACGGAATAACGGCAGATGCCCTCTTTCCTTCCTCGAAAAAATGAGCTACAATAGTGCAAATCCATTTTCACGATGATGAAGAAGAGTACGCGCGAATTGCGGCCTCACAGAGAGCCGGCGGGTGGTGCAAGCCGGTGGCGGCGCGCGCGGAAGTGGGCTTCGGAGTGCCCCGTCTGAACAGGAACGCTTCCCCAAAGAAGCGGACAGTAGGATGGGCGGCAGGTTCCCACCGTTAATCGGGGCAGGGTATCGAGGAAGGCATACGCAATTTTCTTTTCGTTTAGCGCCGGAATCCGTACCTGTTGAGCAGGGCTGCATCCCTAGAGGATGGCGGCCAATCAAGGTGGCACCGCGGGCTAGAGCCCCGTCCTTGGATAGATCTCCGTCTGGAAATTTTTTAAGCATGGAGATCCCAAGGGCGGGGCTTTTTTGGCGTTGATATAAGAACGTTATTAGCTTCGGAGACTTGGGCTTCCTTATATCGCAAGCAAAAGTTCCGCTAATTGCGGGCTGGCGCCTTAGGAGGTTCGTCGATAAACGTCTTATATCCGTTGAAATGTGCTTTGGGACTGGGGACTGAGATTGAAGCTTGACCTAAGGAAGGCATGAGCTTAAGACACACTCCCAAGCGTGGTATCGGCGTTCGGTCCTTCTGCCCGTTCAACTAAAGCAAAACTGAAAACTGCATGATTGAAGGAGGTGATGGCCATGGATGACGGCTGGTGGTGGCGTCCCGGGAAGACCGGGTTACTAGACATGATCACAAATGAAGTTCCGTATACAAACAAATGTAAATTCAGGAGGAATAACGATGACACATTCGAAAAACACAACCCCCAAGGACATTGTCCTCACCGGAGACCGGACGACCGGCAAGCTGCATCTCGGCCATTACGTCGGCAGCCTGAAGAACCGGGTGCTGCTTCAGCAGCAGTACGAAACCTATATCATGCTGGCGGATGTGCAGGCGCTGACCACCCATTTTCATACGCCGGAAATGCTGGCGGGAAGCGTGCGCCAGGTGGCGCTGGACTATTTGTCGGTAGGCATTGATCCCGACCAGGCGACGTTGTTCGTGCAGTCGATGATCCCCGAGATTGCCGAGCTGACGGTGTTTTATTCGATGTTCGTGTCGGTCAGCTCGCTGCGCCACAACCCGACGATCAAGAGCGAAGCGGCCGAGCGCGGATACGAGGATCTGTATTACGGTTTCCTCGGCTACCCGGTCAGCCAGGCGGCGGACATTACCTTCTGCAAAGCTACCCTGGTTCCCGCCGGCGATGACCAGATTCCCCATATCGAGCAGACGCGCAAAATCGTCCGGCGCTTTAACGAGCTGTACGCACCCGTCCTGGTTGAGCCGCAAATCATCGTAGGTGAACGGCTGGATGGGCTCGACGGTTCAAGTAAAATGAGCAAAAGCCTCGGCAACGCCATCTCCCTCGATTCCACCACGGATGAGGTCCGCAGCCGGATTCGCAAAGCCCCAACCGATCCGGCGCGCGTGCACAAAACCGACCCCGGCCATCCGGAGGTCTGCACGATTTACGGGTATCACCGGATTTTTCGCCCCGAGGACAGCGGCAATATTCATGACATGTGCACCCGGGGCACGCTCGGCTGCGCCACCTGCAAAGCTAAAATCACCGGTGCGATCGAAGAGGTGCTGGAGCCGATCCGCGAACGCCGCGCCCGGTATGAACAGCGTCCCGGCGACATCGACGAAATCCTGATGGCAGGTACCACCAAAGCCCGCGAGGCCGCGCGTCAAACGATGGGCGAGGTGCGGGAGGCTATGGGGATCAACTATTTTGACCGGAGATAAAATAGCAATAAAAATGGGCTGCCCGGAACCCTCCGGTTAGCCCATAGGAGAATATCCGTCCAAGGTGAGATGGCAGAAGCCGTTCCTTGGGCGGTTTTTTGATTGGTTAAAAGCTCTGGACCAGAAAGTCCCGAAATTCGCGCGCAGCTTGGGATAAATAGCGCTCCTTTTGCCATGCGATTTGGTAAGTACGCCGACAGACCGGTTCCTCGATCCGCAGCACATGAAACGAAAATCCGATCCGATCTACCAGCGTCTCAGGGATAAAAGCGATGCCTACCCCCGCCCGGATAAAATGGCCAACGGCCGAATGCTCATCCACCTCGCACACAATATCCGGCTCAAACCCGGCCTGCCTGCAAAACTGATCCGTCATTTTCCGAAATGGATTGCTGCTCTGGATGCAAATAAAAGCCTCCCCCGCCGCCTCGCTTAACCGGATACTGCTGCGGCCCGCAAACCGGTGCGACGAAGGCACCGCCAGTAAAATTTCCTCCGTCAAAAAGGAAATTCCCTCGATACCCGGCTGCTCGATCGGTGGGAACGTGATGCACAGGTCCAGCTCCCCGCTTAACAGCTTATCCCGCTTCTCCTGCTCTCTCACCTGGGAAATTTGCAGCCGGATTTCCGGATGCATCCCCAGAAAATCTCCGATCCGGTCGGAGAAGCATTTATGCGTGGTCGTCGCCAGATTCACCCTGCCTTTCTCCGCTCCCGCCAGATCTTCGAGTTCCCTTTTTCCGTCTTCCAGGGCGTTCAGCGCGGTCTCTACCCTGCGCAGATAGGCCCGGCCAAAGGCGTTCAGCCTGATCTGCCGCCCCTTCCGGTCAAACAGCGACACGCCCAGGTCCTCCTCCAGCCGTGAAATCGTCTTGCTGAGGGCAGGCTGGGCAATGCGCAGTTCCTCTGCCGCACGGGTCATGTGCTCAAGTTCGGCAACTTTGCGAAAATATTGAAGCTGCAGCAGCTCCATCGAAATCCCTCCTTATATACCAAAGGTTATTAATAAATAGCATTATATATATTTTTTATTATTTATGATCGATTATAGAATAAATACAGGCCGAAGGGTAGAGAGGCTGCTCAAACCCACCGCAGGAGGCATGAAATAAAAGCTCTGGATATCACTATATTCAATGACCGAAAGGATGATCGATAGCATGACAGAACAACAGACAATGAAAGCGGCGGTGATTCGCGCGTTCGGTCCGCCGGACGTACTGCATACGGCGGATGTTCCGCTCCCTTTACCCGGCCCTGATGAGGTCAGGGTTCGCGTAAAAGCGGCCGGCGTTCAACCGTTCGACCTGGCCGTCCGGGAAACGGGATGGATCCCGACTGGTCTAAGCATCCGGTTTCCGCAAATTCTCGGCAATGACTTCGCCGGAACGATCGAGCAGGCCGGAGACCACGTAACGGACTTTGCGGCTGGCGATGACGTGATCGGCTGGGCTCTGCTGGCCAGCTACGCCGAATACGTCGTCGTTCCCGCCAGCCAAATCGTACGTAAGCCGCCGGGCATCCCTTGGGCAGAAGCCGGGGCGCTCGCAGCTTCGGGGCAAACCGCCCACACCGCCCTGCAGGAGCTCCGCGTCGGGAAGGGCGATACTGTCCTGATCCATGGCGCCGCCGGCGGGGTCGGCACCATGGCCGTCCAGCTTGCCCGCGCCCTCGGCGCCACGGTTATCGGGACCGCCAGCAAGCGGAACCACGACTACCTGCGCGCCTTGGGGGCGATCCCCGTCGCCTACGGCCCCGGCCTGGGCGAGCGGGTCCGTGCCTTGGCTCCCGGCGGCGTCGATGCGGCCCTCGACGCTGCCGGGAGGGATGCGCTCCGCGTGTCCGTGGACCTCGTCCCGGACAGGGAGCGTATCGGCACGATCGTGGACGGCGAGCTTGCAGCGGAGCTCGGCGTCCGCATGATCCGCAATCAGCGCTCGGCCGCGCGGCTGGCCGAGCTGGCGGAGCTCTGCGCCGCGGGTAAGCTGGAGGTCCGCGTCCGCAGGACCTTCCCGCTGGAAGAGGCCGCCGCGGCGCACCGCGAACTGGCCAGCGGGCACGGCCAGGGCAAGATCGTGCTGGTGATCGGGTAAGGGAGGCCTGCTGTCCCCGCCGTTCGCCCGAAATCAGCGATTTGGTCGTGGACGCGGAGCATCGGCGTATGGACCTAGGCCAGAAGCTGGTCAGATGGATGCATCGGTTGGGCGAGGTTAAAGGCCTATGCGCAGATCGGTGTGCATTAGAAGAGAGCAGAAGCGGATTTTGAGATTACGAAGGGGTAGCAGATGTGATAGCTGATGCTGTAGTTACCTTTGCCTGCTGGCTACAGCAGCAGGAGCAGCGTTCAGGGCAGGGCTATCAAAGGGCCTTAATCAGAGGAGTTGGGCACCAGTCGGCTACGCCCTTACAGGCTTCGGAGCCGATGCTCTCCCTGCCCTAATTAGTTGCCTTAGCGCAGCAGGCATGCTCCCCCTTCCCCGAATCCAGCGGAGCGGCCGGATTCATGCTGGAGAAGCGGCAGCGGCCGCCTAAAAGCTTTCCACAGGAAAGCTAGCATCGGAAGCATAAGCTGTGAGCGAATTTCTTCCTCATCGTCCATTCCCAGAAATTCGCGAGCAACAGCGGTCGGAAGCATGAGCCGGACGCGCAGCGGGCTTACAAGAAGGCTTCGAAGCGCACTCCACCAGAAGCCACCGAGCACCCACCCTCAAGTATTACAGCTTCGGAGCCGATGCTCACGTTGAGCCGGACGCGCAGCGGGCTTGCAAGAAGACTTCGGAGCGACTCAACTAGAGGCTAAGCTTCGAAGCCTCCGCAATAAACAAGGGCTCCCCCATCCGGGGAAGCCCTTCTCGTGTTTATTATGGATTGATAAATGCCGTTCTCAGCTTCGCCACGTACTGGACGTCGAAGCCGAGGCCTTGCGCCAGCGCTGCCAGCGGTACGTACGTCTTCGATTCCTTGCCGACCTTGTTCAGGAACGCCGGTGCGCCGACGGCGACCGGTTGGCCGTTCACCTTCACGGAGCTGGCGCCGATCGTGATGACGACCGTGTTGCCCGCGTAACTGATCGTCGCGCTGGACGTCTTGCCGTCCCACTTGGAGGTGGCGCCGACCGCGTTCACGATGTCCTGGATGGCCACGAAATTTGCGCCGTTCTTGATGACCGGCTTGTAAGGCGTGTTCAGCTCCTTGCCGCCAACGATGATGCCCATCGGCGCGCCCGCCTCGTGAACAGCCAGCTTGGTGTAGCCGCCCCAGATCACTTCGGAGAAGACTTTGGCCATCGCTTCATACCCCATCTGGTTCGGGTGGATGTCCCGATCCGCGATGATATGCGTCATCGTGCCCTCGCCGCCGACGAACTCCTTGGCCACATGGGCTACCTTGACATTGACGCCCTGCGACTGATAGGAGGCCGCCATCTTGTCAATGACGTCCGTAAAAGCCTGGGCTGCCTGCCCCAGCTTCGGATACAGCGCCTTGTCGGCGATTTCCGGCATCGGCTGGTACTGGTCGGCGACCACGATCAGCGCGTCCGGATTCAAGCCGTGCAGGTCGTCCAGCACGACCTTCATACTGTCCGAGTACAGCTTGAACAGTTCCTGTACGCGGTCGGACAGCTGCTGGTCCGTCATTTGGCTCCCGGTCTCAAGCAGCTGGGACATGTCGTTGCCGCCGATCGTGATCGTAATGGCGTCCGCGGCCTTCACGGCCGCTTGGGTCTGTGGTGCCGCTGCGCCGATCTGGGCGGTCCGGGGATCCGGCAGGTTCGACTGAATCGCCTCGGCACCGATCGGCTGTCCGGCAGCGACGGCTTCCACAAAGTTTTGGAGCCCCTGGCTCTTCAGCCCGGCAATCCCCACGTTCAGCGTTTCCGTCCGGCCGTGAAGCAGCCCCTGCTCCTGCAGGCGGTCCACAAAACCGTAAGGAACGTCCTTCTCTCCCTTGCCGGGCTCATAGCCGACGGTTAACGAATCGCCGAAGGCGACGATCCGGTAGGGCTCTTTCGCCGCCGCTTGCGGTGAAGAAGCGGGTGCCGCTCCCGCCGCGCTCAGCACCAGTGCCGAGGACAGCAGCGCAACGGACAACGAGCCTATGTACTTGTGAACAGTTCGAAGCATGTGATCACTCCTTATTCAATGGAACAAGCCTCCGGCAGGACGCCAAAGGCTTGCTTGCTAACTTCAGTTTACCACCATTTACCGGTTTGGGGGATTAGTTTTTCCCCGAAATGGCGGCATGCGATTCCCGATATTCCGTCGGGGTTTGGCCCGTGGCCTTTTTAAAAACCTGGGTAAAATATTTCGGATCCTGATACCCCACCAGCGGCGCGATTTGATACACCTTTACGCTTGTATGGCTCAGCATGTATCTGGCTTTGTCCATCCGGCACTCCGTTAAAAACTCAAGGAACGTATAGCCCGACACCTGCTTGAACAAGGTGCAGAAATGGCTGATGCTCAGGTCTGCGACTTCCGCAACCTCCTCGATGCTGAGATCTTGATGATAATGGTTCGAAATATACTGCTTTGCCTTTTCAACCACAGTTGGTCCGTCTTCCCTGTGCTGGCTTTTCAGGTGATCCGTCAGCTGCACCGCAAATGCTTCTTTAAGCAGGGTGATCGCGTCATGCAGGCTTCCCTGGTCATGCAGCTCATGAATCAGGCCGTCCAGACGCCAATCCATCGGCGGATTTCCCTGCTCCAGCTGGCGGCACAGAACGATCGTCAGCTCGATGAGCAGCCGCTCGGCTCCCTCCTTCGGATAGGCCTGTTCTTCCAGATATCCCTTCAGCTCATCCCAGCATGCGTTCAGGCGCCCCGTATCGAGCGTCCGGATGGCGTCCAGCAGCTGTGATTCCAGATGCTTCGGATATTTTAAATCCGGATGCCCGGCAATATCCTCGTGTTCTGTATCGGCAAACACACCCTCCTGCTCGGAATAAAAGCGCTGGTACAGCGCCCGGGCTGCCCCGTCATAGGCTCTGCTCAGCTGATGAATTCCCCGGGTCGTCCGGCTGAGGCCCACCGAGCACTTCAGCTTGGAATACGTACGGATTCGGTCGATCAGATCATGGCCAAGCGTGATTTTCCGCGGCTGCAGCGCATCGGGGAACAGCACGATCCATTCTCCGCTGTGAAAAGGAAATACCGCCAGGCATCCGTACTGCTGCGACCACTCCTCCAAAATGTTGCGAACCGCAAACAGCCACAGCCGCTTTTCGGCCATCGACCACCGTTCGCTCAGCTGGTGGTAATGATCCAGCTGCACAACGGCCATAAAGTAGTCCTCATCCAGCTCATGGCTCTCCAGCCATGCCAGCGGTCCGCGCGGACGGTCGTTGCCCTCGATCCATTCCGCGTACATCCGCTCGCGGGCCATCACGGACAGCACCTGAACCGAGTGCAGCAGTCTGTCGTCGGCCCGCCGCGCGTCCAGCCGGGCAGCGGCCCGCTTCAGCATCTCTGTCAATTCGTCATGATCGATGGGCTTCAGCAGATAGTCGAAAGCCCCCTGCCGAAGCGCCTCCCTGGCATATTCAAATTCACCATAACCGCTGATCACGATGAAAATGCGTCCAGGGTTGCCCGTAAGCACTTCCTTCATCAGCGTAATACCATCCATGCCGGGCATGCGGATATCGCTGATGATGATGTCCGGCGCATGCTCCCGGACCAGGTCGAGCGCCCCCTCCCCGTTCTTCGCCTCGCCGGCCACCTCGATGCCCAGCTCCTCCCAGGGGATCGCAGCCTTCAGACTCCGCAGAATGATCGGTTCGTCATCCACCAATATGGCTGTGTAATGCCGGCCTGAACCTTCCATTTCCTATCCCTCCTTTCATTTCACCGCCGTGCTGCGCCTCAGATTCCAGTACTGCTGTGAGGAGACGTCCAGCTCCTGCAATGCGTCTCCTGCCGAAATGCCCCCGTGAATCATCTCTGCGATGACCGCCAGAAACGATTTGTTCACTTCCGGGGACAGCATATTGTCATAAGGAACGAAGGTTTGCGGATCCTGCTCCATTAAGGCGGTCACCTGCGGAAAAACCGGCCCGGTCCGCTCGGCATCAAAAGGAATACGCATGGACGGAATCCGCAGGCCCTCGTACACAATCCGTTTCTGCACTTCGGTCGTGTACAAGCTCTTCATCAGCTCCAGGGCCGCCTTTTTCTGCGCTTCGCTTAAATTGGAAGATAAACCGATTCCGATCGTATAACCTCCCGCAATGGACTTGGAGCCGCCGGGCTCGAGGGACGGGAACGGAATCGCCTTGATATCGTTCTGAAAATCAGCCGGCGCCCGCTCGTTATGAAACAGCGTAATGTCCCAGTTGCCGTTTAAATACATGCCCGCTTTGCCATGGCTGAACAGATCGATCGCTTCTTCGGTCGAGATATCGTTGGGATGGGGGCCGAATGCCCCCTTTTCCGCCCATGCCTCGATCTGGTTAAATGCCTTCAGATAAGCCGCATTTTGAAACGCGCTGCCGCTGTTTCCCTCGACGAGGTTTTCGATCATTTGCGGATTGCCGTAGCGGTCCATTAAATAATGGGCAAAAATAGCCGCCGGCCAGCGTTCTTCGTTGCCGAGGGCAAACGGGATATAACCGCTTTGCTGCAGCACGTCCACCGCTTCGTTTAACTCGCTTAACGTTTCCGGAATGGCGATCCCGAGCTTGCGGAACAGCGCGGCGTTCACATACAGCGGCTCCGCGTTGCCTTCAATCGGCAGGCCGTAGACATGGCGGTCGAAGGTCCACAGCTTCAAATCTTTAAATTCGTTCTCCAGGTGGTTGCCGTTCACGAACTCTGTCAAATCGAGCAGCCGGTTCGACCTGACGTACGGCTCGATCTCGGCGCCGCCAAACAGGACAAACATGTCCGGAGGCGTGCCGGTCACCATCTCGCTCTTGAGCTTCTGCTCCCGGTGGATCGTTTGATCCATCCCGTCGAAGTTGACCTTGACGTTGGGATGGGCCTCCTCAAACTCGCGCACAACGTCTTCAAAAATGTTCAGCATCGGCCGGTCATGCTCGCTGATCCAGAAATGCCGGAAGGTCAGCGTGACCTTATCGGTGGCGTCCTCCTCGATCGGCTCATGGTTCGCATGCGCCACGACGACGACCGTGCTCGTCAGTACGACCGCATAGAGGAGCACCCAGCCCCAGCTTCGCAATTTTCTTCTTAACATCCGTTTTTCTCCTCCCCTGACGCACCGGTGCTATGGCATAATCTTCGGAACCCGGATCCGGACGACCGATCCGCCGCCGGGAGAGGAGCATATGAGAATGCCGTAATAGCCTCCGAACCGGATCCGCAGCCGTTCATGGACGTTTTTCAGACCCACGCCGCTGTCATGGTACTTTTTCGATCCGGCGGACTCCTTGTTCCAAATGCGAAGAAGCGACTCCGGATCAAAGCCCGGCCCGTTGTCCGTCACGTCGATGACGATATCCCGGCCGGCTTCAATGGCCTGGATGCGGATATATCCTTTGTCCTCCATCGGCTCAATGGCGTGGTACAAAGCGTTTTCAACAATCGGCTGTACGATCAGCTTCTGAGTCATATATGATCGCAGCGTCTCGGGAATGTCGATTTCATAGTCAAACCGGTCTTCGAACCGGTATTTCTGAATGTTCAAGTAATGGCGCACATGCTCAAACTCCATATACAGCGGAATAAGCTCCTGGTTCTCGCTGATGCTGATCCGCAGCAGCTTGCCGAGAGAAATGACCATTTTGCTGATATCCCGGTTCCCGGCCAGCACCGCCATCGAGTTGATCGACTCCAGCGAATTGTAAATAAAATGGGGATTGATCTGGGCCACCAGCGCCTGCAGCTCGGCTTCCTTCTTGCGGGTCTGCTCCGTCTCGACCTGCTGGATCAGCTCCTGGATCTGCGAGCTCATCCGGTTAAAGCCGTCGATCAGCAGATCGGTTTCATCATCGCTTTGCGTATGGGATGTGATCGGCACGAAGATGCCCTGCTTAACCCGCTTCATGCCGTTTACGGCGCTGATCAGGCTGCGGACCAGCCTGCGGATAAAAAATTGGTCGAACCAAAGTGCCGACAGCAAAGAAAACAGTCCTAAAATAATGGCGATATTCCGAATGGAAACGGATTCAGAACGAATCAGCTTCAGCGGCGTCACCGCAACCAAATACCACTGTTCGTTGTGGGACGGCAGAAAGGTAATGAGCGATTTTTCATGATGAAAAGAATCGACGTAATAGTCCTTCGTCTTGGTGTACGTGTCTGACAGAAAAGGAAAAGAGATGTTCTCCCCGATCCGGTCTCCGGATTTGTTAAATACGACACTGCCCTCTTTGTTCACCAGCAGAATGTCCCCGTTCTTCAGCGTCGCGGCTTCCCAGAATACCTGATCCAAAATGTCCGGCTTCACATAGATGACCAGATAGCCGATCGTCTCCAGCGAGTAGTAGTCTTTGATGACGCGGGCATGAATCATGACGGGACGGCCCGCTGCCGCCGAACCGTTCTCCCCCGGCCCAGACCATACCGGACGCCCTTCGGCGCCAAGCATGGACGCATACCAGGTTTGCCGCTTCAAATCGCCGAATGACATTGGCGCATTGTACTGATAAATCAATTGGCTGGTGGAGTACAGGCTGAACGAAGTAATCATCGGGTGGTTGATCAGCAAATTGTTGATCTCCTGCTTGCGGTCGTACGTCACACTTACGTCCGGATTTTTCAGAAACTGCTGAATGACCGGCTGGGTAATCGCCGCATTGGAGACGGAGTTGATCTCATTCAAGGCGAACTTGAGCTTGCGGTCCGTCTCCAGCAGCGAAATCCAGTAGAAATTGTTCGACTTCTTCTCCATGGCGCTGGAAAAGTTGTAATAGGTGACCACGCCCATGATGATGACCGGTATGAACACCAGAAGAATAATAGCCAGTAATATTTTGCGGCGGAGCTTCATGGCACTTGGGTCCTCCTGCCTCCTGCTTCTATGTCTTTAGATCTATTCATTCTTCATGGCATGAAATAATTCCTTCGTGTCTGGCAGATTTTAGAGGAATCAGCTCTTGATGGCCCCGGAGGTCAAGCCTGCGATGACCCAGCGGCTGAAGAGAAGGAACACGATCAGAAGGGGCAGCGTCGCCGTAAACGTCGCGGACATGATCATGCCGTAATCGAGCCCGTCGCGGTTGGAGAACAGCTGCTGCAGTGCGATTTGGATCGTAAAATGCTCACTGTTCTTCAGCACGACGAGCGGCCAGAAGAAGTCGTTCCAGACGTTCATAAAATTGAGAATGCCAAGCGTCGCCATGGCCGGCGTAATGACAGGGACCGCTATGCTCCAGAAAATCCGGAAATGCCCGCCGCCGTCGATCCGTCCGGACTCGATCAGCTCGGAGTGGACCGCCGTGGAAATATACTGCCGCATCCAGAAAATCCCGAAGGCGTTCACCATCGCCGGCACGATCAGCGCCTTGTACGTATCGATCCAGTGCAGCTTCGCCATGATGATGTACGTCGGCAGCACGCTCAGCTGGGTCGGCACGAACAGGGTCGCGATGACGAAGTAAAAGAGTGCATTTTTCAGCGGAAAATCGTACTTGGCAAAGGCGTATCCGGCTAAGGTGCAGAAGAACACCACCGACACGGTCACCATGGAAGAGACAAAGAGCGAATTGAGCAGCGCGCGAAAGAAGTCCGTCCGCTCCAGCACCCGCTGGAAATTGTTCAGAAACTCGCCGCCGATGGACAGCATCGGGGGAATATGAAATACCGCCCCGCGGTCATTCGTCGCAATGACAAACATCCAGTAAAAAGGAAAGATCGAGACCAGCGCCCCGAGCACGAGCAAAATGTAAAAGAGGGTTTTGCCGATAATTCCCGTATCCCCCGGCGTCCGGGAAGAAGCCGTTTGAAGTGAACTCATGCCTTACCACCTTCCGTATCTCCGTTCATCCGTCCCGACACCCACATGTTAATCATGGAGAAGATGATCGTAATGATAAACAGCATGACCGCCGTGGCCGCCGCCGTTCCGAAAAATCCGTTGCGGAAAGCTTCGCTGTACAAATAAGTCACCATCGTAATCCCTTCCTGGCGGGTCGATCCCGTTCCGGACTGCCCCAAATAGACGTACGGTTCGGTAAACAGCTGGAGCGCGCCGATGGTCGAGATCAGCGTCACGAAGACGATAAACGGCTTGAGCAGCGGCAGCGTAATGTAGGCCAGCTGCTGGCGGCGGTTCGCCCCGTCGATCCGGGCGGCTTCGTACAGGTCCATCGGAATGCTCTGCAGGCCGGACAAGAAAATGATCGCGTTGTAGCCCGTCCAGCGCCACATGACCATGGTGGAGATGGCGATTTTGACGCCCCACCAGCCGGAGTTAAAGGCCACGCTCTCCAGCCCCAGGCCGTTCAGGATCCAGTTGATCATGCCGTTGTTGCCGAACAGGGTGCTGAATACGAGTGTCACAGCAACGATCGACGTAATGTTGGGCATGAAAAAGAGAACCCGGAACGTCTTCTTGAACCGGGTCATCGCCGAGTTGAGCATGACCGCCAGCAGAAGCGCAATAATCAGCTGCGGGACAGTGCCCATCACGCCCATGATGAGCGTATTGCTGAACGAGATCCAGAAGGTCGGATCGCTCGTGATCAGGTCGTAGTTTTTCATCCCGACGTATTTCATCGGGCCGAGCGCATCCCACTTGTAGAAGGACAAATAAATCGTAAAGAATATCGGGTACAACCCGAAAATGGCGAACAAAATAAAAAAAGGCGAAATAAACGTATAGGCTGTCATCCGGCTCCGCCTTTGCTCCGTCAGAAAAGGCTTCTTGCTGCTCCGGGCCTGCGAAGCGATTACGGTTTCTGCCATGCTGCACCTCCGCGGTTCTCATAGGATCATCCAAACCCGCCAGCGCGGCGCTGCGGCCGTCCTGACGAATTTGGATGCAGAATCAATGCTTTAACATTTGAATTTCGGAAAAATGGTTAGCTGCGTTCCGCCAGCGTTTTGGCTTTCTCGACGGCAGCGTCCCATTCTTTGGCCGGGTCGGCTTTTTTCTCAAGGACGTTTTTCAGCGCATCCTTGAAGAACGTATCCGTCTGGTCATGCAGCGGACCGTAGTAGACCGGTTTGACGCGCTGCGCGGCTTTGCCGTATTCCACGGCCGTCGCCTGACCGCCAAAGAAATCGTCCTTGAAGCCGGTGAAGGCTTCATCTGTGTACAAGGCAGGAATCGAAGGCATCAAGCCTTTGGACTTGAACGATTCCAGCTGATTCTCCTTGCTGTCGAGCCAGGCGATGAATTCGTAAGCTTCCTTCGAATGCTTGCCCTGCTTCGGCAGCGTCAGGAAGGAACCGCCCCAGTTACCCGCGCCTTCAGGCAGCTGCGTAATTCTCCATTTGCCGGAGGAGTCCGGACCGTTGGTCTTGATGTTGCCGGCCATCCAAGCCGGTCCGAGCATGACGCCGAATCCGCCGTCGTTGGTCGCCTGACCCCATTCCGGAGACCACAGCAGCGTATTGCCGATCCACCCCTCCTGAATGCCTTTGACTGTAAAGTCATAGGCTTTTTTCACCATCGGGTTTTTGTCGCCGATGAAAGAGCCGTCCGCCTTGCTGAAATAGATCTCACCGTCGGATTGGTCACGAACGCCGTTGTAGACCAGATCCGTCAAGTCCGCAAACGGCTTGCCGGTTTTCTCTTTGAACTGCTTTGCCACAGCAGCGAACTTATCCCACGTATCGATCGCCTTGCCGAATTCTTCCGGATCGGTCGGCAGCCCCGCCTTCTCCATCAAATCGGTGCGGTAATACACGACGGTCGGGCCGATGTCGGTCGGAAGCCCGATCTGGAAGCTGCCGTCCTTGGACGAGCCCTGCTTCCATTTCCAGTCCAGGTAGTTGGCGGCGATATCTTTAGCCCCTAAATCATTCAGGTTGTAAAATTTGTCTTCCGCTGTAATGAACCGCTCCATGAAGCCGATCTCCAGCATAAAGATGTCCGGAGCTCCGGATCCGGCGGACAAAGCCGTCGTCAGGTTGTTATGGTGCGCGGTCTGGTCGGAAGTGTTCTGGAATTTGATCGTAATGTTGGGATGCTCTTTGGTGTATTCTTTGCCGAGCTCTTCATAGTTGGTCGTGCCGAGCGACCAGAAGGACAGCTCGATCTTCTCGTCCGAGCTCGTCTTTGAGGAATCGTCCGTCGTGGCCGCCGGCTCTGCCGTTCCTTCCGAGGCACCGCTGCCGCTTTTACTGCCCCCGCCGCAGGCGGACAAGGATACCATCAGGATGAGCGCAAGCAGCATGACCGGCCATTTCTTGCCTTTTCTCATTTGTTTAATGCCCCTCTCGAAAATAGGTTGATTTACAAGGATCAGTCTACCGGATCGCTTTCCAAATTTTGAGGAGGCAATATTGCGATTTAGGGTTGAAATTATTACGGTGGGGATGCGCTGTACAAAGTGATGGGAAAGTATGTTGGAGAGAAATCTCAGCTTGGAGGTACATTTCGGAGTCCTTAACAAACGACAAAAGACCTGTACGGCCTCTCTGCCGGAACCGGCAGCTGCCACACAGGTCTAATTTGGGCTGATCAAGCGATACTGTTCTCTACGACTTCTCGTTCTCCAGGGATTTGCTTTCGGAAGCTCCGTCCCCTTCGGCTCTCTTCATATATTTATCATACCGGTCATCAAGCTCCTTCGCCATGCCCCGGTAAATCTTCGTCTCTTCCACGATCGGGTCCATCTTCGTCTGGATCCGGATTTCATATCTTGGAGAAATGAGCTCGCGCTCCTTCTCTTCACGGTCTTGCTGCTGCTGCAGCTCGCCTTCGGTCAGCATGTCACTGAGCTGCCGCTCCAAATTGTCCTTCTCACTCATGGGTTGACACTCCTTTGCGCTGTACCGGTGGCCTGCCACCGCGTGAATAAGATCGATTACGTCTTTTGTTTGGTTACCCCGATTCAAGCCTAATGAAACAGCCTGACAGTCAAGCTCAGCCTCTGAGTCTCCGAACTATTCGCCGGTCCCCTTCGCTTCCTTCAATGCGCCGACCAGCTCCTGCTGGATCAGCCCGTTCGTGGCGACCACATGGCGTACGCCCAGATGATAAGGATTGCCGAGCGTATCGGTGATGCTGCCGCCGGACTCGGTGATCATCAGCGATCCCGCCGCCAGGTCCCAGGCGTTCAAGCCGACTTCCCAGTAACCGGTAAGCCGCCCGCTGGCAACATAAGCCAGATGCAGGGCTGCAGAGCCCCCGGAGCGGATGTTGCGCACCCGCGGCGCAAGGTAATTGAGTCCGGCCATATTTTGCGGAAGCGTCGTATCTCTTCCCACCGGAAAGCCTGTTGCTAGAAGGCTCTCATTCAGCGTTTCCTGCTGGGAAACGGACATGCGCTTGCCATGCACATAGGCGCCCTTGCCCTTCTCAGCCACAAACATTTCATCGCGTGAAGGATCATAAATGACGCCGACGATCACTTCTCCTTTATGCGCCAAGGCAATGGATACGGAAAAGAACGGATATCCGTGAACATAGTTCGTCGTTCCGTCCACCGGATCCACAATCCACAAGTATTCTTCATCCAGCGCCTGCTCAAGCGCTTTCTTGGAAGCCTCCGGCCCGGGCTCGACCCCTTCCTCGCCAAGAAGCGCATGATCCGGAAAATGAGTGAAAATCAGCTTGCGGATCATTTGCTCGGCGCCCTTGTCCACTTCGGTGACCAAATCCGGCGCTCCGGACTTGGTATCCAGCTGTTTTACCGTGCCCAGTTTACTCTTAATCCATTCGCCTGCTTTCGAGGCGGCGTTAATCGCTACAGCCGTAAAGCTCTTGCTGGTTACGACATATGGTACCTTACCCTCTTGGTTCAAAGCATTCACTCTACTTTCTGATTAGATCTGTACTTTGGGGGCCCCGTCCGCGGGCGGAGCCAAGACGACTCATGAACACAGCTCCCGTCCCCGTGTGGATCAGCTTATAACGTCACACCGCTGATTCTATCTCTTAAAACTATACGTATAGACTCCGGCAAAGTTTCGCCCGATTCGGACCGGGAAACCGATTTCCACATTGGCCCCAAAGGTGATGCCCGTAAAGAAATTAGCCTTTTCTAGGGTGTAATCTCAATACTCGCACCATCCAGAATACGCACCCCGTCACCCTGATATGCCTGAAAATCCTCCATCAGCTTGAACAGCGCCCCGTCCTTGGCTTTGGCTTCAATCATGACATCCACAGCAGGTGTATCTCCCGCAATCTTCCGTAAAAAGGTCAAGAGCGGCTCCATCTCGACGTGATCGGCATGGCCGCGCGGGTCCGACTTGCTCTTGGGGCTGGACACGTGAATTTTCGGCGGAAGCGGCTTGTCCTTCGCCGCATCGGCCTGCGCCAGCGGCGTCGACCAGGTCTGAAGGATGTCCGGCCACAGCTCCCAGGGCTTCTCCCCATCATTATTGACCCATTGGTGGTGAATATCCAGCACCATCGGCAGTCCGACATGCTGACAGACCTCAAGCGTCTCGACGGCCGTGAACGTCTTGTCGTCGTTTTCCAGCGTCAGCCGCTGCTTGATGTCTTCGTCCAACGCGGCAAAATGCTCCTCAAACCGCTGCGCCGCAGCGGTTTTGTCACCATAAGCTCCGCCGATATGTATGTTGTTCTTCGCTGTCGCGTTCAGCCCCATCGCCTTCAGCATCGTAACATGGTGGCGGAGGTCGCGAATGGAGCTCTCCAGCACCTCGGCCCGGGGTGTGCTGAGCACCGTGAAATGATCGGGGTGAAAAGACACCCGCATGTCATGCTGCATGACGTAGTTGCCCACCTCGGCAAACGGCTCGCGAAGCGCTTCATATGGGCTCCAATCGCTTAGGTCCGAATGGGTCGCCAGCGGAATCAGTTTGGAAGAAAACCGGTACACATGAATGCCGCTGCCATGGTTATGCTTCAGCAGCCGCAGCGTGTTATGCAAATTTTCGGCCGCAATCCGCTCCAGTTTGCGAATGGCCGCCTCCCGATCGTTCAGTTTGGTGAAACTGGCCATCGTCATCGTTTTGGAGGGAGACGCATCTTTTATTACGGTTGACATCGCCACGTATCCGAAACGGACCCTCATCATCGGCTTCTACTCCTCTTGGTTATAAAATCATCCTTAAGAAGTATGTTCCCCAAAAAACATTTCGTAAGCCAAATCGGTCTGAATCCGCGACTCCTCGTCGGTCAGCTTGCGGATGAGCTCCATTTCGACCTCCGTAACCTCCTGCCCCTGAAAATTGATCTCGGCGATGCAGCCGACGATCTTAACGATCGCCACAGCCACGTTGTTCGGGGTATAGGCAATCACTTTCTGGCCTGTCGGGAAGACGCGGAAGCCTTGCTTAACCATTTTGCCGCGTCCGTATTCGAGCAGCTCGTACAGCTCCTGGTCGCTTTTGAACTTGCACACGGAATTAAATTCGGTCTGGAAACCCATCATTTCATCTCCTTCTCCTGATTAAAATGGAAAAGGTACCCGGCCTATACTGCAGAGCCGGCCGGATACCTTATATGTGTTGCTGTACGTCTAACCGTTCATTCTGGCGGACCTTCACTCAAGCAATCTCGCAGCGCCAAGTTAAATGTCGTTGGCAAATACCAGCGACTGCTTGCTGTTGTAGCGCTCCAGCGCCAGCTCGATCATCCGGTCCAGCAGCGCCTGATAGCCGAGGCCCGTTTCACGCCAGAGCAGCGGATACATGCTGTATGGAGTGAAGCCCGGCATCGTGTTGACCTCATTGATGAAGATGGCGCCGTCCGATTTGCGGATGAAGAAATCCGCCCGGGTAATGCCGCTGCCTTCGATCGCCTGAAAAGCAATCAGAGCGAGCTCCCGCAGCCGGTCCGCCGTCTCGGCATCCAGCGAAGCCGGAATGACCATTTCGGATTGCCCATCCGTATACTTCGCCGCGTAGTCGTAATAATCGCTGGAGGAAATAATTTCTCCCGGCACAGATGCCATCGGCTCGTCATTGCCGAGCACAGCCACCTCCACTTCGCGCGCGTCTACAAACTCTTCGACGATGACTTTGAGGTCATAGCGGAAAGCGAGCTCAATCGCCTGCTCCAGCTCCTCGCGGTTTCTCGTCTTGGAGATGCCTACGCTCGATCCCAAATTCGCCGGTTTTACAAAGCATGGGTATCCAAGGTCGTCTTCGACGCCCATGATCAGATTGAAGCTGCTGCGCTCCCACTGCGATTTCGTGAAAAAGCGGTAGCCGCATTGAGGCAGGCCCGCCTGCGCAAACAGCTTTTTCATTACGGCCTTATCCATTCCGGCTGCGGAAGCCAGGACTCCGGCGCCTACGTAAGGAATGTTCGCCATTTCGAACAGACCCTGGATGGTTCCGTCTTCCCCAAAGGTTCCGTGAAGAAGCGGGAACATCAGGTCGATGCCGGCCTCACCGCCGTACAGCCTGCTGAAAATCGCTCCCAGCGCCGCTTCCGTGCCCTCCTGGCTTTGTTCCAGCTTCAACTGGTCCAGCTTGCCGAGGGGGGCCTGCAGCGTCGTTCCTTTTCTCCACTCGCCCTGCTTCGTAATATAGAATGGAATAAGTTCGTATTTATCGTAATCAAAGGCGTTCATCACCGCAAAGGCCGTCTGCAGCGATACCTCGTGTTCTCCTGATTTACCGCCGTACACAAGGCCTACGGTTGTTTTGTTGTTCCCCATGCCAAACCTCTCTTTTTCCTCATGATTGCAGGTGTCCTCCTGCCGCTGTACATATACCATTATAATGGCTTAGAAGTAGTCCGGGATATGTAAAAAACGGTATACGGTGTTCTCCGACCAGGCGTAGGAGTCCTTGTAGTCCCAGAAACGGTGCTTGCTGCTGACCGTATGAGCGTTGACCAGCGGGCTACCGCCGGCATCAAACGCCGTGACGATCGTGCTGTGCTGGAAGGAGCCGTCGCCGTCCCAGTCATAAAAAATGACATCACCCAGCATCAGCTGCTCGGGCCGCTCCACCAGCTCTCCGCGGAGCCCCCAGCTGCTTGACGACAAAAAGGACTGCAGCGCGTTCGAAACCGCCCAGCTGTAGCTCCACCACTCTTTGCTCCCGACATATCCTTTGTACCACCAGCCCGATTCTCTTTTACCAGTATAGTGGATCGGAGCGCCCCCTGCAAAGAGGCATTGCGAGATGTAATTGGTGCAGTCCACCTCGAATACGGCAAACTCCGGATTGCTGGTTTCCCACCACTCGTCGGCATAAGCCGCCGCTGCCGCGCGGTTGTAGCGTGATGTTTTGCGGCCAGGGCCGCCCTGCAGCACCTCGGCGTTCAGGTAAGGCTTCGACCCGCCGCTGGAATAGGCGTAGGCCGGCTGCCCGGTGTGCACGGCAGGGATGCCGGCGGCCGGATGCTTCTCCGGCGTCAGCTGCTCCACCGACACGATCACCCAGGCATCCCCGTCCCGGATCAGGGTCAGCCTCTCCCGCTGGATCATTTCCTCCACATGGTTGACACCGCCCTTTTCGTAGAACAGCTGCACATACAGCTGCACGTCGATGACCGCCTCCTCCGGGGTATCGCGGATCGTCCGCAGCAGCTTGGCCCTCGTCTCGCTGCGAAGCGGCCTTGCCCCCCTTGCGGCATACCATTGTGACAGCCGGGAAGCCCGCTCACTCCTCGCCAATAAATAAGCCGGATCCGTCACGACCTGATCTGTATGTTGTGACCGGTAGTCGATCTGATGCTGGTTGTATTGATTTACATAGGCGTACAGCGTCTGCTTCCATTCCTTCTCCATTCCCATGCATTCCCCTTTCACCCGTTTCGTTAACCCGAAATATGTTGTTTCGGCTGCGTATATTCCACTATATGAAAAAAAGGGGGCACCTATGAACCCTGGTCCATTTTCGCGCGACGGAGGTCCGCCGGAAGGCCGGAAGCGGACAAGCTGCGCATGCCGTCCCGCCAGTGCGCGGAACCAGTCCCGGCGCAGATCGGGGGAACGTTTTCCCGTTCTTTTGCCGCCTCGGTCTCTTCATATAAATAGACGCAAAAAGTACTTTACTCCCCGGCTTGTAAACGGTATACTAAAAGCGAACCTCACTATTTTGAAATTATGTTTCATCTAGTGAAACAAGGAACGGCAAAGTGATCGCCCTTATCGCTCTCACCCAAGCCACCTGAATGATGACTGATTTGATGAACCACAGTAAGCAGAGGAACCGAATTACGATCAAGGAGGTACATGTAATGACAGCAAAGGATCAATTCTCCACGGCCCGCAGTCTGGAAGTCGGAGGCAAAACCTACCGTTACTACAGCCTGCAGGCTCTTGAGGAGCAGGGACTCGGCAGCATTTCCAAGCTTCCGTTCTCCATCAAGGTGCTTCTGGAAGCCGCTGTCCGCCAATTCGACGGACGTGCCATTACCCAGGAGCATGTATCGCAGCTGGCCAAATGGAATGAAGGACGTGACGATAACAAGGAAATCCCGTTCATTCCGGCCCGTATCGTATTGCAGGACTTCACCGGCGTACCGGTCGTCGTCGACCTTGCGGCTATGCGCGACACCGTGAAGAAAGCCGGCGGGGATCCGAAGAAGATCAACCCGCTCGTTCCGGTCGATCTCGTTATCGACCACTCCGTTATGGTTGATGCGTTCGGTACCAGCGACGCCCTCAACTACAACATGCAAGTGGAGTTTGAGCGCAACGAGGAACGCTACCGCTTCTTGCGCTGGGCCCAAACGGCATTTAACAATTTCCGCGCCGTTCCTCCGGGAACCGGGATCGTTCACCAGGTCAACCTGGAATATCTCGCATCCGTGGCGGCGACCAAGACAACCGACGGAGAAACGGTCGTATATCCGGACTCCCTCGTTGGTACGGACTCCCATACTACGATGATCAACGGCCTCGGCGTTGTCGGCTGGGGTGTCGGCGGGATCGAAGCCGAAGCGGGCATGCTCGGACAGCCGCTTTACTTCGTAACGCCTGACGTTATCGGATTTAAACTTACAGGCAGCCTGACGGAAGGCGCTACGGCGACCGACCTTGCGCTGACCGTTACCCAAATGCTCCGCAAAAAAGGCGTTGTCGGCAAATTCGTCGAGTTCTTCGGACCGGGTCTGGCCAACATCAGCCTCGCGGACCGCGCAACGGTAGCCAACATGGCACCGGAATACGGCGCAACCATCGGCTTCTTCCCTGTCGATGACGAGACGCTGGCTTACCTGCGCAACACCGGCCGTACCGATGAGCAGGTTGCTCTGGTAGAAGCCTACTACAAAGCACAGAACATGTTCCGCACCGCGGAAACCGAAGATCCTGAATTTACGGACATCATCGAACTCGACCTGGCCTCGGTCGTACCGAGCCTTGCCGGACCGAAACGCCCTCAGGACCGCATCGAGCTGACTCATATGAAGGACGCCTTCAACGACATCGTCCGCACGCCGATCGAAAAAGGCGGATACGGCCTCAGCGATGCCAAGATTGAAGAAAAAGTGTCCGTGAAGCATAAAGACGGATCCGTCAGCGAAATGGGAACCGGCGCAGTCGTTATCGCGGCGATCACCAGCTGTACGAATACGTCGAACCCAAGCGTTATGCTGGGCGCGGGTCTCCTGGCGAAGAAAGCCGTGGAACGCGGACTGAAGAAACCGGGATACGTGAAGAGCAGCTTGACGCCGGGCTCCCTCGTCGTTACGGATTACCTGGAAAAAGCCGGACTGCTTGAGCCGCTGGAAGCCCTTGGCTTCTATGTAGCGGGCTACGGCTGCGCAACATGTATCGGTAACTCCGGTCCGCTTCCGGACGAAGTGAGCCAGGCTATCACCGACAACGACATGACCGTCGCTGCCGTGCTGTCTGGTAACCGTAACTTCGAAGGACGCGTCCACGCGCAGGTTAAAGCCAACTACCTGGCTTCGCCGCCGCTCGTTGTCGCTTACGCGCTGGCAGGTACGGTCAACATTGACCTGCAGAACGATCCGATCGGTTACGATCCGAACAACCAGCCGGTCTATCTGAAAGATATCTGGCCGACTTCCGCGGAAATCAGAGAAGCGATCGGCTTGTCCGTTAGCCCTGAAGCGTTCCGCCGCAAATACGCGAACGTGTTTACTGCCAACGAGCGCTGGAATGCGATTCCGGTTCCGGAAGGCGAGCTGTACGAGTGGGACGACAAGTCCACGTACATTCAGAACCCTCCGTTCTTCGAGAATCTCGGAAACGGCTTGGCCGACATCGAAGATATCAAGTCCGCACGCGTGCTTGCCCTGCTGGGTGACTCCGTCACGACGGACCACATCTCCCCTGCCGGCAACATTTCGCCGACCAGCCCTGCAGGTCTGTACCTGAAGGAGCACGGCGTTGAACGCAAGGACTTCAACTCTTACGGTTCCCGCCGCGGTAACCACGAGGTCATGATGCGCGGTACGTTCGCGAACATCCGCATCCGCAACCAAGTGGCACCGGGCACCGAAGGCGGCGTTACGACTTACCTGCCTACGGACGAAGTCGTGTCCATCTATGATGCTTCCATGAAGTATCAGGACAACGGACAGAACCTGGTCGTTATTGCCGGTAAAGAATACGGTACGGGAAGCTCCCGCGACTGGGCGGCCAAAGGCACGTTCCTGCTCGGCGTCAAAGCCGTTATCGCCGAAAGCTTTGAGCGGATTCACCGCAGCAATCTCGTCGGCATGGGCGTGCTTCCGCTGCAGTTCCAGGAAGGCCATGGCTGGAGCAGCCTGGGCCTCACCGGCCGCGAAACGTTCGACATTGTCGGACTCAGCAACGAAATCAAGCCGGGCGAGAGTCTGACCGTCACCGCTACACGCGAAGACGGCACCAAGTTCGAATTCCCGGTAACGGCCCGTCTGGACAGCATGGTCGACGTGGATTACTACCACAACGGCGGCATTCTGCAAACCGTGCTGCGTCAAATGATCGCCAACCAATAATTATCGTTAAATAGTAAAGCCCCGCAGTGCCATGGACATGGCCTGCGGGGCTTTATTTTTCATGGAAGGAATACCGTTTCTCCTCCCTATGATTGGATCAGTTCATCATCTATTCTCATCATCCATTCCGTTCAGTACGCCAGCCGGCGCAGCAGTTCGGTCAGCACCTGAACCCCTTCCTCCAAATGCCCCGGCTCCGTATATTCCAGCGGCGAATGGCTGATGCCCTGACGGCTGGGGACGAACACCATGGCCGTCTTGCAGTGCGCGGCAAAGATCTGCGCGTCATGCCCGGCTCCGCTGGGCATCCGCCGGTAAGACCGTCCCTGATCGATACAGATGTCCTCGATCATGCCGGTCAGTCCGGCATCCATACCGATTGGGGCGACGTTCATCCACCGCTCTGTCGACACCTCCACGCCCCGCTCCCGCGCTTCATCCGCAACGATACGCAGCAGGCTGCCGCATGCCTCCTCAAGCAGGGCTCCGTCGGGATGGCGCACATCCAGCGTGAACGTCGCCTTTCCAGGAATGACGTTCGGCGTATTGGGGTGAAGCTCCATCTGGCCGACCGTCGCCACCAGCGGAGCTCCCAGCTCCTCGGCCCGGTCCATGATGGCCGTAATCATCGCGGCCGCAGCGCGGGCTGCATCCCTCCGGTAAGCCATCGGCGTCGTGCCCGCATGATTCGCCTCTCCTTGGACATGGATCGTATACCGCTGGAGGCCGACGATCTGCTCAACGATGCCGATCGATCTTCCCTCCTGCTCCAGAATCGCGCCCTGCTCAACATGGAGCTCGATAAAGGCCTCCACGTCGCTGCGGGGACCCTGGCCCTGCGTCCCGGGGCCGAATCCCGCCTGCTTCATAGCCTGTACCAATGACACTCCCTGCGCGTCCAGCGCATGCTCGACATCCTTGTATGTGGCGGTGCCTGTCATAAAGGTCGAGCCCCAATAATTGTAGGGGAACCGGCTCCCCTCCTCTTCGCAGAACGCCACGACCTCAATCGTTGTCAGGGGCATGCCGTATTGCTCCCGGAGGCGCGACAAAGCCGCCATGCCGGCGACGATGCCATACGCCCCATCGTATTTGCCTCCGCGCTGTACCGTGTCGATATGGGAACCCGTCAAAATGCACGAGCCGCTCCCCTCCGTTCCCTGAAGGCGTCCACACAGGTTGCCGGCGTCGTCATAACGCACGGTCAAACCTAACTCCTCCATCTTGCCCGCCAAAGCTTCCTGCGCCTCCTTCCAGGAAGGCGTATATAAAAGCCGGGTCACTCCGCCGTCTTCATCGGCTCCAAAGCTGCCCAGCCACTGGATCAGTTGTTCTGTCATCAACATGGCTGATTTACTCCCATCCTGCTTCCGGCGATCCGGATTTTTCTTGTTTTTCTTCATTTTCGTGATCCTCATTCCAAACTGTATATTACCATAGCATTGCAGTCGTCAAATTTCCATAGACTCTCCCAAAAAATTCATTCCGCGGTCTTCGGATCACCTGTATATACGAACGTTTTTAATTGTTTATTTGCACAAAGTTCGCCTTTAGCTTTGACGGCTTCAAAATATGCATGTTATAGTTACAGGACGCGAAACGATAATACAACAAGTAAAGGAGTCCACAAGTCATCATGAATCAGACGAATGCTTCCTGGCTGGATCGTTTTTTCAAACTGAGCCAATACAACACGAATGTCAAAACCGAAATCATTGCCGGTCTGACCACTTTTGTAACGATGGCCTACATCATCGTGGTTCAGCCGGACCTTATGAAAGCGGCCGGAATGAATCAAGGGGCCGTTATGGTCACCGTGCTGCTGGCGTCCGGCCTCTTCAGCATCATCATGGGCCTGTATGCCAAACGCCCCTTTGCGGTAGCACCCGGCATGGGCGGCAACGCCTTCTTCGCCTACAGCATCGTTGCTGCGGGCCTGGCGACCTGGCAGCAGGGTCTCGGCATGATCTTCATTTCAGGCGTCCTGTTCCTTTTGCTGACCTTCCTGGGTCTGCGTGAGACGATTTCCAAAATTATTCCTAAAAATATCAAGCACGCCATAGGCGCTGCCGTGGGCCTCTTCATCATCGGCACCGGCTTCTCCAATGCCAAGCTGATCGTTCAGAACAAAACCGGCACGCTAACGTTGGGCAGCCTGCACTCGCCGACCGTGCTTCTGTCCGTGATCGGACTGGTCATTATTCTCGGCCTGATGGCCCGCAAGCTGAAAGCAGCCGTTTTCCTCGGCATTCTGATCACATCGGTGATCGGCATTCCGATGGGCATCACCAAGCTGCCGCATTCATTCGCAGACCTGTTCTCCCTGCCGCCGAATCCGTCGTCGATCATGTTCCAGGCGGATATTCCGGGCGCGCTCAAGCTGGCCTTTTTCCCGCTGCTGTTCACGTTCTTCACAGGTGAATTTTTCTCAACCATGGGCACCGTGCTCGGGGTCGGCGCAAAAGCCAATCTGCTGGACAAGGAAGGCAACCTGCCGGATATCAAAAAGCCGTTTATTGTGGACGGGCTGGCAACGGTTGGCGGCTCGCTGATGGGACAAACCACCATCACTACCTACATTGAATCGGCCAGCGGTGTGGAAGCCGGCGGACGCACAGGCCTGACCGCGGTAACGACAGGGATCGTCTTCCTGCTTGCCCTGTTCATTACGCCGATTATTCTGCTTATTCCGAGTGCGGCCACCGCTCCGGCGCTGATCATCATCGGCCTGTCCATGCTCGGAACGCTGAAGAATATCGATATGGACGAATGGGAAGAATCCCTTCCGGCACTCTTGACCGTTATCTCCGCCGGACTGACGTTCAGCCTGGCGAACGGGATCGTATTCGGCATTCTGTCTTACGTCATCATTAAGGTATTTGCAGGCAAAATCCGCGATATTCATATCGGCCTCTGGATTCTCTGCATACCGCTCGTTTATTACCTCTGGCTAAAATAATCTAAGGATAAGGAGATCGATCAGCATGAACCGCAACCTTATTGCCGCCGCGCGCGGCGATCGACCATTAGACTTGGCACTGAATAACGTTCAGCTCGTGAACGTGTTTACCGGAGAGATTTACCCTGCCGCCATCGGAATCGCGGACGGCACCATCGTGCATGTCACGGAACCGGGCGTCACAGAGCTCGAAGCAGAGCGCGTGGTGGACGGAAAAGGACAATTCGCCATTCCCGGCCTGATCGACACGCATCTGCATATCGAGAGCAGCATGCTCACTCCCGCACACTACGCGGAAGTGGTGCTGCCGCACGGCACGACCCTGATCGTGACCGATCCCCACGAGATCGGCAACGTCCTTGGCGAAGGCGGCGTTCGCTACATGGTGGACGCCAGCCGCGTGCTTGACCTCCGCGTCATGACGCTCGCTCCTTCCTGCGTGCCGTCCGCACCGGCGGTTGAAACCGCGGGTGCGGACTTTACGCCGGAAGTCATCGAACGCATGCTGGCCTGGGAAGGCATCGACGGCGTGGCGGAAGTGATGAACTATCACGGGGTCATTCATGAGGACCCCCGTATGATGGGGATTCTGGAGGCGAACGAACGCGCCGGCAAAATCCCGCAGGGGCACGCGCCGACCGTTGTCGGGCGCGATCTGTCCGCTTACCTGGTCGCGGGTCCCGACTCCGACCATGAATGCCGGACCACAGAGGAAGCCATCGCCAAGCTTCGTGCCGGCATGATCGTCGACATTCGCGAGAGCTCCTTCTCGCTTAACATGGCGGAAGTGGCCAAAGCGATTGTTGGCAAGGGCTACCTGCCGAACGTGACGCTGTGCACGGACGACGTCCTGGCATCCCACCTGATCGAACGCGGACATATCAACCATGTCGTCCGCCGTGCGATCGAGGAAGGCATCCCGGCCGTGGATGCGGTCCGGTACGCCACCTTGAACGCGGCGAACCGCCTGAACCGCAAGGATGTCGGTGCGCTGGCGCCAGGTCGGCTGGCCGACATCGTCCTGGTCGACGCCTTGGAGACCATGAACGTCTCGGACGTCTGGATCGGCGGGAAGCACATCGTCGAAGGCGGTGCGCTGATCGAGCGTCAGCAGCATTTGGAGCCTCCGGCTGAATACCTGCAAACGGTGCATTTGCCGGAAATCTGCGAGGATGACCTGCGCCTGACCGTTGCCGATCCAAATGCATCGGAAGCTCGCGTGCGGATCATCGAATATGATTTTAAACCAGGTGTGCCTACCGGCTTTATCGAAGCGGTGCTGCCCGTGAAGGACGGCCAGCTCGTTCCCGAAGCCTATGACGGCCATAAAGGCCCGCTGAACCGTGTTGCGGTGTGGAACCGCCATGGGGTGAACAACAACAAGGCCTTGGGACTGCTGGCCGGATTCGGCGTTGTTGAAGGCGCGGTGGCGACGACGGTCGCGCATGACAGCCATCACCTGGCCGCGCTCGGCGTCAGCACGGCGGATATGGTCATTGCCGCCAATGAACTGCGCAAACGCGGCGGAGGCATGATCGCCGTGAAGGACGGAGAGGTCGTCGCTTTCCTGCCCCTTCCGCTCGCAGGGCTGATGAGTCTGGAGGAGGGCGAGGTGCTCGCGCCGAAAATCAATCAATTCGTCGATGCGATCCAAGCCGAGATCCTGCCCGGCAAAAACCCGATTCACCGCATGATCATGGTCACGCTGCCGGTCATTCCGCAGGCCAAAATCACCGACCTCGGGCTGGTGGATGTGGACAAGCAGGAGCTTGTGCCGATGATCATCGAAACGAAATAAAGCGCCCTCGCAGAGCGTCTAACGATACGTATCCTTTACTAGAAAACCCCGCACGCAGACCGAGTTGGCTCGGTACCGCTGCGGGGTTTTTTTTGATAATACACCCCTATTCTTTGATACGATGAGACGTTGAATAACTGTCGATGATAGCGATCGTATCCACGATTCCATCGTACTCCATCGCGTGGAAGAGCAGAAGGTTTTTGGCTGCTTTATCGTTTTTGGGTGCATTGTTCTCCAGGAACACACGCTTTTTCATATTAAAGACATAAGTCAATGGCGCATCGGGGGAGGTTGGCATATGAACGTTTCCATAAATGCTCTCGAACTCGTCTTTCGTCATGCCGATCTCGGCATTCAAGGCAGTTTTATAGTGATCCTTTGCTTCCTCTCCCACCCTAAGGTAAACCAGCTTGCCCTCCCCATAAGCTGCTTCGATGCCCAAGCCGTATTCGAACACGCCGTTCGCCCGTTGTTTTCCCTGTCCCAATACGGCCTCAGCGTCCGCCTGCTTCATTCCATAATAAAGCTTCCGTCCATCCGCCTTGCTGACGATGCCCAAATCCTCCACGGTGAACTTCTTTTCATCCTCCTTTTCGCTGCTGCTGCAGCCTCCCAATGCCAAGATGAACAAGATCAGAAGAGCGCAAGCGGTTCTCATGATTTCCCCCCTCGTTTGGATTTACTAAATTTTACAACAGCTGGGGGCGGTTCGCCAATCACTATTCCGGAATCATGGTACTACGTCATCTGATGTTTCATTTACCTAGCAACAGGGTAAAAAAGATACACAATCCCCGTGACGGACATTGCGTCTTCGGATCAGCCTTATTTAAACTGCTTCACGAAAATCTGTTTCAAAATCCCTGGCATAAGGAGGCCTGCAGAATGATACATATGCATGGCATCATGCCCTATCACCCGTCTTACCCTAAGCCGCAGCCCGTTAACCGGCCGGTGAAGGAAGATACGGACAAGAATAGGAGCTTTCAAGAGATTTTGCAGGAGAAAATCAGCCAGAACCGCTGATGCACGAAGGTCACTGCTAGTCGGGCGCCAGGCGGAATCACAATCACGCCGATCAGCTGTATAAATTAAAAAGACCGTTGCGCATGATGCGTACGGTCCTTCTCTGTTCCGGTTAACATTAAATTGCAAATACCTATGCCGACACCCGGCCGCCCGGCAGTGATCTTCGATACTGGGTGGACAAAAAAGCCATATACTTTTTAAGACCTACCCAGCTGAAGTATGCGATCCCTCCAATGATGGCGCCAACGATCGCCGCGACCACCATGCTGTATTCCGTCGGGACCTCCATGCCGGGCACGCCCATATTGATCCAGGTCGCGCCGAAAGTACGAATCACGCCTGCGACCAGAATCAACAAGGTGCAAAAACCAAAGCCGTAGGCAATCACGGCAAGGACCGGGATGACCATGATGCTCAGCAGCCCTGTCGTGCAGTAGAACAACGCCATAGCCAAAATATCGCGGAAAGATCCGCTCCGATGCCCCTCAACGAAGTGCTGGCTCCGGTACGCCTTGGCGAGCTTGCGGGGATCGCCCAAACGAGACAGGATCGCTGCCTCCGGCTGCCCGTTCGCGATACCCTCTGCAATATGGCTCTCGATTTCCATAACGGCATCCATCCGCTCTTCATCGGGAAGCTTCTCCAAGTACTTGTTCAATTTCTCTAAATAAGACCTTCCATATGGGCTGATCATAAGATCTCTCCTCCATAGATTTGAATTTGATCGACGCTCCGGCTGATCTTGTTCCATTCCGCAGACATCATCTCCACAAGCCGGTGCCCCGTAGGGGTAAGGCTGTAATATTTGCGCGGCGGTCCTGCCTCCGATTCCTTCCAGAACGATTCGATGTATTGATCCTTTAGCAGCCGCCGAAGCAGCGGATAGAGCGTTCCCTCCGTCACGGCAAGCGGCTCCCACTGATCCAGCAGCGTCACAAGCTCGTATCCGTATCTCGGCTGCTTGGCGATAAGCTGCAAAATGCAGTATTCCAGGATGCCTCTGCGGACCTGCGAAGTCCATTCCGACATTTCCATTTCGTTCGTCCGCTCCCTTCGTCACCATAATAACACCAGGTACTTTGCATTGCAAGGTACTATGTCAAAATAGTTTCGAAAACTAATTACAGTCGTGCGATGGTTCTGCGAACTATATACGACGATATGTTCATTAGTTTGGCGAACTGATTTCAGTCATGCGTCCATTAATTGGGTGAACTAATTACAACCATACGTGCACTAGTTTTGGTGAACTATTTACAATCGCACGCGCATCTGTTATATTCGTTGTATAACAGATGTTCATACTCTAACAATAAATATGACCTACGCAGCATGTTGATGAAAGGAGGGCTCATCATTGATTATCCGGTTGGATATGCAGTCCGACGTGCCCATTTACACACAGCTCATGAATCAGATCATCGAAGGGATCGCCAGCAAACAGCTGGCCCCGGGCGAGTATCTTCCCTCCGTCCGCAGCCTTGCCTCGGATATCGGCGTGAACCTGCACACCGTCAATAAGGCTTACACGCTGCTCAAGCAGGAAGGATTTATTCAAATTCACCGGCAAAAAGGGGTCGTCGTGAACCCCGACGGCATGCCGGGAATCACCCCTGATTATCAACACAAACAGGAAGCTCAGCTTAGACCCGTCATCGCCGAAGCCATTTGCCGGGGCATGGATAAAACGGAGCTGCTGCGGATTGTGGAAAGCTTTTACGACGAAATCACCCAAGAACCAAAGGAGAATGCCTAATGTACTGGATATCCGTTTTGTTTCTGATCGCCATGTTCGTTCCCCTGTCGCTGTCTCTGATCTGCATGCCTTATTTGACGCGGGAAACCGTCAGCTTCGGCGTATCGGTCAGCGAAGCCGTGTATCACAGCACTCCGCTGCGCCGCATGCGCAGGCAGTATGTATGGACCGGTTCAGTCGCATACGGCGTGCTGCTGATCGCCTGTCTCCTCGCCATGCTGACCGTGCCGGAAAAGCAGCAGCCTACCATCATCACCGGATTTGTGCTGCTTCTGATCGCTGCTGCGGCAGTTATCAATCTGATTTTTTATACGAAAATGAAACGGTTCAAAGCCACGCTTCCCCCGGAGACGTTGAACCCTTCCGTCGTGGCCGTGGATACGTCATTCCGCAGCGGAAACAAGCTGGTCTGGTCAAATAAATGGTTTCTGATCCATGGAGCCGTTGCATTGATCAGCGCCGCCCTTGCCCTGGCTTACTACGATAAAATCCCCGACACGCTGAACATGAAGTTCAACTGGCAGGGCGAAGTGACCCGAACGGCGGCCAAATCGTACCGGACGGTTCTCGGCCTGAACTTGATGCAGCTTGTAATGATCGGGATCTTTATGACCACGAACTGGTCGATCCTCCGCAGCAAGCAGCAGCTTGACCCGGCCAATCCGCAGCAGTCGGTACGCCGTAACGCCGCCTTCCGCCGCAGATGGTCCATGTTCAACGTCGCGGCCGGCCTCATGATGGTGCTGCTGTTCTCGTTCGTTCAGTACAACATGATCTATCCGCTGAGCCGGGAGATTATGATGCTCGTCAGCCTGATGATGCCTATGCTGATCGTCGTGCTGGCCATCGTGCTGGCCTTTTCCACCGGCCAGGGCGGACGGCGGATCGGTGGTCCATCTTCCGGTTCCGGGGCAACGCATGTCGTTAATGATGACAAATACTGGAAGCTCGGCAATGTTTATTTTAATCCTCAGGACCCCGCCCTGTTCGTGGAAAAACGTATGGGCATCGGCTGGACGGTCAACTTCGGCAGACCCGGCGCCTGGATTTTCCTGGTCGGTATCTTAGCTGTGATCATTATCGCTGCTCGAATTGCAAGTTAACCCGCCGGAACGCGATATGTCATCTTATCATTCGGGGATATCCCCTTTAGGAGGAATGTTTATGAAAAAGAAACGAACCCTAAGCGCGGTGGCTGCTGCTTCCCTGACCGCCATCAGTCTGTCTGTCCCTGCAGCGGCTGCTGCCGAAACTCCGGACGCCGCATCCTACGTCTCCATTCGCGAAACCGCAGTTCGATTGGGCGCCCAAGTCAGCTGGGACCCGAATCAGCGCTCGGTGACCGTCACAAAAGAAGGTACGAAGCTGGTACTGACCATCGGGCGCTCCACCGCCGTACTGAATGGCAAAACCGTGCCGGCCGGAGGGAATGTCCGGATTACCGGCCAACAAGCGATGGCTCCGGCCGCCTTCCTGTCGGCAGCATTAGGTGGCACAGAGAGTGCCGAAGGCCCTTCTGAAGCCGCCGACAATGCCGATTTGTTCCTTCAGGCCTTGCGGGTCGGGAACGGAGCTGAGGCGGCCAAGGTCATGAGCCCCGCCCTGCAGCAGGCCCTGCCCGCTCAAACGCTGAGCGGCCTGTTGAAGAACTACGAGAGCGTATACGGCCAAGTATCGTCAGTAGGCGGCAAGCAGGAAAGCGACAATGCCGTCCACCACAATGTGGCATACACGCTGCAGACGGCGGCCGTACCGCTTCAGATAACCCTTCGCCTGAATGCAGACCGCCTGGTGGACGATCTGAACATCAGCCCGGTCTCGGCGGGAGGATACCGGCCTCCGGCTTATGATCATCCGGAGGCCTATACCGAGCGGGAGGTCCAAATCGGCGAAGGGGAATGGGCTCTTCCCGGAATGCTGACCCTGCCGGCTGGCCAAGGACCGTTCCCTGCCGTCGTGCTCGTTCACGGCTCCGGTCCGAACGACCGGGACACCTCCATCGGCGGAGCCAAGCCGTTCCGCGACCTGGCGGCGGGATTAGCCGCCAAAGGCATCGCCGTCCTGCGCTACGACAAGGTCACGTTTGAGCATACCTTTAAAATCGCCGCCAACCCGAAATTAACCGTCAAAGAAGAGACGGTTGACGATGCGCTGTCGGCGGTGAAGCTGCTGACCCAAACCCCGGGCGTCGATCCCGCCCGGATTTACGTGGCGGGGCACAGTCAAGGCGGTTATGCGATGCCGCTCATCGTGGATGCCGATGCCAATGCCGGCCGGAACATCGCCGGCACCATCCTGCTCTCGGGCCCGAGCTCTTCCTTCATCGACGTTGCCGTGGAGCAGCAGGCGGAATTGGTTTCCCGCGTGAAGCAGCTGGGTCAGGATTCTGCGCCTTACGAGCAGCAGGCAGTCGTGTGGACCCAGGCCGCCAAGCTGCTGGACGACCCGCAGTACTCGGTCTCCCACCTGCCGGAGAGCTTTCCGATTCCACCCGCTTACTGGTGGTACGATAAGAAGGACTACAAGCCAGCCGAATTAGCCAAAACGCAGAGCGGCCCGATGCTCGTCCTGCAGGGCGAAAACGACTGGCAGGTGCCGATGCATGAATTTGAGCAGTGGAAGGAAGCATTAAAAGGCCGCACCAATGTGGAGTATAAATCATTCCCGAAAGTAAACCATCTGCTTGCCGAATATGACGGCCTCTCCACCGGTTCGGAATACGCACAGCCTTCCAACGTGACACCGGCAATCATCGATACGATCGCAAGCTGGATCGGCAAACAGAAATAGACCGGACGAGGGCGTCGGCCGGCAGCGGGAACCCCGACAGTGGATGGCTCAGACGCCCGCCAGCTAATAACGCCACTTAGATACACGGCAAGCCCCTTGAACCGGATCAAGGGGCTTGTTTTTGGTGTCTTCCTATTGAGGTTGGTGAACCCATCGATGTTTGGGATGTTTGGGATGTTTGGGATGTGTGGATTTGTGGTCATGCCCTCCCCCTGCGCGGATCAGCGGATGGATTTCCCGCCGGAACTCTGGGATAATGTGGTTTAGAATCTGATTGCTTCATACCTATTCCAATTTCATGCTTAGGAGGCCCTGTCCATGAGTGAAAAACGTCCCATTACCGCCGATGACTTGTACCGGATGCATTGGGTCAGCGACCCTGCCGTATCCCCCAAGACCGGCGCCGTCGCGTACATATCGAAAACCGTTAACGACCAGCATGGGGGCTACACCTCCCATATTCGCCTGATCTCGCCGGACGGCCGGGAGGATACCGCCTTTACCGCCGGCGAGCAGGACGCTTCGCCAGCGTGGTCTCCCGACGGCTCTAGGCTGGCCCTTCTGCGCAAGAAGGGCGATGCCCGCCAAGTCTGGGTCATACCCGCGCACGGCGGCGAAGCCCAGGCCGTAACGGAGCTGAAGCACGGTGTCAGCGCCTTCAAATGGGCGCCCGACGGCAGCGCCCTTCTGCTCCGCGCTGAGGCTCCTCTGGCCGATGAGGCTATCGGTGCAGAAGACCCCGGAGCCCAGGCGGAGAAAGCCGGCAAGGACAAACAGCCAGACGAAAAAGTGATTAATCGTATAAAATACAAGGCCGACGGCGCCGGGCTGTGGAATGATCGTAGAACGCATCTGTTCGTTCACGATCTTGCAGCTTCCGCATGCACGCCGGTCACTTCGGGCGACTTCGACGTGTCTTCGTTCAATTGGTCACCAGACGGCAGCCGCATTATCTATACCGCCACACATGCCTCCGCTTCCTTCCCGGATCCAGACCTCCGCCTGACCAACGATTTATTCGTGGCGGAGCGGGACGGCGGAAACGTCCGCCAATTGACGGACGGGCGCCTGAGCATCGGGTCCATCGCCTACACGCCGGACGGCAGCCATATCCTGATGCTGGCCGACGACCTGAACTGCGGCTTTGCCACGCTGACACGCATCTACCTGATTCCCGCTGAAGGCGGCGAGGCACGCGCCTGCTATGAGGACCTGGACGTACAGCTCGGACACGCCTGCGTTGGCGATATGCGCGCGGGAGCCGGCAGTCCGCCCTTCTTCAGTGAAGACGGCAAGTACGTCTTCCTGCAGCTGAGCGAGGACGGCGGCGTCAAGGTCGCCCGCTTTGCGCTGGACGGCTCCGATTACGAGATCATCGCCGGCGGCGACCGGGAAATTTACCAGTTCGCCCTGGCACCGGAAGGCAGGCTGATTCTCGCTTCCGCAGATACGCTTCATCCGGGAGATCTGTTTGCCTTTGACATGGCAAACGGTGAAGAGACCCGGCTGACCGACTGCAACAAGGAGCTGTTCAGCGAACTTGTGCTGAGCGAGCCGGAAGCCTTCCGCTTCGAAGCCTCGGACGGGTGGCCGATCCAGGGCTGGATCATGAAGCCGGTCGGCTTCAAGGAAGGCTCCAATGTGCCGGCCATCCTGGAAATCCACGGCGGACCGCAAGCGATGTACGGCTGCACGTTCATGCACGAATTCCAGCTGCTCGCAGCGGCGGGATTTGCCGTGTTCTACACGAACCCGCGCGGCGGCCACGGGTATGGCCAGGCCCATGTCAATACGGTCCGCGGCGATTACGGCGGACGCGACTACCAGGACCTGATGGATGCGGTGGACTATGTCCTGTCCGCCTATGACTACATCGACGCCGCCCGGCTCGGCGTGACCGGCGGCAGCTACGGCGGCTTCATGACGAACTGGATCGTCGGACATACCGACCGGTTCCAAGCCGCCGTCACCCAGCGTTCGATCTGCAACTGGGTGTCGTTCTACGGCGTCAGCGATATCGGGTACTATTTTACCGAGGACCAGATTTGGGGCAATCCCTGGGACGATCTGGAGAAGCTGTGGAAGCATTCCCCGATCGCTTACGTGAAGCAGGTGAACACCCCACTCCTGATCCTGCACGGGGAGCAGGATCTCCGCTGCCCGATCGAGCAGGGAGAGCAGCTGTTCGTGGCGCTTAAGCGCCTCGGCAAGGAAGCGCAGTTCATCCGTTTCCCGGGAGCCGACCACAACCTGTCCCGCAGCGGCAATCCGCATCTGCGCACCCGCCGGCTGACCCATATCGTACGCTGGTTTGAAGAGCATATCGAGCACTGATTTCACTGATGCCATTGATTTCTAATTCATAAATGCTATTCTCTAAAAAAAGCCCGCCATACCGGATTTCCCCGGTATGGCGGGCTTTCTCTATAACGATGACGCAATCAGTTTGTTTTCTTATTTTCTTCATCCATTCACAACCTCAGTGGGCTTACGTCCGTTTACGGAATCATCAGCCCCATTTCCCGCGCCGCTTCGATCAGCACGGGAGCAAACTCATTCAGCGTTTCGCTGGACAGTCGGCTCACCGGGCCGGATACGGACAGGGCGGCGGCGACGTTGCCGTTCCGGTTCACGATCGGCACTGCCACCGCGGCGGCGCCGGGCTCGCGCTCCTCGATGCTCGTCGCATAGCCCCGCTCGCGGATGTCCTGCAGCTGCCGCACATAGCTGCCGCCCTTCACCAGCTCCGCCCAATCCGGATCGCTCAGGAGCTCCTCCTGATCGGCAGGCGCGGCAAACGCCACCAGCACCTTGCTCGACGCTCCCACTGTAAGCGGCAGGCGCGCCCCGACCTGCGCAACCCTCCGGATGGCCTGGTTGCTCTGCACCGCCTGGATCCGCAGACGGTCCTTCCCGTCCCGCAGGTACAGGCTGACCGTCTCACCCAGCCGGTCACGCAGCCGCTCCATCGCCGGCAGCAGCAGCACCGCCGGATCGTCGCTTTGCGATAAATGCGTGGACAGCTCCCACACTTTAATGCCGAGCCGGTACTTCTCCGTCGCCGCATCGCGGACGACGAAAGCCTTCTCTTCAAGAGTCGTCATCAGCCGATGGACGGTGCTCTTGTGCAGCCCGATCATTCCGGCAATTTCGGTCAGCCCCAGCTCGCTGTTCTGCGTAAAACACATCAATATATCCAGTGCCCGTTCAACGGCACGAACCGTTAATTTGCGGTCTTCCATTCCGATCCCGCCCCTCAAATGTTTCACCACATGAAACATGGTTACATAAATTATAAGAAATTCGCCGGATAAAGTCTATATTTTCTTCTTTGACCCTTTCGCAAGAAGACGCCAATACGTAGCTAGGGCCAATGTCAGGCTTCGCTGCACTCGCTGCACCACCGGGTGCACATCTGCATGTGCAAGTTCATGCCGCCGGGCACTCTATGCTCATGTCCGCATCAGGAGGACAAGGGTAGCCGGCAGGTGAACTATGGAGCGGTTCACTATTACAATTGTCTAACAATTGTCCGCCCCGGATTGACTTTGACCTCAGGCTTGCATAGGATATAGAGTAAAATTTTATATGTTTCGTAAACGAAGCCTGGAAGTTAAACTTAATATAGTAAAGTATTTATAAGGAGGGGCACGCATGAACATGACATCCCGTAACGACGTACATCTTCCCCGCCCCCTGCCCGATACACCATTACCGTTATCTACGCGAATGATTCGCTTTAAGCATATTTTGGTGGCACTGCTCTTGTCCGTTGTATTTTTCCTGCTCTTCTGTTTCATTGCGCTGCATGCCTACATCGCCTGGGTGTTGTCCAATCCGACAGTCGCCCCCTTGTACTCCAATCCGATGCAGGCCAAGTCCATGAAATACGAGGACATCACTTTCCCGGCCCATGACGGCAGCCGGATGATGCAGGGCTGGTACATTCCAGCCGCAGGATCAACCAAGACGATCGTGTTCAGTCACGGGTACGGCGCCAACCGGGAGGAAACCTGGATCCCGATGTACGATTTGGCACATTTCGCCCACCGCTTAAATTTTAACGTCATTATGTTCGATTACGGTTTCGCTTCCCAGAACAGCAAAGCCGTCGCGACGGGCGGCAAGGTGGAAGCCCAGCAGCTGCTGGGGGCCATCGATCTGGCCAAGCAGCGCGGGGCCAAGCAGATCGTGGTATGGGGCTTCTCGATGGGCGCCGGCACCGCCCTTCAGGCCGGACTGCAGACGAAGGATGTCGACGCCATGATTCTCGACAGCACCTTCCTGCTCGAGCCGGATACGCTGTACCATAACATCAAAAATCAGATCGACCTGCCGCGGCATCCGTCGCTGGAGATTCTGCAGCTGCTGTTCCCGGTACTGAACGGCACGAGCCTGAACCAGATTCCATACCAGCAGGTCAAAAAAGAGGATTATCCGTTCCCGATCTTCTTTATCCACGGAACGGAGGACGAGAAGGCGCCTTATCCAATCGCGGAAAAGCTTGCCTCCAACCAGACCAATCCGTATTCGGACGTCTGGATTGTGAAAGGCAGCCACCACGAGCTGATCTTCCGCGAGCACTCGCGTGAATACCTGCGCCGGGTGTCCACCTTCCTTGGCAATATCAAGCTGGCTGAGCAGAAGGATATCGACAATGACCCTATGATAAGAAAAACGTCTATCGACGTACCTTCAAAGAAGACAGACCGCGATTAGCTGAAGTTTTTCTTGCGATTATAGAATGGTTCAGCTTTCGCTGAAATTTATAAATTCTATAATCTTAAGAAAAACGTCTATCGACGTACCTTCAAAGAAGACAGACCGCGATTAGCTGAAGTTTTTCTTGCGATTATAGAATGGTTCAGCTTCGCTGAAATTTATAAATTCTATAATCTTCAAAAAATAGCTGGTACAAACAAAAGAGGGCACGCCCCCTTCCGGGCGTGCCCTCTTTCTATATTGCCGTCATTATTCTTTGATCAAAGACAGAAACTCCGCTCTCGACGCCGGGTCTTCACGGAAAATGCCGCGTACGCCGGAAGTCACCGTCTTGCTGCCCGGCTTCTTCACGCCCCGCGAACACATGCACAGATGCTCGCCTTCCACGACGACCATCACACCATGCGGCTGCAGCACATCGACCATAATGTCGGCGATTTGGGACGTAATCCGCTCCTGTACCTGCAGACGGCGGGTGACCGCCTCGACCAACCGGGCCAACTTGCTGAGTCCGGCAATTTTCCCGCTCGGAATGTAGCCGATATGGACCTTGCCGAAAAACGGCGCCATATGATGCTCGCATTGGCTGTAATACACGATATCCTTGACGATCACCAGTTCCTCATGATTTTCGTCAAAGGTCACGCCCAGCACATCACGCGGGTCTACCTCATATCCGGCAAAAATTTCCTCATACATCCGGGTAACGCGGGCGGGTGTCTCAAGAAGCCCTTCCCGCTCGGGATTTTCACCGATCAGCTTCAAAATTTGCTCGATATGGTACTCGATCTTCTCGCGGTTTTCACCAACCCGCGCGTTCACGTAATCTTTAACGCCAGCCACAGCACTTCCTCCTATCGCTACCCCCTGCTTCTCTGTAGACGTTCTATGCCGAGGGGATTATTTCTTCTTGCGGCCTTGACCTTGTGCCGGGCCTTTCTTGCCGGAAAACTGCTGATTTTTCATCATCTGCTGCGCTTTCTGCATCTGGCGCCCGTTCAGGTTGTAACCCATTTGCTTGGCCATCTTTTGAAGCATTTGCGGGTCATTTTGCATTTTTTCCATTTGCTTGCGCAGATAATACACGCCGATAAAAAACCCGCCGACCAAGCCGACGATCAGCGTAATAATTGGAATTACATATTGCATATTCCGCCACCCCTATAAGTATAAATCGATTCCTTGCGCGTGCCTGAGCAGCACGAACCTATCATAGCATGTCCAAATGCGGCTCGCAAATGAATTCTAGGCCAATACAGCCTCGATAAATACGGTCGTTTCCTGCGCCAAATCCAGCTCTTTAATATCCAAATGACCCGCTTCGCCGCGCACGATCCGGACGACCGGACGTCCCGGCAGCCCCCGGTGCTGACGGACGACAAGCCCCGTCTCCTTGTTCGACAGCCTGACGGCCGTCCCGTTGGGATAGATCGACACCATCCTCGTAAACTGGACCAGCACGCCGTGGTCGAGCTGCTTTTCCGACATGGCCATCATTTGCTCGCAGGCTTCATGCGGCATCAGCCTCCGGCCCGAAGGCTTCAGCGGATGAATCATCCGGTCGTAAGCGTCCGCAGTGGCGACGATTTTGGCATATAAATGAATCTCGTCTCCGGTCAGTCCCCGGGGAATGCCCAAGCCGTCTACCCGCTCATGATGCTGAAGGGCGACGTGGGCGATCAGGAGGCCGAACTCCCTTTTGTTCTTGAGCTTCTCGAAACCGCGCCAGGTGTGATGGCTCTTGGAATCCGGGAACAGCTCGTCTCCCTCCCGCATGCCGTTCTTACCGATATCATGCAGCAGGGCGCCCGTAGCGAGCTCTTTGACCTGCTGATAATTCAGGCCCATATTGACGCCCATTACTGTGGACAGCAAGCATACATTCATCGCGTGAACATACTGGGCGTTGTCAGCGGTCCGGACATCCGTTAGCTGCACGAGCAGCTCCTTGTTGTCCATCACGTCCTCGAGGAGATGGTCCACACTCGCGCCGATCAGCTGGGTGTTCCATTCCTTCCCGGACCGCACCGCTTCAAAAGCGTCGCTCATCTCCTGAATCAAGCCCTGTTTGGTCGCTTCGCTGAGAATGTCCTCCGTATCCACGTCCGCGTACAGCGGATCCTGAATGTAGAGCATCGTGACCCCGATTCGGTTCAGCGTACTGATCATATACACGGTAAGCTGGACTCCCGCCGACAGCAGTACCGTCCCATTCCCGGAATAGATGGTTTTCCCCAAAAATTGACCGGGCTCCACACTTTCAATGCCTACATACCTCATGAACGTTCCCCCGATTGGTTACTTAATCGGCCCATCCCTTTCTTTCGGGCAGGGAGTTCTCCAGGGTCAAGAGATGGCGCTTGATCTCCATCCCTCCGCCATATCCTACGAGACTTCCGTCAGCGCCGATCACCCGGTGACACGGGACGATCAGCGGTACGGGATTTTTGTTGTTGGCACCGCCGACGGCACGGACGGCCTTCGGTCTGCCAATCGCATTTGCGATATCTGCATAGGATCGGATCTCTCCATAAGGAATATCGGCAAGCGAGCTCCAAACCTGAAGCTGGAACGGCGTTCCCCGCATATCCAGCTGCACGTCGAACGTCTTGCGTTCCCCGGCAAAGTACTCACCCAGCTGGCGCTTCGCCTCTGCCAAACGGTCGTCATCCTGAACGAAATCACCGCCGCCGCACCAGGTGCGGGACCATTTCTGGAGAACCGCCTCCTTGACGTTAAACGGTCCGAACTCGATCAGGCACAGCCCTTTCTCCGTTGCGCACAGCGTCAACGGGCCGATCGGAGAAATCATCTCCGAATAATAGACCGTTTCCTTCTCGCCTCCCAGACCGGGAGAAAAATCATCCGCAGCCATTTCGGCATCTGCGGGTTGTCCGCTTCCAGCGGGCTGAAGCTTTTCCTGCGCTTCGCTCATCATGTCTATCACCTTCTCGTCTTGTTCTGAAGCCAGACCTTTATTCAGCCAATTCAAAGCTTCTTCCCCTCCTATCCGGCCCAAAGACCACGCTGCGGCACCCCGCAGTTCCGGTCTTGGGTCTTCCAGCAGCACCCGGCCGAGGCGGGGCACCGCCGATGTATCCTTGAAGTTGCCGAGCGCAATCACGGCGTTGCGCTGAATCGGCTTGCGGCCGCGCCAGGCGGCTGCGCTTTCCCCAAACTTCTCCTTGAACTCCTTATTGCTCAAATCCAGAATAGGCAGCAGCAGCGGCTTGTCCTTCTCGGGATCCGGCAGCAAATATTCATGATGCGTCCAGTTCTTCCCCTTGTTCTTTGGACAGATGACCTGGCAGGTATCGCATCCATACAGCCGGTTGCCGATCTTGCGCATCACCTCGTCCTCCAGAAAGCCCTTGGTCTGGGTCAAAAAGGAGATGCACCGCTGCGCATTGAGCTGGCCGGGGCCGACCAGCGCTCCCGTCGGGCATGCGTCGATGCACATCGTGCAGTCGCCGCAGTCCTCCGTGACGGGCGTATCCGGCGGAAACGGAATGTTGGTCACCATCTCCCCGAGATAGATCCATGAACCCCATTTGGGCGAAATGATGCAGCAGTTCTTCGCGCTGAAGCCGATGCCGGCCCGCTCCGAAACCGCCCGGTCCACCAATGCCCCGGTATCCACCATGCTCTCCATCACCGCATCCGGCACCCGCTCCCGGATAAACGCCTCAAGCTTGCCCATAGCGTCCCGCAGCACCTGATGGTAATCCCGCCCCCATGCCGAACGGGCGAGGATCCCCCGGTATTGTCCAGGCACCTGCTTGGGCTTGTGTTCCATTTTGGATGGATAGGCTACGGCGATAGCAATGAGAGAGGCGGGCTGTGCATCGGGGAGTGCCGGGGTGACGCGTTTGTCCAGATCCGGCTCTTCAAAGCCGGATTCGTAACCAAGCTTGCGGTGGTTCTCGAGAATTGATTTCAGAGAGACAAACGGGTCAGCCGAAGCAAAACCGATATCGTCAATGCCGAACCCGGCCGCCGCCTCTTTAATGTCCTGTTTCAGCTGCTCCCACGGCGAAGCCGAAGGAGCGTACGCAGCCTGTGGTTTACTTGATGTCATTTCTCCTTGCGGCCTCCTTTCCGTTAAGAGTCGTTCCATAATGTCTTACAGCGATCTCGCTTTGGACAACGGCCAGAAAATAAATTCGGCCCGCCCCACGATGGCGCTCGCTTCCACGCTGCCGAAGGAACGGCTGTCCCGGCTTGCGCCGGCATGCCGGTTGTCCCCCATCACAAAATAGTGATCCTTGTCCAGCTTGACCGGGCCGAAATCCGCATCCTGAATTTCCACCTCGGTGTAAGGCTCGCTCTGCTCCTTACCGTTCACGTACAGCTTGTGGCTCTTCACTTCCACGGTGTCACCCGGCACGCCGATGATCCGCTTCACCAGAAATTCCTTTTTCTCCGGACCGTTGCTCGGGTCGCGAAGCACGACGACCTCGCCATGCTTCGGTGCGGTAAAATCATATACGATCTTATCGACAAACAGCCGTTCCTGCTCTACCAGCGTCGGCTGCATCGACTGCCCGCGGACCATGGACAGGTTAAAAACGAATAAATTCAGCAGCATCATAATGACAAATGCGATAACCAGTGTTTTGGCCCAGTCCCAAAATTCAGACAGCCAGCCGCGCTTGCCTGCCTGCTCTCCCGGCGTTGTAACCGGAACCGGCTCGGGGCGGCCTTGCTCACGCTGATCGACTTGATTCATGCTACACCTCATTTTTATGACAAATTCCCATATATACAGAAAAGCATATCTTCGGGCCTTTTGCAACGGCGCGTAGATATGCTCAAGTATAGTAAATATTGCTTATTCACGATATGGATGTACGTTTTCTCCATAATACCAAAGGGTCGTTATCTCTATTGCGGCGCGACAATGCTGAGTTTCTGGAATGCCTGCAGCACCTTGTTGGCCCCGTAGCCCATCGCCTCATACAGAGGCATCGCGGCCTTGTTATGCTCGTCTCCTGCAATCATAATTCCGCTGACCTTACGCTGCTGGAACCGGCCTTCCATCATGGTGACCAGTGCCTTGCCAATTCCCTTGCGGCGGTAATCCGGATGGATGGCAATACGATAGTAGAAGCCGTGGTTATGCTCGATCGTGCCGATCAAGGCACCGACGATCTGTTCATCCTCTTCTGCAACCACAATCAGGTCGGAATCCCAGTAGAGCTGCCTGGAGAAAGGTTCGATCGTATTGTCGTAGCATTCTTCGGATAACGCGATTTGCAGCAGCTCGTTGACACGAGTCGCATCACTTAACTGAAAGGAACGAACATGCATGTTTAAATCTCCCTTTTCGTTAGCTTTATAGGATTAAGGGGATTTTCAGGGAAAACAAAAAAACCCTCTAATCCAAGGTATAGTATTACGACAAAAACCGTGAAAATCCTTCTTTATCATCCATTAAACCATAGTTTACTTTAAAAAACACGCGTTTTCTTTTGAAAGCGCTTTATGGCAAGCGTTTTCATTCTATCATCTGTAAATTTCCCATATAATGGACTAGTTTTGCGGCATAATCCTTCGGGATTTGGGTAAAGGATAACAAATGCGTCTTTCGGCGTACCTACACGAAATCCAAAAAAGTTTTTTTCTCGCGATGAAAGAATGGCTCCGCCCGCCTGGATCCTTTGAGGTTCCCACAGGAAAAGTCTGCGGTCAAGTCCGTTCCAATACAGCTGGCAAGCCCGCCTCAGGATTAATTCGACTTTGTAAACATAAATGTTGATTTAATCGAAAAAATACGGTTTAATAGAAATGGAATCACGTTCCATGCTACATACTTATGCCGATAAAGGGCTCTTTTGGACAACAAAAGCGTTCCTTTATTCATATGAATCAGCCACCTGCGTTGATTCTACCCAAAAAAACATTAACAGGAGGTATTTATTATGGCATTTCAATTACCACCACTTCCATACCCGAATGATGCGCTCGAGCCGCACATCGACGCTCAAACGATGGAAATCCATCACGACCGTCACCATAACACTTATGTAACGAACCTGAACGCGGCTCTGGAAAATGCTCCTGAACTGCAAAACAAAAGCCTTGAAGAGCTGATCTCCAACCTGGACAGCGTACCTGAGAACATCCGTACAGCCGTTCGCAACAACGGCGGCGGACACGCTAACCACTCCCTCTTCTGGGAAATCATCGCCCCTAAAGGCGGAGACAAGCCAAACGGCCTTCTGGCTCAAGCGATCGACAGCGAGCTTGGCGGCTTGGACAAATTCAAGGAAGAATTCACCAAAGCGGCTACAACCCGTTTCGGCAGCGGCTGGGCTTGGCTCGTCGTAGACAAGAACGGCAAACTGGCTGTAACAAGCACGCCTAACCAAGACAACCCGCTGATGGAAGGTCAAACACCGGTCCTCGGTCTGGACGTTTGGGAGCATGCTTACTACCTGAAATACCAAAACAAACGCCCTGACTACATCGCAGCGTTCTGGAACGTTCTGAACTGGGATGTTGTCAGCAAACGTTACCAGGAAATCGTACAGCCGTAAGCTGTACCTTCCCGGAAATAAAGGGGCTGCCCCCAAAGAACTGCTTTGCAGTTTCTTTGACGGGCAGCCCCTTTTGCTTGTCTCTCAGCGAGATGATTCCCGGCTGCCGAGAATAGCACGCTTTGGTTAACATTTTAAACGATTAATCGGATGAATGTTGGAAATAGTTCTGTAAAATTTTTAAAAACACATTGGGAAAGGCGTAATGCTGCATATCCCGCTCATCGATCCATCGGTACTCTGTCTGGACGGACGGCTCGCTGCTGTCCCCGGCCGCGTACATTGCCTTCAGCTCGGCTGCCTGCGGCAGGTCCTCTTCGCGGCAGCGGTAGACCTGCAGGTTCCAGTGAATATGGCTGAAGGTATGCTCCGCGTCCGTTAAATGCGCGATCGGCCGCGCAGCGATGCCTTCCTCGAGCAGCGCCCCGGCGAGGATATCCATCGCCGGCTCGTCCGGCAGACGCCCGCTGCGCGCCGCCGGCGTCTGCAAATGCGGCAGCTCCCACATGCGGGCGAGCAGCCCTTCCTGCGGACGCTGGCGGATCAGAACGCGGCCGCTATGATCGCCGCGGCCCTCCACGAGGGCCACCACCCGATACTCGGGCCGCGGCGGCTTCGCCTTGGTCTTGACCGGCAGCTGCTCCTCCTTGCCTTCCTGCCTGGCGGAGCAGTGCTCCATCACCGGGCAGGTGAGGCAGTGCGGCGACTTGGGTGTGCACACCAAGGCGCCCAGCTCCATGAGCGCCTGGTTGAAGTCCGATGCCCGGCCGTCCGGGATCAGCTCCACGACCAGGCTTTCCATAAAGGCGCGTGTGCTTCCTTTCATGATATCTTCCTCAATCAGGAAGTATCGCGACAGCACCCGCATCACATTGCCGTCAACGGCCGGCTCCGGCTTGTTGAAGGCAATGCTCAGAATCGCGCCGGCCGTATACGGGCCGACCCCCTTCAAGGCGAACACGGACGCCTTGTCGTCCGGCACCATACCGCCGTGCAGTTCCTTCACCTGCCTGGCCGCAGCCTGCAAATTGCGGGCCCTGGAGTAATACCCCAGGCCTTCCCAGCATTTGAGCACATCTTGCTCAGGGGCATCGGCCAAATCTTCTACCGTCGGAAACCGCTCGATGAACCGGTTGAAGAACGGAATGACCGTGTCCACCCGCGTTTGCTGCAGCATGATTTCCGACACCCAAATATAGTAGGGATTGCGGTGGCGCCGCCACGGCAAATCCCGTTTATGCTTGTCGTACCATTCCAGCAGGTTGATGCTGAAATGCCGTTTCTGCTCCATTGAACTTATCGAACTGCTCATGAGGTCCTTCATACCTTTCTGGCTGGCTTGATCATGAGCCGGCCTATTCCCGCTTCTCTATAACAGCGAAGGCGGAAGCCAGCTCGGTCTGGTGGGAGATCGATAGATGGATTACATATTCCGGCTCGCCCGGCAGCTCGAGGCGCTCCCAAGCCTGCTCGTTCAGCACCACGACGGGTTTGCCGCTCTCATCGGGAAGCACTTCCATGTCCACAAAGCCGATTACCCCGCCGATGCCGCAGCCAAAGGCTTTGGAGATAGCCTCCTTGGCGGCGAAGCGCCCGGCGACAAACTCGGTCAGGTTTCCGCCGCGTTTCTTGGCTTCCTCCCTTTCACGGGCCGTCAGCACCCGCTCCATAAAACGGAAGCCCTGACGGCTGCCGAGAAGCAGCCCAACCCGCTTGATTTCCAGCACATCGTGCCCGATTCCGTAAATCAATGCCCCGCACCTTCCCTTCCATGACATACAAATCCTATTGTAACAGGTGCACGTCCCAAAAACGAGCCGCTTGTGAATAGGCGGCTTTTACCAGCTGTTCTTCCTGGAACGATCCCCGGCAATACCTCAAAAGCTGTAGCGCACACGAAAAATGCGGAGCCCTTCGCCGGGCTCCGCATTCCTGTTACCGTCTACGATTTATATGGTGCTCCGCGCCAGCAGCCGCGCACCGTATCCCTCCAGCTTGATGCTTCCGGCGACGGGCTCGCCGCCAAGCAGATCGCGGTATTCCCGCTCATCCAGATCCACCTGCTTGTCCTCACCCGTGAAGTTCAGGACAAACACATAGTCCGTGATGCCGTCCGACCTAAGCTGGACCGTAACCCCTTGCGGAAGCTCGGTATCCAGCACCGGGCTGACACCCGCTTCCCGAATAAGGCGGGCATAGAAATCGCCGTAGAACGGCTCCTTCGCGCGTGAGGCGAGGTAATAGGCTTTGCCTTGTCCAAACGAATGTACCGTCAGCACCGGACGCCCCGCGTAAAAATCGTCGCCGTACTCCGCCAGCACCTGGGCGCCTTTAGGATGAATCAGGTCGCACAGGTCGTACAGCTCATAATCGCCTTCGAGGCCCAGGCCGTTGTCCTGGACGGGGATCATCCGATTGAACTCGCCCTCATGCAGGCCGTCGATCTCTTCGGACCAGATGCCGAGCGTCTTGCGAAGCGGTCCGGGGAATCCGCCCAGATGGCACAGGTCGCTCTCATTGACGATGCCGGACCAGTAGGTAGCCACCAAGGTGCCTCCACCGGCCACAAACGCCTCCAGCGCGGCACCGGCTTCCGCCGTGCACAAATACATCATCGGGGCGACGATCAGCTTGTACCTCGAGAAGTCGTCGCCGGAACCGATGACGTCCACGGGCACGCCCATGTTCCAGAAGGCGCGGTAATGCTGCATCACCGTGCCTTCGTAGTCAATTCCCCGGTTCAGCGGGCCCTGGGAATCTTTCACGGCCCAGCGGTTGTCCCAATCCGCGATAATGGCCGTCTCCGCCGGCACGCCGGAACCGGTCACCGCGGCGATTTGCTCCAGCAGGCCGCCCAGCCGGGCTACATCCTGGAACACCCGCGTGTGCTCGTGCCCGGCGTGGTCGACGACGGCGCCGTGAAACTTCTCGCTGGAGCCGCGGCTCTTGCGCCACTGGAAATACTGCACGGTGTCCGAGCCATGAGCTACGGCCTGCAGCGAGGAGAGCAGATGCATGCCCGGGCGCTTCAGCTTGCTGACCGGCTGCCAGTTCGTCAGGCTCGGCGTGCTCTCCATCAGCATAAACGGCTGCCCGCCTTTCAGCGAACGAAACAGGTCGTGGTTAAAGGAGAACCAGGATGCGAGCTTGCCCGGGTCCTGCTTGTCATGCCACGTCGGATAGGCGTCCCAGGAGATGACGTCCAGGATATCCGCGAATTTGCGGTAATCCAGCCCTTCGAACCAATCCATCATGTTCGTGGTCGCAGGAAGGTCCGGCCGGATCGCCTTGAGCGGAGCGATTTCCTGTTTGCAGAAGTCCACGGTTTGGTCCGTGACGAACCTTCTCCAGTCCAGATTGTGGCCGTGGACCATCTTTTCCCCGTGCCCGGCGGGAGATTCGATCTGGGACCAGTCCGTATACGTATGGCTCCAGAACGACGTCCACCAAGCCTGATTCAAAGCCTCCAGCGATCCGTAACGCGCCTTCAGCCACTCGCGGAACGCTTCCTGGCAGTAATTGCAGTGGCACTCCCCGCCGTATTCATTGGAAATATGCCAGCCGATCACGGCCGGATGGTTCGCATACCGCTCCGCCAGCTTCGTATTGATGATCCGGGTCTTCTCCCGGTATACGGGCGAAGAATAGCAGTGGTTATGGCGCCCGCCATGCAGATTGCGCACCCGGTTCTCCCCTACGCGCAGCACTTCGGGATACTTTTGCGACATCCATGCAGGCCTTGCGCCGCTGGGGGTTGCCAGCCATGCATAAATTCCGTTTGCGGCAAACCGGTCCAGCACCTGGTCGAGCCAATCGAACGTAAATACGCCTTCCTCCGGCTCCAGCGCAGCCCAGGCAAAAATGCCGATGGCCATCACGTTGCATTTGGCCAGCTTCATCAGCCGGATGTCCTCTTCAAGCACTTCCGGATTATGCTGCCATTGGTCCGGGTTATAGTCAGCCCCATGCATGAATCCTGAAATTTGTGGGCTGATCGGTGGATAGGATTTTTTCATATGAATACAAGCCTCTTTTCTGTTATGGGGTATAAAGCGCCGGGAGCGGATAACCGTCATGATCAAACAGCGTCAGATTGCTCCAATTGTTGGCATGGCCGACAGACCATACCTGCTGCGACGGGATCCAGCACGGCTCCCAATAATAGAAGCCCAAGCCCCGGCCGTCCGGCGTGCGGCGGATGATGTCGGTTAGCGCTTTCAAATAAGCCTGCTGGCCTTCCGGCGAAACGGGGAACGCGGACGGCAATGCTTCATCATTCTCCACGATGAAGGGAAATCCTTCCCTAGTCCGAAAAGTCCATGGGTAAGCCGTTTCCACGACGACGATGTCCCGCCCAAACCGCAGAGACAAATCCTGCAAATTCCGTTCGAGCTGCTCCAGCGGACCGTGCCACCATGGATAGTACGATAATCCGATCACGTCACGAGGAACCCCCTGCTCCTCCATCCGCTCAAAAAAGGTCAGGCTGCCTTCCGGATCGCCGCCGCGGTCGATGTGCAGCATCACCCGAACTGATCGGTCCACCGCCCGCACAGCGCTTGCGCCGGATTTGAGAAGCCCGCACAAGCGGGCCCATGGCTCCTCATCCGCACCGGCCTCCGCTTTCGGATCCACCTTCGCATCCGGCCAGAGCATGCCGTTCGTAATTTCATTTCCGATCTGAACCATATCCGGCAGGGCACCGCCGGCGCGCAGCACCGCCATCACTTCGTACGTATAATCGTAAACGGCCTGTTCCAGCGCCGCCCCGTGCAGTCCTTCCCAGGCGGCAGGCTTCCACTGGTTCGCCGGGTCGGCCCACTTGTCCGAGTAATGAAAATCCAGCAGCAGATGCATGCCGAGCTCCTTGACCCTTTTGGCCATTATCAGAGTCCGCTCCAAATTGCAGTAGCCTCCCGGCGGGTCGTTCCAGATCCGCAGCCGGATGGAGGTGGTGCCGCTGCGCTGCAAAAGCTCAAGAACGTCCACCTTGTCCGGACCCTCATGAAACGTGCCTCCCCCCTGTTCGATCTCATCCAGGAAGGACACGTCCATGCCCTTGATCCACATCTTTTCGATTTCCATGCCCTGCCTCCTATTCCTTAACCGAGCCCATGACTAGGCCCTTGACGAAATATTTTTGCAAAAACGGATATACCAGCAGCACCGGCACCGCGCCGATGAAGATCTGGGCGGCGTTGACCGTTTTCTGCGAGAGCAGCGCCACCTCTTTCGGATCGATGCTCATGGTGCTCATATCCTTCTGCACAATGACCGTCTGCAGGAAGGTCGCCAGCGGAAACTGCTTGGCATTGTTCAGGTACAGCAGCCCGTCGAACCACGAGTTCCAGTGAAACACCATGCTGAACAGCGCCAGCGTTGCGATCGAAGGAAGCGATACCGGCAGAAAAATCGAGAAGAGGGTACGGAAATGCCCGGCACCGTCGATAAACGCCGCTTCCTCCAGCTCTTTCGGGATCCCCCGGAAAAAGTTCAGCAGCAATATTGTGAGATACACGTTGACCGCCCCTGGCAGAACGAGCACCCAGAAGGAGTTGATGAGATGCAGCTTCTGGATGACGATATAGAACGGCACCAGCCCGCCGCTGAAGATCATCGTGAACACGAACACCCAGGAGTACACGTTTCTCGCCCGGAAGACCGAAGCTTCCTTCGACAGCGGATAGGCCGCCAGAAAGGCCAGCAGCAGCGTGAGCGCGGTGCCCAGCACCGTACGCTTTACCGAAACCCAGATGGAGTGCAGGAACACAGGGTTGTCGATCGTTTTTTTGTAGGCCTCCGTCGAGAACTGCACCGGCCAGAGGCCGACCAGATTGGCGTCCGCCGCCGACTTGGCGCTGAACGACACCGCCAGCACATGCAGCAGCGGAATGATGCACATCAGCGACAGGCACAGCAGCACCAGGGTATTGGCGACCGAAAATATGCGGTATGAAGCGGTTTTATGATACATCCTTCTGATATCCCCCTCTTAAAAAATCCGGTAGTTCGCCAGCTTGTAGGCCAGCCGGTACGAAATGAGGATCAGGATCATCGATATGACCGACTTGAACAGACCGATCGCCGTGCCAAGCCCCATCTCTCCGTTCAGAATCGCGGTACGGTACACGAACGTGTCGATGATATCCCCTTTCTGGTACACAAGCGGATTGTACAGGTTGAAAATTTGGTCAAAGCCCGCGTTCAAAATGTTGCCCAGCGCCAGCGTTCCGACGACCACTGCGATCGGCAGCATGGACGGAATCGTAATATGGAGCGTCTGCTTCCAGCGGGTTGCCCCGTCAACCTCCGCCGCTTCGTAAAGGGACGGATTTACGTTCGCGAGCGCAGCCAGGAATACGATCGTGCCGAAGCCGAACTCCTTCCATACGTCCGAGGCAATGACGGTAAACCGGAACCAGTTGTTATCGCCAAGGAAAAAGATCGGCTGGATGCCGAACCAGGAGCTCAGGATGCGGTTCAGAAACCCGCCGTCCGTGGACAGAAAATCCAGCAGAATGCCTCCCAGGATGACCCATGACAAAAAGTGGGGCAAATAGACCAGCGTCTGAACGAAACGCTTGAAGAACGCCCTGCGCACTTCGTTGAGCAGCAGCGCAAACGTAAACGGCGCCAGCAGGTTCAGCACGATCTTGAGTGCGGAAATGATCAGCGTATTCCAGATCACCTCCATACTGTCCTGCCGTTCAAACAGCATGCGGAAGTTGTCCAGTCCAACCCACTCGGATTGGGTGAAACCGAGCCAGGGCTTAAAATTTTGAAAGGCCATGATGATCCCCGCCATCGGCACATAGCTGAAAATGACCAGAAACACCAGCGCCGGCAGCAGCATGACGTGCAGCGGCCAGGTTCTTTTTAGACGGTTCATAAAAGGTCGTTCCCCCCTCTTGGAATGCCAATTTCTCTTTTGGTACCGTCATTATAGCAACCGCCCAAATGTCGTCGTAGCTCATAAAACCAACATAAATGGCACTATTGCAACCAATTGCAGGCATGGATCCGCGAAGGGCTTGTCCCCCTGCTGAGCCTTGCCTCCGCCAATGGAGAGTTCATGAAGCCAAGCATGCCGAATCCAAAAAACCGGTGAAAATCAAATTGATTTTCACCGGTTTCCTGCTCACTCATTCTATTATCGGGACTCCAGGCTGGCCGGGCTGTTGGCATGCGCCGCCTCGCCATGGGTGCCGGCTTCCTGCGCTTCGCGCTGATCGAACATTCTGCCGATTTTCCAGCCGATGCCTATATTCAAAACCGCCATCGCTCCAAATAAAACCACATCACCCCAGGGCTCCGGCAGCAGCAGATCGGCAAGCAGCCACCCTCCGGTCATGGCAGCCCCCATCACTGCGCCCTTTACGGACGACCTTAAATTCATTTTTCCCATTCGACACACTCCCCCGCCTGTTTCCTTATAACCTGAATCGACAAGCAATAGGCCTGCACGCCAAAGTTCTTTGTTTCCTGCCTTTTGTGATATATATGTCGTGGACAAAATCGAATATTCCCGTATAACCGTTAAAAAGCCCCTGGCTCCCCATCTGTATAAGCTCACTTCTTCCGTGACACAATAACGTAAGTTTAAAAACATACTCCGAAGGAAGGTAGCCTCAATGAGACAACAGTTAAGAATCGGTGTATTGATTGCAGGCATGTCTTTGATGCTGGCTGCTCCGGCCTTTGCTTATGGGGCGGCTGGAACGGCGCAAGACGGCGGAAATGGCGGCATGGGCACCGGTATGGGCACGGGAACCCTCGGAACCGAATCCACCGGTGGTTCGCATTACCGGGTGAACAATGTCGGAACGACATCCCAATACCATGTCAGCGTATATGGCACAGGAACAGGCAGCCAATACTTGAATACGAATTACGGAACGAACAACACCGGCCGGATGGGAACAAACAACTACACCGGATCCAATACGAATTTGCTGACTGACAATAACCGAATCCGGACGAACGCAGCGACGGACAGGAACCGCGGCGGAGGCTGGGGTTGGCTCGGACTGCTGGGTCTGATCGGATTAGCCGGCATGCGCAAAGGAAACCCGGAACGAGACCGCGGTTAGTTTACCCTAAATAGTCAGCTATCATAAAAATCCCTGACTTACTTAAAATGTAGGTCAGGGATTTTTGGTGCTTCGACTCCGGTCGATCAATCAACAGCACATTCAGTTGTGTATCGCTATCTAAATGGCTGTAGAGTGAGCCGGACGTTCATCATATTTAAACGGAATATGCTTCGGGTCTTCAGCGGCAGGCTGAACAAAACCGGCCGGAAGGGTATCGCCCCAAGTTAAGCGCCCCTCGACGAATTTGGACATCCGGGTCTCGAAAAAGGCCGGCCGCTGCTTCCACACCTTTTTGGCAACGGTCACGGTAAATTCCCCTCGCTTGTTCGGAATGGTGACGGAATAAGGGACATCCTTGGGCAGACTCAGTCCGACCAGAACTCCGGTGTACATCGCGCCAGACGATGTCCGGCTCACCAGATACGGAGGATGATCCGTGATGACCGTACCCTCTTCCGGCAGTGTGATGTCGATCTCCACGCTCGTGTTCTCGGGCATCTTGAATACCCTGCCTTCAGGAAGCGTGTACCTCTTGGTGCCGATCGTGACCGACAGATTTGTTTCTTCATCCTCAGGCCAATAGAAAATGGAATATCTGCCGTCCTGATCGGTCGGCGTCGATTTTCCGAAGCCTTCGCCTTGATCCCGGTCAAACCAGACCACTGCGTTCTCGACCGGTCTGCCGTTCGCGTCTTTGACAACCCCGCCCATCCGGTATTTATCCACTTGAAAATAAGATACGACGTCACCGCTGCCGGCGATGACCCGTCCGTGAACCTGGACCTTGGACGCATCCTCAGGATCGTCTTCCACCTTCAGCACCTCAATCGGATAATTTACGCTGAGCATGGCCGAAGCAGTAAGAAGCCGCTTCGACATTTCCGGCGTTAGATGTTTCCCGGATACGGTGGCGTCCTTAAGGGAAGCGATGCTGATTTTAGTCTCAGCCAGGAGGCTCTGGTCAACGGTCAGGGTGAACGATCCGTCCTTCCCTGTGGGAACGTCAATTTGGCTCTGGCTCGTATGCACCGTGGCGCCGGCCACAGGCTGATTGTCGAGGAGCAGCCTGCCGTGAACGGAGGTCATATGGGACCCGTCCGACTTCCACTGCTTAAGCCGCAAGGACGACGAATCAACCGTCAGCTGTACGCCATGGTCCGCCGCTTGCGACGATGCACGAGCCTCCGAGGATACCGGCTTCGAGGGCATCCCGGCACATCCGGCAAGACATACCGTCATGATCAAAATGGACAGTCGCTGCAAATACCACATGGATTCGATTCCTCCCCTTTATGATAGACGTTTTTCTTTTGCGCAAATAAACAGGGGCAAAGCCATAGGCTCTCCCCCCGCTTCATGAACCTTATTTTTTCTGGTGAGCGTTTGTGTCTTCCGCCGTACCCGCTTTGCCTTGGGTTTTGTCGCCGCCAAGACCGAATACGAACACTTTCGGTTTGGGACCGCCGGATGTAAAGGCCATATATTGTTTGTCGTCGACGACGAAAATCGCCGGCGCTGCTTGAATGCTGCTGCCCGTCGTCTGGAAGGTCCAGATGACCTTGCCGTTTTTAATATCCAGGGCGTTGATCTTCCCGTCGAGCTCGCCGTAGAAAGCCAGTCCCGTCGTCGTGCTCGTAAAGCCTCCGCGCATCGGATCCTTCGTCTTGATTTGGTAGGCTTTTTTACCGGTATTCACGTCCATCGCCGTGATCGTGCCAAACGGCACATCATTCGCTGGGGCCGAGGTCGTCGTACCGAACGCGGCCGCTCCGGGCATGTCCGGTGTCGAGGCTTCCGTCTGGCTTTTCGCTGACTTGATGACGGCCCCCTGTTCCACACCCGGAATCAGCACGTAATTCGTTGCGGGATCATACGTTTCGGGAGCATAGTTCTCGCCGCCGAGCACGCCAGGATACACGGTGACGCCCTCCGGTGTCGGCTTCGGATGATCGATCTTGGCAAAAGGAACCCCGTCCCAAACGACAGCGCCGGTCTTGGCGTCCCATGCATACCATTGTCCCGACTTCCCGCCCTGCACGACGATTTTTTGCTGCTTGCCTTTGACGGTGGCATTCAGGATCATCGGCGAAGCCGCGGCGTCATAATCCCAGAGGTCATGGCTGATTTCCTGCTTCGCCCAAATCAGCTTGCCCGTAGCGGCGTCGACGGCGACCACCGAGTCCGTGTGCGGATTGTCTCCCGGCCGGGACTCGCCGTAAAAGTCAGGCGCCGGGTTGCCCACGGCAAAGTACATGATCCCTGTCTCCTCATCGATGGCCGGCGGATTCCATACCGCGCCTCCGCCCTGGAATTTGCTGTTCGCGAGCCAGTCCTGGCCTTTAGGCGGGACCGTGTAGAAAGGAGAAGCCCAGGCAGGCGACAGATCGCTTGCTTTATAGGCGTTGACAAACCCGCGGATGCCGTTGTCCCCGCCGCTGCTGCCGATATAAATGTTGCCTTTGTAATACACAGGCGCGGTCGTTTCGTAATAACCGTTCTCCAGCGTCACACCTTTGATGGACTCGGAGATCGGCACCATTTTGATCAGCTTGCCGGTCTTCTGGTCCAAGGACACAATCTGATTGTCGACCGTCAGCATGAACACTTTACCTTCCCCAACAGCGACGCCGCGGTTGGCAATGATCCCCGACTTGCTGAATGTCGCAGCTTGTTCTGCGGACGGCTTCCAGTGCCAGATTTGACTGCCGGTCGCGCCGTCGAAGGCGAATACCTGATTCCCGGCGGTCGTAATGTACACGATGCCGTCGACGAACACCGGATAGCACTGATTCCCGTTCTTGACGTCTTTGTCAAGCTCCTTCAGGTCCGCGCTCCAGATCACGCCAAGATCCTTGACGTTGGCCGCGGTCACCTCTTTATAAGGGACATGGCGGGTATTTTTCAGATCGAATCCATAGGTGCCGAAGTTTTTAAAAGAGGTGCCCGTCACTTTTCCCGGCGTCGTGGATGGTTTGTTTTCGTTTGTATTTTGCGCCGGAGCCGGGGTCGCTGCGTTATTGTTCTTATTCGTATTACAGCCGCTTAGAGCTAGGCTTGTACTTAAAAGGGCTGCGCCAATCATCACGTGAGTTTTTCTCATGTTGGAACGATCTCCTCATTTTTTCATTAGAAGCGTTGTAACGTAATATTTCCTGCAAGACCAAAAATCATGCAGAAAAAATATACAGCCCTGCGTACATACACCTGGTTTGCACCCAAGCAGCATTTCCGGCTGATGTCATGCAGGTATAAAAGCGGCTCGAATCGGTCATCTTGAAGAAGAAGAAACACACCACCCAGATTTGCATTCAAGGAGGACGACGATGAAACCGAAACTCCGTTTGATCTTTACGATAGCGCTGCTCTCGATCGTATTGGTATTAAGCGCATGCGGCAAAAGCAATAACGGTACGGCGGCTCCGCCTGCCAACAATACAGCCCCGTCCACCGGCGGCGGACAAACCAAAGAAATTACCGTGACAGCGAAAAACTTCGCTTTTGACCCGCCCAATATCGATCTGAAAGCCGGCGACACGGTCAAGCTGACCTTTAAAAACGCGGATGGCGTACACGGCTTCGAAATTCCTGACCTGAACGTCAATTTGCAGGACGGACAAACAGCCACCTTTACCGTAGACAAGGCCGGGACTTACGACTTCAACTGCTCGATCCAATGCGGCTCAGGCCACGACAATATGACGGGTACGATTACGGTATCCTAAGACCAAACAAAAAAGGAGCCCATCCCAAGATGGAACTCCTTTTTTTCGATTTATGGCTTGTGGAAAGCTGCAGGAAGCAGACATTAGGTCGCCGCGGGCAGGTGCTTCAAATAAAAACGATACCAGTTGCCGCAGATAAAGCCTTCTACGTCCTCCTCGCTGTAATGTTTCTGCAGTAAATTGACCAGATCATGATATTTACCCGCATGCTCCAGACCGATGATCTTTTCACGGATACCGTCAAAATCCGATCCCAGCCCGATATGCCGGCGGCCCCCAAGAGAGCAGATATGGTCGATGTGCGCGAGCAGCCGGTCCATCGTTACCGGTTCCTCCGCATGGACAAAAGGCGGCACAAAGGTGACCCCGATGACGCCGTCCGCCCGGATGATGGAGCCAATCTGCTCATCGCTCAAGTTTCTGCGGCGCGGGCATATTTTGCCGGCATTGGAATGGGAGGCGATGAGCGGCTTCGCGGACAGCGACGCCAGCTCCCAGAACGCTTTTTCCGAGAGATGGGACACGTCCAGGATCATGCCCAGACGGTTGCATTCCTGAATCAGCTGCCGGCCCTTCTCGGTCAATCCCGCTCTCCTGGACTCCATGACGCCGTCCGCCGCCCAATTGGCGTAATTCCAGGTGATGCCGATACTCCGGACGCCCAGATGATGCAGAATCCGCACATAGGCCAGGTTTCCCTGCAGCGCATCGACTCCTTCAAGCGATAGCAGCGCCCCGGTCAAGCCGTTCTTCTCTGTGTATTCGAGGTCTTCCTTGGACCGTATAAAATGGATGGGGCCGCTTGCGAGCACCTTCTCATGAAACAGGTCAATGCTCTCCAGCACATAACGAAACTCTCCGGCATACTTCTCAGGCAAATAGACGGCAAAATTCTGGAACCCGATGCCGGACTTTTGCATGCGTTCCAGCGTGACATCCAGCAAATCTTGTTCGTGTACAAAATCCAGCTGCGGATGCTCGAGCAGTTTGCTCAGCACATCGCAGTGGGCGTCAAATATGGTCACCGGTCATTCCTCCGTTCTTCTTGAACCTGCCGCGATAGGAATAAGAAGGCACAGGGCGATGAGGCGCAGTAACGGATGGTTCATCGTGGTCTTGATTGAGGGAAGATAAAATATCGGATATCAGTTCGTGATGAGGCGACCACTGGCAGACAGGATCCGCCTGCCGCGCGTCGCCGGCCAACAGGTAAGCTTGGCAGCGGCATCCGCCGAAATCGCGGAAACGGTGTTCACAGCTCCGGCAGGGCTCCGCCATCCAGTCGAAGCCGCGAAAGCTGTTAAAGGCGGCGGATTCCCGCCATATCCATTCGAGGCTCCGCTCTTTAACGGATTCGAAGGTCAAGGTATGAATGCTGGATGCCGCGGTGCAGGGCAGCACGGTTCCGTCGGGCGTCACCGTCATCGAAATTTCGCCCCACCCGCCCATGCAGGGTTTTGGGAAATCCTCATAGTAATCCGGGAGAACCCAGATCAGTTCAATCTGGCGGTCAAAGCGCGCTTTGGCCCGAAAAAAAGCTTCCTCAGCCGCCGCGAGCTGCGCTCTGGTCGGCAGCAGATGCTGGCGGTTAAGCAGCGCCCAGCCGTAGTACTGGGTATTCGCCAGCTCCAGCCGAATGGCTCCCCATGACACACACATCTCGATGATTTCCTCCACGAGGTGGATATTTTGCCTGTGCAGGACCACGTTCATATGTAAGGGGATCCCCGCCTCCCGGATCAAGGCAGCCGTTTTCTGTTTGAATTCGTGTGCCCGGGAGCCGGCAATCGCATCCGCCAGGCCTGGCTCGGACGCCTGTATGCTGAGCTGCATACTGTCGACCCCCGCGTCCACCAGCTGCTGCATGCGTTTCTCTGTCACGCCAACCCCGCTGGTAATGACATTTACAAAAAAACCCAGTTCACGGGCCTGCCGGATCAGCTGGTCCACGTCCGGTCTCATGAGCGGCTCGCCGCCTGTCAGGTGAAGCTGCACGACCCCGAGCTCACTGGCTTCCGTGAATACCCTGATCCATTCCTGTGTGCTCAGCTCATGCTCCCTTTTGGCGAGCTCTACCGGATTCGAACAGTAGGCGCAATGAAGGGGGCACCGGTGGGTAATTTCCGCCGACAGGGCATACGGTATGCTTACGGACACTTTTCGATCCACCCCCGCTCAATGGCTTGCGTGAGAAACTCGAGAACATCCTCCTGCAGATTGGATTGATTGTATTTCGCCTCTAGCTCCCCGATGATTTGGTGAGCCGACCGCGTCCCGTCACACAGCCAAAGAATGGCCCCGGCCGTCGGATTCAGGTTGACAACGCGTTCGGGGAGCAGGAGCATATCGGTTTGCCTGGCTTTATCGAACTTCAGCCGTGCGGGACTTCGCAGCCTGAGCTGCTCTCGCTGCCCCCAAGCGATCATCGCTGTGCCTCCGCATCGGGATACGCCAGACTTAACGCATCCAGAATGGCCCAGAGGACATCGCATTTAAAGTGCAGGGCGGATATGACCTGCTCCTGCTCGCCGCGATCTTTGCATTCGCGCAGAACGAGTTCCAGACCGTGGTCCGCGTCACGCGGTGCCTGATGCAGCCTCGCCTGGAAATACTCCAGTCCTTCCGGACGGATCCATGGATACAGCTGTTCAAACACGGCGATTCGCTGAGAGATGAGGACGGGAGCGAACAATTCCGTCAAGGAGGAAGCTACGGCAATGAGCCACGGCTGCAGGCGGCAGAAGTTCACGTAGGCATCGACTGCAAACCGGACGGCAGGAAGGACATGGCGCTCATCCAGCATCTCCTCTCTCGGAATGCCGACGGCTTCGCCAAGGCGGATCCAGGCTTCGATCCCTCCTTCGCTCCCTTCTGTTCCGTCATGGTCCACAATGCGCTGTATCCAGTGGCGGCGCTCCTCCCTGGAGGGCAGCTTCGAAAGGATGATGGCATCCTTGACGGGAATATTTTTCTGATAATAAAACCGGTTCGCCACCCAAGCCCGAAGCTGCTCGGGACTCAGCTTTCCTTCATGCATGCGTACGTGATAAGGATGCTTGTCGTGATAGCGCTGTTCCCCGACCTGGCGCAGCCTCATCGTTAATTCTTCGTTCGAGAGCAAATGCTGGTTCATGTCAGACCTCCAATTCCAAACCGTCGTAACCGACCTCGATCCCCAGCTCCCGGAGGCTGCGATTCTCCGCAGAAGCCTCGTCAAGGATCGGATTGGTATTGTTGATATGGATGTAAATTTTTCGCCCGGCCGATATACGGGAAAGGTGCTTCAGGCTTCCACCCGGTCCGGCAATGGGGACATGCCCCATATCGGATGCCACCAATCCGGAAATATCCAGCCGCCGAAGCTCATCCGAATGCCAAAAGGTGCCGTCCACAAGGACGTAGTCGGCTGCTTCCAATTGGGTATGAAGCTCGTTCGACCAGGATTCGACACCGGGTGCGTATACAGCAGTCCCTCCGGTCCGCTGGTCTACCATGCGGTAGCCGACGACCCAAGGGGATGTGGACGCCCCATCCGTATCGGGATTCCGAAGGACGGACGCATACCTCGGCGGCTTGGAGCCCAGGAAGAACGGATATACCATTACTCTGCCCCCAAATAGTGGAAAAGATTCCTGCGGCCGGACTTCGTGCCACCGGTATGAAGCATAGGGCTCCAGGATTTGCCTGACCGGGAAGGCTTCCATCAGGGCGTCCAATATGGGGGCCGTGGCGTAAACGTCGATTGCCGAAGACTCCCTTAAGTGGAGGAGGCCCATCGTATGATCCAGCTCCCCGTCCGTCAGCAGCACGGTTGAAATAGGCGTATGCCGGATCGAAGAGCCCGGAGCAAGCTCGGCATGTGCCTCGATCTGTGCACCGATATCCGGCGTGGAGTTGATGAGAACCCAATCTCTGCCATCATCGCTGACGGCCAGCGAATTATGCAGCCGGGCACGTAATGAGGGATCCTGCATCCGCACGCGGCGGCAGTTCGGACAGCCGCAGTTCCACTGCGGGAAGCCTCCCCCCGCAGCCGATCCCAGCACCTTCAACAGCATGTTCCTGCCCCCCTCAAAAAAAATAGATGCCGGATTGCTCCGGCATGGTTCGTCACTTCTGATACGCGTATGCGGTAACCTCTGCACAAACCTCTATGACTTCAAAATCGGGTTTAACCCACATGCCGCCACCCCCTTTGATGAAATATCCCACCATTCCTGCCAGTAGAGAGCACAAGTCTGTTTAATCATATGTTGTATTTTGGCATTCTATAACACGTAACCATGCAAAGGGGTGTTCTCTTAGGCGTTCTCTCCCAAAGTCAAAATTCGCGAGGTTCGCAAATAGGCTTCGCAGACGGAAGCAAAAAAGCGGCATGCCTCAGCATGCCGCTTCCCTTCTGTGCGCCGGTTATTGCCCCAGCTTGGAATACCAATCATTCACTTCGTTGGTCATTTGGTCGCCGCCCGAAGACTTCCAGGTCTCGACGAATTTATCAAACGCATCCACGCTTTGCTTGCCGTAGATAATTTCGTTAAAGGTCTGGTTTTCGATTTTATTCAAATAGTCCAGCTTGGATTTCATGGTTGCCGTGGTCGGGCCGGTGTACAGGTTCGGATAAGCGATGTCCTTCTGGGACATCAATACCTTGGCCGCTGCCGGCGTATCCAGACCGTAGTTGAGCTTCACTTCTTTTTCCAGGCGGGTTGTCGCTTCCTTGCCGTCCGCCAGGTTCAGCAGCGCCTTCATCTGCGCGTCCGGAATCCGGGCCCCGTCGCGCACCAGCAGGTAGCGCAGGCTGTTCACGAATCCGCCGGGGATGTCCTCATACCGGAGCGGTTTGCCGCTGGCGTCCAGATCGTAATCGTATCCCTTGAAGAGGCCATTGTCGAACACGCCTCCCGGCTGGGAATTGGCCAAATTGTCGAACATGTAGTTCTGGTAGGTAAAGAACGCTTCCGGATGCTTCATGTCCTTGTTGATCAGCGTCACGCCGTTTGTGAACAGGGTGCCGTGGCGCCCGGCTTTCCCGTCCGGCCCGGCCGGCAGGGCAATCGGCTTCCAGACCGCCGTCTTCACGTTCTTCACCGTGTCGCTCAGCGGCCATCCGCTCATCCAGTAAGGTCCAGGAATGATTCCGGCTTTGCCGGCAACGGCCGGTTCGGACGTCTTGTTCTCATCCCAGAGCGCCGCTTCCTTCGGAATATAGCCTTTGGTGAACCATTCGTTCAGCTTTTGCAGCCCCGGCTTCATGCCCGGGTTGATCGAGCCGTACTCCAGCTTCCCGTCCGCGCCTTTGTTCCACTGCTGCGGGATGGTGCCGTAGGCGCCGAAGATCCAGGACGGATCACCCATCCAGGTATTCATCGTGGTCTTGAATCCGATGCTGAGCGGGATGACCTCGTCCGGCTTCAGGCCGTCCGGATTGTTGTTTTTGAAGGCGTCCATGACCTTCTCCAGCTCATCGATCGTTTTCGGCGCGGCAAGTCCCAGCTTGTCGAGCCAATCCTGGCGGATCCACAGCAAATAATCGTGGTTGTAGGCATAATCGAGCACCGGGATCCCCATTCTTTTGCCATCGCGGATATAGGGGTTCCATACGTTCTTGTCCTGATCCATCGCCTGCTTCCACGTGTCGTTGGCATACTTGTCGAACAGCGCGCCCGTATCCTGGAACATGCCCGAATCAATCAGGTCCTGCGCCAGCTGCGCATCGCCGACGGTGACCACATCCGGCATTTCCTGGCCGGAAGACATCGCCAGCCGGAGCTTGGTTGCAAATGCGCCGTTCGTATCGGTCACTGACCACAGCGATTTGATCTCGATGCCCAGCGTGTCCTTGGCCCACTTGGTAGCCACGTTATTTTCGATCGACTCTCCGTTCTTGAACTTCAGCTCCGGATCGACGCCCCACACCGTGCTGATCGTCACCGGCGGGTCGTATTTGTCTTTATAAGCGTTTTCATTTTCGGCTGCAGCCGGCGGGTTCTGGGCCGAATCCGCAGAAGTTCCTCCTTTGGACCCCGAGCATCCGGTGAACAGCGCGCTGACCAGCACCAGGCTGCATGCCAGCGTCAATGCCTTTTTCGTATATGCCTTCATGTCGCTCCCCCTTAAATCTATATTCCTTCTACATGTTTCATTATAGAGGTGCCCCAATCGGCGTCCTATGTCATTCTCCGAACATTTCTGCACCTTTTGCAACCTGTTACTGGTCCCGGAATTCGTTTGGATTCAGCCCGTAATGCTTCTTGAACATTTTGCTGAAGTACTGCGGGTTTTGGTATCCGAGCTCGGCGGTAATCTCGTATATTTTTTTGTTCGTCTTCTTCAGCAGATAGAGCGCACGTTCCATCCGCATCCGGATAATATAATCGCCCAGGCTCTCGCCGGTTTCGGCCTTATAGATTTTGGACAAATAGACCGGATGCAAAAAGACTTTGTCGGCAATCGTCTTCACCGACGTGTCCTGCCCCAAATCGCGGGAGACGAGCTCCTGCACTTGGTGGATAATGTAGCTGCGCGTATATTGATCGCTGGCCGACAGCTCCGTCCGGAGCTTGTCCAGCATTCGCAAGGCCCAGCTTCGCAGCTTGTCCAGAGACAGAATCATTCCCTGGTCATGGACCAGGTCAAAGCCCGACTGGTCGATTTGATAGGCAAACTGACCCTGCTTGTGCGCCATATACATGAACGCATTCGTCATCAGCAGATACACCTCGTACAGATGCTCACGGGAGTAGCTCGCCCCTTCCAAATCGGTAAAAACCTCGTCAAGCTTGTTCCGGGCGGCATCCCACTGCTTGGACTCCAGCAGGTGAATCAGCGTCGGCGGCTTGTACAGCGATTCCATCGATTGGACCGGGCTGACAGGCTGTGACCGTACGTCATCGAGGTACAGGATGCCCCCGGACTCGCGGCCGCCGGACATCATAAAGGAGCCGAGACCGGCCCGGTAAGCCTGGGCGATGCCGTCCGGGAACGGAAACCAGTCGGTGATGACCAGCGTGATATCGCCCTTCAAGTAGCTGCTCACCTGCGTGCGGAAGTTTTCCGCAAGCCCGTGAAGCTTCGCTTGGCGGCGCTTCTCAAAATCCGGCAGCAGCTCGATGCCCTCCCGGTAAGAGGTTTTCAGCGCGGCCGCCAGCACCAGACAGTCATGGGGCGCCTTGCAGCCCCACACATGGAACGCCTCCGCAAGCGTCTCTTCCGCGATATTTCCCACTGCGTACTCCATCAGCGCCATCGAATGGTGGTCGTAATGGGCAAACTGCCGTCCGAGCTGGACGAGCAGCAGCACGGCGGGTTCGCCGACCTGCAGCGGAATTTCGTACTGGGCCAGCTTGTCCGCCACAGTCCGGTGCGACCAGGTCCGGCCCAGCACCAAATCGTGCATCAGGCTCGCTTTCAGCACGGCGGAATCTGATTTGATGGCATACATTAACTGATGCACCTTCTCCGCCGCCTCCCACTCGTCTTTCAAAGATTCGATCGCATTCGACAAGCTGAGAATGAACTCCTCGTCGTTCACGGGCTTTAAAATATAATCAAACGCCTGCAGCTGCAGTGCCTTCTTGGCATATTGAAAGTCCGAATATCCGGTCAGCACCATGCAACGGATATGCGGCCAGTCCTGCTGAATCCGCTCAATCAGCCGCAGGCCGTCGGTTTCCGGCATCCGAATATCCGATACGACGATATCGATAGACTGCTCGGACAGAACGGCCAGAGCCGCCTCGGCTGAGTCGGCTTGATAGACCTTGGCAATCCCCAAGTCGTCCCACGGGATCGTGGCTTTAATGCTTTCGGTGACATAGGATTCGTCATCCACCAGTAAAATTTCAATCATTCTATGTTCCCCCTTACCTGCTGCCCGTTCGGATAATGGTATGCTCAATGGGCCAGTGGAGCTCTACCCGGACGCCGCCCAGACCGGACTTTGCGAAGCGGAGCCCGGCGGTGTCGCCGTAATGGATCAGCATGCGCTGCCGCACGTTCCACAGCCCGCAGCCCATATCCTGGCTCATCGGCAGGGTCAGGGAACGGCGCAGCCCCTCCATCTGCTCTTCCGTCATGCCGCGGCCGCCGTCTTCGACGATGATCCGCATTTCACCGGGTCCGACTTCACCGGCGATCCGCACGCTGCCTGCGCCGGACTTCGGCTCGATTCCATGCAGCACCGCATTCTCCACCAGCGGCTGGACGACCAGCAGCGGTACTTCCCATTTGCGCATCACCTCAGGGATATCAACAGCAAATTCGAGCTGAGGCTTGCGCATCTTCTGAATCTCCAAATAGCTGCGGACAAAGTCCAGCTCTTCCTGCAGCGGGACGACATCCCTCTCCTGACGTGTCGTGTAACGGTAATAGTTCGACAGGTTGTGGGCCATCGCCACCACGGCCTTCATGTTCCCGAGCTTCGCCATGCTGGAAATGAAGGAAAAGCAGTTGTAGAAAAAATGCGGATTGATCTGCGATTGCAGCTGCTTCAGCCGCGCCTCCCTGACATGGATCCGCTCCATATACACGTTCTCGAACAGCTCCTGAATCTGCCCGACCATCGAGTTGAAGCGCTGGAACACGAAGCCGAATTCATTGTTGCCCTTGGCCTCCAGCCGGACGGAATAATCTTCGTGCTGCAGCTTCTTGAACGCCAAAACGAGCCGCTTCACCGGAACCTGGACCTGGGCATACAGCATATAAGCCGCCAGACAGCTGAGCAGCAGCGTCAAGCCGACGGAAACATAAAACAGCCGGTTCGACTGCTCGATCGGCGCAACGATTTCCTTCAGCGGCACATAATCGATCAGGTACCAGCCGGTGGTGTCCGAAGCGGCGATGTTGACCAGATAGGTCTCACCGTCCAGCTCGAGCTTCCGGTTCTCCGCCTTCTTCAGCGGCTCCTGCCGAAGCTGCCGCAGGATGGAGTCTGTCAGCGGCCGGTCCGCCGACCGGTTATAGATCACGCCCATGTCCGGCCTGTAATAGATCGGATCGCGCCGCCCGTCGCTTTTGAACTTGTCCAGCATGTTCTGGATATTGCTGCTGTCAAACTGCAGCTCGATGATCAGATTGGCATCTTCGGGATGGCTGAAAGAAGAATACGGATACGCCGTAAACAAGGAGAACGAATAATACGCCTCGTCTCCTTCCCCCATCTTTTTCACCTGCCAGCCGGGCCTCATCCGCTTCTTCAAATCGTCGTTATCGTACGATTCCACGTCGTTGTCCGACACCATCCGCCCCAGCGAAGGGGAAAAAATGTAGAGCTTCGTTTTCCAGTCCGACGAGCTTTCCTGAATGTTCAGCTTCGTCTGTATCCGTTTCACCAGGTTAATCATGTCGAGATTGAAATACTCACTATTCAAAAAAACGTCCTTAAATCCGAAAATATCGGGATCCTGGATCAGCAGGGTCGGCCACAAGGAAAAGCGCTCGATGTTCGAGTTGACCTGCGTCTGGAAAAAGTTCAGCTGGTTGGCGCTCGATTGGCTGAGCTCCGTCCCCAGCACTTCCGTGCTCGTACGGTTGGAATAGAAGTAAAGGCCCACGATCGGAACAAGCATCATGACGAGCAATAGCACCATTTTACGGAATAATGTATTTCTGGGCACGGCAGTTCACACCTTACGCATATTTTTAAAGTCATGGATCAGCAAGACGTAGATCTTTGTCAGAACATGTCTAAAAGCATCATCATTATACTGGAAACGGATGCATGCGAGTAGCGTTCTTTTCACCAAAGAAGAAGCCCCACCTGCCTTAAGTGAACCCGCCATGGAACGCGTGATCAAATGACCGGATGAATCGGAGAGCCGTTCTCTTATTATTGTAGGGAGCCTGCTCCGCCCCGAAAATGGTTCATTCTTCAACAATTCAGCACTTTTCGCAACCAAACGGATGTAGAGCGGCATATCTATGCCCGATATGAGGTCAAAAAAAAAAGCAGGCCGCTGTTTGCGGCCTGCCCTTGATTCCCCGGAGTCAGCTTAGATGCCCGGAATCGAATTACGCTTATGTGCGGTACGCTTATAGTAGCTCTCCAGGCGCTCCTTCGCCTGCGGGCTCACTTCCTTGCCTTCCAGATAGTCGCTGTTCTCGTCATAAGTAATGCCGAGCTCGCCTTCGTCCGTCTGGCCTTCCCACAAGCCGGCGGTAGGCGCCTTATCCAAAATCGCCTGCGGCACGCCAAGGTAACCGGCCAGCTGGCGGACCTGACGCTTGTTGAGCGTGCTGAGCGGCGTAATGTCCACCGCACCGTCACCCCACTTCGTGTAGAAGCCGGTAATGGCTTCGGAAGCATGGTCCGTTCCCACGACGAGCAGGTTCAGGTCAAACGCCAGCGCATACTGCATCACCATGCGTGTTCTCGCCTTGATGTTCCCTTTGCCCTGCGGGGTCAGGTGGCGGTGGATGCCAATTTGCTTGAGCCCATGCTCCGCTTCCAAGGCAATTTCGCCGACGGCATCCTCGATATTGGTCTCGGCCTTATATTTCAGATTAAAAGCTTCCGCCACCGCATAGCTGTGCTCGATATCCTCCTGAACCGCATAGGGCTGGAACACGCCAAGCGTCATATATTCCTTGCCTTCCTCCTCGCTGAGCTCGTCGGTCGCCCGTTTGCACAGGCCGGTCGCCACGGCGCTGTCGATCCCCCCGCTGATGGCGATGAGCAGTCCCTTCGCCCCCGCGCTCTTCACATAGGATTTCAGGAAATCCACCCTTTTCCGGACTTCGCTCTCCACATCGATCGCCGGCTTCACGCCAAGGGCCGCAATAATTTCTTCCTGCAAACTCACGATAAGCACCTCTCTTGAACAGAATAGTCGAATAAATACCGGTGTGATTTCAAACACAAAAGCCCCGTACGTATCGGATGTCCGAATACCCGGGGCATTATGTACGAGGTGCGCCGATTAACGGCACACCCGGTCAAACGCTTCGATCAGATCGTCGGCAATTTCTTGAGCCGAACGGTCTTCGATTTGGTGACGCTCAATAAAATGAACAAGCTCCCCGTCCTTCATCAGGGCGATGGATGGAGAAGACGGCGGATATGGAGCGAAATACTCGCGTGCTTTCGCGGTCGCTTCTTTATCCTGTCCGGCAAATACCGTAAACAGATTGTCAGGCACGATGTCATGCTGCAAAGCCTGAGCTACGCCGGGACGGCATTGGCCGGCGGCACAGCCGCACACCGAGTTAACGACAACCAGCGTGGTGCCTGGCGCGTCCGGAAGGTGAGTCTCCACCTCTTCCGCGGTTCTAAGTTCCTTAATGCCGAGGCGCGTCAGTTCGTCACGCATCGGTTGAATCATATCCTTCATATATCTGTCAAAAGACATAGCCATTCCCTATCACTCCTTGGATACAAAATATCAATGGACAAGCTCATAACAACATCCGCTGTTAATACTCCTATTATACATCCATAAGGGTCGAAATCAAGAGAAGCAGCGGCCTTGCGGGCTGTCAGATCATTCCCGCCCACGAATCCGTAACGGGGAACTGAATGGTGAAAGCCGTCCCCTTTCCCTCCTCCGATTCTACCGATATTTTGCCGTGATGGCGCTCCACGATGCTGAGACAGAGGGCAAGACCGAGCCCGGTTCCTTTGGCTTTGGTCGTAAAAAACGGCTCGAACAGCCGCTCCTGCCTGCTCTTGGCGATCCCCATCCCCGTATCCTTGATGATCAGCTCCACAAAGGAGTCGTTCAGCCTCGTCTCGATCGTCAGCTGCCCTTTTTCCTCCATGGCTTCCATGCCGTTGCGCGACAGGTTCAGCACCAGCTGCTTGATTTCCTTGGCGTTCAAGCTCAGCTCCGGGACCCTCTCGTCCAGGATCAGCTCGATCGTCTGTCCACGCAGATTTGCATCCGCCCACAGCAGCGGGCTTAAATCGCTGATGATCGTATGCAGATGCCATTGTTCTTTCTCAGCGATACGGTTCTGGGCAAGGGATAAAAAGTCGTTGATAATACCGTTCGCCCGGTCCAGTTCCTCCATGACGATCCGGTAGTAATGGTCGAGCGCTTCCGGGCTCTTCTCCTTCATCAGCTGTAGGAAGCCCCGGACGACGGCCATGGGATTGCGTATTTCATGGGTGATGCTGGCCGCCATCTGACCGACAAGGCTGAGTCTTTCCACATTCTCCAGCTCGCTTCGCAGCCTCGCCAGCTCGGTCACGTCCTGAAAAGCGAGGACCGCTCCGATAATGGCACCTGTATGTGTATTCGTTAATGGTGATGTGCTTATGTAGTAGTTATGCGTTCCGATGCGGATCAGCTCATTACCCAGCTTCTTGCCCTGAAGCGCCTGAACGATCCGGTAGTTGATGTAGTCTTGACCCATGATATCCACGAACATCGTGACAGGGTAGCCGAGCACGTCCTGCTTAGTAAGGTCGGGGTCCTTCGTCTTGACCAGGTTCATCATCGTGTCGTTGATGCTTGTAATATTGCCGGCATGATCGACCGAAACCATCGAAATGGGCGTGGCATCGATGACCTGCTGCAGCTTCTCCTCTTCCCTGAGATATTTCTCGGAGATGCCCATAACCTGCTCCTTCAGCCGCAGCTTCTCCAGAGCAAATTCAATCATATACACCAGAGTACCCCCGGTGAACATACTGGTTAATATATAGAAGAGAACGATCAGCACCAGCCCTGCATCGGCTAAATTCAGGTTGGGAGATTCGATAATCGGGGCGGCCGTGATCAATAGCATCGCAGGCATAAGGCACAGCCACAGCTTGTTGATCTTCTCCGTGAGCGGCCCTTTCCGGAACTTTGGGGACATCCAGATCAGAAGAGGGTATAGCGGTAATCCGGTATGCAGAAACAAACCGAGAACCGTCCAATTGGGATTAAAGATGAAGTCGCACAGAAGGCACAGCCCCGCCAGAGGCAGGCCCGTCTTATATCCTCCATACAGCATCCCGATAAACAGCGGCAGAATGCCCAGGTTTAATGGAATGTAGTTAAAAATGGAGGTGGAAAACATCGAGCAGAGCAAAATCGTCAGAGCGCTGGACAAAATAATGACAAGATCAAAATCCATGGCTTCCATTCGCTTTCTACGCCTAAAAACCCGGACATATTTGTCCAGTCCCATTGGGAAGAGAAAAGCGAAGGAACCGGCCATAAGTACCTGTGTTATAATGTTTTTCAGTGCGTAAATAATCGCCAATCCCTCCTCCCCGCCAGGGCAGGTATGTGTAGTTCCCAATACGAATCTTTAGTGATTGCAGCTGGTTCTTCTTGCCGTTCGAGTGAAAGCGATTCATTACAGGTTTAACGGACTACAAGGAATAGGAAGATGTACCGCTGTTTTATGATAAAAGACGATTTCCTTTTGATTAAATCACAGCCAACACAATATTACAATATATCCTGATATATCCTAAAAAAGGACACACGAAACAGGGAAATAGACTGTCGTAAAAATAAAGGAGATTAACCAGTGAACCGATATGACGTTATTGTTGCCGGAGGCGGATCAGCGGGTCTAATGGCATGTGTCTCGGCCGCCCGGCATGGGGCATCTGTCCTGCTTTTGGACAAAGGAAATAAACTTGGCCGCAAGCTCGGCATTTCCGGAGGCGGCCGCTGCAACGTAACCAATGCCAAAGAAACCGATGACCTGATCGCTCATATCCCGGGCAACGGCCGCTTTTTGTACAGCGCGTTCCAGCATTTTAACAACCGGGATATTATGAACTTTTTTGAAGGGCTCGGCATTGCCCTGAAAGAAGAGGACAACGGGCGGATGTTTCCGGTATCCGACAAGGCCGCCAGCGTCGTGGGCGCTCTCATTCAGGAGGTAAAGAGGCTCGGCGTGGAGATCAAAACGGACAGCCCGATTGCGGAGGTCCTCTATGAGAATGGAAGAACGGCAGGCGTTCGTCTGAAGTCCGGGCATATTTACAGAGCCCCCAGCGTCATTGTCGCCACCGGCGGCAAATCCGTGCCCCATACCGGATCCACAGGTGACGGTTACCCCTGGGCAGAGGCCGCCGGCCACACGATTACCGAGCTGTACCCTACCGAAGTCCCTATCGTTTCCCATGAAAAGTGGATCCAGTCCAAGGAGCTTCAGGGACTCTCCCTGCGGGACGTGGAGCTCTCCGTGTGGAATCCCAAAGGTAAAGAAGTGATCGGGCACCGCGGGGATATGATCTTTACCCATTTCGGCGTATCCGGTCCGATCGCCCTGCGATGCAGCCAATTTCTGCGGCAGGTCAAAAATAAGTTTCATACGCCGGATGTCGAAATGGCCATCGACCTGTTCCCGGATCTGGACGTGTCGTCGCTCGACCAGCTGCTGAGGGACAAACTCGCGTCCGAGCCGAAAAAGGCGATCCGTAACGTACTCAAGGGCCAGGTCCCCGATCGGCTGCTTCCGCTGCTGTTCGATAAATCCCAGCTGGACGGGGACGCGACCTACGCCCATCTGCCCAAACAGCAGTGGGGGGATTTTGTCGCCTGCCTGAAGCAGTTCCGTTTCCGCGCGGTCGGCACCAAATCGATCGAGGAGGCGTTTGTCACCGGCGGAGGCGTCAACCTGAAGGAGATCAACCCGAAGACGATGGAATCGAAGCTGATGCCGGGGCTGTTTTTCTGTGGCGAAGTACTCGACATTCACGGATACACCGGCGGCTACAACATTACGGCCGCCTTCTCGACCGGATATACCGCTGGAATGCACGCAGCGGGGTACCATTAAAAATCCAATTTCGAGGTGATCGGTATGAGGATAGAGCTGAACAATGATTTTTGCCGGCAATTCGGCATTCGTTACCCTATTTTTCAGGCGGGCATGGCCGGCGGTCCCACGACGCCTGAGCTCGTGGCTGCCGTATCGAATGCCGGCGGTCTCGGCACTCTGGGGGCGGCCTACATGGAGCCTGCGGCGATCCGCGCAGCGATCGCAGACATCCGCGGGCGGACAAGCGCCCCGTTTGCGGTCAATCTGTTCACCGTCCCGATGGAAGACGACAATCGCCGGACCGCCGAGGTCCAGCGTGTGCTCGACTCCATTCGGGACGATCTGGAATTGCCGCCCGCCCCGCCTCAGGCGGTCCAAACGCCGGATCACCTGGAGCGGCAGTTCGCCGAAGTGCTCGAAGCCGGCGTTCCCGTGATCAGCACCGCTTTTGGCGTGCTGTCCCCGCGGCATATGGAGCTGGCCAAGACGGCCGGCATGAAGGTGGTCGCCATGGCGACCACCGTGGAAGAGGCGCTGGAAGCCGAGCGCGCCGGCTGCGATGCGGTCGTCGCCCAGGGAAGCGAGGCCGGCGGCCACCGCGGCACGTTCAACGTCGATGCTCACCCGATGGGAGCGAACATCGGCACCTTCGCCCTCGTGCCGCAGATCGCCGACCGGGTGTCCATCCCGGTCATCGCCGCCGGCGGCATCATGGACGGGCGCGGTATGGTCGCAGCCATGGTTCTGGGAGCGCAGGCGGTCCAAATGGGCACCCGTTTCCTGACAGCGGCCGAATCCGGTGCGCATCCCGCCTATCAGGCAGCGCTGCTTGCCAGCACCGAAGAAAGCACGGTGCTGACCAAGGCCTTCTCGGGCCGGCCCGCCCGGGGCATTACCAACGCCTTCGTCCGGGAGTGGAACCAGAGCGGCGTAGAGCCGCTTCCGTTCCCGACGCAGAACACGGCGACACGGGATATTCGTAACGCGGCCGCCCGGCAGAATCAAGCCGGTTACATGTCGCTATGGGCCGGGCAGGCGACAAGAATGCTGAAAGCGGGCCAGAGCGCCGCAGACATCGTGGAGGAAACCGTCCGGCAAGCGCTCGAAATATTGGAATCTTAGCCCCTGCGCGATTAGTACCATTGTGATGCAATGATGTGACGTTATGCTTTCCTATCCAAAAAACGCCTGGATCTAAGATCCGGCGTTTTTTTAGATTAAGAACGTATATATTTTGAGCAGAGCTGTTGATCATATTTTTCGCAGCATCATCAACTGAAGGAGGGTTACCGTGATCCAAACAGCTGCGAGCGCCAGCGGAATCAGCGCAGCCGCAGCTGCCCAGACCGGCAGCATCGAGAACAGCAGCAGTCCTGACGTCACGAGCGCATACGGTGCAAGCAGCATCCGCACAGCCTTCATCATGGCGCTCAGCTTCACCTCGTCCGCCCAGGGCAGCATCGTAACAAAGCCTTCCTTCATAAAGGCCGCTGTGTTCAAATACAGCCAGTAAGCCAGCAGCAAATGAAGCGCGGCGTAGACCAGAATCTTCACCCCGGGGGGGAGCGTCAACAGGATGGCCGCGCTGAGCGACATGACCTGCGCATATCCTGTAAGCTGCTTCGTCTGGCGCACATATGCCTTTGAGCATGCCCCGGCCAGGCGATGGACCGGCGTTGACGATCGGAACAGACGCTGGGACCGCCGGAAAATCCATGGTCTGCTGCGAATTTTCCGCGGTTTGTCCATGGCGCTGCTCAGCACGAGTCCGGTCAGCTTGGTCCGCTGAACCAGCTCTTCCTGGATATCGTTCATAAATGTGCCGCGAGTTCTCATCCGCACCAGGAGCAGCAGCACGTTGATCACCGCCAGCAGGGCGGAAGCGGCAGCCAACCAGGACGGGCTGTCTATCCACCATACCGACAATACGACGTATGCTGCGGCCGGAAACACGACCATGGGCAGGTACAACAGCCATCTCCGCCAGCCGTGAGCCCGGAGCCGTGTGAAATGCTTCAGCCAGACCATCAGGCTACCGGCCGTCACTGTGAAAAGCAGCCAGCACCCGGCAGCATCCAGGCTAATCCCGTACCTGCGGACCATAAAGGGAAGCACTAGCAGAAAGCCCGCTCCCGCCTTCAGGGCTGTGGCGATCATGCTGTAGATGCCTCCCCTCAGCATCAGCCCGCGCAGCCACCGCACGCGCTGATGAATGAAGAGAACGTCGGCCTCGCGGATCATGAGGAATATTTTGCCAGCTGACAGCCACAATAACAGAAATACAGGAATAACGCCGAATATCATATGGCTGCTCCACTGCGGGAGCGGCTCCTTCCATAAACCGTAATACAGCCTTCCCCCCAGCAGCGCGCCCGGAATCAGCATATACAGGAGTACCGTCCAGTCCGCCACCGACCGGATGACGGCGATCGTTTCCTTCCAGTGGGTCCGGAGCCGGTGCCAGAACAATCGCCCGGGGGTTGGGTAGGCATAACCGGTATTGCTTGAATCCGCCATGTTCATCTCCTTTCCATGGATGTCAGCCAGTCTGCGAAGAAACATCCGGTACCCTCGTTCCTACCGAAGACTGGGCTCGTCGAAGCATCCGTTCTCAGGTCAGGGCATCAAAGCAGTTGAACAGCGAGGCGTCCGGCAGCCCGGCCGTCCTTCGGATATCCGTCAAATCCCCTTTGGCCACCATTCGCCCGCCGGAGATCATCACGAACGCATCGCAGATCCGCTCGGCCGTATCCAGCACATGGGTAGACATCAGCACGCCAGCGCCCCTGCCCCGCTCCTCTTCCAGGAGCCGCAGAAAATCCTTGGTCGCCCGCGGATCCAGGCCGATGAAGGGCTCGTCCACGATATAAATATCGGGTTCCGCCAGAAATCCGAGCATGAGCATCATTTTCTGCTTCATCCCTTTGGAAAAACCGGCCGGGAGCTGATGCTTCACCCCGCTCATGCCGAACTGGGTCAGCAGCTCCTCCGCATGGCGGACAAAAGCCTCGTATTCCAATTCGTAAGCGGCCGCAGCCAAATCGAGATGCTCCCAGAGCGTCAAATCGTCATAAAACACCGGCTGCTCGGGGATGTAGGCGTACCGCCCGCTCTCCCCTCCGATCGTTACGGACGCCCTGGAGTATTTTAGCAGACCGAGCAGCGTCTTCAGCGTCGTGCTTTTTCCGGCACCGTTCGGACCGATGACGCCCAGCAGCTCGCCAGGCGCCACTTGAAAAGAAACGTCCCAAATACGCGGCTGTCCTTCTTCATATCCCGCTTCTTCGATATGCACATCGAGCACAGGCAGCAAAGGCTCCATGATCCACCTCCAGAAAAAATAATCCGTTTCGAGCCATAGAGCTTATGTATATCAACAAAGGCCACCGAAACCAAATGGATCGGAACGGCTGCGTCCCGACCCTGCATAATTTAACTATATGAAAAGTTCACCCGATAATCCATACGTCCCGGGACTGAAATCGATCTACAGCCGGCGGGCTTATTTAAAATGCTGTACCAGCGTTCCGCCGCCATCCGCCTTCACTTCGGCATAAGCGCCGTTCACCAGCGTCATTTGCGGCGGAACGTGACCGCAGTCGATATCGTAAATGACCGGTACGCCCAGTTCTTCCGACAGCTCCTGGTATACATCCTCCACCGTGTATCCTTCCATTGGACGGTTGGCCGCGCTCCGGCCGAACATCAGCCCGGCGCAGCCTTCGAACCAGCCGGCATACTTCATCTGAACAAGGGACCTGCGCAGATCGGCCGTGTTCAGCTCGCAGTTCTCCAAATACCAGAGGAGAGGTTCGCCCGGAATATGGCGCTCCCGGAATGCTGCCACATCCCCGTAAGGCGTGCCGATCAAATGGCGGATAACGTCAACGCATCCCCCGAGCAGCCGGCCCTGCAGCGACTCCGGCCCGCCCGAAACCGTCTTCCACACCGTCGGCTCCGTCAGATGGAAAACGCACGGGCTCGGATCGTCGTGCCGCCACTCCTTCTGGTATTTGGCCGATGCCTGCTGCGGAATCCGATCGCCCGGCTTGGCCGTCAGCACGGTCTCCCACATGGCCGAGGTGTCATCCGAATACGTCCCCCGCAGGTCGACGAAATTGAGCCCGTGAGCGGTGGCGATTCCCGTCTTCAAGGTGATGGCCAGAAGAAGGACGCTGAGGTCCGAATAGCCGAGAATCCATTTCCGCGGCATGCGGTCAAAGTCCACCCGATCCAACATTTCGATGAGCAGTTCCCCTCCCCACGGAGGAATGATCGCACCGATTTGCGGATCCCCAAGCATCTCGTTCAGCTCCTCGGCACGGACCTTGGCCGGAGCGGACTTTGCCTTGTGCTGCGTCCAGACCGTCTCGCCGACGCGTATGTGATAGCCCCTCTCCTCCATTCGGCTGACAGCCGTGCGGAACATGTCGTGCAGACCGGGCTCTATGCCCGAGGAGGGAGCCGTCACACCGACGACAGCCCCTTTTTCCATTCGCGGATATTGAATCACTGCCGCATCCCTCCCGCAAGATTTCCCCCTATATTACTAAAAAAGGGCAGCGAGAACAATGACGGTGTTACGGTATTGGCCAGACTCGAGATTCCAAAAAAACAAGGATTCTCCGGACATCGAAGAATCCTTGCTGCGGCAGCAACGCTATGAGGTTTTATCCATTCGCGCCTTCCCGCGCTCTTTCCTCCTCTTCCTCCGGACCGGCCGAAGGAACCGTATTTCGCAGTCCGAGCACGATCAGAAGGCTTACGACGGCGATGACCGCCATCACGACATACAGGGAATGGAGGCTCCCTTCAAGAATATGCCTCAGCTCGCTCCACAACTCCTTGGGAAGCGATGCGCTTCCTTCCGGAGTCAACAGCTGGTTGACCTCTTCTTGGCCGACCCGCTCCAACCCGGGAGTATCGGCGAGCCGCCCGGCCAGCGTCAAGTTGATCAACGATCCAAAGACAGCGACGCCGACCGTCTGGCCCAGCGACCGGATAAAGGTATTCAGCGCCGTCGACGCGCCGCGAAGCGAGTAACCCACCGAGGACTGTGCAATAATCGTGAACACCGTGTTGGAATATCCGAAGCCGAGGCCGTAGATAAAGGTAAAAATCAAAATCACGTAATGCGGCGTCCCCTCGCCGATCCAGGCTAACCCGAGAGCCCCGATCACGATGCCGGCCAGGCCGATCAGCGTCGTTTTCCGCGAACCGGCGGTAAGAATGAGCCGGCTCCCCGCTACGGAGCCGAACAGCCAGCCGATCGACATCGGCGCCATCGTCAACCCGGACATCGTGGCATTTTTGCCCATGACCCCTTGAATCCAGAGCGGCGTATACGTCGTGAGGCCGATCAGCAGCGCGCTGGTCAGCATGGCGGCGACGGTGGACACGGAAATATCGCGGATCCTGAACAGCTTCAGCGGCAGCATCGGCTCCTTCGCCCGGGCCTCCACCACGATAAAGGCTGCCAGAAAAACCAGCGCAAGCACGATGCAGAGTACGATCCACACCGAAGACCAGGCAAAAAACTGCCCGCCGGTCGCCAGCGCAAACAGCAGCGCCGTCATCCCCACCGTAAACGTTCCGGCACCCGCGAAATCGACATGCGTTTCGGCACGCTCCTGCCGCTGCTCGTGGAAATGGCGGGCGATCATCCACATGGACAGCAGCCCGAACGGCACGTTAAAGCCGAAAATCCAGCGCCAATTCAAATAGTCGACAAAGTATCCGCCGATGAGCGGTCCGATCAGGGAGGCAATGCCCCAGACCGAACTGATGAGTCCCTGGATTTTGGCGCGTTCTTCAATCCGATAGACGTCCCCGATAATTGTAAAAGTGACCGGAATGACCGCCCCCGCTCCGATGCCCTGAATGGCCCGGAACGCGATCAGCTGTCCCATGCTTTGCGAGAAGCCGCACAGCAGCGATCCCAGGACAAACAGCAGCGACCCGATTTGAAATACCGGTTTGCGGCCGTACAGGTCGCTGATTTTCCCGAAAATCGGAGTGGATACAGCCATGGTCAGCAGGTAAGCGGTAAAAATCCAGCTGAGGAGCTTCATGCCGCCAAAGCTGCTGATGATGGCCGGACCCGCCGGTCCCGTTACGGTTCCTTCGATGGCCGACAAGAACGTGGATACGAGGATTCCGGCCAGAATCCAGTTCCGGCTCTGCTTTCCAGGCAAATGTTCAGATCGATTCACGTTATTTGTATCCTTTCTCCCGTTTTGACAAAGTTTCCTTATAACGAAACGTATCCACCCAGTGCACGAAAAATGGCCTCCGGTAAGAGACCGCTTTTCAGACTGGGCGGATGCATAGGGTTTATTAAAATAGAAGGGCATGAAGTTTCAGACGTAGACGATCATTCGACCGTCACTCAAACGAAATCTTCCTGCCTAAAAGCGTGCTTGCATGAGTTCATGATTCCGGCCCAACTGCCGGTAATCCTCGACCTTGCCTTGATCAAGCCGGAGCACGAAAGAAGCATCCTCCTCCACCAGGCGGGGGTCGTGGGTAATCATGAGCAGGGCAGCGCCCCGGGCGGCGGCGCCCCGGCACAGCTTCAGCAGCCGCTGCGCGGCGAGGTAATCGATGCCCGAGGTAGGCTCATCGAGAATGTAGAGGGCTTTCGGCTGGATCAGCTGGCCGATGACGCTGAGCAGCTTCTTCTCACCCTGGCTGAGCAGGTATGGGGAGTCTTGGCGACGCCCGCTCAGCCCGGCAGCCGCAAGCAACGCCTCGGCCGCTTCGGTCTGCTCAGGCGTCAGGTCAGCTTGCCGCCGGCGCCAGCCGCTTCGAACCCGCAGCCCGTACACAAGCTCATCCCACACCGTATGCTCCACGAATTGATGCTCCGGCTGCTGGAACACGTATCCGATGTCCCCGGCAAGCTGATGAACCGGCATACCGGATACGTCCCGCCCCTTCCAATATACCGAACGGGAAGGAACCGGCAGGAGGCCCATCAGGAGGCGGGTGAGCGTCGTTTTGCCCGAACCGTTCTCACCGGTCAGCATGCCCCACGCTCCCGGATGCATCGCGAACGAGACGTCCCGGAGCGCTTCCTGCCCTCCGGGGTAAGTGTAGCTCAGGTTCTGGACCTCGAGCAGCGGTCCGGAACCCGAGTCACCGCCGGGGCAATCCGCACCCGGCGGCCTCTGCGTCGGCGCCGTCACCATGCCGGCGCTCTGCAGGGTCCCGGCGGCCGGCTCCGCTGCATGCGAGCCGGCTTCCGCTGCCCCCTCCCATGGGGGCAGCACGCCGAGCTGCGCCAGCCGGTCCCGGCTGGTGCGCAGCAGCTCCTGCGGCGCTCCGTCCAGCAGGACTGCGCCGCCGTCCAGGACGATGACGCGCTCCGCAGCGCGCGCGGCATCGTCGAAGCGGCCGGACACCGTGACGACGGTCCGGCCCTCGGCGTGCAGCCTGCGGCAGAGCTGCACGAACTGCGCCTGCGCCGCGGGGTCGAGGCTGGCGGATGCATCGTCGAAGACGATCATCCGCGGAGACAGCGACAGCACCGCGGCAATGGCGGTACGCTGGCGCTGTCCGCCGGACAGCTCGCGCACCGGTGAGCGGCGGCGGGCGGTCAGGTTCACCGCCGCCAGCGCTTCGGCCACGCGGGACTCGATCTCCGCCGGCGGCACGCGGAGATTCTCGGGCCCGAACGCGGCCTCATCCTCGACGACGCCCCTCACGAGCTGGGCGTCGGGATCCTGGAACACGATGCCGGCCACCTTGGTGATCTCAGCGATCGGAGCTTCGGCCGGGTCAATCGCGTCCAGCCGCACATTCCCTTCCCGGCGGCCGCCTCCGCTCCGCGGAAGATAGCCGCTAAGCAGCTGGCACAGGGTAGACTTGCCGCTGCCACCCGGTCCGATCACCGCCGTAAACTGTCCTGCCGGAATCGTGAGCGACACGCCGCGGAGCGCAGGCTGTTCCACATCTTCGTACCAATAAGAAAGCTCCGTCAGCTCAATGGAAGTTCCCTGCATCCGCAGAAGCCTTTCTGCCAATGGCAAAACGTTTAAGCAGCCCGCTCCGCTGAAGCATATCCCCGAGCACCTTGGTGAGCAGGCCGCACAGCACGATACCGCTGATGATCCGCACCACCATCGTTATTGCCAGCACCTGAAAGCTCCAGGACGTATACCCGAACATGTTCGCCGCGCAAATGAACCAGATCGGCACCATCGCGCCGCCGACCAGCATCATCGCACCGGCATTCCAGCGTTTGTAGCGAAGCAGAAAAAATACGGCCTCCGCCACAACCAGATAACACAGCGCCGCCACGATGCTCGCCGCTATCCCGTACGTATTGCCTACAAAGCACTGGATCGCGCCGCCGATTCCGTATGTAATTGCCGCGGTTCCCGGCTTGCGGATAATGTAATAGGCCAGCAGGCCGTACACCATGTACACGCCGACGATGGTAGAGGTCGACACGGGCCCACCCAGGCTGTTCAGCATTTTATTAATGTAAGATAAATAAAAGGTCAATACCGCGTTCGCTGTGGCCAGCATCGCCATCAGCACGATGTCCAGCGTCGTAAACGGGACAGCACGTCTCTTTGATTGTGATAAAGTTTCCATCTCATGTCAACTCCTAATCAGGAAAATGGTGGGATTTCTCACCCTTGAAGACTCGCATCGCAAATTCCCTGCGATTGGCCTAGCCTCCCTGCTATTGTGCATGATCGGATTCGAAACGTCAACCTAAAAATAAATTATAGGTTAACAATATGGATATACCACCACAATGCCGCGGTAATCAGCACGGCCCCAACCGCCGTGATATGCCCGGCAGCAGACGGCTTCTGCTCCCTTAGAAACGTTCGCTCTGGATATGCGCCAAAGCCTTTGGCTTCCATCGCTCCCGCGGTCTGCTGAATCCGGCGCACGGCATTATGCAAAATGGCGGACACAAACACCTTCCACCAGCCTAAACGCTGCTTGATTCCCTTGGGCCGTGCCGCTCCCCTGACCTGATGGGCAGCCGAGATGCTTCTCCCTTCTTCTTGAAGCAAAGGTAAAAACGTGAGTGCCATCGAAATGCCGAAGGCAAACCGGTAAGGAATCTTCATCCGCCGGGTTAACGCGGTGACAAGATCGCCGGGATCGGTCGTGACCATGTAGACAAAGGACGAAAGAAACACCGTAAACATGCGCAGCGTGACCGAACCGGCCGCATCGGCTCCCTCCGTCGTTACGTGCAGCACGCCGAACTGCCAAATGGTGTGGCTGCCGGGTACGGTCAGCAGGGTCAGTACAAAGTACGGAACCGCAAAACCGATCAGGAAAGCCATCGCTTTCCACTGCCTTCTCCAGCTGACTCCGCCTGCCGTTCGGGCCAAAAGCGTGGCTGCCAGAAGCAGCAGTGCCTGGCCTGCCGATGTGTGCAAACGCATCGCCAGCACGGCGATGCATAGCAGGACCACGAGCTTGCTGAGCGGGTCGATGCGGTGCAGCGGCGAGCCTCCCCCTTGATACGATAGGATCATCGTTTGATCGCTCCTCCTTGATCTAAAACTTGTTATAACTCCACCTGCTCCCACTCTTCACGCAGCAGCGAATGGAGCAGTGCATCGTGAAAACCTGAAGCCGTATGGCGGTACTGTCTCAGCCGTCCTTCGGCTGTGAATCCGAGGGACCCGAACAGACGGACGGCCCGTTCATTCCGCGGATCGGTCAGCGCTTCGATCCGGTTGAGACCCATGGTCCCATAGCCGAATCCGAGCATCAGACCAATTGCTTCGCGCATGAAGCCCTTTCCCCAATGGGGCCTCGCAAGCTCGCAGCCGATTTCTCCCCGGTAGGCACCCTCCAGCTGCCACCAATTCAAACCGCAGCTGCCGATGACCCCTGCCTCCGGCAGGAGAATTCCCCAGCGGAGCCCATCCTCGGTGGCCGCCAAACCGTTCAGCAGCCGGATGAGCTCCGCTGCCGCCGCTTCGTCCGGCAGGTCCGGAAGATCCGAGTACTTCCGAACCTCATCGTCGCTCCAGCACGCATACAGCGCCGGGGCGTCGCCTTCCTGAAGCGGACGCAGCCGGATCCGCGGCCCTTCAAGCTCGGGAATGTTCCCGCTGCATTGATAGCTCATCCCAACGCCCCCTTCATGTACTTTGCAATATTATCAATGTACAACGCCTGCCCCCTTCAGCACAAGAGCGCCTCCCCTCCCGGTTTCTGCCATATGAACGCAAAAAACACCCCGGCGCTTACCCTGTGTCCTTGAGGAGGGCTGCAGCCGGAGTGCTTGTCCATCGCTGTATTTTACACCATTATTGCTGTGCTTCCGTTCTTCCCATCAGCAGAAACGCAATGATAAAAATAAAAGCGATCAATGCCAGAAGCGGGATCGTAATGAAGCCAAACCAGTTCAAATAATCGAAATTGCAGGGAATGCCTACCTTGCACGGCAGTGCCTTGGCAAGCGCCGGAATCTTCTGCTCCGCATAATGATAGATCGAGATGCAGCCGCCGATCGCGCTGAGGGTCACCGCATAAGGAATGATTTTACGGTCATTTTTGTAGCTGGCGATGCCGAGCAGAATCACTTCCGGATACATAAATATCCGCTGGAACCAGCACAGCCTGCACGGTTCGTAGTGCATCACTTCGCTTAAATACAGGCTGCCTCCCGTGGCGACAAGAGAGACGATCCAGGCCAGATACAGGCTGTAGGGCTTGATGAACGCAATGAAACGGTTGCCTTCCATCCGAAACTCCCCTTACTTGTCGGTGTCAGCCGACTTTTTATCCAAATAGCTCTTGAGCGCGTTGTAATCGAGCGTGACATTCTCCGCTACCTTCTCGCCGTTCACGTACAGCGTTGGTGTACTGTTCACGCCCAGCTTGGTGCCGGTAGCCATATGGCTGTCCACTTCATCCTGGTACGTCTTCTCCTCGATGTCCTTGCTAAGCTGATCGTAATCTACTTTGATGTTATTGTCGCGGGCCAGCTTCACCAGAAACTCCGGCGTTGCCCACTCGGTTTTTTCATCCTGCTGGTTGTCGAAGAGTACATGGTAGTACTTCCAAAATTCATCCTTGTTCTGATGGAACACCGATTGTGCGGCCAGTGCAGCCGTGTTGGAGTCCGCATTCGGACTGATGATAAGGTAATTCATGAAATAGAGCGCGGCTTTACCGGAATCGATAAAATCCTTCTGCAGGCTCGGCTCGATGTCCTGACTGAAATACTGGCAGGCCGGGCACTTATAGTCGCCCATCTCCACGATCTTGATCGGGGCTTCCGGATTTCCCAGCACCGGGAGCGAGCTGTAATCAAACGATGCTTCCTTGGATTGCGGCCGAATGAACACCAGCAGCAGGACCAGCACGACGATACATGCACCTGTAATCCACATGATCCGCTTCATGCGTTTCTCCTGCGCTGCCCGCTGGGCTTTACGTTGGGCCACGGTGTTGACTTGCTTCTTCTTCGGTTTCACGAAGCCTGACGTCTCCTTTCCTGTGAACTAAAGCTGAGGCGCCTTGGCATTTGGGTCTTTAGTTCTTCCTTAATGTAAGTTACTTAACACTTCTTCTCTAGGTTATTCTAGCATCTCCCCCCGCCGATGACCAGAAAGAACCGCTTCCAAAACCGGTCAAATCGGGAATTGTTAAATAAATTGTAACAAAATCAATTACATGACAGCCCGTAGTGAGTTTTTTCATGAAAATATGAGTTGACTTAAAACGTTCCGGTGATACTACTTTTACCGTAACTGTATGAAAGAAGGGGGGAATATCTTATGGAGTGGCAGACTGCCGTTATTGTCGTTTTTGCCGCTGTTCTGGCCGCGATGGGAATTACACGTTTCGCCTTTTATCAAATGACGCAGATGAAGGCCCTCACATACGAGCAGACCTTTCAAGCCATGGAGCAGGTCGGGCTGTTCAAGCAGGACTACTTTGAGTCGCTGCCCAAGGAGGAGGTTCAAATTACAAGCTACGACGGGCTGAAGCTGAACGGCATGCTCATACCGCACCAGTCAGGCTCCAACCGTTTCGTCATTCTCGTCCATGGATATACCGCCTCGCTTCCCGCATCGATTCCCTTTATGGACATTTTCCGGGAAGATGGGTTCAACACGCTGCTGATCGACCTGCGCCGGCACGGAAAAAGCGAAGGCAAATATACGACCTACGGGTTCCACGAAAAGCACGACATCGACTCCTGGATCCGGTGGATACGCGCCACGTACGGCGGCGACTCGGTCGTCGGCCTGCACGGCATGTCGCTTGGGGGAGGCACTGTGCTGGAATACCTGTCGCTGCCTCACACAGACGCCGCCTTTGTCATCGCCGACTGCCCTTATTCCGATCTGACGCGCCTGATGCATCATCAAATGCAGGCGCTGAACCGTATTCCCGCCGCTGTGTTCCTTCCGCTCGTCGACCGCAGACTGTTCCGGAAAGCAGGCTTTACGCTGAATCAGGTCAGCCCTGTCCGTTCCGCCCGGTACAGCCCCGTTCCCGTCATGTTTATCCATGGTACACGGGACCGCTATATCCCGACGGAGATGAGCGAGGAACTGTTTGCCGCTAAAGAGGGAATGAAACGGCTTCTTCTCGTTGAAGGAGCCTCCCACGGCAATGCGCTGGGGGTCAACCCGGAGCTGTATAAAAACGCCGTGCAGGAATTTGTCCGCGACGTGATGGAAGGGGCCGTACCCGCCATGCAGCCGGAGCAGGCCGAGGAGCTTGTGGAAGAGCCTGTGCAGGCGGGGCTTCCTCAGCCGGAATTTAATATGTAAGACTTCTGCACCAACTCACAACATTCATTACAACCCAAAAAAGCCCCTTGGACTCCGGACTCCTCTCCTTCGGACCAAGGGGCTTTTCCATTTCTGAATATGAAGCCAGCCAGCCTTATCGCATCCTGTACTGCTTGCTCTCCTCTGCCGCGATGTCTTCCCGGATGCTCATTTTCTCCGCGTTGTAATGACTGATCGCTTGGTTTAATCCCTTCAGGTCGTATACGGAAACGTCCAGCTCGCTCAGTTCATCCACATCCGATCTCAGCCGGTCCCTCAAATCCGTCAGCCTGCGGATATGGGACTGCGCATATTGGCCGGCTCTTTCCTCTGTTAATTCCGAGGATTTTTCGGCTACCAGGGTGCCGTTGACCTTTACCAATTCATCCGACAGCGTATGCTTCAAACGACTGAGCCGGCGCTTCAAACGCGCTCCAATCATGACATATATAGCAAATCCGAATAAAAGAATCGCCAGCGCATAGGACAACCAATACCATGCTCCGTGCGCGCTGTGCTCAGTCCCTGCATCGGGCAGCTCCGCCGCCAGCATCCGCACCGGGCTTGTCGTCAAAACCGTAGTAAACCATTTGTGCATATTCATTCCCTCCATTCTAAGATGCCGTAACGATTCTAGGTGGCAGGAAGTTGATCTTGGAAGCCTGGGCGTTAAGCACCGGCATTCGCACTCTCCGTTTCTTCAAGTGGTGCCAGTACTTCCCCGCACAGCTTCTGAAGCATGACCTGAATTTCCTTGAACTCCCCGATTCCCGTTCCGGTCAAGCTGTATTCATCGCCGTGAGCCGTCAGAAAGTTCAATTCGGTCAGGTGCTCCAGCTGCTGCTTCACTTCCCGTTCCCCCACCTTGTAGCCGTGCGCCTCCAGCACGGGCTGCATATCACGGATGGTCAAGTCATGGTGATGAGCATGGTAAAGCATGTGGATACTCATGAATAAATTTTGTACGTCTGCACGCATAGATTCCTCTCCTTCCGGCGAACGCCTGTAAAAATGAGCCTGTCATTACCATTGTTTACCCTTCTTCCGCTGCCGGGAAACAATACCGATCCCTGCTTATGCCATGCCGGATGCCGGAATCAGCAGGCTTCACAGGAAATGACCATGACTTTTAGAGGGAGGAATTTTACTTGACGTGGAAGGAATTCCTGTATACTATCTTTTATAATTAACCAACGGTTAAAAGACAGAAATGAGGTGGATCGTCATGTTTCAAGCCCTTCCCTACGAAGGAAACCGGAATGACCAATTTGCAGCCGTCCTCGAACAGCTTAAGTCGCTCATCCATGATGAGCCCAGCTCCATTGCCAATCTAGCCAACGCCTCGGCCCTGCTGAACAGCTTCCTTCCTGACATAAATTGGGTTGGATTCTATCTTTTCGATGGAACTGAGCTGGTTCTCGGACCGTTTCAGGGGCTCCCGGCCTGCATCCGCATTCCTTTGGGTAAAGGGGTATGCGGTACAGCGGCAGCCGAGCGGAGAACGATTGTGGTCGATGACGTGCATGAGTTTCCCGGGCATATCGCCTGCGATGCCGCCTCGAACAGTGAAATCGTCGTTCCGCTGGTCCAGGGAGAGCGCCTGATCGGCGTACTCGATATCGACAGCCCGCTGAAGGGGCGGTTTGACCAAGATGAGCGGCAGTTTCTCGAACAGTTTGCCGGTATTTTGACGGCACAGCTGTAATATAAGATCCTGGGAAAATAAAGCGGTCTTCTGCTTATAATGCGGAAGACCGCTTTTTTCCATTCCTGCATGATAAGATAATGAACGAAAACAAGGCGTTGTTTGTCTTATGGTCAGATGGAACAACCGCCGGCCGGCATCGGTTCCATGGATCTTTGCATGTCAAGGAAGGTGAGGCAATGACGGACAAAGAGCTGTTCGAGACCTTTAACCGGGATGTCTACAGCTTTTGCTACTATATGATGCAGCGCAGGGAAGATGCCGAAGATCTCTGCCAGGAGACGTTTATCCGGGCACTGCTCGCGGACCGGAGCTCTATTCAGGATATCCGGCGCTGGCTTATTCAAATCGCCGCGAATCTGTGCAAAAACTCGCTTCGCCGCTCGAAAGCGGGCGTCATCAAGGAAAAGCTCTTTTCCTATCGGCATCTGGCGGCTGCCCCGCATTCGGTCGAGGAAACCGTCGAAGGGCGGGAACTGGCCTTAGAGCTGTCCCGGCTCTACGGACGGCTTCCCGCGAACATTCGGATGGTGATGATTCTCCGTTACATTAACGGGCTGTCCCAGCAGGAGATCGCCGACATGATCCGCGTTCCCTTGGGGACCGTCAAATCCAGAATCAATAAGGGGCTTTCGCTCATGAGAAAATATATCGCTAAGCCCTCCTGCCCCCTCATGAAAGGAGAGAACGACGATGAACCGATTCAGCTTGGAACAGATGGAACGGGCCATTTCACGAAAGCCTGAGCCCGCTCCCGATTTTGAAGCGATGTGGAGCACGATCGAGGAAGAGGTTGGGCGACGGCGTTCAGGCCAGTCTTCAACTGTAAATAGGTCATCGGTGACCCGCAAGTGGGTTCCGGCGGCCGCTTCCGCTGTGGTCTTCCTGGCGGTAGCCGTTCCCGTGTTTGCAGCCATAAACCCGGGCTGGGACTTGTGGGGACGGCCGGGTGTGAACAATGCCATTCAGCACGGCTTTGGCGAGCCGCTGGATTTGAGTGCGCGGCAGTCAGGCACAACGATGAAGCTGCACGGCGTCGTGACTGACGGCGAGCAGATGGATGTGCTCTTTACGATGCAGGTTCCGGGCCTTCCGGATTATGACGCAGCCGATTTCGAATCCGTTTCCCTGTCCGATTCCAAGGGAAAAGATGCCAAGCCAAACGTTCTGTTCAAGCGCGATGAGGAGAAAGATACCCTGAAAGGGATGTTCGAACTGCAGGATGAGCTGAAGAAGTCTAAACGGAGCTTGCACTTGGACGCCAGCAACCTGGTTTTTTACCAATATGACGATCTGCCTCTTGCTGGAGATATTGCCGAAGGTTCCATGCTGGCTCCATCGTCGTCTGCAGGCGGCTTCGCGGCTGTGGAGATCCAATCGATCGTCCGGAAAAACGACCAACTGACCATCCGGTATGCCCTGACGTCACCGCTTGAGGATCCAGGCGATCTGGACCCCCACCTGGTGATCACCTCCGGTTCGCACACGTATCAAAGCGTGTCCCGGGCGGTCCTGCCCCCGGACGGTAACGATTTGCTGTGCCAGTCGACCTTCACCATTCCGGAACGGGACTGGAAGGGAGCCAAGCTTCACCTGACCTATTTGCAGGAGGTCAAGAGAGTAGCGGGAACCTGGGCTTTTGACTTCAACGCAGACGGCAGCAAGGCCAGCGAAGCCATTTACAGCAAACCGCTTCCGGCAAATGAGGAACAGGCCGCAAACGTCAATTTGAACCTGAAACAGCTGGTCATCACGCCGCTTCAGATCCGAATCCCATACAGGCAGGATTCCAATGACTGGACTGAGGGCGTGAGACGATTTACGAAAGTATCCCTGCAGTTGGGGGACCAGCGCATCGAAGGCAGTGACTATCATACCGGCATGTACGAGAAGGTCCGGCACCGGGAATATTTGGATGAAGGCTACCTGCGCTTTGAGTCGCCGACATGGTTCAAAGACTGGTCGGGGGAACCGATGAAGCTTATCTTCTCAGGTTTGGAAATTACAAAAAGGGACCTTTCGAAGCATTGGTACGATTTGGCTGCGCCGACTGCCACTGAGCAGCAGGTGCAGATGGATCTGGACGGACGGAAGGTCACGTTCACCTACCATCTGAAGGGCAGCCAGTTGATCGTGAAGTCTTCCTCTGAGGACCCGACCTTTAAAGGGGTATCGCAATCGGTGATCCGTGCCGGCGGAAAAGAGATCCTCCCGGACTACGTCCCTGCGCCGCCTTCGAGCGGGCCGTTTACCAAAGTGGAGACGTATTCGAACCTTCCGGAAGGAACGGCGCTGAAGCTGAACCCGGGCGTGTACGTGCTGCTCGAGCCGGACGAGACGGTTGAAGCAGCCATTAATTAACGCCTCTTGGTAAAGTCAGTTCTCGGATCCGACCCCATGAAATGCACAAATGCTCCCCCGTATACGGCAGAAGCCCGCCCGGCCATTCATCGGCCAGGCGGGCTTGTTGTGCTCACCCTTGTTCATCTTTCTTACATCAGCTCGCGCTCGGCGAATATGATCATCCCGTCCCGTAAAAAAACAGGGAGCTGCGGATGGTATGCCGTAAAAAGCTGCTTGTGTTCGGTCTGTTCCACATATAAGTTTCCCAATCCGATATATACCATTGCCGACGGCGTATAATAACGGCTCATCCATTCATAATGCCTCCGGATGATCCGCTGAACCTGCGGAGCACCCGGGTGATGGCCTTCCTCGATGGCCGCCTTTAAATCCCGGTTAATCTGATCGATTTCCCGCTGGGAGCGCAGGTAGTCTTCCTTGGTCCACAGCTGCATTTTATGCTTGCTCTCCTGCGTTTCGGACTCGCCTCCCAGCTGGGTCAGCACGTCCTGCTCGGTCACATTGGATCCGGCCGGGCCTGAGTCCCGGCCTCTTTTGTCTGGTTCCATCGTTTCTCCCTCCACTTGACTTTCTGATCTATATCTTTTGCCTCATGGTCTGCACGAATGATGTCAGGTCTTGTCATCTTCCAATTACCCGTTTCGCAGGAATTTAACCGCTGCCGGAAGAGCATTTATCCGCTTTTTTTAACATTTTTTTCTTCCTTAACTCGATTCACAATTTAGGGCTTTGAGTCGGAATCGCGAATGATGGACAGCCCCTCGACATGCTTGCGGTTCATCAGCTTGCTCTTCTTCCGGTTCTCCTTGGACTCAAAAATAATGTCGAAATCGTAGTCCTCAGGGTACAGTTCGCTCTTCTCGATGAACAGCTTGAGCCGTTTCTGGTTGATCCGGATCTTCTCCTTCTGGATCATGACCCCTACCATGCCCATGGCGTCCTCCGGCTCGTAGACGATGCCCGTTCGCCCATAGGAGCTGACATAGACAGCGTCTCCTACCTCAAGCTTGCGCACGGGCGCGGCCGATGCTTGCTCCTGATCCTCATCCGCCTGATCCCGGCTCCCTGCTCCATCGCCCTCGTTGGTTTCAAGTGGGTCGGAGGACTGAGCTGTCTCCTCCCTCTGCTCAGACTCCGTTTGAACAATGGGATGTTCCTCAGCTGCATCGGGCTGCAAGGCAGGCAGTGGCTTCTGCCTCTGCAAAATTTCCTGCGACCGCTCGATAATGCCTGCTGTCATCCCCAGCTTTGTGGCGATTTGAATCGCGTAGCTCTGCCCCGCCTCCCCGATCGTCAGCCGGTAAAGTGGCTCCAGCGTCTCGACATCGAACTCCATCCGGGCATTCTGGAAGCCCGGCGTCCGTGCCGCAAACGTCTTCAGCTCGTTAAAATGCGTCGTGACCATGATCATGGCGCCTCTGTTGCTGAGCTCTTCCAGAATGGCGATCGACAGGGACATCCCTTCCCCCGGATCCGTTCCGGCCGCCAGCTCGTCGATCAGCAGCAGGGTATGGCGGTCCGCCGCATCCACCATCCCGATCAGGCGCTTAATCTGGGCGGAAAAGGTGCTGAGCGACTGCTCGATGCTCTGCCCGTCCCCGATCGCCGACAGCACTTTAGTGAATACGGTGAACGTGCTGCCTTCCTCCACCGGCACGAGCAGACCCGACTGCACCATCAGGGTGAGCAGCCCGAGCGTCTTGAGCGCCACCGTCTTGCCGCCGGTATTCGGCCCGGTAATGATCAGCGAGCGGTAACCGCCGCCCAGCTCCAGCCGCAGCGGCACCATCGTCTTCAGCATGAACGGATGCCGCGCTCCGCTTACCTTGATGCGCCCGCTATCGCTAAGAAGAACATTGTTCCCGCCCAAGGTGCGGCTGTATTTTGCTTTGGCAAAAATAAAATCGTACGTTCCCGTGATATCGATGTTCAGCAGCAAATCGGCCGAAGCCGCCTCAAGCAGACCGGTCAACGTGCTCAGCACGATGCCTTCTTCCCGGGCCTCATCCGCTTCGTGCATGCCAAGTTCGCTTTGAAGATGGGCGACCTCCTCCGGCTCCACAAAGACGGTCTGCCCGCTCGTCGATTGGTCGAGCACCGAGCCCTTGATCGTTTTGTGATACTCCCGCTTGACCGGAATGACGTACCGGCCGCCCCGGACGCTGACCAGGTTTCCCTGCAAAATCGAGCCGTGCCTGGACAGAATCGCGGTGATCTTTTTCTGAATGCGCTCCTTCACGATAGCGATCTTTTTGCGGACGCGCTCCAGGTTTTTGCTGGCTTGGTCGTCCACCCGGCCAAACCGGATGCAGCGCTCAATTTCGCTCTTCAGCTTCGCCAGCTCCTGCATCGAGGAAGCATAGGAGCTGATGCCCGGCGCGATGTCGCGCTTCCCGGCCATGTACTTACGCAGCTGCCCGCAGCTGTGCAGAAACGTATGGACCGCGGTAAAATCCTGCTCGTCGAACAGGTACCCTGTATGCAGCAGGGAGACGATCCGGTCAATCCCTTCCAGGGATGGCAGCGGGACGCTGGCCCCTTTATCCAGCAGCGCCTTGGCTTCCGCCGTCTCATCCAGCGCCCTGCGGACTGCACTGGCCGTGGTCAGCGGCTCCAATTCATCGATATGCCTGCGTCCTTCATACGAAACCGCGTAGTCTCTCAACGCTTCCTTCATTTTGTCGTATTCCAGCATGATCATCGTCGTTTGATCCATTGGTAGTTCATCCTCCTGTTTCTTGTTATATCTTCCTATGGCAACGCAAAAAGGGGCAGAGAATACGCGCATGCGATTCCTGCCCCTGGTCTGCCGGACTGCCTTTGTCTGCTGCCTTTGCTGTACGCAAAAAAACCGTGCTGCAAAGAGCACGGTCCTGTATGCCGGAGAGCCAGCCGCCCATTAGGCGGCGGCCCGTATCCGGCATGACAACGGTCGAGCGGCCAACGCTCCACCGATTCGGATCACAAAGGTTTCAAACAGTCCGCAAGGGATTGTCGTTTGATGCTTCGCGTGTTCTTAACTATTTCCAAGACCGCATTCTGCAAAGAGGCGCATTGAAAGAAAGAGTGCCCTCCCGGGCATTCCTCGCCTGTCTTCGTGTCATACAGTCGATATGGAGTTTGATTAGTTAAGAACAACCACCGTCATCAAAATCTCTCCCTTGTTATAGGATGAGGTAAATTTACCAAGTTTGCGCCATGAAGTCAAGGGGCTGGTGTCTTCATGAGGTACACTCTCGCTTCATACGGCCGCAGCTTCAAATTCCCGAGATCCTCCTCCCCCTTGACGGGGTAGTTGGAGATCAGCAGCTGCTTGGCCTCCGGCACGAGCTCCGCCGGCAGCTTCAGCACCGGCTCGCCTCCGAAAAAGTTCAGGATGACCAGGAGACACTGGTCCTCCAGCGTCCGGGTATACACATACAGCTCCTTGTCGAGCGGAAGCAGCAGCTTGTATTCGCCGTACACGATCACTTCATGCTGCTTGCGGAGGGCGATAAGCTTTTTATAGTAATGGTAGATCGAATTCGGATCCTTAATCGCATCCTCCACATTAATCAGGGGATAGTTCGAGTTCACCTCGATCCACGGCGTGCCCCGTGTAAAGCCTGCATGGTCCCCATTGGTCCACTGCATCGGCGTACGGGCGTTGTCCCGGCTTTTTTTCCAAATCGCCTGCATGACCTGCTCTTCGGGCACGCCCTGATCCAGCTGCTCCTCATAGTAATTCAGTGTTTCCACGTCACGGTAGTCATCGATCGAGGCGAAGGCGATGTTCGTCATGCCGATCTCCTCGCCTTGGTAAATATACGGCGTGCCTTCGAGCGTGTGCAGGAAGGTCGCCAGCATCTTCGCCGACTCCACCCGGTATTTCTGGTCGTCCCCGAACCGGGACACCGATCTCGGCTGGTCATGATTGCACCAATAATTCGCGTTCCAGCCCTTGTCGTGCAGCACCGTCTGCCACCCGCTGATGACCTTTTTCAGCTCAAGCAGGTTCCAGGGACGAATATCCCACTTGCCGGAGCCAGAAGAACCCGCATCGAGCTGCATATGCTCGAACTGGAACACCATGTTCAGCTCGTTGCGCGTATCCCCGACATAGCTGAGCGCCTGCTCCGGACCCAGACCCGACGTCTCGCCGACGGTCATGATGTCGTAGTGGAACAGTACCCGTTCATACAGGTTGCTCAGCAGGGTGTGCACATTTTCCAGGTTGGAAAACAGCTCATACGCGCGCACCGTCGGCAGCTGGTCCGGGTTGTCCCCGTCCGGCAGGCCGACCGCCTTGACAATATGCGCGATTGCGTCGAACCGGAAGCCGTCCACGCCTTTTTTGAGCCACCATTCCACCATTTCATGCATGCTGTCGATCACCTTCTGATTTTCCCAGTTCAGGTCCGGCTGGTGCTTGGAGTACAGATGGAGATAATACTCGCCTGTCTTCTCGTCGTATTCCCAGACCGAGCCGCTGAAATAGGACTCCCAGTTGTTCGGCGGATGTCCGTCTTTGCCTTTGCGCCATATATAAAAATCCCGTTTCGGATTATCCTTGCTCGACCGCGACTCGACAAACCATGGATGCTCGTCCGAGGTATGGTTCAGGACCAGATCCATCATGATTTTGAGACCGCGCGCATGCGCCTCCCGCAGCAGGCGGTCAAACTCCTCCATCGTGCCGAACTCGTCCATAATGTCGCAGTAGTCGCTGATATCGTATCCGTTATCGTGATTGGGGGACTTGTAGATCGGGCAGATCCAGATCACGTCGACCCCCAGGTCCTTCAAGTAATCCAGTCTCGATATAATACCGAGCAGATCCCCCTTGCCGTCACCGTTCGTGTCGAGGAAGCTGATCGGATAGATTTGATACACTACGGCTTCTTTCCACCATTTTTTGTTCATAACCTGCTCCTTACGTGCTCCATTTTGTGCCGGATATCCGACGGTTGTTTACAAGATCGCGCGAACACTTTATAATTATTGTAAACCGATTTCCGGTTTACCTTTCAGAATGAGAGCAAGTTTTTACATTTCAATCAAATAGAATTCAATTGGAGGAGCCTGCCATGTGCGGGCTCCTTTTGTCTTTTTTTCCCTCTCATTCGTTGTGCGGGTCCGCCATGCACTCCTCCATCCTGATGTAAAGGAGGATAGACGCGTTGATTTTAAAGTCCCGGTAAAAAATGTTGAGATCTGGATACGCTATACGGCATGGAAATCTCTACTCAAAGAAACCAAACCCGGGCTGCATGATTCAGGATTCGCACATATACAGGATGGGGAGGCACGCTATGGAACACCAAGCAATACTGGCTATTGGTATTTTTCTCATAGTTTACGCATTTATTATCGCGGAAAAAATTCACCGGACGATCGTGGCGATGATCGGCGGTGCGCTCATGGTCATATTCGGCATCGTGAGCCAGGAAACCGCGATTCATCATATCGATTTCAACACGCTCGGCCTGCTCGTCGGCATGATGATCATCGTCAATATCACAGCAGAGACGGGATTATTCAAATTCATTGCCGTATGGGCAGCGAAAAAGGCCAAGGGCCGGCCCGTCGCCATCATGGTCGCGCTGATTCTGATTACCGCAATCGGATCGGCGTTTCTCGACAACGTGACCACCGTTCTGCTTATGGTGCCCGTCACGCTCAGCATTACCCGGCAGCTGCGGGTTAACCCGACACCGTTTCTGATCACCCAGATCATGGCGTCCAACGTCGGCGGTACCGCCACCCTGATCGGCGACCCGCCCAACATTATGATCGGCAGCGCGGTGAAGGAGCTGACTTTTGTCGCCTTTATCAATAACTTGACGCCCATTGCGGTGATCATTCTCGCCGTATTTATTCCGCTATTCATTCTCATGTTCCGCAAGCAGATCAAGACGACGCCGGAACTGATGCAGAGCATTATGGATCTGGATGAAAAAGAGCTGCTCACCGACCGCAAGCTCCTGATCAAATGCCTGACGGTGATGGGTCTGACGATCATCGGCTTCTTCCTTCACCAGCTGGTTCACCTTGAGTCGGCCACCGTCGCCCTCGCCGGTGCTTTCCTGCTGCTTCTGCTGACAGGCGAGCATATGCTGGAGGAGGCTTTTGCCAAGGTCGAATGGCCGACAATCTTTTTCTTCGTGGGATTGTTCGTGCTGGTGGCCGGCCTGATCGAAACAGGGGTCATCGCCACCCTGGCGGAAAAGGCTACCGATCTCACCGGCGGTGATGTCGCGGCAACGTCGATGCTTATCCTGTGGATGAGCGCGATCGCGTCCGCTTTTATCGACAACATTCCGTTTGTCGCGACCATGATCCCGATGATCCAGGACATGGGCAGCCTCGGCATCAGCAATTTGGAGCCGGTGTGGTGGAGCTTGGCTCTGGGCGCCTGCTTGGGAGGCAACGGCTCCCTGATCGGTGCGAGCGCCAACCTGATCGTGGCTGGCATGGCCGCCAAGGAAGGATATCCGATCAAGTTCGCCCAGTTTCTGAAGCTCGGTTTTCCGATGATGCTGCTGTCCATCGTTCTGGCCAGCGCATACGTGTATCTTCGGTATTTGATGTAGCGGCCGAAGGCAATGGGGGCGATGGTGTTGCTGCAGATTGGGGGCAGCTGGTGGCACTGATTCTTCTAGGCAAGGACATGACAGCCCCTGGAAGCAGCGCAAATTGACACGTGCGAAGGAGGATCAACTTATGCTGGAGTATCGTTACGACCCGAGCATCATTCAGATTACGGAAAGCGTCAATGAGCAGGACGCAGAGTTCCGCATCCGGCTGCTGCAGGAAGAGCCTTATCTGGCTCGGCTCAAGCAGATCAGGCGCTTTTTCGAGGACAATGATATCTACACGGACGCCTTGTTTTATGTCTATAAAAATCACGAGTACGGTGCGATCGTACGGAAGGAATACTACGTGGACTTCGTGCTGGCGCTGATGAAGCATCAGCTGCTGCAAAGCGTGGAGTGGAAGCCTTCGCCTTAGGGCCTCTGCCCGCTGGCGGTGCGTTCGCTGTTAGTCAAATGAGAAGCCGCCCGGCTTGCTCCTTTCGAGCAGAGACCGGCGGCTTCTTTTCACGCGCTTATGATGTTTCGTTCAACATAGCGCTCTTTTACAGGGCGTGATGCTACTCCGCCAACTCAATGATCGACTCGTATTTCCGCTTCGTATCCGCCAGCCGGGTATCGAGGCGTGAATACTCCCCCTCTAATCGGCGGACAATCCGCTCCACCTCGGATATTTTCTCTTGCACCTCGTCCTGGGTATCCCGGATTCTCCCCTGCACGAGCCAGTCGGATATAAAGCCATCGAAGAAATAATCAGAAAATTTCAGAAAGCTCCCGATCCCGATTTCGATATCCAGCGCCATCTGCACATCCTTCAGCTCTTTGCCGAACCGGCGCAGGCTGAACTGCGCTGATTCAATGTGCTCCATCGCCTCGTCAATATGGCTGTGCTTCATATGCGTGGAGATCATGCCGCCGCCGAGCATGTCGTAGGTGCCCCAATTCCCGGCCGAGCCCAAACTGTCATCCGCCCGTTCCAGGTCCTCCAGTACGGCCTCGCCCGCACGCACCGCTTCTTTCAATTCCTTGAGCTGGACCGACAGGTCGGCCTGTTCTTCGGCGAGTCCCGCCAGCTCGGCGTTGTTCTGTAAAATCACTTTTTCTTTCTCGTCCAGAATCTTCTCATATTCAAACTCCGCGTAACGAACCTCCTGGAACTTCCGCTCCAGCTCCTGCAGTTCGTTTTGGATATCAACTACGCTGCGGGCAGCCATATCGTATTTCGCCTTGACCTCCAGCACTTCCAGCTGCTCCCGCTCCAGCTTCTCCTCTTTCCGGCCGATCATGCTGTAAAACAAACCGGAGAGCGAAGTCCCCGCCAGGCGCTCCACGTCCTTCTCCTCATCGGCCAGCCTGAGCTTCCAGCGCTCGGCTTCGTCCTGCTGCTCTCTCAGCTCCCGCGACAGTCCCTGCATCCGGTTTTCATACTTCGTTTTGTTCCGGATGTCCTCTTTCAGCTTGGTCAACTGACGGTTGGCTTCTTCAAACATAACGTTCCCTCCGTTTCCAGTCTGCGATCTGTTGTTATATGTAATAAACGTCATAGCATGCCGCGAAGTTTCATGGAAAGTTCAGCATGCAGCAAAAGCCTTACGTGATCCAGCTGCTGCCAAAGTGGATTTTATCCGCAAAAATCGCTATGATTAAACCAGATTGCACAAAGGAGTGAACCTCAATTTCATGAAACTGAAGACATTCACGCTTCCGCTCGTGCTCGTGCTGACAGCGGCGCTTGCGCTTGGCGGATGCGGCAAGAAAAACAGCGACGAGGACGCGTCGAAAGACACATCCGGAGGACAAACGACAGAGCAGACGACGGACCAGACTTCCGGCAATTCGTCATCGTCCGGTACGACAGGATCGGATTCCTCCACGGACAGCTCGACCTCGGCTTCCGGTCAGCAGCAGAAGAGCTGGACAAGCCCGCCTGCTATGCAGATCGACCAGAACAAAAAGTACGAGGCTGAAGTCAAAACGTCCAAAGGCACGTTTACGATCGAGCTGTTCGCCAAGGACGCACCGAAGACGGTCAACAACTTCGTATTCCTGTCCAAGGAAGGCTTTTACAACGGGGTCATTTTCCACCGGATCATCGAATCGTTCATGGTACAGACCGGTGACCCGACCGGAACAGGCTCCGGCGGACCAGGATACTCTTTCGAGGATGAGAAAACGAAGTATAAATACGAGCCGGGCATCGTCGCCATGGCCAACGCCGGACCGGATACGAACGGCAGCCAGTTCTTTATCTGTACCGGTGCGGACAGCGATTATTTGAACCAACAGCCGAACTACACCATTTTCGGTAAAGTTACAAAGGGTATGGATGTCGTGATGAAGATCGCCAAAACACCGGTCACCGTCGGACCTAGCGGCGAGGAAAGCACCCCGACCGAGAAAGTTACGATCGACGGCGTCACGATTACTGAGAAATAAACCAGTGCGAAGCCGCACGCTTGTACGGCGCAGCACATCATGATACAACAAAGAACCGTTCGCCCCTGAGGGTGGACGGTTCTTTGTTTGACCGCGCATAAATCTCCTGTCCAGGTCATGCTTCAGCAGGCTTGTTCATATTGTAAATTAAATAAGAACAAGCCCGACGGCTGCGGAGGTTCACCGGTATGAACCCGGGGGAAACCATAACATCTCAGCCGCTGGCAGCAGGAGGACTATGTGAACGCAATGATTCTGGGAAGCCTCGCGACTTCCCTATGTACGGCGGCGGGAGCCCTTCCCGCCCTGCTGTTTTCGAATATCAGCCACCGGGGCAGAGACAGCCTGCTCGCTTTCACGGCAGGCATCATGGTCGCCGCTTCGACGTACGGGCTGATTCCGTCATCCCTCAAGCTGTCGAACCTATGGGTGCTGACGATTGGCATCCTCCTTGGTACGGTGACCTTGACCCTGATGGAGCTGCTCATCCCGCACACGGACCCGGCCCATGATATCAAGCGGAGCGACAGCACGCAGACGGGATCCTGGATGTTTCTGTCGGCCATGGCGCTGCACAATTTACCCGAAGGGCTGTCGGTCGGCGTCAGCTACGGCAGTCCCGACCAGGAGGTGGGGACGATCGTCGCGCTGAGCATCGGCCTGCAAAACATCCCCGAAGGCTTTCTGACCGCGCTCTACCTCGTTACCCACGGCATGCGAAGGCGGTACGCCTTCCTTCTCGCCGCGCTTACGGGCGGGCTGGAGTTCCTCTCCTGCTGGGCCGGGCTGAAATTTACCGCTTCCTTCGCCGGTATCGTCCCGTACGGATTGGCTTTTGCCGCTGGCGCCATGCTGTTCGTCGTATATAAAGAGCTCATCCCGGAGAGCCACGGGGACGGCAACGAGCGGGCTTCGACCTTTTCTTTTATTTTCGGCCTGCTCTCCATGATTGCCATGACGCATTTGCTCGGTTAAGCGTCATGGCTTTCGCATTTTCCAAACCGCCCAGGCACTGATTCCATACATGACGGCACTGGCATAAAATAAGGCGTCGATCGTCAGCCAGTCGATCAGGTAACCGCCGAGAATGACGGCGAAGCCGGATGCGGCTGAGGTCCAGAAATGATAAGAACCAATCACAGGCCCCCGCTCCCCTTGGACTGTATGATCGGCAAGCAGCAGGCGTTCGCTCATCTTTTGCATCGCACTGCAGCACCCCATGACCAGTTGGAGCAACAGTACCCACGCATAAGATTCGACCCAGGGGAATGCCAGCATCGCCAGCATCATGCCAAGGGAGCTGACGAGCAGCACCCGGTGTCCGCTGTGGTCGATCCTTGGGGCCAGCCATTGGGAGAACGCCGCGGAGCTGATTGTAAACACGGCAAAAGCCAGTCCGTATTTGGCATAGCTGTTGCCCAGATTTTTCAGAAACAAGAGATAATAAGGATAAATCATGCCGGAAGCAAGCGTCACCAAGCTTTGGGAACGGATCAGCCACCTCATGTTCATGGCCTACTCCCCTTTGTATTGTTCATAAAAATAGTTCATAAAAAGGTGCTGTGGATCGTACTCATCCTTTTTCCGAAAAAAATCGTCGTACCCAGGATAGGCCCGTCTAAACTGCTCGACCGTAGGGTATGCCGCATAAGGCAGATAATAGGTTCCACCCTTATACTCCACTTCATCGATCAGATCCCGGATTCCTTCCCTTACTTGCACCTGCCCTTGCTCAGATAACGGTACGTGAAACAGGCATACAAGGGCAAACATGTCTTCTTGGGCATAGGAGAGAACGGCTTCGCGATCCTCCTCGACATAACGGACGGTAATATTCAGCAAATTAAGCTTGTGATCGCGCACGATATCTTTCATCCCGTGAACGAAATCCGCAAATTGATCCACCGGAATAAAATACTCCTGCAGCAGATCATTCGCACCGGGCTGGCCGTATTCCATAAATTCGCTCTCGGAGCGCATGGCATTGTTTCGGCTGATCGCCTTATTTTGCTGCTTGGTAAAGTACAGCTTCTGCAAAGACCAGAACGCGTTCTTTCCCCAATCGCTGCTCCGGTTCAGACTGAACATCATTTTGCTAGGAATGACGCCCTGCTCGCGTGTCCGGAGCTTATCGTAATCTTCCAGCGGAAGCGCAGAATCTGCCGTATAATTGATCGCATACATGTCCGTCAAGAAACGGTCCGGGGCAACTGAAATTCTAGCAATATGCATTCTCACATCGGGATCGCCAAGTACATTCTCCTGAAAATACCGGCTGTAATCCTCAACCTTTATCGCCTCATTCTCCATCCGGTAAGCTTCATCTTCCGTCAAATTCAGCGTCACATCCAGGATCATGCCGAACAGGCCGTACCCGCCGAGCGCCAGCCGAAATAATTCCGGGTTCTCTTCTCTGCTGACACTGCGGATTTGACCGTCTGCGGTCAGCAGCCGAAACGAATCCACGCTGCCAATCAGGGAGCCGCTTCGGATGTCGCGTCCATGCGCATTTACGCTAATGGAGCCGCCGACGGTAAATATATTTTGCGACTGCATCGTCTTCACGGACAAATGGTACGGATTAACGGCCTTCTGGACCTTCTCCCACGTGGCCCCCGCCTGTACACGGATTTGCCGCTGATCCGGATCGACCGACAGGACCTGATTATAATCGGTCATATCGATGACAATCCCGTCCTTATAATAGGTATGCCCTCCCTGACTGTGACGCTGGCCCGCAATGGATACGGTAAGGTGCTTCTCCTTTGCCTCCTGAAGCAGCCGGACCAGCTGCTCCTCCTCCTTGCCTTTGACCACCCTGTCAACCTTAACGGGATGAAGCCGGCTGTAGTCGGTAATGAGATAAGGGTTCTGGTCCGGCGTATCGGTGCGGATATATTCATACACGCAAAGAATGACTAACAGCAGCAGCACCGCTCCCCTCTTCGCCATCGCCTACCATACAGGGCGCAGTGGGTGCTGTAGATCCTCTTCGTTGACGTTTTCGATAATGTGCTTCAAATCCTGCTGCAGCATCTTCATATGGTCGCTTCCGATCATCCGGGCCCAGCGCTGCTCAATCTCTTTGTAGATGTTCTCCTTCGTCCGTACCAGCGACCAGCCGCGTTCGGTCAGGACGACCATCTTGCCCCGGCCGTCGGAAGGGTGGGGCTTGCGCGCGACATAGCCGCACTCTTCCAGGTAGTCGAGCATTTGACTGACGGCCTGCTTCGATATGCCCAGGTGCGCTACGAGCGTCTTGGCCGTCGCCCCATCCGGCATCAAGCCCTGGAACAAAAAGCTGTGCGCCGGCCGCACATCGCCGAACCCCGCCTCCTTCAGGCGGTTATGAAGCTCCTGGTTCATCGCGCTGAAGGAGAGCGATAACAGGGAAGCCAAATCTTGATTATATGGGAACGTTTTGGACATGGTTGTACAACTCCTTGCTGTCTTAAAGGAATAAATTGGTCAGTTAGATTGACTTCAAAGCATTCTCATTATACCGTTCCCGAGATGCGTGAATCAAATTCCGGGAAGTGGCACCGCTTCCATCATGAAATGGGCTTTGGGCGCAACTTCCGCCGGCCCGGAAACGTCTGGTAGGTAACGCCGATTTTTTCCACTTTTTAGCGCAAAGGGTTACAACATAAGGAACACGAAAGAGTACCATTTTCTCCTCGACGCGAAAATCACCCTCGTCTTCACACCTGATTCCATCGATAAGGAGGCTAACCATCCATGCCAAAGACCAAAACGCTGCCGCTGCTGCTCGCCCTGCTCCTGCTGGCATTAACAGCATGCTCGAAGCAGGAAGACGGCAGCCGGGACCAACGCAGCAATCCGACTCCTCCGATCTCGCTAACGGCCCGGAAGCAGGAGGCAGGCAAAATCGATCCTGCCCTCATCTCCGCCCACAATCGCCTGGGGCTGCAGCTCCACCGCGAACTAACCGGGCAGGCCGAAGCCGGAGACAATGTCCTTCTCTCCCCCTACAGCATCTGGACGGCCCTGTCCATTGCATACAACGGCAGCGCCGGCACGACGGCACGCGAAATGGCCTCCGTATTGGGGCTGAAGGACATGCCGCTTAACGAAATGAACGAGGGGAACGCCATTTTGTCCAGGCTGCTGGAAGGGGAAGATTCCGGCGTCCGGCTGAACATCGCCAATGCGATCTGGCATCAGCAGGGCGTTCCGTTCAAGGACTCTTTTATCCAGGCAGGCAAGGAGAGCTACGGGGCCGAGGTTCAGGAGGTCGATTTCGCTTCCGACAAGTCCGTGAAGACGATCAACCGCTGGATCAGCAAGGAAACCGAGGGCAAAATCGAGAAAATGCTGGGGCAGCCGCTGTCGCCAACGACCATTGCAGTGCTGGCCAACGCGATTTATTTCAACGGAACATGGACCGATCCGTTCAATCCGGAATACACAAAAGACGAACCGTTTACACTGGCTGACGGCAGCGTCCGGACGCTGCCGATGATGCATACCGCCAACATGCTGCCGTACAAGGAGACCCCCGATTGGCAGGCCGTCCGCCTTCCTTACGGAGACGGCCGCATGGATATGCTGGTCATCCTGCCCGCCGCCAGCTCTTCGCTGGACCAATTGGAGCAGCAGATCTGGGCAGACCCCGCTCCGTGGCAGCAGCCCTTTGACGAAGCATCCGTGCAGCTTGGGCTGCCCCGGTTCAAGGCCGAGTACGGCAGCGACTTGAATGATCCGCTAATCCGGCTCGGCATGAAGCAGGCCTTCCAGCCGGATGCTGCCGATTTTTCCCATATGGCCGACATTCGCCCCCTCTTCCTGTCCAAGGTTCTGCACCGGATGGTGCTCGACGTAAACGAAAAGGGAACCGAGGCTGCTGCGGCAACGGTCATCACCGAAGAATCCGGCTCTATGCCGGTAAAAATTCACGAAATGACGGTGAACCGGCCGTTCTTCCTGGCAATTGAGGACACACAGACCAAGGCCTGGCTGTTTATCGGCTCGGTGAACGATCCCGAATGACCGGCTCGCGCACAACAAAAAAGCCAACCCCTTCCTAAATAGGATAGGGTTGGCTTTTAACTTAGGCAGTGGGTTCACCTGCAAAACTTTAGTTCAATCAATATCATGAAAAATTAATGGGATCAACAACATGAGGCAACTGGCGTTTCCTGAGCGACTTTGAACCCGGCTAAGACTCGGCAGGTTAAGACAACGTCTGCAGCGTCAAGCCTTCGGGCAGCACCGCCAGCACTTGCTCCCGTACGGGCGTGCTGCCGGCAAGCTCTTCGCCCAAGATGGCGACGACGCCCCGGTCCTCGCGGGAGCGGATCAGCCGGCCGATGCCCTGGCGGAGCCGAAGCAGCATATACGGCATGTCCACCTCTTCGAATGGCGCTGCCGATTCTTTGCGCTTGGCCGTAAACACCGGATCATGCGGCGGGAACGGCAGCGACCAGACGATCACGTTCGAGAGCGCCGGTCCGGGCACGTCCAGTCCCTCCCACAAGCTGACCGCGCACAACACGCTGGTCTCCTCGCGCTGGAAGGCGGAGATCAGATGGCTGATCTCCTGGTCCCCTTCGAAGTAAAACGGAACGTCGGGCACCTCGACCGTGCCTGCGGCCAGCTCCTGCTTAAACCGCCGCAGCTCCTCCCTACCGTTGAACAGGATCAGTGCCCGGCCCCCGGATTCGCGAAGAAGGCGGGCGGCGGCTTCCAGCTTGCCGTTAAAATCGTCCGTCGACCTGGAGTCCGCCGGGGTCAGAACCTTCATCTGATCCGCGTAATCGTACGGGGACGGTACGGAGAAGGAGAGAAAACTCTCAATGCCAAGGCTGTCCGCCACGTAATCGAACGAGCCCTGAACCGATAAGGTGGCTGAGGAGAACACGATCGGCATCTTCGCGCCAAACACCTGCTCCTGCAGTACCTCCTTGACCGTTCTCGGCATGATCGACAGCGTCAGCCCGTCCGGTCCGTCGACAGCCCAGCAGATCAGCGCCTCGGAGCGCTCGAACAGATGGAGCGCCTTCTGCATCATTTCCAGGTGCTCCTCCACGATCCGGAGCTCGTACTCGTTCAGCGTATACAGCTCGCTCTCAAACACGAGCTCCTCCTCGATCGAGGTGAGGAGCGAGCGGAACCGGTGCACCTCGGTGAGCAGCGCGCCGTCCAGCACGATTTCCTTCCGGTCGGAGCCGTCCACGCTGCGGCTCTGCCGGCCGAATGCCGCGAACATCGCTTCGCTCTGCACGATCGCCTCGTCGATCAGCACCGCCAGCGATTCGCGGATCTCGCCCTGAAGCAGCCTCGTGATGAGTTCCTCAAACACGACATGCTTCATTTTGTAGCTGAGGGCCTTCATGGCGGCCGATTCGAGCAGATGCCCTTCGTCGAAGACGACGGCGCAGTGCTCCGGCAGCAGGGGCAGCTGCCCCTCCCGCTTCCGGCCCTCGTAAGTCCATACATGCTCCATGTAATAATCATGCGAGCAGATGATCAGGTCCGCCGCCTGGCGGTAGTGATCCCGCGACAGCGTCTGGCCGCAGCGGTGGCGGCGGTCGCAGGTGAAGCAGTCCTGGAACGGATCCCAGTTAATCCGGCTCCATTCCTCATCGGTTAACTCCGGGTATCCCTTCCGGTCCCCGTAAGCATGAAAGGACTGCATCGGCGCGGTAGAATACACGAAATCCGGCAGGCCGGCGGCCAAGTCGTCCCAGCGCACCCCTTCTTCGTCCCGCAGCCGGACGTCGTCCAGTTTGCGCAGGCACAGGTACTGGTCGGGCGACTTGCCCAGCCGGGCATCAATGTGAAGCCCAAGGTGGCGGGCCAATTTCGCAATATCTCCCTCCGGCTTCACCAGCTGCTCGATCAGCGATTCGTCGGCGCAGGCGATAACCGCGGGTCTGCGGGTATACCGCGCGTAGCATACGGAATAGAGCAAGTACACCAGCGTCTTGCCCGTCCCGACCCCCGCCTCGGCAAATATCGTTTTCTTCTCGGCAAAAGCCTTCTCCAGCTGAAAAGCCATATAAATCTGCTCGTCGCGGATTTCAAATCCCGCTTCCGGCAGCACATCATAAAACACATCGGCGACCCATTCGCCTGCTTGCTGAACGAAAGGCCGCTTTGGATCATACGTAAAAGGATACCGCTTCACGTCTTTTGGTTCCCTCCAAGCTACTCATAAATGCAGCCGCCCCCACTTTCGGGAAGGCGAACAACCCATTATCACATGCTCCCTCCCGAATTACAATGGGGCGGTCAAAAATTAAAGCCGCCCCCTTCGGACCCATTCATCCGGGGGACGGCCAATTTCTTGATTAGGCAAGCAAAGTCGTTCCACGCCTTATGACGTGCGTCATCTGCAGCAAAACTCGATTTTCTCTATAGCGGCTCTCGAGCGGCTCTCGCCATCACGGCTCCCTGGAGTCGCCCGCTGCAACTGCCGGCGGGCATTCGGGCTCGTAAAGCCCCGAGCGCACCCGAAACCAGCGGTACAAATGGGATACGACGACCTTCAGCACGGCATATCCCGGCACCGCAAGCAGAATGCCGACGACGCCAAACAAGTTGCCGCTCGTCAAAATGACGAAGATAATCGTGATCGGATGAATTTTCAGCGTCTTGCCCATAATTTGCGGGGAAATGAACTTCCCTTCGATGAGCTGGACGACGGTCCAGACGATCACCATCTTGAGCAGCATAATCGGCGAGGTGACGACCGCAACGATGAGTGCCGGCGTAATGGCGATCGCCGGTCCCAAATACGGGACGACGCTGGTGCATGCAGCGATGATCGCCAGAATCAGCGAATACTTCAAGCCGATAATGATATACCCGGCAAACAGCAGCAACCCGATGCAGCAGCTGACGATGATCTGCCCGCGGATATAAGAACTGATCTGATGGTTCATTTCTTTCATGACCCGCGAGGTTTCCCCGCGCAGCCGCGTCGGCACAAAGTGTAAAATGTAACCCGGCAGCCTTTTGCCGTCCTTCAGCAGGTAGAACAGAATGAACGGCAGTGTCACGACGGCCAGAACTACTTCAATCAGCCCGCCCACGAATCCGCCAAGCCCCGTCCAGGTGCGGTTCAGAAATTCCGAACCTTTCTCCGAGACGGTTTTCATCAGCTCCTGCGGATCGAACAACACGTTCTCCTGCAGCTTGCTGACCAGATTGCTTCCCATCAGCTCTTCGACCTTGATGCGGGCAACCTCGGCGTAGCCCGGGAAATTGTTCACCAAATCCATGATCTGCTCCCGAATGACCGGGATGACCAGTGTCACGAGCGCGGCAAGCATGCCGATAATGAAGACGTACAGCAGCAGAATGGTGTGCAGGCGCTTCACCTTCCGCTTTTCCATAAAATCCACAATCGGATTGAGCAAATAATACGCAATTCCGGCGAGAATGAGCGGCAGCACGACGGTTTTGACCAGGACGATCACCGGCTCGAATACGAATGAAATCTTGGTGAGAACCAGAATATTCAGTCCCAGGAGCAGCAGCACCAGCATAAACAATACAAATCTGTTATTTAGTAAAAACCGCTTAAAACGGCTTGCCCAATTCACCGGATTGTCCATATTTATTCCTCACTCATCTTGATCTTCTTGATTTCGATGCGGCAGTAGCGGTTATGATCCCGCTCCAGTAGGGTGAAGGCCGTTCCTTCGTACACGAACGTCTCGCCTTCCGCCATTTCGCTGATCTGGCTGTACAGCCAGCCGCCGATCGTATCCCATTCCTTTGTATCCAGATCCATAAAGAAATAATCATTGATCATTGAAATTGATACTTTGCCGTCCACAATCAGATGCTGCTCGCCGATCTCCTGGACGTCCTCCACTTCGTCCTTGTCGAACTCGTCGCGAATTTCGCCGACGATCTCTTCAATAATGTCCTCGATCGTGACAAGACCGGAAGTTCCGCCGTATTCATCGATCAGAATCGCCATGTGCGTCGCTTCCTTCTGCATCCGCTGCAGCAGCACATTGACCGGTGTCACTTCGGATACCGCCATCACCGGATGGATCAGGTTCGCCACATCCAGCTCTTCGTTTTCTTCATATGCCAGAAAAAATTGCTTCGTATTAATGATGCCGATAACATTATCCTTGCTTCCGTCGATAAGCGGAAACCTGGAGTACTGCTGTTCTTTAATAATTTTCATATTTTCAGACCGCGACTTGTCTTTGTCCAAACAGATCATGTCCGTACGCGGTACCATAATTTCCTTAGCCAGCATGTTGTCGAACGCGAAAATCCGGCTGACATAACCGAATTCGTTATCGTTGATTTTTCCACTCTCATGGCTCTCGCTCAGAATAATCTGAAGCTCCTCCTCGGAGTGGGCCTCCTCATGCTCGGAAGCGGGCTTTACGCCAAACAATCGGACCAGCTGGTTCGCCGATCCATTCAGCAGCCAAATGAACGGGTACATGATTTTGTTAAACCAGATAATGGGTGTCGCCGTCAGCAGGGCAACGGTCTCCGCTTTGCGGATGGCCACTGTTTTCGGCGCCAATTCGCCAATAACGACGTGCAGGTACGTAATGACCGTAAAGGCAATCAGCAGAGACAGAAAATGGCCTAACGCTTCAGGCATATGCCATTTCTCAAACACCGGGGTAAGAATCTTCTCTACGGTCGGCTCCCCGAGGAAACCAAGACAGAGTGATGTAATCGTAATCCCGAGCTGGCACGCGGACAAATATCCGTCCAGATTGTCGATAACCTTCTTCACAGCCTTTGCGCCCTTGCGCCCTTCGGCGATCAGCTGATCGACCCGGCTTCCCCGCACACGGATCACGGCAAACTCTACCGCAACGAAAAAGGCCGACAAACCGATCAGTAATGCAACCAAAACCAAATTTAACACATACCTGTCACTTTCCACTTCTACATCTTCTCCTTATAAAGTAGTCTCGATGATTCCATCCGGCATTCTGCAGGAAGCTTCACCTTCTGCCGCTAAGGCAGCAAACGGGGCAGAACTATGCCCTCCCACTCATTTACCATGTAGCGGCCCGCTGAAACAGGTTCATCGCAAAATGCTGGATAACTAGGTAATACGCAGAAGCCCGGGTTCAGGTTTCAAGCGACTCCTAAAAAAACAAAAGGCTCCAACCATCACGGCGCTCCCCGTGTACCGAAGCCTTTCCCGCCCTGTAAGCGGACGCCCCTACGGCGTGCACGAAAGCGATTCATCCATATCCCTTGTTGGACAGGCCTTTGTCAGCAGCCCGTTGTTAACTATTTCGTTCCCCATGCTTACCGCAGCGTAGAAACCCGAAGCCCCGTTGAACGGGAAGGCTGACCGGGAATAGGCCGATATCAGCTTGCTTGCAATCAACGTGCAAGGCCGGCTGGCTTTACTTACTGTTCGTTGGCATGCTTCTTGATTTTGGTGACCAAATTGTCCACGAGCTGCTGCATAATCTGCTGGGCCATCGGGTCCGTCAGCGCACCGGACTCGTCAAATTTGGTATGCGATTGTGGGAGCAGAAATTCCGGCCGGTTCACCGAATCCATGTTGAGCGCAAACAAAAGTGAGCGTATACCAACCTGGGCTCTGCCCGTACCACCCATGCCCGGCGTGGCGCCCATAAGCGCTACCGGTTTCTGGGCCAGCGGCGTTTGAAGGGCCGGTCTTGAGGCCCAATCCAGCGCATTCTTCAACGCGCCTGACAGCTGCCCGTTATATTCCGGCGAGCTGATCAAAAAGCCATTCCCCGAATGCAGCAGCTCAGCAAACTGCTTCACCGCTTCCGGCAGTTCACTTTCCAAATCCTGATTGTATAAAGGAAGTACGGAAATATCGGCAAGCGTGAAGCGAAAATCCTCCGGCAGGAGCGCTGCCGCGTTATGAAGCAGCTGTGTATTGTGGGAATGCTTGCGGAGACTTCCGGAAATCCCCACGATATGAAAACGTTCAGACATGATCGATTTCTCCTTTTTATCGTAAGTATAGAAGTAAGTAAGGGATATGGCAGCACGCTCCGTGCCCGTAAAGGGCCCTAGCTTCATGATACGACAGAATTCGACGGGTGAACATCAAATTTTTCCAAAAAAGAGGGAACCCGGCCTCTCTCCATCAAGAAGGATTCCGGGTTCCCATATAGACATGTATCCGATGATTTGCCGATCAGTGGCTGATCATCAGCGACGGATCCGGCTGGCTTCCGTCTGTGGCATCCGCGGCGGCCGGCTTCGGTCTGCGCAGAATGAGGCACAGCACCACGCCGACAATCGCAAAGCAGGAGGCCAGGAAGAACACATCGTCAAAACCCTGCACAGCAGCGTTCAGCGGGTTGCCTCCATGGCTCGCGTGAGCAGTGGTGCGGCTGATCAGGTAGCCCGACATGCCGGCAACCGCAAAGGACACGACGACCTGCTGGGCAGCGGCGGTCAGCGGCGTCACCCGGTTCACCAGCTTGCGCGGTGCGGCGTTCAGCACGTGGGTATTGAGCGGCATCATCGACAAGCCCATGCCGAATCCGAGCATGAAGAGCAGCGGCATGATACTCCACAGCGACGTGTCGGCCGTAATATGCGACAGGCTGAACAGCGCTGCCGAAATGAGGAGAAGGCCGATAATCGCCACCGGACGAGCGCCGTATTTATCGAAGAACTTCCCGCCGATCGGCATGCCGATCCCGGAAGCCAGCGCCTGCGGCAGCAGGATGAAGCCGGTCTCCAGCGGCGTAAACTGGCGGATCTGCTGCAGGTACAGCGGAACGAACAGCATCGAGCCGAACAAGGCCGCCTGCATGATCCAGGAGAGAATGATGCCCCGGGTAAAATCCGAGGAGCCGAAGACGCGCAGCTCCAGCAGCGGGTTCTTCTGCCGAAGCTCCACGGCGATAAAAATGAGCAGGGCAGCCCCGCCGACGATGAGCCCGGTCAACGCGCCGGTCGAGGACCAGCTCACGCTGCCTCCCTCATTGACGCCGTAAGCCAGCATGGCGAAGGCGATCGGAGCCAGAATCATGCCGATCAAATCGAGGTGCGGGGTCTGCTGCCGATCCGCTGTCGGCAGAAACTTCACGCCCAGGATGACGCCGACGATCCCGATCGGAACGTTAATCAGGAAGATCCAGTGCCAGTTCACATACTCCACCAGCCAGCCCGACAGAATCGGGCCGAGTGCCGGCGCGAGAAGCATCGGAATGCCGAGCAGACCCATGATCGAGCCGCGGCGCTCCGGAGGAGCGAGCTTAAAGACCAGCGCCATGCCGATCGGCGCGACCATGCCCCCGCCAAGCCCTTGGATAACGCGGTAAATAATCAGCTGGGTCGACGTCTGCGCCATGGAGCAGAGTGCCGATCCGATGACAAACATAATGATGGTGGCCAGGAAGACCTGCTTAGAGCCAAATTTATCGGTCATCCACCCCGCCAGCGGAATAACAGCCGATAGAGCCAACGTATAACCGGTAATCGCCCATTGAATGGTCTTCAGGTCGGTGTCAAAGTAGCTCACCAGGTTCGGCACCGCCACGTTGACCACGGTGCTGTCCAGAATGACCATGATCATACCGACAATAATGGCCAGCATGGGCGGAATGATCTTTTTCAGCGAGAATGGAACTTCTGCGGCGGGATTGCCCGCCAAGGTTTTAGACATAAATCTCTCCACTCATTTCTATATATAGTTTGGTTTCTCGTTCCACTCTAGCTGTATTGGTGAAAATAGTGCTCAAACAACGTGTCAATCTGCTCTTCAAGCGGCGCGATATGGATGGTTGAGGCCATATCCTCGTCGCCTTCGGCCAGAAAGGACTTCATGATGACCGGGAAAAAAATCGCCCCGTACAGCTGCATCAGCATCTTCCGGATGTTATCGTCGTCTTCCTCACCGGTAATTTCCCGGACCGTCCCGATCAGCCGCCGGGTCTTCATCACCTTGCAATAATGCGAGTACTCATGCTGCGACTCGAAAATAACGCGGGTCTGATCGATCATCTGTCTCACCAGCCCCGGGTATTCCTGAAGATGGCGGACATAGCGGTAAAAGAACTGCTTCAGTCTTTCCCTCGCCGGCATCTTGTCGTCCTCCAGCGCGTTAAACACGTCCTCGAACGTCAGCACAAGGGAACGGATCGCCTGGGTGATCAGCTTTTCCTTCGAGCCGAAGTGATAATTGACCAGCGCGAGGTTGGCGTCCGCCTTGGTCGCGATCCGGCGCAAAGTGGCACACTCAATGCCTTCATCCCGAATCAGCTCGATGGTGGCTTTTAATATGTCGTGTTTGGTGTCGGTTCCTGAGGTATGCCCTGCGGTGTCTTCCTTCATCGGTTCTTTCACCTGCCCCCCTCTCCTGTCATACAGCAAATTTAAACAGTGTTTAATACGTTGTTTAATTTACTCTCGGCCGCCCCCTTTGTCAATATTTATCTGTAAAAAAATACATAAGGATGCACCGGGGATCTCGGGTACAAAAAAAGGCCCGGCAGCATCATGCTGACAGGCCTCCCGACTATTTCATCTGTGTGATTGCTTTATTAAGTGATTGCGTTATTGGCAGTGGATCACGATATCCAGCGGATAACGGCCGACATTCCGGCCATACAGCGCAATCCCGCCTTCATCGGCCTGAAGCTCCAGCCGGAACCGGCGGCTTCCGTTCAGCCGCGACGCGATCCGGCTCGGCACTTCTGCGAGCTTGGCCGGGTCATCCAGAAAACAAGGGCTTGTTTTCCGCGGCCTTACTTTTGTTCCCGGACTGTCAGTACAGCGGACTGGACGTCTTGGGCATGCCGGCCGATCTGAATTTCAAACTCGCCGGCTTCGACAACCGGATTCAGATCACGGTCAATGAAGGACAGTTCTTCGTGCCCGATCCCGAACGTAACCGTCTTCGTCTCACCGGGCTGCAGCCAAATCTTGGCGAAGCCTTTCAGCTCCTTCTTCGGCCGTGTCACTGTGCTGACCTTGTCGGAGATGTACAGCTGGACCGTTTCCGCTCCGGCCCGGCTGCCGGTGTTGGTCACCGTTACTGCAGCCTCCGCCCGCCCTTCCGGCGTGATTTCCGCCGGCGAGACGGTCACCGGGCCATACTCGAACTCGGTGTAGCTGAGCCCGAACCCGAAGGGATAGGCCGGCTCCAAATCCGTCTCCAGGTAGCGCCGCCCGGTCGTACGCTTGCTGTTATAGCGGACCGGCAGCTGGCCGACATGCTTCGGAACGGAGACCGGCAGCCGGCCGGAAGGGTTCTCGTCGCCGAATACGATATCGGCGATCGCGTGGCCGCCCTCCTGCCCCGGGTACCATGCCTCCAGGATGGCGTCGGCATGCTCGTCGATCCACGGCTCCGCGACCGGCCGGCCGTTGATGTACACCACGACCAGCGGCTTCCCGAGCTTGGCCAGCTCCTCCGCCAGCTCCCGCTGCACGCCGGACAGGCCCAGTGTGGAGCGGTCGATGCCCTCGCCGCAGTCCATGTCGCTGTGCGGGCGGTCCGTCACGACCGACGCACCCGTGCGCAGGTCGATCGTGCCTTCGCCGAAATCGCGCGCGCTCGACCCGCCGAGCACGAGCACGATCGTGTCCGCGGCGGCAGCCGTCTTCAGCGCCAGGTCGAAGCCTTCCCGGCTGTCATCCTTGACCCTGCAGCCCGGCGCGTACAGCACCCGCTCCGGCGCATGCGCCAGCTTGGCCCGGATGCCGTCCAGCACGGTCGACACCTGCTCCCGCGGCTGCGGAGAGGTATAGTCTCCAAGCTGATTGTACACGTTGTCGGCATTCGGGCCGATGACTGCGACCGTCTCCGACTCCTTGGACAGCGGCAGCGTGTCTCCCTGATTCTTCAGCAGGACGATGCCTTCGACGGCAGCCTGGCGGGCGAGCCGGATGTGCTCCTTGCTGCCGATGACGCAGGCTGCCCGTTCCGGGTCGACGTAAGGCTGCTCGAACAGCCCCAGTTCGAACTTCGCCTTCAGTACGCGAAATACCGCTTGGTCCAGTGTCTGCATCTCGATACGCCCGCTCTGCACAGCCGCTGCCAGGTGCGCACGGAACATGTCGCCGGACATTTCCATATCCACGCCGGCGTTCACCGCCATGGCGGATGCCTCCTGCGGGTCGGCCGCCGTGTCATGCCCCCACACCAGCATGTTGATGGCACCGCAATCGGTAATGACGAATCCGTCGAAGCCCCACTCCTTGCGCAGCAGGTCTGTAAGCAGATATTTATCGGAGGTGCACGGCACGCCGTCGATTTCATTGTACGCGGTCATGACCGATTTCGCACCGGCCCGGACCGCCGCCTTGAACGGCCGAAGGTCCACCTCGTGCAGCTCGCGCAGCCCCATATGAACCGGCGCGCTGTTGCGTCCGCCTTCCGAGCTGCCGTAGCCGGCAAAATGCTTCAGCGTCGCAATGACGCTGTCGTCGGCGTCCAGCCGGTTGCCCTGCAGCCCCCGCACCGCCGCTTCCGCCATCACGGAAGCGATCCACGGATCTTCCCCGTACGTCTCCTCCGTCCGTCCCCACCGGGGGTCCCGGACGACGTCGAGCACCGGGGAATACGTGGCCGCTCCGCCCTGGCTGCGCGTCTCCAGGGCGATCGCCCGGCAGATCTCCTCATACAGCTCCGGGTTCCACATGCTGGCCAGCGTCAGCGGCACCGGAAACACGGTCGCCCCGATTGCCATATGACCGTGCGAGCACTCCTCCCCGAACAGGATCGGGATGCCGAGGCGCGAGTGCTCTATCGCGTACCGCTGGATCGCGTTGATCGTCTCCGCGCCTTCCTTTGGCGACAGTCCTGTCGCCAGAGTCACTTCCGTCCACGGGTCGGCCCGTAACACGCCGTACAGCGAACCGATGCCGCCTCGCTCAGCGGCCTCCTTGAACGCTTCGTCCAGCGCGACGCCGTTTTCCTCCCGCCGGTACGTTTTCCAGCCGAACAGCTGCACAAGCTGCCCGACCTTTTCCTCCAGCGTCATGAGGCTGAGCAGATGCTCCGCCCTCGCCTCGCTGCTCAAAGCAGAATCTTGATAACTCACTGGATCTCCCTCCATATCCCTTGATCCCGCTGCACCCTCTGGGTTCCGAACGGTTACCAAGGGCTGCGGCGAACCCGTAAACGGAATCGTTGGGTCGCAGCTGCAGCGCCTCATTGGCCTTCTTCCAGAAATGCTTCGGTTTTTTATGTATTTATATAAGTTGAACATTGAAATGGATGATGGGGGCAAGTTGCCTCGTCCCGTCTTAAATGACAATTAGCCAACCCCCGGCCTCGCGGCCGGGATATGTTGGCTCCTTGCACATGGTATGAATCGGCTTATTTGCCGGTATTCCACTGGTCGTATGCGGCTTGGTACAGTTCCACGATGCGGTCAGACCCCATCTTTTTCACTTGCGCCACGTATTTATCCCAGTTGGAAAGCGGCTCCTGTCCGGTAATGAACTTCGCTTCCATCTGCTGCACGTAGGTATCGAGGTCGGACATCAAGGCGGACGCTTCGCTCTGCTGTTCGTTCGTCAGATAGACGTTCGGGAACGGCGATTTGCCGATTGGCGTCAGCTTCTCCGCATTCTCCTTGTCAATCCAGTCGTCGAACTCAGATCTGAGGCCTTTGGTCACTTCCGGATCGTTGACGCCCGGCGTCAAAATGCCGAAGTTCGGTGTAATTTTGCCGCGATATTCTTCGCGGTCGCCGCCGCCCGGTACCGGCAGCCATTCTTTAACGTGGTTATCCTTGTCTTTGTACTTCCACAGCACGCCTTCCGGTCCTTGGTTAAACAGCGTCGAACCCTCATAGCTGTACAGATAGTCGATCCAGCGCATCGTCGCTTCCGGCGCCGGGTCCTTGCTTGTGATCGCAAACGTGCCATTAGCCGACATGCCCGGATGTTTGCCGTAAACCGGCGTTCCCGCAATTTCGCTGGCAACCGGTGTCATGAGCGGGTTGTCCGAGCTTGGCTCGCCGCCCAGCGTGAAGTAAGGGAAGTAGTCGTTAAACAGGCCGATCTGGTTGTTTTGTCCTTTGGCCTTTTTCTGGTCGGCCGTCTGCGAGAACGTCTCGTGATCCAGTAAGTCTTCCTTCCACAGTTTGTTCATGAAGGTCAAGTAACCCTTGTAGCCTTCTTCTTGAGGGGAGTAGTGTACTTTGCCGTCCTTGTCTGCGTAAATCTTCTCGTCATACATGCCCCAGAATCCGAAGAAATACATCCGCAAATCATCCAGCTTAACCGAAGTCAGCGGAATTTCATCCTTCTTGCCGTTGCCGTTCGGATCTTCATCCTTAAAGCGTTTCAGCAGCGTGTACAGCTCGTCGGTCGTCTTCGGCAGCTCGGTTACGTTCAGCGCCTTCAGGAACTTGCCGTTATACCACATCGGGCTGCGGTACCATACGGCGGCCGTATCGATAAACGGCAGGGCATACATATGTCCGTCAGGCGTCGTAAACGACTTGCGTACATCCGGATGCTCGTCGAGAATTTTCTTGATGTTCGGCGCATAGCCTTCATCGATGTACTTTTCGAGCGGAATCAGGACGCCCTGGGTTCCGTACGTCACCTGCTCCGACGGCTTCAGGTCAGCCGCATACAGCATATCCGGCAGATCGCCGCTGGCGAACATCAGATTCTTCTTCGTTTCAAAGCTGTCGATCGGCGAAAGCTGGTATTCCAGATGGATGCCCGACAATTTCTCCATCTCTTGCAGCACGGGCATTTTGTTCCAGTCGGCCACGCCCGCGTCCTGGGACATGACTTTCAGCGTGAGCGGCTTATCCACGATCGGAAAGCCTTCCTTCTTGACTCCCTCCACGGTCGCCGAACTATCGGATGATGCGGATCCGCTTCCTCCGTCTCCCTTAGAAGATCCGCAGGCTGCAAGCAGGCTGGCGGAAATCGTCAGGCAGAGCAGAATGGATGATGCTTTGCGAAGATTTTTCATGACAACAACTCCCCTTTTAAAGTTATTGATCTATGGCAAGATCAGCCCTTAACCGAACCGATCATGACACCTTGCACAAAATAACGCTGAAGGAACGGGTAGATGACAATCACCGGAATGGTGGCGACGATAATCACGGAATACTTCACCAGGGCGGCGATTTCCGCCTTGTTGTTCATCGCGGCCGCCGTGGAGGCGTCGATCGCTCCTCCGCCCTGTGCAGCCATTTCCTGCAGCACCAGAATTTGGCGCAGCACCAGCTGCAGCGGGTATTTCGCCGAGTCGTTCAGGTAAATGAGCGCCGAGAAGTAGCTGTTCCAGTTGCCCACCCCGTAGAACAGGGCCATGACCGCGATGATCGGCATCGACAGCGGCAGGATGATCTTCACGAACAGCCGCATGTTCGTACATCCATCGATCTGCGCCGCTTCCTGCAGCTCCTTCGGAATCGAGCTCTGGAAGAACGTCCGCGAGACGATGATGTTCCAGATCGACGCGGCCGACGGAATGACGATCGCCCACATCGTGTTGACCATGCCCAGCTGCTTCACCAGGAGGTACGTCGGCACCAGGCCGCCCCCGAAAAACATCGTGACCATGAACATGCCCATAAAGAAGTTGCGGCCGACAAAGTCCTTGCGGCTCAGCGCATACGCCGCCGGCAGCGTCACGAGCAGGTTGATCGCGGTCCCGACCACGGTGTACAAAATCGTATTGCCGTACCCCGTCCAGATGCTTGTGTTCTCGAACACCCGCTTGTAGCCGTCAAACGTAATGCCTTTCGGCCACAGCCACATCTCCCCGGACCCGACAGCTTTCGGATCGCTGATGGAGGCGCTGACCATGTACACCAGCGGGTAGAACACGATTAGAAACGCCAGAAACACATACAGGTAATTGAAGGCGAGAAAGACTTTATCCCGCCGGGTTTCTCTGACTCCAGATAACATCGAAGCCCCTCCTCTCTACCACAAACTGTTCTCGCTCGTACGGCGGACGATCTGATTGACAACGATGAGCAATACCGCATTGATGACCGAGTTGAACAAGCCGATGGCGGTCGAGAAGCTGTACTGCGCATCCACGAGACCCGAGCGGTAGACGAAGGTGGAAATGACGTCCGACGAGCTCATGTTGAGCGGGTTTTGCAGCAGTAGGATTTTCTCAAAGCCGACCCCGAGCAGGCTGCCCATATTCAGGATGAGCAGGATGGTCATCGTCGGGATCAGTACCGGGATGTTGATGTGCCGCACGCGCTGGAAGCGCGAGGCCCCGTCAATAATCGCCGCCTCATGCAGCCCCGGATCAACGCCTGATAGCGCGGCGAGATAGATGATCGTGCCCCAGCCGGCGCTCTGCCACACGTCAGAGAAGACGTACATCGTCTTAAACCAGCGCGGGTCGGTAAGGAAATCCGGCGCTTTCAGGCCCAGCCCCTCGATCATGTGGGTGACGATCCCCGTCGACGGCGAGAGGAACGTGATAATCATCCCCGCCATAACGACCATGGAAATAAAGTGCGGTGCGTACGTCACCGTCTGGGACAGCTTCTTGAAGAAGCCGTTTCGGACTTCGTTGAAGGCCAGCGCCAGAATGATCGGGATCGGAAAACCAACGACCAGCGAGTACAAGCTGATGCTCAGCGTGTTCCAGAGCAGATCCCAGAAGTAGTAGGAATGAAAGAAGCGGACGAAGTGGTCGAAGCCGACCCACGGGCTTCCCGTAATTCCTTTTGTCGGAATGAAGTTTTTGAACGCGATCTGGATGCCGTACATCGGCCCGTAGCAGAAAATAAGAAAGTAGAAAAAGGCCGGCGCAATAAACAGGTACAGCTCCCAGTTCAGAATGATGCGCTTCCACAAGCTTTTGTGGGTTTTCTTTCTCGGCATCACAGCAGGCGGGCCTGCGATGGCAGCTTTTGTATCATGCATCGTATCACTCCTTCTCTGGTAGGTTGTTTGTTGCCTTTATCTCTCCGTGATAACGGATGTTAAAGCCCGAAAAAGGCGGGTGAATAAGGTTTGTGATCTAAACGTATTCGATCGGTAAAACCTTCGTAAATATGTCATTTTCCACATGAACCTGAAATTCAGGGGAAAACCCGTACGAACAAGAAGAAAATCGACCGGTTTTGGCCAGAGGAATATGTTGTTTTTGCAGCGAATTCGGGTGAATCAAGCAATACTTGACATAATAATGATAACTTAAGTCACACAATTGTGTTCGGTATATTACCTGAACTAAGGAAGAGTTTTGGTTAAACTTCCTCTTGTGAGCCATTTGACGATGTACCCTGCCAGCTGTCTCGCGTTACTTCTCCCTTTTACTAAGGGAACAAAAAATTTCGGCTGACCAGCATCTAGGCGATAGCCCATCCTCATTAGGGCAGTTAAACAAACCAGGCAAGCTGCTTAGCGTCCTCGTTCCGAACAGGATCCTGATAGAGCTTCCGATCGGTTCTGATGGTTTCGTACAATGAAGAAACATCCCTCTTCAATGAAACCTTCTCCTTAATTGAAACATCCTTCTTCGGTAAAGCTTCCATCCTCAACGCATCTATCTGCGGGCCGATCCTCCACCAAATGTCCCTGTTTCTCGGCCACGGTTTTTGATCGTTAGTTAAGCTTGCCTGTTTCCCCCGCATCTCGCTTCAGCGGCGGGGTGATAACGCTTACACTAAACATATCGGAGCCCCCGTCTTGCGTAAATATGTCGTTTTCGCTCCCCCATCAAATCGGCTTAAAATCTGGCTCCGGTGGTTACATTCACTTGTGATTCAGGAGCCGAATATGTCATTTTTGATGATTTGGATAGCCTTTAAGGTGTATATATCAAAAATGACAATTCCCGCACGAGCCCTTATGCGGCGCGGTTTTGCAGCAGGTCAAAAATAACATGTATGCGTTTACATCAATTTTGCCGTCACAACCGGCTGACAATGACGTTCGGTCATTTTCACTTCCACCTTTTTGGCTGCTGCAGCCCTGCTTTCTCTTTTTTCGCTTATACTTTCTTATATCTAAAAAAAACGTCCAAGCTCAGCCGGTCCTGCCTCGGCTTCCCTTGAACGTCTTCATCTTTCCAGAAATCAGTATTGCCTGGTGTACATCGGTCATGACATGTCGCGGATTACTTCCTTCACCCAGGCGTCAATCCGCTCCTGATCCATGAACGGGAGAATCGGCGCCAAGGCTCCGAGCCCCTCCTTTTCGCATGCTTTCCTCGCGCATTCATCAATCGCATCAATGCTCATAAACGGCGCAATTGACGCCAGCGCCCCAATCCCTTCGTTCTCGTAAGCTTTCCTCGCACAGTTATCGATCGCTTCATCGCTCATAAACGGCGCAATCGACGCCAGCGCACCGACCCCTTCGCTCTCGTAAGCTTTCCTCGCACACTCATCGATCGCATCAATGCTCATAAATGGCGCAATCGGCGCCAGCGCCCCGATTCCTTCGTTCTCGTAAGCTTTCCTCGCACAGTTATCGATCGCATCAATGCTCATAAACGGCGCAATCGACGCCAACGCACCGACCCCTTCGCTCTCGTAAGCTTTCCTCGCACAGTTATCGATCGCATCAATGCTCATAAATGGCGCAATCGGCGCCAGCGCCCCGATTCCTTCGTTCTCGAAGGCTTGCCGGGCGGCCTCATCGATCACTTGCTCACTGACAAACGGGGCGATGGACTGGATATCTTTCGGCTTGAGCTTGTTTTTGATATGCCCAAACACCTCGTCTGCCTGAGCTGACTTGAGAATTGGGGCGATACCCGCGAACTCCTCGACGGACACCTCGTTCTCCTGCAAAAATTCGGATGTCTTGTCCTCGACAATCGTCTGGATGATCTGCGTCCCTTTCGAACTTTCCAACATACGGTCGATGCTGACGCCGAAAATTTCTGCGAGCTGCGGCAGTTTCGATATATCGGGCATCGTTTCCCCGCGTTCCCAGTTGCTGATCGCCTGATAACTGATTCCCATCCGATCCGCCAGCTCCATTTGCGTAAAGCCCTTTTCCTTGCGAAGCCGGGCGATAGTTCTCCCAATTTTGACCATATCAAACATCCTCAACACCCCTTCAAAGGTTATTTGCGCTTAAGTGTATCGGTTCACCGGGCAATTGTATATCAAGCGCTGCTTGAGTCCGCCAATTCACTGCAGCTCCGCAGAGAATAACGGATTGTTGTCAGCACACCAAAAAGCCGCCTCATCAGATTTCAATCTGACGAGGCGGCTATCACCGCTGCCGCGGGATTCAATCAATAATCGAACCACTCGTGCTTCTGTCCGTCCTTGTCGGTTAACTCCACACGAATGGCCTTAACCTGAAGGATCACATAATCCGGATCATTCGGGCCGGAGAAGTCCGCGCTGAACTCTTCACGCCAAATCTGCTGACGGAGAGCTTCCTCCGTGTTCACGGTTAATTTTCCGTCGATTTCCACCGTTTCCCGGGAGTCGTTCTCCCCATGCCCTACCAGCAGCGACACCGGCGTCTTGCTTTCAAGGTCCCAGGTTTGGCTTTTCCGATTTGCGACAAGATAGATGCTCAGTCCTTTGTTGTACTTCGGCATCCGGCGCAGCCGCGGCTTCTGATTCTCCACCGTCGCAACGGCGGCGTATTCGTGGTGGTCCAGAATTTTGGCAACCTCATGCTCCATGGCGAATTTAGCTTCCATTAATAATCACACCCCTTCTCTTCTGACATCATCGACGAAGGGCGAGAGCCCCTCGTTCGTTGGAAATCGTTGAAATCAGCCAAGGTAGGATTCAAGCATCCATACATGCTTATCCAAGTCCGTCTGCATCGCGATCAGCATATCCGCGGTTGGGTGGTCACCGGCGCTTTCCGCCAAGTTGATGGTGTCATGCAGTTCCTTGCTTACCGCCGAGAAGTCATGGATGAGCGACTGCACCATGCCGCGCGCGTCCTCTTTTCCTGTAGCTTCCTCAATCGTGGCGATTTCCAGGTACTCTTTCAATGTAGCAGACGGTCTGCCCTTGATCGCCAGGAGGCGTTCGGCGATTTCGTCCGTTTTTTGCGTAACGTCGTTGTACAGTTCCTCGAATTTCGCATGCAGCGTAAAGAACTGTTCTCCTTTTACATACCAGTGATAGTTATGAATTTTCACGTAAAGGATGCTGAAGTTTGCCACCTGCTGGTTCAATGCCTGTTCCAATGTTAATGTCGTTGTGTTTGTCATCATTTATCCCATCCTTTTTTATCAGTCAGTGAAGGCCTTCGGCAAGCCTTTCGGTTGTAAGCTTTCTTCTGTAACTAAATTGTACACAATTTAGTTACAGTAAATCAATATGCCATTTCTATCATTTTAATCCCAACCAGGCATGGGTACGATTTCACCCCCCTTCTACTGCAGCCCTTCGATTTTGATACCGCTGGATGATATGCACCCAGAGGCACAGCAGCGGAAGATAGACGTACAGCAGGACCAGTCCGGCCCAGGTTACCACAGAATCCAGCTTGTCGATCGTCTTGGGTCCTTGTAATACGGCGATAATGACAAATGACATCCCGCATGTGAACCATACCAGCGGCTTGGATCTCAGTGGGGTGACCTGTCTCAAAATTCTGGTTCCTGCCCACATAGCCATACATACCGGCGGCAGAATCACGATAAACCAATTGAACACATACACGTAATCGAACCGGTCGATGAACGGGAGCCGGGCCACCTTCGACAGGATCAGCGTCGGCCAGATCGTATGCTCCAGCTGCTGAACGTTAAAGAACGCCAATGTGACTATAGCGACGATCAAGTAAAGTACTGTGGAATGGGCTACGGCGATATGAGCCCATTTCCGGGACTTTTCTGGATGCTTGATAAAAGGGTGCAGCAGAAGCAGAAACTCCACCCCGTAAAATAAATTGAGCGAATGGAACGCCGACTGGCCATATTCAAGCGGCGTATGGTTCAGCAGCGGCAGGAAATTCGTCCAATGGGCATACTGCAGCGGAAAATAAATCGATATCAGGAGCAGGGTGGGAATGACGACGCAGAAAAAGCAGATTCCCGTGATCACCCGTAGCCCCCCGGTCACGATATATACGGCGGTCAGCAAAATAAGCAGGCATACGAACCAGATCGGCGTCGTGGGAAACGCCCAAATATGGATGACCTCCATGTAAGACCGTATTTGATAGACGATAAACAGCAGCATATAACCGTAGAACAGGAGATTCATCGTATCTCCCAGCCATTTGCCGAACAACTGTCGATGCAGGTGGAGGATATCGCCTCCATCCGCGTGCTTCATGATCGCATAAATGATCCACACGACCGCGTGCAGGCTGAGGCCGACGAGCAGTAAGGATAACCAGGAATCCTGCTGCGCCCCCTTAATGTTCCGGCTTTGAAAGTTCAGCATGGCAATGCCTGTCTGCGTTCCGTGAATCATAAACCACAGCAGATAGGGGGATACAGTTAAGCTTTCTTTGATCTGTCTGGGCATCTTCGACCACCTGTCCTTGTCATTCTCCGATTCCCGATTTCGTCAGTTGAAGGTTGATAGCGATATCGAACGCCGTTCTCGGATACAGCCTTTCGTAAAATTCCTTCTCATCCCAGTCCCGGGAATATGCCCTGACCAAATCCCCTACGCCCAGCGGATCCACGCCGCTGTCCCTCAGTTTGGCGAGCAGCGACATCAGGCGTTCCCGTATCTGCTTTTCCAGCTGGCGGTCTACCTCGCGGTCATTGGAGTCCTTTCTTAAGTCCATCCATCTCGGATACTCCTTCACCATTCCACTGATCGCGAGCTGGACTTGAATATGCAAGCCATCTGCCCTCATGACCGCATGCTTGGATTCCCTTCCATAGCTCACCGAAAAAAGGGCCGTTCCTTCCTGCCCGTTCTTTTTCAGAGTGAACGGAATTTCCCCGCGCATGGAATATCCCTGAAGAAGCTTATAATAGAACATTTCCTCCGGATTCAAGGTGAGTTTTAACCGGTCCTCCTTGAAAATGCCATAGCCCGATACCTGCAATCTGCCCGCAGCGTTTAACCGGATGACCGGAAGCGAAACGTCCCTTCCCAGGCCATGGTAATCAAACAACATCGTCGAGAGGTTGGATCTCGGAATATTCCCCGATTTCATATTCTGCTCAATGAGATGGTACGGCAGCTCACGGTTGCCCTGCTCGGCTATGACCTTGGCCAGGGAAGTGACCGGCTCCTCCGATACGGCCACCGTCAAATAATTGCTGATCAGCGGGTTGCGGCAGATCGAATTGATGAAATACGAAAGTCCGCTCTCCGCGAGCTCCCGGCTGAACAGGAGCAGCCGCAGCTTCTCGATTTTGACCGGCTGGGCCGACTGGCCGTTCATTTCATTCAGGACGAGCTGGGTCTGCCCCGCCCGCCCCTGCAGCGTGCCGACCTTCCCCCTCTGTGTAAAATCGCTGTAGAGAGCGGTCCCGATATAACCCGGGCGGCCGTCGTCAAATCCGAGCACCGTGACCATACGGATATTATCGACCATTCGATCGTTGCCGCATCCCCCAAGTGCAAAGACGATGCCGAATATCCCCAGCCATCTTGCGAGGCTACTCATGCTCAATATCCTCCTGGTCTTCACTCGGGGTATACCGCTTGGAATCCAGAGGCCTTAGGTAAATGTTCCGGTTGGTGATATACCGGTACGATCGCCGTACGAAGCTATCACCTAAATTGCCCGTCCGCAGCGGGAACAGCGGCAGCAAGTACGGGGTGCCGAGGGATTTGAGCCGCAGCAGGTGGCCAAGCAGCAAAAAGAGCCCGGCCACAATCCCCAGCCCGCCCCATAGGCCGGCCAGCAGGATCAGCGGGAAACGCAGGAGGCGGATCGTGTTGGCCATTTTAAAAATCGGAGTCGTAAACGAGGCCAGCGCTGACAACGCCACAATGATCAGCAGGATGCTGCTCGCCAGGGCGGCTTCCACCGTGGCCTGGCCGATGACGATCCCGCCTACGATGCCGAGCGTCTGGCCGATTTTGGTCGGGAGCCGGGCTCCGGCTTCCCGCAGCAGCTCGATTGTCACTTCCAAGAAGAGCGCCTCCAGCACGGGAGGAAGCGGGACATGGGTTCGGGACATGATCAACGGCTCAAGTATATTTTCCGGAATAACCTCGAAATGATACGTTAATACGGCGACATAGACAGGCGTGACAAAAATGGAGAAGATGACGCTCAGAATGCGGACGATGCGAAAGAAAGACCCGATAATCCAGGGCAAATAATAGTCTTCCGGCGATACGAAAAAGTCCAAAAACGTGGAAGGGCCCGTAAAGACATAGGGTGATCCGTCCGCGAACACTGCGACCTGTCCGGAAGTAATGGCGTAAGCCACCCGGTCTACCCTTTCCGTCGACAGAAAAAGCGGGAACGGGGAGTTGGTATGATCAGATATAATCTGATCGAGAATCGATGTGTCGAATACGACCTCGAAGTCGATCCTGCCGAGCCGCTGTTTCATCGTTTCGATATGCTGCGGATTCGTGACCCCGTCAAGATAAGCGATCATGACCTTCGTATTGGACAGGCTGCCGACCGAAACCTCCTCGATCACCAGCCTCGTTACGGCGATTTGCTGTCTCAGCAAATGGACATTGACATGAATATTTTCCACAAAGCCGATTTTGGGTCCCACGACGCTGAATTCATTTTCAGTCTCGTTGCTTTGGCGGTGTCCCTGTTCGGTTTGGTTGATATTAACGATCAAAAAAGCCGGCTCTTCCGACGTGATCTGGAGGATCACATACCCTTTGACCAGCTTGGACTCGACTTCCGACGTTTCCTCGGTGATTTGCGCTTCATCGAACGGGATTCGGTTCTGAATGTCCGCCAGCCGATAAATGTCATCATCATGCTGCTGGATTTCAGCGATAAGATGACGGTTGATCTTCTCCGCATCCACAAGAGAAGAATAGTAGCTGATCCGGATCCGGTCGTCCTCCGCATTGGGTGAAAACTGCCGAAAATCGCTGGACTTGGCGGCTTGCTCCAATATTTCACGGAGGGTCTTGGGTGCATCAGGCTTCATGACGATTTCCTTTCCTGTGAGAAAATGAGCATAGATCCCATTATGTTCGGCGCCCAGTCAAAACATACCTCATTTCCCGGGTGCAGCTCACGGAATAGAACGAAAAGAACCCCCAAGGGAAGCCGGCAGTCCGTATCGGCTCATTTGAGGGTCCTTCGATTAGCTCAGCGCATTTTTCATAAACCTAAAAATATCTTCTTCGCTCATTTCATTCCTCCGGAACCCTCGGCTTATTCACGTCATCCGGAATCCGCTCATCGAAAACGTCCTGGCCCGGGAAATCCCGGACATGGCCTTCGTGCAGCTCATGATTCTCGTAGTCGAATCGGCCCGAGCTGCGCTGGTCCACCCGCCACGGCGTGCTTTTTCCCAGCTGCTCGGCGTTGACCGGCGACCCGTAGGGCCCGTCCGGAAACTCCTCGAAGGCCAGATCGTTGCGCTGCGACTCCACGGTCGACAGGTCTGTCGAAAGGGCCCGCTTCTCATCCTTCATTTCTTGACTCATGGGCGATTCCTCCCTGCGTTTTCGGCTCCATGCTGCGTGGCATACTTGGATCCGATCATTCTCCTTATTATGGATGGAATAGAGCAAAGTATTCTGGTGGAAAACGCCCCTCCTCTAAAAAAATATTTCAAAAATTTCCTCCAGATATATTGTCTTCCGCAAATCTGCGTGTTAATATAGCGACAAATGAACAAATTGTGAACATAAATGAGCATATATTGCGCAAATAATACTCATTTATGTTTGATTTGGGCATTGAATGTTCATTTTCGCTTGAGTTAAGGGGGAATGATGAATCGACAGTGTGTGGCATATCAGCAATATGGATTTGACGCTCCGGCTGCTGTTATCGGTCGCCATGGGCGGATTGATCGGCATGGAACGCGAATGGAACAATCACGCCGCCGGCTTTCGGACCCATATCCTGGTCTGTCTCGGCTCGGCGTCCATCATGATCCTGTCTATGTACGGCTTTGAAGCCTTCGTGGACGAAACGAACGTCCGCCTGGATCCGGCGCGGCTCGCTGCGCAGGTGATCAGCGGGATCGGCTTTCTCGGCGCGGGGGCCATTCTCCGCTCGGGACAGACGGTATCCGGACTGACGACCGCCGCTTCGGTATGGGTCGTAGCCGCGATCGGACTGTCGATCGGCGCCGGATTTCTCTACTCTGCCCTTCTGACGACCGGTCTTGCTTTTATCAGCCTGTTTGCCCTGAACAAATGGGAAAAGCTCATCATGCACCGCAAGAGGAACTTCGACTTCCTCATCCGGGTGCCCGACAAGCCGGGCATGCTTGTGACGGTCGCCAGCGAGCTGGATGTGCTTGGCATCAAGATCAACAATATCGAAATCCGCACGCCCGACGGGCTGGCGGATGCCATGGTCGAACTGAAATTCCATATCCGCTCCCCAAATCCGATGCAGGTGGTTGCCGCCATGGACAAAATATCTTCCCTGCCCGACGTGCTTGGCATTGAATCGTCGGGAATCTCCTCAGAATTCGCACAAAAATTTTCCGCAAACAACAAGTATTCCAATTTCAAGATGTAATCGAACCGACGGCAAGCCTGACAAATGAGCAAAAATGAACAAATGTAAGCAATCGTATATGCGATTTGGTGGAAAGGATGGTTATATTGCTGGCAGCTGAACGAAAAATGAGAATCGTCGAATTTGTCAGACAGCATCGGTCGGCTTCTGTCGGCACGTTAGCCAAGGAATTCGGCGTTCATGAAGCGACGATCCGGCGCGACCTGGCCGAGGTCGAGCAGGAAGGGCTTCTGAAACGGACGCACGGCGGCGTTATTGTGGAACAGCTCACGCATCACGAGCCTTCGTTCAACGAAAGATCGGGCATCCAGCTCGATCAGAAGGAACGCATCGGCCAGAAGGCGGCAAGCTTGGTGGAAGACGGGGATCACATCATTTTGGACTCCGGCACGACCACGCTGCACATCGCCCGCAACCTGGTCCACCGCTCCAACATTACCGTCATTACTAACGACATGAACGTGGCGGCCGAGCTTCGGGACGCTCCCGGCGTCAAAGTGACGGTCACCGGCGGGGAACTGTATCCGTCCAGCTTCATGCTGAACGGCATGTTTACGGATTACGTGCTGCGTTCAGTACACGTATCCAAAGCTTTTATCGCGACCACCGCGATCCATCCCAAATACGGCCTTACGCTTCCGGAAGCCCAATTGGTCGTGGCCAAGCAGGGCATGATCGCGGCCGCCCAGGAAGTCATCGTCGTCGCCGACGAAACGAAAATCGGCAAAATTTCGCTGTATAATGTCGCTCCCAATAGCTCGATCCATACCCTGATCACGGGCAACGAGGTAGCGGAATACGACATTAAGCAGTTTCAGGACGCCGGCATTCAAATTTTAACCGTCTGACGGAACGCAGCTCCTTTCAGGGAGCTGACGATGATGTCAGGCCCGATCGAATGATAAGGAAATCCAGTATTAAAAAAACCAAATAACGTCACATGGAGGTGTTCCCTGATTTGAGTACGATTACGCAAACGGTGGACTCCCGGTCGCTCCGGCTCACCCACCCCCACCATGTCGAAGAAATGACGATGGATCGGACCGTCACGGAAGGATTCGTCGTCATTGAACCCACTTTGGCCAGCATCTGTCATGCCGACCTTCGGTATTTCGGAGGCCTTCGGAAACCCGAAGTCCTTGCCCGCAAGCTGCCGATGGCCCTGCTTCATGAAGGCATCGGGAAAGTCGTCGGCGGCTCCTCCAAGCTTCAAGCGGGACAGCGGGTCGCCATCGTGCCGAACCTTCCGGGCTATCTGCTGAACGGCATCAAGCACGATGAGTGCTGTCCGGCCTGCCGGGGAGACATTCCGGAGAATTACTGCTACAACGGCAAGTTTCTCGGAAGTACGATCGACGGTATCGCGCAGAGCCGGCTCGTCATTCCGGAGGCATGCGCCATTCCGATCCCGGATTCGATCCCGGATGACATTGCCGTGCTGGCGGAGCTGTGCAGCGTATCCTACCGGGCGATCCGCCCCGTGGCCGATCTGCTGGACAGCGCACAGGTCGCCGTATTCGGAGACGGCCCGGTCGGCTTCCTGACCGCCGCCATGCTCCATTATGCCTTTGGCGTGAGCACGGAGCGCCTGACGGTATTCGGCGCCATTCAGGAGAAGCTGGAGCATTTCACGTTTGCCCGGACCGAAATGGTGCAGGAATACGATTTTCAAGGCGGCTGGAAGGTTGATGTCGTGCTGGAATGCACAGGCGGAAGATTTAGTGAAAGCGCCATCAATCAAGGGATCGACTTACTTCTCCCTGGGGGCCATCTGATCGCCATGGGCGTCAGCGAGGATCTGGTTCCTATCAATACGCGGGATGTGCTGGAGAAAGGCATTACGATCCACGGCAGCAGCCGCAGCTCGCACAGCGATTTTCGGAAGGTGCTTGAAGTGATGCAGCAGGAGGAATGTCAGGAGACGCTCCGGCAGTTGGTGCCGGATGACTATATCCCGGTGAGCAAGGCAGAAGACTTTGCGGGCGCAATGGAATCTGCCCTGGCTCACAGAGACTGGAAAAAGATGTACCTCGATTTTCGCTGGTGAGAGAGCGAAAATCTTGTTCAATAGTGTACCACACAAGCGGGTTGAAGTAAAAACGGCTGGAGGATGCCCAGGCATTCCTCCCTTCGTTCTTCATCATATGAAAGCGCTTGCCGTGGACGATGAACCCAAACAACACATAGCAACCGCTGGTGAAGGAGGAATCCGTGTGGCATCCATTGAGTTGGTCGATGTATCCCAATCGTTTGACAAAAACACCATCATCCCCCGTCTGAACCTGAAGATCGAAGACGGCAAATTCACCGTCCTGGTCGGTCCTTCGGGCTGCGGCAAGACCACCCTGCTCCGCATGATAGCCGGGCTCGACCGCCAGACTTCGGGGTCGGTTCTGATCGGCGGCAGCGACGTATCCGCCATTGCCCCGGGCCAAAGGGGTGTCGCGATGGTGTTTCAAAACTACGCCATTTATCCGACGATGTCCGTACGCGAGAATATCGAATTCGGCCTAAAAAACAACAAAGTACCCAAGGAGGAACGGACACGGCTCGTGGAAAGCATCAGCGAGACGGTCGGACTCCGCCCGTACCTCGACCGCAAGCCCTCCACCCTTTCGGGTGGCCAGCGGCAGCGGGTGGCGCTCGCACGGGCGATGGTCAAGAAACCTTCGGTGTTCCTGATGGACGAACCCCTGTCCAACCTGGACGCCAAGCTCCGGGTGCAGATGCGCGTCGAGCTCATCGAGCTGCACAAGAAGCTGGGCTCCACCTTCGTCTACGTCACGCACGATCAGGTCGAAGCGATGTCCATGGCCGACACCATCGTGCTGATGAATCAGGGAGAGATTCAGCAGGAGGCTTCGCCGGCTGAAATTTACCGCGAACCGGATAATCTGTTTGCCGCGCAGTTTATCGGGGTCCCTCCGATGAACGTCGGCGACATGGGGCAGGACGGAGTCCGCTTCGGCTTTCGTCCGGAGCACGGGCTGCTGTCCACCGAGCCGGCGGATGCCCATTTTACGGCCAAAGGCGTCATCTCCACCCGGGAAATGCTCGGCTCAGAGACCATCTACCAGGTCCGTACCCGGGACCATTCCTTTATGATCAAATGCACCGAAGACCTGTTCAGCGTGGACCAGGACATCTATCTCTCGGTGGACGAATCCAAGCTTTTTCTCTTCGGAGCGGATGAAAAGCGGATTTACCGCGATGACCGACGGCATAACACCTACCTTCATGCGCTAAGGGGACGTTTCCAATGAACCGGCGCAGAGTATGGGAGACGACCAGGCCGTACGCGCTCATTTTGCCGGCGATGATCGCCTTGTTCCTATTCGTGGTCTACCCGGTCTTTTATCTCATTAAATTAAGCCTGTATAAATACAACCTGCTCAATAAGGACAAAAGCAAGTTCATCGGTCTTGACAACTACCGGGAAATCTTCACCCGGGACGATTTCTATCACGCCCTGGCCAACACCGCCGTCTACACGGTGGGCGTCGTGCTCTGCACCATGCTGCTCTCGCTCGGCGTGGCCGTATGGCTGCGGAAGCGGTCGCGGTTCAACGCCATTCTGCAGGCCGGCCTGTTTACACCGCATATCATTTCGATCGTCTCCATCGCGCTCGTCTGGATGTGGCTCATGGAGCCGGGACATGGCCTGCTCAATTATGTGCTGAAGGCCTTCGGACTTCCGGGATCACCCTGGCTGCAGAGCTCCAGCACTTCCATGATCTCCGTGATCCTGGTCTCGGTGTGGCACAGCATCGGCTATTACGCCCTCATAATGGTGGCGGCGCTGCAGAGCATTCCCCCGACCATCTACGAAGCCGCTGCGCTGGACAATGCCAGCAGGTTCAAGGTGTTCTGGAAAATTACGCTGCCGCTGATCTCGCCGCAGTTGTTTTTCATCCTCGTCATCATGACGATCGGCTCCTTCAAGGTGTTCGATACGGTCAAAATCATGACCGGGGGCGGCCCCAACGGCTCAACGACGACGCTCGTGTACTACATCTACGAGTTCAGAACGACCAGCATCGGCTTCGCTTCGGCCACCGGCGTCGTGCTGATGGCGATCATCGCTGTGCTGACCTTTGTTTACTTCAAAGTCCTTGCCCAGCGGATTCACTACCAATGAGCCGCACCATGGGCAGACAACAACCTGAGGGGGTGCTTTTCCCGTGCTGATCCAGGAAAAGAAACAAGTCGGCGGGAAGCTGCGTTACCGGATCCGGGACCATGCGTCCCTCCGGCTTCTGAAACGGCTTCTGGGCTTCGTGGCCAAGCTCGCCGTGCTGATCGTGTTTATTTTCCCGTTCCTGTGGATGATATCCACTTCGCTGCAAACCTTTGAGGAGACGCTGGCCTTTCCGCCAACGTGGATTCCCGCCGCACCGCAGTGGCATAACTTTGCCGAGGCCATGAGGTCGGCTCCCTTCGTGACCTATGCAAAAAACTCGGTCATCATCACCGTCTCCGTCATCGTGCTGCAAATGATCGTCATGATCCCGGCGGCGTACGCATTTGCCAAATACCGCTTCTGGGGCCGTAACCTGCTGTTCGGCATCGTGCTGCTCGCCTTCATGATTCCAGGGCAGGTGACGTTTATTCCCGTCTACCTGATGATGGCGGACTGGGGCATCAACAACACCCTTCTGCCCCAGATTATTCCGTTCATGGCCAATGCCTTCGGAATTTTTCTGCTCCGCCAGTATTTTATGCAAATCCCGCAGGAGATTATTGAGTCCGCCCGGCTGGACAATGCCAGCGAGTTCAAAATCATGCAGAAGATCATGATCCCCATGGCCGTTCCCGCCTTGGCCACCGTTGCCTTGTTCAGCTTTGTGAGCCATTGGAACGACTACTTCTGGCCGCTCGTCGTCACCGACTCGACCGCCGTCCGGCCGCTGACGATCGGGATCGCCATGCTCCGGGAATCCGAGGGCGTATCCAACTGGCATATCATCATGGCGGGCAACGTCGTGCTTGTCCTGCCGATCCTGATCGTGTATTTGTTTGCTTCCAAGCAGATCGTCAAGGCTTTTGTATACTCCGGTATTAAATAAGCTGTCGCTATGACTATTTAAATCATCTGAAAATGGAGGAGTTTCTGTGAAGAACAAGTTTCCATTCATCGCGCTGACACTGGCGCTGATCATGACTTTATTGGCAGGATGCAGCGGAGGCGGAAGCGGGTCCGAAGGCGAAACGGCAGGCACGGACAGCAAGACCGCTTCGGGAGAGGCATCCAGCAATTCCGGTAATTCCGGCTCCGGCAAGGAGACCATCCAGTTCTGGCACTCGATCGGCGGCAAGAACGGAGAGTTTCTGGACGCCATGATCAAGCGGTTCAACAGCTCCCAGGACAAAATCGAGGTCGTCGGAACGTTCCAAGGCAGCTACCAGGAAACGGTAACCAAACTGCAGCAGGCCGTTGCGGCCAAGACCGCGCCGGACGTGACGATGCTTGAGCGTTCCAACGTCCAGCTGTTTGCAGACGCTGAAGTTCTGGAAGACCTGGCCCCCTACATGGAAAAGTCCGGCCTCAGCAAGGACGATTTTGAGGAGGGGCTGATGGGGCATTCCTATTTTAACGATAAGCTGGTCTCCCTTCCGTTTAACCGCTCCACGCCGGTGATGCACATCAACAAGTCGATGCTGGACGAAAAAGGCTTGTCCATCCCGACAACCTGGGACGAATTGAAAAAAACAGCCGAAGCGCTGGTCGTCAAGGAAAACGGCGAGGTGAAACGCTACGGGCTGACGATGCCGTACGATACCTGGTATCCAATCGCCATGATTACGCAGGCCGGAGGCAAGTTCTTCAACGATGAGGGCACGTCCGTCGGTTATACGACCGAAGCGTCCAAGACCTTCAAGTATCTGAAGGAGCTGCAAAATGCCGGCGCCCTCTACTATCCGCCTAGCCAGGACTCCGGCAACATTACGAACCAGATGTTTACGAGCGGCAAGGTGGGGATTCTTTTCCAATCGACCGGTTCGATCTCCGGCCTGACTCAAGGTGCGAAGTTCGATTACGTGACGGCATTTCTTCCGCAGGATAAGCAGTACGCTACTCCGACCGGGGGCGGCAACGTGGCCATGATGGCGGCCTCCAAGCATAAGGATGCGGCCTGGGAGTTCATGCACTGGCTGATGACCAGTCCGGAAGGCGCGCAGCAGTTCGTTATCGATACGGGCTACCTTCCTTTCACGAAGCAGATGGTCGATTCGGACGCCATCAAGCAGTTGTGGGAAAAGGAGCCGAACCGGAAGGTGGCTTTTGAGCAGCTCCAATATGCCGTTGATACCAACAAGAGCGTCCAGTGGCCGCAGGTCGAGCAGGAGTTTAACAAGGCGATCCAAGCGATCATGTACGATAACAAGGACGTCGATGCCACGCTGAACAGCTACAAGGAAGAAGTGGACCGGATCTTGAAAAATTAACGTGACCCCATTTCCGCCAATAACAAGGAGGTACACTGTCTTATGCTAGAGCAATTGCAGCAGCTGCAGTCCATCGTGGTGTCCGGACACCGCGGCTGGAAGTCCGCTTATCCGGAAAATACGCTCTTGTCGTTTCAACAGGCGCTGGATCTCGGCGTCGATATGCTCGAGCTGGACCTGCGCATGACCCGCGACGACGTCGTGGTGGTCATCCATGACGCCACCGTCGACCGGACGACAGACGGATCGGGCCCGGTCGGCGATTATACGCTGGAGGAGCTGAAGATGCTGGATGCCGGCGGCTGGTTCGGCAAAGTGTTCGAGGGACTTAAAGTTCCGACCTTCGAGGAATTCTGCGAGCTGATCGCCCCTTATCCGGACGTTCTGCTGAACGTGGAGATCAAACCGGACGAACGGGCTCTGGAAACCGCAGACGCCGCCATTGTCCAGCTGGCATCCCGCGGGGAGCTTCACCGGTGCGTGTTTACGAGCTTTGACGCCACGGTTCTGGCGCATATCCACGACAAGCATGGCCTTAAGACGCAGGGCTTTCCCGGTGAGCAGATGCACAGCTATGTGCCGGGACCCGAGGGGACGATTTCGAAAATGTGGGCGGTTGGACTCAGCATGAAGCTGCTGACGCCTGCCCGGGTGAAGGAATACGAGGATCTGGGCATCCTGCCGTGGTGCTACTGCCCGGACGACGATCAGCAGGTCTACTATGCGCTTGGCTGTGGTTCCCTGCTGATGACGGTGAACAACCCGCTCCCGGCCATGCGGATTCGGGAGCAGATGGATCTCTCCCCCACAAGTTTCATGCCGCAGCCGTGAGTGTCCGGTTTCATCCCAACCCTTGATTGGAGGATTGATGTCCATGGATCATTCGAAATTTAACAGCCGTTGGGCCGTGAAGGGCTTGGCCCGCCGCACACTCATGAAATTAACGGCAGGCTTTCTGATCGCCGCCCTCCTGCCTCTCTCCGCTTCCGGCGCTCATGCGCAGCCGTCGGCGCTGAAGTCCAAAATGTTCGACCTGTCGCAGGAGGCGAAGGAAGTGATCCGCGAGAAGCCGCTGCACAACGGGACCGTGCTTCAGTCCTTTGCCATCGATAATGCGAACGGCCGTATTTATACCGTTCAGCTCATGGCCGGCGGACAGCAGCTACCCGGCGAATCCGCGCCAGTGAGCGGAGCCGCCCGCTCCAGCAGCGGCGATCTGGCCCTGACCCAGCTGGATATGAACGGAAACGAGCTGGGGCACATGTTCCTGAAGGGATTTGGCCACGGCGTGCAGATCGGCGTGGAGGCGGACGGGTCGCAGGCCTACTTATGGACGGAGACCGACTCGGTGACGGAGTCGGGAAGCGGCTGGGGAACCCAGCTGACCCGGTTCGCCTTCCAGGACGGCGCCATCCTGACGCCGGAGTCTCCGGAGCTTGAGAAGTACCGGCTGATCCCCGGTGCCGACCGGACGACGGTCCATATCGACCAGGCGAACGGGCTGCTGACGATGCGTTACCGTCTGAACGGAGCCTTCCATTTCGGCGTATATGAGCTGGAGAAAGTTAAGCAGCACATCTACGAGCCGGTGGCGGACGTCCTCCAACCTGCCCTCGGCACGTTCCAGGGCTTCGCCTCCTACGGCGGTTACCTGTATCTCCTGGAGGGCAGTGCCTACGGTTCGGCCGGCTCGGTCGAAGGCACCGGCAATACGTACATCACCGTCGTGAAGCTGAGCACCGGAGATGTTATGGACCGGCAGCTGATCCTTATCGCACCGGAACTGACGTACCGGGAGCCTGAGGGCATGTCGATCCGGATTCCGGACATCAGGCACCCGCAGAAAGCCGAGCTGTGCTTCGGCTTTGCGTCCGCCTTTACGCCTAACCGGCTCGCCAGCATCTACGCCCTTGACCGGCTCCTGCCGGAGCAGGCGCTGTAGGATTAAAGTTCAGCTGAGGAAGGCGGCCGTGTATGGCCGCCTTCCTTTTTATATGAATCTGTATTCCGGGAGATTCTAAGGACTATTCTTCAAAAGCTTATGCCCCAAGCAAATTTAAAGGAAATATTCATGTCTTTGATATTTTACGGATTGAAGGAAATATCAACATACGTCGCGCCATCCTTGGCGGATGCATTGACGGTTGCCCCTAACACTTCAGAGACAAATCTGATGGGCACCATGACTCGGCTGTTACCCCATTTGCTCCATAACATTCCCTAGATGATTTCCGAAATTTTTCAAAGTAAGGAACGCAACGAGCAAGAGGATCACAATCACACTAATCGCCACAACCACTCGTTTAAAGGTCATTTTCTACCCCATTTCTAATTAGGATCATTAACCATAGTCACGAAGGACAGCAGACTTGACTCACTTTTTCATTCATATTTAAAACCCCTGTTACTAGAAAAAGTTTAATTGTTTCGGATTTACCATCTTATATGTAACTACTACTATATTGAGAGCGTCTTGAAATTCAGTAGAATAGCAGGTGGTTGCTCCGAGCCGTTGTTTGTCTGCTATTATCTGTGCCCTCCGTTACCTTAAGGCTTAACTGTGTAGCGCTCCGCTTTTTGTGGTATACTTGAAATAGATCAAGCGTAAACTAAAAAAGCCACGATGCTGGTAACATCGTGACTTTTGACAAAGGCCGGCGGGCGACCACGGCGAGAATTCAGTTCAAGAACCGAAGAACCACCGGATTGCTAGGCTCCCAACCTAATCCCGGTGGTTTTTCTTGTTATGCCGCGCTTGCTTCCAGGCACTGACCAAAGTTTTCAGGCCAGTAATGATACCGACCAGCTTCAGCAGTCCGTCCAAAAGCTTTAAGGCCACTTCAAGAATGGACACGGCGTCACCCCCTTTCGGGTTTGCTTCGCCGCGTCCTCCCACCGGTTACTTTGTCCTTTCGATTATACCACAATCTACCATTTGCTAATTGCTAATTCTCTCACTTATCCGGACACCGGATCCTCTCATTTCACATGAAAAATGCCTCTCTCTTTCGATATAATCTGATTTAACAGCCCCAGCTTCCAAACCATATTCCCCGGCTCCCTGAACACTCCACCGGTTTGTGCCGATTACTGATCACAATCAGCTCTTTTGTTGATGGCGTTTCGAAGGGTAAAAACTATAATGTACACATAAGCTCCAAAAAAAGGAGGCAGCGATCATGCAACCTCAGGTATTGATTGTCGGCGCCGGTCCGACTGGTCTCGTTTTAGCCTTGGCCCTGGAGAAACAGGGAATTCCTTTTCGGATCATCGATCAACGCTCCGGACCGGGAGAAGCCTCCAGAGCCATGGTCGTTCATGCCAGAACCCTGGAGTTCTACCAGCAGTTCGGCATAGCGGATTCATTTGTGCAGCGCGGCATCCCCATGCATACCGGCCAAATTATGAAGAATGGCAAGCTTAAGGGAACCATCAACTTTGGTGATTTTGGAGAAGAAATCAGCCCCTATCCCTATGTACTCAGCCTGCCTCAGGACGAGCATGAAGTCCTTCTCATCGAGCATCTCGACTCCAAAGGAATCCATGTGGAGTGGAATACCGGGCTCGTTTCCCTTCAGGAAGGGAATGAAGCGGTGCATGCCGTCACGACCCGGCAAGGGAGCGAAGAGAAACAAGCGTATGCCTATGTGTGCGGATGCGATGGGGCGCATAGTACGGTCCGCAAGGAGATGGGACTGGAGTTTCCCGGAGGAACGTATGAGCAGATGTTTTTCGTGGCTGATGTGGGGAGTAAAGAGCCCGTGACAAACGTGACAATGAACTTTTTTGAAGAAGGGTTCTGTCTGGTCTTCCCGATCCGCACGAGCGGACAGGTCCGGCTCATCGGACTCATTCCGCCTAAGATCCTGAATCAGGGAGTTCCCACGGAATTGGAACCTCTGATTCCTTATGTGGAGAGAAATACGAGAGTGCACATCGGCCAGGTAAACTGGTATTCGACTTATAAAAGCCATCACCGGGTATGCGAGCATTTCCGCAAGGGACGAATCTTTATCGTCGGGGATGCGGCCCATGTGCACAGCCCGGTCGGAGGGCAAGGCATGAATACCGGCATTGGGGACGCCGTGAATCTGGGCTGGAAGCTTGCCGCGGTTCTTCTGGACAAAGCGGACGCCGGCATTCTCGATTCCTACGAGACGGAGCGGATTGCTTTTGCCCGGACGCTCGTGGCCACCACAGACCGGCTGTTCCAATCGATCGTAGGAGGCGGCATCATGACCTCTCTGGTTCAGGACATGGTCATTCCCCATATCGTTCCCCTGCTTCTGGACGTCCCGCCTATACGAAAAATGGCCTTCCAACGGCTGTCGCAAACGCAAATCCGTTACCGGGACAGCATGCTGAGCAGCGGTGCTTCCGGCTCCGTTCACGGCGGCGACCGTCTGCCCTGGATTCAGACCGCCCATGGGGACAACTTCGAACCGCTGCAATCCGTCGATTGGCAGCTGCATGTGTACGGCCAGGCATCGCAAAGTCTGCGCCGGCTCAGCGAAACGACAGGCATCCCCTTGCATGAAATGGGGTGGACGCCATCCATGAAAGCAGCCGGCATGCATCCCGATGCGGCTTTTCTGGTCCGGCCAGACGGATACGTCGCGTTGGCGGAACCTCACCAGGATACCGGTGCGATTCAGGCGTACCTCGATCGATTTCATATCGCTCCGTTTACACACGAAAAGAGCTGACGCTGGCGTCGGCTCTTTTCGCTTGTTGCTGGATGCGGTTGTATCCGAGACATGCTGAAGCAGCTATGGCGGATTCGCTTATCGCCTGGATATTGCTTGAACTCTTAGCGAGGTACGGCGGCTGGAATTCAGTCCGGATCTCAAAACATTGTCCAATCTTCCGCGGGTTTCAACTCGCCATACCTTATCTATCGTTAGATCCCAGCAGTCACCTTGTGTTTCGATGCCGCTATCCGCTTATTCAGCTCCTCCAAAAACAGATCCTCGTCGATGGGGAGTGCTACGGTGTCGCCGATCCAGCTCGACAGATGCATCGCATTGGACAGCATTAAACTGTTGATGCCCTCCTCGCCGTCAGCGATCAGCGGCGTGCCGTCCAGGACGGCCTTGGCAAACGAAGCGATGACGCCGGTATGCTGGCTGTTGTCACCTTGCGTCTCGATGACGGACACTTCCACGGGAGGCGTGGCAAAGCCGTCCTTCGTTGTAAAACAGTATTCACGCTCGTTCTGGCTCAGCTTATGCAGCGTCAGCGTATTGTTTTCGCACACCAGCTTGCCCATTTCCAGCGTAATTTCCAACCGGTTCGTTCCCGGCAGGTCAGCCGTCGTTGTGACGAATACGCCCGTGGCTCCGTTCGGGAATTCCATATATGCCGTGACGTCATCCTCCACCTCGATGTTATGCCACTTGCCTTCATGGCAGAAAGCGCGAACTTGGGCCGGCATGCCGCAAATCCATTGGAGGAGGTCGATGTTGTGCGGGCATTGGTTGATAAGCACGCCTCCGCCTTCCCCGGCCCAGGTGGCGCGCCAGCTTCCCGAATCATAATAGGCCTGCGACCGGTACCAGTCGGTAATGATCCAGTTCACCCGCTTAATCGCGCCAAGCTCGCCGCTGTGCACGAGCTCATGCATTTTACGGTACATCGGATTGGTCCGCTGGTTAAACATCATGCCGAAGATGCGGCCGCTTTCCCGCGCCTTCTCGTTCATTTCCCGGACCTGCTTCGTGTAGACGCCGGCCGGCTTTTCGCATAAAACGTGCAGCCCTTTGGTGAAAGCCATAATGGCGAGCCTTGGATGGTCGTAGTGCGGCGTCGCAATAATCACGGCATCACATAGGCCGCTGTCCATCAACTCATCCGGCGTCGCAAAGTAGCCGATATCGCCTTGCAAATACGTTTTGGCGTTCTCCAACCGCATGCCGTCCATTTCCGACACCGCAGTCAGTTCAGCCTCCGGCACGATACCCTTGTTTAATTTTTTGGCATGATCTGACCCCATATTGCCCATCCCGATGACGCCGATCCGTAATTTAGACATCTAGACCCTCCATTCTCCTTAGCGGTAGCCAAGGGAAGCCAAATTGTTGTAGCTCGTCTGCAGGCAGTCGAACGGACTCGTCTGGCATACGTCCTGCTCGACCAGCAGATATTTTGTATTCGCTTGTTCAAGCGCTTTCAAAATTGCCGGAAAATTCATGTTCCCTTCCATGACGGGGGCCATCAGCTGCTGCGTTCCCTGGACGGCCATGTCTTTCAAATGCACGCAGTGAAGGCGGTCCTTCAACTTGCCGATCCATTCGCATACGTCGGCGCCGGCCGCCTGTACCCAATATGTATCGAGCGTAATGCCCATCTCCTCCGGCGCGAAATCCTCCACCAGCCGCTCGATGAGGCGCTTGCCGCCGATTTTTTCGAACTCAAAATGATGGTTGTGGTACATGAACAGCTTGCCTGCCTTGGCGATCCGCCCTGCCGCTTCCCGGAAGTCTTCCGCGAAATACCCGTACCAGTCGAGACCGCGATATTTATCAGGCATCGACCCAATGCCGATGTAATCGCAGCCCAGAATATGATGCTCCTCAATGACTTGATCCGTTTCGTTCAAGATCCGGTCCGGGCTCGTATGCGTCAGCGCGATTTGAAGCGACAGCTCGTCGCAAATGGCGCGAAGCGTCTCGGGACGGATGGAACCGATGGCCGAAATCTGGACCGACGTATAGCCCATAGCCGCAATTTTTTGCAATGTTCGCCGAATATCTTTTTCCGTCTGGAGAAAGGATCGGACGGTATACAATTGTGCGCCTAAAATCATGAAATATGGCCCCTCCTTCAAGATTTCCAAAAGTGCATTCTCCCCTTAATTATAGTGCCGGCACCCGGAATCACCATTGTAAATCGAAGCCATAACATTGCAAATATAGCGGTCATTCGTTAGACTAAACCCAACATCGCTTGAGGGGGCGAACGGATGCTGTACGCAAATATCCATACCGACTCATTGAATTTCCACCATGCGGCCGATCGGCGCAAAACGGAGCAGTATGCGCTGCACTGCCACAATTTTTATGAGGTGTACTATTTTATCGCCGGAGAAGTCAGCTATCTGGTCGAGGGCAAGCGCTATGTACCGGAACCGCACAGCCTGCTGCTCATCGCCCCACACGTGTTCCACGGCGTAAAAATCGAAAGCGACATCCCTTATGAAAGGATATCGCTCCATTTTGTGCCCGGATTTCTTCCGCCCGAAAACCAGTCCGCCTTATTATCTCCCTTCCATCCCGATGATGGTCCGGCAGGGATCTATTACAAGGATGACGGTAACCGCGTCATGTTTACTTTTTTCAAGCAGCTGATGGATGCCCGGCACGCCGATGCCGCCATTCGCGATCTTGCGCTCCGGGTTCGCCTTGAGGCGCTGCTGTCGCAGATCTTGATCCACAGCTATGCGCTGAAAGGCACCTCGGATGCCTCTTCCTCCGGACCATCGGTCCCGCGGATTATTGCTTACGTCAACGACCATATCACCGAATCGGTCTCGCTCGACGATCTGTCCGCCGCCTTTTACATCAGCAAGCATCATTTGAACAAGATGTTCCGCAGAGCGACGGGCACAACCATCGGCAATTATATCATCCATAAACGGGTCGTGATGGCGCAGAACTTGATGCTTCAGGGCCATACCGCAAGTTCGGCGGCCGCCGCCGTTGGCTTCCATGATTATTCTTCTTTTTTCCGTGCCTATAAAAAGGTGCTGGGCTGCGCTCCGTCCGCCAAACGTCATCCCATGCTGCTCCATTAAATCGCTTCAAGGGACTGCAGCAACTTACCCCCGCGTCAGCCAGCCTTCGGGAATGACGGTCAGGTCTTCCGGTTTCCGGTACCGCTGTCCGATCTCCCGGAAGCGCTCCAGTACGTTCGCGTCCAGCAGTCCCTGCCGGTTGGGAGCCCCGTTCAACAGAAAGGTCACGTTCTGGCGGTTGCAGTCCTGAACCATGTCCAGTGCCCAATCCACTGATTTCAGCTCTCTGGCCGTATCCGTCGTTCTCCAGAACCAGGTTTTCGTTAACACGTTGCAGCTCGCGCCCGGCCCCACAAAGCCGTCTTCCACTTCCTGTCCTGCGGCATTTTCATAGAACACGACGTCCGTATGATTCAGGTTGGATTCGCAGCTGATGTTCATCAGCAAGCATTGGGGCTGCAGCGACTTGACCCATGCGTCGATTTCCTCGAACGGAAGGTTCTCATACGAAGGGCCGCCCCAATGGGCGTTCCAGCCGTCGATAATGAGGAACGGAAGCTCGCCGTAGTTCGTCAGCAGCTCCTCAAGCTGGTTTTTAATGAACTGCTTATCCTCCGGCGTGCATTTTCTCCGGCCGATTTGGTGATGCAGGTCCAGCATGGAAAAATACAGCCCCGCCTCAATCCCTTCCGCCCGAAACGCGTCCAGATACTCCTTGACGACATCCCGCTGGCTCGCTGCGTTGCGTACGCAATGCTCCGTATGCTCGGTCGGCCACAAGCTGAAGCCTTCATGATGCTTCGCGGTCAATGCCGCAAAGCTCATCCCTGCTGATTTGGCGGCCTTCGCCCACTGCGAGCAGTCCAGCTGCTCCGGATTCCAGTCCTTCGGGTCGAAAGGGAACCGGCGGGGCTCATCCCCGTTCTCGTGATCGTACTCCCAATCGATAATGTCCGAATCTGCAAACTGAAACGTCGCGCTGTTGAAGTGGATAAACATCCCGAACCGCTGATTCACAAACCACTGCTGCCTTTGAATGAGTGCCTGTTGATCCATAACTCACTGCCTCCCTGACTTCACTTAAATCATATAATATCTACCACTCTACAGGATCATATCCCTTGACACAGCTGACAATGGCGACTTCTTATAGTACAATCTCTACATTCGTTTTTTCAAAAAGGAGCTTTAGCGATATGCTCGTACTTGAACTCAAGGTGCCGCCGTTTCCGCTGCTGGCCGCGGTCGGCCATACGGTGTGGCAGGCGGGCGTGATGCACGCCGAGCGCCAATTCGAAGCCTTTGACCTGATCGTTTGCGCCAAAGGCACGCTATATATGGAGGAGAACGGGATTGCATATGATATCCGGGAAGGAACGATGCTCGTCCTGGAGCCCGGCAAGACGCACCGAGGCTGCCGTCCGACCGATCGTGAAACCGAGGTGTATTGGATCCATTTCGAATACCCGGCGGCCAAGCAGCCGGTTCTAACCGAGAAAAACCACTGGCATCAGCCGCTGCTGAACCGGTCGGATCAGGATACTCAGGCCCGGCCGGGCCTGGTGGACATCCCCAAATTTGCCGAGGTGGATTTACGCACGATGGTGCCGATCCTGCAGGACATGCTGAAAGTGCACGGCATGCTTACTCCCTACGGAGTCTACGAACTGCACATGTTATTCGGCAAGTTCCTGATCGAGCTGCAGGGAAGCATGAGAAAAGGCAGTCCGCATGCCCGCTCGTTTTTCCTTGGAGAGCAGGTCGCAGCCTATTTGGCAGACAACCTTGAAGCTCCCTTCGACTCCGCCGGCATGGAGCGCGACCTGCATTACCATTTCGATTACTTGGCGCGCTGCCTGAAACAATATTCGGGGATGAGTCCGCTTCAATACCGGCATCATCTGCAGATGGAGCGGGCCAAGCGGCTGCTGGCGCATTCGGAGATGCCCCTGGTCAAAGTCGCCGAACAATGCGGATTCCGGGACAACAACTATTTTACGCGTCTGTTTAAACGCCAAACCTCGTTTACCCCCGGCGAGTACAGGAAACGGTATCAGGTGTTTCGGGTGGATTGAAATATTGGCTTGGTTTGATATACTAAATGAAAGCTGCACACGGCTTGTGTGCACATTTCAAAGAACGTTAACGAGAATCGGAGAATAATAATGCCGAAGGACCCAGCAAAATTGTTATATCAAATGATTAAGGACGACATCCTCGCCAGAATTGAAAATCATCAGTTCGAATATGATAAACCGATTTGTACGGAGAAAAGCCTGTCCGAGCAGTACGGCGTCAGCCGCATTACCTCCAAACGGGCTATCGAGGATTTGGAGCAGGCCGGCATCCTGTACCGCAAACGCGGGGTGGGGAGCTTCGTGCGGCGTATTCCTCTATCTGCTCAGCCGGCCAGCTCTGTCACTTCCCTTCCGGACGGGCTGCCACAGGGGAGGACCATTCCGGTCATCCTGCCTTTCGCCGTCAACCAGGGCGGTTTCTTCCGGATCGTTGAGGCGGCTACCGTGCGGCTGGACGGCGCCAATGTTCATTTGGCGATCCATATTTGCGAGCCGGATCCGGATAAGATGAGAAGCCTGCTGCTCCGGCTCTTTGCTCAAGACGTGGACACCCTCATACTGTATCCGGCAGGCAACGAGCTCCATTTGGACGTGCTAAGGAAGTTTACCGAGCAGGGCAAGCAGGTCATCATTCTCGATAAGCCGCATGATATTCCTTATTTAAGCAGCGTGGTCTGCGACAATTTCGGGGGCAGCTACCAGCTGACCCGGCATCTGGTCGATTACGGGCACCGCCGGATCGCCTACGTCTCCCGCTTTTCGCACCGTGACATGTCCAGCTTGTCCGCACGCTTCAGCGGGTTTACGAAATGCATGAACGATCACGGGCTCGAAGTGGTCTCCGAGTACGTCAAATTTAATGTCACGCCCGATTACCATATGCTGAAGCATATCATCAACGGGTTTTACCGGTCGGGCGTCACCGCCATCGAGTGCGAGAACGACGAGGTCGCCTTTAACGTGTACATGTGCTGTCAAGGTTTGTCGATCCGGGTACCCGAGCAGATGAGCATTACCGGCTTCGACAATATCGAGTGGGCGGTGACCGGCAGCGCGCAAATCACCACCATCGACCAGAATTTCAGCGTCATCGGCGAAACGATCGCCGACCTCATTCTGAACGGAGACCGTCGCCCCGTCATCACGACCATCCCCGTTAGCCTTGTTCCCAGGGCCTCAACCGGGCCTGCCACGGCGGATTAACGGAAGGAAGGCAGCCCCAGGAGACGCGGTTTCCTAAATCCCAGGCACAACCATAAACGGCCCCTGCCGCGGGTAAGCTTAACAGCTGACCGGTGTACAGGGGCCGCTTGGTTAAGCTAAGCCCAAATCTCTTATTCTTCGAACCGGCTGACCGACAGTCCGCCTACAGCAATGCGGCCGTGCCCGCCCGTCAACCGGATTGTATTCTGCGCTCCGGGCTGCAGCCGGACCGTGAACGACGCGATGCCCACCGCTTCCTCGCCACTTCCTGTTCCGGGGGCGTTGATCAACGTGTAATCATGGCCGTTGACCGTTAAGTTCAGCTTGGCCAGGGCTTCTTCCGTGCCGTAATGGATGTACAGTGCGGCCCGCCCGCCGCTGCCGCCGTCGACGCCGCCGAATTCGCAGTAAGCACCCTCGGCGTCAAGTCCGCGGACGACCGCTTCTGCCCCGGATCCGCCCATAACTTCAGCACCGCCTCCCGTAGTGCTCACTGACGCCGCATAGTAGGCTGAAATTTCGGCTTCCGGCGCTTCACCGACAGGCTTGTCGCTGCTCTTGGTCTGAACCACCGTTTGAATGGTCCCGTCATCGTTAAAATGCAGGCTGTCGATGCACACGCTGCGCAGGTTCCCGTGTCCCGAAATGTCCTGGTTATGATAGAACAGGTACCACTGTCCTTTGTACTCCACCACCGAGCCATGCGTCGTCGAGCAGCCGGTCGGTTCCAGGAAAATGCCCTGATAGGTCCACGGACCGAGCGGATGCCGGCTTGTCGCGTATCTCATCCGGTTGTTGTCCTCCAGATTGTCGGCGTAGGTGAAGTAATACAGCCCGTTTCGCTTGAATACCCAAGCGGCTTCATGAAAGTCCTCCAGCCCCGTCATGTCCTGCATCGATCCTTTGATGGACATCATATCATCGTTTAGTTCCCCGCCCTGGCATTTACTGCCGCCGCCGTAATACATATACGCCCTGCCGTCGTCATCGACGAAGACGCACGGGTCGATCATGGCAAAACCGCCGAGCCCTTCGATATAGCCTTGGTCGACAAAGCCGCTGGCCGGCTTATCGCTGGTCGCCACGCCGATTTTCCAAGTATCGTTCCAGTCCGATCCGCTCGGATGCGGATAATAGAAATAATACGTGCCGTTCTTGTAAGCGCAGTCAGGAGCCCACATGAATCCGCCTTCCGGGCGGCCCCAGGCCACGTCCCGCGAATGGAGAATCTCCCCTTCGTCGACCCAATTCACCAGGTCAAACGAGGAAAATACGTGGTATGCGTCCATCAGATCGCATCCCCGCGGCGGATCGATATCATGGGAGGCGTATATGTATATTCTTCCGTCCTCCCACACATGGGCGGAAGGGTCCGCCGTGTAGATGCTGGTGATGACCGGATTTTGGCCTGCCGGTTTGATAAAGGCTTTCGGAATTCCCTGAGTGGTCATAGCATGTTCTCCCCTCATTTGTATGATATATCATACTCGGTTATTTGATATATACCTAACCACATTGTACACGGCGCTTCCCCATGCCGCAATACCGGATTTATCGCTCAGCTGACTTCCTGATCCGCACCCCGTTCAGGCGTCGTCCTCTCTTCCCCGCCGGGCGGGAGTATCGGATGACGGATCGTAATTTTGGTTCCCTTGCCTTCCTGGGTCTCGATCCGAAGCTGGTAATCAGGGCCAAAATAAATTTTCAGCCGCTCGTTCACATTGCGCAGTCCGACGCCGGATCTGCCCGCCATTTTTCGATTGCCGGCCGTATCGTTCAACTCCTTCAGCACCTCTTCCGGAATTCCCTTGCCGTTATCGCTAATATCGATGACCAGATCCCCCTCTTCCACACGGCCGGAGAGGATGACCTTGCCCTTCTCGAAATTGCCGCGGATGCTGTGCTGGATGGCATTCTCGACCAAAGGCTGCAGCAGCAGGCGCATGAATGTCATATCCAGCATCTCTTCGTCAAAAAAATACAGCACGCGCAGCGGCATGCCGATGCGGGCCTGCTCGATCTGAACGTAGGCCTTCACCTGCTCGACCTCGCGTCCGACGGTCGTAATGTCTTTGCCTTGGTTCAAGCTGAGCCGCAGCAAATTACCGAGTGCCGATACCATCTCACCAATATCATTGCGCCCGTGGTTTTCCGCTTTCCAGCGGATCGATTCCAGCGTGTTATAGAGAAAATGCGGGTTGATCTGGTGGCTGAGCACCTGAAATTCCAGCTCCCTTTTCGTTCGCTCGGCGCGCGTTGACTGCAGGATGAGATCTTCGATTTTCCGGACGATGCTGCCAAAGCCGCGGTACAGCCAGCCGATCTCGTCCTTGCGGTTCTGATGCGGAATAAGCATGCTGAAATCCCCTTCCTCCAGCTTGCGCATTAGCCGGACCAACTGGAAGACGGGCTGGGTAAAATTCCGTGTGAGATAGATGACCACCCCAACGGCACAGAGCATATAAGCGATCAGAAAAAAGATCAGCAGTCTCTGCATCGCCGTAATAGGCTCCGTCAAAGCTTGCATCGGCGTCAGACTGACGATCGTCCAGGGCAGGCTGTCCATGCGGACAAAGGCGATCAAATTTTTCTCGTCATAAATGGACAGCGTCTCAACGCCCTCCTTGCGGACATTCCGCATCGCCAGTAATTTGGGGGACGGCAGCTGCTCTCCGGTCCACTCGCTTGCCGCCGAATCGTAAACAATTTTCCCTGTTTCGTCGACGATCAGGAACTTCTGCCCCTGCAGCCGTTTGGTCGGCGAGAAGAAGCGGCTGAAATGGTTATCCGCCAGATCGGCCACCACCAGCCCCCTCGGCGTTCGATTATGCAGGCTGGTGAACGTTTTGACATAGGAGAGCAGCGGACCGCGGTTCGGCCCTCCATCCATCGACAGATGCCAGATCGGCAGCGTACTGTTCGCCGCGTTCTGAAACCATTCTTCATTTCGGGTCGATGTCGTCACTTCGAGCGCCCTCAAGTAAGTGGGATAAGCCTCGGAATTCAGCGGATAGACGCGCAGCTGCAGCGCATCCATCTGCTTTTTCTTCTGGTACACGATGTTCAGGAGGTCCACCGAGGCCGACACTTCGTCCTGGCTGCTGGCCGGCGGCTGCTCGAGCAGATCTTGCAGCTTCTTGTCACCGATCAGCTCGTTCATCTGGTCGTTCAGTTTGGCCAAGTACGCCTCCAGGTTAATCTTGGACTGCTCCAGATAGCTCATGGAAAAGGTAGCATTGGCCTGCTGGATTCCTTCCACCGACTTGGTATGTGCGTAAGCCGAGAACAAAATGAACGGAACGATCGTAATCGCGAGAAAGATCAGTATCATCCGGTTCCGCAACGAGGAGGCCAGCCGGAGAAAAGACCTAATCATCCAGAATCCCCTGCAGACGGCGGAATTCTTTGGGCGTAACGCCGACCAGCTTTTTGAACAGCTTCGTAAAATGGACCGGATCCTTGTACCCCACCTGATGGGAAACCTGATAAATTTTATATTTCGTATCGCCCAGCATCTCTTTGGCCCTGGCAATCCGGACGTTGGTCAGCTCCTCGATGAAGGTGCGGCCCTTTTCTTTTTTGTACAGCTTGCTGAGCCAGATCGGCGTCACGTGAACGGCCGCGGCCACCGACTGCAGCGACAGATTTTCTGCGTAGCGGGTACGGATCATCTTTTCGGCCTCCTGGACGATCTGGCTGGAGGAGGTCGCCATTTTGCGGAAGCCTCCAGCCAGGGACAGCAGCCGGCTCTCCACCTGATCCTGAAGCGACTGCAGCGTATCGTACTGCTCCAATTGCTCCCACAGGCCGATCGGGTCCTGCTCCCAGGAACGGTCGGGCCACCCGGCCGACGCGGCCGTACGGTAAATTCCCATCAGCCATTTGAACAACTGCTGCTGGATATCTTTTAGATTGGGCAGCTCCCACGATTTGACCATATCCTCAAAGTCAGCCATGGATTCCGAAATGTCGGCGTCCGTTCCGTACTTCACCAGGTCAAGCACCGCCCCTGGCTCCCGGATCGTCAGCCTGCCGACCTCTGCGGCTCCGTCCTCCACGCTGCCGGTGAAGACCCGGTTGCCCCCGCAGACCACCTTTTGCTCCAGGGACTCGGTGCAATCCACATAAAGCTGATGCAGTTTGTTCAGCTCTTTGGGTGCTGGGCTGATCCCGATGCTGGCCTTGACCTTCACGAATTGGTTGATGCGAAGCAGGCAGGTCTCAGCGATGGTGCGGCATGAATCAAGCATCTCGGGATCGGGGCAGCCGATGACGGCCACCCACCGCTCGTGCGTATCCTTAAACAGGGCCGACGGCATGTTCAATTGCTCGGCAAGCGTATGGCTGACGACATTGCCGATGCCGAACAAGACAAGCTCCTTCTCATCCGGTATGCCCGGCCGGGCGGGCAGCGCTCTTAGGTCGTCCCCTTCAATGGCCATCAGCAGCAGCGGCATCCGGCTCATCCAGTCCAGTCTCAACGACTGCAGGCGGTGGGAGATGCGGGTCTCGCGGTACGGATCGTATTCGTTCTCCACCATCTCACGCAGCAGCTCCTCCTGAAGCTTCGGCTCCGCAAACTGCACCTGATACGTGAGGCGGTCATGCGTTTGCTGCTGCAGCCGTTCCCGTTCGATCGCATCCACCGCTTTACGGACGATCCGCTCCAGTTCATCCAGTTTGATCGGCTTCAGGATATAGTCCATCGCTCCAAGCTGGATCGCCTGTTTGACCAGACTGAAATCGTCGTAACCGCTGATCAGCACCGCTTTCCACAGGTAATCCGGTAAAGTATGCAGCTCCGCCAGAAACTCAAGTCCCGACATCCGGTTCATCTTGATGTCCGTCACGATCAGATTCGGCTGATGGCGACGGGCCATTTGCAGAGCCTCATCCCCATCCGAAGCCGCCATGACGGCGTTAACGCCGTATTCATTCCAGGGGACCCGCTTGCGGAGCCCCTCGCGAATTTCAAATTCATCGTCCACGATTAATACGCTGATCATAAAGGCATCCTCCCCTTGTCATGAATGTTGATGCTGTGCCGCCAGGAATTGGTCGACCTGACGCTGCACCTCCCGGATAATCGTATCCAGCCCATTATCTTTTTGCAGCATACGGTAATCTGACAGCGCCTTGGCGACATCCGGCACCATGCCGTATTCGATCGATTTGCCGTAGTCCTCATAGATCTGGTCGCGCTCTTCAAGCAGCGGACTGATCGACTGATCGTTCAGCAGCAGTCCCTCCACGGGAGAATCCACATTCACGGGCAGCTCCGCAAAGCGGGCTTCCTCCTTCCAGAAGTCCCCCGGGTACGTTTCGGTGGGGCGCAAAAATTGCGGTTTCCACAGCGCCCACTGTCCTCCCCAGTCCATGTAGTTGCTGGTGGAAAAGTTCAGGTTATCCGGGTACTTGACCTTCCCTCCGTCCAGCTCATAGGTTTTCCCCTGAATCCCATACACGACAAGATCAAACAACCTCTCGTCCGTCTCCAGCATATCAAGAAACCGCAGCACCAGCTCCGGATGCTCGGCATTCCGGTTGATGGCCACGACATTTGCGATCGGGCTGCGGTTGACCGTTTTTTTGTCGGGGTACAACAGCGACATCTGCTGCCGGTAGCTTGCATCGGCAAAACCCGGATCGGCTGCATAGGCCCACTCGTGGGAAGTGAGCGTGAACAGCATTTTTCCGTTGCGCCATTGATCCGCAGCGTCTTCGGTATCGATCTTTGAATCGGGATTTAGAATCCCGTCCTCGTACCATGCCTTGCTCATGAAGGCAGCATCCGCGTAAAAAGGCTGATCTTCGATCGCCTGCACCTTGTAATGAGGGTCATTCAGATAAAAACCGAGGCCGTGAAAGCCCAAGTCCACCCATTCGTCCCGGACCACATACAGGGGGAGCGCCGGAATCCGGCTCAGTTTCTGATTGGGATAGGCTTTCTTCAAGTCGTGGAGAAGCGAATCGACATCCTCAGCAGTTCGTACCGATTCAGGTTCGCGGTAAATCCCCGCCTTCTCCGCCATGTCCACCCGCCATCCGGCATAGGGCCGCTGATTCATCTTGATCGACCAGGGCAAGCCGACAATATCCCCGCCAATCGTGGCAGAGGGCAGGTTATGCTGCTGCCGGTAGCGGTCATATAAGTGGGGTGCGTACACCGGGAGAAGATCGTTTAATCTCAAATAGGAACCCCGGGATGCCATTTGCTTGAATGAGCCTTCTGAATCGAAATTCAGGTCCCACCGGTCTCCTGCCGCCGCCATGACCAGCAGCTTCCCCGAATATTCCGGCCAGGGGATGAAATTGACGGAAAATTTGACGTTTAATCCTTTGGTTTTGACGTAATCGCTCACGGCCGCCCAGACTTCTTCCGTCGCCGCCTTTTTCTCGCCGCCGAAATAAAACTTCAGCGTCGCTTCCGGCTCGCCGGACGTGGCGGCCGCATCGCCGAAAAGAGAGGGACCGTCCATGCGGACATCGCCGCCGGCTGCGCAGCCCGCCAGTCCGGATGCCAGCGTGATGCACAACAGACAGGCGACGAACCATCCCAGAGTTCGGCAAAAGGACATGGCTGCTCTTCCTTTCCGCATCTTTTTTGTAAACGTTTTCATAAGAGCGTCCAAATATATTGCGCGGCTCTCTCTCCGATCTACAAAGATTAATATAAACGAAGTGCTGCCAATGGACAATGGGACGATATTAAACAATCCCGTCATATATTGGCCGATGTTTCCGCCCACGGCAAACAGCCCCACAAAGTGGAGCGAAGGCTCTCTCTTATATGTTCAAAAAGGAAGCCGCCAGACTGATGTCCGTCCGGCAGCTTCCCCTCTCTTATTGCTTTAAGGTGGCTCTCACTTCCTGCGTTTTCTTATTCCATGTCTCCGTTTCCGGAATAATGTCGTTGATATCCCGGTCGCCGAAAATAATGTCGTTCAAGATGTTGTTATAGTTGTAGTCGTTCCACCCCGGCACGGTCAGGCCGGATTGGATTTTAGCGTTCTTTTGGGCGATCTTGACGGCTTCGATATTTTTGCCCTGCCAGATCGGAGCCTGATCGTAGTAGCTCGTCAGCTCGGGATCGATGACGGAAGCATTGGCTCCTTGGTCAATTTTCCACTTCTGGGCTTCCGGCGTGAATTGGAAGCTGAGCCACAGGAATGCTTCCTCCTTATGCTTCGAACCGGACAGAAGTGCCAGCGGTCCGTAAATCGAATACCCCGGCTGGCTGACCTTGCCTTTCGGGAACGGAAGAACGTCCCAGTCGAATGTCGCTTTTTCCTTCAGGGTCGGCAGAACCCAGTCGCCGCCGATAGCAAAAGCCGTTTTTCCGTTGATGAAGTCCTTCGTCACGTTGCCGCCTTCTTCCGCGGCTGCGTTGCTCTGCATCGACCCGTCCTTCGTCACCAGCTCCTGGAACCATTTCACGTCATTCATGACATCCGGTGTGCTGAGCATGCTCTGGGTCAGGTCTTCGTTCATGTATTGATGGTTCGCCGCGTGGCCGTCGGCAATCGCTTTGGAGGACAGCAGGCGCATTTGGATTTCGGGCTGCGTCGTAATGCCGTATTCGCCGGCGCTCGGGTCGGTCACCTGCTTGGCGATGTTACGGAAGTCGTCGTAACTCCAGTCGTTTGCCGGCATATCCACGCCGTGTTTGGCCAGCAGATCCTTGTTCACCAGCACCCACATCGGGACGTCAACCATCGGTACGGCAAGCTTCTTGTTGTTGAACATCATCGTTTCGAAGAAGCCGTCGGGGAATTGGGCGTTCTTGAAAATATCGCTCTTCTCGATATAAGGCGTCAAATCTTCGATGAGATTGTTCTGCTCGAAGGTGATCAGATCGCTGTCGATCTCGGTCACGTCGGCAGGCGTGCCCGCTGCTTCCAGCGATGCGATAATTTCCATGATCGGCTGCGAATTGGTCACCGGTACCTGCTCAATGGTGATCCAGGGGTATTTCTGATGAAACAAGTCGTACAGCTCGTCATAGGTTCCGTTTTTCCAGGAAATGAATTTGAGCGTAACCGGGTCGTGCTTTTCCTCTGCTGCCGGCTGGTTTGGCGCAGGCGTGGGTGCAGGTTCATTGCCTGTTCCGGACGGTGAAGCGCTGTCATTACTGCTGCTGCACCCGGCAAGGGTGAAGGTCATGAGCATGACCATCGATAAAATGGATGACGCGATGCGTTTTCTTTTCAATCCTTATTCCTCCCCAATTTGATTTCATCGGATGCTGACGATACCCCTTCGTTCCCAAGCTATACCTGCTAGGTCGGCATTCCCCCTTTCAATGCTTCCGGCAGAACGGCATGCCAAGGCTTATTCCACGATCCCCGTCCGTTCAATGCCGGTAATGAACCAGCGCTGCAGAAACATGAAGATCACGAGCGGCGGAAGGATGATCAAGAAGGCGGCACCCATTTTGGTGCCTTCGGTCACCGGATTGCTGACCAGGTCTTTGCTGCCGAGCAGCGACGGGTTCAGCACATCCTCCAGCTGGTCCAGCCGGATGGAGAGCGGCGTGAAGCCCTTGGCCAGGAACATCGAAGGCTCATAGTACATGTTCCAGTACCAGATGAACGAGAACAGAAAGACGACCAGACAGGCCGATTGGGCAAGCGGCAGCATGATCCGGAAATACAGCCTTGCAGCGGAAGCGCCGTCCAGTTTGGCGGCCTCCTCTAGGCTGGGCGGCTGCGCCCTAAAGAACTGGCGGAAAATAAGGATAAACAGCGCCCCCTTTAGCCCCTGCCCGAAAATCGCCGGTACGAGGAAGACAAACAGCGTGTTGAGCAGGCCCAGCTTGCTGAAAATCACATACAGCGGAATAATGATCACCTGCGGCGGGATCAGAAACGTCAGCAGCACCAGCGCCGTGATCAGCCCTTTAAACGGAACAGCCAGCCGGGCGAGCGCATAGCCGGTCATCGAGCATATCAATACCTGGACAATCGAGCAGCTCAGGGCGATGAGAGCGGTGTTCCGGAGGGCTTCCGGATACTGCAGCCCTTTGTAGGCTTTGGTCAGATTCTCCCAGGTGACGACCCGGGGAATCCATTTAACGCTGGGATCCAGCAAATCGCTGACCGTCTTCAGCATCGTGCTGATCATATAGAGCAGCGGCTGCAAGTACAGATAGGCCACGATGGACAGCAGCACATAAATGACCATTTTCGCCAGGAGACCGTCCGACAGATTTCTGCCAAGCATGACCATCTTGTACTTCTGCGCCTTACGGCTCCACAAGAAGCTCGTGGCGTAATTTCTGGCCCTTTGAACCCATGGTTCCGTGTTCATGGTCTTCCTCCCTTAAGCCGCATGCTGCGGCTGAATAGTCCAGTCACGAGCGCGAGCAGGACGAAAATAAAGCCGAAATAAATCCAAGCAAGCGCACTGGCGTAGCCATATCCGGTGTCGACCTTGAACATGTTGTCCTTAATGTGCTTCAGGACCGGATTCAGCGGGAAGGTGAACAGGTCGATGATGGTATAGAGCACGTTCAGGCTGATAAACGGAACGCTGGCCGGAAGCGTAATCTTCCAGAAGCTCTCCCATGGGGAAGCGCCGTCGATGCGTACCGCTTCGTAAATTGACGGGGAAATCGTCTGGAAGCCAGCGATGAAGATCAGGATCTGCACGCCCGAGTACCAGAGGATAAGAACGACGCGCCCAAGCACTTCCATGACCGTCTTGGCCAATTCTCCCCCGACATACTGCCGGACGACGGGCTCCAGATTGTACTGGTCCAGAAACGGTATATCGCCCGCGCCCTGCGTAAACAGTTCGGACAGCACCTGCCCCGTCGCAAAGATGACCGGGAGGAAGAACAGCGCCCTGTACACGAACCGGCCGGGGAACTGCTGGTTCAGCAGCAGGGAAATCAACAGGGCAAAGATGACGATAATCGGCACCATCAGGATCATTTCCTGAAAGTAGGTGATCAGCTCGATCGGAAACACATTGTCCTTGAGAAAGGCATCGCGGTAATTTTGCAGACCAAGCCACGTATATTTGAATCCCCCCGGCACCACCGCGACCTTGTGCAGGGACATGAACATGGACCAGCCGATCGGAATCGCCACAAACACGCAGAACCCGATGATCCAGGGGAGCATAAACAGCAGTCCGACGCCGTATCGCTTCAGATGATATTGGGCCGCTTTTCGTTTGAAATCCGGAACGCTGCTCATTTCCCCGCTCCTTTCTCCACGGTAAAGTCCTTGACTCCGTAATCCACGATAACCCTCGTGCCGTCCTCATAAGTGGTGGCATATTTCTGGCCGGACAGCTTTTCATGACCGATGATCCGCATGCTATACAGCTGGCTCAGTGAATCGAACTTCGCGTATTCCTCCTCGATCCGTCGTTCCCACTTATCGAAACGGCTGCTGTACAAAAAGTTCGAGGGAGTGTCCTTCAGCTTGCGGGAATCGTCATGGGTCACAAAGAACGAGGGCAGCGCCCCATATTCGATCGCCCGCAAAAATTCGGCATCCTCATCGTCGCGAAGGTTGCCGTCTCCGAACGTGTAAGGAACGAAGCCATGCAGCACGATCGGGTAAAAGGGAACCGTCTCGTCGATCATGAAATCGTAGCTCGATTCGGACGGCAGCCCGTCAATGTAATCCGTTTGGCCGAGCGCATAAGCATCCCCCTGGTTGACCGACGCGCTTCCCAGTGCCTCCCGGGTATATTTCAGCAGCCCGTCGTAGATGGTTTTTGCATATTCCCGGGTTTGGATGCCGGAAGGCTCGTAATCGTTCAGCAGCATCTCGCCGATTCCGCTGAAATGGATGCCGTCCACGCCAAGCTTCTTCAGCCTGTCTACCGTATCTGCCGCCGTTACCGCCGTATAGGCGGGCTTGGCGATATACCAGCCGTCGTCGACATAGGCGGTCCCGTCGATCCCCCGGATGGCGTCTGTCTTTCCGGAGAAGGAGGAATGTCCGTCGACCCAGAGGAAGTCCTCGCTGAAGCTGACAGGGACGCCCCGCTCCTTCATCGCGGAAATGAACGTCTTCGCGGCCGCTTCGCCGCCAAGCGCCGGATCGATCGGAAACCGCTTCTCCATGTTGTAGTCACCTTCATTCTGCCAGCCGTAGAATATGGTGCGTAATGAAGCGACGCCCTTGCTCTGCAAGGTACTGACGATATCGCCCGCCTGCTCGAAGGTCGTGGCGGCCACATACCGGATTCGGCCAAAGGCCTTTTCGTAATTGCCGCCCATGATTTTCAGGTATAGCGGCACATGATCCACCGGTTTCAGCGCCTCGGTAAGACGGCCGGTCTCCTGCAGATAGCTCCGGTAAGCTCCCGCCATACCGACATAATCCGCGTCCGCGCCGTTCAGGAACCGGTATTCGACCTCCCGGTCCCGGTTCAGCCGTTCCTTCTGAACGGCCTTGCTCGGCGCGGCCAGCCGGCTCATCCGGTAGAGATATTCTTCGCGATAGATTTGACTGGAAAATACCTGATAGAATGACGACTTGAGTCCGGGCGCCATGGCGGATACGTTGGCGGAATCTTCCCCCTTGGTCATGACGGCCAGAAAGGCATGGTCGCCCTTCTTCAACCCGAACACAGGGTAAGCGATGTCTTCCCTCCGTTCTCCGGTACGCGTCCCATTCTCCTCATTGGTCACCTCGCTGCCGTAAACCTGATGCGAGTAGCCTCGGGTAAGGCTCGCATGCTCCTGAGCGAAGCGGATGAGTCCTCCAGGGCCGTCGGGAACGAACACATAACCATTCTCTTTAGCGGGTGCGGCTCCAAAATAAGGCAGAACGTCGAGCGAGAACAGCGCAGACGCTCCTTCCTCCCGAATGCCGGCCGCAGGCACCTTGACCTTGAGGCCGCTGTCCGTCAGCTCATACTGCATGACAAACCCCAACTGTTTGGCGGGAAACGAGTATTCGATTTGCAGCCCCTCAGGCTTGCGGATCATGGCGATTTGCATGCCGGCCGTCTGGTTGCTCAGCGTCTCCCTGACCGTCTGATCGGCTCCCTGCGTCCGGACATGGGTCAGCAGAAAAGGGGATTGCAGGTTGGCCAGCAGCTGTCCTTTGACCGTTTCACCGGCCAGCTCCTCCTTGATCGGATTGCTGGTCCAGCGGTAGCCGGATGCCTTATCCAGCACGGCGATCTGGGTGTTATCCGGGCGGACGTACAGCGCATAATGTTCGTTCTCCAGCACCAGCGCATAACCGTCAGCCCCTGCGGCCGGTTTCCAGAGATCGCCCTCATACAGGGCGTCCGGAGTTGGAAGGTTCGCGGCGATGCCCGTTTGGGAGAATCGTTCGGCTGTCGTTTGCTCCCAAGGCTTGAACACCAGCAGCAGAAGCACGATCAGAAGAGCCAGTGCGATGGCGGCAGGCCATTTTGCTTGGCGGAATCGTCGTTTGGCAGCGTTAATGATAGATGTTCACCTCTTTGTAAAGCTCATAGAAAAAGTCATACAGGTTATAGGACAATCCGAAAATAATGAAGCCGAACATCCAGATCGTCAGAATTGCAAACACCGAGATAGCCGAGTTTTTCAGCGTCTCCAGGAAATCGAAGTTGTGGATCACCTGCGTCATCACGATGAACATGACGAGCAGCCATACGGTCATGATCGTGTTCAATGCATGAATGATGACCGCCTCATCCAGCGATGCGATGTTGGACAGCAGGATCGTCGGGACCGAAAAGAACACATAGGGCGACAGCGCATAGACGCTGCCCTGAATGACTTCCCGGAACCGGCCCTCCCCGTCCTTGATGCTGCAGACCAGGTAGTTGGCGATGATCCAGGTGACCCATGGCAGGGCAAACAGGCCGAGTTCCTTCATCAGATTGACTTCCGAGAGGTCGACAGGATGGAACAAAAACCCGGTGAGATAAACTCTGCACAGCTTGATGCCGATGACCAGGAGCAGCAGGGAAATCGTGATCCAGGCGGGAATCCTCGCCTCCTTGATTTTGTAGAACCCCTCGTAAGGATGAATCAGGACGTAGCCCAAATTACGGATGTACGCCAGCGGTTCCTTCCAGGATACCGGCAGCGGACGCCTGCGCAAGGACCAGCGGATGAGGCGATAGCCGAAGTAAACGGCAAGCATCACTGCGGCCAGTCCGCCCACCAGGGCGACAAAATGGCGCTGAAGCCATTCCATCCGGATCTGCCAAAAGGCCTTCGAATAGCCGTCGGTATCGAAAGCGGCTTTCATGTAGCTCAAGGCTTCGTCATTGCGGTCCTCGTGCAAAAACACTTTGCCCAAGCCTTGAAAGGTCCCGTTGTACATATCATTGCGGGCATAGACCGCCTCCCAATAAGGCTTGCTCTCTTCGTATTTCCCGTCGGCATACAGTGCGAGCGCCTGAAGCGCGCTGCTGCCGAAAGCGGTACGGACGTATTTATGGACCGTATTGGTACCGCTGTCGGATATCCAGATCGCATGATCCGAGTCGATGCCGATCCCGGTCGGATAACCGAGCACGCCGTACTGCTGCGTTTCCTTATCGATGTCGCCGAACTCGAACATGGCCTCACCGCTGCGGTCATAAAGATTGATGCTCATGGAATCGAGGTCGATATTGTACAGGAAGCCTTCCGGATCAACGGCAACGTCGACGATGCCGTGTCCGTTCACCAGCGTCTTGTTTTTAAAAGCGTCCACCCCGCCTGCATTCAGCTTGCGGATCGCTCCCTTCCCTTCCCCGCCGGCGGTGGCCGTGTACACAAATCCGTCCGGATCGATCGCCACATTCGTAATCGGCTTGGGGAGCGCGCCCTTTTCCTTGGACAGCTGCTCCTTGTTCAGCACCAGCTTCTTCAGCCAGTTCAGCATCGACTGATCCGCCTTGTTCGCACCGAAATAGCCCATGAATTCGCCTTTCGGATTCAGCCGGACCAGTCCCTGATACGAGGAATTCAGCTGGATGTACATCACGCCGCGCCGGTCTACGACAAGCTTGACAGGGACAAAATGCTCCGAGCCGAGCAGCGGTGTCTCTGGCTTCTTGTACTCCCTCTGAAACCGTCCACTCCCGTCAAACACGGCAATCCGCTGATTTCCAGAGTCCGCCACGTATACCTCGTTGTCCGGAGTAACGTATACGCCCTCCGGTCCAGAGAGCTGACCTTGGCCTTCGGCGTCGCCGAACGTCCGGAGCAGCGTGCCGTCCGGATTCAGCACCGCAATGCGGTCTTTCTTTTTGTCGGCGATATAGACACGGTCGTCGGCGGCGATATCGAGATCAGCCGGTTCACCGAAATCGGCGGAGATGGCCCCGGCCGGACGGTATATCGGCTGGATGCGGAACCAGGACGCCTGGTTCGAGTCATAGTAGGATGTCATATATGGAGGTTTGGCCATGGCGGTACCCGGCAGGGACGTCAAGACGGCCATAAAGACTAGCAGTAATGGAAACCATTTTTTCATCGTTCCGACTTCCTTTGCTGATGACATTACTTGATACCGGAATGGACCATCGTCTCAAGCACTCTGCGCTGAAAGAGCAGGAAAATGATCAGATTCGGGATGAAAATAAGCAGCCCGGCCGCCGCCGCCATGTTCTGCCCCGCCACGTTGTTCTGCAAACCGCTCAGCAGGCTGTTGACGTAGAAAGCGAGCGTCCGCATCGTCTCCTTTTGCATGAACAGGGTTGAAGTCTCCACGTCTCCCCATACGCCCTGGAACGTCAAAATCGAGATAGTCGCGATCGCCGGGACGGACAGAGGCAGAATCATGCGCACGAAGATGCCGACATGCCCCGCGCCGTCGATCCGGGCCGCCTCCATCAGATCGCTCGGAATTTGCGAGATGAAGCCGACGAGCATAAACACCGCGACGGGCGATGCAAGCGCCGGCAGGATATGCCCGAGATACGTATTGTTCAGCCCGATGCCGTTGATGACGAGATATCTCGGAATGGATACCGTTTCGGGCGCGAACATCAAGGACAGGGTAATCAGCGACATGATGAGCTGTTTGAAATGGAATTGGTATTTGGCCAGAACATAAGCCGCCATCGTACTGACCACCACGACGCTGACCAGTGTCAGCGAAACGACAATTAGGCTGTTGAACAAATACCGTGTGAACGGCACCGTCGCATTGGACGCATGCAGAAAGAGCGTTTCGAAATTGTGCAGGGTCGGATGCCGGACGAAAAACCGCGGCGGAAATAGGAACAGCTCGTTTTGCGGCTTAAACGCATGGTTGAAGATGAAGACGATCGGCAGCGACATGAACAAGGCCAAGGCGGTAAAAAGCGTGATCAGAATGACCTGAAAGGGCGAAGCCGTGCGGAGCCGGCGCAATTTGGGCATCATGGGCTTACAGTTCCTCCTTCGAGTTAAACATCCGGTAGGCAAACCTCATCACGAAGTAACTGAGGAGCAGCAAAATAACTGAAACCGCTGAAGCATAGCCGAGTTCGAACCGGATGAACGCGTAATCGTCGACATGGTTGATGATGAGGTGCCCCGCGTACTGCGGCGTAATCGCCATCCCGGTCAACTGGGTTGAAATGCTGCCGGCCTTCAGGGTCGAAACGATCGTCATGACGGCGCTGAACAGCATTTGCGGTTTCATGGACGGCACGGTAATGTAGAACACTTCCTGCAGCCGGTTCGATATCCCGTCGATCCGTCCAGCTTCATACAGCTCCCGGTTGACCGTCTGCAGACCCGCCAGCATCGCCAGAAATCCTACGCTGAAGCTCATCCAGAGGGATACCAGAATCATGATGTTCAGCAGGTACTTCGGATCCTGCAGCCAAGTTACCGGGGAATCGATCCAGCCCATATTCAGCAGGAAGTTGTTCAAATAGCCGACGCGGTCGCCGCTGAAAGCGGCAATCCAGACGACCGTCAGCGCCACGCCGCCCGCCATCGACGGCGCATAGAACACCAGCGTGTAATAATCGCGCACCTTCATCGGCAGCTGATGAATGAGCCAGGCAAACAGGAAAGACAGCATATACCCGCCCGGTCCGACGATCAGCGCGAATACGAACGTGTTCGGAAGCGCCTTGGTCAGAAAAATAATGTCCTGCGTAAACAGCGCGATAAAGTTGTCAAAGCCGATAAAATGCAGCTTGCTGAATCCGTCGTAGGACGTGAAGCTGAGCGTCGCAGCCATCACGACCGGAATGACGATAAAGACGAGAAAGCAGATGAGAAAAGGAGCCAGGAACGCGTAGCAGAACGCATCCTTCTTCAAATCCAGTACAAACCGTTTCAGCTTGACCGCTACCGGGGATGGCGGCTTCGCGGCGGGCAAAGCGGGCGTAACTTCTGGTTTCACGGCTTAGCCTCCTCCCAGTTAAAAGGTTCGGTAATCTGCGGCACGCGCAAGTTTCCTCCCGCAATGCCGAAATTCCGCTGCCTGCGGTCCATCTCCCGCTGCAGCGACAGGCTGGCCTCTTCCAGCGATTCGCTCGCCGGCACGCCGTCAAATACCGTCTTGTTCCAGGCGAAATCCATTTCACGGGCCAGGAAGTAGTATCCTGGAACATTGGGCAGGTTCGCCGCCCAGCGAGCCTGTTCCCGGATCGCTTTCAGGTCTTCGGACGGCCAGCTCAGCGACTTCATCGCCTCGACATTGGCCGTATTCCAGCGGTACTCGATGCCGTAGTACGACTCCATATCCCCGGCATACCTCGACTGGACATCCGCGGAAGTCCACCATTTCAGAAACTGCCAGGCCGCATCCTTCTTGTCGCTCTTCTTCATGATCATGGCCGTGGACAGTCCTTGCGGCGACCAGCGGGCCACTTGACCGTCCGGCTGCTTGATCCCCGGCAGGGGCGCAACTTTCCAGTGCCCCGTGATCTCAGGCGCAGCCACCTGCAGCTGCACGTACGTGTTGAAGTCGGATATGCCGATCGGGATATCCCCGTCACGGAAATGCTGGAAGAATGCCGGTATGTCGATCGGCAGGTTGAATTTGGTGTACAGCTGCGTCCACTGCTTGAATGCCTTTTGCCCCGATTCGCTGAACAGGCTGGACTTCAGCCCGTCGGGCGTATACGGCGATGCGCCGTTTTCGAGAAAGAGGGTGGCGAAATCCGCCTTCGGAACATTCATCGTCATGCCGTTCTCCTGCAGCGTCGGCAGGATGTCAAACACGTCGTCCCAAGTGTCCGGGGCCTTCAACCCCAGGCTCTCGAAAATATCCGAGCGGTAAAACAGCAGCTGGAAGTTCTGCACCTCCGGCAGGCCGTAAGTGCCGCCGTTGTAAGTCAGGGCCCTCGTTGCGCCCGGTATGAAGCGTTTCATGACATCGGCGAATCCCGGATAGGAGGACAGGTCCTGAACGGCGTCCCGCATCGCATAATCAGCCGGTGTGGCCTCTGCCAGCCCAAGCGCCACGTCGGGCACGTCGCCGGCGGCATTGCCCAGAATCAGCATGTTGGGATTCGGCATAAGATTAATGTTGACCTGAATCCCCGTTTTCGGCGTGAAATCCTGGCTCACCAGCTCCCGCAGCTCATCAACGTAATCGCGGCCGCGGCCGACCCAGATCTCCAGCGCCCCGTCCTTCTTCTCCCCGTCCAGGTCGTAATCCATCGTAAAGGAACGGGCGAAGTCTGCGATGGAATACGGAATCCGGGAGAGCGCCGTTGGCTCTTTGAGGCCGGTTCGGGCATCCGGCGTCCGTACCACGAAATAATCGAGCATCAGCGGCTGCTGGGTCAGCGTGGACATCCAGGTGCCGATGTTGGCCTGGATCGTGGAGAAGTCATTCACCTTGTTCGGAACGTTGTTGACGTCGGCCGTCATCTCTTCCAGCATGCTCACCGCTGAAGCAATCGCTTGCGACAGGTCGGAGCTGCCTTCATTGACGCGGTTAATGTAGTCCCGGATCAGCTTCAGGCGGTCGATCAAGGATTGAAGCGTTTTGCCCGCATTGGGATCGTATTTATTCATGTCCCAGGTACGGCTGGCATCCAGGTTGGCATCCGAGGCGCTTTTGCTGTAATTGCCGGTGATGAGCCGGATATGGCGGTCGAAATCCGAAATTTGCGCCAGGGTATCCTTCAGTGCGATCAGAATCGGCTGCATCGTGCTTGAATCGGCCGTCATTCGCATCGTGTGGGTCCCTTTGTTCAGGTAAAACTGATAGGGCCTGCCTTCCGCATCCGATATCGCCGAGATTTCAAATTCCTTGTGATACGCCAGACCGTAATGAAGCAGCTCCTCGAACGGGACTTTTCCGTCGATTTCGATCGTCCGATACGCTTTGAATCCTGATCTGTAGTTTTGGAAGTTTTTCAGATCGATGACGTACCAGCCGTCGGCCGGAACCTCAAAGCTCCACTCCACCCACTCGCCCGGCTGCTTCCAACGGTTCCCTCCGAGCACGTTATAGGTGATGCGGCCCTTGGGATCCGGTGAAATGTACGGCTCCGACCAGCGGTCCGTCTGAATGGACAGGCTCGACTTGCGCTGGAACTGCTCGGCTTCCGTCTGCTTGAACCAGCTCTCTTGGTCCTTCATGGCGGGCTGCTGCTTGACGTATTCCGCATAGGCCGCGATCGGCTGCTGGGTCCGGAAATAGATGTCCCGGATCGCGACCGCCCCCCTCTCTCCGGTCAACCGGAGCGTGTGCTGCCCGGGCTCAAGCCGGTACAGAAACGGCCGGGAAGAAGCCGAATAATCGCTTGCCGCCTTGTCCGTCCATTCGGGGAGTTCAATCTGCTGGGGACGGACCTGCATCCCGATTTCGTTGACTTCGTATGGATACTTCGCGTCCTTCCACATCCGTTCCAGCTCGATGCGCTCTGATTCCGCGAAGGGGTATTGTCCGTCGATCATGGCCCCGCGGATCACGGAGCTTCCGCTGCCCGGCAGCGCCTTATAGTCCAAATGGAGCTCATACCAGCCAGCCTCGGGGACCGTAAAGGTCCATTCCACCCAGCCGGATTCGTTGCTCCAGCTCAGCATGCTTCGACCGCTCTCGGCCTCCTTGGCCAGGTCCGCATCGGTGGATGCCGCCTTGTAATTGACCGGATCGAGCCGAATGGACCTCTCTTCCGCAGCGGCATATTCACCTTCCGGCCCCTTCATGAGCTGGGCGTAAGGGAGCTCGCCTTCCTTGCTTGCCAGATCAAGCAGGTCGGCGGCGGTGACGCTGGTGGAGTAAATCACAGGCTCATCGGCTGAGAGCCAGCGGACAAGTCCGAACAGAAGTGCGGCAATGATCAGCAGTCTCAGGGAAATGCGCGCGAAGCGGGGCAAGGTGCGTTTCTTCATGCCTCACCTCTCCCCACCAATTCCTCCGTACTCTCATCGAAAAAGTGGATTTTGTGCATCTGCAAGCCTACAGAGACCACGTCCCCGGCGGCGTACGTCTGTTCAGGATCGGTACGGGCGATCAATGGATAGGAGCCGATTTGCACGTAAACATAGGAATCCGCGCCGGTGGCTTCCGTCATTTGCACAAGCCCGGTGATGAAGCCGGCTTCCTCCGTGCTGCCGCGCTTCAGGATGACGTGTTCCGGCCGCACGCCTAAGATGACGCTGCGAACGGTTTTCGGGGCCCGCTCAAAATTTCTGCCAGTGGCCTCAGGCAGGAGCAGCCTCATCCGTTTGTTGGAAAAATAGTAGTCTCCGTCGCTTTTCTCGATGGTACCGTTCAAAAAGTTCATCTGAGGCGAACCGATGAATCCGGCGACAAACACATTGGCCGGTTCGTCGTACAATGCGCGCGGGGCGGCTACCTGCTGAATGACCCCGTCCTTCATCACCACGATGCGGGTGCCCATCGTCATCGCCTCGACCTGGTCGTGGGTGACATACACCGTCGTCCGTTTCAGGTCGCTCTGCAGCTTGATCAGCTCGGCCCGGGTCTGCGCGCGCAGCTTGGCATCGAGATTGGACAGCGGTTCGTCCATCAGAAACACCTGAGGCTCACGGGCGATCGCCCTGCCGAGCGCGACCCGCTGCTTCTGGCCGCCGGACAGCTGACTCGGCTTGCGGTCCAGCAGATGGGCGATTTCCAGGATGGACGCCACCCGCTTCACGCGCACATCGATTTCATGCTTCGCCGTCTTGCGGAGCTTTAGGCCAAGGGCGATATTTTCATAAACGGACAGATTGGGATACAGGGCATAATTCTGAAAAACCATCGCGATATCGCGGTCCTTCGGGGAGACATAATTGATGAATCTGCCGTCCAAATACAGCTCGCCGCTGCTGATCTCCTCAAGCCCCGCAAGCATGCGCAGCGTCGTCGATTTGCCGCAGCCGGAAGGTCCGACCAGAACAAGAAATTCCCCTTCTTCAATGGACAAATGGAAGTCGTTCACGGCGGGGCGGGATTCGCCCTTGTACCGTTTGAATACATGATTAAATGTGATGCTTCCCACCGTTCTCACCTCACGCTATCTAACTGCCGTTTCTACTTCAATGGTAGCGCATTCATAACAGGGCCAAAATGAGGCGGAATTAATGTTTGCAGTCCATTTTTAACGTGTCCTGCGTTTAGAGTGCGGCTGGCCCCGAAATTGCTGGATGCGGGAATCGCCACGATCACCCCAGACGCAAAAAAGCCTATGCACGATCGCTCGAAAGCGATGCTGTGCACAGGCATACAAGTGCCAGTTTGTCCTAAGGCAGCAGATTATACAAGCGGTACACCAGAACCGGAATTCCCTCCTCCATTCGATCCCGGTCCTCCCGGATGTCCCTCTCCGCCCGGAACTGTCCCAAGCTTCGAACCAATGGCAGCGAGCCGGGCCTGCAAGGATTTCTTCAGTCCGCTATCCGGCAGGAGAAGCACGAAATTGGCAGCAGCATCGACGGTGCTGACCTCTTTCTTTTGCATGGCCAACTTCACGCTGGCTTGGGCGGATTTCTCCAGCAGCTTCACATAGTCGTTCTGGAGGAGGTACAAATTGCCGAATAATCCGGCATCCTTGCTCGCGCCGATACCTCCGTTAAACTCCATGAATCCGGAACGGCCGTCCCCGTCATTTTCGTTGACGAGCAGCGCAAGCCCTATCGGTTTATCGGGATGGAAGTTGTACCCGGCGCCGTGAAGCGCCTGAAACGGAAGGGTCAGCTCATAATGCGTCACCTTGGCCGCTTCGTCGCGGGTAACGACCGCCTGAACGGATTCCAGCGGACCCGGTGTGACCCCATCCGGAGCACGCCATCTCCATTTCTGCACGCTGCCGTCCTCGTTCAGCGCAAACCCGAGCTCATTCACCTGGCGGCTGGCCGCGCCATCTTCCTTCGCCAGGTCGATACCGACCTGCAGGCTGTCGCCCTGCCATATATCGCCGTTGGTAAACGTCTGGCTGTGGACATTGTCCTTGACATCTACGTTAACGTACAAGTGGGCTTCATCCCAGGTGACCTTGGAGGTGAGCCCGAGATCATCGGCGCCCCCCCAGCTTCCGCCAACGCTGTAGTAATGCTCCGGACCAGACACTTCAATGGTTGGCGTGTGGTCCGCTGCCCCGCTCCGCGATGCGAAGGACTGGGACAGCTTGACTGAAGTTTCATAACGTTCCCCGTTATCCAGCGCAACCCTGAACTTCAGGGAATCGGCTGATAAGTAAGGGATGGCCACACTGCGGGTTTCCCCCTGCTTCAGCTCCTCAAAACGGATCGACTTCAGCGCCTCCTGGTACATGCCGGGACTGACCCATTCGATTTGTCCCTTCAGCGTTCCAGCTCCGGCCGCATTGGTTATCGACAGCACCGTTCCTGTATTTTCCGGGTGTGAAGGATCGAAGGGTGCCTTCTCTAACTTCAGCGTCACAGGATAGAGATTGCTTCCCGACACTTTGCCCGGCGCATCGTTCTGAATTAGAAGTCCCCCGCTGGCCAGGTTGTTGGATACGACCATCTTGTCGATGCTCGGCCCGGCATACACATGGGTCGTTTGGGACTGCTGGAAATAGGAATCGTACAGTCCGATGTTACCGCCGACGGCGTTAATGCCGATGTCGCCGACTTTGGTGAAGTTGGCCTGCTGAATCCGCACGGTGCCCCCGAAGATATCGAAGGAACGGTTTGTATCGCCCCACATCGAAGAATTGAAAAACACCGCTTTGGAGCCGAAGTCTTTGCCGACCTCAACGTAGACTTTGTCGGTCGTGCTGATCGAGACCAGCTCCGTGTTGATGAACTGGAGTCCCGCCTTGTCCGCGCCTTCCAGCACGGCTCCTTTTTTGCTTCCGTCCGTGCCGTGGCCGATCACGACGGCTTCAGGGCCCTGCCCGTCCTGTCCTTCGAAATGGATGCCGAACTTCGAACCGAAGACGAATGTGTTAAAAATGGTCTCCTGTTTCACGTTGCCGATGCGGAAAGCATCCAGATGGTCCTTCTGGTAACTCCAGACCATGTCGGAGTCCGCGCCGGTGGATGGATGGTTCGGGTAATTGCTGCGCCCGTAATAATGCGGATTGAACTGGACGTTCCGCAAGTATCCGCCCTGCGCACCTCCGCCCAGGTAAATCCCTTCCTTCAGCGGGGAACCTGCCACGTAATCGATGTAATGCCCGCTCGTATCGTATGTTCCAAAATCGACGGCCTGGTATGGATTGACCAGCGTCGTATCAATAAGGTAAACGTCCTTCCCTTGGCCTTGAACGGTCCATGGGTAAGGCTTGACCGGATTCGCTTCGGTCCAGGTTTGATGGTCGTAATATACGGATATCCCGCGGAGGCCCGCCAACGCTTTTAACTGGATCAACGCCGGGGCGTCCGCTTCATTTTCCCCGTAGTTCGTAAAAATGACCGTGCCGCCGCCAATCGTATGATGCGGAACATCAAAGTTGCCGCGCAATTCTACGCCTGTCGGTACAACCAGCGGCTGCTCGACCCGGTAAATCCCGGCCGGCATATACACCGTGCCGCCGCCAGCGTCACCGGCATCGCTTAGAGCCTGCTGGATCGCCTGGGAGGCATCCTCATTCCCGGTCGGATCAGCGGAGTACGGAGCATTCACCACATTAAACAATCTGCTCGTCGCCGGCTTGGGACGTGCGGCGATATCCACGGAGGGCACCTCAGGAAGGCGGTCCAGGACATACTTGTCGTCTTGGCGGATATTCAGGTCCGTCGACTGGCTGTGATTGGTTACGGACAGCTTGCCGTCATATCCCGAGTTGATGGAATTTACCGTTCCGACATTCCCTTCAAGCAGGAGATGGCGATCGGATTTGGCGAAGCTGGAAGCCCCCAGTATCAGCGATCCGCCTCGTGCGATGATCGCATAGTCTTCGCTGCCGTCCCCCCAGTTTTCGAATGAGCTGTTTTCGAAGGATAAGGTGCCGCTGCCCTCGTTCAGAACCGCCTGATCGGGGTGCCCGCCAACCGTAACGCCGTTAAACTGAACAATGGAATTGAAGCCCTGCGTCGCGTAAATGGCAATCGGATGCTGCCCGGCGCCAGCTTCGAACCGGCTGTCCGAAATCAGCAGGCCGTAATTGTTGACACCCTCGATCTTGAGCGCAACATGGCAATCCTCGACCTGGATCTTGTACAGCTGCGCATTGGCTGATTCAAGACTGCCGGTTCTTGTCGTCATCCGCATGCCCGTCTCATATCCGGAAATATGGATGTCCGACATGTATTCCCAATCGGAGCGGCCCATCACGATGCCCTCGGCGTGGCCCGTCATGTAATCATGCAGTTCGCCGCGTTCGGGTGATCCCGCGAGGCCCGATCCAGACCAGAGATCCGGGGACAAATGAATCCCCTCCAGCCGTCCGATATCCGTCGTGTAATCGAGGAAAATGCCTGTCTTCAGCGTGGTACCATAGAGATTTTTGACGTAATGCAGCTCGTTCCAGTCCGGTCCGATCTTGATCCCCTGGTAAGCATTGACCAGCGTGACATTCTTGACGGTCGCACTGTCGCCGGGTAGCTGTTCGATCGTCCACGGATATGGAGACGGATCGGATGCGTTTTGTTCCGGATACCAGATGGACAGGTTCGTCACGCCGCTGGAAGGCTGCAGCTTGATGAAGCTCGTGCCTGTCTCCTGTCCCTTACCGGCATAGACAGCAAGAACGGTGCCCAGAACCTTGCCGCCCTGCGCTTCCGGATTCGCCCAATCGCCGCGGAGCGTGACCCCTGTCGGGACGACAAGCTCGCTTGTCAGCCTGTACGTGCCTGAAGGCACGAACACGACGCCCCCACCTTGGCTTCCCGCATCGGCCAGCGCTTCCTGGAAGGCGCGGGTGTCATCCGTGCTCCCATCCCCTTTGGCGCCATAATCCGTCACACTGCGGTCGGCAATGACGATATCGTCCGTCGGGTATACCGTGTCATAGACCTTGGTTTCGTGGCTCCCCGACGATTCACGGGGCTGCTTCGTCATGGTCACTTTCGCCAAATACAGCTCGGGATTCAGTGCCTTCGCTCCGGCGCCGGTGACGCCGATCCGGAAATCCGCACCGTTTGTGCGGTTCTCAAAGCGCGCGTCGCTCAGCTTGAAGGTATGCGTCTTCCAGGTCCCCGAATTTTCGTACGAAAACAGCGGGGCGTCCTTAAAAGCGGACTGCTTGGAATCATACTGAAGCACCATATCCCCATTGCCCTGGTCATAATATTCGGCCGTTACCAAAACGTCCTGGTCGCTAAGATCTCCCGCAAAGTCGTCATCCACATTGAAATAAAAGTAGAGGATGTTCTGTGCCGGATCATTCGGATTTACCGCTTGATTGGTCTTCCAGTACGTTTTACCGTCCATTTCGCCCACCTGCAGGCCTTCCTCCGGACCGTCCCCCGGACGGGCGGTTACGCCTTGTCCTTCCGGCGTTTCCCCGAGCGTAATGTATACGGAATCGGTGACCGTTACCGGGGCGTATGGCGGAAGCTGGCTGCCGCCATCTGCATCCTCGCCATCGGCGGCGGCTCTAAGTGGAGCCGGGGCCATCCAGAATAAGGAGACGACCATCACGATGACGGTCATTTGCGCGATAAAGCGCCTAAAGCTCAATCGATTGTTCACGATTATTCCTCCCATGCTTGATTTGCTTATCAAGCTGCACGAAAGCAACGCTGCTTCGCTGCGGGATCATGATTGTATTCGCTTTCAATTTTGCAGCAAAAAAACCATCGGCAATACACCCGAGCTTGTCCCGTATCCAATTTAGCTTGCGGCACCTCCCCCTTTCAGCAGGCGGCTTGCTTCATCTATGAAACCTGAAGGAAAACCGACCTTAACGGCCGGCGTTCCTCCAGGAATGAGCAGGCTCCCAGTTCAGGACCGACTTCGCCCGGGCGTTGGACACGAGCGCCGTCAACTTACCTGGGTCCTTGCCTGGAAAAGGCACCTGCGGATAATACTTGGCTGCCAGCTCGCTGACGCTTGCATCGCTCAGCAAGTCGCTGGATGTGATGTTCAGACGGCATGCCTCTGCCTGGCCTTGCACGGGTGCTTCCAGCGCAAGCCGGCAGGCTGAAGCGGCGTCGCGCGCGTCGACATAGCTCCATAGAATGCGGTGATGTCTGGCGGTATCGCTGAAGGCCGCGATCTCCCGATCGTATTCATTCGGCGCCAGAATCAAAGAGAAGCGGAGAGCATAGATCTCCATGCCGGTACGGCGGGCAAACATGTCGCCCGTCTGTTCGTTCACCTGCTTGGACAGACCGTAGCTTTCCTGCGGCAGCAGCACATGCTCCTCGTCAACGGGGAGCGTATGCGGCGGAAAGGGATGCTTCGCCCAGCAGAATCCATAGGCCGATTCGCTCGATCCGAATACGACGCGCTGGATGCCTAGCTTCGAAGAAGCCTCCAGGATGTTGTATGTCGCCATGACATTGTTGGCGAAGATCCGCTCCGGCGAAAAGTTGATAGGATTCGGCACGGCAGCCAGGTGAACCACCGCATCCGACTCCGCCAAGATACCGTACACCTCGCCAAGCTGGGTCAAGTCCCCCTGGACATAACGGGCATAACGGTTTCTCCCGCTTGCCGGGCGGGCATCCGTTCCGATGACCCGGTATCCTGCATGGTTAAGCTCTTGAACGACGTAGTGGCCCAGTTTTCCTTCCGAGCCGGTCACGACGATTTGCTTCATGATCTTTTCCTCCTTCCGGCCGGACCTTACGGACGAATCAGCGTTCCATCCGGCTTGCGGTCCAGCTTGTATGGGTGATGGTATGCTGCCAGGGAACCTTGATCCTTTACCAGGGCTGCCGTCTTATGCTCGTCGATATCGATGCCAAGCCCCGGCTTATCGTTCAGCTTCAAATGCCCATGTTCCAAAACTGCGTGGCCCGGGAAGGCCTCTTTCTCTTCACTGCGGAAATGGTTGATCTCCTGTACGCCGAAGCTCATGGTAGCCATGTCCAGATGCGCGGCCGCGATTTGGTTGACCGGGTCGTTCTCCCCGCCTTCCTGCCACGCAGTGCGGACGCCGAAAGCTTCGCAGACGGCGGCAATTTTGCGGCATGGGGTAATGCCGCCGGCCTTGGAGACGCGCATCCGGACAAAGTCGATCAAGCGCTCCTGCACCAGCGGGAGCCACTCCTGCGGGTGAACAAACAATTCACCGACGGCCTGCGGCGTGGTGCTCGTTTCTTTGACCCGCCGGTACCATCCCGTATGCTCCGATTGCAGCAAGTCCTCCACGAAGAACAGGCGGTACGGATCCAGCGCTCTCGATAAGCTGACGGCGCCGGAAGGCGTCAGATGCTCGTGAACGTCATGCGTAAAGCCCAGGTTCATGCCGAACCTTACACGCAGCTTCTCGAACATGTCCGGGATCGCCGTGATGTAGCTGGCTTCATCGAATACACTGGCAGGAGGGAATTTCGATACGCCCTGCGGTGGGACGAATCCGCCTCCGCCGTAGCCCCCAAGCTGGCAGCGGATCACGCCGAAGCCCTGCTCCTGAAAGGCATGCACCTCTTCCTCCAGCTGCTCGTAGGTGGCACCGTTAGCATGCGCATAACAAGGAACGGCCGAACGGACCGCGCCGCCCAGAAGCTGGTACACGGGCATCCCCGCTTCCTTCCCCTTGATGTCCCACAGCGCCATGTCGATACCGCCCATGGCGGTATGGAGCGTAGAGCCGTTGCGCCAATAACCGCTCGTATACATCGTCTGCCACAGATCCTCGATCTGGCCGGCATCCCGTCCGATAAGCACCGGTGCCAGCAGTTCCTCAATGACACTGACCACGGCTCCCGGCTGGTAAATATCGCTGGCCGAGCCGATGCCGTGCAATCCGTCCTGGTCCGTCATGACTTTGACGATGACCCAGCTTCCATCATGTCTCGTTCGAATGCAGCGTACTGCCGTTATTTTGGCCATACCGCTTTCCCCTCCCCAAAATGGACTATATTATCGCAGAGCCGGACGAATGCCGACCGTCTGAATTTTTGCCGGTCCCAGCTCTGCCGTATACCCGCTTTGCTCGTTTCTTCCCATCTCTTCCCCGCGCTGTTCAATGATGGTGCTCTCATAGACGCCGTTCACCTGGAATGAAGGTGCGAATGACAGAGCCGTCGAGGCTGCCGATGAAACGTTAAATACCCGGAACATCAGATCCTCGTTCTCCTCGCCCAGCTTGAGTGCGCTGAAGGCAAGGCGGTCGCCCTCCCATTCGAGGAACGTATGATTCGCCGGCAGCTTGCCGCCGTGGACTCCCGTCTGATGAACCGTCCATGGAACCGGGAATTGATAAGCCTCGATAAATGCGCCCGATTCAATCACATCGGCATCATGGGAAATCAGCTCCATTTCCAGGACATGCGTTCCCAGGCACTGCGCTTCGGGCGTCGAGAATACGCCCCAATCCCCAAGCTCTCTGACGCCGCGCACAAGCGTGACCGCCATCGTGTTATGCGCCGGAAGCACTTCGTATTCGTTCAGTCCCTGATTCGCGACGGTAAGGCCCGCTTGGCCGTCGCTCAAGCTGATGAACGCATTCTGATGCTGGGCGTTGCTCGGATTGCTCCACGCGGCTTCAGGCTGAATCGGGCGCCGCGCCACTTCATAAATGGAGTCCGCCATCACATGAGCCGCTGCCAGTCCGGTCTTGAACAGCATCCGGATGCGGTGGTCCTTCACCGTGTTGTCGATCATGCTGCGGATGCCGACGGAGCGGCTGTCCTTGGCCAGGGTGAGCTCCGTGACGATCTTCACCCCGGCCGTCTCGCTAACGCGGCGGGATTTGCGGTACCGGAAAGGGACCATGGAGCGAATCTCTTCGTCCAGCAGCACATCCGCTCCAAGCGGCAGTTTCCAGACGCGCTCGATCCGGTATACGGCGGCCAGCGGCGTATGCTTCACCAGCCGGATATCCGCCGAAAGGCCCTCCGTCGTCAGCGGCACCTCTCCATCCGGCTGCCGGTACATGTATTCGTTCCCGATGTCGCCCGTGTCCTCGTAAATGCCGAGCCCCTCATACTCCCGGCCATTCACTTTATCCAACAGCGTAAAGGAGCCGTCTTCCGCGATCTCCACCCGAAGATAACGGTTCTCCATCGCGTTGCCGCCTGCGTTCACGCCGCCTGCAGCAGGTGAAACGGACTCGGCTTTGGCCAGGGAATCCTTGCGGACAAGGGCGTAGGCCCGATAACCGATCCCTGGAACGTCCTTGACGTAGAGCTCCACATCCACCTGAAAAGCCCAATAAGGTTGACGGAACCGGTCATCCGGGAGGCCATAGCCGAATACCGGGCCGAGTGGCTCGATGTTAGCCTCAACGGGCTTGCCTCCTTCGTCCGTTACGATCCATTCCTCCGGATCAAAAGCCTGGTACTCTTCTTTGAACGCTTCGTATTTCTCGTGCGGAGCCTGATGATCGAAATAGCGGCGCTCTATGTCCACCGTCGTGCGAACCGCGCCGGAACGGGAATGGCCGGACGTGTTAAAGACGACGAAAGGCCGCGCCGATTCCGGGTCAAAGCCGGAGGTATCCACGGCAGCAGCTACCGCCGCGGCGCTGTCCGCAGCGATCGACTCCGCCACCTGCTGCGACTTGGCGAAGCGCGTCATCATCTCGCGGTGCACCTCGTCAACGCTGCAGCCGCAAATACTGTCATGCGGATGGTTTTGCAGCAGCGTCTTCCATGCATACAGCAGTTCGTGCCGCGGATAGGCCGTACCGGTCAAATGGGCCATGACGGCGAGCGGCTCGGCCACCTTTTCCAGCAAGGTCTGGCTCCGCACGTTTTGCTGTTTGATGTACACCCGGGCCGACGCGGTATTGACGAGCGTGATCCACCCGTCCGTCCACTGGCTTCGGAGCTCGCCGCGCACGACATCGAGGGCATCCGGGTTCGCCTGACGAAGCGCTTCAATATACTCGGGGAAGCTGGAATGGCGGAACTCCACGTCCGGCAGCATCTCGCCGGCGGTGCGCAGCGCCCTGGACAGATCCTTCTGCAGCGGCTGGTGGTCGCAGCCGTTCATGAAGAGCAGCTCCGGTCCCGAAGCGAATGCTTCGGCGGCTGCCAGCTTTTCCGCCCAATACGCCTTTGCGGCTTCGGGGTCCGTCGGAATCTCCATCCCGTTGTTGTACCAGTTGGCGAACAGGATCGCCAACACCCGGGACCCGTCGGGAGATTCCCAGTACATCTCGGAGTATTTTGACGTATGTTCGTTACCGGACTGGACCTCGTTGTTGAAGCCCACCGGCTTGACGCCGCGTCCGTATACGGCGACATCGATGCCCGCCTGGCGAATAAGCTGGGGAGCCTGCCCCATATTGCCGAAGGAGTCGGGAAAATAACCGATTTTCGCGTATCCCCCCATCTTTTTCGAAAGGAGGATCCCGATCAGCAGGTTGCGCGCATTCGCTTCGCTGCTGACCAGAAATTCATCCTGAAGAATGTACCAGGGGCCGACGATCAGCTTTCCCTGTTCGACCAGCGAACGCACTTGCTCCGCCCGGTGCGGCATCATCTGCAAATAATCCTCCAGGACGATATATTGGCCGTCCAAATGAAAGCTGGCAAACCCCGGGTCCCGCTCGAAGGCCTCGATCAAATCCTCCATCAGGCGGACCAGCTTCAGCCGGTGTTTTTCGTATGGCAAATACCACTCTCTATCCCAATGCGAATGCGCAATAATATGCGCTGTTTTTATGGTCATCTCTTTCATCCCATTCTTGTATGTTTTCTAGTGCGCTATCGATGGTACGGCATGAATGATGCGTTTTACATTTTGACCGAACCGACGGTCATGCCTTTAACGTACATCTTTTGCATAAACGGAAACGCGATCAGGATCGGTATGACGGTGATCAGCGCTCCGGCCATCAGCTCGTTCCATTTTTTAAATGAGGAGGAATCCAGGTACATCAGCCCCATCGGCAGCGTGAACATCTCCTGCTTGTCGACGATAATCATCGGCCACAGAATGTTGTTCCAGCTTCCGATAAAGTTCAGGATGGCGATCGTTCCGATCGCGGGCAGAGCCAGCGGCAGATAGACCCGCCAGTAGATCTTGAAGTTGCCGCAGCCGTCCAGAACGGCGCACTCGTACAGCTCATGCGATATGGTCCGGAAATAGCTCGTAAACAGGAAAATGGCAAACGGCGCGGCCCCGTTAATCATCGGCAGGATCATGCCGACGTACGTGTTCTGCAGGCCGAGATTCGTCATGTTGATATACAGCGGAATGAGCGTCGTCACGCCAGGAACGAGCAGCAGCGCGATGAACGTGTAATACACGAATTTTTTGCCTCTAAATCTGAACTTGGCGAACGAATACGCCATCATCGTATAAATCAGAACGACTCCAATAATGACGATGATGCTGACGACCACACTGTTGACGAAAAAGCGGTAAAAGTTCAGCTTGTTCCACACTTCTGCAAACGTGGACCACTCAGGCGCCCCTTTGGGGAGGGGTGACTGCGGATTGGCCAGTGCATCCTGGGATGTTTTCAAAGAGGTGCCGATCATCCACAAGAAAGGATACACGCAGGTCAGCCCGTATAAAACCAGAATGATGTGTTTGATAGTCTTGACCATCTCGGGTCCTCCTCTAAATGTCGACTTTGAACGACCGGATACTGAACATGGCAATGGCTCCGGTAATCAGGAAGGATATCCATCCGATCGCACTGGCCAGTCCGTAATCGTTATTCAGGAACGCCGTCCGGTACACGAGCGTCCCGATAACCTCCGAGCTGCCCGAGGGTCCGCCGCCAGTCATGATGAACACGTTCTCGAACGCCTGGAACGCGCCGTTGACCATCTGGATGACCGCGATCAGCGTAATCGGCTTCAGAAGCGGCCATGTGATTTTGGTGATCATCGTCAGCTTGCTGGCTCCGTCAACGTTCGCAGCCTCATACAAGGTAGGATCGATCGAGGTTAATCCGGCATAATACAGAATCAGCGTGCCCGGAAGGCCGCCCCATATCGAGGTAATAATAATGCCGATCAGCGACGTGGACGAGCTCCCCAGCATTCCCCCGGGTACGGTCAGAAAGTCGAGTCCGATCGCATGAAACAGGGAGTTAAAAGCGCCGGTAGGCTCAAACAGTCCTTTCCATACATAAAAAATCGCCACGCCCGATGCGATCATCGGCAGGAAGTACACCGTGCGGTACAGCGACGCCATCTTCGTATTCTGCAGGACGAACGCCAGCACGATCGCGATGGGGATGACGATAACGACCTGGGCTGCACCGATCAGGACGTTATGCAGCAGTGAGTTGTAAAAGTTCTGAGTGACGATCGGGTCATCCCCGAGCAGAAACTGCTTGAAGTTAGCAAGGCCTTCAAAGCGGGCCGTCGAAAAGTCGATCCCCGACCAGTTGTAAAAACTGAGCAGAATCGAGAAGCCGACCGAATAGACGCCAACGGCGAGAAACAGGAGAACACCCGGCAGCAAAAACAGATACGGTACCCATTTATTTCTAGTTGTTATCATCTTCCATCACCTTTGGATTTGGATTAAGCAAGCGGCGGAAAGGCGCTTGTCCCTGCCGCCGTTTGCATCATATAGCCAGAGCCGGTTATCAGTTGCCGCTGGCCTGCAGGCTCTTCATCGTATCGTCGAATTTTTTCGCAGCCTGCTCGGCCGTCATTTTCTTTTCGATCATGGATTGGATGGACTGGGCATACACTTCCCACTCCTTGTTCTTGCCCCGGTAAGCGTTGATAGCCGGCTGCGCTTCCGAATATGGTCCGGGCTCGGTGGCGAACGAGTCAACGATCGCCTTCAGGTTCGGATCGAGATCTTTGGCACGGTCGCCCAAATTCAGAGCCGGAACCGTATAGGCCGCATTCGCGAACGCAACGGCCGCATCCGGATCCGTGGTCATATACTTGATAAAATCAAGCGCGGCATCCTTGTTCTTCGAATCTTTGTTTACGGACAGCATCGTCAGCGTAAACGGATCTGTCGTCCAGGAAGTGATTTTCGAGCCGTCAATCGGCGGTACAGGGAACGTGACGATATCCTCCGGTTTCATGCCCATCGCGAGCAGCGTGGACATCGTGAACGAACCGCCAAGGTCAAATGCGGCTTTCCCCGCGGCGAACGCCTGGTCCGCGCCGTCGATATCCGTCGACAAAATGCCCGGCATCAGCAAGTCTTTGTCAGCGAGCGTCTGTACCGCCTGAACAACCGGCAGATGCTCCGGATCGCTCATTTTCGCTTTTCGTTCCAGCAGGTCAATATACGATTGAGGCCCGCCATACATGATCGCCAGCGCGGATCCGGCCCAGTTCTCCCACAGGTCGGACGTTTTGGCGCCAAAGACAAGTCCCGGTGTTCCCGTCTTGCTCTTGATCGTTTCCATCATCGTGACGAACTCTTCCCACGTTTTCGGAGCTTCGGCGGTAAGCCCCGCCTTCTCGATCAGCTGCTTGTTGCCGTAAAAGGTAAAGAATCCGCCGATATCGAGCGGTAGTCCGTAGAACTGCCCCGCCTTCAGCGACTTTTGTACCGTCGTGGCGTTTTTGTCCTTCTGCCAGGAATCGACTTGGCTCTGGGTCACCTTGATCGGATCCATGGCCGTACCATAATACTTGCTCAGCACATCGTCGCCGACTTCGCCCGACAGCTCAAGCACGGAGCCTTCGATGGAGTCGCCCGCTGTCGCCCACCAGTTGACGACGTCGGGGAGATTTTTCGAGTTGGCCGCCGCCTGAAACTTTTGTCTGTAAGTATCGTCAGGCGTAAAGGTCTCGACATCTACTTTCACTCCGGTCTTCTCCTCGTACAGCTTGGCTGCCGCTTCGATTCCCGGCGTGTAAGCGACCTTCCAGGTCCACATGGTCAAATGCTTGCTGCCTTCCGCGCTGCTGCCGCCCTCCTGCTTCTGTCCGCCTGAGCAAGCGCTTACAAACAAGCAGAGAACGGACAGCATCGTTACCATCAAGGTTGCTTTTCTTTTCATGGGATAACCACCTTTTCGCTTAATCGGTTAATATGGGTTTTTATTCCTGAAGGATCCTGCGGATTGCAATCCCTTTCAATATGGCGGATTTGGATACCACCCCCTTGTTAAAATATGACAAGTACCACCCTTGCCCCGTATCGCTTCCAGCCTTCTTTCCACGATGCCTTCACGATGTTCGACTCAACTTATGATAACAATATAAACATCTTATTTTTTAATGTAAATGTTTATTTTTTTATTACAACTTACTTAGAGATAAGATCAATATCACGAATAACCATTGAAACAACTCGTATTTTTCACTAGATTATTTAGGGAAAGGAACTATAAAAACATACCATTCGATATAATAACTTGTATTTTACACTTGTTCGGGTTGGATAATTGTAATATATTTTAAACAGACCTATTCTCGAATGGAGCGCCAAACATGACGAAAAAGTTTACTCCCATGTATAAAAAAATCGAAAATTATATCCTGGAGCAGATCCGCAGCGGGAACTGGAAGCCGATGAACCGGATCCCCTCGGAGAATGAGCTCTCGGATCAATTCGGAGTAAGCCGGATTACGGTCAAGAATGCGCTGTCCGACCTCGTGGACAGAGGCATCGTATACCGCATGCAGGGAAAAGGAACCTTCGTGTCGGAACAAAGAACGGAAGCTCTGTTTCCCCCGCTGTCGACCGAAGCGGCACTGCCGGCGAGCAAGACCGTCGGCTTTTTGCTGCCCCGCTTGGACAACCGTTTTACCGCCCATTTGCTCAGCGGTATTGAGGATTCCTTAGCGGAGCAAGGCTATCATCTGCTCTTTTCCAAAACGAATGACTCCCAGGAGTATGAAATCCAGAAAATACGCGAGATGAAGCAGGCCGGCGTCGCCGGACTGATCATTTATCCCGTAGAAGGCGAAAATTACAATAACGAAATTCTGTCGCTCACACTGAACCGATTTCCGCTGGTGCTGTTAGACCGGCTGCTGAAAGGAGTGGAGACCAACTCGGTCAGCTCCAACAACTACGAAGCAGGCCAACAGGCCGTACAGCACTTGTATGATCTGGGGCATCGGCATATCGGATTTATCTCCACCAAATCGGAAGGAACCTCGAGTATTGAAGATCGGCTTGCCGGATACGAGCAGGCACTGGAAGACCGCCACATTCTCATCGACCGCAGCCTGCAGATGACCCGTTTGGGGATGGACAATAGCGACGAAGAGGTCATCGAGATGATCCAGCAGTTTTTGCAGGCCAACCGGCATATGACCGCAGCCCTTTCTTCGAATTTCAGCCCGCATGTCATCCAGGCAGCCTTGGCTATGGGACTGCGGGTACCCGAGGATCTCTCCGTGGTCTTCTTTGACGACGTCGTATACCCCGATTTCAGCATCGTTCCCCCGACGGCTGTGGTGCAGCAGGAACGGGAATTGGGCCGGGAGGCCGGAAAGCTCATTATCGAGCAGATCGAAAACGACTCACCCGGATACAGGCAGATCAAGCTGCCAACCCGCCTTATTCCGCGCCGTTCGACGTCGGTGCATGCCGGCGCTACCGTTTCCCAAAGAGGCCTGTGACGACGCATATAAAAAGCAAAAAACCGACGTTTTCACGTCGGTTTTTTAATAGATAGAGAATCTTACGGCCCTCCCTATCGATTGAAAAATTATAGATATTCGCATGTGAAATTCGTAAATTGGGCAGCAGCGTCTTTGCCGTATGCGTACAAACCGATAATGACACCCGTAAATCCTCCCGCTACTTCGGAAGAAAGGTATTTCGTCTGTGCGGTGCCAAGCTGTATTTCCTGGCCGTCCGCTCGCAGAAGGAACCGGTATTGCGTAGGGCTGGCTTGGATCACCAGAGAGGCGCGGCTGCTATTTTTTAAATCGACAACTTTCTCGATGGACTTGATATCCCCAACATTCAGGCGCTCAATGACCTCATACCCGCTTCCGCCTTGACGTATCGCGAAATCGTAATGATGGTTCTCGTCCATATAGAGTGTAATGCCGGCTTCGCCTTGAGTGAGGCTTACGTCGCAGGAAATCACCGCTTCAAAATCCCTTTGGCGGATTCCGATGAAAGTGGGAGAATCCGCTTGATCGAGCGTTATCTCGGTTCCTCTCAGCTCCAGCACGCCATGCTCATACGAGTAGTTGCCAAGATCCGGATGGCGCAAATAGCACCAGTCCTTGCCCCATTCCATATTTTCAAAAGTATAGCGCTTCTTCTCCTGCTGAACGACTTCATCCGGAATGCGGTCGGTTTCAAAGGACGACAGCGTCGTGCCATGATGTCCTGCCGTGAACCAGCCGTCCTCGCCGAACGTAACCGGTGTCAAAAATACCTCGCGCCCCAGATGATGATAAGGAATCCACTGTCCCATCTGCCGGAATCCGAGGTGAAGCAGCCACCAGTTTCCTTTCTCGTCTTGAACGAGATCGCCGTGGCCCACCGCCTGCACTTCATAGCCGCCCATATTCCGGTTGGTTAATACAGGGTTATGGGAATACGGTTCAAACGGTCCGGAAGGGGAATCTCCCCGCGCGTAGGTCACCATATGGCCAAACTCGGTGCCCCCTTCTGCGGCTACTAAATAATAGCGTCCGTCGATTTTGTATAAATGCGGGGCTTCGAGATAGCGTCCTCCCGTCCCCTGCCAGATGCAGCGGCTTGGCGTCAGCTTCCGTCCGGTTTTGATGTCAATTTCACACTGCACGATGCCGCCGTTGCCTTCATCGTCCACACCGTTGCTCATAAAATAAGCTTTGCCGTCTTCAAAATATAAATCCGGATCGATCCCGCCCTGATCCACACCGATCGGGTCCGACCATTCTCCGTAGATGTCGTCCGTCCATACATAGAAGTTTTGGTGCGTCGTATCGTTGGTCGTGGTCATGTAGAACCGTCCGCCGTTATACCGCAGGGTAGGAGCAAATACACCGCCCGAGCTGTTGACCTTATCCAGCTGAATTTGGCTCTTGCGCGTCAGACAATGGCCGATCTGGGTCCAGTTGATCAAATCCTTGCTTTCAAAAAGAGGGACGCCGGGAAAATACTGCATCGAACTGCAAACGAGATAATAAGTATCGTTCACCTTGCAAACGCTGGGATCGGGATAAAACCCTTTGATGACTGGGTTATCGTATTTCATGGGTTCACCTCTGTATGAGATCTGCATAGATGGTTTGAATTTTACCTTACCGCGGATAACAAAAATACCCGAAAAATCAGCAGAAAAATCATGTCAAATTAAAACTTTATGATCATCCTGTTACTTGTTCAGAGCATCCATTGGATATAATCGCTAAAAAAGGAGGTATGTAGATGCCGCGTTTATCTATACTTGCTCTGACCATGACTCTCCTTTCCGGAATTATTGGCTGCTCCCAGGGGACGGATCATCCCGGAACTCATCCCCAAGTGGCTGCTGTACACGAAACCGAAGGCAAGCTAAGTGAACAAGATCAGCCTGATTCAAATGCGTTAGAGAATGCCAATTCGGGCACTCTGGATGATGCCACAGCAGAAACAAGTACGACAAAAGACAATCGCAGCAGTGAACCAACAGCTCGAGCAACTGAGGATTTCCCCGAACCAGCCCAAGTGCCGGAGAATGCCGAACGGATTTACGCCCATACCACAGGCTCTGAAGGTTGGTTTATCTATTCCGCCCTTCAAGGCGGCCAAGCCAGCTTATTGACCTTTTACAGTCCGGATCGGGGAGCAAACTGGAAATCGTCCGCATGGAAGCTGGACCCCGACCTCAATCAAAAAATGACCGAACATCATATTTTTGTGGCGATGGCTGAGACAGGCGGGAAGAATCAGATCTGGGTCTTGCTTACTTCCGATCCTGGCGCGGGGTTAATGACGAAGAAATTGTACCTTTCAGACAACGAATTACAATCCTTTTCACTGGTTTCCGACGTGTCCGATAAGATTGATGGTTATGTATCCGGCGTTACTTTTGCTGATGCCCAGCATGGCTGGATTGCCGCAAGCTATCACGGCAGCGTATCCGTCCCTCTATACAGAACGACAGATGGGGGCATTAGCTGGGTCCTGCAACACATCGACATCCCTGAAGGGTTTAAATACGGAAACGTGTCCCCACCTCAATTCGATGCTACCGACAGCAAGACTGGGAGCCTGGCCATAGAATTCGTAAGTGATACAGAGAACCGGACATTCACCTATACAACAAAGGATGCCGGAGAACATTGGGCGAAATAACGCCTCTTTGCAATCTTCAGATTTTCTTTAGATTTCCCCCCATAAAGTCCTCAGATTTTTTCGTTATGATGGTTCATGCCAACAACAAGCGATACAGCTTGATGAATCATAACTTTTCATAACTGTCCGATCACTTTATTGGGGGGGACCCCGCTTGAACATCAATGAACATCTGCTATTTTTACAGGGATTTTTTAAAGAGCCCAAACGGGTAGGGAGCGTCATCCCGAGTTCCCGCTTCCTTGCCGCTAAAATGGTTCAGTCCGTACCCTGGAACGAGGTAAAGGCTGTTGCGGAACTCGGATCAGGTACAGGCGCGATCACACGTTTCATAAAGCCGCAGTTACATGAATCTAAAGTGTTATTGTTCGAAAGAGATAAAAAGATGAGAAATAACTTAAGGATCGAGTACCCGGATTTCCCGTGTTACTCCAATGCCTGCCAGCTCGTTAAAACCATCCATCAAGAAGGCATCGGCCAGCTTGACTGTATTATCAGCGGATTACCCTTTTTTAATTTCACGAGTGAAATGCGCGAAACCTTACTTCATCAAATGGTTGAGGCGCTAAAACCAGGAGGCGTTTTTGTCGCTTTCCAGTACTCCCTGCAAATGAAAAAGCAGTTTGCCAAGGCGTTCACCATTGAAAACATCGAGTTTGTCCCCCTCAACTTCCCTCCGGCTTTTGTTTACACCTGCCGCAAAAAGGAGATGCTGTAAAACATCTTGGCGCCGGATCTGCTTGGAAATTGGTTTCGGCCTGACGGTTATGTAGAATAAATATGGGCCGCAAATGTTGAACGGCTATAATACCCGTAATCCGAAAATAAAGGAGCAGCATACCATGAACACCGTGCTTGTCGTAGACGACGATCCGGAAATTCGAGACGTCATCCACGTTTATTTACGCAATGAAGGATACCATGTTCTGGAGGCGGCAGATGGTCTGGAAGCGCTGAGTATCATCCACACAACCCCAGTTCATCTGGTCATCCTGGATGTGATGATGCCGCGAATGGATGGGATTAAAGCTTGCATGAAAATCAGGGAAATATCCAGCACCCCCATCATCATGCTGTCGGCCAAAGAAGAAGATATCGATAAAATTACGGGACTGACGACCGGAGCGGATGATTACATGGTCAAACCCTTTAATCCGCTGGAACTGCTTGCCCGGGTCAAAGCTCAACTGCGGCGGCAATCCTTAATCGGAAAAGAGGAGTTTCAATCTCTAATCATCCTTAAAGACCTTGTCATAGATAAGGCCAAGCATGCCGTTACCTTAAAAGGGAACCACATTTCGCTGACACCTTTGGAGTTTTCCATTCTGGAGCTGCTCGCGACTCATCCTGGGCAGGTATTCAGCTCCGAGAAGATCTACGAAAGCGTCTGGAAAGAGCCGTACGGCTATTCGGACAATACCGTGATGGTTCATATTCGCAATTTACGGGAAAAAATAGAGGATCGCCCAAGAGAGCCAAAATACATTAAAACCGTTTGGGGAGTTGGCTATAAAATTGAATGAACATGGACAGGAGCCAAAAAGGAAGAAAAAGATCCAAATCAATATTTTAATCCGCATGGTGCTCAGTTTTATCATAGCTACGGCCATAAATGATTTCTGCATCTTATTATTCTTAAAGATATTGAAATGGAACGTCCTCCGAGATATCTTTCCTTACTTTCTTACCCCCCTCTTTTTTATCATCTTTATCCTTACCTTTTTTATGTTGACACGGCGGATCGTGAAAGACCTGGTTCATCTGGAACACGGACTGCAAAAGATCTCTGAGGGCGATTTAAATTATCGCGTGGATGTGAGTCGGAAAGACGAGCTCGGAAGGGTTGCGCACAACATCAATTTGATGGCGCAGCGTTTGCAGCAGCAGATTGAAAAGGAGCGGGAACTGGAGAACTCCAAGATGGAGATGATCACGGGAATTTCCCACGACTTACGTACGCCGCTTACGAGCATTATCGGCTATATCGAGCTTTTAAGAACAAATTCCTTCCAGGATCAAGACGAGTATACGCGGTTTGTGCAAAACACTTATAACAAGGCTGTGCATTTAAAAAAACTGCTCGATGATCTGTTTGAATATACCCGGCTGACCTCAACTGAGCCTCGGCTTGACTTAAAGCCGATCGACGTGCTTCAGCTTCTCGATCAGCTGCTTTTTGAATTTGAGCCGATTGCCCAGGAGAATGAAATCACCATCGTGAAAGAGATTTGCAGCTCTCCTGCTATTACCCTCATTGACAGTGAAAAGATAGCCAGAGCCATCGATAATCTGCTGATGAACGCCTTGAAATACTCGGAAAAACCGGGGACCGTGCGCGTCATGATGAAGTCGGATCATCGGCATATCATCATTGAAATCGAAAATAAAGGAAACCCCCTTACGGAAGAGCAGGAACATAAACTCTTCGAACGTTTTTATAAGGTAGACCATTCCCGAAGCAGTGAAGGCATTCAATCCGGCGCCGGTCTTGGCCTTTCCATTGCCCGGAACATTGTGGAGCTGCACGGAGGAACCTTGACGCTCCAGCATAGGAATCGATTGTTTACATTTCATCTGAGACTGCCTTTAAGGGATAATACAGATGAATAGGTCAATTAGGTATATAAAAAAAAACTTAAGCCAGTAGGGACGCAGGAGCCCCCGGCTTAAGTTTTTTCTTTTCCAGACTAACATGCTAACCGGCAATGTCGCCGCATGAAACACGCATTACAGGATGATTATTTACGTACAACCGTATAACCTTTATCCTCTAGCAGTTTAATCACGCCATGTTCCCCCAGATAGTGGGCTGCGCCGACGACGATGAAGTACTCCGCTTTCTTGTCGCTTTTCAGGTATCCGTCGATTTTATCGGCCATGCCGATGTTGCGGTCGATCAGCATCGCTTTGTTATACTCCGCGTCTCCCGCCATGCTGTTCGTCAGCTCCAGCAGCGCCTTTTCGTCCCCTTTTTTCCACATGTCCGCCATTTGGTCAACGCCGTCGTCCAGGACGTCGAAATTGTCCAGTGCCGCATTGAGGTTCTTCTCCTGCAGCTCTTTGGAGAACTGATCGAACATGCTCAGCTGGGACTCGTAGGATTCCAGCTCCACGATCGGAATTTTGCGCTCCAGCGCCTTTTGAATAAAGTACAGGTCAATGCCTTCCGTTGCCTCGTATCCGGCCATGACCGATTTCAGGCTGCTGACGGTCGTCTCCACGACCCATGGTTTGAATGCATCCAGTGCATCCCGTTTCATTCCGTTTTGCTCCAGAATGTCCCCCACTTTTGCATACGTTTCCTTGGACACATGGTCCTTCAGCGTCGTACCGTCCTGAAACATGCCCAGCTTCATGATCATGTTCTGCTGCTCTTCGTCGGCTGCCTTGCTGAGGTCAATCTCAACGCCCAAATAATCGGCTTCGGCAAAGGCCTGCTCGAATTCCGGGCGAAGCGGATAGAAGCTGTCGTCCGCAATGTGCATGGACCCTACCAGGTACACCGTGTTCCCGTTATTTTGCACTTCCCACATGAAGCCGCGGCCCGCTTCCTTCGTCGCTTTCGAGAGCAGGAATACCGTGCGGGTTGCCGGATCCCAATAGACCGTGTAACCGGCGGCTTCACCAATGGTCCGGACCGGCACGTAAGTCACGCCGTTAACCTGTTTCGTCTTGCTGCTCAGCGTGATCTTCTGATCACCCTGAGCGGCATGAATAGTTCCATTCTCTACATCGGTCAGCTTTACGTTTAGCGCTTCAAGCGTCGTGCGCAGCGGAACCAGCGTAGTGCCCTGATCGACAATAGGTGCACTCGTGGCAAAATCGATGGTCTTGTTATTGACCTTGAGTTCCGGCTGCAGCGGAGCAGCCATGGCCGGAGCCGCCGTAGCGAGCATTCCTGCAGAAATCATAAGAGATAAGAGCGTTCGTTTCCAACTTTTCATTCAGAAATCCCCTTACTGTAGTTTATAGACTGGGCTGTTACTGTTCTGCCGTCTTCCGCGGCATCTTGATCAGCGCCAGCAGTATACAGCCCATTCCCGCCCCAGTCAGCAGGCCGTCCGCAAAGTCGTTTAATGCCACACCCGTATGCTTCAGGGTCAGCGGACCGACGATCAGCAGCATGCCTGCCGCGATAACGTATGGAAAAACCTTTTTACTCATGCCGATTCTCTCCTTCTCCTTATCAAGTTAGAATCCGCGCCTAAATCTTGTAAGCTTTCATGGCCTTGCGCAGCTCTTTGATGGATGGGCGCTTGCCGTACATCAGGACGCCGGTGCGGTAGATTTTCGCGGACAGCCATCCAAAAAACAGAATGGACACCAGCAGCAAAACGAGCGATATGAGGATCTGCCAGGTCGGCACCGTCCCCATCCCGATCCGCACGAGCATCGCGGTAGGAGCGGTGAACGGAATGAAGCTCGTCACCTTGATCAGCATGCTGCCCGATGCAGTAATGCTGAACAGTCCGATGTAGAACGAGGCCAGACCCAGCATCGTAATCGGCATTACGGCTTGGCCGAGATCCTCGGTACGGCTGACAATCGATCCAATGGCCGCGTACAGCACCGCATACAGGAAGTAACCCAAGATATAGAACAGCAGTCCGTAGAACAGCACCGGTAGGTTAATATCCGAGATACTCAGGCTGTATCCTTGCAGAATGTCCTGGTTATGCGGCAGCATCAGGTTCGCCCCGACCACGACGCCAAACACCGCAATTTGCACGATCCCGACCAGGAAAATACCGATCACTTTCCCGAACATCTGGGCCAGCGGCGAAACGCTGGTGATGAGGATTTCCATGATCCGCGAGCTTTTCTCCGACGTTACTTCGGCTGCGATCATATTGCCTGTCATCATATTGGAGGTAAAGAACAGAATCAGCAGCACATAAACGACCACATAGTTCATGGCTTTCTGCATGTCTTCGCGGTGGGTGTCTCCCCCCGCTTCCGTCTTACCCTCCGCGTTAATCCGCACCGTATCGAGCTTGACCGGTTCGTTCAGAGCGGCGATCTGCTCCGCAGACAGCGCATCCTTGGCGATCACGGTCGTCTTGACCGTCTGCAGCGCGGGCATCAGAAAGCTGCTGATTCCTTGTCCCATGCCGTCTTCACCGCCGGTGAAAGTAACAGCAGGAAACGCCCCATCCCCGCCGTCAAAAGAGAGGTAACCCTCGATCTTCCCGTCTTCCAGGTCCTTTTTCGCCTGATCCGGAGCGGTCCCTTCGTATTTGATGAACGTATAGTCCTTATTGCCGGACTGCGCGGCATACTTCTCCAGTTCCGCAGCAATGACCGGCTGCGAGCCGTAGAGAATCCCGATCTGTTCGGCCTTGGATGCGTCGTCACCCTTGATCAGCTTAATGATATACGGCACGTTCATGCCGATCGTAATGAGCAGTGCAAGAATCAGAGTAGTAATCAGAAAAGATTTCGTTCTGGCTTTATTTTTAAACGTAAAGCCGATAATCGTCCCAAGCTTATTCATGCGAATCACCCACCTCTTGAATAAAGATTTGGTTCAGCGTCGGCTCCTTGATTTCAAAGCGCTCCACCGTGGTTTCCTGCATCGCTTTCTGCAGAATGCCCTGTGCCGTTTCCGGCGCAGCGATTCGGATGTGGTATCCCCGATCAATGCGTTCCACAGCCGTCACTCCCGGAATCACATCCAGGCCGCCGACATCGCCTGTCGTATGAAGCAGCACTTCCTCACGGGGATAACGGCTCTTGATATCCCGGATATTTCCCTGAACGACCGTATTGGATTTGTGCAAAATCGTAATGCGCTGGCACAGCTCTTCGACATGCTCCATCCGGTGCGTGGAAAATAGAATGCTGGTTCCCTCGTCCCGCAGTTCCTTGACGGTCGCCTTCAGCAGTTCAACGTTGACCGGGTCCAGTCCGCTGAACGCTTCATCCAAAATGACGATTTGCGGCTTGTGCACGATTGCGGCGATAAAGCCCATTTTCTGCTGATTGCCCTTGGACAGCTCTTCGATCCGCTTATCGTAATACTCCGGAACGTCAAAGCGTTCCAGCCAGTAGCGCAGGCTCTTATCCGCGTCTTGCTGCGACATGCCCCGAAGACGGGCCAGATAGACGATCTGCTCGCTGACCTTGATTTTCGGATACAGCCCTCTTTCTTCCGGCAGGTATCCCATGATTTGCTGAAGCTCCGCATGATAGGGCTTGCCGTTATACAAGATCTCTCCCCCGTCCGGATAGATCAGGCCAAGCACCATACGCATCGTCGTCGTTTTGCCGGCACCGTTCGCCCCAAGCAGCCCGTAAATTTCTCCTCTGCCGACCTCCAGCGAGATTTGGTTGACTGCGGTTTTGTCTCCGTATTGTTTTACCACGTTAACTAGTTTTAATGGTTCCATGTGTCTGCTCCTCCCCCTCCTGCACGCCGGCAGGCTTATATCCTTGCACCCACAACGTTAAAATCTCGTCCAGCTCCAAAGCCCGTGTCTTCAGCACGTTGATACCTGAATCGTACAGGATCTGTTCCAACTCACGGCAGGACGTCGTCACCACGCGCGTAACGCCATGGGATTCCTGCTGCGTCTGCACAATGTTCGGCAGTTCTTCCAGATCGGTCTCGGGGCACCCTGCCCACACTTCCTTCCAGTTGTCCAGCAGACTGTCCTTCTCCGCCATCCCCATCCACTTGCCGTGGTGAATCAGCATGACGTAGTCCGCCAGCCTTTTCACCTCATCAATAATGTGCGTAGACAGTACAATCGTCGTATCTTCGGTCTGCAGGCATTCCCTAAGCACCTCGATCATCATTTTCCAGGCAAAAGGGTCCAGACCCGACGATGGTTCATCCAGCAGCAGCAGCTTGGGATGCGGCGCAAGGGCCGCGGCGATTTCGTATTTGCGGCGCTCCCCCTTGGACATTTTGCGCAGCCTCGTCGCTTTCGGTACCTGGAACAGATCGCACAGCTTTTCAAAATAAGGCTGATCCCATTCCGGATACCAATACGCCCGAAAAGCAGCGGCCTCCTCGGCGGTTAGGTTATCCTCCTCCAGGTTGGATTTTTCCGCCACATACCCGATCTGTCTGCGCACTTCCATAGGAATGCCTTTACTGTAAGCGTGGCCGAACCAGGAAATGCGCCCCGAATCCGGAAACACCGTCTGCAGCAGCATGTGGATCAGCGTGCTCTTGCCGGAGCCGTTCTCGCCAATCAGCCCGTACACATAGCCTTTCGGCAGGGCCAGGTCGATCGGTCCGATCGTTTTATGCCGTCTTTGCTTGGTCACGCCTTCCATTCGTATGATGGGCTGTTCCATTTATGCCTCACCTTCTCCCTTCTCCGGATGGTACTTTCTTTTCAGTATCGATAAAAACAGCTCCCTCAGCTCATCTTCCTCGCATTTGACGGACATCCCGACATCCACCGCATGGTTTAGCGCCTCTTCCACCGCCTCCCGCCGGAATACTTCACGCTGTGAAGTACCAACCTTGGCGACAAATGTGCCGGTTCCCTGCTTCGTGCGCAGAAGTCCTTCGCTCTCCAGATCCTGATACACTCTTCGAACCGTAATTACGCTGCAGTTCAGCCCGTTGGCAAACTCTCTAATTGACGGCAAAAGGGTTCCCTCCTCGATCTGTCCGCTGATGATCAGCGATCTTAATTGGGATTCGATTTGATGATAGAGCGGTTCAGCGCTGTTCTCATTCACTTGTATAGGTATCCACACCTTTCGCACCTCACCTTGCTATACTCGTCAATCCTCTTATTGGTTTCAAAGCTTACACCAGATCTCTAGATTCCAGCCTGCGGAGCGTTCCGATCGAGCACAGCACGAGGCTGATGACTCCGGCCAGCAGCATCCCCCACATCGCCGGCGATAGCAGGCTCCATCGTTTGGATACCTCCACCGTGTACACCAGCAGGTTCCCTCCCGCCGCATAAACGGCTGCCGCTGCCACTACGGAGCCAACGAGGAAAATGAGGGTCGACAGCAGATAAGCTTTGCCATGATTGGAAAACTCAAAATAGATATAGGGTCCAGTCATCATAAGCCCGTAACCGACCCACGTCAGCGCAAAGGCCAGGTAATGGTCAAACCGCATATGATCCAGCAAGGTCCCCTGCACGCAATACATAATCACGAAGAAAATGATGCCGTTCGCGGCAAAGGCTAACACCGATTGCATCACCCGGTATACCAGGACCACGCCGTTAGAGATCGGAAGCACCCGGAAGAATGCCAGCATTCGCGTATAGGAATCTTCCGTTAAATACTTGAAGGATCTTCGGGAAAAGTAAAACCCCAGCATCGGAACTAACATCAGCAGGATGAAATCAGCTACCGGACCAAGGGATCGTGCCTCTTCGCGCCCCAGCATCATGACCCCTGTAGTTCCTCCCATGTAGGCAGCAAATATGATCGACCACAGGAGGTACCTTTTCTCGCTGCGTAGATCCTTTCGTACCATCATCCAAGCGTCTTTTATTGTGTTCAACAACAATCGCCCTCGCTTTTTCCGTAATCCATAAGGGTGTATATACAGCACAGGTTCACTGTGCTTATTCACCACTCAGTGTGTATACTGTGTATATGTTTATACACAGTATACAGTGTGCTTACCGGAGATGCAACGGCGAAATGAAAATATTAACAAAAAAACAGCACCCATTGTCGGGTGCTGCTTGAAGCAGTGCATGTTGAGCTAGGAAACGCTTGGCATTCCCAAGTATGGCTGAACCGAAAGATCGGCGGCAACGGAACTCGGAAAGCGTGCAAAGAAATCCAGCATGACGTTCGCCATATCCAAATCCTCCGGCGGAACGCTGATTTCGTAACGGGTAAACATCGCATCCTGGGGTTCATGGCGCTCAAACGCAGCGCCGACCGTCTTATAAGCCGTGCTGCCTGGTGGTAAAACATACGTAACGACATGGTTCCGAACGTAAGCATGATGCAGGAACTTCATCGTCTTCCCGGGAAAGCCCTTTTCTTCGGCCCAATTCTTTAATGTCGTGAAATAGGAACCGATTAACGCAATGTTGCAGCCCTGACAGGGGCCGCCGTCCAAGTAAACGGCCCTGCGGTCCGGGTGCTGCGGATCAGCAAGCTCAAGGCCCACCGATCCGTTGGCTCCGGTATCGGCCCGGACGACTTCCCAGTGTCTCGGGGCGAGGAGCAGATGCCCCCAGGTTCCGGAAGAATCGCTTAACCAGAACGCTCCCAAATCCGACAGAATCTTCTCCGGGATGACGGTGTCGATCTTTACCTGAAGCGGGCTTGCCGGCTGCATCAGGGGTGTGTCTCCGGCATGATATTTCCCTTCGATGCAGTACAGCGGGATTTGATCATCCTGCGGCTTTCGAGCGCCATGTCTCAGCTTCATCACGCCGCATTGAACGCTGCTTGGTTTGAAGCCAGCTTCCTGCTGCTGGCCGGTGGTTCCGCCGCCGGGACTGCCGGTCCCTTGAGCCGCTGCCGGATCCCTGTCTGTTCCACCGGCCTGGGCCGTACGGTCACCGTCGGTCACAGCCGGTATGTATTTCGGGATGAGCGAAGTGGTAAACATGACAATGAAGCCGCAGAAGAGCAGCATGATGAAGACCCACAACATTTTTTTACTATGTATAAAATTCCTTCTTCGCCTCATGTCATCCCCATACCTTCTCTTAGCTTCGTTCATTGAACCTTATATATGAATAACGTTTGAAGAAGCACAAAAGTTTCCGCTAGATTGAATGAACTAAAGAAATAATTGTAATAGGGCCGCATGGGACCCTTATAACTGGAAGTTCAATGCAAAACTTTGGTTCAATCTATGGATCTCGTCTTTCTAAGACTTTTTTAACCATTTTTACTGCGCTCGACGCCAGTGTCCTAAAAAATGCAATACAGCACTTCGGAACTGGCATCCGGCAAAGAAAACCTGGCGTTATTTCATCCTATTAAACAAATACGAAAAACCTTGGCTTTCCAGCGGGATCAGCGGTTTTTCATAAAAAAAGCCCAGCGGATTAATCCGCCGGACTCTCTTTGTACCCGATCCACTCGGGTTATGCTCCCAAAATAACATCCCATACCGGCTTCGTATGCCCGCCAGGATACAGGACGTACAGCAGCACGTAAACCACAACACCGGTGATGGCTGTGACAAACCAAATACTTGCCGTAACCCGGCCCCATTTCCGGTGCTTCGCAAACCTTTCCCGGAATGCCAGAACCAGCGTTGTAATCCCGAATACCGCAGCAACCGTTGCCAGAACGATATGGAAGATCAGGAAGATCTGATAGTAGATCTTCATTTCGTCCGAACCGCCCCATGAGGTGTTGCCGACAAAGGCCGTTCTGGACACGTAAATGATGAAAAACAGCAGCGCTGCGATCGCGCCCCAGATCATCACTTTTTTATGGGCGTCCCGTTTGCCTTGAACGATCAAGGCCCATCCGATGGCCACCAGAATCGCACTGATGACGATGAATGAAGTGCTGATCGTAGGGAACAGCATATACAAATCCATGAAAATCCTCCTTAACGCTTAGACCAACTCATGCCCGGTTCAAAGAACCGTCAGAAAGATCGGTTGGAATGATATCGTCGTCATCCTCTTTATTTTCGCTCTTGTACCAGCGGAAGAATACCCTCGCCAGCATCGAAGCGAATATAAATTCCTGAATGAACTTCATGACGATGCCGCCCAGTTGTTGGTCGACCTTGGTGCTCAGCCCATAGAAAAAGCTTGGTCCGCCGAAAGTCTGCAGCAGAGCCGACGTATCGCCCGATACGCAGTATCCCATCGCTTTAGCCCACGTATTGGGATCGCTGTAGGTCGCATACATCGGATGCGTCGAGAAAATGATCAGGCCGCAAGCAGGCGTCAGCAGCACCATGTTCAGAAAAATAAACCCGATCTTCGCAAGGCCCGATGCCTGGTGTTTCTCCGGCAGCGGATTAATGAGCGTCCACCACATAAGCGCGGCAGCGATGAACAAAACAATATAGTACAGCCGGTGTACCGCAAAATGCAGCATGACATAGTCGTGGATCGCAGGGATATGGTAGAACGAGAACAATCCGTTAAATACGACAGCTGCGACCACCGGCTTGGTCAGAAAACCTAGCTTCTTGAACGGGTTGATCCGGTCAAAAGCACGCCACAGCCAGGTTGGAATCCCCAGCATAATAAGCGGCGTAGCCACCAGGTAAGACAAAGCCATCGATGTCATGTGGAACGTAAACATAATGTGGCCCAGCAGACTCACCGGTCCGCCCTGAGCGAGATACAGGAAGAACATACCGCTGACGAACATGATCTTTTTGCCGATCGATACGGGCTCGGCATCCGCGAACTTCTCACTGAGCGGGCCGATAACAACAAAATACGCGGCCGTTACCAGCAGCATAAACGCCAGAAACAACGGACTGAACAAGGCGGCAAAGCTAAAATATTCTAACCCCAGCATATGAAAACCTCCTCCCGCCGGGCGGAATTTCTGTCGATATTGTGACACCTTGATGCCATTTAAAAAAAGAGGGGGCAACTGGCCCGCCTCTTTTTATTTTACCACCAAACCCAATACAATGCTGTGACGATCGCAGTAAATGCGACAAAGGCGCCACCGCACATGAAGATAATCGGCATCAAATGTCCTTTATCCTTCAAGTGCATCCAGTATCCCAACTGAACCAGTGCCTGCAGCACCGCCATTACGACGAGAAGTATAACCGTGAAGGCGACGTTCACCCCGCCAGCCATAACCGTAGCAAAAGCGATGGCGGTCAGGATAATGGAGAAAATAAATACGACGACATGCTTTTGCGGTCCTTCATGACGATGACCGTGTTTTACCGTATCATCTTGATGCTGTTCAACCGTAGTCATAATCTTAGCCCACCTTTCCAAGCAGGTAAACGACCGAGAAGATGAAGACCCATACGACGTCGATAAAGTGCCAGTACATGGCCGACACGTAAACCTTCGGAGCCGTTACGACCGTTAACCCCTTTTTGTACAGCTGGCCGATCAGAATACCGATCCAGCATACACCGAATGCAACGTGAGCTCCGTGGAAACCGACCAGCGTGTAGAACGCCGAACTGAAAGCACTTGTCGTCATGCCGAATTTCTCGGCGGTGACATACTCGTGGAACTCGTAAACCTCGAGGCCAAGGAAGCCAAGGCCCAGAATAACCGTAATGATCAACCACAGTCTCAGTGCAGCTGCTTTATGACGGTGCATTGCCTGTACGGCGAATACACTCGTCAAACTGCTGACAAGCAGGATCAACGTGGCTGCAGCCGTCGTTGGCAACGAGAAGAGCTCATGGGCTGTCGGGCCGTCATTGGTCTGGTTGCGAAGCGCCAGGAACGTGGCGAACAGGGTACCGAAGAGCACGGACTCTCCGCCAAGGAAGAGCCAGAAGCCAAGCACTTTGTTGCGGCCTTCCAGGGTTGCTTTCTCCGGTTCATGCGGCAATGAGCCGTTTACCGATTCTGCGTGTGCCGATGTCATGCTTTAACCCCCTCTTCTTCCAGTTCTTCCGGTTCGATATGCCAGCCATGATCGTCAAACAGTGAACGAAGCAGCATCGATCCGAACGTAATGACAAGTCCGATAATGACGACGATCCAGTTGTTGAAGATCATGCTCATAAAGGAATTGTTGAATTTCTCACTGCTGAACATCAGTCCGAGACCGGCGATGAAAATACCGACGGACATCACAAAAGGCAAAATCGTTGGCGAAGGCATATGGATGGATCCCAGCGGTTCTGCAGGAGTCATCTCTTTGTTGCCTGCCATTTTTTCTTTCCAGTAAGCGTCAAGTCCGCGTACAAGCGGGATTTGTTTAAAGTTGTACTCAGGAGGCGGAGATGGAATCGCCCATTCGAGCGTACGTCCGTCTTCCCAAGGATCGTTGGCCACGCCTTTTGGCTTGGCGGCTGTCATAAAGCAGTTGAACAAGAACAGCAGAACGCCGACGGCCATCAGGAACGCCCCGACCGTACTTACCAAGTTCAATGTATCGAAGTCCTGGTTAGGCAGATACGTAAAGATACGGCGCTGCATCCCCATGAGTCCGAGGAAATGCTGTACGAAGAATGTCAAATGGAAGCCGATTGCAAAGAACCAGAACGTCCATTTACCAATCGTTTCGTTGAGTACGCGGCCGAACATTTTAGGCCACCAGTAGTGCAGACCCGCAAAGAGACCGAATACCAGACCACCTACGATGACGTAGTGGAAGTGGGCAACGACGAAGTAAGTATCATGGAACTGGTAATCCGCAGGCGCGGATGCCAGCATGACCCCGGTAACACCACCCATGACGAATGTAGGAACGAAACCAATGGCAAACAGGTTTGCGCTCGTAAAGCGGATCTGTCCGCCCCACATCGTAAAGAGCCAGTTGAAGATCTTGATCCCCGTAGGAACGGCAATCAGCATCGTCGCGATCGAGAACAGCGCGTTCGCAATCGGTCCGAGACCGGTTGTGAACATGTGGTGAGCCCAAACCATGAAGCCCAGGAAGGCGATCAGGATGGTCGCGAACACCATCGAGCTGTAACCGAAAAGACGTTTGCGTGCAAAAGTCGGAATAACTTCGGAAATGACCCCGAAAGCAGGCAAAATGAGAATATATACTTCAGGGTGACCAAAGATCCAGAAAATATGCTGCCAAAGAACGGGGTTACCGCCATTGGATACTTCAAAGAAATTCGCTCCCAAAATACGGTCAAATGAGAGCAGTACCAGACCTACCGTAATGGCAGGGAAAGCAAACAGGATCATCGCGGAAGTAATGAAAGATGTCCATGTGAACATCGGCATCCGCATAAATGACATTCCCGGTGCGCGCATCGTAATGATCGTCGCCAGGAAGTTGATGCCGCCGATCAGTGTACCGAGACCGGCGATCTGGAGACCGACCGTATAGAAGTCGACACCGTGCGTCGTACTGTAAGTTGAAGTCGACAACGGCGTATAGGCCGTCCAGCCGGCGTCAGGCGCGCCGCCCATAATCCAGCTCAGGTTCAGCAGGATTCCGCCGAACAGGAACGTCCAGAAGCCAAGTGCGTTGACGAATGGGAAAGCGACGTCACGGGCGCCGATTTGCAGCGGAATTACCGCATTCATCAATGCAAAGATCACTGGCATGACACCAAGGAAGATCATGGTCGTTCCGTGCATCGTGATCAATTCGTTAAAGGTTTGCGCTGATACTAAATCATTCATAGGCTTAATCAATTGCAGACGGATCAGCAAGGCTTCCACGCCGCCGAATCCGAAGAACAAGCCGCCTGCAAGCAAATACAGGATGGCTATCTTCTTGTGGTCCACGGTGGTGAGCCAGTCCATCAAGCCCGTATGACGCTTGACACTGTGAGCATGAGCCAAGGTTGGTACCCCCTCTTATTCAATCTTGCTGTTACTAGTAATTCAATTTATAGTTGGCCAAGTAATCGGCAATACCATCGATTTGTTCGTCAGTCAGACCGAGATCCTTCGGATTAGGCATTTTGTTGCCTGGTTTAACGGCTTGTGGATCCATGAGCCATTCTTTCAGGTTCTCTTTGACTGGTTTCCCGCCATCTTGGCCTTCGTTCAGCAAGATACCTGCAACCGATTCACGGGAACCGATGCCGGTAAGGTTAGGGCCTACAGGTCCGCCTTGGTCGCCAACAGCATGGCAGGACAAGCATTGTTTCTTGAAGGTTTCTGCCAAAGCCGGATCTTCAGGAAGCACAGCCGGTGCCTTCATGGCAGTCACCCAGTTATTGAAGGAATCTCCGTTAACCGCTTTAACCTTGAATTCCATGAAACCGTGGGAAGGTCCGCAGAGCTCCGCACATTTACCACGGTAAACGCCTTCTTTATCGGCGCTGAAGCTGAATCTGTTAATGGTACCATCCGGGTTGGTATCCATCTTACCCGAGAGCGAAGGAACCCAGAACGAGTGGAGTACATCCGCCGTTTTCAGCTCAAACGCAATCTTCTTCCCAGTCGGAATGACCAGGGTTTGGGCCGTTTTCACACCGTACTGCGGATACTCGAACTCCCACCAGTATTGGTGCGACGTAACCTTAACCTGTACGGCGTCCTTATCATTGTAATGATCGTCACCGAAAGCAAAGATTTGCTGTACGGTAGGAACAGCCAAAATAATAACCAGAACGAGCGGAATCACTGTCCAGATGATTTCCAGCTTGAAGTTGCCTTCAACTTGTTCAGGCACACCGTTCTGCCCTTTTCTTCTGCGGAACTTCACAAGCACGTATGCCGCAATCGCGAAAACGATTACGAGTACCACAATCATGATTGAGATTGCGAGCTTCATCAATCCCAGCTGTTCTTGAGCCACCGGTCCCTGTGGTCTCAGAACCGACAAGTCCTCGCGGCCGCACCCGGCTAAAAGCAGAGAAAATACTGCGAGCAAGGGAAGAAGTCGCTTTACAGCCTGCCACCGTTTCATCATTGATCTACCCCACTTTTTCCATTTTCGCAGGCTCCGCTGAAAGCACATTCAACGGCCATTCACCTGCACTATCACGAATGATTTGCTACTGTCAATTAAAACAATCACCTATTAAATATAAGTTTCCAGTACTATTTTGTCAATGTTTCCAACCTAGTTCACAAATTGTTCGAAAAGTGCCGAAAGTCGCGCCACAAAAGCTTTTGCAATCGTTTTCAGCGGGTTTACATCCCGCTTGCCAGCCCCTTTACGTGCAACCCGGTTCATCCTCCTTCGTATACCCAAGTTTCAACGATTACATTCATTTTTACCTGTTATGGAATTTTTGAATCGTCAAATTCAAACAAAAAAGAACCTGGGGACAGGTTCTTTTTGTCGATCGAAATATGACAAATTGTGGCGAATCCTTCCGGGTCACTGCTGCGTTAATATCAACGGGCCGTCCCGGGTGACGGCAACCGTATGCTCAAACTGCACGCCCCTGCTGCCGTCCGCCGTTTGCACGCTCCAGCCGTCATCATTCCAGAGCACCGCCCCCGAAGGCCCGAGGGTAAAAATCGGCTCGATGGTGATGACCAGCCCCTCAACAAGCTTCAGCCCCTCGCGACGATTCCCAAACGCCGGCACGTCCGGCGGCTCATGCAGCGACCGGCCGATACCGTGGCCTACCAATGGCTTGACGATGCCGTATCGGCTCCGCCTGGCCACCTTCTCCAACGCATAGCCGATATCTCCGACCGTGTTGCCCGCGACGGCCTGCGCGATGCCTTTGTACAGCGCCTTTTCGGTGCGCTTCAACAAACGCTCCAGCGGTTTGCTGACCCTGCCGACAGCATAGCTCCATCCGGAGTCGGCGAGCCAGCCGTCTTTGTTGACGACGATGTCGATGGTGACCACGTCCCCTTCCGCCAAGGGAACCTCGTCCGGAAAGCCATGGCATACGGTATCGTTCACCGAAGCACATGTGGCATAAGGATATCCCTTAAACCCCTTCTGTTCAGGAACGGCTCCCTGCCTGGCCAAATATTCCTCAACCCAGTCGTTGATCTGCATTGTCGTTATGCCCGGCGTGATTTTGTCCGCAACTCCCCGATGACAGGACGAAAGGATGCGTCCTGCTTCCTGCATGTATCCGATCTCTTCCCTGCTCTTCAGCGTAATCTCCAAGCGCCGCACGTCCTTTCCGATGCTAAAGAATGATGAATCAGACCGTGGTTTAGTATATGCCCGGAGCCATGCAGGCAGGTACAGGAAATACAAAAAACCGTATCCCGCGCAGGTTCCGCGGAATACGGTCATGTTATCAGGCTGTTCTTCAGCTTCATCGTAATCGTGTCCAAATCTTCAACTGCAATTCAATAAGCGATACGCTCGTTACGGCCAGCTTTGTCAGGAAACAGACGAATTCATCCGCCCTAACTCATGTTCCACAACCGAGGTTAATTCCTCTTCGTATCCCCCCATAATATGATATTTCCGGACGTACTCCTTAACAAACTTCTTCGGATCCTTGGGCCGGAAAATTCGTGTCATCTCGCGCAGACTTTCTTTAACTTCATTGTGACCTTTCGTTGCCATGATAGTTCCCTCCCAAAACACTTGAATGGATTGCTCCAGTTTGAGAATGCCGAAAAGACCTTACCTGACATCTGTGAAGTCGTCATTTGCAGTTATAGGTTTGGGCTGAACGCTCCCGGCTGCCGCTAAAGGTATCTGACACTAAGAATACCCTAAGAGGATGTTATTGAATCACTCCCTTCATTGTATCATATTCTAATGGCGAAAACAGCTTTCCAAAAAAATGTAAGGAATTACTTTTTTTCGAGTGCAGTCCTGCCGGATTAAAGCACTTTCCAGACTGCCCGTTTATTTGGATATCGGCATTTCAGGTTAAGTTAATGATACCGGTCAACCATCGCCCGTACCGGAGAACGATCCAGAAGAGAGGAGCCGGTCCCATTGAATCGTCCCGTTCTGCTGTTATCCTCCCCGCCGCTTCATACGCCTGCCTTCCCCACCTCCTCGCCGGAGCAGGAAGACGTCAGGCCTGAACCGCTTGAAGAGGCACACGCCCAGATCTTGAGGCGTTATCCGAAAATGCGCAGCTTTCTCGTCGTCAGGCACGGCAGGCTTATTTATGAGCGGTACTATAATGAAGCCGGACCCGGCACCCTGCATGATCTCCGCTCGGCGACAAAGAGCATCACGTCCACCCTCGCAGGGATTGCTGTGAGCAGACGAGAGCTTCCCGGCCTGGACGAACCGCTGATGCCTTATCTGCGGGACTACGCGCGGAAAATGACCGACCCGCTCTTAGAGGAGGTGCTGACGCTTCGGCGCCTGCTTACAATGTCGACGGGGTTCCGCTGGCAGACGGGCAAAACGCTCGGCGAACCGTTGATCCACCGATTTCACCGCAGCCGTGCCTGGACATCGTTCGCTCTCTCGCTGCCGGTAGATGCGCACATGGCCGGCGTATTCCAATACAGAAGCATCGATTCGCACCTGATCTCGGTGCTGATCTCGGAATGCTGCGGCACGGATGCATACAGCTACGCCCGCCAGCATCTGTTCGGACCGCTCGGGATCGAATATGCCGCCTGGTCTTCCAGCCCCGAAGCCCATACGATGGGCCATATTGGCTTGTATCTGACCGCCCGTGACATGGCCAAGTTCGGTCTGTGCTGCCTGAATAAAGGCCTGTGGCAGAACCGCCCGGTCATTCCCGAAGCATGGCTTGAACAGGCGCTGACCCGGCAGCTCGGCGGTTATCCCGCCTTTGGCGACTACGGATATCAGTGGTGGACAGGCCGGATGTGCGGTCAGCCGTTCAGCTGTGCCCATGGTCACGGCGGGCAGCAAATTTACCTTTTTCCAGAGCTGGATGCGGTAGTGGTGTTCACTGCGGACAGCAAGGTCAGCCGCTGGAGAAACCCGCGGTCCCTCCTTCAGCAGCATATTCTCGGCAGCATGGAATGATTAGGCCCGGCGGGATAATCCGCTCCCGGTCCGGGTAACTTAAATGAGAATCAGTTCGTTGAAGGATTTCCTATGGAACGAAGGAGGACTTGTCATGACTAATGAAGATAAACGCATGCTGCCGATTTCCCACGATAAAGTTGAGGTCGACGGCGTATATACCAACGAAGCGGGCAGAGAGGAAGTGCTTCACCGGGGCGACGAGTTCCCGGCTGACCTGATTTTGGGCTCGACGGAGTGGAAGCTGAGCGAATTTACATTCGATAACCATCATGAGGGCCGTACGGACCCGCGCCTGGTTCCCAAAGAAAACGACACCAACAAACGCGAGAAAATCGTCGGCCCGCGGCGCCAGTTCGGCCAAGGCGGCCACGGAGGCCAGGCGTGAGAGCAGCCCCACTCGTTTAATGCTCTCTTTTATTAAGCCCATCCTACTCTAATGGACAGAGTGGATCACTAAGGGCATCCTGCTACCTGAACCCCAGGCGGCCGGGTGCCTTTTTCACTGCTCATAACTTGTCTCCGGGGTTCATATGATAGAAGACAATCCTGCCGTATAGAAGGAGTGGTCTATCTTGTCCCCTTTCAAATCATCCACCGGTCTGCCAGAAAATATGGCCGCCACGCTCTGCTACCTGTTCGCTTTTGTCGGAGGCATCGTCTTCCTTGCCGTTGAGAAGCGCAGCCGCTTCGTCCTCTTTCATGCCTTACAGTCCGTTTTGACTTTTGGCGCGATTATGATCGCCCACATTCTGTCCGGCCTGATCCCGCTGATCGGCCCGGTTATTGCCGCCCTGCTGTCCATCCTGACGCTCGTCGTGTGGGTGGTCATGCTGTTTACCTCCCTGCAGGGAAAATGGCTGAAGCTCCCCTGGATCGGCGACATCGCGGAAAAGCAGCTGCGGCACCTGTAATATGCCCCATCGCTATGCCCTATAGATATGACCGACGTGATGCAGCATAAATATGCCCCGACTTAACCGTTCCTTTTTTGGGGTGGACTTCTTACAATTAAGAAGGCAGGGTTTATGTTGGCGTTGGGGGAAAAGCAATGTACTTATTCATCATTAATCCAAAGTCCGGCAACGGCAGGAGCCTCCGTACCTGGAAACGGATGCGCGAGGCTCTCGATTTGAAAAAGATTGCATACGCATCGCTGTTGACTGCTAGTGCGGAGGAAGTTGATGCGATGGTGACGGAAACGCTGGATCAGCACGGCAGCTGGAACGCTATCATCGTCATCGGCGGCGACGGCACGATCCACAGCCTCCTGCCGATATTGAAGCGGACCGGCATCCCGCTCGGGGTGATTCCTGCCGGTTCGGGCAACGACACTGCCCGGGGGTTTGGCATTCCCCGCGATCCGCTCGCCGCGCTGGAGCTCATTCTAACCGGCAGCGCCCAATCGGCCGATCTCATCTCGGTCGCGGGCGTGCCCGTCATGACGGCGGTGGCCGCCGGCTTCGACGCGCAGGTGAGCGAGAACGTGAATCGCAGTCGGTACAAAAAGATCTGCAACGCCATCGGTGCCGGGCGCCTCGCTTACGTCATTGGCGTTCTGCATACGCTGGTCACGTTCAAGCCAGGTCCCGTAAGCGTGACCTGTGGCGGCCAGACGGTCAGCTATCCGTCAGCCTGGCTGACCGCGGTCAGCAATGTGCCCAGCTACGGCGGCGGACTGCTCATCAATCCGCAGGCGAAGGCGGATGACGGCATGCTGGACGTCTGCGTAGTCCACGATTGCTCCCGGCTGCAGCTGCTGCTCCTATTCCCGACGGTCCTGAAGGGAACGCATGTGAAGCTGCCGATCGTGACCCTTTTTCGCGGAGACACGGTCGGCATCAGGTTTGACCGCCCGCGCCTGGCGCAGGGCGACGGCGAAGACGTTTCCGCCCTCCCGATGGATTTCCGGGCGGATCCTGGCGCCATCCAGGTATTCTCGGCACTTTCTGATATCTAAAAGAAAACCGTCTATCGACGCACAATCAAAGGCCCGCCCCGTAAGAACACGGGGCGGGCCTTTTGAACTTCTATTTTATTTAGAGGAATTAGGCGGCATGCTCATTCTGGACGGCTTCTCCCTTTTCCGCTGAGGAGACCCCGCCTTTAAAACCGTTGAACATCAAATTCAGAACAATCGCCGTCACGCTGCCGGCCACGATGCCGTTATCCACGAGGATGCGGAGATCTTCCGGGATGGCCTTGAACAGATCCGGTACGACGCTGACGCCCAGCCCCATGCCGACGGAGCAGGCGATGACGAACAGATTTTCAAAGCGGTTCAGGTCAACCTGCCCGCCCAGCATGCGGATGCCGGAAGAGACGACCATTCCGAACAGGGCGACCATCGCCCCGCCGAGCACGGATGTCGGCACCAGCTGGGTCAGCGCCGCAATTTTCGGCACAAACCCGATCACGATCAGCAGGCCGCCCGCCACAACAATGACGTCACGCGTTTTGACGCGGCTCATTTGAACTAGACCGACGTTTTGCGAGTACGTGGTGTACGGGAAGGAATTGAAAATCCCGCCGAGCACGATCGCCAAGCCTTCGGCGCGGTACCCGCGGGCCAGGTCTTTGGAGGAAATGTCTTTGTCGACGATTTTGCCAAGCGCCATAAAGACACCCGTGGACTCCGCCACGCTGACGATCGCCACCAGAATCATGGTCAGGATCGAGGAGGCATGGAACGTCGGCGTTCCAAAGTTAAACGGCTTGACCGCATGGAACCAGCCGGCTTCCTTCAGCGGGCCCAAATCTACATGGCCGAAAATTGCCGCGGCGACCGTTCCGGCGATCAGGCCGATCAGCACCGAGATGGAACGAAGAAATCCGGTAGCAAAACGGTTCATCAAAATGATAAAAATCAGTACGCCGAAGCCGAGGCACAAATTCAGCGGACTGCCGAAATCCTCGGCTCCCTGGCCGCCGCCCAGATCGTTCAGCGCGACAGGGATGAGCGTCACCCCGATAATCGTGACGACCGAGCCGGTGACCACCGGCGGGAACAGCTTGATCAGCTTGCCGAATATCCCTGAGAACAGAACAACGAAAATCCCCGACGCGATGATCGCGCCGTAAATGGCCGAGACCCCGTCCTTGAGACCGATGGCGATCATCGGCGATACCGCCTGGAACGCACACCCCAGCATGACCGGCAGCCCGATGCCGAAGAACCGGTTGCCCCATACCTGCAGCAGTGTAGCCACGCCGCAGGCCAGCAGGTCGATCGAGATCAGGTAGGTTAACTGTTCAGTCGTAAAATTCAGTGCACTCCCTACAATCATAGGTACGAGGACTGCACCGGCGTACATCGCAAGCAAATGCTGAATCCCGAGCGAAAAGGTTTTAAGCGGATGGCGTTTGCCTGTAAGTTGAGTCGTGTCAGCCTGATGATTCTGTTCCATGCCGGTATCATTCCTCCCGTGTATAGTTATGTGAATCTAGTCTTGATCTGCAAAAGTCACTTTGCCGTCATCCAGTGCCGCTACTCGGACCAGTGACTCGACACGGTAGCCGGCTTCCTTCAGCAGCCGCCCGCCGGGCTGGAACGCCTTCTCGATCACGATACCGATTCCCGCAACGGTCGCGCCCGCCTGCTCTACGATCCGGGCCAGTCCAAAGGCCGCCTCGCCGTTCGCCAGAAAGTCGTCGATGATCAGCACCCGGTCCCCCGGCTGGATGAACTTTTTGGCCACCGTAATTTCGTTCGTTTCCTGCTTGGTGAAGGAGTATACTTTTTCCACAAAAATATCGTCACGAAGCGTCAATGACTTCTGCTTTCTTGCAAAGATCATCGGCACTTCCAGCTCCAAAGCGGTCATAATTCCGGGGGCAATCCCGGACGATTCGATCGTAAGCACCCGGTTCAACTCCTCCCCGGCAAACCGGCGCGTAAACTCGCGGCCGACTTCCTTCATCAGAACAGGATCCATCTGATGGTTCAGGAACGAATCCACCTTCAGCACCTGATTGCTGAGCACGATACCTTCATCCAGTACTTTCTGCTTAAGTAATTGCAACTTGCTTCCCCCTTTGATGACGTTCCATTCCTCTGTAAAATACAAAAAAGCCCATCTCTTCCCCTGCCTTGATCGGCGGAAACAGACGGACTCAGGACAAACTCAAACATTCCGGACAAGCGCCCGAAAAATTTCGTTCATCCCGTAGTCCGATCATTCCGGTGATCGGGTAGAGACATGCAGGCCGATTCCTGCACATATACGAGAAACCTATATTCATTCATAGACTGGTGAAATGACAATGCATGAAGTATAACGCATAATAGGCTGAAAAATAAAGAGGTATTTGATGGACAATTTGAAAACATTTCAGAAACAAATACCAGTTTCAATGTTACAATGCCCTATAGAATATCTGCTAGAATAGATGCATGACACTCAGGAGGTTTGGTGAAATGAAAGGATTTATTCATGAGTTTAAAGAATTTGCAGTGCGCGGCAACGTGATCGATCTGGCCGTCGGGGTCATCATAGGGGGAGCGTTCGGAAAAATCGTCTCCTCGATTGTGAGCGACATTATTATGCCGCCGATCGGGGTGCTTCTTGGCGGTGTGAACTTCTCCGATCTCATTATCCGCCTGACCGGAAAAACCTTGAAGGACGGCAGCAAGGTCACCACACTAGCGGAGGCGAAAGAGGCCGGAGCACCCGTCATTGCTTACGGGCAGTTTCTGAACACGGTGATCGATTTTCTGATTATCTCGTTCTGTATTTTCCTGCTCGTTAAGGGCATCAACTGGATCAAAAACCGGGAGCATGAAAAGCCCGAGCCGGAGAAAACAACCAAGGAATGCCCGTACTGCCTGTCGGAGATCCCTGCGGCAGCTACGCGCTGTGCGCACTGCACCTCTGTGCTGGATACCGATCCCGAGCCGCAGCATGCTTGAGGGGACCCAGCAAGTAGACAGACCAGACCAGCGGACTTGATGGAGAGCTTGCTCTCCTGGAAATTTGCAGGTGTTATACTTTTCTATAAAAAAGACCGCCAGCCCCTTTCGGAATTCACTTCCGGAATCAGAGGCCGAGCGGTCCTTTTGGCATCAGCGTGCTGATGACGTTTTTCAAATCACGGTCTTCCGTGTACTTCTCTTTTCCGGTGTCCAGCTCCGTGATCCGAATCGACGTATACCCCGCGCCCGGGTCGAGCGGAACAAATTGCAGCTGTTCCCTTTCGGAGGCCCTCACGTTATATTTCATATCCTTAAACATTTGAATAAGCTGATCTTCGGTGGGGTGTCCGTCCTCCCCCGTCCAGATCAAGCCTCGCAGCTGCTTGTTCCCTTCCGGATATTTGACCTCAAACCGTACGATGCATTCCATCAATGCTTCCCCCTTTCTCTGTTCATGATCAAAACGCTATACTTAAAAGCTTATTTTCAGCAGCCTGTCTCCAGTCTTGCTACTTTTCCGGTAATCCTCCATAATTCAAAAATATGAATGGAGGTTTTCGCCACATGAAGAAAGAGTTCTTCGACATTTATAACGACGACCACGAATGGATCGGCACCGCTCTGCGCGAAGAGGTTCATGCCAAGGGTTATCTCCACCATACGTTCCACTGCTGGATCGTGCGCGATACGCCGGATGGACGCAAGGTTCTATTCCAGAAGCGCCAGACGTCCAAAGACACCTTCCCGGGTTATTACGATATTACCGCAGCCGGACATCTGGCGGCTGGAGAAACCGTCGCCGATGCAGTCCGGGAGCTCGAGGAAGAACTCGGCGTCACCGTCAGCCTGGACCAGCTGATCCCGCTCGGAACCGCCGATTATGAAAATCGGGGGACAGCCGGGGGAAAAGCTTTTATCGACAAGGAGAGATGCTTTATCTTTGGCGCCAAGCTGGATCAGCCGTTAGCCGCCTACCGGCTTCAGGCTGAGGAACTGACTGGTCTCTACGAAGCCGGCCTGGACGATGCCCTGAAACTGGCGAATGGCGAGATCGGGGAAATGCAGGCAACCGGCATCCTTTCGGAACCGCGGCCTGCTTCCGACACCGAAACCTTTGCGTGTACAGTGAGCTTACAGCAATTTGTACCGCATAACAGTGATTATTATCACACCGTTTTTATGAAGCTGCGCGAACTGTAACGGGATTAGCACATCCCAAAACCCCGAGATCCCGGTGCGGCCGATCCGTCGCAGAGAATCGTTCATGCCATGAACCATCTAACGCCGGATTTCATTAGACAAAACGGGTCCCGTCTCAACGGTACCCGTTTTCGTGCTTTATACTTCCTCCGAATCCTCAGAACTGTCGAAATCCCCAATGACTTCCGAGTCAGCCTCACGCGGATCGACTTCCACATACTTGCGGTAGATCCGCTCGTAAGCCGGACCGTACCGCTCCGCCAGCTCGCCGCCCAGGTCCTGCTCCACCTCGTAGAGCACCATTTCCTGTGTAAAATGGTGAAGCAGCAGCTCCACCATCACGGGATGCTCGGTGACCAGCGCCTGCGTCGCGCAGTCCTCCCCGCGCATGCCCAGCATGCACCAGCGGCGGTCAATGACGAAGGAGAACTTGCGGCCTTTCAAGGTGTGCCGATCCCCTGCGTCCTGATTCAACGCCGGCCAGGGAAGCAGCCGCTCCATGCCCGTATCGCTGCCGATACAGGACCAGAGCAGCTTCACCCCCCGCTGCTCGGCCTGCTCCAGCTCGCTGCGCATCAAAGCCGCTTCCTCGCGCCAAACGTCGACGACGATCTCGTGCTCCGCCCGCTCGAGCTCTCGGGTCAGCGCCTCCATGACGTTCCGGTCCCCTTCCACGTTGTAGAAGGGCTGCTGATCCGGCTCCACCCGCGGCATCCGGTTTTCGATGAACGAAAGCGATTCCTTCATCTGCCCCGCGATCATCCGGGTGAGTTCCTCCGTCTTCAGCATGCTGTAGCGGACCGGATCCCCTTCGCTGCGGTGCAGATATCCCTGCTGGCATAACCGCTGCAGCGTAGAGTACACATTGGAACGGGATACGCCCAGCCCCTTGGCCACCTCATATCCGGAGGACGGGCCTTTGCCCGCCAGCTCCACCATTATTTTCGCTTCCATCTCCGTGAATCCCAGATTCCGCAGATGATGTAGCAGTTGTTCCATTACGTTTTGTCCTCCCAATGCTGCCTAAAACCGCTGTCCGCCAAAAAAGCTTCTATTAAGCGTAATCGTTTGTTTCTCGCACCCCTAAATCTGTTCCGCACCGCATCTCGGGCACCACTTCGAGCCCTTAGGCAGGTCTGCACGGCAAATCTGGCATTTCACCGAATCGCGCGGACCTTCTTCACGCGCCCCCGTATCGCCGTCTCCGCTGTTTTCCTTCCAATAGCGAATGCGGCGGTCCAGCTCCAGCTGGCGTTCCCGCTCGCGTTCGAGCTCCTCGGCCTGGCGCCGCTCCCGCTCCGCTTCAGGATCATTTTCGTCGGTGTCGGTAAGGTCAAGATCATCCCACGCTTCCCTCATCGGAAACTCATAGTCGTAGTCCTGTTCCACCGCGGCTGCCGCCTCCTGCTGGCCGGAATATTCCCGCTCCTCCGGTTCTTCCCGGTAGGATGGCTCATCTTGAGCCTTGCTCCCGAAAATCGCTTCTTCATCAAAAGCAAAACCGACCGGTTTGGCGGGCTCGCTCGGCTTCACCCCATCATCCGCCAGCTTTCTTCCGCAGGACGGACAGAAATTGGCATCCAGCGTGGCAACGTATCCGCATTTGCACAGCCGCTCGTTTTTCAGCTCGGCAATCCGGATACGCAGCTCATCGATTTCTTCCTGAAGCAGGTCGCAGGATTTGCACAGGTCGACCATTTCCTTCTCGGCCTTGCTCATATCGCCAATGCGGTAGCCTTCGTAGAAGACTTTTCCCATCTCTCTGTAGTGAATGCCCATTTCCCGTTCGATGTCGGCAATCTGGCTGTTCAGCTTGCTGACCTCCAGCGTTCCCTGAGCCTTTTCCGTTGCGCGGTTAGCCCCTTCTTTGAGGCGCTGAATAATGTTCATGAGTTCTCTCCTCCAGTTTCCATGTCATCCCATTTATTCATTCCAAATGATCATTTACAATAGTAATCTGTGCCCTTGAGCTCATATCATCTGCCCAGGCCGCTGCCCGGGCTGCCTATTACCAAGATACCATGCCGGAGCTTTCCTGTGAAATCCGGGCCTGCCGTCAAGCGGCCTTGAATCTGGGAGCTTGGAATCGAGCGGCTGCAGGCGCATCCTTTCCGGATGTGCATATATCATACCAAATTTACAGTGCACTTGTGAAAAAGGCAATCCCTTACAGCCATAAAAGGAGGTCCTATCGATGGCTCAGCCCCCCATACATCTGAATGTTTCGATACATAGCGTGCCTGCGAAGGTGCTCTCTTCCTCTCCGGTTCCCCAAGCACGCCCCGCATCCCTCTCCACCAGCCGGGAGCTGGTGGGCGCAGGCGACGCGGACGCGTTTTTCTTTCGCGAACTGGAGCGGATGGGCATCCTGCTGAACGCCCCGCAGATCGATGCCGTACGCCACGGCGACGGGCCAATGCTCGCCCTGGCGGGCGCCGGCTGCGGCAAAACGACCGTTCTGGCCGCCCGGACGGCTTACCTGATCGCGGTCCGCGGCATTCCGGGTTCCCGGATTTTGCTGGTCACGTTTACGAGCAAGGCCGCCAAGGAGATCAAGGAAAGAATCGGACGCATGCCCGGCATTTCCGCAGCCGCGGCCCGTGCCGTAGAAGCGAGGACATTCCATTCCTTCGGACTGCTGCTGCTCCGCCAGCACGGATATACCGAGCAAATTTTTGGCGAATTCACGGCACAGCACACCATCATGAAAATGATTTTGCGCCGCCTGGATCACACCGGATCCTATCAGCCCGAGACGCTGCTGGCGGCGCTGTCCGCCTGGAAAATGCAGGGCGGATGGCCGGCTGACCTGCCTGAGGCAACCAAAGAAGAATCCGCCGTCAAACGCATTCTGCTCGGCTATGAAGATTGGAAGGCACAGCGGAACCAGTGGGATTTTGACGACATCCTCCTGCATGCCCGGAAGCTGCTCGACAACCCGGCTACGCTGAAACGGCTTCAGGACCGCTTTCATTATTTGATGGTCGACGAATTTCAGGATACCAACGCGATCCAGTACGACCTGGTCCGGCGGCTCGCCGAGCCCCGGCACAATTTGGCGGTCGTCGGGGATGATGACCAGACCATTTATTCGTTTAACGGAGCCCGGCAGGAATCGATTCTCGAGTTCGACCGCGTCTATCCGGGCACCAAAATCGTGAATCTCAACATCAATTACCGGAGCGACAGCCGGATTCTCGGCCTGGGGAGTGCCCTCGTCCGGCATAACCGGCAGCGCCGGCCCAAGGAGCTGCTCGCGGCGGGAGCGCGCGGCTTCAAGCCTGCGTACTTGACCCCTGCAACCCCGGATGAAGAGGCCCGCTGGGTCGTTCAGCATATCCAGGAGCATGTCGGCCGGGATGGGCTGGACTATGGCGATATCGCCATTTTGCACCGGACGTCCGACAGCAGCCGTGCCGTACTGGAGCAGTTGCTGCTGTGCGGGATTCCTTTTGTCCAGTTCGGCAGCGCACCGGTATTCTACGACCAGACATTGATCAAACCGCTGATGGATCACCTGCGGCTGAGCCTGACGCCCCGGCGGAAGGAATCGCTGCAGAGCGTGCTGGGCCCGTTGTATGTACCGAAGGAGGACGGTATGGCTTATATCCGGCAGCAGGAGAAGCTCCAAGCCAAAAAGTATCCGCTCATCCATCTCGCCCGGTGGGAACGGCTTCAGCCTTTTCAGCAGGAGGCGGTCAAGGAGCGCATCCGGTTCATCAAGTCGCTGAAATCCCTCAAACCGGCCTATGCCATTCAGGAAATGCGCAGACAGTTCTACGACAAGTACCTTCAGGCAGGCGATCCTCTCATTTATACCCAGTATAAAGAGATGGTGAGCGATACGCTGGAGGAGTTCGAGAGCGCGGCGGGACGCTTTGATACCATTGAGGAGTTCGTGGCTTATGCGGACGAGCTGACGGCCCGCCATGAGCAGATGGAAGCGGCCCGGGAGGAACGGAACGGCAGCGCCGTTCAGCTCATGACGATCCACCGGGCCAAGGGGCTGGAGTTCCGCCAGGTGTATTGGATCGGCGCCAGCGAAGGGATTCTCCCGCACAGCTCCGCCTTGAAGAAGCAGCCTCCGGCCGATATCAAAGCCGGGCAAGCGCTGACGGACGAGCAGCAGCTGGCGGCCGCGGCGCTGGAGGAGGAACGGCGGCTCGCTTATGTCGCGGTCACGCGGGCCAAGGAGAGGCTGTATATCAGCTCGCCCGCGTACTACCACGGCAAGCCGTCGGCGCCTTCCCGCTTTTTGCATGAAGCTTTCGGCATCCTGCCCCATCCGGACTCGCCCAAGCCCGTTTCACCCAGACGCTGAGGTGATTTACTGATTCAAACCGGCCGGTCCCGTGTAAAAAGCAGTAAAAGCGTTCATGCCTGTCCGGAGCATCCACCGGAAATTGCCAATACACGGGATGCGCGGATGCCATGGATAAGGGAGGAATCTGCCTTATGGATACCGATAAGAAGCGTTACTATATTTCTGTGAGCCATCAGCTGATTCAAGATGTGCCCAATGACTCTGCCGAGTATGAGGTCCTGATGACCGAGACGGAAGTGTCGAAGCTGCGGGATCTGCTGGAGGATCTCACCAAGGAAGACGAGTATGCGTTCAAACGAACCTTTGTTCCGTATAAATCGGCCGACCATGATGAAGCGGCTGATGAGTATAACGATAGACTGATCGCCGTGTATGCTTATCTGCATGAGATCGGGGACGAAAAAACGCGGCGCACGATCGAGGATATGAATATTTTAGGTAAAATGCAGCATACCGATTACCACGATAAAGGGTATGAAGGATCTCCTCTGAACAAATAAAGGGATGATCCCCATATCCCTTTCCGGCCCTTGCCCCTCATGACTTTCCGGTACCCCGGTACATGGGATTCGGGCGGATGGCAGGGGCTTTTGCGGCCTTTACAGGATTGCTGCACTGCCGTCTTGCTTTGCTTCACCCTCCTATTTTCAGGTAAAATGTATACATAAATAGAATGAACTAAAGCAACCATTTCTTTCATTCTATACAGCACTTCAATTTGCAGATAGGTAGGAGATTGGCATGAACGAACAGCAGAACCAACAGCTCGTCGTAAGTCCCGTAACGTTGAAAGACCTCCATCAGCTCGATATAGATAACAACCTGCTCCGTCAATTTGAAGAGTGGAAGAAGCTTCCGATGCTGTACAAACTGGCCCTGGAGGAGCTTCAGAGCAAAATCAAGCTGATCAAGACCGAACTGAAGCTGCAGGACGGTTACAGCCCCATCGAACATATCAAGGTCCGGATCAAGGAACCCAAGAGCATCATGAACAAAATGGAGCGCAAAGGATATGAGCTGACGATGGATAATATCCTGAATCATATCCACGATATCGCCGGCATGCGGATCGTCTGCGCGTTTGTCCAGGACATTTACCGGCTGCTTGACCATTTAACCCACCGCGACGACATCCGGCTGATTGAGGTCAAGGATTATATTGCCCATCCGAAGCCGAACGGCTACCAGAGCCTGCACGTCATCGTGGCCGTGCCGCTGATTCTGATCGAAGGCACCCGCTGGATGAAGGTTGAAATCCAGATGCGGACCTTGGCCATGGATTTCTGGGCGAGCATGGAGCATATTATTTTCTACAAATATGACAAGCAGGTTCCGCCCCATGTGGTGGCCGAGCTGAAAGAAGCTTCCCAGGCCGCCGACAAGCTGGATCACCAGATGCTCCGGCTCCGCCAGGAGATTCTTGCGGAGAACGGCGATTTGATCGAGGGAGCCCTGCATGAAATGCACGAGGGAGAAAGCTAATGCCGGGTGAAATTTGAGGTTGCGAATAAGACCAGCGACCATGGATCGAGTTATATAACGATTGAATAGTGAAAAAAAGCCGTCCCCTAACTAGGGGGACGGCTTATTGGCGTATATCTTGATGGAACGCCGTTATAGCTTCATGTTCGCTTCGTCAAAATAGTCCTCGAGCGCAAGCCCGCTCCGGGCGATGTCCGGTGCCAGGTCCGTTCCGATATAGCGGAGGTGCCACGGCTCGTACACGTAGCCGGTCACGCTCTCCATTCCGTCGGGATATCGGACGATAAAGCCGTACTCCGCGGCATGCGCCGCAAGCCAGCGCCCTTCCTCGGATGAGCCGAATACCGCCCCCAGCACGTTGCCGACACTGGGGCTCGAAACGTCCATCGTCAAGCCCGTCTGATGCTCGCTCGTCCCAGGGACGGCGCTGACGCGGGCGGCTTCCTCCGCCCCCTTGGTGCGGACATGCTGCCCGTAAACAGCCTGCTGGCGCTCATACGAGCGGTAACCGGAGACGGCCCGAAGCTCCAAGCCGGCCTGCGACGCCCCGGCGAACAGCCTTTCGAGCGCGGCGGCGGCTTCCTTTCGCAGCTGCCGTTTCTCATGGTGCCCGTCGAATGTAAAAGGCACGTCCGGTTCCACGAGGTCGGGAGGGGCATACCCTTCCGGAAGGCTGCGCTGCTTATTGACTACCACGGTAACCGCATCCGGATTGGTCACCACCTGCTTCCCGTTCACGGTCCGGGCCGTAGCCTGCAGCGAATTTTCGCTGCGCTTGGCCAGCACGGGATCGGCGACCCGCTCAAGGCCCGCCTGCCCTCCCGCATCCGAGCCTCCGGGAGCGTGAAGGGCTTGTACGCTCTCCCGCCCTGCCCCCTCCGACCGCTCGCAGCCGCTGAGAACGGCGGAAGCCGAGAGGATCAGCGCCGCCAGAAGGCAGGCGCCTCGGCTTCCGGCGCGGGATGGCCCGATCATGTTCTCTTCTCCGAAGCCGGAGCCGGAGTCGGAGCTGGGGCTGGGGCCAGCCCAGCGGCAGCCGGTGGTACCCGCTTCAGCTGCTCCTTGGCTCTCGCCGCAGTCTGCGTCTTGATCGAGCGGATTACCTGCCGGGCTGCCGTCACCTTGGGCAGGAGGCCCGACCAATCCTCCTCCGGCATATCCTTGGTGGGCACCGCCTTCAGATGGACGGCCACCTCCCGGTACGGCGCTCCCGGTTCATGCAGCATGCCCTGCTGCGCCGCTTCTGCCAGCCATTCGCCGGGAGACGGGCCGCCTTTGCCTTTCTCCTCCAGGGAGGACAGGTCGCCGTCGGCCAACTTGGCGTCACCCGGGGGCAGGGAACCAGCCCAGTCGCCGAAGACCCGGCCGAGCAGCTCCTCGCGGGGAAGCCCCAGCAGCGCCAGCATCAGAAGCGGCTCCTCCGCCAAGCGCTGACGGATGGCCGGCATCGACTCCGAAGCATGGGGGCATCCGTCTGCGCCGCAGCTGCAGACCGCCTCCCCCCAGGTCAGGGCGGTTTGCCCCAGCAGCTCATCCAGCCAAGGCAGCTGGCTTTCCTGAAGGAGTAAATAAAGGTCGGCGGGGCAATCGGCCAGCCTCTCCACGATGGTGCCTGCGGGCACAGCTCCGTCTACCGTCACCGGAATGCCGAGGGTCCATTCCTCACGGCCTTCTGCGGTTGTCCCTTGGGCTCGGATCAATCCGGGTTCCGCTTCCACGATCAGCTCCATTCGGTCTTTACCTTGTGCCTTCATCCCTTGTTCCCTCCTTGGAGTGCCCCCAAAAATCAGAAGCGTCGAATCAACATGATAGCCGCAGCCTGCTTAAGGAAGCCCTAAGCCGCCGGTTTACATTTACATCCAGTCTTCCCCTTGCAGCATGATCAATTCCTTCAGCTCGTGATCCGACATCTCGGTCAGCCACGTTTCTCCCGAACCGACGACCTGCTCGGAGAGCGACTTTTTATGCTCGATCAGCTCGTCGATCCGCTCCTCGAGCGTCCCTTGGCAGATCAGCTTGTGAACCTGCACGTTTTTCTGCTGTCCGATCCGGAATACCCGGTCCGTCGCCTGATTCTCCACCGCCGGATTCCACCACCGGTCATAATGCAGCACATGATTGGCCCGGGTCAGATTCAGACCGACGCCTCCCGCCTTCAGCGACAGTACGAAGAAGGACGGGCCTTCGCCCTCCTGAAAGGCCATAACCATGTCGTCGCGCTCCTGTTTGGACACGCCGCCGTGAAGGAAGAAAGGCGCCCTGCCGTAACGCTCCTTCAGCCTGGACACCAGAAGATGCCCCATCGCCACGTATTGCGTGAAGATGAGCGCTGACTCCTGATTTTCCCGGATGTTGTCAAGCAGATCGAAGAGCCGCTCCATTTTCCCGGAAGACTCGGCTTTGGCGCCCCGCACGTCTTCCCTGCCGAGCAGAAGCGGTGAGTCGCAAATCTGCTTCAGCTTCGTCAGCGAGGACAGCACGAGCCCTTTCCGGGCGATCCCCGTCTGCTGTCCGATCTGGCCCATCATCTGGTCCACGACCGATTGGTACATCGCTCCCTGCACCTCAGTCAGCGTGCAGTAAGATTTGATTTCCAGCTTTTCCGGCAAATCCTTGCGGATGTCGGGATCGCTCTTCAGGCGTCTCATCATGAAGGGCGATACAAGCTTATGCAGCTCCTGCAGCTTCCCTGGCGCGACCTCCCCTGTCGTGTACCGCTGCCGGAACGATGTGGAAGAACCGAGATAACCCGGATTGAGGAATTGGAAAATCGACCACAGCTCGCCGAGGCGGTTCTCCACCGGCGTCCCGGTCATCGCGATGCGGTGAGGCGCCGACAGCTTCATGACGCTCTGCGCCTGCTTGGTCCGGTAGTTCTTAATGTACTGGGCTTCGTCCAGCACGACGGTGGACCACAGCACCGAGGCCAGGTCGGAGCCGTCCCTTCCGGCCAAATGGTAGGTGGTCAGCACGACGTCATGCCGAAGCGCCTGCTCCAGAAATTCATCCCCATGAAGGCGGCGGTTGCCGTGATGAATGTACAGCTCGAGCCCGGGGGCAAAGCGCTGCATTTCGCGCTGCCAGTTGCCGAGCAGCGAGGTCGGGCACACGATCAGCACGGGAGGATTGCCTTCCTTGTGCTGCTCCAGCAGACAGGTGATCACCTGCACTGTCTTCCCGAGGCCCATGTCATCGGCCAGGCAGACGCCGAAGCCCATGTCCCGCATCGCCGCCAGCCATTGGTAGCCCCGCTCCTGATAAGGACGGAGTACGCCGTGCAGCGAAGCGGGAACCGGGCGGACAGGCACCTTCTTGGGCCCCTCCTCGCCAAGAAGGGACTGCAGGTAGCCCATCGTCTCCAGCTCCAGCACCGGAATGCCCTTCCAGGTGCGTTCACCGTCCTCTCCTGCACTGAGATGCATCCAGTCGGACATGTTCATTTCGCCTTCGTCATGCTTCTTGATATAGCGCAGCACCTGGCGGATTTCCTTCAAATCCAGCTCGATCCATTCACCGCGGAATTTCACGTACGGCAGGGTCGACTCGGCCAGCTCGGCCAATTCCTCCCGGGTGAGGGTGTGGCCCTCAAGGGCGGCTTCCACCCGGAAGGAGACAAGCTGCTCGAGGCCGATCACCGGATGTCCGGGCGCACCTCCGCCTACATTTTCCGCCAGCATCTTCAGCGACAATCCCACGCGGCGGCGCCCCTTCCGGCTCCACCGGGACGGCATCTGGACCGTGATTCCGGCTTTCGTCAGCTTCGGAACCGAGAGGCGGACAAAGGCGATCATTTCCTCCGTAGTGAGTTCAAGGCTCTCCAGAGCCGGGCTCCTCAGCGCTTCGGCCAGTTCCGGGGACATCCTCGACGCATCGCCGAGCGCACGGAGCATTTGCTCCTGAACATTCGGAAAGACGCGGCCGCGGCGGCTGATATCCCGTTCCCGATACGACCAGATGGCCCGGATAGGAATCCATGCCCCGAACTCATCCTGAAACTCAGCCCAGAACGAGACGCACCAGCGTTCCTCTTCCTCGGTATGGCAGGGCTCGAGCCGCAGTCCCAGCTGCATCCGGCCCTGTGCCGAAGCATCCCCGTTTTCCACGGCCGGGATCGAGGTCCCCCCCGTCTCTCCAACCGCGGACGCCAGCTCCTCCATCTCCTCCGTGCTCCCTTGAACCGGGATCATCCGGCTGGCGGTCAGGGTACTGTTCCACCACAGCTCCGCCACCGGGGAATATCCTCTCCGGTAATCGGCATGGTAGCGGGAAAATTTGCTCTCGTTCTCACGGATCACTTCCCGTACCTGTGCATGGATCATGGCACCCATAAACGAGTGCAGCAAAAATGCCCCCGCTTCCTCCTTGGTCATCGCATCCCTGCCGGATAGCACCGGTACTCCAAGCGCCACAGGTGGCATCGCCGCCGCCAGCTGCAGGAACCGCTCCGCGTCCTGCGGCTGGTTCAGGCTCGGCTTCCATTCCGCCGTCAGCGCTTGCTCGCCCGATTTGCGGCGGGTGCCGTTTGTCGGCACAGGGGCCGTACCCGGCGCGATACTGCCGCGCAGCATCAGCTCCAGGGCGAACCGGGCCGCCTGGGCCCAGTAACCCATCTCCGCCCCGGGCTCCATTCCCGCCTGCCGGATATAAGCCTCATCCCATGCGAGAAGCAGGCTGAAGGCGTCTGCGGCGCTCAGGGCAAGTCCCTCCAGCGTTCTGCCCATGAGCTGGCGCCGTTCCCCCCGGCGGCTCGTACGCTGAGCCGCATGCGCGGACGGGTACTTGAGCTCGGCCAGCCTGAGCGCAGCCTGGGCAAAAGGGCGCGTCCCGTCCGTCAGCGTCAGCTGCTTGACCACTTTGCTCCATGCATCCACTCTCGGTTCGGACATCTCTCCTGAAAAACAAAAAAACACATCGCCAAGCCATACGCCATAAAGCGGTTGATTCATGGTAGTCTCCTGTCGTATCCGTAATTACACATATACTTCCATCTTATACGAAAACGCATGAATTTAAAAACGAGATCCGGGTCTTTTTTAGGCATTTTTCACTATTTTTTTATGCTTTTTGCCCACCATGGGGCCGCCTGCCCTCTGCCTGACCTGATCATGCAGCACAGAGTGAAAGCGTCTCATTGACGCGCATTCAACGAAGCCGGACCGCATTTAACACCGTTTTTCTGGCAATACCAGGAAGCCGACTCTCGAAAAATTAAATTTTCTTATATCTAAAAAAACTAAAAAAGCCGGAAACCGTCCCGGGAGCACTAATCTCCCTGAACCGGTTCCGGCTTGAATCCACCATAGATCTGTATATAGGCTGATCAGGCGGAGATGACCGCCCACTGTCCGCCTTCGGGCCGATCCTGGACCTGAATGATCAGATCGCCGCTCTGGCCATCGACGGCCCAGCCGAGCGCCCCCTGCTCCATTTGCTCAAGCGTCACCTGCCCGAGCCCTTCGACTTCAGCCGGGCGGAACTTCGGCCGGCGCAGCACGAAGCGGAGGGTTTCACGATTCGCTTCATACTGCCGATGCGGGTAAGCATACGACAGGGCAAGCCGGCCTTGCTCGGCCCGCACCTTCAGCTCCAGCTCACTGTAAGCTCCGACTTCGTAGCCGTAGCTCACCCCGTCATCTTCATACAGGCGGTAAGAAGCCGCAAAGTCACCTTCCGCATCCGCGCCGTATACATGGAATGTCACCGCATCATCCGCTCCGTCTTCCGCATGCTGCTTCAGCGGACCTTCCGCAATCACACTGCCCGTCTTCACGTAGATCGGCATAACGGACAGCGGGCTGTGGGCCAAGATATACCGCCCGCCTTCATGCGCTTCGCCCGTCCAGTAGTCCAGCCAAGTCCCTTCGGGCAGGTAAACGGCACGATGGTCGGTGTCCGGACGATAGACCGGCGCGATCAGCACGTTGGCGCCGAGCAGGAATTGATCGCACAGATTCGTTACGTTCGGATCGTGCGGATACTCCAGAATGAGCGGGCGGATGACCGGCAGCCCAGTTGCAGCCGCCTCATGGAACAGGTTGTACAATTGCGGCATCCAGCGGTATCGCAGGCCGATGTACTCCCGCAGGATGGCTTCGGCCTCTTCCCCGAACGACCACGGCTCCTGCCGCACCGTTTCGAGTGCCGAGTGGTTCCGGCAGTACGGGAAGAAGACGCCCATCTGCGTCCAGCGGATCAGAAGCTCCGCGGAGGTATGGTGGGCGAAGCCGCCGATGTCCGGACCCGCGAACGCCAGGCCGGAGAGCCCCATGTTCAGCACCATCGGCATGGCCATGGCCATATGCTCCCAGAAGCTCCGGTTGTCTCCCGTCCAGACGGCCGCATACCGCTGGATGCCCGCGTACCCGGCACGGGTCAGCACAAACGGACGGCGGCGGTCCAGCTGCTCTTTCAACCCTTCAAAGGTCGATTTGGACATAAGCAGGCCGTAGATGTTGTGCAGCTCCTCATGCGTCAGCGGCTTGCCGTTGTTGCGGTGCATCACGTCCAGATCCATCGTCTTGGATTCGTTGAACACCGCCGGTTCGTTCATGTCGTTCCAGATGCCCTCGATGCCAAGTTCGGTATAAAAGGCATGCTGATCCGCCCACCACTTCGCCGTGCGGTCGTCGGTGAAATCCGGGAAGGCGCTTGTCCCCGGCCATACCTCGCCGAAGAACAGATCCCCCTCCAGCTTCCTGCAGAAATGGTCCTCCCGGATCCCTTCCTGATAAATCGGGTATTTCGCATCCTTCTTGACGCCGGGATCCACAATCGGCACGATCCGGATCCCCATCTCCCGCAGCTCGCGGATCAAGCCGGCCGGATCCGGAAACCGCACCGGATCGAACGTAAACACCCGGTATTCGTCCATATAATGAATATCCAAATAAATGACGTCGCACGGAATCTGCTTCGCCCGGAACGTCCTGCCGAGCTCCAGCACCTCCTGCTGGTTCATGTAGCTGTAACGGGACTGATGATACCCGATCGCCCATTTCGGCGGCAGGTTGATCCGCCCGGTCAGAGCAGTGTAACGCTTGACGACATCCTTCAGCTCCGGCCCGTTGATGAAGTACAGGTCATAGCTGCCTGTCGTGCAGCTGACCGTGAAGGCGATTCCATGGCTGCGCATATCGAAATCCGAGCGTCCCGGGTTATCGAGGAACAGTCCGCAGCTGATGCCGCCGTGCATATGAATCAGCAGCGGAATCGACTCGTACAGCGCCTCGATTTCCGGCATATGCGGAGCGTATACGTCGGTGTTCCAGTTCGTGTACCGCTCGCCGCGTTTATCGAGGAAGCTCGATTTCTCCCCGAGTCCGTAGAAATGGGAATCCTGCGGCATGTCGTACACGCCGAAGACCGATCCGTCCGGGCTGAAGGTGATGCTCTTCTGCTCGGCCAGCACGGTTCCTGCCAGGTCCCTGACGGTCATGGACAATCCCAGCTTGTCCAGCGTCACTTCCAGCGACGCCGTGCGGAACCGGACGACCCCTTCCGTCTCCTCCAGCTGTGCCTGGACTTCGCCCCCTGCCGCAGCGGCCGGATCGATGGCGACCGTAGTCGACATTTCCGGATCATTTCCGAGGAAATATTTAATGCGCAGCATGTCGTCCGTGACGAATTCCACGGCCGCTCCCCCGCGTTCCGTTCGTACCCAGTAGGTTCCTTCTCTTTTTTCCACGCCGGTATAGATACCCAGGTTCTCCCAAGCCTCCTGCACAATGGCAGGTCCGTCTTTATCCGGCCGGATTGCTTCGCTGCCCTCCATATCCTGCTTCCCTCCTCTAAGATGAAGAGGCTCCCTTTCATTGGTTCAAAAGGAAGCCTCCAGGTCATTCGTATGCTGCTTAAGCTATTATTTTTTCAAATTATCCCACGTTTTTTGGAAGTCCTCGAACAGCTTGGCCTTGTCGGTCTTGCCGGCGATATACCCCTGCATGCTTGCGCCAAACTCGTTCCAGGCCCCTTCCGGGAATCTCGCGAACTGCCAGCTCAGCAGCTTGTTCTCTTTGCTGTATTTCATCACTTCCGCGCCGAGCGCTCCCAGATCCTCTTCAGTGGCGTTAATGCTCTTGAAGGCCGGAATGAATTTGAATTCCTTGGTGATATAGTTTTTGCCCTCGTCGGAGGTGACGAGCCAGTTCAGGAATTCCTTCGCGTCATCCTTCACCTTGGAGTTTTTGTTGATGACCCAGTTGTTCGGCACGCCAACGAGCAGCTTGTCGTTCTCCTCCGCGTTGTCATTGATCGGCATCGGCAGGATCCCGATATTCATGTTCGGCGTGATGCCGTCGATCTGCACCTGCGTCCAGTTGCCCTGCTGCGTCATAGCCGCCTGTCCGTTCGCAAACATCGTCATTTCCGTGTTGTAGTCGGTCGTCAGCGGATTTTTGTTGCTGTATTTCAGCGTCAGGTCAAACAGATTCATGAACTGGTCCATTTGCTCGTTGCCGGCAAACTTGGCCGTTCCGTTGTTGAGGCCCTCAATGTAAGCGCCCGGATCCTTCTGATGGGCAAAAGCCACGTTCAGCGAGTGCTGGCCGAGAATCCAGCCTTCTTGGTATCCGTTGACGAACGGGGTGATGCCCGCGTCTTGAAGCTTTTTGGCGGCTGCCTCAAGCTCGGTTAACGTCTTCGGAATATCGGTAATGCCCGCCTTTTTGAACAAGTCTTTATTGTAGACAAAGCCGTAGCCTTCCAGGTTCATCGGCATGCCGTACACTTTGCCGTCCTTGGAGATTTGGTCCTTGGCGACATCCACCATATCGCTGACCCATTTTTCACCCGACAGGTCTTCCAGCTTGGCCTGCCACGTATCCAGATCGGTATAACCGCCTACGTTGAAAATATCCGGCTCCTCGCCCGATGCGAATTTCGCTTTCAGCGCCGCACCGTAATCCGAACCGCCGCCTACCGTCTGAATGTCAAGCTTCACACCAGGATGGCTGGCTTCATAGTCGGCTTTGAGCTTGTTGAGCGCCTCGGCGATCTCCACCTTGAATTGGAAAATGTGAATCGTCTTGGTGCCGCCGCTCGCGCCTTCGGCGCTTTTATCTGTTTTGGAGCCGCAGCCGGCCAGTACTACGGAAAGGGCCAGCACGGAAGCCAGCGCCATTTTGGTCCGTTTTTTCATGATCAAGAATCCTCCCTTTTTGTTCTTGCGTATCAAGCGGAATGCTTCATTAAAATGTTCTCTCGTTGAAATCGCTTACTCCCTCATTATAGGGAACGGCATGTCCCGCCGGCACTTACGATATTGATCAAACAGGGGGACGGGATTGACCTGTTGTTCGCAGCTGAAGGATTCAGCCTTTGACCGCTCCCTGCGTAATGCCTTCGACGATATATTTTTGCATAGCCAGGAAAAAGACGATGACCGGCAGAATGCCCAAGACGAGCGCCGGCAGGGCCAGATCCCACTGCTTTGTGAACTGTCCGAAGAAGGCGAAGGTCGCGATCGGAATCGTCCGCAGGTCCGGGCTTTGCAGTACCAGCGACGGCAGCAGGTAATCGTTCCAGATCCAGAGCGTGTTCAGAATGATGACGGTAACGAACATCGGCTTCATCAGCGGAACGACGATCCGGAAGAACGTGCCGTAAATATTCGTTCCGTCCACCGTGGCGGCTTCCTCGATTTCCAGCGGAATCGATTTGACGAAACCGTGGAACAGGAATACCGTCATCGGCACCCCGAAGCCGAGGTAACAGGCGATCAGTCCCGGAATGCTGTTCATCAGGCCCAGCGTACTGGTGACTTTGACAAGCGGAATCATGATGGATTGGAACGGGATGACCATTGCAGCCACGAAAATCATAAACAGAAAGCGGTTGAACCGCGTATTGTGACGCACCATCCGGTACGAGGCCATGGCGCTGAACAGCGCCAGCAGCACGTTGCTGACCACGGTAATGACCAGCGAGTTCCACAGCGCCGACGGGAAGTTGGTAATGTCCCAGGCCCGGCTGTAATTGTGCCACTCAAAGGTTTTCGGCCAGCTGGCGGAGTTCGTCAGCAGGTCGCCAAACGTTTTCACCGAGTTAACGAACAGAAAGTAGAACGGAACCAGGAAGAGCAGCGCAACCAGCACCATAATGATTTCGGTGACGAGCGTCCCCCAGCGGTATTGTTTGGATGCTTCCATTACGATTCGACCTCCATGCTTTTCGTGATTTTAACCTGAAGGCTGGTAATGATGGCAACCACGACGAAGAAGATGATCGCTTTGGCGGTTCCAAGCCCGTAACGGTTGTTCTGGAATGCTTCATTATAAATGTTGAGCGCCACCGATTCCGTCGAGCGGAACGGTCCGCCCTTCGTCAGCGACAGGTTCAGGTCAAACATCTTGAACGACCAGGAAATGGCAAGGAACAGACAGACCGTAACGGCAGGCATCACCAGCGGCACGATGACCGATTTCAGAATTTGCAGCTTGCTGGCCCCGTCGATTTCGGCCGCTTCCAGGATATCTTTAGGGATATTATTGATCGAAGAAATGTAAATGACCATCAGGTAGCCCGCAGTTTGCCAGACGAACACGATAACGATGCCCCAGAAGGCGGTCGTTTCGTCCCCCAGCCAAGGCAGGTTGAAGAAGTGCCAGCCGGTGGCGCTGCCGAGCGCCGAGAAACCCTTTACAAAGATAAACTGCCAAATAAAGCCAAGCAGCAGCCCGCCGATGACGTTCGGCATAAAGAAAATCGTCCGCAGCACATTGCGCGACTTCAATGGCTTGGTCAGGAAATAGGCAAGGAAAAATCCGAGCACATTGGTTACAATAATGCCGATGACCGTGAACCTTACCGTAAACCAGAAAGCCTTCCCAAAATCGGGATCATTGGTTATGATTTGTTTGAAATTGTCGAATCCGACCCAGGTGACGTCGCCGGATACCCCGTTCCAGTTGGTAAAGGAATAATATAAGCCCAGCAGGAACGGAACGACAATGATGATGAGAAAAAAAATCGTGGATGGCCCCACGAATATCAGCTGCTGGAGCAGCCCGGATGACTTTTGGCGATTCATCCTGATCTCCCCTTTACGATTCGTATATGACTATTTCAGTATGAGGGAAGCCTTTCTCCAATAACACGGAGGATCGTGAACCGTTAGGGGGAAAATATTGATATGACATACCTCACGCACCCCGAAAGAGTGGTGTTTCCATGAAATTCCGCAGCATCCGTTCGCGGCTGATTCTGTTTATGCTGCTGGCGACGACCGTCCCGCTGCTGCTCTCCATCACGATCACATACATCCATACCAAGGAGACGATCAAAGAGCAGGCGCTCGAAGAGAACCGGAACCTGATCTACCAGGGCAAGGTCAATTTGACCAACTATCTGAACAGCATCAACCAGGCTTCGCTCACCCTGTACACGGACGCCAACTTCCTGCGCAATCTGCGGAAAATCCCGGACGATTACCGGGCGGTGGCCGAAGTGTACACGTCCTTGCAAAATATTTTGAATACGGTGCACGGCATCGAGCGGATTTACCTGCACGCCACCCAGTCCGGCCAATCCACCTTGGTTACGCCTGCGATCTACCCGAAGCGGGAGTACCGGACCGAGCCCTACATTTCGACCCAAGGGTATGAAAAATATACGACGGCGATCGAGCCGACCCATAAAAGCCATGACTATGGTTTTCCCCCGTCACCGACCTCCTACTCGGACAAAATGGTCTTCACCTTCCACCGGTCCATCACCAATGTGCCGTCGGAGAAGGTGCTGGCCCTGCTGGCGATCGACGTCAGCCTGGATTCGGTGGCGGATATTACCGAGCAGCTGTTCAACAAGGACAAGGAGCAGCTGCTGGTCGTTGACCAGGGCGGTACCGTCGTCTATTCCGGGCGGGACAGCCAACTCGGCACCCAGATCACGGACAAGGAGCTGCTGACGCGGATCAAGGGAACGCAGACCGAGGGCTTTTTCGAAAGCGGCGGAGCCATGAACGTATTCGAGAAGATGCAGACGCCTTATACCGAATGGACGATTATTAAAAGAATTCCGAACAGCACGCTGTATGAGCGCGCGCGACAGCTGACCCAGATCAACGCCGCCATTGCGGTCATCGCCCTGGGAATCATCATCTTTGGCACGCTGTTCATCTCGATCCGGATCACCGAGCCGATCAAGAGGCTGACCAGCTACATGAACCGGATTCAATCCGGCCAGCTCGACGTCGACATATCCTGGAACCGGCAGGACGAGACGGGCATCATGTTCACCCGCTTCAGGCAGATGATGGATACGATCAACAACCTGATCCTGCGGGAATACCGGCTGGAGCTGGCGAACAAAACCAATCAGCTCAAAGCGCTGCAGGCCCAGATCAATCCCCATTTTCTGTACAACACCCTGCAGTCGATCGGAACGCTGGCGCTGCAAAATAACGTTCCGCGGATCTATGCCCTGCTCTCTTCCCTGGCCAAAATTATGCGCTACAGCATGCGCAACAACGATGTGCTGGTGACGCTGAGGGACGAGGCCGATCACGTCCGGCTCTATCTGGAGCTGCAGAAGGAACGCTTCGGGGACCAGCTCGTCTATACGCTGGACCTGGCGCCGGATACGCTGGATGTGTCCATGCCGAAAATGATTCTTCAGCCGCTGATCGAAAATTACTTCAAGCACGGTATGGATCACGAAGGACGTCAGGGCATGGTTCGCATCGAAAGCCATATGCGGGAAGACGGCGTGCTGCAAATCGGGATTGAAAATAACGGCAGCCGGATCGAGCCGGAGAAACTTGCCGCGCTGCAGGAACAGCTGGCTGGCCGGGGAAACGGCGAACTGGAGGACGAATGGGCAGGCGATAACGGAGAAATCGGCGTGCGCAACGTCCTGCTTCGTCTGCAGCTGTATACGCCGCATGACGTCGGCATGCGGATTGAAAACCTCGAGCCGTATGGAGTCCGTATTTCCTTGGAAATCGGTACAGAAGATATGCAAGATATGCACACCGGAGAAAATAAAACGGCTGAAGCCCGCACAGGGGCTGGGCCGAGGGAAGTTCATACAGAGGAGAATTGACAGCCATGAAAGTGTTAATTGTAGACGATGAGAAGCATGTCCGGGAAGCCATCAAGCTGCTCGGGGAATGGGAGCGCCATGGCATTACGGACATTCTGGAAGCGGCCGACGGGAAGTCAGCGACGGAGATGATCGAGGAGCACGCTCCCCAGATCGTGATGACGGATATGCGCATGCCGCGCATGGACGGCACGCAGCTGATGGAATGGCTGAGCGGAAGCCATTCCGGGATAAAGACGATCGTCATCAGCGGTTATGACGATTTCGATCTGGTCCGCCATGCCATCCGCCACGGCGGGATGGATTACATCCTGAAGCCGGTGGACCCCGCCGCCTTGAACGAGGCGCTCGCCAAAGCCGCGGCGGCCTGCCGGGAGGAGGAGCTGAAGCGGCGGCAGAGCAGCCGCCAGAGCATCGAGATGAACCGGATGCGGCCGCATTATGCCGACAAGCTGCTGTCCGACCTGATCGGCGGGCACGGGCGCCGGGAGGAGATCCTTCAGCAACTGCGGGAGGAATACGGCCTGCCGGAGCAAATCGACCGCTGCGCCGCGGCGGTCATCAGCACGGCGCAGCTGGACGACGAGCTTCTGGAGAAGTTTGCCCGCATGAAGCAGCTGCTCTATTTTACGCTGACGAATATCGGCAACGAGCTGCTATCGGCCAAACGAAAAGGGTTCGCCTTCCATCATCTGGCGAACCCCGAAGAAATCGTGCTGCTCCTATGGGATGACTCCATGCCGATGTCCTCCCTGCTGGAGGACATTCACCGCGGCATCGACGCCACCCTGCACCGCAGCGTGCATATCGGCGCCGGGTCCTTCCAGCCGTTCCCAGAGGGCCTCGCCCGCTCCTATCAGGAGGCGCACCGGGCGCTCTGGCAGCGCAGCCTGCAGGACCCCGCCGCCTGGCTCCATACGCTGAGCGCCGACGGCCCGGCAGCTCCGCGGCCCTTGCGCCTGAGCGCGCATGAGGAGCAGTTCCGCCTGGCAGCGCTCAGCGGCAGCCCCGAGCAGATCAGCGCCGCCGTGGACGGCTGGATGCAGGCCGTCCGGCAGCTCGATCGGGTAACGCCTGAGCAGCTGGTGCAGTGGAACGCGGAGTGGGACTGGATGCTGAAGCAGTGGATGGATCAGGGCGCCGAAGCTGCGGCGCCAAGTCCCGACAAGGACGCCCTGCTGGAGCTACCCCGCTCCCTTCCGCTCGACAAGCATGGACGGTTGTCCTATGACCTATGGACTTCCCAATACGAAGGGCGGCTGACCGCAGCCAGCCGCATTTTGACACAGAAGCACTCGCGGGAGAACCATATCATCCACGACATTGCCGCATACCTGGAAAGCCATTATGCCGAGGATATTTCCCTGCAGGAAATGGCTGCGCGCTTTTTTCTCAGCCGGGAATACATCTCCAGACGCTTCAAGCAGGAATTCCATGTGAACCTCTCCGACTTTCTCGCCCGGATCCGGATTGAGAAGGCCAAGCTGCTTCTGCACAATCCGCAGCTGCGCATCTCCCAGATTGCCGAAATGGTCGGATATCAGGACGAGAAATATTTCAGCAAGGTGTTCAAGAAGCAGGAAGGCCGCACGCCGAACGAATTCCGGAAGGACCTCGCGGCTCAGACGCACTGAGCCCGGCGGTCATTAGCGGACGCTCAAGTTGTCCCAGTTCTGCTGGAACTGCTCAAACATTTCCTGCTTCGTGATTTTGCCGCCGATGTATCCCTGCATGGCCGCGGCGAATTCGGGCTGCATGCCGAACGGGAACCGGAACCAGTTCCAGGTCAGCGTCTTGCCTTCGTCGGTGTATTTCTGCACTTCCATGCCCAGCTGTCCCAGGTCTTCGTCCGTACCTTTAATGGACTTGAAGGCCGGAATGAATTTGAACTCCTTCGTAATGTACTTCTTCCCGATATCAGAGGTCACCAGCCAGTTCAGAAACTCCTTGGCCTCCTCCTTGACCGGTGAATCCTTATAGATGACCCAGTTGTTCGGCACGCCGACGTACAGCTTGTCCCCCAGCTGCGGATCGTCATTGATCGGCATCGGCAGGATGCCCAGGTTCAGCTTCGGATTAATGCCGTCAATCTGCACCTGGGTCCAGTTCCCCTGCTGCATCATGGCGGCTTCCCCGCTGGCGAACATCGTGACTTGGGTGTTGTAGTCCGTCGTAAGCGGACCTGGATTGCCATATTTCAGCGTCAGGTCGAACAGGTTCGACCACTGCTTCACGACTTCGTTGTCCGCGAACGTTTCCGTCTTGTCATTCAGATGCTGGATAAAAGCGCCAGGGTCCTTCTGGTCGGCAAAAGCCACGTTGATGTTATGGTTGCCGAGCACGAAATTTTCCTGATACCCGTTGGCAAACGGGGTAATTCCGGCGGCCTTCAGCTTCTTGCACGCTTCCTCAAGCTCGCTGAGCGTGGTCGGACGCTGTGTGATGCCCGCCTTCTTGAACAAATCCTTGTTATAAATGAAGCCGTACCCTTCCAGGTTCATCGGCTGCCCGTACAGCTTGCCGTCCTTGGTCATCGGCTCTTTGGCGATGTCCTTCACATCCTTGACCCAAGGCTGATCGGACAAGTCCTCCAAATATTCCTGCCACATGTCCATTTCGGCATAACCGCCGATATTGAAAATGTCCGGCTCTTTCGAAGCTGCAAATTTGGACCGGAGCGAGGCGCCGTAGTCGCTGCCCCCGCCGACGGTCTGTATATCCAGCTTGATCCCCGGATGGGACTGCTCATACTCCGCTTTTAGTTTATTTAATGCATCCGCAATTTCCACCTTGAACTGAAAAATATGAATGGTCTTGACCCCGCCACTGCCACTGCCACTTCCGCTGCCGCATCCGACCAGCAGGGCGAACGAGGTCAGCAGCACACCAAGGCGGGCTCCAACGGCATAGGCCTTTTTCTTCATGCCGCATAACCTCCTTTATGGAATATACTTGAGCTGCCGGGACGGACTGAGGCTGGGTTCACCCCTTCACCGATCCCTGGGCGATGCCTTCGATAATGTACTTCTGCATGGCCAGGAAGAAGATGACGATCGGCGTAATGCCGAGCACCAGCGCCGGCAGGGCCAGATCCCACTGCTTCGTAAACTGGCCGAAGAACGCATAGGTCGCGATCGGGATCGTCTGCCGCGACGGGCTCTGCAGAATGAGCGACGGCATCAGATAATCGTTCCAGATCCACAGCGCGTTCAGGATGATGACGGTGACGATAATCGGCTGCATCAAGGGCAGGACGATGCGGAAGAAAATGCCGTACGTGGAGCAGCCGTCAACCCGGCCCGCCTCCTCGATCTCCCGTGGCACCGATTTGACAAATCCGTGGAACAGAAACACGGACAGCGGCGCGCCAAATCCGAGGTAGCAGATGATCAGCCCGGTTCTCGTGTCCATGAGGCCTAGCGTGCTGACGACCTTAACGAGCGGGATCATGATCGATTGGAACGGAATGACCATCGCGGCGACAAACGCAGCGAACAGCAGCCGGTTGAACACCGTGTCCCTGCGCACCATCCGGTACGCCGCCATCGAGCTGATCAAGGACAGCAGCACGTTGCTGATAACCGCGATCAGCAGGGAATTGCCGAACACTTTCGGGAAGGCGGTAATTTTCCACGCCTGTGCATAGTTGTTCCATAGAAAGGCATGCGGCCAGCCCGCGGAGTTGGTCAGAATATCGCCGAAGGACTTCACTGAATTGACGAGCAGAAAGTAGAACGGCACCAGGAACACCAGGGCCAGCAGAATCATCAGCAGTTCAAGGATCAGCCGTTTGGCGCGATACCCGCGGCTTGTGCTTGCGCCGGCTCTTGGGCTTGGACCTCGGTTTGTGCCTGGGTTTGTTCCTGGGTTCGTGCTTGTGTGCATCATACTTCCACCTCCTTGCGCTTTGTGGCGCGCACTTGAAGGATCGAAATCAAGGCAACGACAATAAAGAAGATGATCGCCTTCGCCGAACCCATGCCGAAGCGGCTGATGTTAAACGCCTCATTGTAAATGTTCAGCGCAACGGATTCAGTCGATTTGAACGGACCGCCCTTGGTGAGCGACAGATTCAGGTCAAAGAGCTTGAACGACCAGGAAATGGCGAGGAACAGACAGACCGTCACGGCCGGCATGACCAGCGGAACGGTGATCTTCCGGAGAACCTGTCCCCTGGATGCACCATCGATTTGAGCGGCCTCAATGAGGCTTTTCGGCACATTGTTCAGCGAGGAAATGTAGATGACCATCAAATAGCCGGCGTTCTGCCAGACAAAGACGATGACGACCGCCCAGAAGGCCGTCGCCTCGGTGCCGAGCCAGGGCAGCTTGAAGAAGGAGAGCCCGGTTGCCGCACCGACAGAAGAAAACCCTTTCACGAAGATGAACTGCCAGATAAATCCGAGCAGCAGCCCCCCGATGACATGAGGCACAAAAAATACGGTCCGCAGCGCATTTCGCGTCAGCAGCGACCGCGTCAGCACATAGGCGAGAATAAAACCGAGCACATTGGTTAGGATGACTCCAAGTACGGTAAATTTGACGGTAAACCAGAACGAATTCAGAAACGCCGGGTCTTCCGTGAAAATGTGGATATAATTGCGGAAGCCGACCCAGCCCGCATGCCTCGACACCCCGTTCCAGTCGGTAAACGAATAATACAGTCCTAAAAGAAAGGGAACGACAACAATGACGAGGAAGCACAGGGCCGACGGTCCGACAAAAATGAGCTGCTGCAGCAGCTGAGACGATTTTTTCGAGTTCATGCCCTCACTCCTTACACTTTCATGGTTTTTCATTTAATTACCTATATCGACAAGGATTGAATCTGCATCATTTTGTTCTTTTTGGGACAAATTCGGGTATATTTGTAGGGGAAAGGCCGCTTTGCGGCAAGCCGTAGACATCACTTCAGGAGGCTGGTACGATGCTTAGAAGCAATCCGTATAAATGGTGGAACTGGCTCGCGTTCATCGCCGCGATGGTGGTCAACGCGCTGGCCAATACTGCTGTGCTCGGGGGAAAAACGACAGGAGAAATATCGGACCAATACCCAACCATGATCACGCCCGAAGGGTATGCTCTTACCATCTGGTCCTTAATTTATGTACTGCTGCTTGGCTTTCTTCTCTATCAAAGCGGACGGGTCACCGAAACCCGGGATTCGGTCCGGACCATCGGTCCGTGGTTTATCATCTCCTGCGTGCTGAACATCGCGTGGCTGCTCTTGTGGCAGTATGAATATATCGAGCTGTCGCTCGTCGCCATGGTACTGCTGCTGCTCTCGCTGTTTGTCATCTATCGGCGGACGCGCAGCGTCTATTATCCGACATCCGGAGAGATGTGGCTGATCAAGCTTCCCTTCAGCCTGTATTTCGGCTGGCTTAGCGTAGCCGTCATTCTTAATATCGCGATCGTGCTGAAAAAGAACGATTGGAACGGCTTCGGATTGAGCGAGCTGGTGTGGGCCGTGGTTTTCCTGCTCGCCGGTGCACTGGTCGCCATTCTGGTCAGCTACCCTTACCGGGACAGCATATATCCGCTGGTCTTCGTATGGGGCTATGTCGCCATTGCCCTGGAGCAGCAGGATCAGGTGGAGCGGGCGTTTATAGCCGCCCTCATCCTGGCGATCATTCTGTTCGTCTATGCGATCTATCTATTCTTCGCCCGGAGCCGGGATCGGGACTGAATGTAACCCCGCAAAGCGCGGCCTCAGCTTCGGGCGAGATATAAACAACACAAAAAAGCCGGGCTTTGCGAACGGGGCGCACCCCGGGCAAAGTCCGGCTTTCTATAGGATATGTAGCTTCCGATCTATTTAACGGCGGCAATCGTCTCGATTTCCACCAAGCCGTCTTTCGGCAAGCGTGCGACCTCAACCGCACTGCGCGCAGGGTAAGGCTGGGTGAAGAAAGAACTGTAAATCTCGTTGACGGCGGCAAAATCGTTCATGTCTTTCAGGAACACGGTCGTCTTGACCACTTGATCCAGGCTGCTCCCTGCTGCTTCAAGAATCGCCTTCACGTTATTCAGAGCCAGGCGGGCCTGCTCCTGAACGCCGCTGCCGAACTCACCGGTCGCCGGGTCGAGCCCCAATTGTCCCGATGTGAAAATAAAGTCGCCGACCTGAACGGCCTGGCTGTAAGGTCCGATCGCTCCTGGCGCGGACTCGGTCGAAATCACCTTTTTACTCATGGAAGTCACCCTTTCGTCTTCGTACTATCCTTCTCATTGTAAACAGAGGTCGGCCAAGTTGCAATACGGCACCGCGCTGCTCCAGGCGTGCGGCTGCCTCGATTGCAAGCTGCCCGTCACCCAAATTCTCCATCTCTGGCTCCAAGGACCGCTCAGCATATATGAGCAGCGGAAGGACGGTTATTCCAGGCTCGGAACCGTTCCGGTGCGTCCCGGAAGCAGCGCCTTCTGCTCCACTCCGCCGACGGATGGGGTGATTTCCAGGGTGGCACATTCCTCCGCTTCATTGGCCAGCGGCAAATAGAGCGAGAAACAGCTGCCCCTCCCCACTTTGCTCTCCAGCCGGATAAACCCACCCAGCAGATGTGCCAGGTCCCGGCTGATCGAGAGCCCGAGGCCCGTCCCGCCGTATTGCCGGCTGATGGAGCCGTCCGCCTGGGCGAACGCTTCAAAGATCCGCCGCTGCTGCGGCGGCGAAATGCCGATACCGGTATCTTGAACGTCAAACACGATCCATGAACCCGCAAGCTTTCCCTCCGGGTTATGCTCCGCACGGATGACGAGGCTCACCTTTCCCTGATGGGTAAACTTAAACGCATTAGACAGCAAATTTTTTAGAATCTGCTGCACCCGGCTCGGATCGGTCCGGAACGTTTCCGGAAGCGAGGGGTCCAGCTTGATGGAGAAGCCGACGTTTTCTTTTTGAGCGACCAGTTCAAAATGCATTTGCAGCAGCTGCGGAATTTCACTGATATTCATATCTTCATGCATGATTTCAAGCCGTCCAGCCTCCACCTTTGACAAGTCCAGAATGTCGTTGATGATACGCAGCAGCTCATGGCCCGACTGGTGGATAATTTCACCGTACTCGGCCATTTCCTCCTTGGTGCGGCTGTCGTCGTTGTCGCTGATCAGCTCGGCAAAATTGATGATGCTGTTCAAGGGAGTGCGCAGCTCATGGGACATGTTCGCCAGAAACTCCGTTTTGTAGCGCGAGGACCTCGCCAGCTCTTTGGCCCGTTCCTCCAGCACGCGCTTGGCCTGATGCAGCTCTTCAGCCTGGGCCGACAGCAGCACGTTGCTTTGTTTGAGCTGGATGGTGCGGGCTGCTTCAAGCTGGAAATCGCGGAGAATCAAAGAAAAGATCAAACTCAGCAAGAGGGTGAGCGGAAGCGTGGCCGGCATGATCGTTTCAAAATAATGAGCGGCAGGAATAACCCCTAAAAATGCAATATCGATACAATTCAGTACGTTCAAGACCAGAATGGCCAGGAAGCCGCGGGTCACAAGACTGAACCCCTTGCGTCTCATCCAAATATTGAGCAGTGCCGCCGCAGCGCCCAGAATGCACAGATTGAACAAACCGGCAACCGAGGCCTCGTTCACGCCGAACGTAAGGCGCGCGAATCCGATCCCGATGCCGATAATGACCAGCGTCACCGGCTCAGCGTATGCAACCGTCGCAATGATGAGGGGGATGATCCGGAGATCGAAAATGACATTTTCGCTAAGCTTGTATCCGAAAACCATGCTCAGCCATCCGCAAAAGATGATCAGCAGCACCGAGCAGGTGTATTTCACATGTTTAGGGGCACGGGCAAGTCCATATTTGTAGACCAGATTGGCCAAGTAGGCAGCCGCTATGAGCAGGGCTGTGTTGCCAAGAAATATTTTGCAAAAATCCATGTACTCACTCCTGAAGATGGATATTAGCCGTGCTCTCTTATCATATCATGGCAGATCCATATATCCAGAATTTATAAATAGAACGATGCCGGGTTAAGCCGGGATTACCGCGGCAGCCCGCCGAAGCTGGGGGATTCTTGCTGATTTTGCGGCCCATACCGGGTAAGTGGGGAAACCTTCTTGTGGGTAAACCGGTCAGACCTTTGAGGTAAGTCTATGGCGGATAGCGTGCTTGAAGTCATCCAGGTGAGGGCAGGGCGTACTTGGGTTAGGTAGGTGAACACCCGAAATAAGCGCAGCGCTCCCCGGTTGCCGGAGATTCGCTGCGCCTTTTGTTGTTTCCACATGCCGGCCGCAGGACGAAGAGGCCTACAACTGACGCGAACGCGTCCAGTCATGGTACTCTTTTTCCGCGGCGTCCTTGGAATGGCCATAGCGCTCCTGAAGCTTGCCGATCAGCTTGTCCTTTTCGCCGCCGATTTTATCCAAATCGTCATCCGTCAGCTCGCCCCACTGCTTCTTGGCTTCACCTTTCAGTTGATTCCATTTTCCCTTGAATACGTTATGATCCATGAGGATCAGCTCCTCTCGGTATAAGTTGTTGGTCGGCGGAACCTATCCGCTCCGCCTGTAGTTCTTTATTACCCGCAGGAACGCGGGCTGAATCCAACGAGCACCAGCAATGCTGTCCCAGTCTTCATAGCCATAAACCGGTGCGAAAAAGATTTTAACCAAAATATTGATCGCCTATTGCATTAGGTGTATTAAGTGATATAATACACTTAAATCACATAAGTGACCTGAACGTTTGCGCTTATGCCGAGAAGGAAAGCTGTGCTTCCAGACCAGCAGAGCTTTTAGGAGGGAAGGCCATGGAAGACCAACAGGTTGGCTCGCTGCGGTTCCACATCGACTTCAGCCAACCTTTATATGAACAAATTCTGGATCAGGTGCGCAGCGCCATTGCCAAAGGAGAGATTGGATTGGGAGACAAGATGCCTTCTGTGCGCGAGCTGGCTCAAGAGCTTCGGGTGAACCCGAACACCGTCATGCGGGCTTATCAGGAGCTTGAACGGGACGGACTTACCGAGAAACGACGGGGTCAAGGAACCTTCGTCACCTCTTCCCCGGAGCATGTCCGGTCGTTCCGAACAGCGCTCGCGGCCAAATATATCGACAGCTTTATGGATCAAATGGAAAGCCTCGGACTAACCTGGAACGATATCCAGTCCTATATTGAACAAAAATACGACGCGGAGGAAGGAGGATCCATGCGATGACGGCACCGATACTGCGATGTGAACAAGTAAGCAAGGCCTATGGGAAGAAGCAGGCGCTAAACGGACTGAACATCACCGTTCCCGAAGGGCGGATCACCGGTATTCTGGGCCCGAATGGCTGCGGCAAATCCACGTTATTCCGGATGCTTACCGGCCTCGTCCGGCCAGACCGGGGCACCGTGGAAGTGCTCGGCTCGAAGCCCGGCTGGGAAACCAACCGCCACATCGCCTACCTCCCCGACCGGGCCCGCTGGTATCCGAACCATACGGTGCGGCAGGCGTTCGAATGGGGGGAGTCCTTCCTGCCTCGCTTCTCGATGGAACAGGCCATCCGCCTGGCGGATTATATGGATGTTGAACTGGATGCGAGAATCGGCGGAATGAGCAAGGGCCAGGAAGCCCGCGTTATGCTGATTCTGTGCCTTGCCCGGGAAGTGTCCCTCATTATTCTCGACGAGCCTTTTACCGGCATCGACGTCATGTCGCGGGAGGCGATTGTGGCCGGCATCATCGACTACCTCGAGGACAGCGGACAGTCCGTCCTGATCAGTACCCATGATATTCAGGAGGTTGAAGGGTTGTTCGATTACACGGTCATGATGAAGCAGGGTCAGGCGATCTGGTCCGGCGACACCGAAAGGTTGAGGGCGGAATACGGTTCACTGCGCGATGTATTCCGTAAAATGTACGCAAAGGAGTGGCAGCGTTGATGTCATCAGGCACGTTTATGGACCTTGTCCAGCATGAGTTTATGGTGCGGGGCAGCTGGAGAAAAAAGAACCGCGTCCGCTTATCCAGAAGCTGGTGTGTCGCTTATATCCTGATTGTTGCCGCAGCTGTGGTCATCGTCACCACCTATCTGGCGGCGCGCAATGACCTAGAACTGAGCAGCTTCTGGTATATGACGCTGGCGTTCCCTTATTGGATCTTCTTCCTGGGATACGGCTCCATTAAAAGAGAGTGGTCCAACGATACGTACGGCTGGTGGCTGACGCTCCCGATCCCGAGATTTCGCCTTATTGCCGCCAAATGGCTCGGTAACTGCTTGAAGGTATGGATCGCAATGATCGCCATTTATATCGCCTTCTCGGCGTACGTGCTTATTCTGACCTCGACCATCGATCATTACACCTATGATATGGCTATCTCCTTCGTGATCACGGGCATTAACTGGCTGACCGTCGTCGCCGGCCTGACCCCATTCATCATAGCCGCTGGCATGCTGACCATTAGCGTCATGTACAGCACCGCCAAGCCGCTGACGCCGCTGCTCTGGATTCTATTTATGGGAGGCTTCAGCATTGTATACTCCAATTTGAACGAGTATTTGCTGCCTGAAGGCCGGCTGGAAACCGCAGGACCGGCGACGTTCTTCCCCTTTCCATGGGAGCTTCCGGCAATCATCATTGGCAGTTGGGCGGTAGCCTATGGCCTGATCCGGGCGGTGACATACGTCATGGATAAAAAGCTGGATCTGTAGCAAGTTCGCTTTTCTTCTATAAACTTAACGGGATATTCAACGTGGCCGCCGGAAGCCTTTCGATCATCCGCGCGAGCCGGTACTGCCGGCGGCCCGTCATTTTGCAGACATGCTGCTTCACAAAACTTAAAGCTTGCTGCTTCCGGTGCCAGTTTTGCTGCGACCATTTTACTTTGAAGTTATGCTTCACAAAACTTAAGCTGATGCTTCCGATGCCAGTTTTGCTGCGACCATTTTACTTTGAGGTTATGCTTCACAAAACTTAAGCTGATGCTTACGATGCCAGTTTTGCTGCGACCATTTTACTTTGAGGTTATGCTTCACAAAACTTTTAGGAGGTTGTCCCTATGATCCAAACGACCGCTCGCAACACCGCTGAATCTAATCATACTTCTTATAACAACGATTATATGCTAGAGGTTTCCCAGCTCCGCAAATCCTATCCGAAGAAACAGGCGCTCCAGGACGTGAGCTTTTCTCTGAAAGCCGGCACTTCGTTTGGCTTCCTCGGACCGAACGGCGCGGGAAAGTCCACCACAATGAAAATTTTGACCGGCATTGTCCAGGCCGACAGCGGCTCCGTCCGGCTGCTCGGCAAGGAGGCGACCAAAAATCCGGACGCCGTATCGAAATATATCGGCTACGTCCCGCAGGAAATTACGCTGTACGATAAGCTGTCTGCTTACGACAATCTGGAGTTTTTCGGTGAGGCTTACGGCGTCCGGGGCAAAATGCTGAAGCAGCGCATCCACGAGGTGCTGACCCAGACCGGTCTACTGGACCGGGCCAAAGAGGAAGTCGGCACGTTCTCGGGAGGCATGAAGCGCCGAATTAACATCGCCGCCGCGCTCCTCCACCGTCCCAAGCTGCTGGTTCTCGACGAGCCGACGGTTGGGATCGATCCGCAGTCGCGGAACCACATCTTCGAAATGATCCGCGACCTGAACCGAGAAGGCGTGACAATCATCTACTCCACCCACTACATGGAGGAAGTCGAAGCGCTGTGCGATGAAGTGGCCATTATGGATCAGGGCACGATCAAGGCGATGGGCCCGCTCGGGGAGCTGCTGGAGAATTACGGACAGAAGGCCATTTACGTGGAAATCGCAGGAGCCCATCACCTGCCGGAAGACCCGGATGTAACCGCGGTCCGCAAGGAAGGCTCCGGATACGTGCTGGAAACGGAGAACCTGCATGGCGTGATGCAGCGCCTGCTTCGCCTCGCATCCCAGCACAGCTGGGACGTGAAACAATTGGAAATCGTCCGTCCCTCGCTGGAGAACGTATTCCTGCGGGTAACAGGTACCGCTCTCCGGGATTAATTCTTTCACAAGCGTTCCTCTCACTCTTTAAGGTGATAAATCGTTCATCGTATGAAATAGACAAAGAAATTAACACGCAAAGGAGCAAAACCCATGAGAGCCATGATTATCAAAGAATTGCGGCTGATCCGCAAAGACCGCAGAAGCTTCTTCTTCCTGCTGCTGATGCCGATCCTGTTCATCGCCATGTTCGGTACGATTTTCAATAGCGGCGGAGGCGACAGTTCCTCCATATCCATCCGCACGATCGACCAGGATCAATCCGCCGCGTCCCAAGCCTTTGTGAAGCAAATGCAGGGGATTATGGACGTGAAGCTGGAATCGGCATCCAGCCTGAATGACCAGGTCGACAAAATGAAGCAGGGCCAGTTCTCGGCCATGCTCGTCATTCCCGCCGGATTCGAAAAAGCCATGAAGGAAGGCAGTCCCGCGGATATCCAGCTGTACCAGGATCCCACCGCACAGACCGAGCTTGCGCCGATTCAGGCAATCCTCAGCAGCATTTCCAGCCAATACCGCGAGCAGAAGCTGACGGATGTCCTGCTGGCTAAGGGAGATTCTAAGGAGCAGGCAGAGCAGGCGCTGGCCTCCCCGATCCAGATTAAAGATGTGGCGACGACGTCCGACCATATCAGCTATATGGACTCCATGGTCCCCAGCATGACCGTCATGTTCGTCTTCTACATCATGATCACGATGGCTCGCCGCTTTTTTGATGAAAAGAAGACCGGCCTTCTGTCCCGCATTCGCAGCACGCGCGTAAAGCCGCTGCAGTATCTGGTCGGGATGTGGGTGCCCTTCATCCTGACGGTTATCGCCCAGTGTGTCGTCCTGTTCGCCTTCGGCCACTTCGTCTATGATGTGAAGCTTGGCGACGTCGCCGCCCTTACCTTGATTGTGCTCAGCCTCAGCATCTGCGGAACCGGCATCGGGCTCGGCTTATCCTTCCTGGTGCCCGGCGAGGGAGCCGCCATGGTCATCACCCAGGTCATTGCCATGGGCGGTGCCATGCTGGGTGGCCTGTGGGTACCGTCCTACCTGCTTCCGCAATCCGTACAGACCGTCGGGCATTTTCTGCCGCAGTACTGGGCGCTGCACTCGCTGCAGAACATTATCGCCCATGGCGCCCATCTCGGCGATGTTGCGGGACCTGCCCTCATTCTCCTGACGTTCGGGGCCGCCGGCCTCCTGGTTGCATTCTTCCGTCTGCCAGGGTTCCTGCGCTCGGCTGCAAACTGATTTCTTATCAAAACGACGAAAAAACCTCCCGTCCGGAAGTCATCCTTCACGGCCGAGAGGTTTTCTTGCTCTCCGAACCTTGGTCATCGCTTATGTATCGTCGCCTGCCGCTTTTTCCAACCTTTGATTTCTCATATAGTCGACAAAAATGCGGGCGTATTCCGGATCCCACTGCGTCCCTCCGCCCTCTTCGAGAATGGACAGCGCCTTGGCGACATCCATGCCTTTACGGTATGGCCGATCCGAAGTCATCGCATCAAAGGCGTCGGCTACGGCGATAATTCTCCCGAGCAGCGGGATATCGTCCCCGGCCAGTCCGTCCGGATACCCTTTCCCGTCGTATCGCTCATGATGGGACCTTACGCCGGGAAGGAGCGGCGCCAGGGCATCCTTCGGCTCGATCTGCTTCAGAATCGTCTCACCAAGCACCGGATGAGCCTTGATTTGGTCGAACTCCTCTTCCGTCAGACGCCCTTCCTTCAACAGGACGGTGTCCCGGATGCCGATTTTCCCGATGTCATGCAGCAGCGCCGACTGGCGGATCACGTTGATATCCTCCTCCGTCATCCGGCTGAGCCGCCCGATCAGCTCCGAATATTCGGCCACCCGCAAGGAATGCCCTGCCGTGTAGGCGTCTCTGGCATCGAGCGCAACGGCGAGGGTCACAAAGTAGCTGTCCAGCATCGCCCTGGTCTGGGCTTCACGCGACTGAAGCGCCCGGACCATCATGTTGAAGCCGGTGGCCAGCCGGGAAAACTCGTCCGAATACACGTTTTGGACCGTCTTCAGCCGGCCGTCCTTGACATGATTCATGGCGTCGTACAGATGGGAGATCGGCCGCTCCACCTCATGGGTCAACAGCCTGGCACCCGTATACGTAAAAATGATGTCGACCAGCAGGATCAGCCCCGCCCAGCCCCAGTACCCGGTCATCATTTCCTCGTTTAAATTGCCCAGCCGAATCTGGGCAGCCAGGGTGAACAGCAGGAGCGGCGAGGTACCGATCAGCATGGCACTGAGCAGAAACTTCGGACGGATGGACAAGACGACATGCCCCTCCGGATTCAGCTCAATGCGGTGCGTTTCCTGGGCGAGCCGGTGAAATTCCTCCATCAGCGGCCGGACCGTCGCCGTCGTCAGGAAAAACTCGATCATCGCATGCATGCTGGCTACGAGGAAGGCGCCGGCTACCGCAGCCGCAACATAAATCGGCGGGAAATGAAGAAGGCCACGGCTCATCTGCCACAGCGTCACGCCGGTCGCAGGTATGGCAAGTCCGAGGAAATGCGGGACCAGAATCCGGAACACCGCCAGCTGCGGCAGCTTATGTGCCTGCCGGTAGGCTGTTTCAATGGTTTGAACCGTACAGGTCCGGCAGAACAAGCCCTGCCGGATCGGCCGAACGTGCCGCGTGAATACCCAGGATTCCACCGCGACCATGACCGCCATGGAGCAAGCAAAGATGATCGCCAGCCGTTTGATCTCCTGCGGAGAAATGCTGATCGTGGTCAGAACGAGAGCGCTGCCCACGATCCATACCGCGAAAAGCGATCCGAAAATATAATTCCGTACCAATTTGTTCCGAAAAGCATAATACAGGGCAACTCCCTGCAAACGGGTAGAATCGGTATCCATAAGCCAGCCTTCCTTTTTCATCAATATAGGCCGTTCGGCGCAGCACTATTAAGAATATCGGTTATTTCATCCCAAAATGTGACATGAACCTGCGACAAAAACCAACTTTTATCATAAAATCCCTCCGCATGAAAGGGTGTTTTTGCACATTTATACAAGTCTGGTGGGCGATATAATTTCCTATTGCATACATAAATGATATGTGATATATTATATTAATATAACTTCATTTAACCCTTTTCGTTCCCCGCAAGAAAGAATAAATCTTCAACCTCGAAGACTTAATTTCCTATTTTGAAATAACCCAATGCGAAGTATGAGATTTAAGATGTCATTTCTGATTCACGCTGGCGCGGTCATCGGAGCCGCAAGGACAAAAGAGAGGCAGGGCTTTTGTTGTTTTGGAAGTCATTATTCTGTTAACGAACTAGAACAAGGAACCAGACTGCAGCCTTGAACGGCTGTCAGGGGTTAAATATATGAGGCGGCCGCAGCGCCGCCAAAGCCAAACCCCCCGGAGAAATGTCCGGGGGGTTATCCATATTTTCCAATGTATTTACGGCCTACTGCCACTTCCTTCTCTTGTCAGGAGGCTTAGCCGGCTTTGCTGTATCCGCGGAGCGACTCCGCATGCTTCATCGATTCAATGAGCGCGATCGGGTTATTGTCCATGCCGCCCGCGTTGACCCGGTATCCCATGTACTGCCCGGGGCCGTCGATTCCCGGTTTGACGGTAAAGACTACCTGAATGCCGAGATTGCGGCAGAGATCCAGCACCTGCTGTGTATAGCCGCCGTAGGGAAAAGCGAGAATATCGCGGCGGTTGCCGATTTCATTCCGGAGGATTTGATCCGCCCGGGTTAAATCACCCTTCACCCGCCGGATATACTCCTGCTCCGTCTCCACATGCCCGGTAGTTTTGTTATGCTCCGGTCCCATCAGCATTGGCTCCAGCCTGTCATGGGTTTTCCCTTCGGGGCGAACATAAGCATAAGCGTGCGAATCAAACGTATGGCTGTAAAAGTCGATACCGCTCCGATGCATGAGCTTGACCTGGGCCCAGGTCAGCTTCGGCAGTCCGGGATGCTTCGGATTTCCCACTGTCGACACGATCAGAAAATTCGTTGCCGGCACATGGTACTTCTTCAGGATCGGGAACACATTGGTATAGAACGTCTCATAGCCGTCGTCAAACGTCATCAGCACGGCGTTGTCCGGCACCGGCTGATGCCGGGTGACGAAGTCGGCGTACTGCTCCATCGTAATCCAATGGAATCCGTTCGCCTTCATGGCCTGGAGCTGCTCCTCGAATACAGCGGTATCCAGACTCTTGTCATTGATCGGACGCGGGGAGACATCATGGTACATCAGCGTGATGACTTTGTTTTTATAATACACCGCACCTGGCGTCGGTCTCGTGGAAATAAAGCTGTAGGCCGGAACACCGTTCTCTTCCTTTTTGATGTGGGGCCTTCCGGGATAACGAACCAGATGATACACATAAGGGCCCTGCCTCCAGACGAAAAATGCCGCGAACAGCACAAGCACGGAAAAGGTGCAATAGAGGATAATTTTTTTTCTCAGCATCACGTTCCAATCCCCTTCGTTCCATAAATTCACTTGCAGAGGGATGCATTCCCCGCCCTATAAACATACTCTGGAAACAAGGAGTGATGCAAATGCCAAAATACCGGATCATCGTCGACCTGTCGGAACGCACGTTATATTTGCTGGATGGCGATCAGACCGTCAAATCCTATCCCGTTGGCATCGGAAAAATGGTGACGAAAACCCCGACCGGAGAGTACACGATTGTCAATAAACAGGAAAATCCCGGCGGACCGTTCGGGGTGCTGTGGATGGGCCTCTCCAAGCCCCATTACGGCATCCACGGAACCAATGATCCCGCCTCCATCGGACGGGAAGTCTCCCACGGCTGCATCCGGATGCACAATGAGGATGTGCTGGATTTGTCTTCCTACGTTCCTGTGAATACAAGGGTGACCATCCGGCCGTAAGTCCCGTCAGCCTTGATCCGAAACGACCTTGATTCCCTTCTCTTTGCGGTACTGGATCACCAGCTGCCGCCAGAAATCATAACTTCCCGTTTCATCTGCAATATAAGGCTTGTAATAGCGGTAAGCCTCCTTTGCCCAGTCCGGGCAGGGCATGCTTAACAGCGCCTGCTGCTGCTTGATCCATTCCGCCTGCTTCGCAACCGTGTTCTGCAGCTCGCTAAATGCCGCCTTTTCCTCAGGGGTCATATGCGCCCCCTCCTTCCAGGCATCGTATTGGTCCAGGTTATGCTGGTCAATAATCCGGATTAGCTTATCTGCATACTCCGGGTCCGTGGCATAACCGGCGGCGCCGATCGCGGCGGCGGCCGATCGCCCGTCTGTGCCGAGCGCGCCGGCATACTTGTCACGGTCCCAGGACACGCCGTTCACCAGCAGGCTTGAGTGATCGGCCACCGATTCGGCCCAGCTGTTGTACGCGCGGAAGTCGGCTATCACCCGGCCGGCCACGCCGCGAACGTACTCGGTGGTCTGCAGGCGCATGCTCCCTGCGGTGCCCTGTCCCTTGATGCCGAACAGATTGTTGGCCTTCACCGCCAGCTCGCTCGTGCCCCAGGCGGATTCGAGGGCCGCCTGGGCGATCGTGAGCGATGCCGGCACGCCGGACTGCAGCTGGTCGAATTCAGCCAACGGTGCCATGATGGCGATAAAGTTTTGTTTCTTCATAATCCTCCCTCCCAACCCTCTGGTACATACAATGCTGACCGCTGGCTAACGGCCTGGACGCGGCTGCCGCCCCACGTCTTCAGAGCACCTGAGTCACATAAAAATCTCCGGACCGCTCCGGTGTGAAGCATTTGCCTAATTCTTCACGGCTTCTTACAATAAGAACATATGTAACGCTTGGAGGGTGGATGTATGAAGCAGGCAAAAGCAGATCATTTTATCATCAATCAGGAGTGGGTTACCCCGGAAATCCGTGCCGTTCAGGCCGGTCCGGAAGATGTCGCAGCCGCGCAGGGACTGCTGTTTCGAACGGCGCAATGGCTTCAGAGCATAGGCTCCAAGCAGTGGAATCAGCTGCTGACCGGCGAGGACAGGCATCATATCGACGAGGCGGTCCTGCGAGGGGACGTCTTCCTGTTCAAAAAGGAGGAGCGCCTTGCCGCCATCGTCATCCTCCAGCAGCATGCGAGCGAATGGGACCGCAACCTGTGGGGCAAGGAGGGGCACGATACCTCTGTCTATCTGCACCGGCTTGCCATTGACCGCGAATTCGGGGGGACGGGTCTTGGCAGCGCCATTCTGCACTGGGCATTGACCGGAATAAGGTTCCAGGGTAAAGACCGAATCCGTCTTGACTGCATCGCCAACAACCCCGGCTTGAACCGGTTGTACAGCGGGGCCGGCTTTACGCTGAAGGGCCAGCATGAGAGCGGGTTTAATATTTATGAGAAAATGGTGAGGTAGCGTTCGCTCCTCAAGCGGATAACTACGTAAAAAAAGCCTTCCGGCATGCCGGAAGGCTTCTCTCATATCGTATATAAAATGCAGGTTTTACGAGATGGTTAGTGGGACGATACCGAGGCTACGCCAATCTTGTCGATGATACGCTGGCTCTCCGGATTCAATCCCCGAACGGCCACCTTTTTGTCCAGCGCCTCATATTTGGCCAGCACCTTGGACACGGCGTTCACGCCCGATTGATCCCAAACGTGGGAGTAGGAAAAGTCAATCGCAATCTGCTCCGGATCCTCCTGGTAATGAAAGAGATGCACAAAATGGTTCATCGTTCCGAAAAACATCTGTCCTTTGATTTCGTACACCTTTACCCCATGCTCATCGATATGGGTCTGCGCATGAATACGCGCCATTTTCCAGCCAAAATTCAGGGCGCTCAGAATGACTCCGGTCACAACGCCGATCGCCAGGTTGGACGTGGCCACCACGATTACGACGGTCACGACCATGACGATCGTGTCGCCCAGCGGCACCTTGTTCATCGTTCGTAAAGAATGCCAGTCGAACGTGCCCACCGACACCATGATCATAACGCCCACCAGCGCCGCCATTGGCACCTGCTTGACGACATCGCCGAGCACGAGGATCAGGAACAGCAGAAAGGCGCCGGCGATAAAGGTCGACAGCCGGGAGCGGCCCCCCGACTTCACATTGATGACCGTCTGGCCAATCATGGCGCAGCCCGCCATCCCGCCGAAAAAGCCGGTGAGGATGTTGGCGATGCCCTGCCCCTTGATCTCGCGGTTTTTGTTGCTGCCGGTATCGGTCAGCTCATCCACCAGGTTGGCGGTCAAAAGCGTCTCGGTCATGCCAACGACCGCGAGCGCCAGCGCGTAAGGCAAAATCGTCAGGAACATATGAAACGACAAGGGAACCGACGGAACATGAAATGCGGGAAGCGACTGCGTAATGGTACCCATATCGCCAACGGTACGGACATCGGCATGGGTCAGCACCGAAATGATCGTCATGACGATAATGGCGACAAGCGCTGAAGGCACCGCTTTGGTGAGCAGCGGGAACAGATAAATGATCAGCAGCGTCGCGGCCACCATCAAGTACATGATCCAGGTAGCCCCTTCAAAATTCGGCAGCTGCGCCATAAAAATAACGATCGCCAGCGCGTTAACAAAGCCCACGATGACCGATTGCGGGATAAATGTGATGAAGCGCCCGAATTTCAGCGCCCCCATGAACCACTGCAGAATGCCGGTCAGCACTGTGGTCGCAAACAAATACTCAATCCCGTACTTGGCAACGATCGGTCCCATCAAGGATGCCATAGCACCGGTGGCCGCCGAAATCATCCCCGGGCGTCCGCCGAAAAACGAAATGCTGACGGCAATCACAAAGGATGCGTAGAGACCGACCATCGGATCCACGCCGGCCATAATAGAGAACGCGATGGCTTCGGGAATAAGCGCAAAGGCAACGGTTAGACCGGACAAAATATCTTTTCTGACGTTGCTAAAGAAGCCTTGTTTGATCCAGTTCAAAAACAAGAAATAATCCCTCCTGTGGATATAAAGTTGTATCTGTAGGGCTGATCGTGCTGCTATCCGTTCATGAAATGTTACGGGGTGTTTCAAGCGGGCTCCCCACTCTCAGGTTCGCCGGGTCCGATGGTTCACTGTTTTTCATTATAGCGGTATAAGCAGCTGAACCCAAAACTGCATGTATGCGCTATTTCCCTCTGTATACTGATCCATTCTCCCATTTACTCGTCTATATTTCCTTTTTCAATTCATATGTATATACTGCGGTATCTGCCTTTCTTATGAAATGGCGAAAGCCCCGCCGGAGGGCAGGAGCTTCGTTGCCCAAGGACCGCTTGAGTCCATGGATTAATAAATAAAGGATTTGGTAATGATGACGAGCAGAATAAACAGAACCAGGATGGCTCCCGTTGAGGTAAATGGGTTTCCTACACCACTCATGGTTTCTCCCCCTCTCTCCTGTTTATACTCTATCGTATGCCGCGTAAGGCGAATCGGTTTGGACAAATATCATTCAAGTCCATTTGCCCTATGAAAATGCGCGATGTTCCCGGGGTTAAAGGACCTTGCCGCCTCAACTCTATCGAGCTTATCAATGCTGATCCGTGGAAGGAATGATATAGGTAATACCTATAAATATAATACAGTTTATATATTTCCATAATGAGCGAACTGCCGGTACAATGAAGTCAATTCCAACAATCCACGGGTAAAGGAGAATGGTGATGGACAGATCTGTGATCAAGCTTTTTGACGCCAATGCAAAGGACTATGACCGGCAGCGGAGGGGACTGATTCCCTGCTTCGACGACTTTTACGGGATGGCCCTGTCCCTGGTGGAGTGCGGCAATTCTTCTCCAAGTATTTTGGATCTGGGGGCCGGAACAGGCCTGTTCTCCAGCATGGTACTGCTCAAATACCCTGAGGCCCGGCTTACGCTGATGGATTTAAGCGACAGCATGCTGCAGGAGGCCCGCCGGCGGTTCCACGGGGCACCGAATGTAGATTATGTAACCGGGGATTACAGCAGTTATCCGTTTACGCAAACTTACGATGTCGTCGTCTCTTCCCTCTCCATTCATCATCTGTCCCATCCGGAAAAAAGGCAGCTGTTCGCCACGATCCATCGGCTGCTGAATGAAGGCGGCATCTTTGTCAATGCCGATCAGGTGAAGGGCCATACCGACCAGGCGGACGTATATTACCGGAGACGCTGGCTGGAAGAAATCAGGGCAAGCGGTCTGCCGGAAGAAGCCATTCAGGCGTCGATTGAACGCAGAAGCCTGGATATCAACGCTACCGCCGCCGACCAGATGCAGTGGATGGAAGAGGCCGGCTTTGAAGACGTGGACTGTATGTACAAGTATTTGGACTTCGCGGTGTTTTACGGAAAAAAATCAGGGCGGACTTCCTAGTCCCCCTGATTTTTTTGCTTAGCGCCGGATCAGTCGGTCAGCCTCTGCCGGAAGCCGTCCATCAGGACGTCCAGCCCGAATTCGAATTCCTCCTGCCATCCGGTACCGGTCGTATGGGAAGCCAGCCGGATCATATTCGGAAACTGCTCCCTTGGCAAACTGCGGAAGAACCGGGCGTACTCCTCGCTGAGCTGAGCCTGGGCTTCCTCGCCGGAACCGGCCATCCCCTTCAGCCGCACCTCCTCGGCCACAAAGCCGAGCACATGGTTCTTCACCATGGATGCCATCCACGGGATGTGACCATCTGCAAATCCGGCCGATGCAAAGATTTGGTACAGTCTTTCAATCTGCAGCAGACGGTGGTACCCCATGGCGATGCCGCCATTGAACAGGTCCACCGCATCACGATAGCGGTGCAGTACGCGCCGGAATGCATGCCCCCACTGGATCAGCTGTTCCTGCCAAGGCAGGTCCGGGTCGGGCCTGTCCATTTCTTCGCTTATTTTATCCCCGATAAGCTGGAGCAGCTGGTCTTTATCCTTCACATGATAATACAGGGAAGCGGTCTTTACCTGGAGCTCATCGGCAATCTTGCGCATGCTCAGCTCCTTCAAGCCAAATTCGTTCAACACGCGGAGCGCCGTCCGGACAATCCGGTCACGGTCTAGTGGAATGTGCAGCTCCTCCTGTTCCCCCGTGCCGAAGAAGGGATGCTGGGGCACCGTTCGTTTTCTGGCCATCGAAGAGCCCTCCTTTTCACTTGACAATTATAGCATATACCTTTATTCTAATCCCATTAGATTAATCTAAAACCATTAGATTAATGGGCGAAGTTTATTCCGCAACGGAATCAGAACAGCCTAAGCAAAATTTTACGATGTGAAGGGAGTTTTATATGAATCCAATTTATTCGGTGGTCCGGTCCATGAACCGGCACCTGGACGAAATTTGGGAGGCGATTCTTCAAGAGCATGCGGAGGAACTCAGCAGCATGTTTGCGGAATTCGGCGACCGCGCGTACGGCGTCTATATTCAACAGCTGATGGGTCTGATCTGCGAGGAGGTGCGGAAGTCGGGATACGAGGTCCCCGCCGGATTCCGCTTGTCGGAGTCGGTCGAGAACTGGGGCCCGCCCGAGGAGCGTGAGCGATGCGTATGGTATGTGGTCAGAGACGATACCGGCCATCCGTGCGGCACGGCAGTGCTGCAAATTTTCCATTCTCACGCCCAGTTTCATCTTCCGCAGCCGCCACGCTTTTTAGCCCTGGAAGAAACGGAGCAAGAAGCCATTCTCCAAGCACTCTGCACCACAGGCGTGCGCCTAAGCGGACTGCCCCAGCGTTACCGTCATTCCGCCGGCGACGAGCCGCTGGAATGGGAATACGGGACGGACGCGGGGCTGCTCGAATACGTGCAATCATACCGTGGCCACACGGCGGTGGACTTTAATTATGCGCTGTCCTCGTGGGGGCGCCATGGCTGGGAGCTTGTACAAATCGTGCCGCATCAGGACCGCCTGATCGGTTTTTTCAAGCGTCCGGTTCACCTCGCCGGCGAAGGGCAATAACAGCAAAAAACACCCCCGGCGCTTGTTGTGAACAAGCACCTGGAGGTGTCAGGCGGTGAGCGATACCCGTTACACCGCGGGCTGCCGCTGCTGCTTTGCCGCATCAATCGTCGCATGGATGATCACGCGCAGCGCCCGCAGCATCGTTTCCTGCGGCAGCGAAGGCAGGCCCGGCTTCTGAAGCGCCATTTCCGTGGAGGCCGGAAAATGGACAAAACCCGCCAGCGTGGGCAACTCCTGCTCACGGATATAATCCAGCACGGCGTACATCGTGTTGTTGCAAATAAACGTGCCGGCCGACTCGGACACGGCAGCCGGAATCCCCTCCGCCTTCAGCCGGTTCACGGCCTCTCGGATCGGCAGCCGCGAGAACAATCCGTCCGGTCCTGCCGGATTAATGGGCAGATCCTGCGGTCTCTCCCCTTTGTTGTCGGCGTATGCCGCTTCCGGCGCCACGTCCTTGACGTTCACCGCGATCCGCTCCGGCGTTACCGCCGTCCGGCCTGCGGCCAGGCCGCAGCAGATTACGGCGTCCGGCTGAAAGTCACGCACTGCCTCAAGCAGCCTTTCGGCACATTCGTCATAATGGACCGGAAGCAGAACCGTCCGGATCTCGGCCTCCGCAAACGTCTCCTCCCGGATATCCCGCACGAGCTGCTCCGTCGGATTGACCGCATTTCCGCCAAAGGGCTCAAATCCTGATACCAGTATTTTCATGAAGCTTCTCCTCCCGGCAAGTCTTTCCTTCCATCATATCAAACGGGACGGATCGTTCCTACCCGAAATCGCGCCGCCAAGAAGGGATGCTGCTTCCTTGCAGATTCAGCTGCTTTGCGGGGAAACCGGAATTTGGCAAAAAAACACCCTGCTCGGCAGCTGACGGCTGCACGGCAGGGTTCCCGTCTACAAATTATATCCGCCGCTGTTCGGCTTGGTCGGGTTGGAGATAATCCCCAGCGTCGCCAAAATTCCGAGCACCAGGTCTGCGGCCGCCACGAGCTCTTGCCGCTTCATATCCGACAGTTCAAACGCGCCTGTGAGATGGCCGATCAGCTGCACCAGCAGAAGCACCTGTGAGACCATACTGATCCAGAGCGCATAGTTGCGAAACCGTTTCTTCTTGAGCATCATATGACCTCCTTTAAGGTCATATATATTCATCCGCCCCGGCAAACTTGTCCGAAACTTTTACAGGATGGACGAGCGATGCCAGCGATTTTAGAGGAGACCAGAGTCCAGAGCCTCCAGAAACGTCTCTTCGGACATCACCCGAATGCCCTCCCGTTCCAGCAGGGCGGTTGTCACCCCGCTGCCGGCCACCTTCTCATTGGCGAAGGAACCGTTATAAATCATGGCGCTTCCGCAGGAGGGGCTGTACTCCTTGAGCACCACCATGGACGCACCGACTTCACGGGCTTTTTCCAGCGTCCGTTGAGCCCCCTGAATATACATACCGCTGACGTCCCGGCCCGATTTCTCAACAACCCTGGCCCGGCCCTCCAGCACATCCCTCCCATCACCGCCTACGATCTCCGCAGGCTCTCTCGGGGTGACGAATCCCCCCAGCAGTTCGGGGCAGACCGTCACTGCCCTGTTCTGCGCCACCAATTGCTGAATCACGTCATTCAGGCTATCTGTTCCGTTATAGCGGACCTTCAGTCCGGCCAGACAAGAACTGACCATAATCACACCCGTTCACCTCCTGAACTGTTAATCCGTTTCACGTAAACTATTTATTCGTCCCACGTAAACTATTTATGACTTTAATGAAAGTATACTGCATAAGCGAACTGCTGGGGAGGCCCGGCTTCACGGTGTAGGATTTGGCCAAAAAATGCAGAAAGCCCGGGACCAGGCTCCCGGACTTTCTGCGATATCTCTTTTTCCCCTTGCCCCAGGTAGTACAGATGTTACATGCTTAACGCCTTTTTCGCATTTTCCAGATCATTGGCCAGGAGCCGCTCCAGATCGTAAGCAGGGTACAGCGAACGCTCCTCCATAAAATCAAAAACCTTGGCATGGAGTTTGATCGCATGGTTCAGATGCTTAACGAAAACCTCCCTTAAGGCCAGTGTTGCCGTTTCCGTAATCGCAAGCGCGTAATTGCGAACCCAACCTTTGGCCTTGCCCAGCAAATGGCCGGCATAAAAGCCCGTCATGTCTGCCGCTTCGGCTTTGCCGCCTCTCGCTGCAGGGACCGGCGCTTGCGGGTAAAACTGCAGCAGGTCCTTTATGTTTTGCTCCAGGCTCATAATAGCCTCTTTATACAGGGCGTGCAGCTGCGGATCGGTGACCTTGCCGATGTCCATTTTCAGGCAAATCAGGTCGTTGGACTGTGCTGCTACCAGCTCATGCATTTCCAGTGTTTCATGCCATGCTAAGTGTTTCACTTGGGCTTTCTTACCAGAAGACAATGCAATCCCTCCAATCGATGATGGGATAGCATATGCCCAGGGCGCCCAGAGGGGAAGATGTCTTGCCAAAAAAATTAGGCGCGCTCCCTTTTCCCCTTCTTCCTTCCCTTCTTCCCTCGGACCGAAGCCAGCGTCGCCTGTTCCGGCAGGCGCAGCAGCCTGGACTTGGACACCCCGATCCGCTGCGACACATAGATGCCGGTATGCCCGGAAAAATAATAACTGACGACGCAGGCGATGAACATGTATATCAAATTCCCCGAACCGAACAGCTCGATCCCCATAATAAAGCAGGCAATCGGGGTATTCGTCGCACCGCTGAACACCGCGATAAAACCGAGGGCTGCCATAAACGGCACCGCTAGATGGAGCAAGTCCGCCAGCGTGCTGCCCAGCGTTGCGCCGATGACGAAGAGCGGAGTCACCTCTCCGCCTTGAAATCCGGCCCCAAGCGTAATCGAAGTGAACACGGTTTTCCAGAGAAACGCCAGCTTTGGCGCCGTCCCTTCAAAAGCATCGCCGATCAGCGGAAGGCCAAGCCCGAGGTATTCCCTTGTGCCGAACGCGTAGACAATGGCAATCAGGATGCAGCCCCCGGCGAAGCTCTTCACCGCCGGATTCCGGAACCAGCCGGTGAACCGCGCCCTCAGCCAATGCGTCAGCTCGCTGAACAAAATGCTGGCCAGGCCGAACACCATCGACGCGAGCACGACCTTCAGCACCGTGATCAGCGTGATCGCCGGAATCGTGTTTACGGAATAATGAATATGATGAATTCCCCAGGCCTTCGTGGTCAAATCCCCGATAAAGCTCGCCACAAAACAGGCAAACAGCGCTTCGTAACGGATCATCCCCAACGCAAGCACCTCCAGCCCGAAGACCGTTCCGGCGAGCGGTGTCCCAAAGACCGAGCCAAAACCGCTGCTGATGCCGCACATTAGAATGATGCGACGGTCGGCGGGGCTAAGCCGAAGTCTCTTGCCAATCCATTCCGACAGGCTTCCACCCATCTGCACCGCCGTACCTTCCCGCCCGGCCGAGCCGCCGAACCAATGGGTCAGAATCGTTCCGAACAGGACGAGCGGAGCCATGCGCAGCGGAATAGCTCCGCCGCCGTCATGAATCTGTTCCAGTATCAAGTTGTTGCCCTTGGACGCGTCCTTGCCGTATTTCCAATACAGGTAGCTCACTAAGGCTCCCCCAAATGGAAGCAGCCATAGGAGCCATGGGTGCTGCAGACGCTGCTGCGTAACGGCATCCAGCGCTGCCAGAAACAAGGCCGATCCGGAGCCTGTGAGCACCCCCACCAGACTCCCGATGACCGACCACTTCACGATATAGCCAAGCAGCGCGAGATGCATAAATTTGCCTGCGTATACATATAACCTGCGTTTTCCCCTCGTCATCCGTTTTCCCATTACAGCGGTTTCCCCCCAGCTATGATGTATTTCCTATTGTTCCTCATTCAGGGGCAAATTACCGCTCCCTGCTTGTCCCGGTGCCGGAATGTCTGCAAAAAAATAGACTCCTACCAGTGTCTGCACTGGTAGGAGTCATTAGCTCACGGGCGGTTAAAGGCGAACTCCATCGCCTATGTTGTTACAAATTATTGTAATGAGCGATTGGCCTGAAGTCAACAGAAAATCTGAACGCCACAATAGACGAAAAAGCACCCGTATCGCGCTTTCGCTTTACGGGTGCTTCTGCTGCCAACTAGTTTCCCTGCCGCTCCGTCCTCTTAGTGGAGAGGTTCAGAAATTTGGCTGAGCGCATCGCCGGCTTCGTTGATGTGGATGTTCATCGTCGCCAGGTCGCCAATTGCGCAGATCCCTACCATTTCTCCGTTCTCTACAACCGGAATGCGGCGGATTTGATGGTCGGCCATCAATCGCGCGCACTCGTGGGCATCGGTGTCCGGCGAGCACGAAATGACATCGCTTGTCATGCAGTCATGGCAGTGTACGCTGCTCGGGTCTTTACCCGCAGCTACGCAGTTCAGCACGATATCACGGTCGGTAATCATACCTACCACTTTTTTGCCTTCGCAGACCGGAACCGATCCACAGTTGACATCGCGCATGATTTGCGCCGCAGCCGTGACCGAATCATGGGGTGCGCATACCTTTACGTCTTTGGTCATTACGTCGCGAACCATCGTCATTGCTGTTTACCTCCTCTAGGAATGATCCCCCGTATTTTACCCAGGGGTACCGGGATTATTCAGGCATGGGACGCTTTACTAGAACTACAGAGGCCCGGGGCAGGCTGTCAGCCTTAACGATTCATATCCGTGATCCCAAGGCTGTGCTCATCGGCGAGTTCAGGCATCATCGGTACCGGGAAGCCCTCCGGCGGCTGGATCACTCTCAGCTCCCCGCCGTTACGGCTAGGCGTTTGTCCGCTGAAAATTTCGCCGATGATATGTATAAAAAAAGCGCAGGATCCGTAACGGATCACTGCGCTTCGCTTGTGCTGGTCTCATGCCCTGGGATCGACCAGGTGGGCTAAGGACCGTTCAGCAATTAGTATCCCCAAGTTTTCGCGATGATGACAAGCAGAATAAAGAGGACAAGAATGATGCCGACGCTCGTCGACCAGCCGCCACCATAACCAACTCCACCAACTTCGCTCATGTGATATTCCCCTTTCGTCATAGGATCAGTTTTATTCTATGAAAGAAACCTTTCAGCGTTGTGGACAGAGTCAGCGGTTTAAAAGACTATTTTTTCTCGGTCTCGAGAGAGCCCCGGCGGGCTGACGGGATTAGCACAACACGTGCTACCCTAGTAATCCTATTTGTACGTGCCTAGCTAGTAATAAACTACTTTATTTATAAATAAAAAAGCCCCTGCCAGCACTTAGCCGGCAGGGGCTTCCTCATTCCTGACTTTTTATTACCAACAGAATGCCTTAACAATAATTACCAGCAGGATAAAGAGCACCAGGATAGCACCTACATTGCTGTGCAAACCGTAACCGTATCCTACGCCACCAACAACACCGTCGCTCATACATGTACCTCCTTTGTCAGAAGTTAATATTACAATATGTATATTCCACTATTTGGTATGGGTAAACGCACTTAAGATTTGATTTTTTTTTTGAATGAAAAAACCCGCTTCGAAAGCGGGCTTTGCCTTACATCAAGGAAGTTTTATGAGCCACTATATAATATGCCCCGTATAGATAAATGGTTCTTACATACAGAAGTTTAGCAAAATCAACAAAAAAGACGCGGTCTCCGAAATCCGGAAACCCGCGTCCTGTATGGCTTATGAAAGATGCTGGTGAAGGGAATTGAACCCCCGACCTACGCATTACGAGTGCGTTGCTCTACCCCTGAGCTACACCAGCGTGGAAAATGAAATTTTCCGTCAAACAAAAACTATTATACAACTTCTTCTCCAAAATGCAATACTTCATTGCGATTGGAATTTATTTCAATTTGTCGCGGACCGATTGCAGCTTCTGGGCGCTGGAAGAGGCTTTGTCCCGTCTGTCGTCGATTTTGACCGAAGTGGATACGCGCTGCGCACCGGCCAGGAACGGTGCTTCGTGAAGGGCTGCTAACGCCTGCCATACATCCGGAAGAGCCCCCTCAATGATCGTGCTCATCGAAGTCAGCTCGTAGCTGATCCCCTTCTGCTCCGCCAGCACCTGCTGCATTTGTGCCACATAGGAGCTCAGGCTGGTCGTGGCCGTTCCGATCGGAATGATCGTTACCTCTGCAATTGCCATGGTCGTGCGCCTCCTTTATCCTTTTGCAAGCGGATCGAACTTTATTCCTAATTTTATTGTACCCGACCGTCTATGGAATCGCAAAAGAATGGCCTGCAAAATTTTTTATTCGCGTTTTTCCTGCAAATTTCGCCCGATTTCTACCTTTTCAGCCCCCTCTAGAGGCTAATCTCCAATGGTTCACAGTAGCGCCCCGGGGGTCCATCTGGTATAATTCTCATTGCTCGTCTTTTAAGAGAAACTATGTTTACAAACACAATATATTGGGTTAAATTAGTATGAAAGCAACCAAATATAGTGGAAACAGGTGAACACGGCTCGATTTGCCAGGCGTTCATAATAGGGAAGCACGGTGTGAATCCGTCACGGTCCCGCCACTGTAACCGGAAGGCTGAGAGCTCCGAGCTTTCGGCACGATATCGGCTAAGGCCACTGTCCGTCACGCGGACGGGAAGGCGCCGAATATCGCATTTTCGGGAGTCAGGAGACCTGCCTGTTTTGTCTCACGAAAGGCCTACGAGGAATAGGTGCGTGATGCCAGTCGATATCTATACATAGGGTGATAGATATTTTTTCCCATGCTCGTAAATAGGGCATACGGGATCTAGCGGCATTTTCGTACCTGTGCTCCAGGTTCTTCGGAAATGCCTTTTGTATGGGCAAGCACAGCAAGAGCTCCCTCTTAACAGCATCGTCCTACTTTCCGTTATACCAAATATACAAACTTTGAAAGGAGATCTGCACCATGCCGCAGCTCGTTACCAAACCGAACAACCGCCAGCTGGCTTTTGATGAAATCCGTCTCTCCGTTTATGCCGACCGAATCCTGGAGGGGCTGGAGACCCTGGACAAGGAGCGCCTCCTCCGGGGCGTGCAGAGCAAACTGCGCCGCGAGGAAGTCACCGGCGACGAAATCAGCAGCGCGTTCACGATGTCGGCGCTTGAGCTGGTCACCAAGGAGGAGCCGAACTGGAAGTTCGCCGCAGCGCGCTCGCTGCTGACCTCCCTGTACAAGAAGGCCGCTTACAACCGCCGCTACAAAGCCTATCCTGACGAGCCATATGGTGCGTTCTACCCTCTCATTACCGAGCTGGTGCAAAAAGGAATCTACCGCGAGGAGCTCCTCACCTGCTATACCAAAGAGCAAATTGAAGAATTGGGCCGCAGCATCGATTACAAATGCGACCTGCTGTTCGACTATATCGGGCTGCTGACCCTGTCCGACCGCTACCTGGCGCATGATTTCGACGGACGCGTTATGGAGCTCCCGCAGGAGCGCTACATGGTCATTGCCATGTACCTGATGCATACTGAGCCAGAGGACAAGCGTCTTGAGCTCGTGAAGGAAGCGTATTGGGCCATGAGCAACCTGTACATGACCGCCGCTACGCCAACGATGTCCAACGCCGGCAAGAAGGTCGCCGGACAGCTGTCCAGCTGCTTTATCGACACGGTGGACGACTCGTTGGAAGGGATTTTCGACTCCAATACCGACGTGGCCCGTCTCAGCAAAATGGGCGGCGGCATCGGCGTCTACCTCGGCAAAGTCCGGGCGCGCGGCTCCGACATCCGCGGTCACAAGAACACCAGCTCCGGCGTCATTCCTTGGATCCGTCAGCTGAACAACACGGCAGTCAGCGTTGACCAGCTCGGCACCCGCAAAGGTGCGGTTGCCGTCTACCTGGACGTCTTCCACAAAGACATCCTGGCCTTCCTGGACCTGAAGCTGAACAACGGTGACGAGCGCATGAGAGCGCATGACGTGTTCCATGGCGTGTGCCTGCCTGACCTGTTCATGGAGGCGGTCGAAGCTCGCAGCGAGTGGAGCCTGTTCTGCCCGCATGAAGTGAAGAAAATTATGGGCTGGAAGGATGCCAACGGCCGTCCGGCGGGTCTTGAGGATTATTATGACGAAACGGTCGGTCAAGGATCGTTCCGCGAGAAGTACGCCGAAGCGGTTGCCCACCCGCTGCTTCCAAGAATTACGGTGCCTGCGATCGACATCATGAAGCGCATCATGAAATCGCAGTTGGAAACCGGCACGCCGTACATGTTCTACCGGGATACCGTCAACCGGGCGAACCCGAACCGTGCCCATGGCATGATCTACTCGTCCAACCTGTGCACCGAAATTATGCAGAACCAGTCCGCCACCGTGGTGGAAAAAGAAGAACTCGTGACCAAAGACGGCCAAACCCGGATCGTCATTTCCAAGGTTCCGGGCGACTTCGTCGTCTGCAACCTGAACTCGATTCACCTGGCCCGTGCCGTTCCGGACAATGTGCTGGACCGTCTGGTGCCGATCCAGGTACGCATGCTGGATAACGTCATCGACATTAACAACATTGAAGTTCTGCAAGCCCAATATACGAACAGCCAATACCGCGCGGTTGGACTCGGCACCTTCGGCCTGCATCACCTGCTCGCCCTTGAAGGCATCCGCTGGGAGTCCGACGAAGCGGTTGAATATAACGACAATCTGTACGAAAAAATCAACTACCTGCTCGTCAAATCCAGCATGGAGCTGGCCAAGGAGAAAGGCCACTATCCGAAGTTCAAAGGCTCCGACTGGGAGAACGGCGCTTACTTCACCAGCCGCGGTTATGTCGACGGCGAGCATGAGGGCAAGTTCGTTACCACCGAGCAGTGGAAAGAGCTCCAACAGGAAGTGCAGCAGAACGGCGTCCGCAACGCCTGGCTGTTCGCTATCGCGCCAAACGGCTCGACTTCGATCATTGCCGGCTCCACCGCCAGCATCGATCCACTGTACGACCTTCTGTCTTATGAGGAAAAAACGACCTACAAGATCGCCAACCCGGCTCCGGACCTGTCCGAGAAGACGATCTGGTATTACAAAACGGCATTCCTGATCGACCAGCATTGGTCCATCAAGATGGCTGCGGCGCGTCAGCGCCACATCGACCAGGCTCAAAGCTTCAACCTGTACGTTCGTCCGGATATCCGGGCGACGGAATTCCTTGAGCTTCACCTTCACGCCTGGAAAGCCGGCATCAAAACGACGTACTACGTCCGCAGCCGTGCGCTGACGATTGAAGAGTGCGAGTCGTGTGCATCGTAAAAGATATTAAAGCCTAAAACCTTTTTCGATCCCTCCCAAACCCTCCCTTCCAAGGGAGGGCCCCGAGGGCGCTGCCCTCTGGACACCCGGAATGTTGGCGGATGACCGGCGGGTGGTGGATTTTCTTGATGTGAATATGTGCTGTGATTCGCTTTCGTCCCCCTCCTGCTTTGCAGGTTATGGGGGACACGCTTTTACGTTTGAGCGGTGCGCGTGGTGGTCTCCTCGATTCTCGGAGACCCCTTGCGTCGCGCGGCTTGCTCCCTGTTTTGGCTTTGCCAAAATACGGGAGCTCGCCACGCGTCCGATTAAACGGATAAGTACAACTGCAATGGAAAGATACTGCATGAACCATTTGAGGCAGACTATCTGAAACCTTAAGTTAAAGATCACTGGTGCAGATCAACTGATATGGATTACAGCATCCTGTGACGGATGTTGATATATATGAACAAGCAAAATAAAGAACAAGGAGTGAAATCGAGTATGCAAATGCAAAAGATTTTTAACACCGAAGCGCCGAACCGCTCGACCCGCATCATCGAAGGAGAATGCTCGGGCATCCTGAACTGGAACGATATCCGTATGCCCCATATGTACAAATTGTATAAAGTTCTGCTGCTGAACCACTGGATCGCCGACGAAATTCCGATGGCCAAAGACGCGCAGCAGTTCGTCAACCTCGATCCGGAAGAGCGGCGCACCTTCAAGATCAACATTTCTTTGCTCGCCGTGCTGGACTCGATGCAGACGATGTTCATCGGCGACGTAAAGCGTTATTTTACCGATTCCTCGCTGGAGGCCATCTCGGCTATCATCGGGCAGCAGGAAGTCGTGCACAACCAATCCTACTCCTACGTGCTGTCTTCGATCGTATCCGAGCAGGAGCAGAAAGAAATTTTCGAATACTGGAAGCATGATCCGGTGCTGCTCGACCGCAACCGTTTCATCTCGGAAATTTACCAGGAGTTCCGCGACGAGCAGAATCCGCAAACGTTCTTTAGAGCACTTGTGGCCGACTTGATCCTGGAAGGCATTTTCTTCTACAGCACGTTCGCCTTCTTCTACAACCTGGCCCGCGACCAGAAGATGATGGCGACCAGCCAAATGATCTCCTACATCCAGCGCGACGAGAACCAGCACTGCTATTTCTTCGGCGAAGTGTTCAAGCAGCTGCTCAAGGATTTCCCTGAGCTGAACACGAAGGAGAACATGGACTACGTCTACCGCACGATCGACCGCGCGGTTGAGCTGGAAACGAACTGGGCGCACTACACGCTCAGCGAGGTTAAAGGCATCGATCTGAATGAGCTGTCCGACTACATCAAATACATCGCCAACAAACGCCTGAAAATGATGGGGATGGAAAAAGGTTACGAAGGCGTGGATTCCAACTGCATGCCTTGGATTCGTCCTTTCTCCGACGAGGCGCTCAACGCCACCAAAACGGACTTCTTCGAAGCCAAATCCCGCAACTACGGCAAGGTCGGCGACGACAACGGATTCGACGATCTGTAAGCCGCTCGCCTGTAATATACTAGTTTCGCAACAACCGGGAAGTGCAGCTCCGCTGCGCTTCCCTTTTTCATTGGATCGTGTATGATGGAACAAAAGATTATTAGATCCGCATGTTACCGTTTGGAAAGGAGCTGCCCGTTGCCCGTGAATAAATCCTTGAAGGCTGTATTGTTTCTTGTCGCATCTGCGATTCTGACCCGGCTGATCCCGTTCTCCTCCTGGTTCCGCACCCTGGATACGATGATTCATGAGTTCGGTCATGCGGTCGTCACCCTGCTGCTCTCCGGAAGGGTTCTGCGCATCGAACTCAATGCCGATCACAGCGGGACCACCTACTCCTATTTATCCTCCGGCTGGAGCTCCGTGCTCGTCTCGCTGTCGGGGTATACGATCGCTTCCATCTTCGCTGTGCTTCTGTTCTACGGGTATGCCAAACGCAAGCAGGCCGCCGGGCTGATCCTGATCACGCTGCTGGCTGCCGTCAACCTGCTCTTTTTTGTCCGGAACAGCTACGGCGTTTGGTGGCTCGTCATCTTTATGGCGCTGAACATCGTGTTTTATTTGCTGGGCAGCACCGTGCGCAACTTCTATTACCTTCTGCTCGCCTTTCTTTGCCTGGAAGAATCGGTTGTCGGGCCGCTTACCCTGGCCATCACTTCCTTGACCAATCCGCGGCAAGCTGGTGACGCGGCCAACCTGGCTCACATGACGGTGCTCCCTGCCATCGCCTGGTCGGTGCTGTTTCTCCTGTTTGCGCTTTGGTGCACCACCCAAAGCCTTACCTTGTTTTGGCGGAAGCCCGCGCGAAAGCCTGCTGCAAACACCAGCATGCGGACCGGATAAAACGTACGCCGTTTCGAATTTTCTCAACCCAAAAAAAGGCTTGTCCCACAAGTATGTGGGCGCAAGCCTTTTCTGCTCTTATCGAGTGTTCGTATGAACGGGATCAGCGGCGCAGCTAGCGTCAACTGCTCCGTCTTCTGCCAAAAATCAGCGACAGAATAAACAGGATCAGGAAGACGAAGAACAGCACCTTTGCGACACCAACGAGCGCTGAAACGATGCCGAAGAAGCCGAAAATCGCAGCTACGATGGCAATGATCAAAAACAAAATCGCGAGTCCGATCATCGTGATCACCTTTCTTTCGTTAGAATGTGGTACTTGTTTTTAACCCTGAATTGGAGATTTGAACCTTGAAAAATACTCCAGATCCGCATATAATTTGTTCATAGCTGAACTGTTCATTATTGAACAAATTGATAAACGAAAGGTTGCCTGAGATATGGATCACCAAGAACGCCAAGATCCTCAGATCAAGCTGGCCGCTGAAGTCGTTCAATCCTTTTCTGGCATTCAAAAACGCCTTCTGGAGTTTACCCGCAGCAACGCGGAGGGGCTAGGATTAACCGTGCTGCAGCTCGCCATCCTGAACACGCTGTATACCGCGCCCGGCATGACACTAAGAGAATTAACCGAGCGTCTCTCTTCTCCTAAAAGCACCCTTAGCGTTCAAGTGGAAGGCCTCGTCCAATCGGGATTGGTGGACCGTGTTATCTCCGAGACAGACCGCAGGGAGGTCAAACTGAGCCTTACCGCTGATGGACGGGAGCGTTCCCTTCAGTCGGCGGCTAAGCCCCGCTCCTACCAAGCCATGGCGTATGCCCTCGAGCAGCTCCCCGCTTCCGATGTGGAGAGCCTGCTCCGCATTCACCAAAGCATACAAAAGCTTTTGGAGGAGTATACATCCAGGTAAGGGATGTACGTATATTGTGCTTTTGATCGGTTTACGCTATACTAAACCGCAAAGAACTGAACAGTGACATTACGCCGATGAACAGCATCCAACTGTGAGGCGTTTTCGACCGGAGCGGATGGCGATTCCCGCATGTACGCAGCATGACAGTGCAGCGGCTCCACCATTCTCTCTCTAAGTTAACCGGCCTCCGTCCGTTATCGCGGAACCAAGCGGATCGGCACTGCCTTCAGGCAGGCCGGTCAAATTGGGTGGCACCGCGAGCAAGCGCTCCTCGTCCCAAGGGATGAGGGCGCTTTTTGTATTTTTACAGGACAAAGAGACAAAGGAGACGGTATCGATGCTAAACATTCAATTCATCCGTGACCATCAGGAGCAGGTACAGCAAGTCGCGGAGCAAAAAAATATTCCCTTTCAGGTGGACGATCTGCTGGAATGGGACGAGAAGCGGAGAAGGCTGCTGCAGGAGACGGAATCGCTAAGGGCGCAGCGCAATGAGCTGACCAAGAGCATCGCGGGGCTGCTGAAGCAGGGCAAGGACGAAGCCGCGGAGCAGCTTAAGGGCCAAGTGAAGGAGATTAACCGCAGCCTGGACGGCTGCGAAGCCGGTCTGCGCGAGGCAACCAGCAAATTTGAGGAACTGATGCTGCTCGCCCCCAACGTTGTCTCGGAGGACACGCCGATTGGCAAGGACGACAGCGACAATGTGGAAGTCCGCCGGATCGGGACGCCGCGGCAATTTGATTTTGAGATGAAGGATCATGTCACGCTCGGCGAGCTGCATGATCTGTTCGATATTCCACGCGGGGTCAAGACGGCGGGCAGCCGCAGCTATTACTTGAAGGGAGCCGGCCTGTTCCTTCATCTGGCCGTGCAGCGGCTGGCAATTGACCTCCTGGCCTCGCGCGGATTTACGCCGATGGACGTGCCGGTCATGGTCCGTCCCGAAGCGCTGGCCCGCTCGGGATTCTTCCCTACCGGGAAGGATCAGACCTATGAGCTGGCCGGTGAGGACAAGTGGCTCGTCGGCACTTCGGAGGTGTCGCTGGTGTCGTACTACAGCGACGAAGTGATCGACGCCGCCCTCCCTATCCGGCTCGCGGGCGTGTCGAGCTGCTTCCGCCGGGAAATCGGCTCGGCGGGCCGCGACGTACGCGGCTTGTACCGCGTCCACCAGTTCGCCAAGGTCGAGCAGGTCGTCCTCTGCGAGAACGATCCCGCGGCGTCGGAGGCGATGCTTCAGGAAATTACCGGCCATGCCGAGGAGATCCTGCGGCTGTTGGAGCTTCCTTACCGGGTGATGGCCGTCTGCACCGGAGACATGTCGCAGAAGACGTATAAGCAGTACGACATCGAAACCTGGATGCCGAGTCGCGGAGCCTACGGCGAAACCCATTCGTCGTCGAATCTGCTCGACTTCCAGGCCCGGCGCTCGAACATCCGCTACCGCGATGCGGAAGGCAGGCTGCAGTACTGCCATACGCTGAACAATACGGCCGTTGCCTCGCCTCGCATTCTGATTCCGCTGCTCGAAAACCATCAGCAAGAAGATGGCTCGATTTACATTCCGGGCGCCCTTCGGCCGTATATGGGCGGTATCGATAAGCTGGTGCCCCCTGGCCCCAAAGCAGAGTAACCGTATTGTAGAGTCACCTCCCTGCTTGCCGGGAAAGAAGGACGGCCCCTATACTGGTGTGAAGAAATCATTTTATAGTGGAGGTGGTTGGAATGAGCGCCCACGACATCGGAACTGAATATTTCCGGGTAGTCAACGAGAAATTCGCCGAGCTGAAGCGTTCCGCCGAGAAGGCGATCGCGCAGGTTCCGGACGATAAGCTGAATTGGTCGTTAAACGAAGACTCCAACAGCATTGCGGTTATCGTTCATCATATGAGCGGGAATATGATCTCCCGCTGGACGGACTTCCTCGATTCCGACGGGGAAAAAGAAGGCCGCGACCGGGACAGCGAGTTCGAGGGCACCGTGGCCTCGAGAGAAGAGCTGCTGGACATCTGGAACCGCGGCTGGGGCGTCTTTCTGCAGGCGCTTGGCTCCCTCGGCAGCAGGGACCTGCTGCGGACCGTCTACATCAGGGAAAAGCCGCATTCGGTGCTGGAAGCGATCGAACGGCAGATGTCGCACTATTCCAGCCATATCGGGCAGATCATTTACATCGCCAAGCAGATTCAATCGGACGCTTGGGAGACACTGACGATTCCGCGCCGGAACAAATAGCGGGCAAGGAAAACCGTTTATCGAGGTACATTCATAGAGGACAGACCGCGTTTATCCAAAAACGGGACCCGCCGGCATCACGCCGGGCAGGTCCCGTTTTGCTTTCACGGTCCTTATAGACTTTTCCCTTTCACCGCATACCGCTCTTCAATCCGATAAACCTTCCAAATGAGCACAGCCACGCCCCAAATGGCCAGAAACGCCACGACCAGGAAAATACCCAAATTTCCAAAGTCGATGCCTGCGATGACATCCCAGATGCCACCGGATAAATGCAGCTTCTCCGTCGTGATCTGCGCCAGTTCCACCGCGCCGACTGCCACGGCGGCGATCACCGAAATCGCCGTGACGATCAGGTTGTAGTAGACCTTCCGGATCGGACGGTCACTGGCCCAGGCATAGCTCTTGGTCATCATGAGGCCGTCCAGCGTATCGAACAGGCTCATGCCAGCCGCAAACAGCAAAGGCAGCGCAATGATGCCCAGGACCGGAACCTGCTGGTTGGCCGCCCCAGCCGACATGGTAAGCAGCGAAATCTCGGTGGCGGTGTCAAAGCCGAGGCCGAACAGAAAGCCGATCGGGTAAATATGCCAGCTTTTCGTGACCAGCTTGAACCATTTGCCCATAAATCGCGTAAAGAAGCCTTTGGCTTCGAACATCTCCTCAAGCTCCGCTTCCCCGATCCGGTCTTCCCGGATTCGGCGGAACGTGCGCCAGAGCTGGGCAAACAGCATGAAATTGAGCACGGCCAGAAACAGCAGGAACACTCCTGACACGGTCACCCCGATGATGCCGCCGATCTCCTGCATGCCGGACATATGCTTGGCGACAAAGCGCACGGAAATGGCCGTCAGTACCGCCAGCAGGAAGACGACCGTCGAGTGCCCCAGGGAAAAGAAGAAGCCAACGCCCCGGGAATCCTTTTTCTGCGCCACCAATTTGCGGATCGTGTTATCCACCGCGGCGATATGGTCGATATCAAAAGCATGGCGGACGCCAAAGACGTAAGCCGCAATTCCCATGCCGACAAAAGCCGGATGGGCGGGCACCACCGTAAATAAGGCAAGCAGCCCAAGGACATGGATCAATGCCACGCCCAGCATGTAACGGTTCCAAATGAACTTCATGTTTCCACCTTTCGAGAAAAGAGCCGGTCAGCATTCGGACAGCATCGAAATGCCCCGGATCAATGTATTGAACGTGCCGGCGCCGATGAACCCGATCACAAACTTGACAATCAGCGGATTATCCATCAGATTCAGCACCCACTTGCACCACGAAATCTCTTCCTTGTCGAGAAAATTGCTGCGGTTCAGCAGCACGTACCTCCCGAAATGCTTGGAGGAGGCGCGGGTATGGTCCTTCTCCACCGACGCTATTTTTTTCTCCCGGACCGTCACTCTCAGCTTCAGCTTGGAGATCCTTTCCAGGATCAACTTTCTGGCGTTCTCCTCATCGGTCAGCCACATCGAGTAAACCTTGATGAGGAACTCGTCCCGCACTGCGGGTTCCGCCGGCTTTTCTTCCACCCAGGAACCCAGTGCCTCCCGGCCCTGATCCGTGATGGAATACGTCTTCTTGTCTGGCCGTCCCGTCTGCTCCACATGCTCATATGCCACCAGGCCCTTTTGCTCCATTTTATTCAGCAGCGGATAGATCTGGCTGTGCTTGGCAGGCCATAAAACCTCCAAGTAAGCAGCCAGCTCGTATCCCGAACACGGCGTACGGGCCAGCACGCCGAGTATTGCGTAACCTAATGTGTTCATTTCGTTTCATTCCCTGCGTTCTTATAGATATATACCTCGAACCGGCAGCTTTATCCGGCTTGTATACTACCAGTGTATCCGCAATGATCTCGAAATGGTACCTTTCCGGCCAAAAAAGCCAGCAAAGAAGTTTGGCGAAGAGCACGCAGCCGGCGGGACGGATCGCTGCGGACGGCAGACGAATCTAGTATTTGCGCAGAAAGCTCGGATTCCTACCGAACAGACGGCGGCTGACGAGATGATGGCATTCCGCCTGGATCCGTTCCACCGCCTGGGTGGAGTGAGCTAGGATCCGGACAGCCAGGCCGGGGACATTTAGCAGCGACATGCCGATCCGGACCCCGTCCGGCTCCGGGTGAACGGCGCTGTACAGCTCGTCAAGCAGTCCGGCATCCGCCTTTTCTCCGATAAACAGCATCGATCCCAGATGCGTGTACCCCTCCAGAAACCCCAGCCCATCCACCGGCTGGCCCGCAGGCTGCAGTTTAATATGATCATAGACGGCAAGCTCGCCGTCCATATAGATCTCCGTGCGAAGCCGAAGGGTGTCGTAGCTGAACAGGGTACCTTCGGGCGACCAGCCGGGGGTGACGCTGTCGCAGTACAGCAGCGACGCCCCCTTTTCCATGCGGATCACCGTCTTTTGATCGTATCGGGCATGCTCGTAACCGATTAGCGGATCGGGAATGTATTCGAGATAGCTTCCCTTTTTCAGCGAAATCTCCGTTTCCTGGTACGCTGGCGTGTTCGGCGTTTTGTAGATTTTGGTGGCCGACTGCGTCGTCAGCGTGAGCCGGGCGTTTTCCAGCAGCGATATGCCAAGATGATAGCGGTCCCCATCCAGGTAGCCGCCCCCGGGATTCAGCAAATAATAACATGGCTGCCCGGAATCGTCGTGATAGATGGGACGCATCACCTTGAAGGCCCCTTGAAAATAGACGTTCCGCGCGACTGTCCTGCTGTCCCGCTCTTCCGCCTCCAGTCGCAGAATGCCTGTCCAATCCTTCATAACCTAGCTCAGACCGTGGAGGAAGGCGTTATCCTTGATCCAGGCGATGACCTGGTCAAGCCCTTCTTCCTTTTTCAGATTCGTAAAGACGAACGGCTTGTTGCCGCGGAACACCTTCGTATCCGATTCCATCACTTCCAGCCGTGCCCCGACATGAGGCGCCAGATCGGTCTTGTTGATGATAAACAGGTCCGATTTGATCATCCCCTGCCCGCCTTTGCGCGGAATTTTCTCTCCTTGGGCCACGTCGATAATATAGATGGAAAAATCAACGAGCTCCGGGCTGAACGTAGCGGCGAGGTTATCCCCTCCACTCTCGACGAAGATGAGCTGTACGTCCGGATGTCTTTCCTTCAGCTCATCGATCGCCGCGAAATTCATCGATGCATCCTCGCGGATCGCCGTGTGCGGACAGCCTCCAGTCTCCACCCCGATGATCCGGTCGTCTGGGAGCACCCCGTTGGCCATCAGAAATTTGGCGTCTTCCTTCGTATAGATATCATTGGTGACTACTGCCATGCTGATTTCTCCGTCAAGATGGCGGGTCAGCTTTTCCACCAGCATCGTTTTTCCGGCCCCTACCGGGCCGCCAATTCCAATACGGATCGGCTCCATCCTCACACACTTCTTTCTATAGATTAATAGTTTAGGACATAAAAATCCGGATATTGACGCGTTCATGCTTCATCTGGGACAGCTCGATTCCCGGCGACAGGACGCCGAAGTCTTCTTCGTCCAAGGCGAGAATCCGGTCGACAGCAGCAGGCAGCTCCTCCTGAACGTCGCGGATGATTCGCTGCCCCGCCGTCTGCCCGAGCGGGATGGCCCGGACCGCATTTTGCACCAGGCCGACCACCACCGAGTACAGATAAAATACAAGCGTATCTTCCCGGCTTGCCCCCAAATGGTGACCCGTCATCGTAAAGACGACGGCGGGATGTCCGAAGCTGGCCTTGCCCCGGATGCGCTGCCGGTATTGCGAGAGAATGGGGAAGCTGTACATCGATTCGATGAGCGCAAGCATCCGGTCCCCCATCTTCTGCGTGCCTTCCCTCGTCTCCCGTGCCAGATTCTGCACGCTAAGCAGCCGGTCCCATTTCCACACCTCGTCAGGTCGGTTCCCCTGTACGGCGTCAAACACGCAGCGCGCGGCGAGCCCGTCGGCATGCACCAGCTGCTGGTTCAAATAAACGCCGAGCCAACTCGCAAAGGTCGCCGGATCATGCACCTGCCCCTCTTGAATGTAGCTCTCCAGGCCGAACGAATGGCTGAACGCCCCGGTCGGAAAGTTGGAGTCGCACAGCTGCAGCAGGGACAACATCGATTTATCCATGGCTGTGGCCGATGTGGCGGAAGGCTTGCTTCACCTTGCGCTCCTCCCGCTGGTACGGGATGCCGAGCTGCATCAGCAGTTCCTCCACCAAATAGTCGTACTGGACAAGCATCTCATCACCTTCAAATTGTGCCGGAAGATGGCGGTTGCCCAGCTGATGGGCGATCGTCCCCATCTCCTTCAGGCTGCGCGGACGAATTACGATCAGGTCGTCAGAAAGCACATCGATCACGATCATGTTGGTGTCATCCATATATAAAATGTCGCCGGCCACAAGATCGCGAGGGTCTTTCAGCCGAATCCCGATTTCTTTTCCGTGGTCGGTCTTGACACGCTGGATCCGTTTCACGAGATCGGAACTCTCCAGATACACCTTCTCGGTATGGCGTTTCTTGATTTCCTCCGGCTCCAATCGGTCCAGATTGCCTACGATTTGTTCAATGATCAACGCGCTTACCTCCATGCTTAGAATAGGAAATACCTTTGGCCCATCGGCACCTCGCTGACCGGATCACAGGTGATCAAATCCCCGTTCACCCGAACCTCGTATGTCTGCGGGTCTACCGTAATTTCTGGCGTTTCGCTGTTGAGCCGCATGTCCTTTTTCGTCAAAGAGCGAATGCCGCGGACGGGCAGGACGATTTTCTGCAGACCCAGCTTTTCGTGGACGCCCAGATCAAAGGCCGATTGCGATATAAACGTAGCGGAGCAGGAAGCCAGAGCTTTGCCGTACTGTGCATACATTGGCCGATAGATGACCGGCTGCGGCGTCGGAATCGACGCATTGGCATCCCCCATCAGGCTCTGAACCACCAGGCCGTTCTTCAGAATCAACTCGGGCTTCACCCCGAAAAAGGCCGGATTCCAAATGACCAGGTCGGCCATCTTGCCGACTTCGACCGAGCCCACATATTCGGAAATGCCATGGGTGATGGCCGGATTGATCGTATATTTGGCGACATATCGTTTCGCACGGTTGTTGTCAGACCGTTCGCTGTCACCCTGCAGGGAGCCGCGCTGCTTTTTCATTTTGTCAGCGGTTTGCCAGGTACGCAGAATAACTTCCCCAATCCGGCCCATAGCCTGGGCATCGGAGCTGACCATGCTGAATACGCCCATGTCCTGCAAAATATCCTCTGCAGCAATCGTCTCGCGCCGAATCCGCGAATCCGCAAACGCCAAATCCTCCGGAATCGACGGATTGAGATGGTGGCACACCATGAGCATGTCCAGATGCTCGTCGATCGTGTTCACGGTATAGGGCAGCGTCGGATTGGTGGATGAAGGAAGCACGTTAGGGTAGCCGGCGGACTTGATCAAGTCCGGCGCGTGGCCGCCGCCCGCACCCTCGGTATGGTACATGTGGATCACCCGGCCCTTGATCGCGGCCATCGTGTTCTCCATGAAGCCCCCTTCATTGAGGGTATCGGCATGTACCGCTACCTGCACGTCATATTGGTCTGCCACGGTCAGCGCATGATCCAGTGCCGATGCCGTCGCTCCCCAGTCTTCGTGGACCTTCAGCCCGATCACACCCGCCCGAACCTGCTCTGCAAGGGGTTCGACCGCGGCGGCCTGGCCTTTACCGGTAAAGCCGACGTTGATCGGCATCCCCTCCGCAGCTTCCAGCATACGGTGGATGTTCCACTCTCCGGGGGTGACCGTCGTTGCCTTGGAGCCGGCCGTCGGGCCGGTGCCCCCGCCGATCAGCGTCGTCAGGCCGGAGGACAGGGCTGTTTCAATCTGGGAAGGACTGATGAAGTGCACGTGGCTGTCAATGCCGCCGGCCGTGACGATCATGCCTTCCCCGGCGATGATCTCCGTCGATGCCCCGATGACGATGTCCACCTTCTCCATCACCAGCGGATTGCCCGCCTTGCCGATGCCGGCGATTTTCCCGTCGCGAATGGCGATGTCCGCCTTATAGATCCCGGTGTAATCCAGGATTACGGCGTTCGTGATCACGACGTCCGGGACCCCGTCGGCGCGGGTGGCGAGCGGATGCTGTCCCATGCCGTCCCGGATGACTTTCCCGCCGCCAAACACCACTTCATCCCCATAGTGGGTATAGTCTTTCTCGATTTGAATGATCAGGTCCGTATCCGCGAGCCGGATTGAATCGCCGGTGGTCGGGCCGTACATTTGCGAATATTGCGTTCTTGGCATCCGGAAAGTCATGGGCGGGGGCCCCCTTCCACGGAACCGTCGGTTTTATTGTTGAAGCCGTATACGCGTCGCTCTCCGCCGTAGCTTACCAGCTCAACTTCCTTCTCATCCCCCGGTTCGAAGCGGACTGCCGCCCCTGCCGGAATATTCAGATGCATGCCGAAGCCGTCTTTGCGATTAAACTGCAGCGCTTCGTTCACTTCATAGAAGTGGAAATGGGACCCGACCTGTACCGGGCGGTCGCCCGTGTTGGTCACCTTCGTCCGGGACACGACCCTTCCCTCATTGCACACAATGTCTTCGTCTTGCAAAAATAATTGCCCTGGGATCATCACGATTCCTCCTATCGTATCGGATTATGTACGGTGACGAGTTTAGTGCCGTCGGGGAAGGTAGCCTCCACCTGAATATCGTGGATCATTTCGGGCACGCCCTCCATGCAATCGGCACGGGTCAGTATAGTCGCCCCATACTCCATCAGTTCGGCAACGGTACGTCCGTCCCTCGCCCCTTCCAATACCTCATAGGTAATGTAGGCAATAGCTTCCGGGTGGTTTAACTTAAGCCCCCTTTCCTTGCGGCGTCTTGCAAGATCCGCGGCGACAACAATCAATAACTTATCAACCTCACGCGGCAGCAGCTGCATTGTGCTTTCGGCCTCCTTATCCATTCGGATACATTTGTGTGCGGCAATCTCTTTTCGATTTCCCGTCCGCGTTGCGCTTGTTTAATGGCCTTTCCGGGCGAAAAACTTTGTGATTGATAACCCCGCAGCCTTAATATATCATAAATTATATATATAATAAATTACATATAGCTATCACGTCTTGTCATGGAGGGATGCCCGGATATCTCGAAAGCATTTCAAAGGAAAAGGGGAATATGATGCTGAAAATCGAACGCTATCTCTTCGGGGCTTGGAGACTGCCCGCCTTTGCGGAAGCCGTCCTGAAGGGGATTTCTCAGGTAATCCTGGTCGAAAATACCGTCTCCGGCCTCCTCATCCTGATCGCCATTCTGATCTCCTCGGTCCGGGTAGGCGTCATCACGCTGCTGTCGGCCTGCATCGCTACACTGATCGGCTGGTGGGGCGGCGCCGACCGCGATGCGGTCAAGCAGGGACTGCTCGGCTACAATTCGGTGCTGGCCGGCATCTCGTTATCGCTCTATCTGGGAGGCGCGGACCGGTGGGTCATCGCGCTGGCCGGTGCTGCCGCAGCCGCAATCCTCACAGCCGCCATGATGCATGCGATGCGGGGCAGCGGGCTCCCGGTGCTGACGCTCCCATTTATTGTCGTCACTTGGTTTCTGCTGATGGCTTCCTACCGGCTGAGCCTGTTCCGGCTTAGCCCGGACATTGCTCCGCAGGACCTGTCCCACTGGACGCTTCATCCGGAAGGAGCCATCCACCTGTTCCGCAGCCTTGTGGACGGTGTCGGACAAGTTTACTTTCAGGACGGGATTTGGCCCTGCCTGCTGATTTGGGTCGCCGTGCTGTGGGGGAACTGGCGCCTTGGCATTTATGCGGCCATCGGCTCTATAGCCGGGTGGCTTACCGCATTTGGACTTGGCGCGGAAATATCGCTGATGAACCTCGGCTTGTACGGGTACAACGCCGTCCTGACCATCCTCGCCGTCGGCGCCGTTTTTGACGCCAAAAGCCGCTGGGCACCGTTCACCGGGCTGATTGCCGCCGCGGTAACGGTGCCGGTTACGGCCGGCATCGATACCTGGATTCTGCCTTACGGCCTGCCCGCGCTGACCCTGCCGTTTGTGCTCAGCACCTGGTTGTTCCTCGCTGCGCGCAAAGTACTGCCGAAGCTGTAACCGCAGTTCGGTCGGCAAGCCGGCTTTGACAGCTCGGTGTCGATTCGGGTCCATTGGGGAGACAGCGAAATTCAGAAAGGCTACAATGCAAAAAAACCGTCAGTGGCGTTCGCCCTGACGGTCCTTTTGTATTTGGAGAATATCCGAGATTTTGTATTGCTGTCCGTGCCCCCCAATCTTCCTCTCGACAAAGCCATCCAAGCGAGCGGGAACGGACGAGTCGGCCGCCGGGCGAACCTCCTCAGGAACGACTTCCGGCCCGGCCCTCGTTGAAGGCTCGATTTGGATCACTCGTTCTGCCGCGTCCTTTTCGATCTATCAAATCGGTCTGAATCCACGCTCTTCCCTAGTTCACGTCCTTCGTTTCCAGACGATGCATCGAGAGCCAGGCAATGCACAAGCCCGCGGCTCCTAGGGCCAGGTGGATCGCGATGATGGATTCAATGGATACCACCGGTCCGTTAAAGCCGGAGCATACGATAAGCACCAGCAGGATGGAAGAGACCATGGTGGTCGTAACCGAGTGCTTCCGCATACCGAATAACAAAGGAATCAGGGCCATCGCGGCAGCCGACAGCGAACTGACGGTGTACTCAAGCAGCAGCTCTCGTGCCTGCTCCATCGTTAGCGAATCCGTAATGAAGGGATAGAAACGATCCACGACGACCAGGACGGAACCCATCAGCACGTCGGTCAACAGGATCATTCCGAACGTAAACACGAAGATGATGACCAATTTGGCAGCGATCAGCTTGCGGCGTTTGATCGGATACGTAAAGAGCACGCCCATCGTTTTGTTTCGGTATTCCAACGCAATCATTGTAGAGAGCAGCACCCCGGCGAATATCATGAAGGTTGCCCTGACGAAGGTATCGATCAGCATGAACGACCCCGCAAACGTGGAGAAAGCATAATCCTCGGCTCCATAATCGGTAATGCCTAGCAGGGTCAGGAACAGAAGGATCGCCAGACCGGCCATGGCGGCATAGCCAATATGACGGGAGAACCGGTACTTCCGAAGTTCCAGCGAGATCAGTTTAAGCAATGCCTCCATCCCCCTTCATCAGGTTCATGAAGTATTCCTCCAGAGAGTGCGCCCGTTTGAAAATCGATTCAATCGCGACGTCGTGGCGAACGAGGCTCGCATTCAGCTCCGAAGGACTCATGCCTGGATCGTAAACCCTTATCGTATGCTCGCCTACAAGCTTGTAATTGCGAAGTCCGAGCAGATGTTCCATGACGTACGCCGCCTTGCGAACGTCAGTCGGCCGGAGCTCGATGTATTCGTTGTGTTGTCCGCGAATGCGTTCCATTGATACTTCCTCAATCAGCCGCCCCCCGCGAATGACGCCGACCGTATCGGCAATCTGCTCGATCTCGCCGAGAATGTGGCTCGAGACGAGCAGCGTGATCCGGTATTCAGCGCTGAGCCGTTTAAGAAGATCGCGCAGCTCCTTGATGCCTGCGGGATCCAGACCATTGATCGGCTCATCCAAAATGAGCAGCTCTGGCGTCGTAACCAACGCGCGGGCGATGCCAAGCCGCTGCCTCATGCCGAGGGAAAATTCCCGCACGGGATTCCTGCCTATATCCTTCAGGCCCACCTGTTCCATCATGGTGCCAATGACCTTTTTGTCCGGAAACCCCATATATTCGCAGTGCAGATCTAGGTTATCCCAAGCCGACAGACCGTCATAGAAAAACGGATAATCGATCACGCTGCCCATGCGTTTCAGCACTTCATACGAATGAGGCGTGAGCTTCTCCCCGAACAATTCGATCTCGCCCGCGGTAGGCTTGACCAGGTTGGTCAGCATCCTCATCAGCGTCGTTTTGCCAGCCCCGTTGTGCCCGAGAAATCCGTAGATTTCACCCTGCCTGATGTTCATGCAGACGTCGGACACCACTTCCGTGCCCCCATAGGTCTTCGTTACTCCAATCGTGCGAGCTATGTATGTCATCGCTGCGTACTCTCCTTTGCTAGGTGGACTTCAGGACAACCGTGAACACCGTCCGTTCGTGGGGCACGCTGTGCAAGCCGATGGTGCCTCCCATGCGCTCAACGAGCCGCTTCGCAATGGTTAGGCCAAGGCCGCTGCCTTGGTAGAGGCGATTTCGCGAATCCTCCAGTGTGTACATTCGCTCGAAGACTCGGTGGTGCTCTTTCTCGGGGATGCCTTTGCCTTTGTCCCACACCTGGATGGCAACCTTACCTTCGCCCGACCGCTCCAGTGTCAATCCCAGCAGCTTGCCATCGGCCCCGTATTTCATCGCATTCGTAATCAGGTTATCCAGCACTCGCTCCAGCGCCTCCGCTTCGGCCATGACATACAGGTCTTCGCCCGGCATGGACAGCTCTAGTCTCATTTCGTGGCTCTCAAACATGTCGTAAAAGGACAGTAATTTCAATCGGCACAGCTCACTGGCATTCACACGGGTCAGCTCTATCTCCGTATCACCCGCCTCCAGCTTGGCCAGGTCGAAGAAGGAATGCACGAGACGGAGCACCTCCTGCGCCTTGTCGTGGATATTGGCCGTCATCGTTTCTCGCTCGTGCTCAGCCAGTCTACCGTCATGAAGAAGAATCTCGCTATAGCCCAGCACCACCGTCAGCGGTGTCTTCAGGTCATGCGAGATGTTGGACAGCATGCGGCGAATCTCGATCTCCTGATTGGCATAGCGCGCTCTGGTCCGATGCAGGCGATCAAGCAGCCGGTTCATGTCGGTCAAGAGCTGCCCCACCTGAGCATCGCTGTCGAATATCAGCAGACGCTCGTTTGTGCCTTTATCCATAATAGAGTTCAGCTTGCCGTGAAGATACGCGAGTTGGCGGTTTCGTTTGCGCTGGCGCGCCCAAAGCACGACCACGGCAATGCCGACCAGCGCGGTGGAAGTCACGAAGAACCAGATCATGACCCGTCCGCTTCCAGCTTGTACCCGATGCCCCACAGCGTTTTGACGTATTGAGGATCGGACGGGTCCGCTTCCAGCTTCTCGCGCAAACGGCGCATATGTACGTTAATGATGTTATCGTCTCCGTAAAAAGCATCTTTCCAGACCGACGCATAGATTTGGGCTTTCGTATACACCCTGCCCGGGTGCTCCGCGAGCAGCCGCAGGATGCCGAACTCTTTGGATGTCAACTTCACGGGCTGGCCGTCCCGCTCGACGCCGTACGTCTCCAAATTCATAACAATCCCTCCGACCCGAATGACCTCGCCTTCTTCCGGCGAATCTGAGACCTGTCCCGCTGGCACGACATAATTGGAGCGGCGAATGGCCGCTCTCACGCGGGCGGTCAGTTCGATCAGCGAGAAGGGTTTGCTTATGTAATCGTCCGCGCCCAATTCGAGGCCCAGCGCCTTGTCCACCTCACCGTCCTTGGCCGACAGGATCAGAACAGGCACCAAGCTGACACTGCGGATCGCCCGCAGCACCTCCATGCCGCTTCTGCCCGGCAGCATCAGATCCAGGATGACCAGATCGTACCGGAGAGGCTGCACCGCGAACAGACGCTCTGCCTCCGTGCCATCGTATGCATACGAGACGCAGTGGCCCTCTTTTTCCAGATAAGGCCCAACCATTCCACTAATGGACCGGTCATCCTCGATAAGCAGTACATGATTCCCTAACATGAATTCCCTCCGCGAACCTTTTGAATCTATTACCTCACAGATTTCAGACCTTGGCAACCCGGCTTCCTTCCTCCATTACAAATGTAAGCTTTTTGTAAGAAGCGATTAATAAAAAAGCAGGATTTGCACTCTACAATCAAGTTATATCGATGAGTTATTTCTGCGAGGAGGACAACGATGAGTTTAAAGAAGAAAATGTGCAACTTCAGAAAGTCCATAGTAGGGTTCATGGCATTATTGATCGTGTTAGCGGGAGGTACAGGTACCGGTTACGCAAGCATTGAGCCTGCCACCAGGCAGACGCTGGTGCTTCAGCATGCGACGATCGTGGACGTAACGTCCGGAAAGTTAACCAACGATCAGACGATTATCATACAGGATAACAAGATCAGTTATATTGGAAACAGCAAACAAACGGCTGTCCCCGATTACGCGCAAGTACGGGATGCTTCAGGCCAATTCGTCATTCCCGGCTTGTGGGATATGCATGTTCATCTGGAGAATAATTACAAAAACGCGTTCCCGCTCTTTCTGGCTAACGGAGTAACCGGCGTACGGGAGATGGGGGCAGCGTTAAAAAACATTGATGTGTGGAAAACGAGCATCCAAGCCGGTATGCCGGCCCCGCGTCTTGTCTATGCGGGTTCAACCTTAAATGGAGGTCCGGCTGACGATGCTCCACACATGCTCTACTTGAAGACAGAGGAAGAAGCGCGCGAAGCCGTACGTCTCAATGTGGCGAAAGGGGCAGACCATATCAAGGTGTACTCTTGGCTGCCGCGTCCTCTGTTTCTAGCGGTTATGGATGAAGCCCAAAAGTACGGCTTGCCGGTAGAAGTACGGGCCAGCGAAGCCATTCAACTGGGCTTCAAGAGCATTGAACATCTGCACGGATTGTTTATTGCCACTTCGAGTATTGAAGACGATATTTTCAAAAATGCCGACATGAGCGATTTGGCCGGTTACTCGCTGGCAGAGATCGAGGCGTCCAAATCCTATGATCCCGTAAAGGCGAACAAGCTGTTCCGCAAATTCAAAGAAAAGGGAGTCTGGCCTGTACCGACCTTAGTGACATACTTGAATATGGCCAAAACCGAAATCGATCCACGGTCCAAATACGTTCCGACTGACGTACAGAAGCAATGGGCCGAAGTGATTCGCGCCATGTCTCCCGAACAAGCGGAATTACTGGCGGCCATCAACTCCACCACGCCGGGCATGGTCACAAAGTTGAACGACGCCGGTGTGCCAATGCTGGCAGGCACCGATTCCAGTTACGAAATGAACAATTTTATTTACGGCGTATCTTTACACGATGAGCTCGAATTGCTGGTTAAAAGCGGCCTCACCCCGCTGCAGGCCTTGCAGACAGCTACGCTGAATCCGGCAAAGTATTTGGAGAGAGAGCAGGATCTGGGCACTGTTGAAAAAGGAAAGCTCGCCGATCTCGTGCTGCTTGACAAGAACCCGCTGGAGGATATCCGAAACACGACAAGCATCTCTGCGGTGGTCTTGGACGGGAAACTGATGGAAAAGCAGACTTTGGACCGGGCGGTTAAAACGTACCCCGTGATCAAGGTTTCCGATCTGAAGGATGAACCGGAGGTACCCGGGTCATCTGCCAAATAAAAACATATTCTATAATCTTAAAAAACCGTCAGGGGCGTTTGCCCTGACGGTCCTTGTTGAGTTTGGAGAATATTCGGAATTTTGTATTTGTGTCCGCGCCCCTCCCTCATTTAAGAGGGGTTCTTGGCCAAATCCGCCGCCTGCGCTGGCGTCAGCGCGCCATCATACACGCGCAGCTCGTCGATCAGCCCTTTAAACGGCAGGTCCCACCAGTTGACGCCCAGGCTAAAGCTTGCCTTCGTGCCGGTAAACCAGTCCGGGAAGTTCGCTCCCTTGAACTTCTGCACCCCGTTCACGTACACAGTCAGTGTGCCGTTTTCCACGGAAAAGGCCAGATGCGACCACTCGCCGGTCGGAATGGTCAGTCCGGTCGCCCCGTCATACCAGCTCGTGCTGCCCGACCAGACCATCGTATTGTTGGCGACGGCTCCCCGGGGCACAAGGCTCACCCAATGGTCGCCGTCCTTCGCGCCAAAGAAGGCCGTCGTGTACGTCGTCAGCTCCTCCGGTTTGATCCACAGCGCAACCGAATAGGCATTGCTTGAAATCAGACCGTCCGGCAGCCGGATCCCGGAGGCACCGTCGAACTTGGCGGCCTGGCCTTGTCTGCCCTCAGCGAAGGTGATGCTGCCGCCGGACTTGTCAATCCGGTCGCCGGTCACCGTACCTGCGGCAAACCGCCCCTGACTGTCCGCAAAGCTGCCATCAAGGCCGTAATAAGCAGACAGCTTGGCGTCCTGGTACGGCAGAACGGTCACCGTAAAGGACTTCGTCAGCGACGCGCCGCCTTTGGTGATTGTCGCAGTGAGCACCGCTTGAACCGGGACGCCGCCCGCCGGACGGTGCACCTCACCTTTGGCCGATACGACCGCTTCGTCCGAGCTCTTCCAGGAAATCGCGGTGTGCCGGGTTCCTTCCGCCGGAAGGGCGAGGTCCGACACGACCTTCGCCGTATCCCCCAGACTCAGATCGTTGTATACGTCCTGAACCAGCGCCTGATCGGTTTTGTCTTCAAGCCGGCTGCCCCAGACCGCCACGCCCTCCTGCGAAGAAGCCGTGAAGGTCATGACATAACGCTCGGACAACGGATCCCAGCCGCTGGCAAAGACGCCCTTATACACCGAACCGGCAATGACAAGCTCCGCCTCGTTGTGCCCGGTCTTTTTCCAAGTGCCGGTCACATCGCCCGAAATCGTGTTGTCCTTGTTCAGCCGGATATATACGGAGGACTGGATATCCGCGGTCGTCCCTTTTCCGTGGTTGATGAATTTATATTCCCCGATCAGGTCCTGACGGTTCACCTTGCTCAACGTTTCTCCTGCATACCAGTAGGGGGCAACCACTGGCCAGCCGTCCTCATTCATGTACATTTGATGAACCCGCACCTCATGCGCTTCGCCCATCTGCGGGAAACGGGTATGGAAGACGAGGAACCGCTTGCCGGTCGCATCATCCAGCAGCACGGAGTTATGCCCTGGAGACACATAGCCTACGCCGATGCCGGTGCCCGGATCGCCCACGTCTCTGGCAAACAGGTTGTTCCCCATCAGCTTGTTGCCGTACGGCGCGTTGTCCGTGTCTCCGGGCAGCACGGCGTTCTGGCCCTGGGCATCCACATACGGTCCGTCCGGGTTCTTCGCGCGGAATACCCGCATGTTGTAACCGCCGTCGGCTCCCAGCCAGCCGTAGGTCATGTACAGGTAGTAGTAGCCGGTGGCTTTATCAAACACCACATACGGACCTTCGCCCGATTTGCCGTAGCCTCCGGCCACCTTCGTGCCGAAATACCGGTCCACCAGGCGTCCGTCGGCGGTCTTGCCGTCTTTGCCGGGATATTTCACCTTGCCGGTCTTCGGGTCCACGGGAAGGACGAAGATACCACCGGACCAGGAGCCGTAAGACATCCAGAGCTGCCCGTTGTTGTCATAGTACAGGTTCGGATCGATCGCATTCGGATACGTGCCGTTGGCAAACGACCCGTCAGCGTTGAACCAGGCACCGCTTGCCCCGCTGAGCTGTCCGGCGTCGATCAGCTTCGGAATGTTCGTGTTCGTCCACTTTTTATTGATCGCGCTGTCCTTATCCTTGGCATCGCCCTCCGTAAAGCCGGAGTACACCAGGGTATCGACATACTGATAAGGCCCCTCGATCTTTGGCGACACGGCAAACCCGATAGCCGACCGGATATACGTCGAGGACGTGCAGAAGTACAGCATATAGGCGCCTTTGGTGCCGTCCGCATTCACATATTCGGGATTCCAGAACACATCGGGGGCCCACACGGAAAAACCGCCCTTGCTGTCCGAATCATTTTGTCCGGCCCAGGCGAACGATCCGGCCAAATTTTGCGCCAGATCGCCATACAGCACGTTGCCCGGCGTCGTATACCCGTTCGTAAACCGGGTCCAGCTCTGCAGGTCCTTTGACCGGGCCGCTTCAATATGCGAACCGAATACGTAATACGTATCCCCGTCCTTCACGATGGATGGATCGTGCACGGATACGTTTTGATACACCGGCGCCTGTCCCTGCTGCTCCTGTGTCTTGCTGCCTTTCTGCGCCGTACTGTCCGGCCCGGTGCCAAATACCTGCCCCGGAACCGTGACGAACAGCATCATCATCAACAATGCCGAAACCCACCTTCTGTTCATGTTTGCTCCCTCCAACAAATAAAATCTTCAGAAAATAAGATCATTCAACCTTGACGAAAACGCATTCATTGATCCGCACAGTGCTGCTTCATCGTGACGCCTGCCGCGGCCCAGCGACCGATCCCTCCCTTTTTACCGTTTTATCGACCTGTAAACCGCTTTCAACATGTATTTTATTTAAATAAAACTAAAATGTTTTAAGTAATCATATAATGGCAATCATTAAATTTCAATCGCTTTTGGAAAATATTTAACTTATCGCTGCTGAAATAACAGTTATCAACCTTCATTAAGTTTAAAAAAATATAAAATAAAAAAAAGAATAAGACCCTAAAGTCCCATTCCTTTCGTCCATTCATGTATTCAGGTGTAAACACAAGTTCGGCCGTTCAACCCTGGGCGTACCCATCGCCCCTACACCGCAATACAACGTACGCTTATTCCCAATAAAACGGTCCTTTCCCCTGCAGCCGGGCGAGGCCCTCCACGAAGAAAAAGTCGCCATAAATCAGCGGCACGTCCACATTCGTTTGGTTCGGATAATGGCTCGTCCCATGCAAAATGAGGCCTTCCTGCGCATGATCGTCCAAAGCGCCGTAATTCGCGTACAGCGACTCCAGCATGCGCACGGCCGGCTCACGGTAGACGGCTGCTTCCAGCTCGCCCACCTGCTCCGACAGCAGGAGCAGCCCGCTGGCCGCGCACGCGCCGGCCGAGGAGTCGCGGTACCGCCTTTCTTCCAGCGGTGCCCGGAAGTCCCAGTGCGGCACGTGGTCCTCCGGCAGATTGGCAAGGAAGAAGTGGGCGACGCGCTTGGCCGTGTCCAGATAGGTTTGCTTGCCGGTATGATGATAAGCCAGCGTCAGGCCGTATATGGCCCAGGCCGTGCCGCGGGACCAGGCCGACTCCGGCGCATAACCCTGGCCGCCGAGGCCGCCGATGCGCTCGCCCGTGTCCGGGTCGTAGCGCATGATGTGGTACACGGAGCCGTCCGGCCGGACAAAGTCGGCGGCCACCGTGTCCATATGCGCCTCGGCGACGTGGCGGTACCGCGGATCGCCGGTCATGGCGGATGCCTGGAACAGCAGCGGCACGTTCATGGCGCAGTCGATGATGGCGACGCCGGCATTGTCCTCGCCCGCAGACCACGGATTCCAGGCGCGGATGAACCGGCCTTTCAAATTAAAGCGGGCGGCCAGGTAATTGGCCGCCTTGAGCGCCCTCCGCTTCGACTCCTCGCTTCCCGTCAGCTTGTAGGAAGCCAGGCTCGTCAGCGTCCACATAAATCCGAGGTCATGGTCGAGACGGGTGTAGCCGTCCAGCACTTCATCGAGCCGGGCCTCGCATTCCTCGGCGATCCCCCGCAGACGCTCGTCCCCGCTGCCGTTATACAGCAGCCAGAGCAGCCCCGGCCAGAAGCCCGCCGTCCACCAGTGCGGGGGTTCCAGCACATACTCACCGTTTGGGCTGGCATGGGGAAATCCCGCCCCAATGCGCTGGCTCGTGCGCCGGACTTTATCCAGCGCCTTCCCCCAAGCTTCATTTACCCATACCGCCTGCGCGGCCTGTTCCGTCATATTCACTGCCGATCCCCGCTTTCCTCGTTATTTGGCTCAAACTCGAAAGTGACGGCAACCCGGATGGAGGGCTCCGGCTTCCGGACCGTCAAATCGATCGTGTACCATTCGGCTTCACATCCGTCATGGTCCATAAACATCCGCCGGGTGATCTCCGGCGAGAGCATCCCGCCGTCATAATGTATGATCAGCTTCAGTCCCTGCTCTCCTGATCCTTGGAGCTCGATCCGGTCCCCCGCAAGCCGCGGCCGGACGCGGGTGACAAAACGCTCCACCACCGAGCTTGGCGCTCCTGCAAACCGGTACTCGTCGGTCAGCGCCAGACTCGGCAGCTCCCCCTGCATCTCCCAGCGGAGCGCGCGGTGCAGGCCTTCCAGCCCCGCGTACCGATAGGCTTGCGTGAGGTCCACGCCAAACACAGCTCCAGCCTCATCGGCATAAGCCTCCTCAACCACCGCCCGGCTGTCCACTCCTTCGGCCTGATACTGGCCGCCGACGATCGGCACGCTGTGCCCCTGCGAGCCGTTGCAGTCGTAGGTGTAGCGCTCCGGTCCGAAATACGACTTCGTGTATTCCCCGCTGCCAAGGTCGGCGAGGAAAAACTCGCCGTCCCCGTACAGCATAAACTGCCCGAGGTCGTTATGGTTGTGGGGCTCGGCGTTATGCCCGCCTTTGGCTGCAAAGCCGAACGCGCAGCTGGGGCCGGCATGCCGCCAGATGAGCCACTGTGCGTCGGGCAGGTAGCCGAAGAACGGCCCCCACTCGCTCTGGGCCGGCTCCCCGCTCCGCCACAGCAGATTCCGGATGGCCGGCGCCCAGCGGCTGCAGTGATCCTCCGTAAACGCAGCCCGGAGGCGGGCCGGCGGCCGCTGGAACTCGGGATACAGGCCGGCCAAATAATCCGACAGCCCCGGCTGAATGCTGCCGCTCGGCCTGGAGTCGGAGAAGTTCGCCACCGCGCTTCCGCCAAGAAAGCATTTTTGCTGAAACAGCGCGATGCGGCGGACCTTGTCGCTGGCGAACCAGTCCAGCCGTCCACGGGACCGCTTCCGGAGCAAAACGGCGTAATACGTAAAATAACCGAATCCGTAATTCCAGTACCCGAGCCCCTCCTGACAGGCACCGTCTTCACCGAACCCCGTCAGGTAGCAGTTCATGCTTCTCTCCGCCTTCGCCAGAACGGCCGCCAAACGGTCCGCATCCTCCATCAGCAGCAGCGCCGCCGCGCCGATCGATCCGGCGCACACAGCGGACCAGTTATGTACGGCCGACTCCCAGTGAAACTCCCGGGCCAAATACGGCTCGAACAGGCGGCGATGCACTTCATCCCGAATTCGGCTCCGGATCAGGGGCGGCAGATCGTCGCCCGCCAGGTACAGAAGCTCGCTGAGCGCAAATCCGGTTTCAGCGCTGAACAAATCGATCTCGCCTCCGGCGTCGCCTTCTCCCAGGTGGGCGGGGAGACACCAGGTATACTCCTCCAAAATAAGCCACAGCGTATCGCACAGAGCCTCGCGGTATTCATTCCGCTCAGGCTCAAGCATCGTCAGAATCGCGAAGGTGTTCAGCCGGCGCCGCCGCTCGAAATACACCCGCTCATACCCAAGCCGGCGCCCGGTACGGGCAAAGTCGGCATACAGCGAGTACGTTAATACAGGCAGCGGCAGTCCAAGCAGCCGCTGACCTTCCGCCTGAATTTCACGCCGGTCCGCTTCATACAGGTCCGAGGTCCGGACCTTCTGCCAGAAACGGGCCGCGTCGCCGTCCGGATAATACAGGTCCAGCCCGGCGGGAGCCATGTCATGAGCCACTTCCTTCAGGAACGGACTTCCTTGCTCATGACGGGATGATGATTCCAGCAATTGCGAATCCTCCTCTCTTATGCGGTCCAAGCCTCACCGCAGCCGGCTCCGGTATTCGACCGGGGTCACGCCGGCATAAGATTTGAATGTCTTAATGAAATAGCTTTGATTGTCATAGCCCAGCTGCTCGCAAATCTCCCCGACGTTCGCTCCCGTCCGGTCCAGCAGCTCCTGGGCCCGCATCATTTTGAGCCGGGTCACGTATTCGATAAAGGTGCTGCCCGTCTCCTTCTTGAACAGCCGGCAGAAGTAGCTGGTGTTCATGTGAAGGTGCTCCGCCACCTCGTCCAGCGAAATCCGGCTGTGCAGCCGCCGCGTGACGTACACGCAGGCTTCGGTAATCTCGGGCCGTCTGCCGGACTTATGTCCGCCAAAATCGGTCGCCGCCCACGACTCCAAATGCCCGTTCAGCCAGGCATGAAGATCCGCAAGCGAATCGATGTCCGCGATTTCCTTATTGAGCGTATCCGCGGAAGATGCCGTCGAAACGGAAGGGATGGCTTGAAGCTTCAGCTTCAAATCGAGCAGCAGCTTGAGGACCCAATCCTTCACCGTCTCCGGCGGATACCGCTCCTTGCGGATCCTCGCCATCCAAGCAGCCGTCGCCGACCGGATCGCCTGCGGCTCCCGGTCCAGCAAGGCCCCGCGCAGCTCGCCAAGTGCCTCATCGTAGAAGCTGAACAGGTCCCGCGGCGGCAGGTCATCCTCTTCCGGCTCCGGCTCCGGCTCCTGCTTCGACCTTGATACGCGCAGCTTCACCGTCTCTCCGGGTTCCAGATAGAAACGCAGCCCGCCCGAGGCCAGCAGACCGCCGAGCGCCTGCTTCAAGCTCTCCGGCGAAGCGCAGGGCTCGCCGATGCACAGCGACATGTCAACCTTAAGTACTTTTCGCAGCGCGGACTGGATTTCCTTCAGCATCTGCGCCGTTTCCTCATATAAATTCCGATGAAGCCCCGGCTTGCCGGAGAAAAACAGCAGCCAGGTTCTGGCATCGTAACCCGCGTGTACCCCGCATGGTGCAAAGTTCTCCAGCACTTCCTTCATGACGTTGCCGACGGCAAAGCGCAGCGTTTGATCCGAGAAGAAGCGGTATTTCACCTGCCGGTAGTTCTCCAGAAATCCGGCGACCGGCAGGGTGTGCTCGCCTTCCCGGAGCAGGCCGTACTCCGCCGCTTCCTTCCTCCAGTTCTCCGGGGACAGCAGGGGCAGATCGATGAGGTTTTTCAGGCTCTGTTCCTTCCGCAGCTCCTTCGCCTCATCATACATGCGCTTCATCCGGCTGTGCTCCCATCCGGCCTGCTTCTCCTCATCCATCGCCTGCTTGAACCGGGTGAGCCGCTGTACCAGATCCTCCGGGTCAAGGGTGTCCTTCAGCAGGTAGTCCTGTACGTTCAGACGGACGGCCTGCTGCGCATACTGAAACTCGCTGTGACAGGACAAAATGGCGATTCGCACGGCGGGATTCAGCTCCCGGATGCGTCCCGACAGCTCCAAGCCGTCCATCTTGGGCATCCCGATATCCGTAATGAGAATATCCGGGGTCTGGCGCTGGGCCTGCTCCCAGGCGCTCCATCCGTTCTCGTGGGTGGACATCAGCCTCAGCCCGAGCTCCTCCCAGCGGATCGTCTCCGACAGCAGCTCAATCACGGGGTAATCATCGTCGGCCAGCATGACATTATACATCCCGCAGCCCCTCCTTCCGTGGAATATGCATTTCAATCACGGTTCCGGCCCCCGGCTCGCTGTTCACGCAAGCCTGGAATCCATCGCCAAACATCATGTTCATCCGCTCCGCCACATTAGGCAGGCCAATGCCTGAAAAGGAGCCGCTTGACGGCGAAGGCTCCGCTTCATAGGCGGCTCCGTTCAGGATCCGCATCAGCTCCTGCCTCCGCTCCTCTTCCATTCCCGCGCCGTCGTCAGCGACCGTCAGAATGATCCGCTCCGCCTCCGTCACCGCCCGGATCGATATCGTGCCCGCCTGGCGACTCAGCCCATGAATCATCGCATTCTCGACCAGGGGCTGCAGGAAGAAGCGCGGCACTTTGATCAGAAACGCTTCCGGGTCAATATCCAGCTGCAGCACGGCCTCCTCCTTCTGCCGCAGGTTCATCAGAGCGACGTAATGGGAAATCAAGTCGATCTCCTCGTGCAGCAAAATTTCGTCGTCCTCGCGGCTGATCGTCATGCGGAGCAGGACCGACAGCGAGCCGATCATTTTGGCGCTCTCCGGATCGCCGCGCTTCATCACCTTCATCCGGATGGAATTTAACACGTTGAACAAAAAATGGGGATGAATCTGCGCCTGCAGCATTTTAAGCTCGGCCCTTCGCTTGCGGGCCTGGTGGTCCGACACCTCGGCGATCATCTCTTTGACCCGGTCCAGCATCTGGTCGAATAACAGTCCGAGCCGCCCAATCTCATCGTTGCCGGCCACGCCTGAGCGCACGTCCAGGTTGCCGCGCTGCACCGCGTTCGTTACCTTGCCAAGCCGGACGAGCGGCGTCGTGAACCTGCGCACCAGCACGATCAGCAGCAGAAGGAAGATGAAGAACGAGATCATTTCGAACAGAAATACTTTGCTGAAGATGGCATTCAGGTCCACGATTGCGTCCCGATACGGCTGCATCAGCACGAGATGCCAGCCGTTCATCGGAATCTCCTGCTCCACCATCAGGAACTTCTCCCCATCGATCCGTTCAATCGAATACGGCTTGTTTCCCTCGTTCAGATCAGCATAAGCAAACTTCCTGCCGATTTGGCCGGCCGGTCCCGATACGATCGTGCCCGAGCCGTCGACCATCAGCACCCGGTTTCCTTTGGAGAGCCGGTCAAAGATGCCGCTGACCTGATCCTCCACCCAAGACACCACCACATAGCCGTAAATTTCCGAATTGGCCAGCCGCAGCGACCGGGCAATGGACAGCTGATAGGGGTGATCGGCTTGATCCTGCACATAGACGGTTCGCTCAGGCCCGGTCCAATAAGATTCCAGCCCCCTCAGCTCCTTCATCTGCCTGAACCAGGGCTGCCGGGTCAGGTCCGGCGGATTGTAATCGCTTACGGAATAATTCATGTAATACGCCCCGTTTGTCAGCAGCACGGTCACATACGTCTGCTCGCCGACCACCGTCAGGCTGTCGAGCTGCTCCAGCACCCGGTTCGCCTCGGTGAACCGGCGGTACGGATCTTTCTCCTCGTTGCCTGAGGCGACTTGCTTGAAGTACGTATTCAAACCAGAATTGACCTGAATGTAGTTGGCAATGTTCAGCTTGCTGGACAGCAGGTTCGTGACGGATCCGGCCACCAGCTGCAGCGAATCCCTTGCGTTCGATACGGCCTGCCGCTTCACCGCCTCCCGCGATAAGCCGTTGTATACGATCAGGCTGATGACCGCGGGAACGACAATGCAGACAATCGACGCGAAAATGAGCTTGTGGCGAATCGAGCGCAGCGCCAAGTGCCGCAGCCGGTTGATCATGATGGTCCCCCCAGGGTACAAAAAAGGGACGAAATCGCCGTCCCCCGTTTTTGGATCATATTATACCAAAATTATTTTTGGTTGGATTCGATGATTTTGTTCACGCGCTCCTGCGAGTTTTTCACCGTCGCATCGATATCCTGGTTGCCGAGGATCAGCTTCTCGTATTCCTCGTTGACCGCTTTGAACACTTCGGCCTGGTAGGAGGCCGGCGGTACGATCGCTGATGCTTTCGAGGCGACCAGCGTGTCGACCAATGACTTCTTGTCGACCTTCTCCGGGGTTTTCGTGCCGGCGAGGATTGTATCGATGATCTGCTCCACCTGGTCGCTCTTCACCTGGCTCCAGGCCGGAATATTTTTACCTTGGACCGTCTGCCCTTCGGTCGTGTACCAGCGCACGAACTTGTAGGCTTCTTCCTTATGCTTGGACTTGGCAGCGACGGCGACATAATCGGTCGTGACCGGGGTGATACCCGTGGGATCGCCCTCTTTGTTTTTCGGGAACGGCGCCACGGCGACGTTAAACTCCAGCGGCACCTTATCCGTCCCGCCGATTTCGGTATTCATCCAGCTGCCGATCACGATCATGCTCGCCGATTGGTTAAAAAACTGCGTCCGGTAATTGAGCTTCTGCGAAATCATATCGGTATACGGAACAGAGGACTGGTCTTCCTTCTCCATTTTCAGCCGTAACTCAAGTGTCGCCCGGAAATTGGGATCATCCAGATTCGAGGAGCCGTCGGCCTTGAGAAAGTCAGAGTTTTCCGGCTGATTCTCCATCTTCAGCTTCAGGAACTCCAGCCAGCCCCCGCCCTGCGGGCCGTGGAAGTACGTGCCGTAGCGCTTGCTTGCGCCTTCGCCCTTGGTGAGCTTTTTCGCATAATCGGCAAACTGGTCCCACGTCCAATCCGTCGGCACGCTCAGGCCTGCTTCATCCAAATGGTCCTTGTTCAACAGCACATACCATGGGTTGAACTTGCCCGGCAGCGCATACACTTTGCCGTTCAGGCGGGTATCGACTTTATAATCCGTCTCTTCCTTATAACCGTCCTTGGCAATGTAGTCGTCCAGCGGTTCCGCCATGCCCAAAGCCACGCGCTGCGCGTATCCGGCCGGATCGCTGAACATCAGGATGTCCATCTGTGCAGAGGACGCCGCCTCCAGGTCCAGCTTCTTGGAAGCCTCCTGCGTATCGCCTTTTTCGCTGAGCTGCACCAGCTCGATCGTGACGCCGGGGTTGGCGTCTTCGTAGGCTTTGAGCGTCTTGCTCCAATTGTAAGCTTCCTCGGTTCCATAGGTGTATAATCTCAGGTTGACCTTGTCCTGGCCGCCGCTTGATCCGCCGGAGCCGGACGCCGCCCCTTCGCTATCCCCTCCGCCGCTGCTTCCCCCGCAGCCTGACAGCAAACTGATCAGCAGCATGCCGGCTGCCGCGCCGGTAAGCCATCTTTTTCTCTTCATCCCTCAATAACCTCCCTTGGATTATGCTTGCCCGTGAAAATGCTTCTACCGCCAACTACCATACGGCTACAGAACACCGGCCTCGGGCCGTATGCCCGCTTTATCTGCCTGCCTCCGTGTGCCTCCATGTGCCTCCGTATGCCCACCGCTTGCCGGCTGCGTTTTCCCGTATCTGACGCTTTGATTATACCGGGGCCAATCCCCCGGCTCATGACGCTAAATTGACCGTTGATCCTGCTATTTTGACGGATGCTAGCCCTTGACTCCACCGAGGGCAATGCCTGCGATGACGTTTTTTTGCCCAATGATAAAAATCAGCAGCAGCGGGAAAATGGCGGATACCGCCGCGGCCATGATCAGCGAGTAGAACTCCCCGCTTAAAGACGTAAACTTCTGCATCGCCAGCGGAATCGTAAACAGCCGGTCGCTCCGCAGAAAGATCAGCGGATTCTGGTAATCGTTCCATGTCCAGATAAAACGCAGAATGGCGTAAGTCGCCACCGCCGGCTTTACGAGCGGCAGCGCGATCGAGGAGAAGATGCGCGGATGGCCCGCGCCGTCGATTTTCGCCGACTCGATGAATTCCTGATGAATGCCCATAAAGAATTGACGAAGCATGAACGTGCCCAGCACGCTGAAGCTGCCCAGAATGATCAGACCAAAGTGGCTGTCAAACAAGCCGATGTTGCGGTATAAAATAAACTGCGGAATCAGGATAGCCTGCCCCGGAATCATGTAGGTGACCAGCACGATCATGAACAGCCAGCGCCCGGCGGCAAACTGGATTTTGGAGAAGCCGTAGGCGGCCAGGGCCGACGCCGTGCAGGAGATCAGCGTCGTCAGCACGCTCACCTTGATCGAATTCCAGTAATAGAGATAAAAAGGATAATCCCCAAACCATACCTCTTTATAATTCGCCACCGCGTTCCATTTCCTTGGGATCCACTGGATCGGGTAGACGAAGACGTCCTTTTCGATCTTGAAGGAAGTGACCAGCATCCAGATGAACGGCATCAGAAACAGGATGCTGACCGCCAGCATGACCACGGTGATGACCAGCCTGCGCCAGTCGGGCCCGGTACGTGTCGTCATTTTCCGCTCAGCTCCTTTCGCTTAGTAATTGACCCATTTCTTCTGGGCGGACCACTGTCCGAGTGTAATCAGCATGACAAAGGCAAAGAGAACGGCGGCGATCGCCGAAGCGTAGCCCACTTTCAGATTGACGAACGCCGTGTCGTACAGATACCAGACCATCATCGTCGTGGAGCCCACCGGGCCGCCCTGGGTCATTACTGCGATGATATCGAACACCTTGAACGTTGAAATAATGCCTGTCACCATCAGGAAAAAGGACGTCGGCGACAGCAGCGGCACCGTAATCCGGGTGAATTTCGTCCAACCGTTCGCGCCGTCGATGTCGGCCGCCTCGTACAGGTCGCGCGGAATCGACTGCAGCCCGGCGATGTAAATGATCATGTTGAAGCCGATGGAAATCCAGACCGAAATCATCATGATCGACAGCAGTGCAAAATGCGGATCGGCGATCCATTTCGGCGGATGGTGCACCCCGATCGATTTGAGCAGTTCGTTGATCGGGCCGTACGAAGGCTGGAACAGCACCTGCCAGACGACGGCGACCGCGACGACGTTCGAAATATAAGGCATGAAGTAAGCGACCTTGAAGTAGCTCTTCATGTACACGAACCGGTCGATCAAGATGGCGAGCACCATCGAAATGAGCATGTACACCGGCACGGTCAGCAGAAAGATGACATTATTGCGGACCGATTTAATAAACATGTCATCATGAAGCAAATTTCGAAAATTTTCAAACCCGACCCATCGGATGCCGTTCCATCCCTGCACAAAGTTCCAGTCGGCAAATCCGAGCACCATCGTTGCGACGATCGGCACCAGCACGAGGATGAACACCCCGAGCAGCATCGGGCTGACGAACAGCATTCCCCACAGCGTTTCGCCCCGCTGGAGGGAGCCGCTTTTCCAGGTGCGTTTCCCTATGCCCGGCGGCGCTGCCGCGGCCGTTTCCATTCGTTGTTCCAAGCTCTACACCCCGTTTCTTCTGCATTCCTTAAAGCCTGATTTGATTAAAAGAAAAACGTCTATCGAGGTACCCTCAAAGAAGACAGACCGCGTTTAGCGGAAGTTTTTCTTGCAATATCAGGAAGCAATGGCTCTGGATTTTATACTTGATATTATAAAAAAAATACCGTCAGCAGCTTTGACGGTATTTTGATCATATTCACGCTAATTTTTACTTTTTTCATTCGGTGAGGGACTCGCTGTCCTTCCCGCGGAGCGATTCGTTATGCTTCCGGATGCGCTCCTGCCTTTCCCGGCGCTGGTTCTCCAGCAGCTCGCGCTGATTCATCAGCACGACACCACCTCTGCCGCCTACAGATGACATCCCCAGTCACCTTTACTCCGGCATCCGATTATGCTGTACTACGTACTATGGAATCACAAGGAGAGAAACTTGATGAATTCAGACCGTTCCCCCTTTATCTCGTCCAGGCTCAAATCGGGGCTGTACGCCCTGAACAAGCTCGCATCGGCCGGCTTAACGCTGCTCCTGCTGGTGATACTCTCCGGCATGCTGCCCCTTCAGGATCAGCTTCCTATGGCATCGGACACTGATCTGCCCATTCCCTTGTCCTACTGGGTCTACGGTTATGCGATGACCGCCTCCATTCTGGCGGATTTTGTGCTGTACGTGCTGCCTCCCCTGTCCAGGGACAAACAAATCTCGATCTACGCGGCGGCCGGTTTTCTGTGCTTCTATGCGCTGTATGTACATGACGCCGCAGGAACGGACCATATCGCCTCCACGGTGGCGGGCATGTGTACGGTGCTGCTGTTTTACGTCGGGAAAAAGCTGTTTGTACGCGATTCGCTCATCACGCTGATTTTCGCCCTGCTGGTTCCCCTGCTCTGCTGGGGCTTTCTGTAGCCACCGCTTTTGCGGCTCCGGCCGGCTACAGCGCCTCGATGATATCGCCCGCCACGAGCGATGCCGGATGGGCACGGCGCCGCGCCGCGGCTTCGCCGGCAAGCCCGTGCAGGTACACGCCGAACGCGGCGGCCTGCGGACCGCTTGCGCCCTGGGCCAGCAGCCCGGCGATGATGCCGGTCAGCACGTCGCCGGCGCCCCCGGTCGCCATGCCCGGGCTGCCGGTCGCGTTCACGAACGCATCGCCGTCCGGCGTGGCGATGACCGTCCGTGCGCCCTTGAGCACCAGCGTCACCCGGTGCGCCTTGGCGTATTCGGACGCCAGGCGAATCCGGTCGCGCTGCACCTCGGCGGTGGACAAGCCGGCCAGCCGCGCCATTTCGCCGGGATGGGGCGTCAGTACTGTGTCCGCCTGGCGCGGCTTCCACGCGTCCAGGTCGTCGCTGGCGGCCAGCATGTTGAGCGCGTCGGCGTCGACGACCATCGGGCATGCCGCCTCCTCCCAGAGCGTGCGCAGCCAGCGTCCGTCGCCCTCGAAGCGCCCCAGCCCGGGGCCGACGGCGAGCACGTCGCGCCCGGCCAGCAGCTCGAGCACACGGGCGGCGGAGGCCTCGTGCCAGTCGGCGGCGGTCGCCGAGGCGAGCATGACCTCCGGCGCTGCGCCCGCCATATGCGGCAGCAGCGGACCGGGCAGCGCCCAGGTGACGAGGCCGCTGCCGGCTCGCAGGGCCGCCCGCGAGCAGAGCAGGCCGGCGCCGCTCATCGGCAGGCTGCCCGCCGCTACAAGCACGTGGCCGTACGTGCCTTTATGGCCGTCCGGCGAGCGGCGGCGCGCCGTATCGACCCCAAGCCGCGTGCGCAGCACCTCCTCCGTCAGCAGGAACGCGCTGACGTTCTGCTGCGCGCACAGCAGCGCGGGGATGCCGATGGCGCGCACCACGATCTCCCCGGCGGCTTCCGAGCCGGGGAACTGCGCCAGGCCTCGCTTCAGGAACGCGAGGCATACAGTCCGCCGTGCACGGATGCAGGGATCGTGCACGGCCCCCGTGTCGGCGTCCAGCCCGCTCGGGATGTCCGCCGACACGATGTCCCTGCCGCTGCCGTTCGCCGCGGCAATCAGCTCGGCGTAGGCGTCGCGCGGCGCACCGCGGCTGCCGGTGCCGAGCAGGGCATCCACGATGCCCGTGCAGGCGGTAAAGTCCACGTCGTCTTGGCCGTGGACGAGCACCGGGATGCCCAATGCGCGGGCCGCGTCCCGCTGCAGCGCCGCCTCGCCGGTGAGGCTGCCGGGCTCTGCGGCGTATACGATCGTGACGCGCACACCCGCTTCACGCAAGTACCGCGCCGCGACCAGGCCGTCCCCGCCGTTGTTGCCCTTGCCGGCCAGGACGAGCCAATGCTCGCGCTCCGGTTCCTCCAGCCGGAGCGCGGCGTCCCCTTGCACCGCCTGCACAATATCGCCCTGACTTCCATTCTTGGACTCGGCGCCTTTCCAGCTGCCGCCGCTGACATAACGGCGCTCCCGGCACCACCGGATCACCTCCTCCGCGATGGCTCTGCCGGCGTTCTCCATCAGCGCTACCGCCGGGATGCCGACCTCCTCGATCGTTCGGCGGTCCAGCTCTCTCATTTCGTCGGATGTCACGATATACATCTGCCGTCTCCTCCTTATATGAAACAACCCCACAGATGTGGGGTTATCTTCGTATGTCATCCAGCTGTCTTAAAGGGCCCCTCTTATTGTCGCCCGGATACTTAATATAGAAGCCTTAATATAGAAGCCCGACCGCGAGACCGTCGCTAACCTAGTAAGCTACCGTAAACCGGGTGCGGACAAAATACGGATCCTCCATTTCGTCGATCAGCGCCGCGGCCAGATCTTCGACCGAAATTCGGCTATCGCCCAGTTCATCGGAAATGAGCATGTCCATGCCGATCCGGAAGTTTCCGGTACGCCGTCCGGTTTCCAGCACCGCCGCCGGGCTGAGATAGCTGTAATCCAGATCGGACTGACTGTAAATCTTGTACGCATCCGCATGCGCCCTGGCGAGCGGCACCAGCTCCTGCGGAAATTCCGGCGCATCCATCAGCAGCGTGTCCGGCCCGGTCTTCAGACTGCCCGCCCCGCCAACGATGAGCAGCCGCTTTACACCGGCACGGCGGACGCCCTCGATCAGTGAGCGCGCGGCTTCCAGCAGCTCCTGCTCCTCGCCGAACGTCGGACCGTACGCGCTGATGACCGCGTCCTGCCCCTCGCATACGCTGGCCACCGAAGCAGGGTCCAGAATGTTTCCGGTCACCACCTTCAGCCGTTCATGCTCCTCGGTCAGCTTGGCGGGATCCCGCACGACGGCCGTGACCCCGTGCCCGCGTTTCAGCGCCTCATGGACGATGGCTTTTCCGACCTGTCCGCTGGCTCCAAATATCGTAATATGCATTGCATTGATCGTTTCCATAGGTTATTGTCTCCTTCGCTGTTATGCCTGTTATTATTCTACATGACCTGTCTTCCGCATGCTATCCTTCCGCTTTTTGCAGCCGTCCGCTCCCCGTCTGCCCCTCCCGGTTATGCTGCAAAATGTATAATCCTTTCCCTTCCTCCCATTCGACATAGGCCAGCTTGCCGGGATCGCTGAAGCCTTTTTCCTTCAGCATGGCCGCCAGCCATTTCCGGTCTCTGCCGATCTGCTGCAATTTATCGTCGTTATAATCCCCATCCTCCAGCAGATTATAGGTCAGGCCGGATGGATCCGAATCCAGATCCAGATCCTGTTTTTGGACCGCTTCAAAATCCGCGTTCTTCAGAACGCTGAGCGAGCCGTTCGTCTCAAAGATGGCATAAGCAACCTCGCGCAGGGAAAAAATATCCTTTTGACGCAGCATCATGCGCAGCTGCTCGAAATCCAGACGGTTCTTTTTCATTTCCCGCATATCCACTTTCCCGTTGTGTATTAATATGGAAGGCGTACCCTCCAAAGGCCCCCTGGTTCGGCGCGCATACTGGGTGACTTTTTCAAATAAATACGATAGGATGAACCAAACCGCCAGTCCGAACAGGAGCTGGCCATAGTGGACGTCCTTCTGGTATACCGTATTCCCCACCAGCTCGCTCAGCATAAGCGAGGAGACGAAGTCGAAGGGGGTCAGCTGGGAAATTTCCTTTTTCCCGAGAATCCGGGTCATCAGCCACAAGCCGATGAATCCCGTAATTAATTTTATGGTGATCATGCCATAATCCATAGCCTCCGCCTCCCGTGTCTCATCGTTTGCTCAATATTTACCCATTTCAGGGCGGGGGTGAAAATCCCGATTGGCATCGGCGGGCGGAATGGGTAATGTTACCTGGGGAGCAGTACCTTAGGGACGGTGGATGGTTGCAAAAACATTTGTAGCATGGAGAGGAGCTGTTGTCACATGATTGGTGAATTTATCGTCCGGCTGGCCGTGGCCGGCCTGCTTGGAGCCGTAATCGGTCTTGAGCGGGAGCTGAGGGCCAAGGAGGCGGGGCTGCGCACCCACTTTCTCGTTGCGGTTGGAAGCGCATTAATTATGCTGGTATCCAAGTACGGTTTCTTCGACATTATGGACCACGACCACGTGGCGCTCGACCCGAGCCGGGTCGCCGCCCAAGCCGTCAGCGGCATCGGCTTTTTAGGTGCAGGCATGATCATTATCGAGCGGAAAAGCGTTCGCGGCCTGACGACCGCGGCCGGCGTGTGGGCTACATCCGGCATCGGCCTGACCATCGGCTCGGGCATGTATGCCGCCGGGATCAGCGCCACGATTCTCGTCATGATCGGCTTGGAGCTGCTGAGCATATTCAAGACCGGCAAAGCGCTCAGCATTTCATTTGAGCTGGACGACAAGGAGTCCGTGAAGCCGATTCTAGAGCGCCTGTCGGCGCGGAAAATCGCAGTGACCTCCTACCAGCTCGAACAGGACCCGGGCGATAGCAGCCTGTATCACCTGAACATCAAGGCCAGGGCCAAGCATAACGGTACGCTGCAGGACCTGCTGCGGGAGCTGGGTGAACTGCCTCATATATTATCCGCAAACCTTGAGTAGCGAAGGTTAACCTGTTGAAATCCCGGAAAGGTTATGCAATAGTTAAGAAAAACGGCTATTGATGTATTTTCAAAGGAGACAGACCACATTTAGCGGAAGTTTTTCTTGCGATCATTGAATTTTTATCTTGCTTCGCCTAAAGTTTGTAATTCCATGATCTAAAGAAAAACAGCTGTTGATGCAAATTCACAGGAGACAGACCACATTTAGTGGAAGTTTTTTACGATCATTGAATGATTCAGCTTTACCTTTGAAATTCCTGATCTTGATAAAATAATAATGAATGAAGGGAGGTGGCGCTGTTGTCCCTTGCTCTACAGGCCGGCCTTGACCGGCTGACCGAAACGGAGTCAAATTTGATCATAGCTGGGCTCGCGGTCATCGTCTTCCTCTGGCTGTACATCCGCACATCCCGTTCCTTGAGGGCCGAGGCCGCCGCGCGGCTGGAGCTGCTGCAGCGCACCCTCGCCCTGTACAGCCGGGCGCAGGGCGTCCTTGGCGAAGAAGTGGAAGCCGCCCATGTCGGCGCCCAGGAGCCGGACCAGCTTGTCCAGCTGCTCCAGGAATGCAAAGCGGCTCCGCTGATGACTCCGGAGCTGCTGGACATGATCGATGCTTACATACGCGAACGGGATTTCTCCCGGCTCCTGATGCTGCAGAAAATGCTGGACCGGGAAATCCACCGGCGGATTCATGAACAATCGGTGCTGATCCGCAAAATAGACAATCCCGGCTGGGGCACCAGCTTCTGGAGAATGATCCGTCCGGCGGTTCCTTTCGCCGCTCTGGTCCTCACCCTGTATTGGTTCATCCAGCTGTATAACGGCTTTCAGGACAGCGGCGCCGCCGCCTTGTCGTGGACAAGCCTCGAGCTGTGGACGCGGCTCATTTCATGCCTCGCGGCCACGCTCTTCCTGTACTGGGTCATCATGGATACCCGAAGGGATACGCCGGGCATTCTGTACCGGCTGCTCGCCCTGATCATCGCCGCGGTGGCGCTTCTGCATCTGCTCGGTTTGACCGCGGCACCTTACATACTGGCCGTCCAGCTGGTGCTGTTCCTGTTCGGCTTTACCCTGAATCCCAAGCCCAGCCGCCGGAACCGGCCCTATGCCGGCCACCGCGAAGTAACCCAAGACAACGAGGAGGATCCGAAGGATCGCTGAGTCTCCAAAGCCTGCGTCCTGCGGACCTTCCCCCTCGTTCCACTAATAGGGTTGACCCTTCTGATCTCTTAAAAAATAACCCCGCTGTCCTGCCCCCTTCCACGATGGAAGGCAAGGCATTCAGCGGGGTTATTTATTGTCCGTTCGTCATGCTGACGGGGGAGTCCGCGGCTAGCGCAGCCCGGACTCTCTTCCGGTCCTCCGCTCGGCTCTGGCTGCCGCCTTCACGGAGCTGCCCGGCGTGTTCTCGAACCGTTTGCGTTCCGTCCGCTCCATCTGCACGATCTGTCCCTCATGCACAACGATGTGAAGCGATCCGAATTCCATATCGTTCAGTTGACTCGCAATACGTTCCTTCCATACTTCATCAACGATAAGAGGTTTTGCCACAATTGACGCCTCCTTTAGTTCCTGGATTTTAAGGAATATGAGCCATTGGGGATGAATGTAATAATAATCCTTCTTTTCCAACCAAATTAGTATGGTTTAACATTATCACGCGGGTAAAATCGCTGTCAATGAGCATTTTTCCACGACAGCCAACTTTTAAAAAGAAGAGTGACCAGCGCCAGTAGCAGGAGCAGAGACGCCACCGCAAACGACGCCGAGAATTGGTATTCGTTATACAAAATTTCAACGTGCAGCGGCAGCGTATTCGTCTGTCCGCGGATATGCCCGGAGACGACCGACACCGCCCCGAATTCCCCCATAGCGCGGGCGTTGCAGAGGATCATCCCGTACAGGAGGCCCCATTTAATATTCGGCAGGGTCACCCGGGTGAATACATGCCAGCCTCGCGCGCCAAGCGTTACAGCCGCCTCCTCTTCCTGGGTGCCCTGGTCCTCCATCAGTGGAATTAATTCCCTCGCCACGAAGGGAAAGGTCACGAACAGCGTCGCCAGGATGATGCCCGGCACGGCATAGATGATTTTGATATCGTGGTCGCTCAGCCAGGGGCCGAACCAGCCGTTCGCCCCAAATACGAGCACGAAGATCAGCCCTCCGATGACGGGCGACACCGCAAAGGGCAGGTCGATCAGCGTGATCAGCGCCCCTTTGCCGCGAAACTTGAATTTAGTAATGGCCCAGGCGGCGGCGATGCCGAACACCGTGTTCAGCGGAACGGTCACCAGCGCAACGATGAGCGTCAGTTTCAGGGCGGACAGCGCATCTGGATCGGCGAGAGCCGCGACGTACACATCCCATCCCTTCTTGAGCGCCTCGGTGAGGACGATGAGCAGCGGCAGCACGATCAGCCAGAGCATCGCCAGCCCAGCCGCCGTAATCAGCAGCCATTTCACCCAGGCCGCTTCCGTCGTGGCCGGCGAAGCCTGGGCACTCGTTTGAACGGAAGTCATGGGCACGGTACCTGCCATAGGGAAGCCCTCCTTTTCTTAGTGACACTTGAGCATAGGGTATAGTCCGGGCCGGGGCTAAACCCGGGCGGGGTATTAACGCACCGAACGCCGTGTCCACCGCTGCAGCGAATTGATGACGAGCAGCAGCAGAAACGAGATCAGCAGCAGCAGGATCGCTACGGCAGCTGCGCCGGCATAATCGTACTGCTCCAGCTTTGACATGATGAGCAGCGGGGCGATCTCGGTCTTCATCGGCATATTGCCGGAAATGAATACGACCGAGCCGTATTCCCCGATGCCGCGTGCGAACGCCAGGGCAAAACCCGTCAGGAGCGGCGGAATCAGCTCCGGCAAAATGATGGTCCGAAACGTCCGGAATCGCTTCGCCCCGAGCGTGGCGGCCGCCTCCTCGGCGTCCCGCTCCGCATCCTGCAGCACAGGCTGCACAGTCCGCACAACGAACGGAATGCCGATGAACATCAGCGCGATCGTAATGCCCAGCTGCGTAAAGGCCACCTTGATGCCCAGCGGCTCCAGCAGCGAGCCGATCCAGCCGTTTTGCGAGTAGAGCGCAGTCAGGGCGACCCCCGCTACCGCGGTCGGAAGTGCAAAGGGCAGGTCGATCAGTGCGTCAAACAGCCTTTTACCGGGAAACTCGTAACGCACCAGCACCCAAGCGATCAGCAGCCCCAGGATCGAGTCGATCAGGGCGGCCGCAGCCGAGGTCAAAAAGCTGATCTTGTAAGAGGCCAGCACCCGCGGGTCGGTAGCCACATGCCAAAATTTGTCCCAGCTCAGCCCTGTGGAATTTAGGAGGAGCGCCGACAACGGGATCAGCACCACCAAGCTCAAATACAGCACGCTGTATCCCAGCGTCAGCCCAAAACCCGGCAGCACCCTCCGCCGGGCCGCATTCACTTGACTCATGACCGTTCATCCTTTCCTGCCTTCGGCCTTGTGTGCGCCGATCAGCTGCCAGGCGTATAAATTTGATCGAAAATGCCTCCGTCGCTAAAATGCTTCTTCTGCGTCTCATCCCATGTTCCGAACACATCCTGCAGCGTGAACAGATTGATGTCGTGGAATTTATCCTTGAACTTCTCCTTGACGCTATCCAGTGTCGGCCGGTAGAAGTTTTCCGCGGCGATCGTTTGGCCTTCCTCTGAGTACAGGTACTTCAGGTAAGCTTCGGCTACCTCGCGGGTTCCGCGCTTATCCACGACTTTGTCAACGACGGCGACCGGCGGTTCGGCAAGGATACTGACCGACGGATAGACGATGTCGAATTTGTCCGGACCCAGCTCCTTGACCGACAGCATGGCCTCGTTCTCCCAGGCAAGCAGCACGTCGCCGATGCCGCGCTCTACGAAGGTTGTCGTAGCTCCGCGGGCGCCGGTGTCGAGCACGGGTACGTGCTTGAACAGTTCCTTGACGAACTCCTGCGCTTTGGCCTCGTCGTTATTGTTTTGCTTCAAGGCATAGCCCCACGCCGCCAGGTAATTCCAGCGGGCGCCGCCCGATGTCTTCGGATTCGGCGTAATCACTTCCACGTCGCCTTTGATCAGATCGCCCCAATCCTTGATGTTCTTCGGGTTGCCCTTTTTCACCAGAAACACGATCGTCGAGCTGTACGGCGTGCTGTTGTGCTCGAATTTGCTTTCCCAGCCTTCATTGATCAGGCCTTTCTTCTGAATCGCATCGATGTCATAGCCGAGTGCCAACGTGACTACATCCGCTTCGAGTCCGTCGATAACGGAACGGCTTTGCGCCCCCGAGCCCCCATGCGACTGCTTAATTGTGACCTTCTGGCCCTTTTCTTTTTCCCAATAGGTCGCAAACGCTTTGTTGTAGTTCTCGTACAGCTCCCGTGTCGGGTCGTAGGAGACGTTCAGCAGTTCAACCGGTTTGGCCGAGCTGTCCGCCTGCGCCTCCGTGCTTTTTCCTTCGGTCGTGCCCCCCGCCTCTTTGTCCGTACTTCCGCTGCCGCTTCCATTTCCGCAGGCCGCTAGCGCAGCAGTCAGCAGCAGTGCCAGCCCTGCGCTCACTCCCCGCCTTACGATTTGTTTTCTTCTCCATACGTGTACCATATGACCCACTCCCCAGTGATAAAATGTACGGCCTGACCATGATTCATCGTGAAATTCTCGGTTTGGCCGGTGTTCGCCAAGCAAAAAAGGACAGAGGAAAATCCGGCACAGCCTGCAGACAAAACGGTCATGAATTGACCTGTCTGCTCCTGTTCCAGAGGTTCCTCCGTCCGTACGGTGAGAACTGCAATTTGTAATTATTCCTACCTGATTAGTATGTTATATGGGTATATTGTAGTGAGCCGAAACGTACCTGTCAAACCTTTTTTTCACAAAAATCAATTTCTCTTTCTGGACCTGAACGCCAGGTTCGTGACGGTGCCGACCACCAGACTGACCAGCATTGCGGATACGGCGAGACTGGCCACAACGGCAGCATAATTGGCCGGCGGGACGATATTGATGATCCCCAGACCAAAAACGAGGACAAACACAATCGCGTAATCGAGCCATCGGAACTTCCTCATTCTATCCCCCTCTCATCGCTCCGTCATACCGGAAATGTGCAATGGAGCCTAACCCCAATGTATCACAACAAAAAAACCAGGGGAACCATAAAATGGGACCCTGGTTTTTGGTTGTTAAGAAATTATTTGCTATTCGCCCTTCACCCACTGCTGAATGCATACCGGCTTCGGCAGCTCCAGCGCAAAGCCGGTCGGGGTCAAACGCCCGGAATCCGAACCGATTTTGTACGACAGCATATTGCCTGTGTTCTGGTTTGCCGCTATCAGGTATCCCGAAATGATCGCGAAATTGCGCGGAAACTCGCCGCCCGTCGATACCCAATCCACCGGAGTCAGTTCACCGGTCGACTCGTTGATATGGAACAGGACGATGCTGTCATCTCCCCGGTTGGACCCGTACAGAAAACGCCCGCAAGGGGAAATATGGATGTCGGCGCAGAAGCTCTCCCCGGTAAAATCCTCAGGCAGCGTAGATACGTTCTGCAGCACTTTCAATTCCCCGGCCTGCCCATTATAGGCAAACACCGTTACCGTATTGTCGAGCTCGTTAATACCGTACGCCCACTTACCGGACGGATGAAAATCAAAGTGGCGCGGTCCCGCTCCAGGCGTCGTTTTTACTTCCCCGTGGGTCACCAGCTTGCCGTCTTCTAGGCGGTAGAGCACGATTTCATCCAGCCCCAGGTCGCAGACCAGCACAAACCTACCTTCCGGATCCTGAAAAATCGAGTGCGGATGCGGCCCCTCCTGCCGGTCGTCCCGGATGCTGCGCCCGCTGTGCTTGACGATGGAGCTCATCTCCGCCAGCCCGCCGGTTTCGCCGATCCGGAACACATTGATATGCCCGCTGGAATAATTGGACACCATCGCAAACTGCCCGTCCCGGGTCAAGGAGACATAGCAGGGGTCCGCCCCTTCCGTCGGCATCCGGTCCAGCAGATGGAGCTCGCCGGTTTCGTTGTCGATTGAATAGGCGAAGATCTCGCCGCCTCCCGTTTCGCTCACCGCATACAGCCGGTCCCCCGCCGCGTTCAGCGTCAGATACGAGGGATTGGCAATGCCGGGCAGGCCGTTCACGACATCCATTTCTCCGGTTTCCGTGTCGAGGGAACAGAGGAAAATCCCCTTTTCCGCCTCAGGGGCGTATGTACCTGTATAGAAGAAGCTTTTATTTTCCGGGTTCACCATTCACCACTCCTTGTCCATTCAAAAATAGGATCCTCATCTGAATTCATTATAGATTCATTTCTGTAGTTCATTCTATATATTACCCTATTTTATTCTCGGCGACTGCCTACGGCTGATGAAGAAGAGGCGCAGCAAAAAGGCGCTCCTGCGAGCGCCTAGATAGTATGGAAATAAACGGACCGGCAGGCGGTCACTTTCCCTGTATATTAAACCCGTTTATGAATGAATCCGTCTTCTCGCCTTAAACTGCTTGTATTGAAAATACACCGTACAGCCGATGCAGTAACCGCACAGCGCCACGAATGCCGCCAGAAACAGCATCGCCGCAAAAATATACCCGAACACCGGCAGCTGCAGCGCAAAAAAGAGCAGCGACAGCGTCAGGAAAAGCACGGCCAGCACATTGTTGAACCGCTGCAGTTCCAGTGCCTGAGTCGGTTTGCCTTGGACACGCAGAAACGGTTTGGCCAGGAGCACGAACGCATTTTTTCCTGTTAGCAGCCCAAGCACCTGAATGATCCATAGTGCCAGCAAAATGTACGGCTGGTTGAACACGGCGGTCAGGATCACAAACAGCACGATGCCGGTCTGATTCGCTTTGACATAGGGTTCCGGAATTTCCTTCATCGGGGTTCACCGTCCTTTAAAGAAGAGATTGGGGTCTTTGACCTTACTATAGAATATTAATCCGATGAGTACAATAGGAATAAAATGCGATGTGGTTCACGTAATTAATCTTTTATAATCTAAAACGTTTACCGACTCCAATGAAAAAAGGCCCTGCGTCGCGGCAGAGCCCTTCTGATCGTGAAGCTTACTTGATCTCAATTTTAAAATCCTGCAGGATTAATCCGCCGGGATAATCGGCCAGCCGCTGGTTTAGACCGGCCCCCTTCGGTTGTCCCTTCTCACGGCTTTCCTAAAGTTACCCGATCCGCTCCTCAGCCTCCTCGGCCAGGCGGAGCAGCTGCTCCCGCACATGCACCACCTCGCCGAAAATGAGCAAGGCCGGGTTTTTGACGTGCATGAGGGAAGCCAGTTTGTGGATGCTGCCCACCGTGCCGGTAATGACCCGCTCCTGCTCGCTCGTCCCCTGCTCGACGATCGCAGCCGGGGCCGAATGCGGCCGGCCGTGAGCGATCAGCTCGCGGCAGATATCGGCCATGCCGGCGACACCCATGTACACGACCAGGGTGTCGACGCCCTGGGCAAGCAGGTCCCAGCGGGGACCCTGCTCCCGGCCGGCACTGCTCGAGCCGCTGACGAAGGCGACCGAGGCGCTCCGCCCGCGGTGGGTCAGCGGGATACCCGCCGACGAGGCGGCGCCGATCGCCGAGGTCACGCCCGGCACAAACTCGAACGGGATGCCGCGCAGCGCCATCTCCTGTGCCTCTTCGCCGCCGCGGCCAAAGATCAGCGGATCGCCGCCTTTCAGCCGCACGACCTGTTTGCCCTTCATGGCGAACGCGGCGAGCTGCTCATGGATTTCCGCCTGCGGCACCGCATGCTGTCCCGGCGCCTTGCCGACGTAGACGAGCGCCGCGCCTTTCTTCGCATACCCAAGCAGTTCCTTGTTCACCAGGCGGTCATACAAGATGACATCCGCCTCCTGGATCCGCCGGAGCGCCTTTACCGTAATGAGCTCCGGATCACCGGGACCGGCGCCGACGATAGACACCATGCCCGGCTTCATCGGCCGCGTTCGGCAGACACAGCCGCCGCCTCCATGGAGCCGCGGGCTCCGGCCGATCCGATCGCACTCGGCTTGCTTTTGCTAAACCCGCGGATGGACACGTAATACGCTACGCCCGTAAACAAAGCGCCGCCAATGAAGTTGCCGATCAGCACGGGGATCTGGTTCCACAGCCACCAATCGGCAAAGCTGACGTTGGCGCCCAGCATCATCCCGGCCGGAATGACGAACATATTGACGACGGCATGCTCGAATCCCTGGCCGAAGAAGATGAGAATCGGCAGCCACATCGCTGCGATTTTGCCAGCGGTAGACTTGGACGTAAACGCCATGACCACGCCCAGCGTCACCATCCAGTTGCACAGCATCGCCTTGATCACGATCAGCAGCAGGCCTTCGCCGCCGAGCTCCTTATAGGCCAGCGTCTTTGCTTCGCTCGTCTTGATGATCGTCTGGACAAGCGGGCTGCTCATGTCGTGCCCCATTTTGGTAATGGTCAGGCCGTACAGCACCGCATAGACCAGGCAGCCGATCACATGGCCGAGGATGACCCAGCCATAATTGCCAAGCATGGAACGGACCGAGGCCTTTTTCTGCAGCACCGCCAGCGGAATGAGCGCAAAGCTCCCCGTTACCAGCTCCAGCCCGAGCAGCACGATAATCACAAAGCCTACGGGAAAAATAAGCGCACCGGCCATCGGAATATTCGTTTGGGATGAAGCGGTAAAGGCCAGCGTCGTGGCAGAGGCCAGAATCGCCCCCGCGAGCATGCTGCGCACCAGCATTTGCCCCGGACTCAGCTTCGTTTTGTTCGCGCCTCCCTCAATCATGTCATTTAGAACTTCGCCTGGTTTTACATAATCCATCGGCTGCTCCTCCTCCCTCTCGCTTAAGATTCCGTCAGGCAATAAATCGCCCCGCTTACCGGATCCACCTCAACCTCATAGGTGCTGACCTTGCCGGTATCCGGCTCCTGCACGCAACCGCTGCGCAGGTCGATTTTCCAGTCGTGCAGCGGACAATGCACATCCTTGCCGCACACCATGCCTTCGGAGAGCTTTCCTCCTTTGTGCGGGCACTTGTTCTCCACCGCCAAAATATCCCCATCGCTTAAGCGGAACAAGGCAATCTCCGTCCCCTCCAGCACCACCGTCCGCGATCCTTTCGGATCGATTTCCGCTATATTTCCGATCAGATGCTTAACCATCCCGTTCCCCCCTTAGTTCTTCACAGGCTCTGCATTCGGCAGAGGTTCAAAATTTTTACGGAGTTCCTTGTCGGACAAAATCTCCTTCCACGGATCCTTCTGCGTGCTGAGCGCCAGCTTCAGCCGCGCATGGAGAGCCTCACGGTCTTCCTTCTTCTCCAGCGCCTTCTTTACGCTGTCCAGCCCGATCCGCTCAATCCAGACCGAAGTCCGTTCATTCCACTGCGCATGCTCGCGGTAATATTGAATAAAGGCACTCGCCCATTCGACCACTTCATCCTCCGTCTTCACGACGCAGAGCAGCTCGGTTGCCCGCACATGCACGCCGCCGTTGCCGCCGACATGCAGCTCCCAGCCGCCATCGATGGCGACCACGCCGAAATCCTTAATCGTCGCTTCCGCGCAGTTCCGCGGACATCCCGATACGGCCAGCTTCACCTTGGCCGGTGTACTCAGACGTTCCAGCTCTTTTTCAAGCCGGATGCCCATGCCGATGGAGTCCTGGGTACCGAACCGGCAAAAGGTTGAACCGACGCAGGTTTTCACCGTGCGGAGCGCTTTGCCGTATGCATAGCCTGAAGGCATGTCGAGCTCCTCCCACATTTTCGGGAGATCCTCCTTTTTGACGCCAAGCAGGTCGATCCGCTGCCCTCCGGTGATCTTGACCATCGGCACGTCGAATTTCTCGGCGACCTCGGCGATTTTCTTCAGCTCTGACGGGGAAGTGACACCGCCGTAAATCCGCGGCACTACGGAATAGGTTCCGTCCTTCTGAATGTTCCCGTGGTATCTCTCGTTGGTGAACCGGGATTCTTTTTCATCCTTATAAGACTCGGGGAACAGCATGCCCAAATAGTAGTTCAGCGACGGACGGCATTTGGAGCAGCCTTCGGGATTGTTCCAGCCCAGCACGTTCATCACTTCTTTAATGGACTTCAGTCCCATCCGGGAGATTTCTGCGACGATTTCGTCCCGGTTCAGCGTTGTGCAGCCGCAAATGCCTTCTTTGACCGGCTCTCCTGCTGCATCGCCCGCGTAGAGCTGAACCAGGCCCTCGACGAGCGGTTTGCAGCCGCCGCAGGATCCGGACGCCTTGGTGCAGGCTTTGACCGAGGATACAGTCGTGCAATTTTTGTTCAGGATCGCGTCCTTGATCGTCTCTTTGGTGACGCCGTTGCAGCCGCAGATGATTTCGTCATCCGGCAGACTGGCCAGCCGTTCTTCCGGCGATACGGAAGCTCCCGCGCCGACGGCGAAGCCGAGCAGCAGCTCCTTTTCCCGGCCCTTGACCGATTCCCGGCTTTTCATCAGCGAGAACAGCTTGGAGCCGTCGCCTGTGTCCCCGAACAGGACGGCGCCGACAAGCCGATCGTCGTGGATGACGATCTTTTTATACACGCCCTCTACTTCATCTTGGTAGCGCAAAGCCCTGGTGCCCTCCGGTTCGGCAAAATGCCCCGCGGAGAATACATCTACGCCCGACACTTTCAATTTGGTGGAAGTCACGGAGCCGGCATAACCGGCGGTTTCCACGCCCGCGAGCCGTTTGGCGAGCACAGCCCCTTGTTCATATAGGGGAGCGACCAGTCCGTAGGCGATGCCCCGATGCTCCGCGCACTCACCGACAGCATAGATGCCGGGAATGTTCGTTTCCATATAATCGTTGACGACGATGCCCCGGTTGACCTCAATTCCGGCGGACTTCGCCAAGGCCACATTCGGCCGGATGCCGACCGCCATAACGATTAAATCGGCGTCGACCCGGGTTCCGTCGGTGAAGCGAAGCTCCTTGACCCGCTTGCGCCCCATAATGGACTCGGAATGCTTGCTCAGCAGAAACGTCATCCCTTGGGCTTCCAGCTCCCGCTGCAGCATCCGCGATGCGGTTTCGTCCAGCTGACGCTCCATTAAATAAGGATGGATATGGACGACCGAGACGTCCATGCCGAGGTGCAGCAGCCCTCTCGCCGCTTCGAGCCCCAGCAGTCCGCCGCCGATGATCACAGCTTTTTTATGCTTTTTAGACGTCTCCATCATCATTTCGCAGTCCTTGATATCCCGGAAGGCGATGACCCCTTCCTTATCTGCGCCCGGAAGCGGGAGCATGAACGGATTGGAGCCCGTCGCCATAATCAGCACGTCATATTTCGCCTCTGCACCTTGATCGGAGTAAACGACGCGGTTTTTCGTATCGATTCGGGTCACCATGTGCCCGGCATATAGTTGAATCCGGTTCTCTTTGTACCAGTCCCAGTCGTTGATCACAATTTCCTGAATATCCGCACCGCCCGTAAGGACCGATGACAGCATGATCCGATTGTAGTTGGGATAAGGCTCCGCCCCGAAAATCGTGATTTCGTACGCATCCGGCGCCAGCTTCAGCAGATGCTCCAGCGCCCTTACCCCCGCCATCCCGTTACCGACCATGACCAGCTTTTTCGTCGCCATGTCTCTTCCGCTCCCCTCAATAGTCCAATCTTCTGAATCTTGTACCAAAAACCAGAAAAGCCCGCCTTCGGGCCCCGGGCAGAGTGGACACACTCTGGTTCAGGAGTCGAAAGCAGGCTTCATTGCCGCTATAAAGGATACACCGTTGTATCCGGCTGTTATCAAGTTCTTGATGGAAATATACACTACCTCGCGAATGTTTGTCAACATATTTAACATGAGAAAACCATTTCGATTTGGTTATCGACATGTCACCTTATTTTATGTTATATAAATTAACATACAAATCTGTTGCACTCATCTTAAACTCTGACTGGACTGAATTAAGAAGGGAGCGTCTATGCATGCGTTCATTGCTGGTTATCCACCGCCAGACCCCTCCTTCAGAGCGAAGTGATTCAGATAGCAGGACGCTTCTGCCGGAGTACATCCTTCGTTCCTACGGGTACCAAGTCCATCTAGCGCGCAATGAGGAGCAGGCGATCGCCGGAATCGGAGATGCGGACGGTGCGGTGCTTCATCTTCCCGTCTCCGAGATCAAGGCTTGGTGCGGCAAGCTCGAGAAACACAAACAAACGCCGGTTCTTTGGTGGTGCAGCGATACGGCCGCTTCCATGTCCCTCGAGGCATGTGAGGATGATGTTATTATTGACGGGCTTTTATTTCCGACCATGAAAGCGCACGAGCTGCATTGGTCGCTGCATTTCAGCTCCGCCCACTTTTATGAGCGGCAGCAGTGGAAGAACGAGCGCAAGCAGCTTCTCGCCCGCATTGAGGAACGAAAGTGGATCGATATGGCCAAGGGGATTCTGTGCGAACTCAAAAATATATCGGAATCCGAAGCCTATGACGTCCTGCGCAAGCAGGCGATGAATGAACGGAAACGGATGGTGGACGTCGCGACCTCCATCGTCAAGCTGTATCAGCTGCTTCAGGAATCCGGTTCGGGAGGTGCCAAGAAATCATGATCCATTTATTAAAAGAAGTCGGACGGGGCAAGCGAGGCGCCCGTGACCTGACCTATGAGGAAGCCCTCCAGGCGGCTGAAGCGATCCTCGGTTTAACGGCCACGCCCGCCCAGATCGGGGCGTTTTTTATCGCCGAACGCATCAAAATGGAAAGCGTAGAAGAGCTGGAAGCCTTCGTGTCGGTCCTGCGCAAACACGCCGCCCGTTCGGACCTTCCGCAGGGCATCGACTGCGCCGGCCCGTATGATGGGCGAAAATCGTCCTTTATGTCCACGATTGCCACCTCGTTTGTGCTGGCTGCCGCCGGGCTGCCTGTCACCCTGCACGGGTCGGCGTCCCTTCCGCCGAAGTGGGGGATGACGCTGGCCGATGTTTTTGCCGCAATGGGTATTTCCGATCCGTCGCTGTCCAGGGAGCTGTGCCTGGAAGCAGCGCGCCAGACGGGCGTACTGTACGCCCATGCCGAGACTTGGTGCCCGCCGCTGGCGAAGCTTCGCCCCATTCGCGAGGAGCTCGGCATGCGGACCGTGCTCAACACGGCCGAGAAATTTGCGGATTACGGGCACTCCCCTTTCTTAACGTTCGGGGTGTACCATAACACGGTTTTTGACCGGCTCGGCCGGCTCATCATGAACCTCGGCTATGAGCGGGCCATGATTATCCAGGGAAGCGAAGGCTCGGATGAGCTGTACATCCACCGCCCGACGCGAACCTACCGGATCGAACACGGGGAGGCTTCGCTCCAGATCATCGATCCGGAGAGCTTTGGCCTGGATACGCCGCTGCCGGAGGTCGACTGGACGCCAGCCGAGCAGGCGGCGGTCACCGGCCAGGTGCTGCAGGGCAAGGGCAATATGGCTTTTATGTATCAGGTGCTGCTGAACGCGGCAGTGCGCCTGCATCTGGCGGATCGGGTGCAATCTGTTGAGGAAGGCCTGTATACGGGCAAGGCACTGCTGGAATCCGGCAAGCCGCGGGAGCTGTACAAAAAGTGGCAGGCGGTGCTTAAAAACCAGCCGTTAACGGTCTGAATCCCCTGTCTTCCTGCTGTCGGTAGAGGCAGAACAAAGAACGTCCCGGAAAGTTCCGGGGCGTTCTTCGGTTTGTCTCCAGCTTGTCTTTGATTTGTCTTCGGTGCGGCGTCGGTCTACATGGCGGGCTCACTTTGCTTTAGCCGGGACCGGCCTTGCCTCAGATCATGAGGTTTGGCGTAGCCTATGGCTTCATTGCGCCGCCTGTCCAAGAAGGCGTCCATTAGCGGATCAACGCCGCCTACTACATCGCACTGCCTAGCCCGCCGCTTACGCCTCTGCCGTTCCGAACCGCTTGGCCGACCGCTCTTTCGCCTTCTGAGCCTCGATCTCGCGGTCACGGGGACTGGAGTTTGTAACCAGGGAGTCCAGCAGCTTCCTGGATGCCGCAGCGACCTCCGCTATCGCCAGATTAAAAGCTTCCTCATTCGCCTTCGACGGGCTCTGGAAGCCTGACAGCTTGCGCACATACTGCAGGGATGCAGCCTGAATCTCTTCATCGGTAGCCGGCGGATCAAAATTAAACAGCGTTTTGATATTTCTGCACATAGCCCTTCTCCTTTGGAATGTTTTTCGAATGCGTTTTATGTCCAATATAACGCACCTGCTGCCGTTTTCCAAGAAAAGGGATACGCTCTCCTGCATCAAGTCTGTTTCCCGGACTTTTAAAACCGCATAGGAATCGGCTTCGCCTCATGATGGGCCAGCGCCGCAACGCAGTCCTCTCTCCCGGCAAAATCCCGCACCCACTGCAGCGATTTCATCGCCTGATCCGGATCCGATGTAATCCCCGGCAGAATCATCTCCTGCCAGGATCTTTCCGCATACCCAGCATCGGAAGCCAGGAGCAGCCATCCTTTCTCTACTTTGGCCAAAATAGACAAATGTCCTGGCGTATGTCCCGGGGTATGAACCAGATACAGCAAGCCGTCGCCGAATACATCCAGACCCGCTTGATACGGGCCGTAGGGAATCGGCTCGAGAGCAAACGGAGTTACGGGCACTTCCCGGTGCCACGCCTCCTGGCTCACGGCCGCAAACTCCCATTCCGGCTGGCTGACGAGAAAACGACCCGCACCCTTCAGCAGCCCAAGGCCGCTGATATGATCGACGTCCAGATGGCTGATGACAACAAGATCAATATCCCTCGGGGTAAGCCCGCGAGTCTGCAGCTGTTCCCTGACAGAGCTGCCGGCAGGCAAATCGTATTCGATGAACTGCCATAAATCGCTGCCCAGGTGCTGCTCCGGCCGGGTTCGTATATCCTCATGCCATCCGGCATCGACGACAACGCGCAGTCCACTGGGGTGCTCAATCAAATAGCTGGACAGCGGGACCTCGGACTGGAAGGATTCGCCCCGCTGATTCACCGGAGGTATGCTGTCCAGTTCCTTAAATGCGAGCGAGCGGTCATATTTCAATCGGCCTGTATGCAGCACCTCTACCTTAACAAAATCGTTCATGCTAACTCCCCTTCCTAGATCGGTTAACAGCATTATGCAGCGTTCCCTTCATTTCGTGAAGACGGCACTTTTTAGTGATATACGAACCCGAAGGTTCGTGCTGAACTCCAGGAACAGCACAAAAAAGCCCGGCTTACGCCGGACTTCATGTCGTTCCATTCTGTTCATCACGTGGGGTTTGCCGCGCTGCCCGCTTCCTCGATCTGCTTAATGACATCCGTCAGCGTAATGCCATCCAGATACCGCTCCAGCGCGGCCTCTCCGCCGCTGTATATCTGATCCATAATTCCCTCGATATTGGAAGCCACTTCGCAAGGCAGCTCCTCTCCGCCTGAACACCAGCTCGGCTTCAAGGATCCTCTTGCAAGCAGACGGTACAAATCACCCAATGTGACCTTCTCGGTGCCTGGATTCAGCAAATAGCCTCCGCCGACACCTTCCTTGGTCGTTACATACCCCTGTTTGCGCAGCAGTCCAAGCACTTTCCGAATCCGTGCCGGATGCGTGCAGACACTCTTGGCAATCTCTTCACTGTTAGCCATTCGTTCTTCTTTCAAGCTAAGAAGGGTTAAACAATGGACGGCAATGTTGAACTCACTATTCATTTTCGCTCCCCCTTATTACTGTAATTATATGGTTTACAGTTGCTTGTGTCAACCGGATTGCCAGGGTTTGGAACGTTTTCCGCTGAAAAATAAATAAAGGAGGTTAACGAGACTGCCGGAGCTGTTTTTCCTCCGGACCAGTATGCTTAGTTTGACTTAATTCCCCTTGGATTAAACCTCCTCTCCTGACAGATCCAGCGATCGTTTTCCCGGCTTTGAAAAGTTTGTTATACTAAAGCGGGATCCTGTCCTTTAGATCTAAGGCTGCAGGCTCCCTAAATCCTGCGTGAAAGAGGTTGTGTAAACCATGATCATTCAATTTATTCGTTACCGTTAATGTAAGGTACAGATAACAAAAGCCCCGTTTTTTAAAAAATACTGACGAGGGTTTATTTGTCTGTGCCTTTTTCATTCAAACGGAATACGAATGAATGGGGTGTTTTTGGTGCACAACGCTAAATTAACCGTGCTCGCCGGACTGATATCCCGGCACGAGCACCTGTTTCGCTGTCCGATCTGTTCCCGCCCATTGAAAATGGACGGATCGCGCAGCATGATTTGCGGCAGTCGGCATTGTTTTGATTTGTCCAAGGACGGTTACATCAACTTGATTCCGCACGCCGTGCGGTCCAAATACAACAAAGACCTGTTTACTTCACGGCGGGAAACCAGCCGCCACGGCTTGTTTGACCCGCTGATCGATGCGATTCGCAAGAAAATTGATGATATGGCTTCATCTAGATCAGAGGAGCTCCGCATTTTGGATGCGGGATGCGGCGAGGGCTCCCATTTGGCGGCGATTCTGTCTGCCCTGCAGAAGCCGGATGCTCCAGACATCCTGGGCGTGGGCGTGGATATCGCCAAAGAAGGGATTCGCCTGGCCGCCAAATCGGGTGCACCGGCGATCTGGTGTGCGGCCGACCTGGCCGGCAGCCCGTTTGCCGACCGGCAGTTCGACGTCATCCTGAACATCTTGTCTCCGGCGAACTACCAGGAGTTCCAGCGCCTAATCCGGGATGATGGCCTGGTAATCAAAGTCATCCCGGGGAGCCGATATCTGCAGGAAATCCGTGCCTTGTTCCAAGGTGAGGCTCCAAACCGGCCGTCTCCGGCCGAGGAGTTTACCGACGGATACACAATCGACCGCCCGTCTCCTGCTGCCGACAGAACCACCCGACGGCTCGTTCCTGTTACCGGACGTACCGCTGAATTATTCGGCAGGAATTTTGCCAGCGTGGATGTTCAGCATGTGGAATACAACATGCTCGTCGCCGGAGAAGCTTTGGAGCATCTTCTGCGCATGACCCCGCTCTCCTGGGGCGTGCCGGAAGCAGCGATTCAAAAGGCTGCCGGGCAAGGCCCCCTGCGTGTCACCTTTGATTATGTAATGTTATGCGGCGGAATGAACGAATAAGTGATCGGTCATATCGACATCAAAGCCCCTATCGGCCAGCAGCGGCCGGTAGGGGCTTTTTTCATACAAAGATTCGGTTATGGGGTGGACGGAGAAATCGTCATGGAGCTTCCCAATAATCCTCCGGATTCACGTTTTCCAGCCCCTTGATCGGCTCGCCCTTCGGCAGGTCGAAGGACCAATTGACGTTGGTGTACCACTTGTCGGTGACCTTGCGGATGAGGGTCGCTTTTTCGGGGAGGGTTGTTAAGCCTTCGACGATGAAGCCGGGGTCGCCGTTGACGTCCTGAAACTCGTTCAATCCTCCATAAGAGCCCCTAAAGCTTGCGGGAAATTCCCTACCTGATTTTTCGTCTCTCATCACCCATTCGTCATAGGAAAACATATTTCTGAATTTTCCTTCCACCTGAAGCAAACCAACCATTTCTTTCTCGAGCGAATTCGGATCTTTGCCAATCTTCATGCTGCTGATCGTTAATGAATCCCCTTGCCCTTTAAACTCTACAGGCTTCAAAGACAATTCAAGAGGATGAAATTGCACCGAATCGTCACTTATCACAGGAATGGAATACCCGTCCAAAACAAACCTTACCTTCTCGCGGTCATAGGGAAGATACTTAAACGTGTAGTACCAGTGAAGCGTATCTCCATCCAACTGAGGCTGTTGGGCAATCAACGTTTCCCTATGCGGACTTCTATGGTTATTGACGCTTGAAAAGTCATTTCCATTCTTATCCTCAAAATGGTACATGAGTAGCATATTCTCCAAACCTGATTCCGGGACAAGCTTAGCCAGCTTCCCATCTAATGAAGTAGATAGCTCCAGCCGTACAGCACTTGGCGTTCGAACCAGCCGTTCCATCTTAACGTGTAATCCATCTGGTGTAGTATACTGCTGATCCAATAGCGTTACTTTGGTCAGTTCATTCGCTTTTTTCATATCCAGGGAAAATTTGAAGTTCCAATTCCCCTTAACGACCTTATGGGAAAACAGCTTCCGCCCAATTTGGGTGATCTTCCCCTCCACGGTGAGCGTATCGGATTTAACTCCGTCCGGGAAAAGTGACGAAACATTTTCAATTACGGCGGATCCCCCTAAAGAATAAAGCTTTGCCACTTCTTTGCCTTCGGTATCCTTAACTGTAACTTGGCTCCAGTCTACCTTGTTTACCACTGGCTTCCCATTCGGGTCGGTAATTTTGACTCCCATCATAATCCTCGCCGCATCCACAACAACTTCATTAATTTCTAATGTATATCCTTTGTCCTTTACTTTGATATGCGGATTTTGGACAAGTCCGAGTGTTTGAGAGTCCAACAGCCCAATATCCGTATTGTCCCTCGCAAATATCGACCTCACCCAATCCGCTATCGAAGGCTGGGCGTAAACCGTCAGTGCGGCGGCGACGATCAGTAAGCAGGCTGCGGCCAGAGCGGCCCGGCGAATGAAGGGAGAACGTCTCTTTTTTCTCAACAAAATCGTGTCCGGCTCGTTCTCCTCAACTGCAGGCTCAATCGGGACATCAGCCAGGGAAGCCATCACCTGTCGGGTGAAATCATCCGTCAACTGCTCCGGGTACAGCGCTTGGCTCCAGGCCTCCTGCTCCTGTCGGACTTCTGCCATCAATGCCTGACAGCGAGAGCAGTTCTGCACATGAATAGTTAACCCAGCCCCAGCAGACGCTTCTTCAAGAATGAACTCTTCCATCTGAGCACGATTCAAGCATTTCACGGCTGATCCCCTCCTTTCCTTTCAGCTTTTTTTGCAGCTGCTTTCTGGCCCGGTGCAGCCGGTTGCGAACCTGATCCACTGTCAGGCCCGTGACGCTGCCGATTTCGTCATAGCTCAGCTCATTTGTGTACCGCAGCAAAAACACCAGACGGTATTGTTCAGGCAGTTCCCGAACTAACTGCAAAGCCTCCTGCCGAGTTTCCTTGCGAAGGAGAGCCCTCTCGGGCGTGTTCTCATCCCGTACCGCCTGGTACGCTTCTTCCTCCGGGGCCTGCGGAAACGACTTTCGCCTTCCCGCATCCCGCAGCACATTCACCGCGATCGTATACAGCCAGGACGCAAAGCTCGATTCCAGGCGGTAGCTGGCCAGCTTGCGGTACGCCTTGACAAAAGCCTCCTGCGTATAATCCTGGGCATCCTGATGACCCGCCCCCATACTCCGTAGCAGACCATATATTTTGTTTTTATGCGCATCGACCAACTCGGCAAAGACTTCCTTGCGCCCCGCCAACACCTGCTCGATCAGCATGCTTTCCCGTTTCGGGTCTATCATGACGATCCTCCCTGCTTTAATAGCCATCTGAAACTATAGACGGCATACGAGGACGAATGCTCTCACTTTCTGGAAAAAACATCTGCCCATCGGTCGAACAGATGCCAAAGTGGATTGTCCCAACTCTATCCGACTACCCGATCAGGCGCAAAAAAAGTCCGCCACACTGAACATCACAGCGGCGGACCCGAGAGGGATTTTCGGAGTCAAAATCCCCATAAACACAAAAAAATGAGCCCTTCAGCGAAGGAGCTCCAAATCAGATTAGACATATGAAAGGGTTTACAATAGGTATTATAGTATAAATCTTCCTGATTGAAAACGCTTTTTTATCCTTTAATTTCATTTTATCTCATGCGTACTGTGTATCGTATATCTCTTGTACCTCATATCTCGTCTTACCTTCATGTCCTCATATCCTCATGTCCTCATATCCTCATGTCCTAGATTCTACAAGTTTCTCATTACATGTTTCTTCATTAACATGATTACCAAGCCATTCCCGTTTCTCCGCCAATTATTTTTAAATTGGGTATTGCAAAAACTAACGTCATTAGTTATTATACTAATATGATTAGTTTTGAGGAGGAGTTATCCATGAAAATGACGACCGTTCAGCAAGTAACCCAGGTTGCTTTTATGCCCCGCTTGTTTCCCATTAATGTGTATCTCGTTGAAGAAGAAGACGGGTTGACCCTAATCGATGCCGGCATGCCTTTTAGCATAAAAGGCATCCAGCAAGCCGCCGCCCGCCTAGGCAAACCGATCGTAAGGATCGTTCTGACGCATGCGCATGGCGACCATATCGGGGCATTCGACCTGCTGAAGGCGGCTCTTCCTCAAGTGACGACTTATATTTCCCGCCGCGACAGCCGCCTCCTTGCAGGCAGCAAGGAGCTCGAGCCCGGCGAGCCGCAGGAGCAGGTCCGCGGAGACATCCCCGCCCCGGGCAAGGTCACCACGAAGCCTGACGTGCTGCTGGAAGACGGAGACCGCATCGGGTCGCTGCTGGCCGTCGCCTCCCCCGGGCACACGCCGGGACATATGGCGTTCTACGACACGCGCAGCGGCGTCCTCATCGCGGGCGACGCCTTTCAGACCCGCGCTGCCCTGGCCGTATCCGGCCATATGCAGCCGCTGTTCCCTTTCCCGGCGATGGCCACCTGGAGCAAGGCGACCTCCATCGCCAGCGCCAAACGACTCGCCGGTTTGAATCCAACCTGGCTGGCGGTCGGCCACGGCAAAATGATTCCGCAGCCGACCGATAAGATGGCTGTCGCCATTTCCCGGGCCGAGGAGGCCCTGAAGAAGGGGGCGGTCTAATGGTGCGCCGCATGGGGCTTGACCGCGAAACCCTGCTGGTTGCTGCGGCCGAACTGGCCGATGAAGCCGGATTGGATAACCTGACGCTGTCCGCTTTGGCCCAGAAGCTCGGCGTCCGTTCCCCTTCCCTGTACAACCATGTGAACGGACTGCCGGACCTGCGCAGCGCGCTTGCCGCTTACTGCATACAGCATCTCGTCGATTTGATGCGCGACGCGGTCATCGGCAAATCGGGCGAGGAAGCGATTCTGAGCTTGAGCACAAGCTATTTGACATTTGCCCGCCAGCGCCCCGGCCTCTATGAGGCCTTTTACAAAATCGAGGCGTCGGATTCCCCGGAAACCGCAAAGCTGGGTGAGCAGCTGTTGAGCATCTTTATCCGGGTTCTCGAACCCTACGGTCTCGGGGAACAGAACACATTGCATACGATCCGCGGTCTGCGGAGCCTCCTGCACGGCTTCGCCTCCCTGGAACAGAACAATGGCTTTCAGATGAAGCTGGATTTTGACGAGAGCCTGCATTTTGTTATGAAAGCCTTTCTGAAAGGACTGGAATCCGGCGCATAACCGCCCGGCAGGCTTGCCCTCAAGGCCCGGTAAAGATGTCATATGACGTTCAAGTTTACTTCTCTATTTGTGTGATATACTATTAGATGTGATAAATTATATTGACAAGAGGGGAGTCCTTGACGTGCCTCATATCAGTCCCTTGTATTTGCAAATTGGAACGACCGTGGGGACGTTGGTTTTGGCCCTGATGACCATATTCATCCGTCTCAAGGCGAGCCACAGACCCGTTACGATAAAGAAAATACTAATTCCGCCGATGGGCATGGCGACCGGTTTTCTGATGTTCGTCGCCCCGGCTGTGAGAATCCCGCTGTGGTGGGCGCTCATCGCCTTTTTAGTCGGCTGGTTCCTGTTCTCCTATCCGCTGATACGCAGCACCAAATTTGAAGTAAGCGGAGGACAGGTCTTTGCACAGCGCTCCAAGAGCTTTATCATTATTCTCTTCGCCCTGCTGGCTGTCCGCATGCTGCTGCACCAGGTGATTGAGGAATATGTATCGATTCCGCAGACCGGCGCCCTGTTCTTCATTCTGGCCTTTGGCATGATCCTCCGCTGGCGGATTTTCATGCTGAGACAGTACCGGAAGTATGCGCCCGCTGCCGTAGATCCGGTATCCGATCCCTTAAATCCGGCGGAATGATCCCATGATCGATACTAAGCCAAATAACGTCTTCCACGCAGGGTTTCCTGCCCGGGGCAAACGATAAGCCAATTTCCTTGATAAGGAGATTGGCTTTTTTGATATCAGAAGATTTCCTCAAAAAATAAACCCGCCAATGCATAGCGCCAGGCCGTTTGGAAAATGCTTAAAACGAATGAAATAAGCGGGTCCGCTGCGCTGGACGCCCGGCCTGCAAGCTCTTTTCCAATCGATGGCGGCGATACCATGTATATTTTTTCACATTTCTTTCGTAAAGTGGTCCTTTTTACGATCATTTATGTTAACATTAGGAGGACGATAGTGACTAGGCCTTTTCGGACGGAAAAGGTCTTGTGGCTTGTAGATACTCCTTCGAAGGGAGTCTATGAGCTCCTTTTCATTATAAAAATACTTAAGCACAACTGCTTACGCAAAGGAGAAATGGACATGTCAGAAGCAATTTCTGAACAAGAGACACAAAACGTGTCTGTCGGCAAGGAACAAAACGACGTGCTGGACCAGCTGCTCAAACCTGAGGTGCAGGAATCCCTTACGATTCTGGTCGACCAGCTTCCAAAGCTGACTGAGCTTGTGAATCTATTGACAAAGTCTTATGACTTCGCTCAAACCGTCGCTACCGACAAAGTGCTGAAGAGCGACACCGTCGGCGCGATCACCGAAATTGTGGAGCCTGTGAAGCATTCGGTGAAGAACATCGCCGCTAATGTCATCGAAGCGAAAGACCGCGCTGAAGACAGCAACGAAGTGATCGGTCTTTTTGGTCTGCTTAAAATGCTGAAGGATCCGCAAGCTCAAAAAATCTTCCGGTTCCTGAACGCTTACCTTCAAATCTCTGCGGAAAAAGCAAAACAACAATAATCTTTTATACATCTAACCAGTAAGGACGGAGGAAAAACCATGTCAAAACATATTGTCATTTTGGGTGCCGGTTACGGCGGCTTGCTTGCCGCTCTGACCGTACGCAAATATATGAACAAAGATCAAGCACGGGTTACGGTCGTGAACCAATACCCTACGCACCAAATCATTACCGAGCTGCACCGTCTGGCTGCAGGCAGCATTGCTGAGAAAGCGATCGCTATGCCGCTCGAAAAACTGTTCAAGGGCAAAGAAGTCGACCTGAAGATCGCAACGGTCAACTCTTTCTCCGTAGACAGCAAAGAAATCAAACTTTCCGACGGTTCCAGCCTGTCTTACGACGCTTTGGTTGTCGCACTCGGAAGTAAAACGGCTTACTTCGGCATTCCAGGGCTCGAGCAGTACAGCTTCGTGCTGAAGTCTGCTGAAGACGCGCTGAACATTCATAAGCACATCGAAGACCGCATTCGCGAATACTCCAAAACCAAAAACGAAGCTGACGCAACGATTCTCATCGGCGGCGGCGGCTTGACCGGCGTTGAGCTTGTCGGCGAAATCGCTGATATCATGCCTGGTCTGGCTAAAAAATACGGCGTAAATCCAGCCGAAGTGAAGCTGCTTCTGGTTGAAGCCGGCCCTAAAATCCTGCCTGTGCTGCCTGATCACCTCATCGAGCGCGCGCAAAGCAGTCTGGAAAAACGCGGCGTAACCTTCCTGACAGGATTGCCTGTAACAAACGTGGAAGGCAACGTGGTTGACCTGAAAGACGGTCAAAAGATCGTAACCAACACCTTCGTATGGACAGGCGGCGTGCAAGGCAACCCGCTCGTAGGCGAATCCGGCCTCGAAGTAAACCGCGGACGCGCTACCGTCAACGAATTCCTGCAGTCCACTTCCCATCCGGACGTGTTTGTGGCTGGGGACAGCGCCGTTGTATTTGATCCAAGCGGACGTCCACAACCGCCAACCGCGCAAATCGCTTGGCAAATGGGCGAGCTGATCGGTTACAACCTGTATGCCCTGCTCGAAAACCATGCGTTCGAAACATTTGCTCCGGTGAACTCCGGTACGCTTGCAAGCCTTGGCCGTAAAGATGCCGTGGCTACCATCGGCGAAAGCAACACGTCCCTCAAAGGTCTGCCTGCATCCCTGATGAAGGAAGCAAGTAACATCCGTTACCTGTCCCACATCAAAGCTCTCTACACGTTGGCTTACTAATCTGTAAACCATCGTTTGACGCATTAAACCAAACAGCCCTCTTTCCAAGGCATTTGCCATGGAAGAGGGCTGTTTTTTGTTGGGATTGGTGCCCGCTCACCTGCCGTTCAGCGCATGCCGGAGATCGGCGAGCTCCTGCCCGATATCCGGCACCAGCGGCAGCTCCAGCCCGTCGGTTCCCTCTGGCCCCTCTTCCGTCTCCCGCCGCTGCTCTGCGGACTGGGCCATTTTCTCGAGATGGAGCAGCACCGCTCCCAGCTCCTGGTCGGGCAGAACGGGCCGGAGGGCGCTCAGCGCGTAGGAGTTCAGCACGTACCCGAACTGATCCAGCGACCAGATGACGGGCAGCAGCTTTTCCAGCTCCTCCTCGCTGCGCGGAATCTCGCCGAGCGCGGTCTGGTACACCGTCCTCAGATTGGACAGGTGCCGCCGCATGGAGCGCTGCTGGAGGATGAGGCTCAGCTTCGCTGTGGCACTCGCAGGCTGCCGAATGAACAGCAGCGCCAGAAACTGCGCCTGGCTGCGGATCGTCCGGCCGAGAAGGTACGGAATCCGGCTGGAAGCCGAGCGGCTGCCGACCAGCAGCACGCCGATCAGGCCGATGACGCTGCCGACGAGCACGTCGGTCAGCCTGGCGCCGGCAAAGTAGCCGAAGTTATGTATCCGGGTATTGGTCTCCGCCATCAGCAGCGCGTTGGGCGTGATGAACAGCATGGCCAGGGCGTAGTTACGCACGATCAGCAGTTCCGTAAAAAAGGTGAACAGCATGATCGCTATGGATACGACGAAGTCCTCCGGGTGGGTCCACAATATCGCGCTCGCGATGAGGATGCCGAGTATCGTTCCGAGGGATCGCTGAATCGCCCGGTGAAAGGTCGCGATAACGGTGGCGCCGAGCATCACCGAAGCACAGGAGAGCGGCACCCAGTAGGACCGGTTCAGCTGAAACGCATACGCGGCAGCGGCAGCCACCATCAAAATGACACCGAACCGGATCGCCTGCAGAAATACGATCGAGTCCTTATCCAAATTGCCCTCTAGGATGCTCCACACCGGCGTGCGGGTCAGCTTGCGGCGGTCCTGCTCCCCCTCGGGTTCCGCATCGCTAAAAATAGCATCCAGCTGCCCAACAAGGTTCCTCAGATCCCGGATGCGGGGATCCGGGCCGTCCGGCAGCGGCGTTTGAACCCATGCATCCGGCTGCCCGCACGCTTCCCCTGCCCTTCTGACCGCGGCGCTGAGCTCAGGCGGCAGCTTCTCCCCCACGGCCAACGGAATTTTGTCCGTAATCAGATAAATGTGGTGCGCAAGCGAGTACATCCGCGACAACCGGCGCGGTGTTGCGTCGCTTCGCCGATCGAACCCGCCTGTCGCGAGTGTGGTTTCCGCGCTGTACATGGACAGCAGCGTTTGATGCCGGGCCCGGCTGTATTCCCGGGTACCCGCACCATCCAATAGGGAGCCCAGGTCGAGATACAGCTGGCGGACGGCGCCGATTTCGGGACCGTGCGGCCGAAGCAGCCAGCCGGCCATGGCAAAGCACCAGGCCAGCATTCCGCCTAGAAACACCAAGCCGCCGCGGAGGAACGCCTGGGAAGGATCGGGCGGCATCCCCGTGGCCAGCGTGAAGCTGAGCACGAAGAATAACGCCCCCGGACCTTTAAACTTCAGCACGCCGAACAGGTAGGACGCCGCTGCCCCGATGCAGCCCAGAACAAAGGCGGCAAGGAGCGGGTAAGGAGCCAGCAGCGTTCCAGCTGCCACAGAGAACGTCAGGCCCAGGGCGGCAAACAGAATTTTTTTAGCCCTTAACGCATACGGCTCGCTCGCCACGTATAGATAGGCGAATCCGCCTGTTCCTGCCAGCATCCCGTACGAAAATTGGCCAAGCCAAAATCCGATCAGGGATGGCAGGCCAATGCACAAGCCGGCGCATAAAGCCCGGTTCCACGGGAGCGCAACCTTCTTCACCTCAAAGGCTTGTTTGAGGGTACGCGATAAAAACCGGTGCTGCTTTTTCGTTACCCCAACTTGGATCCCTCCTTCCCCACCTGATCATGCCAAAAGAGCAGCCCTACACTTGTAAGGCCGCTCCCGGTTTACCATGTACTATATTTATTGCCAACCGTAATCCGCAATATGCTGAGAACGGCTTGTATCGCCGCACACTTTTGATGTCTTCTCCCATTGATCAGGGTACGAAAAAAAAGGACGCCCTGCGACCGAAACCTTCCACTCCGCGTGAGGAGCGAATAGCCCAAGCCCGATTTTCCATAAAATAATATGATTCCACGATTCAAAGTGCCGCTTCAAAATTACCCCAGGGCACAGGGCAGGAGGAAAGGAATGAAGAAGGACCTAGGGCGCCCCAGGCGGCGTTCCGAGTTTACGGTTTGGGTCGTGTCCCGATCCGATGTGTTTACGTTTGTGGTCTACGAAATTATTCTCAGCTCTGCGGTGTATGCCGGCCTCAAGCGGGCCAACGGGCATGAGCTGATCGCCATACTGGGAAGTTCGGTCAGCACGACCATGTGTAAAAGGTGGGTTCGCCTGGATGCGCTGGCCTGGTGGAGGCGCGGGCGGGAGCTCCATATTGTTCCCTGGCCAAATCGCCCTTAGGGTAATTTAAAAGAATTCTAGCTCACGGAGAAGAAGGTGGCGGAAATGAAAAGAAGAAAGCGCAGGGTCGCCATCGTCGGCTCGGGCATGGTCGGTGCAACTGCAGCCTATTCCATGATCAACCAATCGATCTGCGACGAGATCATGATGGTCGACCGCACTTATGACCGCGCGCTGGCACAGGCGCTCGACTTGTCGCACTGCATTGATTTTACGCATACGCGCACTTCGGTTTACGCTGGAACATACGCGGACTGTTCGGATATGGACGTCGTAATATTGACGGCAGGAGCTAATCCGAAGCCGGGCCAGACCCGGCTGGATGTGCTTGAAGAGGCGGTACTTATCACCCGGCAGATCGTTACGCCGATTTTGAAGAGCAGCTTTGAGGGCATATTCATCACCGCGGCCAATCCGGTCGATATCGTCACCTATCTGATCCGGCAGTTGTCGGGCTTTCCACGGCACCGGGTTATCGGCACCGGAACGTCCATCGACTCTTCGCGCCTCAAAACGCTGCTGTCGGACATCTTTTCGATCGATCCCCGCAGTGTTCACGGGTATGCTCTGGGTGAACACGGCGAGTCCCAGTTCGTCGCCTGGTCGCATGTCACGATTGGCGGCAAACCGGTTCTGGACATTCTCTCACAACACAAGGAGCGCTTTAAGCACGTGGACCTGACGGACATCGCCCGAAAAACGAAGGACGCCGGCTGGGAGATCTACACTCGCAAAGGATCTACTCATTTTGGCATCGGTAGTGCCATTGCCCACATCACCCGCTCGGTGCTGAACGATGAGCATAAAATAATCGCCGTGTCAGCCATCCTCGAGGGAGAATACGGCGAACACGGCGTGTGTACCGGCGTCCCGGCGATTATTCACAGCGACGGGATCCAAGAAATTATCGAGCTGAATCTGAATGAAGATGAGCGCGGGCTGTTTGCCGCGTCCTGTGGCGTCATCCGCAGCAATTTGGATAAGCTGAATCTGGTCTAGCCGGCTACATCCACCGGATAAAAAATCTCTGTTCCACGGGGATGGTATGCTCCTCCGCCCATTGGAGAAGCTCTGGCTCGCCAGCGGGCTGACGGGGCTGCAGGACAAAGCACAGCTTCATCGGCACGATCCGCCGCTGCTTCAGCTTGATTCCATACCAGCGCTCGTTGATCCACACGCCCTGAATGTCCGCAGCGGATACTTCCTTGCCTTCCAGAACAAGCTTTCCCGGTTCGAGCAGCAGTGACTTGGGTTTGCCTGCTGAGCGAAAGAGTGCAACCGTAATGGCCCCGGCAATAAATAGAAGCAGCAATATATTCATGACGTAAATACTTATTTTAAAATTGTCATTCAACGAATTAACAATTAACATTTGAATCGTAATGGCTAGAATCACAACCATGCTGATCAAAAATTTTGCCCGCAGCGGATATTTAATGGCAAGCTGGGAACGCATGGGCTGCCCCCTTTCCGTGTGTTATTTTACATATTATGGGACGCAAGCTATACTGCTATCATACATCACTTTTCTGGAAAGGGGGCAGCCCGCGTGAATTTCGCCTTGATCGGTTTGGCTGCTGTCTTGATGGTGTTGTTTTGGTCCGCTCTAGTGATCGGGGGTATCAAGCTCCTGTTCAGCAAGGGATTAAAACGCAGGCTGGACCCGTTTATCCTGTTGTCACTCATTCTTGGACTGGCTGCCGTCGCCCGGATCGTCCAATGCTGGATTTACGGCCAACCTATGCCCGCAAGTCTCATCATGCTTTTCGTTTCCATCCTTCTGGTCGGGTCATCGCGGCGGCGTTACTTGAAAAACCAGCTTTAAGTTTTCACCATCCCCCTTGCCTACTCCAGAACAGGAGGCACCCGGTGCCTGGTGGCCTGTTCATAGCCATAAGCGATCTTGATCAGCGTCGGCTCGCTGAAAGCCCGGCCGATAAAAGTAATCCCCTGAGGCCCTTTGGTGGTATAACCGCCGGGTGCAATGACTCCGCGCTCTGCGAATCCGCCCGGCACCGTAATGACCGGGAAACCGGCCCGTGCCGCCAGGTCATCTCCCCCTTCACTCCCCAGAAACAAGACGGCATCCAGCTTATGCTCATCGAAAGCCCCGTTCAGCCCCTGCCTTGCCTGACTGACGCTGCGCTTCAGGCTGTCGGTATACTCCTTTTCGGTCAGCGTGCCGCTGGTAGCCTCCGAATGGATCAGAACGTCCTGCCCGTAGCGCAGGCAGGTATCCGCATGCTCCTCATTGAACCGGATCACCTCTTCGAGAGAATGCACCGGCACGTCTTCCGACAAGCGGGACAAGTAGTCATTGACCCCTTTTTTAAATTCGTAGGTCAGCACATGCCCATCCCACTCCGCCTGCTCGCAGGATAATTCAACCGGGTCGATGATCTCCGCTCCCTTCTCCTTCAGCACCTTGATCGCGGCTTCGATGATATTCAGCCGGTCCTCATCCAGATCCTGATAATAAAACCTCGGAATCCCGATTCTCGCCTGCGGGAGAAATTCGGCATCCAGAAACGGCGTATAGTCCGTATAAAATTGACCGCTGCTGCCTTGCGTCACCTCGTCTTCCGGGTCTACGCCGGTCAAAGCGCCAAGCAGCACCGCCGCGTCGGCCACCGTTCGGGCCATGGGGCCTGCCGTATCCTGCGTATGCGATATCGGGATAATGCCGGCTCGGCTTACCAGGCCGATCGTCGGTTTGATCCCGACGATATTGTTCTGGCTGGCCGGGCTGATGATCGACCCGGAGGTCTCCGTGCCGATGGCGGCCGCGGCCAGATTCGCCGCCACCGCGCTGGCCGAGCCGGAGCTCGAGCCGCCGACGAACAGTTCGCCGGGCCCGTAAGGGTTCAGGCATAACCCAGCCCGGCTGCTGTAACCTGACCACATCGTGCTGGACATAAAGTTGGCCCACTCGGTCATATTGGCTTTTCCAAGCAATACCGCCCCGGCGGCCCGCAATTTTTCCGCCACGAAGGAGTCCTTCACGGCTATCGAATCCGCCAGCGCCAGCGCCCCTGCGCTGGTATGCATCGCATCCTGCGTAGCAATGTTGTCCTTCAGCAAAATCGGGATGCCGTGCAGCGGCCCGCGGGTGCCGATTTCGTACCGCTCTTCGTCGAGCGCCCGCGCGATATCCAGCGCCTCGGGGTTCACTTCGATGACCGATTTCAGTTTTCCGTCAAACTGCCGGATTCGTTCCAAATACAGCTGGACCAGCTCTTCCGAAGTGATGGTGCCGGTATTCATCGCTTCCTGCATGCCGGCGATATCGGCCTCCACGATCCACTCAGCCGGGTTTATTGGACTGCTGCTCATTATAATCGCCCCCTGGGTAAGCTGCCTTCGTCAGCATGTATCTGCTTACCATTTTTCGTAACACTTGATCTGTATAACCGCTTTTTCCTTTTGTATTCTATAGGCCGCTAGTATTTTGCAGCACGATGCGCCAGCCGTCCGGGTCACAGATGGTGATGCCGTTAACGTCCCAGTACGGGTTCTCGGCTTTGACAGCCGGGTAACCCATCGCCTGAAGACGCTGCGCGATGGCATTTCGCTTGTCGGTATCCGGTATGTAGAACACCAGCAGATTGTCCTCTGAAGGCGGCGGCACGGGAACCCCGTGTTCATGCTGCGTAAATTCAAGATGGTAGGCGGAATCCGGCAAGCCGAACATCACACCGTCATAGCCTTGATGCTGCTGAAATGAGCCGATGACCGGCGGTCCGAGCCCTTCATGGTAGAACTGTTTGATTTTCTCGATTTGGTGCGTCGGGCGCGCCACCCGGAACTGAACGGCCGGCATCTGCTCCGACCAGACAGGGTTGTTGTCCATGATTGACCTCCTATATAGTAAAGTCATACCAACTCATTTCATTTTCAGGAAAGAAGGTACACTCAATGATTATTTACCAGGACCATTTGCAGGGAATCACGGAGTCGTCGGTTGCCCCAGGCTTTTTCGACGGCTGGCCCAACCCGCCCACCCCCGCTGTGCTGATCCGGCTGCTTGCGAACTCTACCTTTATCATACTGGCTATCGATTCTGATACCAAGCGAATGATTGGCTTTATTAATTGTTTATCAGACAAAGTATTAACGGCCTATATTCCTTTGCTTGAAGTGATTCCGGAATATCAAGGCCGGGGGATCGGCAAGGAGCTGACGGCACGGATGCTGGAGAGGCTGAAGGGGCTGTATATGGTGGATCTGCTGTGCGATCCGGATGTGCAGGAGTTTTACGCCCGTTTGGGTATGAAAAAAGCGACCGGCATGCTGATGAGGAACTACGAGCATCAATCAGGGGCCGAGCAATAGGATAGGCGGTCTCCGGGTCTTCCGAACTCGAGGAGGGTGTTCCCCATGGACGACATCATCCTGATGCAGGCGCGTTTACACGCCCTCATCGTTCCCCTCCCGATTCGCCGGCAGGCTGCTTCAGCGCTTCCTCCAGCACCAGTCCCAATAAGGCATGATCAATGACATAACGAAACTCTTCAGGCTCCACCCAAATTCGGGCCAGGCACTCGTTTTCCCGGTTAAACGGCAGGCATTCCTCAATGTCCATCCGGTAAAACAGCTGGTAGCCGACCAGCGGATATTTGCCGTTCGGGTCAAAATGCTCATTCTCCTCGTGGCTCACTTCCATCATCCCGATGTACACGGCACGGCCGCGGACGCTGCCTTCCTCCAGCACCTCGCGGTGAAACGCCTCCTCCGGCGTCTCGCCCGGCTCGACATGCCCCCCAGGGATATCAAAACCGCGCCCGTCCACATGAACGGCCAGCACGTTACCCCGTAGCATACAGATGCCGTGAACGCTGGTCACTTTGGCCGGATCCGGCATGTCCTTCGTTGGGATCCAGGTCAGCTTGACCGGCTGGCCGCCCCATTCTACGCGTATCGTTTGACTCACAGATATAATCCTCCTTCATTGCAGTGCACGATGTTTGCCGTCAGCCTACGCTCATTTTCTCAATACAAAATGATGAGGGCAGCGGACATTTGATTCTCTTTCCACACCGCCCAAAGTACCTTTATATGGGAATGAATACTTGGGAGGTGACTACTATTCCTCGTAAACCACTATTCATATTATTTCTCCGCCGCCGCGCTCTGATCCTGCCCTCCGCACTCCTGGCCATTGTTCTGCTGCTCACGACACTGCCGGGATGCGGCAGCCGAGAACCAGGGAACACTGGTGCACACGAGACGGTGCGAACCGGCATCTCGCATTCCTGGGCTTTTCCGTTTATCCGCTGGGATAGCCGTCTGTATCGGCTGACCGAGCTGCACTCCGTCGAACTCGGCACCCGCCTCGGTACCGTAGAAACCTACGCCGATGTCGAAGGCCACGAATACCACGGAACCTATTCCAATGCATACGAAGTGGGAACCGGCATATTTTCCATCCAGGGAACGGCTCCTGATCAGGCTATTGCCGTCCAAACCATGGATGGGATCGATGTGCTGATCGAGTCTACGCTGAAGGATCCCCCCGATTCGCTGAAGCCGGCTGAAACGGCCGATCCAAGCGAGCCGGACTCATCCCGCTAGTCTACCGGATTGATAATGGCCAGCACCTGATGATCCTCCCACTTGCCGTTGATCAGCACATTGCTGCGGGCGATGCCTTCACGGTGAAAGCCTGCCTTTTCGAGCACGCGGATGGATCCCAGGTTGCGTGGCATGACGCTGTTTCCCTTTAAAAACATGACATGTCCTCCCTTCATCCCTATGTAATAACGTCCATCGGTGTACATTCAGCTTTCCTTTGGAAAGTTCTTAGAACGCTTCGCCTCTTCGGAATCATTCTACTCCCGCTTATACCTTTATATCTAAAAAAACCGACAGCCCGCTCTTGCAGGCCATCGGTTCTTTCGGGAAATGATCTCTATCGACAAGTGCATTGGCTTTATTTCCCGGCAATCCGCCGGTACGTCGCCTCATCGGCAACCACATACAGCCTTGCATCAGCCGGGATTGGCTCGCTTAACCGCCGGTTGATCGACATGTCGTTCCGGTCGGCCAGCAGGGTGGCGCCCTGCGCTAGCAGCGCCTGAAACGCTTCGCCGTAGGTTTTCCAGGCCGGATTGCACGGAACTTCGTAGATATCGTCCCCGTGCTCGCGGCTGATCAGCTGGCTGATCACCGCCGAATTTCCCTCCTGCAGCGCAGCCCGCACCGCCAGGCTGGAGATCGCATCGTGGGACAGCACGAATTCGTTGACCTGGACAAACCGGAAGTTCTGAATGTGCTTCTCGTGCATGATTTCCACCGTCGTGTGCACTTCGGGCGCGATTCGTTCGATACTGGAGGCGATCAGCAGCGACTTGCCATCGGTCAGCGATGTTTCCTCGATCCGGGTGTCGGCGAAAATAATAGCCGCCCGCGCCCGCTCAATCCCAGCCTTGATCAGCGTCTCCGCGGACGAAGGATCCCCGCTGACAAAATGCACCTGGTGCATCTGCAGCGCCGGATGGCGGTCCGTCTCATCGACGATGACGATCTGCGCCTTCGGGTCGTACGTGAGAATTTCGTCGATGGCGGACCTCGCCTTTCGGCTCCAATTGATTAAAATGACATGATTGCCTCCGTGAAAATTCAACGTTCCCGCCTCCCTTTGGCGCTGAATGCCCGCGATGGAATCGATGATTTTACCGATGACCAAGCTGAGCAGCCCGATACCGAAGATGTATAAAAACAGCGTAAATATTTTACCGGCCACCGTAGCAGCAAAGAAGTCGCCGTACCCGACCGTGGCCATCGTCGTCATAACCCAGTACAGGGCATTAAACCAGCTATGAAAGGTAGACGGCTCGAGCAGATAGGCGATCGTTGCGCTCAACGTTACAAAAATAACAATAATCAGGCCAATCGTCGTTTTGCGCATCCGCATCATCCGGGCGGATAGCCGGAGGAAAAAATGCAGCGGTCTCACCCTCTCTTCAGCATCGCAGCTTGATCTACAGCTTTATACAATCAGGCTGCTGATGGCAAAAGCCATGCCGACGAACACCATGGACAAGAGGACGGCAACGGCCGTATTTCCCTTTTGCAGCTGCTCGGAAATTTTAAAGCCAGGGGTCACCAGCTCGAAAATCCAGTATACGGCGATCAGGCACACGTACCCGACGGCAAACCACATGGCCAAAAACCAAATGGACGTGTTCGTATAAGCCGCCACGCCGAGAATGATGGCCGTCCCCAAAAATTTGCCCCCAAGCGCGATGCCGACGGCCGTATTGCCTTTCTTCAGCTCTTCCATGTCCTTGAACGGCGTCATCCAGCTGAAGATCACCATCCCGAGCAGCTGCAGGATGATGATGACGATGACACTGACAACAATATTAACGACGACCATTAACTGGCCCACCCCCTGAATTTTGCGTATGCCGAATCGTAATCGGCGAAATCATGAACTTCCTCGAGTTTGACGGAAACTTTCTTCTTCTTCTCCAGTTCCTTGTAGCGCGCATCGTCGATCGGCTGCTTGATCCGGTTGCCGGAAGGCAGCTCCACGACCGCAAAGTCCCGCGTCTGATCCTTGTATTTTGTTTGGTATACGCCGACCAGGTCGACTTCGGTCGTCACGTTAACTTTTAGATTGGCCAAGTCTTTCTTGGCCTCCTCCTGCGTCTTGAACGTCTTGATCGTGTCCCAGGAGGACAGGCGGACGTCGGTCTTCTGGTTGGCACCGGTCGTCATCTCGGCGTCCATGTACTGCAAAGACCAAATTTTGTCCCCCGTAGCATAGTTACCGTCGTTAGGCATCAGCTCGTTGTCCGGAAGGACCGTCATGTCGCTGCCGATGAGATCGCCGACCGTTCCTTCGACAATCCGGTAATCCCAAGGAACCCGGGATACGTTCGTATCCTCCGACGTCGACACACTTGTATCGAATACGGAGGGTTCATTCGAGGAGCATGCGCTCAGCAGGAGCGCCGCCAGCAGGAACAGTCCCAGACCCGTCCGGAAGAACTTGTGGTAGGTCTTCATTTATTTCACTCCCATCGCGATAAAATGGCTCGTATTCCCCGTAATCAATCCGCCCGCTCTTCCGAGCAGCCCGCACGGCTGTCCGTTGATCACGAACATACCGGTCAGCAGGTGCCGCGGCCCTGCGGCGGTCTCAATCCGCGGGAGCTCCGCCCGCAGCTGATAGACGGACGGGAACAGGACGCTCGTGTCGAATCCGGCCTCGTCCTGGATATCCATCTCTCCTTGTTCATTGAACATCCGCACCGATCCGCCCTCGCGGCCGAACATCGATTTGGACACATAGCTTCCCGAGAACACGGGCTTATTGTAGGTTGGCAAAATATATTTCTCTACCGTCTCCTGCTCCCACTCGTCAAACAGGAGACCCAGTTCATACAGGCCCCAGGCTGCCGCCAGCAGTCCTTTGGACTGCAGCAGGATGCTGTGTGGTCCGTTAAAAAGCGCAAGCTTGCCGGTCTCGATCGCATAGGCGAGCGCGTCCCCGCCGTCGTCGACGGCCATCCACTCCTTCGGGTACAGCGCGAACATCCGCTTGATTTCCCGGCCCGTCGCGTCCTTGACGATCCCCTCGTCGATCCACAGATCGAGGCAGTCGACGCAGGTCACGGGAAGGCCGCTGTGCTTCACCAGCGCCTCGATCGTTCCCGAGTCCTCGAGGTGGCTGCCGTAGGCGACGCAGGCGGCGGTATCCGGGCGCTCCACGGCCCAGGCAGCTTTCACGAGCTCCTTCATCCGCCCGTTCGGCGTCGGAATTCCCGCTTCGCCGCACAGCCAGGGGGTCGCGATCGACGCTTCCACATAGCCGGTCGGCGTATCGGCGTTCAGCTCATACAGCTTGATGCTTCCGTCATGGTCGACCGCGTAATCGAACCGGGCATAGCGGCTGATCAGACCTTTATCGGGAATCGGACAGTCGTCCAGCATATCCCACAAAATCTGCGGTATGCCGATCAGCTCATACAGGTCGCGGCGCTTGTGCACATAGCGGACCGTCTTGTCGAGCACGCCCCACAGCCTCGAGGAGGCCTCCTCGAGTTCGCGGTACGTCTCCCCGTTCATGACGACGATCTGGTCCAGCCAGTACTCCTCGTCCTCCAGATCGGCCCAGGCAAAGCCCAGCTGCCGCAGCTGCTCCACCCGCTCCGTGCGTTCCCCGGTTCCCGGGGCAAGCACCTCAAATACGCTGCTCATCCGCCAAACCCGCCGCTTCTGGAGCTGGAGTGGGAGCTCGAAGAGGAGCTGAATCCGCTTGACTTGCCGCCGATGCTGCCGGACGAAGACGACGTTCCTCTTCGGGTGATCGACCCGGTCGAAGTCGACGTTTTCGGGCGCACCGTCGAGCCGACGACCGGCTTGTTCTGGAACGTGCCGCTGGTATAGGTCCGCGGCTTATACGTCTGGCTGGTGCCGGTGTAGTACGTCGGCCGGCCGTTGTAATAGTTGGTGGTAGAATAGCTGGATCCGCTGTTGAACAGCATGTGGTACAGCAGCAGGTCATCCCAGCCGAATCCGGAATGAGCCGAGCCGTAATTGTTAATGACGGTCGTTCCGCCGCCCGACGATCCGGAACCTGTCGACGCCGATTGCCCCTCCTTGTCTTCCTCCGGCTGCTCCTTAAGCGGAATGTTCCAGTCCGCGTTTTTATCAAAATACTGTTTAACTTCCTCTGTCGACCAGGAGACCAGGATCGGTTCATCCGCCGAGGTCTGGTCACCTGATGTATTGGCCGACGCTCCGGCCGCTGTCGCTCCCGGGATCAGAAAGGCATTGGCCAGCAGCGCTACGCCCAGGGACGTGGACAATACCCGGGCTGCCTTCCCTTCAACCGGAAACCGTCTTGATCCGGATTCGTCGCTCCGCTTCGCCTTTTCTTCGTTTGCCATGATCGCATCTCCTTTCGCCGAGTTCCCTGTTACTCGTTTCGTATCTGCACCAGCAAAAGCTCAAGCTTGCCGGTATCGACATTCAGCCTTCCCTCAATCGTTTCGTATTCCTTGCCGTCGACGACGATATAGTTGACATGCTCCAGCGCAGCCACCATATTCATGCCCCATCTGCGCTCTTCCATCGTCCGCAGGCTGCCGTTTGACATCTTCTCGACCAAAATGACATCCATCTCATTTCCCATTTTCGTTACACCCCTTATTTCATTGCTTTGTACTTTACAGCATTTTTTTACGTCGGATCTTCCAGCCGGTTCCAAATGATTTTCACTTCCGACTATGAAAGGATGTACATATCCTCCCAAAACGCTCTCCATTCAAGCCTTGATGGCATTTTGTCAAATTTAAGTATAAATTGTCTGCTGCTGGAGGGAAACCAAAAGTTTGGGGTTTTTCCTGTTTTCCGAATCTTACCTGCCGACGCGATTGGAGAAATCGCAGTACGGTGATATGATTCAACGCCTCGAACACAACACTCGCAGTGAAAAGGGACGTCCTTAACGAGTCTTGTGGCCTACGATAAAAGGCTGCCCCGGATTAAACGGAGCAGCCCCTTTGCCGCAGCGTTACTCTTATACGTATTGGGCCTGTCCCCGCGGGTGCGGACGCGGTCAAGCGCGGAATGGCACGCTTCAACCCGGGTCACAGCTTCCCTGAGCTCAGCCTCCCTTTTGCTTCGTCTTGTTGATCATCGCCCGGCTCTTCTCCAGGTAGTCCACCGACTGGTCATAGCTGCGGCTGGCGACACCCAGGTACAGCATGTCGATGATGTTCAGCTGGGTGATCCGGGAGGCGGTCGCCCCGCTGCGGATATCGTTTTCGGTCGATGATGTGTACAGCTGGATATCGGCAATCCCGCTCAGTGGCGAATTTCCGTATTTCGTAATGCAGATCGTCACCGCCCCCGCCTCCTTGGCGGCTTTCATACCGGAGATGACATAGTCCGTTTTGCCGGAATACGAAATGCCGACGGCGGCATCCCGCTCCGTGAGCAGCACCGAAGAGGTCAGCTGCAGATGCGGGTCGGCAAACGAAAAGCTTGGCTTGTTGATCCGCAGAAACTTGTGCTGCGCATCCTGGGCAATGAGGTTCGAGGCGCCGATCCCGAAGAAAAAAATCCGCTCCGCCCGGCCGAGCGCCTCGATCGCCCGTTCAACCATGTGCTTGTCCAGCACCTTAACCGTGTTACGGATCGACTGAATATTGTTATTCGTCACATTATGAATAATGGCATCCACCGAGTCATGCGGGCGGATCTCCTGATACCCTCCGGGCTCCTCCTGGCCTTCCTGCAGATCGCCCGCCACCTTAAGCATCAGCTCCTGGTAGCTCTTAAATCCGGCCGATTTGCACAGTCTGACGACGGCGGCCTGGCTCCCCCCGCTCCGGCGGGACAACTCGGCGATCGAAAGCCCGATCATCTCGCCCGGGTGCTGCAGAATAAAATCGGCTACCTTGCGCTCCGATGGTGTAATGTCATCCAGAATTTCCCGCAGTCGGACTATTCCTCCGTTCATGTCATTCCTCACTTTCGCTGGCTCGAAAATATGGATCCGTTATGATCCGCTGACCTTCACATAACTGGAAAATGTTCACAGACCTTATCCCTCTATTTTAAAGGAATCATACTCCCGAGATAAAGTGATTTTTTAAAGATATCCGCACGCATCCGAGGTTCCTCCATCTCCGAGATCCGGCCTGGTTGTCGCCCGATGAGTCTGATGGTAGAATACACCTGATTTTACCAGTATGGTTTGGAACGAGCTGAGCCAAGAGGAAGGTGAGATGAGCTGAGAAAGTTTGAATTATTTACGGGCCACCGGAGCGTTAAAAATATCCGACTGTACGAAAGCATCGGATATCGCATGGTTCGTACCGCCGTCATTAATTGACAGTTGAGATTAGTTTATATGGAGAAAGAGTTGGAGAATTGGTAATTCCGGCCGGTTAAGCTGGACCCTATAAGCCGTTGGGAGTTTTGAATCGTGTGACATCATTAAAAAAGGAGCCGTTTGCCATAGCGCAGACTGCTCCTTTTTTTGATTTCAGAAAGGATACGTGGCGATTTGAAGGGTATCCGCTTATCGATGGTCAAACAGGATATCCGCAGTGAGTTGGATGTGCGCCTTAAAAATCTCGACGGCACGATCGCCGTCACGGCTTACTACGGCATCCGCTAATGCCTTATGTTCGGCGCGGCCATCACGAACGGACTGCTGCGGGGGTGAATAATGCCGATAAAATTCGCTTAAATCCCACAGGCGTCTGCAAATATCCAGAAGCACCGGATTGGGACATGCAGCGATAAGTTCGTAATGAAATTGACGGTGAATGTCGGACCACTCTTCGCGAACGACGAGCTTTGGAAGACCATCCTCGTACTCGGGTGTTTGCGATAGTTTATGGTGAACAGCGATGACGTTGGATTCCCATGTGAGATCGCCGTGAGCGATGGACAGGCGTAAGGCTGCGGATTCATTGATCGACCGCGCTTCTATAATGCTTTTCAGTTCTTCTTCCGACGCCGTCTTCACGGAAAATCCGTGATTCGGGTTCTGTATGACGAGGCCTTGGGTCGCTAAGCGGGTTAGCGCTTCCCGAACGACGGCAACCGAGACCTCGAAACCTTTGGCTAATTCCGAAACGGTTAATGGAGCGCCCGGTTCATATTGTCCGTCCAAAATATCATACCTCAGTTTTTTTGTGACATTTTCACTTAAAGTGGAAGAACCGTTTCTCTTGGCCATGAAGCTGACACCATCCTTTATGCATATCGGGATTGTACACGTTTAAATAATTTACACCGAAACCTACAAAAAAACAAGAAATAAATCGATAATTCACACATAAAACGATTTATATTTACAAAATCGATTCTTGCGTATATAATCGACTCATACAAAAAAGGAGGAGTTTACAATGAACAACAACCCATTTGCCAAATTGCCGGAAGTTGAAGCCTTTCGGTTAACGAGTAATGATATTGCGGAAGGCCTTCCCCTGCCTCCCCAGCAATACGCGTCTGGAGTGGAGGGCGGTAAAGATCTTTCGCCCCATTTGAAATGGTCCGGTGCGCCCGAAGGGACGAAGAGTTACGCCGTAACCGCATATGACCCGGATGCCCCGACCGGATCGGGCTTCTGGCACTGGGCCGTCATCAACATCCCTGCCAATGTCACCGAGCTGCCGACTGGCGCAGGCGACGAGCATGGTAGCGGTTTGCCGCAAGGCGCCCTGCAGCTGCCGAACGATGCCCGGCTTGAACGCTTTATCGGTGCGGCGCCTCCAGCGGGACATGGTCCGCATCGGTATTATTTTGTCGTTCATGCGCTGGATGTCGAGGATATCGGCGTTGATCGCAGCGCCACGCCGGCCGTCTTAGGATTCACCATGCTGGGGCATACGCTGGGGAGAGCCGTGCTCGTGGCTACAGGGGAAAGCAAGTAACCCAAACCGTTTGTCGATGGAATATGAAAAAAGAGTTCGTTTGCGTTGTTGCCGGTATAAAGCATCGAGGCAGGAACCGCATGACAAATGCATCAAGCGAAGCCGAGTTAAGTACGGAGGTGGCTGTGAGTTTGAACGATCCAATTCATCAAAGCATATGCCCCCTGTGCCATCAGCCAATTAAAGATTTGAAGCACACGATCATATGCGGCTGTGGGAGCAAAATTAAAAACACCATCAAATTCAAATAACCCAGTAAGCAAAAAAGGTACCCGTACACTAAACACTTTTTGAAGTGTCAGTGTACGGGTACCTTTTCAGTTCCCTAACCTTTTTTTCTATAGCAAACGGCGGCACGGTTTACCCCTGCGTTCGGTCTTCAACCTAACGCCGCTCAAAGCCAACCCTTCTCCTTATCTCGCTTCAATCTTTTTCTCTATACACCATTTGATCACGTACAAAAATGCTACGCAGAGCAGCCCTTCAAACACGATGGAGCCCCAGGTTTGCCAGGCAGACAGGAGACCCGGCAGCTCCCGGGCCAGCACGCCGGACTGAGAGCTCCACTCCAGATCTACGCTTCCGAACAACGCGGACGAATCCTGGCCGAACAGAAAGTCTTCAACATAAGACAGGACGATGGTCAGGACGATAAAAATCAGCAGTCCGATCCAAAACACGCCTTTGGTCACCAGGCTGCGCGCCAAGGCGATCGTCACATAAAAGGTCAAAAAGCCGTATACGAGCAGAAACAGATATTCGACAACGATCAGCACGATGGCCCAGACCGGTATCTGGCCGGCCCAGCTGAATCCGCCCCCTAAGTTGACCACCATATAAGCAGTGAACGCCGCGCCAATTACGGTCAGCACCAGTGAGTTCAGCAGTCCGTACAGCAGGGAAGCTCCCACGTAAGACAAAGCACCTACCGGTACGAGCCGGCGGCTGACCGTGGTGATATTGTAGTCGAACACACGGAGGCTGGAAATGAAGTAAATCACCGCGACTGCGCCGAAGAACAGAACCGAGAGGACGATTTTGACTTCATCCGTGGCCCTGGACCAGAGGAGGACGAACTCGCACAGGAGGAGAATCGCCATCCCGCCGAGCAGCAGCGTCGCGTTGCGCTTTAAATCGTATTTTAACAGCTTGATCATTCGCCAAACACCTCTTTAAACAGATCGTCAATGCCTTTACCACGGTTGATGCGGATGCTCTCGACTTCCTCGTGCAGGACGATGACGCCGTCTTGGATAAACATGACTTCATCAAAAATCCGCTCCATATCGCGCACCAAATGCGTGCTGACAATCAGGCTGCTGTCTTCGCTGTAGAAGCGGACGATCGCGTCCAGAATTTTACCCCGTGCCACCGGATCCACGCCGCCGATCGGCTCGTCAAGCAGATACAGGTTCACTTGGCGGGAGAGGGCCAGCGTCAGCTGCAGCCGTTCGCCCATGCCCTTGGAAAGGGAGCTGACCCGGTCGTTCTCCTTCAAATTCATAAAGTCGAGCATCTCGCGCGCCTTTTCCAAGTCGAAATCATCATAGAAATCCCGGTAAAAAGCAACCGCATCCTTCACCCGCATCCAGCTCTCCGTCAGCGGAAGGTCCGGCATATAAGAGATCAGGCTGCGCGTCTCCTTGCCCACCGGCTTGCCCAGCACGGAAATGCTTCCCGCGGTAGGCGGCGTCAGCCCGGCGGCGATCCGCATCAGCGTGCTCTTCCCGCTGCCGTTCGACCCGAGCAGGCCGACGATCCGTCCCGGTCCGATGCGCAGTGACACGCTGTTCAGCGCCAGCTTGCCTCCGTATTTCTTGGATACGCCGTCAACTTTGAGCAGTGTTTCCACCCTTAGCCCCCTCCTTTACGCCTTGCTTTCGGTCCTCCGCGACCGCCTCGCTTACGATGGAGACGATGTCTTGATTTTTGAACCCCAGCTCCTGCATGCCATGGATAAACTGGTGAAGCAATTCGCCCGCCATTTCCTTTTTAATCGCCATAATCTTCGATTCCTCGCTTGTCACATATCTTCCCAGCCCGCGCCGGGTCTCTACGACTTCCTCGCGTTCCAGCTCCTGAAACGTGCGCTGGATCGTGTTCGGGTTGATCTGCAGGTCGGCCGCCAGTTCCCTTACGGAAGGGATTTTATCGCCCGGCTGCAGGATGCCTGAGACAATTTGTCTCTTGATATGGTTCATGATTTGCAGATAGATCGGCAAATTGTTGTCGAATTCAATACTCACTTCAGGACAGACTCCTTTCGCCGTCAGCTTACGTTCCCGCGCATCAGGCTATATCACGTTTCTTAAACGTAACAAAGCTGGCGACAAGAAACAAGACGAGATATGCCGCCAGAACGGCGATGGAAAAGCCCAGGCTCATCCCCTGAATCGGTGCGTGTCCGCCCTGACTGTACACCGACAGGTCTGCGTTCGGGAACAGCACGTATTTATAGAAGCTTTTCGGAATAACGATTCCGCTGAACATCACCGAGGCCATACCTACGCCCATCGCGGCACCCGTCGACCGGGTCAGCACCCCCATCATAAAGGCCAATGTCATGAAAATAATGCTGTACACCAGCGTGCTGCCTCCGGCCACCAGCACATCCCGCCAGCCGGCTTCCCCTGCATCCGTGCCGAAGAAGAACGCACCCGCTGCGAAGCTCAGCACCGTCAGCCATACGGCCAGCGACAGTGTAAACAGGACGGCCGCCGTGTACTTGGATGCCAGAACTGCGGACCGGCTCTGCCCGCGGATCAGCAGGAACTTGATCGTCCCTTGGCCATGCTCCCCGGATACGATGCCGGCTGTGAAGATGATCGCCAGCATGGCCGTCATTTGGCCAAATCCGCTCATTCCCGCCATCAATACCGTATAATCCAGGGCGCTCGCCCCTGTCATCATCTCGCCACCCCAACGCTTGAGAATCCAGCCCAGGGCGATCGCGGCCACCGCAGCGATGGCGTAAGGAATGAAGAAGCTGCGCTTCTTGGCCATCTTGAGCCATTCGTTGACCACCAGCAAAGAAAAACTACGCAATTTGGTTTCCTCCCGTCCATTTCAGGAATTCGTCTTCTAGAGACTGCTTGAGCTCGGTAATGAGGTAAATCGGGATCCGGCCGGTGCCCAGCCGCTCCACTACTCCCGGAATGTCCTTGTACTGCAAGGAAAGTATCAGCTCGCTTTGTTCCGGGTTCACCGCCAGTACCTCCGCCAGATCCAGCCCTTCGAGCAGCCTCTTCGCCTCTTCGAGGCGGCCAACGCGGAACATGACGCGCATCGCTTCCTGCTGCCCCGGCTGCTCCGCTTCCCCGCTGCCTCCGCCAATGGAGCGGACCGTCACCAGCTTGCCGTCTTGAATGACGACGACCCGGCTGCACAGCTGCTCCATTTCAAGCAGGAGGTGACTCGACACCAGAATGGAGATGCCTTCTTCGCGGGCGATATTTTTGAGATAGTCGCGCATCTCCCGGATGCCCGCCGGATCCAGGCCGTTCGTCGGCTCATCCAGAATCAGGACCGACGGCTCATGCAGCAGCGCCTGGGCGATACCGAGCCGCTGGCGCATGCCGAGCGAGTAGGCTTTGACCTTCTTCTTCATGGCCTGCTCCAGCCCTACGAGCCGGACGACCTCGTCGATCCGCTCCCGGCTGATCCAGGGATTCATCCGCTGGTACTGCTTCAAATTATCGTATCCGGTCATATACGGGTAGAACTCCGGGTTCTCGATAATCGCCCCGATATGGCGGATCGCCTGCTTCCATTCGCGGCGGATGCTGCTCCCGCGGACCAGCACATCTCCTTCCGTCATCCCGATCAATCCGGCGATCATGCGGATGGTTGTCGTCTTGCCCGCACCGTTGGGCCCCAGCAGGCCTACCACTTCGCCTTTATGCACATCAAAAGAAAGCTGGCTGACGATCCACTTGCTTCCGATCCGTTTCGATACCCCTTGGAGTGAAAGAACCGGCGCATCGGCATCCGCCTGCATATTTGTTCGATGGTTCATGATCACAACTCCCTTGTATTAGTGTTATAGTTAGATAGTACACTAGAACATTAAGATTGTAAAGCCCAATCATTTGGTTTCGGAGTAAATTCTCTTTGTGTCACTCCGACCAAGCCGCGCAGTTTGTAGGAAAATTTGAGAAGAAAAAAAACGGCGACCACTCTCCGGTTGAATACCGGGAAGCGATCGCCGTGCAGTGTGATCCTCTTTTATACTTTTCAATCGGTGCAGGCCGTTTTCTCATGTAACAAGCTGGTTTTTATTATAAAAGGCCCAGCTACTAGTTACACTTCAAACATTACCGTCAAAGCGCTCTTGGGCGGCATCTCAAGCTGCAATGCCTCTTTTCCGTACAGCTGAACAGCAACACTCTCCGATGCTTCGCTGTCGTTAAACATAACGGCTGCGATCGATCCATCCGTATTTTTAAAGGCAACCGAGCGGATCAGATCATTGCTGGTCGAAGCAATACGACGCGCTCTCGGACGGATACCTTTGCTGAAATGCGCCAGCGCGTAGTAGTCCAGCGTATAGGTTAGTTCCTTCGTCTGTTGATTCACGGTCACAATACCGCGACAGGTGCTTGTACCAAAGCCGGGTACGGTAGGGCCATTTTTCTCATCCAGTGCCATATTCCACAAGACGTAAGACTTGCTGTGATTGCGGAGAATCTCGATACCTGTCCGCATGACATTCGAGAAGGCTTGCTCAAACGGCGGAATCCACTCCCCGCCTGACCCTTCCGTGAAATGAACCTCTTTATCAGGGAAAGCTTCGAATACGTCCGATTGGGCTGACGGCTTACCGCCGTACCAGTGCCAGGCGACACCATCCACTGCATCGCCGGCCTGCTCAAGCACCGTCAGCGGGTAGTCGGGTTTATCCCAATTATGATCATAGCAGAGAATTTTCGTATCGATATGATTCTTCACGAATTGCGGCTTCAGGTGATTCTTAATGAAATCACTTTGTGTCTCAGGCAGCATGATCATGCCGGGATAATGACCCGGTGAATACAATGCCTCATTTTGCGGTGTAATCGCATAGATAGGCAGACCTTTAGATGCATACTCCTGAATATAACGGACGAAATAATGGGCATAAACCGAATAGCACTCTTGCTTCAGCTCCCCGCCGATCATCGACCCGCTAGTCTTCATCCAGCCAGGCGGACTCCAAGGCGAACCCATCAGCTTGATATCCGGATTCAATCGCAGTGCTTCCTGCAGGAGTGGAATAATATCGTCCTCATCGTGTGCAATGGAGAACTGTTTCAGCTCCATATCGGACTGGCCTTCCGGCAGATCATTATAACTGTAGAAGTCACGTGCATAATCAGATGCGCCCATGGGCTGGCGCAGTACCGACAAACCAATCCCTTCCTTCGGATCGAACAATTGGGTCATAAGCTCCGAACGCTGATCGGCCCCCAGTACTTGATGAATCAGATAAGCCGCGGAATCCGTGAAGGACGCGCCAAAGCCATCCATCTCCTGATACGTCTGCTCCTCATCGATAACAACCGTATTCAGCGGTACAGTGGGAGATACAGGCGACAGCTCCTCCTTGGTTTTCTTAATGAATAATTCCTCTTCCCCATTCGACTGGTAGATTGTCATGTTCAGCATGTTGTTCCCTCCAGATTTCTATATATCGTTTCCTATCCGTGAACGCTTATTTCAGCCCAAGCTTTTCTTTGTTCGCTTTCATCTTCTCATTGCGAACCTCCACGATTTTGTCCCAATTGTTACTGTCCAGGAACTTTTTGTATTCATTCAAGAGGCTATCGAACGCAGCCTCATCCTTCGAACGAATCATACTTATGAGTGTTGAGTTCCATTTGGTATTGATTGCGGTCAAAGAACGCGCTTCCGGTGTGCCTTGGTCAGGGTTGATATTTTCCAGAATAAAGTGTGGTACCAGCTTTCCTTTACCCCATTCCTGCATTTGCTTGATGGCATCCGGGAATGCGTCACCACTGAGCGCTTTGTGGCGGTCATGGCCAAAGAACATGAATTCGCCCATGCGGTAATCCTTTTTAAAAGAATCCGGGTTGTTCAACTGAAGCTCCTTCACAGCAGGCAGGAACTCAACCTTTCCATCGGCGTTCACTTTATAGGTCTCGCCTTCAATACCATAGTTCATCAGCATTTGTCCTTCTTCGCTTAACAAGTAGGTGAAGAGCTGAATCGATTTAGCGGGATCCACGTTATTTTTCGTAATAAAGCTGATCATCCAGCCTGTGATCCCGGATTGGTTCAGTGTCGGTGAATGCCCGACCGTGCTTTGGGGTCCGTCAATCGCGATATACTCTTTGCCTTTATTATTACTGTAGAAGCTTTGCAGGTTGCCGCCCTGCTGCGGTGTTCCATCCAGCAAAATGGTTGCATATTTGCCGGCCTTGACCTTTTCTTCAAAAGCTGTTCCGTCATCGGCAAAGCTGTCATCGCTGATCGCCCCGGCTCTGTATACGGAATTAAGCGTCTTTACCCAAGTTAAATAGTCTTCATCGAGGTTACGGTTATAGAATCCACCATTCTTGTCTTCCAGCGGCACGCCGATGAAGTCCTGAAGCGTATCGCCAAGCGATCCTGTTCCTTCACCTATGGAGTTGAATCCCAGTGGAATCAGGTCAGGGAATTTATTCTTGATATCCTGGAGGACAGCCTGAAATTGTTCTGGTGTGCCCATGACAGGCTTACCCAAGGCTTCGTAAACATCCTTACGGATGATAAATGCCGTTTTCGCAGGAATATTGCCGCTGTCATAGTCCTTTTGTGTATTGGAATAGTTCGGATATCCGTAGGTTTTGCCGTCCTTGAGCTGGAACCAGTTGAGTGTGTCTTGTGCAGCAACTTTATTGAAGTAGGGATCATATTTCTCAGCCAGATCATTTAACGGCAGCGCCCAAGTAGCCGCTTTTTGTACCACCGGGGAGTTGGAGTCAAACGTTGTGATCAAATCCGGCATTTCCCCGCCGGCAAAAAACGTATTCAATTTGGTATCGTCACCCGTGATGAACTTGATATTGATATTCAGATCTTCCTTGATTTTCTTGGTGACCACGTCCTTGCCGAAATCCGTATTCCACCAATCCGCATTTACATACCAAGTCAGGTTGGTTACCTCTTCTTTTTTATCCAGCTTCCAGGCCGGAGTCTCGGCATCCGGTGTATAACGGTCTTCGATCGAAACCCAATTCTCCTTCTTTGAGCCGGACTTGCCGCCCGACCCGCTGCAGCCACTCACAACCAATACAACACTCATCAATACAGTAAACAGTGTGAGTCCTTTCTTTCCAAAAGCTTTGTTCGTAAACATCCTATACCCTCCCTTTTAATTAAAGCGCTTTCCTGATAGAGCCTGTGTTTTTACAGCCAGCTTCATTTCCACTCCCTTAGAGTTGCTTCTCTATTCTTTGACTGCTCCAAGCATCATTCCCGAGATAAAATATCTTTGCAATATCGGATACATCACAACAATCGGCAGTGTTGTTACGACGATTGTTGCTAGTTGGACCCCTTTCGTGGTGGTTTGAATCGCTACCGAACCGATATTTTGCATCGATTGCGTCTGAGACTGCACAATAATTTCATACAGCATCATCTGTAAGGGATATAGCGATTGGTCGGTGATATACAGTTTCGTGGTCATAAAATCATTCCACTGCCCTACCCCGTTAAACAGGGCGATTGTGGCCATGGCCGGCATAGAAAGAGGAATGAATATGCTCAGAAAAACTCTCCAGTCGCCACCGCCATCGATCTTTGCCGACTCTTCCAGCGAATCCGGCACATTGCGGAAGAAATTCATCAGGATGATGACATCATAGAAGCTTAAGAGAGCCGGAATAATATAAACCCAGAAGGTGTTCAGCAAGCCCAAGCTTTTAATCAATAAGTAGGTCGGAATCATACCGCCCGAGAAAAACATGGTGATGACACCCATCGCAACGTAGAACTTGCGGCCGCGGACGTATTTTTTGCTCAGGCCATAACCTACCATGGCACAGAAGAATACATGGGTGATAACCCCGATCACGGTTTTGGCAACCGAGATGAAAAAGGCCTGCCATATGCCTGTATCTCTGAATACAGCCTGATAATTTTCAAGCGATAATTCCTTAGGCCAGAAAATAAACCCGCCCTCGGCAAGGGCCCTGCCCGAACTGAAGGATGAAACGACAACGTTCCATAACGGAACGACAATAATAATCGTAAATACAACCAATAGAATGATGTTGATCGTATCAAAGATCTTGCTATCGAGATCCCCTTTAGCTGCTTTCAAATTCACCGTAATGCCTCCCCCTGCATGGCCTATAGAACGGATTGATTATCATTTAGTTTGCTGGTCACCTTATTAGCCGTAACGAGCAGAATGACCGATATGATGGATACACCCAAACCAACCGCGGTGGCATAAGAGAAATCCCCTTGCGTCATCCCCATCCGGTACACGTAGGAGTTAATGACTTCCGCCTTTTCCCGGTTCTGTGAATTCATGAGCACCAAGGTTTGATCCAAATTCGACCCCAATAAACCGCTTACAGTCAAGATCAGATTTAAGCTGATAATCATCTTCATGTTAGGCAGTGTGATGTTCCAGATTTGTCTGAGGCGACTCGCACCATCGATTTTTGCGGCTTCATAGTAGGTAGGATCAATCTTGGACATGACCGCCAAGTACAGAATCGTCCCCCATCCAGCTTCCTTCCAGATGTCCGATAAGGTCGCGATCCACCAATACTTGCTCGGGTCGAGCAAAATGTTTTGCGGCTGCGAGATCAGCCCTAAACCAAGCAGCACTTCGTTAAGTAAACCGGAGGTGGAGAACCAAGTAATGAGCATTCCGCCCAGCACGATCCATGACAAGAAGTGAGGCAGATACGAAATGGTCTGTACGAACTTTTTGAACCGGCCCATGCTAACCTCGTAAATCATAATGGCCAAAATGATCGGAATGACAAAGCCCACCGCCAGTTTCAAAAAGCTGATGCCCAGCGTGTTGACTACGGAATCCCAAAAATACTTGTCCGATATAATAATTTTGAAATTGTCCAGGCCAACCCACGGAGCGGAATCCAGCGTATCAATGACGGTGTAATTTTTAAAAGCAATGGATAAACCATAAATCGGTATGTAGCAAAAAATAAACATAAAGATAATACCGGGAAGAATCATCGATTGAAGCTCCCATTGCCGCCTGAAATCAATGAAAAACTCCTTGATTCTCTGCCCTCGCGGCTTCTTTCCGGTTGATTGAACCGGGCCTGTGCCGGTTGGCTGAACTAAAACTGTTTTGCCCACCTGGTAAGCCTCCTTTGATCACAAAATGACAGACTTAAATAAAAACGTTTTTATTTTTTGACAAAAAATATCCTCCTATTTTGTATCATTTTTAAAAAAAAGAATCGGAATAATCATCAGCCCTTTCACTTAAACCGGTTTATTCCGATTGATCTTCACATGACTGGTGCCGCGAACGACAAGCTCCCCAGGCAATTTCTGAGTCTTGCCTTGCTCTTTCTTCTGAATCATGCGAACCAGGTGATCCACGGCCAGAATGCCTTGTCTTGCAATCTGATTGCGTACGGTCGATAGAGGCGGTGTAAAATACTGTGCAATATCAATATCATCGAAGCCCACGACGCTTATATCTTGGGGAACCTCGTATCCCAGAGATTTCAGGGCCCGAATACAACCGATGGCACTCACGTCGTTACCGGCAAGAAAAGCATCCGGCACTTTGTCGGGGTGCAGGTGAAGAAAGGATTTCACAGCGTTATAGGAGCCTTCTTCCTCAAAATAACCCTGCAGGATATAGTCTCCATCGATGGGAAACTGACACTCGCGCAGTGCAGCCAGATATCCTTCTTTCCGCTGAACGCTGTCAAACATCGTATCCACGCCGGAAATATAGGCAATCTTCTTATGCCCCAGGCTGATCAAATATTTCGTCGCTTCATAACCGGCCTCATAGGAGTCGAAAATGATGCTGCCCATCGTCTCTTTCTGGATCTCGCGATCCAGGAACACGGCATTGATCTTGTCCTTCTCCATAGCGGCGATGTCTTTGTCGTCGATCCTCAGCTCTTCGAATATGATGACGCCATCCACCCGGCCGCCCATAATATTGCTCATGATAACCTGCTTATCCTTCGTAATAAACACATTCAATCCGTAACCCAGACGGTCGCATTCATGTGACATCGACTCAACCAGTGTGTAGAAGTAGGGCCCTGCCACGCTTGTTGTAAAGAAGCCAAGCATCTTGGTCTTCCCCGACTTCAGCAGCTTCCCGTTCAGGTTCGGTACATAATTTAATTGTTCTGCCACCTTCAGAACATGTGATTTGGTCTCCGGAGTCAATACATCCACGTCATTCAATGCATTCGAAACCGTAGAAATGGAGACTCCGGCCGCTTTAGCCACATCCTTGATCGTTACCTTACCCATATAACCATTCTTCCTTTGCTATAAAAACGTTTTTATGTACATAAAATACCATACAAGCGCTTTCAACACAATCCTTTTTTTAGCAAGCGGGAAAACAAACCAAAAGACCGCCCACTTTACGTGAACGGTCCACTGAGCCTGCCTTCCATACCAACGATGCAGTTCTACTGTTTAAGATATCGTTAAACATGCTTATTGTTTATTCTCATGATCGGCAAACCCCAGTTTCTCCAGCACCGCCATGCGCTCCAGCAGCTTCACACCGCTCAGCTGGGTGCTCAGGGATACCGGTTCTGCCGGCGCCTGCCTCCAGTCCGTTCCGAACAGGCATGCGGCGCTTCGCCCGGCGTCCCACAGCACGCCGGCATTTGCGGCGAGCATCGGGACGGCAAGCCGGGCCGCCTCCTCCGAGGCTAGGCTCAGCTCAGCCAGGTAGCGGACCAGGATGCCTTTGAACAGGCCGCCGTCCCCGCTTCCTTCGTCCGGGAACACGCCGTCATCCGCGGCAAGCTCTGCCTTGGCGGCCTCGGCCGTGCGCAGAGCATCCCTGAGGAAGCCCGGCTCCCCGCTCACCCGCCACAACTCCACGCCCGCTCCGATAAAGACACCCTGGCAGTAGGTAAACTTCCAGTCCTTATCAATCCTTCCGTCCCCGGTCCGGTTCATGCCGTCCCAGACGAAGCCGGTGGCGGGATCAACCAAAGAGCGCTGCTGCCAATCATAAATGTTGCGGGCCCACTCCAAATCCTCCGCGCTGCCAAAGCACCGGTACAGCCTTGCCGCGAGAATGGCGGCGGGCGCATTGGCCGGGGTGTTTTTATAAGCCAGCTGGGATTTATGCCACGCAATGCCGCCTCCCATATGGTCGTTCCATCCGCTCTGGATGTCCTCCCACAGGATGTGGACGGTTTCCTTGTACTTCTCCTCGCCGGTCGCCTCATACGCGCGCAGCCAGGCGAGCGCCATCCATTCCATATCGTCGTACAGCTCATTCGGGTACACGCCGCCGTTCCGGCGCCGGATGCCGTCATGGAGCTCCGCGAGCATTTCCCCATACACCGCCTCGCCGGTGCGCAGCAGTCCGTCCACCAGCACGTCGGCGGCATGCGCCATCCACCAGTAATGGAAAATCGTGTTGCACTCGCCGTTTGGGCACGGCGTTTCAATATTAAACATGGCGATATCCGGATTCCAATAATGCCGGCGCAGCGCTTCCTGCGCCGCATCCGCGCGTTCTGACCACAGCATGGCGACCTCTCTCCCCTTTCAACGGCACCCGAATGGAGGGCTGTTCATTCCACTTACTCAACCAGCCCGGAACGCTCCACACCTTGAATGAAATACCGCTGCAGAAAGAGATAGACGACAAGCATTGGAATCAGCGCAAGGAATGTAGCGGCCATGACGACAGGCAGGCTGAACACTTCAAAGCTGCTGCCTGTCAATGTATCCAGGGATTGATAGAGCCGCGGAAGCATCATCGGCAAGGTGAACTTCTCCTCCGACGTCAGGAAGATCGACGGCTCGAAGAAGTCATTCCAGTGCCATACCAAGGACAGCAGGGTTGTTACGACGATCGCAGGCGGTGTAAGCGGGAGAATAATTTTCCAGTATACGCGGAAGCTTCCGCAGCCATCCACCCTAGCCGCATCCTCCAGCTCCCACGGAAGCCCGCGGAACAGCTGGCGGAAGATAAAGATGAACAGGGCACCCCTAAGCCCATTCGCAAAAAAGGAAGGCACGATCAGCGGCATCACGCTGTCCAGCCAGCCGATCGTCTTGTACTGCATATACAAAGGGACAATGATCGTTTGCGGCGGAATGATCATCGTGAACATGCACAGCACGAACAGGACTTCCCGTCCGGGAAACCTAATGCGGGAGAAACCATAGGCGACGAAAGAGCAGGATAATACCTGGCCGATCACGCTCACTACGGAAATCAGGGCCGAGTTATTGAAATGCGTCCAAAACTGCAGCCCCTTCATGCCGTAGTAGAAGTTTTCCCACGCCAGACTCGTCGGAATCCACTTGATCGCGAAGTCGATCAGATCCACCGGATGCTTGAGCGAGGTCGTGATCATATAGATAAACGGATAGAGAAAAACAAAGGCCAAGTCAATTAGAATCACGTACACGAAGATGCGGTAAATGAGCGCGAACCAGCGGCTTCTGCTGCTGATCCGGCTGATGACGCTGTTATTTCTTAACGCTTTCGCCCGGTTAGCGATACTTTCGGGCTGCACAGCCACACGCTGCTTGGTCTTCGACATCGGAATCGGTTTCACGCTGCACCACCTCCTTGCTCCTCATTCTCATTTTTCACCTGTGTATACGACTAAGCGTCTGGTTGAAGCAAATACGATAATGAGCAGCAAGAAGATAAACAAGAAGTAGATCCAGCCCATACCGGACGCGTAGCCCATTTCGATCTTCGTAAAGGCCGTATCTTTGATATAGACCATCATCCTGTTGTTGATATCCGTAAAGGAATCCACGCATGTATAGACCAGATTAAGCAGGATGATCGGCGAAATCAGCGGCAGCGTGATTTTCCAGAACATCTCCCATTCGGTTGCCCCGTCGCATCTTGCCGATTCATAGAGCGACGGAGAAATCCCCTGAAGTCCGGCTAAAAAGAGCAGGATCTGCACGCCCGTTTTCCAGAAGATCACGGTAAGCCTGCTCAGCATATCAAAAACGATCTGCGAGAACGTCGGGCCCATATACAGAAATACTTCTTCCGGAACGCCGATGCCGTTCACCAGCGTGTCTTTGCCGACCCCTGCATAGAGCAGCTGCTGCATTGCAAGGCCGGAGCCGATCAAGACGGGCAGGAAGAACGCCGCGCGGAAGAAGGCGCGTCCGCGGATCTTATGATTCAGCAGGATCGCGATAAACAAAGAGAAGACCAGAATCAGCGGCGTATTGATGACAGCATCCTGTACCACCGAAATGAACAACGGAATAAACTGCGTATCCAGCACGAACGCTTTGTTGAAATTTCCCCAGCCGACAGACTCCAAGTCGAAATTGCCAACGCCGACAACTTCATGAAAGGCCAGCCAAAGGGAGTAAATCAAGGGATATAACATGAACAATGCGAAACCGATCGCCCATGGAGCGATATAAACATAGCCTGCCAGCATTTTTTTTCGTTCCAGACTCAACTTTTTCCCTGTCATGCTGATCCCCCCTTCGGCACCACGATGAAGTTTTTCTCCGGAACAACATAATGATCGACCGTTACCTCACCCGGCGTATAATTGACAATGACGCGAGTCCCGTCCTCATATACGACCTCATAAACATCATCCTGCAGCTTGCGGTGCTCCTTCATCGTCTGCGACCAAACCGGCCTCAGCTTGTCGTTCATCTCTTTGTAGTATTGGACCGCTTGATCCACCCAGTTGCTGTAGGCCGAGCTGAACAAATCGCTGTAGATGGTGTCCTTCAAATCTTCAGAGTGGTTCATCGTTAATTGGTAGTAAGGCATATAGCCGTATTCCACCATCTTTAGGTACTGCAGCTGTGGATCGTAAAATAAATTTTGCGGATCGCCCGAGTAAGGAATAATGCCATGCAGCGCCATTTGGTAGAACGGGATCGTTTCGTCGGTAAAGAAGAAGCCGCTGTCCTCCATCGGGATGCCGAACAGGCGGGAGGAATGCTTCAGGCTGTATCCATTGCCCCCAACCGAGGCCGCACCGCCGAATTGCAGGACCGATTTCTCCATCATTTCCGTCCACTGCTTGGCTGTCCCCCCGCGCTTCAGCGGGTAATCGTCATTATAATCGTAGTAGAGCTGACTGCCGATGCCGTCGAAGTTAATGCCGGTAATGCCCAGCTTGCGCAGCGGATTCAGCACTTTTTTCTGGAAATGCGCATTCTGTTTGCCTGCATTCAAGTAGAAAAGCTCGCTGTAACGGTCGGTCACGACAAAATGATTGGCTCCGACAACGACGTCTTTACGCGACGAGAACCCGTCGTTGCCCTTCCATGCCTCGACATAGTTGTCCTGCAGAAAAAGCTGGTAGTTCTTCGCCTTCGCATACTCGCTCAGCTTCGCCAGCCCGCTTGTGCCGCCCAGCTTACCGGAAGGCTTATATCCCGACGGATAACTCATATAGCCTTCACCCGTCCATCCGAGCAGGTTCGCCGAAATCGACTGCACGCCGCGTTGGCTGAGGTCTTCCATCATGTCCTGCGCCTCTGAGAAGGTCGTATTTTGAATAAAATGATCGATCAGAATCTGGTCCTTCTTAATGCCCATAAGCAGGTCAAGCCCGAAAGGAACCGCCTCCCCTTTCTTCACCTTCGGAACCACGCCTTGCTCGTCGAGCAAATACTCCCTGTAGGCGGTCGCCATATGGCTGTAATCGGCCTCTTTGCCGCTAAAGAACACGTAGCGGATGGTATGATCCTCGCGGATCAGATCCTTTTCGGGCTTCTTCGTCAGGTTGCCGTCTTTTTTAACTGCTTCATACTCGCGCCTGTAAACGAGCTCGGAAGATACACGGTTCAAATTAATGAGATAGCCGCTCGGCGAATACAGGACATTCGCGTCGTATTCCCCCTGGGTGATGATCCCCATAAAGGAGTTATCGGCCACTTTCAAGCCGAATATCGGCAGCATCGCGTTCTGTTCCCGTCCGAAAAAATTGAAAGTAATCGTATCCGCGCCGTAAACGCTCGCACGATAAGGATTCAAATAATTCGGGTGGTTCGTCTTAAAGTAAGACAGCGCACCCGGCCCGTCGGGATAGACCGCATAGCCTTGATCGTGATCCGATGCCGCTCCGAAGAAGGGAAGTGGAGCAACCGACATGAGCCAGTTGTCTTCCCCTTCCTGGATCGATTGGCCGGGTACGGTGACTTCGAGGGCGTTTCCCTTCAATTGGAAGCTCATATCGAAGCTGATTTTCAGCCTCGGCAGCTCGTAACGAACCGATATCCCGTTTTCCAGTGAGGTCGTCGTCATCTTCGGCTGCTCGAGGGCAAAGTTCGTCTCCTGCGTTTCCAGCGCAGGCAGATGGGGATCCGTGTAGGTCAGATGAAAAATCGACTGACTGCTGGCGGTCCACAGCTCATTCCCGTCCGTTTCGACATCCTGGAGCGGAACTGCCGATTCCCACCGGTACCCGTTGCTCTTGTCGATCACCGCGATGGCGGAATCGGATGAGCGGAACTGCAGCTCAAGCCGGTTGTTTTCGGCGATCTTCTCATAATTGGTTGGCTTCTGCGGCTGTCCGCTCTCCTCCGGAGCCGGCATCTGCTCACTCTCAACGACCTGGTTCTTATTCGGCCGCATTTCCTCCTTGGCCCGTTCAATAGCTTTTTGCACGGAGGGTAACGCCAGGAGCACGAGCGCAGCAATGATGACGCTGACGGTTAAATAGTAGATCCATCGTTTGGCGAGTCTCGTTTTCATGGTACCCCCCTCAATTTTCCAGTAAGTATCTGACTTCTACGGCCACTTCACGCACAAATTGAAGAACGTGGTTCGTCAAGGCAAAGACAAGCCCTACCGTTCCCCAGAAAATAATAAAGGCAAAGATGGATAAAAGGAGGACGCCGACCGCCTTCTTAAAGGTATAGTCATTCAGCACCTTCAGTTGAATGAAGATGAGCAGGGCCACCCACAGCCATATGATCGAATTGATGCTGTTGTACAGCCCCATTTCACCCCTTGACATCACCAAGGAGACGGCAGCCAGCGGGATGGTAAATACGATATAGGGAATCAAGGCATAGGACATCGCGGTCAGCACCTGGCTGAAGTAGGCCTCGCCGTCCATAATCGCCGTAATTAAATAGCAGGCAATCACGCCCGAGATCAGCGGCACGACGAAGCGGATGATTTCCAAATTCAAATTGGCATCCTTCGGCTGAAGCGACGTCATATGAAAGCTGGTCATATAGATCGAGATAATTCTGACGCTGATGGTCAGCAGGATTAAGACGAATGCCGAGATCAGATGCTTGTTTTTCTGCAGCTCCTCGAATCCGTCCACGGGATGAAACAGTATTGCTATGCCCAGCCGTAGTGACCGGAGACCCGACTGTTTGAAATCCGCCGTTCTGATCAATAGCCATACCTCCTTATGACGGTATTCGTGACGCGGATCATGAATTTGACGATAAAGTAGATGGCGACCACGATGAGAACGACGGCCATAATGATCCAGCCCAAATATTCGCGCAACAAGCCATGCCGATACTCGGCGAAGGCCAGTGAATACCCTTCCTGGTCATTGCCCAGCTTAAATTCCCGCATCGCTTCCTTCCATCTCTCTTCCTTCATCAGCGCTTTGGCCACGCCGCGGTGGGCGAGCGGATAGTTCTCGTCGATCTTCAGCACTTCCTTCCAGGGCACCATCGCTTCCTGGTAACGCCCGTTGAAGTGCAGCTGGCTCGCTTGGTGGACCAATTCCGCGAAGCGTGTCGGCTGAAAAATTTGAATGTTATTGCGGTCCCGGTCCAGCACGTAGATTTTGCCCGCCTTATCGACGACGATACTCGTCGGGTATTCGAAGCGCCCCTTCTCATCGCCTTGTCCCCCGAATACGGCAAGCAGATTGCCTTCCTGATCGTATTGATAGATCTTCCGCGACATTGCGTCGAGCGCGTTCACAACCCCGTACTGATCGACAGCCATATCGATGAAATAAGGGTTTTCCAGCGCCCCGCTTTCGATCGAGGCTTCGCCGAAAAATGCCTTCTTGTAGATGTTTTCACCCATGGCATTGAACTTCTTGAGCTGGTCCGCTTCGATCAGAACCGTCGGCGTATAGATAAATCCTTTACCGTCGATCGTGATATTTGAATTTTGCGGAGGAACCGCATTGTTCAGCTGCTCCCGCTGCTCCGGCGTTGCCAGTAAACGGATGAGCAGCTTCTTCCAGTCGAACGGAACGCGGTTGGCGCCGATGTAGCCGCGGAACTGGTTCATCGCGTCGATCATCATGAAGCCGCTGTAGTCATTTTTATTGAGCGCATAAAGATAACCGCGCCGGTCCATGATGACTTTATCCGGGGAAAAATCCAAATCCTCGCTCAGCAAGGAAGATTCCGGCTTGACGAATTCTTCGATCAATTCACCTTTCGGAGACAGATGAATGATCCTGCCGCTGCCCGTGTCGGCTACGAACATATGACCGAGGCTATCGACATAGATACCGCTCGGACTGCTGAGCTCGACGCCTTGTTCTTTCCCGAAGATGCCCAGCACTTTCCCTTGACCGTCCAATTTCACAATCCGGTTGTTATCCGTGTCGGCTACGTATAAGAGCCCCTTCTCGTCGATAAACAAGTCGTTCGGTTTATTCAAGCCGGGCTGGCCAACATCCATAATGATCGTGTCTACCGTATAGGTCAGGGGGATCGGCATCCGATGGCCATACATCGGATCGAGCGTATAGGACATTTGCGGGAGCGCATGGGCAGGCAAGCTGCAGATCAGAAACAGCAGACCGCCGAGTATACTCGCCGTTATTCGTTTGTACACCATATCCGCCCCCTATGATTTGATCCCGGAATGAACCATCGTATTCATAATCAGCTTCTGGAACAGCAGGAAGATGAGAATCGGAGGAAGCGTCATCAGGAACGTGCCGGCAGCCAGCGCACCTGTCCGTGCGACGACGCCCGGCCCTCCAGCCAGCGTCTGAATCGCCAGGGGCAGCGTCTTCATCGATTCGCTTGTCGTAAACACGAGCGCCGAAAAGAAATCGTTCCAGTTCCCGATGAAGGAGAAAATAATCAACGTTGCCCAGGCCGGCTTACTCACCGCCATAATCACCCTCCAGAAGATTTTCCAATCCGATGCGCCGTCGATATGCGCCGCCTCAATCAGGGCATCGGGAATTTGGTCGAAGAACTGTTTCATGAGGAAGATGTTGAAGGCCACAGCGATCTTCGGCAGAATTAACGCCCAATACGTATTGACCAAGCCTAAGCTCGATACGATCATATAGGTCGGAATCTGGGTCACCTGCGGCGAAAACATCAGGGCCGACAAGATAACAGAGAAGATGAAGCCCGCACCCGGCGGTTTGAACTTGGATAACACGTACGCTCCCAGGCAGCACACAACCAAGCTGGAGAGCACGACCGCAACGGAGACGAACAAGCTGTTAAAGATGTACCGCGAGAAAGGAACGACAGAGCTGTCCGTCGCGGTCAGCAGATCAAAGAAGCTGCGCAGGGTCGGCTTCTGCACGAAAAATCTCGGCGGGTAAAGGAACAGCTCGTCGAGCGGTTTGAAAGCCGTGGAAATCATATATACGATCGGCAAGGACGTAAATCCGACCAATGCGATCATAAACGCGTATAACAACCCCCTGTTGAAACGGGTGATAAATTTCGTAAAGCTCATCGTCACGTCCTTTAACCCCCCTTATTGATCTTTGGACGATAGCAACCGCATCACGATGCGGCCTAAGCCGAACGTGACTACAAACAGGAAGACGGCGATTGCCGATGCGTATCCCAGCTCGAACCGGATAAAGGCATAGTCGAACAGATGCGCAATAATCGTATGGCCCGCATAGTTCGGGCTCGGCATCCCGGAGATGGCCACGGCAATGTCGAACACCCCGAAAGCGCCGACGATGGCGTTGACTGCGCCGAACAGCAGCTGCGGCTTCATCAGCGGCAGCGTAATGAACCACAATTCCTGAAACCGGCTGGAAATCCCGTCAATGGCGCCTGCTTCATACAGCTCTGGCGATACATTCTGCAGCCCCGCCAGGAACACCAGGAATCCCGTACCCATGCTCATCCACAAAGAAACGATGATGATGACCGGCATGATCGTATTCGGATCCGTATTCCAGAGAATCGGTTCGCTGATCATGCCCCAGTTAAGCAGCGCATTGTTCAATAACCCGTAGCGGTCTCCGGAGAATATGTACAGCCAGACGATCGATAAAGCGATTCCGCTCGTAATCGAAGGGACGTAAAAGGCCAACGAGAAGATCATTTTGGCCTTCAGCGTATTGATCACCCAAGCGAGCAAGAAGGATAAGCAATAGCTTAACGGCCCGGCGATCACAGCGAAGATAAACGTATTTTTTAGCGATGTGAGAAAGATGTCGTCTTCCAGAAACAAGACGCTGTAGTTGGATAAGCCTACCCACCTCGCCGGTTGGAGCATGTTGTAATAGGTGAAGCTGAGATAGACCGACTGCACGACGGGAATGACGGTAAACACGATGAAGAGAATCAGGAACGGGCTGAGAAACAAATAACCGAGCGCAGCCCTCTTTCTCGCGTGAGTCAATTTGAATCGACGTGCCTTCTGCGGTGCCAGCTGGAGCGGCCCTTTAACCTCCACGCTGCTTTGCATACTGCTCCTCCTTCCGCCGCCTTAGTCTTTCGGCGTGAACCCGAATTCCTTCTGCTTGGCGTTAAGCTCTTTGTTAATATCCTTGATGCCCTTCTCCAGCGACTCCCTGATATTCATGCCGCCAAGAACGACGCGGTTCCAGGCGTTATCGATGTTCCGCCCCGTGAAGTAGCCGCCGAGCACGTACGGCTGCTCTTTGTAGTACTTCCATTGGTCCTTCAGTGCCTTGAGGTCGTCCTCCGGCCATGGCAGCTGCGATAAAGCGTCTACATTCGCCGTATTCCAGCGGGCCTCCACGCCGAGCAGCGCCTCCAGCTCTTGGCCGAACTGCAGCTGAACCTCTGTACTCGTCCACCATTTCAGAAACTCCCAGGATTCCTGCTGATGCTCCGATTGCTTGAAGATCGCAACGGACTGTACCGCTCCACCGGTCGTGCGGTCAATCGATCCATCGGCCTTCTGATGGCCCGGAGACGGAGCAACGCCCCAGCGTCCGATCAGCTCCGGCGCTGCGGTAGAGAGCTGTACATACGTGAGATAATCCGCGATCCCGATCGGCATTTCCCCGGTACGGAACCTGTTGAAGAAGTTGGCCATGACCGGGAACTTGTAATTGGTATACAACTCCGTCCATTCCGTGAAGGCCTGGAAGGCTTCCGGTGAATCCAGCGCCGACTTTGCTCCATTCTCCTTGTAATAGTCGCCGCCATTCTGGTAGAGAAACGGCATGAAGCCGAGCTGCGTGATCGGGTAGTACATCTGCATCCCGTTCTGCTGCAGAATCGGAAGCAGAGCATAGACCTCATCCCATGTCTTCGGGATGCTGACGCCCAGCTCGTTCAAGATATCCTTCCGGAAGACCAACAAGTTGAAATCCTGCGTTTCCGGCAGCGCATAGTTCCCCCCGTTGTATTTGAAAGGAATGAGCGATCCTGCAAGGAACCGTTTACTGACTTGTTCGTAATCAGGAAACTGCGTTAAATCGACGGAAGCGTCCCGGATCGCAAATTCGACGGGCAGATGCGCATCGACGCCTGTTGCGACATCCGGAGCTCTGCCGGAGCTTGCCGCGAGCAGCAGCGTGTTGACGGAACCCGAGTTCAATTGGCCGGCCGGGAGCGTATTGATGTTGATGCGTATGCCGGTTTTGGGCGTGAAGTCTTCCTCCGCCATTTCCTTCATAATTTCCGCCCACTCTTTGCCACGGGATACCCAAACCTCGATAACCGGACCTTCTTCCTCCCCCGTTTCGTTGTCGTAGACGCTGCCTACGCCCGTATAGTCCTTCGTAAAGGAAGCCATGAAGTTTTTGAACGTGCTGACCGATTTTTGCAGAACGTTGGATTTTACCTTCGGATATTTCGTATCCGGGGCGCTGATCAGGATGTAATCCAGAACAAGCGGCACATTCTGGAGATCCATCAGCAGCGTGCTGAGGTTCGTTTGGCTGTTGCTGAGCTCTGATAATTGTCTTGGAATCGAATCGGGGTTACGGATCATTTTCTCGAACGTGTGGTTCATCATCCGCAGACTGTTCACCGTGCTCGGCTCTACATCCGACAGAGCCTTGAGCGCATCCATCTGAACGAGCAGATCGTCCGCGATGACCTTCAAGTCCTCAATCAGCTTCGGCACCTTCTTGTTCAGCTCGTATTCGAAGTTCGGATCCGGCGTCGGTCCCGTGATCATAATAATGCGTCTGTATAGATCAGAGAGCTTCTGGGTATCGGCCGTCAAAGCTTCCATGATCGGTTGATACGGCCCGACCTGGGCGGTCATCGTCAGCGTATGCTCGCCTTTCGTTAAGTACACGAGCAGGGGTTCGTCTTTGCCTGTTTGTTCATTGTCCTTATGCAGCGTTTCGATCCGCCAGTTGCGCGAGTAGGTAAAAGGGTAGAGCTCCATTTCCTTGAACGGAACTTTTCCATCTATAAGAATTTGACGATAGGACGGCAGCCCATCGCCCCACCATTGTCCAAATTTCAGCCCAATCTTATACAACCCGTCCTGCGGAACCGAGAACGCCCACGATGCCTTCTGACCGCCCTTCCTCCAGCGCCAGTCGCCAAATGCGTTCAGCCGGATTCGCCCATCGCCTGCCGGCTCCATTAACGGATCGCCATTCGATTCTCTGCGGATCGTCGGATCGGATTTCGTCGGATTGTTCTCCGCCTGCACTTTCACATTGATCTGCTGGGCAGGCTCATAACCTTGCGCGGTGTAGGCCTGCTTCACTTCGGCATAGCTGGGTAGCTGCTCCGGTGACGTAATCCGGATCTCGTCGATGGCCATCGGTTCGAGCAAATAATTCATCCGGATGACATGCTTGCCTGCGGTCATATAAAATTGGAAGGGTTCCGGGTACAGACCGTTCCCGTCCGAAACCGGAAGGTCCATCCACTGCGGCTTCTCGATTTGCTTGGGTCTGACGTCGTCTCCCTGGTTGTTTTGGGCCGGATCGCCCCGGTCGACCCAACTGCGGTAGAAATAGATGCGCTGCGCCTCGCGAAACGGGCTTTCTCCGTCAATAAGCAGCTCCCGCTGAATCGGCATTCTTTTTCCCGGCATCGGATAATAACTTAGGGCCAGGTTGTAAAGACCGTCCTGCGGGATATCTACCGACCATTCGATCCACGTTGTCTTGCTGTCCCACACAAGAGCGGAAAGGCCGTCTACCGTTTCCAAGACCGGCTTCGTGCCTCCAAACGCCGAATGCTGATCGGCTTTTACCACGATGTCCGGCTGATCAGCAGGCGGATAGCCCTCTTTCTTATATCCAGCCAGCGTAGTCGCATAAGTCGGCTCCAAAATACTGTTCATGGCTAATTGGTCATTCGTCAGCGGAACGCCTTGATTCTGATTCCGGTCCCGTAAACGTTCGTTGTTGGCATAAGAATGAAAGCTCTCACCGAAGGTCAGCGAAAAGACAAGAAAAGTGATCGATATAAGCATGACTCTCTTCCACTTTAGTGCATCATTCCAACGCCATTTCAAGCACCGTCACCTCTTTGTCGTTCAATTCATCAGGATGTCCCTTAAGCGGTTCTCTTCCTTCTGATGAAGAAAGGGGACAGGCGATTCAGCCGCCCCCTCCTTATGAAACCGGTCCACCTTGATTATTTCGATTCCAGTTTTTTGAGCTCGTTATCGACGTTCTTCTTGACTTCGTCCAGCAGCTTCTTCGGCTCGCCCTTTCCGTTCAAGGCCAAATCCTGAACGCGGAAGGTTTCATCCCACAGCTTCTGGCCAACAGGCGTAACAGGGCGGTAATGCGCTACAGGCATCAAATCGACGAACACCTTCAGCTTCGGATTCTCGGTGATTTTAATCTCTTCGTTGACCTTCGGCATCGTCGTTATATCGTTGCCCGCATCCGCCCGCTTGGCCCAGAGAAGCGTGCCCTTATAGCCGCCGATAAACTTGAGGAGCTCCCACGCTTCCTGCGGATGCTTGGCTCCCTTCGGCATGACCCAGGAATGGCCGCCTGCCCATGTCGTTTGAGGATAGCCTTCCGCGGAAGGCATCGGGGCGACGCCCCACTCGAAGGTAGGCTTCACCTTCGCATTGCTGGTCAAATCGTTCAGCACCCAGTTGCCGTCCACGACGAATCCGACTTTGCCGGTCCAGAACGAATTGATGCCGGTTTTGCCCATGACATCGTTGAACTTGTTGATTTTGGACATATCGTATTTTTTGGCGTAGCTGACCATCCATTCAAGCGCTTTCACAATTTGCGGGTGGTTTGGCGTCAATTCCTCGCCATTGGTCCATTCTCCGCCGAAGTTCCAGCTTTGCGTATATAAGTAGGTTTGATTTGCCCAGGGAATAAAGCCGACCTGCTCATAGCCGCTGCCGTTGCTTGTTTTCTTGAACATTTTCTCCGCCATCGCGTCCAATTCCGCAATCGTAACCGGCGGCTTCTCGGGGTCGAGACCCGCTTCCTTCATAAGCGTTTTATTATAATAAAGCGCCCGGTTATCTGTGGTGAACGGCATCGCATAGAGCTGGTCCTTGTAATTCGCTTCCGCCCAGACGCCCGGATAATAATCGTCGGCACGCACTTCGTCTCCGGCATCGACGAACGGCTGCAGGCTTTCCAGCGATCCCTTCGCCGCCCATTGCCCTACCATGAAGCGGTCGAGAACCGCTACGTCCGGAGGCGTGCCGCCGGCAATCAGCGTCGTCAGCTTATCCGTGCCCCCTTGATCGATGATGTATTTCACCTTGATATTCGGGTGCTCTTTCTCAAATTCGCTGATGACAATTTTCGTGTAGTCCGTCTGGAATTTGCCTCCCCAACCCCAGAGCTCAAGCGTTACCTTTTCACCGCTGCCTTTACCCGTATCGGTATTTTTCTTGGCGGAATCGGTCTGTTGATTCGTACTGTCCGTTCCCTTTGTATCCTTGGCTCCATTCTCTCCGCTGGACCCGCCCGAGCCCCCGCAGCCTGTTAATACGAAACATACCGATAATGCGGTAACCAGATACTTGAGCATCGCTCTTCTCAAATGAGTGGCGCCCTTCTTTTTCCTCACTTACATGCCTCCTTTTTGCATATATAAGTTGAAATATTGAACTAGGAATGGGGGCAAATACGGCCTACATCCTATTCTTTAGTTCATCTTATATAGGTTTTAAATGGTACTAATGAAGTTAGTTCCTTTTTAGTGTAAACGCTTTTATGGGAGGGGATAATGAGACTGCTTTTGTATTTCGTGTACTATCTTTACTATCTTGAAGGGGAGCCATCGGCTTCGCGTTTCCATTCGAGGCAAGAAAAAAAGAGTGCCTGTCATACATGACAGACACTCTTACGGCTGCTCATCGCGGCCTTGGGGATGCTCCATTTTGCTGTTTCCGTACCCCATGACCTTAGCCAATTCAGCATCGACGTTCTTCTTCATTTCATTCAAGAGCTCTCCCGGTTCTCCCTGCAGATTCATCGCCAGCGTTTGCACGCGGAGCATCTCATCCCACATATATCCGCCCACAGGTGTGACGGGCCTGATGTAGGCATTCCCAAGCAGCTCTGTAAACACCTTCATCGGTTCCTTCTGATCCAAGCCGAGCTTGGCATTCACTTCCGGAATGCACATCAGATCATTCTTGCCGCCCTCGCGGCTGGCCCACAGGAGCGTGCCTTCCTTGCCCGCTACGTACTTCATAAACCTCCAAGCTTCCTCTTTATTTTTCGCCCCTTTGGGCATGACGAACGACCACCCCCCTGACCATGTGACCGGCCGGTTGCCATCGATTGTAGGCATCGGCGCCACACCCCACTCGAAATCCAAATCTTCCATCTCATCAAGAAGCCAGTTGCCTTCATAGACAAATCCAACTTTGCCGGACAAAAAGGAGTTTCTTCCGGTTTGTCTCATCATCTCCGAAAATTTCAAAAGTTTCTTTACATCGTACTTCTCGGCGTAGCCCTGCACCCACTCCAGCGCTTTAACGTTCCGCGGATCGTTCGGCGTCAGCTTCCCGCTTCGCTCCCATTCGCCGCCAAAGTTCCATCCATGCGTATACAAGAAGCCCTGACCCATCCATGGGACGAATCCGACTTGCTCATATGCGCCGTCCCCGTTCGTTTTGAACATCCTCTCTGCCATGGCATCCAGGCCGCCAATGGTTCTCGGGGGATGGTCAGGGTCAAAACCCGCCTGCTTCATCATCGTTTTGTTATAATACATGGCGCGGCTGTCCATATTCCAAGGGAGGGCGTACGTTTTGCCGTCGTATTGGGATTCCGCCCACACGCTTTTGTAATAAATACTCGCCATATCTTCACGATTCGCATAAGCCGAAATGTCTTCAATGGAGCCCATCGCCGCCCATTCGCCTACAATAAACCGGTCGATCATCGCGACATCCGGCGCCTTCCCTCCAGCAATCGCAGTCAGCAGCTTATCCGAACCCTGCGAATTATCCGAGTTCTCGATGAAGGTCATTTCAACCTTGATATCCGGGTTTGCCTCTTCGAACGGCTTCACGACCGTATCGTAGAATTCGTCCTGAAATCCTCCGACCCATGAATACCAGAAGCTTATCGTTACAGGGCCGTTATGATTAATCGAGCTGCTCGCAGCATTTTTGCCTAATAATTCCGAATTAACGTTGAATGTCGCTCCCTTGCTGACATAAGCGTTCCATACCATGATTACGGTGGCCAGGAGTACAAGTATGAAAAGAACAGGCATCTTTCGACGAGTCAAGAACACTTTCATCGTTACCTCCACTTTTAACTTTCTCTTGTAATCATCTACGCACGCTGTCATATGAAACTCGTTTCAACTGACTTGCTGAGCAGGGCTTCGCTTCGTGAGAGGGATCGTCATGGTTACTTTCGTTCCTTCCCCCAAGCTGCTCTCCATCTCGATCCCGTACTGGGCGCCATATGCGATTTTGATTTGTGAATTAATATTTCTCAGCGCAAAGCTGCTTTCCTCCGCAGGCTGTTCTCCGCCCAGAATGTGCTGCAATTCAGCCAGCTTATCCGGCGCAATTCCGGCACCATCGTCCGTAACGACGAATTTCAGGCAGCTGCCTTCCCGGGTAAAGGCGATATCCAGCCTGCCCTTGCCTGATTTTCGCTCCAGTCCGTGATAAATTGCATTCTCTACGATCGGCTGAAAAATAAATTTGAGCACTCTATAATCCATCAGCGATTCATCCGCTTGCACATAGAGCGTAAACTTGTCCTTATACCGGACTTTCTGGATCATGATATAGCTCTCGATCAAATGGACGACCTGGCTGACCGGCACTTCATCCCTTCCCTCGCTCAGACTGATCCGCAAATACTTCGACAGTCCGAAGATCATCGTGCTAATGTCGTCAACTTTATGTATGCGGGCAATCCAGTGGACGGAATCGAGCGTATTGTACAGAAAATGAGCGTTAATTTGAGATCCCAGCATTTTCAGCTGAAGATCCCGTTCCAGCAGCTTCTGCACATACAGTTCGTTGATTAATTCCTTGATATGGGCCACCATCTGGTTAAAATGGGTGAACAAATAGCCGAATTCGTCCTCTCGTTTATCGACAATCCGGATGTTGAAATCGCCGTCCCTGGCTCGGCGCATCGCATGCGTCATCTTCTGAAGCGGCCGGTGAACGGTAGAAGCGATAATGATCGCGAGCAGGATACCGATGCACGAAAAAACAATGCCCAGCGACAGCATATACCAGCGAATATCCATCGCTTCCTTCATCAAATCATGGCTGCGCAGCATGCCGACGAGCCTCCAATGGTTCGTCTCCAATTGACTGTAGACGACCAGCATCTCTTGCCCGTCTATAGAGTAGCTTAGCGTTCCTTGACGCTCTTCCTTAAACGGAATGTCCAGTTTGCTGGACAATAGAATTCCACCCTTATCCCCTTTGATCTGGCCGGTATCGTCCATCATGACGTTGATTCCCGACCCGTCATAATCGATTTCCGCCAAAATTTCCCGGACCTCCGCCGGATCGACTTCGTACAGCACGACGCCGATAATTTCTCCGCGGCCTTTCATATTTTTCTGGGCACGGCCAAAGGTAAAAACAGGCTCGGAGCTCGGACCTTTTATTAATGAGGGCATGATGCCGAAATAGACGAGCCTGCCGTCCGCCTGACGGATTTGTTGATACCAGGCCTCCGTGAAATATTCATTGGGGTAAGAATTGTAGACCGGAAAGGATTCTTTGGGTGAATAGCGGTAGGAGTAGCCCCTCTCGCTGAGCAGATAGATATTATTCATATCATTCCTGGAGTTTACCAGGTTCGATAGAAAGGCGGTATTCGCGTTATTCGTCTGAATCCTTTCCTTCTCGTCCATAAAATCTCCCATGAGCTGCTTCTGAATATCCTTATTGCCGACGACAAGAAGGGAACGGTCCTCGTATCCCTCCAGAAGGATATCGACCCGCTTGCTCATCTGCTGAACGTTCTGAAGCGCCATGCCTCCGATTTTGTTCTCCATCATCTGAGCGGATTTATCATAGGATAGATATCCCATAACGGTAATAATGACGATCATGCTGGCTACATAGAATCCGAACACCTTCATTCCGACCGAATTGAACTTGATTCTATCGATGAACTGCAGTCTCATGAGGTCCCTCTCTTCTTATGCCCCGTAATTACGGTATTGAGCGGGCGTCATGCCTTCCCATTCCTTAAAGGTTTTGACGAAATGCCGAAAATCCCGATATCCGACCCGGTCTGCGACTTCATATACCTTTAGAGGGGTCTGTTCAAGCAATTCTTTCGCCTTCGTGATTCGGATTCGAATGAGATAGCGACTGAGCGTTTCGCCAACCTCTTCGTGAAACACTCTGCTGAAGTAAGAGGGATTCATGTAAATCTTTTCGGCTACGTTATGAAGGCTGATGCCAAGGTGGTAGTTATCATGGATATAACGCAGCGCCGTTTCTATCGTTCGCTTATGCGCAATTGAGGGTGCATGAGTATCCTTTATGAGGAAGGTGTCCATGATCATGGCCTTCCAATCGCCAATGGAACACCTGTAGAGCTGAAGCTTGCGTTGATGCGTCATTGTGGAAGCCTTGGAATGATTCTTCGCCTGGAGCAGCTCCTGCCACTTGGACAAAAGGATGCTGATGTGCATATTCATTTCATACCGCACGGCAATGGCCGGCGTCTGCTTGATGAGCTCTTGAAGCATACCGGTTTGTACATCGAGCAGTTCGGACAATCTGCCCGCATCCCTCAGCTTCATGGCATGCAGAATCCGATTCGACAATGCCGAGTCAAGGGAGTCCGCTTTGTGATCCGTGAGCAGAACGTCCGCCGCCAATTGCCCCATGCATGCAGCCATGCGGTAGTCCAGCTGCTCAGCCGGGCGGGGCTTGGATCCATGACCTGCTGAACCGCCGTCCATCGGGGCAGTGTGGACCTGCCCGGGTCCGTGAACCAAATAGTTCATACTTATGGTAAGCGCTTCCCTAAAAGAGGATGCAAGCTGCGTCCGCTCTCTTAAGCCGCTGATCCCTATGCTGATTCGAACGCCTAACACTTGAAGCGCATCTTCAATAACGCCATCCATATAGCGGTACAAGTCCTCGACGCCGAAAGAGGTATCGGGCTCACTTAGCGAAGCAATCAGCGCAATGTCCGCAAAATCATTCCCTTGTAAAGGACAAGCCAAGCACCGGATCCCCTTTTGAGACAGGATTTCTTCCACCAAATTCCCGAGCGCGTACCTCATGAGCGAGCATCCGCTTTCGTCCATCTCCCGGTCTCCCCACTCGTGGACGACCATCGCCATAACGATCAGCCGTTTCGGATCGAGGTTGATATGAAGGGCTTCCCATGTGGATTGCATCTCTCGCTCTGTCAAAGATCGGGTTAAACACATCTCCAGGTGCTTCTGTCTGGCGAGCGGCAAGCTTTCCCGGATGCGGCCCGACAATTCTTGCAGGCGAGAGTTCAGCTCCTGCTTCTGTTTAATTTCATTGATGCAGCGTTCAATAATTTCAAGCAAAATCGGTTCTTCGACCGGTTTGAGAATATAGTCAAACGCTCCTAGCTTGACCGCCTTCTGTGCATACGCAAAGTCGCTGAAGCCGCTAATAAAAATAACCTTTGTATCGATTCCGCGCTTTTTGATTTCTTCCATTAAATCCATACCGTCCATCGTGGGCATCTTGATATCCGAAATGATAATTTCCGGAACATGGGCTTCGATTAATTCCAACGCCTTGCAACCATCCTCGGCGTCACCGATAAATTGGATTCCGTGTGAGCTCCAATCAATGGTCCTTTTCAAGCCTTCCCGAATCCAGTGCTCGTCATCGACTACCATGAGTTTTATCACTGTGTATGCCCTCCTTTTCGATCAGCCCAACACAAACCAGGCTGTGTTACACCAATATTACAGAAGCAGCAAAAGTAATATAATGTTTTTATCTTTGGATTAAGTGTAATATTTTTACTTCGCTCTGTCTCCTCACATATGCAACAAGCTCTTGGCCGCCGCCAAGGCGAAGAAACAAAAATTCCCCCTACGGAAGTAGGAGGAAAGTAATATCGAGGTGCAGGAAAGCCTTCGTCCAACTCCGCACTTTATTAGATATCTGGGATTATCTCTCTTAGCGCATCACGCGGATGCCGCAGTAATCCATCAGCAGTTCGCAGAACATCATGTTTGCCCACGAGAACCAAGGTCTCGTATACTCCGCCGGATCGTCGGCTTTAAAGCTTTCGTGCATCAGCCCGGTTCCCGCATCCGTTCGGCTCATCACCTGGAGCAGGCGCAGCTTCTCCTCGGGGCTGTCCGCAGTCAGCCCTTGCATCGCCAGGGCGATATGCCAAATGTAGCCCTGCGGTGTATGCGGGCTGCCGATCCCCTCGGCCGCAGTTCCTTCAAAATAATAGGGATTGTTCCGGCTCAAAATAAACCGCCGTGTATTCTGGTACACCTCATCTGACGCATCCCGGTAACCGAGATACGGAATCGACAGCAGGCTCGGCACGTTGGCGTCGTCCATCAGATTGTGATGGCCATATCCATCGGTTTCGTAGGCGTAGATCGGGCCGAATTCCGGATGCTGTACGATGCCGTGCTCCCGGATGCCCTGCTCGATCTCCTGGGCAAGCTTGGCGGCCCTGCCCTGCAGTTCTTCATCCTGCAGCACCTCTCCGGCGATTTCCTGCAAATAGCCGAGCACCACGACGGCGAACATATTGGAAGGAACCAGATAGCCGTATTCGCACGCATCGTCGCTCGGCCGGAATCCGGACCAGGTCATGCCCGTATAGGCCGTCTCTGCGCCTTGGCCATCCCGCACCAGCGTATCGCTCGGCACGCAGTCCTTCCGCTGGAAACGGTAAGGCGACAGCTCTTCATGGCGCTGCTCCACCGTCCACAAATCCAATATGGCCTCCGCAGCTTGACGGAAGCTGCCTTGGAATTGCGAGGTTCTGCCCGTGTTCTTCCAGAGCAGATAGCTGAGCTGAAGCGGATAGCAGAGCGAATCGATTTCGTATTTGCGTTCCCATATCCAGGGGGTCATCTCTGTCTCGTCCGCCTGGTGGCCGCGCCCGTTGGCTTCCTCATTGAAGGCGTTTGCATAAGGGTCCAGCAAAATCGAATCCAGCTGCCGCCGCACCAAGCCTTCGATCATGTCCGCAGCTTCCGGATCCTCCTTCGCCAGCACCAGAAACGGCCGCACCTGCGCGGCCGAGTCGCGCAGCCACATCGCCGGAATATCGCCGGTGATGACGAAAGTCGTTCCGTCCTCCATCCGTTTCAGCGTCGTCCCCCAAGTATTCCGTATCGCATTTTGGAAAATGTCCAGCAAACGTGTCTCTCCGGCCAGCTGTTCGGACATTCTCCCGGCCAACCGTTCCAAAGTAACAGGCTCCGTACCCAGTGATTTCATGCGCTCTCCTCCTTGGTTATGGCATCATAAGCATCGAAAGTTAATGAATATATCAGCTATGCTACCGTATGAATACACAAAAATTATATTTGTTGGTAAGTTAACATGTCAATATACTTTTTATAACATTTTATCGTTAAATATTATATTATTTAAAAGAAAAACGGCATTCCCGCTGAGGCCTGCCGCTTTGGTTCCAGCTCTATTCGTGTTTCATGGCAAGCCCGCCGTTCCGGACAAGTCCCGCCGACAAGCCTTCGACGAGCTCGGCATCCAGCAGGATTTTACCGGGAACGCTCTCGCCGTTTCGCAATTTAAGCACGTTTTCAAAGGCGAGCCTCCCCATCTCATTCTGCTTCTGCCGCATATGGGTGAACAAGGATCCGGCAGCGTCATCCGGACTGTCAAAGCATACAATCGACAGGTCTTCAGGCACACGGATCCCCGACTCCAGCGCCGCCTCATAAGCAAGTCTGGCGATGTTGTATTCCATAGCGAACAGAGCGGTAATCTCCGGATGGGCCGCGAGATGGCGCTTGATATGTTCCTTCTCCTTCTTCTTGTTCTCCGGTACAAAGGCAGCCGGCAGCGTCGCCGTAATGTTCTCCATCCACAGGCTCCGGTCGGCGGCAATGCCGCTTTCCGCATGGGCCTGGATAAACCCTTCGATCCGCTCCTCGATGGCGGTCGTATCCCGGGGCGGGGTGGTCATAAGGCCGATATGGGTATGCCCAAGTCCGAACAGGTAATGGATCAGCTGCTTGGACGCCGATACGTTGTCCGTGCTGATGGAGCTGGCGGAGACGCCTTTCAGATGCCGGTCCAGCAGCACAAACGGATACTCGCTGATGACCAGCTTCAAAATTTCGGCATTGAAATATTCACCCTGCGCCGGGAAAATAATGAGCCCGTCCACCCCGATCTCCAGAAGGCCCTGAATCGCTTCCTGCTCTCTGGCGGTCTCTCCCAGCGACCTGCGGAGAATCAAATAGCTGTCATGCTCGCGGGATGCTTCCTCCATGCCGAAGACAAGGTCCGTTCCATAGCTGTCCCCAAAGTCGGTCATGACCAGTCCGATCAGCAGCTTGCCGCTCTCCCGGCGCCGCTTGGACGCTGCCCCCGCACGGGACGGCGGTGCTCCTCCTCCGCTCTCATAATCCTCGGCCACAAAGGAGCCCCTCCCCGGCTGGCGGACAATGTATCCCTCCTGCGTGAGCATCTCCAGCGCCTTCTTGCTGGTGATCCGGCTGACGCTGTAGGCTTCGCCCAGCTCCTTTTCCGATGGGATCCGCTCCCCCGGCATATATTTTCCGGCTACGATCTGATCGCGCAGTTCTTCAAAGATTTGTTCGTACATCGGCTTCGACGACGATTCATGCGACACGTTGCAACCTCCTCTGTCTCTGGGTCCACAAGTTCAGCTCCGCTGAACCATTCTACAATCTCTAAATAATATATCATGTTATATTCGCTTTGTGAATAGCCGCCGGACTGGAAGCCCCGTTGAACGGCATCTTCACCCTGCACCAGCACAAAAAAAGAGCGCCCCCAGCGGGGACGCCCTTATGTTGCTTTACCCTTATTTTCAGCAGTCCAAACCTTCTATACTTCCTTCATCCGGAAGTAGATCCACCCGATCAGGAAAAAGACTACAAAGCTGCCGACGACTGTAATCATCAGACTTTCAAACGGCAGGTTCAGCGCCCCGAATCCGCCTCCCTCCATCGTGCCTGCCGGCAGGGTTGCCAGAAACGGCTGCGCCCAGGGATAGTAAGGACCATAGGTGGCCGAGTTCACCACCAGCATATTCGGGATGGTGAACATCACGTTCAGCGCCAGCGGAGCCGCGAAGCTGCTCCACATAAGCGAGGCGGCCAGCTGCAGCGCCGCGAGCGGCAGGCAGGCGACCCAGCCGCCCAGCAGGCTGCGGCCGATCTCCGTCCACGGAATCGGACCGGGCAGGCCCTTCACGGCGCCGACCAGCAGCAGTGCACCGAGAAAAAGCACCTGCATGATCAGCAGCAGAGCGATAATGACCGTATACTTTGCCAGGAACACTCCGGACCGGGTCACCGGCAGCACCAGCAGCTGCTTCCACCCGCCCCCCTGATGCTCGTAGCGGCAGATGAAGGCGGCGAAGATTCCCGACATGATCGGCATGAACAGCAGCGCATGCAGCATGCTCAAGGCGCCGAGCAGCACCAGCCATGGCTGCTGCCGGCTGTCGACGTCCGACAGCAGCCCGACCAGGACGGAGACGAGCGGACTGACCAGGATAAGCAGCACGATCAGAGAGCGGGACATCTTCAGCCGTTCGGCGGATAACACCCGAAAGTAACTCAGCATCTCTAGTCCACATCCTTTCCGCGGAATTGCCCCATGCCAGCCAAATAAATGATAAATGCCAAAATGATGCCTCCACCTACCGGCAGGGCCGGAGACGCCTTTCCATAGAACGACAGCAGGGGCCAGGCCAGCGGGAACCATTCCGGGTAATTCCCCGCGAACAGCGAAGCGATGGCGGCGGTAATGCCGAGCGTGATCGGCAGCGCCTGATTTTTAAACGTCAGGGACAGCCACAGCTCCAGGGCAAACAGCGGCAGCGACGCCAGGAAAGGCACAAAGCTGAGCTTCAGAATCGTCAAATACGGAATATGGTCCGGACTGAATTTGAGGGCCAGTCCCAGGACGACGGTTCCGCAGGACAAAATCAGGCAGGATGCCGCCAGGGCAATGATCCCCAGCAGATATTTGGCCGTAAACACCGAGCCCCGCGAAATCGGTAATGCCAGCAGCTGCTTCCAGGAGTTGCTGCCATGCTCGACGTTGGCAATTTGCGAAGCGATCAGCGTCGTGCCCAGGAACAGGGCGATCGGCACGAACGAGAAGATCTCCCCGATCAATCCGGCCCACGGATCATCTTGATAGCGCTGCAGCAGGTAGTCGTACCGGAGGCCGAAATTCAGCCCCTGCATCGCCAGCAGTCCAACCGAGCCCAGAATAACGAGGAGCCAGATCCCTTTGCGGCGCATTTTCAGAAAATCGGCCGACAGCGCGCGCGCCACCATCATGAGAATCCCCCCTGCTCGATCACCTGCATGAAGATATCCTCCAGCGACCGGCGCTTCTCTTCCACCCGGTAAATCGCATGGTTGTTGTCTACGAGGCGCTTGACGAGCAGCGCCACTTCCGGATCGCTCAGCTGGTCCAGCTTGATCGCCCCGTCTTCCATCCGGCCGGTATAGCCTTGGCCGATCAGGTGAACCAGCGCCTCCTGCGGCTCCGATACGACCAGGCGGAATCCGCCTGAGGCTTGCTGCTTCAGGTTGCCGATCGTATCCTGGAACACCATTTCCCCTTCGCGGATAATACCGACGGTCCCGGCCATTTGCTCGACCTCGGAAAGAAGGTGGCTCGAGACGAGCACGGTAATCCCGTGCTGCTTCGGCATGCTGCGGATCAGCTCGCGTATTTCGTGGATCCCGGCCGGATCCAGCCCGTTGGTCGGCTCGTCCAGAATCAGCAGCTCCGGACTTCCAAGCAGAGCGGCGGCAATGCCCAGCCGCTGCTTCATCCCGAGCGAATACCCTTTGACGGGGCGCTTCGCGTCCTTCGTGAGGGACACGATGTCCAGCACTTCGTGGATGCGCGCCTTCGGCACATCGAGGATGCGGCGGATCGCCTCCAGATTTTGCACGGCCGTCAGATGGCCGTAGTTCGAAGGATATTCGACCAGCGAACCGACCTTGCGCAGAATGTTCATTTTATCCTTCCTCAAATCCTTGCCGAAAATCTGGATCGAGCCCACGGTCGGGCGAATCAGGCCGAGCAGCATCCGGATCGTCGTCGTCTTCCCGGCCCCGTTCGGTCCGAGAAAGCCGTAAATTTCCCCCTTGGCGATTTCCAAATCCAAATTGCGTACGGCATAGCGGCCGCGGTATTTTTTGTTCAAATTTCTCGTCTGTATCACGAGTTCACTCACGATCATCACCTCGATACCCATCTTACCGGGCCAAGGTTAAAAGACAGGCTGCTCCAAGTTTAAATTTCGTTTAAAACTCCATTGCCAAAATCCGCGCCAGCCTCTACCATAAATGAGAGAAACTTGTCATCTCTTGACGATTGGAGGCGTAACATTGACGGATTGCACGGTTAGGCAGATTGAAGCAGCGGATTACCGCGATATTTACGTATTGAACCAGGATTTCAACCCGGATCTGCGGTTGTTTACCGAAGACCGGGTGAAGAAGAGGATTGAAGCCATCACGGCTCAGACGAAGGATGTCATTTTTGTATGCGAGCACAATGAAGAAGTCGTCGGATACATTCACGGCAGTCCTTATGAGCTGCTCTTTTCCGACTCGCTGATCAACGTTCTGGGGTTTGTCGTAAAAAAATCGCACCGGAATCAAGGGGTCGGCAGTATGCTGATCAGCCATCTGGAGCAGTGGGGGAGAAGCCACGGGTTTTCCGGAGTCAAGCTGCTGTCGCATCCGAGCCGCGTCCAGGCCCACCGATTCTACGAACGCCGTGGATACGTGTTCACCAAGGATCAGAAAAACTTCATCAAATCCTTTAACAGCTGAAATATTCATCACGTGAAAGTATACAGAAAACCGCTCTGATTAAACTACACCCCTTGTTAGGCTTCGGCTAACAAGGGGTGTAGTTTTCTATGGTCAAAACCAAGGCTTCACTTGATCATCAGCCCCGGTTTTTCCGAGCCCGCGGGGTACAGCAGGACCCTTGTCCCCTGTGAATCGCTCTCGATCATCATGGACAGCCCCATTTCCCGCGTCAGGAAGCCGACGATCGCGAGGCCGATCCCGGCGCCCTTGCCGCCGGAAGACGACTGCATGCCCTGGCCGCGATCGGAAATGACAATGGCCGTCCTGCCCCCGGCCGCCTCCGTAGCGATGCCGATATACAATCCGGAATGAGCGTGCCTAAGCACGTTCTGGAACAGATTGTCCAGAATCCGCCGGAACCACTGGATATCGACAAGCCACCACAGCGGCTCTTCCTGCAGCGAGACATCCACTTCAAAGCCTTCCTTTTCCCACAGCGGATACCAGGCGGCCGCGCTTTCCCTCACGATCCGGAGCACGTCCGCCTGCACCGGCTGCAGGGTGTATCTGCCGCTCGTCAGGAGATTATACGACAGCAGGTTATCGATCAGCCCGCCCAAATCACCGAGCTTGGCTTCGGTCAGCTTCAGCAGCTCCTGTCCCCGATCGGACAGGGGCTCTTTTTGCAGCGTATGGACATGGCCACGGATGACGGTCAGCGGTGTACGCAGGTCATGCGACAGGTTGGCGATCAGCCGCTTGCGCAGCTCCTCCTCTTCCCGTTCGCGCTTTAAACTTCGACCCAGCTTGGCCACCATCCCGTTAAATGCGTTTTCCAGCTGTCCGATTTCATCCTCCCTTTTGACCTGGATCGGCTCCGGCAGTCCGTTCTGACCCTGCACCGTCATGGCATGCTGCAGGCTCAGCAGCCGCCTTCTCATGTTCACGAAGAACATCCATGAGACGGCGACAAAGGCCAAAAACATCAGTAGAATAAGTACATATACGAAGTAAAACGTCCGGTCTGACACCGAGTCGCTGCGGGTGCTCTGCACTTCCTTCGGCACCTCGATGACCATAAACCCCTTGCCCAGAGACTCTGCATCCCCGATAAAAGCCACCACCGTAAACTTCCCGTAGGATTCCCGGTACTTCTTCATATAGGCCATCGCATCCGACGCGCTCCACTTCTTCGGAAGATCCAGCTTGCTGCCCCCCGGCTCCCTGAAGTTGCCCTGCCCGTCAACCCAGAACACGGCAGCCTTGTCGTACTCCTGGCTAAGCTTTTTTAGCCTGGCATCGATCTGCGCCGGGGTTTTGTCCTTCAGCTGCTGGGCTTCCTGATGCCACGTTCTCTCAAGACGCAAGCCTGCGTATGGATTCTCCTGCTCCGGCTCCGAGGGAAACAGCGGATCGACGATATTCAAGTTGACGAGCTGATATCCGATCAGCGCCGCAGGAAACACCACCGGAATAAAAAGCAGCGCGATGACCATAATTAAAAGGTATCTCGACAGCAGCGAACCGCGGAACTTTCCGCTTCTGCCCGTCTTCATGCCTTGATGCGGTAGCCGACACCGCGGATCGTTTCAATGATTTCGGGCGAGGCCGGGTCACGTTCCAGCTTCTCGCGGAGATAACGGATGTGCACCATCAGCGTTTTGTCTCCGTCGAAATAAGGCTCGCCCCACACGCCCTCATAGATCTGCTCTTTGGTCAGGATCTGGCCCAAATGCCGGAGCATAAACTTGAAAATTTGATACTGCTTGCCGGTCAGGATGATCTCTTCCCCGGTCTCGCGGTTCACGATCCGGTTCTCCCGCTCGTATACCGACAAGTGCTTCAGTTCCAGCACATCGGACGCGACCGATCCCGACCGGCGGAGCAGCACTTCGATGCGGGCCGCCAGCTCGTCGGGGTGAAAAGGCTTCGTGAGGTAATCGTCGGCAAACTGCAGCCCTTCCAGCTTGTCGTCGATGGACGTCCGCGCGGACAGCATCAGAATCGGCAGCTCCGGGTACGCCTTCTTCAGCCTTTGTCCCACCGTAAATCCGTCCAGGCCCGGCAGCATGACATCGAGAATAACCAGCTTGCAGTTGGCCGCAAGCTCCGCGGCCCTTTCGCCGCTGCGCTGCCATTCCACCTGATATCCGCGTTCAGCCAGGTCCCGGCAGACCCATTCGCCGATCTCGGCGTCGTCTTCGATATATAACAATGATACGTTCAATGATATCGTTCCTTTCTGTCTGTTTCAGGCATAAGCATCCAAGGTAATTTCAATGTGATTATACCTTATTTCGCTGGAAGAGGAGGAGCGTTCACTGATCGGCCGCACAATTTTGCAGGTTGAAGCCCAGAAGGAATCATGCTATATTTTAGCTACCTGAGCACGGACGTTTCCTTAACCGATGTTCTCAGCATTCTAATTTAAAGGCTATGTTACCCTAAATGAAGGTACAACCTCGGGCTGAAGTATGTGGACCCTGGTTGTGCCTTTTTTGCGTGAGGAGGAAAATGAGATGCTGCTGGAAGCTGTGTACCACCGCCCCAAACTTAACTGGTGTTATGCCTATGACGGACATACCATCCACCTGAGAATCCGCACCAAACGAGACGACGTGACCTCGGTATCGGCCATGGCCGGCGACAAGTACATTTGGGATGAGTCGATGGAGTATATCCCGATGATCAAGCTGGTTTCCGACGAACTGTTTGATTACTGGGAATGCGAAGTGACGCCTCCCTACCGCCGGCTGAAATACGGATTTCTGCTCGAGGACGGCAAGGAAAAGTACTGGATGACCGAATACGATTTCCTTCCGGAGCCGCCAAAGACGCCGGACCGTTTGTTCGAGTATCCTTTCATCAATCCGGTCGATATTTTCACTGTGCCGGCATGGGTGAAGGACGCGGTCTTTTATCAAATTTTCCCTGAGCGCTTCGCAAACGGCGATCCGTCGCTGGATCCGAAAGGAACGCTGCCCTGGGGCGGCGAGCCTGAGCGGGACAACTTCTTCGGCGGGGATCTGCAGGGGGTGCTTGACCACCTGGATCATTTAAGCGAGCTGGGCATCAATGCGATTTATTTTACGCCGATTTTCAAGGCGACGACCAACCATAAATACGATACCGAGGATTACTTAACGATCGACCCCCAATTCGGGGATATGGAGCTGCTGAAGAAGGCCGTGGCCGCCTGCCACGAGCGGGGCATCCGCGTGCTGCTGGATGCGGTGTTCAACCACTCCGGCCGGACGTTCGCCCCTTTCCTGGACCTTCGGGAAAAAGGAGAGCAGTCGCGCTATAAAGACTGGTTCCACATCCGCAAGTTCCCAATCGGCGTGGAAGACGGCGTACCGAGCTACGACACGTTTGCTTTTGAACCGCTCATGCCGAAATTGAATACCGAAAACCCTGAAGTGAAGGAATACCTCCTGAAGGTCGCGGAGTACTGGATCAAGGAAGCCGACATCGACGGCTGGCGCCTGGACGTGGCTAACGAGGTCGACCATCAGTTCTGGCGCGAGTTCCGCCAGGTCGTAAAACAGGCTAAACCGGACGCCTATATTCTCGGCGAAATCTGGCACGAGTCCTCACCTTGGCTGCAGGGAGACCAGTTCGACGCCGTCATGAACTATCCGTTCACCAACGCGGCGCTCGACTTCTTCGTCGATGGAATTACGGACGCCGAAGGATTCGCCAATGCGATCGGCAAGCAGCTCTCCCGCTATCCGCGCCAGGCGAACGAAGTGGCGTTCAACCTGCTGGACAGCCATGATACGCCGCGCCTGCTGACCAAATGCAAAGGGAACAAAGATAAAATGAAGCTGGCCGCCCAGTTCCAGTTCACGTTCCCCGGAACCCCGTGCATTTTCTACGGGGATGAGGTCGGCCTCAGCGGCGGTCAGGACCCGGAATGCCGCCAGTGCATGCAGTGGGATTCCGCCAAGCAGGACCAGGACCTGCTGGCGTTCTATAAGGACCTGATCGCTCTGCGCCATCAGTACGGCGCGCTCCGCACCGGAAGACTGACGTTCCTGTCCGCGGAGGAAGGAAGCACGCAGCTGGCTTACTCCCGCGAGGACGAGAACGACAAGATCGTCATTCTCATGAACAATTCGGCCCAAGAGGACACCCTCACGGTCGACGTGGAGGAATCAAGCTGGACGGATATTCGCACAGGCCAAACCGCGTCTGCCCGCCAGGGCAAGCTTGAAGTAAAGCTGCCGGCATACGGCTGCGCCATGCTTAAAGCGGACAAATAAGAAGCAAGGGCCCCCAGGTTTCGTACCTGGGGGCCCTTATTTTTCTCCATATGCTTAGTTTTACACAAAGTTACGCGTATCGTTATTTCTGCCGAACTTGTAGGTCGCGATGAGGAAAAATACCACCGCGAAGGCAAACAGGATCGACAGGTTAAACCATACGCCGGCGAAGCCTTCGCCGGACTGCAGCTTCTCGATCGACTGCAGCACCCAGTTCTGGGGCAGGAAGTCGGACACCCGGCGGATTGCATCCGGCATGATGCTGATCGGGAAGAAGCAGCCGGAGAGCAGGCAGGTCGGCGTAACGATCAGGTTCGAAAGTGCGCCGGCCATGGCGGTGCTCTTCGAGAAGGCCACAATCACCAGGGAGATGCTCACCGATACCAAGGAGAACAGCAGCAGGATGCCGAACATCTGCGCCACCGGCATGCCCGGATCGATCCGGAACACGACGCGCATGAAGAACAGGACGATCACGATCTGCGCCAGCATGACGATCAGATTCATCAAGATGTTGGCCATGACGTACGTCCTGGCGTTAATCGGCGAAGACAGCACCCGGAAGTACGTTCGGTTCTCCCGGTTTTTCAGAATGAGCTCCGACAAGCTCACTGCCGAGGTCATCATAAACATCAGCAGAAAGCCGATGGACTGGTAGGACATCTCCTTCGTGGTCGACGTGTCATTGACAGACTCGGAGGTGACCTTGAAGTCCGCCGAACGGTAGCGGTCATACAGCTGCTGGAACTTCGCGTCGTTCCCGGCCGAAATTCTGCCCATGGCCGCCACGTTGTCGATATATCCGTACAGCATAGATTTCATATACGCCGTTACCTGGGCGCCCTTCACCGACTGAATCGCGATATGGTCCGGGCTGCCGCTCCGAACGCTCTCCGAGTAGCCGGACTCGATGATCAGCCCGCTGTCGAGATCGCTTGCGGCAAGCTGATCCTGCAGCTCCTGCTGCGTCACGTTCACGACCTTGACATGGTCCAGACCTTGAACAAACTGAACCGTATCGGCTGCGATGGTTTGCCCGTCATCCCCGTTGACTACGCCTACCCGAAGCTCCGTTGCTCCCTGCGATCCATAGAGCAGCAGGGAAGCCAAGATGCCGGCGATCGGCAGCCCGAAGTACAGAATCATCGTGCTGCGTTTGCGAAATGTGGCCCGGAGTGTCCGGATCACCAAAAACCAGATATCCTTCCACATGTTACAATCCCTCCCTGCGTCTCATGACGGCAATGGATGCGCCCAGAAACAGTATGGCAAACCCGATATACAGTCCCACCGCCGGCCAGGCAGCGGATACGTCGTTTCCATAAATCACCTGGGTCAATCCATGATTTCCCCAGCGGATCGGAGACAGATTCACGAGAAATCCCATAATGCCTCCCCCGGCTTCGTCCCCGATCGGAAAGTACGCTCCCCCAAAGAAGGACATCAGCTGAACGATCAGAGAGATAATGCCCCGCGATGCGCTGCCTTTGAGCAGATAACTGAAGGCAAGGCCCAGGCTCAGCGCCATGATGACTTCCGACAGCAGCACGATCAGGACGATGCCCATATGCTCTCCCCAATACGCCTTGAAGACGTACTTGCTGAAGACGATAATGACGATCACGAACAGAAAGTTGGTCACGATGCCGCCCAGCACCTTGCCGGCAAATATCTCGCTTTTGCGTACCGGCGCCGTCACCAGCCGCACCGCCGTTCCGCGCCCGATCTCTCTTTGGATCAGCCCCCCGGCCGGCATGGCCGCCCACAGGCCAACCATTACCGTCAGGGCCAGCGCGTAGTAATCGATCGACCCCGGCGTCCGGTTCGCGTTGATCGACAGTTCCTTGATGTAATCTGACCCGGCTCCGCCAGCAAACACCGCCTGAACCTGTGCAGGCTCGGTCTGCGCAACCGCCGCAGCCGCATTGTACTTATCGGCAAAGGACGTCAGCATCCCTTGCACAATATTGCTCTCAATCGTACTGCGGCTGCTGCCGTAGAGGGAAATCCCCTGCCCGCTCAGCTCCACATAATCCACGTAGCGGTTGTTCTCCACTTCGGTACGGCCGTTCTTCCCCGCCGGGAGCGAATCGAACGTGATCCCCGACTTTCCGGCCTCCTTGGTAAAGGCAGCAAACGCTTCGGACAGCTGTCCTCCTCCGGTGGTGTCCTTCACGACCACCTTCAGGTCACCGACGCTCAAGTCGCCGCTGAATGCGTTCGTCAGAGCAAGGCCTAGAATCAGCATCAGAATGATCGGAAAGCCAAGCATAAAAATCAGTGTGCGCCGATCCCGGAAATCCTGTTTGATTTCTTTAAATGCAATCGATAAAATATTCACCTCATGAACCTCCTCCCCGCTTAAGCGATTAATCCCGTAAATTTCTTCCGGTCAAGGTCAGAAACACCGTCTCCAGATTGGGCTCCTTTTCTTCCACCGAGCGGATTTCCATCCCGTCATCCATGAGCTGCTTCAGGATCCGGTTCAGGTTGTCGACCGCCGCGTCGCTGTGAATCCGGATCACATTCTCTTCCTGCAGCACCGTCCGCACGCCCGGAATCGCTTTGAGCACCCCTGCCGCCGCAGGCTGCGCCGATTTCACTTCGATGCGGATGTCTTTCACGTCGGTAATCGTTGACTTCAGCTGCTCCTTCGTGCCCTCGGCGATGATTTTGCCATGATCTACAATGGCGATCCGCGAGCAGATTTCCTCGACTTCTTCCATATAGTGACTCGTATAAATAATCGTGCAGCCCGATTCATTCAAATTCCGCACCGAGGTCAGGATATAGTTCCGCGACTGGGGATCGATGCCGACCGTCGGCTCATCCATAATAATAAGCTTCGGCTTATGAGCGATCGCGCAGGCGATGTTCAAGCGCCGCTTCATCCCGCCTGAGAAGTTCTTCGGCAGGCTCTTCGCCTTGTCGCTGAGGCCGACAAATTCGAGCGCTTCTTCCGTCCGTTCTTTGAGCTGGGTGCCGCGCAGACCGTACAATCCGGCAAAGAAGCTCACGTTCTCATAGGCTGTCATATCTTCATAGATCGCCAGATCCTGCGGCACGATGCCCAGGTTCAGCTTGGCGAACCGGCTCTGCTTCGTGATGTCACGGTCCAAAATCCGGATTTCCCCGCTGCTCGGGCGCAGCAGTGACGATACCATATTGATTGTTGTGCTTTTGCCGGCGCCGTTGGCCCCGAGAAAGCCGAAGATTTCCCCTTCCCTTACCGTCAGCGACATATTGTCCACGGCGACGAATTCGCCGAATTTTTTGGTCAGCCCCCGAATATCGAGCACGTTCATTTCATCCCACTCCGTTTCGTTGTCCTTTTAACAGATCGACAGGGCGGCATGCATCTCGCCCGCTCCATCTGTCTTGATGCTCTTATCTTAATAAAAAAGGATGACCTTATGTCAGTGCATAAGTTCATCCTTGATCCATGAGAAAATTCATGTCTTTGCCGTGGGGGCATGACCTGTCATATGAGATTTATCATTCCCTGCCGTACGGAATCAGCGTGGTGACCGTGAAGCCCTGGGAGCCGTCGGCGATGACCGTCCCGTTCACGGATGCCGTCCGCTCTTCCATGCCGATCAGGCCCAGACCTTTAACGATCTTGGACGAGCCCTGGCCGTTATCGGAGACGACCGCTTTGATGAAGCGGTTCAGCACGCGGATTTCCACATGCGCCGACGTAGCCCCGGAATACTTGGCGCTGTTGGTCAGCGCCTCGGTCACATTTTCATAGATGATCTTCCATTGGAGAGGGGTGATGATTTCCATGTTCCCGTCATGAACGACAGAGGTCATCATCCCCGTTTTGCCGCTAAAGGCTTCAACCGCCGTTTTCAGGCGGCTCAGTCCGAGCTGTTCCACCGGGGGTTTGTTATTCTTTAGCGTAACACGGATTTCCTCGATGGCCTCCTTCGAGATGCCGATGGCGTTCTGAAGGAGACTCTCTGCGGTATGGGGGTCGCTGTGCAGCAGCCGCTTGGTGGCCTCCATTTGGATCAGGGCCCCGGTCATGGCATGCCCGATCCCGTCATGAATCTGCTGGGTAAGCCGGCTGCGTTCCTCCAGCTTGACCATATATTCCGAGGCCCTGGCGAAGTCCCTGTTTTCGTTCAAGCTCCGGGCCAGCCGGTGCATATCCTTGCGTATTAGCTCGTTTTCGTCTTCCTGGCGGACGATCCTGCCCATATACTGCCGGACCAGCACATAATTGAAATAGCTCAGCGCGGCCACGAACATATACAGAACCATCATCGAATCCCGCAGGAAGATCAGCGGAATGAGGATGACGAGGAGAACGACCCCGTTCTTCCGGGGATAAAAGGTGGCCAGCTCATAACACCCGAAGGGCAGCAGCAGCGTGAAAAAGGGATGATACACCGCGCAGCCGATCAAAAACAGCTCGATCAGCACGATGGCGCCCTGCTTCAGCCGGCTGCCCTTCACGATATGGAGCATCAGATTCAGCGCCGAGTAAATGAGAAACAGCAGCACGATCCACGGGTCCGGTTGGGCTGCTGTAAAATAGGTGGCGATCACGACAAAGAGCAGCAGTATCGTTTTGTTGCCGACAGTCCACAGTTCCATACAATCCGCCGCCTACCGGACCTTGCCGGTCAAATAATAGATGGCGATCTGGGTGCGGTGCGACAGCGCCGTTTTGTTCAGGATCGATGTAATATAGTTGGCCGTCGTCCCTTCCGAAATAAACAGCTCTTTGGATATTTCCTTGTTGGACAGTCCCTGGGCGATCAGGGACATCACTTCCAGCTCGCGTTCGGTGAATACGCTGCGGTCAAACGGGCAATCGGAAGACGAGGCTCCCTTAGCCTGCGCCGCCGATGCTCCCGGTGCCCCCGTTGTGCCCCGGCCAGGTGCACTCCCCGCGGTCGCAGACGCTCCTCTCCCGCCAGCCTCCTGCACACCCGCTTGCTGGGCTCCGCCATGTTCCTGAGGGGCACCCGATTCCGTCCTTTTCCCCTGGCCCGCAGGCAGTCCGTCCATCACCAACTTCAGCTTATCCAGCACCACGTCCTGCAGTACGTTGTTGCCGCTGTGCACGCTCTTGATCGCATCCCGGATGCGCTCGGGGTCATTGTTCTTCAGCAGATACCCTTTGGCTCCGTAACGGATTGCATCAAGTATGTATTCGTCGTCATCGAAGGTCGTCAAGATCAGCGGCTTGGTTCCGGTCTCTTCGGTCAATATTTTGGTCGCTTCCACTCCGTTCATATTCGGCATCCGCACGTCCAGGAGCACCACGTCCACCTCGTGGGTCCTACAGTAGTCCACCGCTTCCTGCCCATCGTTCACCGTAGCCAGCACCTCAAACTCCCCGAACGTATTCAGGATGATCTTCATTCCTTCCCGGATAAACGAATTATCATCCGCAATCAGCACTCTAATTTTCATGCCAGGCCTCCTTGTCGAACCTATTGTACCTGATGGCCGGCCTGGATTGGAAGGAGTTTCTAAGCATCAGCAAAGCACACAATAACTCATATCAAATCTCCCTAGGGGGTGAGCTACGAAGATAGACCGATTAGCACTGTAATCTTGCTGAGAAGGGAGTATTTTACACAGATCAGTTTTTTCGATAATGCCTAAAAAAGGGACCCCTCCTGTTTCAGAAGGGGTCCCTTTGCTTTAGCCGACTCATAACAAAGCTTGGGCCCGGCCTAGATAAATGAAAGTCACTCTGCTCTTTTCCTTTTTAAACTAAAAGCCATTCTTAAAATTTGGCTTTTGGATTCTTGATTAACAATGTTAAATAAAGTAGAGGCCAGTCTTCGTAGATCATCTTCATGCATTTTCGAGCAGACCTTTTCAAAGGTTTGCTGCAAATTTTTAACAGGTTTTGCCAAGTTGTTTTCCTTCATGAAGAAATCTAATTCTGTGCGATCAATAGGATTTAAAAACTTCAGCCCAAAGCGATCTACAGCAAAGCTGAAGTCCTTATCGTTATTGCTCAGGAGCTGCGCATTCATTTCGATTGCTGTTGCTGCAATTACTGCGTCCGGAAGGGGGAGCTTCTTCCCCACACCTCCTCAGACCACGTTACGCGGAGATCGGCTGCCGTCTTGGCAATCTTATCGCTAATATCTATGATGAGTCCTTCTTCCTTGGGATAGCGAATAAATTCATTGATGACTTCCTGATATGCCAGGTCTTTATGCGCTCGTGGAATGGACTGCAGCTCCGTTTGAATGACAGTGGGTAGGAGCAATTCCACTTCCGGATCAAAACGCAATTCATTAATCAATTCCATAGCCGGATTAAATCCCCAGGAAGCATAGATATAAATGTTCGTGTCGCAGATCACCTTATTTAACATCGAGCTCCTCCATATCATCTTCGGCCGTTACCGGGTAAAGATCGGATGGTTCGTCAACGACAGGTTTAACTCGGGCCAAGGCTTCTTTGGTACGTTTTACAGATTCAATCTGCTTTTGATACTTAGGTGCTTTGAATTGTTCCTTCGGTATCAGGTACTTTGTCCCACCAGGAGCCGCAAATTGTTCAACATGGATTTTGCCAAGTTTAATCCATTTGTAAACGCTCTGCACACTGATGCCAAACATCTCAGCAACTTCCTCAACAATGTAAAAGTCGCCACTTATAGTCTCCCTTAATTTCTCTACAGAGCTGACCGTTTTCCGAAAATCCTTTTGTATCATGCTCTGAAGAACAGAGATGGTATCTTTGATTGTTTCTCGATCCTGTTCAGGCAGGTATGAATTGTGACTTATATGCTCTAAACGCTTCACCAGCTCATTTTTTTCAATCATCGACATATTTATCACCCACCATTATTATAACACATCGGTTAAACCTTTAAACTTATTAAACCATTAAACCAAAAGTAAATCCATGTATAATTTCTTATCTCAAAAAGGCCCCTCTGCGAGGGGCTTATAACGAACGGTTACCATATGACGAGAAAAATGATGGCGGCCAGCACGATCCGGTACACGGCGAACGGTACCAGCTTGATGCGGTTGATGAGCTTCAGGAAGAAGCGGATGGCGATCAGCGCCACGATAAACGAGCTGATAAAGCCTGCCAAGAAAAACGGCATCATATCCATCGTAAAATACTCCCAGTTCTTCAGCAGCGACAACCCGCTGGCACCGAGCATAATCGGCACGGCCATAATAAACGTAAAGTCGGAAGCCGCCCGGTAGCTCATGCCCATCAGAACCCCGCCGGAGATGGTGGAACCGGAGCGGGAGAAGCCCGGCCACAGGGACAGGCACTGAACCAGTCCGATGCCAAAGGCCTGCCCGTATGTAATCTGGTCCACCGTCTCGGTCTTCGGACGCTTCGGGCGCCATACGTCGGCTGCGATCATCAGGAGCGCCCCGATGACCAGCCCGATCAGCACCGTCCGCGTCGAAAACAGATGCTCGTCAATATAGTCGTTAAACAGCAAGCCGAGCACACCGGCCGGAATGAGGCCGACAAGGACCTGGGTCAGCTTCAGGCGTCCCTGCGCCCGGCTGCCTCCTGCCTCAGGCTTCCTTCTCCGCAGGCCGAGCAGGTCGAGAAACCGGCTCCAGAACACAACGACCACAGCCAGGATCGAGCCCAGCTGAATGACGACTTTAAAGGTGTTGGCTACGGGAGAGGCCAGAAACTCCCCGGTCTTCAGCCACATATCGTCCACGATAATCATATGACCGGTCGACGATACCGGGGCGAACTCCGTCAATCCTTCTACGATCCCGAGGATCACCGCTTTAATGATTTCCATCAAATCCAAAACGTTTCACAACTCCTTCAGTTTACTTTTCAACCCGCATTCCCCGCGCGCGGCGGAGGTACAGGAACAGCACGCATACAATAACCAGGCCGATCACGGCGTATGCGACATGCGAATACATGTCCATATAGTGCAGAATGCTCTCCCAGGAATCTCCCAGGGCCGCCCCCAAATACACGAGCACCGTGTTCCAGATCAGCGTTCCGACGGTGGTAAAGAGCAGAAACAGACCAAACTTCATCCGGGCCATCCCGGCCGGAATCGAGATCAGGGACCGCACGAGCGGAATCATCCGGCAGAAGAACACCGTAAAGTAGCCATAACGGCTGAACCACTTCTCCGACTTGGCGATATCGGAGGATTTGACCCGCAGAATGCGTCCCCATTTGGCCACGATCCGCTCCAGGCGGTTCACATCCAGCAGCAGGCCGATGCCGTACAGAATGACCGCTCCGATCACGGAGCCGACTGTAGCCGCCGCGATGACGCCCGGGATGGTCAGATGCGATTTCGTTGTCATAAAGCCCCCGAACGTAAGGATCAGCTCCGACGGAATCGGGGGAAATATATTTTCAAGGGCAATAATGAGCGCAATACCGACATAACCGAACTGTTCCACGACGCTGGTAATCCAATGCTCCATGGAATTCCCTCCCATACGGTTTATAGTGAAGCCCTGCGTTAAATCAGGGTCTTTCTTACGTTCCGCAAATAGTTGTAACGGATGAAGAAAAAATACGCCACCTGGGCCGTAACGAAGCACGCCAGCACCGCCCCCATTTCCCAAGCGATGGAGAGATAATAGAAGCTTTGCAGCGCCATAAAAGCGAAAATACTGTGCAGAGCGGCTAGAAATATCGGCACGAAAAAGAGCATCGCGAGCTGTCCGGTCACGATCCGGTTCAGCTCCCGGTCCGTCAGTCCCATCTTGGCGATCGTGTCGTATTGGCGCCGGTCGTAGTCCAGGTCCGCATAGAGGCGGAAATACAGGAAGCTGCCCGCCGCGATAAAAAACACCGTTCCCACCAGCAGCGCTGCAAACAGCATCGCCCGGTAAGACGTCATTTGCGTCACATACAGCGTGCCGCTCACCGTCATCGCGTACGGTTGTCCGGCGTCATACCGGACTTCGCCGCGCGGCGCGAGCCGCTCTCCGAGGCCCAGCGTACGCTCGAAGTCGTCCACGTAGAATCCGGTATACCGGTCCACTGACACGGGAGAAGTCAGTCGGTCAAACAGGCGGTCGCTGACCACGAGGCCGCTGAAATCGCCTTCCCGCTTCCATTTCATCTCCCGTAGGACATGCTCAGGCACGGGTACCCGCGACGTGTACCCGATCTCCCGGATTTGCAGCCTCTCTTCCGCCAGCGTATAGACCTCCATCTCCCGGATCCGGGTGTAGGTACGGTCGCGCTCGGAACTGATCATCACCAGGGCGTCAATGCCCTCTAGCGGCTTCTCCAGGTCGCTGTCCCCGGCGGCTTCCACCGCCTGCTTGTAGCTGGAATAAGATATGACCGGAAGCAGCGCACGGTCCCCTTCGCCGGCTGGCAGGCCGACCTGGATGTTTTTGACCGGAAAGCTGACGATCGCTGGACTGAGCCCCTTCGCACGAAGTTCGTCCTCAAGCTGCCGCACATGCTGCGCTTCCAGAGAATTTCCGCCCTTGGACAGATAGCTGACCGCCGCCGGGTAGTCCTCCCGGAACTGGCCGGAAAGCGTATTAATGGAAGCAAACACCCCGACAGCACAGAACGAAACCGTCGAAATGATCGTCACCATGAACAGCATGTTCGCGTTGTCTTTGAGCCGGTACGCCAGATTGGAGACCGTCACGATATTCGTCTTTTTCCAGAAAAAGAGCCTCCGCTTCTGCAGCAGCCGGACGACCCATACGCCAAGCTGGGTGTACAGGAAATACGTGCCGGCGATGGTCATGATGACGACCGGAAGCATGCGGATGTAGATCGTATTCACCGTGGTCGTCGCGGCCAGCGCATAAGATGCAAGCAGCAGCACGGCCGCCAGCAGCGACTGGATGCCGGACGTCCGCGGCGGCGTCTTCGGCCTTTGCCCGGACTGAAACAGCTCGATGAGCGTCCGGTTCCGGAGCATGACGGAGGTGCAGACCGAAATCAGCAGGAACAGCAGTGCGAATGCGCCCGCTGTCAGCGCCAGCGCCTGCCAGGGCAAGTAAAACGGAATCGGGGCCATGCCAAAGGAACGGGAGCCGATCATCAAAAAGAGCTTGCCTGTGATAAGGCCGGCTGCCATACCGGTCAGGATAGCCCCGAGGCCGATCAGCATGTTCTCCATCAGGACCATCCGGTTCAGCTGTCCCTTGGTCATCCCATGCATCAGCAGGATTCCGATCTCCCGCTTCCGCGAGGTCAGAAAGGAGCCTACCGAATACAGCACGAAGAAAAAAGAGAACAGATACATGATGCATTCGGCGGTGATCATCGTCTGCATCACGATCGGGTAGATCAGCTGCCCGCGGATATAGGGGCTGAACAGGAACAGGGCGCAGATGAAGAAGATCATGACCGAGAAGGCGCTGCTGAGAAAATAAGCCGCATAGGTCCGCTTGCTGCGGGCGACGTTTCTATAAACGAACTGTAGAAAGGACACGATTGTCTCCCCCCAGCAGCGACAGCATGTCGATGATTTTCTGGAAAAACGCCTGCCGGTTGCTGCCCTGATAGATTTCGTTATAGAATTTGCCGTCCTTGATAAAAATGACCCGGTGGCAGAAGCTCGCCGCGACCGGATCATGGGTCACCATCAGCACCGTCGCCTGCTCCTGCCGGTTCATCTGATCCAGCGTCTCCATGACATCCTTGGACGCCTTGGAGTCGAGATTGCCCGTCGGCTCATCCGCCAAAATCAGCGAAGGCCGGTGGATCAGCGCCCGTGCGATGGCTGTCCGCTGCATCTGTCCCCCCGAAATCTCGTAGGTGCGCTTGTCCAGAATCCCGCGAATGCCAAGCTTCTCCGCCACTTCCTCCAGCCTGCGCTCCATCTCCCGTACGGGCACCCCGTCCAGCGACAGGGACAGCACGATGTTCTCCCCGACGCTCAACGTATCGAGCAGGTTGAAGTGCTGGAACACGAAGCCCAGCTCCCGCCTGCGGAACAGCGCGGTCTGTTTGCGGCTCAACTGATGCGGGTTGGTCCCGTTAATCCAGACTTCGCCGGCCGTCGGCTCGTCGATGGTCGCAATCACGTTGAGCAGCGTAGTCTTGCCGCTCCCCGAGGGGCCCATCACACCCACGAATTCGCCGGCGGACACCGCAAACTGGATATGGTCGAGCGCCTGCAGCGGTACGCGGCCTTCATAGATTTTTGACAAATGCTTCACTTCCAGAATCGTCACGTGCTCCAGGCTCCTCCGCTTTGATTTCTGTCATAGGCTTATTATAGGCAGTGCCTGCTTCAGCCTGCCATCGCGCAACATTACACTAGCTTACACATTTGTAAGCTTGAATTTGATCCGGACGGTCGTTCCCCGTCCTTCCTCCGATTCGATCTCGACGCCGTGTCCCATGCGGCTGCAAATCTGCTTGACCAGGTACAGTCCCATCCCGGTCGATTCCTGGTACAACCGGCCGTTCTCGCCGGTAAAATACGGGTCGAACACGCGCGGCAGATCCCCCTGAGGAATGCCGATGCCCTCGTCCTGGATGTCCAGGACCGCCTCGCTGCCGCTCTGGTATCCGCGGAACCGGATTTGCCGGTGCTCCTCCCCTGCAGAATACCGGACCGCGTTCGTGACCAGCTGGGTCATGACAAAGGACAGCCACTTCTCGTCCGAAGCGATTCGAAGCGGCCGTTCGAACTCGATGACAGGAAAGATGCGGCTCCGTATAAACAGCCGGCGCTGTGAGGACGTCACCGAACGCACCACCTGCTCCAGATCCAGCTCTTCCACATAAAAGTCTTTTTCGAACGTGTCGAGCCGGGCGGTGTACAGCACCATGTCCAGCCCCTTCCGGAGCCGGTCGAGCTCATCGCCGATCGCGGTGAACTCCGGCTTGTCCTGATGCTGAATGATCAGATGGATGACCGACACAGGCGTCTTCATCTGATGCACCCACTGGTTGATGAATTGAATATGGTAATCGAGCTTGTGCTTATACTGCTGCAGCTCGGTTTGATAGCGGCGGTACTGCCCCTTGATCAGACGGTGCAGGCTCAGGGACAAGGGAGTCTGCTGCTTGTTGTTCAGCAGCTCTTCCGTCGTCGGGGACGACGCGGACAGCCGAGCATAGAAGGTCCGGTTGCGCCAGTACCGGATCAGGAGGTAGCCGGCGAACAGGAAGCTGCTGAGCAGCGCCGCATATAGGCTGACCTCGGTGTTCCGGTATCCGTCGAGCCGGTATACCAGCGTGATGAGAAATAATTGCAGAATATAAAGGGCGATAAGCGGGGCTTGGTCTCTCAGATACAGCTTCATGCTTCGTCCTCCCAGTTTGGAAGCAGCCGGTAACCTTGGCCCCTGACGGTCTGGACGGCATCCTGCACGCCGAGCCCCGACAGTTTTTTGCGGACGCGGGTGACGTAGACGTTCAGGGTGTTGTCATCCACGAACGACTGGTCGTCCCAGATCCGGTCCAGCAGCCGGTCGCGGCTGACGACCTGCTCTTGGCGGGTCAGCAGTTCCTCTAATATTTTGGCTTCGGTATGGCTGAGCTCCACCTTTTGCCCGTTCAAGGTCAGATAGAGCCGGTCCACGTCCAGCGTAAGCCCTGAGACCGTGACGGACCGCATCTGCTGGGATGCGGCATACGAACCGTACGCCCGGCGAAGCTGGCTGCTGATTTTGGCCACGGCGATTTCATAATCGAACGGCTTGGTCAAATAATCGTCCGCCCCGTTTTCCAGCGCCATCACTTGGTCCATCTTGCCCTCCCGGGCCGATATGAAAATAATCGGGCAGGTCGACAGGCCGCGAATTTGGCGGCACCAATAGTATCCGTCGTATTTCGGCAAATTGATGTCGAGCAGCACCAGGTGAGGATCGTAGCTCCGGAAGTCGCTCAGAACCGCAGCGAAATCCGTCACGGAACGCGTGTCATATTCGAATTTATGCAAATGCTCCTCCAGCAGGCTGACAAGCTTCTTGTCATCTTCGACAATGAAAATTTTAAACATGACGAAAAATCTCCTTTGGAAAAGTAAAGGTATCTTCTCACTCCTTTGGTATTGTACCATGTCCGGCCTGCCGGGCCGAATTCCAGACTGGAATGCCATAAAAAAGGAGCCGCAGCCCCAAAGGGCGCAGCTCCTTGTCTCAAACGATCCAATTGCATACATTCACTGAAAGCAGACCGCTTGCAGCGAAAATCTTGTTACCGAATATGGAATGGTCCAGCATCGCTGAGGCCTTTATTCTCTTCAGTCAGGTGCTCAACCGGTGAGCCCGAAGCAAGTGTTGCAACGGCGCTCTCATGGGTCTCATGACGACTCTCCCGATCATGCAAAGTACATTTCAGCTGCATCGAGCTCGCGGCTTCCGGATACCTGATAATTCTCCTGAAGGAGAACACCGTCCTCATCCTGCAGCTCGATTCCCCGGCGCTGCAGCTCCGACATCAGCAGGGCCAGAAATTCCCGATCCAGTTCCAACTGCTTGGCCAGCATCACGCATTCCAGCAGCTGTTCATCAGACAAGATTTGCATTTCAATCCCCCCGATCTTCCAAGGTTCCCTAAGAATCCTGGAGATCTTCCAGGAGGAAAGGAACCCTTAATGATGAGTAACCGATTTTGCGAGGAAAATGGGCTTACCCTATTTAAAACCAAGTCAGCCGGTTTGTAAACGCACTTTCATCGGGATGAATGTTTTCCATAAAAATATCAATTCGTCAAATTAATCCCTAATCAGACAAAACTTTACTTCCATTACGCTTAATTACAAAGATACCAAATCAGTGCTTAAACGGTTCAGCCGCTCCACGCCGTTCTCCGTAATCAGAAGCATATCCTCAATCATGATGGCTCCAATCCCGTAGCCGTAGTAAGGCGTCTCGATGCAGACGACCATGTTCGGCTCAAAAATCGCCGTCTCGGACGGGCTGATGAACGGCCCTTCCTCCGCGGCAAGGCTTAGCCCTGCGCTATGCCCCAGATGGCCCCGGTTGTACTGGCTCAGCCCCGCCGCACGGATGACGCTCATCCCCTCTTGGAATGCCACCTTCATTGGCATCCCCGGCTCGATCGTCTGCAGCAGGCGGTCATGCCCGCGCCGGAGGGCCTCATAGATCCGCTTCGTGACATCCGTAGGCTCGCCCAGCACGAAGGTGCGGGCGATGTCCGAGCCGTAGCCGGCCACCTCGACGCCTACGTCAAACTTGATCACGTCCCCCGGCTGGCTTGGCCGGGTATCAAACACTTGTACAGGGGCAAAGTGGTCCCCGACCGAAATCATATGGAACCGCGGCGTCGACCCGTCCGGATTCCGCATCAGCGATCTCCGGAATGCATCCACGATCCCTGCGGCAGAAACACCCGGCTCAATTTCGCGCACGGCGTACTCGACGCCTGCTTCCGCATAAGCGCATGCCCTGCGCAGCTGCTGAATTTCCCACGGCGTCTTGATCGCTCGAAGCCGCGTGAAGATCGGCCCCGCCTCGGCCAGCTCGGAAATGTCTGGGCACGCCTTGCGCAGCGCCATCACGGAAGAATGCCGCATCAAATCCAGCTCGGCCGCAATTCGCCCCCGGGAGATGCCGTACTCCTCCAGCACCTGCTGAAGGACGCCGAACATCTCCTCTGCCTGCGGGGACACCGGCCGCTTCCCTTGATAGCTGCCGCCTTTCAAATGAAGCGGATCATCCACATCTACCCAAGTAGGGTAGGTGCGAACCTCATACTGCTCGGAATCCCCGGCAAACCCGGCGGCTTCGAAATCATTCATGATGATGACTGCCTTCCGCCCAGGATCGCGGAAATGAACAGCCAGTCCAACCTCACTCATGCGCAGGGTATACATAAAGGCACTCTGATGCCCTGAGAGATAATAAAAATTTTCGCTGCTGGTCGCGACCAGCGCGTCGATATTTTCACTGTCCATGATCCGCCGTACCCGCTCCGAAATCATGTCCAGATGCTGCTGATGATGATCATTCATGCTGCGCTTCAACTCCTTCGGATCAGGCTGTCCTGTCTCCGTTTTTCCGTTCTTAAGTCCGTGTATCATCGTTTATATTCCAGCCTAGACTGGCTCCTGCGCCATCTGGCGAAGGAACTTGCGCGCCCGTTCCGTTTTCGGTCCGGCAAAGAAATACTCCGGCGCCCCTTCTTCCTGAATGATGCCTTCGCTCATAAATACGATCCGATTCGCCACTTCCTGCGCGAATTTCATCTCATGCGTAACGACGACCATCGTCATTCCTTCTTCCGCCAGCTGCCGCATCACCTGCAGCACCTCGCCGGTCAGCTCCGGATCCAGCGCCGATGTCGGCTCGTCGAACAGCATGATCTTCGGCTCCATCGCCAAAGCGCGGGCGATCGCCACCCGCTGCTGCTGCCCGCCGGACAGCCGCGAAGGATACTCGTCCCTCTTCTCCGCCAGACCTACCTTGCCAAGCAGCTTTTCGGCAATGTCAATCGCTTGTTCCTTCGGCATATTTTTCACCGTCATCGGGGCCATGATCACATTGTCCAGGACGGTGAGGTGAGGGAACAAATTGAACGATTGAAACACCATGCCCGTCAGGCTGCGCAGCTCGTGGACTGCCTTTTTTCGCTCTTTGGCGCGCATCGCAGCTTCGATGTGGACGCTGTCGATGCGGACCGAGCCGGCATCAGCCTGCTCCAGGCCGTTCAGGCACCGGAGCAAGGTACTCTTGCCCGAGCCGCTGGGTCCCAGGAGCACCACGATTTCGCCCTGCCGAATGTTCAGGCTCACATCCTTCAGAACCGATAACGATCCGAAGCTTTTGCTTAAATGGCTGACTTCGATCATGCCTTCTCCCTCCTTAATAAGCCTTGGACAGCTTCCGCTCAATGACGTTCAAAATCGCCGAAAAGCCTGTGCTCATCACCCAGTACATGACGGCGATAGCAAGGTAGAACGGCATTGCCACGTAATACTGGGCGATCAGCAGCTGCGCCGAACGCAGCAGCTCTGTAACCGTGACGATGGACACCAGCGACGTTTCCTTAAGCATCCCGATGAACGTGTTGCCCATCGGCGGAATCGCCGTCCGGGCCGCCTGGGGCAGAACGACCTTGCGCAACGTCTGCCATGGCGTCAGCCCCAGAGACAGCGCCGCTTCGGTCTGCCCTTTATCCACGGACAAGATCGCCCCGCGGATAGTCTCAGACAAATAAGCGCCTATATTAATGCTAAGCGAAATATAGGCGGCCGTCATCGGCTGCAGTGCAATCCCGTAATCGGGCAAGCCGTAGTAAATGATGAAGATTTGCACGATAATCGGGGTTCCGCGGATGATGGACACATATACCCTGGCGATGCCGGCGATCAGCCGGTTTCCTTTTAACCGGGCGATGGCTGTGAACAGTCCGATAAACAACCCAAAAAACATGGAGACGATCGTGATGAGTAGGGTGTAGTAGGCTCCCGTAAACAGAAAACCCAAATTATCCATTACCAATTTCATTTAAAACGGCCTCCCACAGCTGTAAGACTCATAACTTAAAAGCTTGGATCGACGCCAAACCATTTTTGGTGGATTTCCTTCAGCGTTCCGTCGGTCTTCATTTCGTCCAGCGCTTTGTTGATTGCATCCAGCAGTTCCGGATTGTTCTTGCGCATCGCAACACCGGCATAATCGTCCTTGATGGAATCGCCGACCGCTTTGATCTTCAGATGGTTCTGGTCGATAAGAGGCTTCAGGGCGAACATGTTGTTGATCGTTGCGTCAATCCGGCCCGTGTTCAAATCCATCAGAGACGAAATGACGTCGTTGTACGTTGCGATTTCAAACTTGCCAACCTTCGGCATCGCTTCGTCGCGCAGGTATTTCTCGTCATTGGTGCCAAGTCCGACACCGATCTTCTTGCCTTTAAAATCGTCGATCGACTTGATCGTATCATTGTCGCTCTTCACGACCACATTCACAGAGTTCTTGATGTAAGGCTCTGAGAAGTCCATCGTTTTCTTCCGGTCATCCGTGATTGTCACCTGGCTGATCAGCACGTCGTATTTTCCCTGCTGCAGCCCTTCGATCAGGCCCGAAAATTCGCCGGTAATGAACTCAGCCTCAACTCCGAGCTTCTTAGCGATCGCTTTGGCGATGTCGGCGTCGTATCCGTCTACTTCCTTCTTGTCGTTCAAGAAGTTATACGGAGCATACGTACCCATCAAACCTACCTTGATTTTTCCGTTCTTCTTGACCTGCTCAAGCAGATTGCCAGCCGAAGAAGACGCCTGATTGCCGCTTCCACCGGAAGCATTGCTGCCCGATGATGCCTGATCTTTGCCGCAGCCGGCCAGTACCAGAGCGATAACGGCGATCAGCGACAGCGACATAAATAGTGATTTGGCTCTAAACTTCATTTCTATAATCCCCCTTAAAATATATAGATTGAACTAATGTTTTTATTGAACTTCCTGTTATACGGCCCAATAGAGGCCTGTATTATTCATTTCTTTAGTTCATTCTATATAGGTTGTAATATTTAACCCAGCAGCCCGCGGAACTCGAACCGGGCCGTTTCTTCGGCAATCTGCGATGCGGTGTACACAGGCTCGTAGTCCACGTCATGCAGCGGACCGAACAACCATTTGGTCAAAACGCCCGTGATGAGCGACACGAGAATGTTCACGCGCAGCGAAACGTCCGTAAACTGCGGCAGCATGCCCAACTCTATAGCGCGGAGCACATTTTTCTTAAAGGCCTCTTCAAACGCGATCCACACTTCCGATACCGCCGAACGGACCTTGGGATCAGCGCCTTGCCCCTTGATCAGCAGAAAGGCCATCAAATTCCGGTTTTCATTGGCAAACTCGAACAGGTTGGTCAGCAGGTTGGCTGAGGAATTCACCATGTCGTCTACAGATCCCGCATGCTTGCGGTATCCCTGTTCAATGACCTCGACCAGCTTGTCCCGACCGTTCTCCACCAAACGGATGGCCATCTGCTCCTTCCCGTCAAAATACCAGTAGAACGTCCCCTGCGAGACGCCGGCCGCCTTCACCACTTCCGATATCTTTGTATTATGGTAACCTTTGCGTGCAAACAGCTCGAGGGCTGCCTGCCTCAGCTCCTGCTCGCGCTGTGGTTCCTCATTAGTTTGCGATGGCAGAATCAGGACCCCTTTCATCACTTGACTGACGAGTCAGTTAATTTAATTCCGATGGGTTTACTATAGTATATGAAGCCTTTGGGGTCAAGCGTAATTTCTTCCTCGCCAGCAGCTCTGCGCTTTTTGAGAAGCGTTGAAGAAGCAAAAAAAAAAGAGCTGCTCAGCGCAGCTCCTTTCAGACGATCAATATTCCCGGGTTATAGGCTAATAGCTCCTCTTTAATCTTGTTGTACCTTTTAAACGCCATGGTGCAGCATTTGGAGCCCTTATGGATTTCCGGCTCAAAATACGCCTTCTTGTACACGCTGTCGATCAGCATAATCCTGTCCACGTTGACGAGGTTCCGGTCCACGTTGCGGAACGTATACCCGCTCGCGCTCAGCATGCCGGACCAGTATTTGAGCGTGCCGTTCATATAAAACTGCTCTTCCATCGTATGAACGACAACCCGGTCTGCCGGAATGCTGAATTCCATGAACAAAATATCGTGTACCCGAAGATTGACGATGCCTGATTCCCCTTCAATATCTCGTGAAACCGTAAGATATTGCATCTGAATCAGCTCCTCCATTTCACTTCAGCAGCTCCTCAGGCGTCTCACCGCTGTAAATATACACAGGACTGGCAACACTTACGAGATACACAGCTACCAGCGTTAATGCCGAAGCAATGGCTGTGAATGTGCTGTGCTTAACTTTGCTGATCAGTGACATGGCGTTTCACCTCCTTTCGGTGGATCAGGCTGAGGGCTTGGACGAAGAAGACGACGGCAAGCGTCTGCGACTGAATCAGGACGTTGGCCAGTACAATGAGGACTCCGATCACCCGCAGCTTGGGATAATGCCTGCGCGGTATTCTGGATTGCTTTTCGATTTTGCACGGAGCAAATGCAGCCACAAGCACCATGCTGAGAACGTTCAGTACCTGAACATAGAAGGCGGATAGCTCGATGAACGACACCAGGGTGAACAAGGCGGTAGTGACAAGCACGCACCATTCCCCGGTTTTCAGATGAATACCGCCCGTGAATTGGCGCAGCAGCGCAAATCCGATCAGCGCCGTCGCCGCGCGGGCCATATGCCCTGTGAAGAACGCGATCAGCAGCGTGAGGACGATGATCAACACCACGTTCAGAATGACGGCAATCGCATGTTTGAGGATGTTCACCGAGGATTTATGATCCGGAACCTGCCGCTTGATCCCTTCAGCGATTCGTACGGCGGCCGTTTCAATCAGCATGGATATCCTCCTCCTCCTTGCGGATGGTGTAATACAAAAAGAGACCGAACGTGCAGGCGAAAAACAGAACGTTGATCCATACCTTGTTGTAATAGAAAATAAATTCCACCAAGACGAGCGTGACCATAATCAGCAGCACCAGCACGATGTGCTCTTTCTTGAAGCGCAGCCTTTCAAAGTCAAAGGCGAACCCGATGCCAAACTTGTACATGAGCCACGATACCCCAAGTCCCGTTAACGCCGAGACAACCTGCAAGCTGTAAGAGTTAACGTCCGTGGCGCTGGCTTCCTGAACCGATCCGAACAACCAGAGCACATAGACGGTCTGGATGAGCGCATACAGCGCATAACCCAGAATCGTGCAGATAGCCGACCAGGCCAGAGGAATCTTCATCACGGTCGTATACAGCAGAATGTAAATCAGAATCGTGATTAACGGTGCCGCAAATGCCAGCGACAGCTCGTCCCTCATTACATAGCTCTGCACATTCGCCAGCAGCGTGATACACAGAGTCTGCCACAAGTAATCCGAGGTTTTGAACCTAAACAGCGACATCGTCAGCGAATAGATCGCAAATGTCTCCAGCGTTGAAAAAAACATGAAGCCGAGAGCTTCCACCTAACTTCCTCCTACTACCGTACCATTCCTATGTTTGACTTTTCTTCCGTTATTCTCACGGTTCACAGGCGGCGGCCAGCATCCATACGCCGGGGGACTTCCCCGGTGCATTTTGCTTCCCTAATATATTTTATAAATTGGAATTTTTAACTTACTATAAACATACGACGTTGTCGATAAAAACGAAAGATGGAATTTTATGTTTTAGCGAATTTTTTTACGACATGTTCCCGGTTAAATCGACACAAACCCTATTTATTTGAATACGCTTTCAAAAAATGTGGTAGCTCACAGCTCTTGAGGCTGTATCATCCGGCAGCAAATCCACGTAATGCGCTCCGCACTCATCGCATCCCGCCGCCAGCCGGTGAGTGTGCATATAGTATCCGGTCTTCAGCACCTGTCTGGCCTGGTGCTCCTTCACGAGCTTGCCGCATCCCATACAGTAAATCCGGTCTTCGAAACATGATTGATTCATACAGGTAAACTCCCTTCGATCTATTTCTTTTCACCTCTATAACATATACTTCATGTGAATGCGAATCCCTCCCCATCCGGTACTTTTTATCCAAGGGAAACCTTTCCTGATTGTACGTGAATTGGGCCCGGTGCACTCTGGAGCTACAGCCAGCCTCCAAATAAAAAGGCACAGCCTGCATGCATGATGCGAAAACTGTGCCTTTCATTTTTTTATTATGTCTATCAAAAAAACAACCCGTTACGGCAGCTCGCCCGTGGATGAGTAAATCTCCATCCTCTGCTTACCCTTTGCTCGCTCCCGATGTTAAACCGTCTACCAGTAGGCGCTGCAGGAAAATAAAGAGGATTGTGATCGGCACCGCAATCAAAACCGCCCCTGCGGCGAAGGTGGTAAAGTTCGTATTCTGATTTGTGCTGACCATGTCGAACAATCCGACGGCCAGCGTCCAATTTTCTTTCGTCCGCAGCACAAGGCGAGCAAAGATGTAGTCCACCCATGGGCCGACGAACTGCGTCAGTGCCATGTAGGTCAGCATCGGCCGGGACAGCGGTAGAATAATACGGCTGAAAATCGTCCAGTTGCTCGCTCCGTCGATCTTTGCCGCCTCATCCAGCGTCCGCGGGATCGTGTCGAGAAAGCCTTTGGCGATAAAGGTGCCGCCTAGCGGCGCTCCCGCCGCATAGACGATGATCAGTGCGAGATGCGTATCCAGCAAATGCCACTCCTTCAGCAGCAGGTAAATCGCGATCATACTCATGAATCCCGGGAACATGCCGAGGATGAGCACGGTCGACAAAGCCGTCTTGCGCCACTTGAAGCGGAAACGCGACACCGCATAGCTCGTGAGCAGGGTCAGGAAGACGCCGATGATCATCGAGCACACGGCGATTTTCAGGGTGTTCATGTACCACTGGCCGAACAAAATGCTGCTGGACGTAAACAGTTCCCGATAATGGTCCAGCGTGAACGCTTCCGGAAGAAGCGTCTTGCTGTAGAGCGATTTCCCCGGGCGGAAGGAGCCGAGAATGACCCAGAGGGCCGGATAGATCGAGCCGATGGCCATAATGATGAGAATGATGTAGCTGACCGTTAGCCGAACTGCTTTTCTGCCTTGACGTCCGCTCATTGGATCATATCCTCCTCTTTAAATGATTTGGTCCGCCGGTAATTGTAGATGGAGAATATGGCGATGATCAGGAAGATAATGATGCCGACGGCCGACGCCATATTGTATTTGTTCTGATCCAGCGTCAGTTTGTACAGCCAGGTCACGAGAAGGTCCGTCGCTCCCGCATACTGGTAGTCTCCGACCACCGGGTTCCCGTTTGTCAACAGGAAAATCATGTTGAAGTTGTTGATGTTTCCGGCAAACTGCATGATCAGTGTCGGTGCCGTCGAGAAGAGGATCATCGGCAGCGTAACGATGCGAAACTTCTGATACGCGCTTGCCCCGTCGACTTCAGCCGCTTCGTACATGTCCTTCGGAATGGTCGTGAGCACGCCCATGATCAGGATCATCGAGACCGGAATGCCCACCCACATGTTGACGAGAATAACCGTCACCTTGGCCCAGAACGGATCGGTCAGCCAAGGAAGGCCGCCGAGCCCGAAGTAGCCGAGGTACTGGTTGATCGGCCCGAACTGGCCGTTAAACATATTCCTCATGACGAGCAGCGAAATCAGCTGCGGAATGGCATAAGGGATAACCAGGATCGTCCGCCACATGCCCTTGAATTTGATGCCCTGCTGGTTGATCAAAAGCGCAACGAGCAGGCCGCCCAAATACGTGGTCGCCGTGGACAGAACCGCCCAGATAATGGTCCAAGTTAATACGCCGAAAAACGTATGGCTCCAGGTTTTCAGCGACACCAGATCTTTGAAGGTCTGGAATCCGACCCAGTCCACCAGCTTCGCCGGAGGGATATGGTTCGGTGCGGAATAGTTCGTAAAAGCCAGCATGATCATAAACAGGATCGGCATGATCGTAAAGAACAAGATGCCGAGTGCCGGCAGCGTCAAAAAGGCTTGGGCGAATTTATAATCCATCACAAATTTAATGGATTTGGCGAAACTGTTCGGGACTTGCCCGTTTTCCCGCTTGATCGCCGTATGGTACGCGTCTCTGACGTTCATGACATATACGAAGATAAAGATCAGCAGAAACAGCAGCGTGATCAAGCTTTGAATCATGATAAAGATGGAATGGTCGCCATCGATCCACTTGCCTTTCACGAGCAGACGCGGCGTATCCCCGAGCGACGTAATCCCCCAAAGCGCTCTTCCCAAATTGTTGATGAAGTAGTAAATGCCAAAAGCCTCGACCAGCAGGAACAAGATGCCTTTGATCCATTGGCGGTTATAGATTTGTCCCAATCCCATGCTGATAATCGACAGTAAAGCGGCTTTGCCGCGGAGCCTGTTCATCGTATCCTCTTCTCCTCTCCCCGGGTCAACGGAAGCACCCCCGGAGGGTACTGCTTCCAAGAAGACAGGCCGCGCTTTCCCGGCCCTGTTCCTTGGCGATACCGGCAGCCGAAGCGTGCGCGCTTTCCAGCGGTACCGGTATGTCAGGGAATGACCCGCCGCGGTTGATGGCGGCGGGTCATACTTCCATTCATAACGTTTGCCTTACCTGACAGCGGTGCGTCGATGCCTTACTTGGTTGCGCCGTTGTTCAGATCTTTGATTTGCTGTGCCGCTTTATCCATCGCTGCCTTCGGATCCGCGTTGTTGTCCCAAATTTCAGGCAGTGCCGCGTTCACCGGACTCCATACGTTGCCCATTTCCGGGATGGAAGGCATCGGCTGGGAGTTTTTCGTCTGCTCCGCAAAAGCCGAAATGTACGGATCGTTTTTGATTTGATCGGATTCCAGCGCCTCTTTGTTCGTCGGGATGGAACCAACCTTCGTGTTCAGCAGCAGCTGGGCGTCCTTGCTGGAGGCGAAGTTCGCGAACAGTTGGGCTGCATTCGGATACTGCGTAAAGGAGTTGACGTACCAGGCTTTGATGCCGGAGAACGAGATTGCCGCTTTGCCGCCGATCGTAGGGATCGGAGCTACGCCAAGGTTGTCGCCGAGCGCTTGCTTGTAGCCGGCAAGCTCCCATGGGCCGTTAATGTCCATCGCCACGTCACCCGCGTTGAACAAGCTGCGCTTGATGTCCGGCGAAATGTCGCCGCTCTTCACCGGAAGGATTTCCTTCAGCTGCACATAGGTTTTCAGGCCTTCGACCGCGCCTTCGCTGTTGAGGCCGATATCGTCTTTATCCGTACCGTCTTTACCGAAAATGTATCCGCCGGTCGTTGCGATAAACGGATAGTTGAAATACATGTTGCCCGTTTCCCACATGATGCCGTATTTCTTCTTGGCTTTGTCGGTGAAGGTTTTGCCAAACGCAATGACGTCATCGAACGTCTTTGGCGCTTCCTTCACAAGGCTCTTGTTGTAGTACAGGGCATACGTTTCGGCCGCTCTCGGGTACCCGTACAGCACGCCGTCATAGGTAACGCCTTGAATCGAGGCTTCCGTGTTGTTTTTCACCGTTTCGTCCTTGAACGCATCGTTGGCGAGCAGCAGTCCCGCTGCCGCGGCTCTGCCCAGGTTATCGTGAGGGAACATCACGATGTCGGCTGCGAGCCCCGACGGACCATCCTGGGACAGCTTCGTTACCTGATCTGTTGCCGCTACCTCTTCAATCTTGACCGGTACGTTGTACTTTTCGGTAAACTGCTTGGCGATTTCGTCGGTAAAAGAGCGCTCCTCTTTGGACTCCCATACGACGAGGGAAGCCCCTTCTTCCGGCTGAAGGCTGTCGCCCGAAGCCGCTGTGTTATCCGACTGGCCGTCTGTAGCCGCCGTTTCAGTTGTTGTAGTCGATGGAGTTTGCTCCTCCGCCTTGCTGCCGGAGCTGCCGCACGCCGTAATCGAGAATGCCATGGTCAACGTTGCGACCAGCGCCATAACCTTTTTCATCTTCATTCCAAAACGAACCCCTCTCTGATCATTTACTCGTTACACTACTGACTTACTGACTCCCTTTAATACCAGCTGCCTTGCTGACTCCCATTCATGCCTGATACCTCGTCGATTCCAATGAATACCTGATGCCTGCCGACTGATGCCCTGCCGACTCTACTTGAGGACCTGCATACTTGCGCAAACGATTTCATAAACATGCCTAACTTCCCATTTGCAAGCGCCTTTCTTGGCACGGCATGATTGGATGCATGTTATGAAGCCCTTCCCGGATAATGATCGACTAAGCAATCAGATGGCAAGGTCAGCGTAAATCCGCAGTTTTTTTAAGAATCGTCGGTATTTCCTTGTGCGGAAGTTACCAAGTAAGCGCTTTAAACATGCGTTTATCATACACAACGTCTATATTTTTGTAAAAACGTTTGCACAATGTGTTTTAGCCCATTTACAGAATATAAACAACATTTTTCTTTATTATTCTATCCATATCGCATTATATCTTTAAATTACGTCAATTTTATTCCAAAACCACACTGGAATATGGAGGGATGTGAAGCAAATTTTGCTCTAAAACCGTGGATTTACTGCTGCTTTTGAGTACCTTTTCGATTCCCCTTCCCTGCCCTGCTTCGAGCTGGACTTGCTGCTCCTTGCCTGACAAGTTGTGCAAAACTAGCACAGTTTGTTGTGCACTACGGCGCACAAAGGACACCACGGCCGGATTGCCGGAGTCATAGCTCTGGATGTCGCCATCCCGCAATGCGGGAACGTCCTCTCTCCAGCGGATCAGGTCCCGATAGGTGGACAGCAGCGAGTTCGGGTCGGCCGATTCAGACTGGACACTGATTCCTTTCGCTGCTTCTCCTGTGAGAAGCGGTTGTTCCCACGACGTCTGGCCGGGCTGAGGAGACAGATCACTCCACACCATCGGTTCCCGGATTCGCTCGTCGGGCTTCACGCCGCGCATGCCGATTTCCTCGCCGTAATAAATAAACGGGTTGCCCGGCAGCGTCAGCAGCAGCGCCGCGGCCATCCGCGCATGGTCCGGATTTCCGTCCAGCTGGCTCATTACGTGGTCCTGGTCGTGATTCGACAGAAAAATGGCGTCGGTGAACTGCCCCTGTGATTGTTTGCCGTAGAACTGCTGTGTCCGCTGCAGCGTAAAGGCAAGGCTGTTGTCCTTCTCGTCCTTCACCGCGCTCAGGATACTCTCCGCCAGGCTGAAATTAAATCCCGAATCAAAGGCCTGATCCAGATATGGCGCGATGGCAGCGGCCGAATTTTCCCATACCTCACCCACGATATAGGCTTCCTTGTTCACCGGATTCATGCCGGTCCGGAATTCCTGCCACCACGCCGTGTTTTTGGCTGTGGCCGCCTGGCCCCGGTCGCTCTGCAGGTTCTCGTAAATGTGTTTGGCGCCGTCCACCCGGAATCCATCCATGCCGAGCTTCAGCCAATATTGGCCGATCCGGACGGCTTCCGCCCGCACCTCGGGATTGTCGTAATTCAGATCCGGCATACCTTCCCAGAACGTGGCCAGATAGTGGCTTCCGTTCAAGGCATGCCACGGACTGCCGCTGCCGGCTGCACTGACCCCGGTGGGACTGAGCTTCTGGTCTTCCGCCCACACGTACCAGTCCCTATATTTGCTGCCCGGATCCTTCGAAGCGCTGACAAACCAGGGGTGCTGCGTGCTGGTGTGGTTCAACACCAGATCCATGATGACCTTGATCCCGCGCTTGTGCGCCTCGGCGATCAGCTCCTGCAGATCTTCCAGCGTCCCGTAATCGGGATTAATGCCCTCGTAGTCGGTAATGTCATACCCATGGTAGCTGGGCGACGGCTGGATTGGCATCAGCCAGATGCCGCCGACACCGAGATCATCCGTCGTAGCCAGATTGCCGTCGTTCAGGTAATCCAGTTTCTGTGTCAGCCCCTTCAAATCGCCGATGCCGTCCCCGTTCGAATCATAGAACGAGCGGACAAACACCTCATAGAACACGGTCGATGGCTGCTCGTCAACGGCCGTGGCGGCAGTTCCGCCAAGCTGTTCCCCTGCTGTGGTTCCCGTTCCCGCCTGCCCCTGTTGTTCTGCCGTCTGGCTGCCAGCTTCTGCATCGGGCTGCCGCTCTTGAGCCCCGTTGTCATTCGCAGCATGGTTTCCCGTGCTGCTGCATCCCGACAGCAGGGCAACCGCCATGATTACCGCCGTTACGCTTGCTGCCAGCCTCCGCAGTTGTTGTCCTGCTGGCATGCCCCATTTGTTTGTTTTCATGACATCCTCCTTTGCTTGATCCGGCATCCCTTGAGCAGAATACTGCCGATCAGCCCCGTCAATCACCAGGAAAGAAAGCGGATACAATTGCTGGCGAACTGGACTGACCCTGGGCAGCTTTCGGACGACACCGGTCTGTATGGAGAATACGACGGCTTAATTTCTATGAAAAGCTGGATTTATACCCGATTTTTCGCAATATATAGCGATACATACTGTATTATCTTTTATTTTCTTGACTATTCTATCTATATCATGGTTTTTTATATTACCGCCGCCCATTCCTGCTTGTAAAAAGTGCCTCAAGCTAGATCCCACCGGCTTCTTTCGCCGCCACAGGTTGGATATTTACAAGCTTGGGGCTTTCGGCTAAGATAGCAATTGTAAAATAGCCAGCGTCTATGAGACGGCCGTTTCTCATTTACGATATAGTGCAAACGGTTCCACAGGAGGTAACAAATGTCTGTAACGATTAAAGATGTCGCCAAACGAGCGGGCGTTTCCCCCTCCACCGTCTCCCGAGTGCTGTCGAATAACTCCAGAATCAGCCGTGAAACGTCGCAGAAGGTACGGGATGTCATGGAGGAGCTCGGATACCACCCCAACATGACGGCCAAAAGTCTGGTTTCCAAGACGACGAGCAGCATTTGCGTCATTTTGCCCAAGCCTGCCGAAGAGCTGTTCCTGAATCTGTTCTTCATGGAATTGATCCGCGGTATCGTCACCCAGGCCAACCGCTCGGGATACGATGTGCTGATCAGTTCCGGAGGCAGTGAGAAGGAGGAGGTCGAGGCCGTCTCCCGGCTGCTGAACGGCAAGCGCGTTGACGGGGCGATCCTGCTCTATTCGCGCAAAGAGGATCCGGTGGTCGATTTTCTGCAGCAGAACGGCCATCCGTTCGTGCTGATCGGACGCAGTGAGAAGTACCCGGACATTCTGTCCGTGGACAATGACAACATTCAGGCCGCTTACGACGCGACCAAACATCTGATATCCCTCGGCCACCAGCGGATTGGTTTTGTCAGCGGGCCTCCGAATCACATCGTCTCGCGCGACCGGCTGAAAGGTTACACGAACGCTCTGAAAGAGGCGGGGCTCGAGATGCGCAAGGACTGGATCGTCGAAGGCGAGTTTCTCCAGGAGAGCGGCTACCGGGCGATGTCGTTTTTCATGAATCTGCCGGAGCGTCCCACTGCCCTCGTGGTCATGGACGATCTCGTCTCGCTAGGTGTCCTGCGTGGACTTCACGAGCTCGGTTACCGTGTTCCGGACGACCTGTGCATCGTCAGCTTCAACAACATTTCCATCGCCGAACTGTCCACGCCGCCCATCAGCAGCATGGATATCGGCATCTATAACTTGGGCTACACCGCAGCCCAGGCGCTGATTCAGTCCATTCAGCACGACGGGGACCGGCAGTTCCAGAAGCGCCACATTATTCCCCACCGGCTGGTGATTCGGGAATCGTCCATTTTTACGCCGCCTAAACCATCGTAAACGTATCAAAACCATGTGGAGCATCCCGGTGCTTCATTTCTTTTCACCCGTTTGTTCAAACGTTTGCACAACTACATAAGGAGGAATGACAAATGACAGCTGCAGCTCCCATTAAAGCTTGCCTGTTCGATTTGGACGGGGTCCTGGTCGACACAGCCAAATACCACTATCTCGCATGGAAACGCCTGGCCGAAGAGCTCGGCTTTGTATTTACTCCGGAGGATAACGAGCGCCTCAAGGGTGTCAGCCGAATGGCGTCGCTGGACATTTTGCTTGAAGTCGGCGGGCTTGAGCTGGACGATACGACCAAATCCGTGCTGGCCGACAAGAAAAACCGCTGGTACGTCGAGTATATTTCGCATATGGATGAACAGGAGATCCTTCCGGGGGCGCTCGCCTTCCTGCGGGAGCTGCGTGAGAACGGAATCCTCATTGCCCTGGGATCAGCCAGCAAAAATGCGATGACCATCCTGAACAACACCGGCCTTGTTCCGTATTTCGACGCGATTATCGACGGAACCAAAACGGCAAGCGCCAAACCCGATCCGGAGGTTTTCCTGCTGGGTGCCCGGGAGCTTGGCGCACAGCCGCAGGAATGCGTCGTGTTCGAGGATGCCGAGGCCGGCATCGAAGCCGCCAAGCGGGCCGGAATGCGCAGCATCGGCATCGGCTCGCCGGAAGTACTGGGCGCGGCGGATGCCGTGGTGCCTTCGCTGCAGGACATGACGACAGTCCGCCTGCTTGAGCTAGTTTCTCACCGCTAGGTTCCCCGAACCAGGCGGCGTTCGTGCAGCAGGGAGTCCTGGCAGAGATGAAAACCAGGACTCCCCTGTCCTGCGCAGCACAATGATTATACGTCGCATAACAAAGAGTTAATAACACTTTTTTTTCCGAAGGAGCCAGTTAACTATGAAACAATATCTAACGTTGGACCCATGGAATATTATCGAGGAGCAGTACGATCCCCAGCAGCAGGAAATATCCGAGAGCGTCTTCAGCATCGGCAACGGATATATGGGCCAGCGCGCCAACTTTGAGGAGGATTACAGCGGTCCGTCTCTGCAGGGAAGCTACATGGCCGGTGTCTACTATCCCGACAAAACACGGGTGGGCTGGTGGAAAAATGGATACCCCGAGTATTTTGCCAAGGTGCTGAACAGCACCAACTGGATCGGCATCGGCATCTCGGTTAATGGCACCGAGCTTGATCTCGCAGCCTGTCAGGTCAAGGCTTTCAGACGCGTGCTGAACATGAAGGAAGGTACGCTGTCGCGCAGCTTTACCGCCGCCCTGCCGGATGGGAAGGAGATTCGCGTCGAGGCGGTCCGTTTCGTCAGCCTGGCCCGGTATGAGATCGGAGCGATCCGCTATGCGGTGACGCCGCTGAACTTTAGCGGAACGCTGACCGTCACGCCGTACTTGGACGGCGATGTGCAGAACAAAGATTCGAACTATGACGAGAAATTCTGGGTCGAAGTGCACAAGGAAGTGACCGCGGACAACGCCGCATTAACGGTCCGGACCAAAAAGCTCGATTTTCACGTCACCTCGGTCATGACGTTTGAGATCCATCAGAACGGCGCCAAGCTGGTGCTGGAACCGGAGCAGATCGAGCAGGAGAAGTTCGCCGGCTACCGCGTACAGGTGGAAGCCAAGCAGGATGAGGAGACCGTCATCTACAAATACGTAGCGAACGTGACCTCGCGCGACTACGGGTACGCCCAGCTGCTGGACGCAGGACGATCGGCGCTTCAGGATGCTGCTGCTGCCGGTTTCGGGCAGCTGTATGAGGAGCAGGTGCAGGCTTGGGCGGCCAAATGGCGCGAGAGCGACATCGTGATCGAAGGGGACGTGGCGGCGCAGCAGGCGATCCGGTTTAACATTTTTCAGCTAAACCAGACATACACCGGCGAGGACGACCGGTTGAACATCGGGCCCAAAGGCTTTACCGGGGAAAAATACGGCGGCAGCACGTACTGGGACACCGAAGCCTACTGCCTGCCTTTCTATCTGAGCACGGCGGATGCCACCATCGCCCGCAACCTGCTGATCTACCGCTATAAGCACCTCGAGAAGGCGCGCGAGAACGCCCGTAAACTCGGCTTTGCCAAAGGCGCACTCTACCCGATGGTGACGATGAACGGCGAAGAGTGCCATAACGAGTGGGAGATTACATTTGAGGAAATCCACCGTAACGGAGCGATCGCCTACGCCATTTACAACTACGTCAACTACACCGGCGATGACAGCTACCTCGCCCAATACGGCGTGGAGGTGCTCGTTGAAATTTCCCGTTTCTGGGAAGAACGGGTAAACTACGTCCCAGCCAAGGACCAGTACATGATTCTGGGCGTGACCGGGCCGAACGAATACGAAAACAACGTCAACAACAACTGGTATACCAACCGGATCGCCTGCTGGACGTTGGAGTATACGCTGCAGGTGCTGTCCGACCTTCAGGCAAGCGACCCGGCACACTACGAGGAACTGGTGGCCAAGCTGGCGCTGGCGCCCGAAGAAACGGCCAAATGGGGCGACATCCTTGCGAAAATGTATTATCCGGTTGATGCGGAGCGCGGCATTTTCCTTCAGCAGGACGGCTTCCTCGACAAGGATCTGACGCAGGTCAAGGACCTTGCCCCGTCGAACCTGCCGTTGAACCAGAACTGGTCTTGGGACCGGATCCTGCGCTCGGCGTACATCAAGCAGGCCGACGTGCTGCAGGGGCTGTTCTTCCTGGGGGACCGATATGACCTCGATACGAAAAAGCGGAACTTCGACTTTTACGAACCGCTGACCGTGCACGAGTCTTCCCTCTCCCCTTGTGTTCACTCGATCATCGCCTGTGAGCTGGGCTACCGGGAGAAGGCGTACGAAATGTACCTGCGCACATCGCGCCTAGATCTGGACAATTACAACAACGACACCGAGGACGGCTGCCACATCACCAGCATGGCCGGCACCTGGATGTCCGTCGTGCACGGGTTCGGCGGGCTGCGCGTCAAGGATGGAGTGCTGAACCTGAATCCGTTCAATCCGGGACATTGGAGCTCCTTCTCCTTCAAAGTGATGTTCCGCGGCGCGCGTCTCCAAGTAACGGTAGGCGAACAGGATGTGACCGTGACCAATGAGACCGAAACTCCGGTCAGCATCAGCGTTTACGGGCGCGGCTATCAGCTCGGCGGGCTGGGCCAGGTCCAAGCAGGCATCGGCAATCCGAGCAGCAGCGCGATTGTAAGCTGACATGGGCAGCGCAGCTAGGTGACATTAAGCAGTACAGCGTAACTGACATTGAACAGTGCAGATGTAATCTAAATTGAGAATACTGTCTTGGACTAACATCAACTCCACTGCCGAAAAGCGGCCTGGCTTTTTGAAAGCCGGGCTGCTTTTTCCTATGCAAAGAGCGGGCGTTTGCCCTTGACAAGAGCAAACCCGAAGATTATGATGACAGTAAGTACTGACAGTCAGATCATGGAAAGTGGGCAGAGTCACATGAACGAAAACAACCAGTTATGCACCCAGGATAAGCTGATGCAGGCGGCAATCGATCTCATCTCCGCCAAAGGCTATGACGGGGTGTCCACACGTGAAATCGCCGCTGAAGCCGGGCTGAGCGAGAAGACGCTCTTCCGTCATTTCGGCAGCAAACAGAACCTGCTGGAGAAGGCATATGACCGCTATTTGTATGCAGCTGAGATGCAGAAGCTATTTAAGGAAAAGCTCACGGGAAATTTGCACGAGGACCTGCTTATGATCAGCCGGACCTATCATAAAATTATGGACCGCAACCGAAAGCTGGTTATTATCAGCATTCAGGTCGGCGATCATTTGCCCGGCTTCCGGGATTATTCCGAAAGCCACCCCCGGCAGTTTCGGGAGGTTCTGACGAATTACTTCAAGTACATGTCCGATCAAGGGAAGCTGGTCACGAAGGACCCGTCGCTGACGGCTGTCGCTTTTATGTGGATGAACCTCGGGGCCTTCCTCAATACGACCCATGCGGTCCAAACGTTTACGGATATCGAGATGGACGCCTTTATTGAGGAAAGCGTCCGGCTGTTCACCAGAGCGTTAACCCCTTAACTTTTATCGCAAGAGTGGCGTTGAACCCGCTGCTCGACCGCCAATAAATGCACCTATTTTTTCATATCGGGCGTATACCTTGGAAATTAGTGCCCTTTTGCAGTCAAAAAAGGCTTTGAGCTTAAAAAAAGCGCATATTGCAGCGCTTTTCTGCACTATATGTCAGTAAGTGCTGACAGACATTTTGTCCGCCGCCGAATGGCTCCTCAGCTAATCACTTATCCGAAAGAAGGGAATAACGATGAAATCTACGGCCGAGTCCGTCAATCAAGGCAACAAACTGATCCAGATTCTCATGTTCACGCTGGTTATTTCGGTCATGAACGTTTCCATGTTCAATATCGCGCTGCCCGGCATCCGGGCGGAATTTCACCTGAGCGCCGCCCAGGTCAGCTGGGTGTCCTCCGCCTACATGCTCGTCTATGCGGTCGGATCGGTGACCTACGGAAAGTTGGCGGACAAATACGCCCTGAAAAAACTGATCACCATCGGGCTGATCGTGTTCGTGCTCGGCTCCGTCTTCGGGCTCGCCGCCGGCGCCTACTGGATGATCGTCATCGGCCGGGTATTTCAGGCGGCCGGATCGTCGGTGATCCCGGCGGCCGCCATGATCATCCCCGTCCGCTATTTCCCGCCGGAGACCCGGGGCCGCGCCCTCGGCAAGTCGGCGATCGGCCTCGCCGTCGGCAATACGCTCGCCCCCGTGGTCTCCGGGCTGATTATGGGCTACGCCGGATGGCGCTGGCTCTTCTGCTTCTCGGTCCTCGTTCTGCTCACCCTGCCCTTTTACCGGAAATACCTTGACGATGCCAAAGAAAGCAGTGGGCGCATGGACGTTCTGGGCGGCGGACTGCTCGCCGCCGCGACCGGTCTGATCCTGTTCGCCTTGACCGGTGGAGGCTGGGTTGCGGCAGCCGCCGGAGCGCTGCTGCTTATTCTGTTCGTCATCCGTATCCGCAAAGCAGCCGATCCGTTCGTGCAGCCCCGGCTGTTCCGGAATCTAAACTATACTTTTGGCATCGGCATTGCCTTCGTCATTTCCTGTATCGCGTTCTCGATCCCGTTCCTGATCCCGCAGCTGCTGGCAGGGTCCAATCATTTGGACGCCAGTGTCATCGGCTTGATCATGATTCCGGGTGCCGCGGCTTCCGCGCTGCTCGGCTTCGCGGGAGGAAAGTTCGCCGACCTGAAGGGCAACCTCTTCGTCGTCTGCATCGCAGCCCTTCTTCAAATGATCGGCTTCTTTCTCCTCTCCGCCTTTGCCGGCATCAATGCTTGGATCATCGCCATTGTGCTGATCTTCAGCAATGTCGGCCAGACCTTCATGCAGGTCGCGCTCTCGAACACCGTCTCCCGCACGCTGGCCAAGGAAGAGACCGGCGTCGGGATGGGACTGCTCAGCATGCTGAATTTCATCGGTGCAGCGGTTGCCACGTCCGTGTACAGCAGCATTCTCGACACCGGCTCCTCTGCCCATTGGAACCCACTGAACACGTATCCGGGCAGCTATTTGTACAGCAGCATTTTCCTGGTGCTGGCCGTCATGATGATCATCGTCGCTGTCGTCTACCTGCTCCGCTTTGGACGCAGCGCGGCACCGCAGCAGAACACCCGCGCCGGTGTCGGCTCATAATCCGTCCCGCTCATGCACTTGGCTCCGCCGCAAACCCCCATGCCGATTCCGGAACCTTGCGGGACTCCCTGGACATTCATAAATTTTCTATTGAACAAAAAAAGGACGAAAAGCAGAACTTTCTCTGCTCTTTCGTCCTTTCGCGGTAAATCCCGAATCGTACCTATAGATTGAAACTTACGGAATCATAATTTGCTGTCCGACCTTCAATCCATGCACGTTCGTAATGCCGTTGACATGGGCGATGGTCTTCCAGTCCACACCGAACTTGATGCCGATGCGGTACAGGTTGTCACCCTTCTTGATGACGTATACTTTGCCGGAAGGCTTCGTTTCCGGTGCCGGAGCCGGTTTGGACGGCGTGGACGGTTTCGAAGGCTGCGCCGGCGTCGATGGCTCGGACGGCTTCGAAGGCGTCTCCGGTGTGGTAGCCGGAGGGGTCACCGGTGCCGTACCTGCCGTGCTAACCGACAAATCGAGTCCGTATTTGGCAAAGCCGTCTTCGGCCGCGCCGATGTATTTCATGTTTTTGCTGCTGGCCGCAAGGTCCTTCGCATCCGGAGAAGAGGTAAAGGTCACGTTCAGCTTGGCATCCACCGGCGCAAAAGTCCAGTTGCCGTCAGCGGACGGATTGATGGTTCCGTTGTCACGGATGTAGTCGATGATGACCTGACGGTTTTCGTCCGGAGCGGCCATGATGATCCGCTTGCCGTCCGGGTTGGCGAGCTTCGAGGACGAAGCGCGGTAGTTGTTGGTCGCCACGACAAACTTCTGCTTCAGGTCGATCGGCTTGCCGCCGAACTGCAAATTCTTGATACGGTTTGCCGAAGGATTCACTACCGTGCCCTTTGCATCGTATTTGTTCGGTTGGGTCACATCGATTTGATACGTTACGCCGTCGATGACATCGTAATTGTATGTCGGGAAGTCCATGTTCACGAGCGGCTGCTCGGTCGTCTTGGAAGGATCGATCTGGTTGAACTGGCCTGCGGACCACTCCAGCCATTCCTTCACCTCGGCTCCCGTAACGACAACGGCATGCACGGTGTTCGGGTACACATAGAGGTCGGAGACGTTCTTGATCGCGATCGTTCCGGCCGGAATGTTCGTATAATACGAAGCGCCGTTACGTCCGCCCGCCTTGAAAGGAGCCCCTGCCGACAGCACCGGAAGGTTTTCGTATTCGGTCCCCTTCAGGTTTTTCTCGACATACCATTTCTGGGCGTTGGTGACGATTTGAATGGACGGATCGTCCTGTACGAGTGCAAAATAGCTGTTGATCGGCGCACTGGTTTTGCCTACCGGTCCGCGTACATAATCGATTGTTGCATCATGTTCTGTTTTAACTGCGTTCACGATTTCTTGATCGGCGTCAACGAGCGCCTTTTTGTTTGCCGTATCGTAGATCGGGCGCGCTTCGGTTTTCGAGTCAACTACTTTCCACTTGCCGCCTACGTTCTCCAGGTTCAGGTCGATGATGCCGAGGTGATCGCCCCAGAATCCAGGTTCGACCGAAGGAACGCCGTTAATCGTGCCTTTCTCCAGGTCGACGCCGGTTTTCCCCTTAAATTCTGCGCTCGGAAACGTTTTATGGGCATGTCCGAACAGGATGGCGTCAATACCTTCCACCTTGCTCAGATACAGAACGGTATTCTCCATCAGAGGCGTCTCCGGAATATCCTCAAAGCCGGAGTGAGGAATAGCGACGATGACGTCGGCTCCTTCCTTCTTCATCTGCGGAATGAACTTTTTGGCGGTCTCAACCATGTCCTTCACGATGACTTTGCCTTCAAGGTTGGCTTTATCCCATTGGGAAATTTGCGGAGGAACGAATGCGATCACACCGACCTTGATCGTCTGCTCCTTGCCGTTCTCGTCCGTAACCTTTTTGTCCAAAATCGTATAAGGGGTAAAATAGTTCACGTCGTTGCTGTCATCCTTGTCCCCGTCGTCTTTGTAGACGTTGGCGTTGACAATCGGGAAGTTGGCTCCTTCTTCCGACAGCTTCAGGAAGTCCAGACCATAGTTGAATTCATGGTTGCCGACGCCGCCGGCATCGTAATCCATCAGGTCCATCGCTTTGTAAACCGGGTGCACTTCGCCCTCTTTAAGCGGTTTCACTTTGGCCACGTAGTCGCCAAGCGGATTCCCTTGGATCAAGTCCCCGTTATCGAACAGCAGGCTGTTCTTCGCTTCGTTTCTGGCTGCCTTGATCAGGCTGGCCGTCTTGGCAAACCCGTATTCGTCAGTGGGCTTGTCCGCATAGTAGTCATAGTTGACCATGTTCACGTGCAAATCGGATGTTTCCATGATCCGCAGCTTCACCTTGGATCCGTTGCTGCTGTCCGCAAATACCGGCACCATTGGAACGGCGAGCACGTTGATCGCAACGGCTGCGGCGGTGATGCCTTTGAGGACTTTTTTACGGGACTTCGACATGTTACCCCTCCTAATAGATGTACATCGAGTACGGTGGGCAGAACAAATTTAACCCCTTTATTTAACTAACCATTGTTAAATTAAGTTCTGTCTACAAGAGTAGTTTATATCGATGTAACCTATGAAATAAAGACAAATACATCCAATTCCCAAAAAATAATGCCCGAGAACAAGGTCTCGAGCATCAGGGCGTATCACGGATCTATGAAAATGGTTCCAATTGCTTATGGACACAGTGAATCTACTCGATCCATTCGTGCTTTTCCCCATCTTTCCCCGTATATTCTACACGGACGGGCGTAATTTCAAGCAGGACGTAATCCGGATCATCGGGACCGGTAAACCGCTTCTTGAATTCTTCCTTCCAGATCTGCTTACGCAGGGAGTCCTCAGCCGTTACTTTGCAGGTTCCTTCAATCTCCACAACCTCACGCGATCCCCCGATTTCATAGCCCAGCAGCAGGGAAACGTGAGGGTTTTCCTCCAGTTCCTCGACTTTATGCGTCTTGCGGTCGGTGACCAGATGGATGCTGAGGCCCTGATTATATAAAGCCATATACCGCTGCTTCGGCCGGTTGCCTTCCACTGTGGCAAATGAGCAAAACTGGTTGTGATCCAGTATTTTGGCCAGATTTTGTTCCAGGATGATTTTCGCTTCCATCTCTAGATGATCCGCTCCTTTCTGCTTCGTGTTGTCCATGGGCGCAGCCCGTACCCATAGTGTACCCTGTCCGGTATAGGATGAACCTTCGAACACGGCAGCTTTTATCCAAGAATAGGCATGACGTGCCCTGAATACCTTGTTATGATGGAGATACCGGCCGTCATCCGGCTTGTCCGCACCAAGAATTTAATACTGTAAAGGAGTTCCTCATGAAACGACTCATTTGGATAGGATGTCTATCCTATTTTCTGATCGGCCTGGCTCATGTCGTGCTGGGATCGGTCCTTCCCGTGCTGCTGGAGCATTATGACCGCGAATACAGCGAAGGCGGGACGCTCATCTTCACCCAGTTCGCCGGTTTTCTGGCCGGTGTGCTCGTATCCCCGTGGCTGAACCGCCGTTTTGGTAAAAGGGGAGGGCTGCTGATCGCCATCGGCCTGCTTACGGCCGCCGAGCTGGTCTATACCCTGCTGCCGCCTTGGGAATGGCTGTACGCCATTGCCGTGTGTGCAGGCTTTGGTTTCGGCATGATCGAAGCGGTGATCGGGACCATTATTATTGCGGCGATTACTGATAAAACCGCTGTGGCGATGAGCCGCCTGGAGGTCTTTTTCGGGGTCGGGGCCATGGTCATGCCGCTAATCGCAAGCGGATTCATTACGGAAGGCTGGTGGAGGTTCTCGTTCCTCGTGATTTCGCTGATTGCACTCGTCACGCTGCTGTTCTGGTCGAAGGCCTCCTTCGGTGAAATCGATGCCGTGTTGAGCGCCAAAGGGTCTGCCGCTTCCGTATCCGGTCAAGAGCATTCCTCGGCCAAACGCTTCCCTTATCAAGGCGGAGCCTTCGGCATTCTCGTCCTCTTTATCGTATTCTTCTTTCTGTACGTCGGCACCGAGATGAGCCTGGCCAACTTTATGCCCGCCATCCTGATTGAGAAAATGGGCATGAAGGAAGCCGCCGCGGCGCTCAGCGTCACCTGCTTCTGGATCGCGATGTCCGTCGGCCGGATCTTTGCCGGCGTCGTTGCCGAAAAGATTCATTACCGGGTCTACGTGCTGTTCAGCTGCCTCATCACCCTGGTGCTGCTGATCGTGTTCCCGCTGATGGGCCAGGTATGGTCGGCTTTCGCGATCATCCTGCTGCTCGGGCTGTTCATGTCGGGGATCTTTTCGATTGCGCTCGTATTTGCGAGCAAGCTGCTGCAGGGCAGCGAAGAATCGACGCCCAGCATTTTGATCGCCTCCGGCGGCGTCGGCGGAGCCATCCTGCCGCTTATCATGGGCTGGAGCCTGGACCATCTGGAAGTAAACCAGTCGGCTTGGATGCTCGCGGTGTTTACCGCCGGCATGGTCGTGCTCAGCTTTGCGGCCTTCCAGCTGCAGCGGCGGAAGCTAGCTCACCAGGGCGGACTGCAGGGGTCGTCAGGTGCAGGAAAATAAGCCATTCAAATTAAATGCGGGCCAGCAGGTCCGCTTTTTTTTTATTTTTATATAACCACTAAAAATATATTTACAGGTTATATAAATGCGATTATAATCCAATTATAACTTGTAATAAAAATTTTAAAGGTTATACGAAGGAGATGGATTGACATGGAACTTCAAAAGCTTCCCTGGGCAGGCATTCGGGTGACGGCAGGAGCCACATCGGTGGTCATTGACCCGCTTTATCATTTTCCGGAAAGATACGCCCAGTCTCACGAAGCGCTCTTCCCGCTTAACGAATACGGCCCGGCAGATGCGGTGCTGATCACCCATGAGCATACGGATCACTTTGATCCCCAGGCCATCATCGATGCCTACGGGGCTGACATTCCCGTGTACCTCCCGCAGGAGAGCGTCCTCCTTGCCGAAAATAGCGGCCTCAACCGCGTAATCGGTGCTTCCGTCGGCGATGCCTTCCAAATCGGTGCGCTGGGCGCAGCCGCCACGTACTCCGTCGACGGGGTCGGAGACGTGCAGATCGCCTGGGCGCTGAGCGACGGCGAGCACCGCCTGCTCCACTGCGGAGATACGCTGTGGCACGGCTACTGGTGGAAGATTGCCGCGGCCCACGGCCCATTCGATGCGGTATGCCTGCCGGTGAACGGTGCCGTTCTGGAACGTCCTGATCGTCAGCCGCCCAGCGGCATGCCGATTACGCTGCTTCCGGAACAAGCGGCCGCGGCCGCACGCGTTCTCGGGGCCAAACGGCTGGTGCCGATCCACCATACCGCCATCCACCATCCGCCTGTATACCTGCAGACTCCCGATTGGCAGAATCGCCTGCGGACTGCAGTTGGTGATACAATGGACATAGCATTCCTGAACACAAAGGAAACGATTACTCTATAAAGGATGACGCATCATGGATAAATCCCCTTCCCGCAACGTGCTGGGGGGCGCCCTGTGGATCAATCTCGCCAATACGGTTCGCATGCGGGAGCATCGGGTCACGGATATGCTGGCGGAGCCAGGTTATTTAGACGAATGGCTCCACGATAATGAATTGCACGGTTTGAACAATACCGCAGGGGCCGCTTCAGCTGTGACGCGGGAAGACCTGCTGCCCGAACTGCTCCGTCTGCGCGGCGTGTGCCGGCTCGTTCTAGAAGACCTGGACCATGGTGGCTTGTCGGATGAGGCATTCGCCGCCATGGAGGCCGAAGCTTCGCGGTTAGACGTGGCGCTCCGGGCTGAGCGGGATGCACAGGGCACCCCCCTTCTCATCACCTACGGACAAACCGCCGTCCAAGGCGTGCTGTACCCCATCGTCCGCTCCCTGTTCGAGACGCTGGCAAGCGTATCTTCGGACCGCATCCGGATCTGCGAGCATGACGACTGCATCCTGCACTTTGTGGACACCTCCAAGAGCGGCAAGCGGCGCTGGTGCAGCATGGAAACTTGCGGCAACCGCCATAAGGCGGCCGAATTTTATGCGAAGAAGAAGCAGCGCGGGAACTAAAATAAGCCTGGGATCGTCTGATGGACATCCCGGGCTTTAGTCAAATGAGCCTGTTGCGTTATTCACTGCCCTTGATTTATATGGCGGACACTCAGCAGTTTAGCTCCTTTGTCCAACGACTTGTATGAGTATGTCGATAGGTACGTTCTTCCGACCTCTAACAAGTTCCAAGTGTTTTCATTATCGACTTTAATTTTAACTGGTCCTTCTTCTTTACTATGGGTTTTCTCGACGACAATCCAATATGTCGAGCCAATGAGCTGCTTATCGAGTATCGTTATGTCCCCTCCGCCAGACGTTGGCCCGGTACATGCTGTCAACATACACATGAAAAGCCATGCTGCAATTATTTTTTTCAGGACCCTCTCCCCCGTTCCTGACTGTTTCAATACCTAACGAAGCCACCAAACAGCCTATAATTTATAAACAATGATGTTTGCATAAAGTTGCCTTACAACTCGGATTTAAATGCTATAATGGCCTTAATTTAGGGCAAACCCATTACTTATAAGTACTATGAAAAGGAGCTTATACATATGGCTAATAAACGTTTGGATCATGTCGGCATCGTCGTACGGGATTTGGAATCAACCATCCGATTTTATACCGAGATCGTGGGCCTGGAGCTGAAAGGCCGGCTGACGCACACCAACGGCGTGTTCCAGCTGGCGTTTCTCGGCTTCGGGGACAGTAACGAGACGGAAATCGAGCTCATTCAAGGCTACAGCTACGACCTGCCTGCCGAAGGCACGGTGCACCATTTTGCGATCCATGTCGACGACATTCAGAAGGAATTTGAGCGGATCCAGGCGCTCGACGGCGTGGAGCTGATCGATCAGGAAATCGTGACCCTGCCCAACGGATACCAATATTTCTTTATCTATGGTCCGGAAAAAGAATGGATCGAATTTTTCCAGAGATAATCTGGAATCGGGCGGATGTCTGGACACCCCCATGGGGATGGACTATAATATGGGAGGAAAACAACCCGAAAACCTTATAGAATCCGGGGTGCTGGAATTGGCCGGCTGAGATTGTATCCCTTCAAGATACTGACCCTTTTAACCTGATCTGGGTAATGCCAGCGTAGGAAACCGTTTGTCACGGCATACAAGCCGTGCTGATCTTGCGCATATGAAGCGTCCCGTTTACGGGGCGCTTTTTTCATTCATACTAATGAAAAACGGGATTACGCCTTGCGAATGCTTCTATGATTCAGTCACTCAGATCGGCTTACGATTCTAAATATAACGGGGAGAGGGGATCACCGGTCGATGCTTCCACAAAAGAGAATAAGAACGGCCGGACATCAAAGGAGAGAGAAAGCCATGAAGAACAAATCCATCGGACTGCTGCTGGTCTGCATGCTCGTACTGGCGCTTGCCGGATGCGGCGGCGGCCAGAACAATACGGGCAGCGGAGAAGGAACATCCGCTTCCGACAGCACGGCAGGCCAGGATAACACCGCAGCGAAGCCGCTGAAGGACGTCAAAGTCGTCCTCGACTGGACGCCCAACACGAACCACACTGGGCTCTACGCTGCCAAAGACTTGGGCTACTATAAAGAAGAAGGCTTGAACGTCGAAATCGTGCAGCCGGGCTCCACCGGCGCCGATGCCATGGTCGCTTCCGGCAAGGCACCCTTCGGCGTTAGCTATCAGGAGAGTGTGACCCAGGCCCGCACGCAGGGCGTGCCGCTCGTCTCGATCGCCGCGGTCATCCAGCACAATACGTCGGGCTTTGCCGCACCGGTGGACCGGGGCATCAAGACGCCGAAGGATTTTGAAGGCAAAACCTACGGCGGCTGGGGCTCCCCTGTGGAGGAAGCCGTCATGGGCTCCATCATGGAGATCGACAAGGCGGACGTGAAGAAGGTGAAAATCGTCAACATGGGCGACGCCGATTATTTTACCGCCGTGAAGCGGGACATCGACTTCGCCTGGATCTTCTACGGCTGGACTGGTATCGAGGCGAAGCTGCGCGGCGAGCCGCTGGACATGCTGTATGTCAAAGATTATTCCGAGAAGCTGGACTACTACACGCCGGTTCTCGTAACGAACGAGAAGCAGATCAAGGACGACCCTGAGCTGGTTAAAGCGTTTATGCGCGCGACCGCCAAAGGCTATCAGTACGCGATCGACAAGCCGGAAGACGCTGCCAACCTGCTGCTGAAGGACGTGCCGGACCTCGATAAGCAGCTGGTGATCGAAAGCCAGAAATGGTTAAGTCCTAAATATCAGGACGACGCAGCCCGCTGGGGCGAGCAAAAGGAACAAATCTGGAAGGGCTATTCCGACTGGATGTACGAGCACAAACTGCTGGACAAACCGCTGGACGTGAAGAGAGCGTACACGAACGACTTTTTGCCGGAACAATAAGCCGCATCTAACCTAAAATACACGTAATCTTATCAAGAGAGGAAGTTGATTCGCATGGCCAATACGCTGTTAAGCATTCAGGTGATCCCGAAGACGCCGGGCAACGAAGACTCTTACGCCTACGTCGACCGTGCCATTGAGGTCATTCAGCAGTCCGGCGTGAAGCATGAGGTGCACCCGCTGGAAACGACAATGGAGGGCGAGCTGGAGGAGCTGCTGGACGTCGTGCGCAAAATGCACGAAGCTCTGGTGGCCGCAGGCAGCCCGAGTATCATCTCCCAAGTCAAAATCGCCCATAATCCCGGCGGAATCAGCATGGACAAGCTGACGGAGAAGTACCGTCCATGAGAAGCTGGTGGAAAAACGTATGGCCGCCCCTCGTGGCGGTCATCTTCTTTTTGCTCGTGTGGCAGCTGCTGACCTCCCTGTTCCATATTGAACAATGGATTTTGCCTGCGCCGAGCGACATCGCCCGGGAAGCCGCGGCCGCTTCCGGCGGCTTGTGGGAGCATGTATGGGCCACGCTGAAGCTGACCGTGTTCGGCTTCGCCATCGGAACCGCCATCGGGCTGGTCATCGCACTGATTCTGCATTTGATTCCGTTTTTAAAACAGGCGCTGTATCCGCTGCTCATTCTAAGCCAAAATATTCCTACAATCGCCCTCGCCCCCCTGCTGATGATCTGGTTCGGCTTCGGCCTCCTGCCCAAGCTGATCGTCATCACGCTCGTCTGCTTTTTCCCGGTGGCGGTCGCCGCCCTGGGCGGCTTGAAGCAGACCGATCCCGTCATGATGAACTACATGCGCATGATCGGGGCGGGCAAGGGCCAAATTTTCGCCAAGCTGGAGCTGCCCTACGCGCTCCCTTCCATCTTCTCCGGCATTAAAATCGCCGCCACCTACAGTGTCATGGGTGCGATTATCGCCGAGTGGCTGGGGGCCGACAAGGGCATCGGCTATTATATGATGCTGCAAAAATCGGGCTACCGCACCGACCGCATGTTCGTGGCGATCATGATTATCGTCGTGCTGAGCCTGTTGATGTTCGGGCTGATTGCGCTGCTCGAAAAATGGTTCGTCCGCTGGAAGCCGAAGCAGGGCTAGCGGGCCTGGCCGGAAAGGAGATATACCGTGATGAATAAAGAAACCACGCCCGCGCTGGAGATCGACTCCGTCAGCAAAAGCTTCAAGGAGAAGCGCCGGACGCTGCCGGTACTCAGCGACATTTCGCTGACCGTGGGCCAAGGCGAATTCGTGTCCATCATCGGACCGTCGGGAAGCGGCAAGAGCACGCTGCTGCACGTGATCGGCGGGCTGACCCGCCCGGATGCCGGCACAGTCCGGATGAACGGTGCCGAGGTGACCGGGCAGCAGGGGCATATCAGCTACATGCCGCAGCAGCCCGCCCTGTTCCCTTGGCGGACGATCGAGGACAATGTGCTGCTGGCCCAGGAGGTGCACGGCCCCGTCAGCCGGGAGGCCCGTGAAGACGCGCGGCGCTGGCTCGCCAAAGTCGGCCTGGCCGGCTTTGAGAAGGCGCATCCGCATACGCTGTCGGGCGGCATGCAGCAGCGGGCGGCCTTTCTCCGCGCGCTGCTCAGCCCGCAGGAGCTGATGTGCCTGGACGAGCCGTTCAGCGCGCTCGATGCGCTGACCCGCAGCGACATGCAGCGCTGGCTGCTCGACATTTGGGAAGAGAACCGCCGCTCGGTTCTCTTCATTACGCACAACATCGAGGAGGCGCTGCTGCTCTCGAGCCGCATTTACGTCTTCTCAAGCCGGCCGGCCGCGGTGCTGCACGCCATCGACGTGCCGTTTCCGCGCCCGCGGCGCGAGGAAGTGACGGAGGCTCCCGAGTTTCTGCAGCTGAAGCGTCAGCTGAGCGAATGGATGCGCGAGGAGCAGCGAAAAATGCAGGCTGCACAGCAAGGAGGTTCACGCCTATGAGCGGCAACCACAGCGAAGTAAACCCCGCAAACGGCCAAGAGATGGTCCTCGACCGGGCAGCAGCGGCATCCGCATCGCCGGCGGAGGCGAACCGGTCGCCGCTTGCGCCCTTGATCGATGCCCATATTCATCTCGATACTTATAAGGAGCACGAGATGCAGGCACTGCTCGGGAGCCTCACGGATGCCGGCGTCGAAGCCGTCATCGGCGTGTCCATGGATTTGGCATCGAGCCAAGCCAATCTGAGGCTTGCCCAGACTTGGCCCGGGCAGGTCTATCCCGCCTTCGGCTTCCATCCTGAGCAGCCGCTCCCTGCTGACCGCGAAATCGACGCACTCTTTGGCTGGATGGCGGAGCATGTGGATGACATGGTCGCCGTCGGCGAAGTCGGCCTGCCGTACTACTCGCGGCTGGAGGCTGCCGAAGCCGGGCTTCCATGGGATAACGGGCCGTACGAGGCGCTGCTTGAGCGCTTCGTACGTTTTGCCCGGGACCATAACAAGCCGATCGTGCTGCATGCCGTGTACGAGGATGCGGATATCGCCTGCGATCTGCTGGAAAAGCACGGCGTCTCCCGCGCCCATTTCCACTGGTTCAAAGGATCGGCGGACACCGTGCGGCGCATGGCGGATAGCGGATATTACGTCTCGTTTACGCCGGATATCGCCTATGAGGCGGAAATCCAGAAGCTCGCGCGCCGGTATCCCGCCTCCCAGGTGATGACGGAGACCGACGGGCCTTGGCCGTTCGAAGGGCCGTTCGCCGGTCAGATGACCCATCCCTGCATGACCGCGGAGGTGGCCCGCGTATGGAGCAGCATTCGTGGCGTCCCCCTGCCGGAAGCCAGGGCGCTGCTGCATGCCAATGCCTGCCGTTTTTACGGCCTTCCGCGCTAAATCAAAGAAGGGTCTGCCCGCTACGGACAGGCCTTTTTCTTTTTACAAACCCAGGATATGCCCTTAATACAGCTTCTGCTTGTTTTCAATCCGCTTGGTATCCAGATTCAGTTCCTGATAATAGATCATGTTTTTGTCCACCTTAGTCACGTTGAAAATGACACCGGTCTTCCGGGACGTTTCAGGGCCCTTCACCACGGTGACGGTCTCAGCGAACACCTCGTCCGGGTCCGGCACGGCTTTCAAGGAATCCACACTGATCTGGCTTCGGTACGTATTCGGATGCTTATCGAAATACTCCGTAGACCGAATCAACCTGCCATCCTCGTCCCATCTGGGCTCGCCGAAGGTGTTCAGCACAGCGTAGGACTTCAAATCCCCGGTATAGTAAAGTTCCGATTTATAGCGGTCGGGATTGCGGCTCGTTACCCGGTTGACGATAAAGTAAGGCCCGGTAGGACTTAGGGATACACTTGACTCCTTGGCGCTGTATGTATGCTTGATGACGAGCTTTTCCGTTTTCGCCTGATAGTCTCCGAAATAGACCTCGAAGCTGCTGCCGGCCGCCGATTTAATGTATACGTATTTTTGGGTGAGCCGGGAATAGCTCAAGCTTTTCACAGTCCCCGTGTTGGTCAGGGCCTTCATCTGATCGGCAAAAGAGGCGTTACTCCCCTGCACCCCCTGCTCCGCTGTTCCAGCTGCCCCACCTGATGGATGCCCGTTCTCCGCATTGCCAGGCTTTCCTGCCTCCTCGCCGGCGCCGATGGGAGCAGGAGTCCTTCCAAGGCCGTCATTCAAGCCGCCCGGTTCCGTGCAACCCGCCAAAGCCAGAAGCATACAGCATCCCGGCAGTACCATTTTGAATCTTGTCCGCATGTATGGCTGCTCCTTTTCCATAAAATGATCATTTCTATATCTTTCAATCTGGGATATGCGATTATAAGCATTATAGAGACCCCTGCTTGTCTATAAAAGGGCGGCTCCGTTACTTTTGGATGAAGGTTTTGTCACCATTCCTAAGTTATTTACCCAGGAAAAGGAAAATTGGCACAACAGACACAATAAAAAAAGAGACCTGCGCTTTTTAATCGCAAGCCTCTTTTTATATCATAATCGAGTTACGGCGGCTGCCGGTTTATTTTTTCATAAAGCCTTTACCGCTCAAAAACTCCCGCATATGCAGCCGGATTGGCTCGGCCAAACGATCGGCCATAATCTGCGACCATGGCGTATCCCGCTTGCCGCCGGTACGCTCGGACAGGTAGCGCTGCATCGTTTGGTCATATGCCTGCACCGGCTCCTGAATCCGCTCCTCCTGGTAACCGTTGCGGTGCAGAACCGCCTCCACCGGCAGACGCGGACGAATGCCCGGCTCCTGATCCGGCACACCCAGGCACATGCCGAATACCGGGTAGACAAGCTCCGGCAGGTTCAGCAGCTCGGACAATTCGGCGATCCGGTTACGGACGCCGCCGATATAGACGATGCCAAGCCCGAGCGATTCCGCGGCGACCGCCGCCGTCTGTGCCGCTAAGGCCGCATCGACCGTGGCCACGATAAAATTCTCCGTCGAATCCACGTACGACTCCCGGCCGGCCATGTGCCCGGCGGTGACCTGATCCAAACGGTGCAAATCCGCGCACCAGATCAGAAACACCGGGCATTCCTCGATATAGGCCTGATTGCCGGCTAATTCGGCCAGCTGCTTCTTCAGGGCCGGGTCCGTGGCCGCGATAACGCTGTAGGCCTGAACATTGCTGGAAGTGGAAGCGCACTGTGCCGCAGAAATGATCTCGTTCAGCTGCTCCTCCGTAACCGGTTCATTCTTGAACTTGCGGATGGAGCGGTGGTTTTTTATTAAGGATATAACCTCGTTCATCAGTCATACATCTCCTAACGCGAGTGGTTATTGTCTAGCCGCCTCATGATTTGTATCGCACCTGCAATCGCGTGAATACAGGCAGACATGGACCCTTTTATTATAAACCAATCCTCGTCCTTTCAAAAAATGGATGCGCTGTGTCCTCCCGTGTTCTATTTTTCATAGAAATCCATTAGAATGTATTTAGATGATTATCTAATTTCGCTTACGTTAAATCAATTGTTGTTTGTTAATCACGTTAACGATTTGAACCGCAACACGAACTGTCTATGCCAAGGAGGCCCCTTCATGAATCCGATTGCCACCAGCACCACCTTTTATCTCGTCAGACACGGCACCAAGGTCCGCGCCATAGGCGATGTCCCGCTTTCCCCCGAGGGAGTACTGGAAGCCCGTCAGACCGCCCGGCATTTAGGCCGGCTGCCCCTGGCCGCGATTGTGTCCAGCCCGCTCCGGCGGGCGGCGGACACGGCCGGATATATCGCTGAAGCGTCCGGCCTTCCCGTGCACACCGATGTGCGCCTGAGGGAGCGCGCCAACTGGGGCGACCTTCCCGGCCAAACCTTCGAAGCGTTTGTGCGCATGTGGGATCGATGCACCAACGACCGGGATTACGTCCCACCCGTCGGCGACTCCGCGCGGCAGGCCGGCGACCGGCTGTCATCGCTGCTGTCGGAGCAGGCTTTGCAGCATCCGGGCCAACATCTCGCCTTGATCACGCACGGCGGACTGATCACGGATTTTTTGCTCAATGCCTTTCCCGAGAGCGAGCTGAACCGCTGGCACCCCTCCTTTGTCTCCAGGCAGAGCGAGCTGGTGCCGGAGTGCTCGATCACGACCGTCCTGTCCGGCGGGCACGGCCGATTCGTTCTGGCCGGGTTCGCCTTCATCCAGCATCTTCAGAAGTAACCGGCAGCACAAAGCCCCGGCAGGGGGATTGTGGCAAAGTCCCTGCCAGGGCTCAGATGGATCCGTCCATGAAGCGCATGGCGATCCGTTATCTGTTGAGCGAGTTCACATCGAAACATGGCTTCATTACAGTGTAGCCATATCAATGACGAACCGGTACCGCACGTCGCTGCGAAGGACGCGTTCATAGGCCTCGTCGACCTGGTCGGCGCGGATCACCTCAATTTTAGGGGCAATGCCGTGCTCCGCTGAGAATTCAAGCATCTCCTGCGTTTCCCGAATGCCGCCTACGAGCGATCCGGCGATGCTGCGGCGGCCCATAATTAAGGAGAACACATTGTACTGATCCGGCTTGCCCGGTGCACCGACATTCACAAGCGTACCGTCGACGCGAAGGAGTGATAGATACGCATCAACGTCAAGATTCGCGGATACGGTGTTCAGGATGAGATCGAAACGGCCGGCCAGCATTTTGAACGTATCCGGATCGCTGGTAGAAAAGTAATCGTCTGCGCCGAAGCTTTGGGCTTCGTCTTTTTTACCCATGGAGCGGCTCAAAACCGTGACTTCCGCACCCAGGGCATGCGCATATTGGATCGCCAGGTGGCCGAGTCCGCCCATCCCCACAATGGCTACTTTTTTGCCGGGACCAGCGTTCCAATGCTTCAATGGGGAATACGTGGTGATGCCGGCGCAGAGCAGCGGGCTTGCCTCGCTCAACTCCAGACCTTCCGGGATCCGAACTACGAATCTTTCCGTAACGACGATCTTTTGGCTGTACCCGCCATAGGTCGGATTGCCGTCATAGTCCAGCGAATTATAAGTCTGAACGACGCCCTTCGTGCAATACTGTTCTTCCCCCATGAGGCAGTATTCGCACGCTCCGCACGAGTCTACAAAACAGCCCACGCCAACGCGGTCACCCACCGCAAATTGGGTCACTTCCGAACCTACGGCCGCTACGATGCCGGCAATTTCATGACCGGGAACCATCGGGAACATCCCCCCGCCCCACTCATCGTAGGCACTATGTATATCCGAATGGCAAATACCGCTGTAATGAATATCGATTAAAACGTCGTCCGGCCGCAGCTCTCTCCGCTCAATCGTTGTTTTTTCAAAAGGCTTTTTTGCGCCTGGGGCGCTGAGCACGCGTGTTTTACACATGTTATCTCACTACTCCTTTACTCATGGAATTGGATTGCCTTATGGGATTGCATGTTTAGCATAAATCTTAAAGTTCACTTTAAGTCAAGGGTATTTTTCCATCACTTAAAAGACCACGATCCTTTGGCATAAACACTTCCTATTCCTGAGTTCTTTACGCATATTTCGCTCAACATCCTCTGCTTTTCATACTGTGTTCCGTTTTCTCTAACAACCTGCTGCCTGTCCCATCGGCATTCGATCCATCCAGCCGCTCATTTCAGTTACTTCTGAACACCACTTATGCTAAAGTTAACTTTAACGACAAAAACAAAGGGGTGTATCCATGAACAGTATAAAAGAGGTCACGCAGATGACCGGAATATCGGCTTCCACGCTCCGGTACTATGAAAATGAAGGCTTGCTCCCTCATGTCAAACGCGATGAGAACGGGAAACGCCAATACGATGATGAGGACCTGGAATGGGTCCATTTCATTACCGCACTTCGGGCAACGGGCATGCCCATCGTGCAGATACAGAGATATGTCCAGTTGTATCAAGCGGGCGATTTCACCATTGCGGAACGTAAAGCGATGATGCTCCAGCATAAAAAGGATATTGAAAACAAAATAGCCGATCTCTACCGCAATTTGGATAAAATCAATTATAAATTGGCGCTGTACGACGTGCTCGAAGCTCAAAGGAATCATGCGGACATTAAAATTTAATCGAACCGGGCCATATTGCCAGGCATCAGTCCTGTTCAGGGCAGCCGGGGGAGATGATTTACACGCAAAAAGCCCAAGGGGCCGGCGTTTATCCGGTTCCCTTGGGCGTATTTGATGTGCAGCATATGCAGTTACACTAGCGACAGGGATAACCCTTGCCACCGCCGTTTAAGTCTAATCGGCGGCAGAGTCACAGCTTCACCCGTTGCAGGCGCAGCGCGTTCAGCACGACCGACACGGAGCTGAACGCCATCGCGGCGCCGGCCAGCCATGGCGCCAGGAAGCCCGCCGCAGCGATCGGGATGCCGACCGTGTTGTAGGCGAGCGCCCAGAACAGGTTCTGCTTGATGTTGCCCATCGTCCGGCGGCTCATCAGAATCGCGTCGGCGATGGCGTTCAGGTCGCCCCGCATCAAGGTGACGTCGGCGGCCTCCATCGCCACGTCCGTCCCTGTGCCGATCGCCATGCCGATATCGGCCGTAGCCAGGGCCGGGGCGTCGTTGATGCCGTCCCCGACCATCGCGACCTTGCGGCCGGCCTGCTGCAGCTTCTTCACTTCCTCGGCCTTGCCTTCCGGCAGCACCTCCGCCAGCACGCGGCGGATGCCGGCCTGGGCCGCAATCGCCTGCGCTGTCCGCTCGTTGTCGCCGGTGATCATGACGACCTCGATGCCCATCTCCTGCAGGCGGGACACCGCCTCGCGCGACGTCTCCTTGATCGTATCGGCGACGGCTACGAGCCCGGCATATCTGCCGTCCACCGCTACCAGCATCGCCGTCTTCCCGGCCTCCTCCAGCCGATTCATCACCGGAATGGCGCTGTCCAGCGCTACTCCTCGTTCGGCCATCAGCTTCCGGGTGCCGATCAGCACGAAGCGGCCGTCGACCCGGGCGGAGACACCGTAGCCCGGCAGATTGGCAAAATCCTTCGCTTCCGGCAGCGGCAGCCCTTTGCTCCGCTCCTGCCCGCCCGTCACGATGGCTTCCGCCAGCGGATGCTCGGAATGTTTCTCGACCGCGGCAGTCATCCGCAGCAGCGACTGCTCGGTCATGAGCGGCGCGGGCACCACGTTCGTCAGCTGCGGCTTGCCGCTCGTCACGGTGCCGGTTTTGTCCAGCACCACCACCTGGACGTCCTGCGCCGACTCCAGATGCTCCCCGCCCTTAAACAGGATGCCGAACTCCGCGGCCCGGCCGGAGCCGGCCATGATGGAGGTCGGCGTCGCCAGCCCGAGCGCACACGGGCAGGCAATGACGAGCACCGCGATGGCCTTCTCCAAGGCAGGGGCAAAGTGGCCCGGGTCCACAAGGAAGTACCAGGCCAGCCCGGTTACAATCGCTATGCCGACCACGATCGGTACGAAGATGCCGGAAATGACGTCGGCGATCCGCTGGATCGGTGCCTTGGAGCCCTGCGCCTCCTCCACCACCTTGATGATCTGGGCCAGCGCCGTCTCGCTGCCGACCTTCGTCGCCCGGATGCGCAGCACGCCGTTCTTGTTCAGCGTGGCGCCCACGACGTTGTCCCCGGCCCGTTTCTCGACCGGGAGGCTTTCGCCGGTAAGCATCGACTCATCTACAGAGGACGATCCTTCGAGTACCCGCCCGTCCACCGGGATCTTCTCCCCGGGACGGACGATCACGGTATCGCCGGCGGCCACGTCCGCGACCGGGATGCTGACCTCCTTCCCGTCCCTCAGAACGAGCGCCGTTTTGGCCTGCAGCCCCATCAAGCTTTTGATCGCCTCCGAGGACCGGCCTTTGGCAAGCGCCTCAAACCACTTGCCCACCAGAATCAGCGTGATCAGAATGCTGCTCGTCTCATAATACATTTCCACCGAATGGTTCATTCCCATCGCGGCGGAGGCAATCGTCAAATACAGACTGTAAAAATAAGCGGCCGATGTACCCAGAGCGACCAGCACGTCCATGTTAGCGCTCCAATTGCGCAGCGCTTTATAGGCTCCGACATAGAACTGCCCGCCAATGATGAACTGTACCGGCGTAGCCACGATCAGCTGGAACCACGGGTTCATGAACAGCGAGGGTACCGGGATCCATGCCGTAAAGGAAAAGTGGCCAACCATCGCCCATAGCAGCGGCAGGGAGAGAATGGCCGACATCATCCACTTCCACCGCTTGTGCTGGATCTCCTGACGGCGGAGCTCGGCGGTATCCTTGGCTTCCTGCTTCGGAATCGCCTTGTACCCGAGCTGCTCCACCTTATGCATCATGTCCTGCACGGTCACCGTCCCCGGCATATATTCCACCCGGGCCGTTTCCAGCGCCAGATTGACATTCGCCTCCGTCACGCCGGACAGCCGGCCGAGCCCCTTCTCGATCCGGGTCGCGCAGGCCGCGCAGGTCATTCCCGTAATGTCAAAATCCATCGTTTCCTTCATCGTGCCGTAACCGAGCGATACGATTTTGTCTTCCAGCTGCTTCAGATTTGTCTGCTTCGGATCATAGGTGACGGAGGCCTTCTCCAATGCCAGGTTCACGTTCGCCCGGCTGACGCCTTCCATCCGGCCTAGCCCCTTCTCAATCCGGGCTGCGCAGGCCGCACAGGTCATTCCCGTAATGGGCAGGGTCGTATGCTTCTCCGATTGATCCGGCGTATGCTGTTCCATAGCCGCGTCCTCTCCTTTCCCCAAGTCTATGGCATACCCCAGCGGGGTATAAACTAGAGTCAAAAAAGGCAGCGCCCGCAAATCACGTAAATTCGCATCGCTGCCTGGTATAAGCGGAGGACATCCTCGCCTCCGTTATCTTCTGAAACTCGTATTCGAGGCGTAACATCCGCCTGATCTAATGTTTAGACAACATCGTAGCCTTGATCCTCAATCGCTGCCTTAATGGTGTCCAGGCTTACCTTGTTCTCGTCGTAGTCCACAGTCACCGTATTGGACGGCAAGTCAACCTTGCCTGCGGCGCCGGCATTCTTCACCGCGCCTTCTACCGCATTGACGCAGTGGTTGCACGACATGCCTTGAACGTTAAGCGTAACCTGTTTCATCATATATTCCTCCTTAAGTTGGATAATCCCTGCTTCTCATGCAGGTATTATTTCATTAATTTCTTCACCGTAACCAGCAGTTCGTCAATCACTTCATGGTCCCCGGCTTCGATCCGCTCGACCACGCAGCTCTTCATATGACCCTCCAGGAGCAGCTTGCCTACGCCGTTCAGGGCCGATTGGATCGCCGCGATCTGGTTCAGCACATCATCGCAATAGGTATCCTTCTCGATCAGGCCTTTCACGCCGCGGATCTGTCCTTCAATCCGGTTCAAACGGGTAATCAAATTGTTCTTGGTTTGTTCCGAATGGTGGCTGTGCCGCTCGCTGCATCCCCCTTCGCAGGAGCTGTCAGGACCGGCAGCGGAGAGCAGGGCATCGCCCGTCATTCCTTCGACCTTCATTTCGACCTTCGCCATAAGGACACCTCCTATGCCGCTTTGATACTGTCATTATACGATACCCCCCAATAGTATGCAAGCACAGAACCGTCAGATGATGATTCGTTTTCCATTCCGCCTTGAAAATTAAAGGAATTAAGATTTAACAAGGCGAAATAAACATCTGATTCGAATATCCATTTTTTTGCTGCAGGGAGATAAATCTTATGTTCAAAAAACGTCTAATTACGCAGCAGCAAATTCCCGGGTTGGTCGGCACGACGGTGTTCTGCCTGCTTGGCACCCTTCTGTTCCTGCTCCACATGCGCAGCCTGTCCCTCGCATATACTTCGGCGGACTGGTTTCTTCTTGGCTCCATGCTTGCCGCGTCGCTGGTCCTGTATATGTATACCTTCCAGGTTCCCCCGGACGGGAGCAAGCAGTCGATGGACTCGGTCGTGTATCTGGCGTGCATCTTTACTTATGGGAGCGCGGCTTCTCTGGTCATGCTGCTGGTCAGCGCGGTCATCTTCGCCTTCATCGAACGGAAATTGGCATGGTGGAAGCACCTTCTCAACTTCTCCATCTATTCCATTATGATTTCCGGTGCAGGCGGCATGTTTCATCTGATGGGCGGCCGTCAAGGCTACCTTCAGAACGTTCATTTGCCGGCATACTTCAGCGCCCTCGTTGCTTATTTTATACTGAACTTGATATGTATCAGCTTGTACTACTGCTTGATGTACCGCAACCGGGACAACCTGTATGCCCTGCTGAAGGGGTTGCTGCGGGAATCCATGCTTGTCTACTTATGCATCCTGATCCTCTCTCTCGTGCTCACGATCATGGTCGTTCATAACGGCGTGACGGGACTGGGGCTGTTTCTCGGCATCAGCCTGCTGCTGTCCCACCTGTTCCGGATGCAGTTCGGCATGTATCAGCAGGTGCAGGAGCGCGCCAATACGGATCAGCGGACGGGATTGTACAATCACACCTACTTTGAGCAAATTCTCGACGTGCAGCTGCAGCAGGCGAGAAATACCGGCAAGCCGCTGTCCCTGGCCATGGTCGATATCGACGATTTCAAAAAGTACAACGACCACTTCGGTCATCTGAAGGGCGACCGGCTGCTGGGCCTCATGGGCCAAATTTTAAAAGAAGAATCGGAAACGGCCGGCATTTCCGCCTCCCGGTACGGCGGTGAGGAGTTTTCCCTGCTGATGCCCGGTTACGATACGCAGCAAGCCCTTGAGTTTATCAACCGTCTGCGCAAACGGATCAACGATACCCCTTACGAAGGCGTAGAAATTTTCCCGCATGGATGCTTGTCCTTCTCAGCCGGCATTTCCGGATACAAGCCCGACATTCACGACAAATCGCTATTGGTGGATCAGGCGGACCAGGCCCTCTACGGTGCCAAAAAACAGGGTAAAAACACCGTACAAATCTTCGGGGAATCCCAGCCTGTTCAGGATGAGCAGGACATCGCCCAGGACGTCAAAAACATCGAGCAGCTGCTCAGCCTGTTTCTGTACAAGGATATCGATACGTTCAAGCATTCCAAGCGGGTGTTTCGCTACGCCATGGATATGAGCAAAGTACTCGGGCTGGACCCGGTCAGCCGGAAGCAGTTCGTGCTCGGGGCGCTCATCCACGATATCGGCAAGCTCGAAATACCGCGCGACATTATCCGGAAGCAGGGCAAGCTGAGCCCTTCGGAATGGGAAACGGTGAAAAAGCATGTCGTTTGGGGCAAGGAAATCGCGCTCATTCAGGAGCCGTTCAAAGCGCTGGTGCCTTATATCGAGCTGCATCATGAACGGTACGACGGCAAGGGATATCCGCACGGGTATCAGAGGGAGGAAATCCCCCTGCTGTGCCGGATGCTCACCGTGATCGATTCCTTTGACGCCATGACCTCGGAGCGCCCATACCAGAACACCAAATCGGTTGAAGATGCAATCCGCGAGCTGCGCGCCTGTGCCGGAACCCAGTTTGACCCGGACCTGACCGAGCTGTTCATCCGGTATATCGAAGCCAGACAGAAGGGCAAAGCCCTTCCTGCTGCGGATGTGAACCTTCTCTATGCGGGTTCGCCAACAACGTCTTGATTTCACACGTATTCTATTTATATGAACGAAAAACCCGGCGCATGTCTGCAAGCATGATCCGGGTTTCTTTAACTTGATTTCATTGCTTTCTTAATCTAAAAAGATACCCTTGCGGGTACCCTTTTTCTGTCCGTCCGGATCAGCCCAGCCGGCTTACCCGCGCTCCGTGTTTAACTCGTATGATGTTTGGTGTAATTCCTTAATCATGTGCTGCAGGAACATGTTCTGTTGACGGCTGATTCCGTACTGGTTATCCTTGATGATCAATTGTTGAATCCGTTTCTTCAGCAGCTCACTCCGACGTTCCAATACAGCCAAACTCATGAATAACATCACTCCTGATTTCAATTTTTTCGTTCATTGGGAACTCCCTTTTTATTATATCGAGACCTGAAACTTATTGAAAATGTGCTGAAAATGGCTGATCCCGGCCCTCGCGGGCTGAACCGCGATGACCGGGGCTCAGAGCCCCCAGCCGGAGAAATCCTGCCGTATCCTCCGGTATCCGGCAAGTCAGCCGCCAAATATCCCATTTCATGGAAAAATTTAGCTTCCGAAAAAGAAGAATCTCCTAGATCCATCCAGCTTCATGGCGAAAGTTCACGAAATCGATGAATCCTGTGGTCCGCTATAGCCCATTAGGGTCATTTTCATCTCGGAATGATGGCTATACAATTACCAATGTGCCGGCCGCAAGCGGCGGTAACGGCACCGAATTCAAAGTAGGTGAATCCTTGATATGTTCAAACGTAATATGAAAACGCTATGGGTGTGGATGCTGGTGATCTTCATCGGAGTGCTCATTCATCCTGCCGCCAGTTCGGCCCATGCCTATCTGACCAAATCCAGCCCGTCCGATAATGAAGTGATGACGCAGGCGCCAGCCAAAGTGACGCTTCAGTTCAACGAAGCGCTGCAGCCGGCCTTTCACTCCATCATCGTGATGAATTCGTCCGGAGCAGAGGTTAACCAGGGCAACAGCAGAGTTCCGGCCGGACAGCCGGCCGTCCTGGAAGTCGACCTGAAGACCGGTCTTCCGGACGGTATTTATACAGTTCAGTGGAAAGCCGTGTCCGGCGACGGCCATCCGGTGAACGGAACGTTTCCGTTCCAAATCGGCACAGGCAGCCAGAATACGGCCAGCCACATTGTGTACGCTGGTTATACGCCGGGCGCCGATCTAATCCTGATCCGCTGGGTCTTTTATGTAAGCTTGGCTTTTCTGCTTGGCGTTTTATGCTTTTATCTATATTTGCTTCCTGCGGGCGGAGGATCCCGGCATCCGGTGTTGTCTCCTCGGAGCCGTAAGCTTCTGGGCATATCCTATGCCGCTCTGATCCTCGGTGTTCTCCTGAGCCTGCCGATGCAGACGGCGATCGAAGCTGGAGTCGGCTGGGGCGAGGTGTGGAACTCGGAGCTCCTCGGCAAAATGCTGCGCATTACGAGCTTCGGCCATATTTGGCTGGTGCAGGTGATCCTTGTGCTGCTCCTGGGCGCGCTGCTCTACGCCGCAACCCAGAGCACCGAGCAAAAAGGGCTCCGTGCGTTGTATGCGGGCACGCTGCTGACCGGCGTGGGGCTGCTGCTGTCCAAGGCATTCATTGGGCACGCCGCTTCGGCCGAGTCGATATGGATGCCGGTATTTATGGATTTCCTTCATCTCGTGTCAGTTTCCATCTGGCTCGGCTGCCTGCTCGCCCTCTGCTTGATTCTGCCTAGGGAGGCATCGCTGCCAGACGATCCGGATCTTCGCAAAAAGAGTTACTTCGCGGTCATCGAGCGCTTCTCTCTATGGGGCACCACCTTGGTGGCGGCTGTGCTGATCAGCGGCGTGTACGCCTCGCTGACGTATGTACCGACCTGGTATTCGCTCCTTCACACCGCCTACGGACGCATCCTGCTGCTGAAATGTGTGCTGCTGCTGGTGATGCTCGGCTTCGCCGCCGTGCACCTCATCCGCGGACAGCGCCGCAGCAAGCCGCTTGGCGCCGGCGTATGGATCGAGTTCTCGGCCGGCATTGCGGCCCTGGTGCTCGCCGCAGCCCTCTCGAACCTGCCCCCAGCATCTTCCAATCCGGGGCCGGTAAGTGTGCAGCAGACGCTGGATAACCGCACCGTCGTCACGCTGCAGATCAGCCCGAATATCGCGGGCGAGAATACCTTCGAGGTAGGCGTGAAGGATGCCAGCGGCAAGCCGGTGCAGGGCATTCAGCAGATCAAGCTGACGCTGACCTCGCTGGACATGGAGATGGGCAAATACGAGATCGAGATTCCCGGCGCTGACAAGACGTATAAAGCCCAGGACCTGATCAGCATGGCAGGCCGCTGGAACGTCCATGTCCATATTTTGACCGAGTCCCTCGACGCCTGGGATACCGATTTCCAGATTACCGTCGGAAGCAGTTGAAGCATGCGGGGCAAGTGATATCGGCCTCATCACCAAATACAATATAAAGGGGTATTGAGCATGAAAAAATTGTTGAGCAAACGCATCCCGTTCTTGATCACGGCAGCCGCCGGCCTGCTTCTGTTTTCCGGCATCGCCAGCGCCCATGTGACGGTCAAGCCGGCCACATCGGCTCCGGGAGCCTGGGAAACGTACACGATCAAGATTCCGTCTGAGAAAGAAGTCGCCACTACCAAGGTAACGTTAAAAGTGCCGGAGAACGTGGACCTTAAACAGTACCAGCCGGTGCCGGAGTGGAAAGTCACGACCGAAAAGGATGCCTCAGGTAAAATCAAAACCATTACGTGGAGCGCTACCGGGGCCGGCATTAATGCCGGAGAATTCCAGCAGTTTAACTTCGTTGCGCAGAACCCGGACCAGGATGCCGATGTCGCCTGGGACGCCTACCAATATTACAAAGACGGCAGCATCGTGGAATGGACGGGTGACGAAGGCGCGGATTCGCCGCACTCCATCACCAAAATCACCGCCACGGAAACAACAGAGCCTGCCGATCACGGCCATGACGACACAGCCTCCACGGATAACGGAGCCGGGGCCGACACGTCCGCTCAGGACCAGACTGCCGCATCGACTCCCGCCCCAACCGCAACGGATTCCGGAAGCAGCGGCGTTCAGACCGCGACACTGGTCGCTTCGATTGCCGCCCTGCTGCTGTCCATCGTGTCCTTGATCACTTCGTTTACGAAAAGACGGCAATAAACGACCGGCAAAAACAGCTGATCAGAGGAACTGCCCATGACAGCTCGACAAAGGAATATTAAAGACAAAAAAAGCTGCCCCGCATCAAAACGGAGCAGCTTCTTTTTCGTTACCGGCAGGCGGGTATCAAGCGTTGCCGCCTGGGCACTCTATATGCTAATTCCTATTTCTTACCACTGTGTTCAAGGATCATATCCACGAACAAATCGATTTGGCCCATAATAGCAATCGGATCATAGCGGTAGAACGTGTCAAAGTCGTTATAGAAGATGCGGTCGTTCTTCGCGGCCGCCAGGCTGTTCCATACCGGGGAAGCCTTCAGTTCCTTCAGCTTATCGCCTTTCTTCTCCGGATCGTAGGTCGTCAGGAACATGTAGTCCGCCGCATACTCCGGCAGGAGTTCCATGGACAGCTGCAGCGTCTGGTTTTCCTTGCTGTTCTTCGCAGGACGTTTCAGCTGAAGCGCATTGTACAGCACCTGGCCGCCGCGGCCGGCATTGTCGCCGAACGTCCACAGCTCGCCCTTGTCCGTCAACTCGTAGATGCCGAAGGTGGCATTCTCGTCCACGACGCCTTTGAGCTTCTCCCAGGCAGCCGCTGCTTTTTCGTCGAACGCTTTGATAAATTCCTCCGCCTTTTCCTCCTCGCCGGCAATGTCGCCGAACAGGCGCACCGTATCGTCAACGTTAGTTGCTGTGCCGTAAGGAATGTAGATGGTCGGTGCGATTTTGGACAACGCCTCATAATTGTCGTCATACATGACGACGATCAGGTCGGGCTTGAGCGAGAGCGCCTTCTCGGTATTGATTGGATAGCCTACATCCTCTACTCCGTTCAGCTTATCCTTCAGGAACGGGTTTTGGAAAATGCTCGGTTCCGCGCCCACCACAGGGGCTCCGACGGACAGCAGCTCGCCTCCATAATAATCGGTTACGATGCGCTGCGGCTTTACGGGAATCTCCACGTCGCCTTTTTCTGTCTTGTACGTACGCGTTCCTCCGTCCGACGCCGCTTCCTTCGAATCCGATGCGGCTGTCTCCTTGCCTGAAGTTTCGGCTGCCGTCCCGCCGGATGCCGCTGACCCGCTGCCGCCGCTATTGCCGCCGCAGGCCGTCACCAGCATGGATAGCATGACCACCAGGATCATGACCGTAAACGATGATTTGGACCTTGTAAACATAATAACCCCCCATAGGTATGTAATTCATCAGTAATGATAATCATTATCAATTGAAAACTTATCAGCTCGCCGGCCCCTTGTCAATCTTTATTTCTTGCCGGGAATTCAGCATCGTCCACAGATTTACCCGATACCTGTAGGGTTTGACCTGCGCACTTCCTTATGGAGAATGGCCTTTTTCCAGTGCATTGCAGAACCAACGCTTAATTGTGCCAGATTTATGCCGATTTCATATTTCTCATTGCCAAGAGGCCTGCTGTTCATATAAAATGAGTAATTGAGAATGAAGTGAGAATGAGAATCAATTTCATGGAAATAGGTGACAATATATGAATCAGCAGGCAGCAGCGAATATGACCCCGGACTCCAAGGAACGCCTTCGTTCCCGTCCGAAGACCGCCAGCCTGATCCTTATCGGCGGCCTTGCCGCTCTCGTTCTGAGCATGGGATTATCGATCTCCTTCGGGGCGGCCAATATCCGGCTGTCTGAAGTATGGTCGGCCGTGTTCCATTTCCATGCGGATGTGGTCAATCATCAAATTATTCGGGATTTGCGCCTGCCGCGGGTCCTTGCCAGCGCGATGATTGGTGCAAGCTTTGCGGTAGCCGGCGCATTGATGCAGGGGATGACCCGCAATCCGCTCGCTGACTCGGGACTCCTTGGCATTAATGCGGGTGCAGGCTTCGCCCTTGCGCTATGCTTTGCCTTCTTCCCCGGTCTGTCCTTTATGTACCTGATCCTGTACGCCTTTCTCGGCGCGGGCGTCGGTGCCGGACTCGTCTATGGCGTCGGATCGCTCGCCCCGGGAGGGCTTACCCCGGTACGCCTCGTTCTGGCCGGTGCAGCGCTCAGCTTGCTGCTGACCGCGCTCAGCGAAGGCGTGGCGCTGTACTTTCACATCGGCCAGGATCTGGCCTTCTGGTATGCCGGCGGCGTAGCCGGTACGAAGTGGGTGCAGCTCAAGATCATGTTCCCATGGATCGCCGGTGCCCTGATCGGCTCGCTGCTCATTTCGCGGTCGATCACGATGCTGAGTCTCGGCGATGAGGTCGCCAAGGGGCTCGGGCAGCGCACCGCCCTAATCAAGCTGGCCGCCGTGCTCATCGTGCTCGTCCTGGCGGGTTCCTCGGTAGCCGTGGTCGGATCGGTGGGCTTCATCGGGCTTATTATCCCGCATGTCACCCGCTATCTCGTCGGCGTCGATTACCGCTGGATCGTCCCTTGCTCGGCGGTGCTGGGCAGCCTGCTGGCGGTCCTCGCTGACTTGGCGGCAAGAATGATCAATCCGCCGCATGAAACCCCGATCGGGGCGATCATCTCGCTGATCGGCGTTCCGTTCTTCCTCTATCTTGCACGAAGAGAGGTAGGGGATCTGTAATGTCCGAACGACAAGCGGTTTCTACTTACGAACAGCGGAGAAAGCTTCGCGGCATGACCGTCATGCTGATTCTCGCGCTGCTCATTGTTGCAGTCTTTATTATCAGCATGAACACCGGCTACATACGGTTAAGCCCGCTCGACCTGATCCGGACGCTGTTCGGGCAGGGATCGGATCAGGAGAACCTGATTCTCTTCGAATTCCGGCTCCCGCGGATCGTCATTTCGGTGCTGATCGGCGCGGGACTGGCGGTGTCCGGAGCGGTCATGCAGGGGATTTTCCGCAATCCGCTGGCAGACCCCGGCATCCTCGGCATCAACTCGGGAGCGGGGCTGATGGTCATGCTGCTCGTGTCGTTCTATCCAACGACACAGGCGATGCCGGTGTTCCTGCTCCCTCTCCTAGCCTTTGTGGGCGCAGGATTGACGGCAGCGCTGATCTACTCCCTGTCCTACACGCGGAACAAGGGAATCCGTCCGATCCGACTGATGCTGACAGGCATCGCCGTCGCCGCCGGCATTCAGGCGGCCATGATCGTGCTGACGCTCCGGCTGAAGCCTGAGCAGTATCAATTCGTCGCGACATGGCTAGCAGGGAGCATCTGGGGAACAAACTGGAAGTTTGTCCTCTCCCTTCTCCCCTGGATCGTAGTTCTGGTGCCGTACATTATTTATCGGGCACGGGTGATGAACGTGCTGCAGATGGGAGAGCAGATGGCGACCAGCCTTGGCGAAAATGTACGCAAAGAGCAGTTCCGCCTGCTCGCCGCTGCCGTCGCCCTTGCTGCGGCCAGCGTAGCCGTCAGTGGCGGGATCGCCTTCGTCGGGCTCGTCGGTCCGCATTTGGCCAGACGCCTCGTCGGTCCGAAGCATCAGATGCTGCTTCCGGTCTCAGCGCTCATCGGGGCGCTGCTCGTTATCGCGGCCGACACGATCGGCCGCTGGATTCTGCAGCCTTCCGGCGTACCGACGGGCATCGTGGTCGCCGTCATCGGCGCACCTTATTTTCTGTATCTGCTCGCCAGAGCGAAAAGTTAAATGCCAGTGCTTGATATAGATCGTATTTTCCGACTTTTGGATCGGATCATACCTGAATGGACTTGGAGGGAAAACCATGAGTGAATCATTGGAGCTGTACGACGTAACCATCATCGGGGGTGGCCCTGCGGGCATGTATGCGGCTTTTTACAGCGGGATGCGCGACCTGAAGACCAAGCTGATCGAAGCGAAGGACGAACTGGGCGGACGGATGCTGATTTATCCGGAGAAGATGATCTGGGACGTCGGCGGCACGGGACCGATTCTATGCCGCAATCTGATTGAGCAGCTGAAACAGCAGGCGCTGACTTTTGATCCGACCGTCGTGCTGGGCCAGCAGATCGTCGGCCAGGAGCGCCTGGAAGACGGCACCATTCTGCTTACTTCCTCAACCGGAGAAAAGCATTGGACCCGCACGGTCATCATGGCGATCGGTTACGGCATCCTGGAAATGGCGAAGCTGGACATCGAAGGTGCCGACCGGTACGAAGTGAGCAACCTCCACTATACGGTGCAGGAGCTCGAGCCCTTCCGCGGCAAACACGTGCTCATCTCCGGCGGCGGCGATTCCGCCGTGGACTGGGCCAATGAGCTCGAGCCGATCGCAGCCAGCGTCTGCGTGGTACACCGGCGCGAGCAGTTTGGCGGCCACGAGCGCAACGTTGTTCGCATGAAGCAGTCCTCCGTCCAGATCCATGTTCCCTATACCGTCCGCCAGCTGCACAGCAGCGACGGGTGCGCGATCAACCAGGTTTCGATCTGCCACGAAGAGAGCGGCGATACCCTTCGCGTGGACGTTGATGCGGTCATCGTCAACCACGGCATGCGGTATAACTTTGGGGCGATCCGCGACTGGGGCATCGATATGGGCGAATGGACGGCAAACGTCAGCGACAAGCTGGAAACGAATGTGCCGGGAATTTTTGCCGCAGGAGACTTTGTGGACTACAGCAGCAAAGTGAGACTAATTGCTGGCACATTCACCGATGCTGTGCTTGCCACGAACAGCGCCAAGCTCTACATGGATCCCGAAGCGCCCAAGGTTGCTTATGTCTCTTCGCACAATGAGCGGTTCAAAGAGAAAAACCGGGCGCTTGGCGTCATCGACGAAGACCACTAACACCGGGTACCGGCCAGGAAAGACTGTCTAGGGTTCAGGACATAAACCATTAACAAGATAAATTAATTAACCGAACCAGAACCTTCAATGGGGATAACTTCGATCCGAATCCCATAGAAAAAAGGCCTGCATGATCGTGCAGACCTTTTTGCCGTTTATATCGGATTATTCTATGATTTCACACGGGTTCATTGCTTAGGAGTCGATCTTGACGCCCTTCTTGGCCGATTTCTGATCGGCACTCGAATTGTTCAGAACAGGAAGCATTTTCGTATCCCGTACCATCGGGGAATTACACAACCTGCAGGTCGGCTCATGCTCAAAGGCGAAATTGTCGCGCATCCACCCTTTGCACCCTTCCTTCGTACAGGACCAGATCGCTGTATTTTCCTCAGGTATTTCCTCCATCGACTTTTTGCGGTAGTTCATGCTCAGTCCCCCTTTTATGAAGTATAAAACCAAACTGTATAAACGGACGCCCTGCAGCAGTCAACCTCCGCCAAGAACGGATCTTGGACAAGCCTGCTTGGTCTATATGAAAAAACTGCCCTTAACGAATCTGTTAAGGGCAGCCGCTTGTTGATGTTACAGTTTCACTACGTTCTCAGCTTGTGGTCCACGGTTGCCTTCAACCACGTTGAATTGGACGCGTTGTCCTTCGTCCAACGTTTTGAAACCATCGCCAGTGATTGCACTGTAGTGTACGAAAACATCGTTTCCGCCTTCAACTTCGATGAATCCGAAGCCTTTATCGGCATTAAACCATTTAACTGTACCTGTTTGCATGGGGCTGTACCTCCAAAATAGAAATTTAATATGATCCTTCTTTTAAATAAAGCTAAAAAAAATTCACACATTGAAAAAAGTTCCATCGTAAACATGATACCCTTTTCAATATGTGAATTGGTTTCAAATTTCAGAACTGAATACAGTGTACCACGGAAATCACCAAAATGCAAGGATTTGGGAAATGTTGATATGCCATGCCAAGATATGACTTCGAGCTGACGGCATTTGGGCAGGTTAATCATTTTATCGGGCTTACAGCAATATAGTGTTACGAGCACGTCGGGCCGACATGCTCCTTAAAGAGGTTGTTCAAAAAGTCCGCTTTTGATCACGAAGTAAATCGGGAAGCTGATTCGGCATCGAATCTTGAATTCAGCCGGGCCTTCCGGTGCTCACGTACCCACTACGTACGCTCTGCTCCTCAGTCCCTTGCTTCATTCAATCTTCTCGGTGCTGAAAACCGAACTTTTTGAACACGCACTTAAAGGTTACATAGGAAGGGAGGTATATTTCTGATCGAATTCAAGAACGTCAGTAAATTTTACGGCAGCTTCCATGTCCTCCAGAATATCGACCTTCGGATCGAAGAGGGCGAAGTGGTCGTGATTATCGGACCGTCCGGTTCCGGCAAGAGCACCCTGCTCCGCTGCATCAATCGGCTGGAAAAAATCTCGTCGGGCGAGCTCTACGTAAACGGAACGGCGCTGCATGACAAAAAGATCGACATTAACCGGTTCCGCCGCGAGATCGGCATCGTCTTTCAGCATTTTAATCTGTATCCCCATAAAACGGTGATCGACAACATTGTGCTTGCGCCGGTCAAGGTGCTTGGCCTCTCCAAAGAAGAAGCGGCCGAGCGTGCGACCTCTTATCTGTCCCGCGTCGGCATTGCGGATAAGGCATCCAGCTACCCTTCCCAGCTCTCGGGGGGACAGCAGCAGCGGCTCGCCATCGCCCGGGGCCTGGCCATGCATCCGAAGATCATGCTGTTCGACGAGCCCACATCGGCTCTCGATCCCGAAATGATCGGCGAAGTGCTGGACGTAATGCGCTCTCTCGCCTATGACGGGATGACGATGGTCATCGTTACGCATGAGATGGGATTCGCCCGCGAGGTTGCCGACCGTGTCGTTTTTATGGACAACGGTCAGATCATCGAGGAAGGCCCGGCGGCAAGCTTCTTTGACCATCCGCGGGAAGAGCGCGCGCGGACGTTTCTCAGCCGGCTGATTCATCATTAAATTCAGCGGAAAGCATATGGAAAGGGGTTATTGAATTCATGAAAAAACCTTTGAGGTGGAGTGTTGCGTTTGTTCTGTTGGCGATGTGCCTGGTGTTCACGGCCTGCGGAGGCTCGAAGAGCGAGCCCACGGCCGCGACCGGCGGCGGTTCGACCGACACGACCGCAAGCGGGAACAAGGACGACGGCGGGGACACGGCCGCCAAGGGCGGTACGCTGGAAGCGATCAAGGCCCGCGGCAAGCTTATCGCCGGCGTGAAATACGACACCAAGCTGTTCGGACTGAAGGACCCGACTTCCGGAAAGGTAGAGGGCTTTGACATCGACATCGCCAAGGCGCTGGCCAAAAAAATACTCGGCGATGAAACCAAGATCGAGCTGAAAGAAGTAACGTCCAAAACCCGCATTCCGCTGCTGCAAAACGGGGACATCGACCTCATCGTCGCCACGATGACCATCACCGAGGAGCGCAAGCAGCAGGTCGATTTCAGCGACGTCTATTTTAAAGCGGGTCAATCCCTGCTCGTGAAGAAGGGCAGCGCCATTCAAGGCCTGGAGGACTTGAAGAAAGGCGTGAAGGTGCTGACCGTCAAAGGCTCCACCTCGGCTAAAAACATCCGTGAAAAGGCGCCGGACGCCACCGTGCTGGAGTTTGAAAATTATCAGGATGCATTTACCGCGCTGAAAGCCGGCCAAGGGGAAGCCCTGACGACCGACAACGCCATCCTGCTCGGCATGCAAAAACAGGATCCGAACTACGTGCTGGTCGGCGGCACCTTCACCGACGAGCCTTACGGAATCGCCATCAAAAAAGGCGACGCGGAGTTCGTAAAGACAGTCAACGATCTGCTCAAGGAAATGAAGGACAGCGGCGAATACGACAAGCTGTATGAGCAGTGGATGGGTGTCAAACCCGAGTAGGGCCTTGGCTTTCGCTGCCTTTCCCGGTACGCTGCGGGGAGCCCTGAAAACCTTTAAGAAAGGACGAAGGCCATGCCGGGCAAATTTGACATTCACGTCTTGTTTAACCACTGGGACCGTTTTGCCGAAGGCTTTATTCACACGATCGAAGCCAGCGTCCTCGCCTTGATCGGGAGCTTCGTGCTCGGCGTTATCATCGCCGTGATGCGGATCTCCCCGATCCGGGTCCTGAATGTGATCGGAACGGTGTATGTTGAGTTTATCCGCAACATCCCGCTCCTGCTCGTCGTGTTTTTCTTTTTCCTGGGAATCCCGTCGCTCGGACTGCCGCTGGACGGCTTTACCTCGGGGACGCTTGGGCTGATGGTCTACACCGCCTCTTTCATCGCGGAAGCCATCCGTGCCGGCATCCAGTCCGTACCGACCGGCCAGACCGAGGCCGCCCGCGCGACGGGACTGTCGTACATCCAGACGATGCTTCATATCGTGCTGCCCCAGGCGATCAAGATCGTGCTGCCGGCCATCGGCAACCAGTTTATTAATCTCGTTAAAAATTCGTCCATTCTGGCCGTCGTGACCGGGATGGACCTGATGTATTACGCCGACCTGATCAACTCCGACACCTTCCTGCCCCTGACGGTGTATACGATCGTCGCCGTCTTTTACCTGGTGCTTACGCTTCCGCTCAGCTTTGCGGTCCATTATATGGAACGCCGTTTCCGCTCGGCTGACCGATAAAGGGGCTTTATTCTGGCAAGAGGAGAAGATGCCGCCATGGATTTTATAGGTGCCTATTCCCTACCCAACGTCAAGTTTCTGCTTGAGGGGTTTCTCGTTACGATCGAGGTCGCGGTGTTGTCCATCGTGTTCAGCTTTGTGCTTGGAACCGTTCTCGGGACGCTGCGTTACGCCAAAATCCCCGTATTGTCCCAGATTGTCGCAGCCATCGTCGATATTATCCGGAACCTGCCGCTGCTGCTGATCATCTTCTTTATGTACATCGTGCTCCCTCAGCTCGGCATCAAGATGTCCCCCTTCTGGGCGACGGTCGTCGGCCTGACCTTGTTCGAGGGGGCCATGATTTCGGAGATCGTCCGCGGCGGACTCAATTCCGTTGACCAGGGACAGATCGAGGCGGCCCGCTCTTCGGGGCTGAGCTATATGCAGACGCTCCGGCATATCATTCTGCCGCAGGCGCTGCGCCGTATGGTTCCGCCCTTGGTCAGCCAGTTCATCTCGCTGCTCAAGGATACGTCGCTCGCGGTTATCATTTCGCTTCCCGAGCTCATGCACAACGTACAGATCCTGCAGGGACACAGCCCGAACTACGTCATCCCGGCCCTCATCTTCGCCGCCGCCCTGTACTTCATCGTGAACCACATTCTCTCGATCATCGCCCGGCGGCTGGAGGCCAAGACACTCTGACACGGCTGCTCGGCCCAGACAAAGAAAACAAGCCCAGCTCTCCCCCTTCATGGGTGAGGCTGGGCTTGCTTGTGCTTGAGGCGTATCCGCATCAAGTATGGTGTGGGCGGTTAACGCGCCAGCGATACCACCAGCGTTTTGATTTCGTACGGCTTGAAGCGCAGCTCCGTACCGTTGCCCGATACGCTCAACGGCTCGCCGCCTTCTTCCATTAAATTCGTCTCGGCCGCCGCGCTGACCGCACCGGCCAGCGGGTCCAGCTCGACCCGGGCGCGGGTGCGGATGCCGCCGTATTCGTACATGCGGATGACGATATCGTCGCTGTCCTCAGCCTTTTTGACCGTGTCGATCATAATATTCGGCTGATTCACCTTGACCAGGCCAAGCGCCTCCGGCAGAATGCCTTCCTGTACCGGCACGGCCAGCAGCGGCGTGTTCAGGCCGCAGGCCGCCTGGTGGGTTCCGCCTTCATACCAGCCGCCGCGGTGCGGATACAGCGAATACGTAAATTCATGCTCACCCTGATCGGCGGTTCCGTCCGGATAGACGGCGGACTTGATCAGGCTGAGGCGGATGACGTGGTTGCGGATGTCATGCCCGTATTTGCAGTCGTTCAGCAGGCTGACGCCGTAACCGCCCTCGGAAAGGTCCACCCAGCGCTGCGCCACGGATTCGAACCGGGCGTAATCCCAGCTCGTGTTCCAGTGGGTCGGACGCTCCACGTTGCCGAATTGGATCTCGTAAGTGGCCTTGGTGGAGCGGATGTCGACCGGAAAAGCTGCCTTGAGCAGCTGCTGGTGCTCCTGCCAATCCACTTTGGTCACAAAATCGATCCGCGGGTCGTCCCGGTACACCGTGAACCGCTGCTCGATGGTGGAGTTGTGATACGCATACACCAGCTTGATCACGCCGCGCAGCGGACCTTCCTCCAGGACCGTCAGTTCCTTCAGGTCCTCGACCGTCCGCATTTTTTCCTGGTAGAAAATATCGATGTCCCAGGCGTCGTGCGCCATCGGCTTATCCTCGAACACCTGCAGCACGTTGGCCGGCTCGCCCGGCTTCAGCACTTCGCGGTCCGCCTGCTTGTCGTACAGCGATACCAGCTGACCGGCTTCGTTCAGGCGTATGCTGTAGAACGGCGTTTCCACGACGTCTCCCGTGATCTGCCAATCCGTCTCACCCGCTGCAGCGGAAGCTGAACCTTGGGTTCCCGCCCCCTCGCTGCGGCCGTAAATGGTCGTGTAGCCGTAGGCCGGCACGTCCTTCACGGTAACCAATACGCGGGCTGTTTCACCCTCCTGCGCCGGAATATTCTGGGATGGCAGCTCTTCTCCGGCTGCGGAATACCACACCATCTGTGCGGCCCCTTCCACGGAAACTTCGCTGACGAAAGAGCGTTTCCAGCCGAGCGGATTGAAAATCCGGACAGGGAAGCCTTTGCCCACCGCCTTGGCGGAGTCCGGCTGTGCGCCCGCTTCTCCGCGGCCCTCGGCGGTAAACTGCGACAGCCCCTGTTCCAACACCTGTACGGCCAGCTGCTCGGCTTCGGCATACTCGACCCGGCTGTCCTCATACACTTCGTGAATAGACGAGCCCGGGATGATGTCATGGAACTGGTTGCGCAGCACGATTTCCCAGCTGTCCGCGAGGCCTGCGGCCGGATAAGCATAGCCCGGATTCAGCATCAGCGCCAGCGCGTTCACGAATTCCGCGTTGTGAAGCAGCTGCTCCATCCGGCGGTTCATCCGCTTGTTATAAGCCTGGGACGTATAGGTGCCGCGATGGTATTCCAGATACAGCTCCCCGTCCCACAAGTGAAGCTGCGGATCATCCTTGACCCGCTCCTCCAGCTGTTCGAAGAACGCTTCCGCTCCGCCCTGCTTCACCTGCGGCGCTGCCGGCATGTCTTCGTAACGGCGGGCCGCTTCAAGCATATCCCGGGTCGGACCGCCGCCGCCGTCGCCCCAGCCGTAGGCGAGCAGCAGGTTCTCGTTGATGTCCTTCTGCCGGTAGTTATCCCACAGCCCCTGAATCGAGGAGCCGGTAATGTTGCCGTTGTACGTATAGAACCAGCTGCCGTCGTTGTCCGGCGTCGTGATGTAATGCGTCAGCATTTCGGTTCCGTCGATGCCGCGCCACATGAACGTGTCGTACGGGAAGCGGTTGTACTGGCTCCAGCTGATTTTGGTCGTCATGAAGTAGTCGATGCCGCTCTTCTTCAAAATTTGCGGCAGCGCCCAGCTGTATCCGAACACGTCCGGCAGCCATAAGACGCGGTTGTCGGCGCCGAACTCCCTCTTGAAGAAGCGCTTGCCCGTCAGCAGCTGCCGGACCAGCGACTCCCCGGAAGGAATGTTGCAGTCCGACTCCAGCCACATCGCCCCGGTCGCTTCCCAGTTGCCTTCCTTCACGCGATCCTTGATTTTCTCGTACAGCGTCGGAAAATCCTTCTTCAAATAAGCGTACAGCTGCGGCTGGGACTGAAGGAAGACATACTCCGGAAAGCGGTCCATGAGCGTCAGCACCGTCGAGAACGAGCGCCCGGACTTCTCACGGGTATGCTTCAGCCGCCACAGCCAAGCGACGTCAATATGGCAGTGGCCGACCGCGGTGATCTGCGGCCGCGGGCCGCGCGGAATCGCCTCAAGCCGCTCCTTCAGCACGTACAGCGCCTGCTCGGTGGAGGCGTAGAAGCGGTCCGATCCCGGCGCGCTCCAGTCCAGCAGCCGGAACGCCTCCTCCAGCGCAGACGTCATCGCCTGCTTCTCCAAGGCGCGTTCGTCCAGCAGCTTCACCGTCTGCAGCATGTGCAGCGCCGTGTAGTACAAATCGTCGGTTGCCGCGTCCAGTACTGCAAGTTCCAGCACATCAACCCGGTGATCAAACGGCATATGGCTGCCGTTCGGGGGCGTCAGTCCGCTCCATGCGCGGATGGCCAGCTCCACGCGGCCTTCGTCCACAGCCTGCGCCGGGAAGAACAGCTCGGCATGGTTGCGGTCCACGGCCTGCGCCGGCTCCCCGTTTAGATACACCTGGCCTTCATACCCGCTGCAGTTGCCCCCGCCGGTTTCCCCTAGCTTAATCAGTCCTACGACGTCCTGCGCCCGCCACGATGCGGGAAACGTCACGTCGGCGATGAACCAGGCGTAGCGGTCCCTTCCTCCCCAGCGGTCCCCTACCTTCACGACCGGCTGGCTGCCTGCGGCGGCCTTCGCTTCCGCCAAACCGTCCACATCCGGTACGATATGCATGTTCTCCAGCGGCTTGCGGTCCCGGTATCTCAGCCCGGCCAGCTCCTGAATGCGCCGCTCCAGCTTTTCAATCATAAATCTCATGGATGATCACCTTTTCCCCTTCTGCATCCTTCCGTCTCCGGCCATGCATGCTCCCGGAATTTCCGGAGTAATAAATTGCTGCTTCGTCGGTTACAGCACATCGGCAATAAGTTTTGCTCGTATTAATATATATAATATAGCATTTATGTTTAATATAAAACAAAAAAAACAGCATCTCTTGTTTCAAGAAATGCCGTTTCTCGATTCCTCTGGTTATACCGGGCCTGTCGTATGGTGTATGACGAGACGGGGTTTAAAGATCCGCTTCGTATACTTGACGTCCTTGATGTTCCCTTCCAAAATGTCCAGCAGCAGGCTTGCCGCCTCGCGACCCATTTCTTCCTCGCTTTGATCGATATACGTAAATACGCTGAGCTCCTCGAGCATAGGACTCGGGTTATCAAACGTGACGATGGACAGGTCACCCGGGACATCCAGCCCCAATTCCTTGGCCATGGACCACAGGTTGACCCCAAGCTTGCAGTTCAGCGCGATAAACGCTGTCGCCATCCGGCTCTTGAGGAAGCGGTACAGCGGGTGATCCGTACGGGAACGCCCCGTTGGGATACTGAAGTCGGTAAGAATCAAAGCAGGATTGATCATCGCGCCCTTGTTCTTCAGCGCTTCGTTATATCCTTGAATCCGTTCATCGACCGTCACCGTCGGTATTGGAGAATCCGAGCATATCGCAATGTTCCGGTGTCCCAGATCCCACAGATGATCCACCGCCAGAATGGAACCCAGAGCCGGATCGGACAGGACCACGTTCGTCTCTACGCCGGGCAGATGCCGATCCAGGAGCACGAACGGGTAATTCTGCATCTTCAGCGCGATAATTTCTTCACTGTACACCTCGGCATCCACCGGAAAAATAATCAGCCCGTCCGTCGTGCTGCGGAGCTCGCGGATCGCTTCCTTCTCCAGTTCCTTGGAATTGTAAGTGAACATGACGACCAGCGAGTATTTACTCCCCGACAGCGCGCTGCGGATCCCCCGTACCATTTGGATGGCAAAATAATCTTCAATGGAAGGAAACACGAGCCCGATCTTGGGAGCCGACGACGATTTGGCCTCAGAGACGAGAGAGACCGGATTACCCGATATGTACTTCTCAGGCACGCCCTTGACGTAACTTCCCCGGCCCGGAATCCGGTAGATCCAGCCTTCGCCCGCCAGCTCGGCCAGCGCATTGGCCACGGTGATCCGGCTCACCTGAAACTGGTCGATCAGCTCCTTCTCGGTCGGAATCCGGTCGTCTTCCTTCAGCTGCCTGGAAGCAATCAACTGCTTGAAATGGTTTTGTATTTGAATGTACAGCGGCTCCCTGTCCTGGCTCATGACAATAATCCTCCAATACCTGATCTTTCGGTCATCTTCCTTTTAGCATTATATCCCATGGGACATACATGTCAACGCCGCTGCCCAGCCGCACGATCATCCGGACCGCTGAATATCGTACCGGATATCCAGGAAACGGAGTCCGAAAATCCACATCCGGTGGCGGGCCGTCAGCCGCTGACCGGACTCCCCCTCCCGGATCCAGAAGGTTTCCTTCAGGGGCAAACGCATCGTGAACCATGAGGCATGCAGGTAAATGCCCTCATCGCCCCGGTGAGCCGGGCTGTGGGCGCTGGTCAAGACGAGCCCGGAGCCTTCATTATACAGGCGCAGCATCCCGGTCATATTGGCGCCCGGCAGCGGCAGGGCGATATTCATGTAGGGCTCGTCTCCGAACCAATGCAGGGAATAGAGCGCAATGAAAATCGCCTCCCCCTTCCCGTTCAAACGCTGCCAGGCGCGAACCCGCTGCCTGCCGTCCCTGCCCGACGCCACCGGAAGAACCCGGCCGTACATCCCCTGCCACCCTTTAAATGTGCCAAGATGGATCTGCCCGATCCGGCGGCTGATGACTTGGTAGACCACAGCCAGCGGCCTAAACCACCCGGCCCAGCGGATGTCGGCCCGCATCGCGTACTGATCGGTATGCTCGTAGAAATCCCGAATGACGGGCGACAGCCTCCGGGCGCGGAACGAGGCGGAGTCAAACCCGTCGATCCGGTCGACCAGCCCTGAGTAGGATGCCGTTTCGTCAAGGAGTCCTTTCCTGCTTAAGAAGTGGCGCCCGATATGCCTTCCGCCGGTGATGGAGCTTACCGGTTTGCCATAATAGCTCTCCTTCGGGAAGTTTCCCTCCAGCAGCCAGCCCGCAAGCGACGGAAGAGCTACGCCTACCGCGTTCGTGAAGCCGTGAATCCAGATCATCCGGTTGATCGAGAGACTCCCGAACCCCATCGCCCTTCCGGCTGCGTAAATCAGGGAGAAAAGAATTGTCACCATCAATACGAGCGCCGAAAAAGATATGAGGTATTTGGCCTCCCGCCGGGTAAAGGAAGCTTCGAAAACAAGCAGTCCGTAGCCGTACAGGGCAGCCAGGTACGCCGCCACCAGAATGAACTCAAGGGCGGTGGAAAAAGCAATGCCCAGCGCAATGCCGGCCGGGGCCAGCATGATGATGACGGTCGAGGTTAAGTACAGCTTCCGTCCAACCGTTATTTTTCGCCCCAGCAGCCCGGCCAGGATCGGGATAATAAATGAAGAGTAATGAAAATGAACGGCTGTCAGCATGATGAGCACGTCCGAAAAATCCATTATACGCCAATGCAGCGACGCAGCCAGGAACCAGAAACCGCCCCCGGCCAAGTACATCAGTCCGAAATCCACCGCGGTTTCAGCAAGCGGATGCAGCCCCCTCTCCAGCAGCCGTCTCAGCCCATACAGCGCCGTAATCACCGTAAAAGCCACCCAGGGAAGGCATAACAGCGGGATATCTCCCATAAAGGAAAGTGCCGCACAGACGGCAGCCGGGGGGTAAAGGATCGTCATGATTTTGTACAAAGCCATCGTTTTCCCGTTTCGCAGGCGGGCATCCACCAGCATCAGGAAACCCGGTACCAGCACCAGCACCGCCAGCATCAGTACCGCTTCAAGCACTTGAAGCTGCCGCCCGCTGACGCCGAGAAACATCACATACAGCAGCAATCCGAACCATGCGTTACGCTTCATCCCGGCTTCCTCCGCTCCCGTCTTTCCTTGTTCCCGTAAAGCTCCCCTTATAGGCGAAAAGGGTGCCGAACAGCGGATTGCGCACATGCACCCGAATCCGGAAGCCCTGCCGCTCCTCGTCGTAGGACTCCACGATCTGGGCCGCCCCTTGAAAAACCCGGGGAAGCGGGATCCGCATGCCGAACAGGGGCAGCCACTGGCTTCTGGAGGAGATGTGCATGGCTCCTTTGTCGTCCACGTGGAGGGACAGGGAGGAGCCGAGCAGCGCCGGCTTGCCGAACAAGTCCAGGATCTGCTCCTCCTCACTGTCCCATTTCATCACGGCATCGAAATGGCGCTTTTTGCCCCGGAAATCAAACGTCCGATCCCAATGTACCGTCTCCTGGCCCTTTGCATCCCGGGATACTTTGTTGTGGATAACAAAAGGGATGTTCCGGCCCCGCTCGGGAAAGAACAGACGGGCCCGAATGCCCAGCACCATCATGGCCCGTACGGCGAACGAACCGCCGCTGATTTCCTCCATCCGGCCGGCCCCGGTAAACACCGCATCTCCCGTCAGCCGGTAACGCTCCTGCAGTTTGGGATGCAGCAGCTGATAGGTATCGCCGAGCGCCTGTTCATAGATCGATTTCATAGGTCACCTGCCTTCTTTCGGCGGCAGCGGGCAGCGCTGGGCAGATGTCGGCTGTTCCCGTAGCCGATCAGCGACAGGACGATCAGCATACCGTTTAGCGTCACAGGATTAAACGGGGCAACAAAACTGCCGATGTCCCCGATCCCCGCAGAGGCGGTCAGACCGCAGATGGCGACGATCTGGAGAATAAACAGCGGGCGCTTCAGCTTATACAGCGGCAGCAGCCACACGAGTCCAAAGAGCATTTCCAGAATGCCGACCATCCGGATCATCGCCACACCGCTGCCCATGCTCCCGGTTACGGCTTCCATCATCCGAATTTCGTCCGGATGGGCCATGATTAGCTTGGGAACGAGGCCGTGGTACAGCCATACAAATGCGATCACCCCGCACACGGTCCAGTACGTGAGAAAGCGCTGGAGCAGCAGCTTCGGATAAAATCCCTGCTCCAGCCACATTTTTAACGCGTCAAAGCTCCAAGCCGTCGCCCATCCGAGCAGCGGCCTGAACAGGTAGGCATCGGCAAGACGCCCCGCCGCGCCGAAAGCCGACTCATATTGGTACAGCGTCTCGAAGCCGATACTGCCGTCTTTCTTCGTATACTTCCAATACCCGCTGCCCTTTCGGATGAGCGACAGCCGGTCATGCGTCCAAAACTTCAGCGAGGAGACCCGGTCCCCGGATTCCTTCTCCACTTGTCCCGCCGATTCTCCCTCGCCTGCAATGTCGATGCCCATGCCGATCCGGGTTCGGTACCGAAAACGTTGAGGCTCATCCTGTGCCCGCGGCAAATACGAAATTTCCGTAAACCGGGCATCCCATACGGTATGCAAATCCGGGTTCTGGGTATATTCCCATAGCTTATCCATCGTTGTGTCGATATCGATTTGCACATAGATGGGCCGTTGCTTTTTCATGGCGTCTCCCCCTTGCTTTGCTCCCTTCCTAATTCGCGGAAAAAGCCCGATGTCCTTCTAAATTCCCTCCTGTTTAGACAAGATCATACACCGATGGAATTTGTTTGGAGGCCTCCGGCGGCGCGAAAGCTGGAAGGAACTGGCGAAGAAAGGGCGAATCCTTAATAGATTGTTATAATCTGCCGATGTTGGGGAGGAAAAAGTCCATGAGTTTTTTAGACCGTTTGGAAAAATACGCCGAGCTCGCCGTCCATGTTGCGGTTCATATTCAGCCGGGGCAGTCCTTGTGGATCAGCGCTCCGATCCATGTGCCGGAATTCGTGCGCATGATCACCAAGCAAGCGTATCAAGCCGGGGCGAAGCTCGTTCATATTGAGTGGCAGGACGAAATCAGCACACAGCTGAAATACCATCTCGCTCCTGACGAGGCTTTTCAGGAGTATCCGGTATGGAGAGCAAAGTGGGTTCAGGAATTCGCCGAGAATGACGGGGCATTTCTTTTTATCGAATCGGCCAATCCCGAGCTGCTGAAGGGCGTGGACCCCAAGCGGATCTCAGCCCATTCCAAAGCGGCCAGCGCCGCACTCTCCAAGTGGCGGGAGTATATGTCCGCAAGCAAAATGACCTGGTCCATTATCGGCGTTCCGTCCGAAGCCTGGGCGAAGCTGGTTTTCCCGGACCTGGCACCGGAAGCCGCGGTCGAAGAGCTGTGGGAGGCGATCTTCCAAACCGCCCGTGTGAGCGGCGGCGATCCCATCCAGGCTTGGAACGAGCATAATGCGAATTTGCGCAGCAAACGCGAATATTTGAACCGCAAGCAGTACAAGCAGCTTCATTATAAAGCTCCGGGCACCGACCTGCTGATCGAGCTTCCGGAGCATCATGTCTGGAACGGCGGTACCGCCCGAAACGAAGCGGGCAATGAGTTCAACCCGAACGTTCCAACGGAAGAAGTGTTCACTTCGCCCCGCAGGGAAGGGACCCGGGGAACCGTCCGCAGCACCAAGCCGCTCAGCTACCAGGGAAACTTGATCGAAAACTTCAGCCTGACGTTTGAGGACGGAAAAGTCGTCGATTTTACGGCAGAGAAAGGCTACGAATTTTTAAAGGGAATGCTCGACATGGACGCGTCGGCCCGCTATTTGGGCGAAGCCGCGCTTGTGCCGCACCACTCGCCGATCTCAGAGACCGGGCTCATTTTCTTCAATACGTTATTTGACGAAAATGCATCGAACCATCTGGCCCTGGGCGAAGCCTTCCCGACCTGCATCGAGAACGGAACCTCGCTCACCCGGGAAGAGCTTGACCGTGCCGGGCTGAATCACAGCATGATCCACGTGGATTTCATGATCGGCTCTGTGGACATGGACATCGACGGCATCACAGCGGACGGCCAAAGGGAACCTGTATTCCGTACGGGTAACTGGGCGTTCTGATCCACCGTAGTTAAGCAAAGGCCCTCCACCCGCCTCACATGCAGGCCGGATGGAGGGTTTTTTCTTGTCATCGGTTCCAGCCGTGCTGCGAGAGCAGCCTTTACGACTGATTCGATCCAATCCGAAACGAGATGCTCCGAAGGTCCGACCGCTGCATCCAGCGCTCAAAAGCCTGCACGGCGGCCTCCGCCACCTGAATATCCTGCTCGCTCGTCCCTCCGCTGACCCCGATGCCCCCAATGATGACATCACCTGCTTTTAACGGGATTCCTCCCCCCAGGATGACCACCCTGCCCTGATTCGTCGTATTGATCCCGAAGGATGGCTGCCCAGGCTGAGCCGTTCTGGTCAGATTCGAGGTCGGCATCTGCAGGGCCACGCTGGTCCAGGCTTTGTTCTGGGCGATATCGATGCCCCCGATCCGGGCGTGGTCCATCCGGTGAAAGGCGACCAGGTTCGCGCCGTCGTCCACGATGGCGATGTCCTCTGCGAGCCCCATTTCCTTGGCTTTTTTCTCGGCTGCTTCAAGCAGCATTTTGGCAAGATCCAGCGTCATTCTCATGATCAGGCTACCTCCAGCTTCAATGTTCTTTCCCCATTGTATGGCCGCCAGCCCATAAGCGTGTTATTGGACGGAGAACGCTGTGAATTTGCCTGCAATGTGCAACATTTGGCATGACCGCCTCGTCAGGAACTATGAAGAGCAAGCATCATTTACCAATTGCATGCACGGTGAAACATTCCGATCCGCACTCGCAAGAACGCCATATAGAGGAGGAAAATGACAGATGAACAAAATTTACAAAGTATTGGCAACCGCATCAATTTTCGCTCTGGCAGCCGTTCCAGTTGCGGCCAGCGCCCAGGAGGTTCCGCCCGCAGCCGCTCAAAGCGGACAAGGCCAGGTTCAAAATGAGGCCAAAGTGGTTCCTGCCACCTGGGGACAAATCACGAACTTCGTGAACGACAAGACCGGCAAATCCGTTACGGTTACGGGACGGGGGCTGGCTCCAAGCGATCAAAGCCAGATCGTCCTGGCCATCACGCCGGAGACCAAGATCGTCGATGCCCGCGGGAAAAGCGTTCCTCTGAAAACCGTGATCGATGAGAAAAAAGTCGTGAAGGCGTTCTACGGTCCGAATATTACGAAAAGCCTTCCGGCCCGCGGTACGGCGCTAACGCTTGTCGTTCAGGATAAGAGCTTTACCGCCATTGACGGTACCGTATCCGAAGTGAGAGAGAACGGCATCCTGGTCAAAGGAACCGATATTTACACCTCTAATGAGGACACGATTCTTCTGCACCTGGCCGATAAGGCCACCATCCTCAGCCAGGACGGCAAGGCGCTGACCAGCGGCGACATTAAAGAGGGCACGAGCATCCGGGCTTTCTATGGTCCTGAAGTGGCCATGAGCCTGCCGCCGCAAGCCGGAACGAATTATGTGATCGTGAACACAGAAGACACCGGAAGTGGTGAAACCGGAAATACAGATCAGGAACTCAAAGCCGGCACAGATGGCATCGTCACCAATACGGCGGATGGCAAAGTAACGGTCGTCGGCAAGGCGCATGACAAGGGCGGCGTCAACTACGTCATCCTCTCCGTCGATGACAAAACCCAAATCGTCGACGAAGACGGCAAGGCGCTGACCAAGGATGCCCTGAAGGCGGATATCCGCGTGGACGCATATTACAGCGATATCATGACGATGATTTATCCGGCCCAAACACATGCCGGCAAAATCGTAGTGAAGAAAGCGGAAACGGTCAGAATTGAAGGTACCGTTAAAGCATCAGACCGCGCTTCAGCCGATCAGGTCTATGTAAACGTAGGATCCGATGATTCCATCGACAACGACGTCATTCTGAACATCTCGAAAGATACGCCGGTCATCCCTACGATGGGCGGCGATACCAAGCTTCGCCCTGGCACCAAAATTATCGCCTATCATTCTCCGATCATGACCAAATCGATTCCCGGCATCACGAGTGCCGAAGCGATTATTGTGACGTCGGACGCCGATACGATACAGCCTATGTAATATCAACGTATACGCAGCTTGCATAAAAGCGCCAAAACCCTGCCGATTCTTCTGAAGAATCGGCAGGGTTTTTTGGGAGGTACGAACGTATAACTTAGGGCTGCCTGATTCACGGGCGGGACCCGTTCATCCGATAATTGGAGAGCCTCGGACGATCTTGAATCCCTTGCCGGTTCGTCCGCCGTTCCATTAGCTCTTCCGCTTTCTCCCGGCGAGCGCGACCGTCATCGGAATGATCAGCATCGTGTAGAATCCAAGCACCGTCATGCTGAGGATAAAGGCGCTCGTGTAGCTGCGCGCATTCGACTGCGATACGCCGTCCGCCACCAGCCTCTCGGCACCGCCGGCAGCGGAAGCGATAACCTTGCATGCGCCGGGAGCCGCCTGTGCCTGACCGGCCGCTGCCGGGAAGCAATCGCGCAGCCTGGCCAGCGCCGTCTGCCCCTGCTCCTCCGACAAGGCGTAGGATGTCAGATGCTGCCGCAGCTCAAGCTCGGTCCGCGCCTCCGCCTGATTGGCATAATGGCTTAATGAACTCATCCAGACGATTCCGATAAGGCCGATACCGATGGCAGAGGCGAGCTGCATCCCCGTCGTCAAAATGCCGGAGCCCGACCCGATATCCTGCTTCTCTACCTTGGACAGCACCACATTGGTCAGCGGCGCGGCGATAAAGCCTTGGCCTATGCCCAGCAGGACCAGAGCCGGCAGCCAGAACCATACGTTCGGCGACCACCCGGTGGCCCAGATCGTCAGCGCGACCGCGAAATAGCCGACGGAGGTCAGCACCGAACCGACCGTAAGGACGTGGGCTCCAATTTTGCCCGCCAGCTTCGGTGACAACAGCGAGGCCAGAAAATACCCGATGCCCATGGGCAGGATGATCAATCCGGATTTCAGGGCACTGAATCCATGCCCCATTTGCAGCAAATAGGCAGTGATCAGAAAGAAGGCGGCTTGAGCGGTCATCATGAGAAAGATCACGGCCAGGCCCAAGCTGAATGCTTTCTGACCGAACAGCCTTACGTTCATAAACGGCCGGCGTCCTTTGGCAAGCAGCCTACGCTGCGTCCATACGAATACGGCGAGGACAGGGCCGGACAGAATCAGGCTGATGATGAGCAGCGCCGGCCACCCCTCCTTCTGCCCCTGGACCAGCGGATACACCAGGAGGAGCAGTCCTGCTGCCGCCACGGCCGCACCGAACCAGTCCATCCGCGAGCGGTCCGAATCCCTTGATTCCGGAACGAACGGAGCCATTGCCAGGATGATCAATCCGATCGGGACGCTGAAGAAAAAGACCAGCCGCCAGTCGAGATGCCACGGATTCCAGCCGAGCAGCAAACCGCCGATCAGCTGGCCGGTCGAAGCGGCCAATCCCTGGGCTGCGCCATACAGCCCGAAGATCATTCCCCTCTTCTCCGGCGGGTACTGCGCCTGAATGAGGGACAGCACCTGCGGCGATATCAGCGCCGCACTAAAGCCTTGAAGCACGCGGATGGCCGTAAGCACACCGACACTGCCTGAAATGCCGCATAACAAGGATGTTAATGTAAAGCCAGCCACGCCGATCAGGAGCATCTTCCGCCGTCCGTACCGGTCGCCCAGCCGCCCGCCGATAATCAAGGCCACGGCATAGGACAAGGTGTAGGCCGAAACGACGAACTGTACGCCGTAGAAATCGGCGTGAAGCCCCCGCTGAATCGAAGGGGTTGCCACATTGATGATAAAAATGTTCGCTACGGCCATAAATACGGACAGCAGCATCACCGCCAGCATTAAACGCGGCCTCTGGCGCGGCTCAGCCGCCGCCTGCGCAAGAGGCGCGGGAATGGAATTGACCGGTTGGTTCATCGCTTGCTTCATCCTCCTCTGGCGGGTCCGGATATTTGACAGCAGCCGGAATCAGCCATTAAAATAAATGAGACAGATCTGTCTCGTTTGATAACCGTATGATACAGACAGATCTGTCTCATGTCAACAGCGAATTTACCTTATTTTAGGAACAGGTGATTAGAATGACCAAGAAGGAATCCGCCAAAGAACGGATACTGAAGGTGGCGTCCGATTTATTTTATAACGAAGGCGTGCGTGCCGTGGGGATCGATCGGATCATTGAGGAATCGGGGGTCGCCAAAGCCAGCTTTTACCGCAACTTTCCGACCAAGGACCATCTGGTCGTGGCCTATTTGGAGCTGCGTTCCAAGACCAGGATGGAAGCATTTGAAGAAATAAAGCGGCAGTTCCCCGATTCGCCAAAGGAACAACTCTACGCCCTCCTGGAGGAATTGGTTGAACGAATGAAGAGTTCCAAGTTCCGCGGCTGTCCTTTTATGAACGCCATCGTCGAGTTTCCGGATGAGGACCATCCCGGACACCAGGCAGCCATGACACACCGCTCCACCCTTTGGAAAAATGTTGAGGATATTGCCCGCCAGGCCGGCGCCCGCGACCCGGTTCAGCTCACTTACCAGCTTCAGCTGCTGAAGGAAGGCGCCATGATGAGTGCCTACATGGATAAGGGGTATTACCATGCCGAATATTTTCTGAACGCCTGCCAAGTGCTGATCGACCGGCAGTTCGATGAGCCCACTCCGTCCCGCCGGACAACCGAATAACATGGCGCCGCGGGCAGCAAACATGCGGGCAAGACCGAGGGCACCCTTCGTGCTTATTCCCGGCCTTGCCCGTTTTCATGCCTTACGACTTCGCTATCGCAAGCAGGTGGGAAGTGACGCCCACATACTCCCGGAAGGAGCGGATCCGTTCCTGCTCGAAACGGAACACGATTACCAGCTCATTCGTGTACGGCATTTCGTTAAAGATCCCCTCCGCTTGAAAGATAACGATCCCGGTATCCTCCTGCTCTACGCAGATGACCGGCGTTAGTTTGGCACTCATGCTTGCCCGTTCAAGCTCGACCAATTCCCGGAACCTCCCGGTTCCCTTCTGCTCTCCCTGCCATTCCTCAAAAGGGATCGGGACGATAAAACCAAAATCAGAGGTCACCAGCGCTTCAAACGCCCCCGTATCCCCTTCCTCAATCGCCCGGCGAAATGCATGAAACGCTTGCAGACTGCGCTCGTTTCCTTTTTCCATTGGTTCCATACAGCATCCTCCTCTATTGGGGTTGATTATGCCTTTCCAAATCTTATGAACTCATCATATCGTTTAAACACGACAGGTGCTGTCTTGTTTTTGTGATACACTTGAGAAAAAAATGAAAGGACGGGACGCCGATGTATAAATCCCAGCGGTTGATCCGGCTTATCATGCTCGTCAATGCCAAGAAAAACTTTACCCTCCGCGAGCTTGCGGATGAGCTGGGCGTGTCCCAGCGGACCATATCCAGGGACCTCATCGAGCTTGGCGAGCTGGGCATCCCCGTGTACTCCGTTCAAGGACGCGGCGGCGGTTTCCGCCTGTTAAACGAGCGGCTGCTGCCCGCAATCGCTTTTACCGAAAGCGAAGCGACCGCCTTGTTCTTCGCTTCCCAATCGCTGGCTTATTTTGGTTCCGTCCCGTTCGGTAAAGCGGCCGCTTCCGCCCTCGACAAGTTCTATCACTATCTCCCACCGGACCTGAAAGAGAGAATCAGCCGCTTAACCGGTAAAATGGCGATTTGGAGCCCCCGGCGCAGCATGCCTGCCGAGTGTCTGGAAGTGCTGCTGCAGGCGGTTATGAGTCGCAGCGCCGCAACCATTGTCTATCAATCCGGCACATCCGCGGACGAAAGAGTCATTCAGCCGATCGGCCTCTACTCGGACCAAGGATACTGGTACTGCCCTGCCTACTGCTTTACTCGTAATGCTTATCGCCTGTTCCGGGCCGACCGCATCCGCTCGGCCGTGCTGAATGAAGAGGTCTGCTGCCTTGACGAGGTTGATGAGAAAACGGTGTTTAACTGGAATGAGGATGAGCTGAAAAAGGCGCCAAAGACCGACTTCATCGTCCGATTGACTCCGGAAGGCGTCCGAATGCTGGAAGGAAACGGCAGGCTCCAGCCTCATATCGAGTGCTCGCCCGATGGCAGCGGCAGGATCGATATATCCATTCCCCGGAAGGACGTGGCGTTCTTTGCCGATATGGTCTGGTTGTTGGGGCCCGAAGCGGTCATTATAGAGCCTCCCGAAGCCCGGGAATGGGTGAACGGCCGGCTGGCCGCCATGCAGCGGCAGTACGCGGAGCGCATTCCGGAATCTGAATCTAGGCAGGTTACGGACATACCAAAAAGCCAGGCCCCTTAAGGACCTGGCTGTAGTTTATCCCATTAATTACTCTGATGCTGTAAAGTGGTGCCGTACAGGTATTTCTGGACCCACGTGCAAGTTATAATACTACAGCCGGAAGTATAAGTCTATATTTTTGGCGGATTTTTTCTATACTTAGACTTATTCTTTCACAGGGAGGGTCTAAGATGTTGAACCAAAGCGAAGCCGATGAAAGGCGTTATGCCGAATCGATGACAGACAAGCTGGGACGGGCGCTGGAAGACATCCGCGGGAAAATCTCCGCTTCCTACCGCGACGTCATCGAGGCGAAAAAATATATGTGGGAAAACATTTCCCAGCTGGATCCCGCGGAGCGGGCCGCGAACAAGGTCGACATCTCGCTTCAGATCAACTCGGGGGAGAAAGCGATCGACAAGGAGCGGAAGCTGCATAAGCTGTACCAGTCTCCTTATTTCGGCAGGGTAGACTTTCGGGAAAATGGCCTAAAAGAAGCCGATGCCTATTATATCGGGATTCATTCCTTTGCCGGGACGGACGGGCATACGAATCTGATTTATGACTGGCGCTCGCCGGTCGCCAGCATGTTTTACGATTTCGGCGTCGGGCCCGCCTATTTCCTAGCTCCGCTGGGGCGGATCGAGGGCGAGCTGACGGTGAAGCGACAGTACAAAATCAGGGACGGCCGCATGGAATATATGATCGAAAGCTCGATCAACATCGACGACGACGTCCTTCAGAAGGAGCTCAGCAGCACCTCGGACGAAAAGATGAAAAACATCGTCGCCACGATTCAAAAGGAGCAGAACGTCATCATCCGCAATGAAACCTCCGATGAGCTCATCATTCAGGGCGTGGCCGGTTCCGGAAAAACGTCGGTCGCCCTGCACCGTATCGCCTTCCTGCTGTACCGCTACAAGGAGACGCTGACGTCAAGAAACGTGCTGATCATCTCGCCGAACAACGTGTTCTCCGATTATATTTCGAGCGTTCTGCCTGAGCTCGGTGAAGAAAATATGATGGAAATGCGCCTCGAGGAGCTGGCGGAAGCGGAGCTCAAGGGGATTGCCGGCTTCCAGACGTTCTACGAGCAGGTCACCGTATTGATGGACCAAGAAGACCCGGGCATGGTCGAACGCATCCGGTTTAAGGCGACTGCCGACTTCATCCGGAAGCTGGATGAGTTTGTCGCTTATGCAGAGCAGCATTATTTTGCGCCGGAGGATGTGCAGGCCGACGGACTGCGGATTTCTTCCGCGGAGCTGCGAGCCATCTATGACGGCACCCGCCGGATGCCCGTACTGTCCAGGCTCGAGCGGACCGCAAACCAGGCTGCGGCAAACCTCAGGGACAAGGATGGACAGAGGCTGTCCGCACCCCGGATTCGCAAAATCAAGGCGGCTGTTAAAAAAATGTTCCGTGCCTCCACCCTGCTGGCGCTGTACAAGGATTTTTACAACTGGCTGGGCAGTCCGGATCTGCTTCGCATGGCAGGTCCGAAGAAGCTGGAATATTCGGATGTCTTTCCCCTCGTCTACCTGAAAATGTACTGGGAAGGAACGGCGCCGTTTGATTTCGTCAAACATCTGATCGTCGACGAAATGCAGGATTACACGCCCATCCAGTACGCTGTCCTTTCCAGGCTGTTCAACTGCCGCAAAACGATCCTCGGCGATGCCGGCCAATCCGTCAATCCCTACTCCTCCTCTTCGCTTGCCGAGATCAAAAAGGTGTTCCCGAACGCGGATACGGTAGAGCTGTTAAAGAGCTACCGGTCCACCTATGAAATAACGACCTTTGCCCAGCAGCTCAAAGACAACAGCAGCGTCGTACCCATTGAGCGGCACGGGGAGAAGCCTCGAATGGTTGCCTGCGAAGACAAGGAGGAGGAAATGGAGCGGATCCGGTCTGTCCTCCGGAAATTTGTACATTCCGGGTCGCGTTCCATGGGGATCATTTGCAAAACAAAGGCCCAGGCAGACGAGGTCTATCAAAGCCTGAGGGACGCATTTGACAACCTGTATCTGCTGGATTTCGACAGCGAGGAGTTCCGCGAGGGCATCAGCATCACGTCCGCCCATCTGGCGAAAGGCCTGGAGTTCGATGAGGTGATCGTTCCTTTCGTGAATAGCGAAGTCTACCGGAACGAGATGGACCGATCGCTGCTCTATATCGCCTGCACCCGGGCGATGCATAAGCTGACGCTGACGCACAGCGGGGCACGGACGACGTTATTAAAAGAGCCCGGGGAGCTTTAGCCCCCGGGCTCTTCCTTTTTATCCAAGATAAGATTCCAGCATCCAGACGTGCTTGTCGAGGTCCGCCTGCATCCCGATCAGCATATCTGCCGTCGGATGGTCGCCGGCGTCTTCCGCCAAACGGATCCCGTCCTGCAGCTCCTTGCTGACTACAGAGAAGTCATGGATAAGCGACTGCACCATACCGCGCGCGTCCTCTTTTCCCGTAGCTTCCGCTACCGTGCCGATTTCAAGATATTCTTTGATCGTCGCGGCCGGTCTTCCCTTGATCGTCAGGAGGCGTTCGGCGATGTCGTCCGCTTTTTGCGTAATGTCGTTGTACAGCTCTTCGAACTTCGCATGGAGCGTGAAGAACTGTTCCCCTTTTACGTACCAATGGTAGTTATGGATTTTAACGTAAAGAATGCTGAAGTTCGCCACCTGCTGATTCAATACCTGTTCCAGCGTAATTGTCGTGTTTGCCATTTGTCATCCATCCCTTCTTTATATGTTATGGACCGCCTTAGGCGATCCGGCTGACTAAGAAACTTTTGCGGCGGCCGTTCGTTACGGCTGCTTGGTGTCTTCTACGGGGACAACGGTAATGTCATCCACGTTCGATTCGCAGTGCGGGCAATAATGGCGGAGTTCGACTTCGTGGCCGCAGGCGGTATGCTTCAGGCTTTTATAGCATTTATCCAGGTGCTTCTCTCCCCACAGGATAAAAGCATGAAAGATCATTTCCATATCCCGTCCGCTTTCCGTCAATTCATACTCATACCGCGGAGGATGCGCGGAGTACAGGTTGGATACGATCAGCCCGTCCTCCTCCAGCTGTCTGAGCCGCTCGGATAACACATTCGCAGAGATCGTCGCCAGCCCCTGTTTGATCTCGTTGAACGTTTTTTTACCGACCAAAATTTCATGTATGACCATCAAAGACCATCGATCGCCAACGATGTTCAATGTCTGCGCAATGTTGCAATCCAGGTTGTAAATATTCTTCGGCATATCCATGACCCCCCGTGTATCTTTGCCTCAAATGTGGTACTGCCTTCTAATCCTACAGTGCCACAAATGACCGCTTCACGCAAACCGGCCCCAGCGCGGCTCCCGTCAGAATCCTTCCAGTACGACCTTGCCCACCGTACGGCCGGTCTCCAGCAGAGCATGGGCCTTGCGAAGATTGGCAGCATTGATCGGTGTCAGCGTCTCGCTTGTAGTGGTCCGGATGACGCCCTCGTCCACGAGGCGCGCGACTTCGTCCAGCAGCTTGTGCTGCTCGATCATATCCGGCGTTTGGTAAGTGGAACGGGTAAACATGAGCTCCCATACGAACGTGACGCTTTTATTCTTGAGCAGGGTCAGGTTGAGCAGTTCATCCGTCTCCACGATCGAGCAAATCTTGCCTTGCGGCGCGATCGCTTCCGCCATGTTCGCCCAATGCTTCTCCGTGCTGTTCAAGCAGAGGATGTAATCGACCTGCTCGATGCCGACCGCCTTAAGCTGCGGCAGGAACGCTTCAAAATGGTTGATGACGTAGTCCGCCCCGAGCCCTTTCACCCAATCGGCCGATTCCGGCCGGGAAGCCGTGCCAATGACCGTAAGGCCGGAATATTTGGAGAGCTGTGTCGCAATCGATCCGACCCCGCCGGCTGCTCCGATAATCAGGATGGTTTTGCCGGTGTTGTCCGCCTGGTTCTTGGAAACTCCAAGCCGGTCGTACAGGCTTTCCCAGGCAGTAATGGTCGTTAGCGGCAGCGCCGCCGCCTGTGCAAAGTCCAGCGTGGATGGCTTCTTGCCTACAATTCGTTCGTCCACCAGATGAAATTCGCTGTTGCCGCCAGGACGCGTAATGCTGCCGGCATAATACACTTCATCGCCCGGCTTAAACAACGTCACATCCGGACCTACCTGCTCGACGACGCCCGCGACATCCCATCCCAGCACTTTCGGTACGCTTTCCACGCGGTCTTTAGGCGAACGGACTTTATAATCGACAGGATTCACCGAGATGGCGTGGACTTTCACCAGCAAATCCTTGCCTGTCGGCACCGGCTTTTCCAGCTCGACGTCAATCAGGCTTTCCGGATGATCAATCGGTAAATACTTATATAGGCCTACGGCTTTCATCGTCTCTTTTACTTTCGTCATGGTTGTTCTCTCCCTTATAAATGTGATTTATCGTGTTAAGCTGAGTGACGTTGTGTCCGTCAATATGTAAGCGATGAGCTCGTAGAAAGAGCTCACTGGATCGCGCCGAGCAAGTCGTTAATCGTCTCCGCCATCGACGGATGCGTAAAAATGGTATCGCGGAGTACAGTGTATGGCTGCCCGGACTGCATGAACACGGACACGATGTTCACAACCTCGCTGGATTCCGCACCGAACATGGTGAACCCGAGCAGACGGTCCGTTTCGGCGTCGACGACCGCCTTCAGCAGCCCTTCCGTCTGTTTCAGCTGGCGTGCCCTCGTCGATGCGGTAACAGGTAATTTTGCCGTTTTCACGGTGTGCCCCCGCTTCAGTGCCTCCTGTTCCGTATACCCGACTTGGGCCAGCGGAGGATCGATAAACACGGAGTAAGGGACGAATCGCCGGTCGCCGGTTGTACGCGTCCGGTCGCCGAACAATTGATTCTTGAGAATCCGGTAGTCGTCCAGCGAAATATACGTAAACTGCGGGCCGCCGTTCACGTCGCCGATCGCCCAGATATGCGGCACATTGGTCTGAAGCGTCTCGTCGACCCGGACGAAACCGCGCTCCGTCACTTCAACGCCTGCGGCTTCAAGATTCAGCCCGTCCGTATTGGCCTGTCTTCCGGTGGCGACCAGTACGGCATCCGCTTGGAGTGTGTCCTCACCGTCAGGCGTGGACAGCAGCAGCTGAACGGATTCCCCTTGTTCCGTAATCCGGGACACCTTGGTCTGCAGCCGGAAGCGGATGCCCTTGGCCTCCAGCACCTTTTTGACCTCTTCGGCAATCTCCCGGTCCTCTCTCGGCATAAATACGCCGCCATTCTCAAGAACGGTCACCTCTGAGCCGAAGCCTGCATAGATGGAGGCGAATTCCAGGCCGATATAGCCGCCGCCGATGATGGCCAACCGGGAAGGCAGCTTCGCCAAGTCCAGCATTTCCGTGCTCGTATAGACATGAGCTCCGTCAATCCCGGGAATGTCAGGAAGGACCGGCTTTGCCCCCGTATTGATGAAAATCCGCTCGGCCTCGGCGAGGATGCTCCCAGCTTCCGTTTCCACCTGAACTTCGTGCGGGGATTGGAACGAAGCCGTCCCGGTCAATACCGTGATCCCCGGATGGCTGTTCAGGTTATGGAAGTTCTTGCCGCGCAGCAGGGTAACCAGCTCATCTTTCTCCTGAAGGGCGCGCGCATACTTCGCCTGCCGGGACTCCGGACCGTTCCCTTCCTCCTGCGAAACGATATGCGACTGATAGGCCAGCGCCTTAGTGGGAATGCAGCCGATATTGATGCAGGTTCCGCCATACATCAGAGGTGACTTTTCCACGACGGCGACTTTCAATCCCTGCTCGGCCAGAAAGGGGGCCAACGTTTTTCCGCCTTTGCCAAAGCCGATAATTAACGCATCGAACGTTTCCTTGATCATCGGATGATCCATCCCTTCTCGAATGAAGCTCTTACTCAATTTTTTTCTCGTCATGATCTGCTTTGCTGAGCGCTCACCTGATGTGATCGTTTCTATGTAAGTCATAATACAATACTTAGTTAGTTTTTACAACCTACTAATTTAAAAAAACTTTCTTTTTGGCTTTTTGGAACCCATTCGTTCCCTTAACGAAGGGGAAAAAGGTAAGTTTGACGCCGGTTGATCAACGGTTCCCCGCTGTTCACTGCAGCAAAAAGACAGCCGATCCTCATGGCGGCTGCCTTCCTTGAACTGCTTTATCTGCTGCTTCTTATCGTTATATTTGTCGGGTTTCGTTCCCGCCATTACATTTTCGTGATCATCCACGTTACCCCGAACCGGTCAATGACCTCACCATAATAAGCGCCCCATGGCTGAAGGGCAAAAGGATATTTGCTTTCTCCGCCCTCACTCAGCTTGGTATAGGCCGCTCTGGCTTCCGCCTCATCGGTATACGTTAAAGAAAGGCTGACGCTGCGGCTATACGATACCGGTTCAAACGCGTCGGACAGCATCAACGGATTCGTTCCCGCCACCGTTACCGCCAAGTGCATCACTTTATCCTTCATCGCCTCAGGCGCTCCGGGCGCGTCTCCGTATGTACTGACAAACTGGATTTCCCCACCGAGGGCCTCGATATAGTAATTCGCCTGGCTTCTTGCATCCACCGACATCAGATAAGCGTTCATTTGTGCTCCCATATTGTTCAACAACCTTTCACCTGTTTTTTGTCTTTACATCAATACGACGAATGCATGTCGGCGAAATCGACACGGAAGCAAAAAAAATTTTAAAAAGTTTTTTAATACAAAAAAGAGCTGCTTCCACGGTCATCTTCGCCCCGTTCGAGCAGCCCTTCAATTATAGTTATCCATCTGTTTTGTTTTTAAGGTTGAATGGATGCACCGGTCGCATACCATTTTCCGGATTTGAGTTGGAGTGTCAGCCGGACCGGCTCCCTGAACCCGAAATGCTCACCGGAGTACTGCTGGGTCACATAAGCCAGAGATACGCCGAAGAAATGCAGCGGAAATACGAAGCCGATGTCGTGAACGGCGGGGTCATACGCATACTCCTTGTCCGTCATGCCTCGCTGGACCGGATGGATGTCATGATAGACAGCCTCATCCATGTATTCGGTATAGTCCGGATCCCCGCTCATGGCTGCCACCAATATCCGTTTCGTATCGTGGGCGATCCAAGCCCCAAACCCGATGTACGCAGCCACAATAGCGATGATCAGCGATAACGCTAGCCTTTTCCCCTTCATGCCGGTCCCCCCTTGGTTATTCCAGGTTCCGCAGTTCTGAAGTACTCCCTGCTAGTGAACGAGCCGCGTAATCTGCTTCTTTTTCCATGAGAAGCGGTAGTAACTGTATACCAGAATGAAGCTGGCGATGAACGCTGCCGGATACCCGATCCAAATGCCTTCGATGCCAAGGCTTGTGTGGTACGAGAGCACATAGGCCACAGGGACCTCAACGCACCAGATCGACACGATGTTGAACACCGTCGGCCACAGCACCGTGCCGCTGGACCGCATCGTCGCCCCGTAAATCTGCGTGTGGCCGAAGATAAGGTAGCTCCACAGCGTGATCATGAGCAGCCGGTGGGCGATGTCCAGCGTATCGCTGCTCGTAATGAACCAGGACAAAATATGCTCCGAGAACAGGTACACCGGGATAATGATGATGGCCCCAATGATATAGTTGAGCATAATACCCACGCGGATGACCTGTTTCAGCCGGTCCAGCTGACCGGCCCCGATCGACTGCGCTCCCAGGACCGATACGGTCATGCCCAGGCTGATCGCCGGCATCTGGACGTAGCTCGCCACCTGGTTCCCCGCGCCGTAGGCGGCGGTTGCGTCCGAGCCGAACCGGTTGACGAAAATAATGACCGCAATCTCGGACAGCGACACCAGGATCATGCTGATACTGGACGGAATGCCGAGACGAAGCAGCAGCTTCAGCATTTCCCGGTCCATCCCCAGGTGCCTGCGCACCGAAGCGTCGAACTGCAGCGGGTGCTTCTTCCAGCGAAGATACCAGAGCATCGCGATAAAGGTCACGATCGTGGAGACGAGATTCGCGTAAGCCGCGCCGTACAGGCCGAGCTTGGGCAGCCCGATCCAGCCGAAGATCAGCACGGGCAGCAGAATCAGGTTCAGCGCCGTACTGACGATCAGAAAATAAAACGGCGTTTTCGAATCGCCCGTTCCGCGCATAAATGTCGTATAGACTGCATACAGGAACAAAAATGGCAGGCTCCAGAACATGATGCGGGCATAATGTACGGAAATGTCGATGATGTTGGACGGGGTTCCGATCAGAAGCAAAATGTCCTCGGTAAAGATGCCCCCCAGCACCGCCAGGACGATGCCGAGGATGACCGTGAAGGTCAGCGTCGTGCCGACGACCGCCTTAAGCTTCTCCTCGTTGCGGGCACCGTAGGCTTGGCCGATCAGAATGGCACTGCCCGAGCCGATCCCGATCACAAAGGATATGACCAGAAAAAATAACGGGAAAAACGCGGATATCGCCGCCAGTGCCTCAACCCCGATCCAGCGCCCCACGACGATGCTGCCGACCAGCTGGCCGACGGACTGCAGGGCGTTGCTCAGAATAAGGGGGATAAGGAAAGCGATCATGGCCCGCAGTACCGTATCCTTCTTCTCGGGAGCACCCGGCCCCGGCCTCTCGGATGGCACGGCACCGGAGGCGCCTTTTAAACCTTGCTCGGTAGAACTCATGTAAAACCATCTCCTTTAATTATCTTCCAGTAGAAAGACCGCTTCGTACCCATCAATATCCCATGTCCTTCAGCAGGCGGGACAAAATGCGGAACCGCTCGCCCAGCAGCTCACCGTCTTCGTTCAGCGCTTGGGCAAACAGCTTGATATCCTCGTCAATCATTGGATTGTCCGTGCATACCGCCACTTCCATAGCATCGCCCTGTACCCCTACACGGTCGATTGTCGTCTCTTCCGGGTCATACAGCTTGGGATAGCGGTACGCCTCGCTGAAGTAAGCGCTGCTGCGCAGGATCAGAATCGCCAGATCCAGCACCCGGTGCATCGGAAGCTCTTCGGATTGGCGCGACCATTTCTCGCCGGTATATCGCCATACCTTGGCGGAAATGTCCACCTTCCCGCGCTCGTTCCACTGGGCAAGGCCCAGGGACAATCCCTTGGCATCCGTGCTGTACGCCTTTCTGCCGTCGATGTTTTCGTAATTCTCGGATACGATGACCGGTTTATGTTTTAACGTTGTTGGGATCCTCATGGTTAGATCATCTCCACATTTTCTAATTTATCTTTCCAGATGTCGCGCAGAAGCTCCAAGTCCTCCGTATAGTCGGTTTTAGACTCATCCTTGTCGTAGGCGAGCGTGTCCACGACCTTCACTTCAAACTGGCTCTCCCCGTATTCGTTCCATTCCCGCTGCAGCTCCCTGCATTTGTGCAGCCCGGATCTTAACATAAACTGGTGCCTGTTCAGCATACTTTTCATATCCTGGGTGAAACCCAGATAGATGCGTCCGGAAGGGACACACTTGAGCATATATACACCCATTTGGGGTTTCATTTCTTTGTATTGGGCGATCAGCTCTGCCCTGCGGCTTTTATCCATCCGATTCATCTCACCTTCCCGGTTAATATTTAGTAATTTACTAAATCAGTAATTTACTAAATAACTAGATCATTTATATTACAGATATTGTATCCTGTCAAGGAATTTGGAAAACCTTAGGGATGGAATATCGGCATCCGCCCTTTTGCGATGGGGAAATTGCATTGCATTCAAATGCAGAAAAAAAGCACCCGGCCGTTAGCCAGGTGCCTCAGGGAATCGGCGCAGCCTCGCGCCTTCCTATTTATTTTCCAGCTTCGCCTGCTCCACACGCTGCTGCGCCGCCGTATAGGTGTCGATCAGCTTTTGGACGCCGAGGCCGTTGATTTCCTCCACATATTTATCCCACTCGCTTAATTTCCGCGTGCCCAGGACGAACTTGGAGAAGTTCTCTTCGCGGTATTTCTTCACAGCCTGCCCGGTCACCGACAGCACCTCGTTCTCCGCGTCAGTAAAGGCCGGCTTCGGCTGCATCGCCGGCGGATCGTATTTGGCCGCTTCCTCATAGGCCTTCTTCAAATCGTCCGAGAACAGCGACAGATGCGCATTGAAATCGATCCACGTATACGTGCCGCTCGTCTGCAGACCGGTCTGCTTCCGCATTTCCGTCACGTCGGTATACTCCGGCTTAAATTTCTTTTCCCCGTTTTCCACCGTATAAGTCTCGCCTTCCTTGCCCCAGCTGCTTAAGTTTCGCCCATCTTCACTGTAGAAAAAGTCCATATACTTCATAATTTCGTCTTTATGCTTGGAGCTCGAGGCAACGGTCAGACCGCCCTCTAGATAGTGGAAATACGGGTTCAGCTGTTTCATACCCGGCAGTCCTGCCGGCGGCGCCATGAACTGCAGGCTGTACTCCGGATTGTCCTTGCGCATCGCGTTGTTGAAGAAGTCGACGCGGCTGATGTAATCGATTGTCACAAAGGATTGGCCCGTGGACATGACGTCCTGCCACTGCTTCGTCTGGATCGACAGGAAATCCGGCGGAATCAACCCTTCCTCGTAGAAGGTATGCCACATTTCCACCATTTTCTTATAGTTGTCCTCGGTCGGTCCGAACTTCCACTTGTTGTCGTCAAAATCGTAATACACGTCCGTGCCCGTATCGAAGTTGGTCGTCAGGTTGGCGTACATTTCATCCGGTATTTGCCCGAAGCGCATCGACAGCGGATAGCTGTCCGGGTATTGCTGCTTCAGCTTTTTCAGTACTTGGTGCAGCTCCTCATAGGTCTTTGGCGGCTGCAGTCCGTTTTTCTTGAACACATCCTCGCGGTACAGCCAGATCATCCGGTTCGTCTCCCCAAAGCCCTGGTTCGGGAACATATACATTTTACCGTCCGCGGACAGCGCGGCCTTGGCTTCCTCCGGATACTGCTCCATCCACTTTTTCAGGTTCGGCATTTGGTCGACATGGTCCAAAATATTTTCCAGCGCGCCCTGGTCCCCGTATTTGTTGGAGTCCCTGCGGCTCGACATATACATGAGGTCCGGGAGATTGGCCGAGGCCATGACGAGGTTCAGCGTGTCGCTCAGCTTGCCCGAAGGCGTCTGTACGTTCAGCGTGACCCCGGTTTTCTCCTGAATCCACTTCCAGAGAGGCCAATCCTTGCTGTACGGGAAGGTCGCATTGTTGTCAAGGAGAGCCGTTAAGGTGACCGTCTCCTTCTGTCCCCCGGTTCCGGCATTTGGTGTCGTACTCGTCTCTTCCTTCTTCCCGCTGGTGCATCCGGCTGCGGCAATGACGATCAGCAGTGCGGCCAGCAGCGCTGAAGCGATCTTTCTTTTCTTCATTCGTTTCGCCCCTTTGATCAAAATTGGAACATCACAGTTATCCCTTCACCGCGCCGATCATCGACCCTTTCACAAAATATTTCTGGACGAACGGATATATGATCAGGATCGGAATGGTGGATACCATGATCGTTGCAAACTTCAGCGAATCCTCGACCACCATGTTGTCCCCGCCGATCTGCGTCACCTGCCCGGAGCTGACGCTTCCGGCAAGCACCAGATTGCGGAGAATGACCTGAAGCGGGAACAGGTCGGGATTACGTAAATACAGCAGCGGATTCATGAAGTTGTTCCAGATGCCTACCGCATAGAACAATGAGATCGTAGCGAACACCGGCTTGGATAACGGCACGATGATGCGGAAGAAGATGCCGATGTCGTTCAGCCCGTCGATCCGTCCCGATTCCTCCAGCTCTTTCGGAATGCCGCTGAAGAACGTCCGCATCAGAATGAGATTCCACGTGCTGACCGCTCCCGGGAGCACCATGCCCCAGATCGTATCAACCAGCCCGAGCGAGCGGACCACCAGAAACGTCGGGATCATGCCCCCGCTGAAGAACATCGTAAACACGATCAATAGCGTAAAGCCCTTGTGAAACGTCATATCACTGCGGGACAGCGCATAAGCGCCCATGGACGTAATGATCATCGCAATCGCCGTGCCGAGCACGGTGTAGATGATCGTGTTCCGGTAGGCCGACCAAATTTTCGGGTCTCCCAGCACCAGATCGTACATCCGGAGATTAAAGCCTTTTGGCCACAGCGTGACTTCTCCCTTCATGACGTACACGTCCCCGCTGAGCGAGACCGCAAGCATGTAAACGAACGGATACAGCGTCACGACGGCGACACCGAGCAGAATCAGCGTATTGACGATGGTAAACAGGCTGATCCTGCGGCGGCCGCGCACCTCCCCTGCACTTACCATAGGCTGGTTCCCCCCAGTCTGCGGCTGATAAAGTTGGCCGAAAAAATAAAGATGAAGCTGATGACCCCCATGAACAGATCGATGGAAGAGGCATAGCTGAAGTTCCCCTGCTCCATCCCGACCCGGTACACATAGGTACTGATGATGTCCGCCGTATCGTAAATGGCCGGGTTATACATCAGAAATACTTTCTCGAAGCCGATCTCGAGCACCTTCCCGATATCGAGGATCAGGATGATCATGATGGTCGGGGCAATGCCGGGCAGCGTCACATGCCACAGCTTCCGCCACCGGCTCGCGCCGTCGATGCTGGCCGCTTCATACAGCTGCGGATCGACCGCGGTCAGCGCCGCCAGGAAGATGATCGTCTCCCATCCGATGTGCTGCCAGATTTCCGACAGGACATAGACCGGCCGGAACCATCCCGGCTCCATCATGAAGTTGACCGGCTTGCCGCCGAGCGCGGTAATCAGCTCATTGATGATTCCGCCATTCGGGGACAGGAACATGATCACCATGCTGGCCACGATGACGTTGGAAATGAAATGCGGCAGGTAGCTGACGGTCTGCACCCATTTTTTGAACACGGCATTCCGGACTTCGTTCAGCAGCAGGGCCAGAATGATGGGCGCCGGGAAGCCGAAGACCAGCTTGTAAACGCCGAGCAGCACCGTGTTTTTCATCAGCACCCAGAAATCCGGGTTTTCAAAAAACATCCGGTAATACTTGAAGCCCACCCACTCGCTCGCCCAAATGCCCTTGAACACGTTGTAGTTTTTGAATGTAATGACGAGGCCGAACATCGGTGCATACTTAAAAATCGCGTAATACAGCAGGCACGGGAGAAACAGCAGCCATAAGTATTTGCTTCGTCTCCAGGCCCGCTTCAGCCTGCTCTGCATGGTCATGCCGCTGCGGCGCTTTACGTTCAGGCCCGGCAGGCCTGCCTCAACGATTCCCGACACTTCCGATTGTGCTTGTTTCACCCACATGCGCACCTCCCTCTTTGGTCATGGGCCGTGAAACCCTGTACCCGAATCATACTTGAACGCTTCCCCATAAATAAATCTGCACGTTTGTGAGGATATCCCCTTTTTCCGGGGTCAGCCGGAAGATTGTAGAGATACCCGAAAAGGTGAATATTGTTTGAACGCGAAAATAAATCTTATGATATACATAGATTGAACTAAAGAAAGGAATGTTCTAGGCCTCTATTGGGCCGTTATAACGGAAGTTTCAATGCAAAACTTTAGTTCAATCTATATAGATAACAGAGCGCACATTGCCGGAGGTGTTCAAGAGATGTCACTCATCCTGACGAAAAAACTGGGGTATACGACGCTTTTCACGAAATTGCTGCTTGGATTTCTGGCCGTCATCTTGCTTCTTGCCGCCTTCAACCTGGTTTCCTTCTTCTATTTAAAACGCCAGATCCACCAGGAGATCGTCAAGTACAACGAGCTGAGCATTAATCACGCGGTGGAGGGCTATGAGGACCATTTTCGCCTGACCCGGGAAATGGTGCTCGGTCTGAACCAGAACAGCCTCTGGGCGACCCACATCAATTTGCTCCGGCATGCCCGAGTCAACAAGGCTTACGGTTACGTCAACGACGTCATTGCCGAGATGAAGCAGCTGTACACGAATCCCTTCCTTTATATTGACAACCTCATCATTGACTTCCGCAGCGACGCCTACGTCATCGAGAAGGACGGGACAAGCAGCGCAAAAGCGATGTTTGGAACGTATTACATTAGCCCTTCCTACCCGCCGGAGTTTTGGGACCGACAGTTTGACGAATCGTACGCCTACCGCGTGTTTCCGGCTGCCGCCTTTACCGAGAACACGGCGGGCCATACGGTGTCCAAAGGCATACTGATGCCCATGATCATTAAAATGATGCCTTACCGCGACATGTACTTCATCGTCATGATCGATGCCCAAAAGCTGACGCAGGACCTGCACGTTTCGATCAGCGACCAGTTTTATATTTTGAATGCTGACGGGCAGCCGCTCTACCAGACGTCGGCCGACATCAATTCGGGTCTGGTCACTTCGTTTGACCCGGGCCACTCCTATATGCAAACGAAGGATTACTATTATTTTTATAAAAAGGGGGCCGGTACGGGTTTCACCTATGTCAGCCGGGTTCCGGTCCAGAGCATTTCCGGCCAGCTCCTCAATCTGAACCTGATCCTGCTGTCGCTGCTCGCCATCGTCGGCGTACTGATCGTGCTGACCTTCCTGTTCAGCCGGCGCATGCACCAGCCGATTCGGCTCATCGTCGACGAACTGAAGGGCTACGAGACCGACGCAGGCAGCGGCACGGATAACGAACCCGTTCGCGAAATCGAGCTGATCACGCGAAAAATGCACCACATGCGCATCTCCCACCAAAGCATTTCGCGCGATCTGGCACGCAAAAATTCCATGCTCCGGCATTACGCCTACACCAACAAGCTGAAGAACATCCATATGAACCTGAAGGAGATACAGGAGCTGACCGATACGAGCCTGCCTTACGTGGTGGTGGTCTACCAGGTGCTGTTCAAGGATGCTTTCGAGCATTATCAGCAGAAAACGGGTAAAGGCTCTTATTACCTCCGCGTGTACGTCGACAATGTATGGCGTCAGGCTTTTCCCGATGCCGTCACGATCCAGACAGAGCCCCATCAGATCCTGACGCTGCTGTTCCTGCCCGATCCGGAAGCGGATCTCACCCCGTACATGCAGCGGCTGCTGCAGGTGTTCTCCGTGGACCGCGACAGCTATCTCGTCACGATGGCCCATGGAGCCGTTCAGCCGGCGGGGGCGGACTTCACGGCTGCGTATGAGCAGGTCCAGGAGCGGCTGAAGCTGCGCCGCCTGGTGGATGAAACGCAGTGGATTCGGCCGGACGTCCCTGACGGCGGAGCGCGAGGCGAGCGCTACCTCAAAGCGATGTGGGAGCAGGAGTTCCAGACCCGCCTGATGAGCGGCAGTGAGGAAGGCATGCAGGAGTGGGTCCGGCGCAGCCTGGACCAGCTCGAGAAGAAGCAGGCGGTGGCCAGCGACTACCGGCAGTTCGCCAAAGATGTGTCGGGCGAGCTGGATAAAGCGCTGCGCCAGCTTCCCGCGGCCGCATCGGCCGATGCCGGCGGCCGCCCGCCGCTCGAAGAGACCCGGCGCTTCTACTGCCGGGCGCAGTACGAGCGCTGGTTCGCTGACCTGCTGCACCCTGTGCTGCAGGGAATCCGGCGCAAGACGGAGGAGCATGATCCGATCACATCGTTCGTGACGGAGTATATGTGCACGCATCTGGACGAGGACATCAACCTCGACATGATGGCCGACAAGCTGAACATTACGTCCGGCTATCTGTCGACGTACTTCAAGGAGAAGACGGGCGTCAATTTCAGCGACTATCTGAACGACCTCCGCATCCGCACTGCCAAGGAGCTGCTGCAGAACCTGGATCTGCGCATCCAGGACGTGGCGGCCCGGGTCGGCTACCGCAACGTGAACTCGTTCATCCGCATGTTCAAGCGGCATGCGGGGATTACGCCTGGGGAGTATCGGCGTAAATATGCGTCGTAGGGGGAGTGATGGCGGGCAGGCTGGGCGTGGCAGCGTGGTGCAGGCAGGCGTCCGGTAAATGACAGCTCATATTAAAGCGGGTACTTCGGCGCCCGAGTGGACACTCCGTTGGCATTGATGCTTCATGATACTTCGGCGCTCGCATGGACGCTCCGTGTACGGATCGTTCTTCCGATCGCTGTTGTCTTTGGATTTCTTTACCGGAAACATAACAAGGGTGAAATCCAAAGACAAAGGCGACCGCTTCGCTTCTCCAGATCGATTCCGCCCACTCCGCTGGGTCGAGGTTGGAGTTACGGTACTTAAAGATTAATGGCATGAAAGGCCGCCGAACCTCAGCAGGGCCTGCCGCCATTACATGTGGGTAAGTAAAAAACCCCCACCCGGACTGCGTATCCGGGTGGGGGTTCATGTTTTGGTTCAGCCCGCGCTATGCTTGGGACTGGATAAGACAAAAGCGACCGCTTCGCTTCTCCAGATCGATTCCGCCCACTCCGCTGGGTCGAGGTTGGGGTTACGTTGCATAATGATTAATGGCATGAACGGCCGCCGAACCTTAGCAGGGCCTGCCGCCATCACATGTGGGTAAGTAAAACCCCCACCCGGTCTGCGTATCCGGGTGGGGGTTCATGTTTTGGTTCAGCCCGCGTTAAGCTTGGGGCTGGATAAGACAAAGGCGACCGCTTCGCTTCTCCAGATCGATTCCGCCCACTCCGCTGGGTCGAGGTTGGAGTTACGGTGCATAAAGATTAATGGCATGAACGGCCGTCGAACCCCAGCAGGGCCTGCCGCCATCACATGTGGGTAAGTAAAAACCCCCACCCGGTCTGCGTATCCGGGTGGGGGTTATGTTTTTGTCAGCCCGCGCTAAGCTTGGGGCTGAGTATTGGCCTGCGATGCGTGCGTGGTGCGTGGACTAGGGGTATGGTGCGAGGTGAGTACATCTTCGGGAAGAGATGGCCATGACTCATGGTGCGAACGTCATCGGGTGGAGATGGCCATGACTCATGGTGCGAACGTCATCGGGTGGAGATGGCCGCGATGTGTGGTGTGGGCATCATCGTGTGGAGCAGCGCATCGCGTATCGCGAGGGTGTCATCAGGTAGAGAGAGCTGCTCGCATCGTGGCGGGCAGCATCATGTAGAGAGCAGCGCGCATCGTGTGGACAGCATCGTGTAGAGAGAGCAGCAGCGCGCATCCTGTGGGCGTTATCGTGTAGAGGCTACTGCGCGTGGTGCTGGTGTTATCGTGTGGCGATGGAGAGCTTGCACCGCGCGGGCGTCATCCCATGGTGCCGGCGTCTTGCTCATCGCGGGCGTCGTACTTTAGCTGCCCGCGCTTGTAGGTGCGAAGGATGCGGATGCCCGCCGCATCCTTCGTGAAGAGCGCCACGTCTGCGGGCGCGCCGGGCGCAAGGCCCTGGGCCGCTGGCAGGCCGAGCAGGCCCGCGGGGCGCACCGAGGCCATCGCCCATGCCTCGCCGAGGCTGGCGATGCCCCGCCCCGCGAGGTGCGCGATGCCGGCGGTCATGGGCAGCGCCGAGCCCGCAAGCAGCGCTGGCTGCCCGGCCAGGTGCAGCCGCCCTGAAGGCGTCAGCGTGACACGGCCGCCGATGTGCGTGTCATACGTGCCGGGCGGCATCCCGCCGAAGCTGACGGCATCGCTGACCAGGATCAGCTGCTCGCCCTTCACCTTGGCGGCGACGCGGAGAAAAGCGTCCGGCAGGTGAAAGCCGTCCGCAATCACGCTCGCCCACAAGGGCTCCTCCGCCAGCTGATCCCATATGTAATTCGGGTGGCGGGGCAGCACCGGGTGGGCGCCGTTGCCCAGATGCGTGGACATGCGCGCCCCGGCTTGAACGGCCGCCTGGATCTGTGCCGAGTTGGCCGCGGTGTGGCCGATCGAGACCAGCACGCCGCTGCCCGTGCACCGCTCGATAAAATCCACGGCCTCCGGCCACTCCGGCGATACCGTGACGACTCGGATCCGCCCTCCGGCAGTCTCCTGCCAGGACTGGAACAGTTCCCAGTCCGGCGCCCTGACATACTGGGCGTCATGGGCGCCTCTCGGCCCGTCTTCCGGGGAGATAAACGGCCCCTCCAGGTGAATTCCCGCCATATTGTGATTGGGGTCCGTTTCACACACTTCGGCAATCGTGCCGAGTCCGCTGCGCAGCGCTTCATCGCTGTTCGTAATCAGCGTGGGCAAATACGAGGTAACGCCCTCCGCCCACAGCCTCTCGTTTAACTGCCGGACAGTTTCCGCTTGCAGCGGATGGGTGTTGAGATCCAGCCCCGCGTACCCGTTAATCTGCAGGTCCACAAGTCCCGGTCCGATGAGGGGCAGCTCCTGCCCGCCCGCCTGTGCCCCGGCAGCCTGCCGGATCTCCACCTCCTCCGGTGTCCCGAGCACCTCGTACCCGGCAATCACCCCGCCTGCCAGGGTGAGCCGGATATGCTCCCCGGTCAGGGCATGAATGCCCTCCAGCCGGATCAGGGCGTCACGGCCGCCTGCTGCCGTGGGTTCCATCTCGCGGCGGTCAGATTCCATACGAATCCCGGTCCAGGTATAACGTACAGTTCGGGTGCTCCCGCAAAATGGAGGCCGGGCAGGCGGTCGTGATCGGTCCCTCCAGCGTCTGCGTCACCGCGCTGCGCTTCGTCGGGCCCGGCACGATGCAGAACAGGCGGCCGCCGGAGAGCAGCGTAGGGATCGTCAGCGTCATCGCGGTTTCGGGCACCTCCCGGAACCGGTCAAAGCAGCCGTCCCGAACCTGCTGTTCCCGGCACATGTCGTCGAGCTCGACGATTTTTACCGTCTTCGGGTCGTTGAAATCGGCTACCGGCGGATCGTTAAAAGCTAAATGGCCGTTCTCCCCGATGCCGAGGCAGACGATATCGATCGGGGCCTCCTGCAGCAGTGCCGCATACCGTTCGCACTCCGCGGCGGGATTGGCGGAGCCGTCGATCAGGTGGACGGTTCCCGGGCGGACCCGGGAGAACAGCCGGGTATCCAGAAAAGTGCTGAACCGCTGGGGAGCATCTTCGTCCAGTCCGATATATTCGTCCATGTGAAACGCGGTTACCCGGCTCCACTCGATATCTTTATCCGCTGCGAGGTAGTCCAGCAGCTCGTTCTGCGACGGGGCCGCGGCAAACACGATCCGCAAGCTGCCCCGGTCCGCCAGGATCGCCTTCATTGCTTGGGAGACATCGGCTGCCGCCGCTCTTCCCATCTCGTCTCTCGACGCGTACTGCCGGACCTGAAGACGGTCCTTCCACCACTTTTTCTCCGCCAAACGGGGACTGGGCATGATCATTCCTCCTCCATTAATTTACGAACCGCTCTTGCTTATTGCTTGCTTATTGAAATGGAGCTCCGCTCCAGCAGCTCAAACAAGGAATTCAGGCAGTCGATCGTCGCCTCTTCCCCTCCCTCGGAAAAAGCATATCCGGCCGGGCGCTTGAGCTGCTCTTCCGTCAGGCTCGATTGAAGCCTGTAGTGGGTTTCGACCACCAAATAGCCGTCATACCCCTCTTCCACCAGGCGGCGCAGCAGGCCGGCGTAATCCACCTGACCTTTTCCGATCGCCACCGCTTCGGTATGATCTCCCTGCTTGACCGCATCCTTCAGGTGGATGTGACAGATCCGCCCCCGCAAAGCATCGTAGCCGTCAGGGTAAGGGACCTCCCGGTCCGGATCCCACAGGTCGTTACCCGGGTCATACAATCCTTGAACATAAGGCGAATCCACCGCCCGGATCAGAGCTGCGGCTTTGGCCGCATTGGAGGCGTAGACCGCCGGATCCGCTTCCAGCGCGTAAATGACGCCATGCTGCTCCAGGATCGGCACTACGTTCTTTAATTCCCGGACGATGTCGCCAAACGCCTCCTCCAGCGGGCCTTCGGCCCAGAAGCTGAAGCCGCGGACATACCGGGTGCCGAGCCGCTGCGCCAATTCCGCATAACGGGTCAAAATTCCCCGGTGTTCGGCTACTTCTTCCGCATTTCGGAGATTGCACTTAAACACCGGGGCAGATAAGCCGCTGACCTTCAGGCCAGCCGCCCGGATCGCCGCACCGATCTCCTCTATGCGCGAATCGCTCAGCTGATACAGCTGCTCTCCGTCCACGGAGCGCAGCTCCAGTGCGGCCAGCCCGTATCTGTGGGCAATGCGGATCGCATCGGCGATGTCCTGGGAGATTTCGTCGGTAATGACGCCCAGTTGAAAAGCCGCATTCATTTCTCCCTTCCCCTCCTTTCATCACCATCATTCATCGTCTATGCAAAATCAGATCATTGCACATCTTCATCTTCTTGCATGTTTCAGATAACCCGTTATAGACTCCCAGGGTGCGCTTCGTCCAACCGTCATAGTTGGGATGCGGCAGCAGTATCTATGACACCGAGCCGGGAGCAAACCTGGATGGCTTTTACCGCGCCGCACAAAGCAAGCGTCAAAATCAGGAGCTGGCAACCGGGCTGATGCCCGTATCCAGCTTCACGGTTCTGCCGGTCTCCCGGCTTTCGTTGGCGGCCTCCAGAAACGCGATGACTTCCAGCGTCTCCGTCATGTCGATCGGAGCCGCGCCCGTTTGGAACATTCGGATGACTTCCTCCAACATGCTAGCATAATAGGGCTTGCCGTCCGCATACACGTCGACATGTTCGGTCCCCTGCTCACGGTGAATCAACGCTCCGAAACGGCGGTTGCCCTTCCGGTTGCCGCGCAGCGTTCCGACCCTGCCGTCCTCCCATACACCTACGGCCAGATCATGGTCGGCATTCGTGGTGACTGTGACCTCTTTACAACCTTTGCCCATGCTGCGGTACAGCATATCGGCGGCATGAATACCGTACCAGTAAAAGCCCGGCTGCGTAGACTGCAGCTCCATGGGGCCGTAGGTATCCACCCCGATGATGTTCCCCTGATCGGCTGAGTCCAGCGCCCGGCCCAGGCCTTCCGACCAGCGGACGGAGGAGCAGCTCATGAGCGGAATTCCGTGCTCCTGTGCCAGCCGGTAAATCGCCTTGGCGTCACGGGTCGTGACAGCAAACGGCTTGTCGATAAAAACCGGCTTACCATAAGGAACGATCTGCCGGAACTGCTCCAGGTGCACGCGCCCGTCCACTGAGAGCAGCAGGATGGCATCGGCGCTTTCGGCTGCCTCCTGGATGCTCTGGACGATAGGGACGCCGCTGTTATCCCTGACTTCCGCCGTGAATTTGTCGACCCGCCCGATACTCAGCTCAAAATCCGGCGATCCGCCCGGATAGGCGGCCGTCACTTTCCCGCCGCGCACATGGTGCGGGTGATCCGGGTTGTTCAGCAGCTCGGCAAAGAGCGGCGCATGCGACGTGTCCAGCCCAATGATTGCGATCTTCAGCTCTTCTGTACTCATTTCCGTTCATCGCCTCTTCCTACAGTTTGATTTCCTTGCCCGTACGCGAGGACTCGTAAATGGCCAGGATCAGGTCTACCGATTTCCTCGCTTCCTCTCCCGAAATGAGCGGCTCACGATCCTCCCGCACCGCCTGAATCAGGTCGTCGATCAGAATGTAGTGCCCGTCGGAAGAAATGGCATTCGGGTCATCCGCACCTTCGGCGGAGCCTTCCGACACGAGCGGGGCTGCATCACCGTCAACCGTTTTCCATACTTTAAAACCGCTGTCTCCGTAAATGATCGTCCCGTGCTCGCCGTGAATTTCAAAACGCGGCTCCTGGCCGGGATTGACCGACGTCGTTCCCTGAATGACCCCAAATGCCCCATTCTTATATTTCAAAACCGCAACCGCTGTATCCTCCACCTCGATGTCATGAATTAATGGAGCCGTGTAGGCAAAGACGCTGTCTACATCCCCCATCATCCAGCGGATGATGTCGATGCCGTGCACCCCCTGATTCATGAGGGCGCCGCCTCCGTCAATGGCCCATGTTCCGCGCCATCCGGCGCTTTTGTAATATTCCGGGCTGCGGTAGTACTTCAAGTAGGCGTCTCCAAGCACTAACTTGCCCAGCTTGCCTTCGTTAATGGCCTTTTTGGTCAGCAGTGCATGCGGCGTGGTCCGCTTCTGGAATACGGTGGCCAGCTTGACGCCGTGGCTCCGGCAGGCTTCGATCATCTCGTCCATGTCCGCCTTGGTAATGCCGAGGGGCTTTTCGCACAGCACATGCTTGCCCGCCTCCGCCGCCGCGACGGTTGCATCCCGGTGGCCTCCGCTGGGTACGCAGATGCAGACGGCGTCCACGTCACACTCCTGAAGCATTTGCCGGGTATCCGTATATACGTGGGCCGCTCCGAATTCCTCTGCTATTTTTGCCGCTTTTTCCGGAACGGCGTCTACGACCGCCGCCAGCTCCGCTTCCGGATGGCTCTCGATGGCTCTCGCGTGCAGAGGGGCGATCACGCCGGCCCCAACAATTGCAAAACGCATTTTTTTGCTCATACCAATCTCCTCCCGGTGGGAACCACCTGTAAGTTTACAACCCCATTCTAGTGGGACCCGTCTCCACGGCCAATCGCCCATTCTGCGGCTTTGCGCACAACTTTGGCGTCATCCGCAGGATCGAAGATGAATCCGTAAAGATGTATATGACAGCGCTCTCCGGGACTTGACCATAAGCCAACAAAAAAAGCGCCCCCTGCCCTCCGGCAGGAAACGCTCTTCTTACAAAAAATAATTTGTGATCGACTGGTCGCTGGCCAGCAGGCCCTCGCTGTCCAGCTTCTTTTTCAAATACTTTTTATCCGAGGAAATAAACACGCTCATGATCAAATCGACCACGAACAGGAACGTAATATGATTGGACATAAAGGCGCTGTTATTGACGGATATTTTATCCGGGACAATAATATCAACGGCCGCGTTCTCCGTAATCGGCGAAGCGTCGTAGCAGGTGATCGCGATCACCTTCGCCTGATTGACCCGCGCGATGGATACCGCATCGATAATTTCCCTCGTTGAACCCGAACGGGAGAAAGCGATAACCACATCGTCGGGACCGCACTGGGAGGCAGCGATCTTCATTTCCCTGCTGTCGTTGATGGCTTCCGCCATCATGCCGATAATCGCCAGCCGGTTGCGGAGCGCCATTGCCGCCAAAAACGAATCGAACAATCCGATGACCACGATCCGGCGGGCATTCTTCAGCAGATCCACGACCTGGTTCAGCTGCTCCTCCGTCACGAGCGCGGATGTGTTCACGATCAGCTCATTATAATCCAAAGCGAGCGCATCAATGGGATTGATCTCGCGTCTTTCTTTCTTCTTCGCCTGCATATCCCGGTAGAATGCGTCCTGGGCAAAGGCAATCTTGAAGTCGTTGAAGCCTTTGTAGCCGACCTTTTTGCAGAAGCGGTTAATGCTCGTCTCGGACACGCCGATCTCATTCGCAATCGCCGTGATGGTATTGCGGGTAATAAACTCCGGATTATGAATGACAAAGTTGGCGATTTGATTTTCGCCGTAGGTTAACTTTTGGGTTTGCGATACGATTTTGGCGATGACGGCCGGAACCTGTGAAGACATGTGACCTCCTCCTGACCTACCTGTGGGAAAATAGCTAATCCGGTAACCCCCGCTAGCACACCCCATTATATCATACAAGGGAAGGTATTTAGAAAACGATGTCACAACGCCGCCGCATGGCCGCTCTTCCAGGCCTCGACCTCCCGGTAAAAGTCCTCTTTGCTTAAAGAACCGGTTTGGATCAGGAAGGCGTAATCCAGTACATTCGGCAGGAAAGGCAGGCCCATCATCTCCTTACAAAAGGCGTGGGCAGCGATTTCGCTGCACTGAACAACGCTCGAGCGCTTCACCAGCCGCCTGCCCAGCCGGAACACCTCGACCGGCTCGAGCATGTCGTTGGTAAACTGCGCGGCCCGGTACTCCACATAGTGAAAAAATTCATGCGCCAGGTGGATATCGACCAGCCGCTCCAGTTCATCGTCCTGAGGGGTTAAAGAACGCTGCGCCTGTTCTCCCGGACTCATGACCGCCCGGTATGCATCAGCCATACCGCGGAGGGATGCGGCGTAAATGACTACCTCCGGCGGCGTTTGGTTGAAATCGATCCGCGCCCGCAGAGAGATCTGATGAAACGTACCGGAGCGGTCGGTGATTTCGTAGCCGAGGCCTTCCCTGCGGTACAACTCGCGGATGGACATGCCCCGGCAGGCCTGTGCCGCTTCCCTGCCCCTTTGAAGCGACCTGTCCACATAATAGGCCAGGCGATCATGGGGAATTTTGCGGTACAGCGGGTCCTTGGTGAGCTCCGCATGGGCGAGCACCTCATCGGTCAGTCCAAGATGTTGAACATTCCAACCGTATTCCTGGAACTCCGGCATGCCTGTCATCCCCCTCCTCGTGTTCTAACCTTGATCTATCTCTTCATCATCTCTTTAGCTTTTCTATTGGTACGCAATGACGATCATTTCGTCCTCGGACTTCAGCATCTCCGTTTCAAGCGTCAGAATCGACAGCAGCTGCTCCTTCGTCTGCATGCCGGTCAGATCCAGCATTTTCTCCTTATAAAAGGCAAACACCTTCGGGATCGTCGCGTTGGCGTCGGAGTAAATCGTATTGTCGTCCAGAAATTCGTTAAGCCGGTCATCAGCCGCAGCTTTCGTCACTTTCGTAAATTGGACGCCGCTTTTCTTGAAGCGGACAACCCCTTCGCGGTCCAGCACCGCTACGTAGTTGACCTTCTTCTTCATCAGGCCGAACAGGGACTTCTTCGTCTGCTCCGCTTCGAACAGGCTCCACCGTCCGCTCTGTGCCGCCAGCCGGGTGTTCTCCGGCGATTGGTCGACCGAGCTGGCCGCGACCGCCGTCATTTCTTCCAGCGGCATGGCCTGCTGGCCGAGGTCTTTGGAGCGCAGCTCGGTGGAGCCGGTCGCGATGGCCCGCAGAATGTTCTTCTGGCTGTCAATTTCAATCGTGACCTCCACGGTCTCCTCGCTGGCTCCCGATTGGACGATCCGCTCCACGATGTCGGCCCGGATCCGCTTGATATCCTCTTCCGTCGGATTGACGACGGTCCGCTCCAGCTGCTCCTTGACCATGGCCAGCGCCACCCCGATCGTGGAGACATAAGGTGCGTTGCTGGCGATCTGGCTCTTGAAGCCTTCCCGCTCGGCCATCGCCGGCACCAGCACCGCCCCGCTGCCCCCACCGCCGACGAGCGTAACGAAGGCCCGGTCCAGCTCATAATCCTGAATCATTTCATTTACGGTTTTCATCGTTTTATCGATCGCAATGTCCATCACCTTGCGCGCGGTTTCCTCCACGCTCAGACCGACGTGTGCGGCAAGGGCTTCCCATGCTTTTACCGCCGCTTCCTTGTTACCATATGCATAGTCGCCCTCCGGCACGTAGCCGAGGATGTTGGCTGCACCCGCCAGCGTATACGAGAACTCCCGTCCATTTCCGCACTCGCAGATGGCGTATTCGGCCGGATCGCCTTCCCGGGGGCTGACGAATTTCACCTTCGGACTGACGATTTCGTCCGCCGGTGCAAACGCCTCGTACTCCTTGCCGGCGATGTGTGCGCTCCGCGGGCCGACGTCGGTAATTTTGCCGCCGGACACCTTGATCATACTGCCGCCGGCAATGCCGAGCGTGCGGACGTCCAGCGACTGCAGGTACGTGCGGTGGCCGCCGACCTGGGCGTTCTGGATCATGACCTTGCCGTTTTTAATAACGGAAATGTCGACACTCGTTCCGCCGACCTCGAAGAAAATGCCGTCCGAAATTTTCTCATACATCAAAGCGCCCGCCACCCCGGCCGCGAGGCCTGACAGCATCGTCAGGATCGGGCGCTTCCGTACCTCATCGATGCTCATCACGCCGCCGTCACAGCGCATAATCATCAGTTGGGACTGGATATTGGCGTTTTTGACGGACTTCTCGGTCATGTTGGCCGTTTCCATCATTTTCGGAATGAGGGATGCATTGACGACCGCCGTCCGCGTCCGCGTCTTCAGCCCGTACAGCTGAGAAATTTCGTGGCCGCCAGTGGCATAGATGCCCTTGCGGTTCGCCAGTTCGATGACCCGCAGCTCATTGGTCGGATCGTCGACGCTGTACGCCTCGGAGGCGACGATGACTTCGGCCCCCTGCTGAACCAGGGCGTCGATGGCGATTTCAATGTCTGCGTCCGTGAGATTTTTGGAGTCGAGGAACGTATGATATGTTTTCAAAAACTTGCCGGGCGCCAGCTCAATATCCCCCGGATTGGACTCGGACCTTGCGCTCATGCCGTCGAGTCCCGTGCCCATACCGATGATGCCGACTCTGGCCACGTCCCCTTCGAGCAGGGCGTTGGTCGCCTGGGTTGTCCCATGGGCGATAAACGTGACATCCTCCGGGAGAATGCCCTGGCTCTCCAGAATCCGGTTCAATATCTGCACGATCCCTTTCGCCACACCGTCCTCATCATGGTGGGTCGTCGGGATTTTCATTTTGCCGATGACTTCAAACGTTTCGTTGTCGATGACGGCCGCGTCCGTAAACGTTCCGCCGACGTCGATGCCTACCCTTACTTTTTTTCTCTCCATGTTACCCTCCTGAAGTCAGGACAGGGGAAGGCCCGCATCAAGCCGCGCAGTCCGTTCCCCGTCCGGAATCATCCGTAAAAGCCGTCTTTATCAAAACACCATGAATGCGCCGATGATCATCGAGATCAGGACGGCGACCATCATCCAAGGCAGCGTCTTCTTCAAGATTTCGTTGATGTCTGTCTTCGTAAAATCCGAAACCCATACGTTATGCGAGTTCGTCGGGTCGGACACAGCCTGCACGTTGCTGACCACGCGCAGCGCCAGCATAGCGGCAACCGGCGTCATGCCTGCCGTCACGAACAGGGCGGCGATGCCGCTGCCAAGACCCCACACGTTGAGCGGGCCGCGGTAAATCGCCAGCGGCGACAGGATGGTGAAGAAGAGAATGTACATGATCGGATTGCCGGGAAGCACCGCCTCAATGAGCGGGGAAATCAGCGCCGAAACCTGCGGCGCCATAACCGAATTGAGCAGGATGCCGATGCCAATCATCAGCGCCATGGCGCCGGCGACGTCCTGGATGCCCTCGATCAGCGCGCTGGAGAGCACGTGGATCGGTCGCTTCGGCCAGGCCAGTAGGATCGTGACGAGCGCTCCGATGATGACGGCGGGAACGATATCGATTTTAAAAGCGAACACCAGAATAACCGGCACCAGCGGGCTGATCAGCGCATAAGTCGGCACCTTCTTGCCGTCACCGCCGGTAGCTGCGGGCATCGCCCACGCTCTGCGGCCTTTGCCGTCCTTGCGGATATAGAACACGATCATGGCCAGGGAAAGCACGATCAGCGGCAGCGCGGCCACCAGCGTGTAGTCGGCGATCTGGTCGACCGAGAGTCCGAGCACATCAACATACACGGCCCAGTTGGATACGTTGAAAAGCGCGCCCACCCCGACCGCGGACAGTACAACGATCGACGCAACGAACTGCGAAATGCCGGCGGTCAGCATGATCGGAATGACGATCGTACCGACCAGGATCACCATGCCCAGCCCGCCTGCGGCGGAGAAAATAATCGACGCGGTCACGAAAAACAAAATCGCGATCAGCATCGGCTTATCCCCGGCCAGCTCGGCGGCTTTGCGGATAATCGATTTGGTAATACCGACCTTGTTCAAGATTTGCCCGAACCAGGCGCCGAACACGAGGCCGGCTATCGCCCCGGACAGCCGCATTGAGCCGGACGCCAGGATCGTTTTGGCAATGCTTGTCGTATCGGGATTATTCGAGTTCCATGGTACCCCGGCGATGATCGCAAACAGGATCGCCATCAGCGGAAGCGCCAGAATTGCCGGGATTTTACGCGTCATCATCAGCCCGACGAACACCAAAAACACAATCAAAATACCGATCGCTTGCACCCACATTACACCAGTCACTTTGGTTACCCCTCTCGTCATGAGATTCCTTCACGTGGTTACTTCATATGCTTAATAATTCATGGACTATATTTCCAAATGGGCTCCTTGCTCCTTAAGCTGAGCCTGCACCGCTTTGATGTCCACATCCTGCACGTTAACGCCATGTTTGGCCGCGTACGCCGCAGCCACGCCTCCCGCATGGCCGATCGCCCCCGTCGTCGGGGTCGTTCGCATGGCCGCCTGCGCTTCAAACGTCGCCGAAATGCAGCGGCCGATGACGATCAGGTTTTTCACAGAATTCGTGATCATGCAGGAGTACGGAATGCTGTACATGCCGCCCCACTCCAGCTTCTGATGCTTCGTCCCTTCCCCGTCCGGGCTGTGAATGTCGATCGGATAACCGGAATGGGCAATGGTATCGTCAAAAAGCTTCTGTTCCAGCAGATCCTCGGCGGTCAGCGTGTACACCCCTTTGATCTGGCGGGAGCTGCGCACCCCGATGTTCGGACCGGTGGACTCCACAACTGCGTTCTCGAAGCCCGGAATGTATTTGCGGACAAACAGCTCCAGCTCGCGGCACTGCTTCCGTCCTTCCATCTCGGCCAGGCTGAGGCTGAACGCATCTGTCGGATCGTGGCCTAGAATCCGGGTTGTATTCAGAATGACCTCGCCCGGATTGTTCGTTTCGAAGAACAGCACGTTCTCGCGCTGGATCGAAATTTCGCCGCGCTCCTTCGCCTTCCGGAACAAGCTGTCAAAACCGCCGACCGACAGGCGCGGCGCCTTCTCGATGATGGAGGTGTCGCCGTTGTATAGCGGAAAATCCTCCGGATGCGCATGGATGTACTCCTTTACTTTGGGGATGTTCACGTTGTACATTTTCATTTTCAGCGTCATTGGCTGCATTGCCCCGTCGGACTCCCGGCCTTTCGTAAACTCCGCCCCGGCGCCTACGGAAAGGTCCCCGTCCCCGGTTCCGTCGATAAACACGGATGCCTCGATGTCGGTCAGGCCCGACTTGTTGCACACCTTGATGCTGACGATGCGTCCGTCTTCCGCCTTCACGCCGGCGAGCATCGTATGGTACAAAATCTCCCCGCCGCTCTCGGTCACCATCAGCTCCAGTTCATGCTTCATCGCCTCGGCGTCGAACGGGGTTACCGAATACGTAAAGCCGACCGTGTCAAAAATATGCCCCGGCGACTTCCCCTGCCGCTTCAGCCGTTCGATCAGCTGGTCGGTAAAGCCCCGGATCGCCAGCTTATCCCCCGCATGGAAGGTCATCATCGGTCCGACGCCGTTCGCCGTCAGCGTACCGCCGAGAAACCCGTACGACTCCACGATCAGCGTCTTGGCCCCCGAGCTTGCGGCCGCCACCGCAGCCATCGAGCCGGAAATACCGCCGCCCATAACCACCACATCATACTTCAGCTTGTTCTCCAATTCGTCCTCACTCCTCCGGTAAATGATGTATGATTGCTTCTTGATTCATAGACTATCAAAACCACAGGTTTATGTAAACGCTTTTAAGAAAATATTTTTCTATATATCCGGATTTTTAGTAAATTATTTTCCGACGGTTCTATTTCGGGGTTATACGGCATATAACAATGAGTTTGGAATGGGAATGGGTGCAGAAATTATTGGGACGGGAAAGTGGTCAGAGGAAAGTGATAGGGGATAGAGTAATAGGGAAGATTACAGACACAGTGGTAGTGGATAGTAGTGGGAAAGAAAGTAGGTAGCTTGGGGAAGTCAGTCTCGCCTGCCCACAAATTGCCGCCCTTCACAGCACACCCGAAACAAAAAAGCACCGGATTTCCGTCCGATGCTCCCTTCAACAGACCTGCTAACGCTGTTTGTTTTATAGATTACTTCTCATAGTTTTTCGCCATAAACGGCTCCGCCAGTCTCGACGGGTGCAGCTTGCGGCCGAGGCCAAAAAACTCGCAAAAGCTCATGATTAGCGGGTTCCACCGCTCGGGGTTGATGTAGTTTTTCTCCCCCATCAGCAGCTCCTCATCGATGTGGATCCGCTTGATCTTCATCTCCATCGCCGCGATGGAGCTTGGCTCTTCGAAGGAGTGGATCTGCACCAGCTCCGCCTCCAATTGAACCGGGCACTCCCCGGCCCGCGGCGCTTTTACCAGGTCCGACGGGATTTGTGTAAACCCGGAAAGACCGAATTTATCGGGCTCGTACCGGTAGCCCATCTCCGCCTTGTAATCAGGGACGGGGCTCGCCCCTGTCGTCAGCGCCAGGCGATCCACCTGACTGACCAGATCGGCCGACGGCAGATTCAGCACGCATTCGCGCTCACGCTTGATGTTCTGGACCGTCTTCGATTTGCCGCTCATGCCGAGCATGCAGGACTGATTCAGCCACCAGGCCGAAGACATCGGGGCTAAATTGGCCGAACCGTCCTCATTCAAAGTGCTGATCAGAACTACAGGCGTACCAAAGTAGAGAATATTAGGTTCAATCGTTGTAAGCATCCTCTTACTTCCCCCTATCCATTTGTAAAAAATCGTTGACCAAGGGATATCCTGCAGGGCTGCAGCCACCTCAAGAAATATCTCGGCTTAAGTATACTGCCGCCGGTGAGAGCTTGGAAGGCTTCCCAAGTATAAGCGCAAGATAACAAAACCGCACAAACAGGCGCAGGTGCTCAGGGTCTATCTGAAGTCGCAAGCCAAGAAGCACCGGGATCTCTCCCGGTGCCTCAACCTATCATATAAAGCTACAGCAAAGCGGATCGTATCTGGCTGTCGGCATATGGTGGCGAACCTTTGACATGCGCCGCCATAGTGAACCTGCGCTCACCGGACTGCCCTTATACACACGCTTTACCCTACACCGAATACAGCCGCCCGTCGTCCTCTTCCTTCAGCCAGACCTGCATAAATCCCGGCTCCCGGTTGTCCCACAAATGGTACGGGACGAAGCGGTACCCCCGCTGCCCGTCGAACCCGGTGAGCGCAACGATGCCGCCCAGCTCGTCCCGCGGCTCCAGGCCAAAGGAAATGCCCGGCCGGACCGCAAACTCGTCATAAACGAGTTCCGTGTTATCCGCCTGCTCCAGGCAGTACACCAGCGGTCCGCGCTGAACCGCGACACGTCCCCGGTCGGCCTCGACCTCCGGCCGCGCGTGCACCTGCTGAACCGGCATCTCCATCACGTAATCAATCGTGTCGCCCATCTGCCAGCGGCGGCTAAGCACGAGGAATCCCCGGTCTATGGTCCAATCCGCAGGAGCCACGTTCTCCCCGTTAATGGACAGCTTCGCCCCGCGGCACCATCCCGGCAGGCGCAGCCGCACTGCGAATTCGGCCTCCCGGGCCGGCTCCACCTCGACATGAACATGTCCGTCCCAAGGATAGCGGGTTACGGTCTTCATCAAAACCCGGCTGCCGTCCTTCAGCGTCAGGTCGGCCGTACCGGCGACGAACTGCAGCATGACGGGGCCTTCCTCGTTCACGGCATAATTGTATCCGCCGATCGAAGGCAGAAACCGCACCAAATTCGTCGGGCAGCAGGACGTGTCGAACCATTCGGTCCGGTGATGATCGCCCTGTGACGCCAGCGGGTTGACGTAGAAAAAGCGGTCGCCGGACAGCGAGATCCCCGCCAAAGCCCCGTTGTACATGGCGCGCTCCACGACGTCGGCGTACTTCGCCTCACCAAACAGCAGGCTCATCCGGTGGTTCCAGAACACCATCGCGATCGAGGCGCAGGTTTCGCAGTAAGCGCTCTCGTTCGGGAGGTCATAGTCGTGCGTGAACCCTTCATTATGCCGGGACGGCCCGATGCCTCCGGTAATGTACATGTTCCGCTCGACCGTGTGCGCCCACACTTTGCGCAGGGCGTCTTCGTAGGTCCGGTCTCCGGAGGCAAGCACCACGTCCGCCATGGCGGTGTATAAATACATCGCACGGACGGCGTGCCCGGTCACCTTTTCGATGTCGCGGACAGGCACATCGTCCTGGCAGTACGCTGGTCCCCACTCCTCGCGGTCCCATATCGCACCATGGCCATGCCCGTGCCCCCGCTCCTCGAGCAGCCACAGAGCGAGCTTCCAATAACGCTCCTCACCGGTCGCGTGATACAGCTTGATCAGCGCCAGCTCGATCTCCTCATGGCCTTCCACCCAGTGCCGCTTGCCCGGCCCGAACAGGCTGTCGTAATGGTCAGCCAGCTTGCAGGCCACGTCCAGCAGCGTGCGCTTGCCGGTAGCCGCGTGGTACGCAACCGCCGCTTCGATCAGGTGGCCGCCGTTATACATCTCGTGCTTTTCCATATCCGTCCACTTCTGGTCCGGGGCTTCAAGCGTGTAATACGTCGTCAGGTATCCGTCCGGCTCCTGCGCCGCTGCAATCAAGCCGATGATCCGGTCGATCTCCGCCTCCAGCTCGGGGTCCCGGTCCGCCATCAGCAGATATGCCGCGCCTTCAAGCACCTTGTACACATCGGAGTCGTTAAAATAGATACCCTCGAATTCCCCTTCCATAAGGCCGGCCGCTTTGGCGAAATTGCTGATCCGCCCGGTCGATTCGCATTTGTCCAGGCAGGTCCGGAGCGTCACCTGCTTGCATATCTCCAGCCTCTGCTTCCACAGTTCATCTTGGATCTTCACTTGAGTAAAAGGCACGCCCTGCCAGCCCTGCTGCGAATGAGTCGTTGTCATCCTGCACCCTCTCCCTTCATGCAATATGTTGCGATGCTTATCCTTTCAACCCCGTCAGGGTAATTCCTTCTAGAAAATAACGCTGTCCCAGCAAAAAAATGACCACGCACGGGAGGATGACCACCGCAGAGGCTGCCATGAGCAAATCCCACTGGGCCGAGTAGCTGCCCTGGAACATCTGCAGGCCAAGCGCCAGCGTGAAGCGGCTGTCGCTCTTCAAGTAAATGAGCGGTCCCATAAAGTCGTTCCATGTGCCCAGGAAGGTGAACAAGGCAACGACGATCACAGCGGAGCGGCTAAGCGGCAGGATGATGCGCCAATAGATTTGAAAGTAACCCGCCCCGTCGACAAATGCCGCTTCGTCAAAGTCCTTCGGAATCGACATATAGAATTGCCGCAGCAAAAAGATGTTGAAGATCCCGCCTCCGAAAAAGGACGGCACGATGAGCGGATAATACGTATCGTAGAATCCGAGCTCCTTCCAGCCGAGAAAGCTCGGGATGAGCGTCACCGCTCCCGGCAGCATCATACTCGACAGAAGGACGGCGAACACGGCATCCCGCCCTTTCCAGCGGATCCGGGAAAACCCGAACGCCGAGATCGTGCTCGTCAGTACCGTTCCAATCAGCACGCTCGCCACAATGACCAGCGTATTGACGAAGTACGTGCCAAACGGGAGGGACGTAAGCGCCCTTTTATAATTGTCCCAGTGGAAGGGATGCGGAATCCATTCAGGCGGCATCACGAAGATTTGCGATAAATCCATCAGCGAGCTTCGGATCAGCCAAATAAACGGGATGATAAACAGCAGTGAGATCACTCCAAGCGCCACATAGCCCGCGCCCAGCTTCAGTCTGGATTCCCTCATGACGGACCGCCTCCTTCGTAATGAACCCAGGATTTCGACGATCGAAACACGAGGAACGTAAACGCCAAAATGATGACGAACAGCACCCAGGCCAGCGCCGAGGCATAACCCATTTCCGTATCCCGGAACGCGGTCCGCCACAGGTAGAACACGAAGAACAAACTCTTGTCGTTCGGTCCACCCTGGGTCAAAATATACGCCTCATTAAACACCTGGAAGGAGCTGATGATGGTCATCACCGCATTGAAAAAGATCGTCGGCGTCACCATCGGAATCGTAATATGACGCAGCTTGTGGTACCACCCGCCTCCGTCCACATCAACCGCCTCGTAGTACTGCTTGGGAATGCCGGACAAGCCCGCCAGAAAAATGATGACGGTCCCTCCGATGCCCCACAGCGTCGTCAGCACGATGGAGGGGATAACGCTCTTTTCGGAAAAAATCCAGTCGCTCGTCGGCAGATGGAGCCATTTCAGCATCATGTTGATCAGCCCCAGGTCCGGGTTGAGCAGCCACATCCAAATCATCGCTGAGGCCACAGCCGGCACAATGCTCGGTAGATAGATAATCGTCCGAAACAAAGCTCGCGCCTTAATGTTCATATTCAGCAGCAGGGCGATAATGAAGGAAATGATGATGCAGGCCGGCACCCGCAGCACGACGAAATAAAACGTGACGCCAAGCGAGCGGTAGAAGCTCTCGTCCTGGCCGGAGAAGAGCCGGGCATAGTTATCGAAGCCGATAAAGGACACCGACTCCTTGAATACGTTGTAATCGGTCAAGCTCAGCACAAAGCTCGCGATCATGGGACCGGCGGTAAACAGAATAAACCCGAGTACCGCCGGAGCCGTAAACAGCAGCCCGTAGAACAGAGCTTTGCGTTCCCGTACGCCCGCCTTGCGGCGCACAGGAACCGGAGCGTTCATCGGAATGTTCGTCTGCATGTGTACTTTAAGCCCCCTATTTTACGTCTCGCCGTCCCTGCACCTGTGCCTGAGCCTTGGCCGCGATGCTGTCCATCGCCTCTTTGGCCGTTGTCTTGCCCAGCCATACGTTATCCATGGCAGGATTGACGATATCCATGATCTTGTTGAAGTTCTTAACGTAACCGGTAGGTGTAGCATGGCTATGATTGAGCACGACGTCAATAACCGCATCTTTGTAGCCTGATGGCCGGGAAGGCTGATTCACCGCCCATTTCGACAGCAGGGCATCATCCGTATACCAGTCCTTCAGCGAAGGCATCCATGTGCCGTAAGTCAGCATCTCGATTGACGCGTCTGGGTCAATAAGCGCCTTGAGCAGCTCCCAGGACTCTTGGGGATGCTTGGTCGATTTAAAGATGGAAAACATCGCGCAAACTACCGTGGTCGCCGGCTTTTTCATGACAGGAAGCACCCCGACGTTAAAGTGAACCTTCGATTCCGCAAGCGTGCTGGTATTCCATTGTCCGTCAATCACCATCGCCACTTTTCTCGTCTGCAGAGCCACATTTGTTGCCGGAATGTTCTTGGCCTGCAGCGGCGACGGAGCAACGTGGTACTTATTGATCAGATCGGCGATATTCTGCAGCGCCTCGACGGCTTCCGGCTGGTTTAAAGCAAACGTCTTGCCGTCCGGGGAGACAAAGTCGCCGCCGTTCGAAAAAATAAAGCTGCTGTACGCTCCCCACCAGTTGCCGGGGTTCACACCGTATTGCTTAATGTTTTTCGGATCAAAATTTGGATCGTCCGCATTCCGCCCTTTATTGTCCAAGGTCAGCTTCTTGGCGGTATCCACGAACTGTTCCCAGGTCCACGCTTCCGATACCTTGGAAGGCGGCGGCGTCAACCCAGCCTCTTTGAAGGCATCTTCGTTATAAAAAAGCGTAAACGATTCCGGGCCGGGGGCTATACCGATGATATTGCCGGGCTCCGAGGAATAGGTGATATTCGGAACCAGAGAATCGGCCTTAATTTCGGGGTCCTTGTCCAGGAATTCCTGAAGATTCAGGAATTTCCCCTGTTCCGCAAGCGGAAAGGCGATCGTCGCCGATTCCATCATCGCCACGTCCGGTTCATCGTTGCCGGCAACCATGGTTGTCAGCTTGGTGTCGTAATCGGTAGGAATCTGCTGCAATTCGACCTTCACGTTGGGATGCTCTGCTTCGAACCGGGCGATGACCTTTTTGTTTACGGCAATCTCATTAGGCGCTCCCCATAAGGTGAGTCTGAGCTTGATCTGCTCGCCGGCCGCCGCCTGGGTTCCCCCCTTGTCCGCGCTTCCGGCTGCAGGCCCGCCGCTTTCCTCCGACCGGGTGCAGGCGCTCAGCAGCAATCCTGCCGTGAGCAGAAATGCAATCGCTGCCGTCAGCGGCTTTCGGTGTTTTTTCATCATGAACTTTAACCCCTCTCCTGCTTTACGATGGTTTCATAGCTGCAGCCTATGTTGCCTTTGATTATAGATTTTAGGCAGCGCTTTCAAAACCGGATTATTTTTGGAATGGTGGACTTTGATTAGAAAAGTGGGGCAGTGTGATGATCACGCGTGTTCCCTTGCCTACAGCGGATTCGATATCGATGCCGTACTCGTCCCCATACGCAAGACGAATGCGGGAAATCGTATTTTTGATGCCGATCGAGGCGGACTCTGCATACAATATCCGCTGAATCGTTTCCCGGCTCATGCCGCGGCCGTTATCCGAAACAACCAGCACACGAGTCCCGCCCTTGATCTCTCCGGTAACTTCGATGCGTCCCCCTTCCTCCATTTGCTCGAAGCCGTGGAGAATGGCATTTTCGACGAACGGCTGGAACAGCAGCCTCGGCACCGGGGTGTCCAGCAGCTCGGGAGCGATGCCAAAATGAACCGTGAACTTCGATTCAAAGCGGGCCTCCATAATGTAAAAATAGTCCTTCATCCACTCGAGCTCTTCGGCAACCGTTACGGCTCCCCAGTCCTTGCGCGAGGTGTAATGCAGCATATTGGACAGGCGGACGAGCATCCGGTTCAGCTCCCTCTGTCCCGATTCGATGGCCATCCAGTTCATGATGTTGAGCGTATTGTAGAGAAAATGCGGGTTCATTTGCATATTGAGCGCCATGATTTCCGCCTCTTTCTCCTTGATCCGGATTTCGTAGTTTTCCTTCACCAGCGTTTCGATACGCGAATTCATCCGGTTGAACCGCTGCAGCAGCACCCCGAACTCGTCATGGGTTTTGACCTCTACCCGGGTCTGAAAGTCCCCTTCGCCGACCGAGCGCATGGCGGTGAAGAGCTGCCGGATTGGGCCTGTCATTTTGCGGACGATGAAATAAGCGAACAGGTATGCAATCAATGCCAGAAGCGCAGCCAGCAGGATCGTCGACGTGCGGATGGTCGGAATAAAGCCGCGGACGAGCGTGGATTCCGGAATCAAGACCACCGAGAGCCAGCCGGTTACGGCGGACCGGTCGAAGCACAAGATCGTCTTTTGGCCGTCCAGGACCAATCGCTGCGTTCCGCTTCCAGCCTTTCGAATGGCGTTCACCCATTGTTCATTGAACACTTGGGTCACCTGAGAGGCGTTCGAGCTCGCCACGACCTTGTTATCCGGATCAATCACCAAATAGCTCGATCCTGTCGGAATGCTCTGCTCGAATTGGGAGTTGAAAAAGTCCGCTTTAAAGCCAATCGTCAGTACCGGCCGCTCCACGTTCGGCCGCAGCCTGGCAATCGTGGAATTATCGACATAGGAAAATTCCATCAGGCGGGTGGCGGAGAACATATACCGGTATTCGATATCGCTGTTTTGCAGCCAGGGCTGATCGAACATTTGGACAAAATCGTAGGTCGGGTACCAGACCATTTTGCCATGTGCCCTCTCCGCCTCCTGATACAGCGCCGTGCGGGTCGGATCCCCCTGCGGAAGATTGCGCTGTGAACCGAAACTGTAATAGGAAGTCCACAGCTGGTACGTGTACACATCCTCATTTTGCGTAAAATACTTGCTCAGAATGGCGGACACCTGCCTGTCCGCATTCAGCAGCTCCGACGGGACGGAAGGATCCAGCTGGTTGAAGATCCGAAAAAGGTCCCGGTCGACGAACAAGGCCAAGCTGCCCTGGTCTACCTTCCTCAGCTTCGTATCCATCACTTCATTGCTCTTCTTGACGATTTCGAGCACGTTGTTTTGCGCCTGATCCCGCATCGAGCTCAAGCTGTTCCGGTAGTAGATGAAGCTCAGGAGCAGCAGGGGCAGCGCAATGAGAACGACATAGCTGGCCAGAAGCCTGGAGCGGAATTTCATCTGGACCTCCCCTCCCCTGATTTTTGCTGCCCGGCCCAATGACGGTACGCCTCCGGCGTAACACCGACATGCTTTTTAAAGCTCCGTGAAAAGTATTTCGTATCGCGGAATCCGCACCTTTCGGCAATCTCGTACACCTTTAATCCGCTCCCGTCCCGCAGCAGCTCTTCGGCTTTACGCATCCGGATCTCAATGAGAACATCCGAGAAAGAACGGCCTGTCGCCTCTTTGAACAAGGTGCTGAAATAAGACGGGTTGAAGCGGAACGATTCCGCCACCAATTCCAGCGATAAATCCTCCATGTACCGCTCGCGCATCAGCTCCAGGCAGCTGTCGATCACGAGCTCGCGTTTGCTTTTTTTCTGCTCCTTCAGCGTGACGCCCATTTGCTCGAGCACCGAATCCAAAATCTCCAGCAGCTCCACAAACCGCCGGCAGGTGCGGATCTGCCGCACGGCTTCTTCCGTCAGCGGGTTCATCCCCCACCCTGATTTGCTGTCCGCCAGCTTCAGCAGGAGCAGGCAGGTTTGGTCCTTGACGGACTGCGGCTCGGCCATGCCGTCAGCCGACATGGCGGTCACGGCTGTACGGCACAATTCCTTTGCACCTTCCGTATCGCCGGCATTCAGGAGATCCAGCAGTTCTGCGGCAGAGCACATTAAAACCGGATGTACCGGCAGAAGCTCGCCATGAACCAAGATGTCCCCATGCTGGTCGTAAAACAGATACGGCAGCGCAGCCAGTGCCGTCCGGTAAGACTGAGGGCCCCCTTTGGCTAGGTCAACACATTCTTCTCCGATCGCATGCACCCATCTGCCGGAATACCCCACAGCGGTGAGTTCTGCCTGTAGGCTCATAAGCCCCCTGCGCATGTCTTCCCGCTTTCCGCCAAAGCTTGTACCCGTTTGGAGGATCGTGACCCACCTCGGCCGAGTCCAATCCGCCGCATCCCAGGCGATCGTCAAGGCCTTGCCGAAGGCAGAGCAGGCGCGCTCCAGCGCTCGGTGCAGCCTATCAGCCGTCAGAGAGGTGGAGCGGGGTTCGGTGTAAGTGTCAGGTGATGGGGCGTGGAACCCTGATGACATCCCGCGATCCGAATGTTCCGTGGTAGATCCGCTCCCATCCCCGCTGGCCGGCTCCAGCTCTGAAACGATGACCACTCCAGGACCATCCACGATTCCGGTCGAAAGCCAGCTCTGTTCCTCCTCCAAGCTCAGGCTGCAGGACAGCCACTGCTGCATCAAACGCCCTTGATGCGCCAAGGAAGCTGCCGTCATTTGCTGCTCCAGTGCTATGGTTCGAGCCCGCGCCTCACGCTCTTCACGGTAGATGTGTTCCAGCCGCTCCAGCACTTCCTCCAGCTTGTCGACATCAACCGGCTTTAACAAATAATCAAAAGCCCCCTGCCGCAATGCCTCCTGGGCATATTCGAAAAGGTTGTACGCGGACAGCATCACGATCCGCGGCTTGTAAGGCAAGGCTTCGTTCGCCCGCCGCAGGAACGTAAGCCCGTCCATTTGCGGCATCCGGATATCTGTAAATATGACCTCGGGCCGGTCGATGCCGGCCATTTCAAGCGCCTTGGCTCCGTCCCCGGCCGTAAACACTTCGCAGCCGGGCCGGCTCGCCAGCAGCATCCCGGCCATGCCCCGGCGGTGCCGCGGCTCATCGTCTACAATCATGAATTTCAAGCGGTTCACCCCCAGAATATTCATAGCATTAAATTCAACAACATCGTATCAGATGGGAGGAGAGGTAGGTATATAAAAAAACGTCTATCGACGTACCTTCAAAGAAAACAGACCGCGTTTAAAGGAAGTTTTTCTTGCGAGATCCGGAAGCGGAGGCTCCGAATCTTATACTTTCTGATCTCTTAAAAAAACAACCCGGGCAGGAGGGATCCTGTCCGGGTTGGTTGGGTTTATGGTCTCTGTTTGAAATGATCAGAGCGTTGGAAGAACGGTATAGTGAACCTTGAAAGCCTGCCCAAGCGGGATGAACTGTTCTATGTCACCTGTTTGTCTTCCCCACTGCAGTTCTGCAGTGTATTCTCCAGGTATAGGCACATTCCCTTCATCCACCGGGGCAACCATCCGTAAGGTGAATTCCGCTCCATCCGGCGTTGGGCCATTTTCATTCACAAGTCCTAAATTTATCGCAGCCAATTGCGGCGGAAGCAAAACATCAGCAATCCCGTCGCTATTCGTTTCCCCTACAGCAACTTCCTCACCGTTATGCAACAGCATGAATTGAGCACCAGGTGCCGCCACGGATTCCTCCCCACTCCCTCTTCTAAGGTCGATCTGCAGACCTAGGACGGCCTCGGGTGTGATTGCGCCGGCTTTTACTCTTAGTGTTCTATCCAGGTCGGTGCCCTCTACTGGGTAAACCTCTGTCGACAGCTCATCAAAAACATGGACCTCTTTGGTCACGGTCACGAGCGGATCGCCGGCAACCTCTTCATCCTTCAGCAGCTCAACCTTTACCTGGTAGTCGCCGACCTCCGGCAACCTGGTTTCAAAAGTAATCGGCGTGCCGTTCAGTTCGCCCAGGGTAAAGGCTTCCCCTTCTTCCCCGTCTGCTCCGGCTTCCTTTGTTAGGATTATACCGTCAGGGCTTAGTTGGCCCTCTTTAATGGCCTTTTCACCATACGAATACGTGTAGTCCGTTTCTGCTAGGTTAATGCCCGTTTTAGAGCTGTAAGTCACTCGTACCTTTACTTTCGTATCTTGATTCGATTGACCGCTGCTAAATCCAAACGTGAACTTGTGTGAAGAATTGAGCGGCACTTGTTCCGGAAAATCCGGGCTGAAAACAGCTTTAATGTCGACAGGCTTTGGATCGACCGGAGGATCCACTGGCGGTTTCACCGGAGGTGTCATCGACCCACCCGGCGAATTTGGCTGCTGCGTAGGAGCGGCAGGCTGCTGGCCTCCCATTTGAATCCGCTCCTGTTCGCGCCGTTTCGCTTCTTCTGCAAAACGCTTCTTTTCATCAGCGCTCAGCTGCTGCTGAAACTGGATCACGGCCTGCGTAGCTCTTTGCTCTACTGCCTTTTGGTTGGCCTGCTGCATTTCTGCGATCGTTTTCAGGATCTTGTCGATCATAGCCTGTAATTGCTGCTGCATCTGCTGCTGCAGCAATATATCCTGCATCTGTTGCTGCTGCAATACTTCCTGTGTCTGCTGCTTCTGTTGCTGAATTTGCTCCTGGATCTTTTTTTGCAGCTCCTGCTGAGCCTTCTCCTGCTCTTTGCGTTTAGCCTCCAACTGCGGGTCCAATCCCACGGTCGGATCAAACGGACGCACATTTCCAAGGTCAATTTTTCCGTTCGGGTCGTCAATCCCGCGGTTCACCTGATCTATCAACTGATCCAATTTACTTTTTTCGATCTTGCCCTGACTACTTGCCTCCTTGGCTACATTGCCGACCAAGACATTCAAATTTTGCTGGATTTTTTGAAGGTCTTCCAGTTGGCTTACCAAAAAGAGGTCGTTTGACCCGTTTGATGCCGAAGAACCGGAAGGTTTGGACTGACCTTGTTCCAATTGCTTCTTCTGCTGCTCAATCAGCTCCTGGTTCTCCCGGTCGATCTGCGCCTTGTTTTGGATGATCGCTTTAATGATGTCCGGTGAAACCTGATGAACAAGATCCGAAATATCGACGCTAGTCGGCGTTTGAAGGGATGGATCCACGCTGGGCGTTAAGCTGATTTGCTGGGCTGGATATAAAGTGACGGGCGACTCGGCCTTCCCGGCAAAGCTTTGAGGGTTCGTACCCGAAACCTTGACCACACCTGCTCCCGCGACAACATCAGGGGTACCTGTCAATGGATTGATAATGACAAAAAACTGCGTTCCTTTGACCTCCAGCTTCTGCCCGGGGACATCCATCTCGAACACGTCCCGGGACTCACGCAGATCATGGACGCTCGTATACGCCTGGCCTGACATCAGCTCCAGCTTGGTCGTCGACTGTACTGCTCCACCCATCAGCACCTTGATCCGAATTTCGCTGTTCGGTGCCAACGTGATTTCGTCCCCTTCATCCTGAATGGACAGCACCGCGCCGCCGGATTCGGTAACAAGGGTGTCGCCCTCATGCAAAAGCATTCCCGGATACGCCTGAATGCGGAGCGCGCCCCCGCTCTGCTGGATATAAGCCGGTCCGTCGATGCGGCTGATGGTCATGCTGCGTGCGCTGTCGGCGGAAGCCTGCGTCGTCCAGGCCGCCGAGCCTGCAAGAAGCAGAATCAGCGCCGAGCTGACCATTTTCCAACATAATTTTCCTCGTCTCACGTTGTTTTCAACTCCTTTCCTTTATTTATCACGGATAACCACGGTTTTCTCCGAAGCCAGCCATTTCACGTCCTTGTCCAGCAGGTCCGTCAGCGTCCGGATCGGCACATACAGCTTCCCGTCGATGGACTGGGCCGTGCTGCCGGCCTCCAGCTGAATCATACGGTCTCCCGATTGAACCACGGCAGACTTGGCCGAAGCCGATACCAGCTTCAGTCCAAGCTCGGAAGCGATAGATCGCAGCGGGATGAGCGTCTGGCCGTCCTTGGTCACCCGCGTATCGATCTGCAGCCATTTGGCGTTGTAGGCCACGTAAACGGCACCAGCCGGTTTCATCGGTTTATGATCCGGCTGCCGATACAAGCTCCACTGGCGCAAGCCGTTTCCGGCAATCCAACCGACACTCCCATCCTGGCTTACAGCAACGCCCTGCGGATAAGAAAGCAAAGAGGTGCTCTCGACACCGTCTGCTTTCCCTTCTTCTCCCTGCAAAGAGCCCACAAGCGTATGGACCTGGCCGTCTTTCAACGTTCGCACGACCTGGTTGAGCGAATCGGCAATGACCAGCTCATGCTGAGAGGAGGACCAAGCCACATCAACGGGACGATTAAATTTCGCCGAAGCCGCAGCGCCGTCTTGGTAACCTCCGTCCCGGTAGAGTTTCCCTGATGCCGCCCCTTGTCCATCGCCCGCTACCGACCCGGCGACCGTCGTGACCATGCCGGTTTTCAGATTAATATAGCGAATGACCTGGTTGCCGGAGTCACTGACGTAGAGGTTCCCCTCATCGTCCAGCGCCAGCCCTGAAGGCTCGTTAAACCGCGCATCCTTCAGCGCCCCGTCCTTGTAGTCGCCAGCGAATGCCGCCACTCCCGAATAGACCTCTACTACACGGTTGGAAGATCCGGTTAGCGTGTTGACCGTACCGTCTGCGGCGATTTTCCGAATCACATGATTCAGCGTGTCGGCAACGTACACGGATCCGTCCTTCGCCACCGCTACATCCTCTGGCGTATTCAACGCGGCTGCCGAACCGATGCCATCCTTGAACCCCTGCACTCCGTTTCCTGCCAGCGTGCTGACCTGCCCTGTAGGGGTAATTTTGCGGATCGCATGGTTCCCCGAGTCGGCGACGTACAAATTGCCGGCGGCATCCGTATCCATGCCCATCGGCTGATTAAAAAGTGCGGAATTCGCAGCCCCGTCCAGCAATCCGCCCAGCGGCTTGGCGTTCTCCTTATAACCCGCAAACCGCATTCCCGCAAAAACGGTCCGCTGCGTGCCGCTGACCTTCCATATCACATGGTTCACCGTGTCGGACACCAGCACGCTGCCGTCCTTTGCGGCCAGCACCCTGCCGTTTCCAACCCATCCCGCGGTGAGCAAATCCCCTTTCGTGCTGGCGGTAGCATCCGGCTGCCAAGTGCTGACGCTGAGCCATGCCGAGTCCTCTCTGACCCCTGCGCCGAAAGCCAGTGAAGGCACACCAAGTGCCATGCACAGCGCCAACGCGGCGGTAACCCACCTTTTACCGTACCCTTGCAAATTTCATTCCTCCTACGTATTTATGAATGGATGCAAGCCACAACGCTGAATTGTTCTGCATCGATCTTATCCTGATTAAAGACATCCGACTAGTAAAATTTTTCTATTTTAGGGCCCGGACCGGCAGGGTATCTTCCTTTTGAGGAAAAAAAGATTCCCGCCTAACATTCAGGCAGGAATCTCACCAATTTCTATATGCTATTGTTTACCGGGACAGCGACTCCACGACCCCGCGGGCAATCCAAACGCCGGCCGCCCCGGCTTGGGCCAAACCGCGCGTGATCCCCGCTCCGTCGCCGCCGCAGTACAGCCCGCGGATTTCCGTCTCCAGCGTCTCCGACAGCTTGGGACGGGCGGAGTAGAACTTGGCTTCGACGCCATAGAAAAGCGTATGCTCCGAAGCGATGCCCGGCGTGACATGGTTCAGCGCCTCGACCATTTCGATCAGGCTTTTCATCGTGTTGTAGGGCAGAACGAGACCCAGGTCCCCCGGTACAGCCTCCTTCAGGGTAGGCTCCAGAAATCCTTCCCGGATCCGCCCTTCAGTCGAGCGCCGTCCGCGCAAAATATCGCCGTACTTCTGGACAATGATCCCGCCATTGGACAAATCGTTGGCCCGTTTGCATATTTCACGCGCATACTCGTTCGGCTTATCAAACGGTTCCGTAAATTTATGTGAGACGAGCAGCGCAAAGTTCGTGTTGGACGAGCCCAGCGCCGGATCCTTGAAAGAATGGCCATTGGCCGCCATCGCTCCGCTGTGATTCTCGACCACGACATGGCCGGAAGGGTTGCTGCAGAACGTGCGGACCCGAGTGCCTACGGAGGTGTTAAAGACGAATTTTCCCTCGTACAGATGCTCGTTAATTTCCGACATCACCACATCGGAGGTTTCGACGCGAACGCCGACGTCGACCTGGTTGTTGTACATTTTGAGCCGGCGCTTTTTCAGGATGCTTGTCAGCCAGGCTGATCCGTCCCGGCCGGGGGCAATGATGACGCGGTCCGCCTCGTAACTGTCCCCGTTCTTCAGGACGATGCCCTGCACCGTGTGGACCCCGTCTTCCTTGACGGTGAGGATGTCTTCCACCTCGGCCTTGAACATCATGTCGATGCGCGTGTTCAGAAACTCGTAGATCGATTTTAAAATTTCCAGGTTCTGTTCGGTGCCAAGATGCCGTACCTGTGCCCGCAGCAGCTTCAGACCCGCCGCATAACCGCGCTGCTCGATACCCCGGATGACATCCGTCGTCGGATCGGTAATATTCGTCGTAGCGCCATGCTGCAAGTTCAGTTCATCAACGTAACGGATCAACTCAAGCACTTTGGATGGTGGCAGATAGTCCGTCATCCAGCCGCCAAATTCGGTCGTAATGTTAAATTTTCCGTCGCTGTAAGCTCCGGCTCCGCCAAAGCCCGCTGTGATCGAGCAGGCGGGCACGCAGCCCGCAAACTCCTTACGGCCGCCGGCAGGCGGACATAACTTGATTTTGTCCTCCAGAATCGGACAGCTGCGGCGGTAAATATCATGCCCTTTATCCACCAGAAGCACCTTCAGATGAGGCGCCTTTAACGCAAATTCATAACAGGCAAAAATGCCGGCCGGACCGGCTCCAACGACAATGACATCATATTTATTCATCATGTTCCTCCTGAAATGGGTTAGGTCAGCAAAAAAAATCCCCGGCATAGAATAGGTATGCGAAGCAGCCTATTCGTAGCCAGGGATTTACGGCCCCTAGTAGAAACCCTCAAACCATATCATTGAGGTTATACGAACAATGTATCTGTTATTTATCGTTTACAGGAGTTAGTGTAATGGAAAAATACGAATGTGTCAACACCTTATACGACAATCGTTCGTATTTTATTAAAAAATAATTAAATAAAATGCATTTTACATAACATAATACCATAAAAGACGAACATTATGCATACTCGAAAATAAAAATTGCCAATAGCGCTTTGATTGGATAAGATGAAAGCGTTACCATAGGACGACGAATCATACCGAATCGGAATTCTAAATCAATCTATGGGAGGTAGACCGGATGATTAGAGGGATTGGGCATTTGGCCTTTGATGTAGCCGATATGAACAAATCGATCGATTTTTACTGCGGCATTCTCGGATTTAAAAAGGCCTTTTCGATTGAGGATGATCATGGCAACCCCTGGATCGAGTATATCAAGGTGCGTGAAGGCCAGTTTATCGAGCTGTTTTATGGGGCTGAAAATAAACCCGAAGCGGTGAAACGCCCCATCGGATTCTCGCATTTGTGCCTGGAAGTGGACAGCATCGAAGAAATCGCCGCCCATCTGAAACGGCATGGTGTCCCGCTGGACGTGGAGCCCCAGCAGGGCAAAGACTCCAATTGGCAGTGCTGGGTGAAGGATCCGGACGGCAACCGCATTGAATTTATGCAGCTTAACCCGAATTCCCCGCAAATGAAGGCTTAAAAAAACCCCTTAATCGCACCTTTCGTGTGATTAAGGGGTTTCCTTTTATCCATTTATGAATTTCTATCAATGGGGCCAATCTGTCCTGCCACTGAAATTCATCCTTATTTCCCATCTGTCGACGGCTGATCGCCGGATGCCTTTTCGTCGGTCGTATCGCCGGTTTCCTGATCCGTGTTTCCTTGCCCAGAATTTACGGTCAAAACAAACGATCCTCCGGCCGCGTTGACTTTATCAATCTGGCTAATGTCCAGCTTTTTGCCCAGCTTCACGGTTACAGTGCTGGTGTATTCGTCCGTCAGCGTATTACCCGAACCTGGTGCACCTGTAGTTCCCGTTGTTCCTGAACTGTCCGCCACTCCCCCGGTGCCACCGTTACTGGTGTCTGCGCTGCCTGAAGCCGTACCATCTTTTCCGCCGGCAGTGCCAGTCGATGCATCATCCGATGGATCGGCAGCCTTGTCGGACGACTGACCGGCGTCCGCTCCCCCACCGTTCGAGTCCGTTCCCGACGTTCCATCCGCGGCGTTCGTCTTTCCGGAAGACCCGCCGGTATCCGCCTGTCCGTCCTTCGTCGTATCCGTATGGGTCCCGCCAGGCGTTTCGCCGGTCTGGCCGCCTTCCGTCGCATCCGTGCCTGACGTTCCTGCCGAATCGGAGGTCTGCCCGTCGGTTGCCTTGCCGCCTGCCGTATCTCCGGACGTGGAATCCGTTCCCCCGGCCGGATCCGCCGCGCACTGGCTGACCGTCTGCGGATCAATCGCCTCAAACAGGATGTTACCGTCCTTGTCCAGGACGGTCACTTCACCGGCTTTGAAGTTCCGGCAGGCTTCCGGCTGCTTGAAGTGGAAGGTGAGCTCCGTCAATTCCCCTTGCTCCCCATCCTTGACCTGCTCCGCCGTAAGCAGCGGAATTTCCGTTGCCGTCTCCGTCACCGGAGGCTGGGAAGCGACTGGCGGTTTCGTAACGTCTACCGGGTCCGCCTTCCGGTCAAAGGCGCCGTTCGCCTGCAGCGTCAGCATCGTTACGCCTGCCGCAATCACGATGACCAGCAGCACCGAGCTGAGCATGATCGGCTTGCGGTTGTTTCTGAAAAACTTCATCCACGATGGCGCAAGTTCCGACCGTGCCCGGGCGTAGGCCGGCTGAAGCGCCTGCGGAGCGGAGTCAAAGTATCTTTTCACCTTGTCTTTGTTCCGGAAAGCGCCCGGGTCATTTCTTTTCATAAACGACACGATCGCCGCGGCATACGCGGGCACCAGGCCGCGCGGACGAACAAACAGCGGCTGGTCCGCAGACCACTGGATGTACTCATACACCGTCTCCGGGCTGTCTCCGTATTTATACACGAAATCCAGCAGGGATCCGTAATCCACCGCGCCGGTCTCCACATCCTGACAGAAGGCAAGAGTAATCCACTCGAACACCTCCGGCTTCACTTCCCGCTGCAGCCAGCCACGGCCGATATACTGCACCTGATCCCGCTCGGCAAAGGACAAACCGTCCAGCACGTCCTCCCTTTTCGGATGGTCGGTACCGAACCATTGATAGAGCGCCAGCATGACGTTCGCTTTGGAGCGGATGCGGGCATCGAATCGGGATACCCACGATCTTAATTCCTTCGCCTCCCGCAGAAATCCAATATCCAGCAGTTGCTCTCTCGAAAGACGTTCCAAATCCAGATCCTTCAGCAAAAAGAGATTGGCCGCATACACCAGCCGGTCGACAAACCGCGACCCGCCTTCGATTTGGCCCAGTCCGCGGCCCGGATCCCGCTCGAGATCGTCCAACTGGTCCATCACCGCATTCACGGCGCGGACCGGATCGGACTCCCGGCCCAGCTTGTCCATCAGCTGCGTTTCCGCAAGCTTGGTGAACACCGCGTTCTCCAGCACGATCGGGTGATTCTGCACCCAGGCGCCGGCGAGCTCGACCAGATCGCTGGCTGTCGCTGCCTGTTTCAGCCTGTTTTCTATGTAAGGCTCGAACAGCAGGGCGGGCAGCCCCGGGCTGCTCAGCACACGGGCGAAGAAGGTGCGGCTCAAGGCCGGTGTGCTCTCCAGCATGCCGTACGCGGCTTGCGCAATATCCTCACGCTGCTGCGACAGCGCATTGTTGATCGTACGGATGAAATACTCCACGATGCGCAGGCCAAAATTTTTGCCGTCGACGGCATAGTAATCCTTGATGCTTTCGATGATGTCCGTTCCTGGCACCTCGCCCAGCTTCACCCGATCCAGCTCCTTGTCAAAACGCGTCAAGAACAGCTGATTCAGCTGGGCTTTGGCATGAATGGCCCCCGGTGTGGACAAATAATCAAGGATGCAGCGCAGCACCGTGCCGGGTTGCGCCGTATACAGCTCTTCCCGCCCCTGATCGATCTGGTACAGCACGCAAAGCTCATGGTAGCCCGCAACCGAGATCCGCCGGATCGGCTCCATGCCCTCCATCATTTGGTCGGCAAAAGCATAAAAATCCTCCAACCGTTCCGGATTCCGAAGATTCGCCCAGGCAAAATCCAGATACGGCTGCTTGGACCAGTCCAAGTCCACGTTGATGACGCGGCCCGCCGCCAGCTCAAACAAATAATCCTTCTCCACGCTGCGGTCGCCGAGGCGCAGGCCCCCTTTTTCCACGAAGTTCAGGTGGATGCCCTTTTTGCTCTGCGGCTCTTTGGCATACGTCAGAAAACCGAGCTCGCTACGCAGCGCGTAAGGCAGGCTGCCGTACAGCACATGCAGCAGTTCGCGCGCCTTGACGGACAACTGCTCCACCGGAACGTCCAAGACGATGTATACCTTCTTTTTGCCCGATACCGACGACATGGCTGCAAACAGCAGCTGTTTGAACACCTTCTCGTCAATATGCAGCTCCTCCAGGAGCGCCATGACCTCGGCCGCCGCCATATTCTGCCCGTCTTTCGCCACCGGCAAATCTCCCAGTTCGGGGAGGTCCGGGCCCAGCTCAATGTCGTAATGTTCGGCAAACTGGGCGTTCAGCAGCCTGCGGTAATCTGTGCCCGTCTGCTCCATCCAGCCCGGAGGGAGTACATAGTTATGGGTAAAAAAGGCGCTGCGCAGCCCGGTAAAATCCGCCGGCTGGTACACGCTGCGCCCCAGAACCGTTTCCCCGGTCTCGGCCCGAAACAGATGCAGGGCGTCCGGATAAGCGGCTGATTCCTTCTCGCTCCGAGCGGTCAGCTCCGCCGGAGCGTCGTATTGGCAGAACGGATGCAGCACCTTTTTAATAAAACCATGTTCCAGCCCCAGCGATCTGGCGATCGTATCAAACCCTTCGGTAGAGCGGAAAATCCCGCGCCGTTCGCGGGTATACATTTGCTGCTGAACCTTTTTGGGAGTGAAATCCGGCACTAGTCTTCTCTCCCCTCAATGTATTTCAGCTTGTACAGCAGCCAGATAAAGGGCTCATCCACCCGGATCGGGCTGACCACGCTCTGCAGCTTCTGCCCCACCGGATTGCTGCCCAGCGCAGACACCGCGAAATAAGCCGTATTGGAAAAATACACGTCCATCGTCCCCTTAAACGGGCGGTCGACCTTTTCGATGAAGCGGCGGATTTCTCCGTCGATATTTTCGAACTCGGTCAGATTCAAATATTTGCGGTGCACCATGTTGTTGAAAATGTTGCTGTTCGGCTTCACGTACTCGCCGTCCTCGTCCTTTAGCGAGTGGAGCATGTCGCTCTTCGTCAGCACCACCGCTGTCGGTATGTCGGTTTTGCCCTTGTCCTCGTAGGCGATAAAGTCGCCAAACAGGGTCAGCACCACGTCCCGCGGCTCATCGTACTGCGACACCCATTCGCCCGGCTGGTCGCCTAAATTGAGGCGGATCTTCTCGCGGATCGAGCGGATCTGCAGCGGATCGATCATGAACAGGATGCCGGCGGAGTTTTTGATGTGCTGCCCGTGCAGGCCGAGGTAATCCTCGTCGACCATGCCCTCGCCGGCCACATCGAAGAACACCAGCGTGAGCGGCGGCTTGGTCTCGTCCTTGAACACGAATTGGAAAATAAACGGCTCCTGCATCTTCTCCTTCTGCGTGGAGGCAAGCAGGTCCCCGCGTTCAAACAGCGGCTCCTCGTACATCGTGCGGAACTTGCGGCTGATCTCCGCATTCAGCGGCATACAGGCCGCATTGAAATGGTCCGCCGTCATATGCTGAAGCGTATGGATCAGCGAGGTCATATACACCGACTTGCCGACCTGCGAGGCGCCGATGATCGAGATGATATTGCTCGGCACTTTGCCCGCCGTTACCGGAAGTTCGTTATGGCACTTCGGGCACAGCCGTCTGCGCGTGACCACCCCGTAGCGGTCGTTCAGCCCGATCAGCACGTGATCGGAGTAGATCTGATGCTCCTCGGGAATATCCCGCGGATAGAGAATCGCTTCCATGTCGTACACCGAATCCAGGCCGAAGCGTTCCCGGTAGCGGTTCAGCTCCTCATCCTCACGGAGCGCGTAATCCTCGTCGTCTTCCCGATGGTGGGCAGCGCGGAACACGACCTCCTCCGGCGAAAATTTGCTGAAGCAGTACGGACATACGATATCGTAAAACAATGGCCGGGGCTCCGGCTCCGGCTTCCTCTTGAACCTGTCAAAAATGCCCATGATGCTGTCGTTCCCCCTTTCCCGTACTTCTATGTTCAATAGCTGGCTCGAAGAGCCGCTAGTAATCTCATTGTAAGCTGGCTCGAAGAGCCGCTGATGCCTTTTCATGAGCTGACTCGAAGAGGCGCTGATGACCTTTCGTGAGCTGACTCGAAGAGGCGCTGATATCTCTCGTTTTGCGGAAGCAAAACATCGAGAATATCTTCTTCGAGCTGTCGCAGAGAAGCTACAGCCCGCTCCGATGCCGGATCATTCTTCCGATCGCTGTTGCCTCCAAATTTCCTGATTTGATTAACCCTATTAAAGGTTGAAATTCCGCGGCAAAGGCGACCGCTACCGCTTCTCCAGAATGATTCCGTCCTCTCCGCTAGGTCATCTCCGGAAGCATTTCTTCCCTGGGCCTCGCTCTGCTTTAGCCCTATGGAGTTCTGTAACTTTGGCATTCAGCCGTTCAGGCCAGTCTGCCCTTAGCGCTATGATGGTCCAGGTTGCAAATTTAATCTCTGAACATTAAGTTCAAAGCCCTAATCTTTAAGCTCACTCTTAGGCTCTAAGCTCTTTCTCTCTATGCTTGTTTCCCTCTAATTCTCTAAGCACTTCTCTCTATCCACTTCTCTCTATCCACTTCTCTCTAAGCTCTGCTCCCTTAATGTATACGTCCTGCTAATCTATTCGTTCTGGTCATCTATTTGTTCTGCTAAACTATTTGTTCTGCAGATCTAAAGGTTAGCCCTACTGCGAACCCTCAAACTCTATTCTGCAGCTTTGCAGGTCGATTCCGCAAGCTTGCGTACTTTTAGCCTGTATTATTTCGCCTCTCAAAGCTAGCATTTCGCCTTTGAATCCAATTCCGTTCACTCTAACCCTTAATTTCACTAGTTTAATAGTTCATATGTTTAATCTCTATATTTTATCGCTCATTCCTGCCCATAAGGCAGCCGGTACGGCCTGCCCCGGATCCCTGAATCGGCTTGCACCTGCCATCTTCGAGCTATCCAGCTTCTGCCTTCTCCTCTGGGTCAGCCCACAATGCTCCCAGCCAATCGAACATAGGGCACCCTGTGTCCGCCAACAAACGCTCCCTGCCATGTCGATATGGAGCATCCTGAGTCTACCCACAAATTGCCCCCTGCCAAGCGGAATATATGGACCGGAGAGTTTACGTGCTTCCTTTGAAATCGTGTTATTCCCTTCCTATCTCATCAAAATAACACGATTTCAACAGAAGCCGGAGGTGCTTATATGGAGTGTAACTCATACAGCTGCCCGTACTTCTTGCCGTCCGTAAAAAACAGGCGCACATAGTCGTTTTTGCCCACCTCGATGGCGGGCAGCACGTTTTTCCCTGCCGCGAAATCCATGACGAACGGATACACCGTGCCGTCTTCCTTGTGGGCGGGGTAACTTCCCTGCTTCTTGACATAGCAGAGTGCTTCCTTTGGGATCGGGACCTCGGTCGTCACCCGGATTTCCACGGTCTTGAACCTCTGCAGCCATCCGCCCTTCTCACGGATGGAGACGGTCACGCGGGCTTTGCCTGTGCTGAAGACGGCACGATTGGCCCCGTCAGGCTGGCGGAACAGGACGGCATCGCCTTGTTCCGTTACCGAAGCATAGACGGTGTAGATGACGCGTCCGACGCCCTCGATCCGGTCGTGATAACCGTTGTTCGCTTTATATTCGTTTCGGGTATACAGCCTCAGCTTGTCGGAAGGCGAATCGGACGGAGCCGAAGCTCCGCCCTCTCCCGCGTCGTCCGCAAGAATGTCAAAAGCTCTGCCGATGTACACGGCCTGAATCCCCTCCGGCCACTGCCAACGGAGGGTGCAGCGATCCTCGTCCAGCTGGTGGGACAAGCCGCGGATGACCGGGTCGCCCGGCTGTGCATCGATAAACCGCATAAGTCATGCGCCTCCCTGCTTAGAATCCTCTGCTCGTGTTGTCTTTCTGGCGCCGATCGAAACCGGACTGCGTCCGTCCGGCCTGGCCTGGACGCTGAAGACCGGCCGCCAGCTTGCCGTTCTCCTTCACCGGAATGACGCCGGTGAACAAGGCGAGCACGCCGGCCAGGATCAGGCACGACAGCAGGCGAACCATCTCGTCGCCAACGGTGTGGCCCGACAGGCCGAATTCGAGCACGGCTCCGGCGATCAGGCCGGACACCACGCCGCCAATACCAAAGCTGCGGGCCAAATACCGGTTGTCGAAGATCAGGCCGAGGGACAAGCCGATCGCCCCGCCGATGATGGCGATGAAAGCGATGTGCAGCATCCGGTAATAGATGCTGTCCTGCGTCGGGCCGGTCCGCTCGGTCAGAAGCGTCCGGTCGCCTACGTCTTCATAGATTTGCTGGAAGACCGGCGACAGGTCGCCTGCATTGGACACGTCGTAATACTGCCCGCCCGTCTCCCGGGCAATGTCCTGCAGCAGCTGCGCCCCATCCGCCTGAACCAGGCTGAGCCCGATCGTGTTGACGGCGATTTGGCGCTGCTTGTACGCCGCAAGGGCGCTGTTCAGGTCGACATCGCTGATGCCGTCCGACAGCAGGATAACCATCGTGTTCCGGCTGGCGTCATTCGTTTCCTCGATATGCTTCATCGTATCCGCCAGCGCCAGGCTGATGTTCGTTCCCCCGTCGGTTGCCTCAAGCCCGTCAATTTCGGAGATGACCTTATGTTTGGCATCCTTATTTTTGACCTTCATAAACGGCTGCAGCAGGGTCGTCTGGTCGTTAAAGACCATCACCGCCACCCGGTTGTCACTGTCCATCCGGTTGATCAGGTTTTTGGCTGCCGTGTAGCGGTCATTGTCCGGGTCAGTCTCCCCCATGCTTCCAGAGTTGTCGATGACCAAAGCAATGTCCTTGACCGGCTTCGCATGGCCGGGATTGATTTCATAGACGAACTCCAAAACCAAACCCAGCACGAAGACCAGCACCAGTGTGGCCGGCACGAGCAGTTTCCAGGAAGTCCCCATATACCGCTGTCTCCAGGACGGCCCATTCAGGCGTGGTGACATCATCTCCGCGATCAGGCACCCGGTGCCGATGCAGAGAGCCAGTATTCCCAAATATAATCCAATGGCCACGATTCGCGGAAGATCGCTGCCCCACACGTGCAGCACGACCTCTCCGATGACGTAGCCGGCCGCGCCGCCGATCAGGCTGAGGAGCAGCAGAAGCAGATTGATTTTACGCTGCATGATACCATGCTTCCTTTCTTAAGTGGCACCCGGGCTCTTACCGCAGCTCCGGCAGCTGCCCGGGGTCCACACCGTGAAATTCGTAGCCGTTCTGGACGTACGTCTCATAATAGGCTTTGCCGTTGCGGTAATACATTAAGTCCTCCAGATGGAATCCGCCCATCAGGTTCAGCTTCTCGACGCCGCTGCTGCGCTTCTCGTGCACGACCCCGAGCTTGTAGATGCGCGAGGTCTCGTCTGCCCCCAGGGCATACCGGACGAATTCGCTGCTGGCATCGCCAAAGAAATACTTTTCCTCATAGCGGTGCTCCTGCGTGTAGTCAAACAGCCGCACGTTAATGACCGCATGCTCCTCAAGGGTTCGGTACAGCATCTTGAACAGGTCTTCCTTCGACAGCACCTGCTTGTTGCTGTAATCGATCGTTACGTTGGCCCGGCGCAGCAATTCGTCCTCAAAGGTCTGATCAAAAGGCTCTGCCGTCAGCAAATCACGCTCCACGACAGCAATGAGCCTCTCCAGCAGTCTGTCGGTCCCCGCAGCTGCCAATGCGGACAGGTTCCCGACATAACGGTCCTCGAAAAAGATAAACGGCCCTCTCCTCGCCTCCAGATCGCGCACGATGTCTTCGGTCACGAGTCCGTAATACTCCATAATGTTCTGCCCGATATAATCGTCGGCAGCCCGAATGCTCTGCTGCGCGGAGGCATGCAGCTCACCCTCCAGCTGCTCCAGCCGCTGCGCCTGCCGTTTGTAGTGGCCGTGCAGACGCTCCAGCTCCGCCTCGTAGCGGCGGTACAGCTTCAGCTCGGTCTCCAGAAGCAGCAATTCCAGCTTGCGCTGATAGATGGTTTCCAGAAAATAGCGGATAAAGCTCCGCACATTATGCTTGTCCATCAGCGGCCGTTTTGGAAAAGGCAGGTTCCCCACCTGCTCGCCGTAATACCGGTCGAGCTCGGCCCGGTCAGCCTCCAGCTGGCCGGCCATATCGCGGATCCGGGCCCGTAGCGCCTCCAGCACACCGCCTGCCCCGTCTTTCTCGCCGGTCCATGCCGCAATGTGGAACACGCTGATCTCCGGATGCTCCGCCATCCGCTGCCGGATGACGGAATCCAGCTCTTCCGCCCCGTCCAGGCGGCCCAGCGCTTCGTTTGCCTCCTGCTCGTAGTTGGCTTGAAAATACCGCCGGCATCCGTCACCGAACAGCGCCTCCTCCGCTTCGCGTACGGACATGCCTTTCAGCGAAGCGAAGCCGACCGGCCGGGTCATCATGCCGTTCATTTCCTCGATCCGGCTGCCATCCGGCACCACATGGTCCGCTCGCGACGAAACCGCCGCCGGATCCAGCCCGAAGAACGCCAGGCGTTCCTTGATGCCGAGCTCCCTTCCGGTCTTCATCCGCAGCAGCAGCTGGCTGTAAAAATGGTACAGCACCGTCAGGGCAATCGGCTGGTTCGGCCGCTTGACCCTGGAGAAACCGGCGGAGACATATCCCTGCCGGCCGGACTCGGTCATGATGTTGTTTTTGAAGGAGGTATTGTTATAGCTTCCTGCCTGACCGTCGACCTGATGTTCCTTCTGCTTGCGGTTCTTCAGCAGGCCGAGGTGGCAGATGATCTCATAGTTGTCCTGCATGCCGCCAGGATCGGCGATGCCGCGCTCGTTTTTGTCCGACAGCACGTACACCAGATCGAAGAGCGGCGAAGCCGGATGTCTCACCGGAATGGACAGTCCATCCTCCGTTACGTGCAGCGGCGCAGAGAACGTGTACTCGGGGCGCTGCATCATGTCGAGCTCCCGCAGAAAAGCCATCCCTGCCGAGCTGGCGTATCCGAACGACTCCAGCTGCTCCCGTTCGCTGATCAGCGCGTACAGGTCCATCTGGACCGACTTAAAGGACTGGCTGAAGATCGACTGGGCCAGCAGCGAAATTTCCGGTATGAACACATTAAGCGGGTCGTCGACCCGCGTAATGACAGAGAGATGGATCCGGTCGAACGAGGAATACATCCGGCCGTAGCCCGCAATATGAGACTCTAGCCGGCGGATCGCCTTATTCAGCTCGAACAGCTGCTTTTCGTTCCGGTAGAACGCCCGGTGCAGCTCTTTGCGTATCGTTTTGGGATCACCCGGCACAGCGGAGTCGTCCAACAGAAACCGGCTCAGCAAGGAGCCCCCGTTTTCGGAGTGCACCTCGCCGAACCCGTACCCTTTGGCTTCAAACCTTTCATTCGCATGACTTCCCCTGGAGGCCATGGACGCCAAAGTGCCGTGGGTTTCCTCTGAAACAGCACCTCCCCGGTCGTTGCCCGACGCCGTGCCGACATGGAAATACGTCACTCCGGCGCTGTTATCCCACTTTTGCCGGTGGATCTTCATGATCGGGCCGATGGCGTCCGCCGTCTTGTCGCCGATAAACAGAAGCACCGCCGGGTAATGGATGCTGCTCTGGTCGTCTCCCTTACCCGTCAGGCTCTCCTGGGCCGCGGCATAGCTGGATGCAAACCGCTCTAAAATGCCGTTCATCGCTTACTTCAGCCTTCTGCGGATATCGTTCAGCTTGGAAGAAATCTGTCTGTAGAACTGATAGCGGTCTTCCCCGTCCGCCAGCTCCACCTTCTCGTATTCGAGACGGTCGCGGGCTTCCAGGAAGGTCGCCGACAGCTCCTCCAGCTTGGTGAGCAGCGGGGTGATATCCTCCGAAGCGGTCAGCTCGGCATCCCGGCGGGACGATTTGCGCAGCAGGGTGCTGCGGCTTTTCTCATCCAGCCCGCGGAAATGCTTAAACACTTCGTATTCGACGTAATTGACGCTTTTCAGCAGATTGGCAAACGGCTGCCACGCTTCTTCTTCCGGGTCGCGGTCGTAGACGTACAAGGCGCCCTTCTTGCAGATCGTGCCGGTGTACATCGCTTCGATAAACTGGTCCAGCCATTTCTCCTCATCCTGATGCTGGCTGATGATGTCTTCCAGCTCGGCAGCCTTGGCGGCAATGGCTGTATATTTGGCCAATTCGGCCCGTACCCGGGCGATGAGCTCCGGCGAACGGATCAAGTTCTCCTTGGCCAGCTCCTCATTGATCGAGCCGAAGATATCCTTCGATCCTTCCCGCTCCAGGCCCTCGCTCAAGTAACGCTTCAGCTCGGTCAGTGCCCGCTTCACTTCGCCAAGATTCGGCTTGGCGGAATTCAGCTGCATGTCGTACGCGCGCAGCGCCGACTCCACGTCAAACGGCTTCGTAAACACCACAGCATAGCGGTTGCTGGTGTTCTGGTCTGCATCCTTCAGCTGAACCACCTTCAGCTGCAGCGCCTGGTCGAATTCGGTGCGGACACGGGCGTTGTAGCTCTGCACCCGCGGGTTTACGTAGGTCTCGCCCCACGATTTTTCCGGAATCGGCGAAGGCAGGTACGTCCAGTTCACACGATCGGTCTGCACCAGGTGGCGGCCGATGCCTTCTTTGTCCAGAATCGTGCGTTCGTAGCTTTCTTCGTACACTTTAAGCGGCGTATACACAAACAGCGGCACGCCATTTTTCGTGTTCAGCCAGAAGATCCGGTTCTTCACTTCGCTCTCTTTGACAGTAAAGTGCGATTTGCCCACCGAATTGTTCTGATAATTGCGGATCCCCTTCAGGATGCTCGGCGCCTGCACCGGCACGGAGACAAACCCCCAGGACGGGAAGTACAGATTGCCTGCGCTGTTGCTCAAGTGGAAGACCGGCACGGCCTCTTCGTCCAGCTTGCTGGCGATGTTCCGCTCCACAAACTTCTCGATCGACTCCTCCTGGCCGAACTTCATGATCAGGAAGTCTTCCATCGAGCGGGTAATGAGGTCGCCGAACTTGTCAGTTAGAAACTCCGAAATGGAGCTGACCACGTCGATCTCCTGCTCGCGAATCCAGCGATTGGAATGGTCCAGCAACTCCTGCGCAAAGTCGCGGATCAGATCGTCAACATCCTTCTGCTCCATCATGCGGTTAATGACCTTCGAGATGTCGGGCACGCTGACCAGATTCCAGTAGTAGGTTTTGTTGCCCTTGTGATCCTGCTGCTCCTCCCCGTTCAGGAGAATGTCCCCGTTTTTGGCGAAAATGGAGTTCAGTGCGTTCAAAATTTCGGTATATACGTTATAAATACGGTTGTTTTCCTTGTTCAGCAGATCATACAGATCCTCGTAGAACTCGATCATCTGCTCGGTACGCTCTACATCCGCCATCAGCCAATACTCGTTGATCTTGGCCTCGATGTAGACGTTTTTCTTCTTTTCTTTGGATACGAAGGCGCTCTTTGCATCACCCAGACGCTCATCCGCCTGCTCCCGGGCCACCTCGATGTCCCGCGGAATGCGGGTCAGGTTCTCGCGCAGCGTCTCAATATAGGAGAGCAGCATTTTGAGCAGGCTGAATCCCTTCTCCGTGTAGATCAGACGGGACACATAGAACGGCCCTTGCTGCGGGTGCAGGAACATGCGGCGGATCTGGTCGCTGAACTGCGCCACGATTTCGCCTGGCAGCTGCTTCTTCGCCTTGATATATTCCTCCCGTGCCCGCGCCAGGAAATTTTGCTCCAGCTCGGTGTCCATGTTGATGACCTGATTTTTAACAACGTTCGTGTAGCTCAAGCGCTCGCTGTTCTGGTAGCCGGGCAGCGGCTCCGGCACGCGCGATTCAAACGTCTTCACCATCGTGTCGAGATCGACGCCGAGCTTGCGGGCGAACTTCTCCACGTCTTCCTGATTCGGCGCTTTTTCGAACATCGTTTCCATTTTGCCGAACAGGCGGTACGCCAGGAACGTCGTCATTTCCTCAATCGGAAGCACGGCCGACGAGGCACCGATGATGTTGTAATCGTAGTTGGCCGGATACGCCTTGTTCATTTGGGCGATGTTCGTGCGGATGTTGCTGATATAGTCGTGAATGGCGAATTCTTCGCCGGATTGCTTTTCCTCGCTCGCCATGAAGTTCGTAATGTTCTCGGCGGTGACGTTCATGCAGTAATCGTAAGCATTTTCCAGCAGCTTGCCTTCCGTGTTGGTCGCCGAAATCAGATGGCACAGGTTAAACGGCGGGAGCGGCGAGTTGACGGTCAAAATGTTGCCGTACTGCTGCTTGAACCGCTCCCCGCGCGCATCCACGTTCATCCAGTAGTCGAGCTCTTTAAGGGCCGCATAACCGTTCTTCTTGATGTACTCACGCGTATGTTCGCTAAGGCTCTTGTTCGCCAGGTTAATATCCGGCGTGAACAGATAACCGAGCGTGTTGACCCGGTCGATCCCGGCGGAGCCATGGTCGCGCTCGATAATGCCGCGGACGATATAGGCAATGTCCAGGAAGCAGCCGCTTCCGGTACCGCCGGAGAGGCCGGTCAGCAGGAACACCATCAGCTTCTTGTTGGTGCCTACAGAGAGCGTCTTGATCTTCTTGTCGATGGCCTGCACGACCTGGTTGATCTTCGTGAAAAGCAGCAAGCGTCCCGCCTGGCGGACGCCCGCCGCGCCGTTCATGCCGTCGGTGATGCTGAGCTCGGGCGACAGCCAGTCCGTAATGTACGGCTCCAAAATGCTGCGGTTCTGCAGCAGTCCGCCGATCTCGGCGTTCGACAGCAGCACGAATTCGTTGATCGGATCGAGGCCCACGCCTTTGTAGCGTTTGTTCCGGTCCTGCTCGTTCGTTTCAAAAGCCAGGAACTCAACGTTGTCCGGCTTGTCCATTTTCTTCTTGGAGAGCGGATCCTCCGGCAGCTTAAAACGACGGTTGATCTGGTATTTCAGGCGCAGCAGCGCATCAATGCCGGTGCCGCCGAGGCCGATGATCAGAATCGGGTTGTCAATCGTGTCCACCCGGATTTTTTCGCTGACGATACCGCCTCCCAGCGACACGTCCAGCTGCTGTATATGTTCTCTAACGACCGGTTTCATAGATTCCCCTCCTGGAAAAGGTGTACGGATATGAATAAACTGTTACACCAAATATTCAAATTGTATCGTTTTATCAATCTGCTGCAGAGACACACTCAGGCGGTCTCCGCTCTTCAGCTCCACGCCGATGGAAGCATCCAGAACGCGGCCGGACCGCTCAATCGTGCAAGGCGAGGCATTTTTCAGCACCAGGCGGTCGTTCTTGCCCGGCGTAAACATGATTTTGTCGGTTTCCTTCAGTTCCGGCGCCAACTGGAGCAGCTGGTGCAGGTTGAACTTGCCCCGGAATGAGGTCAGCTTCTTATATTGCGGGTACGTCTTCTCCCCGGTATTCTCGTCGCGGATCTCGATGACCATCTGCCCGACAAAGCCCCGATTGGCCTTCTTCACGACATTTAATATAAAATACGCCGCGGCCGCGATGATCAGAAGGGCAATAACCCCGATCACGACGAGCATCGTAGGGAACGGTTTATCCTTAGACGCTCCTGAAGCAGCCGTCCCGGCCCCCGTGCCTGAAGCCGCCGGCTTTGCGCTGACGGTCACCGGCTGGGTTTCGCGGTAGAAGCTTTGGTCTTCCGCACGCACCTTCAGTTCGTATTGGTGCTTGGAGGGAATTTGGTAAGAACCCTCGAAATGGTCTCCTTGGTTCGTCAGCTTAACTTCCTCGGTCTTGCCCGTATCGAGGTCCTTCACCAGAAGCTTGGCGGCCATACTGCCATACAGCGCCTGATCCTGAAGCTTCTGGCCGCTGCTGACCAGATACGACTTGATCTCTATCGTGTCACCCGGCTTCACCGATTTGGACGGCAGCGGATCCATCGTCAGGTCCAAATCATAGTTAAAGACGAGATTGATGTCGATTTTGTCCTTCGGAACGCCCTTCACCTGAAGCTTCCAGTCGCCCTGCTTAGGCTTCAGCAGCTTGATCAGGGAGTACGTCTTCGACTTGGAGCTCAGCACGTTCGCCGAAGGAATGGTCTGAGCCGTCCCGGCAGGATCGGTTAATTTCACGTCGACCGGGCTTCCGGACATCATTGAAATGTTCGCTTCCAGCACGTTCGCATTCGGAACGCTGATGGTCACTTCCTGATAGCTGCCGTTCGCGGTGATCGACTGCACCGGAACGATCTTCAGCTTCTGGTGGCTGGCGAAAATTTCGCTCAAAATTTGCGGCAAATCATCCGCCGAGCTGGTGGAGAACGATTTGGCCCCGGTCTGGCTGGCCAGATCCGTCAGGGCGGCCTTGTTCAGCTTGCCGTCGGCATTCAGCCCGATCGTATAGATCGGGATGCCTGCCTGCTTCGCCTCCTGCACGGCGGCGCTCAGCTGCTGGTCGGCCTGCTGCTCCGTCTTGCCCGATTTCGGGTCAAGCTCATTGTTGCCGTCCGCCAGGACGACGATCATCGGCTCGTGGCTCTTGTCCATGCCCTGTTTCAGCACCTTCACCGCTTCATCCACGCCGACCGAAATGTCGGTATAGGCGCCGCGGTCAAGCTGGTCGATGAACTGCTTCAAATCTTCCTTGTCCGCCGCGGATTGAATTTCAAGCAGCGCCTTCTCCCGCTGGATCTTATCTGTATAGGAGACGATTCCGACCTTGTCCCCTTGGGTGGACAGCATGTCGATGAACATCTTCATCGCCTCACCGCTGATCCGGTTGGGATCGCTAGCCTTCATCGAATTACTGGCGTCCATCACCAGTACAGCGTCAATCTGGGATGACGGCTGCCCGGCAGCCGATACCGGCGGCAGGAAGCCGCACCATGACACAAGCAGCAGCACCCCGGCCAGCAGGCACAGCGTCCATTTATTTTTTAAATGCATAGCGTTTCTCCTTCACAACGTTAGTCTTCGGTTTCCAATATTCGAGTCAGTATTCTGCAAAATTCGACCTTTCCTAGCCGTAAGAGTGCCATTATTAACTCTAGGCAAAAAGTCTTAAATATTCCTTAAGAAACGATAAAAAAACGTGAAGCACCGTTTCTAGTTTCATTCCATATTCAGTAGAAACTTCCATGCCGAGCGCTAAAATATCCCAATCTATAACATTATGATATAATTATACCTGCCAAAGTTCAATGTTTACAGGAGCTCTGCGGAGTGTAGGCATTAGGACCTAACTATCAACTTGCATAATTATCCATCCGATAGAAAGGAATATTGATATGATTGCTTACGGATGTCTCGCCGTTTTGTTTCTTTTTGTTTTGATCAAATCCGTCAATTATTTCAGACGCCAGAAGACCGCGCCGCTGCCGGAAGAGCTGGACGAAACGCTGCTCACCATTGCCAACCCGGGAGACCGCCATGGTTAAGAAGAAGCCGGTACGTCTGCGCCCTTATTATAGAACGAGATATGCCTATCAAAAGTTAAGAGTTTGCAAACATTGCCATCATTTTACCGTCCTGTGGGAAGACACTTGCGCCAACTGCGGCCGTCACGCGCTGATCCCAGTCATGGACCAGGCGGCGATTAACGCCAAGCGGTCGATGCAGACGGAAAGGCTTGCCGCCCTTCTGCTGACGCTGGTGGCCGTGCTGCTAAGCCAGACATTCCAGCAGATTGCCGTCTGCCTGGGCGGGGGCATCCTGCTGACGGTGCTGCTGTGGCTGCTCCAGCGGCGCATGCTGCCGTCCGAGACGCGCCGCCAGCTGGACAAGCTGCTCCACGGGAGCCAGCGCCTGATCCTGGAAGGCATCTATTTGAATCTGTCGACCGCCTCGGCCGCCATTAAGGATGACGAGCAGATCGGGTACGAGATTCTGCGAGAGATTGCCACCATCGTGCATAACGACCGGATCCAGCTGCAGCAAATCGTGCTGCTCCAGTCGTTCGTGCTGCGCAAAGATATGGATCTCGAGCTGGAGCCGCTGCTGATCGAGGACTTCGATTCCGATCTGGCCGCTTATATCGGCGAAATCGCCAAGGTCAAACGCGAGCTGATCAAGGCCAGCGCCATTCGTTATCTGCTCATTCATGAGCGTTACATCCTGCAAATGAAGCAGGGTGCCAGCATTATGACGGCTGCGGCCGGCGCTGCTGTACGGATGAAGAAGTACGTGGATATGTATCCTGATTTCATCCGGCGCTACGCGCGCGGCCTGCCGCGGGAGCGGTTTTTGCGCCTGTACCAGATCGTGCGGCGCAATCCGGACCAGTCCTGGGACGGCTTACGCGACGAGGTATCCGCCATTTATAATGAAAAGTACCGCTGGGACCCAGATTTTCAAAAATGGGAATAAAGAGGCCATAAAGATATGACGATGAAAAACGCGCTAACCCTGCGTAATTTGTATATTTTGCTCTGCGCCGCGGTTTTGGTCCTGATCGGAGTCAAGGGTTATGACATGAACCGGAAGATCGATTGGGTCGCCACAGCGGGTCAGTACTACGACCGGAAAGATCTGATCAGCGCAGAGGAATGGTATCAAAAAGCCGCTGCAAACCGGTCCATACGCTATAAGGAAGATCTGATCGCCTCCCGGCTGAAAGAGCTTGAGCCGATCACCTCCATGAGGCAGTCGCTGTCCCGTTTGGATCAACGCGCGGAAACTGCTGCCAGAAACCGGGATTTTGACGGTCTTATGAATGTGTACGCCGACTTGGTTGCCGCCAAGAAGGAGTATATGGCTGCGAGCCAGCCGCTGGCCGCCTACTATCCGAAGATCTCCGCCATGTACGGCATTTCGGAGGATCTGACCAAGGACTTCAAGCAGTTCCAATCCCTCTTTTACCAGCAGGCGAAGGATCAGTTGGCCCAGGGGGACGTTAACGACAATGCCTTTAAATGGAATCTGCTGGCCATTCCGGCGGAATTTTACGGCGGTGCGGAAGCCAAAAGCAAGCAGTTAAGCGGAAAATTTCAATCGTATGACGAGGCTCTGATGGCCCGCATGGCGGGTGCCGGGCAGTATCAGAACATGCTGGACTGGTCGCTGTCCATGATGACCGAATACAAGAGCCGCAGCTTTAAGGCGAATTGGGTAAAAGAAAAGGCCGACTCCCTCACCCGCACCCTGCTCACAAAGGACGTGCAGGGAGACCAGGCGGCAAACTTTGCCGCCCACGCCAAGATGTACACCGCCTACATGGCCGGCGCCGGCATGAAGCAGTCCGCTGTCCAGGATTACATTACCCGGCAAATCGGCACCTGGCTGAAGGGCGCAGACCGCAAAGTGAAGAACCATAAGTATGAAGAGGCGATCGCGATTTACCAGGCCATATCCGGCTACGAGGATACGGAAGACAAGATCAAGGCGGCCCAGCTGGCCTGGACGGTTCACGATCCGGTCCGCCTGCTGCAGAGCGCCGATCCTTCCCCCTCCTACGACTTCGTCAGCGGAGGAGCGGATCGCTTTGGCGGCAAAGCCTATGCCATCGGGGCGGACGGCAGCAACACCGTCTATTTCACCCGGATGAACAGCGATGAGACGGTGCAGGGTTACAGCAGCCATGATTTCCCGCAGGGAGCCGCCATCCGGAAAGTCTCCATCGAACCGTCGCTCAGCACGGGCAGCACGCCGGTCATTCTCGTCGAAGCGGACTCAACGTCCCGGAAGGCGCTGTATGCCGCTTATGAAGTCCGGGAGAACGGCATGGTCCAGCTGTTCCAATTCAGCGCGGACGGCTATAGCGTTCAATCGGACAAGTCGCTCCTGGTGACGAATCCGGAGATTGGCGGAGACAGCGTGACCGGCGGGATGGACGCTGCCGGAGGCACGGCACCGGAGGCGATATATGAGCGGCGCGGCGACGCCTATGAGTTTACGGGCTTCCAGCAGGACTTTACGGATATCGTAGCGACCGATCTGCCGTCGCATCCGGGAGAGAAGGTTCGCTTTACCATCTATATCGTCCAAGGCGGCCAGGGCGAGGCGCTCGCAGAAATGGAAGGGTCGTATATCAAACTGAGGGGCAATTTCCAATTCACCGAGGGCAGCGTGACCGTCATCGGAACCTATAACGAGTCCGAGGAGATGTACCCGGACGGCGATCAAACCGTCGAGTCTGTGAACATACCGGTCGTAGACGTGGAACGGCTGGAGTAGATTCGGTGGCCAAAGACCAATTTCAAAAAGAATATCGTGCATGAATCGTTCCTGGTCTAGTTATTAGGATCGTTCATGAACATTAAAAGGCTTCCGCTTCGGCGAGAGGCCTTTTTTACTATGCCATCTTTCCAATTACGACAACTTTTGTCGTATATATGAATTATTCTAAAACCATCCAAGGTACCGTATCGCAAAATGAAAGAGAGGGATGGATTCGTGGATGAATATATTGAAATCGAAGGGGCCCGGGAGCATAATCTGAAAAATATTTCGCTCCGCATTCCCAAACGCAAGCTGGTCGTGCTGACGGGCTTGTCCGGGTCGGGCAAATCGTCGCTCGCAATGGATACGCTGCAAAAGGAATGCCAACGGCAGTACATGGAGTCCATGGGGATGGTGACGGACTTCATCAGCAAACCGCGGGTGGATTCCATCCGCGGCCTGTCTCCTTCCATCAGCGTCAGCCAGCATGTGACCAACAGGAACCCCCGGTCCACCGTCGGGACCGTTACGGAAATCTATACGTACCTGCGTGTGCTGTACGCCAAGCTTGGCGTGCGGGTATGTCCAGCTTGCGGTCAAAGCATTCACCCCGTCTTCGAAGACAGTCCAACGGTGTCCGAAGAAGTTCTTGAACCATCGGAAGATGCGATTGAGGAGCCTAAGCATATGCCCTGCCCGCACTGCCATGCCCCGATCCCGAAGCTGACGATGGCCTACTTCTCCTTCAACAAGCCTGAAGGAGCCTGCCCGACCTGCACAGGAATCGGCATCGTGACCGATATTGCCGTGGACCGGCTTTTGCAGGAAGACCGCAGTATCTTGGAAGGAGGCGTAACGCTCTGGGACGGCTGGGTTCGCGAATACTATGCGGACGTGCTGCTGGCGGCATCTAAACATTACGGTTTCCCGTACGAGCCGCACCTGCCCATCCGCGATTATGGCGCGATCGCACGCGACATGCTGCTCTACGGCGCAGCCAGTGAGCAGTTCCAGCGCCACTTCCCCGGCGTTAAGCCTCCCAAAACGGTGGGCCAGGGCAATTTTGAAGGCTTGATCACCCATTTGCTACGCAAGTACAGGGAACATGACGGAGACCCGGAAGAATCGGGCTCTAAAAAATGGGACCCGTACTTTATGAAGCAGACCTGCCCCGATTGCCGGGGATCGCGATTGGGGAGAGAGGGCCGGCTCGTTACCATTAGGGGTACGACTATTATCGAGGCGGCTTCTTACACCCTTCTCCCGCTCTATGCCTGGCTCAAGCAGTTGAAACAGGAGCTGCCAGGCGAAAGCCTGGCCGTATGGGAGCCCATTTTCAACGGGTTGGCCGACCGTATCCAGCGGCTGATCGACGTCGGGCTCGAATATTTGTCGCTAGACCGGAAGGCGAGCACGTTGTCCGGCGGGGAAGCCCAGCGGCTCCGGCTCGCTTCGCTGCTCGGTTCAGGCCTCACCGGCGTCCTGTACGTACTGGACGAGCCAACGGCCGGTCTCCATCCACGGGATACCCACAAGCTGATCCGGGTGCTGAAGCGGCTCCGCGATTTGGGAAATACCGTGCTGGTCATCGAACATGATACCGAGGTGATGAAGGCCGCGGACCATCTGATCGAGATTGGCCCCGGCTCCGGAAAAGAAGGCGGGACCGTCGTCGGCACCGGAACACTCGAACAGTTGAAAGCAATCCCCGAATCCGCTACCGGGCGGTATTTGCGGGAGGTGGACATCGCCGGCCCTCCGGTTACGCGGAGAGCGGGCAGCGGCAGCAAGCTTACGATTGAGCAGGCTTCCGCCCATAACCTGAAGCAGCTGACCGTCAGCTTTCCGCTCGGATGCCTGATTACAGTGACGGGGGTTTCAGGTTCAGGCAAATCCACCCTCCTCTTCGATATCCTCGAGCCTGCGGCAAAATCCCATCTTCGTTTGTCCGGCGATATGCCAGGCCAATACGAACGCATCACCGGCCTGGAGCTTATCGACAAGGTCATCGCCGTCGATCAAGCCCCGGTCGGGAAAATTTCGCGATCCAATATCGCGACCTACACCGACCTGTTTACCCCGATCCGCAGCTTATTCGCGGAGCTGCCTGAGGCCCGGAAACAACGGCTGAGTCCCAAGCACTTCTCCTTTAACACGCCTGGCGGCCGGTGCGAGAAATGCCGCGGCATGGGCACCCTGCAGCTGGATATGCACTTTCTGCCGGATGTCGAGGTGCGCTGCCCCGTTTGCCTGGGAAAACGGTTCAAAGAGAATGTGCTTGCTGTTCAGTACAAGGGCTTCAGCATTTCGGACATTCTGAACCTGACCGTCCTCGAGAATGCTGCCCTCTTCGAGGAGCCGGTAATAACCGACATGCTGAACCTGCTGGGTGAAGTGGGGCTCGGCTACCTGCAGCTGGGGCAGCCCACGACGACGCTGTCGGGCGGAGAAGCCCAGCGGATCAAGCTGGCGAAGGAGCTTGGCAAAAAAAGCAGAGGGCATACCTTGTACTTGCTGGATGAGCCCACGACCGGGCTTCATCCCAGTGATGTCCGGCATCTGTGCCGTCTGTTGAACAGGCTCGTGGACGCCGGCAACACGGTCATGGTGATCGAGCACCATCTCGATCTGATCGCCGCGTCTGACTGGATCGCCGATTTTGGACCCGAAGGCGGGGATGCCGGAGGGCAGTTGGTCGCGCAGGGTACGCCGGAAGACGTGGCGGCCGTTCAGGCCTCTTATACAGGCCGCTATCTGGCCGAGCATCTGTCACGCTGATCGCGTTTCCCCATCGCCATGGCTCCTGCAGCTTGCGCAGGCAAAAAAGAATCACCCTCAGTCACATGGACTGTGGGTGATTCTTCATATTCGGATCGCTTTGATCCGCTTATGTTCTATTGCACTGTAACGACCACCTTGGTCGATTTGCCGCCGAAGCTGACCGTGATCGTCGCTTTGCCTTTGCCGTTAGCCGTGATCTGGCCGTCCTTCACCGTGGCCGTCAAAATTTTGGAAGACTTCCAAAGGGCCGGCTTGGAGACATCCACATCGGTTCCGTCCATGTAGGTCGCCGTGGCCGCCAGCGTCAGCTTGTCGCCGACGTTCAGCGTCACGCTCACCTTGTCAGTCTGCAAATATTTCAGCGTATCCACTTCGACCGGAATCCGGACCGTCTTGTTGCCGTACTTGGCCGTCACTGTCGTTTTGCCGTAAGCGGCGGCGGTAATGACACCGTCGTTAACCGATGCTACTTTATAATTTCCGGTTTTCCATTCCGCCTTGGACGTCACGTCTTTGGTGCTGCCGTCGCTGAACGTCACTTCCAGCTTGACGGTGGCCGTTTTATCCTTGGCTTTGCCTGCCGTCTTCAGCGATACTGCGGTCTCGCTCGCCTCAATGGCGGAGATGACGTCGACTTCCACCGGGATCGTTACTTTCTGTCCGCCGTACTCAGCGGTAATGTTGGCTTTCCCGCTCTTCAGACCGGATACCAGGCCATTATTGTCTACCCCGGCAACCGTGGAGCTGCTCGACTTCCAGGACGCTTCCTTGGTCACGTCCACCACCGTACCCGTCGCATCCTTCGCGGTCAAGGTCAGCTGCTTCTTGTCACCGGCGGACATGATCACGAGCGTATCCGACGCTTTCAGGTCGCTGACCAATCCGACTTCCACGGTCATCGTGTACGATTTGCCTTCGTACTTGGCCGTAATCGTCGCGGTGCCTGTCGCCACGCCGGTGATGAGTCCATTTTCATCAATGTCGGCAATATCCTTTTTGTTTGTGCTCCATTCTACCTTGTCCTTGGACGAGATCGTCTCGGCTGCACGGTCCGCACCGTAATCCAGCACGATGCTCGCCTGGTAAGTGGCGTCCACCTTCAGGGACAGCTTCTTCACCGGCAGCGAGATGCTAAGCGGCATGTCGACCGCTACCGATGTCGTTACCGTCACTCCGCCGTAGGTGGCGCTGACTTTGGATTCCCCTTTTTTGAAAGCCGTCAAATTCCCGCCGCTGACAAAAACGACGTCCTCATTGCTGGATTTCCACACGGCTTTGCTCTGAACCTTCTCGGTTTCCCCGTTCGCATAGGTAGCGATCAGGTCCAGCTGCTTCGTCTTCTCACCCGTCAGGCTCAGCGCAACCTTCTCGACCAGATCGAGGTGGCGTGGCACGTCGACGTCGACATTAATAGCCACGCTCTTGTCCCCGTATTTGGCGGTGATGATCGCTGCGCCCGGCGCGATGGCCGTGATAACGCCTTTGTTCACATAAGCGACCTTCTCGTCGCTGGAAGACCATACAGCATCTCCTGTAATGTCCACCGGATCCTTGTCCGGATACACCGCTTCAACCTTGATCGGCTGTGTGGTGGAGTCCCCTGCATGAAGGAAAATATCCTGCTTGTCCGCCTTCAGGCGGACCGTCTTGTCGACATCGACCTGAATCGTTGCCGTTTTCGTACCGTACTTCGCCGTAATCGTCGCGGTTCCCGGACCGTAAGGAGTAATCTGCCCCTTAATGACGTCCGCCACGCCTTCGTTGCTCGACGTCCACTCGGCGTCGGCCGCAACGTTATCCTTGGTTGTGCCATCCGGATAGGTCGCTTTCAGCGTCACTTGCACCGGCGTCTTCTCGCTCAGCAGCATGGACACCTGCGCAGGGTCCGCATCGAGCCGCTTCACCACTTCTACGCTCACCGGAATCGTTACGGTCTGCTTGCCGTACACCGCCGTCAGCGTAGCCGTACCCGGACCCACCGGCGTCACCGTTCCGTTCACGACCGTCGCCACGCTGGCGTTATCCGTCGACCAGTCCGCTTTGCCGGAAACTTCTTCCGTATTGTTGTCTGTATAAGTTGCGGTCAGCTTGATCTGGGGCTTGTCCCCCAGCTTCAAATCCAGGCTCTGCACATCTTTCGTAAGCGCCTTGACCTTCTTCGTTACGGTCACCGACACCGACTCGGATACGTCCCCGAATACGGCTGTTACCGTTGTCGTACCTTCGCTCTTCGCGGTTACGGTACCGTTATATATGGTGGCAACTACGTTGTTCGAGCTGCTCCAGCTCGCCTTTACCGTCAAATCTGCCGTTGAATTATCCGAATATACACCCGTCGCGGTTACTTTCGCCGTATCGCCGATTTCAAGGGTAAGCTCATTTTTGGACAAAACCAGCTTGGTCAAATCCGCCGTGGCAGCCCAGGTCGTTCCGGCATAAGCCATGCACAGCACCATAACCAGCGACATGACCAGTACCCTTTTTAATCTGATTCGCAATGTAAATTCCCTCCAATTCCCTTATTTTGAGTAGAAACAAAAAAAGACCCTACCTCCCATATCGGTCAGTCCAGCCAAAAATGTTAGTTTTTTGGAGATTTTCTGCAATTTTTTGATAAAAACCGCCGTTTGATTCTGAAATTTGCGCGTCACGCACGCTAAAAAGGGGTAATCCTCTAATTGGTAAACTTTCTAGCGAAACCTGTACGGGGGTCATGGCGTCTAATTAAGATAGGAGGTGCCATAAGCGCATGATCATTCCTGACCATGAAATCATTGAAGAAGCCAACTACCTGGTGCAGGAGCATTACGGGGAAAGAAACCCGCTGAGCGTCACCATCGGCATTCTGGAGAACGGGGACCATTTTTACACCGGCTGGGGACAACCTCCGGGCTTCGATTACGCATCAGCCATCTATGAAATCGCATCCGTAACGAAAGTTTTTACGACCTCACTTCTGTGTATTCTGCAGCGTCAGGGCAAACTGCAGCTGAAGGATACCGTAGGCCAATACATACCTGAAATCGCCTCTAACACCAAAGTCAGCGCCATCACGCTGGAACAGCTCGCCACGCATACCTCCGGACTCCCCCGGCTGCCGGTCGGTCTCAAGCAGACCGTCACCGACAAACTGAACCCGTACCAAAACTACACCGAGCAGCATCTGCTGCAGGACCTGCAGAAAACCAGGCCCTCATCGGGAGGAAGCTTCGAGTATTCCAATCTCGGCGCAGGCCTGCTTGGACTGATCTTGAGCCGCTGCACCGGCCTGAGTCTGGAACAGCTTATGCGGGAAGAGATCTGCGGACCGTTATTTATGGAGGACACGGTATTTGAACTGAATGAAGAGCAGCAGTCCCGTCTCCTCCCGGTGTATACAGCCAACGGCAAGCCGGTTCCCCACTGGGATTTGGGCGTTCTCGCCGGCGCGGGAGGCTTGCGTTCCACGGCGCGCGATCTGCTCCAATTTGCAAAAGCGAACGTCGGCATGGGCTCCGCCCCAATCACGGCCGCGCTTCGCGACGGTCAGAAGCCCCGCCACCGGGTGCGCCGCGGCGAGGACGTCAGCCTCGGATGGATGGTCAAAACCGGCATCTACCACGACCGGATTCACTGGCATAACGGCGGTACGTACGGCTCAAGCAGCTTCCTGGGCTTTCACATGGAAAAAAACACGGCGGTCGTCGTGCTGTCCAACAACGGCAGTTTTGCGATGAAAATGCTGTCCATGATGAGGCCGCAGAAACGGCATGTGGACGAGATCGGTTTCCAGCTGTTCAAGCAGCTGACCAAAACGGTCTATTAACCGGTCTAACCGCATCCTCATGTAAAAAATCCTTAATAAAATATACAGCCAAAAAGGCTGCCTCCCGGATTGCTCGCAAGCCCGGTTGTAGGCAGCCTTTCTTCTTCTAACAGCCTTTATTCAATTCCAGGCGCCTTGCGGCGAGCGCAGCGTTTACGCCTTTTTATCCGTCGGCACTTGGCAGGAGCCGTCCGTGCAGGAGAGGTCATCCCCCTCAGCACTATTCCCCAGCAGCGTTAACGGATGCTCCTCTTTCCAGATATTGTCCAGCGCTTCGGCAAACACCTGTGTCGGCTGGGCGCCGGAAATGCCATATTTCTGGTTGATGACGAAGAACGGCACGCCGTTGATGCCGAGTCGTCCCGCATCTCCCTCGTCCTTGCGGACATCGTTCGTGTAAGCATCGCTCTCCAGCATGGAGGCTGCCGCAGAGGCGTCCAGCCCGATTTCGCCGGCTAAGCGCGCCAATACCGCACGGTCTCCCAAATGTTCCGAATCGGTGAAGTACGCCTTGAACAGCCGTTCCGTCATCTCATACTTCTTCCCGAACTCCCCGGCCCACTGCGTCAGACGATGCGCATCAAACGTATTGGTCGGGACCAGCGTATCGAAATTGTATGTTAGCCCCACCGTCTTGGCCTGCTCGGTCATATTGTCGTTGGCCGCCTTGGCCTGTTCCCAGCTCATGCCGTACTTGGAGGCCAGGATGCTGTGAATGTCCTTATCGTTGTCTTTCGGTGCGCCCGGGTCCAGCTCGAAGCTGCGGAACACAACCTCGACTTCATCCTTGTGCGCGAACGGCTCGAGGGCAGCCTCAAAACGGCGCTTGCCGATATAGCAGAACGGACAGGCAAAGTCCGACCATACTTCGATTTTCATATGCAAACCTCTCCTTTTCGGGTGATGTTCTTTGGTTGGTAAACTGATACTTTTTCCATCACAGTAAGAGTCAAAAGAAAAGCAGTCACTCAGCTGTAACTGCATCAGGTACATTATATCGCGATTACCGGGAGCGCGCAACCTGCCTGCGCCGATCTCCCGTTATATCCAGCTTCCTTAACCTCCCGGTTAACCGGTTGTCGGCACTGTTGCCGGCACGGCCTCCGGTCCGTCCTGCGGTTCGATCAGCGCATGCTTCTCCCACGCCCGGCTCCGCCAGCGGAAATACATGATGACGGCACGGGCCCATTCGTCCGCGGCAATGGCGAGCCACACGCCGGCAAGGCCCATGTGAAGCTTGAATATGAGGAAGTATCCCAGCGGCAGAGACATGCATACCATAGACAATAGCCCCATGTAGACCGGGAACTTGGCGTCCCCCGAAGCGCGCAGCGAGTTGATGATGACGATGTTGACGGTGCGGCCGGTCTCCAGCACGATGCTGAGCAGGATGACCTGCGCCCCCATTTTGATAATGAGTGCATCGTCCGTAAACAAGCCCATCAGCGGAACGCGGAACAGAATAATGATCAAGTCGATGACGATTGTCGCGGCCAGCGCCCACTTCACGCTCTGGAACACCCGGGTGTAGGCGTCCTGGTTGCGTCTTTCACCGACGTAATGGCCTACCATAATGGCCGTGCCCATGCCGATCGCCATGCTGAACAAATAGATGTACATCGAGATGTTCACGGCATACTGCCGGGTGGCCATCGCCTCTGCCCCAAGGTAGGTGACGTACAGCGTGAAGGTCAGCTGGCACATTTGGTATACGATGCTTTCCAGAGCCGACGGAATGCCGACATTCAAAATTTTAAGCACAAATTTCTTCGACAGACGGATGTAATAACGCCATTCCACGTGCACTTCCATGACCCGGTACAGCAGCCAGAAGAAGATCAGCAGGCAGACCAGGCGGCTGAATACCGTCGAGATCGCCGCCCCCTGTACGCCCAGCGCCGGAAGGCCGAAATGCCCGAAGATCAGCGCGTAGTTCCCTGCCACGTGAATGATGTTCATCAGAAGCGACACGACCATCGTTTCTTTGGTGAACCCGTGGGTCCGGATCGTTGCGGCAAGGGCGTTAATGAGTGCCTGCAGGAAAATGCCGCCTCCGACGATCTGGATATAAGACTGGGCATACCCGTAAATTTCCCCGGTAACGTTAAGCAGGCGCAGCATCATTCCGCCGAAGGCGAGAAAAATAACGCTTAGGAGCACCCCTACGGCCAGGTTCAGCGTGATTGCATTTCCGGTCACCTGCGCCGCGTCGCTGAGCTTTTTGGAGCCCAGGTACTGGGCCACCACGATCGCCGCCCCGCTGCCGATCACCTCCAGCACGAGGATGGCGATGGATATAATTTGGTTAGCGGCGCCGACGCCGGAGACGGCATTGTCGGAAACCGAACTGAGCATCAATGTATCGACACTGCCCATCAGCATGAACAGGAACAATTCGAGAAATATAGGCCAGGTGAGGCGGACAAGACTGAGCCGTTTTTCTGACCGTGCAGAAGGCTCTTGAACAGTTGCGGTCATGAGTCAGAATTCACCTTTCTTTCAAACGTATTCTTTGAAACAAAGGTATGTTAGCACAGTTTTCATGAAAATACATGACATTTAACAGAAAAACACTGAAAATTTAATATTCTTTTTTTGGTAAGCCCTTACTTCCCTAAAAATGACCATTATTCGTACCGGGACAGCAGTTCAGCGAGTTTTTCGCGGATCAGACCGACCAGTGCCTGAGGCTCTTTCACAGTCGCATTCGATCCCAAGCCAATAAAAAATTGGGCGTAAAACGAAAGGTCATGCTCCGGAATCATTCCGTCCACCCAGCCGGTCCCATCCTCGCGGATATGCAGCTTGGACTCCAGCCACAATTCTCCCTCGCACCGTTCCACGCCTTCCGGGGTCAGTTCCACATAGCAGCGAAGCTCCGCCGAGTCCTCCCCGTGAAATGACTTCCGATTCCCAAGATGCACATGGCTGAGGTCGGCCGCTTCAAGGCCGGTTGTATCTTCGGCGGCATCGGTAATCCGGTCGCAGCGGAACAGGCGGAAATCCTTCCGCTGGAAGCAGTACGCCGGGCAGTACCACAGTCCCTGGCTGGCATAGATGCCGATCGGCTGGATCTGCCGAATCGAGCTGCTGCCGCGGGATTCGTAAACGATGCGCAGCACCTTCTGGTTCACGGCCCCGTCCAGCAGTACGGACAAATGGGGCGCACCCGCCCGCCGGGACGGGGTTATAAAGTCGACCCGGTTCTTCATCCGGTCGATCCGGTCGCGCACATCCCCGGGCATGTAGTGGTAGAATTTCTGGAGCGCGGACGAGCTCTCCGTCTCAAACGGGATATGGACATAATGCCGGAGACCGTGCACCGCGAAAAAAATCGCCACCGCCTCTTCCTCCGTAAAGGCGATCGGGGGCAGGATCCGTTCCTTCAGTACTTGGTAGCCGCCATGCGGCCCCACTTCCGAATATAAAGGGACGCCGAGCTCGCTCAGCTCCTGCAGGTCCCTTAAAATCGTCCGGGTGGACACCCCGAACTCGTCGGCCAGCTCCTTGACTTTGAAGCGGCGCATCCGGTTAATCGTCATCATCAGGTCGAGCAGTCTTTTGGATTTGGACATGTCGGCACTCCCGTTACTGGATTTGGCGGTACACACCATCGGAAACAAATAGGGTCGGTGACAAACCTTGTCATTATTATAAACGACTATAGGAATCTGCCCAAAACATCGGCCACAGCCCCGATTCCTCGTACCCCGCAGGATCATGGAAGGGCTGCCCATTTTTCTGCTATATTAGTGTTATATTTCATAACATATCGCTGTGAAACAGCGGAGGATAGTGGTATTGAGCAGCTAATAAAGTGAAACATGTCTTTTTCCAATCCGAAAGTCACGTCGCTAACCGGCATAAGCCCGATTTTTTGCTTGAAATCATGAAGATTTCCATGTCAAATGTAACCTTTTATGACAGGTAACGCTTACAAGCCTGAAATTTAGTATTGATTATTTGCAGACCATCCACTATGATAATGGCAACAGGCAGGAGATGAAAGTTAAAGCACTTTAACTTTTAAGATTATAACCCGCTATTATAAATAAATATTTAGGGTTTAATTTGTCCTATAAGTTAAAGCGTTTAAACTTTTTTAAACTTTGTGAGAAAGGTTGATGCTCCCGTGACCCATCGCGAAAGCAGGCGGCAGACGCTGTACATGTATCTGTTTATTTCCCCCTGGCTCATCGGCTTTCTGGTTTTTGCCCTGTATCCCATCTTGTCCTCGCTTTATTACAGCTTCACGGACTACGACATCATTCACCCGCCCCAATTTATCGGCCTGGCCAACTATGCGGAGATGTTCGGCAATGATCTGTTCTGGAAATCCGTCACCGTGACGCTGAGGTATACGCTCATCAGTGTGCCGATCCAGCTGCTGCTGGCCCTTGGATTCGCCCTGCTGCTGAACCAGAAGATCCCGCTGCGCGGATTTTTCCGGACCGCGATGTATTTCCCGAGCATGGTATCCGGCGTGGCGATGTCACTGCTCTGGTACTGGATTTTCAACCCGCAGATCGGGCTGTTCAACTACATGCTCTCCTGGTTCGGCATCAAAGGCCCGGCCTGGCTCATGAACCCGGACACGGCTCTATACGCCTTGATGATTATGTCCTTCTGGACGGCAGGCTCGGGCATGATCCTCTTTCTGGCGGGACTGCAGGGCGTTCCGGCGAGCCTCGTGGAAGCCGCCAAACTGGACGGGGCGGGACGCTTCAAAATTTTTCTCCATGTCACCCTGCCGATGATCTCGCCTGTACTGCTGTTCCAGCTCATTATGGGCATGATCGATTCCTTCCAGGTGTTTACCCAGGCTTTTGTCATGACCCAGGGCGGCCCGAACTACTCTACCTGGTTCTATGTCTACAACCTGTACACCAGCGCCTTTAAAGAGTACCGCGCCGGCTATTCCTCCGCCTTGGCCTGGGTGCTGCTCGTCGTCGTCATGCTTTTTACCGCGCTTGTGATGAAGCTGTCGAACCGATACGTTCACTACGAAGGAGGCAAACGCTAGATGAGTACCCTTCCGGCCGCCGGCCCGCACGCGGACAACGCCGCCCCCAAGCGGCGGCGCAGCACTGACCCCGTAGGCATTGTCAGCTTTATCGCGCTGGTCGTTACCACCTTTCTGATGCTGCTGCCCCTGTTCTTCATGGTATCGACGTCGCTGAAGTCGAAGAAGGAAATGCTGAAGTTTCCGCCGACCTTTCTGCCGGAAAGCTGGCAGTGGAGCAATTACAAGGAGATTTTCGATACACTCTCCTTCGGCACGATGTACATGAACAGCCTGATTATCGGCGTTCTTACCGTGATCGGAACGCTGCTCTCCTCAGCGCTCGCGGCCTACGGCTTTGCCAGATACCGCGGCAAGGGGAGCAACACGTGGTTCCTGCTCATGCTGAGCACGATGATGCTGCCCTACCCGGCCATCATGATTCCCCAGTTTATCCTCTTCTCGAAGCTGAACTGGATCGACACGTTCCTGCCGCTGATTGTCCCGGCGTTCTTCGGCTCGGCGTACAACATCTTCCTGCTGCGCCAATTCTTCTCGACGCTCCCTGAAGAGCTGTTCGACGCCGGGCGCATCGACGGCTGCAGCGAGTTTCGCATGTGGCGCCAAATCGCCCTCCCGCTTTCGGGACCGGCGCTCGCCACCGTAGCGATCTTCGCCTTCATCTACAGCTGGAACGATCTGTTGACGCCTGTGCTGTACCTGAGCTCCACCGAGAAATTCACACTGCCGGTCGGTATGGCATCCCTGACGTCATCCCGCTTCCGGATTCCACCGTGGCACCTGCTGATGGTCGCCTCCGTGCTGGCCATGCTGCCGATCGTGACGCTGTTCGCTATAGCCCAGAAGCGGTTCGTGGAGGGCATCGTGCTCACCGGGATCAAGTAGTGGCACGGATCTATTGGAAGACCCGTCGTCCCGGCAGTCATCCTCAAGCGCCACCGGGGCGCCGTCGAAGCCGGCATGCTGCAAGCACCTTCCCCACAGGACTAGCAAGCCGGCTTTTACTTCAACAAGTTCAGACAGCAGCAGCACCCATTACATGAAGGCAATGGAGGTATCGGTTCATGAACAGGAACAGGAAAAGATCAGGTTTTGCCCTTCTTCTGACGACGCTAATGCTGGTTGCGGCCGCGCTGTCCGGCTGCAGCGGCGGCAAATCGGCGGGCGATGTGGTTTCCGGAGGCGAGAGCTCCGCAGGGGGCGATAAAGGCGGCACAGTGACGATTACCCACTACACGATCGACTCGGAAGACCGCACGTTCGTCGAGAAGCTGATTCCCGACTTTGAAGCAAAGCACCCGAATATTAAGGTCAAGGTCGAAAAAGCGCCTTACGAGCAGTTTGACAGCAAGCTCCAGACGCTGATCGCCGGCGGCAAGTCCCCGGACGTCACCAGCCATTACGGCTACGGCGGATTTGCCGAATATTACAACAAGGATATGCTGCTGGATCTGACGGACATCATCCAGGAGGACGGCTTCAAGGCGGAGGATTACGGCATTCCGGACAACCTGATGAGCATCTACAAGGTAAAGGACCGTACTTACGGCATTCCGGTCAATATGTATGTCACGCTGATGCTCTACAACAAGGATATGTTCGACGCGGCGAAGGTGCCTTATCCGCCAAGCGATTATGAAGACAAGAGCTGGACGTTCGACAAAATGGTCGAAGACGCCAAGAAGCTGACCGTTATTTCGGACGACATCGCCAAAACCCAGTACGGCGTGGACTTTACCTGGGCTGAGCGCGATAACCGCCCTCTCTACTTCGGCGCCGAGCCTTATTCGGAAGACACCTGGACCAACGGCGGCGTTCCTTCCGCTACCCATTTCGATTCGCCGGAAGTGATCGCAGCTTATAACAAGCTGTTCGGTTTGATTTTCAAAGAGAAGGTCTCCCCGACGACCGAGTGGAGCAAAAGCGTCGCCGGTCAGAACGGCGATCCCTTCGTCGCCGGCAAAATCGGCATGTCCGTCGGCGGTTCGTGGAACCTGGCGGGGGCCAACGATTTTCCGTTCAAAGTGGGCGTAGCGGCCGTGCCTTGGGGCGGCAACGACAAGGTGCGCAGCACGCTGTACGTCGATCCGCTCATGATCCTGAAGGGTTCCAAGCATCCGAAGGAAGCTTTTGAATGGATCAAGTATCTGGTCACCGCCGACGTGCAGGAGAAATCCATCGAGCTCAGCGGAGGCAATCCGCCGGTGAACACGCAGGCAGCAGAAGCTTATTACCAACATTTTGAGGGCGTCGACCCGCAGGATATTAAGAACGTATACGAAGGCGCCATTAAATACGGCTTTGAGTCCTATAACCACCTGATCACGAATTACTCGCAAATCAACGACATGTTCATTAATGAGATGCAGCCGATCGAAAGCGGGCATAAGACGGTAGAAGAAGTCATGCCGACGATCCAGAAGAAGCTGCAGGAGATCATCAAGCGGTAAACGGAAAATTTGTGGAACATGAATAGAGAAATTTCCCCTTCCATCGTAAAAATGTCCTCCTCGGTGGAGCGGGCCATCATTTTATAATGTAGATATTCGATTCAATTCGGTATACCTTTTTACGACGTATCGGCGATCGGATGCCGTCCTCTGCGCGGCGGTATCCGGTTTATGCCATCCCATGCTTCGCGGACAGACTTCCGTCCATGTATACTAGGGATAAGTTTATAGGTTCGGAAAAATCTGCCCAAGGAGAAATGAGAGATGAAAGTAAGTATTTTTGACGTTGCCAAAAAATCAGGACTGTCCGTTGTAACGGTATCCCGTGTGTTGAACGGGGCCGAAACCGTCCGGGAAAAAAATCGGCAGAAAGTGCTCGATGCGATCAAAGAACTGGGATACCACCCGAACGCCGCCGCCCGGAGCCTTGCCCGCGGGAAAACCGGCATCATCGGCCTTATTGTAACGACCCTGCAGGATTCCTTCTTCGATGCCGTTGTCAAAGAGCTGAACGAAGTGTTAGCGCTTCACGGCTACTACCTGGCCATTTCGGTATCGACGGGCATCGGTTCGGACGAGAGCCATTACCTGATTCAGGAGGACCGGGTGGACGGGCTCATTCTGCTCTCCCCCATGGAAGAAGACAACTATATCGTAGAATTAAAAAAACGCGGCATTCCATATGTACTGATCGACAATCAGAAACCGGAAAACGACAATTTCTCGGTAACGATCGACAACTTCAAGGGCGGCTATGCAGCGGCAAGCCATCTGCTTGATAACGGATATACGTCCATCGCCCATTTGTGCGGACAGGAGATGTTCCGAAGCACCCGGGAGAGACGCGACGGATTTATGCAGGCGCTGTCAGAGCGGGGGCTTGCCCCCTTTGAAATCGTAAACGGAGACTTTGAAATCGGGTTCGGCTATGAAACGGCCGTACGGTGGCTGAAGGAAGGGCAGCTTCCGCAAGCGGTCTTCGCCGGCGACGACAATATCGCCCTCGGCGTGGTGAACGCGCTGATGGAAGCGGGCGTTCAGGTGCCCGGCCAGGTAGCCGTCGTTGGCTATGACGACCAGACAATATCCTCCCAGCTTCATCCATATCTGACGACGGTACGCCAGCCGGCGGACCGGATCGGCATCGCCGCAGCCGACATGCTGCTGAAGCGGATCGACGGTACGATGAAGCGCGGAGCCAACTTGAAAATCGATCCGGAGCTCATCGTCCGGGAGTCGTCCGTTCCTGGGCGCCGAGCCTGACTTTAATTACCCGGCTCCGGATCATCATGTACAGCAATAGCATGAATTGATCATATAGGAGTGACGACTATTGGCTTACTATTTGGGAATCGACGGGGGAGGCACCAAAACCTATGCCCTGCTCACCGACGAACAGGGGCAAGTGCTCGGCAAAGGCCAGAGCGGCAACGGGAATCACCAGATTGACGCCGCCGTGGCCGCCGAGAGCATTCGCAGCGCCGCTTTCGGTGCCATCGCCGACGCCGGGCTGCAGCTTGCGGACATCCGCCACGCCTTCTTCGGCCTGGCGGGAGCCGACCGTGAGCCGGACTACCGGATCCTGCATCCCATGATCCGAAATATGGGCTTCACGGATTATTCGGTCGACTGTGATACCGTCATCGGCCTCCGGGCCGGGACAAAACGGCCGTACGGGGTCGCCCTTATATGCGGCACGGGCACCAATGCCGCCGGCCGGAATCCGCAAGGCAAGCATGTGCAGTGCGGCGGCTTCGATTACATGTACGGCGATTTTGGCGGAGGCGGAGCCCTGAACATCGAGGTGTTCCGCTCCGTCATCCGCGCCTGGGACGGACGCGAGCAGCCGACGCAGCTGACGCAGCTGCTGTTGTCCCTGCTGGGATATGATACCGTCGGCGAGATGTTCGACGATTTCTACGACAACCAGCGCAGCGTGCCCGTAGACGCCGCACGCCTGCTGTTTGCAGCTGCTGCCGGTCAGGATGCGGTGGCGCTGGAAATTTTGAACCGCCAAGGTGTGGAGCTCGGCAAATCGGCCGCTGCCGTCATCCGCAGGCTCGGTATGGAGAACGAGGCCTTTGATGTGGTGCTTGCCGGCAGCCTGCTGACGCGGGGTGACCGCGGATGGATCCGCGGCCCGATTGAGCAGGCCGTCCGAGCCGTTGCACCAGCGGCCTCGGTCGTGACGCTCGCGACGGAGCCGGTCGTCGGCGCCGTGTGGGCGGCCATGGAGGCGGACGGTCTAACGATTCCGGAACAGGTCTATGAGCAGATGCGGCTGTTCCGCGATTTTGAACATATTCACCAAACTACCCGATAGGAGTGAAGGATCATGACTTCAAAGCAGGGGTTGAAAATAGCAGTAATCGGCGGGGGCTCCTCGTATACGCCGGAGCTGGTGGAAGGGTTTATCCTGCATCACCGCGAGCTTCCGGTCCGCGAGCTGTGGCTCGTCGATATCGAGCCAGGTCTGCGGAAGCTGAACATCGTCGGCAGCCTGGCGAAGCGGATGGTTGAGAAATCCGGGCTGCCAATCGAAGTGCATCTGACCACCGACCGCCGCAAAGCGATCGAGGGCGCCGACTTCGTCAGCACCCAAATGCGCGTAGGCATGCTGGATGCCCGGGGACGCGACGAATCGATTCCGCTCAAGTACGGGGTCATCGGTCAGGAAACGACCGGTCCCGGCGGCATGATGAAGGCGCTGCGGACGATCCCGGTCCTGCTCGATATTTGCCGGGATATGGAGGAGCTGGCGCCAAACGCCTGGCTGCTTAACTTTACCAATCCGGCCGGCATGGTCACGGAAGCCATCCTGAAATATTCCAATGTCCGCAGCATCGGGTTATGCAACGCGCCCATCGGCCTGATCAAGCAAACCTCCGCCAAATACCAGGTCGCTCCTGACCGGGTCTACGCTGAGTTTGTGGGTCTGAATCATCTTCACTGGGTCACCCGCGTCGATGTCGAAGGCGAAGACAAACTCGATGAACTGCTCGCCGATACCGCCGGCTACAGCGCTTCGAATGTGCCGGCCCGCGAATGGAATCCCGAGTTCCTGCAGTCGCTGCGCGCCCTGCCTTCCTATTATTTAAAATATTTTTACATGACGGACGCGATGCTGGAAGAGCAGCTCGAGTCCTTCCATCAGGGCATCAACCGCGCCGAGGTCGTGAAGCGGGTCGAAGAGGAGCTGTTCGAGCTGTACAGCGACCCGGATCTGAAGGAGAAGCCGAAGCAGCTGGAACAGCGCGGCGGCGCCTTTTACTCCGAAGCCGCCGTCAACCTGATGCGATCGCTCTATAACGGCACCAATGACATTCAGACGCTGAACGTGGCCAACCGCGGGACGCTGCCGTTCCTGCCCGAGGACGCCAGCATTGAGGTCAACTGCGTCGTAACGAAGAACGGGCCGCTCCCGCTGCCTGTGACGTGCATCCCGCGGATGGCCGTCGGCCTGATTCAGGCCGTCAAAACCTATGAGCAGCTCGCCATCGACGCCGCGGTCACCGGTGACCGCGGGCTGGCGATCCAAGCGCTGGCCCATCACCCGCTTGTGCCGTCGGTCGAAGTAGCGATCAAGATGCTGGATGAGATGCTGGAGGCCAACAAAGAATACTTGCCGCAGTTTTTCGGAAAAACACCGGCTCATCCCTGAGGCAGAGGGATGGTCTCAAGGGATGAGCGGATGATCGTGACGCCTGTCTGCGGAAGACCCGTTCTCCTTTTCCGTGAAAATAAATGCAGATTTGCATTACTTCCGCTGCAAAGCACACAAAAAAACCTTGAACGGCACGTTCCCGTTCAAGGTTTTTTCAGTCCGCGCCGCAGCAGCGGCACGCTGTGAAGGCGGCCCAGTGGCCTGGTGGCCGCCTCCCAGCCATGCTCTGCGGCGTCCCCGGCGTCACAGCCCTGCCGAGGCGTCCGTCGAGCTGGCTTGGCTGGCACGCGTGTGTCGGCGCACCAGCAGCACGTAGCACAGCACGGCGCCGACGTCCGCGCAGGCGATGACGATGCCCATCGGCAGGGCCGAGGTGCTGCCTCCGATGCCCACGAGCGGGCTGACGATCCCGCCGAAGATGTAGGAGAGCAGCCCGAGCAGCGCCGAGGCGCTGCCTGCCGAGCGGCCGTAATCCTGCAGAGCCAGCGAGGAACCTGCGGTTCCGACGATGCCGACGCAGGATACGACCACGAACAGCGGCGGCAGGATCGCCGCAAGGCCTGCCCCGGCGGCGAGCAGGATCAGCAGCAGCATGCCGCCGATCGTCGCCAGGGTAATGCCGGTCACGAGCAGCTTCTTCTCGCTGACGCGTCCGGCCAACCGGCCGGTGATCTGCCCCGCGATAATGATGCCGAGTCCGTTCGTGGCGAAGATCACGCTGAACATTTGCGGGGATACCCCATAGATTTCCTGCAGCACGAACGGCGAGCCGGAAATGTACGCAAACATCGCGGCCGATATAAAGCCTGAGCTGAGCGCCAGGCCCATGAACTTGCCGTCGCGCAGCAGCTTGCCGAACGTCTTCACCATGCCCAGCGTCCCGCCGCCGGAGCGGTTGCCGGGCGCCAGCGTTTCCGGCAGTCCGAGCATGACGGCCAGCAGCATGGCGACCCCGATGGCCGTCAGCACGATAAAAACGCCGCGCCACGAAGTCACCTGAAGCAGCTGCCCTCCCAGGATCGGCGACAGAATCGGCGCCGCTCCATTCACCAGCATCAGCATGGAGAAGAACTTGGTCAGCTCGCTCCCGGAGTACATATCCCGGACGATCGCCCTCGAAATGACAATGCCCGCCGAGCCGGCAATGCCCTGGATAAACCGGAGCAGAATCAGCAGCTCAATCGACGGGCTGAAGGCGCACAGCAGCGAAGAAACCCCGTACACCACCATCCCGATCATCAGCGGCGTGCGGCGTCCCCTCACATCGCTGATTGGCCCCGCCAGCAGCTGGCCTACCGCAAGCCCGATGAGGCAGGACGTCAAGCTGAGCTGGGTCAGCGAGGCCGTCGTGTGCATCGACTTGGCCATTTCCGGCAAAGACGGCAAATACATATCAAGCGAAAACGGACCGAAGGCTGACAGCGCCCCCAGCACAATAATCATCCAGACCCGGTTCGCGCCCGGTCCGGAAGCAGCTGCGGCCGCAGAGCCGCCTGCCTTCGCATCCGTATGTGTGCGTTTATTCATAAGTTCTAACTTGTTCCCCCTCTGTGTTCCCTGCTCCGATGCATGGCCTTTATAAAGTGAATTCTCTTCACTAGAAAGATTGAACTAAAGTATAGAGTATCATATTTCCCCCGCAAAATGAGCGGCTTGCCTATATTTCCAGAAGCATCGTCCTCCCCTTCAACTGTCCCCCCCATACCGCTATCCCCATTTCCTTGGCGCTCGTTCATCCCGCCTTTTTGGCAGCTTACGTCTACAAAGAAAAACAGCCTGGCCAAAGAAATTTGGCCACGCTGCGGCGTCTTGCTAACAACGTTTAACGACATACTTTTTAAGAAGACAGACTGCGTTAAGCGGAAGTGTTTCCTGCGAGATAAAGAAGTTTTGCCCGGGAAGTTAATACTTTCTTATCTCCAAACATAAACATAACCCGTTAACCCTTGATCCCGGACAGCGTAACGCCCTCGATGATATACCGTTGACCGATAATATACACAATCAGCACCGGAATCAGCGCAATCGAGGCGCCGGCCATCATGAGCGTCCAGTCCGTGGAATACATGCCGCGGTACAGGTTCAGCATCATCGGGACGGTGAATTTTTCGGGAGTGTTCAGGAAAATGAGCGGATAGAAGAAGCTGTTCCACATGCCGAGGAACGTGAAAATGCCGAGCGCCGACAAAGCCGGCTTCACCAGGGGCAGCATGATCCGCGCATAAATCGTCCAGCGGTTGGCACCGTCCACGATGGCGGCCTCCTCCATCTCCTTCGGAATGCCTCTGAAAAACTGACGCAGCAGGAACACGCCGAAGGCGTTAAACAGCGCGGCGGGCACAATGATCGACAAGTGCGAGTCGAGCCAGCCGATGCTTTTCATCATCAAATACAGGGGAATGATCGTGACTTGCCCCGGCACCATCATCGTCGCCAGGAACAGGACGAAGAGGGGCTCCCGAAAAGGAAAGCGGATCTTGGCAAACGCGTAAGCCGCCATCGAGCAGGTGAACAACTGCGAAGCAACGACGATGATGTTGATATAGAAGCTGTTGAAATACGCCCTTCCGAAGGGCAAAGCCGTTAACGAGGTTTTGAAATTGGACCACACGAACGGATCGGGAATCCATTTGGGCGGCACGATAAAAACTTGGGACAGATCCTTGAGCGAGCTGAGCAGCATCCAAACAAACGGCAGTGCCATAATGCACGCGCCGATCAGCAATATAATATGAAGCAGGACGGTGGACAAACGTAGTCCTCTGGTCTGCATGCGTTCTCCTCCTTATCCGGTCGATTCTAGTCCTCGTAATGGACCCAGCGTTTGGACATTTTCATTTGGAACAGCGTCAGCGCCAAGATCATAATGAACAAAATGACTGCGGTCGCCGTGCTTTTCCCGAACGTAAAGTCCACGAACGCCGAATCGTAAATGTGAAACACGATCGTATAGCTCGCTTTCGCGGGCCCGCCGGAGGTCATGACGAACGACTGGTCGAACACCTGAAACGAACCGATGATCGTCATAATCGTCACGAAAAAGGTCGTCGGAGACAGCAGCGGAACGGTTATATTGACAAACTGCTGCCATTTGCTGGCGCCGTCAATCTGTGCCGCTTCGTAATAGCTGGCGGATATGCCCTGCAGCCCGGCCAGGAACAAGACCATATTCCCGCCAAGCCCCATCCAGACGCTGAGCATGGCGATCGACGGCATAACAAACCGCGTGTCGGTCAGCCAGCGGGGACCATCGATCCCGAACCACTCCTTCAAGTAAAGGTTGATCAACCCGAAATCGGCGTTAAACAGCCACATAAAGACGACGGCGACCGCCACGGACATCGTAATGTTCGGCATAAAATAAATGAGTCTGTAGATCAGCTTGCCTTTTACACGGTTCAGGCCCACCGCGATGAGCATCGCCAGAATAATGCCCGTAGGCACGGTAAGCACCGTATAATACAGCGTGTTGACCACGGCGATCCGGAAATCCTCATCCTTGAACGTGTTGATGAAGTTATCCAGTCCGACAAACTGCTTTTCCCCCATCCCGTCCCATTTCATCATGCTGAGCACGAAAGCCGAAATCAGGGGAATTAAGGAGAACAGCAGCAGTCCGACCAATTGGGGAAAAATAAAGACATAGCCCCATATGCCATCCGATGTCTTGCTCGTCATAGCGGTCTTCCGTTTGTTGTCCGGCTGCAAGGCCGGCGCAGAAGCCGTTCGATCGGCCGTCTGATTCTGCATAAACATCCACCTTCCTCTTGCGAATTACGCCTTATGAAGCGCTGGCCGCCAGCCGCCGGCCGGCATGGAAAGAGGGAAGGAACGCTGCGCTGTGCCCTGCGCTCCTTCCCTCCGGACTTTCGTTATTTGCCGTTTTTATAATCGTCGATTTTTTTGTTGGCCATTTCCTGGATGTCTTTGAGCGATGCGTCCAACTCGCCGTTCTTGAGCCACAATGCCTCGAACTTGGAAGTAATATCCGTGCTCAATCCTGGGATGCCGGCCTCGAATGGCGTCAGCGAATAACCTACCTCACGGGCATCGAGGAACAGCTGGGCATGCTCCGGCAGATTGCCTTCCAGAACGACGTCATCCACGCCTTGAACGGACGGAACGGCATTACCCCCGCCTTGCAGACGGAACTTCTGTCCATCCGAGCTCAGGAATTCGGAGTAGAAGGTATAGGCGGCGTCTTTATGCTTCGATGCGCTGTTCATAACCAGAAATGCCGTCGGAATCCCGGCCGGTTCAATCTTGTTCCCGGTGTTCGTCGGCCAGGTCACGACATCGTACTCCAGGCTGGAGTTTTTCTTGAACAGCGGCAGATACCAGCGTCCGGCTCCGACGAACCCGACTTGGTTGGACATAAACATCGCGTCACCGCCCTGCCCCTTCGGCAGCGTACCGGCGAATGTAATATTTTTCTCCTTCACGTTATCGTACAGGAACTGGAACGCTTCCTTCGCCTTCGGATCGTCGTAGCCGATGAACTTGCCGTTGTCGTCGTAAACTTTGCCGCCGTTGGACGTTACCCAGCTGTAATAGCTGTTCCAGGAGTTATCCAGCACGTACCCGTACTTTTTCGAGTCGCGGATTTTCTCCACCATGCCTTTGAACGCGTCCCAGGTCCATTGACCCTTCGCCTGAAGGTCGGCCGGCATCTCCGTAATTCCCGCGTCATTCAGCACTTTCTTGTTGTACCACAGCACCATCGGATTGCAGTCGACCGGCACGCCGTAGATTTTGTCGTCACGCTTGGCCGCGCCCCACAGCCCTTCGAAGTAGTCGTCCGGTTTGATTTTGCTGTCTGCCGCCGTCATTCTCGGCGTTACTTCCTCGATGCTTTTGTTCTCGATCAGTTTCACGACGAAGCCATCGCCGGCATAAAACACGTCAGGAGCGGTTCCTCCCGTCAGCTGTGTCAAAATTTTCTGGTCGTATTCTCCCGGAATCGGAATCAGCTCCGCCTCAATGTCCGGATGCCTCGAGTTGAAATCCTTCGTAAACTCCTGGAAGCGGGTCAGCTCTCCGGGATTTCCCCAGGTCGCCCATTTAATCTTGACCTTCTCCCCGCTGCCTTTGCCGTCTTCCGCCACCGCTCCCTGGTTATCGCTGCTGCCGCCACCCGATCCGCATGCCTGCAGCACAACCGTCGCCAACAATACCACCGCGAGCAAGGACTTTCTGAGCTTCTTCATTTCTTTACTCCCCCATTCAAAAGAGTAGTCATCGGCTTAGCACCTTGGTGTGAAAACGCTTACGTGATTATTATAAAACGACGCCCTTCGCCTTTTGAACGGCACATATTTCCGAAATCGTGTCATGTTTTCCTGTGTTTTTGGACACCTCACCTGCGCGGCATGCCCTGGAATTCCGCCGGCGTCAGTCCGACGACCTTTTTGAACTGCTTGCTGAAATGCTTGGTATCATTGAAGCCGGACATCTCCGCGACCTCATATACCTTCAGCGTTGGATTTTGCAGAAGCTCCTTGGCCCGGTTCACCCGCAGCGTAATCAAGTAATCGATGAAATTATGTCCGGTGACCCGCTTGAACATTTCACTGAAGTAGTTGCGGCTGACGCACACCTTGTCGGCAACCTGCTGCAGAGAGATCGACTCTGTAAAATGCTCCGAAATATACTCGACCGCCTGCTGGACGATCCGTTGGTGCAGCGATTTATCCGGAGGCGGACAATCCGCAGGGAGGGGCAGCGGCATCACCGCAACCGCCGGATCTGCACTGTTTTTTTCTTTGTACTGCTCCAGAATGCGGTGATCCTCCTTCTCCTTCTGCAGGCTGTGGCGCATTTCATATAGCACCGTTTTCAGCGATTCCGCACTCAGCATCGGCTTTAAAATATAGTCAAAGGCACCCAGCCGGATCCCCTCGCGGACGTACTCGAAGTCGCTGTGGCAGCTGAGCAGGAGCACCTTGACCCAAGGACAGATTTCCCTCGTCCTGCGCGCCAGCTCAAGCCCATCCATGACCGGCATGGCAATATCGGTAATCAGAATGTCGATCTCCTTGCTTTCGACCCATTTCATCGCCCGCTGGCCGTTGGAGGCTTCTCCCACCAGCTCGAATCCGTTGACTTCCCATTCAAAAGTAGACCGAATCCCCATTCTTGCGATGGCTTCATCATCAACCAACAGCACTTTGTACATCCTGATCCCCCTTTAAATTTGAAAAAGTAATCGTGACCTCCGTCCCCTGCATGAGCTCGCTGGTCACGCTGACCCCGTATCCGATGCCGTAATACAGCCGAATCGTTTGGTGCACATGGCGCAGCCCGATGTTGGTCATCCCCCGGTGATGATGGGCACGCTCGTCAGCGAAGATGTGGGCCAGCCGCTCTTCGCTCATACCTACGCCGTCGTCGGCGATGCTGACGATGATCTCCTCCCCCTCTTGCCGCGCACGGATCTCAATCGTGCCTGGTTCGTCTTTGGGCGCGATACCGTGGAAGACCGCGTTCTCAACGATCGGCTGCAGCAGCATGCGCGGAATCGGAATTTGCTTCAGCTCATCGGGACAATCGATAAGCAGGGTGATGGCATTGTCATACCGGTACCCTTGAATGACCATATATTTCTGCAGCAGGTCCAGCTCCTCGCCTAACTGGATAAAGACGCCGCTGCGCCCCATACTGACCTCGAGCAGCTGGACGAGCGAGGTGACGGCCTGGTCGACATCGTTCGTACGGTTCAGCTTGGCCAGCCAGCGGATCGAATTCAGCGTGTTGTACAGAAAATGGGGATTGATCTGGTACCGAAGCGCCCGGATTTCGGCTTTCTTCTTCTCGGATTCCTCCTTGGCAATCCGCTCGATGAGCAGCTCGATCTGTTCGATCATCTTGTTAAAGCTGCGGCCAAGCTGGCCGATTTCGTTACGTCCGACACTGCGGCTACGGATGGTGAGGTCGCCGGCTTCCCCTTTGCGCATCAAGCGGCTCAAGTTGACGAGCGGATTCCCGATTCTGCGTGTAACGTAGTAGCCCATGCCGATCGCCAGCACGATCGAGCAGAGGGTAATTAACACCGTCAGGTTGCGGATGCTGGCCGAATCGGCTGTCATCTCCTCCAGCGGCACGACGCCGACGACGCGCCAGTCGTTGTCGAGCAGCTCGGGAATCATCAGTGTGTTGCGCCGCCCTTCGCGCAGCTGCGTCTTCCGGGTCGGCAGCGGCAGCTTCGACGTTTGGCCGTACTCGTCCGGGTCGGGATGGTAGAAATACTGATTCCGGTCGTTGACGATGTAGACGTATCCCGTATCGCCGAATTGAACGCGGTTCAGCTCATCGATCAGCACGTTCCCCATCACCTCGACAAACATGACACCGATAATTTCGCCGGTCTCCCAGCTGCGGATGGCCCTGCCGAGACCAAACACCGGGAAGCCCATCCCGGTCTTTTTCAGGTATGAGGTTTCGGAGAGCCCAAACCATACGGTATTGCCATTGGCCTTCAAAATGGCTTTGTACCAGTCGGAATCCCACTGATTCGGAATCGACATAAGCGAGTCTGCGCTGAGCACCGAGTTTTTGCCTTTGACATCAAAAATATAAATATCGAGAATTTCCGGTGAATTGATCATAATCGAGGTCAGCATATCTTTACCGTCCTTCACCTTGAGCGTCGTTTCATAGGCGTTGTCGCCCTGCCTTTGCTCCAAAATGTTGTGGACGATTTTGCTGTTTAATACCATCATCGAGGAGTCATCCAGTTTCTTGAAAAACATGTTCAGCTTGTCGCTGACCTGCACGATCGTTAGCGCGGCCACCTTGCTGACCTGCTGTTCAACGATCAAGGACGATTTGTGGTAGGACAAAAAACCTCCTATAAGGACAGGAAGAGTCATCCCGAAGAAAAAGAAGAGGAAGAGCTGCACGACAATCGAGTGTAGCGGGGGAAAGCGCGTGAGGAGCCAGGATCTCATATGCGAATCACCCTCTTTTTCCAAGTGTGAATTTCGTAATGTTATTGTATATACGAATGATTGCGCTTTCAAAGTCTTGTTGCATAAATTCCGAACAAAGCACGAAAGATCAGAAGAAAAGCCCTATCGACGTAAACTCATGATAGCTGAACCGCGTTTAGCGGCATCCTCAGACTAGGCATCTGCCCAGTCCGGGGATGGCCAAAGCGCCTATATCGGCGTTCGGCTGCCTTTCTACAACCTCAGTTCGGCTAACGTTTCATACCAGCGGGTGAGGACGGCTTCGGGCTCCTTAAAGTCGACCTGTATGCCGGACCTAATGTCTGCATACGCGGCCACGTCCGCTCGGACGGATAAGATGTCCGCCTCAAAACGCTCCCGTGGATGCTTGGCTGCGGGAAGCACCGGCAGAAGTCTCAGCGCAAGCTTTACGTAATAGGCCTTACCGGAGTAGACCAGAACGAGCGTCGCTTTTCCCGTACGAATCATGTTTCGGGTCGTCGCGGTTCCGTTCCACATGGCCAGCCGGACCTGCCCCCGGTCCAGGGCGACGATCTCGCCTACACTGATCATGGCCGTATGCGGCCAGCCCTCCTCCGTTACGGTCATCAGCATCATCGCCTCATGCTGCTTCGTGATCAGCTCCCTGCCGTCCAGCAGCTCGTACAGCTCGTCCGGAAGTTCCGCCGTCTCCATGTATTTCATTGACTGACACCTCCTTTCTTCCCTGTAGTTCTCCTATTGTACTCTATGAAACAAACGATGGCTGTATAAAAAGAAACACGTAAGCTCCGGCGATCCCCGCCGTTTTCGCTCCGCTTTCCTGTACAAAACAAAAAGCAGCCCGGCCAAACGAATTTGACCAAGCTGCTCTAATTCACGGCGAAATCCTTAGGGTAAATACCCCAGCTCGACTTCCTGCAGAACGCTTCTTGCGCGCTGTACCCACTCGTCCTCCAGATGTGCGTCAGGATCGAGCGGTGCCTGAAACTGGTCGAATAAGGCGCCGAGCAGATGGGGCATGGCATGCTTGTCAGTTCCCGTGTTGTATACGTACTTGAATACGAAAGGTCGTCCCAGCTTAACGGTCGCCCGGCAGCCGCCGCATTCGCCGTCCAGGTTGCCTTTGGTTACATGAAAAGGGATCCGCAGCCACACCATTCTTTCCTGGTCAAGGCGCTTATCCAGATAGCCGTGCTTATAATCCCAGTTGCCGGCCAGCGAAAAATCATGCTTGCATAGGTAGCTGTCAATATTGACGAATTCGTCTTCCACATTTTCGAGTCTGGACTCCAAATTGATCATTCCTGCATCCTCCCTGTCGGTTTACCTTCAGGATGAGCAGGAATATCTTTCTTTATACTTCAGCGGCCGCCGTCCGGCGGGATTAGGCTGATTGGACCGGCTTAACCGATTCCGCCTTGACCAAAGTCACATAAATCCGCTCATTTTCGACCGGCTTGCCTTCAATAATTTTGATCAGCTGCTCGGATGCGAGCGAACCCCACTTTTTCTTGGAATAATCGATCGTCGCAAGCCTTGGGCGGATGTACTCGGACAGCTCGATATTATCGAAACCGATGATGTGGATGTCCTTGCCCATCTCCAAATCCGTTTCGGATAAATAATCATACATGCCGATCGCCATTTCGTCATTCAGGCAAAAGACCGCCACCGGACCCGCGAATTCCGCGGCAATCTGTTTGCCTGCCCGCTCGCCGCCCGTGCGGTTAAAGTCACCGGGAATTTCAATGCATTCCACGTCGCTGTTTCGTTCGACCGTTTGTCTGACCGCAGCCATACGCTGCTTCGAGTCGTAAGAGCCCTCGGGACCGGTAACCACGTAAATTTTCCGGTGTCCCAGGTCGATCAGATACTCCATCGCGAGGCTGGCCCCGGCTTTGTTATCAAGAAGAACGTGATTGATATTCGGATGCTTCAGCTCCCGGTCCAGCACCACCAGCCGGTGCCCAAGCTCGGCAAAGTTCAGCAGCTGCTCGTCCGAGAACGTGTGGTCGAGGATCAGCGCCCCGTCAAACAGTTTCTCGGCCAGCAGCCGGTGCGACTGGGGGCCGCTGCATACTACCAGATCGTATCCTTTTTGAATCAGCGTGCCCTTCATTCCCTGAAGCAGATCTCCGTAGAAACCGCCGCTAAAATCCGGCAGAAAGGCGCCGATAATTTTCGACTCCTTTTTCTTCAGGCTTCGTGCCGCCGCATTGGGTACATAATTCAGTTCTTTGGCGATGGCCAAAATCCGGGCGCAGGTCTCATCCGTCACCTTCGAGCTTCCGTTCAGCGCGTAGGATACCGTTGATATGGATACGCCGGCTTTTTTGGCGATATCTTTAATGCTGGCCACGGCTTCTCACTCCAATCGTTTGGCTTATCATTTCATTGTATCATTCTGTTTGAATCGTTTCGACACCGGTTCCCCGTTCCCCTGCACAACAGCGCTTTCATACAGGCTAAAATTCATTTCTACCAACGGCACTGACCTGTTCCTGAAAAAGAAAAGGACCGCCGGGCAACAGATTTGCTGTCCCTGGTCGGTCCCTCATTTATACCGCTTTGGAAAGGGGCAGGATGCCGATCGTTGGCAGTCCTCACCGCATGGACGGCAGCAGGTCCCTCTATTGAGATGGATCCCTGCGCGTCCTTTTTCAAATTACTTCTTGGCGTTGTACTTGACCGTAACCTCAAGGCTTGCCTTGTTCCCTGCCAGGTCGGCTGCTTCCAGCACAATCCGGTTTTTCCCGCTGGCCAAGGTCAGCTTATGATTGAACTTGCCGTTCACGACTTTTATGGTAAAAGGCTTTCCGCCATTTAAGGAGACGCTGATCGTGGAATCCTGCAGAGCCTCGTTAACGCGGCCGGAGAGCACATAGTTCCGGTTGTTTTGCGGTTTGCCCTTGTCGTCCACCGTGATGACCGGTGCTGCCGTATCCGTGCTGCCGGCGATATCGCCAAGAACAATGCCGAGGCCGTTGGTCGCCAAATATACGCGGCCGTAAACCCTTGGATCCCCGGTGATCGCCGAGTTGGCCGAACCGAACTGGTGCTGGTCGTCATTGATGCGTGTCCACTTCTTGCCTGCGTCATCGGAGCGGTAAATGCCGTCCACATTGTTGATGGTGGCATGGGCATACAGCGCCATGTATTTCTGGCCGGGAGCGGCTTTGCCGAAACCGATGGCCGCCGCTTCCTGAATCTGTCCCAGCTTCGTAAACGTACGTCCCGAATCCGTGGAATGCCATAATCCAAAAAGGCTGTCCTGATTCTTGTTATCCGCGGCAGCGGCCACCCAGATGTCGCCTTCCACGCCAGGTACGGCTTTGAAGTTACTTGTCAGGTTGGTCGGCAGGCCCGCGGCTGCCTTGACGAAGGAGGCGCCTCCATCCTGGCTGACATAGAACGTGCCGTCCGCAATCGCGAAAAACTTATTCGGATTCACCCGGTCCGAGGCTACTCTCGCGCCGCTTGGAACCCCGGACGAGGCCGTCCACGTGGCGCCCAGGTCCCGCGAGTAGCTCACCGGCTTCGGAGCGGCCGAGTTGGACGGGCTCCAGACGATGGAAGACCCGTCCGCACCGACCGCGACATAGCCGCCCTGCGTGGCATCGTCGGATGCCGACGCCCAGGCGTTGGCCGCCGGCTTCCATGTCTTGCCGTTATCCGTGGACACGCCCATCCTCGGGTTCGCCCCGTCGCTGTTGCCGACGCGGACGGCGATGTCCGGGTTCAGTTCGGCGTAGTCGATATCCGTGCTTGTCCCGATATACGGGTTCGTAATCATGGACGGGGCCTTGGTCAGATCCTCGTGGCGGAAGCCGCCGATATCCCCCATCGCGCTCAGCAGATGAGCTCCGCTCGGCGGACTGATCAAACCGAGAATCGCCGTCTCTTCGATCCCGTCGGCCATGACGGAGATATTGACGTTTTCTCCTTTGTCCAGGGCAGTCACGTTCTCCGAGCCGTACAGCGTTGCGCCCGTACCGTACATGATCCGATCCGGATTAAACGGATCGATCTCCAAGTCGCCGATCATCCAGCCGAGCTTCGGATTCTGTTCAGGCAGATTCTTTTTTTCGCCCCAATCCAGCCACGGAGACAGGGAGTAGTCAATAGTATAATTGTTCGTCCTTACCGGGTCTTTGGCATAATCCAGCGTCCAGAACGGCTTCCACGTCTTGCCGCCGTCCGTACTCCGGTAAATGAACTCATCCGGCCACCATTTGTTCATCGTGGCGACCATGATCGTATCCGGGTGCTGCGCATCGACGGCAAGGCCGCCGTACGGACTGTCCGTAGAACCCGCACCGGTCGGGCTGATATCGGTCCACTGTCCGGTTAACGTATCGTATTTCCACACCGAGCCTTCACCGCCGTTATACGGACCCACTTCCTTGGTGTAGGTCACGTAGAGGCTGCCGTTCTTCGAAAGCACGCCATGGTGCGGGAGGAATCCTTGGTCAGGCTGTCCCGGCACCGGCTCCCAGGTTTGACCGCCGTCGGTGCTCCGATAGATGCTGTGCTCGGTATCGGCGACTCCCACGTAAATGGTCTGGGTGGTTTTCCCTTGGCTTCCCGTCGACGGGTCAAACGTCACCCACACGACGCCGACGAGATCGTTGTATGGGTCCTTCACGTTGCCGGCTGCAGTGAAGCTCTCAACCTTTTTCCAGGTGACTCCATAATCGGTGCTGCGCCACAGCCCGTTGCCGCTGCGGGTACCCATGTAGAGAATGCGGTTATTGTTCGGATCGATCGCCAGCCGCTCGCCCATCGACCTTCCCGGCATATTTCCCCCGAGTTTAAAAGGAAGCTCCGTGCGCTGCCACGTCTCCCCTTTATCCGTAGAGCGCAGCAGCACGCCGTTCATGTCGGTCCAGTCGTTGGTGTAGGTTCCGGCCGCCACATACAAACGGTTCGTTTCCACCGGATCCGTCGCCAGGGTGTCCACGCCAAGCATGTTCCATTCTTTCGCACTGACAAAATCCAGCAGCTGCTTCCAGGTCTTCGTGGCCGGGTCCCAGCGGTAGGCCCCTCCGATATCCGTCCGGGCGTAGATCAGGTCCTTTTCGCTCGGGTTGTAGACAATCCCCGGAACAAAACCTCCGCCGACAACCTTGACCCGGTCCCAGCTGTACGTTTGGACAGGTGCCTTGGGTCCTTTACCATTGTTCACCTTGTCAGCGGACACCGGGCCCCCCGCACCGGCCAGCGGCAGTGCGATGGAAGCGGCGAGAACCAAGCTTAACGTCTTCTTGAACATCATTGCCCTCCTCAATCATAAAATGGATTGGTTATTCGAAAGCGTTTTCAAAAAATGCGATGATGACTGACATGAGAATTTGCTGCAGCCGCAGCACTTTATGTAAGCGGTTACCAATGATGAGTAAATTTATTGTACGGGCAAAGAATCCCGTAAGAATACCCTAATAATTGGATTATTTTTCATATAAAAATTAGACATGTGTAATAAAAACAGCCCCTGGAATCAATCATCCAGGAGCTGCGATTTGCGGGCCGATGATCGACAAGTTAATGCCAATTCCGTTGTCAGCCCTTTGTTTTGCTGGAGACGGTTGCCTTGGCTTCCGCCTTCTTCAACAGTTTATAGTCGCCGGATTTGTCCGGCGTTCCTTGCGGTGAGTCTTTCACAACCTGATAAATGCTGCCTTGATCGCTCACCAGCTGGTTTTTGACGTACTTATCCGCCTTATCCTTGTCGAATGGCGTCACGAACATATAACCGGCATCGGAGGAAAGCACGCTTTTGGGTGCCTGCTCCCCTTTCAGCACGGACAAGACGTACACCAGATAGCTGGCATTCGTATCCAGCTCCTGGCCGTAAATATCTTTGTCGCCTGCCTGGAAGGCTGTCTCGTAAGAGCCTTTGTTGGCCTTATCAACCTTCTTGAAGCTGTCCGGTACCTCCTTGACGGATTTCGCCGTCATGAACGTGGTTGATCCAACCGGCACGGCGAACACCTTGTAATAATCGATGGTGCTTTCATCCGCTGCCTTCGCAAAGGTAACTTTGACCTCTTCATCCTTTAGTTCCGAGGCGGTAACACGGGTCACCAGCGTCGGGTTGGACTGCAGTGTGATTTCATTGGAAGGTTTCGACAGGACGCTTCCTTTACCGGACGTGGTCATCATAGACAAGACCAGCACCTTATAAGATTTTCCGTTCTCAATCAGTTTATCGTCGATGTCTCTGGCATCCGGACTGAGCGTTTGTTTAAAGTTCTCTCCCTTCCGTGCCTCCGTATAATTCCGGATCTCTGCTACTGCTTCCGCCTTAAGTCCGTCTGCTTTATCGGCAGGCACGACCAAGACGCGGTATCCGTAAACATTGCTCTCATCCGCTGCTTTGGTAAAGGCAACCTCCAGGTCACTGCCGTTGTTTCTATCTCCTACATCCGACACGCTGACATCCGTTACGGGACTTGCAGACTTCGTGGACAGTGTGATCGGCGCAGATGGTTCAGACAGCGCATTGGTACCGTTCGCTCCTACAGACAGAACGAACACCTTATAGCTGAGGCCATTTTTGATGGCATTATTATCGACGTCGCGGGCCCCTGCATTCAGCGCGCCGATTAAGTCCGATCCCGTTTTATCCACTGCGGTATAACGTGAGCTAGGCACGCTTTCAGCATCGGAAAGGCCGAAGAAACGAGCCGAATCTGCCTCGACGACGAGAATCCGGTAACCTTTAATGTTGCTTTCGTCCTTGGCACGATTGAAAGTCACTTGCAGATCGCGTCCATCGCCGTTATCGCCGATATCCGCCGCCTTCACATTCGTTGCCGGATTGACGTTCACGTTGCCCGCTAGCGTGATGGATGGCGAATACGAGGAGAGAGCATTCGTTCCGGCGTAGCTGCCCGTTCCTACCGACAAAATAAATACCCGATAGGAGATGCCGTTCCGGATGGCGTCCCCATCCACATCCCGCGCTCCCGAAGCGAGGGCCTTGCTAATGTTGGCACCATTCGGCGTGACTGCTGTGTAGTTCGAGCTGCGCACCGCGTTGGCGTCATTCAGGTCAAAACGTGCGGCATCCCCGTTTTTCACGACGAGAATCCGGTATTGGCCGATATATCTTTCGTCGTCGGCACGCTTAAAGTTCACAAGCAGATCCCGGCCGTCGCCGTAGTCCGAAACGTCAGATACGCTCACGTTGCTTGCCGGTCCTACGTAACCGTTGGTGCCCAGCGTAATCGCCGGGGAATAGGAAGACAGCGCGTTGCTGCCGGAGTAGCCGCCGGAACCGATCGACAGAACGAACACCCGGTAGCTGGTGCCATTGCGGATATAGTCGCCGTCCACGTCCCTTGCTCCGGAAGACAGCACCTTCGTAATGTTATATCCGGTTTTGTCTACCGTCGTGTAGTTCGAGCTGGACACCGAGTTCGCCCAGGACAGATTGAAGCTTCCTGCCTGGTTCGACTTCACGACCATGATCCGGTAGCCGGAAATACGGCTCTCGTCGGATGCCCGGTTAAAGGTAACCCGCAGATCGCGGCCATCGCCGTAATCGCTAATATCGCTGACATTCACATTGCTTGCGGCATCGACGTTACCATTGCCGTATAGCACAATGGAAGAAGACGCCGAAGACAGCGCATTGCTGCCGGAATAGCTTCCCGTTCCCACGGCCATGACGAACACGCGGTATACAACGCCGTTCGCAATCAACGATCCGTCGACGTCACGCGCTCCGGAAGACAGCGCCTGACTGATGTTATAACCAGTTTTGCCCACCTGCGTGTAATAAGCGCTCGGAACATTATTCGCTGCCGAGAGGCTAAAGCTGCCAGCTTTGCTGTCCTTCACGACGAAAATCCGGTAAGAACCGATGCGGGATTCGTCGGACACCTTATTGAAGTTCACGCGCAGATCCCGGCCGTCGCCATAATTGCTGATGTCATCCACACGGGTAATGACCGGTGCGGATACCGCATTGGCCGCCAGCGTAATGGACGATGAAGCGGCGGACAGCTGCGACGTGTAGCTGCCGGTATTGCTGACGGACATCACAAATACCGTGTAAGGAACCCCATTCCGGATCAGTTCGCCGGAAGTATCCCTTGCCGAAGAAGAAAGATTGCCGGACAAGGTCGTTCCAGCCTTGTTCACCACCGTGAAGTTTGAGGACGGCACCTTGTTCGCAGCGGTCAGATCAAAGCTGTTCTTATCGTTGGTTTTGACCACATAGATGCGGTAATTCGTAATATTGTTCTCGGTTTGGGCCTTGGTAAAGCTGACGGACAGGTCCCGGCCGTCCCCGTAGTCACTCGCATCGGATACTTTGAGGTTCGAAACCGCTCCAACGGATGGAAGGGTCGGAGCCTGAGACAGCGTGATGGTCTGGGATACGCCGGACAGAGCGCTGTTTCCGCGTTTGCCTACGGTGAGAACAAATGCTGCATACGATTGCCCCGACCGGAGCAAATCACCGTTCACGTCGCGGGTCTGGGACGACAAGGTAATCGACACGTCATCCCCGTCCGGGCTGATCGAGGTGTAGCTGCTGGTCGAAAGCGCCTGGGCGAGATTGAAATTGTATGCATTTCCCGATTTGACCATCAGCACCCGATATTCGCTTACGCCGGACTCCGGCGAAACTTTCGGGAAGCTGACCTCCACATCGCGTCCGTCGCCGTTTTTGGAAATGACCCGGGCCGAAACATAGGCCACGGCATTAACCGGTCCGCCGGATGTCGTGATCGTTACCGTCTTGTTAGAAGCATTCCAGTCTACCTTTTCACCCAGCGCCTCGCTGACGAACCGGACAGGCACCATCGTGCTGCCCTTGTAGATCTGGCCGGGTACATCCAGGGACAATGTCCGGTTGTTGACGATCGCAGACTTAGAGCCGATCTTCAATACAATCGTCGTTTGATCCCGTTTCGCGGTGACGGTTTTCGTCTTCGCATTCCAGTCGAGCGTGGCGTCGAGCGCCTCAAAAATGGCTCGCATCGGGAGCATGGCCCTGCCTTTCACCATAATGGGAGCCTGAGGGGAGTACAGCTTCTGGCCGTCAATATAAATCGAGATTTGACTGGCTGCGGCTGCTGCCTGCCCCTGATTGGCGCCGAGGGCGACCGAGAAGATCATCACGGCGGCCATAAGCGTTAACCAAATTTTTTTCACAAACGCGCCTCCTTTTGCTTTTCCTGATATAGAAATTATTGACTGTGTAATATCTGACGGAGGAAGACAGCAAAAAGTTATCTGCTCCGAAAAATAATTTTTTCAACGGAATCTCCGGACCCTTATTTTTTGTCCCCCGTTTCCCGTCCAGAACCCTGGCCGCCTGAATCCCGCAGCGGTTTACGTGTATAATGATACTGAGTTAACGATTATAGGAACACGAGTACTGCTTTCATAAGGAGAATTCGGATATGTATAAAATATTGATCGTCGAGGACGATCCGAAGATCGCCGGTCTGCTTCAGTCCCATATCCAAAAATACGGAGACGAGGCCATCGTGATTCACGATTTCGACCGCGTGCTGGATGAGTTTACGGCGGCCGCCCCCCATATCGTGCTGCTGGATGTCAACCTGCCGAGCTTCGACGGCTACTACTGGTGCCGGCAGATTCGTCAGGTGTCGACCTGCCCGATCGTTTTTATTTCGGCCCGCAACGAGAAAATGGACCAGGTCATGGCCCTGGAGAACGGCGGCGACGACTATATCACCAAGCCGTTTCACTACGAAATCGTGATGGCCAAAGTCCGCAGCCAGCTCCGGCGGGTCTACGGGGATTACGCTGCCGGCGGCGAGCGGACGGTCGAACAAGCCGGGCTTGTTCTGTATCCCGAACGGATGGAGCTGAAGCTGGGGGACAAGCGGATCTCCCTGACCCGGAAGGAAACGATCCTGATCGAAACCTTGCTGGAACGCAGTCCGCGGCTGGTCTCCCGGGAGACGATCCTCGAGAAGCTGTGGGACGACACGTTCGTGGACGACAACACCTTGAGCGTGAATATTACCCGTGTCCGCAAAAGGCTGGCGGAGCTGGGCATCGGGGAGGCGCTGGAAACGGTGCGCGGCTCGGGCTACCGCCTCAATATGGCCTGGAAGGATGAGACATGACGGTGAAGCTCTTCATTCGCGATCATATTCCGCTGCTGATCTTCACGATGCTGGAACTGCTGGCCGTTGTGGTTGTGTTCTGGTTTGACGGATACGACCATCCGCTCACGGCGCTCTATGGCATTTTTCTCGGCCTGTTTATTTTCGCCGGATATCTCATCTTTCGTTTCCTCAGCCAGCGGCTGCTGTACATGCGCTTATCCCATCCATTTGAAGCCTTGAACGAGTCGATCGCCGCAGGCGGTACCGCACCGGTGTCCCAAGCCTTTAACCACCTGCTGGAGACACAGTACCGGCATTACCAGAACCTGCTTCAGACCTGGGAACGCAAGCAGCAGGAGCACCTGACCTTCATGAGCCAGTGGGTGCATCAGATGAAGACGCCGGTATCCGTCATCGAAATGATTACGCAGGGTGAAGACGATGAGCGTCTGCTGAGCATATCGGAGGAAACCGACCGCATCCGGCGCGGCCTGGAGATGGTGCTGTACGTGTCCCGTCTCGAAACCTTCGAGCAGGACTTCAGCGTGGAGCCCGTCGGGCTCAGGCAGACCGTAAACGAAACGGTGCATGAGCTCAAGCGGTATTTTATCCGCAGTCATGTGTATCCGGAAGTTCAGGTGGACGACGGGGTTATGGTGCAAACCGATGCCAAATGGATGCGGTTCATGCTCGAGCAGCTGTTGTCCAACGCCATCAAATATGCCGCCGGCTCCGGCAGCAAAATTACGGTTTCCGCCAGGATTGAAGACGATCGTTCTTTGACCCTGGAAATCCGGGACCGGGGCGTCGGCATTCCGAAGGCGGACCTCGGGCGGGTCTTCCGTCCTTTCTACACGGGCGAGAACGGCCGCAGGTTCAAGGAATCGACGGGTATGGGGCTGTATCTCGTAAAAGAGGTCGCGGACAAGCTGGGCCACGGCATTCGCATCGAATCGGCGCCCGGGGAAGGGACGGCGGTCCGTCTCCATTTTGAGCGCTCACAGGTACAGGTGCGGAATCGCTGATTTCGGCGCCTTTTTGCCGCGCGTCCGGACAAGACAAGCCTGCAGGCGGTGACGCAAGCTTACATCCGTGTAAGATTGCTGAAAGGTCCATCCATAGGAGATTTGGGCTCCATCGCTTACACTGGACCTAGATGAACCCTGCAAGCATCCTTTTACATCGATGCGCCATCACTGATCTTGTGGGGCCCTAAAATTGAACGGACCGCCGGCTCCGCCGCTCTCCCGCGCGCGGGCAGGTGTCCGGGTTGAAGAGAAGGAGTGCTTCGGATGACGGACATTTTATCCGCCAAAAATATAGGCAAAATTTATAAAGGCATGGTTTCCTACGAGGCTCTGTCCAATATCGATTTAACGATTCAGGAAGGCGAGTTTGTCGGCATTATGGGGCCGTCCGGGAGCGGAAAAACGACCCTGCTGAACATCGTGTCGACCATCGACCGCCCGACCTCGGGCGAAATCCGCATCGGCGGAGAGGATCCGTACCGCCTGTCCCAGGATCAGCTGGCACTGTTCCGCCGCCGGGAGCTGGGCTTCGTCTTTCAGTCGTTCAATCTGCTTCATACGCTGACGGTGAAGGAGAACATTATACTGCCGTTAACGCTGGATGGCGTTGGCGTGCAGGAAATGAACGAGCGGGTCGCCTTGCTGGCCGAGAAACTTGGCATAACCCCGATCCTGGATAAGCGGACCTACGAGATCTCCGGAGGGCAGGCGCAGCGAACCGCGATCGCGCGGGCGCTGATCCACCGGCCCAAGCTGCTGCTGGCCGACGAGCCGACAGGCAACCTGGACTCCAAGGCAGCGCGCGACGTGATGGAAATTCTCGAGAAGCGCAATCAGGAGGACGGGGCCACGATGCTGCTCGTCACCCACGATCCGGTGGCGGCGAGCTACTGTCACCGCGTCATTTTTATCAAAGACGGCCAGCTGTACAACGAAATCCATGACGGGGATAACCGCGCGGCGTTCTACCAAAAGATCATCAACGTGCTGTCGCTGCTGGGAGGGAACGGACATGAATTTTCGCCAGTTCGCCTTTAATAACGTCTTCCGGAACAAGCGCGCGTACGTCGCCCATTTTCTGAGCAGCGCCTTTTCGGTCATGATTTTCTTCATCTATGCCCTGCTGCTCTTTCATCCCGACCTGAAGGGAAACATCGTGTCTTCCAGCGAAACGCTGAGCATGCTTGGCACGATGGGGCTGCGGGTGTCCCAATGTATCGTGTTCATTTTCTCGTTCTTTTTCCTGCTGTACTCGGCGTCTTCGTTTATCAAGCTGCGCAAAAAGGAATTCGGCATTCTGCTCCTGCTCGGCATGTCCCGCAAACAGCTGAACCGGATGCTGTTTATTGAAAATATCGCAATCGGCGCCGCCGCCATTATCGCCGGGATCATCGTCGGTGCCGTGTTCTCGAAGCTGATCCTGCTAATCTCCGCCTCGATGCTGGCGATCGTCGACGGGCTGCCCTTTTACCTGCCGGGAAAAGCCATACTGCTGACGGCAGGGGCGTACCTGCTTCTGTTCCTGCTGGTCGCTTCCTTTACCTCGGTGATGACCCGGAAGGGCACGCTCATCGAGCTGATCAAAGCGGAGGATAAACCCAAGCCCGAACCGAAGGCATCGGTCCTGCTGTCCGTCCTATCCGCCTTGCTCATTCTGCTCGGCTACGCCTGCGTGTTTCTGTTCGCGCTGCGCCGGATGTTCTCATTCCCTCTGCTGCTTGGCGGCGTGGCCCTGGTCATCTTCGGCACGTACTTTCTGTTCACCCAGCTCAGCGTGTACGTAATGAGAGCGATGAAGAAGCGGCCCCGTATCTTCCTCAAGCGGACGAACCTGCTGACGATTTCTGAGCTGATCTACCGGTTGCGGGACAATGCCGTCATGTTCTTCATGGTTGCGATCATTTCCGCTACCGCTTTTACCGGGATCGGAACCGCGCTGGCCATCGGCGATCCCGGGCTCGCCGCGATGAAGAACCCGTATGCGTTCACGTACGATTCATACCACGATTCGGACCATAAAAATTCGTTTGAGCAGAAGCATGTCCGCCTGATTGAAGATACGCTGCGGAGGGAGGGTTTTGACTACCGCAAAGTATCCTTTATACCGACTTATTCGGATAACGGGTTCATGCTGATCAAGCTGGACGATTACAACCGCCTGGCCGGGGCTCTGGGCTACGAGCAGGTGACTCTACGTGAAGGGGAAGCGTTCGCCACGCCCTCGACGGTCACGCAAACCAGCGAGTTCAAGCTGGACGGATTAACCCAGGACCGCCTGACCCTGACGAAGGAAGGCTCGGAAATGACCCTGCATCTGCTCAAAGCGCTGCCGCATATCGTTGTTCCCAATACCACCAACGTGTATGTCGTTTCCGACGCAGACTATGCGAAGATGAACGCCGGCAATCTGCTCAAGATCGTCTCTGTGCAGTTTGTCGTCCCGGACTGGCATCACACGCTGCGTATCGCGCAGGAGCTCCGCGACACCATTAATAATGACGTCGATGAGTCGGGAATTATGAATTACAACTTCCAGGCGCTCGTCATCGACTGGGTCGAGTCCCGGCAGTTAAACGGCCTGCTGCTGATCGTCAGCGGGCTCGTCGGGATCGTGTTCTTCACCTTCGCTGCGAGCTTCATCTACTTCCGGCTCTATGCCGACCTGGCCCGGGACGAAGAACAGTACCGGATGATCTCCAAGGTGGGATTAAGCCGGAGGGAATTGGGGCGAACCGTCTCGAGGCAGCTGCTGCTGATGTTCTTCCTGCCGATGCTGGTGGCGGTCATCCACAGCAGCGTCGCCTTTCTGGCCCTGCAGCAGCTGGTCGACTTCTCCGTCGCTTCGCATACGCTGGCCATCTTCGCCACGTTCCTGGCGATCCAGGTCGTTTATTATTGGATCACTCGCTGGCGCTATTTAAATCATTTACATCAGAAAATGATCTGAAGCGGGGTCAATCCCTAGGAAACAAGCCCTGGTGCGTGTAAGCGTGCCAGGGCTTGTGTTATGTAGCCGGGGGAGCCACGGCTCGCTCAAAGCTGCTCCATTTCATTCTTGATATCCCGGCGCCGGTCTTCAATATATTCCCTGATGACATCCGGTTCCGTATCAAATATACCGACATCCCACTTATATTTAGGGTCATCATAGATATCCTGAGCAATGGCGCTGTGCATTTTCCTGACCACAGGCATCAGGCGGGATAAGGTAAAGTTAGATTCCAGTGCCCGCTCAAGGATTCGCTTATACTTCTGTCTGTTCGCCTTGTAAGCCAGCACTTTTCCAGTCAGCACGTTGTATCCCTTAATCCTGACCAGGTCGGATTTTACAGCTTTACCATAGCAGTTTCTGCCCCATGTGCCCTCATAATCCCAAGGGATCATTCCATACTTACTGCGTTTGCCGGATTCGAATATCGTATAGTTCTGGAGGAACCCGTCGTAATTTCCGGTCAGCACCGCCCCGCATAACCAGCGCAAGTAATTGTCCATATCCAGTCGCTGCCGAAGATAATCGCTTAGCTCGGTCCCTTTTTTCCGGTGAATGCTTCGGATGAAGTCGCTGAGGCGGTTCCTGTCCGTTTCGCCGCCTTTAATGAAAGCGTATCCTGACAGCAATCTGCTCGACTTCGCATTTTTTTCCGGCATTGCAAAGTCAGCATTATCATTGACCGCATAGATGATGCTTCGTGCATGGAGCCCCCTTTTGCGGAAAAAAGCGGACTTCACTGCCTCGATTCTTAAATACACCCCTTCCTTCTTTCCATTCATATAAAGTACGCAGTGTTTCGTCGAGGGGCTGGGGACGCCAAGCACATTAAAATAATGAAATGAAAGGGCGTTTCTCATCAGGGACGGATCATCGTGTTCCGCGTTAAAGTGGTACGTCGCCTTGGCCGTCCGAATCTCATAGGATTTTTTCGGATATTCACGGGTATGGCCCCCGCGGTAACGAATGCGAATCGGCGTCCTCCGGCCATCCATACTCATCGTTCCACTGACAAACGAATCGGACCATATGTTGCTCTCCAGCTTTTTCATCGCCGAATCCTTTAACTCGATCCGGTATACAGGCAGACCCATGCCGTAACCGCCCTTCTAGATTGAATCGCCTGATCTACGGCCTGCCCGGCCCACTGGGGCTGAACACAGCGTGATCATTTGCCCTATTTAGGCTTTGTTCAACCTATGCGGCCCCGGCAGTTCACGTAAGGGCTCCCGCCTTTCTAGTGTAAAAACTATTCGGCAGACATAGAAAGATAGACTCCGGTTTGATTTCGGATAATCTAGTATTTTCGGCTAGTCCCCTTTTTTGCAAGACACATATAAATAGATTACAGATAGACTCGAAGGACAAATAAAGCCCTTCATGAGACTATCCAAACTATCTTGGAAGGGGTAATTGGTATGTCGTTAGCAGGTCTTAACACAATGAACTCCATTGGGAGCGAGGTGAAAATCAATCGCGGCGGGCCCGATTCGATCGTAGGCGTTCTGGTGGGCGTACAACACGGTTACCTGGCCGTTGCGACGAAAGAGGGCATCGTCTATGTCAACAGCAGCCATATCAAAAGCATCAGCAGCACAGGCAAATCCGGAGGGGCAAGAGCCATGACGGCGGACCCGATTATGGCAGGAAATTTCACTGGATTGCTGCACGCGCTCCGTTACCAACACGTACAGATTAACCGCGGCGGCCCCGAGAAAGTCGAAGGTGTGGTTGCGGATGTAAATCACTCCACCTTGACGCTAGTAGCCAAAAAGGATGAAGTCATCAGTATTCCGATTTTCCATGTAAAATCCGTTATAGTCATCGGCTCAAACACCAGTGGAGGAAACAAGAACAAGAGCGGCGGTAACAAAAACCAATCTAAGGGTAACCAAACCAAAGGCAATCAGACCAAAGGCAATCAGACCAAAGGCAATCAGACCAAAGGCAACCAAACCAAGGGTAACCAAACCATGGGCAACAAAACCAAAGGCAACAAAACTATGGGCAACAAAACCAAAGGCAACAAAACCAAAGGCAACAAAACTCGCGGCAACCATACCAAAGGTAATCTGACAAGAGGGGCCATGGAATGGGCTAACAGATCCTGGAGAAAGACCAAAACGATTAAACGTACGGTACGCAAGCGCAAAATCGGTAAATAAGCCATGACTGCATTCAACCAAATAGACCCTTCGCGTTGAATCCAATCCACAAAGGGGGGAATAAACCATGTATGTATTTATTGCAGTTTTAATTGCCGGAATCCCGTTGTACTGGATGATTCGTCCAGGAAAAGCTACACGGACCGCAGATCCAGTCATTCAGCCAGTATCCAGTGTTCTCCCCCTGGGAGGTGAGTCAAAGTAAATGTCTGACTACCAAATGTGGCTAACAGTCGGCGTATTTGCCATCACCGTCATTTTCTTGATGTGGCGTCCCCGCGGAATCAACGAATCCATTTCAACCACCGCCGGAGCATTTATTCTGCTCGCCGCCGGGGTCGTCCCTTTAACGGACCTGATCACCATTTTCAACATCGTTTCCGGAGCCGCTGTGACGATTCTGTCTACAATCGTGATGTCCCTGGTGCTGGACAGCGTCGGTGTTTTTCGCTGGGTTGCTCTCAACCTGATTGAACGGGTAAACGGTTCCGGCCGAAAACTGTTCTGGTACGTGATCCTGCTCTGCTTCCTAATGACGATTTTCTTTAATAACGATGGCAGTATCCTGATCACAACGCCCATCATTATTCAAATCTGCTCGATGCTGAAATTAAAGCCGCATCAAAAAATACCGTATCTCCTGTCTGGAGCACTCATCGCAACGGCATCCAGCGCACCGATCGGCGTGAGCAACCTCGCGAATCTCATTGCGCTTAATATCGTAGGCCTGGACCTGAACAGCTATACCCTAATTATGTTCGTCCCCTCCATGATCGGGATCGCAACGATCGCCGTGCTGCTCTACCTCTATTTCCGCAAACAGATTCCCGTTACCATCTCCCGTTACCCCGCCCGTGATTATTCATTGATTAACATACACCCGCTTCAACAGCCAACCGAATCCAGGACCCAAATCGACTGGTGGCTGTTTCGTGTCAGCATCTGCATCGTAGTCCTCTTCCGGGCTGGTTTTTTTCTAGCGGCAAGCTTGGGTATACCGCTCGAATATGTCGCAATCACCGGGGCTGCCCTCATCGTCTTCGTCCGCTGGTTTCGGACCAAAACCGGGATCAAGGACATCGTCACGAAGACGCCTTGGCATATCCTGCTGTTCGCCTTCAGCATCTATATTATCGTCAAAAGCCTGGATAACGCCGGGTTAACCGCCGCTTTAATCAACGGATTACAACCTTTTGCCGGCATGGGTGAAGCCAGTCTGATCGCTGCATTCGGACTTTTGCTGACCCTGTTGTCCAATATCGTGAATAACCTGCCGTCCGTCATGATCGGAACCTTAGCGGTGCTCGGCATGGGACTTGATCCGCAGCATGTCCATCTCGCTTATATGGCAACGATTATCGGAAGCGACATCGGTTCGCTGTTGACGCCTGTCGGAACCCTCGCTACCTTGATATGGATGTTCATGTTAAGAAGCAGCAAAATTCATATCACATGGAAGCAGTATATGCGCGTTACGTTCATTGTGATACCTGTCGGTCTAATCGTCAGCCTCGCCAGCCTTTATCTCTGGACCCAATATGTCATATGAAAGGAGGCAAGCTATGGAGTCCATCCGTTCTCTACTTGGAAAAATAATAGAATTAAAGATCTCGGGCTATAAAATCCCGATCATCGGTGAACTCATTGATGTCGGCAGTGATATTTTGGTCCTCTACTCGGAAAACAAATATATTTACACTCCGGTACACCATCTTCAGCACATGAAGGTCATTGAGGAGGCCGAGGATTCGTCTCAAGCTAACAAAGAGCCCGTTCTTGACCATGCCCATATTTCTTTTCGCAAGATGCTGATGAATGCAAGAGGCATATTTACGGAGATCCATCTTGGCGGTGCCAGCTCGATTCATGGGTATGTAACCAGCATTATGAATGATTATTTCCTTTTCTACTCCCCTGTTCACCATACCGTCTATATCCCGCTGCACCATGTAAAATATTTGTCTCCGTACCCTCCGAATATGACCCCCTATGATTTGAGCGATTCGCATTTTCCCGTGCAGCCGGGAACACCGGCCCTATCGAGGAACTTGGAACAACAGCTTGAAAAATTCCAGAATGGTCTGGTCGTGTTCGATTTGGGTGAATCTCCCCTCAAAGCCGGGCTCCTCAAAAAAGTAGACAGTCATATTATAGAGCTGATCGAGGCCGGAGGCCAAACCATCCTTCTTCACACGGATCATATCAAATCCATTCATCTCCCCTAACCAAAAACAGCCAGTGCAGAGCATGCTCTGCATTGGCTGTTTTTGCATAACGCCGGAATCCGGCAGGGGGGCCGTTTCCGGTTTCCGGGGAGCTTCGCGGCAGAGTTGCGGGGAAGGGGGATCTAGGAGCCAGGAGCAGGGACCTTTCGTGGGGAGAATGGCGTTGTTTGGTTAACTGGGGTGACCGGCTCATCGTCTCACTTTCCGATCTGCGCATATTTTAACCGAAGAACAGGCCTTTGGCGATTAACGAAAGTTAACGGATCGGCCGTTTTTTTATATAATGAGAGAAAAAGTACGGAAAAGGCATCCATTTTGTCGGAAATTTGGAGGATACAATGATCACGCGGACCGATGCAATCATCTTAAAAACAAAAATCACCCTGCCCTTTCCGAAGGATGGCCTGGTCGAGAGGGAACGCCTGCTTCAATCTCTGTCGGGTGGAGTTCATGGCAGACTCACCTTGATTTACGCCCCTGCCGGCTCAGGCAAAACCACCCTGTTGACGCAGTGGGCCCGAAGCGAAGGCGTCAACTGCGCCTGGCTGGCGCTGGACGGCCGTGACAACGATCCGGTCCGGTTCTGGCGCTATGCGGCGTTTGCATTGGCGGAAATCCTGCCGGCCCCGGCAGCCCTGCGAATGCTGGAACTGGCCAATGCCCTGCCTTCCCTGTCGGCAGACGCCTTTCTGGATGCGTTAATGAATCAGCTTTATGGACTGTCCGAGCCTGTAAAGCTCGTATTGGACGATTATCATTGGATAGAGGATGACCGCATCCATAACGGTTTGTCTTACCTGATCGACTATATGCCCCCCACCCTCCATGTGACGATCGCGAGCCGCAAGGAAGTACCTTTTCCTTCATCAAAATGGCTCTCCAAGCGGGAATGCATCGTCATTGACGCCGACAGGCTCCAGTTTACCCGGGACGAGTCCGAGCAGTTCTACCACAAGTCCGGCATCATGCGGTTGACCCCGCGGCAGATCGACCGGATTGCGGAACGAACCGAGGGATGGGCAGCCGGTCTGCAGCTGGCTTCGCTCTCTTTAAGAACGGCGGAAGATGTGGACCGATGGATCGAAGGGTTCTATGGGGACCACCGGGATGTGGCCGATTACCTTTTTCAGGAGGTACTTGCGCAGCTTCCTGCCGACTTGAGGTCGTTCGTGCTGACGACGGCCGTTCTCGACCGGATGGATGCGGGCATATGCAGCCTGCTCACGGGCGACCCTGCGAGCGGGGACAAGCTTGATGCGGCCCGGCGGTTCAATTTATTTCTCATCCCGCTGGACCTGAAGCATGAATGGTTCCGCTACCACCATTTATTCGCCGGATTTGTCCGGGAACACCTCAAGCGGCATCAGCCCGATGAATGGTTGCAGCTGAACCAGCTGGCAAGCCGGGGCTTTGCGTCCCGCGGATTGCTGGACGAAGCCGTAGACCACGCCATGGCTGCCGGAGATTACGCCGAGGTGGGCCGCCTGCTCGAGCAGCATATTCCAGCCGTGCTGGAGCGCGGGGAAGTTTCCGTCCTGCTGCGCTGGTTCGAGGGCTTCCCGCCAGCCTATGAGCTGTCTATGGAGCTGTCGCTCCTGTACGCGTTCGTATTGGTGCTCACCGGGCACTTCGGCCAGGCTGAAGCCAGACTCGGATCACTGGAGGCGTCGACCCGGATGCTGAAGGAATCGGAGCGGCTGAAGCAGCTGCAGAGCGGCATCCTGTTCGTCCGTTCCAATCTGATGTTCGCCAGCGGAGACTTCACGAATTGGTTTGCCTTCATCGGTACCATGCTGGACGATATCCTCCCGGCTGACCCGACTTATTATATGTTTAACTACAACAAAACGGAGCCTCTTGTGAGACGGACCTCTCTGGGGCTAAAAGGAGTTCTGTCGGCGGACACGGAAAAAATCGGCACGCTGTTTATGGGTGTGCTCGCCGCCCATGGCTGGCAGGGGTCGCTCATTCATCTCTACGTGAAGCAGTCGCTCGTTGAAGGATATTATGAATGGAACCGTCTCGGCGATTGCCGCCAGATGCTCCAGGAGATGACAGCTCTGACCGAAAAATTAAACGTACCGGGACTGCTCGTCCCCATGCTGCTCATGAAGGCCCGCCTGCTCATTGCGGACGGGCGGACCGCTCTGGCGCATGACGTCATCGACGAAGTGCTGGATGCCCCGCTCTCATCTTCTGCTGGCTGGGGCACGCCCTGGGTCCATCTGCTGACGGCATTCAAAATCCGCATGCATCTTGCGGACGGGCAGATGCCGGCCGCCAAGAAGCTGATGGCCCGGCTGGGGCTGTCCGTCAAGGACAAGCCGACATTTCAGCGGGAGTATGAAATGATGACGCTTGTGCGCCTGCTTGGCAAGCAGCGGAAGGAGAACGAGGCGCTGCGGATTCTGGAGCATCTGCTGCCCCAATCGGAGCGCGAGCAGCTCGTTTCCGGCATCGTGGAGAACCATATCCTGCAGGCGCTGCTGAAGGAACAGCTGGGGCAAAAAACGGCCGCCCTCCGCCACCTCCATACCGCCCTGTTCCTGGGAGAACAGAACGGGTATATCCGGAGTTTTGTGGATGAGGGCAAGCCGATGATGTCGCTGCTTGGCCGGTATGAGGCGGTCGTCATTCGCGGAGAGTCCGGTGGAAGCCATGAGGACTTTGGGGCCGGGCTCCCGGGCGAAGTATCCGGGGATTATGTCCGCGCGCTTATGGGAATATTCGCTGTGGCCATGCAGGAGACGGCGGCTGCGGCTGCAGCTCCGGCGGCCACGGCCGAGCCGCTGAGCCGCAGCGAATCCGAGCTGCTCCGGCTGATCGGCCAAGGGGCAAGCAATAAAGAGATGGCCGCCGAGCTGGCGCTGTCGGAAGGGACCATTAAGGTCTACTTATCCCGCCTGTATGAAAAGCTAGGCGTATCCTCGCGAACCCAGGCGCTCGTTACGGCCCGGCAGCTCGGTCTGCTGTCTTAGGCAGCCGGACCGTCATTTCCGTGCCTTCTCCCGGAGCGCTTTGGACCGAGACGCTGCCGCCGTGCATCTGCACGATTTTCTGAATAATCGATAGTCCCAGCCCGCTTCCCCCGCCGGAGCGGGTTCTTGATTTATCCGATTTAAAGAATCTTTCAAAAATATGCTCGAGGTCTTCGGCCGGAATGCCAATGCCCGAGTCCCTGACGCGTACGACGGCTTCCTGCCCGCTTTCCTCGAGAAAAACCTGGACCGTTCCGCCCGCCGGCGTAAACTTAATCGCATTGTGGAGCAGATTCACCCAGACCTGGCTGAGCAAATCCCGATCCGCCTCGATCGTCACGGGTTCAAACTCTACGGACATATCGAGGTCCTTGCCCTGCCACTGGGGCTCACAGGAGAGAACGAGCATCTGCAGCTGTTTGTCCAGCCGGACGGGTTCGGCGTGAAACGGATGCTTGTCGGAATCCAGCGACGCTAGGCGCAGCATGTTCTCCGACAGCCGGGAGAGCCGCACGCTTTCTTCTTCAATGATATTTAGGTAATGATCCCGCTGGCCGGGACTCAGGTTCTCCTCGCGCAGGACGCGGGCAAAGCCGCTGATCGAAGTCAGCGGGGATTGAATCTCGTGGGACACGTTCGATATAAACTCCTGGCGCATATGCTCCAGGTTGTTCAGGTCGGCGGCCATGTTGTTGATCCCCTTCACAATCCCGCCCCAGTGGCCGTTTTCACCGAACACCGGAATTTCCACCTTGAAATCACCTTTGGAGATCCGCTTCAGCGCATCGATGACCAATTGGTAAAACTCCGACTGTCTCCGCTTCGCAAACCGCGAAATAATCGAGATGGAGACGCCGAAAATGACAAAGCCCAGCACGGAGTTCAACAGCTGCCTCACGAGCGGGGAGATGTGCCAGCGAAGGCCGTGAGTTAAATAGAACGCAGCGGTCCAGCAAACGATAAGCGCTGACAGCACAAGGATCATGAAAAAGATGATCCGGACGCGCAGCCAAAAGTTCGGCGGCTCACCATCCATGCCCCGAATCTCATTCTCTCTGCGCTTTGCGACTTCCTTCCGCTTCCTTCTTCGCTCTTCCTTCCGGAGCCGGCGGGCCTCCTGCCGGTCCTCCGGCTTCGTTCCCCTCGCGTGATTCATGCGCTGCCACGTTTCGTTCTGCTCCCGATCCAGACGGCGGCGCTGAATCCGTTCCCGTTGGGTGCTGTAACGATCCGGCCCGCTTCGCTCCAGGTTCCCGGAACGGGCATCGGTACCGTCAGCCTGGAACGCATCAACCGATTCCTGTTCCCTATCCTTCATGACAGCACCTCGAGCCGGTAGCCGAGGCCGCGGATCGTGCGGATCTGAAAGCGGTCCTGCTGGTCGGCAAACCGTTCCCGCAGCCGCTTGATATGCACATCGACGGTCCGTTCGTCACCTTCATAGTCATAGCCCCAAATATGTTCAATGATTTGATCCCGGGAAAACGTCTTGCCCGGGTAGCTGCCGAGCAAAAACAGCAGCTCAAATTCCTTCAGCGGGAGCGTCAGCGCAGCCGATCCTGCGTAGCATTCGTACGTTTTGCGATTCAGACGCACGTCGCCAAACTGGATTTCCTGCGAGGCCGATATTTTGTAACGTTTGAGCAGCGCCTTCACCCGGACAGTCAGCTCGAGCGGGTCAAACGGTTTGACGAGATAGTCGTCGGTCCCGAGCTCAAACCCTTTGACCTTTTGCGAAGTCTCACCTTTGGCCGTCAGCATCAGCAGCGGGATGTCATAGGCCGCATCCAGCTCACGGCACAGCTCCCAGCCGTCCATGCCCGGCATCATAATATCGAGGATGACCAGATCGGCCTTGAACGACTCCATCGCCTCCAAGGCTTCATTTCCGTTCGCCGCCTCCGCTATCGTATAGCCCTCATTCTTCAGCAGATGGCTGACGAGCTCCCGGATATGAGGATCGTCGTCAACAACCAGTATATGAGCCAAGTCGCCCCACTCCTTTCGATAATAGATATGAAATGAACGCGAACGTTCGCGTTTATGCGTTCCGTGCATCCATGCCCCAACCGGAGGGGCCATTTTCGTCCTACCTGCATTTTACCGATTCCGTTCCGATCTCGTAAACATCAATGTGCCAACGATCGTGAAGACCAGGAAGAATCCGGCCATCACGAGCAGATCCGTCACCGGATGGTACAGCACGACCTGCGAGTACACCGGCGTCCCGGAATAAAACACCGCCCGGGCCAAATCGATGCAGTACGTCATCGGCATAATATGGGCTAGAAAGCCGAGAATGCCGGTGGAATGCTGGATCGGAATCATCGCTCCCGACAGGAACATCTGCGGCATGACGAGCAGCATCGAACCGATATCCGCCGTCTTACTGTCTTGGACAAACCCGATGAAGAAAATACCCAGCGATCCGCCGATCAGGCAGAACAGCGGCGTAATGAGAAACAGCCATACAATATGCATGCCGCCTAATGGAATTTGCATCAGGAGCGCAACGATCAGAATGCCGATCAGCCCCACGATGCTGGTGAAGCTTGAACCGATCATTTTACCGAGGATAATGGAATACCTGGAGATCGGGGACACATACAGCTCCTGCGTCAAATTCTGGTTCCTTTCCTCGATCAGGGAGCTCATCCCCGTGATAAGGCCCGTGAACACGCTGTTCACGATCATGCCGATCATCATGAACTGCAAATAATTGTAGCCGAGATTGCCGGCCATGTTCTGCGACAGGCTTCCACCAAAGATGCCGATGAAAATGATCGGAAAGACGATGCTCACGATCATCAGCACCGGATTTTTGATCCCTTTCGTAATTTCCCGTGCGGCAATCGCCACGACCGCATTGCTTTCTTTTTGCGCTTTGGTCATGAGCATTTAGACCGCCCCCTTTCTCGATTCGTCGTTCTGACTCTGCTGCACCAGGCTCAGATAGGCTTCCTCCAGCGTCTGCTGGTGCACTTCCATCCGGCTTAACGGCGTTTGCAGACGGGCTACGAGGGACTGCGGCGTTTTATCCTGAAAACGGACTCGGAAGCACTGCTCCTCTTCGGTAAAGGAAACCTGAAGCTCCTCCAGCTCCGCCCGCAGCGCCTTCCGGTCGCCTGCATCGATCAGCATGCTTTTGTCACCCAGCAGCTTGTGCTTGATCTCTTCCGGCGTTCCGAGCACCGCCACTTTGCCATGCGTGATCATGCATACCCGGTCGGCTTCCTCCGCTTCCTCCAAATAGTGTGTCGTCAGGAAAATTGTAATGTTTTCCTCCTTGCGGATCTTCTGCAAGTAAGCCCACAGCGATTGGCGGGCTGAGGCGTCCAGCCCCTGCGTCGGCTCATCCAAAAATAAAATTTGCGGCTTGTGCATCAAGCTGCGCATGATTTCCAGCTTGCGCTTCATCCCGCCGGAGAAGCCCTTGACCTTCTTGAACAAATTGTCGTGAATGCCGACGATGGCGGCCAGCTCCTCGATCCGCTGCTTGTATTCTTTCGGCATCATGCTGTAGAACGGCCGGTAAGCATAAACGCCGTAAATGCTGACATGGAGGCGGATGTTCTCTTCCGCCGTCAAATCGAGGTCCAGGCTCGGGTTCTGAAAAATAATGCCGACATTCCGGCGCACCTTCGCCGCTTCCTTCTCCACGTCGTAGCCGGCGATCATAACCGTGCCTTCGGTTTTGGACAGCGTGGTGGTCAGGATCGAAATCGTGGTCGTTTTCCCCGCCCCGTTCGGGCCCAGGAAGGCGAAAAATTCGCCCAGCCCCACCTCGAAGCTGATCCCGTCCACAGCCGGACGTTTGCTGCTTTTATATTGTTTTCGCAATTGTTCTACGCGAATGATAGGTTCCATCTTCATACCTCCCTTGATTCTGGGTCACCGGCCAGGCCTGCAACAAGCAGCGCCAAGCTTGTGAACGGTACTAAGATTAAACCTGTAATGTGAACTCAATATGAACTGGAGGGGCTCCGCATGCGGATCATGCTTCCGAAATATCCCCTTACCCTCTCCCCTTTTGATTAAGCCAGCTTTTATTCCCTTGTCTGGTTTGTGAAATGGCTTCAACGGAGCAGGCGGAATCGTGCTGGAGAAACGAAGTGGTCCCCTTTATTCCCAGATTTCAACCTTCTACCCGTTCCATGGAAATCCGGGAATAACAGGGATCGGAGGCATGATCCGCATGCGCAGTGACGATTAGGCTGCGGACTGGATCGATAAAGTTTGGATTTAGTCAAACTTTATCTTGAAACACTTCCAGATTATTGTATGATGGATATTATTTGCATCCGGTCAATTATGAAAGCCGGGCGAAAGCAAGTCACCATACATAAGGTTTCGTTTGGAATTGGGGGGTTTTACCATGCAACAATCCGCAAAGCCGTCGATGTCCTGGCTGCTGAAGTATTTGAAGCCGGTCCGGGGGCGGCTGCTCCTGCTGCTTATTCTGCTGCTCGCCTCGACCGGGGCGCAGCTGGTCAATCCGCAGATCGTGCAGCGCTTTATCGACACGGCCGCCGCGAACGGCATCGTCTCCAGCCTGCTCGTGCTGGCAGGAATTTACCTGGTCTTTGCCGTGCTGAACCAGGTCCTGACCGTGGCGATCAGCTATCTCGGCAACGACGTGTCCTGGCGCGCCACCAACCAGCTGCGCGGCGACCTGCTGAAGCACTGCCTGCGGCTCGACATGCGGTTTCACAACTTGAAAACGCCGGGAGAAATGATCGAGCGGATCGACGGGGACGTCACCAACATGTCGAACTTTTTCGCCATGTTTATCATTAAAGTCATTGGCAGCTTCGTGCTTCTTGCCGGCATTCTCGGCTATATGTTTACGATCAATTGGCCGATCGCCTCGGTCATGACCCTGTTCACTTTGGCATCCATTGGGGCCATGATGTTCATCCGCAATCTGGGCGTCACTTCCTCCAAAGATGAACGCGGCGCCAGCGCGGCACTGTTCGGCCTGATTGAGGAACGGATCGCCGGCATTGAGGATGTTCAGGCGAACGGCAACGTGCCGTACGTCATGAACCGCTTCTACCGTTCCATGCGAAATGTGTTCCTCAAAGGTCGCAAAGCCTGGATGCTGCGCGTCATTCCCTGGAATACGACGGTCGTGCTGTTTGCTATCGCCGTGACGGCGGTGCTGATGCTCGGTGTTCATTATTTTCTGACCAACCAAATATCGCTCGGAACGCTATTCCTGATCTATCAATACACCCAAATGCTGAACGATCCGATCGAGCAGCTCGGGGATCAGGTTCAGGAATTCCAAAAGGCCAAATCCGGCATGCTGCGTTCCCAGGAGCTGCTGGCGAGCCGCACCGAAATCATGGAAGGATCGCAAACGGCGCTGCCTGACGGAGCGCTTGGTCTGGAATTCGACCATGTCCATTTCAGCTATAACCCGGATAAGCCGGTACTCCACGATATTACGTTCACCGTCCGGCCCGGCGAGCGTCTGGGCATCATCGGACGTACCGGAAGCGGCAAGTCGAGCCTCAGCCGGGTCCTGCTGCGCCTGTACAATATCAACAGCGGCACCGTCCGGGTAGGGGGCGTAGACATCCGCGACCTGAAGCTCGAGGCGCTGTACCGCCGGGTCGGCATGGTCACGCAGGACGTGCAGCTGTTCGACGGCACACTCCGGGACAATTTGACACTGTTCGACGGCAGCATATCGGACGACTATATTCTGGGCACGACGGAAAGGCTCGGACTCAAGCAGTGGATCGACTCGCAGCCGCAAGGTCTGGATACGCATCTGAAGGCCGGCGGCGCCTCGCTGTCCGCCGGGGAAGCGCAGCTTTTCGCCCTGACACGGGTCTTTCTGACCCAGCCGAGCCTGGTGATTCTGGATGAGCCGTCGTCCCGGCTGGATGCCGCTACCGAAGCGATGCTGCAGTCTGCCGTGGATCAGCTCATGCAGAATTGTACGGGCATCGTGATCGCACACCGGCTCTCCACGCTGGAGCAGGTCGACCACATTATGGTGCTGGGCGACGGCCGGATTCTTGAATTCGGGGAACGGGGGGTATTGGCGAAAGACCCAACCTCTCACTACGCCCAGCTGCTGATTACCGGACGAGAGGAGGACTTGGCATGACCGTAACCCGGTTTATCCAACGCCTGTTTACGTATAACATCTCGCTGTTTATTGTGAACGGCCTCTTGTGGGGGCTGTTCCATTCCATGCCGCTGCTGCTGGGTCTTGGCATGCAGTGGTTTTTCGACAGGGCGACCGGCGAGTCGCATAACTATTTGTGGCTCGTCGCCCCGCTCATTTTTATCGCGATCGTCCGTATATCCCGGACTGGCGTCTTCTTCTGGGCCTTTTTTAAATGGGTCACCTATATTTACGACATCCAGGCGATTCTCCGCACGAATATGCTGAAAGGCATCATGCGCTGGCCCGGACGGAACCTCCCCGCCTCGCCGGGCGAAGCCGTGAGCCGGTTCCGCGAAGACGTGGATGAAGTGGTCGAATACGTGGAGTCCTGGGTCGACTTCTGGGGACGGTTTGCGTTTACGATCATCTCCTTGGTCATCATGGCCCGCATCAACTGGCAGATCACTCTGGTCGCGATCCTGCCGCTGGTTGCGGTAACGCTGCTGAACAATCTGTCCGGCAACCGGGCGAGACGCTATGGCCAGCAGAACCGTGAAGCCACTGGGCGCATTACGAGTTTCATTGCCGAGTCTTTCGGCGCGGTGCAGGCGCTGAAGCTGGGTCAGGCCGAGGATCATGTCCACCGGCGCTTTGTGGAGCTGAATGAGTCACGGCGGCAGGCGGCGTTGAAGGATAACCTGTTCAAGCAGTGGATGCGCTCGCTCAATCAGCATGTGCTCAGCATTTGTACCGGGATCATCCTGCTGATGTGCGCCTCGGCGATGAAGGCCGGGCAGTTTACCGTCGGCGATTTCGCCCTGTTTACCTCATACATGACCAATATTGCATTCAGTATTTCCCTGTTCGGATATATGGTTTTTCAGCATAAAAGACTTAAGGTGTCCCTCGACCGTATGAGTGTTCTCTTCCGGCCGGGGGAGCAGGAGCGGATCATGGATTTCAGCGAAACGTACCTTTACGGCGAGCCGCCAGAGCTGCCGTTGGTCGAGCGCAACTCCGATGACCAGCTGCAAACGCTGGAAGTCCGGAACCTTTCCTACACCTATCCGGGCTCGGAGAACGGCATTGCCGATGTGAGCTTTGCGGTGACAAGGGGTCAGTTTGTCGTTATTACCGGACGGATCGGTTCCGGCAAATCGACCCTCGTCCGCACACTGCTAGGCCTGCTGCCCAAATCGGGCGGTGATGTGCAATGGAACGGCCGAGTCATCGATCCGGCGGCGTTCCTGGTTCCGCCGCGCTCCGCTTATACGCCGCAGGTTCCGCGGCTGTTCAGCGACACACTGCAGGAGAACATCGTCCAGGGCAGCCCGCCCGAGGCGGATGCGCTCGCCCGGGCGATCCGGCTGGCCGTCATGGAGAAGGATATCGAGGACCTGGAGAAAGGTCTCGATACCTTCGTCGGCCCGAGAGGCGTCATGCTGTCCGGCGGCCAGATCCAGCGCGCCGCCACAGCGCGCATGATGATGACCGAGTCGGACCTGTTTATCTTCGACGATCTGTCGAGCGCGCTCGACGTCGAGACGGAGAAGAAGCTGTGGGAGCGCCTGTTTCAGGAACGCGACGTCACCTGCATCGCCGTGTCCCACCGCCGGGCGGCGCTGGCGCAGGCCGACCATATCATCGTGATGAAGGACGGCCGCATCGAAGCGGAAGGCAGCCTTGCCGAACTGCTGGAGTCCAGCACGGAAATGCAGCTGCTGTGGCAGGGGGAACTGACGGATTCATCGGAGTCGGGTGAGCAAACTGACAGCAAAAACGAGACGGTGAAGGTCTGAACCACTTCATCACTTGGGGATAGCCAAACAGCCCCGGCCCAATTGCGGCCGGGGCTGTTCATGTTATTTTCCCATAGACAGGCTTCCCCAGAAATTAATACGTCCACCAGTTGCCGGACATCACAAGGAGCGAGAACAGCTTAATGCTGTCCTCATAGTATCCTTCGCTTGAGCTTCCGGCCGTATATGTCCACACAGAGTTCAGCCAGGTCTGGTTCGACGAGGAAGTCATGGCGCTGACGCCGAACGGGGCGAAAAAGGCGCCGCTGTTATACGAGCCGATGACGCTTCCGTTCAACTTGTATCCGTCCTTGACTGCGCCCGGGTTGCTGTTCACCTTGCTTTTGATCCAGCTGCTCATCTGGTTCAGCTGATTCAGGGCCCGGTTGTCGCCGGTCATCAGGTAATCGGTCGTAATCCGCCAAGGCGTACGACAGGAATTATAGGCGTAGGAGCCGTCGGTCGTATCTTCCAGGAAGTCGGCCGGCGCCGGCTTGTACGCGCCGCCCGAGTAGACGACAAAGTCGGGCAGCAGTCCCGTCGATGCACTGTAATTTGTATAAATCGAATTGATAATGGAGTAGGTTTTATCAATGACCTTAGTCCACCGGGTATCACCGGTAGCCTGCTGGAACGCCTTCAGATGATTTAGCATGAAGTCTGAAGGACGGGTCGCCGTAGCGTAGGAACCGTCGGTAGCCCAATCGCCAAGCCGGAGGGTCCATTGCGTCTGGTTCACGTCGTTTTGCATAATGGCGTTGATGATATTTGTGGCGGCCTGCAAGTAGTTCACTGTGCCGCTGCTGCCCCACTGCTTGTCCGCTAACAGGAGCGAATAAGCGATGTCCATATCGCCGTCGGTGGCGGAATCGGCTCCCTCAACATTCTGAAAGCTGCTGTTCTGCTTCCAGGCCATCAAGTAAGGATTATTGTCGCTGGGATGCTCGGTGTAGTACTTATACAGTCCGTTAAAATAGGTCTGCGCGCTGCTGTCGTATCCGGCCATCAGCACGGTCAGCAGCATGCCGTAGCCATGCGCTTCGGACACCGTCGCGCCGCTTGCATCGTACTTCACATAATATTTGCCGGTCCCGGCCGGCTTCAGGTAAGCTGATTTCCAGCTGTCCCATTTGGATTTGACTGCATCGTCCATCGTGGTCTGGGTTACATGACTCGGCTTGATCGAGCCGCTGGTGTAAGTCGTATGCTGAGGAAAAGGCTTGTTCGGCGCCGCCAGCGCAAATCCGGCGGGAACCATCAGAAAAGCGAGACAACCAATCAGGACGGCTTTGCCGCTTAATGAAAATCTCTTATTTCTTTTCATCACCCATTACGCTCCTTTAATTTCATAGATTAGGAAACAGGTTATGCCTCGGTTCATCTCAGCTGTAACCGCCCGGATGCCATTGGCGCGGGCAGCAGATCACAGGATTAACGCAGTCTCACCCCCTCCGAAAGTTAAAGCGCTTTAATATTAGTTTCTCTATTAGTCTACCTGATTTCCAATTATTTGTAAAATATATTTTTATATGTAATCCAACAGCTGCACGGCATTACGCCGCATATCCTCCGTCCGCTGTCTAAAAGCGCAGTAGGCGATATGGTCCAAGCCAATGTGGAGCAAACAGCAGCGGAGACGCTCCTCCATCTGCGAAGGAAAGCCTCCCTGCCGTTCCCAAACGTCATTCAGAACCTGCTGCAGATCGATCACCTGCCACTGCGGATACCAAGGCCACCAGTATAAAAGCCAGGCAATGTCATACAAGGGATCGCCGTAAATGGCATTTCCCCAATCGATAATGCCGGTCAACCCGCCGCGGTCCACCAATACATTCCGGTTCAAAAGGTCGCAGTGAGCGATACCTCTGTACTCGGGAAGACGGGGGGCGAGCCGCCGTAAAGCCGAGACACCGCTATCAAATATTTTGGACTCCGCAGGGAATAAATCCAGCCGCTCCCGCCAGCCGGGAAGCCGGTCCCTCGGTCCGGTCACGGACAGCAGCTCCTCACTCCAGCTTGCGCGACGGCCCCCAAGACGCCACTCTCCACCATGGCTTATACTTCCTGCATCTACCTGCTGAAGTCCCGAGAGCGCATCAATCAGCCCCGGAAGGATCAGCCGCATTTCCCCAGCCTCAAGCTCATCCAGATGTCCGCCACGGACCCGCCTCGATACGGCATAAAAACCTTCGGATGTCTCTCCGATCAAGGTAACCTCAGGAACGGGTACCATTGACGGGGCGAGTGAACCCATGACCTGATCTTTTTGAAAATCTTCCACATGAGCGCCGAAACGGATCACCATTTCCTGGCCGTCCAGCGTGAATCCGTAAGCCGTTGACCAGTCTCCGGCACCCACCGGGGCAATATCCTTTGCCCGGCTGCCGAAACGGCTGTTTATAAACCGGACTGCGCCAAGAAGATCAATAGTCATGAGGCTTCCTCCTTTAATTACCAGATTACAAGCAGTCTACCAGCCTTGTTCTCTCGCTTCAAGTTTAAGGTCAAAAAACCGCATCCCTCTCGGATACGGTTCGATTTCACAGCTCCAATTTAAGATTTTTAGATCAAGCGGCGTCCTTCCGATTTCCGGTACTGCTCCGGCGTCATGCCGGTCATTTTGGCAAAGGCCCGGAAAAATTGGCTCGTGCTCGAGAACCCGAGGTTGAAACTGATATCGGTGACCGTGTCCGCGGACTTCTTCAGCTGTTCCATCGCTTCCCTCACCCGTAGCTGCAGCACATACTGATACGGGGGCACGCCCGTCAGGGACTTGAACGACCGGATAAAATGGTACCGGCTCTGCATCGCCATCGCTGCGAGGCTGCTGACGCTCAGCTGTTCCGTGAAATGCGCATGCACATATTCGAGCACCTGTGCCAGATGCCGGTCGGCGGCAGCATGGGCCATCTTGGGGCTGGCTGGAACGGTCCCCTCCCAAATCAGCTCCCGCAGATCGCAGATCATCCGGGCTTCCAGCTCCTCCTCCACGAGCGGATCAGCCATGTCGAGAGCCATCATGTCCGCTGTCCATTGCCGAAACACCCTCGATACCCGGCTCACGTCAAACTGCTTTCTGTGCCGAAGCTCACTGTAAATCGAGGAATCACCCGGGTACAGGCTCTCGGGCCGGATCCGGATCACCACCACGCCCGTGCCGTCGCCGATGTAGAAGGAATGCCGGTCGCTAGGCTGCAGCACAATTCCTTCACCGGGAGGGAGCGCCAGTTGTTTATGCTCATGCGTAAAATGGCAGGTTCCTTGAAGTGGAATCGTGATCTGGTATTGATCGTCGTGCGTATGCGGTGTATTTTCGAACGGGCTGGAGAAGCGGTGAACCTCCAGCTGCGGCATTACGATCTGCATTCTCATGTACCCTCACCCCGCTTCAGTATAGCATATCGTGCTCTGTCCAAAAGGCAATTTTCGCTGCGACAGCTGCGTGGTCGATCCGCTATGATGGGTAGAAAAAAAGAGGATGTGGAGAAATGTCACAATCTGAAATGACCGTGGATACGGCGAAAAATACGGCTCTGGCCGTTCTGCTCGGCGTCAGCTGCGCCCACCTGCTGAACGATGCGATGCAGTCGGTCGTTCCTGCGGTGTTTCCGCTCTTTCAGCAGCAGATGCACCTGAGCTATACCGAGATCGGCTGGGTTGCCTTCACGCTCAATATTACGGCTTCCATTCTGCAGCCGGCCATTGGGTACTATACCGACCGCCGACCGCTGCCGCTGCTCCTTCCGCTTGGCATGTTGTTCACCCTGCTCGGTATGGCAGGTTTAGCCCTGGCTCCATCGTTTTGGTACCTGCTGCTGTCAGCGGCCCTGATCGGGATCGGTTCCTCGGTGCTCCATCCCGAGTCGTCCCGGGTCGCCCACCTGGCCATGAACCGGCGGAAAGGACTGGCGCAGTCCGTGTTCCAGGTCGGGGGCAACACCGGCCAGGCGTTTGCTCCGCTGATGGCCGCATTCATCATCAGCCCGCAGGGGCAGCTCGGTTTTCTATGGTTTATCGTGCTGGCCGGACTCGGCATCGCGCTGCAGCTCGGCGTCAGCCGCTGGTACAGCCGGCAGACCCGTCCCGCCCGGACCGCAAACCGTACCCATCGCCAGGAGTCCAGCCGGTTCAGCAAGCGCTTCATAGCGTATGTGCTCGCGATCTTGATCCTCATGCTGTTTTCCAAGTTCGTATATCTCGCCAGCATGACCGGTTATTACGCCTTCTATTACATGGATCAATACCACCTTCCGCTAACCAGCGCGCAGCTGAGTATTTTTGCCCTGCAGTTCGCCGGCATGGCCGGTACGTTCATGGGCGGTCCGCTGGCGGACCGGTTCGGGCGTCAAAAAATCATCTGGTTCTCCATCCTTGGCACGTCCCCGTTCTCCCTCCTGCTGCCCTATGCCGGGCCGATCGGGTCGGTGATCCTCTGCGCGGCCATTGGCCTGATCCTGATGTCCGGCTTCTCGGTGATTATCGTGTACGCACAGGAGATGCTGCCGGGTCACGTGGGAACCGTTGCTGGTTTGTTCTTCGGACTGGCCTTCGGCATGGGCGGCCTGGGTTCGGTCATCATGGGCTGGCTGATGGACTCACACGGGGTTGCGCTGATGACGCAGGTATGCGCTTTTCTCCCGCTGCTCGGCCTGTTCGCGCTGCTTCTGCCTAAAGACTCGGTGATCATGGGCGCAGCCGGTAAGGCCGGCAGCAGCTCGTCTTCGGCTGAAGCGCTATAACAAAAACATTTATCGACGTACATTCTAAGAAGCCAGACCGCACTTAGCGGAAGTTTTTATTGCGATATAAAGAAGCAAAATCTCCGATGCTTATACTTTCTTATATCTAAAACAAAAACATTTATCGACGTACATTCTAAGAAGCCAGACCGCACTTAGCGGAAGTTTTTATTGCGATATAAAGAAGCAAAATCTCCGAAGCTTATACTTTCTTATATCTAAAAGAAAAACGTCTATCGACGTAGATTCAAGAAGCAATTCCGCACTTAGCGGTAGTTTTAGAAGCGTATATTTTCTTATATCTAAACAAAAGCAGCAAAAGACGTACCGCCTCTCCCGATGGAAAGGGACAAGGGCGGTACGTCTTTTTTTCAACTTATATAGCGTTGATATCAAGGATTCACGTTGATGGTAAAGGTCGACGTATTGTTTTTGATTGGCGTGGCCGTGTTCACAATTTTCAGATTGTTGAAGGTCACCGATCCGACCGCCGGCCCCTGATTGGGCTCAGGCATTTCGTTAGCCCAGATCCCAAAGCCCGACTTGGCGTCAAATGCATCGCCGCTCTTCTGTGCTCCGGAAATCGTAACGTTCGTGAAAATGGTGTCCTTGATTGGATTTTGCGGCTGTCCGTTAAAATAGTTGGTCTGGAACATGATGCCGTGATAGGTCGGGTCCACGATATCCAAGTCGCTTACCCGAATGCCCTGGAACACTTTCGATGCCGAGAACAGCCACATCGCCGGGAAGGTCTGCTGGCCCCAGAAGTGCCCGCCGGCCCGGACGATCGAAATATTCTCAAAATTGGTCGTCGGCGAGGCGCCGAATCCGTTCATCGGGTAGCCGAAGTCCAGCGAGCTGATCGTTACGCCCGAGTAGCACAGCGTATCGGCAATGTAAATGTTCCGGAAGGTGTTGGCGTATCCGCCGTAGACGGCGAGGCCTGCGGCACGCCAGGTCAAGAGCGAAGTCAGGTTTTCATAGACGTTGTCCTTTTCGTCCGCCCCGCCCGCGTCGATCGCCGAGAACAGCGCGAAGCTGTCGTCGCCGGTAGCCCGCGCTTCGACGTTGCGCACCAGATTGTTCGTACTGCCGTTGGTCATGTTGATGCCGTCGGCAAACGTGTTGCGGATGCGCGAATTGGTAATCGTCATGTAATCGGTGTTGGCTCCCCAGTACATACACACCTGATGCTCGGTCCAGATGTTGTCAATTGTCATGTTCGCCACGTTCGAGAAGTCGAACACCTTGCCCGGACCGTCGATACGTGAGGTATAGTTGCCGAAGTAGGCAAAGTTCGCGAACGTGGAGCCGTTCGCCGTGGAGTTGGCCGTAAATCCGACATCTGTGTTGGATTGGTTCGCCGGGGCCACGAAGCGGGTGTACCATGGACCGGCGCCGACGATTTTAATTGGCTTGCCATAGACCTGGAATTTGTTCGAGGTCTGATACGTTCCCGGCGGCAGGTATACTCCGACCAGATTGCCTGTCGTATCCATTCGCACTTTATCCAGCGCATTCTGCACGTCCTGGTGCGTGAAGCCGGCCGGCACCGCGTATTTGGCCGGATCCGGATTCGGAATCGGCGCAACCTGCTCCAGGCTGATGAAATCGATCGCGTAGTTTGTCGTATTGGCCGCATCCTTCTGGAGCCGGATTGTGCTGCCTTTCGGGATGGTGCTGTCGAACATGATATTGGCCTCGTCATAAATATGCCTTGGCGCACCGGCTCCCGGGCTGTTGCTCGGATTCGCTTCGTCGCCATACAGCCAGGCGTAGCGCGACGTCAGATTGATCGTCTTGGCGAAAGTGCCGTTGACATACACGTTCAGCGTCGCATCGATACCACCGCCCCCGGGTGCATCCGGAATGGAGAACCGGGTCACCAGCGTGTTCGTATTGGCTTTGGTCGTGAACTCAACGTAGCTGCCCGTGCTGTTTAACGTCACCGCTTTACGTCCCGAAGCCTCGCCGGCGAGGTCGCCGATGTTCCGGTTCGGACCGACGATCGCCGCGCCGCCTCCAACGACGCCGTCTTCGGCCTCGTACATATCGTACGGCATGTTCGCGCCGCGTCCGACGAAGAAGGACTGCGTTGTAACGTTGTTGCCCTGCTTCACCGGCAGTTCGTTGCCGTCAACGGCGATTTCCGTCTTGACGTTATACTTCCCATTCGCCGCTGTCCAGCTGCCTAAGCTGACCGGTGCAGCCGAAGCCCCGCTGGCGATGACGCCGCTGACCGAGCCGGTCAAGGTCTTGATCACCGCGCCGGTCGTCGCATCGGTTAACGTCAGCTTGATATTATGAGCGCCTCCCGCCGAGGCGGCCGTTCCTTGATTTTTGACCGTCACCGTAAAGTTCACCGTGTTGCCGGCCGAAGGGTTGCCCGGCGTCCAGGTCACCGAAGAAGCTACCAGATCGGAGCTCGATACCGGTGCAATCACCAGTGGGGATGGATTGGTGAAGGCGTTATTGTCTTCGTTTTGCTCGATGACCGACTTTTCTTCATCCACCTTTGAGGTCAATTGGTAGCTCCCGGCGTCTTTGGCACCAATGGACAGGGTTACGTTCGTGGAAGCTCCTGCCGCCAAGGCGCCCACTGGTGCGGAACCGACTTTAGTCGTGCCCAGGTAAAAGTTCACCGTCGTTGCTCCGGAGGAAGCCGCCCCCACGTTTTTGACCGTGGATGTCAGCGAAACCGCATCGGTCTCTACCGGAGATGCCGGCGTCCAGGACATGCCCGTGATCGTCAGGTCCGGATTCGGAGCAGGCGTTCCGATGACCTGCAGCTCCGCCACTTGGCCGCCGGTCGAACCCGAGTTGGCGGTGAATTTCAGCTGGATGTCGCTGGCGGTAGCCGTCACCGGAATCGTCACGGTGTTGCCGGACGCCGGGCTGAAGCTGTACTGCGCAGAGGAGACCAAATTCGTGAAGCTGGTCGAATTCTGGTCATGGCCAAGCACCTGAATCGTTTGGGTGCGTGGTCCCCAAGCGCTGTCCGGATTCAGCTTCAGCACGATGGACGAAATATTCGCATTCGCGCCCAGGCTGAGTGTCAGTGTATTCGGATACGCATTGGCAGCTCCTTCCCAATAGGTGGTCAGGCTGCCGTCATTGGCATTGGCCGGCACGTAAATGTATTCATTCGAGGACGCGGTGATCGGCTTGTTCAGCGCCAGATTCGTGCCTGTACCCCCGCCCGTGCCGGTTCGGGTCACGGTATTGCTGGCGGCCGATACGTTGCCCGCCGCATCCTTGGCTTTGACGTAATAGGAGACGGTGGCCGATGCCGGCTGGTTGTCGGTATACGTCAGAGCACTGCCGGCAACGCTCGCACGCAAGGCGTTATTCGCGTAGATATCATATCCTGTTACGCCCACATTGTCCGTGGAAGCGGTCCACGTCAGCTTGATCTGTCCGGAAGCCGGCTCAGTAAAGGCCAGGTTTCCCGGGGCAGACGGGGCCTGCGTGTCGCCACCAGCGGCGGCGCCGTACACCTCAAACTCGGAAATCTGCCCAGCAGGCCAGCCCGTATTTGCCGTAAAGACCAGCCTGACGTATCTGGCAGGAGCCGCGGTAAAGCTGACCGTTACCGTATTGTTACCGGCCGGATCGAAGGTGTAGCTCTGCGAGGCGGCCAAATTCGTAAAAGTTGCCCCGTCCGCGCTGCCCTGTACCGACAGCGTCTGAGCTCTTTTCTCCCAGCCGCTGACCGGAAGCTTCAGGACCACCTGGTTAACATTGTAGGACCCGCCAAGGTCAACCTGAAGCCACTGCGGAAAAGCGTTATTATTACTCTCCCAGTATGTAGCCTGATTGGAGTCGCCTACATTCGCCGGCGCGTAGGTCTGGGTATACGAGCTCGCGCTCATGTTCTTGCCCGCCGCCAAATTGCCCGGCTCGGCGGCCGCAGCGGCGCCCTCTGCCGTTGCTGCCGGCTCAGCGGAATTCAGCCCGCTGGCGGAGCTTCCAGCCGGCGTATCCGCAGCTCCATCGGCCGGATTGCCCGCGTCTGCGGAGCCTGCAGCCTCGCCCGGAGAATCAGCCTGGCCCTTACCGCCGGCCGGATCCGGAGTGTCATTACCGCCTTGCTGCTGGCTCCCGGAGGCAGGTACAGCCCCCGCGGGTTCTGCAAAACTCCAAGACGGGGAATAAAAAAACTGCGAAATGAGAAGCACGAAGATCAGCGCATACAGAGCCGCCGTTTTCCGTAAAGCCTGAAAATGGTGAGCCGTCATAATCATCCTCCTGAATGGGATACTTGGACCTGGACTACCTGCGACAGGAACTGCCCCGTCTTTAAAAATAAACCGCTTTCATTTTTCTGGGAACCCGGTAATTTCTGGAGCTCACCTCCTTAGCAGCATGGACGGATATTGGCGTTTGTTGGGACGCCCTTCTCGGGATGGGATGGTATGGGTAGACAGGCTGGGACGAATTGTTGGAATGCGAAGGGGTTTTGATTTGCTGCAGAGTCCACTGCTACAAATGGTTGGGTCTGTGGCTGGGCCTTGGTGCCGGATTTGTGTTTCTGGGAAGGAGATGTCAAGTTACGCATTCACTATACTGGAAAAATCTTACGTATGACGATGCGTGTTTGTAAGCTTTTTGTGTCTGTTCCTATGATTTTGGTGAATTCAACCATACGGGAAACATAAAGACCGGTAAAAGGCATCCCTTTACCAGTCTTCGCATGACTTGATATACTTGCGGCTTACCAAAGCGTCTGAAATCACCTCGGTCGGAATGATGAACCATGGAGAGCACATAAATTATTCGTTGAATGCCATAAGGGTCTTTACAAGCAGGGTAGCGTAAAATTCCGAACCCCTGCGGTTCAAATGCACGCCATCCCGGGAAAAGAAGCCGTCTTTGCCTTTGCTGGCCGAATACCAGTCTACTACCGCAGCATTGCTGAATTCATTGGCAACTTCTGCGATATCCCTGTTAACGGCAGCCTCCCATTGCCGCGGAACACGCGTATTCACCAGCAGGACCCGCTTGTCGCCGCCCAGCGACTGCAGCAGAGATCTTAATTGCTTTTTGTTAAAAGGCCCGTTGGTGCCGAGCTCGATGATAATCCGGTCGCCGAGCCGGCCCTGGGCTTTCAACCGTTCGACCACATCCCCTGCCTGACGCATTTGCCGGCCGACCTTGCCGTCCACGACGATGCCGGGAAGCATCTTTTCCAGGAAAGGCGCGGCGTCCAGCATGACGGAATCGCCGATGGCGGTGATGCCTTTGCCGGAACGCGGCAGCGGATCAGTGGTCTTGGCTGCGGCTGAAGCCGGCCGCCCGTTTGGCTCTTTTGCTTCCATAGCCTCAACCGGCTTGTCCGCTGGGTTATTCGGTGCGATCGCCGCGCTGTCGGTCTTGTCATCCTTCTTTTCTTTCGCCTTTTCATTCATTTTCACATTCGTCTTTTCTTCATCGGGCTCATATGTACGCTGCACCGGTTGAGCAGTTGTTCTTCCCGCTTCAACGATATGTGCGACCGGCTCAGTCTTGTTCAAGACGTAGTAACCGCAAGCGGCCATGATCAAAATCACGGGAATAAGAGTGCTTAGTACGATGGGGCGAATAGTTCCTTTTCCGGCAAAAAACAATCGGCTTCTTTTCAATCTGAATCCTCCTCTATGAAACGGTACTTCTTCGATATATTGATAGGAGCATCGAAGGCAGCCCAAAACTTTCGAAGTAGGATACTTTATGATAGATAAGCCATTAATTATTCATATGAAATAGCAATGATAGAAAGACTCCGGTGAACCAACGTAATCCGGTGTGACGCTATATTTCCAGGCACTAGGGAATCTTCCAACAAAACGGTATCCGGAAACGTTATAATAAATAACAACCGATTGAAAAAGTGCCGGATATCCCTTCCCGTCGCCTGAGCCAGGCACTAACAAGGGCCGGATCATTTCCAACCGAAAGGAGAATGGCTATGGATTTTCGTAACCCTCCCGGACAGTATGACCCCGACGTTCACAAGAAGCGCCACGATGAAAAGGCAAATCAAGGTGCCGGCCGCGGATTTCTCTGGAACCTGGTCAATCTGCTGATAGGTCTAGCCATTGTGGCCGTGATCATCCTGTTGGTATGGCTGTTTTGATGCACGGAACTAATCGGTGGGAAACGTCGGGCCTGTCCGCCACCCGGACTACCGGAAGGAATGCAAAAACGGGCTTACCCCATCTCTGCCTCGAAGCAGCAGAGAGAGGTAAGCCCGTTCATTTTTTACATCACAGCGATGCCTTTATTTGAATTCAGGCAGCCAGCTGCCGTGCGCCTCGATGAGATCGTCGCACAGCGCCACGATATCGTCGATGGACAGCTCCGCAGACGTGTGCGGATCGAGCATGGCCGCATGGTAGATGTGCTCTTTTTTCCCGGTGACGGCCGCTTCGACGGTAAGCAGCTGCGTATTGATGTTCGTGCGGTTCAGCGCGGCCAGCTGCGGCGGCAGATCGCCCACGTACGTCGGAGTCACGCCGGAGGCATCCACCAGGCACGGCACTTCGACGCAGGCTTCCTTCGGCAGGTTCGTGATCAGTCCGGTGTTCATGACGTTGCCGCCAATTTTGAACGGATGGTTCGTCTCCATCGCTTCCATGATGTAGGATGCATACTCCTTGGAACGGCTGTGCCCGATGCTTTCGCTCGCAAACAACTTCTCGCGCATTTCCTTCCATCCGTTGATCTGGTTAACGCAGCGGCGCAGGTATTCGTCGAGCGGAATGTTGTATCTTTCAATGAGTTCGGGATAATTGCGCTTGATGAAATACGGATGGTATTCGGCATTATGCTCGGACGATTCCGTGACATAGTAGCCGAAACGCAGCATCAGCTCGAAGCGCACCATGTCATGATGCTTCTCCTTCTGCTTCTCGGCGGCACGGCGCTTGATTTCGGGGTACAGGTCCACCCCGTCCTTCTTGACCTCGAGCAGCCAGGCCATATGGTTGATGCCCGCGATTTTGGATTCCACGCCGGTCGGATCCATTTCGAGCGTTCTGAACAGGTCGGATACGCAGTGCTGCACGCTGTGGCACAGACCGACCGTTTTCACGCCGCCCACGGTGTTCATGACGTTGGTCAGCACCGCCATCGGGTTCGTGTAATTGAGGAACCAGGCGTCCGGACAGACTTCCTGAATGTCCTTCGCGAAGTCCAGCATGACCGGAATCGTACGCAGGTTGCGGAAAATCCCGCCGATGCCCAGCGAGTCGGCAATCGTTTGGCGCAGGCCGTATTTCTTCGGTACCTCAAAATCGGTGATCGTACAAGGGTCGTACCCGCCTACCTGGATCGCGTTAATGACATATTTGGCGCCGCGCAGCGCCTCTTTACGGTCCGTGTACGCCTTGATCTGGCATGTGCTGCCCAGCGTCTCCTTGATGCTGTTCAGGAGCCGTTCCGAATCGTTCAGCCGCTCCATGTCGATATCGAAAAGGGCCAGCTCAAACCCCTGCAGCGCCGGAGTTGACATGACGTCTCCAAGCACGTTTTTTACAAATACCGTACTGCCTGCACCGATAAACGTAATTTTGGCCATATTGATTCAATCCCTCCCGTAAATGTTGGCTTTCTTCAAGCCCATCGCATGACCTAAATATATAGGCCCGGCCCTGGAAATAACATGGAGCAACCCCTGCAATACCTGTCATAATCCCATTTTAGAATTCGCTTTCATCTCGTTTTACAGCCGTTTTACCTGTTATAATGTAAAAAAAATGTCTATCGACGTACCTTCACAGAAGACAGACCGCTTTTAAAGGTAATTTTTCTTGCAATATCAGGAAGCCATGGCTCTGGAGTTTATACTTTCTGATATTATAAAAAAAACGTCTATTGACGTACCTTCATAGAAGACAGACCGCGTTTAGCGGAAGTTTTTCTTGCGAGACAGACGGGAGGGACTCAGAGCGCAAATGACCCGGATCAATGTCGACTACTATATGCCCGCCTTGCAGGGCCAAACGGATCTCCGCCTGCACTTTTTCGGCATGGAGGAATGCCTGCCGAACCATTCGTGGGGACCCGGACTGCGGGATGCCTACATCCTGCACTATGTGCACAGCGGCACGGGGACTTTCACCACCGGCGGCACCACCTACCGGCTCGGCGCGGGACAAGGATTCCTGATCGTGCCGGATATGCTGGTGCAATACACGGCCGACGAGTCGGATCCGTGGACGTATACATGGTTCGGCTTTCAAGGTGTGCTGGCCAAGACGCTCCTGCAGCGCGCCCACCTGAATGCGTCCCATCCGGTCTACGAGGCAGGTCCGGACGGCGGCTTTCCGCGGTTTTACGGACAGCTGCGCGCCGCGATGGAAGGGCCCGGCGGCGACGTGCTCAGCCAGGGCATCCTGTACGGGCTGCTCGGCGAGCTGATTCGGGACTGCCGTGACAACGGCGAAGCCCCGCGGCCTACCACCTCGAAGGAAGCCTACGTCCGCAAGGCCGTCGGCTATATCGAGAGCAGCTACAGCCAGAAGATCAGCATCCAGGACATCGCCCGTTCCGTCGGGCTGGACCGGACATACCTGTCCGGCCTGTTCAAGGACCAGTTCGGTGTGTCGCTGCAGGCGTTCCTGCTGGAGTACCGGATGAAGCGCGCTGCTGTGCTGCTGCACAACTTGGAGCTGTCGGTAAGCGACGTATCCCGCTCGGTCGGCTACACAGACCCGTTCCTATTCTCCAAAATGTTCAAAAAAACGATTGGCTGCTCGCCCCGATCCTACCGGGATCAGCAGATTTCCTCTGGCAGCTGAGGAGCAGATCATTCTGCAAAGACATTGCAGGCTCCGGCTTTCGGCCCGTCGACTGTGCACTTTGAGGTGTCCGAAACGCCGGCTGAAGATCGTCCCCAACGCCAACGCCACGCCAAAAAAAGCCCTCCAGTCCTATTAGACTGGGAGCTCCTTGGCTCTACAAATCGGCTGCCTGCCACTCATGGCTTATCCCTGACGCAGCTCCGCAAACCGCGTGCGGTATTGCGCATATTTCCCTTCCCAGATGTCCTTCCGGGAAGCAATGGTCCGACCGTCGAGCAGCGCCTCGATAACGTCCAGGCAGACATCCCATCCGGCAACGTCCTTAGGCGTATGATCGGTGACTTGGACGATCGTCTCGATCAGGACGAGGCGGCAGCCCTGCTGCTCGGGATACAACTCAAACCGGACGCGGTCCTTCGCCCAGGTATACTCAAGTACCGACAGGGGCTTCAGCTCCAAAATTTCGAACTTTTCATAAGTACCGTCCTGCATATCGAATGAGATGACTCCGCCTTCACGCAAATCTTCGACGCGAAGCTCCGCAAACCACTGCTTCAGCTGGTCATTCTCGGTCAGTGCCGCCCATACCTTCTCCACCGGATGCTTCAAATGCCGCACGAACCGCACGCGGGTTCCCTGCTCGTCCTGCTCAACCACAGCCAATTCATTGGAATTCACGGCTGATCCTCCTTTTTCACATGCTCCTTAAAGTTTGTCATTCCGTCAGGATACCCAATCGAACTAAAATTTTGCCATACCCCTGCGGCGGTTATTTCCTGCTCAGGGCTCATCTTCATTGAGGAAGCGCTCCAGGTCATCCAGCTTGCTGGACCAGAACCTGCGGTAGGGCCCGAGCCAATCGTCAAGCTGCTCCAGCGGCTTTGCGTTCAGGCTGTACAGCCGCTTCTGGGCATCGCTGCGGACGGTCACAAGCCCCGCTTCCCGCAGAATCCGCAAATGCTTGGACACCCCCGGCTGGCTTAGGGACGACAGCTCCACAAGCTCCCCCACAGAGCGGTCCTGCACTCGCAAGTATTCCAGAATGCTCCGCCGGTTCGGTTCGGATAACGCTTCAAACAGTTTGTCCGTGTTCATGTTTATTATATTACCCTTTGGTTATATAAATGTAAAGGAATATAAAGAATAATGCTGTATCGTTCTTCCACCACAAAAGGGCCATCCCTCCAAGGCTCAGCACACGCTTCCTCGGAAGAAAGGCTCCAAGGAAAAAGCATACGGCTGCCTAGTATGAGATGTCCCTAAGGTTACAGGGTCAGGGTTTGCATTTTAGTTAAATCCGGCAGAGCTACCGCTCGGCACCATCGGCGAATACCGATGTGCCCCGTAAGCGCGCCCAATCGGCTACCCGGGCGGGATCGCCTTCCCACAGCCGCTCCCTGCCCCACTGATTCGCCTCGGGCTTGCCTTCGCATTCCACGCGGATCACCGGGAAGAGCCGCGTCGGCGCCTCCCGCGGCAGCCCGTGAATCCACAGCTCATCGCCGTTCTGTTCGAACGCGAGCTCCTGACCTGTGGTCAGGAGCGTGACGCCCTTCACCCGGGTGTTCAAGTCGGCCAGCCTCATGTCCGGGCGGCCATCCCAGAACCGGATGATCAAATACAAGTTATTGCCGCGGGTCGTCTGCCGTCCGCGGGTGATAAACTCGGTGACGGAGCCTCCGTCCGTGCCGTACACCGCCTCGCCGTGCACCTCCAGCCAGCGCCCGATCTCCAGCACACGCTTCACGAATTCAGGGGGGAGCTGACCGTCCGCCGTCGGGCCGACGTTGAGCAGCAGGTTGCCCCCGTGGCCGCCGCCTTTCTCGGCGCTTTCGCAGAGCATATCAAGCAGCACGTCCGCCGGACGCCACCGCTCGCCGATTACATGGCTCCAGAGCCGCCACGTCGTCACCTGGCACGACTCCCACAGCCGCTTCTGCTCGGCATGGATCACATGCTCCGGGGTACCGAAGTCGCCGAGCGTATCGGAATCGCCGGCACCCACGCCCCCATCGGCCCGATACCCGTCATGAGCGGCGGAATAACCGAGCCGGTTGTTGATAAGAATATCCGGCTGCAGCGCCCGCATTTCCTCCACCAGCTTCACACTTTGCAGATCATCCGCATTCCGCGGCCATACTCCGTCGAAGAAGAAGTGGTCGATCTTTCCGTAGTTCGTCAGCAGCTCTTTGACTTGGGCGTGAAGATAGGCACGGACCTTCTCCCACCCCTCCGGATCCTTGGCCGGACCGTCGAAATACGCCGGCAGCCGCCAATCGATCCACGAATAGTACAGTCCGATCCGCAGCCCCTCCTTGCGGAAGGCCTCGGTGTATTCACGGACAAAATCCCTTTGCGGAGCCTGCTTGGCGCTGGAGTAGTCCGTATAAGCGCTGTCCCACATGCAGTAGCCGTCGTGGTGCCGGGTCGTAAAGCAGGCATATTTAAACCCGGCTTTTCTCGCCGTATAGGCCCACAATTCAGGATCGTAATGCTCCGGGTTCCATGCGCAGGCCTGCTCCGCATACTCCTTGTGGTCCAAATGCTCACGGAACAGCACCTGTTCCCCGCGCCCGTACTGCGCGTAAGGCCCCCAATGGATAAACATCCCGTAACGGCTCTCGGTAAACCACTTCCATTTGTCCGGAACGGTAAAGGCTTGCGATTGAATAGCGGTCATGATCGAAGTTTCCTCCTTACGATTGGGTCTCGGATGTCACGGATTTGCGCGCATCATACGCTTCCTGGTAGATCTCCAGGTACCGGTCCAGCCCCATGCTCTTCAGCGTCGACTGGTACTCGTTCCACTGAGCGTTGAGGTCGGCGTCGCCGATAATGAACCGCGCCATCATTTCGTTCGTGTAATCGAAAATCGTCTTGGACAGGTCAGCCAGCTCCTGCGATTGGTCCACTGTAAAATTGAGCGGCGGCAGCACCGTCTCCACCTTGACACGATAAGGCTCGTATTTGGTCTTCGTCTCGTTGTACAGGATCGATTCCAGCGGGTTCTCCTTATCCTCCACGGCGCCGAGGCGCAGCGAATTCGGACGGTAGGCGATGCCTGTTTGCGCCCAGTGCTTGTTCTGCGTCACCCCGAATTGGGACATGTCTTTATAGACCGCCTGCTTGCCGTTTAATCCAATTTCGCCGTCTTTGGCCCATCTCCAGTCCTTATCCGGCTCCCCGATCGTAGAGCGCAGCGTCGTTTCCCGGTCGTACAGGGCGTCCGCGAAGCGGAAGGCCGCCGCCGGATTTTTCGCCTTGTTCGTGATCACGAACTGCCCCGGAGCCACCTGGTAAGGATCGTACTGCGTCACCTGAAGCCCTTCCGGGCCTTTCAGCGGAGGTACGGCGACATAATCCTTCCACCGGCCACTAGCACCGCTCAGTTGGGTGAGCACGCTCATATTGGGGCCGGAGGCGGCGCCCAGAATCGGCACGTCCGGATTTTCCCCCAGCTGAACGAGCTGCGCGGGATCCCGGGTCAGCGATTGCGGATCCATCAAGCCTTCGGCGTACAGCTTGTGCAGGAAGGCCAGCCCTTCCTTCCAACCGTCCTTGACGAACGGAACGTCGACTTTGCCCTCATCATTCACATACATCCGCGTATACGGTGCATACGTGAAAGAGTTCATCAGAAAGTTTTCCACGCTCGTCGTCAGGGTTGAATTTTGCGTCGTTTGCGGCGCTCCCGAGAACGGGATTTCGTCGGCCTTCCCGTTTTTATTCGGGTCTTGGGTCTTGAACGCCTTCAGCACCTTATAAAATTCATCGATCGTGGTCGGCATCTCCAGATTGAGCGCCTTCAGCCACGGCTCGTAGATCCACAGCTTCTGGCGCATGGAGCAGTGGTAGCATTCGTTCGGAGCCGGCAGGGCGTAAATGTTCCCGTCGGCCGAGGTGATCGTCGGTTTGACCAGCGGACTTTCCTCAAACATTTTTTTCGTATTCAGGCCGTATTTCTCAATGTAATCGTTCAGAGGAAGAATGACCCCCTGTTCTCCGTACAGCGCCTGCTGCTCCGGTGTGACGTTCATGCTCATGATGACGTCCGGCAGGTCGCCGCTCGCCAGCGCCAGGTTGAGCTTCTCGGCGGTGGCGATTTCCCACTCCACATGAATATTCGTTTTCTCCTCAAAGTATTTGGTGAATTCGTTTGTGTTGAAATCTTCGACGGCCGGATTGGCGCCGATCATGACTTTGAGCGTTAGTTTGTCGTTCACGATCGGGAACACGCCCGCATCGCTCACAGCTTCACCGGCACCCGGCTCCGCCGCCGGCGCACCCCCCGAATCCCCGCTGCCGCATGCGCCGAGCAGGCCGATCATGACCGCGGATATGAGTAGCAAAGACAGGAACTTTCTTTTCACACCGATCATCTCCTTATCCCTTTAATGAGCCGATCATGACGCCTTTTACCAGAAATTTCTGAACGAAAGGATACACGACCAGAAGCGGAAAGATGGAAATCACAATCAAGGAATACTTCAGCAAAATTTTGAGTGCCTCCCTGCGGGCCGCATCCTGCGGATCGGCCGCCAGCATCGCCGTGTCGACATCGTTCTGGATCAGAATATCGCGAAGCACAAGCTGAAGCGGGTAGTGGTCCTGGGATTTCAAATAAATCATCGCGTTAAAATACTGGTTCCAGTTGGCCGACGCATAATACAGCGTAATCACGGCGAGAATGGGTCCCGACAGCCGGATGACCACTTTCCACAAAAACTGGAAGTCATTGCAACCGTCCAGCCGTGCCGCCTCCAGCAGCTCATCCGGTATGGACATTTGAAAATACGTCCGGGCGATGATGACATTCCAAACGGTCAGCGCTCCCGGAATGATCATGGACCAGATCGTATCGAGCATACCGAGCTCCCGCACCAGCAGATAGCTGGGGATCAGTCCCCCCGTAAACATCGTCGTGAACATGAACAGAATCATGAATACGTTTTTGCCGTACAGGTCTTTACGGGACAGCGGATAAGCGGCCAGCACCGTCAGGAAGACGTTGAGGGCGGTGCCTGTCACGGTGTAGACGACGGAGTTTTTAAATCCGGTCCATACCATCTTGTAGTCGAACACGGCGGCATAGCCTTCCAGCGTCGGACGAACCGGCCACAACCATACCTTGCCGGACACAACGGCATTGGAGTCGCTGAAAGACGCGCTGACGATGTACACGATCGGATAGAGCACGCTGATAAAAAACAGGGTGACGATGGCGCCGTTCACGAGTGAGAACACCTTGTCCCCCCGGGAATCATTGCGCAACGTGCCGTTCATGGGCTTCCCTCCTTACCACAGACTTGCCTGCTTCGACTGCTGAGCGATCTTGTTGACCACGATGAGCAGCACCAGGTTAATGACCGACTTGAACAAGCCGATGGCAGTTGAGTACGAGTAATTCGCCACCTGCGAGGTCAGACCGACCTTGTACACGTACGTGTCGATAATCTCGGATGCCTTCAGGTTAATGGGGTTCTGGAGAAGGAGCACCTTCTCAAAGCCGACGTCGAGCACATGCCCGGTGCTTAGGATCAGAAGGATGATCGCCATGGGCATAATGCCGGGCAGGTCGATATGCCACATCCGGCGCAGCTTGCTGGCCCCGTCGACCACGGCCGCTTCATGCAAGGCAGGGTCGATCGCGGCAAGCGCCGCAATGAAAATGATGCAGTTAAAGCCCGCATGCTGCCAGACATCCGACCAGACATAAATGGAAGAGAACATCGAAATCTCGCCCATAAAATTGACCGGCCCCACACCGATAAAGCCGAGCAGCTTGTTGACGATACCCGTTCTCGGGTCGAGCAGCTCCCGGATAATCCCGACGATGACGACGATCGAGATGAAATGCGGGGCATACGTGACCATCTGCACCGCCCGCTTGAACACCCGCCCCCGCAAATAGTTGAGGCCGAGCGCCAGCAGAATGGGAAACGGAAAGCTCGCAGCCAGGTTGTAAAAGCTGAGGATCAGGGTGTTTTTCAAAATCCTCCAGAAGTCGTACGAGTGGACAAAGCGCTCAAAGTGCTTCAGCCCGACCCACTCGCTTCCCCAAATGCCTTTGGTCACAATAAAGTTCTTGAAAGCGATTTGTGCGCCATACATGGGTACGTACTTGAAAATGATCAAATACAGGAGCGGCAGCGCCATCAGCACGTATAACTGCCAGCTGTGGATCAGCTTCTTTACGGCGGGTCTCCTTCCCGTCCTGCGCGCTGCCCTGGTCTTTCGCTCGGTCACCGACAAGCTCATTTCACTTTCACCCCCTTGAATGGACCCAGCATAGACCGGGACCGCCCAAGGTGTAAATTGCCTGTTCCCCGGCGGGTTTACCCTCGTTCAGAAAGGCCGTTGACCTTTGCCCGGCTTGTATACATTTGGTTAGATTCGGGCGTATTTGCCTTAGGCAGCCGGCCGCTGGCGAGGTATTCTCGTGAAAGCGAAAAGGCCAGGAAATCCCTGGCCCAAAAACGCTTATGCATCCTGACGGTGAAGAGGGGATGCCGGTTTCTTATGTGCGATATCGCGGTACGCCGTTGCGCTGATGCCGCTGCCGCGCTTGAAGGCCCGGCAGAAGGTGCTGGACGCGTGGTACCCGACCTGCTGCGCAATATCCCGGATCGGCAGCCTGGTCTCGGACAGCAGCTGCTTGGCTTTATCCATCCGGATGTTCTCAACGTATTCGGAAAAATTGACCCCTGTCTGCTCTTTGAAAAATTGCGACAGATACCCCTTGGATATATTCAGATGATCCGCCGCGGCATCCAGGCTGAGATCAGCCTGTCCGTACTGGTGATGAATGTAGTCCACTGTATCGCGGATCAATTGGACGTTGCGGCTCTTCTTGCGCCGATCGATGTCGTCCGAAATTTCCGCGAATCTCTCCGTAGCGTTATCAAACGCCTGCTTCGGATGATTGGCCGTGCCGAGCTGCTGCAGCAGCTGCCTCATGTCCGCCTGCTCCTTCACCATCAGCTGATCCTGCACTTTGACCAGGCAGCCGACCAGGTCAAGAACGAACAGCTGCTGCATCGCCAAGGGAAGGTGCCTCTCCTCGAAATTTTCCCGGTACAGGGAGGCGAGCAGCTTCCGGACCTCCTCCGTTTCGCCTGCTTTGATGTAATTCATAAGGCGGTTTTCCGATTCCGCCGGAAAATAAAAACCGCGGTGATCATGGGCCAGATCCTCGAACCAGACGGACTGGCCGGCCCCGGACTCATACAGCCGGGGGAGCGCCTGCCTCGCTTCTTCAAAGGACTCCGGCACTTCGAGGAGCGAGGTGCGGTAGCCTCCCACCGCAAAGCCCGCCTGGAGCCCGTGGCTGCTGATTTCCAGCGTCAGCTGCTGCAGCTCCCGTTCCACCGTCCTTCGGAAGGTGCCGGGATCGCCTTGTCCGTTGACGAACAGGACGGCGATTTTATCCTCGGCGACCGGGTAGGTGAAGGGACAGCCCTTCAGCGTCCGGCCCAGCATATCCTGGATGAGGACGCGTTCGATATCGAGCTCCCGCAGCTCCTCCTCCTGAAACCGGTGCCCGCCGCGGTGAAACTGAACGATTCCGACGGCGAAGCCGCTGCCCTGAATATCGGCGTTTTGATGCTTCAGCAAGGATTCGACGTGTTCGGCCATCAGGTATTCGCCCTGAAGAAGCCGCCCGAAGAACGACTCCCGCAGCAGCGGAGCCTGCCGCTCGATTTCCTGCTGCAGTTCGTCGTTGTTGTCGATCAGGCGCGCGAGCGAGTGCTGGATATAGCCGTACATATCCTTCGGCCGCTTCAATTCCCCGCCGTTCAGCCGGGACGTCAGGGCAGACGTGATGTTCACGATCGGCCTGCCGCTTCGGGTAGCGAACAGATAGGCAAGGATGAGGCCAAAAATCAGGAACGCAAGAAGAATGGTTACGGTGGTATGCTTGATGGCCAGCACTTTGCTCAGGACGACATGGGGCGGCTGGGCGACGACATAGGACCATCCGTTGTAGGACGAGGTGGTATAGGTCATCATCATGCCGCCGGTAGCCGCTGAAGCTTCGATCACTCCGGATTTCGCTCCCGGCGGCAGGCTTTGCCGGGTCACCATGCCGCCGCTTGACAGGGATGTAACCAGGCGTCCTTTCTCATCCACGATGGATACCCAGCCCCCGTCGGATATGTCGATTCCACGAAGAAGCGACTGCAGGCGCTGGTTGTCCACCAGAATCATCAGCGCCCCCTGAATATGACCGGGGTACCCGAGAGACTGGACATAGGTCAGCAGATCCGTCGTCTTGCCTTGATACACCGTGGATCCGGACGACATGATTTCCCGGTTGCGGAAATGGCCAAGGAGATCGTTCCTCCAGGTCGTGTAATCCTTGCTGGGTTCAGAGAACATGTAACGATAGAACGAGGGAAGTTCATAAGTGGAATCCGGGGATAGCGCCAAATCGCTATTTTTGAAGATCAGATAGTAGTTAAGAATAAAACCATTGGCTGCATTGTAGCTGTAGAGGCTTTTTTGCGTCCGGTACACCTTGTACGCCGTCGTGTCCCGGAACGGTTCCTTTACCTGCTGAAAGCTTTGAACGGCCGCATCGCTTTGCAGCTGCAGGGAAATCCGGTTAATCTCGTTGAAGCGGCTGTCGACCGTTTCTTTCACCTGATCCAGCATCTGCAGGTTGCTGTGCGTGACTTCCTTTTTCACCACGTCATAGGTTTGCCTGTAAAACAAGGCCCCTGCAAGCAGGGTAAACAGCATGAACAAGAAATAAGGGATCATGAATCGAACGAAAATGTACTGGATTTTCCATCCATTGGCCCATCGCATGGATCACTTCTCCTCTCTTCATTCTGGGATGCCGATTCGACAAAACACATCGCGAAACATGTCTAAATAACCATATTGTAAGTGCTTTCATATTTTTTATCAACGAGTTTGTAAGGTTATATGACATACAAAAAAGCAGCCGAAACCTTCGGCTGCCTCCATCTTACACAGAACCTCAGCGGGTTCCCACGTTAAAATCCACTTCCTCGATCAATTCGATAATTTCGCCGTTCGGGCTGTGCAGGACCGCATTGCGGACCCTAAGCGGCGGCTCACCCAGCTCCAGATTCCCCGGCTCCACATAAATTCGCGCCCCGTGAGCGAGCGCCTTGTCCACCATCTCGTCCACATGATCCACGTAGAATGCCAGATGCAGCAGGGCGCCGTGCTTTACTTCCTCGCGCGAAGGCGCCTTATCCCCCTCGGCCGGAACCTCGGCGCCGCGGTCGAACACCTCAATGCAGGTCCGCCCGTCAGGCGAAACTAGCATCGAAGCCGTCTTAATTTTAAACGCAGGCAGGCTCCAGGAGTGACCGACCGTAAACCCGAGAACCCGGATATAAAAATCAAGCGTTCCTTCATAATCCTCTGCCTGAATGGCCGCATGGGCCAGTCCTTTCACGCTCATAACCATCTCTCCCTTTGTGTTTTTCGTACCGTTTTTATTTTATAGATTCATTTTCGCGATCGACATGCATGGAATAAGGAATTGGTCCTTCCCGATTTGCATAAAATAAGTTATTTTCGTATGCTTACCTTATCTTTAGATCAAGTTACAGGAGAGATGGCGAATTTGAGCACGACAGTTGACGAGATCGACCTGAAAATTTTAAAGCTTCTGCAGCATGAAGCGCGAATGCCGATCGCCCAGATCAGCAAGCAGATTGCCATGTCCCAGCCTTCCGTGAAGGAGCGGATCGTTAAGCTCGAGGAACGGGGTGTGATCACGGGGTACAGCACGGATCTGAATTTGCGGGAGCTGCAGCGGGGAACGACCTCCTTTATCCTGATGAAGACCGAGCAATGCAGCGAGCTGGTGGAATTTTGCACGCAGTCCAAGCAAGTGACGGGCTTGTTCCGTATCAGCGGGGAGTACAACTATCTCATTCACGTCCAGACGGGGTCCGTGGACGAGGTAGCCGACTTCCAGGACGCCCTAGCAAGGTTCGGCCCGTCGAAATCGCATATCAGCCTGAAAAATATATTGGATCACCGGATTTTGCTGTGATAGAGCCGGTGTGTCCTTATTCTGCCCAATAGGAGGAGAACCGTAATGACGGCACAGCTTGTATTTCGTTAAGTCAGAGCCCCGCCTTCGGATTGCACGGTAACATTTTGGCCTATGTTCAAAATCCAACCGCGAATCAGGAGGATACGATAAATGGATATTCAGATCAGGGAAATGACAGACCGGGACCACCCGGAGCACATTCAGATCGACGGCAGCTTTACGGTAGATTCCGAGCTCGTTTTGTCCGTTACGGACCAAGGGATCGGTTACACGGTTAAACCCGTCGTGCCCAGTTATCAAAAAAGCTACCCCGACGAGGCGGACCAGGGCGACAGCGGAAATTTGTCGGAGTACATCGGCCGTCCGGACCGTGCAGTCTACCTGGCCATAGCGGGAGATCGGGCCGTCGGCCGGATCATGCTGGCGAAAAATTGGAACGGGTACGCTTATATCGAAGATCTTCGGGTGGATCGAGACGCCCGGGGACACGGCATCGGCCGGAAATTGATCGAGCAGGCGGTGCTCTGGGCCAAGGCCGGCCACACGCCCGGCCTCATGCTGGAGACGCAGAGCAACAACGTGCGGGCATGCCAATTTTATGAAAGCTGCGGATTTGTTATTGGAGGCTTTGATTCTTATCTATACCGGGGCTTTAAAGAGCATTCGCAGGAAACGGCTGTTTTCTGGTACCTGCTGTTCTAGCGGTCAAAGGGATGTCAACTCAGCATATAAACCGCGATGAGAATCAGCAACGCAGCCATGATTAAATAATTCCTCGTTCTAACGGGAAGTTTGTTGGCTTTCGGGCCGATGACCTGACGGTGGAAGACGAACAGCAGCATCAGATCTGCAAGCAGCACCAGCAGCACCAGATCCATTCTGCCGTCGATTCTCGCCGTCAGGTTTTTTTCTGCAAACCCGCACACGCATAAACCAAGGAATAAATACACGACATTTCTGACGATTTCTACAAAATTCCAGATAACCTTCATCTCGCGACACCTCGCTTAACTCCATTTTTATCCATCAGGGACTGTTCGATCAGCCGATCGGCAGTCCCATTTCCACCGTCGTCCCCTTGCCGGGCTCGCTTGTAATGTTCAGGATGCCGCGGTGGGAAGCGATAATTTTCTTCACGATCATCATGCCCAGACCGTAACCTTCCAGCTTGGTCGTATGAAATGGTTCCCCGATCCGCTCCAGCACCTCTTCGGGCATGCCGATTCCGTTGTCCATGAACCGGATCCGCTGGTAGCCGCCGTCTGCCTCGAGCACGATGTCGATCCGGCCCCCGCCGGGCAGCGCTTGAATGGCATTTTTCAGGATGTTCAGAAACACCTGCTTGATCTGATTGCGGTCGCAGGAAATTTTCTCTTCCCGGATGCAGGTGCACCGGATGCGGACATTGTTCTTCGCCGCCTCGATTTCGATCAGGCTCAGCACTTCCTGCAGAATCGTCATGCACCAATCTTCCCGGAAGCGGATTTCCTGCGGTTTGCCTAAAATGAGGAACTCGCCAACGATCAGGTTCATCCGGTCCAGCTCCGACATAATCAGGTCATAATGCCGCAGTCCCGAGGTCGGTCCCGCCAGCTGAATAAGGCCCTTGACGGTGGTCAGGGGATTGCGGATTTCGTGCGCAATGCCGACCGCAAGCTGGCCGGCGAATACCAGCTTCTCCGTATTCCGCAGCACCTCCTCGGTCCTCTTCATTTCCGTAATATCCCGCAGGGTGCCGATAATGCGGCAAAGGCAGCCGCCCATATCAAAAACCGGCAGAACGTCCAGCATATAATAGCTGTCGGAGTCCATCTGGGTGTCCTGCAGCTCTACGCCGATGCATTCCTCCTGTCTGGCCAGCACCCGCTCGAAATAGGGGGAAACCAGGCGGTGCTCCAGCACCGGCGTGCCCAGGTATAGATGTTTGTCCCCGCCGTCTAAGCGGAGCATCCTCAAGTATTGATCGTTCATGTCGATAATCCGGCCGGCGGCGTCCGTCACGACAACCCCCTGATAATTCGCCTCCAGCAGCACTTGGTTCAACGTGTGAAGGTGGGCGTTGTTCCGGCGAAGCAGCATTTCCCGCTCAACGGAATCAACCATGGTACACAGCAGGGTCAGCAGGTGCGGATGGGCCGAATCGACCCCGGTCATCAGGGAAAGCGTTCCAAGCACCGCCCCGTCCTCCCGGTGGAAAGGAGCCGAGTAGCAGGCCATGCCATGGAGCGCCTCGAAGAAATGCTCTTCGCCCAAGGTTTGGAACGGACGCTTAAACCGCAGGCACAGCGGGACCGATCCCGTGCCGGTCTCCTCGTTGTAGCGGACCCCCTTGGTAATGCCCAGCCCCGCAATGGCCTCGAGAAACATCGGCTCGCCGTAGCATTCCAGCAGATATCCCCATTGGTCGGTCACCGTGACCAGGATCGGGGTCCCTTGAATGGTCGACAGAAACTTGTTGACGAAAAAAAGAATGATATCAATATATTCCTTATAAAAGGACAACCGTTCCTCCAGTTCCTCTGTGGTGTAGCGCTTGCTGAGAACGGGAAACTTGGCGGGATCGAGGCCCCGCTGCCTGTAATGCGCGTTAAAAGCTGCAATGATCTGCCGATCATCCATTTGGTCTATCTCTTTATCCATTGCCTATACCCCATTTATGCCGATATTCCATCCCAAGATGACGTTCAATTCCCTCTATTCTATCATCCTTTGGGACGAAAGCGTCCGCATAATATGAAGATTTTACCTGAAAATAAATCATCCCCTTCCCGCAGAGCCGTCAATGCCCCAGGAAAGAGGATGTATTAGGATAAGGATAAGCCATTTTCGATCAACGGCCTGTCAGGCGCTTGATAATCTCCCGGCTTTTTTTCAAATACCGGACCGATTGATCGTATTCCCGGCTGGCCACGCCCAAATATAAAATATCGATGACGTTCAGTTGGGTCATCCGCGACGACATCGCGCCGCTGCGGATTTCGTTCTCCGTCGATGACGTGTAGAGCGGATAATCGGCCTGCGCCGACACGGCATTGTTGCCGTACTTGGTGATGGAAATCGTCTTGGCTCCGCAGGCGCGCGCCTCCTTCAGGCATTCGATGACGTGAGCCGTCTCGCCCGAATACGAAATGCCGACCGCCACGTCGCCCGGATTCAGCATGACCGCCGAGGTCAGCTCCAGATGCGGATCGGTAAAGGAATGGCTTGTCTTGTTGATCCGCAAAAATTTGTGATGCGCATCCTGCGCAATCAGATGGGAAGCCCCGAGCCCGTAGAAAAAAATTCGGGAGGCTTGGCTTAACGCCTCCACAGCCAGGTCCACGGTTTTCGGATCAAGAATCGTTACCGTGTCCCGGATCGACTGAATGTTGTTGGCGGACACGGTTTGAATAATTTGCTCCATGGAATCGCCCGGACGAATCTCCCGGTACTCATAGCGCTCCTCGTTCTGGTTCAGGTCCCCGGCCACCTTCAGCTTCAGCTCCGGGTATCCTTTCACCCCCATGGATTTGCACAAGCGGATGATCGCCGCCTGGCTGCCGCCGCTTTCCGCAGACAGCTGCGCTACGGACATGTCGAGTATGCTGTGCGGATAGCTGATAATGTATTCAGCCACTTTGCGCTCTGAGGGCGTAAGGTCGTCCAAAATCTCTCGCAGTCTGACTAGTCCCCCGTTCATGATGCTCTCTCCTTTGCCCGTATCGTATCGTAGCAGATCTCATCCCTGCTCATTCTCGTTCGCATCGTTATCAATCTCTGACGGCGGCGGTAATCGCATTGTGCACCGCCGCCCGCAGCACGCCAACGCTGCCGCTTCGGCCGTAATAGACCCGGTTGGTGAGCAGCACCACCGCCAGGTCCAGATCGGGCTCCACCCACAGGCTGGTCCCGGTAAACCCGGTGTGCCCGTAGCTGCGCGGGCCCATCCAGTCGCCGGAGGCGTCCCAGCGGTCCCCTTTGAGGACCCAGCCGAGCCCCCGGTTTGCCCCGGCGATGCCGGCGGTATGGGTCCGGGTCGCGGCCCTGACGGCCGCCGCCGACAAGACACGCTGCGGCTGGCCGCCCGGCGCGGTCGGCTCTGGCACGGCGCCGCCGGCCAGCCACATCCGCGCATAGCGCGCCAGGTCGCCGGCGGTGGCGAACAGGCCGGCGTGCCCGCAGACGCCGCCGAGGGCGCGGGCTTTCTCGTCGTGGACCACCCCTTGGAGATGACCGCCGGCAGCGTGGTCATATTCCGTCGGGGCGGTCAGCGCCCGCAGCCCGGCTGGCGGGGCGAAGACGGCGCCGGCCATGCCGAGCGGCTCCCAAATGCGCGCCTTGGCCGCCTGGTCCAGAGGCATGCCCGCCGCCTTCTCGACGATCCGGCCGAGAAGGAGGAAGCCGAGATCGCTGTAGACGGCGGCCGTACCCGGCGGATACTGCAGCGCTACGCCGGTGACCGCCTCCCACATTTGGGGCTGCGTCCAGCCGTGCGCGTGGATATTTCGATCCGCCGGCAGACCGGAGGTATGGGTGAGCAGCTGCCCGATCGTCACCTCTTCCCGCCCCTCACCGGTAAACTCAGGGATCCAGGCGGCAACCTTTGTACCAAGCGTCAGGACGCCGTCATCGATCAGTCCGAGCACAAGCGGCAGCGTGACGCTCACCTTGGTCAGCGAAGCACAATCATACAGGACATCCGGCCCGGCCGGGAGCGGATGATCCGAACCCGGGTTTGCGCTCCCCGCTGCATAAACCCATTCCTTCCCGTGCCGGGTGACGGCCAGCACCGCCCCGGGTATTACCCCAGCGGCCATCTCCCGCTCAATGGCACGCCCGGCGGCCTCGAGCCCTTTGGGGTCCAGTCCAAGCGCCTTGGCGCCTTCCGCTATACCAGCGTACATGATCTTCCCTCCCGATTTTCGGCTCCCTCCAGGGTCGTCGGCTGACTTTATAGGCGGCGCAAAAATGTTCAGAACTGACGGAGCATATCCATATACGCTCGCCAATAGGCCAAACAAACTTACCTGTATGCTGCCTTGAGATGTTAACATTTCTGGTGCCTATTATATCGCTTGCGAAATTTTATTTCAACTTACAACGATTATTTAGAAATTTTTATTTAAAGTTTGGCGGAATCCATTGATCCACGGTCATTAAGGACCGTTCCTACTAATGTGTATGACATTTCGTTCATTTTAAGACACTTCCGCCTGGGCATCTGCATAGGATGCAGCAGGTCAATTCCAAACGGAGGTCAACGTCATGAGTGTGCAATATTCAGGCTATCAGCACCAAACGCTGTACCAGGCAGAGCCTCATATGAGCCAAACGCTTCATTCGGCTCGGGAACGCTTCAAGCAGCTGTGCCGCCAACATGTCAATAAGCATGTCCGGATCGAAACGCTGGACGGCGATGTATTTGAAGGAACCCTCTTGCACTGCGACAAGGGTATCGTGTATATCCAAATTCCGCAGTCACCCGGACACCGGGCTTTCATCCCCGGACGCCCCCCTTTCTTTAACCAAACCATCCTGCCTCTGGTCCTGTACGAACTGCTAGTCATCAGCTTATTAGCGTAAGCTCGCCATAACTATGCTCAAATGAGCAAAGAAAGGAGTCATTCCCATGGCATTCATGCCCCCCTTCGGCCCTCAAGGCCAGGTGCAGCCGCCTTCATCCCCGCCGCCGCAATTTACGCCTGCACAAACCGGCGCATCGGCGCTCGCCGTTGATCCCGGCGCGATCTCCGGCTGCCTTTTCCGCAATACGTTCATTTGGCCCGTACGCGGTCCGGGCTTCTGGTTCTATCCCGTCTTCGTCGGCCGGACCTCCGTTGCCGGATTCCGCTGGAACGGATTTTTCTGGATGTACACGGGGCTCGACCTCAGAACCATCCAATCGTTCACCTGCTTCTAGAAACACCTGCTGCACGACAAAGCGGCGGTATCCGGAAAGCGTCCCTGACGCTCCCGGCGTACCGCCGCTTTTTCACGGGTCATACACGCTCAGCATGGATCATACACGCTCAGGATGGCAGCCGCAGCCGTAACCGTCACGCCAGCCTCCGGTATGCCTTCCTGCCAAGAAAGAAGCAGACGATAGCGGCTCCCAGGCCCAGCGCTACCACCGGACCCGCGACCCAAGGATTATACAGCACGGTGGAGGTGGCGCTGATCACGGCTCCTCCCATGCCTGCCCCCGCCGCCAAGCCTAAATGCGTCACCGACGTATTCAAGCTGAGCACGAGATCGGAGGATTCCGGCGCCTGCTGGATAAAGTAAGTTTGAATGGCCGGTGCCGTTACAAACATGGCGAACATCATCACGCCGATCAGAATGAGATCCGGAACGAGCCAGGAGGAAAACGCCGGCAGCAGCGCCAGGGCCGCGGCATGGACGAGCAGACCGGCTAGCAGAATGCGTACGGCCCCCCACCGGTCCACGGCGTAGCCTCCCAGACGGGAGCCGATCACCCCGAGAATGCCGAAGCCCAGCATGGTCACCGCCACGCCTGCGGCGTTCATGTGAAGTACGCTTTGCAAAAACGGGGTCATATAGGTATACATCACCGAATTCCCGGTCTCCCGGAACAGCGTAATGAACAGAGCACTCACGATAACTCCGCTGCCCAGCAGGCGCAGCTGGCGTCCCAAGGAGACGGGCTCATCACCTTCCACGGCAGGGAGAAGCCGGTAAATCGCCGCCATGATCAGCAGGCTCAGCGCTCCCAGCAGGACGAAGATCATTCTCCAGCCGATCCAGCCCGTAATGGCGATGCCAAGCGGGACCCCCAACACCATGGCCAAGCTGAAGCCCAGAATAATCGTGCCGATGGCGCTGCCGACCTTCTCCGCCGGGACGAGCTTGGCGGCGGCACTGAATACAACGACCAGGTACACGCCCGAACCGATGCCCAGAATGATGCGCGACGCAATCAGCAGGACAAATTGGGTGCTGGCGAAGGACAGTCCACAGCCGGCTGCGAAAACCAGCAGCGAACCCAGCATCACCTTTTTTCTGCCGAGACGGGAGGTCAGCGAAATCAAGACCGGCGTGCCGATCGCAAAAGCTAAAGAATATGCCGTAATCAGCTGCCCTGCTGCACCGACGGAAACGTTCATATCACCGGCGATCTCGCTGAGCACGCCGCTGACGATCAGCTCCGAGGTGGCCGTCAGGAAAACGCCCAGCGTCAGTAAATAAATATAGAACCGATTCATTTGTTGGATCATGTTCATACCCTCCATATATACGACCGGCAGCCGGTGGATCCGAGGCATGGCCGGCACATGCCTTGGTTGCACCCTGAAGCCGATACTCATAGAATCAATGAGCGCAAGAGCGGTACAGCGCCGGGCCACGTCTGGCACATCAACGTGCACCGTTCTTTTCGCTTGATTGAATTATATGAAAGGTACAAACAAATCGTAAGAACGCAAATGATTTGGAGATAATCCTACTATTTTGACTAACTAACAATTTGTAAGTGTTTATTCAAGTTACACAAAAAAACCAAAGGAGCCTATCCCCTTCGGTTTGTTTTCTGTCCGTTATATATCACCATTTAATCCGCTTGGCCGTTTCCAGCAGCAGGCTTCGCTCCTCTTCCGCGAGTGGCCAGGTATGGATCTCTTTTTGTATTCGCTCCAGGCTCGTGTATCCTTTGGCTAGTCCGTTCAGCCTGGCGGCCAGCGTGGAACTCACCAGCTCCTCATGCGTCGGATAGAGCCGGCTCAACTGCTCGATCGCATCCGGATGCCTTTTCAAGTAGTATTTCTGGTGGCGGTCTTCCGCCGGGTACCAGGCCGTAAGGGGAGCGATTTCCGTATCCGGCCGTCCTTTGCCCTGCTCCTCGCGCCAGGCCAGGACCTGGTGAATCGCCTTTAGCTGTCCATCACCGCGATAGAGGAGCAGCGACAAATACTGCCTGCCTTTGTAATCGTTAATATTAAAAGGGTTATGATTGTCCCAGAACGCGTTCAGAATGTCGGAAAAGGATATGACGCCAGGGTCATACACGACCTCGACCATCTCTGTATGATCACCCATGTTCCGGTACGTTGGGTCTGATGTCGTTCCTCCTCCATAGCCAACCCGCGTTCGGATCACCCCCGGCATATGGCCAAACAATGCCTCCGGGCTCCAGAAACAGCCCATCCCCAGCGTCACTATCTCTGGAGTAACACCTGACTCTCGAGAATGATGGGATCCGGAATCCTGTATGGGCAATGGTTTCACTCCCTTCAACATTTAGGCGAACATCGTACTGATATCGTCGACCTGGAGGCCGAGTGTGCTGCCGATCAGAAAATACAGCAGCGTCCACACGAACGCCGTCGTGTAAGAGACCAGGGCAAAACGGCGGTAAGCCATCCCTTTCATGCCGACGGCATACGGCGTCACGTTTCGCAGAACAGGCAGGAATACGCTGATGCACATGGCCATATTGCCGTATTTCCGGTTCAGCAGCTCCGCTTTATCGATATACCTGGCCATCCGCTTGGACCTAGTCAGACGGTCGAGCAGGCGGCTTGCCGCCAGACGGCTGACGACAAAGCCGACGGTCAAGCCTGAACAGATCCCCAGGTAAATCGTGATAAACGAAGAGACCGGTGCCAGATGCCCCGTCCCGGCAAGCACCCCGCCGATCATGACCACCACCTCGTTCGGAAGCGGGAGGCCAATAACGCCTAAGCACAATACGAAAAAGAACGCAAAATAACCCACCTGCTCAATGAGTCCCATCAACGTATCCATACTCTTTCGGTTCCTCCCATACCCAGCAAAAATAGTCCATGCTGAAGCCCTGAAGGCACGCTGCCAGACAGGCCCCCCTTTTAACTTATGCCGCCTTCCGGTCCATTGAGAATCCCATCCTCAACAGTTTGACCCTTTCTTAGCCCAGCTCTTCCTTCAACTTCCGGTCAAGCGCCCGGAACGCGTCCCGGATCCGTTCTTTGGGCACCTTGGCATACAAGTCCCCGATGCTGACTTCATAGGAGGACTCCGAATCCCCATTATCTTTCACATAATGATTCAATTGAATGCCTGTTTCGCTGATGATATCCACCAGGAGCGCCTCGATCCGCTCTTTGCCAAGCTGGATATGGACGTGAAACATATTCGATACGGGAACGGCCGGCCTTGTGGTGACGCCGTGGCATTCGTTATAGAGTACTGCAAGCTCTTTGGCTTCCTCATAATACTGCTCCATCCGTCCAATACGCCGGTCAAAATAGTAATCGGCGCTGACTACATAAGGATACAGGCTGAACAGATCCCCGCCGTGCCGTCTCTTCCATACCTTGGACCGCTCTGTAAAATCCGGGCTTCCCGCCAAGACCGCACCGGAAATGCCTCCGATACCTTTATAAAAAGAAACGTAGACACTGTCGAATAGCGAGCAAATTTCCGCGGCGGTTTTTCCATAGTAAGGCGTAACCTCGAACAGCCTCGCTCCATCGAGATGCAGGCGGATGCCCTTTTCGCGGCAATAGGCGGAAATCGCTTCGAGCTCGCCGTAGTCAGGCAGCTGGCCGCCGATTTCGCGCTGGGGCAGCTCCAGCAGGAGACAGGAGACGTCCTCCGGCATCCGCTCAACGTCCTCCAGCCGGATCAGGCGATCCTTGTCCGCCAGAAGCACCGGTTCAATATGATGCAGCTCTTTTAAACCGTCTTCCTCGTGGATTTCCAGGTGGCACAGCGGGTGGTATGCTACCTTCTTCACCTGCTTCTCATCGCACCAGATCCGCAGCGCAATCTGCTGCGCCATCGTCCCGCTCGGGAAAAAGACGGCCGATTCCTTGCCCAAATACGCCGCCAGTTTGTTCTGAAAATCCTCTATCACCTTGCCTTTGCCGTAGGCATCACCACCGAGGGACCCGTCCACCTCCCGGAAGGCCTCCTTCAGCACCTCCAGATTTCGGGGACCGTGCCCTCCCAGTACATATTCTGCCTGCTTGCCTGCTTCTGCCAATGATATTTTACCCGTATTCATTTGTCCGGACCGACTCCCTTTCAACTCGCGCATTGCAACCGGACTATGCATCCGGCTGTTCACGTGACATGTTCAACAACGATCGTTGTTTGCTGTCTTTAGCATACTAAATCTTGAAAGGGAGATGCAAAATTTTTTGCGTACGCAAACAGCCCCGCTCCAGCTGAAACTGAAACGGGGACTGCCTTCATATCTCCTCTATGTGTCTGTACGGACTGCTCAACTTAAGATTGAGCCGCCGCTTCAAGCTCCTTGATCTGCGCCTTGTATTGAACGAGCAGCTTGGCGAGCGCGTCCTTGATGGCCGCCTCGTCCTTGGACTCCACGGCGTCATGCAAAGCGATGTGAGCCTTCATAAACGCAATGGCGGACTCGCTTGCTTCCTTGCTGACGGCAATGCTCACAGTTTTGGAATGCTCTGAGTCGCCTGCCGCCGCCGGCTCAGTCTTAGCCGCCTCCACCTTCAGGTCCCCCAGCTTGGAGATGATGACCTTGGCAGGTCCGAGCGCCTTGGCCTCATCCACAGGTTTGGCTTGTTCCGCCGCTTCGGATTTCACCAGCTCCTTGATCTGGCCCAATACCTCAGCTTTGTCCAATTCCAGGATCTGGCCTGGCACCTCGGCTTTATCGAACACCTTGATCTGACCCGGCACATCGGCCAGCTCCAGATCCTTTGCCCGACCCAGCACCTCGGCCGCCTTGTCCTTCAGCTTATCCAGGATTTCAATCCGGATCTTCTCCCCCGGAATTGCCGCTGCCGGCTGAAGCGTCTCCGTAACCGGAGAAGCTTCACCCGCTTTTACTTTCGCTGCATCTTCCACCGGAACCGCTTTGATTACGCTGAAGAAGCGTTGGCCTTCTCCCGCCACCTTTTTGAACTGCTCCAATGTCTGCTTCCAGTCCTCTACGGTGTCCGGCGCATATTTTTGGGCCAGCTCGAGCGGATCTGCTATGGCGGATTTCATAACCACTCCCTTGATTGCCGGTATCGCAGCTACCTTGGCTGGAACATCGGAAGGAACCTGGGGCTGTTCACTCGCGTCTGCATTTGTTACGGCCGGAGCCGCTACGGCGGACATGAGCAGCGCAGAGGCGACCGTCTTTTTAAACCATGCGTTTCGAATCATTGATTCAGCACTCCTTTAATTCGGATATGGTGTTACATGTCCCAGTCTACGGAACGATTGTGGCAGCCCGCGGGAGAAATTATGGAAAAACAATGGCAGAGCTCCATACGCAGGCGCCCGCTTGATATACTGGAGATGAATTTTCAATCCGGGAGGTACATGGGATGAACAACAGTTACGTCATCGCCGTGGTCGATGATGATGAACATATAAGGGATCTTGTCGAGGCGTATTTACAAAAAGAAAACTACCGCACGGTCGGCCTCGGCAGCGCGGAAGAGGCCTGGGCTCTGTGGCGGACGTCACCGCCGGACATGTGGGTCCTGGATATCATGCTTCCGGGCATGGACGGCTACGAATTTTGCCGGCGGATCCGGCAGGAGGCGGAAGTGCCGATCATCATGATCTCGGCCAAAGACAACGAGGTCGATAAAATATTGGGCCTGGAGCTGGGCAGCGACGATTACCTCGTCAAGCCATTCAGCCCCCGCGAGCTCGTCGCGCGTATCAGACGGCAGCTCCAGCGCTGGTACAAGCTGAGCGGATCCGGCGATGCCGCAGCGGGCCTGTCCCATCCGGCCCGGATCGAAACGGGCGGGCTGCAGCTGATCCCCGACGAACGGCGCGTATTCTGGCACGGGGAGGAAGTGGACATGACCAGCAAGGAGTTCGCAATGCTGCAGGTGCTGGCCGAGCATCCGAACCGCGCCTTCACGCGGGACGAGCTGCTGACCCGGGTCTGGGGCGACGACTATTTCGGCAGCGACCGGGCGGTCGATCATTTGATCAAACGGATGCGCAAAAAGCTGGAGCATGTGCCGATCGAAGCCATTTGGGGACATGGCTACCGGCTAAGAAATGAGGGAGGCGACGTTCACGATGAAGCTCGTGCATCAGATTAATTTAGCCTTCGGGATCGCTCTCTTGCTGGTCCTGTCCGTTACGGCGGTGGTGATCCATTTTGTCCTGCTGGACCATCTGATCGGCTCCCAGAAGGAGGACCTGAAAGCCATGGGAGCCGTCATGTCCGCCAAACTGCGGGTCGACAGCATTCAAACCGTTGCCACGGATTGGTCCTCAACAGTGCCTGCTTTGCCGGTTAAAATGGCGGAAACCAGCGGAGTTGCGGCCATTTTCACGGATATCCAGGGGAAAAGCATGCCTGTAACCGCCCCGAATCCCGCCATGAAGATCGCCGAGGCCGTGAAGGGCGTCTCCGGCGAGCAGGCTTTCAAGGACATTGTAGAGGGGACGGACAAAAGGTTTATCACGTCCGTAAGCATCATGCCCCAGGGGACCCTTACCCTGCTCACGCCGGTGAGCCGGGTCAAGTCGATTGAACAAGCGCTGCTGAAACGGCTGCTGATCATTTTTGGCGTCGGAGGCGCGTTCATGGTCGCGTTCAGCTTGTTTATTACAAAGAAGCTGATCCGGCCGCTCATGAGCCTGCAGGAGGAGCTGATCAAAGTCAAGGAGCGCCGGTTTTCTGAGGTCCGCTTCGTCAGAGCCGGGGGCGAGATCGGCTCCGTGGCGGAGTCCGTGTATGACATGGCCGGGGAGCTGGACCGGTTTAACCATGTGCAGAAGCAGTTTTTCCAAAACGCGTCGCATGAGCTGAAAACCCCGCTGATGTCCATCGCGGGTTATGCGGAAGGCATTCGTGACGGGGTATTTGAAGGTGAGCGCATCCGCAAAGGCCTCGATATCATCATCAGCGAAAGCGGCAGGCTCAAGAAGCTGGTGACGGAGATGACCCTGCTCGCAAAACTGGATAGCGAAGAAGACGTATTCCGCAAAAACGCCGTGTGCCTGCAGGAACTGATCACAGAGGCGTCGGAACGCATGAATCCGCTGCTGGTCAAAAAAGGGATCCGGCTGAAGATCGATTACGCCCCGCCGTCCGGGCCGTTCGAGGTCGTTGCCGACCGGGACAAGCTGCTTCAGGCGCTGCTGAATATCATGTCCAACGCTGCCCGCTATGCCGTTGAGCAAATGAATGTACATGCCAAGGTCGTGGAGGGTCGGATCGAAATGACCATCAGCGACGACGGGCCCGGCATTCCGGATGAGCTTCTCCCTTTTCTTTTCCACCGGTTCGTAAAGGGCAAGGACGGAGAGTCCGGCCTGGGGCTGGCGATCTCGCGGGCGATTGTGGAGCGTTGCGGCGGGATCATTGCCGCAGGCAACCGGCAGGAAGGAGGGGCTGTGATTTCGATGAGCTTTCCGGCAGCTCCAACGGCTACAGGGTCCAATACAAAAATGCCCCCTGGAAACGGACCCGGTAAACCTTAAGGTTCATCCAAAATCCATTCCAAGGGGCCATCGGGATCGAATCATTTGAACCAGCCCTTCTCTTTAAAGCGCGTGATGGCTTCCACCCGATTCGTGACTTGAAGCTTATCCAGAATAACGGAAATGTAGTTCCGGACCGTTCCTTGCGTGATATCCAATTGACTGGAGATTTCCTTGGTGTTCTTGCCATCGGCAATGAGGCCGAGCACGTCCTTTTCCCGTGGGGTAAGCGGGTTCTCCTGACCGGAAGCATCGTCCACGAGCTCTGTCGCATAAATCCGTCTGCCCGCCATGATACTCCGAATGGAACTTGCCAATTCTTCGCTGGGGCTGTCTTTTAACAAATATCCATATGCCCCGGCCTTAATGGCCCGCTCGAAATAGCCAAACCGTGCAAAGGTCGTCAGAATCATCACCTTGCAGCCGCTTCCTTTCAGTTCCTCGGCCGCTTCGAGTCCGCTCTTCCCCGGCATTTCGATATCCATGATACAAATATCCGGCTTCAGCTGCTGAACCAGCTTCACGGCATCCTCGCCGTTGCTCGCTTGGCCCACAACCTGCATATCCTTTTCCAAATTGACCAGCGAGGCAAGCGCGCCCCGCACCATTCGTTGGTCCTCGGCTATAACGATTCGGATCATATGATGACCTCCTTATCCGGGTGTTTAACGGCGTTCGGCACTTTAATGATCACCTTCGTGCCCGGATCGATGCCCGAGGCGATTTCCATGCTGCCGTTTACGAACTCCAGCCGTTCTTTCATCCCGCGCAGACCGCTTCCTCTGACCAGGACCGGGTCCACTTGGATTCCAATCCCGTTGTCGATGATCTTCATCGTCAGCTCAGTTGCAGACGACTCGATGACGATCGAGCAGACGGTGGCGCCGCTGTGTTTGACCACATTCGTCACCGCTTCTTTCAGGCACATGCTCAGCACATTTTCAACCAGAAGCGAGGTATTGCTGAGTATCGGGTCTCCTGCCATGACAAATTCAATCTCGGCCGCCTTAAGGATCTGCTTGATGCGGAACATCTCATCTTCGAGGCGCGTGCCGCGCATCTGCGTGACCATGTCCCGCACTTCTTTCAAAGCATTTCTTGCCGTCTGACGCACATCGTTGATCTCGGACTGCGCTTGAGCCGGGTCTGTGCTGATTAATCTGCCGGCCAGATCACTCTTCAGCCCGATAAGGGACAGCTTCTGACCGAGCGTATCATGAAGGTCACGGGCAATCCTTTGACGTTCCTCCAGCTTCACCAATTCGGAAATCCGCTTATTCGCATCCTCCAGCTGTACCTCAAGCTTCCCTCGTTTGTTCCGATAATATGTGGTGACAGGCAGCAGAATCACCGCGATCAGACTGATCAGAACGAACGGAATTTGGGTAATCATGACGGGATCCTGCGTCACATATTCATAATTCACCGTAACCATTGTCGTAACGAGGTGAATCGTATACAGCGTAACGAATCCAACCCGGTGATGAATATTTCCGATAAAGAACGCAACGAAGAGCGCGAAATAGACATATCCGAAGATCAGCGTCATGGCCAAGGATATCAGAATCTGAATGGACGTCCAAAAATACAACCACCAGCCCTTGGATACAAACGACAGCACATAGCAGCCGAAGAACGCCAGAATCATCAGGGTGCCAAACACCACATGAACCGTGGACGAAGAACGAAATATGAAGTAAAAAGGGAAAATATAAAAGATGACCCATACATAAGGACTCAGTCCTGTGCTCCTGTGGAAAATTTGGTACCATTTCTGCAAGGCCGCTGCCCCCCGACGTGCGAACGATAGTTTTTCCTTGTAGTTTATCATAAACGCCGGATAACAGCGCTATTCCCCTTGTATGCTTGCTCTGCTTGCTTTGATCGGTTTAGCTCCACGCTCGGTTTGCCGCCGACTAAGTTTGATCTGCTTAAAGCTGACAAATGTTTTGTTCTCCTCATCCCACAGCCGGAATTTAAGAGAGGCCAAGCTCGTCGCGAGCGTAATTGTCGTAGCCTTCTGAAGCGGCGGCGTCGCATTATGCGCCTTCTCCAAATTGTAATTGGGCACCTTCGGGCTCAAATGGTGAACATGATGGAAACCGATATTGCCTGTGATCCACTGCAGCACCTTGGGCAGCTTGTAGTACGAGCTTCCTTCCACCGCAGCTTTTACGTAGCTCCATTCGTCCTCATTTTCAAAGTAGGAATCTTCAAACTGGTGCTGCACGTAAAACAGCCAAATACCCAGCATCCCGGATACGAATAAAATCGGAAGCTGTACCATCAGGAACGCCTCCCAGCCTACCGCCCAGCACATCACTGCATACAAACCAACAATCGCTGCATTCGTCACATGAGTGTTGATGCGCTCCTTCCGCTTCGCTCCTTTACGGTTAAAACGGTACGATATGACAAACACGAAGATCGGCCCGAGTCCGAGCATAACAACCGGGTGGCGATAGAAGCGGTAAGCCAGCCTCCTCGTCCATGACGCCGCGGCATATTCATCCACGGTCATCACCCACATATCGCCGATCCCCCGTTTATCCAGGTTGCTGCTCGTGGCATGATGAATGGAGTGCTCGTTCTTCCACTGCTGGTACGGAACAAGCGTCAGAATCCCCGTAATCATACCGATGATTTCATTGGCCCGCCGATTCTGAAAGAAAGAATAGTGACAGCAGTCGTGAAAAATAATAAAGGTCCGAATGGCGAATCCGGAAGCAATAAGGGTTATAGGAATCGTTATCCAATACGATACGGATAAGCTTAAATATGCGGCGTACCAGAGTAATAACAGAGGTCCTAGGGTTGTCACAACCTGTATGATGCTCGATTTCGTATTGCTTTTCTCATAGGGGGCCATTTCTTTTTTTAGATTGGTGACCTTGGTTTGTGTTTTCATCTGTCTTCCTCCCTGAATGAAGCATGCCGTCATACTCGGGGCTTCCGAGGACGTCTTCTAGCCTAAGTATAGAAAACCAGACCTTCACCGAGTAGTCATGAACATCAGGTAGGGAGTATGACAAACGTCATATACGGGGGCGTGAGAGACAAGCGAATAGGCACCTTAGCGAGGCTCGGAAATAATACACCTTCTCTTTCGAAGAAACAACCCATAGGCGGGTGTCATCACGGGCTCCATGTGAATAGGTTATAGTATTAAATTCAAATATGGAGGTTCCCCATGATTACGAATGGACATCCGTACGGGCCGTGCTGGCAGCCATGCGTGGACCCGTATGCTTATGCTTACAACCAGCGATCCTCTTATCCATACGCCCTTCCCTATACGTGGCCCCAGTACGTCTATCCGGTTCCCTACCGCACGTACTATGCATACGACACGATCGGGCAGCTTAACTCCTATCCTTATCCGTTTGCCCCCATTGCTCCGCAGCCGTTCTCCTATGATTGGAACCGTGTTGAACCTACGCCCCAAGGCTACAAATTCAAGATTAACCCTACTACCGAGAAAACAGAGCTCGCAAAGCCCGAGAATACGGCAGTCAAACCTGAGGCCGCAAAGGAAGCTCCTGTGAAAAGTGAAGCGGCAAAAAGCGAGCCCGTCAAGGAAAAGGCCAAGAAAGAGGAGCCAGTGAAAAGCGAAGCCGTAAAGGGTGAGCACAAAGCCGAATCCACAAAAGGAATTCAGATGAACACCTCCATGGAAGTCGGGGGAAAACATGGCGTTGGAGTTAGCGCCAGCGGCCAGATGGACAGCACCGGCGTCAGCACCCAAGCCGGCACGCATGTCGGCGGCGAATCTTACGGACTTGGCATGCAAGGTGAGGCTGGAGTAAGCGGCAGCCACGGCCTCAGCTTCGATACCGGCGCCCAACTGGGCGGCAAATATGGCTTGGGCGTCCATGCCGACGGTCATGTCGGCATCAAGCAGGGGATCGGCTTGAATACGGAAGCCCAGCTTGGCGGAGACCACGGCGTCGGCGCCTATGTGAACAGCCAGGTTGGTGGCGGGCAGGGGGCCGGCGTCAGCGCAGGTGCCCATGTGGGCGGCGATCACGGACTCGGGGCACATGCCGGAGCGCAAGTTGGCGGCGGTAAAGGCGTCAGCTTTAAGGTCGGCGGCAACGTCGGCAGCCATGACGGTGAGCTCGGCCTGAACTTTGGAGGCTCCGACAAGAAAAAATCCTAACGTTTTGCGAGTATAGCGGGAGGCCCATGGGCCTTACCGCTTTTTTTATGTGGGGTCCGGTCCTTCGCTGCCTGGTCCGGAAATGTTTTTTTCGAGCGGCACGCTGTTCACGTATCCTTAGGCCCGCTTGAATCGTTATTCTGGTAGGGAGATGTATCTTCGCATCCCATTCGCTATGAACTGACTATAAAGGAGGTGTTCCCTTGATCATTGAACATGGTGTAATCATGCTGGAACTGCAGATTGACGGATTTGGCGGCCCCCAAACGTTACACCCTACGCTTGTTTGGGACGGACAAGACGCGGTGCTGATCGATACCGGTACGCCCGGCCAGTGGGGGCAGATCCGGAACGAAATGGAGCGGCACGGCGTTCCGGCAGAGCAACTGCGGGCAATATTGCTGACCCACCAGGATATCGATCATATCGGCAGCCTGCCGGAGATTCTGGAGGAAGCCGGATTCAGCATCAACGTATACGCTCACCCGTTGGAGAAGCCGTATATCGAAGGCGAGCTCCCACTAATGAAGGCCACAATGGAGCACATGGCCTGGCAGCTGGAAAGCTTGCCGGAAGGTGAGCGCACGCAGATCGTCTCCTTCCTGATCGCCAACCTGCCTAAGGGCAGGGTCGATCACACGCTGGAAGACGGAAAGGTGCTGCCCTATTGCGGAGGAATCGAGGTGATCTATACACCGGGACATACGCCGGGACACCTCAGTCTGTATCTGCACCGGAGCCAAACGCTGGTTGCCGGGGATGCGATGTTCAGCGTTAACGGCAAGCTGATGGGACCCCACGGCCCTTCCACGCCGGATATGGACGCGGCGGTACATTCGCTGCAGAGGTATCTGAATTACGAGATCGAGAACGTCATTTGTTATCATGGCGGATTCGCCCGCGGCGCCATTCGGGCTCAACTTGAAGCGCTGGTGGATATGGACTGAGCCCCAGCGGCTGGAACAAAAAAGCTGCCGGGATATTCCCGGCAGCTGCCTCTGCATATTCTATAGTGTTTATACGATCAGATGAGGCCTGACTTCTCCAGCAAACGCTGAAGGATCTCGGCCGTTTCCGCTCGGGTGATCTCTTTTTTCGGCTGCAGCTGAGCGCCAAAGCCGTTCAAGAGCTCGTTCTGAGCCGCTTCGGCCACGGCCTGAGCCGCCCAGCCCGACACAGCCTGGCTGTCTGTAAATGCGGACAATGCTTGGCTTAAGCCTTCCTGATCGGCACCGGATTTCAGGCGGGCCAGCTTACCGGCCCGGTTGAACATGACCAGCGCCTCCTCGCGGGTGATCGTATGGCCGGGACGGAACGTGCCGTCGCTGTAACCGTTCACGATACCGTATCTTTGGGCGAGCGTGACGGCCTCCGTATACCAGTCGCCCGGCTTCACATCGGCATAACTGCTTGATTGGCCTCCGCCGGCAAGCCCTAACGCACGGACCAGAATGGCCGCGAATTCTGCGCGGGTCACCGTACGGTCAGGAGTGAATCGGCCATCCCCCGTTCCCTGCAGAATCAAGCGGGACGCGAGGTTTTGTACGACCTCTTGGATATGCCCGCTCACATCGCTGAAGCTTGTGCTGTAGCCAACCAGGGCGAACGTACCGCCGGTTACGCTGCTCACGACCGCACTGCGGCTGCCGTTCTCTCCGGTCAACCGGGTAGGCACCGGATGCACGGTTCCGTTCTCGTCCAGCATGACCCCCGTGGACACCATACCTTCACCTGCTGCCGGAATCGGCAGGATGTGCTGCACATAAGTGTTGTACGGGCTAACGTTCAAGGTTTGACCCTGGAACGAAGCGGCAATCCGGAAATCGACCGGCCCGGTCACCAGCTGCAGCCCCATCTTTTGGGCGGCTGCCTGCAGCTGTGCTGCCTTTGCCGCTTCATACCCGGCGATGGTGATCTGGACGTTCATGCCCGTAACATCACCTGAAGCTTGGAAGAGCCGGGTCAGTCTTGACGTGCCGATCTCAGAAACCGGAATCTGATAACTTCCGTTTGCGGTTTGGATCACCAGCTGACTGGCGCCGTTTTCCAGAGCCCTCAGCGATTCTGCTGTCAGCCCCACCGTCGTTGTATTTGCCGCCTGCATGACCTGAATGGTGACGGATTGTCCCGGCCCGGCCTGGCTCAGCATGGCCTGCAGCTTCGACGAATCAAGGACCGCCGTTACGGACGTCTGCCCGTTATTGGTAGAAGTCGTCGTTTGAAGCACACCATCGTAAGTCTTACCGTTCACCACGATCGGCGCAGGAACGCTGGCAGCCGAATTTCCCGAAGACGCTGGCGTGGTTGAGCCGCCAGTGCTGCCGCCGCCGTTATTCGATCCGCCGCTGCCGCCCGAGCTATTGTTGCCACCGTTACTTCCACCGCCGTTAGATCCGCCGTTATTGCCGGAGCCATGATCCCCTCCGCCACCTGAACCGCCGTCTCCGCCGGAGCCGTTATCTCCTCCGCCGCTGTTTCCGTTATCGCCACCGCCTCCCGGAGGAGTTACCGGCGCCCATACCGCATAGAGCGTTATATTTTCCGAACCGACCGAAATGGTGTCGCCTTCCTTATACAGCGTACCGCTTCCGTCCGAATGCCGGCTCCACCCGGCAAAATCGTACCCATCCTTCTTAAGGCCGCCGGCGTTCCCCTGAACGGTTACGCTATCCTCAGTACCATAAGCTTGTTCGTCTACTGGGACTTCGCCTTCTGTGCTGCCATTACCGTTGTAGGTCACTGTGTATTGGCCATGACCGGGATCGGAGGGATTCTCGTCCGAGACCGTTACCGGACTGAAGCGGATCGCCTGGTTGCTTTCGATCATAGACATGCGATGCGAATAGAGGAGGTAATTTAGGGACAAGCCCTGAGCGGCTTGAATGCCGATTGTTGAAGCCTCGCCGTCATCGTATTCGCCGTTTTCTATCGTGATGTTCGGATACTGATATTGGACATCCCCATTTTCGAATAGAATCGCCTGGAACGTAATCGGGGCATCGGCGTTATAAAAATACATATTGTTCCATTGGACGATAAACTTTCGGTCCCCTTCCTCCCCGATCGTTTTCGTCAGGATTTTGGAACCGGGATCGTTAGGATTCAGTCTCAGACCGGATACATAGGCCTGCAGAGCAGGCGGTGCATCTACATCTGGATAATTCTCTGGACCCGGAGTGGAATAATTGTCAAAATAAATTCCTCCGTTGATATCGATCCAGATCTGGCCATGCTTCTCTCCATAAAACGGAAATTCGAACGGAAGTTCGGCCTCCTTGGACGTATTGTAGGTTTGCCCGCCGAAATCGACCGCCTGTCCATCGTCCGCATTCAAGCTGTCGTCCATCCCATTCAGTTGTTCTACCGTGTACGGGACAAGAGGATCAGCGTCTACTTCAAAGTAAGTATGGATCTGGTTGCCCTCGAGCAGCGTTTTACTTGGGAAACGGTTCACCCCGGTAACCGGCTTCACCAGAGCTGATCCATAAGGGTCACCATCAACTGAGGCTTCCACAAGGTAGGGTCCGCCCTTCGGCAGGCTTACCTTATAATGGACCATGTGTGTTTCTTCATCGTATTTAAACCCTTCATCGCCTTCGCCTACGGAGGTCCCGAGGCTGTCTCCGCTCGCCACCAGCACTCTCAGGTCGTCCACCGATCCGGGTGCAACAGGGATATCCCCTTCCACGGTCGCCATTGGGCTCCACATATAATCGACGCTGTCCACAATCTCTTCGCTGTTTTCATTGCCGGGAGCCGCCGCCACACTTGTGCAATCCCCTTGAGGTACATCGGAGCTAATCGATTCGATACCGATTCCAGGCAAACCTTCGGGCTCCCTGGAGTTCCCGGAAATTGGATCGCCTTGCCCCGCATCTCCGGTTTCACTTCCGCCGGTGCCGCCAGAGGTCTCAGGGGATGCTCCCTCCCCTTCCGAACCGCTGCCATTCATTTTAATCGTCTCCACCCGGAACGTAATTGGATGCGGGTCATCCAGATCCACGTGCGGAATCCATTGATTTTCGTACGGATTAATGGAAATGACGAAAGGCTCATTCGGCGGGTTCTCGCTGGTCTCCTCGTGCAAAAGGTCTTCCTGATCGTTATAGGAGCTAACCCTCAGCTTGTATCCCTCGCCATAATCGTTGTCGCTAACGTAAAAAACAAACGGGTCCTCCTGCGGCTCCACTGCAATTTCGGCAAATGCCGCCACCGGGTACAGCTGCTGCAGGCCGAACATAAGCACGGCTCCCAGACTTAGCTTTTTTAATCGGTGCATTTCCTATCTCTCCTTGCTCTTTCAGATATGAAAATTGTCCCAACCCCAAGCCGGCATGAGTCTTTCCGTCTAGGTCTTTTGAATCGGGATCAAAAAGGCATCCCTATCGTAGCAAGGCAAACAGGCACCAACAATTAACGAAAGTTAACTGGGCCGCCAAAATTCGATATTTTTTTCTGTCCGGTCGTACCCCCATTCTAAAAACTATCCATTTCCGTAACCCGTACCATTAAACAGACGCCAAAAAGGCATTCCATGGCGCCGATATTCAGCCTCAAGGAATGCCTTTGATTAAGAAGCATATAGGTGAGAAAAACAGAGGAGTACAAAAAAAGTCCGCTCAATGACAGCCGGTTGCCGAACGATGCCATGCATCCGATTACAGCAACGCCGGAATGAAACGCAGCCTCTTTTGCAGCCTAAGAGCTAGCCAATCAATCCACCGCTATCATCGCGGCTATGATACGCGACTATTCCTGCTGGAGCCCCTTCATAAACTGCACGATCTTGTCGTTCAGGCCAGGGAGACCTTCGTGGCCGAAATCCGGATAGATTTCAAGCTTCACAGGCGACTTCATTTTGTTAATGGCGGCGAACTGGGTCGATGGCGGGCAGATCGTGTCCATCAGTCCTACGCCAACCATGACGTCAGCCTCAATGCGCGAAGCCAGGTTCTGAATGTCAATATAGCCAAGCTTGTTGAAAATTTCGTCCTCGCGCTGATGCTGCGGGTCGAACTTGCGGAAATAGGTACGGAGTTCCTCGTACGCATGAACGCTGAGATCCATCTCCCATACCCGCTTATAATCGCTCAGGAACGGATATACCGGGGCCGCCTTCTTGATTCTCGGCTCCAGCGCGGCGCACGCAATCGTCAGTGCTCCGCCCTGCGACCAGCCCGTCGCCCCCACGCGGTCTGCGTCGACCTCCGGAAAGCCCATCACGATCGCCGCCAGCTGTGCGGTGTCCAGGAACACGTCACGGAAAAGCAGCTTGTGCGGGTCCTTGTCGCTTAGGCCGCGGATAATATGTCCATGGTGCGTGTTGCCGACCACACCGCCTTTATCCTCGGACAAGCCGCCTTGACCGCGGACGTCCAGCGACGCGATGGAGAAACCCATCGCCGGGTAGACCATTTTATCCATCCAATCCCCGCTGTCTCCCGTATAACCGTGAAATTGCAGCACGGCCGGGTGAGGCTGGGCAGCCCCTTTTGGCCTGGCGTACTTGGCATGAATTCTCGCGCCGTTCACCCCGGTGAAATACAGCGAAAAGCATTCGGCAAACGGCACTTCAAAATCCGCTGGAACGAGTTCCACCTGCGGATCAACAGCCCGCATTTCTTCCAGTGCCTGCGACCAGTATGTATCAAAATCATCCGGCTTCGGATTTCTTCCTTCATACTGCTTCAACTGGGACAGCGGCATATCTACGAGTGGCACAATCATCAACCTTTCTTTGTTTACAAAGTCAATTTAGTCATTTTTAATCTTACTTACATTCGCCCGTTACCGTTTTATTTCCTGCCCGTGCCTGCAACCAATAAGAAGCTATCCTCGACAAGGTTTGCCAACCCATCCTTAACAAGTTTTTTCCATTGCGCTCGCCTTGCTCACTCAACTACCTTACCATTTTTCTCATAACCCCGATAAGGTGAAAAAAAGCAGCAGCTGTGCTACAATACTTGGGTTATAGTTGCAGGTGGCAATTCATTTAGGGGGTACACGACTCGTCATGCTTATTATTGGTATCGCCGGCGGCACTGGCTCCGGCAAAACGACGGTGGCCCGTTCGGTCATCGATCGTCTCGGTTCGGGAAAGGTCACCTTCATTTCCCAAGACAATTATTACAAGGACAACCCTCATCTTAGCCTGGCGGAACGGGAGCTGATCAACTATGATCATCCGTTCGCCTTTGATAATGAACTACTTATCGAGCATTTGAGCCAGTTAAAAGAAGGCCAAACCGCTTACGCGCCGGTGTACGACTTTACGGTTCACGCCCGCTCCTCGGTTGACAAGGTGGAGCTGACGCCGAACAATATCGTCATCATCGAAGGCCTTCACGTCCTCTCGGACGAGAAGCTGCGCGAGATGCTCGACATCAAGGTGTTCGTCGACACCGACCCGGACGTCCGCATTCTGCGCCGCGTCCTGCGCGACATTGAGGAACGCGGACGCAGCATCCAGTCGATTCACCAGCAGTACCTGGCGACGGTAAAGCCGATGCATGAGGCCTTTATCGAACCGTCCAAAAAATACGCCGACCTCATCATTCCCGAAGGCGGGGAAAACGAAGTCGGCATTCAGCTGCTGTCGATTCTGACGGAGAAGTTCCTGACGGGCGACCGGAACTGGTCGGACATCTAAACTCGGCTTGAGCGGTTTATAGAACCGTTGATTCCCAGCGGGCAGTGAACAATAAACCGGACAAGCCAATACAGCCCTTCGCAATCGTGTGCGAAGGGCTGTTTTCTATGCACGAAAGGATCATATTTATGCCGAAAAATCGAAGCCTTAGCCTCTCCGCACAACCCGTAGCCGTGCCCTCTAATCCGCCGCCCTATTTCCGGGTCAGCTCCCGGATCAGCCGGAAAGCCGACCTGAAGCGCGGCCGTCTCAGATGCTCATGGACATAGCCGTAATGGGTCAGTTCCACGCCCGCATCCTTCAAGCCGTACGCAAAGTCGTCATCAAAGGGCAGCCGGAACTCCCACACCCGCTTCTCCCACTGCGGAATGTTGGCCAGCATCCACGCATCCTCCGCACCGGGATGAATGTAGGTCTCTGATACCCCTTCCGGCAGGGCGTACAGCTTGGCGATGATCGACCGTTTGAAGCGGTCATACGTTTCCCCTTCCACCAATCCGAAGGGATGGGACAGCAGATAATCGGGGATTGGCACCCCGAAGGTGTCCGCCAACGCCGCTGCTTTGGCTACTGGGCGTTCAATGCCGCTCAGCGAACGAAGGAGCGGGTCATCGGGGTGGATGTAGCGGAAAAAGCGGGAAGGCAGGCCCCAGCGTGAAATTTTCCAAAAGGTCTGGGGCAGCAGGCTGCGCCCCGTCTCCATGCCGTACAGGCTGCCCATGTGGTTGTCGACATGGCTGATTCGGATGCCGGCCTGCTTGACCCGTTCGTACTGGGCGTCGATCTCTTTCACGACGGCGCTCGTCTCTGCGCCCAGCTCAAATTCCCTGACCGTCCGGTACTGCTTGCCTTCAGCGTCATGCAGCGACGGGTGCCCGGTCAGACTGCTCCAGCGCAGGGCGTCGAACTCGCTCGTCAGGGTCAGGTGCAGCCCCACATTAGGCTGCTGCCGGCGCGTGGCCCAGTCGGCCGCCTCTTCAAAACCGGGCGCCACCGCCATGATCGTCGCCGAGGAGACCTTGCCCTCCTCGAGCAGATGCATGATGGCCCGGTTCATCGCCGGGCTCTGCCCGAAATCGTCACAGTTGATGATGAGCCTCTTGGCCATGCTTCACCTCTCCTTTCCCCGTCATATGAAAATCAAACCGGGCCATAAAGGATATCACAACCGATATGACCAATAAGCATAACGGCACGACACTGATCAGGTAACGAAACGTCGCTTCCGGATTCGATCCCGGATTGTCACCGCTTTCATAACCAAAGATCAGGCCGACCACGTAAAAAGCCAGCGCCGAAATCAGCCCGCTTGACCGGGTAATGAACCCGCTGACTGCCGTATAAATGCCCTCGCGCCGCCGTCCGGTCCGCTCCGCATCCTCGTCGATAATACGTCCGCTGACCATCGCCGGCGTGACGAGGAAACCGGCCAAACCAAAACCGACCGCAATGCCGGCCGCCACGCCGCTCACCAGGTTGTAACCGAACCAGAGCGGAATGACCGACAGACCGTACAAGATCAGCGACAGCCGCCAGGCTTTCGCCGTCCATCCGCCGGACGATCCAGTACCATACGCCCACGAGTGGAATGACGGACACAAACACGGCCGCCAGCAGAATCGACACCTGGCCCTCCGAAATCCGCAGCACGTATTTGGCGTAGAACGGGATCATGGAGCTGACCAGTCCGTTCACGGTCTGGGCAAACGAGTTGGAAATGTTGAAGACCCAAAACTTCTTGTTGCTCAGTGTTTCCTTAAAGGCGGCTGCCAGCTTCATCGGCTCCGGCCTGCCAGGGTCTCGCTGCTCCCGCACGCTAAGCATGCAGATGAGCATGCAGATGCCGAACACGAAAGCATACACGATCGCCATGTTGGAGAAGTTGATCGCCGCGTAAATGATAGGCGTCAGGGCAGTGGCGATGAGAAGAGCCAGCACCTGATAGCCCTGCTGGATGGCGGAGGCTTTGGCCCGGATCCGGTCGCCGCGGAACAGCTCGGGAAACAGCGCCCCGTAGTTGACCCACAGAACGGTCGCCACCGCCTCATACAGCACCAGCGTCACCAGAAACCAGGTGAACAGCCCGTTTTGCGATAATCCTCCCGGCGGGGAGAAGACCAACACGAAGGTAAGCATAAACAGCGGAATGGAGGCAAACACCCACGGCCTGCGCCGGCCGTAGCGCGTCTCGGTCCGGTCCGACCAATAGCCGAACAGCGGATTGTTCACCGCATCCCAGATCAGGAAAATGGTTCTGGCGAGCGTGGCGAGCCCGACGCCGAGTCCCAGCTTTTCCACGTAAAAATAGCTGTAAAACGAACTGAATGCCTGACTCGGAACCATCATCGCAAACATCCCCAGCGCAAAGGCGTACGGCGAATTTACCCATCGGCGCGCCATGTGTATTCCTCCCCTACGAGAATAGGCTTCTTGGCCTAAGGCCTTACTGAAATACTATTCAACAAATGGATGATTTTACCTTTGTGATTCAGCGAAAAACCATTTTTTAACCAACCCTCCGGATGTTAAAGCGTTCTATATCATAAGCTATAATTTGGATCAGCAGGTCATCCTAAGCTTTGTCGCCATGCAGTTCACCTATGACAAGCAAAAAGACAATTATCTACCAGGAGGGATACCAATGGCATTGGTCGTCGGAGCGATCATCGTACTCGCTGCGTTAAGCTTAGCCTTTGAGCTCAGCAGGGGGAAATCGGCGAAAAGAAAATACATGGTGTGGGGAATCACGACGATGCTGCCGATCGCATTTGTATTTTCGTGGCTCGTTGCGTTGATATACGGGGACTGGATCGCCCATGACGGGTTCGCTGCCATCGGCCTCATGATGCTCCTGATTCCGCTGTTCTTTTTGACCGGGGTGATTCTTTTGCTGGTCGGTCTCTTTACGAAGGAGAAGCTAAGCTAGATAACAAGCTGTGATCCTTCCTCATTCGGATACATTCGCAATAAGTACAATTGCCAAGACATCCCGTACTAAAACAAAAATACTCCGGCTCTACGTGGTAGAGTCGGAGTGCGATGAACAACTATACATTTTCTACAAACATCAATCTCGGCCACCCAGCGCAGCCATCCCCCGCCGGTCTACCCCACCGCCTCGGCCTTCTTGGACATGTTGCGCTGCGCGGTGATGAGGTTGTAGTAGATCCCTCTTTTAGCCACAAGCTCGGCGTGCGTGCCGATTTCGGCAATCTCGCCCTTGTCGAGGACGATCAGCCGGTCGGCATGCCGCAGCGTAGACAGGCGATGCGCGATCGCCAGCGTCGTCCGGTTGCGCGTGACCCGCTGCAGCGCCTCCTGGATGGCGCTCTCCGTATCGATATCGAGCGAGGCCGTCGCCTCGTCGAGGATCAGGATCCGCGGGTCGTTCAGCACCGCCCGGGCAATCGCCAGCCGCTGCCTCTCTCCGCCGGACAGGTTGCCGCCGTTCTCCTCCAGGCGTGTATCATAGCCGTCCGGCAGGCGCAGGATAAAATCATGCGCATTGGCGATCCTCGCCGCCTCAAGCACTTCCTCGTACGTCGCTTCCGGCTTCGAGTACCGGATATTGTCCAGGATCGTGCCGCTGAACAGAAATGTCTCCTGCAGCACGACGCCGATCTGCGAGCGCAGATGCGCCTGCTCGATCCGGCGGATGTCCACTCCGTCGATGAGGATCTCGCCTTCATTTACGTCATAGAACCGGGAGACGAGGTTGATCAGCGTCGACTTCCCTGACCCGGAATGTCCAACCAGACCGATCATTTCCCCCGGCTTGATCTCCACATTAATTTCTTTCAGCACCGGCTCATACGATTTGTAGCCGAATATCACATTCCGGAACGTAATCGTTCCCTGAATCGAATGCTTGACGGACGCCTCGGAATCCATCACTTCCGGCTGCTCATCGATCACCGAGAAGATGCGGTCCACTGAAATAATGGCATTGGACAGCCATCTCGGCATAAACATCAGCCACGCGATCGGACCGTATATCATCCCGGCGTAGCCGCTGAATTGCACCAGCTCCCCAAGGGACATCTGCTTGCCGAGAATCATATTGCACCCGATGAGGAGCACGAGATACTGCCCCATTTGGATTAAATAGTTCGAGATCGGCGACAGGATACTGAATACTTTCTCGGTCTGGATAGTCGCCGCAGCAAACTCGGCATTGTACTGTTTGAACCGCTTCACCTCGCGCTCCTCCTTGCCGAACGCCTTGACGACGCGGATCCCGCTTAGCACGTCATGCAGGAAGGAGTTCGCCTTGTCGTACACCCTCCACTGCTTGCGGAACAGCTTCCACAGCACGCCTTTCCAAATATACCGCTGGATGTAGGCGACGAGCGGCGCCGGCAGCAGCACAACGCAAGCCAGGCGCCAATCGGCTGAGAAGAGCAGCACGCTCGCGGACACGAGAATAATGAGCTGAAAGACAGCCGTCGTAAATAGCTCCTGAACCAGATTGCGGATCCGGTCCGTATCCGAGGTGACCCGGTTCATGATGTCCCCGGCCCGCTGCGTGGTCAGAAATCCGAGGGACAAGCTCTGAATCCGCTCATAGACCAGCTTGCGCAAGTCGGCCGCGATTTGCGAGCTGACCCCCGCCATGATCCGCCCTTTGATGATCCCGAGCCCCTCTCCGCCGACAAGGACGAAGAGCAGGCCGAGAATGGCCCAGATGAACACGGGAACGCTCGGTGATTGGCCGGGAGGGGGCTGCAGCGAGGAATTCACCAGCAGCTTTTGAAAGTAAGGGCCGGCCATCGATATGGCGGATGCAGCTAATGTCACTGCAAGCCCGATCGCGAAGGTTTTTTTGTGATTCATCGCCACCGAGACCAGCCGCTTGAAAGCAGCTGCCTTGTTCATGCACTTCGGGCACACCCTCGTTCCGGGAATGAGCGAACCGCCGCAGCTGGCGCAGACGGGCTCCTCTTCATCGTTGTAAATGCGGATTGTCCGCTGCCTGGACATATCGTTTAGAATTTGGGCGATATAACCGTACCTTGCTGCGTGCTTCATGGACAGCCTCGTAAGAATAAATTTGGTGCCGGCCTCGTCCCCTTCCAGCACGGCGCTACCGATCAGCGGCACCACCTTGTATTCCTTCGCGTCAGTAATCAGACGGCTGTCGACCACACGGCCCTCCAGCAGCAGGGCCCATTTCTGCTCTCCAATTACGAAATAACCTTCCGTCCGCTGCCCGCCCAGCGTCAAATCGACAGGCACGCAGTAACGGATATGCTCCCCCACAGCCTGCGAGACGGCCTCCAGCTCGCGCTCCGGCAGTGTAAAATTAAGGTTCATGAATACCTCCGTCCTTGTATCGACAGGCGTCGAAGTTCAACCTACATGCATACCTCAACCATCTTGTATTCCTTGTCGCTCAGTCGGTCCAGATGCGGGATGATAAACCGGTTGCCGTCCACATCCACGATCAGCAGCCGGCTTGCGGTCATCAGCTTGACGCTCCCGCCGCCGCCGCGAACCGTAAAGCGGCAGTACCCCGATGTGGTTTCCGCATCCCAATACGAATATCCGAACTCCTCTTTGACGGAGAGAACCTTCGAGATTTCAGGGGCAAAATACCGCAGCTCCACCTGCTCCTCCAGCATCCGCTGCGTTTCCTCCGGGAACTCGTCCAGGGAGCGAATCATCCCGATCTCCTCATTCTCGACGGTTCGAATCGATAGATAGATCCGCTTATTCGTATGCGGAAAAGAGCAGTGCACGTACACTCCGACGTGCTCCTTGCCCCCCGCCTTCACGTTCAGCATATGGCCTTCCGTCAGGGTAAACTCCGTATCGTCCGGGGACAAATAGCGGATTTGCGCCGCCTCCGCGAGGCCAGGGCTGCTCCCGCCGTCCTCGGGCCTTAGAATCTCGCTAACACTTACATCCTTAAGCGTCATGCCGTAATCACCTCATTCATCTTCAGCGCCTCGTCATGCTTTTTGACCAGGTCGTAGTAAGCCCCTTCCTTCACCAGCAGCTGTTCATGCGTCCCTTCCTCCACAATCTTGCCTTGCTCCAGCACAACTAGATAGTCGGCGTTTCTTAGCGTGGACAAGCGGTGCGCAATCGCAATCGTCGTTCTTCCCTTGATCAGCGTATCGAGCGCCTCCTGGATTTGCAGCTCGGTCTTCGTATCGAGCGAGGCGGTAGCCTCATCCAGAATCAGTATTTTCGGATTGTGCAAAATGGCCCGGGCAATGCTGAGCCGCTGCTTCTCGCCCCCGGACAGGTTATGCCCCCCGGTCCCGACAATGGTATCGTAGCCGTCCGGCAGCTTCTCGATGAAGTCGTGTGCGCCGGCCACTTTGGCAGCGTGAATCAGGTCGGCCAAGGTGCAGTCCGGATCGGCATAGGCGATATTTTCCGCGATGCTTCCGGACATGACATAGACGTCCTGGGATACGATGCCGATATGCGTCCGAAGGGACGCCATGGACACATCCTTGATCGGGATGCCGTCGATCCGGATCTCTCCTTCATTGACGTCATACAGCCTCGGAATCAGGTTAACCAGCGTCGATTTCCCGGCCCCCGAGTGCCCGACGACGCCGATCATTTGACCGGGCCTTGCATGCAGCGACACCCCTTTCAGGATCGCCTTGTTCGGCTCGTAGCCGAAGGTGACGTTCGATATGCGGATTTCGCCCTGCATTTCCGTAAGCTGCATCGCGTTTGGCTTTTCCACTACGTCGGGCACCGCATCATGGATTTCAAAAATCCGCTGCGCCGCGGACATACAGTAGGACCACCAGTTCATAATATTGTTCATAAACTGGATCGGACCGTACAGCAGGAGCATGTAGTTCATGAAGGTCATGACTTTACCGAACGTAAAATCCCCCTGCATGACCTTCCAGCCGCCAAAGGCCCAAATAAGAATGCCGCCGATTTGCGTCAGAATGTTCAATACGGGAAACAAGGTTACGCCCATTTTGTTAAAAGACTGCTCCGCATCGGAAAAAGCCCCGCTGGCCCGCTGGAAACGGGCATTCTCCATCTGCTCCATCCCGAACGCCTTCACCACCCGCGTGCCGCGGATCGTGTCGCTGATGATGGCATTCATCGCGCTGACCCGCTTATGCCGCCTGATGGACAGCCTCCACAGTTTGGGAAATACTTTGCGGACGAGCAGGAACACGAAGGGGAGAGGAAGCAGGCACAGCAGGGTCAGCTTCCAATCCATGATCAGCAGCACGGTGACGATTCCGATGATATTCATGGCGTTGACCACGAAATACGAAATGCCGTCAACGAAAAAATACTGCAGTTCGGTCGCATCATTGTTGATGCGGGTCATCAGCTGCCCCGTCTGCTTCTTCTCAAAGAAGCTTAAGGAAAGCCTCTGCATGGCGTGAAACACGCTCGATTTCAGGTCAAAGGCGATATTCGCCGCCATCTTGGCGTTGATGACGCCGAAGATGACCCCAAACAACAGCGAGAGCGTCCGGAAAACGATAATAAGTGCGATGACTAGCCCGATTTGGCCTGCGAACGTGCCTTTGCCGCCCAGTGCCTGGTCGAACAGCAGGGTTCCCTGAAAATAAGGGATAACCAGCCCCGCCGCCGAGTTCAGCAGCATAAACAGCACGATCCAGAACATCGAGACTTTGTACTTGCCCGCAAAGGACAGCAGCCTGCCGAAGACGGCGTGCTTCTTCATGCATTTGGGGCAAACTTGGCGCCCCTCTTCGGGGTAGATCATGCCGCATTTCGGGCATGTGGCCCGCTCCTGGTCGTCCCGCAGCTCTTCCGGACCGAGCTCTTCGCTTTTCTTCAGCTTCTCGAAAATTTTGGCCAGCCTGGCTGCGCTCCGCATGCCGCCATTCGTGAACGCGGCAACGGCCCTCTCCTCTGGTGCCTTGATGACGACCATGCCGGAGGCTACCAGATTGACGATGCTCAGCGATTCGATGTCCCGAATCTTCAGCGCTTCCAGTTCCCAGTGGGCCTCTTTTTCCGGAGAAAGCCCTTTCAACGGGGTGTTTGCCGCATACCCGCTGTATGTCTTCTCCCGCGCTGGCGCCTGGTCATGGGACAAGATCAAGAGCTCCTCACGGGTCAAAAGTACATACGTATCCCTGAACCCGTTCTCCAGGGCCCGGTCGCACAGCAGCCAGCAGAGCACGCTTTCACTTGCCACGCCGTGCTGCGCCAGTGCGTTCATGATTGCCTTTGGAAGTGTATCCATGAGTCCTCCAAATTCTGTTGTCTTTTCAGTCGTCTTATTAGGTACGAAATATCATACACCGTTTGCCTCTCCCAAGAAAGGGAAAATTTACTTATCACAAAAATTTTACACACTGAACTTTGGGCAACACCAGCTCCCATCGGTTTACACGATTGCTAAATTCCCCATACTAGCGGGAGTTTGCACCGGTTTTGATCCAGATCCTTTAGCGTAGGCCTATTGAGCACATCCATTTCTAATAAGCTAAAAAGGCCCCCCTCCGCCGCGGCCCGGCAGGAAGGAAGCCTTTTTATCCTAATATATACTTATTCAGCCGCTATGCTGAATATTACTTCGTTGCGTTTTTCCAGTCAGCAGCAAATTTCTCGATGCCTTGATCCGTCAGCGGGTGTTTTACCAGTTGAGCGATGACGCTGAATGGAACGGTAGCAATATGCGCACCGGCCAGCGCTACGCGGGTTACGTGGTCTGGATGGCGAACCGAAGCAGCGATGATTTGAGTGTCCAGGTTATGAACGCGGAACAGCTCAGCGATTTTGGAGACGAGCAGCACGCCGTCTTCCGAGATGTCGTCCAGGCGGCCCAGGAATGGGGATACGTACGTTGCGCCTGCGCGTGCAGCCAACAGAGCCTGGTTCACGGTAAAGATCAGGGTTACGTTCGTTTTTACGCCTTTTTTCGTCAGGTAACGGCAAGCTTCAAGACCAGCCAGCGTCATTGGCAGCTTGATCGTGATGTTTTTGTCTCCGCCGTTGATTTTGATCAGTTCATCGGCTTGTGCGATCATATCTTCCGCAGTTTCCGCATCCGGGGTTACTTCTGCCGATACGGATTCCACTTCAGGAACAGCCTTCAAAATTTCTTCGATGCGGTCTTCGAACTTCACGCCTTCTTTGGCAACCAGAGAAGGGTTTGTCGTCACGCCGGAAAGAACGCCGATTTTATATGCTTTTTTAATGTCGTCCAGGTTTGCAGTGTCGATGAAAAATTTCATGATTTCACAACCTCCACTTATTTTTTGTATTTATTTAAGATTAGTTCTTAACTACAGCATGGCCGCCAAACTCGTTACGCAGCGCGGCAACTACTTTACCTGTGAACGTATCGTTCTCCAGGGAACGGTAACGCATCAGCAGGGACAGAGCGATAACCGGTGTAGCGGTCTGCAGGTCAAGAGCGGTTTCCACAGTCCATTTACCTTCGCCGGAAGATTGCATAATTCCTTTAATTTCGTCCAAGTTCGCGTCTTTGGCAAAGGCCTTTTCCGTCAATTCCATCAGCCAGGAACGGATAACGGAGCCGTTGTTCCATACGCGGGCCACTTTTTCGTAGTCAAAATCGAAATCACTCTTCTCCAATACTTCAAAGCCTTCGCCGATAGCAGCCATAAAGCCGTATTCGACGCCGTTATGGACCATTTTCAGGAAGTGGCCGCTGCCGGATTTGCCGGCATACAGATAGCCGTTCTCTACAGCGGTGTCCTTGAAGATCGGTTCAACGATGTCCCATGCTTCCTGATCTCCGCCGACCATGTAGCAAGCGCCATTACGAGCGCCTTCCATACCGCCGGAAGTACCTACGTCGAGGTAGCTTACGCCGAATTCCTTCATTTGATTGTATCTTTCAATCGACTCTTTGTAGTGCGAGTTGCCGGCTTCGATCACGATGTCGCCTTTGGACAACAGTGGTTTCAGCTCGTCAAGGACCGAGTCTACAACGGAGTGAGGCACCATGATCCACACGATTCTTGGCGTTTCCAGCTTGGACACAAGCTCTTTGATGCTTGCAGCGCCTTCGGCGCCTTTGTTCTTCATGTCTTCAACAGCGGCTGTGTTCAAATCGAATGCAACGACGCTGTGGTTATGATCCATCAAATTTTGTCCCAAATTCAAACCCATTTTGCCTAATCCAATCAATCCGACTTTCATTATAATTCCCTCCACACCATGCATTTTCTCTATTTTTGTTTATTGAAACCTTTACCAGTATGGTTTACAACCTGGATCAAGATTGACCCACAAGTACCTTTTCTTCTTCTTTCACAACTTCAGGCTCTGTATCCATCCACCATTTGAAGCCGTCTTCGGCCAGCAGCTGGTCAGACGCTTCAGGTCCGTTCGAACCTGCAGGATACTGATGAAGCGGAACGCTGTCCTCCTCGAAAGCATCCAGAATCGGCTGCACGTACTGCCAGGACAATTCGACTTCATCCCAATGGGCAAAGAACGTGGAATCCCCGCGAACCGCATCGAAAATCAGGTTTTCGTAAGCTTCCGGTACGTCCTTTCCATTTTCATGGAAGTGAATGCGCATCGGCTCCAGCTTGGAATCGTTCCGCGGATTCTTTTTGTTCAATTGCATAAAGATGCCTTCGTTCGGATTGATTTCAATCACGAGAAGATTCGGATCGTTGGTGGTATTTTGTCCCTTCAACGGCTCCTTAAATTCAATGACGATCCGCGTAGATTTTTCCTTCATTCTCTTGCCTGTGCGAATGTAGAACGGAACGTCGCTCCAGAAGTAGTTATCGATCCAGAGGCGCGTAGCGATAAACGTATCGTTCTTCGAGCCCGCAGGGACGCCAGGCTCATCAAGATAACCGGGAACCGGCTTCCCTTGCATTTGACCGGAGGCATATTGGCCGCGGATCACGTTCTTCGCGATATCTTCCTTCTGCAGCGGACGAAGGGACTGCATGACGTTCTTCTTCTTCATGCGGACTTCGTTCGCATCGCCTCTGCCTGGAAGACGCATACTAACCATCATCAGCACTTGCAGCAAATGGTTCTGCACCATATCGCGGATTGCGCCCGAGTTGTCGTAGTATCCAGCTCTCTCTTCGACGCCGACGGTCTCACTTGCCGTAATTTGGACGTTGGCAATGTGATGGTTGGACCACAGCGCTTTGAGAATCGGGTTGGAAGACTCGAGGATTTCCAGGTTTTGCACCATCGGCTTACCGAGGTAGTGGTCGATGCGGTACACTTCGCTTTCATCAAACGCTTTGCTGAGCTGCTCGTTCAAATGGCGCGCAGACTGCAGGTCGTGTCCGAAAGGCTTTTCGATAATCAGACGTTTCCATCCGCTTGTCGAACCAAGTCCGCTGTCTTTAATATTTAAGGCGATCACGTCAAAAAACTCCGGCGCCACCGAGAGATAAAACATGCGATTCTGAGGAATGTTCAATTCCTGTTCACGCGACTCTACTAGGCTCCGCAGCTTATGGTAATCCTCCACTTGATTGGCATCAAGGACGGTATACCGGATCGTTTGGAGAAAAGCTTCCAAAGCGGCCGGATCGTTTACGGTTCTTCTTGAAAAAGTTTGCAGCGATTTCGCTACGTTTTGCTGAAAATCTGCACTAGATTGTTCTCTGCGGCCCAAGGCGATAATCGAGAACGCTTCAGGCATCTTTTTATCTATAAACAGATTGTAGAGTGCAGGGTATATTTTTCTCTTTGCCAGGTCCCCTGTTCCTCCAAACAAGACAAATGTCATGTTGTCCACGTATGACTCCTCCATTCCATTCCCACCAAAAACCATGCGCATGCTGGCAGATAAATCCGTTGCAACAAGGTTACTTTTAATAACCTGTTGAATTCACATTGGCAATCATAAACCCATTTAAGCGATTAGTCAACAGATTCTTGTCCAAATTATGAACGGAAATAAAATCCCTTTGATGACAGCGCTTTCTATGATATTATAATGGCAATGTATGACCATTGACGGCTGGATTTGGGAATCTTTTGGAATCCTTACAGAGATCATAACTTGTTAATATTAAGTAACCAGTGCACAGGGGGGTCAGCACTAATGGATGAGAAACGCGCCAGGCTTTTATGCGAAAAGGTCGAGCTCGCACACCAGATTACCGGAAAAAAGTGGGTCAGCCTGATTGTTCATACCCTAATGGAGGAACCAAAGCGTTTTAGCGAAATTCATGCATACATCCCTGATCTCAGCAAACGCATGCTCAACGAACGCATTAAAGAGCTGGAGGATAACGGTATCATTATCCGCAATGTCATTACCGAGCGGCCGATCCGTACGGAGTATTCTCTGACGCGAAAGGGAACCGAACTCGGCAGAGCGCTTCAAGCCGTGGAAGAATGGGCCGAGAAATGGTTCTAACCCGAGCCTGTATTATCATGACTTATCATTTGCGAAAAGGAAAAAGATCAACCCCACCGGAGTTGATCTTTTTTAGATATTAAATGGCTACGGTTACCCATAGAATGTTCATTCTAATCAGGTTAGAACTAAGCCGTACAGTTTTGTTTATACATGACATGCCGCATGTGTTGAACAGGGAGATCGATTTTTACAAAAATGTCTTTCGCATCGTCTCCAAGTATTCCTCAATCGGCACGGACTGTCTGAGCCGCATCAATTCATGGGCCGCATTCCCCACGAGCGTACGGAACTGCTTGTTCTTGCCTGTGGCCAGATCCGAAATGACATCCACGATCGTTTGAGGATCATCCGCGTCGGCCCCCTCCGGCTGTTCTAGCCGCTTCTTCAGCTGGGCCGTGAGCTCATCGTAGTCGTGAATGTCGGGACTCGTGCTCCAGACCATATTGTTCATAAAGTTGTTCCCCGATGATCCTCCCTGCTCCACAAGCCTCAGTTCGATATTCAGCGGTTTCAGTTCGTAATAGAGGCCTTCCGTCAGTCCCTCAAGGGCAAACTTGGACATGTTATACAAGGAGCCCAGCGGAACCGCGCTCGTTACGCCCATGAAGGAGCTGATATTGATGAACATCCCTCCCCCGTTCGCCCGAAAATGCGGCAGCAACGCCCGGATCACATTGATCGGTCCCCGTGTGTTTACGGCAAACTGCCAGTCAATCGCCTCTTCTTCCGCCAGCTCAAGCGCCCCGTAAGTGCCCATCCCGGCGTTGTTAACGACGACGTCAATGGTGCCGAAAGCATCGATCGCCTGCTTCGCGGCGGTTTGAACCTGGTCTACATCCGTCACATCCATTTTGAACAGTTGAATGTTGCTGTATGCCGTCAGTTCCGTTTCTTTTTCCGGCATGCGCATCGTCGCCGCTACATTCCAGCCCATTTTCGCAAAATGGATGGCCGTTAATTTGCCCAGACCCGAGCTGGTTCCGGTAATTAATATCGTTTTGCTCATTGTATAAGCTCCTTTTCTCCTCTATATCGAACGTTCACTCTAACAGGCTGGAAAAACCACACCTATGGTGCGGCGTTATTTGGCAACCGACTTCCAACAGGAGTTAATTACCGTCTGAATCACTTCATCCGTCAGCGTAAAATGCTTCTGCAAATGCCCTTTGACCAGGTAAGCCATCGTGCCGTAATGCATCTGCACCATCATGGCCGGCTCCTGCTCGATGAACAACTGGTAATCGATCGCTTTGGCGTACAAAGCCGCCATCGGCTTACACCAGCCGCCATCGTACGATTCCCGCTTGACGGCATCGTTAATATACGGGGAGAACGAATACTGTTCGATAAACTGAAAACCTTCCGGATGTGTAAGGCTGACTTGGAACACCTTCTCCCAGGCGCGGTTAAAACGGGTCCGGATCGGTTCCTTGGCGTCCATCCCCCGTGTAACATACTCTCCGTTGTATAGAACGATCGCTCGATACAGTTCGTTTATAATTTCTTCCTTACTTGAAAAATAATGATAAATGCTTCCGGTAGACACGCCCGATTCCTTGGCGATCAGCGCCATCGACGTCGCCTGCAGCTCTTTTTCGATAATAATGCGCAGCGTCGTTTCCAGCACTGCCTGTTGAACTTTGTTATATTTCTCAAACATGATCGGTTTAGCCTCCAGCCTGCTTTCGAAATTTGAATCACGATAGAACGTTCATTCTAATCTTAACGATCCATGGTCGTCTTGTCAAGGGACACTCGATCGGAGGATAGACTGCCCTGCTCCAAACCCCATTATATATAGTAGGAAAAAAAGCCAACCCGACATCATCCTCCGGATTGGCTTTAAAGGGCATAACATGGAGAGCCCTTTTAAGCGTGGGCTTTCTCCTTCTGCCGAACGGTGTGCAGCGCCTCGCTCCAGGACACAAGCTGATCCAGCATGGCGTGAACCGCCGCTTCCTGATGGGCGCCCGGTTTCAGAACCGTGTAATTTTCAAAATCGGTATGCAGAGACAGCCCCACCTGTGCGCGAACATCAGCTACCATCAGCTCGCCAAGGATCAATCGAAGCGCCTCCGCTGCACGCGAGCCTCCGCCGCCGCCATAAGCCACAATGCCTGCCGCCTTGTTGTTCCATTCATGGTACAGGAAATCAATGGCGTTCTTCAGTGCTCCGGGTATGGATTTGTTGTATTCGGGAGTCACGAACACGAAGCCGTCAAACTCGGCGATTTTCTGCGACCATGCCATCGTATGTTCCTTGGAGTACTGCCCCATAATCGGGGACATCGGCTCATCAAACAGCGGCAGCCGGTAATCCGCGATATCGACCAGTTCAAATCTGGCGTCGCTCCGACTGCTTGCGATTTCATGCACCCAGCGGCCGATCGCCTCCCCGTTGCGTCCCGGTCTGGTACTCCCAATAATAATTCCAATATTCATCATGATTTAATAACCCCTTCCATTATTCAAAATAGATTAGTAGCTCATAAATAGAATAATAGTTCATTCATATATTACAGTAAGTACTTACTGTCATTCAGGGTACATTTCTTTCACAGGTGCTCAACTCACAGCCATCCCGTCACCCGGCTCTCGCCGCCCGCCTTGTTTACTCAATGGTTGCCCCGTATGCGGCCTCAACCGTATAATAATCGCCTTCTGCCCCTTCGATCAGATCCTTGATCTTGTCGTAATGCGCTGAGAAATCCGCCTGTTTAAGCCAGGATTGGTGAGCTTCTACACTCTCGAACAGTGCAATGGCTATGGCCCGGTCCCGATGGGATGCGCGCAGAAGGCGGCTCCCAAGCGCTCCGTTTACGGTGTCCTGTTCTGCAAAAGAACGCAGCTCCTCAGATTGAATCCGCATGAATTCATCCAGCTTGCCCGGCTTCACTTGAAAGGCATTGACCCACACGACCGGTTTTCCGCCCATTTTATCATCTCCCATTTCCTTTCCTCCTTCATTTTAAAAATGCCAAGCCAATAATGACCGTCAGTACTTACTGTCATTTATGGAACCATCTTATTCCAGAATATGCCGATTGTCAAGAGAACGAATCATCTTTCCGTTGAAGGTCCATTGCCGGCTGTATTCAACGCTAAGTTTTGTACATTGTATAATGAAACCTATGTAAAGTTGCTCGCTTGTAATAATTATAGTATACATATGTATAGTGCTTTTTTTGATAGATAGAATGAATTAAAGTTTTACATTGAACTTTCAGTTATAGCGGCCTAATAGAAGCCTAGAACATTCATTTCTTTAGTTCATTCTATATAGAACAGGATTGGAGGATGTTATGCAACCACGTTCCAAAAAAAAGAAGAAAATGAGCCGGCTCCGCAAGTGGATGCTCAGCATCACGGCCGTAATCGCGCTCCTGCTGATCGGAGTAGGCGGATTCCTTGGATTTTTGCATCATAAAGCGATATCAACCTTACATAAAATATCGGCTGCCGCCGAATATTACGCACCCCAGTCCCAGCAGCAGGAACAGGGGGAGGCCGTCAGCGAGCCGCCTGTTGAAAGCGTAACCGAGGCCGACATGAAGCCGATGACTTTTCTGCTCGCCGGAATCGACAACCGCGAAGGCAGCGGGGGAACGATCAATACCGATGTGATGATTTTGGGGGCGCTGAATCCTGAAAAGAAATCGGCCAGCTTAATATCCATCCCCCGGGATTTAAAAGTCAGCCAATCCCAGCTGGGGACGCACAAAGCCAACTACTATTACGCCCATTACTATATCAAGGACAAAAAGGCGGCCATGGCCGACACGAAGGAGTTCTTTGGCGACTTGTTCCACATTCCGGTCGATTATATGGTTATGATCAACTTTGAAGGATTCCGGCAGATCATCGATGCTGTCGGCGGCGTCGATGTTGACGTCGACATGGACATGCGCTACAAGGATACGGCGGACGGCACGGATATCAATCTGCGCAAGGGTATGCAGCATCTGGACGGCAAACAGGCGCTCGACTTCGTCCGTTACCGGAAGTCCAACGACGGTTCGTCGCCGTCTTCGGATTTCGACCGGAACCGGCGCCAGCAGCAGGTGTTGAACCAGGTCCTGGACAAGCTTACTTCATTTAAAGGCATCAGCCAATGGGGGCAAGTGCTGGACATTATCGGGGAACAGGTCCAGACGGACATTCCAGCCAAGAATATGGAACGTTGGCTCCTCAATTACAAAAAAATGAAACCGGACCAAATCCAGATGCAGACCGTCGAGGGCCAGTGGAAAAGCCCATATGTGTATTGGAATGAGCAGCAGCTCAAAGAAGCACTGACCGTCTTGGCCGGTGAGCTGGACCAAAAGCCGAAGAGGCTGTCTACCCTCGGGAACCGTATCGGCCTATATTCCGGAGAGTAACTCAAACGCCTTTCCGGAAAGTAGGGATTGGGATCCGATCCAAATTTGCGTGAGCACCCTTAGAGGGTGCTTTTTCATTTTCGATGCTTATCCAATATTGCGAGGAGGGCGATGAATCCGTAATAGAAATTCTTCTACGAGCATCGGCCTGGAAAATAACAAAGGGCCACTTGATCGTGGCCCTGGATGGTTTAGGGGGTATTCGGGACGGTTATTTGGCAGCCGACAGCTCGCTTCCCGTAACCCACATATGGTTTTTGACCGGATCACCGCCCGTCGTTGGCTCATAATCCACCATATACACCGTAGTTTTCTCGGCGGAATCGATGGTCGCCTTGGCGCCCTTCATTCCTGGCATATGGTCCGCCTCCAGAACGACCTCGTCCCCCGGCTTGAACGGCTCGGCCCCGGCGTTCTCGATCTCCTCGTGGATCACCCACTTGTGGTTCGTCACCTTGGGACCGCCGGTTGTCGGCGTGTAGGAGACGGCATAGGCCGTCGTGTCATAGGCACCGACAATGGTAGCCTTGGCGCCCTTCATCCCTTTCATGTGGCCGGCCTCGATGATCGCCTGGCTTCCCACCTTGAAAGCCGGATTTGCCGCTTCTTTCAGCCCTGCGGGGACTTCCCCGGAGCCGGAATGATGCATCTCGTCCATCTGGTCCATGTTCATGTCCGAATCGTCTGTTGCCTGCTCGTGCTGCGACGGAGTCACGGATGCCGGCTCCGACGCGGAGTCATTATTTTGGCACCCTCCCAGCACCAGCATGGCCGCGGCGATGAGCATTAGCCATTGTTTTTTCATCATGTCAGCACTCCTTTTTGTCTTCAGAATGACTGTTCTCTCCTAATATACCCTAGCACCCTATACTATAATCATGAACATTTCATGGCATCCATTGTGCCCGAAACACTTTCTTTTAAAACTCCGCTCACATAAGCAGCCGTTCAATCCGAAGATCCATGGGGAAATGACGAAAGAACCTCCCTGTCGGACAGGGCCGCCATCCGGGAGCCAGTCCGGTGTCTCCAACGCAAAACGCAAAAAAGCATGCCATCCTTTCGGATGACATGCCGTATAACGAACTTATTAGAACGAATCTAACGAGGTCAGAGCTTCCCCTCCAAGTAAGACAAAAACTCGAATGCCGTCGTGCCGTACACATGCTTGTAATGGCGGTTCAAATGGGCCAGATCCACAAAACCGCAGCTGCTCACCGCCAGGTAAATGTCCCGGTGCTTTTCGATCAGCTGCCGGGCCCGCTCCAAGCGGCAGTTCAGGAAGTACTGGTAGGGTGAGAGCCCGGTATTGGCCTTAAATGCCCGGATGAACTGGTATTTGGACATCCCGAACTCTCCACTGATTTCGTCCAGGCGAAGCACATGCTCCAGGTTCTCGTGGATCCGTTCCTTGGCTTTGCGGGTGAACGACGGGGCCTTGATGTCCATCGGCCGCAAAATGTCCTGCGAAAAGTGGCCCGCAACCCGAAACAGCAGCTCGCTGCATACATCCTCGGATTGGCCGCCGGCAATGGCGGTGGACAGATCGAGAATGCTGCGCCGCAGCCCCGCGTCGTACACGATAGGGTCGGAGAAGCGGAGCACTTCCTTTTTCCCCAAAGCCTCCAGGAATTGATCCGGGTGAATGTAGAGCATGACATAATCGATGCCGGAGCGTTCCTGCGACCAGCCGTCATGCGTCTGCTCGGGATGAAACAGCATCACGCCGCTGCGGTGGGAGGACTGCAGGCTCCCTTCCAGGTCGTACTGCTGAACGCCGCGGAGGGTGACGCCGAGCGCGTACTCCTCGTGGCAGTGCTTTTTGTACGTAAAATCGGCAATGCTCGCCGACAGCGCGGTAATCCCCGCCGCCTGCTTATACTCGAACCGTTCCATCCTCCGCTCACCCCCTCGCGATGTCTGTGATCCCGGATACCATTATGGCCGAGTATACCAGAAGCAGGGCGAAAACGATATTCGAGATTTTTTGGTATTTTTGCAGAATACCCTTGAGCAGCGTGCCGAACAGTCCCCAGGAAAAATAGGCGGCAACGCCGATCAGCGAGACCAATCCCACAAACAAGGCCAAGACCCAACCTGAGGAATAATAGGGCATGACGTAAATGGGAATGACGGTAATGGTGAACAGCACCACTTTCGGGTTCAGAAACTGCATCCAAAATCCCGACATAAAAGACGCCGTCTGCTTGGCCGCCGCCTTGGACACGTCCATGCGGTAAATCTGGTAAGCCAGGTACAGAATGAACAGGCTGCCGGCGATCCGCAGCACCGTCAGGATCACAGGCATCCCTGTAACCAGCTCACGGTTCACCACGACCGAAGCGGCCACCAGCAAAGAGTAAGCGATAGAAGCACCGACAATATATTTGGCCGCCTGCCTGAAGCCCTCCTGCCGGACCGCCGCCAAAATGACGATATTCGATGGCCCCGGCGTAAAGGTTACAATGACACAGTACAGCAGAAAAGAAGCAATGTTCATGTTGGATACTCCTCACACCATCGTTTTTTAGCATTATAGGGTGTGGAGCCGGCAGGCGGATAGTACATTATTGCAGGGGCTTCTTCAGCCGCTCTGCTGTGTTACTTTTGCACAATCTGGATAAGGTTGCCGCATGTATCGTCGAAGACGGCTAATGTAAGAGGGCCCATTTGGGTCGGCTCCATCGTAAACTTTACGCCGTTTTCCAACAGCCGCTTATACTCTGTATGAATATCCTCCACACCAAACATCGCTGCCGGGATGCCATCAGCAAATATCTTCGTTTGATACTCTTTGGCAGCAGGATGGTTATTCGGTTCGAGCAAGAGCTCAGTGCCGTTCTGCTCGTCCGGAGAGACAAGCGTGATCCACCTGTATTCACCGACGGGAACGTCCTCCTTTTTGACAAACCCCAGCTTTTCTGAATAAAACTGAAGTGCCCGATCTTGGTCTGATACAAATATACTGGTCACAACGATTTTCATCCTTTGTGCCTCCTTTGAAATTGGTGTTGGTGCTCTTGTTACAATCGGCACCTTTACATTACTCTACCCATCCCTCCAGCAAATTTTCAAGAGGATCGTTGTTGAATAGATTTTAGCCAATATAAAAAACCGCGCCGAAGCGCGGTTGGATAACAGCTGCACGGTATGCTATTAAAGCCCTACGGTCTGCAGCCGCTGTGCTCGGCCTGGGCGTTCGCCCTTGTCCAGCATACGGTTGATCGTTCCGATGAGGGCCGGCAGCTCGGCCAGCGTATCGATCGTAAAATCGGCCCCGTTCGCCAGGAACGCCCGTCTCGTGCGCTCGATCGCCTCGGACCGCTCGTTCACGGGCAAGCGACCGTATTCCTCCTGGCTTAAGCCCATCTCCGAGCTGCCGATGACGACGCCGACCGACCATACGCCGGCCTGCACGCCTTCCTGGATATCGGAGGCCGTATCGCCTGCCTTGACCACCTTCCAGGATGCCGACAGCTTCAGATGCTCCATGTTGCGGAAAATCATGTACGGATACGGTCTGCCGTAAGATCCCGTTTCGTCAGGGGTGACGAGATGGTCGGGATAGTACCCCTTTTCCCGTGCGCCCTGAGTGACGACGTCCATCATGGAGCGCGTATACCCTGTAGTCGAGCCGATCTTCAGTCCGTCTGCCCGCAGCGCTTCCACCGTCTCGATGACGCCGGGTATCGGATCCGTATATTCGGACAGAGAGGCCATCAGCGCAGGCTCAAACGCGGCGTACAGCCGGTGTACGTCCTCTTCGCTGAAATCCCGTCCGTACTTGTCCTTCCAGAGAGCAGAAATTCTCTGCATGGACAGCATGGCGCGGATGTGGTCGATCTTGAGCATGCCCATCGGTGCTCTGGCTTCCTCCATCGTAACCTCAATGCCGGCCTGGTTGAAAATATCGACAAAGACGTTCACCGGCGCAAAGCAGCCGAAGTCCACGGCCGTTCCGGCCCAATCCAAAATCACACCCTCGATCCGGTTCATCGCTTCATTCCTCCCATATATTCCTCGATTATACCGCACAACTGCTCGATGTCCTCCTCATAGATCTCCCCGATGTTGCCGATGCGGAACGTATCGACGTCCGTCAGCTTGCCGGGGTAGATGACGAAGCCCCTTTCTTTCACATAGGCGTAAAAGTCGGCAAAGCTGAAATGCTGCCCTTCAGGGAACAAAAACGTCGTAATGATCGGCGACTGTTTCGCTTCCTCGATATAGGCGTACAGCCCGATGCCGGCCAGCCGGTCGCGAAGCAGCCGGTTGTTCTGGCGGTAGCGTTCGAACCGAGCCGGGACGCCCCCCTCCTCCGCCAACTCGTCAAGCGCCTTGGCAAAGGCTGCCACGACATGGGTGGGCGAGGTAAACCGCCATTTGCCGTCCTTGTCCATGCCCTTCCATTGGTCATAGAGATCGAGCGACAGGCTGCGCGCCGTGCCCTGGAGCTCCTTCAGCTTCTCCAGTCTGGCAATGACAAACCCGAAGCCGGGTACGCCTTGAATGCATTTATTGGCGCTGCTGATCAAATAATCGATTCCGAGACCGGTCACGTCGATCGGAATGCCGCCGAAGCTGCTCATGGCGTCGATGATCAGCGTTTTGCCATACGCTTGAGACAGTGCAGCCACCGTTTCGAGCGGATTTAATATGCCCGTCGTCGTCTCGCAGTGAACCATCGCGATATGGGTAATGGAAGGATCGGCTTCAAGCAAGTCGCGAAGCTCCGTTTCGTCGGGATGCTGGTCATAATCGATGCGATATTCCGCATAGTTCAAGCCGATATACCGCGCCATCTGGACGACCCGCTCGCCGTAGGCGCCGTTCGTGATGATCAGCACCTTGTCCTGGTCGGAAATGGCCGAGGTCATGACCGATTCGACCGCAAACGTGCCGCTGCCCTGCATCAGCACGGCGGTGTATTCCGCAGGATCGGCGCCGGCGATGCCGAGCAATTGGGACCGGATCCGCTGCGTGATCGATTTATAGTCATCGTCCCAGGTGCAGCGGTCCAGGAGCATCTCCTCCTTCACCGTACGGGTCGTTGTCAGCGGTCCCGGGGTTAAAAGCTTGTATTGGTTCATGGGTAAGTCACTCCCTGCCGTGTATTGGGTTCATTCTTGGGTCGTCGCCATTTGTTATTTGGCATCGTTAAAAAACTTCTGATGCTCCTCAAGGAGCTCCACCGTCAGCGGTTTGGCAAACTTCATCGATTTGGCCGGCTTGTTGATGTCTTCCACCGTCTCACCTTGGTAGAGGGCGACCGGATAGTTCGTGATCAGGTCCTTGCGCGCATCCTTGATGATCGTCTCGGCCATTTTCATGGCGAGGTCGGTCGTGGCGTTCTTCTTATCGACGACCGCGATCGACTCGGTCAGCGAGAAGTTGCCTTCCGACGGGTCGACATAATCGATTGGCGCGCCCGAAGCCTTGGCTTTGACCGCCTGATGGCGCAGTCCGAAGCCTGCGGCAACTTCGCCGGCTTCGACCTTCTTGATCGGGCCGGAGCCAGAGCTCTCCAGATGCGGGCCGACGTTCGCGATCAGATCGTGCAGCACCTGCTTGCCTTCCTCTTCTCCGTACTGCGTGATGACGGCCTGCACGAGCAGCCAGCCGGTGGAGGAGTCCATAATGTTCGGAATCGATACCAGGCCTTTGTATTCCGGCTTCGTCAAATCCTTGATCGATGCCGGCTTTTCCAATCCTTTTTGCTTCAGTACCTCGGTATTCACGAAGATCGATCCGGTATTGGCCAGAATCGGCGTATAGTAGGAAGGGTAGGAATCCATGGCGTTCGTGGTAAAAGACAGGTCCTTGTACATGTGGTACTTGCTCTGCGAACTGTCGATAAAATACGAGCTCATCGTGATGAGATTGGCCTCGATGTCGCTTCCCTCCGCCATCAGCTTTCCGCCGAGCTCGGAAGTGCCGAGTGACTGAAGCACGTATTTGCCGTCGTAACCGGCATTTTTCAGCGCGGTCTCCATGGCGGCCACCGCTTCTTCATCACCGTTAGTGTAGATGACGACCTTCTTGGATTCCTCCGCTTTACTGCTGCTGCATCCGACCAGGGCGAATACGAGGCTGATGGCGAGCAGGGTGAGCAGAAGACCGTTGAACGTTTTGGACTTGGACATGGGTAAATTCCCTCGCTTCAAATAAAATGATGGTAATGCTGGCTTGCTTCTTGCGTGCCTGCTGAGGCCGCTCCGGATCCGAATCGGTTTTCCGATCGCTGTTGTTTCCCTATTTCCCGATTCAAAATTTCAAGGTGGAAATATGGAAACAAAGGCGAACGCTGCGCTTCTCCAAACCGATTTCGGCCCCTCCGCTGGGCTTGGCATTTGAGAAAATGTGATGAAAACATTTCAAGTCGTTTCATTATCAAAGTCGCAGTCTCTCTGGTGGTGGGCAACCCCCGGGCTCACCGCCGCACAGCCCTCCTTCTCTGCAGTACTTCGCACAGCACCTTGATGATCAGGTTGGTTGCGAAGATCAGCATGGACAGCACGAAAATTTCATTAAACTTGGCGAAATGCTGCAGTTCCTTGATTTTGCTCGCCACCACCGACGTCTGCGCCGATACCAGAAAGATGATACCGCTGATCGTCACCATCGCGTTGACGAAAAAGTATCCGAACATTTCGACCACCGTGGCGGCCGAATTCGGCAGCACGACCCGCCGGACGGTCCGCAGCCAGCTGTCTCCAAGCAGTTCCCCGGTCGTTTCCCAGGAAGGATTCATCCGGGAAAGGGCGTTTTTGGCCATCAGGTATGGCGTCGTGAACAGATGGACGATGTTGCACAGCATGAGAATCGTAAACGTCCCCTTCAGACTGCTCCCGTTCAGAAACAGCAGGTACGAAATCCCCAGCACCATGCCCGGCACCGTGTTGGTGATCATCGAGATCGTATCCGTGATTCCCCGCCACCGCAGGTTCGTACGCACATTGAGCAGCGCTGCGGCATAAGCAGCCAGGGTGCCGAAGAAGGACGTCAGCAGCGCAACCCACAGCGAATGCTTGTACACCCCTGTGAGATCTCCCGATTCCAGCACACTCGCCACATGCTTGAAGGTAAACGTAAGATCGTACGGATATCCGTTCATCCACGGTGCGATAAACATAACCGCAAAGATAGAGAGCATGCCGAGCACGACCAACAGGGAGAGGATCCCGAAGCTTGTATCCCGTATGCGGTGCTTGGGCAGCGGCGTATCGGCCATTTTATCGACGTGGAAGTTGAGCTTCTCCAGCGCCTGCAGCAGCCAGATGCCGAACACCGCCGGAATCAGCATAACGATCGCAACGACCGCCCCCTGGTTGAAATCCGGGATGGAGCCGAGCATCACCTGGTACAGCTGCCCTGCAACGACCTCGTAGGTACCGCCGACCGACGCCGGAATCCCGAAATCGGTAAAGCTCAAAATAAACGACAGGATCAACGCACCGCCCAGCGCTCCCGTCAGCGGCCGCAGCACCGTATTTTTGAAGCTGCGCAGCGTGCCGTCCCCCATCAGCCTGGAGACGATGATGAACTTCCGGTCCACGTAGCGGAACGCATTGTGGATCAGCAGAAAGGCCGGCGGCAGCGTGTAAATGACATAGCCGAGCAGCAGTCCGTTGAATCCGTAAATTTCAAACCAGTTCCGTCCCGTGATCCGGGTGATCAGCCCCTGGTTGCCGAAGGAGTACATGATGGCGAATCCGTAGGTAATCGTGGGCAGGAGCATCGGGAGCGCGACCAAAATCCTTACTGCGCCCTTGATGGGCCGGTACACGTTGGTACAGTGAATACCATAAGCGAGAATAAAGCCGAGCACTGTCGTGATGAATGCGGTCAGCGCCGATACCTTGACGCTGTTCAGAATGGAACGGGTCAGGTCCCGTCTGCTCCACACATCGGTATAGTTTGTGAGCGTAAAGCCCTGATCATTTTCCAAAGAGCGAATGAGCAGCACCACCAGCGGGATGAACAGAAACACGGCGAACAGCAGCACGATCAGGATGAAGATCACCCGCATTTCAGGCTTGACTTTATGCATGGGCCGCACCAAAAAGCTGGTAAATGTTCTGCCGTTTGATCTGCAGCTGCCGGATAATAAACTGTTCCACGAAAGCATCCGCCGGCTGCTGGATGATGTCCTGCGGCGTGCCGTATTGGGCGATTTGGCCCTGGTTGATAATCAGAATTTTGTCCGACAGGGTCAGCGCCTCTTCCGGGTCGTGGGTCACAATGATCGTCGTAAGCTTGAACTCCCGCGCGATCGATTGAATCCGCTGCTTGATCGATTCCTTGATCACCCCGTCGAGGGCGCTGAGCGGCTCGTCCAGCAGCAGAATTTTCGGCTTGGTGACCAGCGTTCGGGCCAAAGCCACCCGCTGCTTCTGGCCCCCGGACAGCTCGCTGATTCTTTTTTTCAGATGGGGCCCGAGCTCCAGAAAATCGATCGTTTCCTGAACCTCCTCCTTGCTGATGCCCTTCTTGTTGCGAAGCCCGTATACGATATTGTCGTAAGCGTTCAAATTCGGGAACAGGGCATAATCCTGAAACACGATATTGAAACCGCGCTTGTTCATGGGCACCCGGCTGATGTCGTTGCCATTAAACAGGATCTTGCCTTGATCCATATCGGTTAACCCGAGAATAATGCCGAGAAGGGTCGTCTTCCCGCTTCCACTCGGACCGAGGAGCGATACAATTTCGCCCGTGCCGATCTCGAGACTGATGTCTTCCAAAACTACCTTTTCGTCGAATTGTTTACGAATATGCTGCAGCTTGAGCAGACGGCTCACCTCCCATAAACACAACCCCAGTATAAAAAGCGAATGTCAAACCAAATCGTCCATTGTGTAAAGTCGAAGTAAATTATGCATATGTCTTTCATATATTTTGACTAACTTCATCCTAAATCACCTTAATTTCTTCTCATATATAGGTAAAAAAAAGCGCCCAACCAGTACTTTGGAGTACCGATTCGGCGCTTTGACGTTTGACCAGGCTTACTGTGCTAATTCTGTTGTGAAGTCCGCATAATAGCGGATCAGGAAATCACGAAATGTATGAGCCGCTTTGGATAAGTAATGATGTCTCGACCAGGCCAACAGAAAAGTGCGCTGGCATACAGGCTGCTCAATCGGAAGCAGGACAAGTGAGGGTTCTTTTAATTTCGCTGGCTCGGTTAATAAGGCAATCCCCATTCCCGCTTTGACAAAAGCACTCATAACGGTCGTATCGTCAACCTCGCATGAAATCTTTGGTTCAAAACCCGCCGATTTACACAATTGATCGGTTAACACCCGGTAGCTGTGCTTCCTGTCCAAACCGATAAAGGGTTCCTCGGCCAACTCGCTCAAGCAGATACGGGTGCGATTCGATAAAGGATGCCCGGAGGGTACTGCCAGAAAAATCTCCTCCCGCAAAAATTCAATACTTTCGATCTCCTCATGTTCAATCGGCAGTGAAGTAATGCAAAAGTCCAGTTCGCCGTCAAGAAGGAGCTCGATCTTCTCCTCATGCGAGGTCGTTTGGGTAAGGCGAAGATTGACCTTCGGGTACGCCGATAAAAATGAACTGATAAACTCCGCGTCACACTTGTGGTTCGTTGTGGCCAACACAATACGTCCCTGCTCGAGGCCAGCCTGATCCGCAACCTGGCGTCTCCCCTCTTCCAGCATCGTCAGGGCCGGCTCGACCTGCTGTAAAAACAGTCTGCCATACGAATTGAGGCGGATTTTTTGTTTGTGGCGGTCGAATAGCGGAACTCCTATATCCTGTTCCAGCCGGGCAATCGTTTTGCTAAGGGCCGGTTGGGCGATATGCAGTTCCTCGGCTGCCTTCGTCATATGTTCCAGCCGGGCGACGGTTTGAAAATACTTCAATTGCAATAATTCCATGGATTCCACCCTTCCATTCTGATGGACCGAATCAAGTTTATATCTTTAGAGTTATGAACTTATGACCAATTTATATTTTTAACGGTCATTTATCAACTTTATAATGTGGATGAATCTCCATCTTCACGATGGAACGCAAAGGAAAGGGGACTTACGGAGATGGAGGGTCAAAAGGATGCGGCCAATAAGCTGCTTCATATCATGTACTTCACCTTGATCATATCGGTCATGAACGCAACGATTTTTAACGTGGTGCTCACATCCATTCGCGAGGAGTTTAGGCTGACGGCTTCACAGGTGAGCTGGATGACCACGGGCTATGGAATCATGTATGCGATCGGTTCAGTGACCTACGGTAAATTGGCAGACCGTTACCGGCTGAAGGATTTGCTGACTTTCGGCTTCATCCTTATGGTCACGGGCTCGCTCTTAGGGCTGTCGGCACAGCATTACGGGATGATGGTGGCTGGACGGATGCTGCAGGCTGCCGGAGGAGCGGTGATCCCTGCCGTATCCATGATTATACCAGCGAAATATTTCCCCCCGGAAAACAGAGGCCGGGCCATTGGCACCATGGTAAGCGGACTGGCTCTTGGAACGGCCATTAGCCCTATAGCGGCTAGTCTGGTGACAGGTATGCTTCATTGGCGTATGCTTTTTTGTTTTTCTTTGTTCATCCTGCTGGTTCTGCCTGTATTTCGCAAATATTTGCAGGAAGAACCGGAGCGGACAGGGAGCAAGCTGGATTGGATCGGCGGATTTCTGCTCGCAGGTACCATTGCGTTAATACTTCTTGCTATCACTTATAGTTCATGGCTGTTCTTTGGTACCGGCTTCGTCATCTTTGCATTATTTATCCTTCGCATCCGGTCCGCAGAGGAGCCGTTTGTTCAGCCCGCCTTGTTTCATAATCGGCGTTATGTCCTGGGCGTAGGGATTGCTTTGTTAGCGGCGAGCCTGAGTTCCGGGATGCCCTTCATTATGCCGCAGCTGCTCACGAACATAAGCCATGTATCTCCCGCATTCATTGGTTTTGTCATGTTTCCGGGAGCCATGGCATCCGCCTTGCTGGGAAGAACAGGTGGGAAACTCGCCGATGAAAGGGGAAATGGTTTTCTCTTCTATCTGGCTGCAGCCCCGCTCTTAGTTTCCTTTGGTATCTTGTCCGTATTCCCCGGGATGCCGCCCGCCTATATATGGATCTTCCTGATTCTAGCCAGCACGGGGCAGACCTTTATCCAGGTAGCTACGTCAAATAGCGTTTCCCTCACTTTGTCACAGGAGCATATGGGTATCGGGATGGGCTTTCTTACCATGATGACATTCATCATCGGAGCCGTCTCTACTTCTTTGATCGGCAAAGTACTTGATTGGGGAGCGCCTGTTCAGCTGAATCCACTGCTCTTTCACGAACAAGCGATGAGCTACAGCAACGCGTTTTCCCTGCTGTTCACCGTCCTGCTCGTGGTTATCGCGCTTTATTCTATTCTGGTGCGAGCCCGTAAAACCATTGGATCCTCAATATCCAGCACACAAAAATGATTTCGAAGGAGATGGAAGAATGACTTCAAACCTGATGCAAGCTGTTCATATTCACCAGTATGGAGGACCGGAGGAGCTGAGACTGGAACAACTGCCTGTGCCTGTTCCTAAACCGGAGGAAGTTTTGATTCGTGTTCATGCCGTCGGCGTACTGCCTGTGGATTGGGCGTATCGTCAAGGACTGATGAAGGAGCATGTCCCGCTGCAGCTTCCTTTCATCTCGGGTTCAGCTGTAGCGGGAGTCGTCGCCGATGTCGGTTCCCGTGTATCGAAGTTTCGAAAAGGTCAGGCGGTATTCGGCAGAGCCAGTCAAGGCGCATGCGCGGAGTTCGTCACAACAACAGTGGACACTCTTGCAAGCATGCCGCCCAAACTCTCCTTCCGCGAAGCAGCCACCATATCAGGAGGGGCTACCACGGCATGGATGGCGCTGTTCGCTCATGGTCATTTGCAGCCAGGCCAGCGTGTTCTGGTTCATGCGGCGGCCGGAGGGGTCGGGTCGTATGCCGTTCAATTGGCCAAATGGAAAGGCGCCGAAGTCATCGGCACATGTTCGGGGGACCATATCGACTACGTCAAATCGCTGGGTGCCGACACTGTCATCGATTATCGAACAACCCGATTTGAGGACAGAGCACACGACGTGGACCTGGTTCTGGACGGAGTTGGCGGTGACACGCTGGAGCGCTCCTGGTCCATCGTGAGACGCGGGGGAACCTTGCTCTCGCTTGTAGACGTCCCCTCTACGGAGCGGGCTCAGCAATTGGGCATTACTGCGCGGTTCAGCAACGAGCTCGCACCCGATACCGTTTTCCAGCAAATAGGACAGTTGATCGCAGACGGACAAATAAAGGCACCGGTCGGAAGGGAATTTCCATTGCATGAGATCCAACAAGCTCACGAGCTATGCCAAACCGGCCATGGACGGGGACGAATCGTGCTTCGGGTCGCGGATTGAATTCAGAAGGGCCGACAACGGCCCTTTTTTAGCTGGTGCAAGACCATGCAGTATCGGGTAGGATGCTCAACAGAAACCTGTGGCTCCAAGGATAAACGGTATTGAAGTTGCAAGGTGTAATCAGTACACTGGAATTGACTTAACTTGAATATCGAGACTTCCACGTCATAAATACAGGTGAAAAACATGCTGCCATTAGAGCGACAAAAGAAAATCATCGATCTGCTGAACGTCCGCAAGGTGCTGAAGATGAACGAGCTGACCGAAGAGCTGGACATCTCCGTGGACACGCTGCGCAGGGACATCAATGTGCTGGCCAATCAGGGGAAAATCGTCAAAATCTATGGCGGCATCAAGCTGGCCGAGCCCAAGTATGGCGAGCCTTCCATGGATGAGCGCATGATCGACCGCCTGGAGGAGAAGGAAACCATCGCCCGGAAATGCTGCGAATACATTCAGGACGGGGATTGCATTTATATCGACAGCGGCTCGACGACGTACCATATTGCCAAATACATCAAGGACAAGAAGAAGCTGACGGTCATTACCAACTCCATCCCGGTCATTACCGAGCTGATGAACACCGATATCGAGCTGATGATCATCGGGGGAAAAATCCGTAAGGACGAGCAGTCGGTCGTAACGTTCGAGTATATTTTCAACTTTCATGAACTGAACGTCCTCAAGGCGTTTATTTGCTGCAGCGGCATCACAACCGAACGGGGAATTTCCGACTACAACCTGGAGGAAGCGACCACGCGCAAAAAGATGATCGAGCTGTCCAAAGAGGTTTTCGTCGCCGCCGACAGCAGCAAATTCGGCCGGGACGTCACCATTGCGATCGCGCCGCTGGACAAAATCGATGCGATCGTGACAGACAACCTGGTGGACCGCAGCTATGCCGCCAAATTTAAGAAGACGCAGACGAAGCTTATTATTGCGGACGAATAGCGGACGAATAGCGGAGCAACCGCCTAACGCAAAAGGACTTTCCCTGATCGGCTGGCAAGCCGGGGAAAGTCCTTTTTTTTACCGTAAATATGGATATCGTATATATTCAATCGATCAAACGGTGCTGATACCACTTCTTGCCCATGAAACGCAGCAGGAAGACGGTGCCGCGCACACCCCACTCACAGTTCATCGCCAGCCAGACGCCGACGATTCCCCAATGCAGCACAATGCCGAGCACATAGCCCAGGATGACCCGGAACAGCCACATCGACAGCATGGAGACCAGCGAGGTGAACTTGGAGTCCCCCGCGGCCCGCAGCGCCGATGGCATAATAAAGCTGATAGCCCAAAGCGGTACCTGCGCGATCAGGTTGATGAGCAGGACCGTGAAGATGTCCCCGACGATTTCTTTCGGAGGGTGGAACAGGCTGACCAGCGGATGGAACAAGGCCATCATGATCACACCCGTCAGCACGAAGGAGAAGGACGCCAGCCACAGGAACGTCTTGGTGAACTTGCGCGCGTCCTCCACGTTTCTCCGTCCGATGCACTGCCCCACTACCGTCACCAGCGTGAGCGAGAGCGCGTTCGCCGGAATTTGGGATACGCCTGCCAGCGACCCGCTGATCGCATTGGTGGCGATGGCATATGTGCCAAGGCCGACGATGAAGATCTGGGTCAGCATTTTACCGCCGTTAAAGAACATCTGCTCCGCTGCAAACGGGATGCCAATGGAAAAGATTTTGCGGAGCATCTTCAGGTTCACCTGAACGATGGACCGGAGCTGGAAATGCAGATCGGTGTCCCTTTTCACCAGAAAGTACAGCGCGCAGGCGGCCGCCAGGTACCGGGCAATGTTGATCGCGATCGTCATGCCAAGCACGCCCATGTGCAGCAGGTTGATAAACACCAAATTCAGCGCGACGTAGGTCAGGTTCATGAACAGGGACAGCATGAGCGAAGCCCTCGATTTGCCGATCCCGCGCAGCGCCCCGCACACCGCTTCAGTAATGGCGATCCCCACAAAAGACACGCCGCCTCCGAGCAGATACACTTTGGCATTGTCCATGACTTCCGGCGAAGCCGCTCCGAACAGCACGCTGAGCAGCGGCTGGTGGAACAAGACCAGGATCAGACTGAGAGCCAGCGCCAGGATCGCGCAGGCGGAGACGGTGCTGGACGCTGCTTTGGAAACCATCAGGTCGTTGCCGCTGCCTTTATACTGCGCGACGACGACCGTTCCGCCCGTCGACATGGCGATAAAAACGCTGACCAGAAAAATATTAAGCGAGTCGACCATATTGACGGCGCTGATGGCGGCGACTCCGGCCGAACTGATCATGGCGGCGTTGACCATGTTCAGCGAAATAATAAACGCCTGATCGATCAGAATCGGTATGAACAGGGAAATAATCTGCCGGTAATCGATCGATTCACCGGTAAGATGTTTGTCTAGCAGGCGCTCGGTGTTCGCCTTAAACTTTAGCTGATACAAGGGATCACTTTCTTTTTGTCGGATTAGGCATCTGGCAGCATGCCCACGTTTTTATAAAATGAAAAAACCCTTCGGAAAGAAGAGTCGGCTTGCCAGGTATGCGGATCTATGGGTCCACAAAGGACATAACGTCTTGAAAAAACGGCTCCTCAAAGGTCTGCCGCGTTAATCAATCATACATATCGTATAGCAGGTTGGCTTTTTTCCTCTGGTTGAGGTTATCACCGGGGGTGGTCCCTGTCAACGGTTAATTTCTATGTTTTTTTCAAGGTATGAAAATATAGTTTATTCCGGTCCGTTTAAAAGGGATTTCGTTGGTCTGCAGCGAAGACAATGGAGTTTTGAAACGAATAGGGATGGAGGATTCATCGATGGCAAGAATAATAAGGCCGGGCATTGTCGCAGCATGTCTTGCCCTGATCATGCTGCTTACGCTGGCCTTTCCGCAGCGGGCTTTTCTGGAAGAAGGCCCGAAGGTCATTTACGTGAAAACACTGACCGGAAAAACCATTACGCTGGGCGTTGAATTGTCAGACACGATTGAGAACGTTAAACAAAAAATCCAGGACAAGGAGGGGATTCCGCCCGACCAGCAGCGCCTGATTTTTGCCGGGAAGCAACTCGAGGACGGCCGGACGCTTTCGGATTATGGCATTCAGTATACATTTACCCTTTACCTAGTACTTAGGTTCTCTCTTCAGGCAAGCGATTTTGATTTGGCCACCACGAAGAATTCGGTTCTAGCGTTTACGGAAAACATGTTTGCAGGCCACATTAGTGGGAGCGGAGAAGACGCTTTGAACAGCGTGCAGATTACCTCGCTGCCTGACCCGGCTTTGGGGAAACTGCAGCTTATCGAAGGAGAAACCTCGAAAGACGTGACCGAGGCTGAAGAAATTGATGCTTCCGATTTGGGGAATTTGAGATTTGTCCCTGCACCCGATTTCATAGGCACGGCTTCATTCACCTGGAGAGCTAAGACCAATGCAGGCCTGGTCTCCACGGAAGCTAAGGTTAATATTACGATCCAAGAAACTCTAAGCAATAATGCTGATTTGAGCAGTTTGACTTTTTCGGCAGGGCAGTTGAGCCCGGAATTTGCTCCGATTGTTTCGGATTACAAATTGTCGGTGCCCTGTGGCGTTTCAGAAGTGACGTTGAAAGCCACGGTGGCGGATTCGAAAGCAACGATGACGATCAACGGCAGTCTGGCGGTAAGCGGACAAGAGACTCGTGTCTCGCTAAAACCCCTCTCGACTGAAGTTTCCTTGATCGTCACCGCACAGGATGGGACGACAGGTCTGTATACAGTGGAGGCATCCCATCCGGCCGACTGCACAGCTCCTGAGTGGCCGGCCGATAGCCGCTTGACCTTTTCCGGCGTCACGTCAGGAAACCTGACCTTGAACTGGCCGGCGGCGAAGGACGACAACAGCGTAGCATCCTACCGTGTCGCGTCCGGTTCAGGCGACGCAGTGACAGTCAGCAGCAGCGTCTATGCGTATAACGTTGCCGGGCTGTCGGCCGATACCGCCTATACGTTCAGCGTCACCGCCCTGGATGCAGCCGGCAACGAAAGCCTGCCGCTGACGGGAAGTGCCGTGACTGCCAGCAAGCCTGGCGGAGGATCCGGCTCCTCGAGCAGTTGGCCTTCTACTACGCCTACCCAGCCGGTTCAGGAGCCGAAGCCTCCTGCCGAGCCGGACCCGGAGCAGGAGCTGCCGACGCCTGAACCGGATCCGTTCAGCGATATCACCGGCCACTGGGCCAGTGCGGATATCCTCCGCGCGGTGAAGCTGGGGCTGGTCCGCGGCTACCCGGACGGTACGTTTGAGCCGAACATGCCGGTTTCGCGGGCGGAATTTACCGTCATGCTGGCGCATAAGCTGAATTTGCAGCCTCATCAGGATAACCCTCCGCACCGGTTTACCGATCAGAACTCGATCGGGTTCTGGGCCGTTGATGCTGTAATGGCCTCGTACCAATCAGGCGTGACTGCCGGATATCCGGACGGAAAATTCCGGCCCTGGGCACCCATATCCCGTGCGGAGATGGCGGTCATGACCGCCAAGGCACTTGGCCTGGCGCAAGAAGCCGCGGGGCGCACCTCGTTTAACGACGACGCCCTGATTCCGGCGTGGGCGAAGCCCGCAGCGGCCGCCCTGGAGGAGCGCGGCCTGACCGTAGGCCGCGACGGCCGGAACTTTGCGGCCGCAGCCCGGACGTCTCGTGCCGAGGCCATCGTCCTGCTGCTCCGCCTCATGGACGATCAGCAATCCTAAACCGGGTGCAACGCTTAAAAATGGTATAACATGTAAATAACCACCGCTTGCATTGAACTATTCTCTCGTTCGTTAGGCATCCGCTAACCGTTGGAGGTCCGTTCACAAAGGCGGTGGTTTTTTTGTATAATTCACGGGCAAGAAAGGAGAGCCACATGAAACGGGGTCGACTTAAAGTCAGTCAAATAATGATCACTCTAATCTATCCCATGGCGTTCTTCTGCTTTTTGAATCTGGATCAGCACTTGGATTCGTGGGCGATCCCTATTGCCGTTTTGATTCTATTTAGCTTGCTGTGGGAAAACCTGGCCTATCTGCTGATATCCAACCTGTTAACCTGGGTGGTCGCGATCCCTTTATGGCTGGTTATCATGAAGCCTCAGGAAGAACAAACCTTCGCTATTTTCACGGCCTCCCTTCCGTTCATCATCCTGCTGTATATCGGGTGCGTTCTCATCCCGGAAGTGCTGATCGTCTCCGCAAAAAACTTCATCATAAAAGAGTTCAGGCGCCGTAATACAACGAAGTAACGGGGTAACCCCGACCACAGCTATAAGCGCAAAAAGCCGCTGTCTCCAGCGGCACTACAGCACTTATGTACGCTAAATAGAACGACTAACCGGCTATTTGCTGTTTCTTAACCATTGAGATCCTGTAAACTCCCACTTTTCTTTACCCATGAAAAAACTGTAGTTGTTGTTTTCATCTCTACTCCAGTGAAGGCTTTTGACCGTTCCTTCTCTTTGATTAAAGATAAGGCTCCACTCAACTCCACCATCCATAGAAACGTAGAATAGGCTTTTCGATGATTCTGCTGATTCGTCCGTTTGAGTTGTCATCATAACACATATGTCTTTATTCAAAAAGTAAGGGAGAACGGCCTTTATGTTTGAGCTTTTTAACTCGTCTGGAACAGGCAGGTTAAGATCGAACCATGACTTGCCTCCGTCGATTGACTTATAAGCCCCAACCTTCCCTTCAGCTGGTGTATTCGTTACGATCCAGCCGGTATTTGCATCGGTAAATGTGAAGGACTCTGCCCCGCCAGGTATTGTGCTGCCTTTCTGATCGCTGCTTGTCACGATAGTCCACGTTTTACCTTGATCTGTGGATTGAGATAAAACCATTTTTACTGCAAACATTCCGATGGGTTCATACTGAGCCTTCCAAGTTATGTTTCCCGTAATGGCAGTTTCTTCTTTTGTTGACTGGGGATCTTGGCCCTGAGAATTCGTTTTTTCCGAATTCATCAATGTGGAAGGAGTATTCGTATTTTCTTTAACGTTGGAGTTACCCGAACATCCTGTAAAAATTAGAGATAGCATGACGATTGAGATAAAAGAAACAGCTCGCTTCATTAAGAACACCTCAATCCGGTTTTACTATATAGATGCCAAGTATACCCAGATTGTTTCTCTCAGCAATAAAACAAGTCCACTATTACGCTTATTCAGGCTGTCGAGAACGATCTCGGCAGCCTGAACCGCTGTCTCCAGCGGCTATTCAACATATATGCGCTGCACCCGGCTGCCGATCCGGCTCACGATTTCGTTAGTGACCGTTCCGCAGCGCGCGGCAATCTCACCAGCGGTGATCTGCTCATCGCCATCTTGGCCGATCAGCGTGACGGTGTCCCCTAGCATTACGCCGTCGATACCGGTGACGTCGACGGTCAGCTGATCCATGCAGATGCTGCCGATGATGGAGGCCCGCTGCCCGCGGATCAGGACTTGTCCACCCCCGTCCGACAGCATCCTTGGAACGCCGTCGGCATAGCCGATGGACACCGTGGCGATCCGGATATCGCTTTCCGGCACGAAGCGGCGGCCGTAGCCGACCGGCTGGCCGGCCTGCACCTCCTTCACCTGCGTCACGGTCGCCTTGAGCGCCAGCACAGGCCGCAATTCGGCCTGGCACCGCACGGCGTCGCCCTCCTGGCTGAGCAGGCCGTACAGCGCGATCCCCGGCCGGGCCCGGTCATAGCGCAGCTCAGGGTAATTCAGCATGCCGTAGCTGCTCTGAAGATGTACAAGGCCTGGATCGATGCCAGCTTTCTTGATTTGCGCGACCACACCATCAAAGTGAGCGATCTGCCGGCGCGTAAATTCGGTCTCCTCCGGTCCAAGTCCGTCCGACATGGACAAATGACTGAATATGCCCGTCACCCGAAGATTAACAAAGTCATAGCACCGCAGAATGGACTCCGTATCCTGGTGGGGCACGCCGAGCCGGTTCATGCCGGTATCGATTTTGACATGAACCTCCAGGTCGATACCGAGCGCTTCCAAGGCCTGCCCGTATTCCAAACTTACCATCGTCTGCGTCAGATGGTACCTGGCCAAATCGGCGGCCCTCTCTGGATCGGTGTAACCAAGGATTAGAATCTCCCCCTGGATGCCTTGTTCCCGCAAAAGGATCCCTTCCCCGATTTCCGCCACAGCGAAGCTATCCATCCCCGAACGGTTCAAATGCCCCGCGATCTCCGTAATACCGTGTCCGTATGCATTAGCTTTAACCACCGCCATCAGGCGGCACCCGGAAGGGAGAAGCCGCTGGAGCTCTGCGGCGTTATGCCGCAAGTGATCCAGGCTGATTTCCGCCCACGCCCGGTGGGACAGGGAAGGCCGTGCCTCTCTCTTTTCGCCTGGAGAAGTAAGCGAGTATCCCCATCTCACAGGAAACGTCTCTGCCCGAAGACGATGCGCCCTCAACCCACCAGCCCCTTCCGCAAATCATGGAAGATGGTGATGATGCAGCCGTCCACATTGTTCCCAGAGCATTCCACTCTTGTTTCAGGGCGGACCTTAATCGTCAGCACCTGCTCTTCTTCATGAACAGGAACATAGTACATCTCCACAAGATGTTCCTTGACCTTTTTGAACAGATGCGGACCATCTAGGGTAAACTGCTTCAAGTAATCCGTGTATTCCTCCAGGCACATCCCATACTGCTCCATGATGATGGCATGCGGCACGCCCACATAGCGAAAATGCCAAGGCTCGCAGGCAATGTGCGTCAGATGCTCTTTACCCTGCTTGTAACGCTGGATGAAGCCATGCTCTGCTGCCAGCTTCCGGAAAGAGGCATAAACGCCACCCTCCGGAAACGAAGGGCATAAATAGTCGACCCCCGTGTGCTTATCGCCCACATCGGCCGCCAGCCCGGTCTGGTGTTCGCTTTCTCCGGGACGAGCCACGTAACTCGCAGTAAAAATCTCCCCGTTCTCCACCAGCGACCGGTCGTAGATGCGCTGCTGCTCCATCGCGGTGCGGTAGCCGCTGACCACTCCGATGCCTCCCCGGCCCCCGCAGGCGTCCAGCAGCGCCTCCAGTTGCTGCAGGCAGCTGCGTTCCAGACGCATCACCCGCTCATGAGTGCTGCCATGAGCGAGTGATTCCACGGGAGCGAGGCTCTTGGAATAAGGCGCCTGGCGGAGCGGATGCTCGCTGTTAATGAGGACCAGGTGTCCCCGGTACACCATGCTCGGCTGGATGTGAATCACGCGGCCTTCCGTGCCTACAACCCCGATCATCGGACCACCTCCATCGCTTCGGCCAGCTGGATCAGCCGGTCCATCAGGTCCGGGTACGGCAGGTGGCTGGCCCGCATCATGTTCGGATAGCGGCTGGCGGCCGTGAAGCCCGGCATCGTGTTCACCTCATTGAATACGATCCGCTCCCCTTCGGTAATGAACATGTCCACCCGGGCCAGGCCGCGGCAGCCGAGCGTCCGGTAGACGCGGCGCGCGGTCTCTTTGACCCGGTTCGCCGTTTCTTCCGAAATCCGGGCAGGCAGATGGATCTTAGACGAAATCAGCTGGTATTTTTCCGTATAGTCAAAAAACTCACCCTGCAGCTCGATCTCGTCGATTTCTCCGATGAACGGTTCCCGATGACCCAGAACCGCGCAGCCCACTTCAAATCCGGCAATGTTCTGCTCGACCACCACCTTGTCGTCATGCTGCAGTGCCTCACGGATGCCGTCCATGAGCGCCAGCCTGTCGTACGCCTTCGTAATACCGAAAGAGGAACCGGACTTGGCCGGTTTAACGTAGACGGGGTAGCCCAGCGTCTCAGCCGATTTGGCGGCCGCATACAAGTCGTCTCCTGCGAGGACCGTGACCGAACCCGCCACTTCCACTCCGGCCGCTTTGACCAGCTTGCTGGCAACCTCCTTGTCCATACAAAGGGCAGAGGACAGCGTGCCGCAGCCGACAAAAGGAATGCCCGACAGCTCCAGCAGCCCCTGCAGCGTGCCGTCTTCCCCATTTTTGCCGTGAAGAACCGGGAATACGACGTCCACCGGCGTCAAACGGTATTCCGTCCCGACCAGCTCCACGATTCCGCCCGTTTCCCTGCTTGGCGGCAGAAACGCCGGGATGCACCCCGGATGCTGATGCCAGCGGTCCCTGCGGATCTCCTCCGGATCTCCGTGGTACCTCAGCCAGGCTCCCTCCCGGGTAATGCCGATGAGCACCAGCTCATATTTAGCCTTGTCCAAATGATCTATGACGGAAGCCGCCGATTGCAGCGAGACTTCATATTCCGTTGAGCAGCCGCCGAACAGCACGGCGATCGTTTTTTTCTGCATCTCTTTCTCCCCATTTCCGGTCCGGTGCCCACTCCGCGTGAGCGCCTGAGCGTGAACCTAAGATGCTTTTGATTATAGGGAGAGGATGTTAAGCAAACAGAAATTAATATTAAAGGAAACCTAAAGAAAGATTAAAGAGCCGGTCCCGCTGGCATGAACGGGGCATCCATGCTCAACCGATGCAAAGCCCGATGTTGCCAAACTGCTCGCCAGCCGTTGCCCGCCTTAAAAAAAAGGACGATGCCGGCAAGCGCAGCATCCTCCCTATTGGCTCCCATTTCGGCATTACTGCCGCTGGGATTTCTCGTATTCCTTTTTGGCTTTGTAGGCGAAAACCGAGTAGACGATAATCATAACCGGAATGACCATCCAGACGATTCCGCGGAACAGCGCAAACGGTGTCTCGAACAGGAACGCCTGCCAAAATCTTGTGCCGTTCATTTCCCACAATCCCGGCGTGTAATACAGCGATTGGGGCTTCAGAATGACGGACGCGTCAATGGCGTCGGTCGAAATCAGCACTGCGAAAATCGGGATAAAGCAGCAGCACAGCGTCATCCACATGTCGGAAATCCGCTTATACCGGGCCGCTTTGGAGTCGGCATCGGAGAAAATATCTTCGTTCCCCTGGTCACCGTTCTGCTTGAAATATTGAGCCCCCGACCCCTTCGTGCCGGCGACATGCGTCCAGCCGCTGTCCTCGAACAGGGCAACATAATCCTCAAAGTCCCGCTGATTCTTAAACGTCCGGAAGTCGATCCGGTAGTTGGCTTCCTCCGGTACGCTTCGCTCGAATTGATAGCCGAAGGACTTCCGGACAAGCGTATAGCCCTGCCGGGCCATGTCGTTCAGCCACTGTTCTTCCTGGTCCAAATTCGTGAAAAATTTATATTTTTTCATGCAGCAACTCCTCCTTGCCCCACTGCATATTGGTTACTTCGATCATATGGCGCATCCGCTCGTAATCCTGTCTCAGCATTTCCCGACCCAGATCCGTGATGACATACACCTTGCGGCGGCTGTCCTCGCTCGCCGTCGGCTGGATGAATTTCTGCTTCAGCAGATTGTCCACCGCCCCGTACAGCGTGCCGGCCGCCATCCGGACCTGCCCCGCGCTGAGCTCCTCCACCTTCTGCATAATCAGGTAACCATGCGCCGGCTCCAGCAGCGCCAACAAAATATAATATACCGTTTCGGTCAGCGGTAAATGTTTATCTCTGCTCAATGAAGTGCCTCCCTTTTGCTCAGTCACACTTTATATCGTTCAACTGTATATTTACACTATATACAGTGTCACTGTATATTGCAATAGCAATAAGACCAAAACCCGGAAGTATCGGGCTTGGCCTTAATTTCAAACGGTCTCCATCCTTGCGGGAAGCATCTGCTTGCGCCGATAGATCGATAACAGCAGCCCCATGGCGCAAAAATCAAACACCTGCGTGAACCCGCCATAGCCGACAAAGGGCAGGCTCTGCCCCACGATGGGCACCACGCCGTACGCCATAAGCAGCGGCCACAACAGTCGAATGCCAAATACGACGATAAACGCGGAAAATATACAGGTGGCATATTCATCCCTAATGGACACACTCATCTTCCAAATTCGTATCATGAATCCAATGATTAGCAGCCCGATGACGATCCCCGCACCCCATCCAAAACAGTAAATAAGATACGGGTACATCGATTCGTCATAGATAAACGGGAGGGTTTCGTTCGCTGCCGCAAATCCGTGGCCCGTCCATCCCGCCGAACGGATCGCTCCGATCGTCTGCAAGGTCTGGTAATCCTTATCCTTTTCGCTCAAAAAGGAGTGCAGCCGCTCTACAAGGTAAGGGGTTTGCGTTAATTTATATATGTACAAAGAAAGGATCGGCAGTCCGATAGCCATCAGAGGAAACCGGTTGTGCCGCAGTGCAATGATGGCGAACCCCGCTAAATAAATGCAGCCGTACAGCAAGGAGCCGCTTTGCCAATACAGCACGACTGGAACGGCCATTTGGCCCCCGAACTTGATCCAGCCGACAATATCACTGCGCCGGAACTTATAGTTCAGTCCTGAAGCCGCAATGAGCAATGGCAATATGGATGCAGCCATTACATTAATGCTGAAGGAACCGATGGCCAGACTGGTCGTCTGCCCATACGTCGTGATGCCTACCTTCAACGTTAAAGCCATTAAAGCGATGGTCCCGCAGAATATTATTCCGGAATACTTCCTCAGCTTTCGGTAGTCCAGGAAATAACAAATAAACAGACCGACAAATCCTAGCGCAACATAAAACAGCTTCTTCTCAAAAAACTGAGCGAGCATCCAAATCCTTCGGCCAGACATCTGCACATTCAGTAATCCAAACAACCCCACAATCGTCAGCAGCCCTAATAGAACAACAAGCTTCCAGTCGAACACAGGTTTATGCGCCCGGTGAAGGTTTCGTCCGATGTCGTCGGGATCGCCCATCAGCTTAATCGCTTCCTGCGCGCAATGCTCTTCAGCAACTCCTTCGGATGCCAGCATGTCCATCCGTTCCGTAATATGACTTCCCAGCTCCTCGCGGATTTCGGCATGCATGGATTTAACGCGGATATGCCGGCACACCCGGTCGAGAAACTCCTGAACCGCCGCATCCTTTTCCACAGCCCGCATCAGATTCCCTCCCCGATCACCGTATCGACCGCCGTGCGGAACCGGACCCACTCCTGCTGCTTTTCTTTCAGCTGACTCCGGCCCTGGTCGGTTATCCGGTAATACTTCCGTTTGCGGCCGTCATGCGTGCTCCAGTACGCTTCCAGCCAGCCTTCCGACTCCAGTGTGTGCAGGATGGGATATAACGTTCCTTCCTTCATGGAAAAGACGCCCTCGGAGCTCTTCTCGATTTCCTTGATTAATTCGTAACCGTACATTTCCTTCTTGTTCAGCACCGTCAGCAGCAAAATGACCGTGCTGCCCTTGAGTAGCTCTTTATTAATCGCCATGCTCATTCTCCTAATACCTAGATTTACAATACATCGTATTACTATGTATATAAGTATATCGAACAGCATTTGGATTGGCAATAGATGGGGACCAAATGAAAAAAGCCCGGCCAAGCAGCTAACGCTGCCCGTCCGGGCTTTCATCCAAACCGCTGTGATCACCGGGTAACGGTTCATCACGTACGCGGCTTCACTCATGCTTATAGCGTGCTTACAGCACCTTCTCAAGGAAGCTGATCGTACGCTCGTTTTTCGGCCGGCCGAACACTTCCTCCGGCGGTCCTTCCTCAACGATGTAGCCGCCGTCCATGAAGACGACCCGGTCCGCCACCTCGCGGGCAAAGCCCATCTCGTGCGTGACGATCATCATCGTCATGCCTTCGCGGGCCAGATCCTTCATGACGCCGAGCACTTCGCCGACCATCTCGGGGTCGAGCGCCGACGTCGGCTCGTCGAACAGCATGACGTCGGGATTCATCGCGAGCGCGCGGGCGATCGCCACCCGCTGCTTCTGCCCGCCCGACAGCTGGCTCGGGAACGCCTCCGCCTTGTCGGCGAGTCCGACGCGCTCCAGGAGGCGCATCGCCGTTTCGCGCGCCTGCTTCGCGTTCATTTTGCCCAGCTCCATCGGAGCGAACATGATGTTCTTGAGCACGTTGAAATGCGGAAACAGGTTAAAATGCTGGAACACCATGCCAATATTTTCACGCGCTTTGTTGATGTCCGTCTTCGAATCGTTCAGATCCTGGTCATCAACGATGACACGGCCTGCAGTGATGTCCTCAAGCCGGTTGATGCAGCGAAGAAACGTACTTTTCCCCGATCCGGAAGGACCGATCACGCAGACGACCTCGCCTTCCTTGACCTGCATATCGATTCCTTTCAGCACCTGATTGGCGCCGAAGCTCTTCTTTAATCCTTCAACCCTGATTTTACCCACGGCGCAATCTCCCTTCCAAGAAGCCTGAAAGTTTCGTTAAGATCGTGATCACAATCAAATACATGATGGCTACAACCAGCCAAATATCAAATGACGAGAACGTTCTGGCGATAATAATTTTGCCGGACTGCGTCAGCTCGACCAGACCGATCGCCGACAGAATCGACGTATCCTTCAGCGTAATGACCAGCTGGTTGATAAACGCCGGAATCATGACGCGGATCGCCTGCGGGATGATGATCTTCATCATCGCCTTGCGGTACGGCAAACCGAGCGAACGGGCCGCTTCCATTTGTCCGCGGTCGATTGACTGAATACCGCCCCGGATGATTTCCGTTACATAAGCGCCGGCATTCAGGGTCAGCGTCAGAATGGCCGCCAGGAACAGCGGCATCGTGAAGCCGAACGCCTGCGGAATACCGAAGTAAATAAAGAAAGCCAGGACGATCAGCGGAATGCCACGGAAGACGTCCACAAATACCGTTGCCAAACCGCGAAGGAACTTATTGCGACTCACCTTCATAAAGCCGAAGATCAACCCCAGGATAAAGGCGAAGAACAGCGATACGATCGTGTACAGCAGCGTCTTGCCCAGACCCGTCAGCAGCGGTGGCAGCGAATCCTGAATCAGTCCCCAGCGGCTTTGATTTGCCGGTCCGGACGCATTTTTACCCAGATATTTCTCGAGAATCTGGTCATACTCCCCGCTGGCTTTGAGATTGGTCAGGCCGGTATTGAACTTTTGCATCAGCTCCTGGTTCTTGCCTTTGCTGACCGCAAAGCCGTAGGAGCCACCTGCTTCCTTCTCGGTTACGATCTTGAGTCCATTGTTCTGGTTCACGCCATAAGCCAGCACGGGATAATCGTCAAAGCAGGCCACGGAGTTTCCAGTTTTGACATCGTCGTACATTTGCGAGGAATCGTCAAACGGGACGATGGTAAATCCATATTTCGAGGCGATGGATTCAGCGAAGCTGTAGCCTTCTGTACCTGTCTTTACGGCTACCTTTTTCCCCTTTAAATCCTCATAGCTCTTGATCGTATCATTGCTCTTGCTAATGGCCATCACCACGCCGGATTCGAAATAAGACTCGGAAAAATCGAATTTCTGCTTCCGTTCGTCGGTAATGCTCATCCCTGCGATGACGCCGTCCACCTGGTTCGACTCCAGCGCCTGGACGGCTGCGTTAAAGCCCAGCGGCTTGATCTCATACTTAAAATTCTGATCCTTGGCGATGGCCTCCATCAGATCCATGTCGATCCCGACAAATTTGCCGCTGACGTCCTGAAATTCAAACGGAGCAAACGTAATGTCGGTACCGATGACATAGGTTTTGCCGGAATCCGGCGCAGCTGCGGCGCTACCCGTCCAACCGGACCATCCTGTCACCACGAGGAGCAGCAGCGCTAATGAAAATAATGATGCCTTAAAAGATGATTTCATGTGTCCTCCCCTTCTCGGTCAACGCCGAATGTTGTCCCCTTCATACTTTTTCTTTTTTGGCAGCAGGTATTCTCCCACCTGGTATCCTATTTTACCAAAAAACCAATCATTCCTAAAAATACATTTTCAACCATTTACTTAGTTCAATCTAACCATTAACCAAGAAATTTACTACTAAGACTAACACAGTCTGCAGATAAAGGAAGCAAGTTAGCTATCATTCATTACCCATTCTAGACAGGTTTGCCTAACCATCATTAGAACTTTCGTAAAATAATAGTCAAGCTATGAGCTCATTATGATCTTGACGGTCAAAGATAACCGCGACTATAATTCAATCAATTAATTGAATATTATAGCAAGGTGGGAATTGATATGGACCACGATTTTCCCGTTCGTGCTTTCAAAGACGACTTGTACCGGCAGTTTGCCCGAATCGGGAAATGCTTGTCCAGCGATAAACGGCTCGAGCTCATGCATTTGTTATCCCAAGGACCCAAGTCTGTTGAAAAATTGGCCGAGGCCACAGAAATGAGCGTAGCCAACGTATCGCGGCATCTCCAAATTTTACTGGATGCCAACCTGGTGAAGTATAGCAAGCGGGGGACGTATGTCATCTACTGCTTGGCTGGTCCCCATATTGAGGGCTTTTTGAATGCTCTATGGCAAATGAGCGAAACGCAGCTGGCTGACATCACCCGTGTGAAAAACGACTTTCTGAGTCAGTGCGAGGATGTACAAACCCTGTCTTTAAATGAAGTATTGTGCAAAATGGACGAAGGCAGCATGATTTTACTGGATGTACGCCCGGCCGATGAATTTGAGGCAGGACACATTCCCGGGGCGATCTCTGTTCCGATGGAGGAGATTCATCAATATATGCAAAGTCTGCCCAAGGAAACTCCAATTGCTGCATATTGCCGCGGACCTTACTGCGTTGCAGCGGCCGAGGCGGTTGAGAAATTGCAACGTGAGGGCTTTACAGCATTCCGGGTGGAGGAAGGAGTTTACGAATGGCGGGAATTTCAAGCACAGAGGTAACGAAACACATTTATCTGGACTATAACGCCAGCACCCCATTAGATCCGGAAGTGCTCCAGGAAATGCTGCCGTTTTTCGAGCAGCACTATGGCAATCCTTCTTCGTCGCATTGGGCGGCAGCTTCACTCAAAGAAACGATCGAGCACGCCAGAAGCCGGATCGCCGCAGCGATTGGGGCGAAATCCAGTGAGGTGATTTTTACCAGCGGAGGAACCGAGGCCAACAATCACGCTTTAAAAGGGGTTTACTTTGCATCCAACCAGCCCCGCAGACATATCATCACGACAACCATTGAGCATCCGGCGATTCTCAATCCCTGTGCCTTCCTCGAAACGCTGGGCGCTGAAGTGACCTACGTTCCCGTTGATCATTGGGGCCGGGTGTCACCGGCAGATATCGAGCGTGCCATCCGCGAGGATACCATCCTCATTTCGGTCATGCACGCCAACAGCGAGGTCGGAACGATTCAGCCCATTGAAGAGGTGGCCAGTATCGCCAAACGCTACGATATCCTGATGCATACGGATGCTGCACAGTCTTTTGGCAAAATTCAGGTAGATGTCGACGCCTTGGGCGTCGATTTGTTATCCATCGCCGGCCATAAGCTGTACGCCCCCAAGGGCATCGGCGCACTGTATGTGCGTGAAGGCACGGCACTCGCCCCGTTTGTGCATGGGGCAGGCCATGAATCCGGCCGGAGGGCAGGAACGGAAAATGTGCCTTATATCGTCGGTTTGGGCAAAGCCGCAGCACTGGCAGCGCAGAAGGTCGGTTCCCGTGAAATCCGAAACCTCCGGGAGGCATTGAAGGAAGGGCTCAAGGAAGCCTTTGGAGACCGGGTCCGGTTTAATGGCGATCCCGGCAACCATCTGCCCAACACGCTCAACGTAAGCTTCCTCGGGCTGAGCGGGCAGGAGATTTTGAGTCGTTTTCCGGAAATCGCCGCTTCCACCGGATCCGCCTGCCACTCCGGAAGCACAACCCTTTCACCGGTACTGCGGGCCATGGGCCTTAGCGATTACGAAGGGCTCGGAGCGATCCGGTTCAGCTTGGGCCGGTACACCACCACAGAAGAAGTGGAGACCGTCATTTCTTTATTCCAGGACCGTCTGCAGTGAGGGGAACAGCAAATCATTTATGAATCGGATCGACTAATATAGGGAGGATCAATAGATGTCAGAGACCACGGTTGTAGAAAGGGTGAATCCCCTCCCTGCACCTCTAAGGCAGTACGTTGAATCGCCTGAGAGGCAGCGGCAGCTCCATAAAAGGACGATGTTAATCGTCATCATTTCGCAAATTTTCGGCGGGGCCGGTTTTGCTGCAGGGGTTACGGTAGGAGCGCTGCTTGCCCAAGACATGCTTGGATCCGACAGCTATGCCGGGGTTCCTTCCGCCTTAATTACGTTAGGATCCGCAGCGTCAGCCCTGATCGTCGGCCGTCTGTCCCAGCGGTTAGGGCGCCGGACGGGGCTGGCAGCGGGCTTCCTGGCGGGTGGGCTTGGTGCGCTAGGCGTCGTTTTGGCAGCCCTCATAAGCAATCTGGCACTTCTCTTTATTTCTTTGCTGGTGTACGGCGCCGGAACGGCAACAAACTTACAGGCTCGATATGCCGGAACAGATTTGGCCTTGCCAACGCAGCGGGCTAAAGCGATCAGTGCCGCTATGGTCTTCACCACATTCGGTGCAGTGGCCGGACCGAATCTGGTCAATATTACGGGACGTTTTGCCACTTCCATAGGTTTCCCAGCGCTTTCGGGTCCATTCATGCTGGCTGCTGCAGCCTTTATTATAGCCGGCGTCGTCCTCCTCATCTTCCTTCGGCCAGACCCGCTGATCGTGGCCAAGGCCATGGCGGAGGCACAGCGGGCAGATGAAAGCCTGAATGGCACGCAGAACACCGGCGTAAAGGACGCAGCCATGAATAAAATGGGAATCATGATCGGTGCGACGGTGATGGTGCTGACCCAAATCGTGATGGTGGCCATTATGACCATGACACCGGTCCACATGAAGCATCACGGACACGGGCTGGGCGAGGTCGGCCTCGTCATCGGCATCCATGTGGCTGCGATGTTTCTGCCTTCGCTGATTACCGGCGTTCTAGTCGATAAGTACGGACACACTCTGATGTCCTATGCTTCCGGAATCACCTTGCTTGCGGCAGGCTTGTTGGCTGGGCTCGCGCCCGGAGAATCGATGGTATTTCTCGTTCTTGCGCTTGCGCTCCTTGGGCTGGGCTGGAACTTTGGCCTGATTAGCGGAACGGCAGCCATTGTTGACGCGACGCCTCCGCATACTCGGGCGAAGACCCAAGGCACGGTGGATGTCCTCATTGCCTTAGCTGGGGCATCGGGAGGGGCGTTATCCGGCATGATTGTGTCCCAGTCCAGCTACTCTACACTTTCTTTGGCCGGAGGGTTCCTGTCCCTGCTTCTAATCCCGGTTATTGTCTGGTCGCGGAAAGAGAAAGCTTGATACGAACTTCAACCGATACTCTCTTCGTGACTTTAATTAGGAATCGCCGGGTTAGGTAATAAGGTGATCATCACAATAGCTCTCCCCTTTCGTTTTTTCGGTTAATGCAGCGACAGCCGGTGGACGAAAGGGGTTCTTTCTATGCTTCAATCGTTGCCAGGCTGATGCGCCGATCAGGCCATCCTCCTGTACCCGTCTCAACGAAGCTGCTGCTGAACAGCCCGCCGCGAGCTCATTTTCGTGAATATTTTTTGCATCAAACCCGGTCCGGAAATCCGGCTGTTCTGAAACGCGGCGATGCGCCATTCGCCGTTTTGCTTTACAACCACATTGGTGTTAATGGAGTCACGTTTCTTTGGCGCCCGCTTCTGCCATCTCATTTTGACGGCGCCCAGTCCGTGAAAGATCGCCAGCTCTGGCGTAATAAAGTCGATTTTCGCAATCTCCCCGTCCAGCGTAGACCCTCTCAATACGCCGTTCCACAGCTCCTGATGCACATCGGCGATCGCCTTTCTTCCTTTCAGATGCTCGCCTTGAAAAGTAACGTAGTCTGCCTTGTCGGTAAAGCATGCCCCATAAGCCTCGCCATCCCCTTTTCCCCAAGCCCATTTCAGCTTTTCAAACAGCTGCTCAATTTCCTTCCGGTCTTGCGCCTGATTTGTATTCATGTTCATCTTCCTTCATCTCCTTTGATTGAATGGCCGCCTGATTACGCGGATTTGTTTGCTATTCAAGAAACGGTTCGCTGACATTAACTGGACTAATTAATTATCTTGATTTATATAATATCTTGATTAATTAAGATAATATGCGGCAGGAAGTGATTTGTCAATAGATCCCTTAAGTTTTTAAAAACAAGAAATGAAGCACATCCCGCCCCGTCAGCGAAAAAGCAAAAAAATCCCGGCCCCTTCGGGCCGGAATCAAGCATGGTTATGGTGTTGGCAAAAAGCAGGCTGGCAATCCCGCTTCCCGCCGGAATGGAATTCCTCGTGGTAGGAATGGATCATTAAATGACTCGTGATTACATTAAACGGCTAATTTCGTTTGGACCGCGGCTTCCGGAGCATTCTGCTCCTTCTTCATTTCCTCCATGGCGGCCAGTCCGGCCGTATTCAGCACATTCCACGGCTTGTTGTAATGCGGCTGGAAGAAGAAGTCTACAAAAGCCAGCTCCTGCACCGTCATCCGGTTCTGGATGCACACCGACAGCGTATTGGTCGCTTGGGTCATATCCGCCTTCGACATCACCTGGGCTCCGACGATCCGGCCGCCGGCCGCTTCGAAGACCAGCTTCAGCATGACATCATCGTAGGTCGGCATGAACTCCGGACGGTTATTTTCATGGATTGTTACAGTTTTCACATTCAAGCCTGCAGCAAGTGCGGCGGCCTCGGTCATGCCCGTCGAAGCGATGTTCCAGTCAAACAGCCGGATGGCCGACGTTCCCTGCGTACCTTGGTAGCGCACGGTTGGCTGAACCAGGTTCATGCCAGCCAGCGTACCCATCCGAACGGCATTGGTGGCCAGCGGAATGTACATCGCCGTTCCCGTCGGATTGTAGCGTACGGCGCAGCTGTCTCCAGCGGCCAGCACATCGGGGTTGCTGGTGCGCATATAGTCGTCGACGATAATCGCGCCGTTCGGCAGCATATCAACCTGGCCCTTCAGCAGATCTGTGCCGGGGCGGAAGCCGATGCACAGCACAACCATATCGGCTTCAAACGTGCCGTCTGTGGTGACGACCTCGCGCACTTTGCTTTCGCTGCCGCGGAAGCCTTCCACCGTCCGGCCCAGCGCCAGCTGCACGCCGCGGTCCTTCAGTGCCTGCTCGGCCAAGTCGGTCAGATCGCGGTCAAGGTACTTGGCCATGACACGGTCCATGTTATCGATCAGGGTGACCTGCTTGCCAAGCTCGTGGAACGCTTCGACGAGCTCGATGCCGATATATCCGGCGCCGATGACGGTGATGCGCTCTGCATCCGCAGCGCGGGCAATGATTTCCTGCGCGTGAGCGTAGTTTTTGCACAGCTGGACATTGTCCAGATCGATTCCTTCCATCTTCGGAATAACCGGCCACGAGCCTGTGGTGACCACCAGCTTATCATAGCTGTCCGTAAATTCCTCGCCGGTCACCAGGTTGCGGACATTCAGCGTCTTGGCGTTCGTGTCGACGGCCAGCACTTCGTGCCGCATCCGGGTCACGGCGCCGAGTCCGGCCAGCTCTTCCGGATTGCTGTAGAACAATCCGCCTGCGTCCTTGACGACGCCTCCGACGTGAAGGGCGATGCCGCACGACAGGAACGAAATGTTATCGTTGCGTTCATACACCGTAATTTGGGCTTCCGGGTGCTGTGCGGCAATGCTTTTTACAGCGGCGGTTCCGGCATGGGTACATCCAATGACTGCGACTTTCATGGTAATTCCTCCTTATAGGGAATGAAATGGATGAATGTGAAACGGTATGGATAACTTAATGGATAAGCAGCGGAATGGAGGACACTGCTCGTTTGTGAAATAATGCACAATATACTTCAAAAAAATATTTCCGATGATTTATCTCCCTTGATCTATTTGTGATTTATATCACAACCTCTTTATGGCTTAATCATACACCTTCCCTTTCACCTTTGCAAGGGATTTGTGAAAAAAATCTCAAAATTATAATCTTAACAAAAAGCACCCCGTCCGGGGTGCTTCATATCAATTTACAATATGATTAGATGTCATCGCGAATTTGAATGCGTTTGGTGCGTTGGTTAGGTTGTTTCGGAATTTCCATGTTCAGTACGCCGTCTTTCAGGGACGCGTTAATTCCGTCTGCATGAATATCGGGAACGTAGAAGCTGCGCGTGTATTCACCATAGCGGCGTTCTCTGCGGACGACTTGTTCGTCTTGGTTGTCCACGCTATGGTCTTCCTTACGAACGGCTTTGATCGTCAGGTAAGGCTCAGCGTAGCTGATCTCGATATCTTCTTTTTGAAAACCGGGCAGTTCCGCCTCCACCAGATACGATTGCTCCGTTTCCCGGATATCGGTCTTGAAGGACGTCAACGATCCTTTGAAAGATGTAAACCAATCGTCGCTGAACACGTCGTTAAAGGATTTCACCAATTGTCCAAAGGCATCTTCTCTGCGTTTTCCAAAAGGAATCAAGTCAAACATGCTTCATTTCCCCTTTCAATTTGACCTTGTTTGACCTTACGACTTTATTATATGCCCGTGGGTGTGAAAAGACAAAAACGATTACAGCTGATTACACGCGATTATAGCCTGATTTGTCTTGTTTTATGGTGGATTTATCGTGAAAATTATTATTTGACCTTATTTGACCTTCGGATAATCGTATGTAAATTTTTTGCCTTAATCCTCGTAATTCCCCGCCGTTTGCACCGCCATATGCCGGATCCTCTCGGCTACATAAGCTGGCTCAAGCACCCGCAAATCCGGCCCGTAGCTCAGCAGCATGCCGTACATCCAATGATTATCCGGGTAACTCGCCCGGACCAGCAGCGATCCGTCCGCTTCCGTCTCCACGTTCTCAACGCCAAAAGCCTCCTCCACCCGTACTCTCAGCCGTTGCTTAAAACGCAGAAGGAGGGAAACTGCCGGTCCGGTCTCCTGGTTGCCCCACCTTGCATCCAGTTCTTCCATGCGCACGCCGCGGGACGGAAATTGTTCCAGATGCACCTTCAAGCCGCTCAATCGGGAAACCCGAAACGTCCGATAATCCTGACGAGTTCGGCAGTAGGCGTATAAGTACCAGGCGTACCCCTTCCAAGCCAGACCGATGGGCTCGACTTCGCGCTGCTCGGCCGTTCCCTCCGTATTGGTGTATAGGAAGGACACGACCGACCGGTGCTTGGACGCCTGCCTTAGCGAAACGAGGACCGACTTGTCCTTGATTCCTCCTCCATGCCACAGGTTGGTGTCAAACACGAGCGTTTCGCCCTCATCCTCCATTTGGTCCTGCTCGGATTTGGCGACAAGCGCCTTGATTTTGGTCAGCAGATCGTCCATTTCCCGGTCATCCAGCGAAGCTTGTACGCCTTTTAAGGCGACGAGGATCGATTTCAGGTCTTCCAAGGTGACAATTTGCCGCTCGATCCGGTACTTCTCCATAATTTCATATCCGCCATCCGTTCCCGCATAGGACACAATCGGAATGCCCGCAGCGTTAATCGTCTCGAGATCGCGGTAGATCGTGCGCAGCGATACCTCGTACTTATCGGCCAAGGTCTGGGCGTTCACCCTGCGCCGGCTTAACAGGATCATCGTAATGCCAAGCAGCCGTTCTACTTTCAAGCTACCCCTCTCCTTTGTCAAAGAAATGGCGATTCACAAAAAAGATCACTTTTTATATCCATGCATTTCTCGCTGACATACTGTTGTCAAGGTGGGGCGCCTACAATAAAGACATAAGAACCCCCAAGGAGGATGTTAAAAATGAAAATGTTCGCTAGTAGCCAAACCAATCCAGGTACGATCCGCCCCTTCCGCTTGGAAACGACGCCGGCAGAGCTCCAGGACCTCAAGCAGCGCTTGAGCATGACCCGCTGGCCGGATGAGCTTCCGGGGGCTGGCTGGAATTACGGTGCACCGATCTCGTTTGTGAAGGACATGGCGGCTTACTGGGAGCATTCCTTTGATTGGACCAAGCAGGAACAGCGCCTCAACAGCTATCCTCAATTTATGACGACGATTGACGGTGCGAACATCCACTTCTTCCATATTCGTTCCTCCGAGCCGGGTGCAGTGCCGCTCATGCTCATTCACGGATGGCCCAGCTCCCCTGTGGAATTCCTGAAGCTGGTCGGTCCACTGACCGATCCGACATCGTACGGCGGCGATGCCGCAGATGCCTTTCACCTGGTCATCCCTTCGCTGCCGGGTTTTGGCCTGTCAGGCCCGACAACCGATACGGGCTGGAGCCCGTTCCGGGCAGCCCAAGCACTGGATGCGCTCATGACGCTCCTCGGCTATGAGCAGTACGGCGTGCAGGGCGGGGATATGGGCGCCATGATCGCACCGGAAATCGGCCGCATCGCCGCCGGCCGCGTCATCGGGGTGCATGTGAACGCGGCGACCATGGGCTTTGTGCCGTTCGGGGCTATCGAAGACGATGTATTTGCATCGCTGACCGATGCTGAGAAGGTGCGGGTCGGTCGGCTGGAGCATTTTATGAAGGAAAGATTCGGGTTTAACATGATCCAGTCCACCAGACCGCAGACGCTCGCTTACGGGCTTCACGACTCCCCGGCCGGACTTCTGGCCTGGACCTGCGAATTGTTTAACGGCTTTGGCGATACGGTCGATGCCGTAGACCGCGATGCGTTCCTCACCAACCTTATGCTGTACTGGCTGACGGGAACGGCAAACTCCTCTACGCGGATGTATTACGAAGGCGCCCACGACCCGGGTGCCTGGGCTCCGAAAGACATGTCGCCAACTCCTGTAGGTGTCGCGGTATTCCAGTTATCCGATGTGGCGATCCGCCGCTTCGCCGAGCAGGGCAACCGCATCGTACATTGGAGCGAGTTCGAGCGGGGTACGCATTTTGCCGCGATCGATGCACCGGATCTGATGATCAAGGATATCCGTACGTTTTTTCGGAATGTGCTGTAACCGTTAAAGTGGATAGATGGAGGGTGGGCACCTGAGCGGTGCCCTTTTCCCTTTTATTGCTGCGGCTTCTTTTTACGATGACGATGAAGCCCTCAACGCATACAGCTGCGAGATCACCCGGTCGAGCCGATCCTTGATCAGGATGGCCTCCGCATACTTCGCCGGAATCCCCTCATAGCCGTAATAGATGCCCGCCAACCCGCCGGCGATCGCTCCAATCGTATCGGAATCGCCGCCCAGGTTGGCTGCCCGCTGCACCGCATCGCTGAAGTCGGTCGCGTGAAGCAGAATATGCAGCACCCATCGGAACGTATGGACCACGAACCCGCTGGGAGGACAGTCCGGTTCGTCTTCGATCATCCCTTCATACTCGCTGCCCTTGATCTCAGCCAAGATGGCTTCGCTCAGGTCCTCACCGCGCAATAGACGATCGGCAATGCGATTATAAATAACGCAGGCTTCCGCGCACCTTGGATCGTAATGCGTCATGCGTGATTGCATGATCGTTACCCGCTCAACCTCAGCCGGGTCGTTGTAGGCCAGCACAGCCGGCAGGCAACGCATCAGGGAGCCGTTCCCGCCGCTCTGACCCATGTCTGCGTGAGCAATAAAAGCGGCTTCGAGCCAATCGCCCTCATATTTTTCAAACACGTGCCGGATGATGTTCCCGATGTCCTTGGGCCGCGATTGATACCATTCGAGAAAATAACGCCCGATCGCCTCCATCGGCTCTGCGGGATTTTCCAGAATCCCTTCCGCCACGCAGAGCGTCATCATCGTATCGTCGGTCACTTCCCCCGGTTCGAGCTGCCATACTCCGCCGCCGATGATCTCCGTCAAATAGCCGTACTGGGCTTTTACTTCCCGGACACTCATAAACTCCGTCGTTCCGCCAAGCGCATCGCCCACGGCCACGCCGAAGAGGCCGCCCTTCAAGCGGTCGAGCATTTGGTCCTGCATGCCAACACCCCCTGTTTTGATCTGGAAAAATGGTCCAGCCGTTCTATTAGCTATGATTATAATAAAAATATTTATCGACGTACATTCATAGAAGAAAGACCGCGTTTAGCGGAAATTTTTATTGCGAGATCAGGGTGTTTAGCCCGGAAGTTTATACTTTCTGATCTCTAAATAAAAATATCTATCGACGTACATTCAATGAAGACAGACCGCGTTTAGCGGAAATTTTTATTGCGAGATCAGGATGTTTAGCCTCGGAAGTTATACTCCCTGATCTCTAAGCAAACAGAAAGGCTGACGTTTGGGCATGCAACTCACAGACAACAAAAAAAACCAGCCTGGGGTGGCTGGGTTGGGTTTATTTATAGTACGGCAGATAAGGTATCCAAAACGCGGGCCGCAAATTGTGCCCGTTCTTCGGGCGACTCCTCTTTGCCCAAAAAGTTAATTTGGAACGCATGCTGGAAGCAGCTCCCCAGAAGTAAATCGGCAATCGCTCTCGAATCCGTGTTTTCCCCGATTCTGCCGAGCTGCTTCTCTTGATTCAAATAGGCTTCCACGGCCTCGTTGGCCCTATGGGGACCTTCATTCCGCAGCTCAAAGCCTTCCCGCTGACGAAGCAGTAGACCTGGCTCAGAGAAAATAGAACCGATCAGGGACATGGAGCTGTGAAAATCCTCCAGCGCCGCAAGAGCAACCTGCTCCAGATTGCGCCGAACGGTTTCTTTACCCGCGAGAGCTTGCAGCGACTTTAAGGTTCTCATCAAATGCTTTAATTGTCCCCGGATCACATGGAGAAATAAATCTTCTTTGCTGGAAAAGTGGTTATACAGCGATCCTTCAGAGCAGCCGGCAGCCTTGGCGATTTCCTTGGTTGTGGTCTTGGCCAGCCCGTTCCTTAATAACACCTGTTCTGCGGCATCGGCTATTTTATTTTTTAAGTCCAATGGTATCCCTCACTCTATTGACATTGCAGTCATTACTGGTTATGCTTCCATTATGAGTGTGCACTCACTCATTGTCAAGCGAGTTAATCTGGTAGTTGAACGGGTTCCTTTAGCCAAAAATGAGTGTGTACTCACTCACGGTGAGAATGAAGATGAGCTAGCCTGTTACTTTCTTGGATACTCCGTCCCTCCTCAAATGAGTGTGCGCTCACTCAAATATCGTGAAAGGAGGTTTAAGATGCAATCACAAAATTATAAAAATCATGTGAGGATGGTTCCGGCGTTCCATTTTTTCCTGGTGCCCCTGGGTATCATTACGCTGATCGCTTCCCTCATCCATCTGTTTGTCGCTGAAATGCGCGGGATATCACTGTTTTCCTCGCTGCTGTTCGTGTCGGTCTCCCTGATGGCGGTCATGACGATGATCTTCGCCCGGAGGTTTGCCTGCAAGGCTCAGGACCGCGCCATTCGGACTGAAGAAAACCTGCGCTGCTTTGCACTCACCGGCAAGCTGCTTGATCCCCGTCTGACAACGAATCAAATCCTTGCACTGCGATTCGCACCGGATGAGGAATGGATGGCTTTGTGCGACAAGGCCGTAAATGATCATCTCACTCCTGAAAGTATCAAGCGGTCTATTAAAGCTTGGAAAGCCGATTTGGAACGCGTATAACCCCTAAATGAATGGAGGACGAAAAGTGAAGCATCTATCCGAAACGTTAAAAGAGAGGACCCTGCATGTGCTCGCTGCCCATGCCCAGCAATATATCGATGACCAATGGAAGCCGGTTTGGGACCGCCATATCGAGGAAACGGAACGAATTTTTGCAAAAGGCGGAGATTCCGCCTATGGCTTTTACTGCCTTAAACTGTTCCAGCCCTTGGCTGCGGAAATTGTAGAAGCGGGATTAGTCACCCGGCCGGTTCTGCCGGGAATTTTCCCCCAATCGGAAGAGCACTGGGGACCATGGGAGAACCGGGAAAGGCGATTTTGGAGCGTGATCCAGCAAGAAAACGGAAAAGCGATCGGCACGCTGATTACGCGCTTTTTTCACGACCATACCCGGCTGCGTCTGCCTAGACAGCCGCATGTCTACGCGATTCACGAGACAGACCCCGCTGAAATTTCCCGTATTCTTATTCAAGCTGACCCCTGTGTTCTGGATTCGCGAACGGTCGGTGAGGCATGATGGTAAACAGATCCTACTCCCGGATAGCCCGTATCTGTTTTATGACGCTCGCATGGCTGTTTACCATCTCCGTTGCACTCCAGGTATTTCTCGCTGGGCTTGCCCTCTTCGTCAGCCCGGATAACTGGCTAATCCATGCAAATTTCGCCAGGTATTTCTCTTTGCTGCCTCTAATTATGGCTGTGTTAGCCTGGACCGCCCGTTTGCCCGGCAAAATGATCCGGAGAAGTTTAGGGCTGCTCGGCATGACAATAGGCATGTTTCTGACCGCGGTGCTGTCATCCCGAATCGGTATGTTATCCGCGCTGCATCCGGTCATTGCGATCATGCTCTTTTGGAGCTGCACCCTCATCCTCCGCTCGACTTGGGAGGATAGCGTAATGAACGCAACATTAAATCATTGATAGATAAAAGCGCAGGTTAGGGCACCTTGAAGGGTGCCTTTTTCCGTTCCTTCCGATACAACGGATTCATTTATATAAAAAAAGCACGATATCTCCTTTCTTTTGCTGTAAGACGCACGTTTCAGGCAACGGTAAGATCGCGCCGCAAGGTCCACTTACCCGGGCTGAGGCGGCGGTCATTTTGTATCGGATTTGGAAGTTGTAGCATTGGGGAGTCATACTTTGAAATGGAAAGGAGACGCCGGTTAGTTGACCGGTGTCTCCTTTTTATCCCCAGATCATCTTATCTGTGAACAGGTTCAAATCTGATTTGATCAGCAATCAATTTATTTTCTGCAGGATCGAATTTATAGGTGATCTGAAAATCGCCTACGTATTGCGGAGAAATGCCAACGCTCGCGCCTAACGTGGTGACGATTTGTTGATTCTTCATCCAATAATAGACGACGCCGCCAAAACTAAGCTTGTCCTGTTTAAAGTTTATACCGGCAACCTGATAATCAAATTGATGTTCTTTTCCCTGTGAATTTACCTTAATAGCCAAAGTCTGATCATTTTTCCGGGTAACCCCCGTTTCGATCTGGCCGGCGACAATCTCCTGGTAGCTTTGCACTTTGATTTCGGACAGATCCGTCCCGTCCAGCACATGTAATTCATCAATATTCAGTCCTGTCCCTTTTCCCTTATTAAGGATGATCACTGCTTCTTCTTTCCCGTCCCCGGTAACATCCGTGTAGTAAATACGCGGGTCCTCAGTCGTCGAAAAGCTCCAGTCGAATGCCTTGTTCACACCACTCACGTCAACGGCTACGGATTCATACGAATATTGCCCTTCCTTAACCGGCGTCAGCTTTACCTCCTTGTTCTCCGAAGACCAAGATTTCGCATCCAGTGACGGATCCGCCGTATCCACACGAGTTTCTTGTTGCAAATGTGTTGTTACCTGAGAGTTTTTTGTTGCTTCCGTACCTATTAAGGGACTGTTTATCGTCTGATCTTTGCTGCAACCCACAAGAAAACCGAACATTAAAATCGAAGTCGAAAATAATGCGAGCTTGTTAATGACCATCCTCTCACTTTCGCTAGTTGATGCACATCATTATATACGTTCTATTTTCCATATAATTTAAGAAATGGTTATTATGATTTGAAAATATCGTAACCTCTTATCTATAAACGCTGTTAGTCGTAAGAAGTAACGCCCCGGGAATGCCGAGGACAGAATAATCCGGCTCTTGAAGTCCAGCCACCCCAGCCATGAACGATTGAGTGAGCTAATTGCTCCACGCTCGAAGGAAAAAGCCCCCCGCGTCCAGAATATATCAGCTATGAGCGTATGATGATGGGAGAGTGAGCGCACATGAGCGATGAGCAATGGCTGAAAGTTTCCGATTTGGCGGGACAGCTTGAAATCCCTCAGCCAACAATCAGGCGATACATGGACCGGCACGGACATCACTTGCATACGAAAAAGCAGCATAAAAGTTATCTGATATCTTCCGCGTCTATTCCCACGCTGGCCCGGATCCGTGACGAATACTCCAAGGGGCTGAACGGGGAGCAGGTCGAGGAGGTGCTGCTGGGCCAGTCATCCACGATCACGACCGTGAGCGATACCAGTGTCCATAAGGATGAGCGCGTGAGCGATCATCTTGCCGAAGCCTTGTCCGAATTGGAGAAATCCGTGATCGATCGCTTTAACAACCAGGAGCAATTTAATCAGCATCTGCTCGAACTGCTGCAGCGTGAGCAGGAAAAAGTCGAACGTCTTACTGAGCTCCTTATGAAGCAGACCGAAGCGGCGGCGTCCTTGTCCCCAGCGGTTCAGACCCAGAGCCGGAAACAGGCGGATCACCTAACGGAACGAAGGGTGAAGCGTCAGCTGGAGAGCGAGGCCTTGGAGCTCTGGCTTAACAAGCCTGCGCTTGAACGAACGAAAAGGAACGTGCTGTTTCAAAGGAAAGAGGACAGCGAGGCTAAGGAAAAATTTGTGAGAGACTACGTGCTGGAACATTACGTGAGCCGTTTAAACGAGGAATTTAATAGAAGCTAAACCTGTTCGAAAAGCATAAATAGACGAAAAAGAGCGGTCCGTATTGGATCGCTCTTTTTTATAGAAATCCGGCCCGCATTTAGCGAAACTTTCTCTTGCGATATAAGAAACCTGAGTTTCGCGAGGCTCACACTTTCTTATATCTCTTAAAATAAGCCTTGGGCGGCCTGCCCCCAGCTCGCGACCGGGAACGGAACACGAATTTGCGCTGGCACCAGTAGCTGAACACGAACAAGGAGCCTTCGGTGAGCAGCTTGGCGATGAAAAGCGGAATCACCAGAATTCCATGGAACAATACCAACAGCCCGTAATTTAATCCCATGACCAGCGCGACCAGCGCAAAATATTTCGGAGCCGATTCGATCAGCCGGGGGGCGTCCTTTTTCACAAATACATAGCGACGGTTCATGGCATAGTTGAATATGGCGCTGCACAACCGTGAACCGACTACGGCGGCCAGCAGGCTGCCGGTAACGAACTGAAGCACGAAGAGCATCAGGAAATCCAGCCCTGCCGAGAGTACGGACGAAGAGCAAAACTTTAGGATAGGGGCATAAATCCGGATGGAGTCCGCAACCGGGCGAAAATGGGAAGACTTGTTCTTTTCCAAATAGACGGTATCAATGGGCACCTCATGGATCGGATAGCCGTCTCCGCGTGCCTGCAGCAGCATGTTCATTTCATACTCAAAACGGTCGCCCGGAATGCCGCACAGCCAGTCCAGCATCGCCGGCGAGAAGCCGCGAAGGCCCGTCTGCGTATCCGTGACGGAGCGGCCGGTCGTCAGGGCGTACACCAAGCGTGTCGCTTGGTTGCCGAACCGGCTCCGCAGCGGTACCCTGCCGGTAAAATGCCGGCAGCCGAGCACGATATGGTCCGGATGCTCATCGACCGCTGCGGCAATCCGGACGATATCGGCCGGCAGGTGCTGTCCGTCGCTGTCCGCACAGACGATCCCTCCCGTCTCACCCGCCTTCTTCAGGAAGGCGAAGCCCGTCTTCAAGGCCCGCCCTTTGCCAAGGTTGTGGTCGTGGGTCAGCACGATGCAGCCGGCCTGGCGAGCCGAATGGAACAGCTCCCCATAGGCCTCCCCGCTGCCGTCATCGACCACGACGATCCTGCAGCGGCAAGCCGCTTTCAGGTCGGCAATCAGCTGCAGCAGTCTCTCGTCAGGCTCATAGGCCGGAATCAATACGGTTGTCATGTCGGTAGCCTCCTTCAGCTTCGTCGGTCCGTTATTCGCCAACATAAATAATGTCGCTGACGCCGCGCTCCTGGCCTTTGCCCCCAGGACTGTTGACGACCCGGCCCATGAAGTACATGGTCGATGAACCGCCGCCGTCGAGGTTGTAGGCCTCGGTCGCTCCCAGGTCCTCAAACAGATTCGCAAACTCGTTCAGCGTCATGCCCCGGCTGTAATTCTGCTGCCGCCCGTCCACCACGACAAACACGTAGTGACTCGCCGAAATGATGCCGATCCCCGTCCGCGGATTCGATTCGTCGATCGTGCGGTTGCCGAAGTTGGTATCGATTTTGACGTTATCGAAGTTCTGCACCGCCGTGCCGTCTTTCACCAGAACCGGTCCGAACGAAAAGGTATTCGTTACCCCTTGGGCAAGCAAATCCTCGGCGGAAACCTCCTCCTCGTTATACGATTTCATCGTGCCGTCACCGAACAGCGCCAGCCCGTCACGCGCAGGCTCATCACGGTACAAGGTGCCGTTACGGATGACGACGCCGTCATTCCGGAACCCGTAATAGTCCCCGTTGATGGCAAGAATGGCATTGTTGGCGGATGCGATCTCCGAGGTATGCTCGGTAATGTTGCGGCCGAAGGAATTATCCGCGAAGGCTGTCCGAAGGTTGGACGCGTTCTTCAGCTGAACATCGGCGACGTAATACGTAATTTTATCCGCGCCTGTACCGGTCTCCACTTGCTTGATCGAAATATCGACGTTATCGCTCTTGTAGTTCCAATCGTCAGAGGTTGCGTTTACCGCTGAGGCCGTGGATGCCGCAGATTCCGTGTTCGTCGATGTATTCGTAGCAGCTGTTTTCGTTGTACTCGCCGACTGCCTACCGGAAGCGGAGGACGATATGGCTGCTGCCGTGCTGGGCTGGGCAACGACCTCCTCCACATGCGGGATCAAATACCGGTCGGCCAGCCCGTACAGGATACTGCCGACCGTGGCAACAGACAGCGTAAGACTGATGAGCAGAATGCGCTTGGACTTCTTTTTCTTATTGTTCATGGATGATTACTCCTTGTGGCTGTAATGGGATAGCCCTAGAGTAAACCCCAATATTTAAATGGAACTTAAATGGAATATGAAGCTGATGGAATGGTGCAAAAATCGGGGATCTGACGAAGGCGGCCATAGAGCGGCATGGCCTCATCTTGATTCGAAGCATATATGTAGGGAAATATTTTTAAAAAAGAGAAGAAATCTATTGCAGCTGTAAAGCTTGAGAGGATGAACTGAGGTCCAAAAAGATTGAAAGGCAGGAGGATACAACCAATGATGCAAATCATGACTTATGTGGCTAAGGCTTCTTTCGTGATTTTCTCGATATCGATCGGGGATCTGGATCCTTCGCTGACTAAATCGGGGAGAATATACTGTAAAAAATAATCGACGCAATGGAGCTTGATTCCTTTAATTTTGATGAGGGCATCTCTATACATGACGACGAACTCTTTTTCCGTGTTTCCGCGCTGCAGCTCTGTAAAGGCCTCGTAGATTTGATCCAGTTTATCGGCTACTTCCAGGATTCTGCCTTCGACGGAGTCATCCTTGCCTTCACGCAGTTGTCTGCGAAAAATCGGCTGAAACTCTGACGGAATATGCTCATCAATGAAATGAGCGACCATGCCTTCCTCCACTTGCTGAAGCATTGCCCGCAGTTCGAGGGAGTGGTGCTTCACGGGCGTTTTGATATCCCCGATAAAAATCTCGCCGTAATCATGACTGCTGGTAATTTCGTACAGCTTCTTCCAGTCCACCGTGACTCCGTTGGTTTCCTCAATGTCAGCCAGCGTTTTGGCGTACTGGACAACCTTCCAGGAATGGGCGGAAACGCTGTGCTCCTCAAATTTGAACTTGCCGGGACAACGAATGATGCGTTCGAGGTCGTTCAGCGATTGAAAGTACGTATGAATTCCCATAGCTGCACCCTTTCTTTGTGTAAAATGGTTGATATACTGCTGTACTTCTAGTATACATTCGGTTTGTAAAAGGACCGTAAAGTGACGCAAGAAGTTATTGGGAACCAGCGGAAGTTATTCATGGGATACCTCGGCGGTCCCATTTCACATTGCAAATTGACATGACACCAGATGGTGTCATACAATTAAATTGTCACCAAAAGGTGTCACATCATGAGACGACAATCATGCTTAGGAGAGAGTGCTGTGAGCGAGAACAATGAGAACCGGGATGTATTTGACGCCGTTGCAGATCCAACCAGACGCCGACTGATTCGTCTGTTATCCGAAGCGGAGGAGCTCCCGCTTCATGAACTGACGCCACATTTCCAGATGGGCCGGACAGCGGTATCCAAGCATTTGACCATCCTGAAAGAGGCCGGACTGGTCGTTGACCGGAAAGTCGGCAGAGAAACGCGATTCAGGCTGAACGCTTCCCCGCTCCAAGAAATTCAAGATTGGGTGGCTTATTATACCCAGTTCTGGAGTACAAATATGCTGCGCTTGAAGCAACTTTTAGAGGAGGAAGAAGAATGAGTTTTTAAAAAGACCACCCATAGAGGTGGTCTTTTTCATGGATCTACATGGGGAAGAATCAAACGCTACAGCCGTGGATCGATCTCCTGCTCCTGGGCGACCTCAAACAGCAGATTGGCCGCCGCTTCCTGGTACGCCGCATGCATCGGTTCGATCTCATCGTATTTCACGCCGAGCATCCAGAGGCCAAGCCGATATTCGTTCTGCGAAGTCCGCAGCTTGCGGGCGATGCTTTTCTGCTTCAGCAGCTTCCGGTACTTATGCGGGAACCGGTAGTCGTAGCCGTAAATAATGGACAGGTAGTCCGGGTTGCGCACTTTCATGTACGGTACCGTCCGGCCGTCCCAAGCCTCGGGCTTGATGACGACGCCTTCCATGTGCTTCTCCGTCGTCAGCTTGGCAAAGAACCGCTCCGCCTCTGCATAACTCTCCGGTTCGGACAAATCAAGCGAGACCGATTCATCGTCCGACAAGAAGCCGTACATCTCCGATGTCGTCCACTGCGGCAATTCCTCCCCGCCGTTTTCAAAGACGATTTTCAAGATGGCGAACGGTTTATACTCCATCTCCCCTGCTTCGGCATACAGCTCCAACTGTCTTTTGTACGTTTCGTAAGCTTCGGAATGCTCTGCCAACGATACGGACGTCTCCACAATTTCGTGCATATGCTTGTAGTTCTGGTACAGGTTGGCGCCGTATTTGTCGTTTAGGTCTTTTTTAGGCATGCGGTATTGATCCTGCTCGAAGCCGCTCGCCTGATACTGCTCGGTCAATGACTGCAGAGCGGTTTCGAAACCATGGTCCTGCAAAAAGGAAAGCTCGCCCTCCAGCGCCTTCTCGATCGGCTTGAACTGCCGCTGGATCAGCCCTTCGCCGAGGGCGTTCCACGGCATCAGCTCGCCGTCCAGGATGAGCATGCGGATTCCCCGCTCCTGCATATAAGGGCCGAACTTGGCCAGCAGCCGATGGTAGACTTCCGTCAGATCCACCTGCTTCACCTTGTAACCGTTGCGGCTTACCGCGAAGCACTGCTCTATGTCGGGATGCAAATAAATATTGCAGCGCGATCCCATATATTTCGGCTGCAGCGCCACCTTCAGGACACCGTTCTCCTTGAAATAGTCCAAGCCCCGCTTCAGCGACTCCAGCTCACTTCTCTCCATATCTTTATCCGCCGGGGACATCGTGCCGGAAATGAAGTTGATTTTATGCCGGGAACAGTAGTGCAGCCTGCGGATATCGTCCTCCTCCAAATCCTGCACGGACACCTTCCGCTTTTCCTGGAACAGCGTCGGGAGCTCCTCGGTCAGCACGGATGTGCGCGACTTATGCGATTTCATGAACGGTTTGAACGAAATCGTCACGGACGTTAACCCATTCCCATGCACGGCGCCGGTGTCGAGATGGATTTTGTTCCGGATCCGGAAAGCCTGTTTGGCGGCCACGTGACCAAAGATATGATACGGGTGGTTTCCGACCGCCTCATCCTTCAGGAAGGACAGCTGTTCCTCCAGCGGCGCCTCCCGGTCGATGCGGAAATTGCGCTGATGACGGGCCGACTGGGCGTCCAGCTTGCCGATATACTTTTTCAAGCAGGGTGCATGCGTTACATAATAAGAAGGGCCGTCCGTTCCTACATAGTGGTAAAAGGGCTTTGCCTTTTCCACCAGTGCGTTAAATTTCCGGAGCAGCTCAGCATCGTTTGCCAGTGTCTCGGTAGAATCAAAATACGTCTGCAGCAGCTCCTGATCCACGCCCTGGATCTCGCCCCGCAGGTATTTGTAGACGAAATTTTCGTGATTCCCCAGCACGAACAGGAAATGCTCCTGATTCTCATACAGAAATTCGATGATTTCACGCGTCTGCTTGCCTTTATCGATCCAGTCGCCAGCCAGGATGACCTTCGTAGGCCGCAGCTTCTCCCCTGCGAGCAGCTTGCCTGCCTCCATCCGGAAGCCGTAGCTCAGCAGCAGGCCCTTCAGCTCTTCCACGCACTCATGAACATCCCCCACGATGATGTACTGCGGGCCATGCGGGAGAACCGTCTCCCGGTAAGCCTCCAAATCCTCGATCATCACGCGGTAGTCGGGATTGGCCTTGCTGCTTTCTTCAGGCCGGTAAAAGTCCTTGGCCCGCACCTTATGAATCTTCTCGTAGCCTTCGCGCGGCAGCGCGCCGAGCACGTCTTTCTTCAGGCGGTTGATATGATTCGTGATGAGCCGTTTGGAGCGTTCCGATGCGTAGTAGTCCTCCCTTTTCCGGTAATCGAAGACGATGACCTCAAGGTTGTAATGATTGCTGCGGGCGATCTCCCGTACCTTTTCGCGAAAATCCTCCGCCAGCCCCGTCGTGTCCACCACCACGAAATCGGCATTGACCGGAAACGACGTAACCATCTTCAACCGCTCAAACAGCAGGTGAAAAGCCTGTTCGCTCGCCTCCAGCATCACTTGATCGTATTTATCGTAATCATATCCGAGCACCTCCTGGCGGATCCGGTCGGAGGACAGATATTGAATGTTTGCTTTCAATTTCGATGTCTCATCCTCAAACCGCAGTCCCGGAATCAGCACGTCTTGGGCAAACGTCGTTTTGCCGCATTCCGTGGAACCGACGAGCATGAAGATGGTATGCATTTTTGTGCGGATTTCCATGAGCTCTAAGCCCCCTCTTTCTTCAAAATAACGCCCTGTGTCGTCCGGATCTGGTCGACCTCATCCCCGATCGTGGCGAAGTCATGCGACAGTCCGAGCCCCTGAATCACATCCAGCATCCACGTCTGGAACTCATCCTGCCCCATCTCCCACTTGTGGTCGTCATGGCGGAAGCCGGACAGCTCGTAATAACGGTTAAAGTCCGCGTTCGGCGTTGTGATCACCAAATGATCAAAATCTACCCCGGCCACGATCTGCCGAATCAGCTGCGCCGCCTCCTCTCTGCTCATATGCTCGATAACTTCCGTCAGGATCACGTCGACCTGTTCGCCGTTATAGTCCTCGAGAAAATGGTCCATCGAGTGGAAGGGCGCAATGTTATCGATTTGCCGGGACTCCGCTTTGCGGGTCAGGGCCGCCAGGCTCTCTTCGTCGATATCGACCGCGTAGTAGCTTCCTTCGATTTTGCCGGCAAACGGCAGCGCATAAAAGCCCTCGCCGCACCCGATGTCGAGAATGGACTTATCGAAAGGCAGCACGCCGCCGATGTAATTTCGGCGCTGCAGCGCCGTACCTCCATACGCAAATTGGATGGTATAGCGTGCCGACGCTTCAAGCTCCGCCTTGTACTTGTTATACCGCTCCCGGGAAGCCAGGAAATTGCGGACGAACAGGCTGCGGATGTAAAACGGTGCGTCGATCACGTTGATGCTGCGGATGTATTTGTCCAGCACATGCTCGGAAATGTCGATATATTCGTTGCCGAACATGGACAGGAACAAGCACAGCACGCTTACGGCGTGAAGGAGCTCATAAAGGCTGCGCTGCGTCGTCACCGTGAGCGAGTAGCTCTTATGCGCCTGATGCGTAATCTGAAACGTGAAGTCCTTGAGATGCTTTTCAAAAAAATCGATGTAGCGCGTGAGCTCGATATGAATCATGCCGATCATCAACGTATGCTCATACCCCTCCGTATCTCGTTCGTCTTGGTGCTTGAGCGGGTGAGCGAAAAACTCGCTGATTGCGTTGAGCGGAAATAACGGCGTGTTGTAACGCGACACGTTCAAATATTCGAACTGCTCGTCGGCATGCTGCTTATAGGAAATTTCATTATCGGCGTCTTTGAAATAGACGTTGAACGTCTGCTCATCCGAATACCAGCCGTAGGCCATCCCTTTGCGGATGCTGCGGAGAATCATGCCGGAATGCGGGTTCTTTTTGATCAAAAATGAAAACTGCGGATTCGTGGACTTGATTTGCACGATCGCCATACTGCACTCTCCTTGCTTGCGGGTTTCAATTCCTTGCTGTCATCATCGCTTATTTTCGTGCGCACGAACATGGCGCAAGTATTACGACCCGGCATAGAAATCTGGTGAAACAGGCGTCATTCGCGTTTCCGCTCACACGATCATGGCACGCTCATGGTAAGGTTCACGTGTTAACCAGCCGGTTCTCCTGCTACAATAGAATGAGATCGATACGGAAAAGGAGAACCGTCAGATGGCCAAAGAGAGCTTTGATAAAGAAATCCAGTTTTTGCGCTTGCTGGTGCTGACGAGCGGGGCGTATAACCGGAAGCAGTTCGCCAAGAGGCTGGGGATTTCCGTGAATACGTTCGATAAGACGATCCGCCGCCTCAAGGAGATTGTCCAGACCACGTACCAGCAGCTGCCGGAGGAACAGGGCAAGGAGTTCAGCGAAGGGCTGCGTTACAACTACTACGATTCGGCCGACCCGATGCTGCTGTTCCTGTTCCGCGCCAAGTCGCTGAAAGAATCGGAAAGCGAGCGGCTGTCCCTGCTGCTTGGGGCGCTTGGTACGCAGTCCTTTACGGCGCTGGAGCTGCTGGACTGCTGCACGAACGCGATGGCCGCCCATCTCCCGCTCCCGGATGAGAAGACGATCCGCAAGGATCTGAAGTACCTGGAAGAAGTAGGGGTGATCCGCAAAATAGGCGGAGCGCGCCCTTACCGTTACGCCATTCGCGGCGAGCTCGTTCAGGAGCTGACCGAGGATGAGCTGCTGGATTTGTATGATTTTGTGGACGTCATGGCGGGCACCCAAATTCCTTCCGTGCAGGGCTACCTGCTGCGGGACGGACTGAAGAAGCAGCTGATGCGAAGCCATTCGGAGAAGCATGCGGTCGAGCCCTTTTTATATAAATATCACTATCACTCGCGGATTTTGGACGAAGCCCATTTGTTCACCATTCTGGATGCGATCCGCAAGCATCGGAAGGTCCGGTTCCTGTACTTCTCGCCCAAAGCGGAAAAAAGTTACGCCTCCCAAAACACTAACCCGCTGTTTGAACGGAAAACGCAGGGCAAGCTGGAGCAGACGCTACCGCTAAAGGTCGTGTACGACCATCAATACGGCCGCTGGTATCTGCTGTCCTATGGCCGGGAAGGCATCCGGAAATACCGGATGGAGGGCATCACGCAGTTTGAGGAAGCGGAAGAGGCGGATCCCGTCTGGTTTGCGGAGAAGCAGCAGGAGCTGCTGGAGAAGCTGCGCTACAGCTGGCTGATCGACACCGGCGCACCGGTCACGGTCCGGGCTAAATTTTACAATCCCAGCGACGGACCGAACTTCATCAAAGAGCGGGTGCTGCTGCAGGGTCAGTGGGGGCAAATCGTCGAAGAAGATGACGAAGCCTTTATTTACGAGATTACCGTAAACGGCACGACGGAAATCAAGCCGTGGCTGCGGAGCTTCGGTTCCAGCTGTGAGGTGCTTGAGCCGATCCGGCTGCGCCGCGAAATGATCGCGGAATGGAAGGAGATACGCGCCTATTATGAATCTGTTTGAAAAGATTTTTAACTACCAGATCATCTCGCGCCTCGACGATTCCGGCACCTTCATGGTCACCGCCCACGAACGCGCTTGGCTGAAAACCGTGCTGGAGCACCCCGCCGCTTCCGAAGCATTTACGCCGGAAACGCTGGCGAAGCTGGCGGCTCTGCTGGCCGAAGATGAAGCGATGGACACCGGCGCTCACCTGATCGAGAAAGCGCGGAGCCGGGAAAAGCAGGTATACCACCCCCTCCTGCGCCCGCTGCGCCGCCTGATCATGAACCGGAGCGGCATCCGCGTCACCCACGCCCTGAAAAGCGGGCAGGTCTACTCCAACCAACTGGGCGTGCCGTACCGGCTGGAGTATTCCATGGTGAAGCGGGAATGGTACCTGCTGTGGCACCATATCCGCAATCGCGCCTTCATGAGCACGAAGCTGGATAACATTCTCTCTGTCACCGAGCAGGAGCTGCCGCTTGAGCGGGTGAGCGATATTTTGACGCGGATTAGCGAGACGCTGGAGAACCGCAAAGCCGAGGTGCTCGTCCAGATCATCCCGCAGTATAACCAAGAGATGTCGCGCATTCTGTATGCGCTGTGCTGCTTTGACAAGGAAGTGCAGTATGACGCACAAACCGATACCTATACGGTCAAGGTATGCGTTATGGGCGATGAGAGGGAATTTCTGCTGTCCAAGCTGCGCTTCCTGGGCAAACGGGTGCGGGTGTTTGAAGGAGAGTATGTGAAGAGACGTATGCTGGAGGCTTCGGTGAAGGCACTGGAACGGTACGGCGTGGTGGAGGAAGTTACGGTTATGGTTAAGGATGAGGATGCGCTAAACCCCGCTCAATGAGCGGGGTTTAGCTATTTGCGGACTACTCTTCATACCATGGATTTAAATGAACCATAACCTCTCCGACATCGGAGCAATGCTTCATAATCGTTTGTTTAATATTTCTGGAGATATCATGCCCTTCCTGAACACTAAGCTCAGCCGCCACCCCGACTCGAATATCAACAATAATATAATGGCCGTGGTCTCTCGCACGAAGGCGATCCAGACGCTTTACTTCCGGAACCGTTTTGACTAACTCCGTAAGCTCGTTCATTTTCTCCAAGTCCACGTTTTTCTCCATCAAAACATCGACCGAGGATTTTCCCATATGAATCGCCAGCTTTAACACCAAATAAGCGACGACGATTCCGGCAATAGGATCGCCATAAGAGAGAATCGCGATATCGTAATGATCGCCGAGCATGCCCAATGCGATGCCGATGACCGCGGCAATGGAAGCATAGACATCTGCCAGATGATCATAAGCTGTGGCAATGAGCCCACTGCTTCGATGACGTTTTCCGATAGCCATGGTATAAACATAGAGAACTTGCTTCAAAATCAAAGAAAAAGCCGCTGCTGCCAGCGCGACGACGGTCGTTTTGTGCGGGGGTTCGAACAGCACCATGACGGAGTGATAGGCCATATATAGAGCGGCCAGCGCTAAAATGATGGCCACGCCCCCTGCCCCCAGCACCTCTGCCTTCCCATGACCATAGGGATGATCCTCATCCGGAGGCTGCTTGGAGATTCGCATGGAGCTGAGGGCTGCGCCTGTGGCGACGACGTCTCCTGCATTATGAACGCCATCGGCAATGAGTACCGGACTATTGGATAAAAATCCAACACCGAGTTTAATAGCGGTTAATACGATATTACTTATGAAGCTGAGCCAAATGGCAAATGTCGATTGTTTGTCTTCATGGTTCACGTTTTTAACTCCTTACACATTCAGTAGCATCCGTGTTGAAACGATAGGTTTTAATAGTAGCGTACAAATACCGTGTGGGTCCAGAGAAACAGTTTTTGTGTGTCCCTAAAAAGTATGACTTGGCATAAAGAGTTGTACGGGTGAAAAATATTTTTACATAACAAAAAAAGCCTCCTATCAAGGAGACTTATCTGAAATTTGGTTGACGACCTCGACCATCGGTAAGCTCGCCTCTTCCCTGTTGGCTATTAGCTGGCAAGGTCGTTTTTTTGATTCATTCTAAATTTATAGTCCGAAACTTAAAAATGAGTGTTTACCCTTGAGAGGCTTGCCCATTCCCAAATGTTCATTATCCATAAGATATGATTATCTATTTACCGCTTTGCCCATACCCAATCCGAATTAAATCATAAGATACATTGTACTTTAAACTCAAGGAGGTAGTAAGGGATGAGTGGAGTTGTAGGAGGAGTTGGCGCAGGGTACGGTTACGGCTTGCACAACAATGTTGGTGCTATCCTTGTGTTGTTTATTCTGTTGGTAATTATTTTGGCAGCATTTTGTTGGTAAACCAAATATCAGGATTGACGAAAACCCTGCCGGCTACCTGTTGGCAGGGTGGACGCGCCGTTGTGATCTGAAAACATTAGATCTTTCTTTTTCTAAACAAATAACATTTTTAAACCCTGACAGCTTTGTGCTGCAGGGTTTAATTTATTTCTGAATTTTTTTTAAAAGGTTTAAAGCTGCACTTTAAAGTTCGTTTCTCAAAATTTCGTAAACTAGCGGAATCGGCCTCATTCATTGGTATAACTGCCGTGACCTCTTGTCCAACGCGTTCATATGATGCTTTGTCAAAGAAAGGAATGATGAGATGGATGCCTATTATAGCTGCACGCGATTCATGAGCCAGAGAGTCCGCATTACAACAAGAGGCGGTTATGTGCACGAAGGAAGAATCGTAAAAGTGGATCGTGATCATGTGTACTTGGAGACAGATCGAAGAGATGGACGTGTAACGACCTCCGCTTTCCTCCCCTACGGATTCAGGGCTCGCAACTCTATTTTGACGTTAAGTCTGTTCACGCTGCTCGCGATTGCTTTAATCTAAATCCCAAAGCGATAAAAAATCAATCACCATATTCACAAGAATAAACAAAAAAATAGACTACTTACTTCGCAGTCTATTTTTAGTTCAATTTACTTCGGGAACACGCTCCACATTGGTAGAGACCTGCACAAAAGCGTTTTCAATAACGATTTCGCGCAGCTTTCCGGTCAAAAAAAGGCCGCACAGCAGCAAGGGAAGAACGGCCACCGATATAAACGTAACGGCCAGCTTCTTCCTTATTTTCATATCATTCATCATCCGGATAAAAAACATGGCGCTACCTCCCGCGTTATCTGTTCTGCTGCGCGCAAAAAGCCCCTTTTTCGCTTAAAAAAGGGGCTTAAACTCCATCCATGGATGCTCTTTCGGGCTCAGATCAATGGTTACGCCTTGCCGGGCTTGAGGGCCCGCAGTCTAAACCATCGGCTTTGATAATCTTTATGCTCGTAGGCAAAGGGCAAACCGAGCTGCATCAGCCGGTCTCCCCCAAAGATCGAAATCTCCCCGCCGGTTCCGGGCTCCACTTCGTATTCCAGTTCTGGGTCAAGTCCGTCCAGGCGCAAGGTCCGCTGGGGTGCGTTCGGCACGGCCATCACTTGAAAAGCGTAGACCAAGGCATCCTCTTGATCTTCCGAAACAAACATCCACGCCGACTCGTTCCCCTCGAACGGACTTTTCAGACGGTACAAGTCGCCTTGCTGCACTAAACCGCGGATCTGCTTGTAGGCGGCGACTTGGCGTTTGACCGTTTCCTTTTCGTCATCGGTAAATTTTGTGAGATCCAGCTCATACCCGAAATTTCCGGACATGGCGACATTGCCGCGAAAATCAAGCGGTGTGATCCGTCCGACCTGATGGTTCGGTACCGCCGACACATGCGCTCCGATGGCGCTTACAGGGTAGACCAGGCTGGTCCCGTACTGAATCTTCAGCCGTTCCACCGCATCGGTATTATCGCTGGTCCAGGTTTGAGGCATGTAATACAGCATGCCGGGATCAAAGCGTCCACCGCCGCTGGAGCAGCTCTCGAACAAAATATGCGGAAAATCAGTTGTGATTCGCTCAAGCAGCTCGTACAGCCCAAGAACATAGCGGTGAGCGGTCTCAGCTTGGCGCTCCGGCGGCAGGGCAGCAGACCCGATTTCCGTCAAAGCGCGGTTCATGTCCCATTTCACGTAAGCAACCGGCACGGTGGAGAAAATCGCAGAGAGCGAATCATAGATGTAATCTCGCACTTCCTGGCGCGTGTAGTCCAGCACCAGCTGCCACCTGGCTTCGCTGCGTCTACGCCCCGGAACGTGAAGGCACCAGTCCGGATGCTTCCGGTACAGCTCGCTGTCCGGCGAAATCATCTCGGGTTCGAACCACAGCCCGAATTTCAGGCCCAGCCGGTTGATGCGCTCCGCGACATCCGCCAGTCCGTCCGGCAGCTTCCGGCGGTCCTCGTACCAATCCCCCAGCGACGAATTGTCCGCATCCCGTTTGCCAAACCAGCCGTCATCCAAGACAAACAGCTCAATGCCCAGCTTGGCTCCCTCTTCCGCAATCGAAACCAGCTTGTCTGCATTGAAGTCGAAATAAGTGGCCTCCCAGTTATTGACCAGAATCGGCCGTTCTTCGTCCCGGTATTTCCCCCGGCACAGCCGGGTCCGGTACAGGCGGTGATACGTCCGCGACATCTCTCCCAATCCTTGCGCGGAGTACACCATGACCGCTTCCGGCGTTTGGAAGCTCTCCCCCGGATTCAGCTGCCACGCGAAATCAAAAGAGTTCACGCCAATGCTAAACCTTGTGGAGCCGAAGGAATCTACCTCTGCCCCTGCTTCAAATCCGCCGCTGTACACCAGGCTAAAGCCAAAAGCTTCCCCATGTCGTTCCGTCGTTTCCGGTGTGACCAAAGCGGCAAAAGGGTTAAACTGGTGGCTGCTCATGCCCCTTTTGCTGTCGATCCGGGTTTCGCCTTGTTCAAGCGGTCTTCGCTTCATATTTCCTTCCCGGGCCCACGCCCCGGAAAGATACACCATCTCCAAATCGCTATGACCGGAGAAATCGACGCTGGCACTAAGGGCACGGCGAAGCCGAAGCTTCTTGTCCCCTTCGTTGATCAAACGAGCTGACCGAATGATCACGTTGCAATCCGTGAAGATGGAATAAAGCAGGACAACCTTAAGTCCCGAGTAGGCATCTTTTAATACCAGTTCGAGCGTCTCTGCTTCGGACTCGTCCTCCGTATAAACGGCCGGAAGTCCGCTTAATGGCGGCTTTCCCTTCAGGATCCGGTAACCGTCGTACTTGAGCTCCGTAATCCTCGTCCCATCCTCCAGTTCGGCCTGGTACGCCGGATTCCGGAAGTCTCCGCTGCCGTACTGCGGGTATTCCTGTGGCAGCCGGTCAAGCCCAGCCCTCGCGGGAGTGTGTATCAGGAGGTCGCCCATCGTTTCCCGATGCTTCAGACTCCCTCCCCAATACCCATGTACAGGATAACCGTCCACGATCTGAATCAAATAGCTCATGCCTGACGACTGTAGATGAAACAACCCTGCTTGCTCTTGAACGATTACGCCCATTGGTAAACATCCCTTCTTTCCTGCCTATCGGTACTTCATGCATCGTAACATGGTCTAGAAAATGGCTTGTACCACATCCGTATCTATGAACCATTACATCTCCGCCATCCGGGGCAATGCTCCGGCATCTTTGTATTCAACCTATCTTTGAAACATGGCTTTAGGATTGATTTACGATTCCAGAAATACAGGCTTATATACAAAAATCATATATGATCATACGATAGGTCGTACATGGCATGGTGCTCACTAGTTATGTTATTATGCTAGGTATATTGAACAAGTTTAATAGAGGCCAATAACAATTATTTCTTTAGTTCATTCTATATAGCTATTCTATTTTTTAGGGGATGGGGTTAGCTTGTGTTAGAGTATCTGCCGCGAAGTAAACAGCACACGGAGCTGCATCTGACGCAGTTTGGCATGGAGGATTGTATATCCGGTCATTATTTTGGGCCCGCCGTAAGGACTCACTATTTGCTCCATTATATATTCAAAGGGGAGGGGATTTTTGAGGTAGGGGGAGTGAGGCACCACCTTCGCAAAGGACAGGGGTTTCTGATTTGTCCCCATATCGTTACCTATTATCAAGCCGACGAAGTTAACCCTTGGTCATACGGCTGGTTTGGTTTTAACGGCACACTGGCTGAACCCCTCCTTATGCAAGCAGGGCTAACCCCATCATCTCCAATTCTGCATTATGATCGAGATGACATGATCCATCAGTATTTGCAATTGATGGCCCAGTCGAGACAAAGCCATAAAGCCCGGGAAACCAGACTAACGGGGCTGCTGTATTTGATGTTATCTCTGCTAGTGGAATCCGGTCCGGAAACGCCCACCGTTCAAAGGGAAAGCCGGGCTGAGGTTTACGTGGAGCAAGTGATCGATTTTATCGAAACGAACTTTTCTCAAAAAATAACTATCGAGGACATCGCGCATTTGATTGGGCTTAATCGAAGCTATTTGTGCTCGTTATTCAAACAGCAAATGAACATAAGCATTCAGGATTACCTGATTCGCTACAGAATGGATATGGCGGCTAAAATGCTGGGAAACACAGACCTTTCAATCGGCGATATCGCCCGCTCGGTCGGCTATGCCGACCCGCTCCTTTTCTCCAAAATGTTCAAAAAAGTGAAGGGGGCCTCTCCGAAACATTATCGGTCTGCCACTGCATCAACATAAAGACAAAACCAGCCTTCCCTTCCAAGTGTTAATGAAGAGAGGCTGGTTTTTGTACTGCTTTTAAGCCTTTTCGCCAGCTTAACTAGTTGGCATTCCGGCTATCGATAAGGTTGGCCTTGATCAAAAACCGCTGTACAATCGCCGCAGTTTCAGCTCGGGTCAGGTTGCCAGTAGGGTTCAAGCCCCCTGCAGATCCTTCCACGAGGCCATTCTTCACGGCTGCGGCCATGGCCGGCTTTGCCCAGGAAGCGACCGCTGTCCGGTCTGCAAACGAAGACAGCAGGGACTCCGCATCGATTCCGTCGGCTTCAAGACCGGCCAGCTTCATCGCCCGGGACATGATCACCAACGCTTCCTGCCGGGTAATCGTCCGGTTAGGAGCGAACGTCCGGTTGTCGTAGCCTTCGATCAAGCCGTATTCCACAGCCTTGGCTACAGCGCCTGCATACCAATCAGCAGAATTGACATCGCTGAACGTGGTGCCGCTGCCGTTGTCGGACAAGCCCAACGCCCGGACCACGATGGCTGCGAGCTCCGCACGTGTTATAACCGCATCGGGATTATAATGGTTCTCATCGCTACCTTTGACAATCATTCGAGAAGCCATGTCATTTACGGCCTGCTTCGACCAATGCCCTTCCACATCCGCGAAGGTTTTCGGATTCCAGATCAGGAAGTAATCGCTATTGGTGAGGCTGTTTACAACTGCATAATGCTTCCCATCACGAGTCGTGATATAGGTAGGAACATGGCGCACGCTGCCGTCCGGGTTCAGGACGGCTGCCGTCGTCACCTTGCTCGGGTCAACGCCGGCGGGAAGCGGAATTTCGCGTTCCACGTAGCTGCTGAACTGCTCGACGCTTACTGTTTTACCGTTGTAGGAAGCCGTTACATCAAAAGCGACAGGCGGAGCCGCAACCTCAAAATTTCCTTGGGCCGCTGCATTTTCAGCAAGAACCGCTGCAGCCTCACCGCTCTTGGCAATCTCCACATGAACAACAATATCTGAAAGCTTGAGCTGTGCGCCCAGTTTAGAGGAAATCTTGTCGATGGCGATTTGCCCGGCAGGCAGCTTGTAGATACCGCTTGGCGTCTGCACCTCCAACACCGCTTGCTTGTTTTCCATACTCTTCACCGCTTCACCCGTCAGAACCACCGATACCTTGTCCACGCTGGCGGTTACGGGAATAACAACGGTGGACTTATCTGCCGCCTGCTTGAGCTGATCAGCCAGCTTGGAGGGGTCGATTGTCGCCGTCAGTACCGATTTGCCGTTCTCCTTAGTGGTCGAACCAGCAGCAATTTGGTCTTTCACGACGCCGTCGACAATGACTTGGAGACCGGCAGGCTTCTCAGGGGTCGTGCTTGGAATGGATGGCGTGCCCGAGTTATTCGAATTGCTTGAATTGTTCGAGTTATTGCTCGAGTTGTTCGAACCGTTTGAACCATTGCTTGTCCACTTCGCATACAGCGTCATATCGGACGTGACCGTATCCGCAGCGAAGTTCCAAGCGTTGATTCCCACTGCTTCTTTGTACCAGCCTGCGAATGTGTAGCCCGCTCTCGTCGGTGCTGGAGGAGCGCTGATTGTCGTGCCGCTGTCCACATTGGTGATGCTGGAAACTGCACTACCTCCTTGTGGATCGAACGTCACGGTGTGCTGCACCGGTCCCTCTTTGACCGTTACTTTGCCAGGGGTCAACGTTTTGTCCATCTCAGCCCCGAATGCATCCAAGATTGAGAAAAGCGTCGGCTCTCCTGTTTTCACCGTCAGTTTCTTAACGCCTAGTTCTGCCCCGCTCTTAATTTTAAAGCTCACGGTAAACAGCTTATCTCCGGCCTTGATCGGCGTATCGCCCGCATCGCTGTCTACCCATGCTGTTTTGAGCCAGCCTGAGTCGTTATCGTAATTGGAGTCGAAGTAATCTCCCGCATTTCCTGTAACGCCAGTTACCTCCAATCCCTCCGTATCAAAATCAAGCTGGACGCCGTAAGCTGCTATTCCATAGGTGGAGTCGGCTACTTTGACCGGTACGTCCACCGTAGATCCCGGCGTTCCGTCCACCGAGCCGATCTGAATCTGCACCGCGTGCCGCATCCACTTCGCGTACAGCGTTACATCAGACGTTACCGCATCCTCTGCGAATTTCCACCCGTCTGTCCCAGCTGCATCCCTGTACCAGCCTTCGAACGTGTAACCTGCCTTCGTCGGGGCCGGCGGTTCGCTGATCATCGTACCGCTGACTACACCGGTCGCGGGCTCAACCGTGCTGCCGCCCTGGGAATCGAACGTCACAGTATATTGCTCCTGTGCGGCCGGTATCCACTTCGCATACAGCATCATATCGGACGTAACCACATCCGTCGCAAAGTTCCACGCATCGGTCCCAAGCGTATCTTTGTACCAGCCTGCAAAGGTAAAACCCTCCTTTGTCGGGGCCGGGGGTTCGTTGATCGTCGTGCCGCTGACCACATCCGTTGCACTCTCAACCAGGCTGCCGCCCTTAGTGTAAAACGTCACGGTGTGTTTAGTATTCGGTGCCTTTACGGTGATTTTGCCCGATTCCACCGTTGTGGAGGCAATCTCGTTACCCTCATAGAGATCGTGCTTGAGCACAGTCAGGTCTAAATCACCAGGCTCTGCAGAATCCTTGATTTTAAAATGAAGGGTGAACACTTTTTCCTCATCCCAAATCGAATAATTGACCAGATTGGCTTTAACATTAGCGATTCCCGAATTGGAGAAATCCGTTTCGAACGTATCCCCATTTTGACTGACACCCAATTCATTTGTAACTTCATTCCCAGACACCAGTTCGAGTGAAGTCGCATCGAAACCGATCGAAATATCGTATTGATTGATCAAGTCCTCCGGTGTCAAAAACACCGAAACGTCCACAGACTCTCCGGGATACCCCTCTTCACTGCTTACTCTCATCGAGTTCGAAGCTGTATCCGATTCGGCATAGCCCATCGTTCCGAAAGGCAAAAGCATAACAGCCACCATCATTGTCGAAATCCATTTTTTCCAACGCATAGAATCACCCCTTTCCTACGGAGACGGCAAGAATCGCTTTGACATCCTCATCGTCCCATTTTCCGTCGCCGTTCATGTCGAGCGCCTGCAATTGCTCCGGCGTGAGCGTAATTTTGCCTTTGATATATTTGCTTAACAGAAGCGCGTCCGCAGCTGTCACTTTACCGTCGCCATCCGCGTCTCCCATGACAAACGCCGTGTAATACGCGGCATACGTCACATCAGCCGTCACTGTCAAAGCCGCTACCTCTTGACTGCTAAGCTTCGTAATGCCACCATCACTGCTCCATCCTGCAAAATGGTACCCCTCATCAGGCGTAACCGTTGGTACCGATGCCGGATGCCCGCCGATCTCTACCTGCTCGCTCGTGTGGCTAATCGTGCCGTGATCTCCAGACGCATAACTCACCGTCGCAATCTGCGGTGTCGAATCGCTGATCGCAATCGCCAGCGTTTGTGATGCTCCCGAACTGAACGCGAAGGTCAACGTTGTCGTCCCGACCGGTTGTGCTGTCAGATACTCTTTCACGAGCTTCACCGTATTTCCGCTGACTGTGTAATCCCCGTCCGGGATCAGGGGCGACCCTTGATTGCTGATGAATTTCAGCGTATTTCCATTTAGCGACATTGTGATGTCCACATCGGTATGATCCACAGATAAAGGATTCTTATCGAAACTCACATTCGCCTTATCAAGGCTGGAGTCTTTCTTGATGTTCTCGTCGGCGACCGCTACATCCGCCCACTTGACGATTTTACCCGCGCTATCCAACTGCACAACGAAGAGATGATTCCCGCTTTCGACGGCAATGTCTTCATCCTTATTCAAGGTCAGCGTATATCCTAGCGAATTCGCATCGTCGCCAACCATCGGCCGGGAAACTTGCCCCGCGCTGCCAAGGATATACCGGAAGGCCGCGTTGTCATCGGGCAGATCTGTCGCTTTCGTTGTCCCCGTCTCGCTGCCCTTGGCCCAGCCCAAGCCCGTTAAATCCGGAGCCTCTACCGGAATTGTAAGCTGTGCGCTCGCTTCCACTGAGAAGGAGCTCTCCCCATTACCGTTAACGGCCGTCACGACGAAGTAGTAGGTCTTTCCACCCTCAAGCCCCTGAACTTTATAATGACCGGTCGTGCCATCTACTGTCGTGATCGGATCGGGGCCGTACAACCCACTGGCAGTGCCTTGATAAATCTTGTAATTCGCAACCCCGCTCCCCAAATTCCAGCTAAGCTCCGCTTCCTCATTTCCTGCAACCGCTTGTAATCCTGTAGGGGCCGCAGGCGGCTCCCGACGCTCAGACACATAAATTTTCGAAACGTCGGACCAGGCCAGATACATTGCGTTGTTCAATGTGGCAAATGAAGTAACGTTGCCGAGATTCGTGTCCGCCAGTCCCTGGTTCGCCGGGCTCCAATTCTTGCCATCGTATTCCTGGACCCGGAGGTCCCACTGGAACCCTTGTGAATTCACATCGTTCCAAACGGCAACCAGCTTCTGATTATATACAAATAAATTCGGAGCTTGTGATTGGGCCCCCGCCGGTTTATCCAAATTCCCGCTGCCGACAGGGCTCCAGACACTTCCATCGAAGCTGCTTACCTTCAACTGCGCGGGATTGTTATCCCTCCATACCGCGTATAGCAGCCCGTTATAGGCTTGCAGAACCGGACTTCCTGCCGATGTCGTCGTATTCGTAATCCCCGAGTTCCCCGATACATTTGCCCAAGTGACCTTTCCTGCACCGTTGACCGTTCTTTTCATGACAGGAATATAAGAGTAATATGGGCTGTCCACCATTTGCTCGCTCCACGTTAAATAAAGCTCGTCTTGATAGACTGCGAGCCGCGGCCCAAATACCGTTCCGTTTGGAACGAACGTCATATCCACCGCTTCGTTGGTCCAGACGCTGCCGTCAAATTTTTTCACTTGAATTTTTCGGCCCGTACTCCCGTCCGAAGTACCTATCCAAGTCGCATACAAATCGTCATGATAAACGAGGAGCACCGGCATTTCACCTCTGCCGCTGCCGCTTACCGGATCGTTTCCGCTTGTCGAAACCCATCCGCCTCCACAATTTTTCTTGGCCATAATCTGGTTGAACGGATACCCCCCCATGAATGAGGTTTCAGCTTCCATCCAGATGGCGTACAAGCAGCCCTGATATACTGTAAGCGAAGGACTGCTTGCACTGCTGCTCGACATAAAGTTCAGGCCACTCCCATCATCAGCCGCCGACCACTGACTGCCGTCCCACTTCATTACTCTTATTTCTGTTTCCTGCTGCATCTGGTTATTCATATATTCCTTTTGTTCTGACCATGCAGCATACAAATGGTCGTTCCAGATCGCGATGCTCGGGTCCCTCGAGTTGGGGTTCTCACTCGACCCCGCATTGAGCCCACCCCCATCGATTGGCTCCCATACGACTCCCGGGGCGGCGGAAGCTTGTCCCGGCCCCACCAACAGTTGGAGAATCACCCCGAACAACATGATCAGGCTTAAAACGACGGATATGACCGCCCTGCCTGTGGTGTTGTTCCTCTTCTGTGCGTTCATTTCTGACCCCCTCCTTCTGAATTTGTATAATACAGAACCTCATGGTCATGAGGTCTCCTGCTCTGCGCCCATTGTAACAAGCAGCTCTCAACATTTTCACAACATTACTCCCAAAAAACGACAAAAAACGGCCTCCAGACCCATGTCTGAAGACCGTTTTTCGACATTTTTAGCGATTACTCTACCGTTCTAACCTTCGTCTAAACGCATCTGCTCCTTCATGGCATGCACCCGGCGGACGCCAGACTGATCCCCAGCCCGGCTTAACACCTCCGCCAGCAAATCATAATAGTGCCCTTGGCTTGGCTCCACTTCGATCAGCTTCCAGAGGAGCAGCATGCGGGATTCATCCGCTGCCCGGTCCAGGGCTGCAGTCATCGTTGACAACAGGGTAGAGCGAAGCTCGATCCGATAGGCGCTTGCCCAATCGTAATACTCCATCTCCAAATAGTCGCCGGCATATAGCTGAAGGATGTCCTTGATGCCGGCTCCAGCTCCTCCCTGCTTCAATCTCCCAAGCAGATCTTCCAGATCGCTGCGGACAGACGACGCATCAATCCAGTACCGATCATCTCCGTACTTCACAACCGCTTCATATCCAACCGACTTAAACAAGCTCCGCAAATAATAGAGTGAGGTGTGCAGCAGCTTTTGCCCCCGCTCCGCCGGATCATCCGGCCATAAATGCTCCAGGATGGCGTATTTGTAAACCGGCTGCCTCCGGTGATGCCAGAGAAATGCGAACAATTCCTTTGTTTTCTTGGTGCGCCATGTCAACAGCCGCCCGTCCGGAGCATACAGTTCCATACTGCCCAGCACTTTGAGCGACAGTGCCGGCTTATCTTCCGCACGGCTTCCCGGCTCAGCTTCCGAACCGGCAGCACTCCGCGACCTTACGACAGAATCATCGCGGCGATTTTTCTTTTTGGCTTGCCGATTCGCATAGCGGGACAATACCTTAACAAGCTTGTCCTCCGCAACGGGTTTCAGCAAATATCCGATGGCTTCGGTGTCATATGCATCGATCGCATATTGATCATGGGCTGTGACAAAGACGATTTCCGCGTCCGGACAGCTCGCAGCCAGCTCTCCTGCAGCATCGAGCCCGCTCACCCCAGGCATCTCGATATCCAGAAAGATTAAATCCGGCTGAAGGGCGCCGCATTGTGCCAGCGCTTCGCCAGCCAGTTGAAATCTGCCGACGACCTTCACCCCGCCAACCCTATTCAGCATAATATCCATGACGTCAAGCGCGATCTCCTCATCGTCAATCAGAATGGCTCTCCACATAACGCTCCTCCGTCAAAAAAATCGTTATTCTCGTTCCTTGGCCCGGGCGGCTGTGAATTTCCAGACTTCGCCCGTACCTCATTTGCAGCCGCCGGTTCACATTGCCGATGCCGATTCCTCCAACCTTTCCTTGCTCCAGCAGTCTTACCGTACCTTCATCCATTCCAGCCCCGTCATCTTCGACAATGATTTCGACACCCTTGTCGGCAGGGCGAATGATGATGTCCACGGTCCCTCCCTCGGGCTTTTGCCCGATCCCGTGGCGGACGGCATTTTCGACAATAGGCTGAAGGATGAGCGGGGGCAGGAGGCAGTGGGCGTTCTCGTCGATCGTATAGCGTACGGCCAACCGTTGACCGAATCGAAGCTGCTCAATCGCCAGATAAGCGCGAACCAGCTCCAATTCCCGCTCCAGCGGAACTTCATCCCCGTGAAAAACGAACGTGAACTTGGCTCGCAGGTAGGTGGTTAAATGGTGAATCGTTTCCCGCAGCTTCTCCACATTTTTGTAGCTAAGCCCAACCAAGGCATTCAGGCTGTTGTATAGAAAATGCGGGGGAATTTGTGCCTGCAAGAAGTCCATCTCCCGGCGCACCGCGCGCTCAGAGGAGCTTTTCATCGCCAGCAGCGACTGTGCCCGGGCCCGAAGCTCCGCCAGTTCAAAAGGCTTATGCAAAATGTCGTTGGCCCCCGCCGCAAAGGCGGCCAGAGTATCGCGCGTCTGCCCCGAGGCGGTCAGCATCAGTACCGGAAGCTCGGCCAGCCCGTGCAGAGAGCGGATTTCCCGGCAAATGTCGAGCCCCGATACGCCGGGCATCATCAAGTCGAGCAGCACCAGATCGGGCTTCCTGTGCCGCAGAGCCTCCATTGCCTCTGCCCCGCCGGCCGCCGTTGTATAGGCATGTCCCATGGAGCCGATCGCGTCCATGGCCACCTTCAGGTTGGAGGGCTCATCGTCGACGATGAGAACATGGAACAACTCCTTCTGTCCGCTTGGCGTAGACTGGGGAGGCAGGTGAGATTCTTTGTCATCCCGTTGTACTGTGTATTTCCCTCTCTCGTACTCTGGGTACTGCCGATCCCCTGGATATGCTTGGGTAGTGGCGTTTTCCGCGGCCGCTGCCGCTTCATGCTCTCCGCCCCAGGCAATTGGCAATGTAAACGTGAACCGGGAGCCCCGGCCTACTTCGGATTCCACCTGCATCTGACCACCCTGCAGCTCGACCAGCTGCTTCGAAATGCTAAGCCCCAGCCCGATGCCATCACCTGAATGGGACCCTTCCTCGTCATGTTGGAAGAACGGCTGAAACAAATCGTCCATGACTTCTTCCGGGATCCCCCTCCCCGTATCGCTTACTGAAACAGCCAGCAGTTCCCCCCGCCTTTCGGCCGAGATCGAGACGGTTCCCCTGTCGGTGTACTTTAATCCGTTCTCGAGCAGATTGTGCAAAATCTGCCGCAGCCGGTTCTCATCTGCCAGGACAAGGGGAAGCGCGGGAGGCAGCTCGTCCGCAAGCCGGACGCCATTCTTGATGGGCGCAATCGACAACGTTTCCATGACAAAGCGAGTCGATACGTACAGATCGACCGGCTTCGGCTGCACATCGAGCTGACCGTACCGAATCCGGTTCATATCAAGGATGTCATTAACCAGTCCGGCAAGCCGCCGCCCGATCAGATGCAGCAGCCTGATGTTCTCACGGTGCTCCGCTGCAAGCGGTGTCGTCTTGTTTTCCAGCAGCGTCTCCGACAGATTGATGATGCCGTGCAAGGGCGTACGCAGCTCATGCGATGTTTTTGCCAAAAATTCATCCTTTTGCCGGTCATGGACCAGCAGCTGCTGAGCCAAACGTTCACTCCGCAGGAAAGCTCCGCGAATCCGATCCGTCATGAGGAACGATTGCGACAGCACAACCAGCAGCAGTGTGACGATAATGTAATAGGGACTATCCAGCGCCAGCTGATAGCGGGTTTGGGCAAAGATCCAACTGATAATCAAAAAGAATGCGCCGAGCAAAATATAATAGATCCGCACCCCAAGATGGCGATTGCGAAAAATTGAGGTGAAAATGAAGCCGAAAGCCACAACCTGCAATAAAACACCGGGCCACAGCAGAACCAGCAGACGATCATTCGGGAGCAGGATGAGCAGAGCCAGATATCCGTAGGAAACCCAGCGGAATCCCTTGAACCAGTGCCCGCTCCTGTCACTTAGATAGAGGCGCACATAGTGAATGAAGAACAAAATGGCCAAGTACGGAAGGATGAACAACAGCTTCTGCAGCAAAAGATAGGACATGGAAGGAATCAGGTTCGCCATAACGATTTCGTTATCGATGCTGAAAAAAATCCCCAGCGCCCAACAGAACAAGCTGAAGAAAATCAGATACGGCTCCCGCCGCCACTGTCTAAACATGCCCGCAAAGTAAATACCAAAAACCAGGAGTGTCGTAATGACGATCACATCGGCCATACGGGCGTTGTCCCGGCGGGTCAGCACATCGGCTGTCCGTCCAAATTCAGGAGCCTGCACAAGTCCGCCTTGCACATTGTTGTAACTCGCCACCTGGACGATAATTTCGATCGTTCGGTCCTTCACTTCAGCTGTTCCGAAGAACGGAAAATTGCTGGGCACAAAACCGGTGCCAGACAATGCGGTTTGTCCGGTACCGCCAAGCTCTTGCCCGTCCATGTAAATGTGGCTCGACATCCGAATCTTTTTAGCCCGAAGGCTGTAATCGCCAAGGTCGCTTACCAGCAGGCGCAGCCGATACGTTCCCGCGCCATACCCATCGTCCGATACTTTCCCCTTCCATCCTCCGGGTACCTGGAGAAAACGACGCTCCGTTTGCTGGTCCGATACCTGATCGGCGAAGTCCTGGGGCGTCAGCAGTTGGTCCTTGTAAAATTCCCACTCCCCTCGAAGCGGAATGATCCCCTGCTGTGAAAAGTCCCAGTCCCTGGCATCCAACACGCCGTCCCGCGCCTCCGGATAGTTAACATTTGGGTGAAGCCATTCATAAATAAAGATCGAGGTGGCGACGGTAAAAACCAGCACCATGGCGATCAGACCTGACAATTGCCTTTTCATAAGCTGCATAATTCCTTCCTGTCGTAGGAGAAAAATAACCCTTTTATTTCCAATTTGGTATGGTTAAGGTTATCATACCACGGCTCTGCGGTTTTGTTGTATATGTCCCGCGCCTTTGCTTGCATTGCCAAAAGTATGCACTGTCCGGGATGGCACGACAAGATTATTTTATACAGAGTTAAATATTTTTTTAGTGTTCATCAAACTGATGAGAATGCCAATTAATAGATTTACTTCTTCTTTGTATATAAACTTTGCACACAAATAGACCCAGCCCCCAAAGGCTGGGTTTTTAGTGATAGAAGCGATCCGTGACGGCGCCAGCCACCCCCTGCCAGCTTTGAACTACGCCATCTACCGCAGACGGGACAGCTTCTCCAGAAAGTCTGCCACGATTTCCAGAGATGCCTCATCGAAACTAGCCAGCAGTTCCATCGCTTTATGATCCTTCTCCTCGTGAAAAACCCGGTGCAGCTCAGCCAGTTCGGCGCCAAGCGGTGTCACAGAGTAATAAATTTCTTTCTGGTTGTCCGGCAGCTGGTTTTTTCGTATCAGGTCCTGCTCCAGCAATTTGCGGGTGATTTTGGAGACGGCGCCTTTTGTTAAACCCATCTCGCGGGCGATATCGATCCCTTTAATGCCGTCATTCGCATAGATGACGTCCAGAACGTGCAGGCTTGAGACGGATAGACGGGGCAGCAGCTTTTTCAGCCGGTCGTCGGAAATGCGCTCCATGAGCCAGAGCCGGTCACTGTCATCCTCGGCTTCGCTGACGAGGATCTGGTATATGGATTTTTCGATGCGGTTTTTGAGCTGAAGCAAATCATCATTCATATCAGGCATAAGGCAAGCCTACCTTTTTTCTTTTCATTATATCATGGTTTCCGCAGAAACCATTTGACAAAACATCTTTTCCTTGTTATCGTGGTTTCCATGGAAACCATATGATTGGAACGTGGTCTTCATGCAGCTTCTGCAGAAATCACATCACATTGATTTGGAGGGAATTTTTATGAATGAGGTCATTCAATTGATCCGCCAGCATCGCTCCATCCGCAAGTTTACAAATACGCCGTTAACCGGCCAGCAAATCGAAGCCATCGTCGACGCGGCGCAAATGGCACCAACCTCGGCGCATATGCAGCCGTTCTCGATCATCGGCGTTACCAATCAGGAACTGCGCAAGAAAATTGCGGAGCATTCTGAAAATCCGTGGATTGCGGAGTGCGGATACTTTTTTGTCTTTTGCGCCGATCTTCACCGCTTGATGCTGGCCGCTGGCCCCGACCAACAGGAAAAAATGAGCCGCAACCTGAACTACTCGTATTTTTATCAAACGGCTGTGCTCAGTGCCGCGATTGCTCTGCAAAATGCCAATTTGGCCGCCGAATCGATGGGCCTCGGTGCCGTTATAATCGGCGGGATTAACAGTGCTCTGCCTGAACTGGACGAATGGCTGGACCTTCCGGACTTTGTTATTCCTTTGGTCGGTCTTGCGGTAGGCGTCCCCGATGAATCCCCAGAACAAAAGCCGCGCCTGCCACGGTCCGCCGTATTTTTTGAAAACCAGTATGATCGTGATCTTAAGGCACAGGTTGAAGCGTATGACCGGGAAATAGAAGAGTATTATGGCGCTCGAACCAACAATAAGCAGAAGGCCAGCTGGTCCGGGAAATTCATCTCGATGCTGGATCGAGATTTGCCGCTGGGCGGGTATACGGAGTATGTGAAGAGCAAAGGGTTTGATTTGAAATAGGCTCGTCAGAAATGCAAAATCCACAGCCCCTTAAGGTTGTGGATTTCATTTACGTGATAGGTGAGGGGGAGTCGAACCCCTTTCCGGACATAACGCCCACCTTTTTTCCGCGTATAGATGGTGACCATTGTGGCGAATTGCGGGCCTCGCTTTTTTTAATGCTTCGTCTGATTCGGACTTGTATTTGTTAAAATAGGCAGCATCTTCTGACTCTTCTCCATGAAGGAATTGCATTGGCCACAAATCGGTTGGATCAGAAAAACAAAGTTATCCCTCATCCATCCGTTGCACTTTTCATTGGTGCACGACCATATCGTTGTCATTTCCTCAGGAAGATCGATCATCAGTCTTTTCCGTGAATAGTACAAGCAGCATCCCACTTTCTCTTCTGGAATCATGAGCGAAAAAAAGGCCCCGACACGATGTGCGGGACCTTTCTAATTACAAACTTAGAGTTTAACAACATTCTCGGCCTGTGGGCCACGGTTGCCTTGTACTACATTAAATTCAACTTTTTGACCTTCATCCAACGATTTGAAGCCGTCGCTCACGATTGCACTGAAGTGCACAAATACGTCGTCTCCGCCTTCAACCTCGATAAAACCAAAACCTTTGTCTGCATTAAACCATTTTACTGTTCCTTGTTGCATAGTCCATTACCTCCATAATTCTATTTTTTACATGATCTTCGAGTTTCCAAAAAAAATCACATATTGTACAAGGTTACATCATCAAAATCTAACCCTCTACAATATGTGATCTCAGGTCGAAATTCCAATAAATTAACTATAACACAACTGGAGTTGAATAACAAGTTTTTTTGAATTTTGCTTCCATTTTATTTGGAACTCATCTTATCTGCAGTATGACACTGTATAATCTTCCCCGGGTAGTATACTTAGTAAACCACAATTAAAGTGGAGAAAAATATTGATTAAGAGTCATTGCGCAGCCATCCCAATAAATACAGAGATGCAAAAAAGCGGCCCATTACGGGTCGCTTTTCTGATACTCATTATGGAGGCGAGGGGAGTCGAACCCCTGTCCGAAGATAACGCCACATAAGCTTCTACGGGTGTAGTAACAGTTTTGATGTCACCCTAGAGACTCCCCGTTACCGGATTCCCTTCGGGTCAGCCTGTTTGTCTTCTTCAGCTAGCCGCAGGCGGAGACTAGACAGCGTATCCCACTAAAGTTGAGCCCTCATCCCGGCACATGGGCGATGCAGAGCGAGAGCACGTCTGCAGGTTATTAAGCTGCGAGAGCGTAGTTGTTTTGTTGTTTGCCAGTTATTATTGGCTTTAGCGTTGATGAAGTGGACGCGTCCCCACTACCCGCTACTCATGCTCGAACTATCCCCGTCGAATCCAAGAACGCCCCCTTATTAAAAAGGGCTTCTATTGGATTAGATTAGAACCGTTGAAGCATAAGAAGCAATCTATCCAGCATCCTTCCCCTCCATGAAGAAAGGATGATCAGAAGCATTTGTCATGTAAAAGGCCGGTCTAGCCATAACCCCTTACATACATAGTATATCACACATTCCGGCCAAAATGACACAGAGGTTGAAGGAAACGCAGGTGAAACTTGCCTGTAACTTCACATAACCCCAAATTAACGCGCGATCTTCTGCTTCTCGCGGAGTGCCCGCTGAATGTCGCGCTGCGCGTCGCGTTTGGCGGCCGAATCACGCTTGTCATACTGCTTCTTACCGCGGCCAAGGCCAAGCAGCAGCTTCGCATAGCCGTTGCGGATATACACCTTAAGCGGAACGATCGTATAGCCTTCCTGCTTGGTCTGTCCCAGCAGCTTGTGGATCTGTTCCTTGTGCATCAGCAGCTTGCGGGTTCGCGTCGGATCCGTCGGATTGTAGCGGTTGCCCTGCTCAAACGGGCTGATATGCATGTTATGAATATGAATTTCCCCATTGCGGATCGTTGCAAACGCATCCCCGATATTGGCCCGTCCGTTCCGGATCGACTTGATCTCGGTCCCGGTCAGCACCATGCCGGCTTCGTACGTATCCTCGATGAAGTAATCATGGGAAGCTTTTTTGTTCTGGGCCAGGACCTTCCCGTCACTCTTCTTACCACCCATGCTATCACTCCTCCCACACTTGCTATAACAGCAATGGACTTCCGGTGTACAGCACAAGGGGAAGCAGCTCAGCGCCCTAACGAGAGCGTCTAGAGGCCGCAAACCCGGCCGGTATACCAGAAATCCATTGTATCAACTGGGCTGGGCAAAATCAAGATTTCGGCGAAAAGGCGCACGGGTGGCGCCCATTTCAGGCGAAGCCTGATTTAAAAGATACTGCCCAGAAACCCTTCTACTTTTTCTTCTTGCGCACGAAGGCGGCTGTGCCATTCTTGGCCGCACCCTTCTTCTTGCGCTTGCGGACGACGCTCTCGCCGCTGCCGGCATTGTCTTCGCGGGCGGCAGCGGCCCCATCCCCGACAAAAATACCACTGCGCGACGTTTTCTTCTTGCGGCCGCTGGACGGCTTGCTACTGCTGCCGCTTTGGCTTCCGCCAGGCGCCGGGGCACCGTAGCCACCCTTGCCAGAGCCGAAGCCGAAGCTCGCCGGCCGCTTGGCTTCGCCGCTGCGGCCGCCTTCCCGCGCGGCGCCCTGCTGCGCTGCGCCGCCCTCGCGGGCGCTCTTGCCCGGCCGAGCGCCGCCCTTGCCACCGCCACGGGACGCACCGCGCCCGCCGCGGCCATTCTCGCCGCCCTCACGGATGGCGGCGCCTCTGCCCACGCGGCCGCCACCACGGCCGCCAAAGCTTCCACCGCGCCGGCCTTCGCTGCGCGGCTTCATGTCCACCATCTCGAAGTCGATGGTGTGATCATCCATGTTCACGCGCTCGACGCGGATCTTCACTTCGTCGCCGATCCGGAACACGCGTGACGTGCGCTCCCCGATGAGGGCCATGGAGGCCTCATCGAAATGATAATAATCGTCCGTCAGCGCGCTCAGCCGGATGAGGCCCTCAACCGTGTTCTCGAGCTCGATGAACATGCCGAAGCTCGTCACGCTGCTGATGATGCCTTCGAATTCCTCGCCGACCTTGTCGAGCATGTATTCGGCCTTCTTCAGCTGGTCTGTGTCACGCTCCGCATCCACCGCCACACGCTCACGCTCGGAGGACTGCTGGGCGATGTCCGCCATCCGGGAAGCCAGGTATTCCAGCCGGTTCTCCGGCAGGACACCTTTGTTCTCCAGCACTTCCCGGATCACCCGGTGAATGACCAGGTCCGGATAGCGGCGGATCGGGGACGTAAAGTGCGAATAGTATTCGGCGGCCAGTCCAAAGTGTCCGGACATTTCCGCATCGTATTTCGCCTGCTTCATCGAGCGCAGCATCACCGTGCTGATGACCTTTTGCTCCTTCGTTCCCTGGATGTCCTCCAGCAGGCTTTGGAGCGCCCGTGGATGCACGGAGTTGCCCCGGCCCTTCACATGGTGACCGAAGTTGGCCGCAAACGCCATGAACGTCTGGAGCTTCTCCGGATCCGGATTTTCGTGGATCCGATACAGAAACGGCACCTTCATCCAGTAGAAATGCTCGGCCACCGTTTCGTTGGCCGCCAGCATGAACTCCTCGATGATCTGCTCGGCGATCGAGCGTTCGCGCTTTACGATGTCGACCGGCTTGCCGTTCTCATCGACGATCACCTTGGACTCCACGAAGTCGAAGTCCACCGCCCCGCGGTTCATCCGTCTCGCCCGCAGGCGCAGCGCCAGCTCCTTCATCAGCTTGAAGGTGTCGACCAGATAGCTGTACCGCTCCGTCACTTCCGGATCCTCGTCGTTGAGGATCTTCCGGACGTTGTTGTACGTCATCCGTTCCTTCGTCTTGATCACGCTGGTAAAAATATCATGTCTCACAAGCTTCATATGCTCGTCGAATTCCATTTCGCAGGACATCGTCAGGCGGTCCACCTGCGGATTCAGCGAGCAGATGCCGTTGGACAGGCGGTGCGGCAGCATCGGGATGACTCGGTCCACCAAATAGACACTGCAACCGCGATTGTACGCCTCTTTATCGAGCTCCGAGTTCTCGCGGACATAGTAGCTGACGTCGGCGATATGAACGCCTAGAAGGAAGTTGCCGTTCGGCAGACGCTCCACGTTTACTGCGTCATCGAGGTCTTTCGCGTCCTCTCCGTCGATCGTGACGATCGTTTTGCCGCGAAGGTCGCGCCGTCCCTGCTGGACGATTTCCTCTTCGGTGATTGAATCCGGGGCCTGCTCCGCTTCCGCCATGACCTCTTCCGGAAAGGCTTCCGGCAGCTGATGCTTGCGGATAATGGACAGGATATCGACCCCCGGATCATCCTTATGCCCGAGAATCTCGACCACTTCGCCTTCCGCAGCGGATCGTCCCTCCGGATAATTGACGATTTTGACGACGACCTTCTCGCCGTCGACCGCCCCGTTAAAGGCATCCTTCGGAATAAAAATATCCCGGTTGATCCGTTTATCGTCAGGCAGCACAAAGCCGTACGCTTCATGCCCTTGGAAGACCCCGACGATCTGGGTAATGGCCCGGTTCACGATCCGTACCACTTCCCCTTCCAGCTTGCCGCCGGCCGGGCTCTTGGCTGTAACCCGCACCAGAACGGTATCCCCGTTCATGGCGCTCTTCATATCATTGGCTCCAATATATACATCCGGATGCTCCCGGTCTTCCGGGATCAGGAATGCAAAGCCTTTCGCATGGGCCTGTAGACGGCCCTTCAGGAGATCCAGCCGTTCCGGCACGCCGTACCGTTCCGACCGGGTCCGCACGATGGTCCCTGCCTCCTCCATCGCGTTCAGCGTTTTCAGAAAATCCTTGAAATCCAGCGCATCGTCAATCGCGAAATGCTGTTCCAGTTCCTGATACGTCATCGGTTTATATTCGGGATCCTGCATCAAATCAAGTATCATCTGTTCCGTAATCATCGTTTCATCACCTCAGGTGACTTGCAGGAATGCCTTCCGCAAGTGACTATGTAATCGTTCGTTTGTTGTATTTGTCCAGTAATATACACATACCCTAGTATACACGAATTTAATCGGTTGCATCCCTGCCCGTAAGCCTTAATCAACCTAAAAAACCTCCGCTCATCTTCCAATCGAAAAAGAGCGGAGGTTTTGGTGTGCTGCTATTCTTTACTTGACGACGACGGCCACCACAATGGCCAGGATAAAAAAGCATGCCGCGACGACAACCGTCACGCGCTGCAGCACGAGATCCATGCCGCGTGCTTTCGTTTTACCGAATAGATGTTCCGCGCCACCGGAGATGGCCCCGGAAAGACCCGCGCTTTTCCCTTTTTGCAAAAGAACAATCGCGATCAACGCGATGGAGAAAATCACGAGCAGCACCTTCAACAAGATTTCCATTTGTTCCACCTCCCAATGGCTTAACATCTCAATTATATGAATGTCAAAATTTCGATTCCGTTATGGCCGGACTTAGACTGCAGCCCAGCGTGCACAAACAGCATTCTTATTGTATCATAGCCTATTTGCGAACACAAGCTAAACCCGCACTGCACCGCTGTTTATAGCATCAATCACAAGCGCAGGGAGGCACATTCCCAGACGCACGATCGTTTAAAATCCGAGTCACCGATCTTTGATCACTATGCTGGGCAGCTCCTTCTTGAAATAAAAACTCCATAAGACGCAACTTTAAAAAAGACAGATCGCGTTTAGCGGAGGTTTTCCTTGCGATGATTGAATCGTTCAGCCCCACTGAAATTTATAAATAAAAAAGCGCCCCGGAGTTACCCGGAACGCTCTTTGATTAAGGCTGTACAGCCTTATTTTTTCAGGTTGTAGAACGACTTCAGGCCGTTGTACTGCGCCAGTTCGCCCAATTCGTCCTCGATGCGGAGCAATTGGTTGTACTTCGCGATACGGTCCGTACGGGACGGAGCACCGGTTTTGATTTGACCGGCATTCGTTGCTACGGCGATGTCAGCGATCGTGCTGTCTTCGGACTCACCGGAACGGTGGGAGACAACCGCTGTGTATCCTGCGCGTTTCGCCATTTCGATCGCATCAAATGTTTCTGTCAGCGTACCGATTTGGTTTACTTTGATCAGGATGGAGTTGCCGATGCCTTCTTCGATGCCTTTTTCAAGACGCTCGGTGTTCGTTACAAACAAGTCGTCGCCAACAAGCTGGATCTTGTCGCCGAGTTTCGCGGTAAGGAGTTTCCAACCTTCCCAGTCGTCTTCGGAGCAGCCGTCTTCGATCGTGATGATCGGGTATTTGTCGACCCAGGAAGCGAGCAGCTCAACGAATTCACTGGATGTGTAGGATTTGCCTTCGCCTTCAAGATGGTACTTGCCATCTTTGTAGAATTCGGTGGAAGCGACGTCCATACCCAGGAATACGTCAACGCCTGGCTTGTAGCCGGCTTTTTCGATAGCTTCCATAATGGAGGACAATGCGTCTTCGTTGGACGTGAAGTTCGGAGCAAAGCCGCCTTCGTCGCCAACTGCTGTGTTCAGGCCTTTGCCCTTCAGAACGGATTTCAGGCTGTGGAAGATTTCTGCACCTGTACGGAGAGCTTCCTTGAACGTAGGCGCGCCAACTGGCAGTACCATAAATTCTTGAACGTCGACGTTGTTGTCGGCATGAGCGCCGCCGTTGACGATGTTCATCATTGGTACAGGCAGTTGTTTAGCATTGAATCCGCCAAGGTATACGTACAGCGGAAGGTCCAGAGCGTCAGCAGCCGCGCGGGCTACGGCCATGGATACAGCCAGGATGGCGTTAGCGCCCAGCTTGCCTTTGTTAGGTGTTCCGTCCAGTTTGATCATCAGCTTGTCGATGCCGAGCTGGTCGAGCGCGTCCATGCCGATGACTTCAGGAGCGATGATTTCGTTCACGTTCTTCACCGCGTTCAGAACACCTTTACCGAGGTAACGGTCTTTGTCGCCGTCGCGAAGCTCTACAGCTTCGTGAGCGCCTGTGGATGCGCCGGATGGTACGATGGCGCGGCCATGGCCGCCGGATTCCAGATATACTTCAACTTCAACCGTAGGGTTACCGCGGGAGTCGAGGACTTCGCGTGCGTACACGTCAGAAATAATAGTCATTTTGTGCTAATCTCCTTTTCCACATTCGTAATTGGTTATTCAGACCACATGATATAGATTGAACTCAAGTCTCGAATGGAGAACCCTGTTGGAACAGCCTTATCCAAGCCCTGCAACACGAACTTCTTGAGTTCATTCTATATTGCTTGTCAGCTACTACAGCCATTATAACGCATCGGATCACCGGAATCGAATTTTCCGCTTATTTGCGGGTTGCAATCATCGATTCGCCGGTCATTTCGGCAGGCTTCGGAAGCTGCATCAGATCGAGAATCGTCGGCGCCACGTCGGCCAGAATGCCGCCTTCGCGGAGCGTTACGTTCTCATCGGTCAAAATAAACGGCACCGGGTTCGTCGTATGAGCGGTGAATGGGCGTCCTGCTTCGTCAAATACCATGTCGGCGTTTCCGTGGTCAGCGATAATAATCGCTACCCCGCCTTTGGCAATAACGGCGTCCACTACTTTGCCCATGCACTCGTCGGTGACTTCAACCGCTTTGATCGTCGGTTCCAGCATACCGGAGTGTCCGACCATATCCGGGTTGGCAAAGTTCAGAATGATCGCATCATGCTTCTCGGCTTCGATTTCCTTCACGCAGGCGTCCGCCACTTCATAAGCGCTCATTTCCGGCTTCAGGTCATAAGTGGCGACCTTCGGCGAATTGATCAGAATGCGCGTTTCTCCAGGCAGCTCGACGTCGCGTCCGCCGCTGAAGAAGAAGGTAACGTGCGGATATTTTTCCGTTTCGGCAATACGCAGCTGCTTCTTGTTATTCTGCACCAGCACTTCGCCCAGCGTGTTGTCCAGGTTCTTCGGCTCGTAGGCTACGTAGCCTTCCACCGTTTCGCTGAACAGCGTCAGGCAGACGAAATGGAGGTTTTCCGGGAACTTCGGTCCGCGGTCGAATCCGCGGAAGTCCTTGTTCGTGAACACTTGGGACAGCTGGATCGCGCGGTCCGGGCGGAAGTTCAGGAAGATAACGGAGTCTCCGCTCTCCACCAGCGATACCGGGTTGCCCTGCTCGTCAACGATGACGGTCGGCTCCACAAACTCGTCGAATACCGACTTGTTGTAGGATTCCGTTACGGCAACCAGCGGATCGGTGTATTTCGGTCCATCCCCGTACACAATCGCACGGTAGGACTTCTCTACGCGTTCCCAGCGCTTATCGCGGTCCATCGCATAGTAACGGCCTTGTACCGTGGCGATTTTGCCGACGCCAACTTCCTTGATCTTGGCTTGCAGATCCTGGATGAACTTCTTGCCGGAATCCGGAGCCACGTCGCGTCCGTCCAGGAAAGCATGGATGTAAACCTCATCCAGCCCTTCTTTTTTCGCAAGGTCCAGCATAGCAAACATATGCTCGATATGGCTATGTACCCCGCCGTCGGACAAGAGACCGTACAGATGGAGCTTCTTGTTGTTATTCTTTGCAGCTTGCACCGCTTCGACTAGCGTCGGGTTGTTGAAAAACTCCCCTTCGCGAATCGATTTCGAAATCCGGGTCAAATCCTGGTACACGATGCGGCCTGCGCCGATGTTCAAATGGCCGACTTCGGAGTTGCCCATTTGCCCTTCCGGCAGACCTACCGCTTCGCCGGAAGCGGTCAGCGTCGTGTTCGGATACTTCGCCATCAATCGGTCGTAGTTCGGTTTCTTGGCCTGCGCTACCGCGTTGCCTTCGTCCGTGCTGCGCAGCCCGAATCCGTCCATGATGATCAGTGCTACGGGTCTAGGTGCGGTCATCTTACTTCGCCCCCTCAACGAGCTGGATGAACGAAGCCGGCTGCAGGCTGGCACCGCCAACGAGCGCGCCGTCGATGTCGCTTTGGCCCATGTATTCTTTAACGTTTTCCGGCTTCACGCTGCCGCCGTACTGGATACGAACCTGATCCGCCACCTCTTTGCCATACAGGCCTTCAACCAGGCTGCGGATATAAGAGATCACTTCGTTTGCGTCCTGCGCAGTCGAGGACTTGCCGGTTCCGATCGCCCAGATTGGCTCGTAAGCGATAACCACTTGAGCCGCCTGTTCTGCGGACAAGCCTTGGAACGCTGCTTCCGTCTGTACTTTGCATACGTCTTTCGTTTGGCCGGCTTCGCGCTCTTCCAGCTTCTCGCCGACGCACACGATTGGAGTCAGGTCATGACGGAATGCCGCTTGAACCTTTTTGTTCACGGTCTCGTCGGTTTCGGCAAAGTACTGCCGGCGCTCGGAGTGCCCGATAATGACGTAGTCTACGCCGAGGTCTTTCAGCATCACGCCGCTGATTTCCCCGGTGAACGCACCGTTATCTTCAAAATGCAGGTTTTGCGCACCGATTTTGATCGCTGTGCCTTTCACAGCTTCCACCAAAGCGGGAAGGTTCGTGAACGGAGCGCAGATGACGCTCTCCACGCCTTCAACTTCAGCTTTGCCTTTGACTTCTTCGATAAACGTTTTGGCTTCTGGAACGGTTTTGAACATTTTCCAGTTGCCGGCTATGATAGGTGTTCTCACACTTTTCACTCCTTTTTTGTCCTTACGGGTCCGTACGTTCCGCGCTCTTTCGGCGCTTCTTGCTTACTTGTCGTTCAGTGTCACGACGCCAGGAAGAGCCTTGCCTTCCATGAACTCGAGGGATGCACCGCCGCCAGTGGAGATGTGATCCATTTTGTCAGCCAGATGGAATTTCTCTGCCGCTGCCGCCGAGTCGCCGCCGCCGATGATGGTGTAGCCTTCGGTTTGGGCGCAGGCTTCTGCCACTTCGCGTGTACCGTTGGAGAAAGGATCGATTTCGAATACGCCCATCGGTCCGTTCCATACCACGAGTTTGGAGTTCTTGATGATCTCTGCATACTTGGCACGGGTTTTCGGTCCGATGTCCACGCCTTCCCATTTCTCAGGGATGTTGCCGACTTCGACGATGTCGACATTCGCATTGGCGCTGAAATCGTCCGCGATGACGATGTCAACCGGAAGCAGGAAGTTTTTGCCGAGATCCTTCGCTTTTTGGATAAATCCGAGCGCGACATCCAGTTTTTCATTATCGCACAAAGACAGACCGATTTCATAGCCCTGTGCCTTCATGAACGTATAGGACAGGCCGCCGCCGATCAGAACGTTATCCGCGATGTTCAGCAGGTTGTCGATAACGTCGATTTTATCCTTAACCTTGGAACCACCGATGATCGCTGTGAAAGGACGCTCCGGATTGGACAGTGCTTTACCAAGTACGGAAAGCTCCTTCTCCATCAGCAGGCCGGAAACAGCCGGCAGGTAATGGGCGATACCTTCGGTCGAAGCATGCGCACGGTGAGCGGCACCAAACGCGTCGTTTACGAACAGGTCAGCCAGCTCAGCGAACTGCTTCGCAAGTTCCGGATCGTTTTTCTCTTCGCCAGGGTAAAAGCGGACATTCTCAAGCAGCAGCACGTCGCCATTGTTCAGCTTCTCCACTTGCGCTTTGACCGCGTCGCCAACTGCTTCGTCAGCCTTGGCAACCGGTTTACCGAGCAGCTCGGACAGGCGCTCTGCCGCAGGTGTCAGACGCATGGATTCTACCACTTCGCCTTTCGGACGTCCCATGTGGCTGGCCAGAATCACTTTCGCGCCATGCTCGATCAGGTAGTTGATCGTTGGCAGCGTTTCACGGATCCGTGTATCGTCGGTAATTTTGCCGTCTTCCAATGGCACGTTAAAATCAACGCGCACGAATACGCGCTTGCCGTTTACTTCTACATCACGTACAGACTTCTTGTTCATCGTATTGTTTCCCTCCGCACCCATATTTTTAACGGGACAGTCTCCTGAGCCCCGTGGTTCAGCATGTTAGGACATTTAGCTTGCAATCATAGAATGGCTCAGCTCTGCTGAAAATTTATACATTCTATATTTTAAAGAGCGGAAACATAGGATGCCTGTTTCCGCTCGGGATGTTTTCGCTATGGGATGGCCGATATTACTTAGCGATCTTAGCGAAGTATGCCAATGTGCGAACCAATTGGGAAGTGTAAGACATTTCGTTGTCGTACCAAGCAACGGTTTTAACCAGCTGTTGGTCGCCAACAGTCAACACTTTCGTTTGAGTAGCGTCGAAGAGCGAACCGAACGTGATGCCTTTGATGTCGGAAGATACGATTTCGTCTTCAGTGTAGCCGTAAGTTTCTGGATCGGAAGCTTCTTTCATTGCTGCGTTTACTTCGTCAGCCGTTACTTTGGTGTTCAGAACTGTAACGAGCTCAGTCAGGGAACCTGTTGGTACAGGTACGCGTTGAGCGGCACCGTCCAGTTTGCCTTGCAGTTCTGGAAGAACCAGACCAATCGCTTTTGCAGCGCCAGTGGAGTTAGGAATGATGTTTTCTGCAGCTGCACGCGCACGACGGAAGTCACCTTTTGGATGCGGAGCGTCCAGGGTGTTTTGGTCGCCAGTGTAAGCGTGGATCGTTGTCATCAAGCCTTGAACGATACCGAACTTGTCGTTCAGCGTTTTGGCCATAGGAGCCAGGCAGTTCGTTGTGCAAGATGCGCCGGAGATTACAGTCTCAGTTCCGTCCAGTGTCTCATGGTTAACGTTGTATACGATCGTCTTCATGTCGCCTGTAGCCGGAGCGGAGATTACAACTTTCTTAGCGCCGCCTTTCAGGTGTTTCTCAGCAGCTTCTTTCGTTGTGAAGAAGCCTGTGCACTCGAGAACGATGTCTACGCCAAGATCGCCCCAAGGAAGTTCTTCAGGGTTACGGTTCGCCAGAACCTTAACTTCTTTGCCGTTCACTTTGAAGAAACCGTCGTGAACTTCGATGTCTCCGTTGAAAGTGCCTTGCGTTGTATCATATTTGAGCAGATGGGCCAACATCTTAGCGTCAGTAAGGTCGTTGATGGCTACAACTTCGATGCCTTCCACATTTTGAATACGGCGGAAAGCGAGTCGTCCGATACGTCCAAAACCGTTAATGCCTACTTTTACACTCATTGAATAGTCCTCCCAAAAGTTCGTATTTTATTTATTCAAAACAGGTAGATACCTGTCATGACATCAAAAGGAATGTTGTTTACTCGCTGTCGATTTCCCGGCAGATCTCGATAGCGGCTGCTTCGTCAACCACCAGAATGTCCTCGTGGCCGAATTTGAGCACCGCATGGATCGCTTTGGCCTTGCTTCGGCCGCCCGCAATGCCGATGACGGTCTCGGTCCGCATAATGTCCTCCAGCCGCAGCCCCAAAGTCATCATTTTATGAACGACAACGCCTTGTTCATTAAAATAGTAGCCAAAGGATTCGGCTACGGCTCCTTCCGACCGGATCTCCTCCACGGCGGCGGGATCCAGCCTTCTGCGGCGGGTCATCTCCATTGCGTCCCCGATGCCGTGCATGATGATGCGGCAGTGCCTGATCGCCTGCACGATCTCCTGGATGTTGCGGTCCTGCACCAGCGACTGATACGCTTCATCGCTCAGGAGGTCCGGCACATGCAGCAGCCGGTACTGCGCGCCGACGCGCTTGGCCATCGTGGATGCGATCGTGTTCGCCTGAAACTCCACGCTTTCGCCAAGTCCGCCCCTAGCTGGCACGAACCAGCTGTTCTTCATCGGTACGGCCGCCTGCGGCGTCAACTGCTCCGCCACTTCGGCGAGCGTTGAGCCTCCAGTCACCGCTACGGTGTCCCCTTGGTTCATGACGCCAAGCAGCGCTTTGGCACCCGCGCGTCCCAAGTCACGCTTCGTGAGCGGCGACGATTCGCAATCCCCGGGCACGACCACGACTTTGCGCAAGCCGTACGTCTGGCGGATCTTCTCGCCAAGATCATTGAGGCCGAACAGCACTTTCACCATCGGCTCCATCTGTTCGAGCAGCTTGCTTCCCGCCTCGCTGACCCTCATCCCAGAGCTCTCGATCTCAACCAGGCCCTGGGACTTGAGAAGATCCGTCTCGGCCCGCAGCACCCGCTCGGTCATATGCAGGGATGCAGCGAGCGTTCTCCGGCCGATCAGCTCCGACAGCTTGATCTGATGAAGAATGGTATATCTGGTCTTGAGAACGTCCACGAGATCAGGCAGAAGCTGCTTTTGTATCTCTAATATATCCCGCATTTCTTTCCACTCCTGCAACTTCGCTTCCCTCTCTCCCCTGGCCCTAAAATGTCCCGGGTCAACGTTTTAAGTCCCACCACTATTCTACTCAATAATGGCGCTGGTTGCAAGTAGTCCACTGACTATAATTCACATCAGCCTTTCCTCCTATACAGCATTTTCCTGATTCGAAAAAATTAATAACTTAACCCTTGCATTTTGATGCAAGCTATCATATAATAACTCTTGCTATTGAATTTTGCGCCCGTGGTCCAATGGATATGACGTAGGCCTCCGAAGCCTGAGATCGAGGTTCAATTCCTCGCGGGCGCGCCATTTTTCTTCAATAGAAGAGAACGCAGAACGGCAACCGTTCTACGTTATGTTTTTAACCAAACGCACCACAGCCAATCAGATGGCTATTTTTTTTTACCTCGAGTTTGACTTTCTTTGACTTTTTGTTTGAAATTGTTTATCATGTGGTTAATACGGTAACAGTATGTATAGAATGACCTATTTTGAGCCAATTAAGGGAGGTTTTCCACGTGAGTTATATTCCTATGGTCGTCGAACAAAGCAACCGCGGTGAACGGGCTTACGACATCTATTCCCGTTTGCTGAAAGACCGCATCATTTTCCTGGGCACCGAAGTCAATGACGTGGTCGCCAATTCTATCATCGCCCAGCTGCTGTTCCTCGCAGCCGAAGATCCGGAGAAAGACATCCATTTGTACATTAACAGCCCCGGCGGATCCATTACGGCCGGTATGGCGATATTCGATACAATGCAGTTCATCAAACCGGACGTATCTACAATCTGCGTAGGCTTGGCCGCTTCCATGGGCGCGTTCCTGCTGAACGCCGGCGCCAAGGGCAAACGCTTCGGCCTGCCGAACAGTGAGATCATGATCCACCAGCCGCTCGGGGGTGCGCAAGGCCAGGCTACGGATATCGAAATCCGCGCCCGCCGCATTCTGAAAATGCGCGACACCTTGAACCGCATCCTGTCCGAACGTACCGGACAGCCGCTGGAGCGCATCGAGAAAGACACCGACCGTGACTACTTCATGAGCGCAGCTGAAGCGCAGGAATATGGACTGATCGATAAAGTTCTGGAAAGCACTCCAATCCAAGGCGTGTAAATATTCGCGGCTTTGGAACCGAAGTAAAACAGGGAATCTCCCCGAATCGATCCGCTTACGGATCACCGGGAGGCTCCCTGTTTTTTTGTTTATCAAGGCGTCAAGCAGGCTGCAAGGTGCGCCCATGAACATGATTCTCATAGTCTTGACCACATCAATATATTGATGTATTATTCTTAATACCCGCTTTAAACCATCTACATATTGATTGTCAGCGGCATAGTATATATAACATAATTTCCCACTACACACCATTCATTCCGGTGTTATTTTAAGAAGATTAATTTTAATTTTTCAGCGAAGCTGAACCATTCTGTGATCACAAGAATAACGACCACGATATGTGGTGTGGTTATCTACAATGACGTCAAAAGACGTTTTTTTTGCGCCCGTGACCACGGCAGAGAACATTATTCAGGAGTGAAGGATCATGCTGATCGTCTATGATTCCAAGACCGGCAATGTCAGACGCTTTATCAACAAGCTGAACATGAGAGCCATTCCGATCGAAGAGCAGGAGCAGGTGAATGAGCCTTATGTGCTCGTAACGTATACAACGGGTTTTGGGCAGGTGCCTGAGAAAGTGTCCAACTTCCTGTCGAAGAACAACCGCATGCTTCGCGGCGTGTCGGCCAGCGGCAACCGGAACTGGGGGCCACGTTTCGCCAAGAGCGCGGATACGATATCGGAGATGTACCATGTGCCGGTCATCACCAAGTTCGAGCTTTCGGGAACGATGCGGGATACGGAGATTTTCAAAGAGAGGGTGCGGAGCATTGAAGCATATTGAACTCAACAACGAAATTATGCAGCGCGGATCGGACGGTTACTTTCAATTGGAAAAAGACCGGGAGGCGGTTGCCGCCTTTATGGAGGAAGTGGAGCGCGATACGATGAAGTTCGGCTCCCTGCGCGAGAAGCTGGATTACCTGATCAGCAACGACTACTATGAGAACGTGTTTGATCATTACACCTACGACGAAGTCGAGTCCGTGTTCAACCTGACGGCGAGCAGCGACTTCCAATTCCAGTCCTACATGGCGATCTCGAAGTTCTACAAGGACTATGCGATGAGAACCAACGACAAGAAGCAGTACCTGGAGCAGTACCCGGACCGCGTCGCCATCGTGGCGCTGTACTTGGGCGAAGGAAATATCGGTAAAGCGCTCCGTATCGCCGAAGCGATGATCGAGCAGCGGCTGCAGCCAGCGACCCCGACCTTCCTCAATGCCGGCAAAAGCCGCCGCGGCGAGCTAGTCTCCTGCTTCCTGCTGGAAATGGACGATTCGCTCAATTCGATCAACTACGTGCTCGGCACCTGCATGCAGCTGTCCAAAATCGGCGGCGGCGTAGCCGTCAATTTGTCCAAGCTGCGTGGGCGCGGTGAACCGATCAAAGGAGTGGCCGGAGCGGCCAAAGGCATCATGCCGGTGCTGAAGCTGATGGAGGACGCGTTCTCCTATGCCGACCAAATGGGCCAGCGCAAAGGCTCGGGTGCCGGATACTATAACATTTTCGGCTGGGATGTTATCGAGTTCCTTGATTCGAAGAAAATCAACGCCGACGAGAAGCTGCGCATCAAGACGCTGTCGATCGGGCTGATTGTCCCGAACAAATTTTACGAACTCGCCGCCCAGAACAAGCCGCTTGTGGTCTTTGGCCCCTACTCGGTATACAAAGCCTACGGCAAGCATCTGGACGACCTCGATATGGACGAAATGTACGACGAGCTGCTCGCCAATGACCAGGTGACGAAGAAAACCGTCATGAGCGCCCGTGACATGCTGACGAAAATCGCTTCGATCCAGCTCGAGTCCGGTTATCCGTACATCGTGAACAAATCGAACGCTAACAAGGTGCATGCGCTGAAGGATGTCGGCCAGATCAAAATGTCCAACCTGTGCACAGAAATTTTCCAGCTGCAGGAGACTTCGGAAATTAACGACTATGGCGTCGACGACGTGATCCGCCGGGACATCAGCTGCAACCTGGCCTCATTGAACATCGTGAACGTGATGGAGCAGGGCAAAATCAAGGAATCGGTCCGCGTCGGCATCGAGGCCCTTACGGTCGTCAGCGATCACTCCCGCGTGGAGAACGCGCCGGGCGTGAGCCTCGCCAACAAGGAGCTGCACTCCGTCGGCCTTGGAGCCATGAACCTGAACGGTTACCTGGCCAAAAACAAAATCGCATACGAGAGCGCGGAAGCGCGCGAGTTTGCAAGCACCTTTTTCATGATGATGAACTACTACTCGCTGGAGCAAAGCATGGAAATCGCGCGCGATCGCGGCGAAACGTTCCGGGACTTCGACAAGTCCGAGTACGCGAAGGGTACCTATTTTGACCGCTACCTCGAAAAGGACTTCCGGCCGCAATCGGAACGCGTGAAGCAGCTGTTTGAAGGTATCGAGATCCCGTCCCCTGAGGACTGGGCGCAGCTCAAGGCGCTTGTGCAGAAGCACGGACTGTACCATGCCTACCGTCTGGCGATCGCGCCGACGCAGAGCATCTCGTACATCCAGAACGCGACGTCCAGCGTCATGCCAATCGTCGAGCATATCGAAACGCGTACCTACGCGAACTCGACGACATATTACCCGATGCCGTTCCTCAGCGCGGAAACGCAGTGGTATTATAAATCAGCCTACAATATCGACCAGTTCCGCCTGATCGACATGATCGCGGAAATCCAGCAGCATGTGGACCAAGGCATTTCCACCGTGCTGCACGTCAACAGCACCGTATCGACCCGGGAATTGTCCCGTTTCTATATTTACGCCGCCCAGAAAGGGCTGAAATCGCTGTACTACACCCGGACGAAAAAATTGTCCATCGAAGAGTGCACCAGCTGCGCTGTCTAAATTCGAATATTACGCAAGGCGACGGCGGGGGCTTGAACAGCCCCTGTCGCCTTCTTCTATAAAAGGAGCAATGGTCTGATGAAAGCAGTAAACTGGAACCGGCCCGACGATGATTTTACGCTCATGTTCTGGCAGCAGAACATCATGCAGTTTTGGACCGACGACGAAATCCCTTTGTCTGACGATAAAATGGACTGGATCAAAATGACCGACGAGGAGCGCACCGCCTACAAGCATGTTCTTGGCGGACTGACGCTGCTGGATACGCTGCAGGGCGGCGTCGGCATGCCGAAAATTTTGGAGCATGTGGAAGGCCTGCAGCGCAAAGCCGTGCTCGGCTTCATGTCGATGATGGAGCAAATCCACGCCAAATCGTACAGCAGCATTTTCACCACACTCGCCTCGACGGAGGAGATTGACGCCATTTTCCGCTGGGTGGAGGACAACGAACAGCTGCAGTTCAAAGCGAAGAGCATCGAATCCTGGTACGCAAATATTCAAACCAAGCGCGATCTCTACAAGGCGATGGCCGCTTCCGTCTTCCTGGAGAGCTATCTGTTCTACAGCGGCTTCTTCTATCCGCTTTACCTGGCCGGCCAGGGCAAAATGACCAGCAGCGGTGAAATCATCGACCTGATTATCCGCGACGAGAGCATTCACGGCCTGTACGTCGGTACGCTGGCCCAGGAGCTGTTCCAGGAGTTCTCTTTCGAAGAGCAGGAGGAGCTGCGCCGGGAGCTGTACGAGCTGCTTGAGACGCTGTATCAGAACGAGGTGAAATATACGGATGACCTGTACAGCCCGATCGGACTGCAGGAGGAAGTGAAAACCTATGTCCGCTATAACGCCAACAAAGCGCTGATGAATCTCGGCTTCGAGCCGCATTTCCCGGAAGAGCCGATCAACCCGATCGTCTTCAACGGGATCAGCACCCACACCAAGCAGCATGATTTCTTCTCGAAAAAAGGCAACGGCTACGTCCGCGCGATCAACATCGAGCCGCTGTCCGACGACGACTTCGTGTTTGACGTATAAGTTCAGGCAAGTAACAAAAGGAGCTCCGCTCCACAACAAAATCCCCTTTGAACAGACAAGTGCAGGAAAGCGCACTGCCGTTTGCTCAGAGGGGATTTTTTCTGGGATTGTCGTACTGCCGTACGTATTGGTCTCCCCTTCTATTCCTTCCAGGAATACTCGATAACCTTCGCAGCTTAATTCCTTGTTGACATTTCAAATTATTTTGAAATATAATGTTCCCGATCCAATCATTTCAAAATAATTTGAATTATAGGGGTGAACTACGAATGTCTACTGATCAACAATCTCGGCTAAGCGGCTCTACATCCGAGATCGCTGCTGTCAAGCAGCGGGGCATGGGATGGAGTTTGGCACTGCTTGCTCTAGCACAGCTGATTTACGGGCTCGACATCAATATCGTTTTCGTCGCTTTGCCTGAGATCGGACATGGCCTTGGCTTCTCGGAACAGTCCCTGCAATGGGTGGTGAGTGCTTACACGGTTTTCTGCGGAGGCTTCCTGCTTCTTGGAGGGCGTGCTGCCGATATGCTGGGACAAAAGCGAATGTTTATTTTTGCGTTGGTCCTTTACGCCCTTTCTTCGCTATTGGGAGGCTTGGCTTGGGACCCGCTCGTCATCATTATAGCCCGTGCCATCCAAGGTATCGGAGCAGCGTTCCTGTTTCCCGCCACGTTATCGCTGATCAACCGATTGTTTGAGGAAGGTCCGCGCCGAAACCGCGCTCTTGCCGTATGGGGCGGGGCCGGAGCCAGCGGCCTGACGATTGGCTCGATCCTGGGCGGGGTATTGACCAATGCATTCGGCTGGGAAGCGGTCTTTTTGGTGAATGTTCCATTAGCAGGAATCGTTGCACTAGCTGCGCTGTTCGTTATTCCCCGTGACGAACGGCGGAATCAAAAGCGCTATTTCGATGTGCCCGGCGCCGCCACGGTAACCGCAGGCGCTACTCTCCTGGTATATGTTCTTGTCCAGGGGCCCGAATTGGGCTGGGCCTCCACGGAAATGATCATATGTGCTGTCCTTTCTCTGATCCTCTTGTCGATCTTTGCTCTGATCGAAATACGAAGCACCGCTCCTTTAATGTCGATCCATCTTTTCCGTAACCGCAGCTTGGCTGCCAGCATGGTCATTACATTCATCTACATGGGGACGTTTGGTGCCTTACCTTACTTCCTGACAACCTTATTTCAAAATGTGCACGGATACAGTGCTCTGCAAACCGGGCTTGCCTTCATTATCCCTTCCTTGGCGATCGCCGCAGGCACCCAGCTCGGCGAACGGCTGGCGTCCCGTTTGGAGGCGCGAAGCACGCTGCTTATCGGCATGATCATCGGAATTGTCGGGACCATACTGATTCCGTTAGGTGCGTACACAGACAGCAGCTATCTGATGATCGTTCCGGGCCTTGTAATTTCCGGGATCGGCCAGGGCATCACTTGGACCGCTATGTGGATCACGGCTTCAAACGGTGTAGCCCCGGAGGACCAAGGCGTCGCTTCCGGGATGGCCTCGACCACCTTGAACATCGGCAATGCCATCGGGCTTGCCATCTTGATCGCCATCGCCAACTCGGGTACGCATCAAATGACGGGTGAAGCTTTTCGCCAAGCATTAGCTGAGGGTAACCGGACAGCCATTTATCTTGCGGCGCTCGGCATTCTCCTCGGCGCGCTTGTCGCCTTGTTTTTGCCCCGCAAACGAAAAATATGACGGCTGTGGCCCGTCCAGCAAAAACAGCCAAACCCCCGTTATAGGTTTAACGGGGGTTGGGCAACATTAAATCATCCCTTGAGGACCGTTGACCGGCTCCCGGTTGGGATAAATCGTTCTATATCATCTGACTCAGCTTACATCATCTCAGCTGTAGCGGCTCCATTATTTCGCCGCTTCGAACGGATCCGTCCCCTTCGGCAGCAGGTCGCTGAAGTTGAACGTATACGTCGGGAAGCCGGCGGCATACGGCCCGATTTCATACTGCTGGAAGAAGATCGTCAATCCGCTTTCCTTCACATAGAAGTCCGCGTCCTTTTTCAGTCCGTTGAAGCCGTCTGTGAAGCCGTCTTTGGTCGCTTTTTGCTTCAGCAGTTTGTCCAGCTTGGTCTTGGCGTCGGCCGAATTGTGGAGCAGGCTGTCCAGCGTCAGCTGTTTGCCGTCCTTCAGCGAGAACGTAAACCCTTCGCGTGCCGTCATCCCGTGAGCTCCGCCTGTGTATTCATAAGAATCCGTCACGATGCTCAGGACGCCTTGGCGGTTATAAGTAACCAGGAACGTTCCGTCGAACTCATACGGGTGCTCCACCTTCGCATCGCGCTTTTTCGCCTTGGCCTTGGCTTCTGTGGCGAACGCTTCCGCCTTGTCTTTAAATACTTTGTTGATCGTCTCCTGGGCGTCCGCGTTAGCCAGCCCGCTTAACTGAGGATAACGGATCAGAATCGTTGCATTGGCGTCGCTCGCCTTGATGAGTTCGGTAGAGATTGTCACCTGGTTCATCTGACGCTTGGACAGGCTCAACGTCTTGGAAGACGCGGTATACACGCCCTGGAAGCCCATATAGTCGTTCAGCAGCTTGAAAGGAACGTACAGCTTGCCGTCGATCAATTTTCCATCGTAGCTGTTCGAATTGTCCCCGACATAGCTTCCGTTGATATAAGCGCTGACCCCGTAGTCGGAAACCTCCAGGTTCAGCTTCGTTACCCCGGATCCGACAGTGTACGTCTTGATACCCGGATTATAAGACAGCGGCAGACCGGCGGCATCGCGCAAAATGGACACCGGAATCATGGTGACCCCGTCAACCAGTTTCCCCTGCAGCGATAGCACCTTGCCGTTATATTTTAACGCCACTCCCGGCTGCGCAGCCGGCTTCACGACCGGCTTTGAGGCTGCAGCCGACACCTGCGATCCCCCAAACACGCCGGCATTTCCGATCAATACGCCTGCGGCCAGCACCGCGGCTCCCCATTTCATTCCCTTGTTCATCCTTATCAAATCTCCTCTCCAAACATTGCTGCTTGTGCTAGTCATATGATTTATTACCCAAATTCACCACTTCCCTATTATAAAAAAGACCTCAGCCGATTTGTTTACAACCGGGGTTACAGTATTGTCGTTTACGCCAGCCAAAAGTATAACTCTCTTAACCTTTACGTTAACTTTGTGTTCCTTCATCCGATCGGTCACGGGCCTTGCGATCATGAAGTCCCCCTTCATAGAACACCAGCACCGCGCCAGGACTTAAAAAGCTCACGAAATAAAAATAATGCCCCGTTCCGGAAGCCAGCTTAAGCATGGATCCCGAAACAGGGCAATTGTTCTTAAACGATATTAACGGTCGTTGTAAGGCCTCTGCTTACTACCGTCCGCTCTTCAGCTCCGTCCAGTAACGGTCATAGAGCTGCAGGGTATCCTTTACGTCGCCGAGCCATTCCGTCCGGCCCAGCTCTTCTTCGGAGAGGTTGATCATATGGTTGTTCCGGTATTCCTCGCTGTGGAACTCCATCGCTTTGGCGTTCGGATCGCTGTATCCGATCGACTCATAGTTCTTTGCACTGACCTGCGGATCGAGCATGTAGTTGATAAACTTCTCCGCAAGCTCCTTATGCTCGGCCCCTTTCGGGATCGCATAGTTGTCCGAGAAGATCGTCCCGCCCTCTTTTGGCACGACATATTCCACATCCGGATTGTCCTTCGAGATAAAAGCCGCGTCGCCGGACCATACCGTTCCGATCCAGCCTTCCTCCTGAATCATCTTCTGCTTGATGGTATCCGTGTCGAAAGCAAGAACGCTCGGCAGCAGCTTCTTCAGGTCGTCCACGGCCGACTTGATCTCGCCTTCATCCTGGGAGCTGTTCGAGTGCCCCTGCTTCTTCAAGGCCATGCCAATCACTTCGCGGTTGTCGTCCAGCAGAAGGACCTTGCCCTTGTATTTCGGGTCCCACAGATCCTCCCAGCTGTCGATGGTGTCCTTCACGTATTTTTTGTTATACGCGATACCCGTTACGCCGGAAGTGTATACGATCGAGTATTTATTGCCCGGGTCAAAATCAGGGTTCTTCAGCGATTCCTGAATGTTCTCGAAGTTCGGAATGTTGTTCTTGTCCAGCGGTTCCAGCAAATTGTTCTCGATCATCGTCCGGACCATGTAGTCCGAAGGCTGGATCAGATCGTATCCGCCGCCGCCTGCCTTGATTTTGGCCAGCAAATCCTCGTTGTTCGCATAGTTGTCATACGTAACCTTGACGTTGAATTTACTCTCGAAGTCCTTGAGCACCTGCTCGTCAAAATTGTCAGCCCAGCTGTAAATATGAAGCGTCTCCTTGGAAGATGAGCATCCTCCCAGGGATGCAACCGACACGAGGGCGAGTGCCCCAGCCAGTACGAGACCGGCGATACCCTTTCTTTTCACAGTAACATATCTCCTCTCTTTCTCCTTATAGCATGTAGTCCATATCCTTTAGCTCAATCAATAGTTCCATCAATAGTTCAATATCTAGCAGCTGCGTTAAATCGGCAGCATTTTATGCTTCTTCTGGCCCTTGCCGCGGTTGAGGAAAAACTGCGCCAGCAAAATCAGCACGACGCTAACCACGATCAGCAGCGTACAGAGTGCGTTAATTTCCGGCGAGATTCCCCGCTTCACCTGGCCGTAGATGTAAATCGGCAGCGTAGTCGAGCTTGGCCCGGCTACGAAGAAGCTGACCATAAAGTCGTCCAGCGACATCGTAAACGCGATCAGCGCCCCCGAGATGACGCCCGGGAAAATTTGCGGCCACGTCACATGGCGGAACGTCTGCCAAGGGGTGGCGCCAAGGTCGGCGGCCGCCTCCTCCAGCTGCTTGCCCATTCCCGCAAGGCGGGCCGTCACCACGACATAGACGTACGACATGCTGAACGTGATATGGGCGATGATGACCGTCGCTTTACCCAGCGGGACATGCATCTGGTTGAACAGCACCAGCAGCGACAGCCCCATGATGATATCGGGAATAATGACGGGCAAGTACATGAGCCCGTTCATGCTGCCCTTCCATCGCCGGCCAAGCCCCCGCAGGGACAAGGCTCCCACGGTTCCAAGCAGCGTCGCTACGATCGTGGATACGATCCCGACAGTCAAGCTGTTCATGAGCGCTTCAAGCACGTGGTCATCGGTCATCAGCGAGGCGTACCAGTCGAACGTAAACCCTTCCCAGTCCCCGCTGAGCCTCGTGTTATTAAATGAATAAATAATAATCAGCAGGATCGGTACATAAATAAAGATCATCATCAGCACGGAGTGAATCCCCAGCAGGGGATGACTTTTTCTCTTCATGCTCTCCCCTCCTTCGCACGGTCCGCCCGGGACTGCATCGCGCGGTTAAACAGCAGGATCAGAATGAGGGACGTGATGACGAAAATCACGGACAGCGCCGAGCCGAACGGCCAGTTGCGCGCCCCCAGATACTGCTGCTGGATGATGTTGCTGATCATCGTCGACTTGGCCCCGCCAAGAATATCCGTGACGACAAACATCCCCGTCGTGGAGACATAGACCAAGACGCAGCCGGTCATGATCCCGGACTTGCTCTGCGGCAGCGTGATGTGCCGGAACGCTTTCCAGCGGGTAGCCCCCAGGTCGCTGGCCGCATCCAGCAGCCGCTTGTCCATCTGTTCCAGTGCGACGTAAATCGGCAGCACCATGAACGGAATGAAGTTGTAGACCATGCCAAGCAGCACCGCGCCTTTGGTATACAGCATTTGCAGCGGCTCCTGAATCCATCCAAAATGGATCAGCAGCGTATTCACCACACCCTGCGTGCGCAGCAGCAGCACCCAGGCGTACGTCCGGATCAAGAAGTTGATCCAGAACGGAATCGTGATCAGCACCAGTCCCCAGGTCTGCACCCTGGGAGAGGCATTGGCGATGAAATAAGCGAGCGGGTAGCTGACCAACAAGCATACGACGGTCGTCACCACCGACAGCACTAACGTATCCCAATAGATGCCGAGATACAAAGAGTCAAAAAAGGTTTTATACCCGTTCAGCGAGAAATGAAAGACAACATTGCCCAGTGTGTCGCGGCTCATCAATGACATGACCACGACGATCACCATCGGGACGAGCAGAAACAGTGCCAGCCACAGCAGAACCGGCGTAATCAGCAGCTTGGATCGTCTCATGCCCCGATGACCACCTCATCCCGCGGATTCCAGTCCACCCCGATCCGCTGCCCAACCTTCCAAACGATCTCATCTTCGAAGTCCAGAGCGATCGTCACCATCATCGGTTCGCCATCAAGCTGAACGGTTAGCTTATGAACGTTGCCAAGATACAGCACATCCTGAATGACTCCGGTCTTGCGGACCCCTTCGGTTTCCCGTTTTGGACGCAGCTTCTCCGGCCGTACGGCAAACAGCTCCGAACCGGAACTGAAAATATTGTTCTCCCCGACGAAGGTCGCGGCGAAAAGCGTCTTCGGCGCGGCATAGATGTCCTTCGGCGTGCCGATCTGCTCGACTTTGCCGCTATTCATGATCACGATCCTGTCGGACAGCATCATTGCTTCCTCCTGGTCGTGCGTGACATACACAAAGGTAATGCCCAGCGAGCGCTGCAGATGCTTCAGCTCAGACTGCAGACTCTTGCGCAGCTGCAGGTCGAGCGCGCCCAGCGGCTCGTCGAGGAGGAGCACTTTGGGCTTGTTCGCGATCGCCCTCGCGATGGCCACGCGCTGCTGCTGTCCGCCGGACAGCTGATGCGGATAACGCGAAGTAAGCGCGGTTAGCTGCGTCATCTGGACGGCTTCAGCAACCCGTGCTTTTTGCTCTGCCTGGGGCAGCTTTTTCATTTTCAAACCGAAGGCGATATTGTCTCCCACGGTCATATGCGGGAACAGCGCGTAGTGCTGGAACACCAGGTTCAAATCCCGCTGGTTAGGCGGAAGCTTCGTGACGTTCTGCCCTTCCAGGATAATCTCGCCGTGAGTCGGCTGTTCGAATCCGGCAATCATGCGTAGTATGGTCGTCTTACCGCAGCCGCTAGGCCCGAGCAGAGTCAGGAATTCCCCTTCTTCAATGTTCAGTGACAGCGGATGCACGACAACTTGTCCTTCAAATTGCTTCTCAATCTGGACAAGTTCAATCATATGCATCAACCCCTTATCCATTACTAAGAAAAAAGCCATATCCATGGGTATGGCTTTTTCGGTAAATTATTTTTTCTCCGTTACGATCAACGGAAGTTGTCTACAACTGTTGCTGCATGTACAAATTTTCGCATATTCACTATAACGTTTTTTGACCCTTGGTACAATACCTTTCTACGTTTTCCCGCTGGAAAAGGGGGGATCGGGACCCACATCTGCGCAAAAAGCCGCCGCTTCAAGGGACGTCTGTCCCCGAAACGGCGGCTTGGCTCGGACCAAATCAGCCCATGCTTATTTCATTTCGTACTGCACGCTCAGCTGCGTCGATACTTTTACTTCTCCAGGCTCAACCGAAGTAGCGTTGTCGGCGGTGCCGGCCGTATCCATTTTAGCCATGGAAGATTCGGCATAGATGATCGGGTTCTGTGCATCGCCTTGGCTTACGACCAGGACGACTCCCAGCTGACGCTTGGCGGCCTTGGCAATTGCGCCTGCTTTCAGATCAGCGTTAGCCATCGCTTTCTCAATCACTTGTGCCTCATACTGGTCGCGGTTCTCAACAGAGAACTGTACGCTTTCAATGTTGTTGGCACCCGCACCGGAAGCGGCGTCAAGCAGCTGTCCAACCTTGGACAGGTCGCGGTACGATACCTGCAGCGTATGGTGAGCCGTATAGCCCGTCACTTTTTGTCCGTCCTTCTCGTTGTAGGTGTAGTTCGGCTGCACATAGAACGTGGTGCTCTTGATATCTTTGTCTTCGATTTTCCACGTCGTCTTCAGCAGCGCGGTGATCTTTTGGATTTTGTCTGCCGTTGCCTTTTGCGCGCTTTGTGCCGTTGCCGCCTGCGAGTCCACACCGATCGACAAGTATGCGATATCCGGCTTGACCGAAATCTCACCCTTGCCTACAACATTGATGACATTGCGCTGTACATCCTGGTCCGCATAGACGGTGGTCGAGCCACCCAGTCCGGTGACGCCCGCGCCTCCAGCCAAGAGCGCTCCTGCGATCAGCACGGAACCTACCGGTTTCAGCCATGTTTTCATTACCTTCAGCCTCCCTTTATATACTTCCAGTGTATCCATATAGCCGAAAGCGCAAGCACGGACGCAGCCTGTAAGTCAAACGGCCTGCGCGGCCGCCCTCACCTTCCAACTGTATTTGTCTACTAGACGTAGGGGACTGTTAAATGTTGCACATGTTAGAAAAATAATCTTCTGCCTATGAAACGGTCAGCTGACGATCGATTTCAAGTGGCTCTGCGCTTCCTTAATGCCGGCCAGGCTCTGCTCATTGTTGCCGAGGAGGGACTGCAATGTAGCCGACAATTCCTGCAGCGTCGCCGACGTTTGCTCGTTCACCGACGCGAGATGCGAAGTGGACTCGTCAATGGAACCCGAGAACGTCTCCACTTCTTGAAGCAATCCGCGGTATCCGTCGGAAATCTGCAGCAGTCCGGCAACCGATTCTTTAATGGATTCAAAGGCTTCGTACGTCTCATGCGTCATCTCGCTGCTCTTCTGCATCCGCTCCGCAACCTGATCCATCCGCATCAGGGTGTCGCTCATCAGCTCGGAGAAGCTGTGAAGTTGGAGCGAAATTTTCTCCGCCGAGTCCGAGGCATTCTCCGCCAGCTTGCGGATTTCCCTTGCGACCACAGCAAAGCCTTGGCCATGCTCGCCTGCCCGTGCCGCCTCGATACTGGCGTTCAGCGACAACAGGTTGGTCTGGTTCGCAATCTCCTGAATGGTCTGGCTGAACTGCGTCGTTTCCTGCACCTTCCCGGTCAAGCTTTGGATATCCTGCGACATGGCGCCGATTTCTTCCTTAAATTCGATAATCGCTTCGTTCAGCTGCTCCACTTTGTCCTTGCCGGATTCCGACAGCCGGTTCGCCGTACCTGTCTGGCTCAGCAGCGTTTCCGTCGAGTTGGACATCTGCTTGATCATCTCGTTCATCTGCTTAATGGACTCGTTAATGGCATAGGTGGAATCCACCTGGGATGATGCCCCGCCCGATATTTCCTGAAAGGCGACGTTCATCTGCTGGAACGAGGCGGTATTATCCTCGACCGCCTGCGTCAGGTCGTCGATGCTGCCGGTCACCGCAGCCACGCTGCCCAGCACGTGTTCCTTTTGTTCCTTCTGCTCGGCCAGCAGCCGCTCGGTCTGATCGCTTGCCGCTTTCATATTGTTCATCAAGGACCGGGTCACCCGCAGCAGCAGGAACACCATGACGCATACAAGCGCATACATAATGATGACCGTTAAAGGCCCGTCCTTCGAACCGGTTCCGAGCTGAACCTCATCAGCCTTTTGCAGGCACAGGTAGAGCATCAACCCCAAGCCGTACAGCATCGTGATCGAGGTTAATACGATACGCAAGGTGATCAGCGCCAACACGAGCAAATAGTATATGGAAAACAAGCTGCTCGGGCTGGTGGAATCCAACGCCTGAATGAGGATCGTCAGCGCCACCCCCGTAATGGCAATAACGGCCGCCTGATGAATCAGCTTACGCCGGACTTGGCTGTACACCATCACCAGCAGAACTACCAAATCAATCAAGAAGCTTAAGTTGTTGAGACTCGTCAGATTATCGAGGCTTCCCAGCTTGACCGTGGACACGGCCATCAGCGTGGAGATTAGAATCGCGATCAGCAGAATCCGGTTTCTGCCCATCGTGTCCCGCTCCGCGATCGTCAGCCTCCGTCCTTTCCCCGATCCTTCAGCATCATCTGTGTTGGTTGTGGTACCGTTCCATTTCCCCATACGTTGACCCCTCTTTATCAAAATAAATGCATCCGGGCTTCCCCGCTGCCGCCGCTTGCATGAACGGCTATAGCTATGATATCGGATGGCAGATTTATTTTCATAAGAGCCAAATCGTCCCAGATCCCGTCAGACAGCAAAAAACAGCCCGCCCTCCCCAAGGAGAAACGGACTGCTTTGTGCAGAAAATGGCCTCAGCGCCGCATCATTCGCAGCCGCAGGGCCCATTCTATAATTGTTTATTATTGGTTTTCAAGCTCTTCTTTGCCCACCAAGTTGACTAAAGCGGTTACAGCCTGTTCTGCGTCCGCACCTTCAGCACTGATGTTTACTTCCGTACCCGAGCTAATGGCAAGGCTCATAATTCCCATGATACTCTTGGCATTCACCTTTTTATCATCTTTTTCCACGAAAATTTCAGACGAGTACTTATTCGCTTCTTGGACGAACAATGCTGCCGGTCTGGCATGGAGACCCGTTTTCAAACGGACAACTACCGGGTGCTTTGTCATGGAAACTTACCCCCTATTAGATCAATCTGTATAGCTCACACACAACACATTTTATAACATTATACCATTATACCATGAAGGAAACTAGAAGAAAAAAGGCTCAGCCGCCACGAATCTTCTCGGCCATTTCGTCAATCTTGCGCAGCCGGTGGTTCACACCGGATTTGCTGACGGTGCCCTTCAGCAGTTCACCGACTTCCTTCAGGTTCATATCGGGATGGGCCAATCTCACTTCGGCCACTTCCCGAAGTTTGTCCGGCAGATTATCAAGGCCCACTTCCTTCTGGAGCAGCTTGATATTATCGATTTGCCGGACGGCGGCCCCGATTGTCTTGTTCAAATTCGCGGTTTCACAGTTCACGATCCGGTTGACCGAATTCCGCATATCCCGCATGATCCGCACGTCCTCGAATTTGAACAAGGCCTGATGGGCCCCAATCAGGCTTAAAAATTCAATGATTTTCTCGCCTTCCTTAATATACAGTATGAACCCCTTCTTGCGCTCTATACAACGGGCGTTCAGATGAAATTCATTGGCGAGGTCTACAAGGGCCTGGCAGTGCTCCTCATACATTGAGGCAATTTCAAGATGGTATGACGACCCTTCCGGATTGTTCACGGAGCCCCCTGCCATAAAGGCACCGCGCAGATACGCCCCTTTGCAGCATGGTTTGCGAACCAAATCCGGATGGATATGCGAGGTGAACAGGAAGCCTTCGGAGACAATCTTCAGCTCCTTCAGTATTTCCTGAACCTGTGCAGGAATACGTACGATGTACACATTATTTTTCTTCAAACGCATTTTTTTACGCACGAGAAGCTCGGTATGCGCCTGGAAATGCTTTTTGATCAATGTGTAAATGCGTCTGGCGATGGCTGCATTCTCTGTCGATATATCCAGAATCACCTTTTTATTGGAAAGCTGGACGGCCCCGTTCATCCGGATCAGTGCCGACAATTCAGCCTTTTCGCAGCAGGGCTCTGCTTCGATCATGGTCAGTTCTTTTTTAGTCAGCGCCGCAAACGACACGGGACTCACCTCTTTCGTTTAATCCAATTTTGAACCAGCTGGTAAATATGCCGGCTCAGCTTGTCGGCGTCATGGCGCAGATAGGTCCGGAACAGGACCAGCGTATCGGCGATGACCTTATAGCCAAGACTGGTGACCTCGTCGTAATCGAGCTCCACCGGTTTCGCGCCCTTCTCGGCATATTTGTCCTGCACCTGGGGCGGAATTTCACCGCTGTTCACGATGACATAATCGAACAGATGCTTGCCGACATGGTCATATACCGCCTGAAGATGGTCGCTTACGGTGTAGCCGTCCGTCTCCCCGGGCTGTGTCATGACGTTGCACACGAAAATTTTGATCGCGTCCGACGACATGACCGCTTCGGCCAGCTTCGGAACGAGCAGATTCGGCAGAATGCTCGTATATAGACTTCCCGGGCCGATCAGGATGGCATCCGCCTCCCGGATGGCCTCGGTCGCTTCCGGAAGCGGCTCGACATGGGCCGGCTCCAGAAACACTCGCTTGATCCGACCGCCGGCTTCCGGAATTTTCGACTCACCGGTCACAATGGTGCCGTCCTCCATCTCCGCGTTCAGGATTACGGCTTCGCCCGCCGCCGGAAGCACCCGCCCCCGCACGGCAAAAACGCGGCTGAGCTCGCGCACAGCCGTTACAAAATCGCCGCTGATGTCGGTCATGGCCGCCAAAATCAGGTTCCCCAGGCTGTGCCCGGCCAGGCCCGAGCCGCTGGAGAACCGGTATCTCAGCATTTCCGACAGCAGCGGCTCCACGTCGGCCAGTGCTGTCAGGACGTTCCGGATGTCCCCGGGAGGGGGCATCTGCAGCTCGCTGCGAAGGATGCCCGAACTCCCTCCATCATCTGCTACGGTGACGACAGCCGTGATGTCTAGCGGCATTTCCTTCAGTCCCCGGAGCATGACCGACAGTCCGGTGCCCCCGCCCATCACGACGATCCGCGGACGGTCACTTCTTTGTTCTGCCACTGTCATCACTTCCACTCTCTTTAATGCCGATCACGTTCGGAATCCCGATGGCTGACGGAGACCGTCTCGGTCTCGCTGGCTCCCAGCATTTTGCCCAGGTACTCGGCAATCGCCACCGAGCGGTGCTTCCCGCCGGTACAGCCGATGCCGATGATCACCTGGCTCTTGCCTTCCTTACGGTATTGGGGAATCAAGAAATGCAGCATATCCAGCAGCTTCGTCAGAAAAGCCTGGGTTTCAGGCCACTTCATGACATAGTCATACACATCGCTGTCCTGACCGGTGTGTGGACGCAGGCTATCCACATAGTGGGGATTCGGAAGAAAGCGGACGTCAAAGATCAGATCGGCGTCGATCGGAATACCGTACTTAAATCCGAATGAGGTTACGTTGACCGAAAGGGTATTGCTTTCCAAGTGGGAAAATCTCGAGATAATTTTGTCCTTCAATTGTCCCGGCTTCATATTGCTCGTGTCGAGCACCACCGTGGCCGAGCTCTTGAGCTCCTCCAGCATTTTGCGCTCCAGCCGGATGCCGTCCAGCGGCATGCCCTCCGGCGCAAGCGGATGCCGCCGGCGGGTCTCCTTGTAACGCTGCACGAGAACCGAATCGGTGGCCTCCAGGAACAGAATTTCGCAATGAATCGTGAAATGATCCTTAATATAACTCAATGATTCGGATAAGGCCGTAAAGAACTCGCGGCCGCGCAGGTCAATGACCAGCGCCACCTTGGCGATTTTCCCCTTCGATTGTTCAATCAGTTCCGCAAATTTGGGAATGAGCACCGGCGGTAAATTATCCACGCAGAAAAATCCCAAATCCTCCAAGCTTCGTACGGCCAAGGATTTACCCGCCCCCGACATGCCTGTAATAATAATCAGGGTGGCCATGGCCGACGCAGTATTATTCTCCTCCAGCATCAGCTTTCCCCTCCCTTGTGGAATATGGGCCCGTTATTACTTGGTATACCCAGGTCACCCCTCATCTTAACCCGTGGGCGACCTCCTGAATTTGCTTACGAACGGAGCAGCAAACCGGCCGCGCCGACGATGCCCGCATCATTTCCGAGCTCGGCAGGAAGAATCGACACCCCGCGCTGCAGCGGTTCCGGCGTCAGCTTCGCAAAGACTTCACGAACTTCGTTAAACAAGATGTCCCCGGCTTTGGATACGCCGCCGCCGATAATGAACACTTCCGGATTCAGAATCGCCGCCACCGCAGCCATGGACTTGCCCAGGTAGAAGGCGGCGCGGTTCACGATCCGCAGCGCTACTTCGTCGCCGGCCTTAGCCGCATCGAAGACTTCCTTCGCCGCGATGCTCTCAACCATCGACAGGGAAGTACGGTCCCCGCGCTCCACCGCATCTTCGGCCATGCGGATAATGCCTGTTGCGGAAGACACGGTCTCCACGCAGCCCATTTTGCCGCATCCGCATTGGATGGCTTCCAGATCAGGTACGACGGAGATATGTCCCAGCTCGCCGGCAAGTCCGGAGAATCCTTGATAGATTCGGCCGTTAATAATGATACCGCCGCCTACGCCAGTTCCGAGCGTATAGCATACGCAGTTGTCGATGCCGCGTCCGGCGCCGCTCCAAGCCTCGCCCAGGGCCGCCACGTTCGCGTCATTATCTATTTTGATCGGCTTGCCAATCTTCTGCTCCAGAATGGAACGAATCGGTACATCCCGGAAACCTACGTTCGGCGCGAGGATGATGATCCCTTCACGGACGTTCGTAAATCCGGCAACCCCGGCCCCGACGCCCGCCAGCTGATCCCAGCTGTAAGGGGACTGCTCTACGATATGGCGCACATATTTCTCAATATTGTTGATAACCGTATCGACGCCTTTATCTGTTTCCGTGGGACCTTCATACGTTTGAATCAGCTGTCCCGCTTGATTGCAGATGCCCACTTTAATGGTCGTTCCGCCCAAGTCGACACCGACGTAGATTTGCTCAGACATGTTACAAGCCACCTTTTTTCCTCAATAATAGTTTGCTCCTACTGTACCAACTATAATTGAAGCCCTCTCTCCGGTCAAGAGAAGCGGGCCTTACCCGGAAGTGGGTCCATCGCTTCTGTCAGAAGGCTTGACGGACCTATCCCCTATATGAAAACCCTGCCAAAAAACATGACACTTGTCACCTTCATTCCATGACAGAGTCCACTAACGAAGGGATGCCCCCTCGTCTATGATAACGATAGATCAATCAAATACGGATTCACCTGATCATAGGAGGAAATGACAAAATGGAACATATTGCCGAACTGCAGCATGTCACGAAACGCTTTGGAAGCAAAGCGGCGGTCGATGACGTTTCATTCACGATTGATAAAGGATCCATCGTGGCCGTCCTGGGGCCCAACGGAGCCGGGAAAACGACGACGATCTCGATGATGCTGGGGCTTCTCGAGCCGACGAGCGGCTCTGTCCGGCTGTTCGGGCAAACCCCGAAGCAGCCGCAGGTCAAGCAGCGCATCGGGGCGATGCTCCAGGATGTCAGCGTGATCGACGGCCTGAAGGTGCGCGAGGTGCTGGCCTTGATCCGCAGCTACTACCCCCGGCCGATGAGACTGGAGGAGCTGGCTGCCCTGGCCGGGTTCACCGAGGAGGACCTGGGCAAACGGGCGGAGAAGCTGTCCGGCGGCCAGAAACGGAGGCTCGGGTTCGCGCTGGCGCTGGCGGGGAATCCCGATCTGCTGTTCTTCGACGAGCCGACCGTCGGCCTGGATACACCGGCACGCCGCTCCTTTTGGGAACAGGTCGGAGCGCTCTCGGACCGGGGCAAGACCATCCTCTTCTCCACGCACTACCTGCAGGAGGCCGAGGTCGCCGCGGACCGCGTGATCCTGTTCAATCGCGGAAAAATTGCCGCCGACGGCACGCCGCAGGCGATCACGGCCCAGCTGACGAGCCGCTCCGTGACCTTTACGACCGATACAAGGTCGCTCGAGGGCCACGCTCTGATGAGTGCCGATACCGAACAGCACATCCGCGAGCGCCTGCTCCCGGTTCCCGGCGTCCACGACTGCACCTGCCAGGAAGGACGCTGGACCGTCACGGCGGACAATACCGATACGGTGCTGGCCGCGATTTTCCGATACCAACTTCCGGTTCACGATATCCGGACCCAGCAGGGCCGGCTTGACGACGCTTTTGAAATCATGATTCATAATGACGACACACAGGGGGCTGTTTCCTAATGCAGATGTTATTCATGCAGTGCCGGGCCGAAATGCTGCGGATTATCCGGAATCCGTACTACGTCTTCTGGTCCTTGCTGATGCCGATCGTGTTCTATTTCATTTTTACCCGCCTCGTGAATGCCGGCATTGAAGACGCCTCCGAATGGCAGGCACGTTACCTGATGTCGATGACTTCCTTCAGCGTGATGGGTTCGGCGATTATGACGCTGGGCATCCGCATGGTTCAGGAGCGCACGCACGGGTGGTCGGTCTTTATGCGGATTACCCCGCTGCCCTCCAGCATTTATTTCTTTGGAAAAATGTTTGGCCAGATGGTCATGCACATGTTCTCCATCATTGTTATTTTTGCTGCAGGCTTTCTTATGAATGGCGTCCATTTGTCGGCTGGCCAGTGGGTCGGCAGCGGACTGTGGATATGGCTCGCCTCCATCCCCTTCCTGGCCCTGGGTACCCTGGTGGGGACAATGAAAAGGGTCGATACCGCCAGCGGCGTCAGCAACATGGTGTATATGATTCTGGCGATCGCGGGCGGTATGTGGTTTCCGATCGACAGCTTCCCGGCTTTCCTTCAGAGCATCGGCAAGTGGCTGCCTTCCTATAACTTCGGAAGCGGAGCCTGGGATATTGCCGCGGGTCATTCCCCCAGCTGGCAGCCGGTATTGATTTTGCTGGGATATCTCATCTTGTTTATGGTATTATCCACCTATATACGAAAGAAACAGGAAGCGGTGTAATGCCATTGGCACGTCGAAAAACAGAGATTTTCCCAAGAGCGCTCGGGTTTTCCCCCTATGTATGGCTCGTGTATATGGTCATTCCGTTGTTTAATATGGCCTATGAGCGCGGCATCAAAATGGTGCTCGGCTACGCCATGATCGCGATCTTTATCGTGTCGTATCGTCAGCTCTTTTTCTCCGAAAGGTTAACAGCCTTCTGGCTTGCTGTTCAGATGATTATTATTGTGACGCTGTCTTTGCTCTACCTCCCTTTTTATTCGTTTATGGGCTTTTTTACCGCCAACTTTATCGGCAATTATCAGGATGACCGGAAATTCAGGATCGCCTTCGCTGCCTTCGTGGCGTCCATCCTGCTCCCGATCCTGGGGAACATTCGTCATCTGACCGTATCGGACTACTTAACGCTCGTTCCCTTTATTATGATTATGTTGATGACCCCCTTCGGCATGCGTTCCATGAATCTGCGAAAGCAGCTGGAGCTGCAGCTGAACGAAGCCCGGGAGCAGATCGAAATTTTGGTCAAAAAGGAGGAGCGGCTGCGTATTGCCCGTGACCTTCATGATACGCTGGGACATACGCTGTCCTTGCTCACCTTAAAAAGCCAGCTGGTTCAGCGGCTGACGGACAAGGATCCGGAGAAGGCACGGCTGGAAGCTCGTGAAATGGAAGAGACCTCCCGGGCGGCCTTAAGGCAGGTACGTGAGCTGGTTTCCGATATGAGGACCTTGACGGTGGCGGAAGAGATCGAAGAAGTGCGCTCGATTTTGCACAGCGCTGACATCACCTTGGAATCCGAGGGGGATACGCGACTGACCGGAATTCCCGATCTGACGCAAAACATCCTCAGCATGTGCCTGAAGGAAGCAGCAACCAATATTATCAAGCACAGCCGGGCCACGGCATGCGCTATTACTATTCGGAAGGGAACTTCCGACGTACGGATGGTCATTCGGGACAACGGCGTCGGTCTGGAGGACAGCGGGCTGTCTACGAGCCAGGGCAATGGGCTGAAAGGCATGTCCGAGCGGCTGGCGCTGATCGACGGAACGCTGGAGCTGTCCTCTTCCGGCGGGACCGAGCTCATCATTACCGTGCCGATTATTATTAAAGGGAAGGAGAGTGTAACAGCATGATCCGTATTCTGATCGCTGAAGACCAGCGTCTGCTGCGAGGCGCTCTCGCTTCGCTGCTCGATATGGAGGAGGATATGGAAGTGGTGGGCCAAGCCGGCGACGGCCAGGAAGCCTTGGACCAAATCCTGTCATTACAGCCAGATGTCTGCCTATTGGACATTGAAATGCCCGTTATTACCGGGCTTGAGGTCGCCGAGAGGCTCAAGGCACAGATGGCGGCTTGTAAAATCATCATATTAACGACGTTTGCCCGCCCGGGATATTTTGAACGGGCCGTGAAAGCAGGCGCCTGCGGATATTTGCTGAAGGATGAGCCGAGCGAGAAGCTGGCCGAAGCCATCCGGCGGGTCATGGCCGGTCACCGCGAGGTCTCACCAGAACTCGTCTTTGGCTCATTCCGCCAGGAAAACCCGCTCACCGCGCGGGAGCGCGACATTTTACGGCTGATTGCGGAAGGCAGGACAGCGAACGAAATTGCGGCAACCCTGCACCTGTCGCACGGCACCGTTCGGAACTACATTTCCGAAACGCTGAACAAATTGTCGGCCAAGAACCGGATCGAAGCGATTGGGATCGCCGAACAGAAGGGTTGGCTCTAAGAAGGACTGAAAGGCCTCATGATTTGAAAAAAGACGAACGGGGACCGGCTCATGCAGCTGGTCTTTTTGCCGTCGGTGTAGGCTTGGGTTCTCCTCTTTTCGGAACAGCATGATTTGCGTCCGCGTCACCTTCTTCCAGACTCAAGCCGGATAATAGATGACCATGCTTAATCTCGTCAACGAGCCGCCGGAATTATGGTACGTATGCGGCCGGTCGGCCTTGAACCGGATCGAGTCACCGCTCCCGATGGTATGCTCGCTGTTGTTCACGCGGATGGTCAATTCCCCCTCGTACACCGTAATGTACTCCTCCGTTCCCTCACCATGCGATTCCGAAGCGAGAAATCCTCCTTTATCGATCTCGACCGCATACATTTCGAAACGCCGCTCTTCATCAAACGGGAAATAAGGATAGACACGGTATTTGCCGTTGTCTTCAGATAGCTGCTGGACCTCGCTTTTCTGAATCACTTTGGTGTCGGGCTGGGGCTGGTTAATCAGCGACGTGAACGAAATTTTGAGACCGTTGGCGATTTTCCAAATGGTTGTGATAGTCGGGCTCGATTCGCCCCTCTCGATTTGGCCGATCATCGTCTTGCTGACCCCGGTGAGCTCGGCTACTTTTTCCAGACTGAGCTTTTTATTGTCACGGATGCTCTTCAAATTTCGCGCGATGATCAGATTGATTTCTTCCATGGGCACACCTCTTCCAATCGATTGTGTACAATATAACGATCACAATGTACAATATGAAGTATAAATGCGTTATAGCGTAATTTTTGGACATTATAACATACAAACGGAGGAGACCCAAGATGCCTTTATTTTCGTTTCTGGTCTATATTGTAGTAAGCACCTTTACCCCAGGCCCCAACAACTTTATGGCGATGCTGTTTGCTCACCGGTACGGTTTTCGACGAACGATCCGATTTTGTCTGGGCGTTGGCGCCGGCTTTTTTGTCGTTGCACTGCTGTGCAGTTACTGCAATCTGCTGCTCAAAAATCTCATTCCCGGCATCCGGTGGTGGATGACGATTCTTGGAGCGGCCTACATGCTGTATCTCGCCGTTAAAATCATGTTCCACCACAAGAAGGCCGCGAGCAGCAGAGAGGACAAAAACAACCGCTTTCTGACGGCGGTGCTGCTGCAGTTTATCAATCCCAAAGGCATTTTGTACGCCATAACGGCCGTATCCACCTTTATTCTCCCGTACCATTCTTCCCATCTGGCCTTGATCGGCTTCTCTTTGTTTCTGGCACTCTTGAGCGTAATGAGTACCTTCTGTTGGAGTATGTTCGGCTCCATATTTCAGCGATGGCTGTCAGCATACCAGACCCCGTTTAACGTCGCGATGGGCCTGCTTCTCGCATACAGCGCGGTTTCCATCCTGGTCGAATAAATGTGGAGTTCGGCACAGCGTCTGCCTGAAGATCATCCACAGAAATTTGCACACATATAGGAGAAAACCCTCCTCGGCAGGATCAGAGGTAGCAGCCCGTTCCCCCATTCTTATGTAAAAAGGAGCCGTCCCCGGCTCCTTTTCTATGTTCGTATTGATCCGCTTTACAGCGTTTCGCTCCAGTCATGCACCATGCTGCCTTCCAGGAACTTCTCGCAGTCCATGGCGGCCATGCATCCGGTACCGGCAGCGGAAATCGCTTGGCGATAGCGTACGTCCTGCACGTCGCCGCAGGCGAATACGCCTGGAATGTTCGTTTCGGTCGTTCCCGGCTTCACCTGGATGTAGCCGATTTCGTCGGTCGTAATCTGGCCGTCGAGGAACTTGGTGTTCGGCGTATGGCCGATCGCCACGAAGACGCCGTCTGCTTCGATCAGCTCTTCTTTGTTCGTTTCATTGTTGAGGACCTTCAGTCCCTTCACGCCGTGCTCACCAGCCACGATTTCAAGCGGCGTACGGTTAAGCGACCAGATGATCTTTTCGTTCTCGCGGGCGCGGTCCTGCATAATTTTGGACGCTCTCAGCTCTTCTCTCCGGTGAACCAGCGTAACGCTGGAGCCGAAACGGGTCAGGAAGCTGGCTTCCTCCATGGCAGAGTCCCCGCCGCCGATCACGACGATCTTTTTGCCGCGGAAGAAAAATCCGTCGCAGGTCGCACATGTGCTGACTCCACGTCCGACGTTTTCCTGCTCGCCCGGAATGCCCAGGTATTTGGCCGAGGCGCCTGTGGAAATAATTACGGATTCCGCCTCAATCTCTCCCATGCCTTCCACGGATAGCTTGAACGGGCGTTTGGAGAAATCGACTTTGTTGACCCAGCCGGTTTTAAACTCGGCGCCGAAGCGTTCCGCCTGCTTGCGCATGTTGTCCATGAGCTCAGGGCCCATGATGCCCTCCGGGAACCCCGGAAAGTTCTCTACCTCAGTCGTGGTGGTCAGCTGTCCGCCGGGCTGCATGCCTTCGATAACCAGCGGCTTCATGTTGGCGCGTGCCAGATAAATCGCGGCCGTCAGGCCGGCAGGTCCTGTTCCGATAACGATGGATTTGTACATGAGAATTGCCTCCTTTTCGAACGGAAATGAATGGGTCTATTTAGATATTCTCCGTAAATGGCCGGAAAATATCATCGCTTTCTTCATCCAGTGAACATACGCTGTCGATCCGCTTGACGTTGCGGCTCACCGTGGAGACCGAAACGCCATAGCGCTGGGCCACCTCCTGGTAAGTCAGGGCGCGTCCGTGCTTCTTGGCCGTCAAGTATTCCAGAGCCGCCGACCAGCCCTCCGCCTGCCTGATGAGAAGTGTCTCGGGATACAGCTTATTGATAAACTGGTGCCATAATTGCTGCAGATGGTTTTTCTGTGCGCGGTCGGCCACCGTCTCCATGCTTTTCAGGGCCTTGTCGACGACGGACTGCAGCGTCCCATCCCACTTGGGCAGACCCGCAGCCACTTCACGGTAAGCCGCTGCTCCGACGGCCGCGCCAGGAAGCTCGGAGCTCTCAACCCCAAGGTCCCGAAGCACCCGACGCGCTTCAGCTTTGAGCTCGCTCAGCACGTCCGGGTCTTCGAGGAAGGTCATCAGCGTCTCCTTGACTTCGTCATCGGCAATCCAGGCCAAGGCCCGGATGACCTGCAGCTTGGTACCGGAATCTCCGTACCGGAGCGCCCAGGAGAAGGAAGACCGAATCAGCGGGTTGTTCTTGATTTCCTCGGACATGCCTTCCCCGTCCTTCTCCCACCGCTTCAGCTGCTCTTCAAAGGGCAGATGATATTGATAGCTGAGCTTGACGCTTCCGCCGAAGCCTTCCTTCAGCTGGTCCAAATAAAACCGGGGAATTCCCGATTCCGGATCCAGCTTCATGGCCGTGCTCCAGTAACGGGCCGCCTCCTTGCTTCTGCCGCTATTATAAGCGGCGACCGCTGTGTAATGGTAGAGGCCCGGATCATCGTTGAGCTCGTCATCCTTCAGCAGGCGGCGGAAATGACCGTAGGCCGCTTCATGCCGGCCCAGAATCCCCATCGTCGTCGCAAGCTTGAATACATGTTCCTGATGAAAAGGAACCGTAACCTCCAGCATCTTCATCAGGCCGTCTAAAGCTTCAGTATCCCCTTCATGCTGGTAAAAAACCGCCAGGTTGCACAGTCCGTGCAAATTTCCCGGCTCCAGGGACAGTACTTCGCCGATGGTCTCCTTGGCTTTGCGGAACAAGCCCATGTAATAATAAGCAAGGGACAAATTGTTGCGCGCCGCAAGAAAGTCGGGGTCTTCCTTCACGATGCTTTCCAGCAGCTCGGCCGCCTGGGCAAACTTCCCTTCTTCCATCAGGGACCGCGCGCGCTCGTGCTCCACGATGCCCCCGCGGCTCTTGATCCGGCTCAGCTTGGTCGGCCGCTTCAGCTCATACTGAAGCAGCTCCATCATTTCTTCCGCTTCGTCCAAAAATTGCCCGGCCGGGTCCTCCTCCAAATACGTGACCAGTGCGCGTTCCGCTTCCTCAAAGTTCTCCATGTTGGCGTAATTGTTGGCCATATAGAAGTAACACTCTGTCATGGTCGCATCCACATGCTCCAAAATGTGCGCAAGAACGGCGTTTGATCCTTCATAATCGCCCATCTCTGATAATATACCCGCCATATTGCAATGATTCACCGGATTTTCCGGCTCATATTCAACAGCTTTGCGAAAATATTTTAATGCCTTATCGTATCGGTGCCGGTCCAAAGACCGAACCGCTCGTTCAAAAAAGAAATTGGCATCCATTTGAATGGGTATTACTTTTTGGTGTAGGTCCTCCGCCCGCAGATGATAATCGTTCATTCCTAAGCAAGGCACCTCCTTGATTGCTGGATAGAACGAACCGAAGCCACCGCTTCGCCCCTCTGGAATCAGAGAGTACATACGCCGAACTTTAAGTTCAATCTATCCAGAACAGTATACCATAAGATGCAAGGGGCATCTAAGCCATAATCTACTATAAGAAAAATGTACATCGGTGCATTTCCTAAGAAGCCAGACCGCGTTTAGCGGAAATTTCTCTTGCGATATAAGGGAGCCGTTTCTTCGAAGCTAATCCATTCTTATATCTAAAGAAAAATGTACATCGGTGCATTTTCTATGAAGCCAGACCGCGTTTAGCGGTAGTTTTTCTTGCGATATATGGGAGCCAGCATCTCTGAAGCTTAAACTTTCTAGTATCAAAAGAAAAGTGTTCATCGAAGGACATTCATAAGAAACAGACCGCGTCCATCACCCGCGCAAGCGCAAAAAGACCCCGGGGCAGCTATACCCCGGCGTCCTTGAATAAAGTGGCGATCGACCCGCCCTCGATAATAATCCGTGTGGCCCGCGCCAGCATCGGCGCAATCGTCAAGATGTGCAGCTTCTCCGGCCGCGCTTCCGGGATGGCGATCGAATCCGTCACCACGATCTCCCGGATATGGGGATGATCGAGCCGCTGCAGCGCGTCGCCCGAGAACAGGCCGTGCGTGGCGCATACGATCGCCTCGGACGCCCCGCGTTCCTTCAGGCCCTCGACCACATTGACGATCGTCGATCCCGTATCGATCAGGTCCTCGATGATGATCGGCGTCCGTCCCTTCACATCGCCAATAACATGCGTAATGACGGACTCGTTATGCGCAGGTCTCTTCTTGATCATGATCGCAAACGGAGAATCGAGGTGATTCGCCAGCTTCTCCGCGGTGGACGCCCTTCCGGCGTCCGGCGACACGATGACCGGCCGGTCGATTTGAAGCGATTTCAAATGACCGCTGATGAGGTCCAGCGCCGTGAGATGGTCGACGGGAATATTAAAAAAGCCCTGAATAGCAGGTGCATGCAAATCAACAGTAATGACCCGGTTCGCCCCGGCCGTCGTCAGCACGTCCGCCACCATTTTGGCCGTAATCGGTTCACGCGGTGCGGACTTGCGTTCCTGGCGGGCATACCCGTAGTAAGGAACGATAATATTCACCGTACGGGCCGAAGCCCGCTTGGCCGCGTCAATCATGACCAGCAGCTCGACGAATAGTTCATTAATGGGGTGAGACAGGGACTGCACGAGGAAGACGTCGCAATTGCGGATGCTTTCCTCATAGTTCACATAGATTTCCCCGCTTTTGAAACGGGAAAGCTTAACGCTGCCCAGCTCCGCACCCAGCATATCGCAAATTTTTTCAGTTAGAACAGGATTCGATGATCCGGAAAAAATACGCAGCTTATGTTGCATACGACCCTCCTGATAACCCGTCTTCTATACTTAGATTATACATCGGTTCGCTCCCGGAATGAAATCGCGCCGATGAGTCCGGCGGAAAAAATGTTTCCGTCCCTGTCATTGGCGCCACTTCAAACGGCCCTATGGCCGCAGCAGACCGTACACTTACAAGCCTGCTTATACCTCCAACGGAATCCGGCTGCGCTTCCGCCCTTCGAAAACAACGAGTTCGCGGAAGCCAACCTCCCAGAGCATGTTCCGGGCGGCTTCCAGATTCTCGCCCAGCTTGAGCGGATCATGAGCGTCTGAGCCCACCGTGAGCGGAATGCCCAACCGGTATGCCTCCTCCAGCATGCGCCGGGACGGGAACATTTCCGCGCAGGGCTTGGACAATCCCGACGCATTTAGCTCCATCGCCACCCCGCTGGCCGCAACAGCGGCAAGGGCGGCGTTTTCCAGCGCTTCTACTTCCCTAGTCGCCTCGGGGCCTGGATGGTACCCGAACCGCTTGATCACGTCCAGATGGCCCATAATGTCGTAAAAGCCGGTGGCAGCCGCCTTTTTCACCGCATCATAATACGTTTCGTATACCTTCAGGACATCCTTGCCTTCCCAGCCTTGCACCTGACGGTGATCCGTAATGTCCCATTCGCCCAAAAAGTGCACCGAGCCAATAATGTAATCCCAAGGGTATGCGTTCACGATCTTCTCAATCTCCGCCTCATAGCCCTCGATATAGTCGCCCTCCAGGCCGATCCGAATGTCGATTTGGCCGCGGTAGCGCTCCTTCAAAGACAGGCACTCCTCCACATATCGCGGAAGCTCGTCCATCGGCATCGCCATCTCCGGGTAATACGAAGCCGGGTCCACATGAAGCAGCGGCATATGGTCGGACAAACCGATCTGTCCCAGCCCGATGTCAACCGCGCGGCGCACATATTCCTCGAGCTCGCCTACGGCGTGGCCGCACCGGACATGGTGGGTATGGTAATCGATGTACATAGCGGTTTCCCCCTAATCCCGGCGGGGACGCTCGTGGCGGCGGTCCAGCTCGGCCATGATATCATCCAGGGGCAGCTTGCGTTCCTGAAGCAGCACCAGAAGGTGATAGATCAGGTCGCTGACCTCAAGGCGCAGCTCGTCGTTGTCCTTGTTTTTGGCTGCGATGATCGTCTCTGCGGTTTCCTCGCCGACCTTTTTCAGAATTTTATCGACGCCTTTGTCAAAAAGATAGGTCGTATACGCGCCTTCCGGACGCTCCTTCTCGCGTTCCGCGATCACCTGCTCGAGCTCCTCCAGCACCGCAAAGCGGTGTCTTCCTTCGGCCGATTGCTCCTGTCCCGGAACGGCAATGCCACGGTAAAAGCACGTTTCCTCGCCGGTATGGCATGCCGGACCCTTCGGATGGACCAGGAACAGCAGCGTATCCCCGTCGCAGTCATAGCTGGCGGACACAATGCGCTGAGTGTTGCCCGACGTCGCTCCCTTGTTCCACAGCTCCTGCCGCGAGCGGCTCCAGAACCAGGTCTCCCCGGTTTCGATCGACCGCTTGAGCGATTCTTCGTTCATATAAGCCATCATCAGCACTTTACGCGTCGTGGCGTCCTGAATAATGGCGGGTACGAGGCCGGCCTCGTCATAACGGATTTGCTCCTGCACCTGCTCCAGGGAGAATTGCTGTGTGTTGCTGCTCATCGGATTTCAACCCCTTTTTGCTTTAAGTCCTGCTTTAATTCCGGTATCGATATTTCCTTGTAGTGAAAAATGGTAGCTGCCAAGCCCGCATCCGCCTTCCCCTGCGTGAAGACTTCGGCAAAATGCTCCTTCGTCCCCGCTCCGCCTGAAGCGATCACCGGAATCCGGACAGCGTCCGCGACCGCTGCGGTGAGAGGAAGGTCAAAGCCGTCCTTCGTGCCGTCAGCGTCCATGCTCGTCAGCAAAATCTCTCCCGCTCCGAGGGCTTCCGCTTCCTTCACCCAGTTCAGCGCCCGGATGCCAGTGGCTTTGCGTCCGCCGTGTGTGTAGACCTCCCACTCGCCCCAAGCCTCGTTATACTTGGCATCGACGGCCACGACGATGCACTGCGAGCCGAACCGGCGCGCGCCTTCCGCTACGAGCTGGGGATTCAGGACAGCCGCCGTGTTGATGCCGATTTTGTCCGCGCCTGCGCGCAGAATCCGCTTCATGTCATCGACATGGGAAATGCCGCCGCCTACCGTGAACGGAATCGCGATTTCCCCTGCGGTTTGCCGCACGACCTCCACCATGGTGGCGCGTCCTTCCACCGACGCCGAAATGTCCAGGAATACCAGCTCATCCGCGCCTTCCTTGTCGTACAGCGCTGCGAGTTCCACCGGATCGCCCGCGTCCCGCAAATTTTCAAAATTAACACCCTTCACCACACGGCCGTCCTTAACGTCCAGGCAGGGAATGATTCGTTTTGCCAGCATGGGCCTCGCTCCCTCTCTTTTCGTGCTCACATGGTAGTCTGACTACCGTTTATCCCTTTATATCTGCAAAAGAGAGCTTCCGCTCTCTCTATCTCACGCTTATCCTTGTTCAGCGATTCGCCGCAGCGCATCCGCAAGCTGAATGCTGCCCGTGTACAACGCCTTTCCGACGATAGCTCCGCCCACGCCGTCGCTGCGGTGTCCGCTGAGGTTCAGCAGGTCCTCGGTGACCGTCACGCCGCCCGAAGCGATCACGGTGCGTCCGCTGGCTTTGGCCAGTGACACGATGGCCTCGATGTTCGGCCCCTGCATCATGCCGTCGCGGGAGATATCGGTGAAGATGAACGTTTCCGCTCCTTTGGCCGCCAGCTCTTTAGCCAGTTCCTCTGCCTTAACCTCCGACGTCTCCAGCCAGCCGCGGGTCGCCACATAACCGTTCCGCGCATCGATTCCGATCGCCACGCGGTCTCCATAAGTGCCGAGCACCGCCTCAGTAAAGGCGCGGTCCTCGATCGCCGCCGTGCCGATAATGACCCGGCTCACGCCAAGGCCCAGCAGGCGCTCCACGTCATTCAGGGTGCGCAGTCCGCCCCCGACTTGAACAGGGACTTGAACGCCTTTGGCAATGGCTCCAATGACCTCGTCATTCACCGGGCGTCCTGCCTTGGCGCCGTCCAGATCCACCAAATGAATATAGGCACCGCCCTGTGCTTCCCAAGCCTTGGCGGCCTCGAGCGGGCTGTCGTTATATACCGTTTCCTGATTGTAATCCCCTTGAACCAGCCGTACGCACTTGCCTCCGCGAATATCGATGGCCGGATAAATGATAAATGAAGACATCGTTCTCCCCGCTTTCCTGTTATTCCACGCCGGTCAAGAAGGCGTTAGACCTTCGCTCCCGTCAGCCGCAAAAAGCTGCGCAGCAGCTGCACGCCCAGCTCTCCGCTCTTCTCCGGATGAAACTGCATGCCATATACCGACCCCCGCCCCACGATCGCGGTCACCGGACGGCCGTAATCCGTTACCGCCAGCAAATCGGCGGGTTCGTCCGGCAGCACATGGTACGAGTGGACAAAGTACACATGGCCCTCCGTAAGGCCGCTGAAGAGCGGACTGTCCTTTTGCACAAACTCCAGCCGGTTCCAGCCCATGTGCGGCACCTTCAGCTCCCCGTCCGGGAAGCGGACCACCCGACCAGGCAAGATGTTGAGCCCCTCGTGATGGCCATGCTCCTCGCTGCTGCCAAACAGCAGCTGCATGCCGAGGCAGATGCCGAGCAGCGGCTTGCCGCCCTCAGCGGCCTCCCGAACTACCCGGTCAAGCCCGGTTTCGCGCAGGTGCTCCATCGCGTCGCCAAACGCGCCAACGCCGGGCAGGATGACGCCGTCAGCCCCAAGAATGGCTTCGCGGTTGCCCGTCACAAGCGCCTCAGTGCCGAGACGTTCGACGGCCTTGCTGACGCTGTGCAGGTTGCCCATGCCGTAATCCACAATGGCGATCGTCACGGTTACAGCACTCCCTTCGTTGATGGAACCCCCGTAACCCGTGGATCGATGCTGGTCGCCTCATCCAGCGCACGCCCCAGCGCCTTGAACACCGCTTCGATCATGTGGTGCGTGTTCTGGCCGTAATGAACGATGACATGCAGCGTGATGCGTGCCTCCAGCGCCAGCTTCCACAGAAACTCATGCACCATTTCGGTGGAGAAGCTTCCGACTTGGCTGGAAGGATACTCCGCCCGGTATTCAAAATGGGGACGATTGCTCACGTCGATCACGACCTGAGCGAGCGCCTCATCCATTGGAATAAATACGTTCGCGTAGCGCTTGATGCCCTTTTTATCGCCGAGGGCTTCCCTTAACGTCTGGCCGAGGCAGATGCCGATGTCCTCCACCGTATGGTGGTCGTCAATTTCGATGTCGCCTTTGGCCTTCACTTTCAAATCAAACTGGCCGTGCTTCGTAAACAGGTCCAGCATATGGTTCAGAAAAGGCACATCTGTTTCCAGTTCGGATACCCCAGTGCCATCTACGCCAAACGTCAGCTGAATGTCGGTCTCGTTCGTTTTGCGGCTGATGCTTGCACGGCGTTCGCTGCTTTGATTTGTCATGTTTTAGTCTCTCCCTTCGATTTCGCGTTTCAGCCGGACCTCAATGGCCCGGGCATGCGCTTCCAGCCCCTCGCCGCGCGCCAGCTCCATAATGGCTTCGCCGTTTTTCAGGAGCGCTTCCTTGCTGTAGTAGATCATGCTGGACTTTTTAATAAAATCATCGACATCGACCGGTGAAGAAAACCGGGCCGTGCCGTTTGTCGGAATGATGTGGTTGGGCCCGGCAAAATAGTCCCCTACCGGCTCGGAGCTGTATGCTCCGAGGAAAATCGCCCCGGCATTCTCGATAAGCCCGACGATCGCCATCGGATCCTGGACCATCAGCTCCAGGTGCTCCGGCGCCAGCCGGTTGACGACCGATATGCCTTCCTTCAGCGACTCCACCACGATGATGGCTCCGTAGCCCTCCACCGAAGCCGCCGCGATATCCCGGCGGGGCAGGCTCTCCAGCTGCCGCTTCACCTCGGCAGCGACCGCGTCCGCCAGCTGCCGCGAAGGCGTCACCAGAATCGCGGACGCCATCTCGTCATGCTCGGCCTGGGACAACAGGTCGGCCGCCACGAATTCGGGGTCGGCCTGCTCGTCGGCCAGCACGACGATTTCGCTCGGCCCGGCGATGCTGTCGATGTCGACCGCACCGTATACTTCCCGCTTGGCCAGCGCGACATAAATATTGCCCGGCCCGCAGATCTTATCCACCGGCGCAATCGTCTCCGTGCCGTACGCCAGTGCCGCGATGGCCTGGGCACCGCCAACCCGGTAAATTTCATGGACGCCGGCTTCCGCGGCCGCCACCAGAATATACGGGTTGATGCCCTCTTTTCCGCCCGTCGCCGGCGGTGTCACCATGACGATCTCCGGAACGCCCGCCACCTGGGCCGGAATGACATTCATCAGCACGGACGACGGATAGGCCGCTTTCCCGCCCGGCACATAGACGCCGACCCGCTTCAGCGGACGGATGATTTGCCCCAAGATGCTGCCGTCAGGCTGCAGATCCATCCAGGAGTTTCTTTTCTCTCTCTCATGGAACGCGCGAATATTGCGCGCCGCAGCCGAAATCGCTTCGACGAACGATGGCTCAACCTTTGTGTAGGCCGCCTTCAGCTCCTCTTCAGTCACGCGCAGGCCCGATCCCGTCAGCTTCGTGCGGTCGAGCTCTTCTGTGTACCGGAGCAGCGCTGCATCGCCCTCCTGCTTTACGTCCTGCACGATCCGTTTGGCGGCTGCATTTTGCTCCGGCGTGCCGTACTCGACCTCCCGCCGCAGATCAAAATCCTCAACCGGTACGATTTTCATCCCATTCTCCCCCTCTGCTATCTCTTCGCCATCCACTCTGCTTGGCTTTATCCCGAACTATTCCGAAGCGGAAATCACTTTCTGAAGCCGGTCGCAGAGCGACTGGATTTGCCCGTTCTTCATCCGGTAGCTCACCCGGTTGGCCACCAGGCGGCTCGTTATTTCAAAGATGCTGTTCATTTCCACCAAACCGTTTTCCCGCAGCGTCTGACCAGTTTCCACCATATCGACGATCCTATCGGAAAGCCCGATCAACGGCGCAAGCTCGATGGAGCCGTTCAGCTTGATCACCTCGACCTGCTGCCCCTGCTCGCGGAAGTACTGCGACGCCACGTTCGGGTACTTCGTTGCCACGCGCTGCTGAATGCCCGGCTTCCAGTCGGGCAGACCGATCACGGACATCCGGCATCTGGCGATACCTAAGTCCAGCAGCTCGTAGACATCGCGGTTTTCTTCCATCATTACGTCCTTGCCGACGATGCCGATGTCCGCGGCGCCGTATTCCACGAAGGTCGGCACATCCACCGGTTTGGCCAGGATGAATTCCATGCCCAGCTCCGGCAGCGGAATGACCAGTTTGCGCGACTCATCGACCTCTTCCGGGATCGGAAGACCGGCTTCACGGAACAATGCCGACGCTTTTTTATAGATCCGCCCTTTCGGCATCGCCACTTTTAGAGTTTCTGCCAACGTTCTCCCTCCTGCTTCTAATTGTTGATCTATCTCAATTCGCTGTTTATGTTTTTCGAATCCTGCCCCAGGTTCCCTTTACCCCAAACTCCCGCCATAAGTGATAACCTCTCCATAAGCTTGGCTGGTCGCCCCTGGTTGCGCCGCATCCGGGCCGGTATGATCTCCGTCGATCAACAGCGTAACAACCGATTGTCCCTGCGCACGAAGCCTCGCCGCCTCCGCCAGGCCTTCCTTGCGATGAGCTGCGTCATATCGGACGAGAACAGGCAGCACAGCCGCTTCCTGCACGCCGTTGACGCCATCTAGAATACGGTTCGTTTTCAGCGCGAATCCCGTCGCCGGAACGTCCCGTCCAAACTGCTTCAGCAGATTGTTGTACCGTCCGCCGCTGCAGACCGGGAAGCCAAGCTCGGAGGCGTAGCCTTCAAACGTCATTCCTGTATAGTAGGAAAAGTCTCCGATCATCGTCAGATCGATAAGCACGTGCTCCGACACGCCATACGCCTCCAGCACCTCCCATACTTTGCACAAATGGCTGATGGATGCTCTTGCGAGCGGATGACCGCTCAGCTCCAGCGCCTGATCGCAAATTTCCTGGCCTCCGCGCAGACGGAGAAGTCCTTCGAGCCAATTCCGCTGTTCATCCGTTACACCCAGCTCGCTGATCGTTTTACGGAAACCGACGAAGTCGCGGCTGAGCAGTCCCTCTTTCAGTGATTGCTGAGCTTCGGTTGATCCCGGGAGGATTTCATCAAACAACCCGTTGAGAAACCCAACGTGGCCCATGGCGATTTTAAAAGAAGACACACCCGCCGCCTTCAAAGACTCGATGGCCAGCGCCACGACCTCGGCATCCGCTTCGGGTGAATCGTCACCGACGAGCTCGACGCCGGTCTGAAAAAATTCCGCTTCCCGTCCGGCTTCTTCCTCAATGGCCCGGAACACGTTCGCGTGGTAAGACAACCGGATGGGCAGAGGCTCTTCCTTCAGCAGCGACGAGACCACCCGGGCGATCGGAGCCGTCATATCCGAACGAAGCACCAGTGTGGTGCCCCGGTTATTCAACAATTTAAACAGCTTGCGGTCCGACGTGGAGCTTGCCACGCCTACCGTATCGTAATATTCCATCGTCGGCGTCATGATTTGCCGGTAACCCCAGCGGCTCATGCAGTCAAGCACGTCGCGCTCGATCCGGCGCAGCTTGGAGACCGCATAAGGCACATAATCGCGGACGCCTGAAGGCTTTTCAAAACCTTTCGGCTTGGTCACGTCCCATCACCTCGAACAGTTATATTTCTTCATCACATTAAAGTGCTACCATACTACCAAAGTAAAGAATAATGGCTATATTAACATGAAAAGGCAGATTCGTCAATTGCCATACGTTTCACTTCCGTGCACTTGCCTCGGCTTGATACAAAAAAAACATTCAAAATCCAAGCTTTTGAATGTTTTCGTATGTGCGGCCGCTGCCATTATTCATCCGATGCCGGCACGGACGAGGAATGCGCATCCTCCTCCGTTTTCGAATCCGAACGTCTCAGCTCGCGCAGCGGGTTACCGCCGACAAAGGCACCCGCCGGCACGCTCTTGTGAACGACGGACCCGGCGGCAATGACAGCGCCGTCCCCAATCGTGACTCCCGGCAAAATGGTCGTATTTGCTCCGATCAGCACATTGCTGCCGATCAGGACTTGTCCCAGCCGGTATTCCTTAATCAGATATTCGTGGGCGAGAATCGTCGTGTTGTACCCGATCACCGAATTGTCCCCGATCGTAATGTTCTCGGGAAAAAACACGTCCACCATGACCATCAGGCCAAAGGCGGCATGCTCTCCCACCTTCATCCCCAGCAGGTGACGGTAGATCCAATTCTTTAGCGGAAGAATCGGGCAGTACCGGGCCGCTTGTATACATATGAAATTTTTAACCCCTTTCCAAGGGCTGACCGTTCTATAGATTTGCCACAGCGCATTCGGGCCTTCGACCGGGTAACGGGTCACGTTTCTGCTCACAATCGCCTTACTCCTGTTCCACCAAGGAATATAAATCGGTCATATCATGCAGTATGTAATCCGGATTATACTCGCGGAGCACCTTCTCGCCTTTCAGCGACCAAGCGACCCCGGCAGACCGGGCGCCAGCCGCCTTGGCGGATTGAATATCCACCGGGCTGTCCCCGACCATCAACGTTGCTTCTAGATCTGCTCCAAGCTGCTTGATGGCCATCAGCACCGGCTCCGGATGCGGTTTGGGATGCTCGACGTCCATCACCGTAACAATCGTCTTCATATACTTGTCCAGCCCGAACATCTCCAGCACGCGGAACGTCCCCGGCTTGTTTTTGGTGGTCACAACCCCCATCGTAATGCCGCGCCGGTCCAGTTCCTTGATTACCTCCAGCACATGCGGAAAAGGCTGCACCATCTCGTCGTGACGAGCGTCGTTATAAGTCCGGTAAGCCTGGTGAAAATGGGTCACATCCTCGCTCCCCGAGAAAAACTGGAGCTGCTGCTCCAGCGTCATCCCCATTTTTGGAATGATCACTTCCCGAGTCAGGGGGGGCTGGACGTGCTTCTCCAGTACATGCATAAACGAGCTGATAATCAATTCATTCGTATCAATAATCGTTCCGTCCAAATCAAACAGTACGGTATCTATCATGCTGTCGTTACTCCTTTTTGTCCTCCACTACGGCGTTCTCCTCGCGGTGCTCAGGGGTAGCAACGGGTTCTACTTTAGCATCATGATCCAGCGCAGTTGCTTCCGGCACCGTATCTTTCGGCGCTTTCGTCGAGACGATCGGATCCAGATAGTGCTCCTTCGCCTGACCGGTTGTACGGCGCACAATAATCAATACGATGGCGACGACGATAATCAGGATCGCCAGCAGCTGGGAAATGCGGACATTTCCGTAGTTCGGGTCAAGCGCACCATGCTCGAATCCCATCCACTCCATCGGTTTCCACAAACCGTTAACCATCGATGCCAGCCATTCCGGACCCTTAAAAGCAAGGCTGTCCGTCCGCAGTCCTTCGATAAAGAACCGCCCGATCGAGTACCAAATAAAATAAGAAAGGAACAATTCAGCCGCGCGCAAAAACTTTTGCCGACGGAGAATAAACAAAATGATGATGCCCACCAGGCTCCATAACGATTCGTACAGGAAGGTCGGATGGTGGTATACACCCTCGACGTTCATTTGGTCTACGATAAAAGCAGGCAAATGCAAATTGTTCCGCAGGAAAAACTCATTCACCGGACCGCCGTACGCTTCCTGGTTCACATAGTTGCCCCAGCGACCGATCATTTGCCCCGTAAGCAGGCTGGGTGCACAAATGTCGGCAATGCGCCAGAAGTTGTACCCTCTGTAACGGAAATAGATGATGGCGCAAATGATCGCTCCGATCAGCGCACCGTAGATGGCAATCCCGCCGTTCCATATTTTAAAAATGTCCAGCAGGTTGTTCTTGTAATCGTCCCACATGAAGGCCACGAAATAGATCCGCGCCCCGATAATAGCCGACGGTACTCCCAGCAGCAGCAAGTCCATGAAAAATTCAGGCATAATGCCGAATCTTCTGCCTTCCCGGATGGCCAGGAGGAGGCCAACCAGCGCCCCCAAGCCCAGGATCAGACCGTACCAGTGAACTGACAGGGATCCAATCGAGAAAGCGATCGGATTAATTAGCAATGTAGCCATGTATCCACTCTCCTAGTCCATATCGTCCATATCTTCTGCAATGGTGGCTGTGAGCTTATTCGTAAACTGCAGGGCCGCATTCAGACCCATTTGCTTCAGCCGGTAATTCATGGCCGCCACTTCGATGATGACCGCAAGGTTACGTCCCGGACGTACTGGAATGGTCACGAGAGGAATGTCGGTATCGATGATTTTGGTCGTTTCTTCATCCAGTCCGAGCCGGTCGTACTGTTTATCCTGCTGCCAGGCCTCAAGCTTGACGACAAGCGTAATTCGTTTGTTGTTCCGGATTGCTCCGGCTCCGAACAAGGTCATGACGTTGATGATCCCGACACCGCGGATCTCCAGCAGATGGCGAATCAGCTCAGGAGCCGATCCATGCAGCTGAAAGTCCGAGGTCTGCCGGATTTCCACCGCATCATCAGCGATCAGCCGGTGGCCCCGTTTGACCAATTCCAGTGCGGTTTCACTCTTGCCGATGCCGCTGCTGCCGGTAATCAGCATGCCTACCCCATAGACGTCGCACAATACGCCATGAATGGTAGTGGTCGGTGCCAGCCTTCTCTCCAGAAAGCCGGTAATCCGGCTGGATAGGATGGTCGTCGCCATATTGCTCCGCAGGATGGGCAGGTTCTTTTCCTGGCTAAAATGGATCAATTCCTCGGGCACCTCAAGCCCTCTCGTGACAACAATACAAGGCGTCTCCTCGCTGCTGCACAGGCGCTCCATCCGTTCTTTCCGTTCTTCTGCCGTAAGCATGGCAAAAAAGGCCAGCTCCGTTCGTCCCAGCAGCTGCACCCGTTCCTCAGGATGATATTCAAAATAACCTGCCATTTCCAGACCCGGTCTGTTTAAATCGTCTGTCGTGATGGCCCGTCTCAGGCCGTGTTCCCCTGAAATGACCTCCAGCTGAAATTGCTGGACCAATTCAGATACTCTTACTTTCTTAGCCATTTCACGTCTCCCTTTCTATCAGCTGGCTCTTCTGTCAGCCGACTGCCGCCGGTCAAACCATGAATTTTCTAATGTACCCATCGTAAATGATATTTCCCATGAATGCAATGTCAGCCGCCTATTCGCTCCTAATACAAAAGAGCCGCCCGAAAGGGCGGCTCTTCATCTTCAGGCATTCCGCCTGGAATTAGTCAGCCAACAATACGTTCAGCTCAGACTCTTTGTCGAAGATATGAATTTTGTTCATGTCGACAGCCAAACGAGCGCTGTTGCCTTCACGAGTCGTAGAACGTCCGTCTACACGGGCGATAACGGTGTCGTTACCCAATCCGCTCAGGTAGAGGAGCATTTCGTGACCAAGGTTTTCTGTTACGTCTACATGGGCCGTGAAGATCGTATTCGGAGATGCTTCCAGGAATACAGGCTCTTCATGAATATCTTCCGGACGAACGCCCATGATCACTTCTTTGCCGATGTAGCCTTTGCTCTTCAGGATTTGCGCTTTACCGCCTGGAACTTCTACGTCAAGTCCTTGGGATTTGAAGCGTACAGAACCGTTGGACTCGCTGAGTGTTCCGTTGATAAAGTTCATGGTAGGCGATCCGATAAAGCCGGCAACAAACAGGTTGTTTGGATTGTTGTACAGTTCTTCCGGAGAAGCGGCTTGTTGAATAATGCCGTCCTGCATAACTACGATACGGTCGCCCATCGTCATGGCTTCCGTCTGGTCATGTGTTACGTAAATACAAGTGGTTTCAAGGCGTTTCACCAGTTTCGTGATTTCCGCACGCATCTGACCACGAAGTTTAGCGTCCAAGTTGGAAAGCGGTTCGTCCATCAGGAAGACTTGAGGATCACGCACGATCGCACGTCCCAAGGCAACACGCTGACGTTGACCACCGGAAAGAGCTTTTGGCTTACGATCCAGCAAATGCTCGATATCGAGGATTCTCGCAGCTTCACGTACACGTTTATCAATTTCATCCTTTTTCACTTTACGCAGCTTCAGACCAAAGGCCATGTTTTGGTATACGTTCATGTGTGGATACAAAGCGTAGGACTGGAACACCATCGCGATATCGCGGTCTTTAGGAGCTACATCGTTCACGACGCGGTCGCCAATGTAAAGTTTACCGTCAGAGATTTCTTCCAGACCGGCGATCATACGAAGCGTCGTAGATTTACCGCAACCGGAAGGACCTACCAACACCAGAAACTCCTTATCCTTGATATCAAGGTTGATATCCATAACTGTTGCTTTGTCAGAACCCGGATACTTTTTGAAAATATGCTCTAAACGTACACCTGCCATGTGAATTTGCCCCCTTAGTGTATAGTTATGAAATCGAATACATTATGATAGTTATATATTACCCAACATCTCGCAGACTGGCTATACACAATCTGCACAAAAAACCTATTTTCTTTTCGTCACTTTATACAATAGCATCGTCAGCTTCACCAAAACCGCGTCCCCAAAGCTTCTAACGTCCAGATTGGTCTCTTGTTTGATCTTATCGAGCCGGTATAAAAGGGTATTCCGGTGAATATATAGTCGCTTCGCCGTCTCGCTGACATTGCAGTCGAGCTGAAAGAAAGTCTCCAGCGTCGACAACGTCTCGTTGTCGCTGAACAATACGCCGTGGTCCCCTGCCTGTTCGAGAAAGCGGCGGCGCTGCTCCATCGGGATGCTGTAGATTAAACGCTCCAGCAGCAGCTCCCATGGGAAGTGGACATGCTCCGACACATGAAACGTCCGTCCCAAAAAAATGGTTTCCCGAAGCATGCCTACCGTGCCCGGCAGTGACTTCAAGGGGATGAACGAAGGCGCGGCGGATAGATGAAAAGCACCAACCCATTCGCTTGCAATCAGCTCATAGAGCCCCATACTGAACGCGGAGAGCATGTCTGTTTCCGATTCGCCGTTATCCTCTTCTTTCTCGTCATTGCTGCCGGCCACCAGTTCTTTTCTGGCCAAGATGAGCCACTCGTTGTCGCGCAGAGCCGCAAGCACCACCTCTCCATCGAAGTAGCTGCGCAGCAGCTTTTTCAGCTGGCTCCCCTTAACATCGGAGGCATGGATACTCTCACAAGTCAGCAAAAAGGGAGTCATCTCTGTGGAAAGCAGACGTTTTAGTTCCAAATCGTCAGGCAATTCGGCATCGCCGTGTCCCAGGTCGAGCTGCTCTTGAATCCATTGACTGAGCCTCAGGAGTTCCCGTTCCTCATCACCCTGGGCTTCCACGGCATCACCCGTTTGTTCTCTTACCGCAGACAGCAGTACACCGATCAAGCGGGATACTTCATCATTGACCAGCTCAGAACTGGCTTCAATTACGTGTACCCGCCCGTTCTTGATAAACAGCGGGAACCAAACCTTGTCCTCCACCATCACCACATCCTGGAGGCTTCTATGCTCGGTCTGCTTCCCTTTCTTCGAAGAAGCCTTGCTGGATACCGAAACGGGTAAATAAACCGCCTCCGACTGCTGTTTGCTCAGCTCCTTCATATGTAACGTTCCGCCTACGACTTGCTCCAACTTGCTTCGTAATGTTTCCATCTCCACCATTGATGTCATCCACCACTTTGCCATTTTTATTAATCATCTTACCATATTCCTATATAAAATCGAAAACCACACTTCTTATGCACATCAGATCGTCAGGCCATAAAAGACAAAAAGACCATCAACCGAAAGGTTAATGGTCTTTGTGATGAGCCATGAAGGACTCGAACCTTCGACACCCTGATTAAAAGTCAGGTGCTCTACCAACTGAGCTAATGGCTCTTACAACTGGTGGAGGCTGATGGATTCGAACCACCGAACTCGTACGAGAACAGATTTACAGTCTGCTGCGTTTGGCCACTTCGCTAAGCCTCCATATAAGGTGGCTCGGGACGGAATCGAACCGCCGACACGAGGATTTTCAGTCCTCTGCTCTACCGACTGAGCTACCGAGCCATACATGCAAAAATAAAGCGGGTGATCTTAATCTTCCCACTTTACGCTGTGGAAATTCACTATACAAAACATCATCTTCAATCTATATCAAGCGTATAGATGAAGTAAATAATAATGGCGGGACCGACGGGATTCGAACCCGCGGTCTCCTGCGTGACAGGCAGGCATGTTAGGCCTCTACACCACGGTCCCGCATTATTAGATGGTGCCGGCGAGAGGACTTGAACCCCCAACCTACTGATTACAAGTCAGTTGCTCTACCAATTGAGCTACACCGGCATATGATGGTGGAGGCTGAGGGGATCGAACCCCCGACCCTCTGCTTGTAAGGCAGATGCTCTCCCAGCTGAGCTAAGCCTCCAGGTATGTATGGTAGCGGCGGAGGGGATCGAACCCCCGACCTCACGGGTATGAACCGTACGCTCTAGCCAGCTGAGCTACGCCGCCATACTAAAACTTGCTAAGATGTGATTCAAATGGCGGAGAGAGAGGGATTCGAACCCTCGCACCGCTTACGCAGTCTAACCCCTTAGCAGAGGGTCCCCTTATAGCCACTTGGGTATCTCTCCAAGCATAACCTCGGTATACAAATTGTATAACCAAGAGTGGTTTCAAAACACATTCAGGAATTTGACTCCCTGAAAACTAGATACGAAACGAATCTACATTTTATATAAGCATATGCTTCCGTAGCAAGCTTTCTGTAAGAAAGCTTTTAGGATAAGCCCTCGACCGATTAGTATTGGTCAGCTCCATGCATTGCTGCACTTCCACCTCCAACCTATCTACCTCGTCGTCTACAAGGGGTCTTACATACTGGGAAATCTCATCTTGAGGGGGGCTTCACGCTTAGATGCTTTCAGCGCTTATCCCGTCCGTACGTAGCTACCCAGCCATGCTCCTGGCGGAACAACTGGTGCACCAGCGGTACGTCCATCCCGGTCCTCTCGTACTAAGGACAGCTCCTCTCAAATTTCCTACGCCCACGACAGATAGGGACCGAACTGTCTCACGACGTTCTGAACCCAGCTCGCGTACCGCTTTAATGGGCGAACAGCCCAACCCTTGGGACCTACTTCAGCCCCAGGATGCGATGAGCCGACATCGAGGTGCCAAACCTCCCCGTCGATGTGGACTCTTGGGGGAGATAAGCCTGTTATCCCCAGGGTAGCTTTTATCCGTTGAGCGATGGCCCTTCCATGCGGTACCACCGGATCACTAAGCCCGACTTTCGTCCCTGCTCGACTTGTAGGTCTCGCAGTCAAGCTCCCTTCTGCCTTTGCACTCTTCGAATGATTTCCAACCATTCTGAGGGAACCTTGGGGCGCCTCCGTTACTCTTTAGGAGGCGACCGCCCCAGTCAAACTGCCCACCTGACACTGTCCCCATACCGGATTACGGTACCAGGTTAGAACCTAGATACGATCAGGGTGGTATCCCAACGGCGCCTCCACCCAAGCTGGCGCTCAGGTTTCAAAGGCTCCCACCTATCCTGTACAGATCGTACCCAAATCCAATATCAAGCTGCAGTAAAGCTCCATGGGGTCTTTCCGTCTTGTCGCGGGTAACCTGCATCTTCACAGGTATTAAAATTTCACCGGATCTCTCGTTGAGACAGCGCCCAAGTCGTTACGCCATTCGTGCGGGTCAGAATTTACCTGACAAGGAATTTCGCTACCTTAGGACCGTTATAGTTACGGCCGCCGTTTACTGGGGCTTCGGTTCACAGCTTCGGGATTACTCCCTAACCGCTCCCCTTAACCTTCCAGCACCGGGCAGGCGTCAGCCCGTATACTTCGCCTTGCGGCTTCGCACAGACCTGTGTTTTTGCTAAACAGTCGCTTGGGCCTTTTCACTGCGGCCCCCTCGTGCTATTCACACTACCGGGGCACCCCTTCTCCCGAAGTTACGGGGTCATTTTGCCGAGTTCCTTAACGAGAGTTCTTCCGCGCGCCTTAGAATTCTCTTCTCGCCTACCTGTGTCGGTTTGCGGTACGGGCACCTTCACCTGGTTAGAGGCTTTTCTTGGCAGTGTGAGATCATGACCTTCGGTACTGTAATTTTCCCTCCCCATCACAGCCCAGCCTTAAAGTGTGCGGGTTTGCCTACACACCAGCCTCACTGCTTGGACGAGCATCCATCAGCTCGCGTCACTACCCTCCTGCGTCACCCCATCACTCATAACGGTTTACGGTGGTACAGGAATTTCAACCTGTTGTCCTTCGATTACGCCTGTCGGCCTCACCTTAGGTCCCGACTTACCCTGAGCGGACGAGCCTTCCTCAGGAAACCTTGGGCTTTCGGCGGATCAGATTCTCACTGATCTTTTCGTT
>NZ_CP045295.1:3642500-3767500 GCF_009363095.1 Paenibacillus cellulositrophicus
CACGGATCGGTGTCTGTAATATTGCAGCATACGGAACAGTAGGTGAGATTCCGCTTGACGCTGACCAGGGCCTTGGCAAAGTCAATGACGTCGTCCTCTTTCATGTTCAGCACATGAAAAGCAAGCCGGGCCGCGGTTTTCGGCCCGATGCCCGGCAGTCGCGTAAACGCATCGATCAGCTTCGAGATCGGTTCGGGATAATACAAAGCGCAGGATCTCCTTCAGCTTAAATTTTAGAACAAGCCGGGAATTTTCATTCCGCCTGTAAATTTGCCCATGTCGGCATTTGCAATTTCGTCCGCTTTACTCAGCGCATCGTTCACGGCAGTCATCACCAGATCCTGCAGCATTTCCACGTCGTCCGGATCAACAGCTTCCGGCTTAATCGTAATGGAGAGCAGTTTTTTGTGGCCGTTCATTTCCACGGTAACCACACCGCCGCCGGATGTACCTTCAACCTTTTTGTCAGCAAGCTCTTCCTGTGCCTTGAGCATTTGCTCCTGCATTTTTTTCACTTGCTTCATCATTTGATTCATATTATTCATGGGTCATCTCTCCTTTAATTAATTGAGTGCACTTCAAGGTGCGGTTAATCTTTTATGACAACGAGGTCCTCTCCAAACATCTGGAGTGCCTCATCAATCCATGGCTTTGAATTCGGATCTTTCGATTCATGCTCATGCTCGAGCTTCAGCTCTTCCTTGGGCTGCGCAGCCCCTTCCATCGAGGCGCTCCAATCCCGCTGCATCATGGTAACCAAATGATACGGTTTGCCGAGCACGGAGTGCAGCACGCCCTCGATCACCTGCTTATTGGCCGGCTTCTCGGTCGTTTCCCGGTGGATATTATTTTTAAAGGCAATCAGCAAGGCGTCCTCAGTCGCAGAAACCGGCTCGCCGTCCATAAACCAGGCATGGACCGTCACCTTCTCCTCCTTGACTCCTTGCAGAATATGAGCCCACTGGCGCTGAATCTCCATGAATTCTGGACTTCCCTTACTTGCTACGAACTGATCCATATTCGCCGGAATCTTCGCGGCCGACGACATGCGCGGAGCCGGCGGAGCTGAAGGCCTGGATGGTCCGCTATTACCAGCGGCCGGAGCCGCACCGGACTTGATGAAGCGCTCGAGCTTCTTCTCCAGAGAGGCGACCTGCTGCTTGAGCTGATTGATCACAGCCGAATCAGCCGCCGCCTCCTGAGGGCGATCGCTGTCTCCCGCTTCACGGGGAATGCCGCACAGCTTGAGCAGTGCAACCTCGAACAAGGTCTGAGGCTGGGAAGCATATTTCATTTCACTCTGATAATGATTGAGCGTATCGATCATTTGGAACAGCTGCTTGCGGGAAAAGGCAGAAGCCATCTCCTTGTATTCTTCCGGATGAAGGACACGGTCCGTGAGCTTGTCTGCCTGCGGAATCATCTGGATCATCAATAAATCGCGGAAATAATACAGCAGGTTCTCCATGCATTTATCGGCGCTCTTGCCTTCCTGCATAAAACCTTCCACCAGCATGAGCACCTGGCCCACGTCACCTTCCAGAATGGCCTGTGCAAGTTTGCCGAATTGCTCCGAGGCAATCCCACCGGTCATACTCAGCACTTGTTCATAAGATACATGACCGCCGGTAAACGACGCAATCTGATCCAAGATGCTCAGCGCATCCCGCATCCCGCCGTCGGATAGCCTTGCTATATATTGAAGCGCTTCATTCTCCGCTTCAATGCCTTCTTCCTGTGAAATTCGTCTTAACCGATCCGTCTGTTCCTCCAGGGATACCCGGCGGAAATCAAAGCGCTGACAGCGCGATATAATCGTCGCCGGCAGCTTGTGCGGTTCGGTCGTCGCCAAAATAAACATGACGTGCGGAGGGGGTTCCTCCAGCGTCTTCAGAAGGGCATTAAACGCCTCTGTCGTCAGCATATGCACTTCGTCAATAATATAAACCTTCTGCTTACTTCGGTCGGTGCGTACTTCACTTTCTCGCGAAGATCGCGGATTTCTTCCACGCCGCGGTTAGAAGCAGCGTCAATTTCCTGAACGTCCATCACCGCACCCGAAGTAATTCTGCGGCAGGATTCGCATTCATTGCACGGCTCCGCTGCTGGTCCACGCTCGCAGTTCACCGCTTTGGCCAAAATTTTGGCCGCGCTGGTTTTACCGGTTCCGCGCGGGCCGCTGAACAGGTAGGCATGGGAAACCCGCTGTTCGCGGATCGCGTTCTGCAGCGTTTGAATGATATGCTGTTGTCCCACCATGTCCTGGAACGACTGAGGCCGCCAGGCACGGTACAACGCTATATGTTCCACTTCGCTTACCCTCTTTCAACTTCCACTAAGCGTGGGTTCGTTGCCTCATCATTATACTATAATCCGGCGCCATGCAAAACGTCCAACACGCATGTTGAAGCAGGCTTTTACCTGTCCCCGTCTGCGTCCGTGACCGAAAGGCTACCATGAGAACATCCGGAATAAATAAAAAGCATCTTTACCACCTGATGGCAAAGATGCTGAAATAATTGTCAAGTTTAAGCCGTGCACCTGTTATTGATGATTGCGATCCGAGTGGCACCCCTGCGTAACAACTCGGGCTAGGCTATCCTCCGGCACAAGAGTGGGCTTGCTTATGGCTGCTTCCTTCCGGACCTGACCAGGTTCACAAGTACTCATTGCGGAGGACCCAACCGTCAACATTGCACGCAGGGACCAAACCTCACATCGACAATACCTCTAACAGGAATTCAACCTCGCTACAGCGGATTGCGAGTTACAGGGCACCGCTACCTCCCCATCTAGCACGGTGAAAATAAGTATATCGCATGCCTGTACAAAAAGCAACCACCCGGCAGAAAGTGGATAAACGCTCAAAAATAAATCTATTATTCTCGTTCCATATTCATCTAGCAAACGTTTATTGATATAGTGGTTCTATACCACAACCAATCCTACACATACGACTTAAAACGGAAAGGAACATCGCGCATGAATAAAGCAACCAAAACCGCATTGTGCCTGCTCATTGCAGCCACTGCCTGGAGCGGTATCGGCCAGAAGCCGGCAAGCGCCGCTGCACCCGTCAGCATCGTGCTGGACGGATATCCGCTGCCTTTCCCGGCTGCACCTAAAGTCGTTCAAGGAACTACACTTGTGCCCTTCCGGGCCATCTCCGAAGCGTTGGGCATCAGCGTGCAGTGGAATGCCTCGGCCAAGCAGATCACAGCAGTAAAGACAGACAAGGATTCCACGAAAAAGGTCGTTCTGACCGTCGGCAGCCGCAGCGCGACCGTAGACGGGACCAAAACGGCGCTGACCGTAGCTCCCCAAATGTCCGGAGGAAGTGTCCTAATTCCGCTCAGCTTCTTCAGCCAGCAGTTCGGCGCCGGCGTCAACTGGGATCAGGCTACGCATACCGTTACTATCGTGTCCCCCCAAGAAAAAATGTATACGCTGGCCTTTTACGCCATCTCGTCATTTTCTGAGTCGAGCCTGATTTCAAGCTTCGACGCAGCCGCCTTTGGCTGGAGCCGCATCGACGATCAGGGCCGGTTCACAACGACAGGCCAGGATTTTAAATGGCCGCAAGCGGCCGGCGATGTGACGCCGGAGAGCCTCGTCAGCTCCGCTGCTGCAGCCGGCACTACCCCTTATTTGATGGTATTTTCCGGCGATACCAAACTGGAACTGACGAAGGCGACCCAGGATCCTGAGCTTCAGGCAAGCCTGATTCAGCAGATGGTAGATACGGCCAAAACTAACGGATTCCAAGGCATCCTGCTGGACTTGGAAGGACTCGGGCTTACGGGGGACGCAGCGGCTGTACAGGCATCCTATAATGCTTTCATCCAAAAAGCAGCGACCGCTACTCACGCCCAGGGCCTGAAGCTGTCGATCGCCCTGCCGCCTCTGAACGGTTCTTTTCATGGATACGATTATAAAAAGCTTGGCACTCTGGCCGATGAGCTTATCGTCATGGCTTATGCCTATACCGATGAGAAAAACCCACAGCCTAACGACAAAGTGGATGCGGCCATCCAGCTTGCGCTCAAACAGGTGCCTGCCAGCAAACTGGCTCTCGGCGTTAACCTTGCCAGCGAAAACGAAAACACCGTGAACACCAAAATTGGCCTTGCCAAACGGTACAATCTGAAAGGTATCGCCTTATGGCGCCTCGGCTTTAATAAAACCAACGTATGGGCAAAAATCGGCCAATCGGTCGACTTGAACAATTAAGACGCGGAATCCATGCATGGTGCGTAAAAGGAAGGTTTCCTACGGAATACGGGATCGGAGTTTATTGTAATTATATTGATCTTATTAAAGAAAAAATCCCCGGTTCGATGAACCGGGGATTGTCATTTGTTAAAAATATAACGGATCTATGCTGCCAGGCAGCAATTACATTCCGTATTTCTTCTTAAATCTATCAACACGGCCGCCAGCATCCAGGAATTTCTGTTTACCAGTGAAGAACGGATGGCAGTTGGAGCAGATTTCGACGCGAAGCTCTTCTTTCACCGAACCCGTTTCGAACGTGTTGCCGCATGCGCAAGTTACCGTAGTAACGTGGTATTTTGGTTGAATTTCTGTTTTCATGACTTTCACCTCTTTTTGCCCTGAGCCTCAGGCGGACCCAGAGTTATGTTGACACATAAATTCATTATAGCAGGGACGCGCCTATAAATCAATGGTTTCTTCCCGTTCCAGGCGCTGCCGGATTAAGACAGAATCGGTTTTTTCGGGCGGATCAAGCTTGGAGGCGGAACATGGGTATAGGAACCGATGACCACATCCGGAAGCTCCGCTTGGAAAATTTCAATCGCCTGCTTCATACCCAAAATTTCGCCTTTGGCCGGTGGGATCAATTCCAAATAGCTCTCCGGATCAATGTTCAGGTTGCGCAGCTGAATCAGCTTCAGATTGGTCCGGCGCGCAAACTCCACCATCGCCTCGATTTCCTCTTCGCGGTCTGTGACGCCAGGAAAAATCAAATAGTTGATGGACGTGTAAACGCCTTGGTCCGACGCATACTTCAGCGATTTCTCCACATTGGCAAGCGTATAACCACGCGGCTTATAGTAGGCGTTGTAATGGTCGTCCAGCGCGCTGATCGTGCTCACCCGCATCAGGTCGAGACCCGCATCGACGATGCCGCGGATGAAATCCGTCAGGCCGGCATTCGTGTTGATATTAATATATCCCATATCCGTGATCGAACGCACCTCGCGCATCGCTTCAATGATGATTTTGGCCTGTGTAGAAGGTTCGCCTTCGCAGCCTTGTCCGAAGCTGATGATCGACTCCGGCGTTTTTAAATGCTCCAGCATAATTTGAACGAGCTCGTCCACCCTCGGTTTGAAATTCATCCGGGTCTGGGGCGCCACAAATCCGCTGTCATCCGGTTGTTCTGAAATACACCCGAAGCAGCCGGCATTACAAGAGTAAGATACCGGAACAGCCCCTTCCCAACGATTCAAAAAGGTATTGGATGCGGTCAGACATTCATAACCGAGCGCACAATTGGACAAATGCTGGTACAGCCGGTTCTCCGGATACTTCTCCGTCAGGTGCTTCACGCCAAGCTCCAATTCCTCTACATCGCAGTTCAGCGGGTTCCACTTCTCCGGGTCGTCCGACAGTCTGCCCGTCGTGTAAAATTGTCCGTCCTTCCATACGACAGCCGAGTAACCAAAGAGCGGCAGCTTGTATTCCTTGTCCGTCTTCACATAGCCGGGCAGACATAACCGGGTGTAACCCTGCGGGAGCAGTGCCCCCACAGCCTGAGCGTCTCCCGGGAGCGCCGTCATCTCACCCGTTTCCGGATCCATACCGATGGCACGGGTGTTGGGGAGGCCAACCAGTGTCGCGCCTTCCGGCAGGGGAATCAGCTCATCTTCCATAATTTCCACGATCATATCCGCGCTGCGGCCGAGACCGTACAGTGTCGGATGATCAAATACGTTGCCTTTTTCATCGGCATATACCAGATACATGATGTTCTCCTCTTTATGCTAAATTTAAGTCAGCGGCACGGAAGCCGTCGACGGGCGTGAGGTGCGCCGGTTGCTGCTGTGGCTGTTCGAGGACGAGGAGGAACTGCGGCTATGGCCGTTTCCTGCTCCATGCACGTCAAAGGAAGCCAAAAATTCGGCATTGGTTTTGCAGTCACGCAATTTCTTCAAGAATCCCTCCACGAAGTCGGCGGATTCGTTCATATTTTTACGGATCGCCCAAATGGTATCGAGCTCATCCTTCGTTAACAGCACTTCTTCACGACGCGTTCCCGAACGGCGGATATCGATGGCCGGGAAAATGCGGCGCTCGGCCAGCTTTCGGTCCAGGTGCAGCTCCATGTTGCCGGTGCCCTTAAACTCTTCATAAATGATATCGTCCATCCGTGAACCGGTATCAATCAGCGCCGTGGCCAAAATGGTCAGACTGCCGCCTTCCTCCACGTTCCGGGCAGAACCAAAGAACCGCTTCGGACGATGGAATGCCGCCGGATCGATACCGCCGCTCAGCGTACGTCCGGATGGCGGGATGACCAGGTTGTAAGCACGGGCCAGACGGGTGATGCTGTCCATCAAAATGACAACGTCCTTCTTATGCTCAACCAGACGCAACGCGCGTTCAAGCACCAGTTCCGCAACCTTGATGTGGTTCTCCGGCAGCTCATCAAACGTTGACGCAACCACCTCTCCTTTTACGGAACGTTGCATATCCGTCACTTCCTCAGGACGTTCGTCAATCAGCAGTACAAAAAGTTCAATCTCGGGATTGTTGGTGGAAATGCTGTTGGCAATTTCTTTTAAGAGGAGCGTTTTACCTGCTTTTGGAGGTGCAACGATCAAACCGCGCTGTCCCAGACCAACCGGGGCGAGCAAATCCATAATTCGAGTAGACAAATGGTTAGGGGATGTTTCAAGCACAAGTTTCTTTTGCGGATAGAGAGGAGTCAGTGCCGGAAAGTGTAACCGTTCGGATGCCATCTCCGGGCTCTCCCCGTTGACCGCATTGACTTGCAGCAAACCGAAATACCGCTCGTTCTCCTTCGGTGCGCGGCACTTCCCTGATACCAAGTCTCCCGTACGAAGGTCGAATTTACGAATCTGGGAGGCGGAGATATAAATGTCCTCGGTGCTTGGGAGGTAATTGATCGGCCTTAGGAAGCCGTAACCTTCCGGAAGAATCTCGAGCACACCTTCCATAAACATAAGTCCGCTCTGTTCGGCCTGCGCTCTCAGAATAGCAAAAATCAGTTCTTTCTTCTTCAACTGACCGTAATAAGGGATCTGGTACTTCTTCGCCAGTTTGTACAATTCGGTCAGCTTCATTTCTTCCAAATCGGCAATTTGTAAATCCATGTAATAACCACCTATTCAATTTTATAAGTCCTGACAAGAGCTTAGCATCAAATGGATGAAGACGCTAATCTATGAGTCTATGAAAATCCTCATTAGGATAGGATTACCCAAATTAGAAGGAGATATGCAGGTCATGATGAAAAATCAGCTTCATTCAATCTATTTCCCGCATTCTCCTAATATTACAGCACCCTGATTATTGTTCGCGCCAAACATCGGCGCCAAGCATCCGCAGATTGCTGACGAGGTGATCGTAACCCCTGTCGATGTACTCCACGCCGGTCACTTCCGTCACGCCTTCCTCGACTGTAAGGCCGGCGATCACCAGCGCAGCCCCCGCTCTGAGGTCGGAAGCCTTGACTTTGGCCGCATTTAGGCGGCTCTTCTCGATGACGGCCGAACGGCCCTCGACGCGAATTTTAGCACCCATGCGAACCAGCTCCGGCACATGCTTAAACCGGTTGCTGTAGACAAAATCGCTAAGCACGCTTACGCCTTCGGCCTGGGTTAGCAGACTGGTCATTGGCGATTGTAAATCTGTAGCAAATCCTGGGTATATCAGTGCTTTCACATCGACATGGCCATATGATGGACTCCCCATCACACGAATGCTCTCGTCGAGCTCCTCGATTTGGACCCCCATCTCCAGCAGCTTGGCTGTGACAGCTTCCAAATGCTTAGGAATAATATTGTCGATCAATACGTCACCGCGCGTTGCCGCGGCGGCAATCATATACGTTCCCGCCTGGATCCGGTCCGGGATGATGGAATGGCGGCAGCCGTGCAGCTCGGATACGCCTTCGATACGAATCGTTTCCGTGCCGGCGCCTTTAATAATGGCTCCCATGGAGTTCAGAAGCGTGGCCACATCTATAATTTCAGGCTCTTTCGCCGCATTTTCAATAATTGTGGAGCCTTTGGCTCTGGCAGCCGCCAGCATAATGTTAATCGTCGCGCCTACGCTGGATACGTCGAGATAAATTTTTGCCCCGCGCAGCTCCTTCGCATGGAGATGAATCGCGCCATGCTCGTTCGTCACGGTCGCGCCCAGCGCTTCAAAACCTTTAATATGCTGATCGATCGGACGGGGCTCGAAATTGCATCCTCCCGGCAGACCGACGACAGCCTCCTTAAACCGGCCAAGCAGCGCACCCATCATATAATAGGAGGCTCTCAGCTTCTTCACCGGCCCGTTGGGCATCGGAATGGATACGATCCGCGAAGGATCGATGTTCATCTGGCTGCCATCCCAAGACACCTTTGCCCCAAGCTCTTCCAGTATTTCTGCATAAACCGCCACATCACTAAGCAGCGGCAGGTTGTCCAGTATTACTTCAGACTCCGCCAAAATAGCCGCGGGAATCAACGCGATGGCGCTGTTCTTCGCCCCACTGATTGAAACGGTGCCTTGCAGTGGGCGTCCACCGCTGATCATCAATTTTTCCATAAGCTAAGGTTCCCCCCACATACTTCGCAGCCGCAAAATAGTTCTGTGTCCATTTTGGTGTATGAAATGGAAAAACACCGGCTAAGCGGTGTGCTTTCCATTCCTTGCTATTCAATTGGGCCCCCCGGAGCGGGGCAGCCCTCTATATCATGAACCACACCGTAGGGCTGGGCCCTACTTCAAACCTTGTGTAACATTAAGCCTGGTTGTTGGATCCAAACTCGCGGATTTTGCCGACAACGGTTGCCTTGATGGCATCGCGGCCTGGAACGATGTATTTACGCGGATCGTATACGTCCGGTTTAGCAGCAAGAACTTCACGCACCGCTTTGGTGAACGAGATTTGGTTCTCTGTGTTGACGTTGATTTTGGATGTGCCCAAAGAGATGGCTTTCTTGATATCATGCGTCGGGATGCCTGTCCCGCCATGAAGAACGAGCGGAAGGTTCACGGCGTCGCGAATCTCTTCCATTTCTTTAAACCCGAGGTTTGGTTCGCCTTTGTAAGGTCCATGAACAGAGCCAAGCGCCGGAGCCAGTGTGTCGATTCCGGTTTCTTTGACGATGCGTACGCAGTCATCCAGTTTGGCATACATAACAGATCCGACTACGTCATCTTCCTGACCACCGACCATTCCAACTTCAGCTTCAACGGAAACCCCTTTGGAATGCGCGTATTCAACAACTTTGCGCGTCGTTTCGATGTTGGTGTCGATCGGACTGTGAGAGTCATCGATCATAACGGACGTAAATCCAGCGTCGATCGCTTCCTTACATTTGTCGAAGCTTGAACCGTGGTCCAGGTGAATGGCTACGGGAACCGTAATCTTCATATCATGAAGCAGGCCTTCCACCATTTTTACAACGGTATAGAATCCGCCCATATGACGAGCCGCGCCTTCGGATACGCCCAGGATTACCGGGGATTTCTCTTCTTCGGCGGCAGCAAGAATCGCTTGCGTCCACTCAAGGTTGTTGATGTTGAATTGACCAACCGCATACTTCCCTTGAAGTGCTTTGTTTAACATGTCTGTCATGGATACTAATGGCATGGTTCCAATCCTCCTAAAAAGTGTTTGTCTGATCTAAGGGTTTTAAGCCGAAATTCACATTGCATTCAGCGCTATTATACCACATCATATTGTAAATGCTAAACAAGCATTTGAAATTAAGCAGATATAGGAAGGGCAGGGCAAAAAAAAGAATTCTGCCGGGTCAGCAGAATTCCATCGCTTTAGCCAAATTGAACCGGGCTGTCTTTGAGCTGCATGTTTACCGCCACCCGCATCTCATCGATATCGAACGGCTTCGTAAAGTGCATGAGTGCTCCAAGCTCGGTCGCTTCCTTGATCATATCAAGCTCTCCGTAGGCCGTCATCATGATCACTTTGATGGATGGATTCATTTCCTTGATGTGCTTCAGGATTTCAAGCCCGTCCATTCCGGGAATCTTCATATCGAGCAAAACCAGATCCGGCGATTCCTTCTCCACAATTTCCAGTGCAATCTTGCCGTTGGCCGCCTGAAACGTCGTATAACCTTCACTGTTGAACACTTCCATGAGCAAAATGCGAATACCGTTCTGGTCATCGACGATCAATACCTTTTTGTTATCCACTCAACTTACCTCCCAACAATCAGCTGCGTCCGAATCAAACCCCTAATTCCTAACTGATCTGTTAATTCCATACTCCTGCAATCTCCATTTAAAGGTATTCGCCTTCTAGATACAAATTCCTGCAACTTCATATAAATGAAAAATGGGCCTCCTGAGGGAGACCCATAGCTGTATATTAACGTTCTACTTGCAGCGCAGCCTTCACGAATTCACGGAACAACGGCTGCGGACGATTCGGACGTGACGTGAATTCCGGATGGAACTGCACAGCCAGGAACCAAGGATGGCCCGGAAGTTCCACAATTTCCACCAGACGCCCGTCCGGGGACGTTCCGGAAATGCGCAAGCCCGCTTTTTCAACCTGCTCGCGGTACTCATTGTTGAACTCATAACGATGGCGGTGTCTCTCGTAGACGAGCTCGTCATTGTAGCACTGCATCGCCAGGGAGCCCTCGGCCAGCTTGCAAGGATACAATCCAAGGCGCATCGTTCCGCCCAGATCTTCAATATCCTTCTGCTCCGGAAGCAGGTCGATCACCGGATACTCGGTGGACGGGTTGATCTCCGAGCTGTTCGCTCCTTCGAGTCCCAGCACGGAACGGGCGTATTCGATCACAGACACCTGCATGCCGAGGCAAATGCCGAAGAACGGAATTTGCTTCTCACGGGCGTAACGGATCGCCGATACTTTACCCTCAATCCCGCGGTCACCGAAGCCGCCTGGAACCAGAATGCCGCCGATGCCGTGCAGCAGCTCGCCCACGTTCTCATCCGTCACTTCTTCCGCGTTCACCCAGCGGACTTTCACATCGGCGTTTGCGTCAAAGCCTGCATGGGAAAGGGACTCAACCACACTCAAATAAGCGTCATGCAGAGCGACATATTTGCCGACGATGGCGATTTCCACCGTTTTCTCCAGCTTGTTAATGCGATCCACAAGGCTTTCCCACTCGGTCATGTCCGGCTTCGGAGTCGTCAGCTTCAAGTAGTTGACCACGATCTCGTCGAGCCCTTCATCGCGAAGGTTCAGCGGTACCTCGTAAAGCGTAGATGCGTCGCGGCACTCCACGACCGCACTTTCGTCGATATCGCAGAACAGTGCGATTTTCGCCTTCATATCCGCAGACAGCTCATGCTCCGTCCGGCATACGATCACATTCGGCTGAATGCCGATGCTGCGCAGTTCCTTCACACTGTGCTGGGTCGGCTTGGTTTTCACTTCACCTGCAGCTTTAATGTAAGGAATCAGCGTCACGTGGATGTACATCACATTCTCGCGGCCAATTTCACTCTTGATCTGACGGATGGCCTCAAGAAACGGTAAACTTTCAATGTCGCCGACGGTTCCGCCGATTTCCGTAATCACGACGTCAGAGCCTGCTTCGCGGCCTGCACGGAACACCCGCTCCTTAATTTCGTTCGTGATATGTGGAATGACCTGAACCGTTCCGCCCAAATATTCCCCGCGGCGTTCTTTGCTGATCACCGAGGAGTACACCTTCCCCGTCGTGACATTGCTGTTCTTGGACAGGTTGATGTCGATGAATCTTTCGTAGTGCCCCAGATCAAGGTCGGTCTCGGCGCCATCGTCCGTTACGAATACTTCACCGTGCTGGTAAGGACTCATGGTACCGGGGTCTACGTTCAAATACGGATCGAATTTCTGGATCGTCACCTTTAAACCCCTATTTTTAAGCAGCCTTCCGAGTGAAGCGGCGGTAATCCCTTTACCCAAGGAAGACACGACCCCGCCCGTCACAAAAATATACTTTGTCACTGTAAAAACCCTCCTATTAAAGTCCAGAAATTCAGGCGACATATGATGTTTAGCGTAACCCAATTCACGTTTTTTCATCGGAATCGGGCCGAAACAAGTTTGTTGCTTTCTCTCTCTGTGAACAACAATGCGCCATTTGAAATCAAATGGCACAATTGGGTAATCGACATTATATAGATTGAACTAAAAAAGACGAATCATTTCCATTCCATTCCCAGTTCATCTACCCCCGCGAATATGGTGGAAGGAGAGTTCCGCTTCCATGACATATCGCATTAAAAAACAAAAAAGTGACACCCGTAGTACGGGGCACTTTTTATTATTTTACGCATATTTAAATCTCAATCATAAGCCCATGCAATAGTTTACTCTGTGCCTTGTCCCCTGTCAAGAGAGGATTGGCGATTCTGCGGATGGAATTAATTTTCGTCCTCATCGAGGTCGTCTTCTTCTTCCTCTTCCTCATCCTCTTCAACGGCGTCTTCATCTTCCAGGTCCTCGTCGTCGAGCATCACGTCTTCGTCTTCTTCTACTTCTTCCTCGGAATCGTCATCAGAATAGATGTCGTCATGATCCTCGTCGATCCGGTCGAAATCATCGTCGCTGTCTTCAGCAAACGTATCTTCCTCGTCCGTGAAATCGTCATCCTCATCATCGTCGTCATCGTTAATGATGCGCGGACGCTTGGAGCTGCTGATCGGATCTTCGGAGCGGTCGATCGGATACCAGCGCTTGAGTCCCCACAGGTTCGTTCCTACGCAGGCAAACCGGCCGTCGATATTAATTTCTGTATATAGCTGCGCAACGGTCTCTTTAACTTCTTCATCCGTCAAACCGCGAAGCTTGGCTACCTCTTTCATCAGGTCGAGATAATAAAACGGCGTATTCGCCGCCTTCAAAATGGCAAAGGCCAGGTCGACCATTGGCATTTCCCGGATTCTCTCGGGATCCATTTTAAGCTGGAGTGAGTTACTCACTTACGGACACTTCCTCTCACGCAAAGTTCACCTTATATATCGTTACTTATAACAACATATCCATTATCAAAACTAAGTAAAACCTATTTATAAATAAAATGCAAGTTTTAAGTGCATAAAGGAAGACTGCAAGGTTGTCCCAAAAAAGGCGAATGAAAAGGCGGAGTATCCTCCGCCTTCCGACTGTATCCGCCCACGAAGGAGAAACTCCTCACGGGACCTGGAAAGAGACGCCCATGGCCTCTTCAGTCTATATTATGTCCGCCTCCGGCTTTTGACATCGGGGCAGGGCCTATTTCGTCAAAAAAGGGCATGTTCCCACTCCTGCCGCACTCCCCGCTCATACAATGCAAAAGCAGGGTTCATTATGAGGGGGACTGCCCAACATGGACTACACCGATTTTATCCAGATGCTGCTTGAAGATATGGAGAGTCCCGTATCGTCCGGAGAAAAAAATATTATCAGGTTTCGCGAACCGCGGCATTTCTATGCCTGTCAGGATCGGCTGCAGATGCTTCACCTTCGGTATCCGAACATGCCCGGCATCCAGGTGTCCGATCTCCTCGAGGCCATGATCGCTCCGTTTCCGGTCAGCAGCAGGTTGATGTCCAAGTATCATGACGATCTTATTATTGAAGAAGACACCCAAATGCAGGTCCATACCTTGGTGAACAACAAAGTCAACCAAAGCCCAGGCATTCCGTACGGAGTCAAGCAAATTCAGGCTCCCAAAGCCTGGTCCACTTCGACGGGCTACCGCATCCGGATCGGAGTGATCGATACCGGGGCCGACTACTATCATCCCGATCTACGCCAGTCGCTGGCCAAAGGGATCAATCTGCTGCACCGGCATCTGCTGCCGCTCGATGACAACGGGCACGGCACCCACATTGCAGGAACCATTGCTGCCGCGAACGGTCCCGACGGCATGATCGGCGTCGCCCCGCGGGCCATGATTTTTCCGGTCAAAGCCTTCGACAACAACGGATCCGCCTATGTCTCGGACATTATCCAGGGGATCGACTGGTGCGTCCGCAACCGCATGCACATCATCAATATGAGTTTCGGCATGAAGACCAAGAGCAAGGCGCTGCTGGACATCGTCGGCAAAGCCTATACGGCAGGGATCTCGATCGTCGCCTCGTCCGGCAATGACGGGAAACGGCGAAGCATCGACTATCCTGCAAGGTACGGGCAGACCATATCCGTGGGAGCGACCGACCGGAACCGCCGCATCGCCAGCTTCAGCAACCGCGGCGACCTCATCGATATTTATGCGCCGGGCGATAAAATCATTTCTTCCTGGACGCGCGGCAAGTACCACGAGATGAGCGGCACCTCCATGGCGACCTCGCATGTCAGCGGATCAATCGCGCTGCTGCTTGCCCAAAACCCCGACCTGTCGCCGGCCGAAATTAAAGAGCTCCTCGTCGCAACCGCCACGCCGCTGCGCCCGAGAAAAGGGCAATCCCGCGTCGTGCACACCGGTGAAATCAATGCCTACCGGCTGCTGCGTGAAGGCATCAAACGCAAAAATAATCCAAGCTAGACGAAAGCGGCTGTACCGCTCAGGACAAACGGAGCTTCTGCTCACGTACATGCCAAATAACTACAATATGTAGCATTTGTTGAAAAAGGCCGCCTCCGGCAAATACCGGAGACGGCCTTTCATATGTTCGGCGTATTCAAAAGGGGAAGAAGGAATTACATCTTCTCCGGAGCAGATACGCCCACGATTCTCAGCACGTTGGCGATAACGGTCCGCACAGCGCCGAGCAGCGCGAAGCGTGCCTGCGTTTGAGCGGCATCTTCGGTGATAACGCGCTGCGCCTTATAGTAGCTGTGGAAAAGGGAAGCCACGTCATACACGTAGCGGATCATCCGGTGCGGCGCGTAGCCCGCTGCAGCAGTGGCGATTTCCTCTGGCAGCTCGCCGATTTTACGGAGAAGGTCATACTCATGCTCCGTGTTCAGCACCGTGAGGTCCACTTCGGACAGCGGGAGCAGCGCAACGCCCTGCTCTTCCGCCTGACGGTAAATGCTGCAAATCCGTGCGTGCGCGTACTGCACATAGAACACCGGATTTTCGTTGGACGTCGAAATGGCCAAATCCATGTCGAAATCGAGATGGGAGTCCATGCTGCGCATCGTAAAGAAGTAGCGGATGGCGTCGATGCCGACCTCTTCCATCAGGTCCTCCATCGTTACGGCTTTCCCCGTACGCTTGGACATCTTGACCTTCTCCCCGTTCTGGAACAGGCTGACCATCTGCGCGATGAGCACGGTCAATTTGTCGGGATCGTTGCCGATGGCCTGCATGGCTGCTTTCATCCGCGGGATATAGCCGTGGTGGTCGGCTCCCCAAATATTGATCATGCGGTCATAGCCGCGGTTGTATTTGTCCCGGTGATACGCGATATCGGGTGTCAGGTACGTATAAGTGCCGTCATTTTTCACCAATACACGGTCCTTATCGTCCCCATATTCGGTCGTCCGCAGCCAAGTGGCGCCGTCCTGCTCGTACACCTGGCCTTTGGCTTTCAGTTCGTCCAGGGATGCTTCAACGAGTCCCTTCTCGTACAGGGAAGTTTCACTGAACCATTCGTCAAAATGTACCCGGAAGCGTGCCAAATCGCGTTTGATTTTGCCGAGCTCCTTCTCCAGGCCGTACGAACGGAAGAACGCCGTCCGCTCGCCCGGATCCATGGACAGCAGGGAATCTCCCTTCTCGGCGACGAGATCCTTGGCAAACCCCTTGATATCCTCGCCATGGTATCCGTCCTCAGGCATTTCCGCATCCTGTCCGAGCGCCTGCAGATACCGGGCTTCGATCGATTTGCACAGGTTTTCGACCTGGTTGCCCGCATCGTTGATATAGTATTCGCGGGTTACTTCATACCCGGCAAAGTCCAAAATGTTGCACAGGGCGTCGCCAACGGCGGCTCCTCGGGCATGTCCCAAGTGCAGGCTGCCGGTCGGATTGGCGCTGACGAACTCGACCTGCACGCGCTGTCCCTGACCGAGCTGTACGCGTCCATAGTCTTTCCCCTGTGTGTAGACCTGCTCGATCACGGGGTACAGATAGCTTTTGTTCAGCGTAAAGTTAATGAAGCCCGGGCCGGCGATTTCTGCCTTCTCGATGGACGCCTTCTTTGCGTCGATATGCTCCAGGATCGCTTCGGCGATCTGGCGCGGGTTTTTCTTGGCGATCCGGGTCAGCTGCATCGCGGCGTTGGTGGCCAGGTCCCCGTGAGATTTATCTTTCGGCACCTCAAGCGTAATGCTGGGGAGCTCTTCACGGCTGGCCAGCCCGGCGGCGACTACCGCGTCCTTGACCGCCTCCAAAACCAGCTGGTGAATCTGTTCGAGTGGATTGAGTGTCATGATTGATTATCCTCCTGTATAAAAAAGCTGATGGTGAAATGCCCTGTGCATTCCTCGTATACATATAGATCGTACGCCCAGCTGATTTCCCCTGTCATTCCGTCCAGGTCCATCTTAAGGGAGCGCGTATCCGTCGATAGGTTAAAGGACGTATAAGGCGAACGGTAAAAGCCGGGAAGCCGCTGCCCCTCCTGAAAAGACTGCTCCGATTCCACGGCGCCGTGCCGGATCATTTTCAGGCTGTTTGCACCGATTTTCACTGTTGTTTTGGTCTTCCGCCCCTGCAAATCCGCTTCCGGCTCCTCGTACATCACATAGAGAGCTTGTCCGCGGGCAAATACCTGCGCCGTCATCTCCTGGTTGACCTCTTGGCCGTCATGACGGCTGCGCAGACGGACGGTAGCCTTTCTGGCATCTGGCATTACGCAATACTCCAATCTATTCTTTCCTATTGTACTACTATATCCAGTTCGCTGTATCAATTCAATACAAACCGTGCCTGCCGCAGACTGCCGCTACTGTACAGCTTTCACAGCGCCGGGGATTCGTATTCCGGGAAACCCACGCCGTCATCGAAAAAAAGACGGAACCGCCAGTAATAACCGGCAGCCCCGCCTTATGACTGTTACTGCAACTTCATTCGTACCTTGTTACTTCCGTTTAAGGATTCAACGCTTCCTTAAATGCGAACTTCCGGTTCCAGCTGGCACCGCCGTCATGGGTGGCATAAATCGACGATTTGGTGGCGCTGGTCACCACAAGCCAGCCCGTCTTGCCGTCCGTAAAGGAGATCCGTGAATCGTAACCATTAATGGACGGCTTTACGTTCTTCCACGTCTTTCCTCCATTATAAGTCACGCCGACAGACACCATGCCGCCCGCCGGAGAGCCGCCGGACAGAAAGGCCGTCTCCTTGCCGATCAGCTGCATGTTGCCGGGGTGTCCGCCTGGCTGGGCCGGCCCCTGATTAACGACAGCGGCCCCACTGCCGGGAGCCGGGCCTCCGCCTGCCGTGGATTGGGCGATGACGCGCTTCCAATGTACGCCTTGATCCGTGCTGCCATACAGCGAATAGGATACCTGGGACATGCCTGAGCCGCCATAGAACAGCGCCCAGACCTGATTGTCCTTGCTGTAAATTTGTCCGCCCGCAGGGTACGGGGAGTCAAATTTCACGTTCAGCTTCGTGCTCCAGCTGTGCCCGCCGTCGGCCGTGCCCAGTACTTTATAGCCAGAACCGGGAACAACGACCAGGACATACCCGTTGTTCTTATCCCGAAACGTCGCATATCTCGTATTGGCCGGCGTAGGGACTTTCACCCAGCTGTTCCCGCCGTTATCGGTCCGGTAGGCGCCATTTTGCGTGTAGCCGTACACCGTGTTCTTGCCGAGCGCCTCCAGCCGGTTAAACGGCAGATTGGCCGTATACACCTGTTTCCAATGCGATCCGCCGTCCACCGTCTTGAGCAGATGCGTGGTCTGGTGGGAAGGAAGGGTGGCGATGGCCCATCCGTTCACGTTGTCCGTAAATTTAATCTGGGCAAAGTTCCATTTCCCCGTGTAAATTTCCTGCCAGTGGCACCCCGCATCCGATGTGCCGATCATAAACCCGGTTCCTGCCGCCCGGCCCGTCGACCCGTTCAGAAACTGAATATCGGTAAAATGAAGCGGGTCCGCGCCTTCCCCCATATGCTGTTTCTGCTCTTGCTGAAGCAGGCCGTGATCGCCGCTTCCGCAGGGAGCAGGCGCCGCGGCGGCGGCCGAAGTCTGCGTTGGGGATAATCCCCATCCCGCCGGCAGCATCAGCATAAGCGCAGCGGCAGCCAAGGAAGAGTTTCTAAGCAGCTTTTTCATGATCATAACGACACCTCCATATCGATTACATTACCCTCTTTGGGGATTCCCCACTCGCAAAAAAACATCCTCTTCCTCATTCCAAAAGTAGCATGCGAGTGTTTGGATTGGTGAGCGACTTTGGCTTTGCGCACAGCGCAAAACAAGAGAGCGAAGCAAGCCAAACAGGAGCAAACACCATTCAATAGTGAAAGAATTTGTGCATCCTTCGACTACAGGTAAGGTTCAGCCCACGATACAATGAGAGCTACTAAAAGGCGTGAGGTGATTGATTTTGAATGCACAAACGATACCGGCGGCGGACAAGGCCCAGCCGGGCAAAAACATGAAAGCGGTTGCCAAAACGTTGAAAGGACGCTGGAACGCCCCGCTGGCCGGCTACCTGTTCATCGCCCCCTGGCTGCTGGGTTTTCTCATTTTACAGCTGTGGCCCATTATTCAATCCTTCTATTTATCTTTCACCGAGTTTTCCCTGCTGGAACCAGCCCGCTGGATCGGGCTCAAAAATTATCAGGATATTTCGCAGGACCGGCTCTTTTTTAACTCGCTGAAGGTGACCTTCCTGTACGTCATTACTTCGGTCCCCCTGAAGCTGCTGGCAGCACTGCTGGTCGCTATGCTGCTCAACCGGAATATCCGGGGTATTTCCTTCTACCGCACGATCATTTATCTGCCGTCCCTGATCGGGGGAAGCCTGGCGGTGGCCGTGCTGTGGCGCAACATTTTCGGCCTCAACGGATTTATCAACCATCTAGTGATTCTAGTCGGCATCGCCCCGAAGAACTGGATCGGAACACCCTCCACTGCCCTCGGAACCCTGGTGCTGCTGACGGCGTGGCAGTTCGGCTCGTCGATGATTATTTTTCTGGCTGGTCTTAAGCAGATTCCCGGGGAGCTGTACGAAGCAGCCTCCGTGGACGGGGCCACACCTTTTCGCAAATTCATCCGGATTACGCTGCCCATGCTGTCGCCCGTCATCCTGTTCAACCTGATCATGGGGATCATCAACGCGTTCCAGATGTTCACCTCGGCGTTTGTCGTTACCAACGGGGGTCCGGTCAATTCGACTGAAATGTTTGCCCTGTACCTGTACAACAAAGCCTTCGGTTCGCTGCAGATGGGCTACGCCTCGGCACTGGCCTGGATCCTGCTGGTCATTATCGGCATCGCCACAGCGATTAATTTTATCGCATCCAAATATTGGGTGTTCTACGAAACGGAAACGGAGGGTCGCAAATGACAGGCGTTCTGAAAAAACAAAATTGGCTGGTTCATATTCTGATGATCGTGTTCTGCTTTGTGATGTTTTACCCCGTACTCTGGTGGATCGGCGCCTCTTTCAAATCGACGGCCGAGATCAGCCTGCCCTCCCTGTTCCCGAAAGTATGGCTGTGGCAGAATTATACGGAAGGCTGGAACGCGCTGCCCAAGTATACGTTTACACGCTTCTTCATGAACAGCCTCAAGCTGAACGTGGCGACCACAGTGCTGCACGTCATCTCGGCCAGCTTGGTGGCCTTCGGGTTCGCCAGGCTGACCTTTCCGCTGAAAGGGCTGTGGTTTTCCATCCTGATGATGACCCTGATGCTGCCGGGCCAGGTCACGCTCATCCCGCAGTATACGATGTTCCATTCTTTCGATTGGATCAACACGTATCTGCCTCTGATCGTCCCGTCGGCCATGGGGGGAGCCTTCTTTATTTTTCTGATCGTCCAATTCATCCGGGGCATTCCGCGGGAGCTTGACGAGTCGGCGAAAATCGACGGCTGCACCTGGTTCGGCATCTACCTGCGCATCGTCATGCCGCTGACCCTGCCGGCGCTGATCACGGTCATGATCTTCTCGTTTATTTGGGGCTGGGACGATTACTTCGGTCCGCTGATTTATTTGAATACCGTGGACAAATATACCGTTCCGCTGGCGCTCCGAATGTTCATCGATTCCCAGTCGGCCGTGCCGTGGGGTCAGCTGCTTGCCGTGTCCCTGCTCTCCGTGCTGCCGCCGGTCGTGATCTTCTTCCTGGCGCAGAAGCATTTCGTCGAGGGCATTGCTACGTCAGGGCTGAAAGGCTAGTCATCCTGGAGCGCAATAACGGAATCACGGGGACTCGCTCATTCCATGCTTTTCTTCCGGACCGTATCGTCAACGTAAGTCTCTCTCCCGGCGCGCCGTGAACGGCCGCTTTGGGATAGCAGCGCGTTAACGCTATGGCATCGCCGCACCCAAGAGGAGGGGAAAAGCCATGAATCCGTTTCGCATGTTCCGTATCGATTATGTGTTTTTCTTCAGCTTTGCCGCTTTTATCGCGGTCCTGATCACCATCATGATGATCGTCAGCTACCGGTTCTCCGCCAATGAGCAGGCGGACAGCGCCTCCATGTATCAACAGGCGGTGCTGCAGCAGCTCAACAAACAGCTCACCGACCAGATGAGCGCCGTGGAGCAGACCTCGCTCGCTGTAGCCATCAACTCCCCGCTGGTCAATTATTTGACGATGAAAGGAGATTATTATGCCCGCAAAACGGCCAGGGACGAGCTGAACCGGGATTATCTGGCGCCGATGCTGAACAGTTCACGCTCGATGTTCTCCTTTCAGATCTATATGAGCAATCCGCTGCAAGTCGACCCGAACGCCAACATTCAGTACCTCCCGCTAGCTTACGCCAGCCGGGAAAGCTGGTATCCGGCCGTCGACAAAGCCGACTTCGTCTGGATCGGACAGCGCGAGGTCGGCTCGCCGCAGGGGAAGCAGCAGGTCATCAGCTTTATCCGTAAAATCACGACGCCGGACGGGGTGAACCGCGGAATTCTCATTATTAACGTCCGCGTCAAATTTCTGCAGGATATCCTGACCGAGGACAATTCCTCGGCCAGCCGGCTGCTGCTCGATTCCGGCGGCCGGATGATCATGCACACCCGGATCGCTCCGCCTCCCGGAGAAATCGATGCCATCCTGAAGGAGGTCAGCGGAGATGCCGGCCATGCGCATCAGCTGCTGGAAGCGGCAGGCTCGCTTCCGGAGAAGAACATGCTGACCGTCTGGTCCCGCACGGCCCCCGGCAGCTGGATGCTGGTCGAGCTTACGCCATGGAAGGACATCACAGGTGGAAGTGTCCGCCTGGCATGGACCATGGCTGCGATCGGGGCTGCCGCCATCCTGCTGTCGGTGTTCTTCACGCTGTTCCTTTCGAGGAATTTCACGGTGCCGATCCGGAAGCTGGTCCAGCTGATGCAGGCATTCAATCCCGGCAAGAAGGGGCTGCCGCTGCCTACGGAATACCGCAACGAATTCGGCAGTCTCTTCAGCGGCTACCGCAAGCTGACCGAGCGGATCGAGACGCTGTACCAATCGCTGGAACAGCAGTACAAGGCGCAGCGCGAGGCGGAAATCAAGGCGCTGCAGGCGATGATCAACCCCCATTTTCTCTACAACACCTTGGATCAGCTGAACTGGATGGCGCTGGAGGCCGGCCAGGAGGAGATCAGCCGGGTGCTTGAACTGATGGGGCAAATGTTCCGTATCGGGTTGTCCGGCGGCGAATCCTTGATCCCGATGCAGGATGAGCTGCTTCACGTCGAATGCTATTTGAAAATTCAGCAGTTCAAAAGGGGCCAAGGTCTGGACTGGGAGATCGAATGTCCGGAGGAACTGCGGCAGCTTCTGATTCCGAAGCTGACCCTGCAGCCCTTCGTGGAAAACGCCATCGTGCACGGCTTCCATGGACGCAGCCATGGCCGAATCGTCCTGAATGCCGTGCCAGAGGACCGCGGCATCCGGATCCGGATCCGGGATGACGGCGTCGGCCTGCGGGACGATTGGAAAACCCGGAGGCGCCATCCGACGGGCGGATACGGCATCCGTAATGTAACCGAGCGCATTCAAGTATTTTTCGGTCCGCCCTTCGGCGTATCGCTCCGGAATCGTACCGGCGGATCAGGCACCGAGGCTGAAATTTATCTTCCGAAGCTGACGCAGCAGCCGGATTTGGAAGGAGGACGAAGTGATGTGGACACTCGCGATCGTGGATGACGACCGGCAGGTGCTTGGGGGGATGTCGCGGCTCATTCCCTGGGAGCAGCTCGGCATCCGCCCCATCGGGGAGGCCATGGACGGTGAAGAGGGGCTCCGGCTGATCAGAGCTGCCAAGCCGGATATCGTCATTACGGACATCTATATGCCGGTCATGAACGGGCTGGAAATGATCGAGCAGCTACGCAAGCAGCAGTTTGACGGCAAAATCATCATCTTAAGCGGCTACTCGGACTTTGATTATGCCCGCAAAGCGCTGCGGCTGCAGGTTGACGATTATTTGCCCAAACCTGCCTCACCGGCTACGATCCGTGAGGTACTGCAGCGCGTAATCGCCGAATTGTCGGAGAAAAGAGCGGCAGAGAACCGGGAGCAGGAGCTTCAGGACCGGCTGATGCAGTACGAGCCCTACCTGGAGAGGGAATGGGTGAAATCGGTCCTCACGGGCGGGACCTTTTCCCCGCCGACCGGACCGTACCGGATGCTGGACCGGCTTGGCTGGAAAGGCGCCCAGTTCATGATGCTGGCCCTGGAAATCAAGCGGCAGGGTCGGACGGAGGGCATCTCTGCCCGGGACTGGCACCTGTTCCGCTTTGCCGTCGGTAATACGGTCGAGGAGCTGGCCAGGCAGGATGGACTGAGGAGCTACTTTTTAGAGCTGCATAGTCACCATATGACCCTGCTGCTGTATAAGCCCCTCTCCTGGCCCGCAGAAGCGTTTCGCTCCGAGGTGCTGGCACTGGCCGGGCGCATCATTGAGTCAGTGGACCGTTACCTTCAGGTCAAGCTGCGTATCGGAGCGGGCCTCCGGAAAGATGATTGGACGGCTATTGCGGATTCCACGGAAGAGGCCTTCCAGGCCCTGGCCGAGCGGCGCGAGCCGGATGCAAACCATCCCTGCGTCTACGTCTACACCGAAGCCGGCTTCCGGCATCCGGCAGCGCGAAACGTGCGTCCGGTCCGATTTTTTCAGGAAATGGCGGATGCGGTTCGGACCTTCGATGAGCCCCGGGCCCTGCTTGCGCTGGAGGATTTCGCAAGCAGCGACAGCGGCGTGGCACAGCTATCTCCCAGCGAGCTGGCAGCCCTCGGGACACAGCTGTTTGCCATCCTCTCCTTCACGCTGTACGATTCCGGCCACAAGCTTGACGACGAGCTGCCTCCTGCGGATCTGTCCAAGGAGCTGGGATTGATAGAAAACGCGCAGCAGTGGAAGGCCTGGGTGGCCGAGAAGGTTAAGCGGATCTGCCGCCGGTTTACTCCCAATGAGAACTTGAAGCATAAGGAAACGGTGGAGTTTATCATTCAGTACATTCACGAGCATTACGCCGAAAACATCCACCTCCAGGATGTCGCCGATCAGGTCTATATTTCCAAAAATTATTTGAGCACCCTGTTCCGCCAGTTCACCGGCGAGACGTTCGGCGATTATTTGACCCGGGTCCGGATGGAAAAAGCCAAAAGCATGGTTCTGGAGAAAAAGCTGCTCATCGCCGAAATTGCCGAGCTGGTCGGATACCGCAACGTTCCGTACTTTACCACGCTGTTCAAAAAGCATACCGGGCGCAGTCCGACTGAGTTCTATCGGGCCTGACGCAGCTACAGCCGATCCTGGTTCCGCCCAGCATACAGGACAAACGCTGCCGGCAGTTCGCCGATATTCGTAAAATACTGAAACGATTTGTAGGATCGTCCGCTACGCGGATGTTCCTCGGCTTGGTACCTTAGAGCAAGAAAGAGTTCCGTTACTTAAGGGAGGTTCAACCAATGAGAAAATCATGGCAACGTCTTGCCGCAGGCACTGCGGCCGTCCTTATGCTGTCCCTCGTTCTATCCGCCTGCAGCGGGGTCAAGAAGGAAGAAACCGGAGCTGCGGGCACCGGAAACGGCAAGTCCATCACGCTGCGGATCATGTGGTGGGGCTCGCAGGCCCGTCACGACGCAACCTTGAAAGCGCTTGATTTATACTCCAAAAACAATCCGGGAATCACGTTCGAGCCGGAATACCAATCGTTTGACGGATACCAGGACAAGCTCTCGACCCAGTCCGCAGGGAAAAACACCCCGGATATTTTCCAGATGGATGCCGCCTGGTTCAACGACTGGGCCTCCAGCGGCCGGTTGGAGGATCTCTCGTCCATTCCGACGGATAACATCGACAAGGCCCTGCTCGAAACCGGCACCTATCAAGGCAAGCTGTACGCGATGCCGCTCGGCAACAACGCCTGGGGCATGGTATACAACAAGACGATCATGGACAGCCTCGGGGTTCAGCCTCCCAAGACATGGGATGAGTTTTTCGCCATGGCCCGCGATCTGAAGCCGAAATTGGCCAAAGACCAATACCTGACCCGGGATTTGACGGCAGACGGCGCATCCTACATGTCCTATCAATTGAGCATGGGCAAAGGCTTCTCGATGAGCAAGGACGGGAAGTTCCACTACGACGAAACCACCTGGAAAGATTGGATGAACAAATGGGCACAGCTGCGCAAGGACCATCTTGTGCCTCCGCCGGATGTGACGGTGTCGGATAAATCGCAGGACGCGCAGATGGATTTGCTCATTCAGGAGAAAATTCTGCTCCGGGGCGCGCATGCCGCGGAATTCGGCGGAACGGACGCCCTGAAACCAGGTGTAATGGCGTTGACGACCCAGCCGCGGGGGACGCAGGCGGGGGGATGGCTCAAAGCCTCCATGTATTGGAGCGTCAGCCCCAACAGCCAATATAAAGACGAAGCGAAGAAATTTATCGACTGGTTCGTCAACAGCCAGGAAGCCGGCGACATCCTCGGCACTTCCCGCGGGATTCCTGTCAACAAGACCGTCGCTGATGCGCTCAAGCCTAAGTTCACCGATGTCGACAAAAACGCGCTGGGCCTGATCAACGAAGTGTCCAAGGACGGGGCCGCATTCGACCCGGGTCCCGGCAATAAAGGCGGCTGGGCCAATTTCACGAAGGAGTATGATAACATCACGCAGTCGATCATGTTCGGAAAAATCAGCATCGACGACGGCTGGAACCAAATCGTCAAGCTGAGTAAAAGCTTGGATTAGCTTCGCAGCTCTCACGGATGAATCTCTGATCACCATCCTCGTACGATGGCACAAAAAAGAAGCACCCGGTTATAATCGGGTGCTTCTTTACGTTCATTTATTTTACAAATCCGAGCAGCATTTCGCGAATCAGCTTCGCCGCCACGATCTGGGTCTGCTCCGAATGGTCGTAGACCGGCGCCACTTCCACCAAGTCGCAGCCCACCACGTTGACTTCGGAATTGGCGATCAGGTGCACCGCCTCCAGCAACTCCTTGGAAGTGATGCCGCCCGCTTCCGCGGTTCCCGTTCCCGGCGCCGCCGACGGATCGAGCACGTCGATGTCGATCGTGACGTATACCGGACGATTGCCCATTTGCGGCAAGGCTTCCCGAAGCGGAGCCGCCACGTCGAACGGATAGAAGTTAATGTTCTCGCGGGCATACTGGAACTCCTCGCGCGAACCGGAGCGGATGCCGAATTGGTAGATGTTCTTGCCGCCCATCAGCCCGGATGCTTTGCGGACCGGCGTCGAGTGCGACAGCGGCTCGCCCTCGTACTGCTCGCGAAGGTCGGCATGCGCGTCGATGTGGATCAGGATCAGATCCGGATACTTCGCGTACATTTGCTGGATGACCGGCCAGGTCACCAGGTGCTCGCCGCCGAGCCCGATCGGAAATTTATCGTCGCCGAGCAGTTTGCCCACGTACTCGCCGATCACTTCGAGACTGCGTCCTGCATTGCCGAACGGCAGCAGCAGATCGCCGGCGTCGAAGTATTTGAGATCCAGAATGCTTTTATCCAAGTAAGGGCTGTATTCCTCCAGACCCACGGAAGCCTGGCGGATGTGCGCCGGACCGAACCGGGATCCCGGACGGAAGCTGACCGTGTAGTCCATCGGCATGCCGTAAATGACCGCCTTGGAATTTTCATAATCGTCCGAGCTGCAAATAAATACGTTGCCCGAATAAGCTTGGTCTAGTTTCATGATGTTGCCTCCCCCTATTTCGTCAGATCTTCCACAAATTTAGGCAATACGAAAGCCGCCTTGTGCAGGCGTGGCGTGTAGTACTTCGTGTCCATCTCCGGAATTTGCGACTCGTCCACCTCGAGCGGATCGTATTGTTTGCTGCCCATCGTAAATGTCCACAAGCCGCTCGGATATGTCGGGATGTTCGCCGCATAAACGCGCACGATCGGGAAAATTTCCTTCACATCCTTGTTCACCTTCTGGATCAAGTCGGCCTTAAACCAAGGGTTGTCCGTTTGCGCCACGAAAATGCCGTCATCCTTCAGCGCTTCATAGATGCCTTGGTAGAAGCCGCGTTCAAACAGAGGAGCAGCCGGGCCCACAGGCTCCGTAGAGTCGACCATGATGACGTCGTATTCGTTCTTGTGCTCGTGAATGTGCATGAAACCGTCGTTCACCTGCACTTCTACCTTCGGGTCTTCCAGTTTGCCCGCGATGGACGGCAGGTACTTCTTCGAGTACTCGATGACTTTGCCGTCGATGTCGACGAGCACGGCTTTTTCCACTTTCGAATGCTTGATGATTTCGCGGATCACGCCGCCATCTCCGCCGCCTACGACGAGGACGTGCTTCGGATTCGGATGCGTATTCAGCACTGGGTGCGCCACCATTTCATGGTATACGAATTCATCCTTCTCGGTCGTCATCACCATTCCGTCAAGCAGCAGCATATTTCCAAACTCTTCAGTCTCTACCATGGCCAGATCCTGAAAATCAGTTTTTTCATTTACATACGTTTGTTTGATTTTGGCAGTAATACCGAATGCGGGCGTCTGTTTCTCCGTGAACCACAATTCCATCGTCATTACCTTCTTTCTTTCCCAGGATAAAGGAGGGATTGATCTTCCCTGCCGCATGTTCTCGAGTAGCACGTACATCTTCTTTATTGTACCAAACTGCCGATGTATAAACACATCCTTTGAATTATACGCGATAGAAGAAATTCGTGTAAAGAAACACTTTCCTAACGCTTCGTCCCCTGGCTAAGGCCGCGTCAGCACGGGCTTTTTATCCCTCAGGTGGCTCTGTATGCCCCCTCACCCTGTATGACCGGGAGGACGAGCGCTTTTCCCGTGAATCCCGGGCTCGGCGTGAATATCTGCTGCCTGCATTTCCCATAATGAAAGTATCAGATTGCTCAGTTCCGCTGAAAAGCTATACATTCCATTCTCTTAAGTAAGGAAAGGGGCTACAGTACATGGCGAACCTATTCACGCGGCGGCCCAAACGGAAAAACCGGTTCCTGTTGATGCTAAAGCTCTTCACCGGCATGGTCGTCCTCCTTCTGATCGCGGGGGGCGTTCTGCTCGGCTGGCTGTATCAAAAAAACCTTCCGCTTGCCGATACGGACCGCAATTCGCGCCTTCTGGACAGTCAAGGCGACATTATCGCCACGTTTTCGGCCAGCGGGCGCAGCTACGAACCCATCAAGCTCAATCAAATTTCACCGCTGCTCGTGAAGGCGACCCTGTCGGTGGAGGACCGCAAGTTCTACGGCCATTTCGGGTTTGACCTGGAGGGCATGGGACGCGCGGCACTCGTCAACCTGGAGCATATGGCCCGGGTTCAGGGCGCAAGCACCCTGACGCAGCAGCTTGCCCGTAATCTATATTTATCCCATGAAAAAACATGGTCCCGCAAAATCAAGGAAGCCATGTACACCGCTCAGCTTGAGATGAAGTATACCAAGGATGAAATCCTTCAAATGTATTTGAACGAAATTTACTACGGTCACGGCGCTTACGGCATCGAAGCAGCCTCCCTAATGTATTTCGGCAAGCCGGCCAAGGAGCTGGACCTGGCGGAAAGCGCGCTGCTGGCCGGGATTCCCAAGGGGCCGACCTATTACTCGCCCTACACCCATCTGGATAACGCCAAGAAACGGCAGAAGATCGTCCTGGGCACCATGGTGGCCACTGGCGATATTACCCAGAAGGAGGCGGACCAGGCTGCAGCCGAGAAGCTGGCGATCAAACCGCAGGGACAGCAGAAATCCAACCTGACGGCGCCGTATTTTCGGGATTATGTAAAAAATTTGGTGACCAGCCAGCTCGGCATCAGCGAGGACATGCTCGATCACGGCGGTCTTAACATTTATACGACCCTGGACCCGCATGCCCAGACAGCGGCTGAGGAGGCGGTGGCCAAAGGCATGGATTCGGCCAGCGATTTGGAGACCGCGCTCGTGTCGATCGACCCGCGAAGCGGCTATGTCAAAGCGATGGTCGGCGGCAAGAACTACAGGGAGAGTCAATACAACCATGCGCTGGCCAAGACGCGCCAGCCCGGCTCCTCCTTCAAGCCGATTATGTACTTAACAGCATTGTCTTCAAAGACGATGACGGGTCTCACGACGTTTAACAGCGAACCGACCCTGTTTCACTACGACAACAACCGGAAAACGTATCAGCCCAGCAATTATGGAGACAAATATTTGGGCGAGATCAACATGGAGCAGGCCATCGCGGCCTCGGACAACATCTACGCGGTCAATACGATGCTGAAGGTCGGGGCGGATAACGTGATCGCCACGGCGCGCAAGCTCGGCATCGTCAGCCCGCTCGAGTCCGTCCCCTCCTTGGCGCTCGGGACTTCGCCGATCAGTCCGTTCGAAATGGCGTCCGCCTTTGCGGTGATCAGCAACAATGGCAAGCGGATCCCGCCGGTCGCCGTGCTGAAGATTACCGATGCAGCTGGCGAGGTAATCTACGAGGCTCCCAAGCCCGCCGGCGAGCAGGTCGTCGATCCGGCGGCGGCTTACGTGCTGACGCATCTGATGGAGAGCGTATTTGAATCCGGAGGGACCGGTAACCGCGTATCCTCCATCATGAAGCGTCCCGTGGCCGGCAAAACCGGAACGACCGATACCGACGCCTGGCTGGTCGGATATACGCCGGAGCTTGCGACCGCCGTATGGGTCGGTTTTGACAAGGGCAAAACGATTACGACGACGGACGCCCACCGGGCAGCGCCCATCTTTGCCCAGTACACTGAGAAAGCGCTGGAGAACGTACCGCCGAAAATTTTCACGATTCCGAGTGGCGTCGTCAGCGTCTACATTGATGAAGAATCTGGCAAGATCGCCACAGCCGATTGCCCCCACAAGAAGCTTGAGGTATTCATCGCAGGTACGGAACCGACCGAATACTGCTCGCTTCACGGCGGGGAGAAGGAACAACCAGACGTGAAGAACAAGGCCGAAGAACACTCCTGGTGGTCCGACTTTAAGCGGTGGCTGACTGACTAAACGCAGCGCGTCATAAAGATACGGGGGCTAGACTAGGCTGAGTACTGCCAGAAAACCATATTTGAAAAAGGGAGCCGGTAAAGCCGCTCCCTTTTTTGCCTTCTATTGAAGTGCATCGATTTGGCGGCCCCCTCTCCCAGGGAGCCCGATACACCGGACCAAGGATTCAAGCCATGCTTTGCAGGGTTACCTTTTGCCTTTCGCGCTGAATTCCGGTTATATATATAGAATGAACTAACCCGAAGAGGTGATCCTGATGATGAACCGGGGTAACGAGGGCAGCCAGCTGATCTCCCCCTCGCTTCTCGCCATGACCGCGCTGGAAGCCGCGCCCCGCCTGCTCGGCCAGACGCTGGTCCGGGAGACCGAAGATGGAGAAATCCGCTGCCGGATCGTGGAGACCGAGAGCTACGGCGGCGCCGAAGACAAAGGGAGCCATGCCTACGGCAACCGGCGCACCGCCCGGACCGAGACGATGTTTGCCGCCGGGGGCTTGGCCTACGTGTATTTAATTTACGGCATGTACCACTGCGTCAACGTTGTCGTCGGCGACGCGGACGACCCGCAGGCCGTGCTCATCCGGGCGGTGGAGCCGCTAAGCGGGCATGACGCCGAGCTGATGCGCCGGTACCGGGGCAGCGTCTCCGGCAAAGCCGCCAACTTGTGCAACGGCCCCGGCAAGCTGTGCCGCGCGCTGCGGATCGACCGCAGCCTGAACGGCTGCGCGCTCGGTCATGCGGACAGCCCGCTGCGGCTTGAGTCCGGCGACCGGGCTGATGAGCTCCCGATCATCCAGTCTCCACGGATCAATATTGATTACGCGGAGGAGTACGCCCTCAAGCCGTGGCGGTTTTATATTGACGGCCATCCGTACGTGTCGGTCAAAGCCCCTGAGCCGCTGCCTTTTTCGCTAAGGGGTTAATTCCTTGCTGTACACGAGACCCTGTCCCTTCATGCCATGCAAAAAAGGACCTGCCCTGCCGACAGATACGAAACATCCGTCAGCAGAATACAGGTCCTTTATTCTTATAACGAGAAGAGCCCGCGATTTACGCTATACCTCCAGCGCCTTCTTCAGCTCATCCGGCGAAGCTTCCCACCACTGCTCATTATGCGACACCAGCAGGTTCTTCAGCAGCGTCTTTTCCTCAGATCCCAATTCGTCCAGCATAAATTTCCGCTTCAGCGCGGCATCCATCCGGTTCACGTGATCGGCAAGGACTTTCCAGCCCCGTCTCTCTTCTTCATCGATCCACATCTCACTGGCCGTGGCACCGCCGTAGAATTGTCCATCCTCGTTCCGGTCCACCGCGACCCATACGATCCACACCTGGCGTCCGTTCGGGACTTCCTCCCGGTTCGGCGTAAAGCGAATGCGGCGCTCCGGCTTGCTCTTGGCGTGCATCGCTCCGATATCGATGACGGCTTCGCCGCGGTCGATAATGACCGGAGAAATGTTGTTCAGATCGATAGAGCCTGCCCCAAAGCCCATCTTGTGCTTGCTCTTGCCGCTGACGATATTTAGTGCAATGGGCTTCTTGCCTACCTGTTCTTTGTTATCCATTTCCGATGTTCCTCCTATTTGAAAACAGAAACGCTGCGCTGCGCCTCCGCAATTTGTGGATACCCGTCCAACTTAATTTTATTTTAACTAATAATCGCTGGAAAGCCAACATATACATGCTGTAGATGCTTGTCAACGGGAGGTATTCGTATATGGCCCCAGCACGCGCCAAACTCGTCTTTTTATCCTTTCTCGTTCTTGTACTCCTGATTACGGGAACACTGTGGTTCGTCTTTAAGGATTCGCCCGAGTCCATGCCTTCCTACGCTCCGGATCAGGCCAAGCCTCCAGCGGCTTACAAGCCTCCGTCACCGATGGAGAGCGTCCAGCAGCCGACCGCGGAGGTGCTCAGCAAGCGGGTGGTGGAATATCACATCGATACGACCCTTGATCCGGACAGCCGGGTAATTAAAGGAACCCAGACCCTGACCTGGACCCATCCCGGCAAAAAAACGGTAAACGAGCTGTATTTTCACCTCTATCCGAACGCCTTCGCTTCCATGGATACGACATTTATGAAGGAATCCGGCGGTAAGCTGCGCAATGACACGATGCCCGCCGACGGCTTTGGGTCCATGACACTGACTGCGATGAAGACTGCCGACGGTCTGTCGCTGATGCACCGGATTCAATACGTGCAGCCGGATGACGGCAATACGAAGGACAAGACTCTGATGAAAGTGCGTCTTCCGCGGCCGGTGAAACCAGGCGAAAGCATCACGCTGACCATGCAATTCGAAGTCCAACTGCCTAAGATCTTCGCCCGAATGGGGACCGCCGGTAACTTTGTCATGGCCGGACAGTGGTTCCCCAAAATCGCCGTCTACGAGCCCGTAGGAACGCGCGGCCGGACGAGCGAGGGCTGGGACCTGCACCAGTACCATGGAAATTCGGAATTCTACTCCGATTTCGGCATTTACAGCGTCCGCATTCACGTACCGAAGAACTACACGGTGGCCGCAACCGGTTTCCCGGTACAGAACTCACAGATCAAGAACGGCGAGAAGATCTATCAGTTCTACGCTGACGACGTACATGACTTTGCCTGGGCCGCATCCCCCGACTTTATCGTCGCCGAGGAGCCGTTCTCTTCAGCGGAGGTGCCCGGGGTCCGGATCAAGCTGTATCTCGATCCTGCCCACAAGGATTTGAAGGAGCGCTATTTCTACGCCGCCAAGGCCGCGCTTAAATATTTCAGCAAATGGTACGGGAAGTATCCTTACTCCACCCTGTCTATCGTCGTTCCGCCCGAAGCAGGCAACGGGGCAGGCGGCATGGAGTATCCGACGCTGATTACAGCCTTCGGGGCCAAGGACGACTCCCCGGGTTACGACCTCGAGCGGACCGTCATCCATGAAATCGGCCATCAGTACTTCTACGGCATGATCGCCAGCAACGAGTTCGAGGAGGCCTGGCTGGACGAAGGCTTCACCTCCTACGCTGAGGATAAGCTGATGGAGCAGGAATACGGCGTCATCCCCAATCTGCCGATCCAGTCCTCGCTCATCGCTTCGCCTGCGCCGCTGACCCAGGACGCCTGGAAATATACGTCGCAGAATCAATATGCGCTGAACGTGTATTACCGCGGCAAGATGGTCCTGAAAGAAATGGAGACGCTGACCGGCGCCCAGACCATGAAGAAAATCATGTCCACCTATGCGAAGAAATATCGTTTCGAGCATCCTGCCACGGCAGATTTTCAAAAGGTGGTCGAGCAGGTAACCAGCAAGTCGTGGCAGACCTTCTTCGATCAATATGTATACGGCAGCCAGATGGCCGATTTTTCGGTCGACGAAATTACGGTGCGCAAGGATAAGGATTCGGCGCAGCCCCGGTACGATTCTTTGGTGAAGGTCAGCAAAAAGGGCGGCGATCTGCCGCAGGTGCCGATACTGTTCACGTTTACGGACGGGCATCAGATCAAAAAGGTTTGGGACGTAAAAAACGCCAGCACCCAGTTCAAGCTGACATACAGCTCCCCGCTGGCCTGGGCCATGATCGATCCCGGCTATACGATCGTGCTGGAGAACAAACATGTGAACAACTACCTGAAGGCGGACATGGATCATAAAGTGCTCCTCCGCTGGAACGTAAGCATTACCAAGCTGATTGAAACCCTGCTTGGAAGTCTGTCCTGGTGAGGTGAGAGCAGTGAAATCTTATATTGTTAACGGTTGGAAAAGCGTCAAAGACCAATTTTATGTCATGATCATCATGTTCCTGTACCAGCTGCTCTGGGGCTACTTCCTGTACCGTCTGATCGATTCGGCGGTCGTGCCGCTGCTGATGCGGTATCCCGATCCCCCGCCGACTGAACTCAGCCAGGTCCTCTATTATGTGGAGGGACAAATGAGTTTGACCCAAAGCAGCACCGTGCATACCTATCTGTGGGTTCTGTTGGGGATGGTCGCCCTCCGTATGCTGCTGACCCCTTTTATCCACGCGGGCATCTTCTACGGCCTGCACCGGGAGCATCAGGGGGAACGCGGACTGTTTTTCTTCCAGGGCATGAAGCTGCACGGCAAAACGGTGTTTCTTTTTCACCTGATCGAATGGGTGCTTATCGCCGCTCCGTTATACTGGATAATCCCGAAGATGTATCCGATCCTGCTCAGCGCGATCCAAAACCATGCCCAGCTGCTTCACTGCATCCCGTACATTGCGGTCTGGCTTCTGTACTGCTACATCGTCCATCAGATGATTCTGTTCATGCAGTTCGGCAAAACCGGTGGAACCAGCATGTTCTCCTCGCTCTGGGTCTGCCTGCGAAGCGCGCTGCCGGTCATCGGCATATCCGTTCTGCTAGGCGCGGTCAGCCTGCTCTTGTATGGCATTACCAGCAGCGTCTCTCTGATCTGGGCAGGGCTTGCCACTCTGATTATCCAGCAGGGCTATCATATGGTCAGCTGTATCTTTAAATTATGGAATATCTCCTCCCAATATGATTTGTGGCATCAGCAAATGAACCGTACGAAAAAAAATATTTCGGAATAGTTAAAATTTTGTCATCACTTTAATCCGCTGATAAAAGAAGAACCCCGTCTCTTTCTGTTGAAAAGAGGCGGGGTTTTTGTTGTAAAATGATTGTTAACCATTTGCCAAAGTATAAATCCTCTGTTAAAATAATCCGAGTACGAACTTAGTAACAACTTTGTAATCTTTGCTGTAACGATTTTGACTTTGCTGTAACTGATTTCATCATTTGTCCGTTCATTTGATTGGTATGTACGATTATAGGTAACTTGTCAGCATGTCCATTTCCGGTGCAATCATCACGAGCCGAATTCCCGGGCACCAGGAAGCGGGGGATCCAATTTTGGGTGAATTGATCTCGCTACAGAGGGATCATAGGGGACCTTCTACCGAATCCTTAAGCTAACCTCGCAGGCATTGGAAGGGGTTTATTTTTTTGAAGAAGAAGTTGGCAGCCGCAGCGCTGGGCCTTACACTTGCGTTCTCCATGGGCACCGGCAGCGTATTTGCGGATTCATCTCTGAATCACATCGTTAACAACACGATCGGCGTTTCTTACAAAACCGGCGGAACAACTACGAACGGCTTCGATTGCTCCGGTTTTACCCGTTACGTGTACCAAAAGCTGGGGTTAACCCTCCCGCGTGTATCGGCTGCGCAATATAAAACAGGTACCGCTGTTTCCAAAAGCCAGCTGAGAGCAGGAGACCTGGTTTTCTTTAACACCCTAGGCGCAGGCGTTTCCCATGTCGGCATTTATATCGGCAACGGAAAATTCGCGCACGCGTCCTCTTCGAAAGGCGTTACCATCAGCAAACTGAGCCAAAGCTACTACGCCAACCGCTACGTTGGCGCCAAACGGGTCATGAGTACGGCCAAATACCAAGCTGCGGTTTACAATTGATTATCTCTCGAAAACAATGCATATCCAGAACAACCCGCGCCGCTGATTTTTGCCGAAATCGCCCCGCGGGTTTGTTGTTACTTATTAGACGTACGAACCACCGAAAAGGTAACAGCATTTCAAAAATTTTTTTAAACGAGTAAATCCACAATTTTCTCCTGTTTTTTCCACCCTTGTCATTTCTTTTACCCACTCGTCCAACAAATAAACATCATTTCCTATAAATTTTCCTACAAATCTTCTTTTTCTGTTAGAAACAATTGCCAAAGTCCGATTCCTTTGTTACAATAGTCCCAGCGATAGTAACAACTTTGTAATCTTTACCTGACACAAAGTTGCGAACGAATAAGAAGTAACAGGGAATTATACATAGTGTAAAAAGTTCATGCCGAATTTCCTCACACTAAGGAAAGCGGGGGAACCAGTTATGGGTGAATTGATCTTGCTTCAGAGGGATCATAGGGGGCCTTCTACCGAATCCTTAAGCTAACCTCGCAGGCGCCGGAAGGGGTATTTTACTTGAAGAAGAAGCTTGCAGCAGCAGTCATGAGTTTCGCCATCGTGCTCACGGTCGGCACAGGAAGCGCTTTCGCGGATTCCAAGATGGATAAAGTGATCGACAGTGCGATCGGAACCAAGTACAGAACGGGCGGAACCACAACAAGCGGATTTGACTGCTCGGGATTTACAATGTACGTATTTGATCAATTGGGCATCGATTTGCCCCATCAGTCTGGTTCCCAGTTCAGCATGGGTTCGGCCGTATCCCGCAGTGATCTGAGAGCAGGCGACCTGGTATTCTTTAATACATCGGGAGCCGGAGTATCCCATGTCGGAATTTACGTCGGCGACGGAAAATTCGCACATGCCTCCACTTCTCGCGGTGTGATCATCAGCTCTCTGAGCGACAGCTACTACGTCAACCGCTACGTTGGCGCCAAACGAATCATGAGTACGGATAAATACAAAACCGCCGCCGTCGATTCCGAGGACGTAGATGACGTCCAGTAATGCAGGTAAAGCAAGGGTACGAGATCCCGTAGAATGAGATTTTTGCCGAAATCTCCTTTTGCGGGATTTTTTGCGGACAGAAATGGGTAACCCTTCCATTCCCGCCCGCTACTCCTCATTTACCCCTCTATTCCGGAATTAAACAGATATCTGCGGCAATCCGGAATATTTTTTCTCTAATGTTCAAATCCTACAGGGAGGTCTGGAAGGGAGATCTGCACATGAACCTCCAACATGAGAGCTTCATGATCGTTCCCATGACCCGGGAGCATGCTGAGACCGTCTGCGGCTGGGCGTACGAACCTCCATACGATTTATACGGCTGGCTGCCGTGGGATCAGATGGAGGCGCTTGGCGTCGAATTTGGTGATCCTGAGGTGAGGCAAAGCCAATATGTGTCCGTCCTGGATGCTGAACATACCTTGTGCGGATTCGCGCAGTTCTTTCCCTTGGCAGGCGTGACCCGGCTTGGTGTTGGCATGCGGCCTGATTTATGCGGCCAGGGGCTGGGTAAGAGCTTTATGCAGGCTGTGGTCAGCGCAGCCCGTGAAAAACGGCCTGGGGACGAAATCGACCTTGAAGTGCATACATGGAACAAGCGGGCCATCCGGGCTTACGGGAAGTCGGGGTTTGTCATCGCTGATACCTACCCCAAGCTGACCCCTGAAGGTGAACAGCTGTTTCACTGTATGGTCTATGAGGGGATCTAACTTGAAAATTCCATCATCATAAAAATGGTACAAATTTGTGTATTTTTGGTGGCCCCAAGTTTGGATTCGTTTGCTTTTTTGACACAAACTATTTGATGTGATGGCTTGTTCCGTTATAATGAAGGAATGAAGAATGACAGTTTACATAGAAAGGACGAAAACGGATGCAAAAATGGATCATGAGCGGTGTATTAACGATCGCAGTGGTTATGGCAATTGTGCTCATGTTTACGCTTCCAGGCAAAGAGCAGGTGGCGGAAGAAGAGAAGCCGACCATGCCGGAAGTTACGATGGACGCCGCAGCGGCCGAATCTACGATTAAAGCACAGAGCTGCATTAGCTGTCACGGGGATCAGCTTCAGGGTGCCGTAGGCCCGAACCTTCAAAAGATCGGAAGCCAACTGTCCGCTGAAGAGATTTACACCATTATCACTAAAGGTAAAGGCGGCATGCCATCCTTTAAAGACAAGTTGAAAGCTGAAGAGATCGCCAATGTGGCCCAGTGGTTGGCTGAGAAGAAATAACGGTTGTAGCGCATACAGAAACACGCTTTGGAAGAACGGGACGTTCATCGCAAAGCGTGTTTTTATTTGCTGCATTATTCCCGTTACCTTTTTTCGCCGGAACGCATTTTTTCGAACAGTTCGTTAAATTGGTGAGCCTCCTTGACATCCAGGGACGTAATCCCGCCTTCATCCCATGAAGTCAAACGCAGCGTCACATTTTTATAATCAATCGTAATAAAGGGGTGGTGGCCAAAAGCCTCTGAAATGGCCGCAACCTCATCCACAAAGGAAATGCCCTTCATGAAATTGGAGAAAACGTATTTGCGCACGATCCAGCGGCCCTCTTCAAGCTCCCAGCCTTCCAGCTTAGACAAATGCGTTTCTACTTCTTCTTGCGTATATACCATTCTTCCGTTCCTCCCTGAAACCTAACATCCCCGAGGTTCACCAGGATGTGTCATTAATGTATGCTCGGGCGAAAAACCTTTACCCATTGTATTCATCCCTGAATGTAATCATGCTTCTCCAAGGAGAGTACATACGAATAATCTTACCATGGACGGGTTTAAAAAATCCATCCGGCCCCAGGGACTATATCAGTGAGACTACGGTTAGCTCCTCGTCGCCGATCAAGAGGTTGATCCGGTGATGGTCCTTGTCATACATCACGATACCGCTTCCAACGGTGATGACAGGTTCGGCTCCCAGCGCATAGAACAAATCCTCCGCCAGCGCCTCATGCACCTCACGCTTCTCTTCGATGCCCAGCTGCATCCAATCCTGCTCCGCCATTTCAAAAAATAAATAACTGTCCGGAATTTCACCGACAGCTGCCGTCAAATCGGTCAATATGCCGTCATAGTCACGACCATGCTTAACACCCATGCCATTCCCTCCATATCGAAGTTTAGTTACTCATACGATCTATAAGCGATTATTGTGAATGGTGAATGCCCTGCTCCATGCGCCCCTGTGTCAGGGTCTCAAGTGGGCCATTCGTCACCCGTTTGTGCTGTGATTATTCCCTTCAGGGTATGGTGCTCAGACTTGATTTTGTAGGACAGATGAACCTTGTCATTTCATTATACCGGAAAATATCCCTTAAAAAAAAAGAGAATGGTGTCGATAAATAATATAAACCGTTTTTTGTGAAAGCGACCATGTTGCAAGGATGTAAACGCGGTCGATTCCGAAAGGATTCAATTCTATTTCTCATGGATGAGGTGTGCAATGGAAATTTCAACGATTGTTGGCCTGATACTCGGTGTGGTTGCAGTCCTAGTCGGCATGGTGCTGAAGGGCGCCCCGATCGTCAGCCTGCTGACGCCCGCCGCTTATGTCATTATTCTCGCCGGAACCGCCGCTACGCTGTTTATCGGCTTTCCGATGTCTGAGGTCAAAAAATTCCCAAAGCTGTTAAAAATGACCTTCGTCAAACAAAAACTCATGCAGCGTCAAGAGCTCATCACCCTGTTCATGGAGTGGGCCTCCATCACCCGCCGGGAAGGCCTCCTCGCTCTGGAGACCAAGGTCGAAGAAATCGACGACGCCTTCCTGCGCAACGGTATGCGTATGATTATCGACGGTAACGACCAGGAGTTCGTCCGCGACGTCTTGATGGAAGATATTGCGGCGACGGAAGAGCGTCACCGAGCAGGTGCCCTGCTCTTCTCCCAGGCCGGTATGTATGCTCCTTCCCTCGGGGTGCTTGGTGCCGTCGTCGGCCTGATCGCCGCCCTGACCAAGATGGAGAATATGGCCGAGCTGGCCCACGCGATTGGCGCGGCCTTTATTGCGACGCTGCTCGGTATTTTTACCGGTTATGTCCTGTGGCACCCGATCGCCAATAAGCTGAAACGCCTGTCCAAAAAAGAAGTGGAGCTCAAGCTCATGATGGTGGAAGGACTGCTGTCGATTCAATCCGGCGTATCCACCATTGCGATCAGCCAGAAGCTCTCCGTCTTCTTAACCCCTTCCGAGCGCGCTCAAATGAATGAGAAGGAGGATGGTTCAGGTGGCCAAGAAGACTAGACATGAACCGCATGAGGAGCATGCCGACGAATCCTGGCTTCTTCCCTATGCCGACCTGCTGACACTGCTGCTGGCCCTGTTTATCGTTCTCTATTCCATGAGCGCCACGGACGCCAAGAAATTTGAGGAAATGAGCCAGGCCTTCAACAATGCCCTCAGCACCGGAAACGGCGTGCTCAACTTCAGGTCGAATTTGCCGATGGATAAAAATATGGACCAGGGCAAAAAAGACTCCCAAGAGAGCATCGTCATGAATAACAATGACAAGAAACAGAAAGCCCAGCTGGCCAAGCAGGAACAGGAAGACCTGGAGAAGCTGAAGCAGCAGCTGGATCAATATATCAAAACGAACGGCCTGACGAACCAGCTGGATACCAAACTGAACCAATCGCAGCTTACGATCACGATCAGCGACAACGCCCTGTTTGCTTCAGGCAGCGCTCAGGTGAAGCCTGAGTCACGCCAGCTGGCGCTCGCCATCAGCAGCATGCTGCAGCAGTTCCCGACGTATGACGTCGTCGTGTCCGGCCATACGGACAATATGCCGATCTCGAACAGCGAGTACGCGTCCAACTGGGACCTGAGCTCCAACCGGGCGCTGAACTTCCTGAAGATTCTGCTCACCAACAAGCAGCTCAACCCGGCCAAATTCACCTCCACCGCCTTCGGCGAGTTCCGGCCCGTGGCTTCCAACGATACTGCAGCCGGCCGTGCTAAAAACCGCCGCGTCGAGGTATCCATCATCCGGAAGTACCAGAATATCAGCGAGCAAATCCCGGTAACCACGAATAAAAAATAGCATAGCGATAACTAATGGACAGGCTGTTCCCTTCGGCAGAGGGGAGCAGCCTGTTTTGAATAGTAGACGGCACATGTCTCAGGGAATGGTCTTCCGGCCTTTTATTACAGGTTGAAGTCCTCACCCCGTATCAGGCCTGCCCTCTATCCGAGGCGGTAATTCAGCAGCTGTCCAAGCTCTTCCTTTTCCTGCGGCGTTAAATCGCGCCATTTCCCTTTGCCCAGGGATCCCAGGTGGATATTCATAATCCGAATCCGCTGCAGTCGGCGCACTTCGTAGCCGAAGGCGCTGCACATCCGGCGGATCTGCCGGTTTTTCCCCTCGGTCAGAATGATCTTGAACACCCGCTCCGAGATCCGCGTGACCTTGCAGGGAAGGGTCATTTCGCCCAAAATCTTCACCCCGCTGGCCATGCCTGTTAAAAAGGACGGCGTAACCGGCTTATCTACCGTGACGATGTACTCCTTCTCATGCTTGCCTTCGGCCCGCAGTATTTTATTGACGATGTCGCCGTCACTCGTCAGAAGGATGAGCCCCTCGGAATCTTTGTCCAGCCGGCCGATCGGAAAAATCCGCTCCGAGTGGCCCACGAAGTCCACAATGTTGCCCTTGATATGCTGCTCCGTTGTACTGGTGATTCCAACCGGTTTATTCAGCGCAATATAGACATGCGTCTCTTTCTTCTCCTGCAGGGGCCGGCCGTTGATGCGGACGTCGTCCCCTTCCTCCGCCTGGCTGCCCAGCACCGCCTGAACGCCGTTGATCGTCACCTTCCCGCTCTCTACCAGCTTATCCGCTTCACGCCGGGAACAATACCCGGTCTCACTGATATATTTGTTAATTCTCAAAGCTTATAACCCCATCTCATTATGGTTTACCCCGGACAAGAGTACGGATCATTCCCGTTCTGGTCCTTCCCCATGCTCCGGCCGTGCCGCCGGCAGCGTTAACGTAACCTGAGTGCCCTTGTTAACGGCGCTCTCGATCTGAAGTGATCCTTTATGGCCCTCCACAATCCGCTGGCTGACCATCAGCCCAAGGCCTGTCCCGTTTTCCTTGTTGGTGAAAAAGGGTTCTCCTACCTTCTCCATCTGGTGCTCCGGAATTCCTACGCCTTCATCCGTAATCGTAATCCCCAGGTGGTCCGGGTCCGGCCGGAACAGTTCGATACGGATGATGCCGCCCTCAGGCATCGCCTCCATGGCGTTTTTCAGCAAATTGATAAAGACCTGCTTCAGCTGGTTCTCCTCGCAATGAACGTCCGTCTCTGCCGTCTGGGAGGACATGACGAACTCAATGCCGTGCAGATTGGCCTGACTGCTCAGCAGCGACAGCACATCCTCTAAAATATCACGAACATTTTTATTTCGGAAGTGCACAGCCTGGGGCTTGGCCAAAATTAAAAATTCGCTCACAATCAGATTGATTCTCTCCAGCTCAGACAGCATGATCTGGTTGTGCTTCGGATCGACGCGGTTGTTATACTCCTGCAGCTGCAGGAATCCCCGCAGCGTCGTGAGCGGGTTGCGGATCTCATGCGCCACCCCGGCCGCCAACTGCCCGACGGTGGTCAGCTTCTCGGACCGGCGGAGCAGCTCGTCCATCCGGTTGCGTTCCGTCATGTCTCTCGAGATGCTGATGAACGATACGACCTTCCCCTCCAGGTCCCTGACCGCGGACGTGCTGATGCTGACCTCCACAGGGGTCCCGTCCTTCTTGATTCGGACCGTTTCTACTGCCGGCAGCTGTTCGCCCTGCATTAAAGCGTCGAGCCTTGCCTGCACTTCCCCCTCCAAATGGCTGGGAATCAGGTTGATCCGCTTACCGATCACTTCATGGCTTGCCCAGCCGTACAGCTTTTCAAAAGCTTGATTCACCTGAATGATATTCCCCTCAAGGTCCGTCGTATGAATCGCATCCGCCGTCTGCTGGATAACAGACTCCAGATGCTCTTTCACCGAGCGGTTCTCTTCCACGGCCTGCTTGAGCTGGTCGGTATAGCTGCTCAGATTATCGGTCATCGTGTTGATTTTGGCGGCAAGCAATCCGAGCTCATCCTTGCTGTTAATGACGAGCGGCGTATCAAAGCGCCCCTGGGCAACGTTTTTCACTTTACCCAGAATCGCATCGATCGGCCGAATGATGTATCCGGCCTGCTTATAGCTTACAATGACGAACAAAATCAACAGAAAGGCCGAAATCGATATATAAGAGACAAGCTGCTTCTGCAATACCTTGGATATTTGCGCATAATCCATGACGATGCTGATGATGTACGATGCCTGAGATGCACTGTTCACAGGGATAAAGCTCTTTAACAGCTTTTTACCATCGATGCGCGTTTCATAAACGACATTCGCTCCTGTCTGTGCCGCTTTCTCCACAGCCCGTTTGTCGTTTTCGAGGTCGATATATGTATAGGTACCGTAGCGTATCGGCCGATTATGCAGCTTAGTCTTATCATGGACATATCCTTGTCCGGACATTCGGACGCCCGCAAAGGTCTGCGGATTGATGCAGCTGATTTCAAGAATCTCCCCGTTGATTTTCTTCGTTTTGTCGAGCACCTCCTCCGGACTCGGGATATGGGTGCCGATCTGATGGAGGGAATCGGTGCGAATATACGGATCAATGATATAGTTTCGTTTGGCGTCATAATAATAACCCCATTTGTCGATCACGTTCGGCTTGGAGTTCGAATATTCAAACGGTCCGGTCCAAAAATGGTCGGCAGCCGCTCCGTACGGAATCGTTACGCGCTCTTCCTCGAAGAGCTGCTTAAACGCCCTATACCAGTATCCCCAGTCTTTGGTGGAGAGACCGAGCTCAGCAGGTTCCGAGGACTTGGCAATGATAATATCATCACCGGTTCGGACTAGCAGGGCGATATGGGTGACTCCCACCTGCTTGCTCAGCTTGGCCAGCTGCTCGTTCGTAATGTTCTGGATATCCGGGTCCAGCTCTTTGGCAGCCAATTTGGCAGCTACATGCAGAAGCTCCCCGATCTGGCGTTCGACCATGCCGGCGCTCTCCTGGCTCTGCTCAATGGAGGCGGCCACCTGCCTGGCGGCCAGCAGCATTTTGCGTTCGCTTTCCCGGCGTAAACTGGCTTGCGTTGTGTACAAACTAAGAATAATATTTAAAAGTAAAATCAGACAGAGTGAACCGGCCATGGTGAGGGACAGTTTCTTCTTCATTGACACATCGGGTCACCTCTAATCTTGCCTTGGCGATAATTGGAATAATCTATTCCATCATACTCTGTAGGCCGATATTTGAAAAGCTTGTCGAAAATGATCGGCTTAACTCGAAATAACGCAGCATGTCCACAACTTATCAACATATTCACAGCACTATTTAATAAATTGGGGATAATTCTGTGCGTAATCAAATAGTTATCCACAAATTTATGCACAGCATGTTAACAACAGAATGCTTGTTCGCTGAATAATCCGAAATTCGGTACAGGGAGGCACTTTTACGTTGGAAAATCAAACAAAACATCCGCTCCATGTGGATGAGTCTGTGGATAATGATCGTCATGAACATTGGATGCGCGAGGCGATCCACCAAGCCAAATTGGCGGAGGAGTTGGGGGAGGTACCGATCGGCGCGGTCATCGTCCGCAGCGGGGAGATCATCGGGCGGGGCTATAACTTAAGGGAAACGTCCCAGGACGCGACCGCCCACGCCGAGATTGTCGCCATCCGGGAAGCCAGTATAGCCGTACAATCGTGGCGCCTGCTGGACTGCACGCTATACGTCACGCTGGAGCCATGTCCAATGTGCTCCGGCGCGATCGTCCAGTCCCGCATCCCGCGGGTCGTCTACGGCACATACGATCCCAAGGCGGGATGCGCCGGGACGCTGATGAACCTGCTGCAGGAGCCACGCTTCAACCACCGCACCGAGGTCATTGCCGATGTGCTGCAGGAGGAATGCGCTGGGCTGCTGACCCAGTTTTTCCGCAAGCTGCGGGGCAAAGCCTGACAAAAACAAACAGCCCGGCCAGTAACCCTGGCCGGGCTGTTGTGATTCGTACGGGGCTTGCTTAGTAAGCCGTAGCTCCCATTTTCTCCTGAAGCTGCTCCATCGTAATAACATCCGCTTCTTTTGGAATGCCGATGCTGAAGGTTTGCTTCTCGTTGATCTTGCTGTATTGGCTCGTCGCCTCTAGCGACAGCTTCATGTTGTCCTTTGTTTCCGGATCGTTCATTTCCACGTTCATAACAGCACCCTGATAAGCAGGGAAGTTATCTTTGTTGATGGCCGTGTTGACTTCGAACTGGTTAACTTTCAGGTAGTTCTTCAGATCGTTCAGACCTTTGCTGATTTCATCCTTGCTGTCTGTCGAGTTCAGATCCTTCTTCATTTGGTCGATATCTTCCTGGTTGACGCCGAGCATTTCACGGTATTCATCCTTGCTGATAATATCAAGAATTTTCGGCAGCGCTTTGTTCACCAGAATGTCAGCCGCTTCTTTCACGTTGTCATTGGTTACATAGAATTGAACCACCTGCTTGGCATCCACGCCATCCGGAAGGTTAGCGTCTTTAACCGCAACGTCTTTGAAATATTTCTTACCATCATATTCGGTAAACAGGGTATTCATAATTTCGCCGGCGAGCTTCTTCGTCTTTTCGGGATTCATCATGTCGGGGTTAAAGGACGTTCCCTGCTGTTCCGCCAGCTCTTTCATATCGAGTACCAGGAATTTACCTACAACGTCTTCAGGCAGCGGCAGCATCGGGATGCTCGGCACTTTGACGTACAATTTATCTTGGGTCATTACCATCGGAATGTTAAAGCTCATGGACATGTCGCCCTTCAGGTTAATTCCGAGCGTCATCTCCGTTTGTTGTGGATCGTTCTGATATACCCCATCGATCGTCAATTCCGCATTTTTCAGCATGCTCATCACTTGGCTGGCTGCGGCGTTATCAGCACTTGCACTGGTAACCTGCAGATCTTTGATCGTTACCTTACTCTTCATTTCGTACGATGTCATTTTCATCGCGTTGACGGCCGAAGCCTCCAGCGCTTCCTTCGGTTCCTTCTTGCTGCTGCAGCCTGCAAGCACCACGGTCATTGCCAAGACCAGTGTAAGAATCAGGGCTGCCCATTTCTTCTTCATCACAATCTCTCTCTCCTCTCGTCTCTAAAAAGCAAAAAAATACCCCTTGTAATCATAAACGATATCGCCGGTTACCGGAACCCTTTTTTGGAAATCTTTTGGTGAATTTTCATTTTTAACGCAAAAAAAGACATCCTGGCTTTTGGCCGGATGCCTTTTTAGAAGGGACCTTAGGATCCTTCTCTATTCAAATGACTAACATGATTCCGGTTCTTGACCTTCTTCGAGCCGGACAACGGCTCCTGCATGCCGGACCGCTCCCGGTCCCGGTTACGCGGCTGCTGCTCTTGCGCTTCAGGTACTGGAACAGCGTTTGGTTTACTCATCGGCGATTCCCCCTGTATACATTAGAATGTTAAGAATGCGGATGCTCCAGGTCGATCGTGTGCTGATGATTGATTTCATCTTCATGCCTACGATCATTTCGCTTCTGCTGCAACTGATTTGCCTGATGGCTGTTCACTGCCGTGTGATCCAAATCCTCTACGACATTGCTGAGATTTTTGTCGACACCCGGTTTGGCTTTGGTCATCGTCGTCCCTCTTTTCTTAAGAGTGATGCGTCAAATCGTGAAGGGCTTGGGCGCACTCGTGAATTTGGCGGGTGTAATCCTGCGCCATATTCTGAATGACATCCGTGCGTTCGTCAACCGTGCGTCCTTCGCGTTCTACATCCACCAGATCCACTTTAACCTCCCGCGTATCCACGTAAGAGCACTGGAAGTCGAATGAATAATTCGACCGCCCCGCGGTATCGATATGGATCCGCAGCGCCTGGGGATTTGCCTCGTCGGCAAACACCTGTGCCTGGTCGGATGAGTCAAGCGTTTGAGGAAGCTGGGATTGCCAAGCTTGGACCAATTTGTTTTGGTTCAATTCAAAGTCTCGGTTCATGATTGAACACCTCCCCTGCCTTTGTTAATGTGCGGAGGATGCGCTCTTTTTATGCGATAACGGCGTTTGGCAAAAACAAAAAAAGCCGCTCCTGCATAAGCAGAATCGGCTTTGTCATTGGTTTGTTTAAATGGCGGAGGGGATGGGATTCGAACCCATGTGGACTTGCGCCCTAACGGTTTTCAAGACCGCCCCGTTATGACCGCTTCGGTACCCCTCCACGTGGAAAATACATCAGTGTCACGCAACGCGTAACAAAAATATATTACCACAGTTTAATTCTAATATCAACCCTGGCTTTTAGGGACAATAACTTTAACATTGCCCATATAAGGCTGAAGCACATCCGGAACGACCACGCTGCCGTCCGCTTGCTGATAATTCTCAAGAATGGCTGCCACGGTCCGTCCTACGGCGAGTGCCGATCCATTCAGCGTATGCACAAATTCAGGCTTGGCCTTAGGCTCAGGACGGAAACGGATGTTAGCACGCCGTGCCTGGAAGTCCTCCGTGTTCGAGCAAGAGGAAATCTCCCGGTAAGCACCGCTCTCAGGCAGCCAAACTTCCAGGTCGTACGTTTTTGCCGCCGAGAAGCCCATATCTCCCGTGCTGAGCTCCATCACGCGATACGGCAGCTTCAGCAGCTGCAGAACGCGCTCCGCATTTGCCGTCATTTTCTCAAGCTCTTCATAAGAGGAATCCGGATGCACAAGCTTCACCAGTTCCACTTTATTGAATTGATGCTGGCGGATCAAGCCACGTGTATCACGTCCGGCCGAACCGGCCTCCGAACGGAAGCAGGAGCTGTAAGCCACGAAGTGCTTCGGCAGATCCTCCACCGATAAAATCTCATCACGGTAATAGTTGGTCACCGGCACTTCAGCGGTCGGGATCAAATAGTAGTCCGTGTCGCGGATTTTAAACAGATCTTCTTCAAACTTCGGAAGCTGTCCGGTCCCGCGCAGGCTGTCCCCATTGACGATATAAGGCGGAAGCATTTCTTCGTAGCCATGCTCGCTGCTGTGCAAATCCATCATAAAGTTGATGAGCGCACGCTCCAGACGGGCACCGAGCCCCTTATAGAACGTAAACCGCGAACCCGTAACCTTGGCTGCCGCTTCAAAATCAAGAATGCCCAGGTCCTGGGCCAGATCCCAGTGGGCTTTTGGCGTAAAATCAAACGTTGTCGGTTCCGACCACCGGCGCAGCTCCACATTGTCTTCTTCGGACTGGCCGACCGGTACCGATTCGTGCGGGATATTCGGAATGGCCATCGTCAGATCAGAAATAGACGCCTCCAGTTCGCGCACTTCCTCGTCCATCGCTTTGATCTGGTCGGAAACCTGACGCATCTCCAGAATAAGCTCGTCGGCGTTCTCCCCGTTCTTTTTGCGCTTGGCTACTTCACCGGAAACGGTGTTGCGGCGGTTTTTCAGCGCCTCGCTCTCCTGCAGCAGCTCCCGGCGGCGGGTATCCAGCTCGGGAAATCCAGCGATCAAATCCAGCGACTTGTTCCGGTTTTTGAGTGCCTGCTCCACTCTCGCGAAATCACCGCGTAATATTTTCACATCCAACATTGGACAATTCCTCCTAAAAAGAAAAACGTCTTATGCGACGTACTTCCATGATGAGACCTGCGTGAATCAAAAAACAACCCTGACCCCTTGAAAGGTATCCTCAGACCGGCGCTCATGCCACCAACCGAAGAATACCTTTTACCTAAAGCTTACCCAAGAGGCAGCGTTTAGATATCATCAAAAGAGTCAAGGTGTCATCGTGTTACCATCGTTTATCCTGCTGATTTAAGACGCTTGACTGGCTTTTACCATATCCACAAAATACTGATGGAGCCGGTAATCATCCGTCAGTTCGGGGTGGTACGAAGATGCGAGCAAATGGCCCTCACGCGCGGTCACAATCTCGTCATTATACGAGGACAGTACGTCGACTCCATCGCCCACACTGCGGATCAGCGGAGCACGGATAAAAACGGCACGAACCGGCTCCTCAATCCCCTTAACGTCCAAATCTGTTTCAAAGCTCTCCCGTTGACGCCCAAAAGCATTGCGCGCCACGGTGATATTCATCAGCCCCAAGTGGGGCTCTTCCTGGCCTTCGATCGACTTCGCCAGTACGATCAATCCGGCACAGGTGCCGAAAATCGGCTTGCCTGCATCCGAAAATTGGCGAATCGCTTCAATAAACCCGTATTTCCGCATCAGCTTGCCGATGGTCGTACTTTCACCGCCAGGTATAATCAGGCCCTGAACTTGCTCCAGTTCCTCTACCTTTTTAATGGCGATGCCTTCAGCGCCTGCCAGCTCGATGCTGCGAATATGCTCTGCTACGGCACCCTGAAGCGCCAGTACCCCGATTTTCATATGTCCAGCCTTCTCTCTCTTACCAGCCGCGGTCCGACATCCGCTCAGACGGGCTCAGCTTCGAAATCTCAATGCCTTTCATTGGCGCACCCAGGTTTTTGGATACTTCGGCAATCAGCTTGTAGTCTTGGTAATGCGTTGTTGCTTCCACGATCGCGCGGGCAAACTTCTCTGGATTATCGGATTTGAAAATACCCGATCCCACGAATACCCCGTCGGCTCCCAAATGCATCATCAGCGCAGCGTCGGCTGGAGTAGCCACGCCGCCCGCAGCAAAGTTAACGACCGGCAGCTTGCCGCTCTCGTGCACACCAAGCAGAAGGTCGTATGGTACGCCAAGGTTTTTCGCTTCGGCATACAGCTCGTCCTTCGACATGCTTTGCACTTTGCGGATTTGACTGTTGATCAGACGCATATGACGAACGGCTTCAACGATGTTGCCTGTTCCCGGCTCGCCTTTCGTACGGATCATCGATGCGCCCTCGCCGATGCGGCGCAGCGCTTCTCCCAAGTCTTTGGCGCCGCAAACAAACGGCACGGTGAAGTCCCATTTGTCGATATGAAATACTTCATCGGCAGGCGTCAGAACTTCGCTCTCGTCGAGGTAGTCCACACCGAGGGATTCAAGCACTTTCGCTTCCACATAATGACCGATACGGGCTTTCGCCATAACCGGAATCGATACGACTTTCATAACCTCTTCTACGATCGTAGGGTCAGCCATACGCGCTACACCGCCGGCAGCACGAATATCTGAAGGAACGCGTTCCAATGCCATAACGGCCGTTGCGCCCGCAGCTTCAGCGATCTTTGCCTGTTCGGCATTCATGACGTCCATGATGACGCCGCCTTTTTGCATTTCAGCCATACCTCTTTTAACTCTCGAAGTTCCCGTTTCCAATGGTTTACGCCTCCCGAAATATATATCATGTAATCCGCCCTTGCCTATGAATGGCAGGATGGTTGCATACTCTGCAGAGCTGCTTTTGTGGACTAAAGCAAAAATCTTATATTGATCTTAAAAAAGATTTTTGATTCCGTCAAATAAATCACCAAACATTTCCTTAATGGCGCGGAAGAACAGGCGCAGCCAGCTGCCCTTCTCCACTTCGTCCGATGTGATCAAATTGACGGTTTTCGTCTGAGGCTTCTCAATCCCATCTACCTTATAGGTATAAGTGATGGTACCGACCTTGGTTCCCTGCTTGATCGGAGCCACAAGCTTGTCCGCCGGCTCAAGCTGAGTTTTGAAGGTAACGCCTTTGGCATCGGAGCCTTTAGGTACCATAAAGGAGACCGGGGCATCCGTTACGACGCCGACCGAAGTTTTGACGCCTTTTTTGACCTCAACGGAGTCTAGGCCTTCAACCTTGGATTTGCCGGCCACGGCCTGCTTGATCTCAAAGTTGTTGAAGCCGTAATCAAGCACCTTCCGGGTCTCGGTAAAGCGGTGTGCTTCCGAGTCCGTTCCCATGACGACGCTGATCAGGCGCATGCCGTCGCGTTCGGCCGTTCCAGTAAAGCAGTTGCCGGCGTTATTGGTATGACCCGTCTTAAGGCCGTCCAAGCCTGGGTAGGCGTAAGCCTTAAAGTTCGGAATATTTTTATTCGCTTCCAGCATCCAGTTATAGTTAACAATTGGATTTTTGTCGCGAGGTCGGAATTTATAGGATTGAATGGCCGTGAATTCAGCAAAATCCGGATGGTCGAGAACGATATGCTTGCCCAGAATGGCAGCGTCCATCGCGGACATGACCGTCTCCCCTTCAGCCGTAGGACGATAGTTCTTTGGCATATCCGCACGGTCAAGCCCTGTGGAGTTGATAAAATGGGCTGTCTTCATCCCGAATTTCTTGGCCGTTTCATTCATCAGCTTGACGAATTCCTGTTCGGACCCGGCTGCATATTCAGCCAGCGCTACGGTGGCATCATTCGCCGAGCCTACCGCCATCGCTATGTACAGTTCTCTTACGGTATGTTGGTCATTAGCATCTAAAAAAATACGCGAGCCGATCGTCTTGGAAGCATTATCGCCAACAGTCACGACATCGTCCCATTTAAACTTGCCCTTTTTGACCATATCCGCGATGAGATACTCGGTCATCATCTTGGTCATACTGGCCGGCGGCAGTGGGTCATCCGCGTTTACCGACAAGAGGACTTGCCCCGTCGTTGGTTCGATCAACACGGCGGATTTCACTTGAAGCTGCAAAGACGATACGCTCGGCACCTTGCTGGCCGTAGTAGTCGATGCGGTATTCGTAGTGGTTGTTGTTGCTGTTGTTCCCTCAGCCAAAGCCATGGCCGGTAGAGCGGACAGCATTAACATATTCAATAGCATAACCGAGGCTACGCTCTTTTTGACAAAGTGACGTTTGCGTTTGTGCGAAGATGGTTTCCCCAACTTGCTCCATTTCTTACTCAATGAATTGTTAACTCCCCTCTTGCCCTTAAATCTTACTTGTCTATTCTAACACAGGGTATACTGCAAAAAAAGACAGACAGGCCTAATTTAGGCCTGTCTGTACAAGAAGATGTTGGTTTTGTGCAAACCGTGTCGAATATTACAACGAGTAGTTTGGAGCTTCCTTCGTGATCTGCACATCGTGCGGATGGCTCTCACGAAGACCCGCACCCGTGATGCGGATAAATTGGGTATCTTCACGCAGCTCCTGCAGGTTTTTCGTTCCGCAATAGCCCATACCCGAGCGGAGACCGCCGATCAGTTGGTGAATCGTGTCGGACAAAGGACCTTTATAAGCGACACGGCCCTCAATTCCTTCCGGAACGAGCTTCTTATCATCGTCCTGGAAGTAACGGTCCTTACTGCCTTGTTTCATGGCACTCATGGAGCCCATGCCCCGGTAAACCTTATAGCGGCGGCCTTGGTAAATTTCCGATTCCCCAGGGCTCTCTTCCGTTCCCGCTAACAAGCTTCCCAGCATAACGGCATGGCCGCCGGCTGCAAGTGCTTTTGTAATTTCACCGGAGTACTTAATACCGCCGTCTGCAATAATCGGCACGCCGTATTCTTTGGCTACCGAAGCACAATCGTAAATTGCTGTGACTTGCGGTACGCCGATACCGGCAATAACGCGCGTCGTACAGATCGATCCCGGTCCAATACCGACTTTGACAACCGAAGCACCCGCCTCGATCAGGTCGCGTGTCGCCTCGCCGGTAGCCACGTTACCCGCAATGATTGTAAGATCTGGGTACAAGCTGCGAAGATGGCGAACCGCATCCAAGATGTTGATATGATGGCCGTGTGCGGAATCGACGACGATGACGTCAACGCCGGCCTTGACCAGAGCTGCAGCCCGATCCAAACCATCCTTCGAAATACCGATAGCCGCACCTACAAGCAGACGTCCTTGCGCATCCTTCGCTGCATTCGGGAACTGAATGGCTTTCTCAATATCTTTAATGGTAATAAGACCTTTTAATGTGTTGTTCTCATCGACCAGCGGCAGCTTTTCGATTTTGTGCTGCTGAAGAATGACTTCGGCTTCTTGAAGCGTCGTACCCACTGGGGCAGTTACCAGATTTTCGCGAGTCATTACTTCGGAGATCTTAATACTGTAATCATGAACGAAGCGCAGGTCGCGGTTTGTAAGTATCCCGATCAGTTTGTTATGCTCGTCCACAATCGGAACACCCGAAATCCGAAATTTCGCCATGACCTGTTCGGCATCAGATACGAGGTGATCCGCTGTCAATGAGAAAGGATTGGTGATAACGCCGCTCTCGGAACGCTTAACCCGATCCACTTCCTCCGCTTGCTGCTCAACCGACATATTTTTGTGAATAATGCCGATGCCTCCTTCACGTGCAATCGCAATGGCCAGGGCAGCTTCCGTTACCGTGTCCATCCCTGCACTGATCAAAGGAATGTTCAGCTTAACCGAATCGCTTAGTCTCGTGGACACATCGACTTCCTTTGGCAGCACTTCGGACTTCCGGGGTACCAGCAAAACATCGTCAAACGTAAATCCTTCTTTAGCAAATTTTTGTTCCCACACTTCGTAATTTCCCCCTCATTTGTCATGTAATGTATTTGTTAAAATCCTTATGCAACAAGGCTTGAAAATCGTTTCTGAAAATATATTATTGCCATCTTAGCAAAGCCCACTCGAAGCTGTCAAGGTAATCAGTCTGGTAAAAATGAGAGGAATCGCCCTTGTCTTGCAGGGGCAAATACATGTCCACTTGAAGCGGACAACACATGCAAAAGACACCCCATTGGTGGGATGTCCAAAATCGTTCGGGTTCATACATGAAACTGGGGAGAAACTATCTTTAGGTAGACGTGGCCCTGAATAGTATCAAAAATAGAACATTCCAATCCAAGGGTTTGAATAAAACAAAAAAACCACCGTTGATATTCATCAACAGTGGTCCTTCGCTTGGCAACGTCCTACTCTCCCAGGACCCTTCGGTCCAAGTACCATCGGCGCTGGAGGGCTTAACGGTCGTGTTCGGGATGGGTACGCGTGGAACCCCTCCGCTATCGCCACCAAACGTTCAAGTGTTTTGATCACTTGAAAACTAGATACGAAACGAATCTACGATTTAATTTATTGGATAAGCCCTCGACCGATTAGTATTGGTCAGCTCCATGCATTGCTGCACTTCCACCTCCAACCTATCTACCTCGTCGTCTACAAGGGGTCTTACATACTGGGAAATCTCATCTTGAGGGGGGCTTCACGCTTAGATGCTTTCAGCGCTTATCCCGTCCGTACGTAGCTACCCAGCCATGCTCCTGGCGGAACAACTGGTGCACCAGCGGTACGTCCATCCCGGTCCTCTCGTACTAAGGACAGCTCCTCTCAAATTTCCTACGCCCACGACAGATAGGGACCGAACTGTCTCACGACGTTCTGAACCCAGCTCGCGTACCGCTTTAATGGGCGAACAGCCCAACCCTTGGGACCTACTTCAGCCCCAGGATGCGATGAGCCGACATCGAGGTGCCAAACCTCCCCGTCGATGTGGACTCTTGGGGGAGATAAGCCTGTTATCCCCAGGGTAGCTTTTATCCGTTGAGCGATGGCCCTTCCATGCGGTACCACCGGATCACTAAGCCCGACTTTCGTCCCTGCTCGACTTGTAGGTCTCGCAGTCAAGCTCCCTTCTGCCTTTGCACTCTTCGAATGATTTCCAACCATTCTGAGGGAACCTTGGGGCGCCTCCGTTACTCTTTAGGAGGCGACCGCCCCAGTCAAACTGCCCACCTGACACTGTCCCCATACCGGATTACGGTACCAGGTTAGAACCTAGATACGATCAGGGTGGTATCCCAACGGCGCCTCCACCCAAGCTGGCGCTCAGGTTTCTTAGGCTCCCACCTATCCTGTACAGATCGTACCCAAATCCAATATCAAGCTGCAGTAAAGCTCCATGGGGTCTTTCCGTCTTGTCGCGGGTAACCTGCATCTTCACAGGTATTAAAATTTCACCGGATCTCTCGTTGAGACAGCGCCCAAGTCGTTACGCCATTCGTGCGGGTCAGAATTTACCTGACAAGGAATTTCGCTACCTTAGGACCGTTATAGTTACGGCCGCCGTTTACTGGGGCTTCGGTTCACAGCTTCGGGATTACTCCCTAACCGCTCCCCTTAACCTTCCAGCACCGGGCAGGCGTCAGCCCGTATACTTCGCCTTGCGGCTTCGCACAGACCTGTGTTTTTGCTAAACAGTCGCTTGGGCCTTTTCACTGCGGCCCCCTCGTGCTATTCACACTACCGGGGCACCCCTTCTCCCGAAGTTACGGGGTCATTTTGCCGAGTTCCTTAACGAGAGTTCTTCCGCGCGCCTTAGAATTCTCTTCTCGCCTACCTGTGTCGGTTTGCGGTACGGGCACCTTCACCTGGTTAGAGGCTTTTCTTGGCAGTGTGAGATCATGACCTTCGGTACTATAATTTTCCCTCCCCGTCACAGCCCAGCCTTAATAGTGTGCGGATTTGCCTACACACCAGCCTCACTGCTTGGACGAGCATCCATCAGCTCGCGTCACTACCCTCCTGCGTCACCCCATCACTCATAACGGTTTACGGTGGTACAGGAATTTCAACCTGTTGTCCTTCGATTACGCCTGTCGGCCTCACCTTAGGTCCCGACTTACCCTGAGCGGACGAGCCTTCCTCAGGAAACCTTGGGCTTTCGGCGGATCAGATTCTCACTGATCTTTTCGTTACTCATACCGGCATTCTCACTTGTATACGCTCCAGCACTCCTTACGGTATACCTTCAACGCTGTATACAACGCTCCCCTACCCCTGATGCATACGCATCAAGCCATAGCTTCGGTGGTGTGTTTAGCCCCGTTACATTTTCGGCGCAGAGTCACTCGACCAGTGAGCTATTACGCACTCTTTCAATGGTGGCTGCTTCTAAGCCAACATCCTGGTTGTCTGTGCAACTCCACATCCTTTCCCACTTAACACACACTTGGGGACCTTAGCTGATGGTCTGGGCTGTTTCCCTTTTGACAATGGATCTTAGCACTCACTGTCTGACTCCCGGTTACAAGTCTATGGCATTCGGAGTTTGACTGAGCTTGGTAACCCTTGCGGGCCCCGCACCCAATCAGTGCTCTACCTCCACGACTCTATTCACCGAGGCTAGCCCTAAAGCTATTTCGGGGAGAACCAGCTATCTCCGAGTTCGATTGGAATTTCTCCGCTACCCCCACCTCATCCCCGAATTTTTCAACATTCGTGGGTTCGGGCCTCCAGTGCGTGTTACCGCACCTTCACCCTGGACAGGGGTAGATCACACGGTTTCGGGTCTACGTCCACGTACTCAAGTCGCCCTATTCAGACTCGCTTTCGCTGCGGCTCCGGCTTCTCACCTTAACCTTGCACGGGAACGTAACTCGCCGGTTCATTCTACAAAAGGCACGCCATCACCCATAAACAGGGCTCTGACTTCTTGTAAGCACACGGTTTCAGGTTCTATTTCACTCCCCTTCCGGGGTGCTTTTCACCTTTCCCTCACGGTACTGTTTCACTATCGGTCGCTAGGGAGTATTTAGCCTTAGCAGATGGTCCTGCCAGATTCATACGGGGTTTCACGTGCCCCGCACTACTCGGGATCCGTCTCGGAGGGAACTGACTTTCGGCTACAGGGCTTTTACCTTCTATGCCGGGCCTTTCCAGACCTCTTCGCCTAACCAATTCCTTTGTAACTCCATGTGAGACGTCCCACAACCCCGGCCAGCAAGCTGACCGGTTTAGGCTGCTCCGCGTTCGCTCGCCGCTACTGACGGAATCACTCTTGTTTTCTCTTCCTCAGGGTACTTAGATGTTTCAGTTCCCCTGGTATGCCTCAATCTGCCCTATGTATTCAGACAGAAGTGACTGACTATTACATCAGCCGGGTTTCCCCATTCGGACATCCCCGGATCAAAGCTTGCTTACAGCTCCCCGAGGCAGTATCGTTGTTCGCCACGTCCTTCATCGGCTCCTAGCGCCTAGGCATCCTCCGTGTGCTCTTAGTAGCTTAACCATAATGACTCCTGTTTTGCTCGATTCGTTTCCTTGTTTTGCGCTACGCGCAAAGCCAAAGGCTCTTATCGTTCAAAACACTCGTCTGCTACTCTTTAAACTAACTTGTTGTGACACAAGTTCAGCTAAAAGGATATTTCTAAAACGCAGATTCGTTTCGTTATCTAGTTTTCAAGGATCAAATTGAGAGTTTGAACTCTCAAAACTGAGCAACGAGTGAGTAACTAGCCGACCTGGCTAGATTTGTATTTGAATGCTTCCATCGCAGGAAGCGATTCTCCATAGAAAGGAGGTGATCCAGCCGCACCTTCCGATACGGCTACCTTGTTACGACTTCACCCCAATCATCTACCCCACCTTCGGCGGCTGGCTCCTTACGGTTACCTCACCGACTTCGGGTGTTGTAAACTCTCGTGGTGTGACGGGCGGTGTGTACAAGACCCGGGAACGTATTCACCGCGGCATGCTGATCCGCGATTACTAGCAATTCCGACTTCATGCAGGCGAGTTGCAGCCTGCAATCCGAACTGAGACCAGCTTTGATAGGATTGGCTCCACCTCGCGGCTTCGCTTCCCGTTGTACTGGCCATTGTAGTACGTGTGTAGCCCAGGTCATAAGGGGCATGATGATTTGACGTCATCCCCGCCTTCCTCCGGTTTGTCACCGGCAGTCATTCTAGAGTGCCCACCCGAAGTGCTGGCAACTAAAATCAAGGGTTGCGCTCGTTGCGGGACTTAACCCAACATCTCACGACACGAGCTGACGACAACCATGCACCACCTGTCTCCTCTGTCCCGAAGGAAAGGTACATCTCTGTACCGGTCAGAGGGATGTCAAGACCTGGTAAGGTTCTTCGCGTTGCTTCGAATTAAACCACATACTCCACTGCTTGTGCGGGTCCCCGTCAATTCCTTTGAGTTTCAGTCTTGCGACCGTACTCCCCAGGCGGAATGCTTAATGTGTTAACTTCGGCACCAAGGGTATCGAAACCCCTAACACCTAGCATTCATCGTTTACGGCGTGGACTACCAGGGTATCTAATCCTGTTTGCTCCCCACGCTTTCGCGCCTCAGCGTCAGTTACAGCCCAGAGAGTCGCCTTCGCCACTGGTGTTCCTCCACATATCTACGCATTTCACCGCTACACGTGGAATTCCACTCTCCTCTTCTGCACTCAAGTCACCCAGTTTCCAGTGCGAACCAAGGTTGAGCCTTGGCCTTAAACACCAGACTTAAATGACCGCCTGCGCGCGCTTTACGCCCAATAATTCCGGACAACGCTTGCCCCCTACGTATTACCGCGGCTGCTGGCACGTAGTTAGCCGGGGCTTTCTTCTCAGGTACCGTCACTCCGGTAGCAGTTACTCTACCGGACGTTCTTCCCTGGCAACAGAGCTTTACGATCCGAAAACCTTCATCACTCACGCGGCGTTGCTCCGTCAGGCTTTCGCCCATTGCGGAAGATTCCCTACTGCTGCCTCCCGTAGGAGTCTGGGCCGTGTCTCAGTCCCAGTGTGGCCGTTCACCCTCTCAGGTCGGCTACGCATCGTCGCCTTGGTGAGCCGTTACCTCACCAACTAGCTAATGCGCCGCAGGCCCATCCGCAAGTGACAGATTGCTCCGTCTTTCATCATCCCCTCAGGAGAGGAAATGAGATATCCGGTATTAGCTCACGTTTCCGTGGGTTATCCCGGTCTTGCAGGCAGGTTGCCTACGTGTTACTCACCCGTCCGCCGCTAACCATCAGGAGAGCAAGCTCTCCATCAAGTCCGCTCGACTTGCATGTATTAGGCACGCCGCCAGCGTTCGTCCTGAGCCAGGATCAAACTCTCCAAGAAAGTTGGAAGAATCTGCTCACCCGAAGGGAGTAGCTTTCCAACGAAAGTTTGTAGCTCATTTTGAATCTGACGAGATTGATTTAATCTCTATCGCTCCGGTCATAAGACCGTCGCGTTTATACTCACTCGTTGTTCAGTTTTCAAAGATCAAACTTCGTTTCGTTGCCGGAAGCTCATCGCCTCAGCAACTTTTATAGTATATCATGTTCGGCCCAACTTAGCAAGCTCTTTTTTTAAATCTTTTTATCAGATTTAATATGAAAGCTTGTGATTTGATTCAAGTTTCAACCAAATCATTGGCCGGAGTATTAATATAACACGCATTGTTGTATTATGCAAGTCTTTTTCTGAAATTATTATTTAATTGTATATATACGGTGCCGACCGTTTGCCTAATCATGCATTTCATAACTGCGGCACCTGCTGATAAATCAGTAGCCTTTCTTCTTCCTTGGCCAAAGCGTATAACTGAAACTTATAACGAAATCAATGCCAACAATCCATGCCCAAAGTAAGGGAACTTGCTTAAGCGCTTCGGTTCGCTCGGGGTCATTGACGACTACAATCATGAGAAAGATCAGAATCGAACCGATGACCCAAGCCAGCGCATGTCTGAACCACCCTTGCCGCTCTCGTTTTGCATGTGCCTTCCCGTATTTAGGGGCCTTATGGGGCTTAGCCCCTCCTCCAAAACGATAGGCGAACCGCTCGTCGGCCCAATGAATCATCCGGTGGCCAAAAGCAATGGTTACACCGATGTACACCGCAGCCAGCCCATGCATAAATTCCGCCTCGGCTCCACCGCGCAGATCCATAATCGTAAGAATGATCAAGAGAAGGTCAACTACAGGAGTCATCAACAGCAGCGCGGCACCGCCCTTTTTCCATCCTGCCAAATACCGGACGCTAAGCCCGGCTAAAACCAAGACCCAGAAGGCTATTTCGCACCCAACAATCCATATACCGATCAAACCTATCTCACTCCTTATTTAATACAAATGTGCTAAAATCAATTTACCACAGTCGTACTAAATAAATCAAGCACGTGGTATAATGGAGACATGCCTAAAATTGTTGATCATGAACTCCAGAAAGCCAAAGTGGCCGAGGCCACCTGGCGCGTCATTCAGAAGCACGGTATCGAGCAAGCTTCCGTCCGAAACATTGCGGAAGAGGCGGGGATCTCCGTGGGTTCGATGCGGCATTATTTTTCAACCCAATCCGAGCTCCTGTCCTATTCCATGAAACGGGTATCAGAGCGGGTATCGCAGCGTATATATGATACGGTCTTCTCCGGTGACCTGATGCAGGACATTCCTTCTCTTCTGCATGAGGTTCTCCCTACCGACAACGAAAAGCGGCTGGAAATGGAGGTGTGGTTTTCTTTTGTCGTCAAGTCGCTGTCGGATGACTCCTTGCGTACGCTGCGCCATCAGGTGGACGACGAGCTGCGGTCGATTTTCGTTACCGTATTCAACGGCTTATCGGAAAGCCAGCTCCTGCTTCCCGGTCTGGATTTTGCCATCGAAGTGGAACGCTTCTACGCCGTCCTCGACGGCCTGGCCATCCATGCCGTGATGCGTCCGGAGCGTGTGACCCCCGAGGTCATGGTCGCGGTCATCAGGCGGCATTTGTTATCCTTATGCCAGCCGGGTGTCCATTCCATGGCACAGAAGCCTGACTCAAACGCAAAAAAGGAACAGCCGCGTGATACATGATCACGACAGCTGTTCCTTTTATTTATTTACCCTAAAAACCTGAAAACTACTCCTGACGATTCCGCATATGCGGGAAGAGCAGCACGTCACGGATCGACGGAGAATCCGTCAGCAGCATCACCAGACGGTCGATGCCGATGCCCAGACCACCGGTCGGCGGCATGCCGTACTCCAGCGCGGTGAGGAAATCCTCATCCATTTCATGCGCTTCGTCATTGCCCTGCTCGCGTTCCTTCAGCTGTGCTTCAAAACGCTGGCGCTGATCGATCGGGTCGTTCAGCTCGCTGAACGCATTGGCATGCTCACGGGCCACGATAAAGAGCTCAAAACGGTCGGTAAACCGCGGATCCTGCTCGTTTTTCTTCGCAAGCGGCGAAATTTCCACCGGATGCCCGGTCACAAACGTCGGCTGAATCAGCGTTTCCTCAACAAATTCCTCGAAGAACGCGTTAAGGATATGACCGAATGTCATATGCGGCTCGACTTTGACGTTATGCTCTTTGGCCAGACGGTGAGCTTCCTCGTCCGCCATATGCACGCCGAAGTCCACGCCTTTGACTTCCTTGACCGCATCCACCATGGATACCCGGCGCCAAGGCGGAGTCAGGTTGACTTCATGCCCTTGATAGTTGATGACTTTGGTGCCAAGCACTTCCTGCGCAATATGCGCGATCATGTTCTCGGTCAGGTTCATAATGTCTTGGTAATCGGCATAAGCCTCATACAGCTCGATCATCGTAAATTCCGGATTGTGGCGGGTGGAAATCCCCTCGTTACGATATACACGTCCGATTTCGTATACCTTCTCCAGACCGCCGACAATCAAGCGTTTCAAGTGAAGCTCGATGGCAATCCGCATATACAGCTGCATGTCCAGCGCGTTATGATGCGTAATAAACGGCTTGGCCGCGGCTCCGCCGGCAATCGCATGCAGTGTCGGAGTTTCAACTTCCAGGTAGCCCTGTGAATCCAGGTAACGGCGCATCGATTGAATAATCCGCGAGCGGGCAATAAACGTCTGCTGTACTTCCGGATTGATGATCAAATCCACATAACGCTGACGGTAACGAAGCTCCACGTCCTTGAGGCCATGGTATTTATCCGGCAACGGATAGAGGGATTTCGACAGAACCTCCACCTCGCTGGCCTTGATCGTCGTTTCCCCGGTCTTCGTCTTGAACATCGTTCCGGCGATGCCGACGATATCGCCCAGGTCCAGCAGGCGGAACGCCTCGAATGCATGCTCAGGCACGGAATCCTGGCGCACGTAGATCTGAATTTTGCCGCTGAGATCCTGAATATGGGCAAAAATAGCCTTACCCATGCCGCGCTTAGCCATAATCCGTCCGGCAACGCGAACTTCGGCGTGCTGCTCGTCCAGCTCTTCTTTCGTCATTCCATCGTATTTACTCAGCAGATCGCCGGCCATGCTGGTTCTGTCGTATTTTTTGCCAAAAGGATCGATCCCCAGTGCACGCAGCTCGTCCAGCTTGCTCCGGCGGATTTTCAGCATCTCGCTTAATTCAATTTCCTGTTCCTGGTTGTTCACTTCTTCTGACATGGTCAGTCTTCATCTCCTTCATTTCACTGCTAAACCTCTCCCGCTTGTCCAAGCGGCATGCCGTCTGCCATCTATATCCGAAAATAACCCCACCAAGTGGGGCCTTTCCTTTGCCTCGACGTTAGCTCAAGTGTTACATTCCACAATCTTGAAAAAAAGCTTCCTCAAGGAAGCTTTCTTTCAATCCTAAAGCATGGATATTACTTTTTGATATCGATGATTTTATATTGAATGACGCCCGCAGGAACGTTCACATCCACGACGGTTCCTTTTTGCTTGCCGATGATTGCTTTGCCGACCGGGCTTTCATTGGAAATTTTATTGTTCAGCGGATCGGATTCGGCACTACCGACGATCGTATATTCCATCGTATCGCCGAATTCCAGGTCCTGCACCGTTACCGTAGCACCTACGCCTACAATGTCCGTGTTGATCTCATCATTATTGATGATCCGGGCATTGCGCAGCATTTTTTCCAAAGTAATGATTCGGCCTTCAATAAAAGCCTGCTCGTTCTTGGCGTCTTCGTATTCGGAGTTCTCACTGATATCACCGTAGCCGATGGCAACCTTGATCCGCTCCGCGACTTCGCGGCGCTTCACCGATTTCAGGTTCTCGAGTTCGTCTTCCAGCTTCTTAAGTCCGTCCTGTGTAAGAATGACTTCTTTATCGCTCATCTTAACCGATTCTCCTGTCATGTAAATAAATTAAAAAACATCCTGCTTCCATAGAATGAACTAAAGAAACTTACGTTCTTGCTCCGTGGTCAGGAGATGGCAATGCTTACTTTAGTTCAATCTATATATATGCAAAACTATATGCAAAATTTGAAGGATCAGAACATCCTCCTGCTGCTTGTTAAACGAAGAGTCGAATTTATACTGCAAAATTATATGGTAACCGTTTCAAAATGTCAATGACAGGGGTGCAGCCGCGGCCGCCCATCTTATTGGGCCACCGCTTCCACACCTATTTCCTCGGCTTCCATTTCGGCACGCTGGTTCAGGTTTGCCACAAAATCCTCCAATATTCCGACCATTTCGTCGCGCTTCGTTCCTTCCATAATCTCATCCTTGATCCGCGCGGACCCTTTGAGACCCTTCAGGTACCATGCCAGGTGCTTGCGCATTTCGCGTACGGCCACGAACTCGCCTCTCAGCGCGATAAGACGGTCCATATGAAGAATCGCGATGCGGATCTTCTCTTCAGCCGCAGGCTCCGGAAGCAGCTCACCGCTCTTGAGGTACTCAATCGTACGGTACAACATCCACGGATTTCCCAAAGCGCCGCGTCCGATCATAACCCCGTCACATCCGGTTTCGTCGAGCATGCGCCGCGCGTCTTCCGGCGTAACCACGTCACCGTTACCGATGACTGGGATCGATACCGACTCTTTAACTTGCTTTATAATGCTCCAATCGGCATGTCCCGTATACAGCTGTTCCCGGGTTCTGCCGTGCAGGCTGACTGCCTGGCCTCCGGCGCGTTCTACCGCTTGGGCGTTCTCCACCGCATAAATGTGGTCGCTGTCCCATCCGGTTCGCATTTTCACGGTCACTGGTTTGTCGACTGCATCCACGACCGCGGAGACCATTTCATAAATTTTCTGGGGATCGAGCAGCCAGCGTGCACCGGCGTCGATTTTGGTCACTTTCGGAGCCGGACAGCCCATATTGATATCAATAATATCGGCGTTGGTCTGTTGATCCACAACTTTGGCTGCCTCCACCAGGGAATCCCGGTCTCCCCCGAAAATCTGCAGGCTGAGCGGCTTCTCGCGCTCATCTACATATAGCATTTCCCGCGTGCGCTGATTGCCGTGAACGATCGCCTTGCCGCTGACCATTTCTGCGCAGACCAGACCCGTTCCAAATTCCTTGGCGATAAGACGGAACGCAGGATTACACACGCCCGCCATCGGTGCCAGCACGACTTGGTTCTTCATTTCAATATCGCCAATCTTCAGCATCGCATCATTTCCCCCCTTATTATTCATTGTATATACATAAGCAGTATTCCTGCTTCTCAAAAGTCTAACCGTTCCTCAGTTCCTGAACAGATACACCCAGTGCTTCCGCTACTTTGATCAAAACCTGTTCTTCTGCACGACGGTTTCCCCGTTCGATGGCCCCCAGCACCGCAAGCGATATGCCGCTCTTGGCTGCGAGCTCCTGCTGTGTGTAGCCTTTTAGCTTCCGGAAGGCGCGGACGCGCTTCGCCAGCTGCATGTTTTCCAAAGCTGCAGACCTTCCTTTCCATCCAGCTTATCCAGAGCTGTCTCTACGATTGTATATAAGCCGGAAGGCTCGTCGGGAGGAACGATATCGGATAAGGGAACCAGCACGAAGGCGCGCTCCTCCATCCGGGGATGCGGCAGCACCAGTTCTTCCGTGTTCTCCCTGCGACCCTCCATCCAGATTAAATCCAAATCGACGGTCCGGGGCCCCCAATGGATCTCCCGAACGCGCCCAAGCCCATTCTCAATCCCCTGCATCACGTGCAGCAGTTCATGGGAATCCAAACTTGTGCGGACGCACACGGCCATATTTAAAAAGAGGGGCTGGTCCACATAACCCACAGGCTCCGTCTCATAAAGATGGGAACAGCGGGCTACCGTAATGCGGGGATCCTCATCCAGGCGCCGGATGGCTTCCATCAGCGTATGCTCGCGGTCACCCAAATTTGCCCCTAAAGCAATATAAGCCTCTGATAGCTCAGAGGTGAAATGTGCATTCATGGTGGAGTCTCACTTTCTTGTTCTATGCAGCTCCACAGTAACACCCTGAAAATGGATGTCAAATGGAGGATGCGGTTTGGTCACTTTGACCGTCAGTGCATTGATACTAGTATAAGTGTCCAGTACAACAGATGCAATACGTTCGGCTAAAGCTTCGATCAGGCGAAAAGACTCGGTTTCTACCACGTTTTTGACCGTTTCGTGGACTTCGGCATAATTTACCGTTTGGGTGAGATCGTCGTTCTCTCCGGCTGCGCGCAAATCCAGCTCCATGTCCAGATCGACGTAGAAGCGCTGGCCGAGCTTGCGCTCTTCCTCGAACACGCCGTGATACCCGTAATACTCCATGCGGTGAATGACCATTCTATCCATTTTCTACTCCGCCTCCCCAATAATCAACATCGTATCAAATGATCCTGTATATAAAACGTTATTCCCGACTCACAACTGCTGAAGTGTATATCATCGCATCGCACATTTTGACGGTTCGTTTGATCGATTTCACGTCATGGACCCTCACCAGCTGGCAGCCCTGGGCGATTCCGAATGCCACTGTGGCCGCGGTGCCCTCGACCAGATCATCCACCGGCAGATCCAGCACGCTGCGGATGAACTTTTTGCGGGACGTGGCCAGCAGCACGGGATATCCGATCTGGTTCAGACGGTCCAGCTGGGTCATCAGCTTCAAGTTGTGCTCTCCATTTTTGGCAAAACCGATCCCCGGGTCCAAAATAATATGTTCCCGCCGAACTCCGGCCGCCAAGGCGAGGCGCACGCTCTCTTTCAGGTCAGCGACGACGTCCTCCACAAAATCGGTGTAGGCCATGTCGTGCCGGTTATGCATCAGAATAATCGGACAGCCCAGCTCGGCTGCCACCTTCAGCATGTCCGGATCGCCTTTGCCTCCCCAAATATCGTTGATGATATGGGCACCGGCCAGAATGGCCTGGCGAGCCACTTCCGCCTTGTACGTATCGATCGAGATCGGAATGTGCGGGGCCGCTTTATGGATCGCCTCAATCACGGGAATCACGCGGGCCAATTCCTCTTCCGCGGATACCGGCGTATATCCCGGCCGGGTTGATTCTCCTCCGATATCGATCAGGTCGGCGCCGTCCAGCATCATTTTGAGCGCATGGCGTACGGCCGTGTCCGGATCCACATACCGGCCGCCGTCGGAGAAGGAATCGGGCGTTATATTTAATATGCCCATTACCTGGGTAGACTGTCCGAGCCTCAGCACGGCTTGATCCATCGTAAAGTTACGTTCGTAGATTGTCGTTTTCACTGTCAAATCCCTGCTTTCTGTCGGTACAAATCGAGCAGCCTGCGGGTGATCGGGCCGGCGGCGGCGTGACTCACTGTTCTGCCCGTTCCCTGCCTGTCCAGCAGGAGCGTAACGGGCACAAGCTCTTGGATGGAGCTGGTCACGAACACCTCATCTGCGGCCAGCAGATCTTCCCATGTATACAGGCCTTCCGTGCAGCGGATGCCGGCCTCGCCGGCGAGCTCAAGCACAACCTGGCGCGTAATGCCAGGCAGCAGCCCGGTGGAAGCATCAGGTGTATAGAGTTCCCCTTCTTTCACAAAAAACACATTGCTGACGACGCCTTCGCTAACATGTCCGCGCTCATCGAGCATCAGGCCTTCCGCCTGGAGGGTACGCGGATCACTCACAGCCGCCAGCTCTCTTTTCGCCAAAATGTTGTTCATGTAATGGAGCGACTTTAGGCGGATCGGAGTTTCAGGAGAGTTACGCCGCGTGTCCAGCAGCTGCAGGGCTTTTCCTTGGGTATAGAGGTTCTCAGGCACCTCCGGCAGCGCCTTCACAAGCAGAACATGATTGGGACGGCTGTACTCCTCCCCGGGAAGCCCAAGAACATCAACGCCAGCGCTGACGGTATAACGGATGTAAGCCTCCTCAAGGCCGTTCTCCTTCATCAAGGCTTCAATCCAGCCGGGCATGGACGCAAGGGCATCCTCCGCCGAAAAGGGAATGCCCAGCATCCGGCAGCCCTCTGCCATCCGCTTCAAGTGCCTCTCCAGCAAAAAGGGCCGGCCGCGGTATGTCCGCAGCGTCTCGAACAGCCCCATTCCGTATAAAAAGCCGTGATCCATTACAGGTACCACGGCGTCGGCGGCATCCACGATCCCGCCGTTCAATCCTATCTTCTTCATGCTTTGGCGCCTGCGGTCTGCTTCAGGAAATTACGCAGTATTTGATGCCCGTGATCGGTGATGATCGACTCCGGATGGAACTGGACGCCTTCAATCGGATACTCCTTATGACGCAGTCCCATAATCTCGCCTTCCTCGGTTTCTGCGGTGATCTCCAGGCAGTCCGGCAGACTGTCCCGCTCCACCAGCAGCGAGTGGTATCTTGTCGCCGTAAATGGCGAAGGAAGACCCTCGAACACAGAGGTGCCGTGATGATGGATCGGCGATGTTTTTCCGTGCATCAGCCGTTCAGCACGGATGACATTGCCGCCGAATGCCTGCCCAATGGCCTGGTGACCCAAGCATACGCCGAAAATCGGGATTTTTCCCTTAAAATTCGCAATCGTCTCCAGGCTGATCCCCGCCTCGTTTGGCGTGCAGGGACCCGGGGAAATCAAAATATGGTCGGGTGCAAGCTCCTCAATGCCGGACACGGTAATTTCATCGTTGCGGTACACCTTCACTTCCTGTCCGAGTTCCCCCAAGTACTGCACCAGATTGTACGTAAAAGAGTCATAATTGTCGATAACCAAAATCATATGCTCATCCCCTTATCCCAGATTTGGCGGCGGATTCCTTTTCGCTTGCGAGAACCGCCAGGATCATGCCTTTAGCTTTGTTTTGGCATTCCCGGTATTCCCGGTAAGGGTCGGAATCGATGACGATTCCCGCCCCGGCCTGGATATATCCCGTACCTTCCAGGACGGCCATCGTTCTTATGATAATATTTAATTCCATATTGCCGTTGTAGTCAATCCAGCCGATTGAGCCGGTGTATGGCCCGCGCCTTACGGGTTCCAGCTCCTCGATGATCTCCATCGTCCTCACCTTAGGGGCGCCCGTGATGGTTCCTCCCGGGAAAAAAGCCGCGATCACGTCGTACACGCCTTTGCCCGGAGCGAGCCGGCCTTCCACCTGAGAAACGAGATGCATCACATGGGAGTAATGCTCGACGGTCATCAGCTCCGGGACGTGCACCGAGCCGTACGCCGCTACCTTCCCCAGATCGTTACGTTCGAGATCCACCAGCATGATATGCTCGGCTCTCTCCTTCTCGCTGCCCAGCAGCTCGGCCGCCATAGCCGCATCCTCCTGCGGGGTCAGACCCCGGCGCCTCGTGCCGGCGATCGGGCGGGTGCTGATCCGCTCCCCCTGAAGCTTCACCAGCAGTTCCGGAGAGCCGCTGACCAGCGTGAATCCCGGAGAGCGCAGAAGCCCCATGTAAGGGGAAGGGTTCAGCAGGCGGAGCCATTCATAGGCCTGCTCCGGCGGCGAATGGAGGTCCAGCTCCTGACGGAGCGACAGATTCACCTGGAAGACGTCCCCTTCGCGAATGTACTGCTGGATGGCCCGCACAGCCTGTTCGAAGGATTCCTGCGGGAATCCGGTACGCAGCTGCGGCCACTCCTGCCGTGGAGACAGCTCCTCCGCCTGCTTTCGCCGCCGGTCCGCTTCGGCCTGGATCCCGTCGTCCAGGTTCACCATGGACAGCCACAACGACTGCATGGACCGGGCACGCTCGGCAGCCTCCTCGTAAAGAACACCCAGCCTTTGCCCGATCAGATCCCTGTCCAGCCCTTCTGCATCAAAATGCACATGGACCGTGCAGTACACCTTCTGGCTGTCTGCATCATGTACCCACAACTCTTCCATCCGCATCCACAAATAATCCGGGAATGCCGGAAGATCGGCCGCGGTGGACGGCAGATTTTCAAGGGAACGAACGATGTCATACCCTAGAAAACCAACGCATCCTCCAAGAAGGGGCGGCAAATCTGGATCCGGCTGCTGGGGAGCCCGGTACGGCGCCATCCACCGCTGCAGCACCTGCAGCGGACTTCCGTCCACCTTCTCAGTCGCCCCGCTCAGCACGTGCGTCACAACGCCACCGTGATCTTTTCCGTGAAGAACCGACACCGGCCGCAGCCCCAGGTAGGTATACCGCCCCTCCTTACCGCTCTCGAGTACGAAGGAATAGGGCGAAGCCTGTTCCCAGGCTGACGTCCAAGCCGCCGGGAGCTCCCCTTCTTCCTGCCGGTCCCATCCTCCGGACGACAGCACATATGGAAACATCGTAATGCCCTCTGCGGCCCAAGTCATCCATTGATCCAAGGTGATCAAACCGCGCTTATTTCTCTTCATTTTCTGATCCCCTTTTAGTAACAAGACCCGTCTATTGGTTGTCAGTATACTTGGAGTCGGCAGGTTTGAAAAGACTTTTTCCAAAAAGATGCCTGATTTGGCTGCCAATGAGCAGCTGCATGAACAAAAAAAACCTGCAGCCGGATAGACCGGCAGCAGGGGCGAGAGTTTTTACAATGTATAAGACGCTAATTACGCCTCAAAGTTATACAGCGGTGTGCTCAAATAGCGTTCGCCGTTACTTGGGATGACTACCACGACACGTTTGCCTTTACCGAGCTCTTTGGCCACTTGAAGTGCGGCGAACACGGCAGCGCCGGAAGAAATACCGGACAGGACGCCTTCTTCTTTGGCGATACGGCGTGCCGTTTCAAAGGCTTCGTCGTTCTCCACGTGAATGATTTCATCGTAGATGTCACGGTTAAGGATATCCGGAATAAAGTTGGCGCCCAGACCTTGAATTTTGTGCGGTCCTGGTTTGCCTCCTGCCAGAATTGGAGAAGCCGCAGGCTCAACAGCCACGATCTTGACGTCAGGGAAGCGGTTCTTCAGCACTTCGCCGGCACCGGAAATCGTTCCGCCCGTTCCGATTCCTGCCACGAAGGCGTCGAGGGAGCCGCCGATGGATTCAATCGCTTCCACAATTTCCGGACCCGTCGTTTCGCGGTGAATCTTCACGTTGGCCGGGTTTTTGAACTGCTCAGCCATGAAGTAATCCGGATTTTCCTTCACGATTTCTTCGGCTTTCTTAACGGCACCGTTCATGCCTTCAGCTCCCGGTGTCAGAACCAATTCTGCACCGTAGGCGCGAAGCAGGTTGCGGCGCTCAAGGCTCATCGTTTCAGGCATGACGATCACGGCTTTGTAGCCTTTGGCTGCAGCTACCATAGCCAGACCGATACCGGTGTTGCCGCTTGTCGCTTCCACAATCGTACCGCCAGGCTTCAGAAGGCCGTCCTTCTCCGCTTGTTCGACGATGCTGATCGCAATCCGGTCCTTAACGCTGGAGCCCGGATTTTGATATTCCAGCTTCAAGTAAATTTCCGCGCTGTCTTCCGGTGCAAGCCGGTTCAGCCGGACAAGGGGTGTTCCTCCGATTAATTCCGTTACGTTGTTGACGACCTTAGCCATAGGTAAATCCTCCCTGTTTATAATGAATTTGATGAATAACTGCTGTATACAAAATTCTAGAAAGAGAATCTGGCTGGCTTGGATCAAACTATATCCGAGTAAATAAGTAGGTATTTATACCTTCATCTTATCAACCTTCCACCTCAATGTCAATACGAACCCGGACGTAAGGCCTGGTTGTAAACAAAGAAAACATCCTGAAAACGTATGTAAGCCAGGGCACATCATCTTGCCTGCCGCTTCTGTCGTTTCAGGATGCTTTGGATGGCGATATTTTGATCAAAATTTTGGCGTCATATTTGTTTCTCAACTGTTCTTCCAGCTGCGAAAGGGGGACAGCCTCGCTTAAGGCCAGCTGTTTGCGGGCCTCCAGAATGATCTCCTCGCTGCTCTTGGTACTGCCGTTCTCCACGCTGATCAGCTGGACGACCGCATATCCGTCATTTAGCCGTACCGGACCCGCTGCGTCCCCTGGCTTCAGGGTTGAGGCTGTCTGCAGTACTTCCGGAGCAATAAAAGGATCATCCTCTTCCACCGTCCCCAGGTCACCGCCTTGATCGCGTGTAAATTCATCCAGGGAGTACGCTGCCGCCAGCGTGCTGAAATCCTCTCCCTGCTGCAGGCGGTCAAGCACCCGATTCGCCTCATCTTCGGTATCCGTCTGAATCCAGGCAAGATGATAAGCCTTCTTGGCTGCAAACTCCTCTTGATGCTGATCGATATAACGCTGTACCTCCGCATCCGTGATGCGAATTCCTGCGGTTGCGATCTTTTGCAGTGTGAGACGGTACTCGGTTTCCGCCCGGATTTCCTCGGGAGTCAGGTTCAGCTGGTCGGCCATCTCCCGATAATAGTCGTCCGGGGAAGCGTAACCCTGCATTTCCCGGTTAATCTCCTCCGTCACTTCCTCCGGGGTCACCTTAATTTTCAGGGACTGGGCTTCCGCATATACCGCCTTGTGATTCAGCATCTGCGTCAATGCTTCCTCCCCGTGCGTCCGTTTCAGCTCCTCGACCCAATCGCTTTCCGTAATGGTGCTGCCGTTAAAAGACGCCACCGCATCCGCCCCTGCTTGCTTGTCTTCAGCCGGTGACGGCTCATCTGCCGGTTTAAGTCCACGGATGACAATCAGACTCCCCATAAACAACACGCCCGCTGCCAAAATAATGACCGCGGCCCACAGCCCCTTCTCCTGTCTGGTTATCATATCATCGAACCCGCCCCTTACTTCATGGCTTGTTCAAGAATCTGCTGCAGTTGTTCCCTGTCAAAATCATACGCTTCATTGCAGAAATGGCACACCACTTCCGCCTGTCCATCTTCCTCGATCAAACGCTCCAGTTCCGCTTGGCCCAGGCTGACCAGCGTTTGCTCTACCCGGTCACGAGAGCACTGACAGCGAAACATGATGTCCATCTCTTCGAGAACCTCTACATCGGGAAGCAGCTGCTTCAGCATATCTTCCAACTCCAGTCCTTGGTCCAGCAGGGTGGTTACCGGCGGAATCGCGCTTACCGCCTGCTCGATCGCCGTGATTTCCTCATCGGAAAGGCCCGGAAGCAGCTGAATGATAAAGCCACCGGCCACGAGCACGGAATTGTCGGGAGCGACGAGTACGCCCAGGCCAACCGCAGTAGGGGTTTGCTCCGATACGGCAAAATAATACGTAAAGTCCTCTCCGAGCTCTCCCGAAATAATCGGTACGCTTCCGCGGTAAGGCTCTTTGAGGCCCAGGTCTTTCGTTACGTGCAGGTATCCCTCACGGCCAACCGCGCCGGCTACGTCGAGTTTTCCCTGGCTGTTGCTGGGCAAATGGACATGCGGATTAGTGACGTATCCCGTCACTTCGCCAAAGGAGTTGGCTTCTACGACGATCTGTCCGATCGGTCCGTCGCCCTTGACTTGAATGCTCAGCTTTTCCTTGCCCTTCAGCATGGCGCCCATCATACCAGCGGCTGTCAGCGTGCGTCCCAGCGCCGCTGTGGCGGTAGGCCACGTATCATGCCTTCTGCGAAGCTCGTCAACGAGAGCCGTCGTTCTCACCGCGAAAGCCCGGACCCGTCCGTTCATGGCCGTGCCCCGGATGAGGCGGTCCTGTTTGTTTTCCATTATGTGTACTGCCTCCTTTATTGGATGAGCCGGGAAGGCTCTGCCATTATCTATCTATTTTACCGCAAAACAGGCCTTTTTGGTGATCCGGTTGATCTTTCTGGCAATTCAGCGGTTGCGCTCATAAATAATCCGGAGGCCGTCGAGCGTCAGAAGCGGATTCACTTCCTGGATAACCTTCGTTTCACTGGCGATCAGATCCGCCAGTCCGCCCGTTGCGACCACTTTCAAGGAGGGCACCTGCATCTCGCCGCGAATCCGCTCTACAACGCCGTCAACCTGCCCGGCATATCCGAAAATAATGCCTGCCTGCATCGCATGGACAGTATTTCGTCCGATGACCTTTTTGGGCTTCTCAAGCTCAATCCGAGGCAGCTTCGATGCGCGCTGATACAGCGCTTCGGTCGCAATGCCGATGCCCGGGACAATCAGGCCGCCGAGATAGGCGCCTTTGGCATCAATGCAGTCAAAGGTGGTAGCCGTGCCAAAGTCGATCACGACGAGCGGGCCCTGGTACTTCTCCACGGCGGCAACCGCGTTGGCGATCCGGTCAGCCCCGACCTCGCGCGGATTTTCGTAACGCAGATTGAGCCCGGTTTTAATCCCCGGTCCCACGATGAGCGGCGAATGGTGGATATATTTTTGGCACATCTCCTCAATGACATGGACCATAGGCGGCACCACCGAAGAAATGATCACGCCCTCAATGTCGCTGACCGGGATCCCGGACATCTGAAACATGTTCCGGAACATAATGCCGTACTCGTCCGGCGTGGAATGATTGACCGTGCTGAGACGGAAATGATGCAATAGCTCCCGGTTTCTGTATATCCCCAAGACGATGTTCGTATTCCCGATGTCGATCACCAGAATCACGGGGGCTATCCCTCCTTCACCGCATTGAGATCGAGGCTGATGTCCAGACTGTCGAAGGAATACGTCAGTCTGCCGACCGAAATGACGTCGACGCCGCAGGCCGCGATCCCCTTCACAGTCTTCAAAGACACGTTGCCGGAGGCCTCCACGGTCACATGCGGGGACTTGGCCTTAATACGCCGGACGGCCTCTTTCATCAGATCCTGGCTCATGTTATCCAGCATGATGATGTCCGCACCGGCTTCCAGCGCTTCCTCAACCTGATCAAGCGATTCCGTCTCCACTTCGATGGTCATCGTATGCGGGATAAACGCCCGGGCACGCTCCACGGCCTGGCGGATTCCGCCGGCGCCTTTAATATGGTTGTCCTTGATCATCACAGCATCATACAGCCCGAAACGGTGGTTGGCTCCCCCGCCGACGCGCACCGCGTATTTCTCCAGCATGCGGTGTCCCGGCGTCGTCTTCCGGGTATCGACCAAGCGGGTAGGCAGGCCCTCCAGCGCATCCACGAACGAACGTGTCCGGGTCGCAATGCCTGACAGGCGCTGCAGCAAATTCAAGGCCAGCCGCTCCCCCGTCAAAATCCGGTGCGTGCTGCCTTCCACGACAGCGAGTACCGTTCCCTTCTTTACGAAATCGCCTTCCGATACTTGAGGCGTGAACGTGAGCGCAGGGTCCACGACTTGAAACACGAGCTCCGATACGGGAAGTCCAGCTATCACGCCATCTTCCTTGGCATGAATGATTCCCTTGGATTCATGTCCTGCCGGGATGGTCGACAGCGTCGTCACATCTCCCGATCCAACGTCCTCTCTCAGCCACAGCCGGATGGATTCCACAAGACTTTCATCATAACCGTTAAACGTCATCGCTGATTTCCTCCACTATTTCTTGATCCCGCCGCTGCAGCAGATGCTTGCGCCAGCCTTCGTCATCCCGCAGTGGGAAGTCTTCGCGGTAATGCGCCCCACGGCTCTCTTCCCGGGACAATGCCGCGCTGGTCACCAGCAGACTGCTGGTCAGCATGTTGGCAAATTCAAATTCCTCACGCTTGCTCAGTCCGGACTGGAAAATCGGCAGCTGGCGCTTCAGTTCATCCAGCCCCTTCAGCAGCAGCGTCTTGTTCCGGCGCAGTCCAACATAACGCACCATAACTTTCTGAAGCTTGAGCCGGCGCTCTACAATGGCCTGCCTTGGCGATTCCAGGCGCCCCTCATCGACCCGGATATCTTTGGGTTCCCAGTCCAGCGGGGACAGTTCCTGCAGGCGGTTCACAATACGCCGTCCAAACACGATCGCTTCGGAGAGCGAGTTACTGGCCAGTCGGTTGGCGCCGTGCACGCCGGTCGAGGACACTTCGCCGCAGGCAAACAGCCGCTTGATGCTGCTCTCACCGTTCAGGTCCGTTTTGACGCCGCCCATCATATAATGCGCAGCCGGAGCCACTGGAATCCAGTCCGTCGACATATCCAATCCGTAAGTCATGCACGTTTCGTAAATGGTCGGAAACCGATGCTTAAGCATATCCTCCGGCTCATGAGTGATATCCAAATAGACGAAGGTGGATTTCGTTTCTTCCATTTCGCTGAGGATCGCCCGGGCGACAATGTCGCGCGGCGCCAATTCGAGCAGCTCATGGTATTTTTCCATAAAACGTTCGCCTTTAATATTCCGCAGAACGGCGCCTTCGCCCCGAACCGCCTCGGAGATTAAAAACCTCGGAGCACCCGGATAACAGAGAGCCGTCGGGTGAAACTGAATAAACTCCATATCCCGTACCTCAGCCCCCGCCCGATAGGCAATCGCCACACCATCAGCCGTGGCCACTTCCGGATTGGTGGTGTACCGGTAGAGCTGTCCCGCGCCGCCGGAACAAAGCACGGTCGCGTTCGCCTGCACAAAGATCCGCTGCCCGTCGGGACGCTGAACCAGTGCTCCCTTGCACTCGCCGTCTTCTGTAATAACGTCTATTACAAAGTGATGCTCCCATACCTCAATATGATCATGCTCCGCCACTTTCTCGGCCAGCGCTCTGACAATTTCGTAGCCGGTCGCGTCCCCGTTGGCATGCAAAATCCGCCGGTGGCTGTGCGCGCCTTCCTGGGTCAGGGCAAGCTCCCCGTTCTCCAGGTCAAACGTTGTGCCGAGCCGGATCAGCTCCTTGACGCCCTCAGGGCCTTCATTGACCAAGAGGTCCACCGAGGAGGATGAACACAGCCCTGCCCCTGCCATCAGCGTATCCTGCCGGTGATACTGTGGGGAATCGTCCTCCGAAATGACCGCGGCAATCCCCCCTTGTGCGTACCGGGTGTTGCTTTCGAGCAGTGCCTTTTTCGTGATCATGATGACGTGCCGGTCCTGGCTTGCCTGAATCGCCGTAAACAGTCCGGCTATGCCCGAGCCGATGACGATGACATCCGTCTTGGTCCGGGGCAAAGTCTGCAGATCAAAGTCAACCAGATATTGTGGAATCATGTGCCTGTTCACCTGTCTTAAGAGAAAGAGTAGCGCATGCTACTGTACTTGTAACATGCGCTCTAAAGAAGTTCTGGCTTTATCTGCAACAACCGGCGGCACGTAGATTTGCGGCTTCATGGTTTCCAGACACTTCACCAGTTTTTTCAGATTGTTCACCTTCATGTTCGGGCATACCAAAAACTTGGTGGCGAAATGAAACTCCTTATCCGGGCTGTCGAGACGAAGCTGGTATCCGGTACCGTCTTCGGTTCCGACGATAAACTGTTTGCTGCTTGATTTTTTGCAGTATTCCAAAATTGCCGTAGTGCTGCCGACGAAATCGCCCATAGCCACGACCTCCGGACGGCATTCCGGGTGTACGACAAACTCGGCGTCGGGATATTTGGCTCTCATCTCCACAACGTCTTTTACCGTCAGCATATCATGCGTATTGCAGTACCCTTCCCAAATGATGAGCTTTTTGTCGGTATGCTGCTGCACATAGTGACCCAAATTTTTGTCCGGTACCCAGATGATCTCATCGGAATCGACCGATTGAATCACTTTTACCGCATTAGAAGAGGTACAGCAAATATCCGTTTCCGCCTTGATCTCTGCCGAAGAGTTGATATACGTAACCACTTTGGCGTTAGGATGCTGCGCTTTCAGTTTGCGGAGTCCGTCCACGTTGACCATATCGGCCATTGGACAGCCTGCACGCTCATCCGGAATCAGCACCGTTTTGTTCGGAGCCAGAATCTTAGCGCTTTCACCCATAAAATGAACGCCGCAGAAGACAATGACTTCCGCATCGGTTTGAGCCGCTTTCTGGGCAAGCAGGAAGGAATCGCCACGGAAATCCGCTACTTCCTGAATTTCATCCCTTTGATAATAATGCGCCAAAATAATGGCGTTTCTTTCCTTCTTCAGCTTAAGCAGCTTCTCCGTCAGTTCCCGCTTTTGTTCCTGCTTATGCTCCAGTGCCAGAGCTTCCACCAGTAACCCACTCCCTCTGAAATCCCATGATTTTACCCGGTTGATGGCTTCATAACCTCATAACATCATGAATAGTTTGTGAAAATTCTCCCAAAGTTGCCCGTTGCAACCTCGAGACCATCTTGTTTATCAACTAATTTACACAAGGTTCACGATACTGTCAATTGACTAAAATGATCTTTATATGCTATCTAGCCGAAAGAAAACAAAGCTTCCCGCTCGATTCCGTCCGATTAGGCCGCCTCGCTTCTATTTGGAGAATGTAGCCGCCCCAATCGCTACTATGCCTCAAAAAAAATAACTGGTGCGACAGAGTTAAGGCGGAACGCTATCGGCTTCAATGCTTAAACACCCCAAATGGCCCCCGCTCTTATTCCCTGGCAAACGACACAAAAAACCCGGGGACGGCTAACCGTCTCCGGGCTGTTGTTGCATTGGGATTAGGATCTGGATTCCGGCGGTGTTCCGCCGTTGCCCGAACCTGGATTCTCATTCGTCCCATCATTGTTATTTGGAATGTCGCCCGGTGTATCCGTGTTGATATCGCTAGGCGGGTCATTCGGCAAGTTGGATGGAACATCGTTCGGAATTTCTTCCGTTGGCAGGCTGGTATTATCCTTGCCCTGAATGCGTACACGCACGTCACCGACGTTGTCGATCACTGGGGCGCCGCTTTCGGAAGAACCTTCACCATCTCCGCCCTCTTTCGGACCGTCTTCGGAAAGATAACCCTGCTCGATCAATTCCTTGATTTGATCCAGTTCCAGCGTTTCCTTCTCAAGCAGCGTGTTGGCGATGAGGTGAACCTCTTTCGAGTACTTCGTCAGCAGTTCTTTCGCCCGCTCGTAGGACTCGTTTGTCATGCGCTGCATTTCCTGGTCGATCTCGTAAGCGATCGAATCACTGTAGTTCTGCTCGTGACCGAGGTCACGGCCCAGGAATACCTGACCTTGCGAGGACCCAAACTGAAGCGGTCCAAGCTTCTCGCTCATACCGTATTCCATAATCATGCTGCGGACGATGCCCGTAGCCTGCTGGAAGTCGCTGTATGCGCCTGTTCCGATTTCACCGATAAACAGCTCCTCGGAGACCCGGCCGCCCAGGAGACCCGTCACCTTATCAAGCAGCTCCTGCTTGGTCACAAGCATCCGGTCTTCCTTCGGCATCATGATGACATATCCGCCGGCGCGTCCGCGCGGAATGATCGTTACCTTGTGTACCATATCGGCATGCTCCAAGAAGTAGCCCACGATCGTGTGACCGGCTTCGTGGTAAGCGACAATCCGCTTCTCCCGGTCGCTGATCACGCGGCTGCGCTTCTCGGTACCGACGATGACACGGTCAATCGCCTCATCAACTTCTCGCATGGAGATGTCTTTACGGTTACGGCGTGCAGCAAGCAGCGCCGCTTCGTTCATCAGGTTCTCCAGCTCGGCGCCGGTAAAGCCTGTCGTACGTTTAGCCACAACATCCAGCTTGACATCTTTGGTCAGCGGCTTGTTGCGTGCGTGAACCTTCAGTACCGCCTCGCGGCCTTTCACGTCTGGACGATCGACCGTAATTTGACGGTCAAAACGGCCTGGACGCAGAAGCGCAGGGTCGAGGATGTCGGCACGGTTCGTTGCAGCCACGATGATGATACCTTCGTTGCCGCCGAAACCGTCCATCTCAACGAGGAGCTGGTTCAGCGTCTGCTCGCGTTCGTCATGCCCGCCGCCGAGTCCGGCACCGCGCTGACGACCTACGGCGTCAATCTCGTCAATGAAGATAATACATGGTGCATTTTTCTTGGCGTTCTCGAACAAGTCACGCACACGGGATGCACCGACCCCGACGAACATTTCCACAAAGTCCGAACCGGAGATACTGAAGAACGGAACTCCGGCTTCACCCGCTACGGCGCGGGCGAGGAGGGTTTTACCTGTACCTGGAGGGCCTACAAGGAGAACCCCTTTAGGAATACGGGCACCTACTGCGGCAAATTTCCGCGGATCCTTCAGGAACTCAACGACTTCGACAAGCTCCTGCTTCTCTTCGTCAGCTCCCGCAACATCCTCAAAGGTAACCCTTTTCTTCTCTTCATTATATAGACGGGCGCGGCTCTTGCCGAAGTTCATTACCTTGCCCCCGCCTCCCTGCGCTTGATTGAACAGGAAGAAGAAGAGAATAAACATAATAACCAAAGGAATCAGGGAAGAGAGCAGCGTCAGCCAGACGCTTTCGCCTTCCATCTTCTTCTGGGTGAATTTCATGCCGGTTTTGTCACTGGCAGCTACCAGCTCTTCGATTGCAGCATCTGTAGCCGGAGTGTAGGTCGAGAAATTCTCTGATTTAACGTCGGCCGGTTTATTCTTATATTTACCGGTTACCAGATAGGCGTAACCGTCGAATTGAACCGTAATTTCCGATACGTTACCAGCAGCGATTTGCTGGCGCAATTGATCGTATCTAGGGCTGTCAGCAGATTCACCGCTGTTGCTGACAAACTGGACTATGCCCACCACAACTAAAAAAAGAATCAAATAAAAACCAGAATTCCGGATGAACCGATTCATCCCCTACCTCCTCTCAAAACACTTTAATTATTTTACCATAGCCTGTCTGACCATCTCAAATAGAGGTGGTAAAGGCATGAGCGTGCTTAAGCTCATGGGCTTGAGTAGCGCAATTAGTGGGTATAGATTTCCGGTTTCAAGATCCCGATGTAGGGCAGGTTCCGGTAATGCTCAGCGTAATCCAGACCGTATCCGACAACAAACGCGTCAGGGAGTACGAATCCGGTATAATCCGCCTCGAGCTTCACTGTTCGGCGGGCAGGTTTGTCAAAGAGCGTAACCACGCACGTCGATTTGGCGTTGCGGCTCTTGAGCAGCTCAATCAGATGGCTCAGCGTGAGACCGCTGTCGATAATATCTTCGACAATCAGCACGTCACGTCCTTCAACCGGGACATCCAAATCCTTGATGATTTTGACAACGCCCGAAGACTTGGTCTGCGCCCCGTAACTGGATACGGCCATGAAATCGAGTTCCATAGGTACTGTCATATTTTTAACCAAATCCGCCATAAAAATAAACGCGCCTTTGAGTACACAAATCACAAGAGGGTTGCGACCCTCATATACCGAGCTCAGCTCGGCACCGAGTTCCTTAATTTTCTTCTGGATTTCTTCTTCGCTGATCAGAACTTCTTGAATATCGTTTTGCAACTGAGCGAACCTCCTACGTTATACTATGAAAGCCTAACAATGACCATTACAGTTACTCCGCATTCCCCGCATCCTCCAGGGAAAGGTGAAGCACTGTCGATGTATGCGCACCTACAGCGGCATGAATCGAACGCCGTACACCCGGGATCCATACGATGCTGCCTGAACCGTCAACAAGAACCGGTATGCGGGAGCGCATGGATGGAGGTATCTTCGCGTCAATGAAAATATCTTTTACCTTTTTGCTTCCGTTTAATCCCATGATTCTCATTGTGTCCCCAGGCTGTCTTGAACGGATCGTGAGCGGAAACTGCAGCTCATCGGCGTCAAAAACCGCTTGATGACCGTCTAACGCCATCTTGGACAATTGATTTACTTCAGGCGTATGCTCCGCCATTCTCAGGACTTTCCTTATTTCTTGCAACCACAACTCCGGGACGATTGCATCCAACCGATATGTATAGCCAATCATCTTCTCCGGCATCCCGTGCATAAACGTTATCCAATCGTATTCGCGTATGCAGACCAGGCCGCAGCCCAGATCCAGGTGCCATGTTGTGCTGTCTTTCTGATGAATCCCGTGCCGAATGGTTTCGATCTTGTGATAATCGGTGTTTTCGGAACCCGGCGACAGATAATTTAATATTAGTTTAATCAACCTCCGTTGTAAAGCGACATGTAAGGCCAAAAAGGAAGGCGCCCGAAAAGCGTGCCTTCCATGATTACACTGTACCAGTTCGCGGTATGCGTTCACCGCTGCCTGTTCCACGAAGTCGTCTTCCGGGCCGATAATGTCAGCCATCTGATTGATCGATTGAACAATCCGACTATTATATTGCCCTAAATAAGGCAGGACATCCAGACGGATTGCATTCCGTCTGTACTCGGTCTGGAAGTTGGTCTGGTCGACAGCGTATGGATAACCTTTCTGCTCACACATATCCACGAGGTCTGTTTTGTATATACGTAAGAAAGGGCGGATAAGTTCCACATTTTTTTCCCGTCTTTTGAACCGGATTCCCCGGAGCCCCCCCGGCCCGCTTCCGCGCAGCAAATGCATCAGCACCGTCTCCGCCTGATCGTCGGCATGATGGGCCAAAGCGATAGTGTTGGCGCCGCAGGCCTGCGCCGTTTCAAACAAAAATTCATAGCGCTTGAACCGGGCCGCCTCCTCCACCCCCTTGCCGCTCGCCTTCATATAAGAGGGTACGTCGACTCTGGCCATCTCAAACCGGATACCTAATTCCGCGGCCAGCCGCCGGACCAGTTCGGCTTCCTCATCCGCTTCCGGCCGCAGCCCATGGTGAGCGTGGGCACAAATGAGGTTAAGGGGGACCGCCGTTTCGGAAATGTCCTTCAGAACATGCAAAAGAGCCACAGAGTCCGGACCTCCGGATACTGCGACTACGAGGGTGTCATGGGGAGACCATAAGCGGTGCTCTTCCGCCGTGCGGAGCACTTGCTCTTTAATTGTGCTGAACTTCTGCCTGCTCTCCATCCATGTTCTCCTTTTTTCGCATTCATGCCTATGTATCAATATCTTCTATTATACAGCTCACCGATCTGGTTTTGCTCATTTAAAAAATACAAAGTACACCGCAGCTCCCAGCATAATGACTGAGAAGGCAAACGTATTGATCAGCCACCTCGGCGTCTTCCCCGGGGCTCTCCCGGAAATGGCCGGTGCATAAATTTGCTGTTTCCACGCGGCCAGCGCCTCCCTGGACCCCGGAAATTCACCTTGGACCGCTTTGCGCAGCCATGGAGCATACGGCTTCAGTCTCGGGCTCCGGCCGATCAGGTTGAGCAGTTCAGAACAGTTCCGCGTCTGCGGGAGCAGCTGGGCGCAGGCCGCCTTCAGTCCCTCTTCATTCAGAAGCTGGATCATCAGCACGGCGAAAGCGAACAAGTCGTAAGCTTCATCGCTGCTGCGGCTGCCGGCATTCCAGTAACCCCGGTCATACCACTCCGTGAACTGCTTGACGCTGCGTCCGATTTTACTGACGCCGCCGTAATCGATCAATTCCACCTGCCCATAATCCGATACCATGACATTGTCGGGCTTAAGGTCTCCGAATATGAACCCGAGCCGATGCAGGCCGGTCAGCTTTTCGAGCAGCCGCAGCCCTGTAATTCCAACCCATTCCTCGCCCCGCCGGCGGATAAAATGATGGATCGGATTCCCCTCAATATAACGCATCACGTAGAATGGCACTTCTTTACCCATTCCCGTAAAATCATCCACTTCCAGCAGAAACGGAGTTTTGAAGCTCCCCTTCAGTCCGTCCTGGTGCCTGCTCTGTGACTGCAATGAGGTCAGCACATTGATCTCCGACTGCAGATCCAGCGTGTCATACCCCATTTTCAGCGCGTACAAATTCCGGTATCCGGCCTTGTGAACGAGGTACACGATGCCGTTGCCGCCCTGTCCAAGCACTCGCCGGATCACAAAGCGGTTGTTATGCCATTTTCCCGTAATTACCGTTCCGGCCGGATATGCCGGTCTAGACGACGTAGTCACCGAGCATCCCTTCTCCTTCTCCGTCATTTCCCCGCCAGGTTTGTCCGTCTAGTGTACCATAACGGAAGAAATCAATCACCTTCAGAATCGCCGGTCCGGTTGGCGTGGCCCCTTTCATTTGGATTCGTTGAAATAGATTACGCACCCCGCCAAGATCCTGGATCCAATCGGTGTCCATGACGGCGTCCTCTGTGCTGTTGCGACCGGGAAAATGGAATACGGCCAATTCGCTGCGGCCTTCTCTTGCCTGCAGGCTGAGCATCAAATCCCGGATGGCGTCCTCGACCGCAGCCAGCTTCGGCTTCATGCTGGCACTGGCATCAATCAACAGGGCAACCTGCAGCGGCGTCGTTTCAGTCAGCTCATCCACGACTTGAACGACCTGGGACCGCTGCTGGGGCGGAAGCTCCTCCAAGGATCCGTCCCCCAAAATCGTCTTTAACTCCTTATTAACCGCCTGCTGTATCGTCTGAACCACCGTTTTACGCGTCATCATCTGCATCGTCTGGGCCAGTTGTCTGGTCCCCACGATGTGGCTCACCCCCCCGCCAGCCTTGGCAATTTCAGTGATTTCCAAGCTTCCCAGCTCTCCAATCGTCCCGTAATCGATCACACCGGCAACATTTACCGTAATTCCCTCCTGCAGTGCATGAGCTGCGGCCATGACCGGGCTAGCCCCGACATTGGAACAACCGTCCGTAATTAATAAAATTTGTTTCATAATGGCATCATACCTCCCAAAAGTGTCTATCACCCTTTAGGCTCTAGTATTTCCACTTTTGAGAGATTCAAACGGCAGCCCGGCCTCTCCATCCCATTTCCCGGGCAATGGGACGGCTAACAACTAGTTTACATATTCACCTCCGATCATCCCCGGCAAAGCGGTCAGCTGACCGTGCGCGGCCGCTCCATGCGGTCGACGCCCGGCACATGCAGGGTAGCCCACTCCGGTTGGTAATGCTCCACCTTTCCGACAACGACGGTCATGTCGTCATGAATCTGATTTTGCTGGTAACGAATCACTTTCTCGAGCAGGCAGTCGGCAATATGCTGCGGATCGTTGCTTTCGATTTCCTGCAGCATCCGCTTCATCCACAATTCCTTGTTCACAGCGTAACCCGGTGCATCGTAGATGCCGTCCGTCATCATGATAACGATGTCCCCCGCCTGCAGCTTCAAGGTGACCAGGTCCACCTCAATATCCTGAATAATGCCGATCGGTAGGTTGCTGGCCGAGACGGGAATCACGTCATTGCCCCGTTTGATAAAGCTTGGGGTGGAGCCGATTTTCATAAACGTCGTTTCCGCTGTATATTGATCAATCAACGCCATATCCACCGTCGCATATATCTCCTCCGGGGATCTCAGCATCAGGATGGAATTCACCGATTTGATCGCCAGCTTCTCATCCATGCCCGACTGCAGCAGCTGCTCCAAAATGTTAAGCGCGGTGCTGCTCTCGAGTCTCGCTCGTTCTCCGTTGCCCATACCGTCGCTCAGCGCCACGGCGAAAGTGCCATTGCCCAGCTCGACCGTGCTGAAACTGTCGCCTGACAGCAGATCTCCTCCTTTGGCGGCCCCGGCCACCCCCGTCGTAATTTCGAACGTTTTGGCCGAACCGAACATGACGGTCGCAAGCCCGTCTTTGGTGCTGCTGAACGTTTCATTCAACACGGCCACATGCTCGTCCAATATATTGGATAGCAGCGGCGCAATAATTTTACGGCATTCATCGTACCCCCTTGTATACGCATGCACAATTTCGATTTCCACGTGTCCGGGATCCAAACTAATGATTTCGATCCCCTGGATCGACAGTCCCAGCTTCTCCAAAGCGTCCCGAATTTGCTCCTCCTGCCGGTACATCGCTTGTCCTTCCCGCTGAATTTCCTTAGCCAGGTCCTCCATCACCTGGGATACGCCCGATAATTGCTCGGCGACCAATTGACGGCTATCGTATATTTGCCGTTTCCATTGCATATCATGTTGGTAGAGATGATACTGCTGCTTCATGACATCCACAACGTCGCCGGTTTTGGCGCACATTCTCTTCCATTCCTCCGGAACGTCCTCAGCCGACATCTCCGGGTTCTCCTCCACCGAAGTCATCACGTCGGTCATATATTTATAGGTTTGATAGAACTTCGCGTCCCAGCAATGGTTTTTCTTGAAGCAGTTCGCACACGCCCCTTCCGTCACAGCATTCATAAAATGGTCCATTTCTTCGTTCCGCTTGCTCACCTCCTCCGTGCCGGACACCTGGCCGAAGCTCTGGGACAGCTGACGGAACACCTGCGAGAATTGGGTCACCCGCTCGGCGGTCAGATCCCTTACCCGCTTGGCATACTCATGCTGCGATTTGCTGTGATCCGTCGTCCCCGGCACATACTTGGAGATCACCGCAATCATCGCTTTCGGGGTCAGCAGAAACAGTCCGATGGCGATACAGGTTTCCCAGGTGGACTGCATGACGTCGCCCGGACCGCTGAAATAAATAGACAGGATGGAAGAGCCCAGCAGCATGCCGATGGATACGGCCCCTTTCCGCCCTTCCCGCAGCATTCCGGCGAGCATCCCGGAAAAAGCGAGCAGGCTCATCTGATAAATGGCCGATATATCCGCCAAGCTCAGAATCAACCCGGTTACGACGCCGACCGAAGCCCCGAGCGGCGCCCCGCCGACCAGCGCAAACACCAGGATCAGGTACCTGGAGAGGACATGCTCCACGGACAAATTATATACGCTCCACCCCACCGCACCTGTCATGACGGAAGCAAGCAGGATAATCAAGCATAGAATTTCTTCGTTTTTCAGCTGGTAGTTCTTTTTCCTGTACGTAAACACCGGAATCGCCTGGATAAACACGAGCGTCAGCACAAAGCTGAGTACGGCATCGACCGCGGTCATCATCAGGGCATACCATGTAAACGGCGGACCGATCAGCACCATGAATATTTTGACGCAGAAAGCGGAGACGAACACCATCAGCGGCGCGTAGGATAACTCGGCGTGGTCAAAGGCGTTCAGCCCTTTATACATCAGGTGGAAGATGATGAGCTCGGCGGCGATAATCAGCGGTGCCGGAAACGGAGCAAACAGGGAGCCCAGGATTACGGCCATCCCCACCGGCAGGATGTAATCCCGGCGCATGAAGGCGATGACTGCAAAAAAGGCGACCGCAAACGGCGACAGCTCGTCCAGTATCATGGCTTTTCCGAGTAAGAAGCCCATAAAAGTCAGCAGCAGCATCCACTTCTTTGCTGCGAGGAACTGCATCGGCCGCTGCACGGCCGACATGTTCCGGATCCGTTCCGACCAGCTCATTCCGTCCACGACCGCTTCCCCCTTTGCCGATTTCATGACAGGCACGTCCATCACATTCCATTTTTCCATGATCTTGGCACCACCATTTCGTAGGATTTGTTGGTACCCATTATAGAACCGGTGAAACATGAAAGTTTGTCAGAACAGCGGACAAGCGACCAAGAAATTTCCGACAAAAAAGCCTGCGTTCCCGAATGATCGGAAATCCGGGTCGACTGGTTGTCCCCCAACACTTCCAGCCCGTTTCCAGCGGGTTCGATCCGGGGGAATCTCCCGAATAAAATCACCGCTTCGGCTAGCGATTGCGACAGAGATAGCTGGAATGGCGTTGGATGCTGTCGGTAATTTCTTGCAGAACGACAAAATTACCGAATGCCGCCCTTGATGAGAAGAAGACTGCAGAACAGCGCCTGGCCCGCAGCAAAAACAAAAAAACCGCAGAAGGCTTGGTGCCCTCTACGGTTATCTGCTTCATACGGTTATCGTATGCTCTAATCTGTTAGTAAAAATTACATGCGTTTCGCGCCACGGCCTCCGCGCTTGGATTCCGTGTTCTTCTTGATCGACGATATGCGCTCCTCGCTGTCTTTTAGGAAACGAGACATTTTATCCTCGAATGAAGTCTTGTTGGCCGCAGGCTTAAACGGACGCCCGCCACGTTCACGATTGTAACCTCCACCACCACCGCCAAAACGGTCTCCGCCGCCTCCACCGGTACGTTCCGGTCTTGGTCCTCTTGGAGGCCGAGCTTCGGATGCCGGCTTATCAACAGCTTGTTTGATGGAAAGCCCGATCTTGCCGTCCTTATCGACATTGATCACCTTCACTGTCACAACATCATTGATCTTCAGGTGATCGTTAACATCCTTGACGTAATTATCGGCGATTTCCGAGATGTGAACGAGACCCGTGACACCTCCTGACAGATCCACAAATGCTCCAAAATGCGTTATGCCTGTCACCTTGCCTTCTAACTTGGTGCCCACTTCGATTGCCATAGAATAAAATGATCCTCCCTTAAAAATATACAACAAGATTTAATAAAACCTTGGCTGTGGTGATTTGATTATACATAAAGCGTAAACCCAGGTCAACTGAGTAATAACCCACTTCAGCGCCTATATTAAGGGCTGGTGGATTCCGCATGAATCGGGGTTTCGCCCGGCAAATACAGACCATAATTTTTCCTTGCCAACTGTCCGATATACTCCGGATCGTTCAGCCGTTTCACGTCCCGCTCGAGCTGCGCCTTCGTCTGTGTGGTCTGTGCCTCCAGCTTCAGCTTCTTCGACAGCTCGGAACTCTTGTCCGCAATTTGCGAATTCTGGTCAATAAAGGTATAACCTGCCCACCCCATAAACAGAATCATGAAAGTCAGCCATAAAAAAATCCGCCTCCGTGCGCCAGCATGATGACCGGCAGGCTGTTTGTCATTCTTTTGTGTAGTCTGCGGACGGGTTTGGGCTGGTGATGCAGCGTATTTTCCCATGAATGCCTCCTCTTTACAAATACGGAAATCTTTGCGTAACGGGCCGTTCCTAAGCCTTGTCTACTCCTTGGAGAACCATCGCTTCCACAGCTCTGCAGCTGCGGTGAGAAACTTCCTGAACCACTCGGGCATCTTCAGACGGGAGGTGATGGGGCGGAGCATCCATTGAAGCAGCTTCCAGAAAGGCGTGAGACAGCGCAGGATCACGTGGAGAAGAAACATCAGGAGGCTGCCGAGCATGACGGCAATCCACTTCAACAGTTTCAAGATCGCACGGATCGGAGCCCAGACGAGCGCTCGAAACAAACGCTTGACCACATCAATCACGTAACGTACTGTCCTTATCAACATTACCACAAAACGCTGGGTTGTAACACTCAAGATTAAAAAATATAACCATACCCCAATAAAGAGTCCCACAAATACATAAAACCGAAGCTGGCCGTAATTGCTGATATACAGCATCCGAAACACAAACAGGGCCGCAGCGCTCCAGTACAGCACGTCCAATACATGAAGGGTCCATTTCGGAAAGTGGAGCTGGCCCGACAGCACCCGGTAACTGTCATAGGCCACCCCCAACGCCGCTCCCGAGAACAGCATCCACAGCAGGGTAATCCATTGAATCTGTGGACTCATTTAAACAGCTTGCCGAGCATTCCTTTGTTTTTGCTGTGCGAACCGGGATCCAAATAAACCAGGGAATTCACGTGGCCCTCGATCGAGAGCAGGCCTTCTTCCAGGTTTAAATTTTTAATATGTAAATTCTGGCCTTTAATGGTCAGGTGCCCTAGCTCGGTTTGGAGCAGAAACTCCTCGCTGTCAAAACTCTCCACATTGTTTACCCCCGTCAGGTGCAGCTGCTTGCGATTCAGCATATGCAATTCATGCTGCTTGTTTTTCGCTTGCTCGATCATGGCATGTACCCCTCCTTCTTAACAATAGCTTATGGAGCGGTTTCGGGGTTTAGAACCAGCCCTGCCGGGTGAAACGGAGGAACTTTAAGCATGATCTGAGCATCGTGCCAAGCTAAAAAGGCATCCCCCGATCGCGATCGGAAGATGCCTCTAATGTGCTGCTGTGTATATGCCTTCTGGAATGCCCGCTTACCAGTTCAAACCGTTATCTTTGGCGATCGGTTCTTCCTTGACCAAGGTGTACAGGCTGTTCGCCTCGTCCTTGCGGGTCGTTTCGGCAAGCCGCTCCACCTTCACGGTGACCAGCTTCTGGCCGAACTGGACGGTGATCTCATCGCCCACCTTGACCGTGCTGCTGGGCTTGGCTTCCCTGCCGTTAATGAGGACCCTTCCCTGATCGGAGACGTCCTTCGCAACGGTACGCCGCTTAATTAACCTTGATACCTTAAGGAATTTGTCGACGCGCATCTTATTTTACGGCTTCTTTAAGCTTGTTGCCCGCTTTGAAAGCAGGAACGTTGGATTCCGGAATTTCGATGGTTTTGCCGGTTTGCGGGTTGCGGCCTGTACGACCGGAACGCTTGCGGGTTTCAAAAGTGCCGAAGCCGATCAGCTGAACTTTTTCACCGCTTGCCAGAGCTTCCTCAATTTCACCCAGGAAACCGTTCAGAACGGACTCCACGTCTTTTTTAGTCAAACCGCTTTTCGTGGAAATGTTGTTGATCAGATCTGTCTTGTTCATAAATTATAATCCTCCCAATATACAAAGAAATAAGTATTGGCGCGGTAGAGGAGCTTAACCCCAAAACATACCGCTTTTGGCGCGTTCTGTATGGTATTCTTGCTGTGCCGCCCGAATTCCTGCCTCAATCCGCCATTTTTTTATAATTTCCGAGGAAATCCCTGCAAAAAGGAGCTGCTGGGTGTCATCTAACGGAAATTTTGCGCGAAATCGGAATCATGAAACACAAAAGTCATTCATTCCTGTTCGCTAAAAGGGCTTCACTCCACAGGCATTGAAGGCGCCCTCCGTCCCTCCGGGTACCGGAGATTTCATATCATACCTCATTTTTGGCCCGTTGCCAAATTTTCTCCATCTCATCCAGGCTGGCTTCCTGCAGCGTTTTGCCTTCTGCGTGCAGCACATCCTCGATATAACGGAACCGGCTGACGAACTTGCGGTTCGTTCTCGACAGCGCTTCTTCCGGATCGGCATCCAGGAACCGGGCCGCGTTCGCCGCCGCGAACAGAAGGTCACCCAGCTCGCCCACCTGCTCGTCGACGCTCTGTCCCTCCGCCACGGCCTGCCGCAGCTCTCCGAGCTCCTCCTCGATCTTGTCGAATACACCCTCGATGGAATCCCAGTCGAACCCGACCTTGGATGCCTTCTTCTGAAGCTTATATGCCTTCATGAGCGCCGGCAGGTCTCTTGGAATCCCGTCCAGGGCGGACGCCTTCTCGGGCTCGATGCCTTTACGGCGTTTCTCCTCGGCCTTCATGGCATCCCAGTTCTGCAAGGCGGCTTCCGCATCCTTGGCCTTGTTCTCGCCGAACACATGCGGATGGCGGAAAATCAGCTTGTCATTCAACCCTTGAATGACGTCGAACACGCTGAAGGTGCCTTCCTCTTCCTCCATTTGCGAATGCAGCATGATTTGCAGCAGCAAATCGCCAAGCTCCTCCTGCATATGCTCAGGGTCATCGTCATCGATGGTCTCCAGCACCTCGTAGGTTTCCTCGATGAGATTTTTCCGGATCGACACATGCGTCTGTTCCCGGTCCCACGGGCAGCCCTCCGGACTACGGAGGATGCCGACGATCTCATGAAGCCGGGCGAAGGTCCGCTGGCGCAGGCTCTCGTCGTCGCTTCTAGGAACGTATACGAGCGAGAGGTTGCCATAGCCTTCGACGCGGTCCAGCTCAAACAGCGGAACCTGAAGCACCTGCTCCTCCCCTTCGACACCAAGCGCATGTCCGACAACGACCTGGTAATCGTCAGGATAGAGCTCCATGAGGCACAGCTTCACCTCGGAAGCGGTAAACTCATCGTATACCTGCCCGATCACGGTGTGCAGCTGAGGCTGCAGCATGCTGCTGCGAATGCCGGTGGAATCGAGAAGCTGAAAGCCTTCGATCGGATCAAAGCCGAGACGGATAAAGGCTTCGTCGAGAAAGGACTCCCCGCCCAGGATTTCAAGGGAGATCCCCTTCTGCGGGCAGTGCTCCCTCAGCAGCTGAACGGTGGATTCCGCCACCATCGGATGCCCGGGCACCGCATAGACGATCAGGCTCTGTTCATCGCCGGCCGAAGCCAGCTCCAGCAGCCGGTCTGCGATGGAGGCGTACACCTCCGGAAACGAATCATGCGCTTCGTAGATGTGGTCAAACGAACTGACTTCGAGCTTCAGCTCCTCCAGCATCGACATGACCGGATGCTCTTTCGTTCTGACGTAGATTTGCGATGCCTGCTGCAATGTCTTCACAATACCCATCGTCAGCCGGTCCGGGTTGCCCGAACCGAGACCGACAACCTTCAGTACTGCGCTCATATGTCATTCCTCCGCTCTATTTCCCATTCTTCCGGGAATGGGGCATAAATATACTATATCACGGTTTCTTTTTTAAAAGAAAACCAGAAACGCAAGGAGGGCCCCGCATGGCTCGGCCCTTTACTGAAGCTAGTTCAGCGGCTCCGTTAATCCGCCGCCTTCTATCATTCTCCCTCTATGACGGCCAAAAACAGAAGATTCCTCCGTCCCCTGCGGTTATTACCGCAGCAACCGAACCCGCTTCAGTAAGGCTGTCAACGGACGGCCGATCTTCGGCAGCATCGCAAGCTCCTCTTCGGTAAGGAGCTTGGCCAGCACGGCGCCGGCGAGGAACACGGCGCCTCCGGCCGCGGCACCGGCAACACTTGCCGCGGCAGCCACGAGGCGGGCGGGCAGCCCAAGCGCGGACAGCACCGCGTCCGCCGCGAGCGCCACAGCGCCCGCCACCACGGCCATGCCGGCCAGCATCAGCGCCGGCTTGGCCAAGGCGGCACCGGCGCGAATGCGCAGGCCGGTGCTACGGGCCAGCAGCGCGATGTTGAGCGCTGCTGCCAGGAAGTGCGCGGCCACGCCGGCGATGGCCGCGCCGGTAATGCCCAGCTGCGGGACCAGCAGCAGGTTCAGCAGCGTCTTCGCCGCTGCCGCGGCCAGCAGATGCACGGCCGGCGCACGCACGATGCCGACGCCCTGCAGGAGCGCGGCTGAAATGATGCTGAGCGCGCTGCCGACGGCGGTGAAGGCGATCCAGCGCATGACGCCGCTGCCCGCTGTGTCCTGATACAGCGCGATATTCAGGGGATCAGCCAGAATGGCAATCCCCACCGATGCGGCGAGTCCCAGCAGCCAGAACCAGCGCAGGGACAGCCGAGTACGCTCGCTCACCAGCTCGCGGTCTCCTCTCGCCTTTGCGTCCGCCAAAGCGGGGATGAACAGCACTGACAGCGACGTGGCCAGCATCGTCACCAGCTGGACGATGGGGATGCCGCGGTTATAGATGCCGAACTGGATCATCGCCCCCGCCTCGCCGGCGCCTCCGGCTTTGAGCAGCCGCGGTACGGTAAAGCTGTCCACCATGCCGATTAAAGGCACGGCCAGTGAACCCAGACAGACGGGAATCGCGTACAACAGGATCCGCTTCAGCAGGCTCCAGCTTCTCTCCCGCCCGGCTTGACGCGGCTGACCCGTCCGAACGGTAGACTCCTTGTGCGTCGACAAGGCAGCGCCTTCTGCGCCGGCAGAGCCACGCTGAGCCCGCCGGAACCTGCGCCAATAGCCGAGCATAACGATGAGACCTGCGGCACCACCAGCGGCCGACCCCAACAGCGCCCCTGCTGCGATGGTCTCCGGCTTCGCCCCGATCCCCGTCAGGTAAATCAGCAGCCCGATCATGACGGCGACCCGCGCACACTGCTCTGTGATCTGCGAAACGGCGGTGGGCATCATGTTTTGGTATCCCTGAAAAAAGCCTCGCATCCCGGTCATCACCGGCACGAACAGCAGCGCTAAGGACGCTGTCCGCACCGCCGGCACGACGCTGGAATTGTCGATCCAAGTCCCGATAAACGGAGCGCAGGTGTACACGGCGGCCCCCAGGACGATGCCGAGCAGCGCCAGCAGCACCGAGGACAGCCTCATCACCCGGAGTCCTTCCCCCGTCCCCCCGACGGCTTCGTCCTCTGCGACGAATTTCGAGATCGCGGCGGGCAGGCCCGCGAGTGCGATCGTCATCATTAATGAATAGAGCGGATATACCGTGTTATAGATGCCGAACACCGCATCCCCGCCCATGTTTTGCAGCGGAATTTTCTGCAGCGTGCCGATCAGTTTCGACAGCACCATAGCCATGCTTAAAATCAAAGCCCCCTGCAGCATCTTCGATGCCGCACCTGTCTGTTTCATCCTCTTCCCTACTTTTTGCCCGGATTCAACCTCGGTCATTTGGCGTTGCTTCCGTTTTTTCGATACGAATATACCTATTATACCTGAGGAGAGCGGACACAAAAAACTCCCGCCTTCATTCCCGGGTCATCCGTGAATAAGAAGGGGGAGCTTCGGGTGCTCGAGGAAGAGCCGTACCGGGCTGCCGGATTACTGCTCCATTTGCTTGCCAAGAAAAGCAGCGGCTGTCTCGGACATTTTGACTTCCAGCTGCGACATCTTGGTCGCTTCGTCCTTGCTCAGCAGGATCACTGAACCAATTGGATCTCCGCCGGAAATGATCGGCGCGACCACAAAGGAGGACAGGTTCTCCTGATGGTCCTTGCTGATTTCGTAGCTGCCTTGGTTTGTTTCCAGCAGCGTCTTGCGGCTGTCCATGCAGTTCTCGATCAGGGATCCGATCGGTTTCTCCAAGTATTCCTTCTTGGAACCGCCTGCAACGGCGATGAAGGTATCGCGGTCGGAAATGATCGTGATGTGTCCGGTACCTTCATACAGCGATTCCGCATATTCCTTGGCGAAGTCGCCCAGCTCGCCGATCGGGGAATACTTCTTCAGAATGACTTCACCATCACGGTCTACAAAAATTTCAAGCGGATCTCCTTCACGGATACGCAGTGTACGTCTGATTTCTTTTGGGATGACCACTCTGCCCAGGTCATCGATACGGCGGACTATTCCAGTAGCTTTCATTAACATGTTGCCCCGCTTTCTAGAGAAGATTTTTCAACTACTGTTCTTATGGGAAGAGGTGAGTCCCAGGAATATAAGTTGTGATATCTGCCCATAGTATTCATCCATTCCCAATTCCTTATACATGATGTTGGAACTATTAGTTGCGGTTGTTCTGCACATTTTATCCAGCTCATTGATGCAAAAAAAGACGCGGGTCTGGCCCGCGCCTTCCTTCCTGCACACGATTCAATGCGGAATATGGATTATTTGCCCGATCCCTCTCCGGGCTCGGTTACCTTTTCTTCAAAAGTAGTCGTACCTTTATCGCTGGTTTTGGCATCTCCGCTGCTTTTGCCTTCCGTGCCGCTGCCGGACGTTCCCGTTCCGGTTGTTCCTGTGCCGCTCTTGGACGTATCCGCCGTTTTCGGCAGATCAATCTTCTTGATGATCTTCGTCAGGTCATTCTGCATAAACTGATCGATCTTCGATGCGCCCAAGTTGCTCCGGATCATTTCTTTCTGATCGTTCGTCAGCTTGTCATAAGGCGTGTCCTTGCGGGAGTCGACCTTGATAATGCTGTATCCAAGATTGGATTCGACGGGAGCACTGATTTTGTTCAGTGGAAGGGTCAGCACCTGCTCCTTGAACTCCTGCACGCTCCACTGTCCAACGGTAAAGTCTTTGTAGACGCCGCCATTGTCCTTGGAGGAGGAATCATCCGAGTACTTTTTGGCCAGCTCGGCAAAATCTCCCCCTTTGTCCAGCTGCGATTTGACGTCTTTGGCAATCTTCAGCGCATCTTCCTTGGTGCGCTCCTTGTTATTCGAATCGGTCAGCCCGATCAAAATATGATGCACCGTGGCTACCATGAAATCCTGCTTGTTGGCCTCATACTGCTTCTTGATGTCGTCTTCGGTCACTTTGGCGTTCATATCCTCCATGACCGTCATAACCTGCACCAAATATTGCTTGAGCTCGTCCTCTTTGAGCTTCTGGTCGCCCAGCAGCTGCTTGAACTGGTCATCGCCCACCTGTTTCTTCATTTGGTCGATTTGCTGGCCGGCCTTTTTCTCGCCTTCCTTCTTGGCATCGTCCGTAGCCTTGCCGCTCAAATATTTAAAAGCAATTTTTTGCTTCACCAAATAATCCTGGAAATCGGCCATGTCCATAAATTGGGCATACTCCGGAGACATAAAGGTCATGATTTTTTTCTGCGTCTCAAATTCATTCTCCGTAATCTCTCCGCCTTCATAGGTTGCCACCGTTTTACTGGCATCCTTCTCTTTATCGGAGCCGCCTTTCTCGCAGGCTGCCAGCACGGAAAGGGTCAGTACGCACACCAAAGTCAGCAGAATTCCTCTCCATGCTTTTTTCTTATTGAACAACATCCTGAAGTTCCTCCTTCGATTTGAACAGCTCACGGATCGCTTCCAAGAATTGTTCCAGCAGATCGAGCAGCTGCTTGTCATCAAGCCCCTTGCCTTTGATTCGGATCGTCATTTGAGCATCCTGCTCAAATTGTACACGTCTCTCGAAGCGATTGCCAACTTGTGCAAGCTTCGCGGTGCTGACGGCCTTTTCCTGCCCCTCGTAAAATTTGAGGATCAGATCATCCCCACGGCGGTTGATGGAGTCGATGCCGTACATCTTGCCGTATACCTTCAGCCGGGCGACGGTCAGCAGGTTCGTTACCGCCTCCGGCAACTCCCCAAAGCGGTCCAGCAGCTCATCCTCCAGCTCTTTCCCGTCGTCGAACGAAGAAACTGCCGCCACTTTCTTATAAATTTCAATTTTTTGAATGCTGTCATAAATGTACTCGGACGGCAAATACGCATCAATGCCGATATCGAGCGCGGTATTCCACGTCTTCTCCGGTTCGACCTTTTCTCCGAGAACGGACACCTTCCGCTTCTGGATTTCCTCGGCAAGCATTTGCGAGTACAGGTCGAAGCCGACGGAGGCAATGAACCCGTGCTGCTCCGCACCGAGCAGGTTCCCCGCTCCGCGGATCGCCAGGTCGCGCATCGCGATTTTGAAGCCGGAGCCGAGCTCCGTAAACTCCTTGATCGACTGCAGGCGTTTCTCCGCCACCTCGGTCAGCACCTTATCCCGCTGGTACGTAAAGTACGCATACGCAATCCGGTTGGAGCGTCCGACACGGCCGCGCAGCTGATAGAGCTGGGACAGGCCCATTTTGTCAGCATCATGCACGATGAGCGTATTTACGTTCGGAATATCGACGCCTGTCTCGATAATGCTCGTGCTGACAAGGACGTCGTATTCCCCGTCCAGAAAGTCGAGAATCGTCTTCTCCAGCTCCGTCTCCGACATTTGCCCGTGGCCCACTCCAACCTTGGCCTCCGGCACCAGCGCCGAAATTTGGGCGGCCATTTCATGAATGCCTTGAACGCGGTTGTACAGATAATACACCTGACCGCCGCGGGCGAGCTCCCGTTCGATGGCCTCCCGCACCAGCGTCTGGCTGTATTCCACGACATACGTCTGCACAGGGAAACGGTTTTCCGGCGGCGTCTCGATGACAGACAGATCCCGGACTCCCAGCATGGACATATGCAGCGTCCGCGGAATCGGCGTCGCCGTCAGGGTCAGCACATCGACATTCGTCTTCAGACGCTTCAGCTTCTCCTTATGCGTCACACCGAACCGCTGCTCCTCGTCCACAATCAGGAGGCCCAGATCCTTGAACACCAGATCCTGGGACAACAAGCGGTGCGTGCCGATTACGACGTCGACCGTCCCCTGGCGGATTCCCTTGATCGTCTCGTTCTGCTCTTTCCGCGAACGGAACCGGCTCAGCACCTGGATGTTCATCGGATATCCCGAGAACCGCTCCCGGAACGTCTCATAATGCTGCTGCGCCAGAATCGTCGTCGGCACAAGAACGGCCACCTGCTTGCCTTCCATGGCAGCCTTGAACGCCGCGCGGATCGCCACTTCGGTCTTGCCGTAGCCTACGTCTCCGCACAGCAGCCGATCCATCGGACGGTTCCGCTCCATATCCTTCTTGATCTCTTCGATCGCCCGCAGCTGATCGCGTGTCTCATCGTAAGGGAACATTTCCTCGAATTCCTGCTGCTCGGTCGTATCCTTCTCAAAGCCGTATCCCGGCGTCGACTGCCGCTCGGCGTACAGCTTGATCAAATCGTCGGCGATGTCCTGTACCGAAGAGCGGACTTTATTTTTAACGCGTGTCCACTCGTTGCCGCCCAGCTTGTATATCTTCGGCTCCTTTTCCTCTGAACCGACGTATTTCTGAATGAGATCGATCTGTTCGATCGGTACAGACAGCTTGTCGCCGCCGGCATACAGGATATGCATATAGTCCTTGTGGATGCCGTTGATTTCCAGCGTGCCGATACCCATATACTTACCGATGCCGTGGTTTTGATGGACGACATAATCGCCGACCTTCAGCTCGGTATAGCTCTTGATGCGCTCGGCGTTATCAATGTTTTTGCCCAGCTTGCGGATCTTCCGCTGCTTCTGGGAGAACATTTCGCCCTCGGTAATTACCGCCAGATGAATGGACGGCATCTCAAAGCCCGTCTGCAAATTACCCTGCAGCATGATCGGTTCCTCGATGTTGTAATCCTGGAGCACCCGCCGCATCCGGTCGAGTCGTTCGTCGCTGCTGGCAAGCATCATCACCTGAACCCCGGACTTATGCCAGCGGTCCATTTCCGCTTTCAGCACGTTCATCTGCCCATGGAAATCCTGCATCCCCCGGCTGATAAAGTTCAGAATATTCTGAGGCTGGGTATGCGGAACCTGACGCAGGAAAATCGACATGAATATCGTCTGGAACGGACGCTGGTACAGTATCTCGTCGCCGTCAACGGACAAATGCAGCTGCGGCAGCGTCTTTCCGTTCTGCAGCAGATGCAAGTTCCACTCGGATTCGTCACGCTCCAGCTGTTTGGCCGTTTCAAGAAGGCGCGCCGGCTCGTCGAGAACGAGGACGGTGTCCTTGTGTAAATAGTCGTACAGCGTCTTGTGCTCCGGATAGAGCAGAGAGATATATTTATAGATTTCCGGAAAATAGACATGCTCGCGAAGAAGCTCCATCTCCCGTTTCATTTCTTCCGTTAGACGCAGCTTCGCCTGCCGGTCGGTCATCTTGCCAAGCTGCTCTTCCAGCAGTTGAGCGGTGGCTGCAGCTGCCTGCTCCAGCCTCTGGTGATCGGCGATGATCTCCTTGCAGGGCGTAATGGTGACTTCCTTAACTTTATCGATTGACCGCTGATCGGACGGGTCAAACGTGCGAATCGAATCGATTTCGTCGTCAAACAGCTCGACGCGGTAGGCCAATAAGGAGGTCATCGGGTAAAAGTCGATAATTCCTCCGCGTACGCTCATTTCGCCCTTGCCTTCGACCCGTTCTACCCGTTCGTATCCCATTTCGATCATTTGGGCCAGGAAAGCTTGGGCGTCCAGTGTGCCGCCATCCTGAATCACAATTTGGGCTTTGGCCATCACTTCCGGGGCAGGCAGAAACCGGCGCACACCCGAAAACGGTGCCACCACAATGCCCGAAAACCCCTGCGCGCACTTCATCAGCACATCAATACGCTGCGCAAGGGTCTCTGGACTGGATACCGCGGATTCGGCTGCCACCAGCTCATTGGCCGGATACAGCAGCACACGGTCTGGTGAAAGCGCTTCCTGTAAATCCTCCGCGATTTTCTGGGCGGAAAACATGTTGTGAGTGACGACGAGCATCGGGCGTTTGATTTCTTCAAACAGTGCCGACAGCATAACCTGACGCGCGGACCCCGATAACCCGGAAACGAGCTGTTCCTTCATACCGGCCGATAACCCGGCGGTAATCGACTTTAAATCCGGATCTTTAGAGAAAGCTTCTATAAGTGCATGTAACAAAGGGGGCACCTCTCTTATGCTTACTTGTTATCTTTTGGATGGTAGATTGAATTTTACCATAAAATACCTGACTGCGGTGATTTTTCGCTGTGCTTCATTAAAATATATCTACCGGCTGCGGACATCCCCTTGTCTTAGGAGACTGGACAAAAGGAATACCCAAAAGAAGCCTCAGCAGCACTGCCAAGGCCCTTCCATTCACGGTATCTGTCCGCTTTATTCGCGGTTCCGCGCACAGCATTATTGAAGCGGGTTTGCCAACAGGCTCAGCTCCGGATTGTTCTCCAGCGCTTCTCTGCAGTAATCGCAGATCACTTTGACCGTTACGTCGCCGCTTAAATCATACGCTATTATATCTCTACGTTCTGCCGGGGTCAAGGAATGGAACCCCAGCTGGGCGTCGGTAACCAGGGACGAATCTATTTTTCCGAGCGGCGTGCGGCAGTGCCGGCAAATATAATTTATTGCCATCTATATGCCTCCTGAAAGTCGTTTATACTTCAGTATGCCCGAAAAAACGTTCGTTTAGCCCCCGGTTCCTGCCCCCGAGATCAACCGTTAAACTTGGCCATCGTTTGTTCAAAGGTATGGTTCAGACTGAACTCCGCGGCGTCGCAGGCTTGCTCTATCATCGTCTTCAGCAGCTCGTTCTCCTTTTTCGGAAAATTCGAGAGCACATAGTCGACGATCGCATATCCCGGCTCAGGCCGGGAAATCCCCATCCGGATCCGGTCGAACACCTGCGTTCCCGTATGCTGAATGATCGATTTGATGCCGTTGTGGCCTCCGGCGCTGCCCTGATACCGCAGGCGGATTTTGCCGGTTGCCGTATCCATGTCGTCATAAACGACGATCATGTCCTCGAGCTTAGCCTTGTAATAATCCATATAGGCCCGCACCGCTTCTCCGGACAGGTTCATGTAGGTCATGGGCTTGATAAGAACGACCTTGTCGGTTCCGATAAAACCCTCGCCGATCAGCGCCTTGCATTTGCTTGGCCCAAACTTAATACCATGCCGCTCCGCCAGCGCATCCAGCATCATAAAACCGACGTTGTGGCGCGTTTTTTCATAATTGGATCCCGGATTCCCGAGTCCTACAATCCATTTCATTGCGTTAATCGATCCTCCAAACCGAATGCTGCCGCTACGCCTGCTGTGCAAGTTAGCATTAGCACCAAATTTTGTTACAATAGAGTATAGGATGCTGCATCGCTTCTTGCCTTGGCATCCATGATCACCATAAGAAGGTGGTACGATTCATGACTGAATTCGGCCAATTGCTTACGCTGCACCGGCACTTTCAGCAGCACCAGATCCACGGCATTCCCGTTCAGGTTCTCCGGCAGGGCGTACACGTGGACATTGGAACGATTACCTCATTCACCAAGCACTTCGTTGAAATTCAAGGTACGCTCTACAACCGGAATTTGTATACGTTTGTGTCGACTCCCGGATATTAAAAGAGCATGCGCGAGAAGGGTTATATTTCCTGGAGCCAGGAAACATAACCCTCTCTTTGCACATACCTTCCCTTGCCTTATTCGATTTCGAACAGCTTGCTGATGGACAATTCCTCATGCACACGGATGATGGCTTCACCCATCAACGGAGCTACCGACAGAACTTTGATCTTCTTGCTCGGCTCCGGATGCGTAATCGGAATCGTATCCGTTACGATGACTTCGCTGAGCGGAGAATTCTCCAGGCGTTCCATCGCCGGGCCGGAGAAGACGGGATGCGTACAGCAAGCATACACTTCCTTGACGCCGCCTTCCATTAGAGCATTGGCCCCAAGCACAATCGTGCCGGCCGTGTCGATAATGTCATCGATCAAAATGGCCGTTTTGCCTTCGATGTGACCGATGATGTTCATAACTTCACTTACGTTCGGTTCCGGACGGCGTTTATCAATGATGGCCAGCGGGGCATTCAGGAAATCAGCCAGTTTTCTGGCACGAACCACACCACCGTGGTCAGGAGACACAACAACCGGATTCTCGATTTGCTTGGAACGGAAATACTGGGCCAGAATCGGCACCCCAAGCAGATGATCAACCGGAATGTCGAAGAAGCCTTGAATCTGCATGGCATGCAGGTCCATCGTGATGACACGGTGGGCACCCGCCTTCTCAATCAGATTCGCAACCAGCTTAGCGGTAATCGGGTCACGGGAACGGGCCTTACGGTCTTGACGCGCATACCCATAATAAGGGATTACGACGTTAATGCTCTTCGCAGAAGCACGCTTCAGCGCATCGACCATGATCAGCAGTTCCATGAGATTGTCATTTACCGGACCGCATGTCGACTGCACGACATAAACGTGGCAGCCGCGAACGCTCTCCGATAATTTCACCTGAATCTCACCATCACTGAAGCTGGTCGTATGCGAATCCCCCATGGGGATGCCGATATAATCCGCAATTTGCTGTGCGAGCTTCGGATTGGAATTGCATGTAAATATTTTTAACTTCGAATCACAATAAGTCATAGAATTAAAACCCTCCGTGCTGGTTCATTGAAATTCTGGCCTGCCTCCATGCCGCTTGAAACCATGTATCTCACACTTCCCGATAAGACGGGGACGCTTTACGTTTAAACCTGCTGCTTGCTTTCCTTCTTGGCTTTGGCCTTGGAGCGAATTTTCTCGGCATACCCAGGTTTATTCTCCTGGCGTTTTCTGGCGATGGCCAGGTCATTTTCAGGAACCGATTGGGTAATCGTCGAGCCCGCGACCACGTAGGCTCCTTTGCCCACTTTCACCGGAGCCACAAGATTCACATTGCTGCCGATAAAAGCATCATCTTCAATTTCAGTCATAAACTTATTATACCCATCGTAGTTGACCGTTATCGCACCGCAGCCGACATTGACGTTCTTGCCTACCGTCGCGTCGCCGACATAGCTTAGATGCGATACCTTGGAGCCGTTATCGATCGTTGCATTTTTCACTTCCACAAAATCGCCGATCTTGACGTCTTCCCCAAGCTTGGATTTCGGACGCAGATATGCGTAAGGGCCTACCGATGTTCTAGAACCCACTTCTGCCTGATCCAGCACCGAATGCTTGATCGTCACGCCGTCGCCGATGACGGAATCGCTGATATCGCTCTGCGGACCGATCACGCAATCCTCACCGATAACCGTTTTTCCCTTCAGTACCGTGCCGGGATAGATCACGGAGTCGGCTCCAATGGTCACGTCGGCACCGATATACGTTGAAGCGGGATCAATGATCGTAACGCCGTTCAGCATATGACGGATATTAATGCGTTCCCGCATTAATCCTTCAGCCTCTGAAAGTGCACGGCGGTCATTAACGCCGATCGACTCAGCGTAGTCGTCGGTCACATAGCCGAGAACGGTTTCTCCCTCGCCTACAAGAATCCCGATCACGTCCGTTAAATAATATTCCTGCTGGACGTTGTTGTTCGTTACCTTCTCCAAAGCGGCAAACAATTTCGCATTATCAAAAACATAAGTGCCTGTATTGATTTCACGAACCGCATCCTCTTCCGGCGTGCAGTCCTTCTGTTCAACGATACGTAGTACGCTTCCGTCCTCGCTGCGGATCACGCGCCCGTAACCCTGCGGCTGGTCCATATAGGCAACCAGTACGGTGGCGGCAGCGTTGTTGCTTTCATGCAGCTGCGTCAGTCCCTGCAGTGTCTCGGCCGTGACCAGCGGAGTATCGCCGCAGATGACAATGGTCGAGCCCTCTTCCGAGCCCAGTAAAGCTTTGGCCTGCTTCACCGCATGGCCTGTACCAAGCTGCTGCTCTTGCAGCACGTATTCAGCGGCCTCACCCAGATAAGATTGGACAGCCTCTGCCCCGTGGCCAACGATGACAATGCTCCGTTCGCAGTTCACCTGTTTGACGGTATCCACCACGTGCCCAACCATCGGTTTGCCACAGACGGGATGAAGCACTTTGTATAGTTTGGATTTCATTCGTTTTCCCTGCCCTGCGGCAAGAACAATCGCCATTCTTTTCAAGGATCTTGACCTCCTACTCTAGAACTCGCTCAATACTGAATATATCGTATTATAAGCAAAAAGAAAAGAGAGCCATAGTCCTGGCCCTCCTTTCCTTGAACCCCAATTGTAAACTTAAGCGCCTTCCTCGATCACTTCTTCTTCACTGGCAGCGCGTTCATATTCCGCCAGGACGGCCGTTTGAATCTTCTCCCGGGTGCCGGAAGAGATTGGGTGGGCAATGTCGCGGAATTCTCCATCCGGAGTGCGTTTGCTCGGCATAGCAACGAACATTCCATTGTTTCCATCGATGACCCGAATGTCATGAACAACAAATTCGTTATCAATGGTAATGGATGCGATTGCTTTCATTCTCCCCTCGGAGTTAACGCGGCGGAGTCTGACATCCGTAATTTGCATGTGTGTGTTCACCACCTTTTTCCATCAGAGACTTGGTGTATAATTCCACACAGCATGCGCGAAATCCTCTTTTTTAAGTTAACAAAATGTCCTAAAATCAGGAATTTTTTTATAAGAATGTGAGTGTCGACAGACTTCGGAACTATTCGCCGATAAAATATTTTTATCGACAAAATCCGCAGACCTCTTCAACGTTAAGACGGATCAAAATAATTCCCCGGGCTCACAAATATTTCTTTCGTCTTTGGATCGACCGCCGTCAGTGTCGCCAGGGACACATAATCGTGCAGGAGCCGCTCCTCTGATTCCACCGCTCCCGACTCGACCAATACGCCTACGCCTGCGACTTCGGCATCAAATTCGTTCAGCAGATCTACCATGCCCTGGATGGTGCCGCCTGCCTTCATAAAATCGTCCACGATCAGGACGCGCGACTTTTCCTTCAGCGCCCGCCGCGAAAGGGACATCGTGTGGATGCTCTTATGTGATCCCGACACGTAATTGATGCTCACGGCAGATCCTTCCGTCACCTGATGGTCCCGGCGTACGAGAACAACCGGCAGGTTCAGCTGGGCCCCGGTGGCGTAAGCCAGCGGAATCCCCTTGGTCTCCACGGTCATGACCACGTCGATGTCCTTGCCGGAGAATGCAGTGGCAAAAATCTTTCCCGCCTCGTTCATAAGAGAAGGCTGTCCCAGCAAATCGGACATGTACAAATACCCGCCGGGCAGAATACGGTCCTTCTGCTGAAGCTGGGAACAAAGATCGTTCGCAAACACCAGCGCCTGCTCCTTCGGCATTTTCGGAATATATTTCACGCCTCCGGCGGCCCCGGCCAGCGTCAGCAGGTCCCCGATGCCTTCCTCCTCAAACACTTCCTTGATAATAACCAAATCTTCGCTGATCGAGGACTTGGCGGCTCCGTATCTATCGGCAAATGTGGTGAGCGGGATCAATGTATGCGGTCTGGACAAAAGATACTGCGTCATCTCCACCAAACGCGCGCTTCGCTTTAATTTTTTCACGAAATACTCCTCGCTATCGCTGTATTCATCGGAATCTAAAGCAAAATCACCCAGAAAATCCGAATATTATAGTAAGAATATATCATTTTTGTACGGATTTGTACAACATGGTTGGCGAAGTTAGGTCAATAGGCGCACCGCATACACTTCTTTGCAAAAGCCCCGCAGCCCGTTATAGATCCGTGCCACCTTCGATTCCTTGTACACCAGGCCGAATACGGTCGGCCCGCTGCCTGACATCAAAGCCCCGTCTGCGCCGAGACGCAGCATCCCTTCCTTCAGCTGCTGCACTTCGGGATGCAGCCTCAGCGTCACATCTTCCAGCACGTTCCCCAGGCGGCTGCATACGCCATGAAAGTCCCCCGCTTCGATCGCGCGGATCATTCCTTGGGCCGACGGATGCTCCTTGACCTGCGCCGCTCTGAACTTGCCGTAGACCTCCGCGGTCGATACGTTAATCGGCGGTTTGGCCAAAATCACCCAGCACTGCAGCGGATTCGCCACAGGCGTCAGCTTTTCACCCCGCCCTGTCGCCAGTGCGGTACCTCCAGTGACGCAGAACGGAACGTCCGATCCGAGCTCCGCACCCAGCTTCTGCAGCTCCTCTACCGGAATGTTCAAATTCCACAGCCGGTTCAGACCACGCAGAGTGGCGGCGGCGTCGCTGCTTCCTCCGGCCAGGCCTGCTGCTACGGGGATCTTCTTATCCAGATGGATATGCACCCCGCTCTTGACGTCATACCGGTCCTTAATCAGCCTTGCGGCCTGAAACGCCAAGTTCTTCTCATCCAGCGGTATGTATCCCGCCTGGCTTGAAATAATAATCGTATCCCGGGGCAAGGCCGACATCTCCAGCCGGTCCGCCAGGTCAACCATCGTCATAACCATTTCCACCTCATGGTACCCGTCTGGCCGTTTATGTAATACATCCAGCATCAAATTGATTTTGGCTGGTGCTTTTTCGTAAATTTTCAAGGCGTTCACCCACCCTCAAGATTCCCTCTATCTGGATTGACACAAGCCGCTTCGAATCCTTGGGCTCAATCCGAAATCCGGAATGAACCTCAAGCATTTTTTCTCTTGGGCTCAATCCAGAAATCTGCAACTTCAAATCATTATATCAAACTGAACCAGTCAAGTCATTTTCCGTTTACAGACAAAGGGCGGAGCGGACACAGCCTTGAATTCAAAAACGGAGAGCCTCCCGCTTGGGAGGCCTCCGCCGGCATTGCTGGTGTGAATCAGGATTTACGTGCGGCGGCCTGTTCGGCGAGCTGGATCGCTCTTTTTACCATGTTGCCCGCATCCTTGGCCTTAATACCTCCCCAGCCTTCCTGCTGGACGGTTTCGTAAAATCCCAAATCCTTAGCCAGCTCATTCTTCAGCTCATCCGACATGACACTGCGGCGTCTGCGGCTCATGAACATCCTCCTTTGGTTCCATCGGAATTAGGCTGCTACCATAAGTATTATCCCGCTCCCGGCCGCTCCTCATTCCATATCCCCCTGCCAACTAAAAACAGCCCTCCATCAGGAAGGCTGTTTTGTCATTAAAGTTACGCTTTCTCCAACTCGATCCGGGTGCCGGTATTATCATCGCAAATAATAACCTCCACGGATTCCGTAAGAATATCGGCATAGCTGTATGAAACACGTTTAAAGGTTTGATGCTCTTGATCCAATTTCACAATAAAAACAGATGGGTACGTTTCTTCCAAAACACCAGTACGCTCGACGGTCTTGCGACGACCACCGTTAGCCCGAAGCGAAATCTTCTGACCCACGTGAGCTTCGAGATTGCGTTTGATTTCCAACAGCGTATTTTTAGCCATTGTCGACGACCACCTCTTTCCTTGTCCATTATAACTCGAAAAGATGGTTTTGTCAAATCAAAACAATAATTATATCAGCATCAATTTTATGTTGTCAACGAATTTTTTTGCGGATCCCCAGCTCATTTCTGCTTACACCCGGATAACAACAAAAAACCGCAATCTGCCGGCAGATTACGGTTCCTGCATTTCGTTATGCTGTCTGGTCAAGAGCTTTGCATGGCATTTCCGGACATGTTAAATGGCCGACGGCGTCACTTTAAGCTTGGTTAAGTCGTTCAGCCGGGGCAGGCCGATGCGGTAGCTCCCGCGGGTTTCAATGCCCCCGACGCCCTGCGTGCCGCTGATCGTATTGTGAAGCACATCCGTCATGTTGATCGTATCTCTCACCGATGTAAACGACGCCTTGGCGGCAACATATACCGGATCCAGGGCATGAATCAAGATGCGCCCCGGGGAGCTGGCAAAGTTGGCTCCGGCCTGCAGCAGCGCCTCAAAGTGCGACTGGCATGCACCGGCGATAATCGTCATCTGATCGTAATGGCGCTCAAACTGGCGCGCCACCTGAATCGCCCTGACGAAGTTCTGCGAGTTTTTATAGCTGTTCAAGCTATACAAATCATGATTCTGGCGATGCTTCAGTACGCCGTCATGACCCGTGATCACCACGATATCCGGCCGGACCCGAGGCAGCAGCCGGTACAGGGCGTCCGCCATCCCCGCCTCATTCACATAATGGCCCTCGGCCGGAACCCGAAGCTGCTCATACAGACTCAGGCTCTTTTTCAAATAATTCGGATCTCCATCCAGATGAAGCACCTTCCCGGGGACTTCGAAATAAGCCGGCTCAGCTGTTCCCCATTCCCCGCTTCCGCTCAAGGTGGCCTGATTCCGCTGGGTCTGCTCCTGACGGTGACGTTTCAGTAAACTGAGCGACTCGTTTGCTCTAATATTTGCTTTCTCGGTTTTTTCGCTTATCGGCGCATAAGGAACCCTTACCAGATCATCGAGCGGAGAATCCGCCAGAAGTCTGAACTCCGTTCCCTTAATCACCGCTTCGTCCCTGCGCAAATCCTCGACGCGGAACGCGATATCGCCGCCGTAGGATCTGCGCACGACCAGGTCTCCAATATTCATGAACATCACCCCTACCCCATGGTATGGGCGAATCCCCCTATTGGTTCATCTTTTGTTTAATTTAAGCCGATGCCTTCCTTCCGCAGCAGGTTGCTAAGCACGGCATATTCCTCAATGCTGAGCGTCTCGCCGCGGCGGGACGGGTCGATTCCCGCTGCCTGCAGCAGCTGATCCAGACGTTCCCGTCCCTCCGTGGGGAAGAAGCGGCTCTTCAGATTGTTCGATATCGTCTTCCGCCGCTGAGCGAACGATGATTGTACCACCTCGAAGAAATGCCGCTCATCGTCTACCGCAACCGGCGGCTGTTCCCGCACGGCCAGACGGATCACTGCCGATTCCACGTTCGGCTGCGGAATGAATACCGTCTTGGGCACGATACACACCAGCTCCGGCACGCTGTAATACTGCACGGCGATGCTCAGGCTGCCGTAGTCCTTCGTGCCCGGGCGGGCGGCCATCCGGTCCGCCACCTCCTTCTGGATCATCACGACGATGTTCTCCAGCGGGAGCCGCTCCTCCAGCAGCTTCATCAAGATCGGCGTCGTCACATAGTACGGAAGGTTGGCCACAACGCTGACTTTGGATACGCCGGCAAAATTGCTCTTAAACAGCGCAGCGAGGTCCGTCTTCAGTATATCCCCATGATGAACCTTTACGCCGGGGTATGGAGCAAGAACCTCCTCGAGGATCGGAATCAGCCTCTGGTCGATCTCAACCGCCGTGACGGCCCCTGCCTGCTGGGCCAGCTTTTCGGTCAGGGCGCCGATGCCGGGACCGATCTCCAGGGCACCCTTGGTGGAATCAAGTCCGGCCGCATCCACGATTTTATTCAAAATATTTTGGTCGATCAAAAAATTTTGCCCCAGGCTCTTCTTGAATGAAAAGCCGTGGCGCTGGATAATTTCTTTGGTTCGCCTTGGTGTGGCGATATCGTCCATGCCGTTCACGTTGTCCGGCCTCCTTCATCTTCGATACGGGCAAGCGCATCCGCGAATTCTTCGCGGGATATTTGAAATATAGCGAGTCGCTTATAAAATTGCTTGCCGTTGCAGTAGCCGATACCGAGGAGGTTGCCCATCGCCATCCGCCGGGCGGCGGCATCCGGATGCACCAGCAGTCCCGCCTCCATCAGGTCCTCCATGTCGATCTGGCTTTCCGCCCCCTCATAAGAGGTGTGAACCCGCTCCAGGGCTCTGCGGATCGCCGCAGGCGAGGCGTTCTCCACACCGATATCCCCCTTACGGGTTGCGTCGGCCTCCGGGATAAACGCATGCTTGCAGCCGGGCACCTTGGCCGAAATGATTTTGCGGATTCTTTCGCCGGCGTGGTCCGGGTCCGTTAGCACAATGACCCCCCGCCGCTCCTGAGCCAGCGCGATTCGCTGGAGTATACGCGCATTGATGGCGGAGCCGCCCGTCTCGATCGTATCGGCATCCACCGCCCGCTTCACGGCCACGGTATCATCCCGGCCTTCCACGACAATGACTTCTTTAATCATGATATCCTGTCTTCCTTTCGAGTACATTATACCCGTCAATGCCGCCGGACAGCCAAGTCCCTGCAAGTGGGCATAAACGTGATGCCTGTTCAGGTACTTTGCGGGGTCCCGGTATAGACAAACTGCTGTAAATTAACAACAAAAAGAAGAGGAAAGCTCCTCTTCTTTAGCATGACATTTTCATGATCATAATACTATAACATTAGAATGGCAAAGTAAAACGAAATTAGTTCAGCTCCGGTTTGACCGGACCGATCACGTACACCTTAAGGCCGGATTTACGGCCAAAGTTGCGTGCCTGCTGGACGGAATCGTAGTATATATCGATTTTATTTCCCTTAATGGCTCCGCCGGTGTCTTCCGCACGACGGAAGCCAACGCCTTCAATGTAAACCCACCATCCCAAAGGAATGACGCTTGGATCAACCGCAATCGTGCGGCCTTCTGTGACGCGTGTTCCTGTGGCGGTGCGTGTGCCGACTCCGGACTCGCCAGACGAATAAGCGGTCATGGATACTTTGATCAGCTTCTTGTAGGAAAAGTCAACGCCGGCCTTGCTGACCCGGTTGTTACTGCTGCTGCTGACCTTCTTCACCTTGGCAGGGGTAGAAGAAGCTTTGGCAACGGCTGTTTTGACTTCGGTCACTACGGGAACAGGCTTTTTCTTCGTGCCGACGGCAATGACCGTATCCTTGGTCACCGTCTGCACTTTTTTGCCCACCATCTTCATGGACACCAGCTTGCCGTCTTTGTACTTCTTCTCAATGTACTGCACCATGACGCCAGGAGATCCCTGCTGAATCACCCGCGACTCGCCTTTGTAAATGCTGGGGTCGGAGGTTTTGACCACCCGGAAGGGGAGGGATTCATGACGCTGTACCACTTGTTTGTTCATCCGGACGATCCGGATGTCCGTGTTGGTGGAGACCGCCGTTTCGACAGCCGGAGTGACAATGTCTGTTTCCTTGACTTTGACGCCGGTTTCTTTCAGCACGTCACCGACCGTCTTGGCCGTTGTATACAAATGCTTCGTTGCACCATCAGCCGTCACCTTCACAGGACTCGCGCGGTCGATCACGACCTTGTCGCCGTCGGATATAGCCCCGCTCAGCGGCATCGATATTTGGTCCTCGGGTTTCAGACTGATTTCTTGCTCATCCAGCATTTCTTGAAGTAAAGATGTATTGGTCTGTACAGATTTCATTTGACCGTCTACTACCAAATAAACTTGTTTTCGCGATTGACTGTACACGAGCAGCAAGATCATCAGGGTAACCGCGATTGAAACGATAGCTGCAGTGGAGATCTGGCGCAAATTCTCATGCTTCCATCGCAATGCGTAAGACATGCTGGAGATTTTTGAATCATGGGTCTTCTCTGGTTGGAAAACGCCCACTTTCTCGATCCTCCTTCATAGCCTCGCCGTCTAGAGTTATGCATGATTGTATTTGACGCGACTATACTCAATTTTTTACAAGAACCCACAGAAAGCATGCGTTCTTGCACCATGAACCAATCTCTCCATCATGATTTGTCACCTCCTGTTATACAACAGTATGATGACTGCCTCTCCTTTATTCAAAACAAAAGAAGCCGATAGAAAAGAGCTTACGAGGACTCTTTCGTGGCTTCCGGATGTCTGAATATCGGAATTGTCATGCACGAGGGTACCTCTCTTTATCCGCTTACGGGGTTAGCTGTCGGGTTCGGGCGAAAGAGAGCCGCCCTATTCGCGTCCTTACGCTCATGGCGTAAAGCCGTTCAATTCACCCCAGAGACCCAAGAAAGAAATCAAATACGCTTGCGAGCATGGGACCGCTTCCGGTCTGTCATGACCCGCTCCAGTATTGGTTCCCCCGTTCTCCCATGCGGGAGACTCAGCGAGACTGGTTCATGAAGCTGCGAAGGTAAGACCTTAACGACAGCTCAATGATTCACTGAAAAGATGATATCCTGTTTTGATGCATGTTGTAAAGCGGTAATCAACCACGTTTATTTGAAAAAGTGGTTAAAAAAATGTAATATTCGGCGTTTTGTTTGTTAAAATTCTTTAATCATTCGCTCATGCTCATTTTTTCGGCTGTTTTTCTCCCGATTTCACACAATTCCAAATCGTTCCAGCCCATTTTGGGTGGTAATCTGGGCAATTTCCTCCAGGTCAACCCCCTTAATCTGGGCTGCCGCTTCAGCGACCAGACGGACGTTTGCCGACTCGTTTCTCTTCCCTCGGAAGGGGTGCGGTGTGAGATAAGGGGAGTCGGTCTCGATGAGCAGCCTGTCCATCGGAACCTGAGCCAGGACCTCTTTGGGGACTCTGGCATTCTTGAACGTAATCGGTCCGCCAAACGAAAGATGGAAGCCCATATTCAGGCACAGCTTCGCGGTTTCCCAGCTCCCCGAGAATGAGTGCATGACGCCGCCGACCTCGCCGGCCTTCTCTTCCCGTAATATTTTCACAATATCCTCATGGGCGTCCCGGTTATGTATAACAATTGGCATGTTGAGCTCTCGGGCCAATCCGATCTGCTGGCGGAGGACCCGGTGCTGCACATCCTTCGGCGAGGTGTCCCAGTAGTAATCCAGTCCAATTTCACCGATGGCCACCACCTTGGGATGACTGCATAAGGATGCAATCCACTCCAGATCGCCTTCCTGCATAAAAACGGCGTCCTGCGGATGCCAGCCTATGGCCGCATATATAAAATCATACGTTTCCACCAGCTTCATCGTCGATGGGATCGTCTCTCGGTTAAAACCAACGTTGATCATCCGGGTTACACCGGCTTGTACGGCATTGTCAATGACCCGCTCCCGGTCCTCGTCGAATTGTTGCGCATCCAGATGGGTGTGCGTGTCGAACAGTTCCATGAATTTGAACTCCTTTCTTGTCGGTACCACATGTTCCTTTTCGTACGGCATTTTGTCATTAAAGCTTGAAAATGCGGGAAATCGAAGGAGAAAGATCGGTTATCGCCTTTTCCAGTTTGTCTTCCGGATAATACAAGTGATATTTCCCGCGGTGAATGCCGCTGATGGAGCGGACAATATCCGACACCTCGGATATTTCCCGCAGCTGCTCCTGGCGGTCGAGCAGCAGGATCTGTTTCTGGCTCGACTCGTCACCCGGACGAAATACATCGTAAGGAAGATCGGTCGGAAAATCAATCTCCAGATCGTATTCTGGGTTCATTCCGGCTTGTCCAAACTCCCGACGGATTTCATCGATCATTTCCAAATCGACGGAGTCCATTTCTACATATTTATACAGTTTGCGGTGCATAAATCGGGTGCACAGCTCGCTGAGTATGCGGTCGTCCTCATAGGACCACTGGAGGAAGGCCGTTTGAATCAGCGCCTCGTCCAGCTTCAGATAAGCTTGCACGTCCAGTTTGTCTTCAAAGAGCTGCGGCAGCGGCTCGACCATAAAGCCAAATGGATAACCATCCTGGTACAGCTCCTTGGCCCGCCGGAAAATTTGGCGCAAAATAATTTCTGAACTGCGGGTTACCGGATGGAAGTAAACCTGCCAGTACATCTGGTACCTGGACATTAAATAATCCTCCACAGCATGCATCCCGGACTCTTTGACCACCACTCTGCCCTGATAAGGACGGAGCATCCGTAAAATACGGTCAATATCAATCGTGCCGTAGTTCACCCCGGTGTAATAGGCATCCCGAAGCAGGTAATCCATCCGGTCGGCATCCAAGGGGCTCGAAACGAGGTTCACCACAATCGGTTTATCATAGGTCTTCGCGATGACGGCGGATACCTTGTCCGGGAAGTCCGGGGCAATCTCGCTCAATATATCATTCACTTCCGTATCTCCGGTGACAATCCGACGCGTCCAGTCTTCATGATTCATATGAAAGGCCTCTTCAATCGAATGAGAAAAGGGGCCGTGTCCCAGGTCATGCAGCAGCGCCGCACACAGCGTCAGCAGCCTCTCTTCTTTCGGCCAATCCGGATATCCGCTGCGCTCAAATTGCGAAATAATCCGCCGTGTAATCTCATATACCCCTAAAGAATGGGAGAAACGGCTGTGCTCCGCTCCATGAAACGTCAAATACGAGGTTCCAAGCTGCCGGATCCGCCGCAAACGCTGAAATTCGGTTGTATTAATGAGCCTCCAAATCGTGGAGTCCTGGACGTGAATATAATTGTGAACCGGATCTTTAAAAACCTTTTCCTCACTTAGTGGGTTCATGTTCAGGTCAACTCCATTCATTTTGTGAAATTCGGGTTGTTAAGTGTTTTAATTTTGAAATATTTTTGACAATTAGTGTCGATACATGTCGAAATAAGCAGAATTAAGGTTTTCCAAATCGACATTATACTACCAAGGCGATATAATTGGAAAAGAATCCTGATATGAGTGATTTCCTAGCTGTTATGCTATTTGTAAGGTTATTGAACCAAATTTACTGGTTGACTGTTTTGGGAATCGTTGGTATTATTGATATCATTAAAGAGAGAACGTTGTCGAATTATGACATTTTAAAACTATGGCGAGAGGAGCAATGATCAGTTATGATGAAATCAACTGGTATTGTAAGAAAGGTAGACGAACTGGGTCGGGTAGTTATCCCCATTGAACTGCGCCGTACCTTGGGCATTGGAGAGAAAGACGCACTTGAGATTTACGTGGACGGAGAACGTATTATGCTCAAGAAATACGAACCGGCCTGCATCTTCTGCGGCAATGCCGAGAATGTTACTTACTTCAAAGGAAAAATTGTTTGTCACGATTGCATATCAGAAATCCCAACACCTGTGACAAATTAAGATTTTTAGTATATAATAAGAGTAATTCAAATTGTTAATTCTAACCTTTTTCATATCTCCTTGGTGTCTCCTCGGCTTAGAACCCGGCCGTGGGAGGCATTTTTTTTGATTGTCGGCGATATGACCGCTCCAAGGAGAAGAGAAGCAGCCGCACGACGTCCCACCCCGGCTGCTTCCATTTTGCCACAAATTCCCTAACCTCGGAAAAACTTTCATCCCTATAAAAGGCGACTGTTTTTTCAAAAATGTGGTTTACCCACCAAATCTCTCTCTTCTACCTACTGCTCCCTCACCACTGCATTTATTACAATAGCGCGTTATATACATCTCTTTTGGAAACGCCGCGGTCGGCGGCTGCCTTCTTCATGGCGTCTTTCCTTGGCAACCCTTCCCCTTCGTAATGCTGCACATGCTCTTCCACGGTCATCTCCTGCCACCAAGCATCCCGCTGCTTCTGCTCCTCCTTCGGATCCGCGCCTTCCAGTACGAGGCAGTATTCGCCAATCGGAGCATGCTCCTCCAGATACTCGAGGCACTCTTCAATGGTTCCCCTGACAAACTCCTCATATCGCTTGGTCAGCTCACGGGCAAGCACAATTCTCCGATTGCCGAGAATTTCAAGGATGGCCTTGAGTGTCTTCATTACCCGATGAGGCGATTCGTAAAACAGCAGCGTTCCGGATGCCGCCTGCAACGGCTCCAGCACCGCTTGAATCTCTTTGCGTTCCCGGGGAAGAAAACCGATAAACGTAAAGCGCTCGGTCGGAAGTCCCGACACGATCAGGGAGGATAACGCAGCATTGGCACCCGGGACCGGAATAACGGAAATCCCTTGTTCCAACGCCAGCTGGACGAGATCGGCCCCGGGGTCGGAAATCGCCGGCAGACCGGCATCGCTGACAAGAGCCAAATTTTTTCCTTCTATTATATAGCGTATTAATTCGGGTCCGCTTGCCGCCTTATTATGCTCATGATAACTGAACAACATCGACGGGGAAATGTCGAAATGGGTGAGCAGCTTGCGCGTCTGCCTTGTATCCTCTGCGGCGATGATGTCACAGACCTTTAGCGTGTTTACCGCCCGAAACGTCATGTCCTCCAAATTGCCGATGGGCGTGGCCACCAGGTATAACGAACCCGGCGCGCCCTCTTCTTTTTCCTGAAAACTGCTTTGTATGCTCAGACTCATTCTTTTCCCTCTTTAGCTCCGTAGTAAATATCCAGAATTTCCGGACAATAGCTGTTATTCTCATTATATACAATGAGCGGCGGCAGCAACCGCACCTCCGGCTTGCCCTCCCTCATCGCCTCGACCAGCACCATATTCGCCTCCAAGTGGGCCCTCGGATGAACAAAGCGAATCCGTTTCGGCTCCAGCCGATGCTGCCGCATCAGTGATATAATGTCTGCAAGCCGCTGCGGCTTATGAACCATGCTGACTTTCCCGCCGGGCTTTACCAATCTGAAGCAGGTCTGAATAACCTCTTCCAGGGTGCAGCTGATTTCATGGCGGGCGATCGCCTGGTGAGGATTCAGCTTGATATCGCTGCCGTTCAGCGGCATATAGGGCGGATTGACTGTAATGGCGTCATATACGCCGTGCCCGGTCTCCTTGTGCAGCTCCCGCAAATCGCCTTCGCGGATGAGAACCCGGTCATTCAAGCCGTTCAGCTCCACGCTCCGCCGGGCCATATCCGCCAGACGGGGCTGAATTTCAATACCTTCGATGGCCGCCGCGGTACGGGTGGTGAGCAGCATCGGAATGACACCGTTGCCCGTACACAGGTCGAGCACTCTCCCCTTGGCCGGAATCCCCGCGAAACGTGCCAGAAGCACCGCATCCATGGAAAAGCTGAACACTTCGTCGCTTTGGATAATATGCAAATCATGCGTCAGCAGATCGTCGAGACGTTCCGTCGGCCGCAGGCTTACCTGTGATTTATCAATTTTCATTCTTCATTTTCCTTCTCTGCAGCATAGGGTAACCTTCCTTGTTACTTTACATAAAACCATTGTAAACCATAAAAACATTGAAAAAAAACCGTAGGGAGTTATCCTACGGCTTCATTTATTCAGAAAAGACAGGCAGAAAAGGCAATCGCCTTCTGTGCGCAAATGTCCATAATAGACGTTGCATATATGGAAACCTTCGTGATACAGCCTCGCGAGGTTGTCGTATCCTTCCCCCACCACGTCCTCGATCTCATGCTCCTGCTCTGCTGTGGCATGGGCCGGTTGTGGCAGCGGGGATCCTTCCTCCGGTATGGCTCCTTTTAATATTTTGCGCAGCTGCTCATTCTCCAGGCTCAGGCGGTTGTTTTCCTCCAGCAGCTCTTTGATGAGAAGCTTCATTTCACCCAGATCACTGTGAACCTGCTCCATTTGTGTTTCCATCTCTTGAATGTGTGCAAAAATATTTTTCTTTTCCAAGTTTCCACCCCGAAAGTAACCTCTACGGTTTACTTGATGACAACATCATCCAATGGCAGTTCCTTGACCTTGCTGATTTCAAACAGCTGGACATGGACGCTTCGGCTGCCGGCATTGATACCGACCACTTTGCCTTCTCCCAACGATGTGATGACGATTTTGCCTACTGATGGCAGCTCTTCCTTCACACTTTCATAATTATCATGCTCATATTTCAGACAGCACATGAGTCTTCCGCACAAGCCGGAGATTTTGGTCGGATTCAGCGACAAGCTCTGGTCTTTAGCCATCTTGATGGATACAGGCTCGAAATCGCCGAGCCAGGACGAACAGCAAAGGATGCGACCGCATGGGCCGATACCGCCCAGCATCTTGGCTTCGTCACGTACACCAATTTGTCTAAGCTCGATCCGAGTCCGGAAAATACCGGCCAGATCCTTGACGAGCTCGCGAAAATCCACTCTTCCCTCAGCCGTAAAATAAAATATAATTTTATTTCGGTCAAACGTAAATTCCACATCCACCAGCTTCATCTTGAGGCCGTGATCGCGGATTTTATTTAAACAGGTGGCAAAAGCATCCTTGGCGGCCTGCTTGTTCTCTTCCACAACCCGTGCGTCAGAATCACCGGCGATCCGGATGACCTTCTTCAGCGGGAGGACCACATCGGATTCCTGCACCTCTTTTTTTCCAACGACAACCTTGCCGTATTCGATACCGCGCGCCGTTTCGACGATAACGCTGTTATCCTTCTCAATCGGGAAATCGAGCGGATCGAAGTAATAAATTTTGCCCGCCTTTTTAAAACGGACACCCACTACACTGTACAAAAACTAACCCCCTTATATGCCAGAGACCATTGGCTAGCCTTGAAGCTATCCTTCCAAACCGATTAAAAACTGTTCAAGACAGAGTTGGCTATTCACATTGTAGCGCAATTTCTTCCTGCATTCTGCGGCTAAATCCATATAGGAGACCCATTGTGCCGTGCTGCGGGTTAAAGCATGTGTAGACAAAAAGTCCAACTGATCTATGAAAACGATACTTTCGTGCTTACCGTACTGGACGTGAAGCATATCTTTGAACCACAAATGAAACAAATTAAGCAGTGTATCCAAGTGATCGGATAACCCGGCTTTGAACACCTTCTGCCCTGCGGTCACCAGAGCGGAGCTGCCTCGGCCTAGAGCTTCCTTCCCTAATTGTAACACTACGTTTCTAATTTCTGCAAACCAATTCTGCTCCATCAGCTCGCGGCATCCGTCCAGTCCCGACAATAGGTGAACGGCGCATCTGGCAAGCGGTGAAGGGTATCCTTCATCCACCAGCGTCTGCAGCATCAGCCCGGGGCTGAGCGGGGTAAAAGGCACCAGCTGCGCGCGCGACTGAATCGTTGGGAGCAGAGCCTGTCCATTCTCCGTGATCAAAATCGCCACGGCCGGAATGGGCGGCTCCTCCAGAAACTTCAGCAGGCTGTTGGCCGCCTGCACGGTCATCGTATCAGCCTGGTCGATAATATATACCTTCGGATTCTTTGATTCCGAGCGATAGGAAAAGACCCGCTGTAAGTCGCGGATCTGGTCGATTTTGATAGACGATCCATCCGGAGCAAGGAGATGAAGATCGGGGTGATTGCCGTGTTCTACTTTGCGGCATTCGAGGCATTGCCCGCAGGCGTCGTCCTCAAGCGTAGTACAGAAGAGTGCTTGGGCAAACGTCCGGGCCGTCTTCATCTGCCCGCTCCCCGCTGGACCGCTGAATATATAAGCATGGCTGACGGAGTTTCGGCGAAGGGCGTTTTGCAGCATTTGCTTTGCCGCATCCTGACCCGCAATATCTGCAAAAGACATATTTCCTCTCTTCCCAATATCGATGGACCGGAAGACGGATCGCCTGGCCGGCACATCGATGTTACAATACGGCATTCTATCTATACCTATAGTTTATCATGTACGAAGGGCTTTACCTATTCCTATTTCTTCTAATCTGTCAGAACATCAAATTAATCAGCATACCGCGGATTTCCCCAATCCGCTGCAGCAGCTCGATTTTTCCCTGTTCGCTCTCCAGCATATCGTCGGCCAGTCCCAAAAGGGCCGAGTCGATTTCATCAATCAGATTGTAGCGCTTGCCCCGGCCTCTGCGGTCCCAGCCACGAGCTTCCTTCATCCGGACTCCACGGCGGACCGTATCCTCCAGAAACCGTTTGACCAGCATACGGTATGCCTTCAACTCGCGGATTGTCATCGATCTAGCGAGACGGTCTCCTTGCAGCTGAATCTCTTTAAACCGGCGGTCAAGCTCTTCCTGCGATACCTTCTCGCCGTGCTGCTGCATGATATCGGAAAACGATTTGGGCTGAATCTGCTTCGTATTGCCCTCGTTAATCTGCAAATCGCTCTTTAGGGGTCTGAACCCCGGATTAATCTTCAATGGATATCTCCTGCCTTAAAAATGTTCGAAACGGTCAACCGGCAGAACGAACACGGTAGCACCGCCGACCTGAACCTCTACGGGGAGCGGCAAATATGAATCGGTCGTACCGCTCATCGGGGTTACGGGAGTAACGAGCTGTTCCCGAACTTTACAGCTGCTGCGGATGACGTTCATCACGGCTTCAACCTGGCTGTCATCTACCCCGATCATAAATGTGGTGTTACCTGCCCGCAAGAACCCGCCGGTACTCGCCAGTTTCGTCGCCCGGAAGTTCGCTTTAACCAGACCTGCCGACAAACGGTTGCTGTCCTTATCCTGTACAATCGCAACGATCAGTTTCATCTTGCATTCCCTCCTCGCTTATTTAGACCTGCCCATCCATATAGATTGAACCAAAGTAAGATGTAATAAACTTTTAAAATAACATATGTCCACATTTGCATCATTAATTTAGTTCATTCTATATAGCTGCAGGCTGCTACTGTACTTATTTGACAAAGATCCTCAAAAATCCTTTAAAATCGCTCCTGAAGCACACGGATGATATCCTGTTCCACGGCAGACTGCTCTTTGGAAGCATCAATGACGACGATGCGCTCCGGATAACGGGATGCGATGATATGATAACCTTCCCGTACTTTCTGATGAAAAGATAAACCTTCAAGATCAAGGCGGTTGACCTCACGTCCCTGATTTGCCGCAATCCGCTGCAGTCCGGTTTCCGGCTCGATATCCAAATAAAAGGTGAGATCCGGCATCCGGTCATGAATGGCGAATTGATTAATGGCCCACACTTCATCCATGCCGAGTCCGCGGGCATATCCTTGATAAACCAGGCTGCTGTCGACGAATCGGTCGCAGATCACTGTGAGGCCTTTCTCCAGGGCAGGCTCCACCTTTTCAGCAAGATGCTGTCTTCTTGAAGCGGCATACAGAAGCGCCTCGGTTCGGGCATCCATGGCCGTATGGGACGGATTCAATATAATTTCCCGAATCTTCTCGGCAATTTCAATGCCTCCCGGCTCTCGGGTCATCATATATGGGACGGCGAGCCGGTTAAAATATTCACCAATTTTTCCGATCACGGTTGTCTTCCCGGACCCTTCGCCTCCTTCCAGCGTAATAAATGCTCCTGGACCAGTCATAATTGGCTTCCCTGCTTTCTGTTTTTCTTATATACCATAATAGTTAGTAGATTCGGATCTGCCGCCCCCTGGCACTTCGCTCCCGCATTGGACAGGACGCGAAGCCTTGCTGCCGTATCCTCGGTGATCCGCTCTCCCGGATACAGAAGCGGGATTCCTGGAGGATACGGAATGATCATTTCTGCAGCGGTTCTGTCCGCGCAATCCTGAAGAGGAACCCTCTCGGTATCTTCAGTAGGTATGGGCTGCAGGCCGAATGGAATGGGCTCTGAGACGGTGGCCTGGGCTAAAATGTTCCACGTGGAAAATTCGGCAGGGCTGCTTTGCGACTTGGGCAGGCCGGACGCTCCCGTTAGACTTAAATCTTCTTCCGCCTCCGCCTGAACGGAATGGCGGCTTTCAGCTGCCGGTGAGGCATCTGCTGATCTCTGGGCGTCCGCCTTCTCTACAGTTATATGCCGGAGGGCATCCAGAAGGTGACGGGTGTCTTCCTCGGTAGATCCCAAGCTGTACACCAGGACGACGTATCGGTCATCGCTCATCTCCGGTACGCAGCCATACACCTCAAGCCGCTCCTGCAGCTCATAGCCGCTCAGGACGCCGGTGACGTCATAAATGACGACCTTGAAGGGGTCCTGCGTGGTGTATGCGGCTGCCGGAGGGCGGATGGCCGCCTGCGCAGTGCTGCCCGCCGATGCTGCGCCGGCGGCGTCTTGGGGCTGCTGCCCCTGCGGTTGCAGCAGCTTGAAGCGCGGCAGGTCCGCCAGGCCGCGCACCAGGGCGTCCACGGCGGCGAGCCCCGCCGTGAAGGCGCCGGCGCCCTGCACATGCAGCAGGCGCCGGGCCAGGTCCAGCGAGCCCATAATCGGGTACGATGGGCTCGAGCTCTGCACCATGGTGAGCCGCTGGCGGAGCAGGCCGCGGTCAATCCGCGGCCCTTGGACGTGCAGCATGGCTCCCATGGTGAGCGCGGCCAGCATTTTGTGCGTCGACTGTACGACGCCGTCTGCTCCGCTGGCCAAGGCACTTCCGGGCAGCCGCGGATGCTGCCCGTAGTGGGCGCCGTGCGCCTCGTCCACCAGCAACGGTACCCCTTGCTGGTGGCACGCCTCCGCAAGCGGCGCCAAGTCGCTGCCCATGCCGTAATAGTTCGGCATGGTGACCAGCACGCCCTTGGCCTGCGGATAGGCAGCCAGGGCGGCGGTGACGGTCTCTGCAGACGGGGCTACTGCCAGTCCGCTGACCGGATCGGGCTTCGGCTGGATAAAGACCGCCTTCGCCCCCGCCAGCATCAGTCCATGGATCACCGATTTATGGACATTCCGCTGGACGATCAGCAGATCCCCCGGCTTGCTGCAGACCGTCAGAATCAGCGCAATATTTCCGGATGTGCTCCCACCGACCAGGAAGAAACTCTCCTCGGCTCCAAAACAATCCGCCGCCAGCGCTTGCGCCTCCCGGATCACGCCCTCCGGGTGATGCAGATCGTCCGTCCCTGTGATTTCGGTCAAATCCGCCTGCAGCACATCCTGCAGAAATCCGGCTCCCCCGGATTCGGTATAGGCCTGTCCTTTTTTATGTCCGGGTACATGAAATGAAGAATAGGCTTTATCTTTCATCTCCTGCATCATCTCGTATACAGGTGCACGTTCCTTGTTCAAATGTTGCTTTTTCATCCCCAGCCATAATCCCTTCCGGTTTCAATCTCTACCCTATTTTATCGCATATTGAATCATCCGGCTAACGGTCACCGTATAAAGTCACTAGAAATAGTGGGTCATTTACTTCGATAAATGCACAATTTACGCAACAGCTTGAAAAGAAACGTCTACCGATGTACATTCGTGGTAGCCAGACCAAATGTATCAGCTGTTTCTATTGAGAACCAGGGGCGGCTGAGTCCCCGCAGCTTTTACGTGCTTATATCCTTTTTCTATGCAAAAAAGGGACAGCTTCCCGCTGTCCCCCTGTACAAAATACCTGCTTACGCGTTGGTCTGTAAATTGATTTGTCTCATCTGATGGATAAAATAATGATATTTGGCGTCTTCGGCATTTGTATGCACCATTTCACATTCGCACTCTTCGCAAATAAATTGTGATATAATGGTGATTCCTTCTTCTTTGACTTGCCCGCAAATAATACAGACGTGTTCGGTTTGATTTTCCATCAACCATCCCACCTTATTTCATTAATTACTATCAAGTATGACTCATTTTCTATTATTTTAAACCTTTTCATAGTGGTTTCATATCCCCCTTTGATTCCTTACATACATATTCCCCGCAATCCCCGCGAGTGTCTGTACAGGAATTTTAAAAAAAGTCTTTCAATCAGCCGATATATGAATTAAAGACCTCTAGGAGGTGGAGCGTTCTCCATGCCGGATGAGAATCAAGTTAACGCAACCTTTTACCACTATAAATTAATCAAAAAAATACCGGTTTCCCGGCTGCTCGTGCGCCTATATCTGCTTCTTCCCTACATAGCTGTGATTTCATTCATGATCGTCATTTCCTGGACCAGCTGCTTCTATTTTGTTCTCGCCGCACCGGTTATGCTCTGGATTCATTATGTTATCTCCCGATCGGTTCTGCTGTTATCAGGAACACCGTTTCGTAAACGATGGAAATTTTCGCTGCGGCTGCCTTGGCTCGGGTATATCACCGATCAACATATCAGCTACCGCCTGTTTCGGAGAGTCTATATCTATATCACTGGATTTGGCCTGCTCCTGCTGGCTGTGATCATGTTTTGGTCACCGGTTCCCTTCACACTGTCCTTGCTGTTCTGGCATCTGTGGTTCCTGCTTCCGCAATATTATGCTTTTCTTCGTTTATTGAAGCAGCGTAAAGACGGTATGATTAAACTGAACGCACAGGACATCTCCTATTATCAGCAGTAGCCACTCGTCATCATTATGATGAACTTGAAGGCCCCTCTTACATAGAGGGGCCTTTGGCTTGTACGCATAATTAAAAAACCCGCATCCTTGGATGCAGGTCACTATAAATCGGTATCCACACTTTCAACTGTCGCCTTCCCCTTAGTTAAAACGGTCACCGTAAAATAATCTTTATGAATGGTTAAGTTAATTACCCGGCTTTGCTTCTCAAAAACGTGCGAGTTCCCTTCGGCCTCCTCCGTTTTTTCCTTCCAGCCCCACTCTTTAATCTTATTCAAGTAAGCTTCCGGAATCTGCTCATCTTCCTTGAGGCCTTTCATCGAGTAGCGTACATAGTCTAATTTAGAATTACCGGATGTCCGATCAGTACGGTTCGCTTCCTTCGGTACCGGAAAGGTTTTATCGTTCGCAGCTCCTTCAAAGGATGTCCACGAGGGCTCACTTTTCATGCAGCCGGTAAGCAGCAAACAGACGACTCCAAACACAAGAAGAGCATGCAGCCACGGTCTATTGAGCATGTATGTCCTCCTTATATCGCAAAAGTAATAATTATTCAGTTTTCTTAGGCACCCCCAAACATGTACATAACATATTATACTGACTACTTCTGTGCTGTCGGTAACAAAAATGTTACTTCGTTTAGAGAGTATACAAGCCTTATGCATGATAGCGAATAGGCAACTGCGGTGTCTCGATCTTTTCTAATGACAAAAGATTCATAAACCCATATCATGTCCATTCCGATCCTATGTTCTCAAGACTTCCCTAACGGCCAATTTTATCATGCCGCCTAGTCTACAGGATGCATTCCATGAATAAAAAATTCAATCCTTCTTGTTAATGAATACGACAGGATCTGTTTTTCATAACCCATTTCCTCTCATAAACATAATTAAAAACAAAAAAACCACCGTTGATATTCATCAACAGTGGTCCTTCGCTTGGCAACGTCCTACTCTCCCAGGACCCTTCGGTCCAAGTACCATCGGCGCTGGAGGGCTTAACGGTCGTGTTCGGGATGGGTACGCGTGGAACCCCTCCGCTATCGCCACCAAACATTCAAGTGTTTGATCACTTGAAAACTAGATACGAAACGAATCTGCGATTTAATTTATTGGATAAGCCCTCGACCGATTAGTATTGGTCAGCTCCATGCATTGCTGCACTTCCACCTCCAACCTATCTACCTCGTCGTCTACAAGGGGTCTTACATACTGGGAAATCTCATCTTGAGGGGGGCTTCACGCTTAGATGCTTTCAGCGCTTATCCCGTCCGTACGTAGCTACCCAGCCATGCTCCTGGCGGAACAACTGGTGCACCAGCGGTACGTCCATCCCGGTCCTCTCGTACTAAGGACAGCTCCTCTCAAATTTCCTACGCCCACGACAGATAGGGACCGAACTGTCTCACGACGTTCTGAACCCAGCTCGCGTACCGCTTTAATGGGCGAACAGCCCAACCCTTGGGACCTACTTCAGCCCCAGGATGCGATGAGCCGACATCGAGGTGCCAAACCTCCCCGTCGATGTGGACTCTTGGGGGAGATAAGCCTGTTATCCCCAGGGTAGCTTTTATCCGTTGAGCGATGGCCCTTCCATGCGGTACCACCGGATCACTAAGCCCGACTTTCGTCCCTGCTCGACTTGTAGGTCTCGCAGTCAAGCTCCCTTCTGCCTTTGCACTCTTCGAATGATTTCCAACCATTCTGAGGGAACCTTGGGGCGCCTCCGTTACTCTTTAGGAGGCGACCGCCCCAGTCAAACTGCCCACCTGACACTGTCCCCATACCGGTTTACGGTACCAGGTTAGAACCTAGATACGATCAGGGTGGTATCCCAACGGCGCCTCCACCCAAGCTGGCGCTCAGGTTTCTTAGGCTCCCACCTATCCTGTACAGATCGTACCCAAATCCAATATCAAGCTGCAGTAAAGCTCCATGGGGTCTTTCCGTCTTGTCGCGGGTAACCTGCATCTTCACAGGTATTAAAATTTCACCGGATCTCTCGTTGAGACAGCGCCCAAGTCGTTACGCCATTCGTGCGGGTCAGAATTTACCTGACAAGGAATTTCGCTACCTTAGGACCGTTATAGTTACGGCCGCCGTTTACTGGGGCTTCGGTTCACAGCTTCGGGATTACTCCCTAACCGCTCCCCTTAACCTTCCAGCACCGGGCAGGCGTCAGCCCGTATACTTCGCCTTGCGGCTTCGCACAGACCTGTGTTTTTGCTAAACAGTCGCTTGGGCCTTTTCACTGCGGCCCCCTCGTGCTATTCACACTACCGGGGCACCCCTTCTCCCGAAGTTACGGGGTCATTTTGCCGAGTTCCTTAACGAGAGTTCTTCCGCGCGCCTTAGAATTCTCTTCTCGCCTACCTGTGTCGGTTTGCGGTACGGGCACCTTCACCTGGTTAGAGGCTTTTCTTGGCAGTGTGAGATCATGACCTTCGGTACTATAATTTTCCCTCCCCGTCACAGCCCAGCCTTAATAGTGTGCGGATTTGCCTACACACCAGCCTCACTGCTTGGACGAGCATCCATCAGCTCGCGTCACTACCCTCCTGCGTCACCCCATCACTCATAACGGTTTACGGTGGTACAGGAATTTCAACCTGTTGTCCTTCGATTACGCCTGTCGGCCTCACCTTAGGTCCCGACTTACCCTGAGCGGACGAGCCTTCCTCAGGAAACCTTGGGCTTTCGGCGGATCAGATTCTCACTGATCTTTTCGTTACTCATACCGGCATTCTCACTTGTATACGCTCCAGCACTCCTTACGGTATACCTTCAACGCTGTATACAACGCTCCCCTACCCCTGATGCATACGCATCAAGCCATAGCTTCGGTGGTGTGTTTAGCCCCGTTACATTTTCGGCGCAGAGTCACTCGACCAGTGAGCTATTACGCACTCTTTCAATGGTGGCTGCTTCTAAGCCAACATCCTGGTTGTCTGTGCAACTCCACATCCTTTCCCACTTAACACACACTTGGGGACCTTAGCTGATGGTCTGGGCTGTTTCCCTTTTGACAATGGATCTTAGCACTCACTGTCTGACTCCCGGTTACAAGTCTATGGCATTCGGAGTTTGACTGAGCTTGGTAACCCTTGCGGGCCCCGCACCCAATCAGTGCTCTACCTCCACGACTCTATTCACCGAGGCTAGCCCTAAAGCTATTTCGGGGAGAACCAGCTATCTCCGAGTTCGATTGGAATTTCTCCGCTACCCCCACCTCATCCCCGAATTTTTCAACATTCGTGGGTTCGGGCCTCCAGTGCGTGTTACCGCACCTTCACCCTGGACAGGGGTAGATCACACGGTTTCGGGTCTACGTCCACGTACTCAAGTCGCCCTATTCAGACTCGCTTTCGCTGCGGCTCCGGCTTCTCACCTTAACCTTGCACGGGAACGTAACTCGCCGGTTCATTCTACAAAAGGCACGCCATCACCCATAAACAGGGCTCTGACTTCTTGTAAGCACACGGTTTCAGGTTCTATTTCACTCCCCTTCCGGGGTGCTTTTCACCTTTCCCTCACGGTACTGTTTCACTATCGGTCGCTAGGGAGTATTTAGCCTTAGCAGATGGTCCTGCCAGATTCATACGGGGTTTCACGTGCCCCGCACTACTCGGGATCCGTCTCGGAGGGAACTGACTTTCGGCTACAGGGCTTTTACCTTCTATGCCGGGCCTTTCCAGACCTCTTCGCCTAACCAATTCCTTTGTAACTCCATGTGAGACGTCCCACAACCCCGGCCAGCAAGCTGACCGGTTTAGGCTGCTCCGCGTTCGCTCGCCGCTACTGACGGAATCACTCTTGTTTTCTCTTCCTCAGGGTACTTAGATGTTTCAGTTCCCCTGGTATGCCTCAATCTGCCCTATGTATTCAGACAGAAGTGACTGACTATTACATCAGCCGGGTTTCCCCAT